>CAWBNG010000001.1:0-96934 GCA_963790075.1 uncultured Chloroflexia bacterium
GCACATCAACATGAGCAAATTAAGCAGGAGCAGACGGATATCGTAACGGTTGATGAGACGAAAGCGGCGATGATGTGCAATCCAGAAATTGCCAATGACCAGAAAACTGATCATGAAACTCAGGTACCTGGGCCAGATCTCAACCAGGGAACGTGTGAGTTGGAAGTCAGACAAGCCTGTCGCTTCTATTGGAAGGTGTATCTCCAATGCCAGGAGTGTGATGGCGATCGCAAACACCTGCATCGCTGAAAAAGACAAATCGCTCCAGCCCGACTTCATCATCGAACTGTTCGTTTCTTGAATTCTTTATGGACATTTTGGTAGTCGAAGCCATTTTCATTACTCCGCTGGTGAGTTGTCTTTTTCTGCTGGTTGACTGATGCTTCTAAATATCGCTGAAGCACCCATCGCGATGAGAATGAACGGTCCCATGATCCGCCACGGAATGTCTGCGCTCACGAACAACGGGATGGCAGTGAAGAAGCCGAACGTGGTCAGTGCTGCAAGATATTGCTATGCAGGATCAATTCTGCGTTGTTTGCCAGACCGATCACAAGCAGGATGCCGGGCCACCACCAACCGGTGTAAACCAGGATACCCAAACCGATAAGAAAAACTCCGCCTGATACGCTGGTTGTGCGATTTCGTCGAATTTCATGAGCTTGTCTCCTTTGGCTGTAATAGAAAAGAAAGAATATTTCTGATTTTTTTCTTTAGCAGTGATAAATGTCCATCATCTTCAAAGATGTTTAGCTGGCTGTTGGGTATTGCATGTGCCATATACCTTCCCATGGCGATTGGGGCGTTTTGGTCTTTTCCCCCATGCCATAGGTATACCGGGCATTGGATATCTTGGGGTCGGAAATCCCAATGATCAACCATTAAGTATGTGTTTAAGTTGGGCGCCGCGTGGACCTTGTCGCAGTGATTCCTGGATCATTGCCAGAAACCCTTGCTGTACATCTGGTAATGAAATCGTTTTTTGGTCGGGCGCAGGTAAGGCGGCCAATGCATTTTCAATTACTTTCCTGGGAGCAAAACGAGACATGAAGCCCATTGAGCGAAGGATCAAACGGTGGAGCTTGGGTTTTTCATGGGCGAGATTCATGAAGCGACGGCTGTTCACATTGATGTGATCTGCCAAACCGGCTTGATCAAAAGGTCCCGTACCGCTGACGATGCCAATTTTCGTTGTACGTTCTGGAATGGAATGCGCACAGGAAGCAGCGTAAGGTCCACCACCTGAGTACCCGAGGATGGCAAATCGATCTATTTTCAAATGATCTGCCAGCAAGACAATGTTTTTTGGCCAGTCGAGGAATCGTCGGGCGGGTCGAAAATCTGAAATGCCGCAGCCTGGTCGGTCAGGAGCTATTAAGCGAATGTTCAGTGAGTTGATAAGCGTCTCATCACCAAATGCATTGAACTCTATTCGTGCACTAGGTGTCCCATGAAAGTAAAAAATCGGGAACCCATCTCGTGGACCCAATTCATCAAATCCGAGAATTCGCCCATCGGGCAGTGAAATTTTTTGGCTGAGTTTTGACATTACATTTTCTCGTTTCCGATCAAATTACAAAAGATCATTTAATGGGGCAGACCTGTTGAGCGGATGGCATTTACTAGTTCGCCATTGGGTTTTTGTTTGCTCACAAAAGCGGATGCGCCTGCCTTGGCAGCACGCTCACGGTTGGATGGCTCGTCGTACAAACTCAGAATGATCACGGCACAGTTCGGAAAATCGCGATGCAGGCGTTTGGTGAGAGCGATGCCGTCCATTCCGGGGAGCTGGATGTCAGTCACCACGACATCGGGCTGGAGTTCCCGCACAAGGCGCAGCGCATCCCAGCCATCGCCGGTTTCGCCTGTCACAATAAAATCTGCTTCCACATTGAGCCGCATCCGCAAACCTCTGCGAATGCTGGCCTCTTCATCGACGAGAAGGATCTTGATCATGTCCACAGTATAGCGAGTGGCGATAAAATCAGCATCGGGAGAAGGTCTGTTCATCATCTCAGACTTAAGACTGAGATGGATTTAAGCGGCGTACACTATAATAAATCGCAGAGGAGAGCAAACCCATGTCCATTCGTATTCTTCTGGTTGATGATCATGCAGTAGTCCGTCAGGGGTTGAAAATGTTTCTCGGACTGGATTCAGATTTGGAGGTCGTAGGCGAAGCGGAAAATGGAGAAGAGGCAATTCGTCTCACGCGGGAGTTAAATCCCGATGTCGTCCTGATGGATCTGCTGATGCCTGTCATGAATGGGATCGACGCCATTACTCACATCCGCCGCGATTTTCCTGATACGGAAGTCATCGCATTGACCAGCGTGCTCGAAGACGAAGCCGTGATGAAAGCCATGCGTGCGGGCGCGATCGGGTATCTGCTCAAGGACACGCAGGCGGAGGAATTGCGGCTTGCGATCAAAGCCGCGGCGGCAGGACAGGTTCAGCTTTCACCGCAGGCAGCGGCGCGTTTGATGCGCGAAGTGCAGGCGCCCGACAGTCCCGAGAAACTGACTGAACGCGAAACGGACGTACTGCGTTTGCTGGCATTGGGGCGCGCCAACAAGGAGATCGCACTCGAACTCAACATCGGGGAAAAGACGGTCAAGACTCACGTGAGTAACATCTTGAGAAAACTAAATGTACCCAGCCGTACTCAGGCAGCGCTGCATGCGGTACGTATTGGACTGGTGACCGTTGAATAGGAAGTTTGCAGGCATGTTTAAATTTAGTAACATAAGCACAAAGATCGGCGTGGGAGTGCTGGCGTTCCTGTTGATGGTGGCAGTGGTGACGAGTTTGATCGTCAAGCGCGGATTTGATCAAACAGAGCAAACTGCCGTGCAACTCAGCGCAGACAGTTTGCAAGCTCAAAGCAAGTTGTCGTTGATGCAGTTGACCCAGCAGCAAGCCCAACTCTATGACCGCGAATTACAGCGCGCGGCGCGCATGACCATCATCGCCGCAGACTTTATGGAGAAGATGCATACAACGGGAAAAAATATTGACTGGTCGAACACAAAAGATGTTGTGTACCAATCTTCGCAGTTGACTCTGAGTCCTGATGGTTTGCTCTATTACGATGCGAACCCAAATCGTACGACAGAAGTTTTACACATTGGCAGCATCACGCCCGATGCCACGACCGATAAAAGTCTGCGAGACTCTGCCATTCTGGAAGAACTCTTTCCATCATTGTTGTCACAAGTTGAAACGGGAGTGGGAATCTATTATCAAGGCACGCAGCTTACCTTCCGGTATTATCCTGTGCGAAATTTGCCTGAGTTGGAAATCGAAAACGGTGCGGCAAAGGCCGCGCAGTCTGCCCGCGTGGAAGACCTGCCTGTAGCGCCGAACAACAACCCGAAGCGAGAGACAGTATGGATGCCGCCCTACATCGACGATGCCGGGCAGGGATTGTTGGTCAGCGCGGATACGCCGATCTATTATGGCGATGAGTTTCAGGGCTTTATCGGTATCGATGTTTCACTTTCGCGTCTGGTTGAACGTTTAAACACGGTCAAACCGACAGAGGGCAGTTTTGTCTTTTTGATGGACGCTAATGGTAGATTGATTGCCATCTCTCCTGAAGATGCGAAGCGTCTTGCCAACCGTGAATTGACTTCGCAGGAAACATCGCCGAACGGTTTGTTAGCGCTCACGTTGAAAGATATCAATCCGACTCTGGCAAACAAGATGAATCCACAGCTGTTATCTCAGAGTGGCACGTTGGATATCGATCTCAATGGTCAATCCGCGTTCGTTGCGTATGCGCCGCTTCCCAATCTGAACTGGAGTTTGTCCGTCGTTGTTCCGTTGAACGATGTCACTGCGAAATCGCAGGAGGTATCCAGCGCCATTCGACAGGATGGTTCCGCCACCGTGCGCAACACCTTGCTCGTCATGGGTATCTTTTTTCTCGTGGCAGGTTTTTTCAGCGTTCTTTTGAGTCTGCGTTTTATCACGGGTCCGATCATGCAGATGTTGGGTGGCGTGCGTTCCATCACGGCGGGCGATCTCGACGTGTCAGTGCCCGTCCTGGCCAACGATGAACTTGGCGAGCTTGCCACATCTTTCAATCAGATGACCAACGAACTAAAGCATCGCACCCACGAACTCTCGCAAACCAGCGCAGAGTTACAGGTCAAGGAAGCGCAATTGAAAGTCGCAACACTTGAAGAACGACAGAGGCTGGCGCGGGAATTGCACGACTCAGTTTCTCAAGCTCTGTATGGAATCGCGCTGGGCGCGCGCACCGCTCAGACTCAACTGGAGCGTGATCCTGCCAAACTGGCAGAACCACTCGACTACATCCTTTCCCTCGCCGAAGCGGGACTCTCCGAGATGCATGCCCTCATCTTCGAGCTTCGTCCCGAGTCACTACAAAACGAAGGCTTGGTTGCCGCGCTGACCCAACAAGCAGACGCCATCCACGCGCGGCACAAGATCAACGTAGTGATGGATTTCGGTGAAGAACCAAATATCTCATTGGACGCCAAAGAAGCGCTTTATCGCATCGCACAAGAAGCGCTGCAGAACGTCGCCAAGCATGCCCACGCCACCAAGGTGGAGTTGAGTTTGCAGAACAAAGATGGGAAACTGATTTTGGAAATCCGCGATAATGGCAAAGGTTTTGATGCGAGCCGCGAATTTCCAGGACATCTAGGAATGAAGTCCATGCCTGAACGTGCTGCGCAGATCGGCGGAGAGTTCCACATCCAAAGTCAGACTGGTGAAGGGACAGTGATCACAGTTACCATTCCAAATTAAGTAAGCGCAAGACGCTCCACAAACGGAGCGTCTTTTTTTATCAGGCAAAGGTGGGGCAGCCTTCTCCGACTTAAGGCCGAAGATAAAAACAATACTGATGGCTACAATGAAATCACGATTTCAATCTTTATCTTTAATTCGGAGGAACCCATGCAAACCCAAACCAATGTTTCTGTTCGATCATCCAACAGCGGAGTCCGTGCCGCAGTGCTGTCTTTTTTTGAAGGACGCCCTGTGCTCTCGGCAGTTATCATCTTCCTTGTCTACCTAATAGTCGCGACTCTATTTGGTCTTGCCGCTAAAGCACTCTTCCCGCAATACCAGCCTGATTTTATTGCACTCCTTGGCATGTCTGTTGTTATTGCACTGACCTTATCTGTTCTGGGATTTTGGAAGGCGGCTGGATTCAACTTCCCAGCCGAATGGTGCGACTCCCGCCTGGTGATCATCCCATTCCTCATCGTGCTGGGCTTGCCTTTTCTTATAGGAATCAAAACAAACGACGCAGGCACATTTGTTTATCTCCTGATCGGCTATGCCCTGACAGGTTTGATGGAAGAAGGTCTCATGCGCGGCATCGTTCTGCGCGTGCTCAAACCCACAGGCACAACTCGCAGCGTGGTCATCTCCTCCCTGCTCTTCGGGTTGATGCACATCGGCAATCTGCTGTATCGAAACCCCTTCATCGTTTTTGCCCAAATGATCGGAGCCTTCGTTCACGGCATCGGGCTCAGTGCCATCCGCCTGCGCACAAACACCATCTGGTTCCCCGTTATTCTCCACGGACTACATGACCTGGCTTTGAAATACACTAACTTCCCCGCCATTCCGCTGGATGTGGTGCAGGTTACGTTGTTGATGGTATATGGCATTTATTTGTTGCGTGGGTGGAAAAACCCTGAATCACTCGATGAGTAATCCAAGAACATTATTCCCAGTAGGAGTTGAAAGGCAAAGTTATGCAAGCTGCAATTTCAAATAAAACAAATAACGAAAAGATACCTAACTTGTTGAGTAAATTTCGTTCTGCAACAGGGGCAAAACTATATTTTGATGCGTACGATAAGGCTCTGAAGTTATGGCCGGTTCCCTTTGAAACCACATATGCACAATCCCGATTTGGAGAGACCCATGTGATTATTAGTGGTTCCAAGGATGCGCAACCCCTTATTCTTTTGCCAGGTTTTGGCTTCACTTCTACCATGTGGTATCCGAATATAGCCTCGCTGAGCCAACACTATCATGTTTACGCAATGGATACAATCGTTGATATGGGAATGAGCCTGCTTCAATCGCCACTAAACAATCGTTCGCAGTTTACATCCTGGCTGCTAGATGTTTTCCACTCGCTCGATATTGATCGTCCTGTTGTGGTTGGTCACTCCTATGGAGCCTGGCTTGCTCTTCAACTTGCCGTTTCCAAGTCGGTTGCCCTGAGTAAATTGGTACTTCTTGCACCACCGGCGACTTTTTTCCCTTTGTCAAAAGAATTCGTTTTGCGTCAATTGCTCACCATACTATTTCCTCGCCCCCGAATGCTAGCTTCGTTTACTCGATTTTTCTTTACAAAGGGATATGTCCCGGATGAAAAAGCATCACTTATTCTTGATCTCTTCCGTGTCGGTGTGTTAACAACACACTTTTCCAATATTCCCAGACCTGATCGATATACTCTCAAAGAGCTTCAAAACGTCAAAGTTCCGACATTATTCCTGGTTGGAGAGAATGATGTCTTTTATTCGCCTGTCCAAGCCGTAAAACGTGCTCAAAAACTGATTCCTCGAATCGAGGCAGGTATCATACCTAATGCAGGGCATGGGTTGACATTGGAAAAAGCCAGGACTGTTAATGAGCGCATTTTGAAATTTCTCGGCTAGTATCAATTTCCACGCTTTTTAAAAAACAGGATTGGCTTTAGTGTTATTTCTACGCGCAAATACCATCTGTATCCTGCTATCATGCATGGGCTTCATGACCTGGCGTTAAAATACACCAACTTCCCCGCCATTCCGTTGGATGTAGTGCAGGTCACGCTGCTGATGATTTATGGCATCTACCTGCTGCGCGGATGGAATAATTCCGAAGCATAAATTTACAATTCAGACAGCAATATCGATGATAAGGAGATAGAAAAATAATCTTATTTCCGAAGGCATCAAGTACTGTGTTCATTATTGTTGAGTTTATAACCGCAATCTGATTTGTACCGCGCGGGACAAATCAGGTATACGGGTATAAATTCCGACCGGTCTTGCAACCCCGCGCCGCATAAATTCCTTTCAGCTCCAAGCAAACGCGCTCCCTGTGTTTTTATAAGCAGGGAGCGCTGTCTTTATGTCTCCAGGTCCTCCAGACCGTCGAACCGACCTACCCACTCCAGGCCTTGCTCCAGATGAAGCAGGCGCGGTTGCGGCCATCCTTACCAAGGTCGCCAGCTTGCTGCATGCCTTGCGCACTGAGCGAATATTTTCAATCTGTCCATCCAGCGGAAGCGTTGCAGTACAGACCGCAATGAATGTTGGGCGAAGTGGTAAATCTTTACTTTTTCTTCCCCCATAATAAATTAAACCTCGATTGTAATTGTTGTCGTGTGTTCTTCGGCGATTGTGAACGATTTTTTTGTTCTGCCGTAAATCAATTCGTAATCTCCCAAAAAACCGGCGAATTGGATTTCACCATTGTTATCTGTCATGAGTTTAATGGGTGTTATCCACCATTCTCCTTTAATCAATTTTTTAAGCTCTTCGTAAGCCGGTTTGCTGGAACCGTCCCGGCGAATCAAACCTGCAGGTGCATTGAGCCAGCCTCCATCGGAGAGGTCCCACCAGGTAATGCCCTCCACTAATGGATGCCCAAAGAGAGTTTTGTAATGCAAAATCGCTTCTTCAACCTGGCGGGTTTCCCCTTCGGTTGTGGTGGGCCAGTCATTAACTTGATAATCGTTAAGGTCCACAATCTCTGGTGGCATTAGATGGCCTGAGACAAGGGTTGTTTCCGTAAAGTGGATGGGTAAATTAAAACGTGTGAATTGACCCAAAACCTTCAAGGTTTTTTCTACGCCCCAATACCCCTGGTGCATGTGAGACTGGATACCAATAGCGTCGATCTTGATACCTGCCTCGAGGCAGGCTTCTACCAGAACGTCATAAGCACATGAAACATCGAAGTCATTGATCAGCAAGGTCGCTGAAGGGTTTTCAGCACGCGCCGCACCGAACATGGTTTTAACCATTTTGATACGGCCGACTTCTTTGCAGATGCGGGTGATGCCATTGTCGTATTTGTCGAAGATGGGCATGATGACTGCTTCATTGATCACATCCCACATGTCGATCAGTCCGCGAAAGTCCGCCACGTCACGATGAATGCGGTCGATTTGCGCTTGGAGAATTTCAGTATTGCTCATAGAAAGGAGCCAGTCGGCGGTGAGAGTGTGCCAGCAAAGTGGATGACCCTTTGCAATCATGTCGTGGTCAAGGCACCAACGAGCAGCTTTCTTCACTTTTTCTGTAATGGGTTGGCCCTTTTGTGGCTCGAAGCCTGCCCAGTAGAAGGGAAGTGTGGCAGCGTTGAACAGCTCCCTGATCTTTTCCGCCCGCTGTTCGGCACGTTCCTTTTCCTCCCCGACATAGTTGCCGCTTGTCAGTGGAATAAGATCAAATGCTGCGGTACCGAACAGGAACTTGTGATTGGTTTGTTCGATAGTCACCTCTTGGTTTGCCAATGGAGCGCCATCCGCTTTCAGGATGGTGAACCTCACATTCCTAATTCGGTTCTTTTTAATGTCGTTGTTCATGGTTAATCTCCTGTTCGGGCGATGAAAGGATTCATCGAAATTCGATCGTTTGTCGGTATGTGTGAAACGATGTGGGATCAGGAAAATATTTCCACGGTCTTTCATCCAAACGCCTAAAGGCCTATCGTTTGGAGGGTGCCATCTTCGTTGTGGATCAATTTGTTGACTTTCAGGTTGCGCTTGTAAGTCACGCCGCCCGAGAGTGTGCTGCCGAGATAGAAGAGATACCACTTGCCTTGAATCTCAACGATGGAGGGATGGGTAGCCCAACCAAGGACGGGATTGAAGTGTAACCTTTGAATGTGAAAAGCCTTGTTGGGCTCGTGCCTTTGGCATAAGCAATATGGCGTGTGTCGCCAGCGGAATAAGAGAGGTAATGGATATCTTCTTCAACCGATCCATAGAGGCGATTTTTCGTGACACACTCCAGACCATAAATGAATTTCTTAAAAATAGTTGACTTTTCACAACGGATATGTAATAATATTTTCGGTAACGTTACCGGCAACGTTACCGAATTCTACCACTTTTTACGAGAATTGAGATGCGGAAGAACAAACAATCGGTGAAAATTCAGGATGTCGCGAAGACCGCAGGGGTATCTGTTTCAACGGTTTCGCGGGTTCTGAACGGCAAGGTAGATGTATCCAGCGAAACGCAGAAACGTGTCCGCTCTGTAATCGATGAGTTGGGGTATACGACAAATCTTGCTGCAAGAAGTATGCGCAGCTTTAAGAAGAATTTGGTTGGGCTGATCATGCCCGACATCGCTTATCCATTTGCTTTTGAAGTGATGAGAGGGGTCAACCAGGCAATTGCGGAATCCGAGTTTGATCTATTACTATATACAACCGGCGATGTTCGGAAGAGTGGCAGAGCCTCTCACGAACAAAAATATGTTTCCCTGCTCAATAACTCCATAACAGATGGCACTATCATTGTTGCACCCGTAACAGGGGAGTTTTCAACAGACGCGCCTATTGTGTCCATTGACCCGTTGATGAGTAATCCTAATTACCCCTCCGTTCATGCAACGAACTATCATGGAGCAATGGACGCCATGAATTACCTACTCAGTTTGGGTCATAAGCGCATTGGTTTTATCAGTGGACGTGCTGAACTGGAAAGTTCAACACGGCGCTTGAGAGGGTATCGCGATGCGCTCGAACAGGCGGGGATACCCATAGACGAAAGCCTGATCGCCTCCGGCGATTACACTACGGAAACCGGGGTCAAATGCGCAAGAGCGCTACTTTCACTCAGCAACCTCCCCACAGCCATCTTTGCTTCCAACGACCAGACCGCTATGGGCGTCTTCCAAGTTGCTCAGGAACTTGGTCTGCGCATCCCGGAGGATTTATCCGTGGTAGGTTTCGATAACATATTGGAATCCAAATATATGCAATTGACTACTGTGGATCAGTTCATCTATGAGATGGGCTTTGTCGCGACACAAATGCTCATCAAGCTAATCAATGGTGAGACGCTTGATTCCCAAACCTACAAGATGCAAACCCGGCTTGTCATCCGTAATTCATGCGAGGTTTTCCCTGGAAACGCATAAATGGCTGGGTCAGACCGGTAGTGGAATCAATTTCATGGGATTTTCTAATGAAAAAGGAGGTGAGAAAACAATCATTTCAAAACAAAATGCAGGCCTTCTCTTCGCCCTTGGACAGACAGAAGGAAGACCTGCGCACTTGTGTGGAGGATTCCTCCGCACAACCTTAGTATAACCTACGAAAAACAAAAAGGAGAAGAAATGTCTCGCAAGATTTATCCGATATTGAGCTTTTTGCTCGTTGTCTCTTTTGCGCTGGCTGCGTGTGGCACACCTACACCCGAAGCGCCGCCAACAGCCCCCGCCCAACCCACCCAACCGGTTGCCGTCGAACCTACGGCGACGGAAGCGATGGCTGAGCCAGTCACCATTACCTGGTGGCATATCTCAACCAAGGATCCAGGGCTGTCGGACTGGCAAAAGATGGCCGATGATTATATGGCTGCGCACCCGAACGTCACCATCGAGATCACTGTCCTCGAAAATGAAGCTTTCAAGACCAAACTAACAACCGTAATGCAATCTGGCGATCCTCCGGATATCTTCCAGAGCTGGGGCGGCGGTACGTTTGACCAACAGATTGATGCTGGACTGCTAAAGGACATCACCGCGGATTTGAACGCCGACCCTGCATGGCGCGATAGCTTTGCCCCCGGTGCTTTGGGTGTATACAGCTATCAGGGCAAGTACTACGGCGTACCGTGGGATATGGGCATGGTCGGTTTCTGGTACAACAAAGACCTCTTCCAGCAGGCCGGTATTGACGCAACCCCCACTACCTGGGTGGAATTCCTCGATGTTGTGAAGAAACTCAAGGCCGCTGGCATCACCCCACTCTCCATCGGTGAGGGAGACAAATGGCCCGGTATGCACTTCTGGAACTATCTCGCCACCCGTCTCTGCGGACAGGCTGGTTTCGAAGCTGTCATGAATGGCACGGGTTCCTTCACGGATTCTTGCTTTGTCGAAGCTGGCGCGAAACTTCAGGAATTACTCGCCCTTGAGCCTTTCCAGGACGGTTTCCTTGGCGCGACCCATGATGAAATGCAGGCGACCTTCGGCAATGGCAAGGCTGCCATGGAACTGTCGGGGCAATGGGCTCCTTCCGTAGAGGCTGCCAACAGTGCTGACCAGATAGGTGTAGCCAACCTTGGGCTGTTCGGCTTCCCATCTGTCGCTGGCGGTGCGGGTAATGCCAGCGATGTCGTCGGCGGCGGCAACGGCTTTGCGATTGGCAAGAATGCTCCCCCGGAAGCCGTTGACTTTGTCAAATACCTGACCAGCGTGGAGAACCAGACGATTATCGCCGAACATGGCACGGGCATCCCGGTGGTTAAAGGTGCCGAGGTAGGCCTGACTGATCCCAATATGCTCAAGGTCCAGCAACTCTTTGCTGCCGCGAAGTACTTCCAACTGTACTACGATCAGTTCCTGCCCCCTGCCACAGGTTCAGTCCTCAACGATTCCTTGCAAGGCCTTTACGCTGGCACAGCCACACCCGAACAAGTGGTACAGCAGGTCCAAGATTCTTTTACGCAGGAATCGAAATAACTTTGTAAAACAACTTGGGAAGATAATTAGAGAGACTTCCGAAGTCTGTAGTCGAAAAGCGGGCTTCGGAAACCCTTCCAAAAAAGGTTTCCGAAGCCCGCAAAAAAAGAGGCCCTTGATGCAACAATTTCCTGCCATTCCAGACATCATGAAATTAAAGCATGTGTCGGGGGCACCTCGTCGTCTCCAGGACACTGTGCTCATCGGCCTGTTCCTGCTGCCTGCTCTTATTCTCTTTCTGCTTTTTGTCATCTATCCGATTTTTCGCTCGATTTATTTCAGCATGTTCGACTGGAACGGCCTGGGACCTGCGGTAGATTTCGTAGGGCTGCAGAATTTCCAGAAAATCCTCACTGATAAAGTCTTTCTAAAGGCGATTTGGAACGTACTTCTGATCATCGTGTTCTCAGTGGGATTGCAGTTGCCCTTAGCGTTGGCATTGGCGGTGTTGGTAGGACGTGACCTGCCGGGGCGCGGCATTTTCCGCACCATTTTTTTCATGCCCTACGTTCTCGCCGAAGTCAATGTCGCCATCATGTTCATGCTGCTCTACAATCCCGACCCGGAGCGCGGTCTGCTCAACGGGCTCGTCGTTGCCTTGGGCGCCAAGCCCGTGGGTTGGTTGAGCGATCCAAATATAGTTTTGCTGTCCATCTTCTTTGCTCTGACGTGGAAATTCTTCGGCTTCCATATGCTGTTGTATTTAGCAGGGCTCCAAAACATACCCTCAGAACTTGAAGAAGCCGCGCGCATCGATGGCGCAAATAGCTTTCAGAATTTCTTCTATATCACGCTGCCTTTGCTGGGCAGCACGATCCGTACCTCAGTTTATTTATCTGTACTTGGTTGTATCCAACAGTTCATCTTAGTCTGGATCATGACCAAAGGGGGACCGGTCAACGCCAGTGAGATGCTGGCGACATACATGTACCGCTTCGGCTTCGTACGTTTCCAACTGGGGTATGGTTCTGCAGTGGCGATTTATATGTTCATCTTATGCCTGATCTTTTCTCTGATTTACCGGCGCCTGACGCGCCAACCCGATTACCTGACCGGCCTTTAGAAAGGATCTCCCCATGCCATCCGCTCACCCAATCCCGCGCTGGGCACAAAAATTCCTGAGGAGGTTCTTTCAATATCTTGTCCTTGCCATAGTTGTATTGGTTATCTTTACGCCACTCGTGATCTTGATCTTTGGCAGCCTCAAGACGACTGGCGAAATGTATTCACACCCTTACACAATCCCTAACCCGCCGCATTGGGATAATCTCATAGGGATCTTGAGTACGCTCGCGTTCTGGCGCATGCTAAGGAATAGTATGATCGTGATGTTTGCAGCTACAGCCGGCATGGTTTTCGTTTGCGGTCTGGCTGCCTTCGTTTTTGCACGCCTGAAGTTCCGGGGCAAAGATTTGATTTTCAACTTCTTCACTATGGGCTTGATGTTCCCCATCACTGTTGCGATTTTGCCTGTCTATTTTGTACTGCGCCAAATGACTGATATGGGCATACATTTGATTGACAGTCTCCTGGGGGTGATCCTGGTGCAGATCGCGTTCAACATATCTGGCAACATCCTGATTCTGCGCGGTTTCTTCACCGCCATCCCGGCCGAATTGCAGGATGCTGCGTACATCGACGGCTGCAATAACTTTGATTTCTTCTGGCGCATACTGCTCCCCCTGGCAAAGCCTGCTCTGGCGGCCGTCGCGGCATTGACGATGATCGCCAGTTGGAACGATTTGCTTACCCCGCTGGTCGTCTTGAACAGTGACAAACTCTGGACTCTGCCGTTAGGTACCATGCAGTTTCAGGGTCAATATGGACAGGATTTGGCCTTGGTCTCGGCGTTTGTGGTTTTAGCTTCTATCCCGACCGTTGTCTTCTATATATTTGCGGAGAGACAAATCGTATCTGGCTTGACCGCTGGCGCCATTAAAGGTTGATCGACTGGTACGTACGAGCCTACCACCCAACTCTGCTGCACGTCAAAGGAAACTTCAAAATCTATCTTCAAGGATAATTCCATGTCTGATTACAATCCCAAACCTGAACACAAATTCACCTTCGGCCTCTGGACCGTTGGCAATATTGGTCGCGACCCATTCGGGAGTCCGGTAAGGGAAGCCAAGTCACCCGTAGAACTCGTCCATTTACTTGCGGAAGTCGGGGCGTGGGGCGTTAACTTCCATGATAACGACCTCGTCCCCATCGACGCGACTCCTGCGGAACGAGACCGCATCGTTCGGGATTTCAAGGCTGCTCTCTCCGAAACTGGCCTTGTCGTCCCGATGGCGACGACCAACCTGTTCGCAGATCCGGTTTTCAAGGACGGCGCATTTACCGCCAACGATCCAAAGGTGCGCGCTTACGCCCTGCAGAAGACAATGAACGCAATCGATCTGGGTGTTGAGCTCGACGCAAAGGTTTATGTCTTCTGGGGAGGGCGTGAGGGAACAGAGACCGATGCGTCGAAGGATCCGCTTACGTCTATCAAACGCTCGCGTGAAGCGATGAACTTCCTGTGCGACTATGTGCTTGACAAAAAATACGATTTGAAGTTTGCTCTGGAAGCCAAGCCCAACGAACCGCGCGGGGACATCTACAACGCTACTACCGGCCACATGCTGGCGTTTATCGAAACGCTTGACCATCCCGAAATGGTCGGCGTAAACCCCGAAGTGGCACACGAACACATGGCCGGGCTTAATTTCGTGCACGGCGTTGCGCAAGCGTTGGAGGCGGGAAAATTGATCCACATCGACCTGAACGACCAGGCCTTCGGCCGTTACGACCAGGATTTCCGCTTTGGCACAGTGAATCTGAAAAGTGCGTTCTTCCTCGTGAAACTGTTGGAGGACAATGGCTACAGTGGCAGCCGTCACTTCGATGCGCATGCCTATCGCACCGAGGATTACGAAGGCGTCAAAGATTTTGCGCGCGGCTGTATGCGGACGTACATGATACTGAAAGAAAAGGCCGCTCAATGGAATGCCGATAAAGAGATTCAAGAACTGGTTGCCGAGATCAACACCGACGATGGTTCGATGGGCCAATACTTCGGGAAATACAGTTCCGAGAAAGCAAATGCGCTGAAAGCCGAAAACTTCGACCGTTCCGCATTGGCTGGACGTGGTCTCAGATATGAACGTCTCGACCAGCTGACCGTCGAACTGTTGTTAGGTGTGCGTTCATGACATACCAAGCGTGCCTGCACTATGAGCAGGCACGCTTGGGCAGCCCGCCAGGATGGCGAAGGGGCTTCTTATGAGACAACGAGAAGTCGGATTGCCTTCAGCGTGATTTACTAATTTACTTAAAAAACTAGGGACAAAGAACATATATGAAATCCATTGAACAACGTGTAGATGAACTGCTCTCACAAATGACCCTGGACGAAAAGCTCGCCCAGATTGGCTCTTATTGGATGTGGGACCTGCAAACAAACGGCGCCCTGGATTGGGAAAAGGCAGCCGGGAAGCTGAAATACGGCATCGGACAGATTTCGCGCATTGCAGGCGCTTCCACGCTCGATCCGGTCAGCGCGGCGAAAGCCTCCAACCGCCTGCAAAAATTTCTCGTAAAAAAAACACGTCTTGGAATCCCGGCAATCATTCATGAAGAATGTTGTTCGGGCGCTTTGATGTTGGGCGGGACGGTGTACCCGCAAATGCTGGGGCTTGCCAGCACTTTCCAGCCTGAACTCGCAGAGGCAATGACGACTGTTATTCGCAAACAACTGCTTGCCATCGGCGCGCGGCAAGGGCTTGCCCCCGTGTTGGACATCGCACGTGACCCACGCTGGGGACGTGTGGAGGAAACCTTCGGTGAAGACCCCACGCTCGTCAGCCATTTTGGAATGGCTTACATCAAGGGCTTGCAGTCGGAAAACCTTGCTGAAGGTGTCATGGCAACAGGCAAGCACTTTGTCGGTCATAGCCTCTCGCAGGGCGGACTAAATTGTGCACCCGTCCATATGGGAATGCACGAAGTCTATGATATTTATCTTGCTCCATTCCAGGCGGCCATACGTGATGCAAACCTTGGGTCCATCATGAACGCCTATCCCGAATTGGATGGGGAGGTGGTTGCCGCATCACGTCGTATCCTGACAGAGTTATTGCGCGGCCAGCTGGGATTCGAAGGAATTGTCGTGTCGGATTATGAAGCCATTATTATGCTCCACAACTTCCATCTGGTTGCCGTCAATCCTTCGTGTGCGGCAGGCATGGCTTTGAATGCAGGCATCGACGTGGAATTGCCGAATATTGTTTGTTATGGCGATCCGCTCAAATCTGCGCTTAAAGATGGGAATATCAATATCGAACTTGTAGACCTGGCTGTCGGGCGGCATTTGAAGAAGAAGTTCGAACTCGGCTTGTTCGAAAATCCGTATACAAATGAAAGCAAGGTGCTAGAAATTTTCGAAACGCCTGAACAACGTACCCTTGCCCGCGAGATCGCGAGCAAAAGCGTGGTCTTGTTGAAGAATGATGGCTTGCTCCCTCTAAAAAAGTCGGTCAAGACCATTGCCGTTATCGGACCCAATGCACATGAGGGGCGCAATCAACTTGGCGATTATTCCTACGCGGCGATGAGCCAATTGATGCAGTTGAAAGCGCCAGAAAATTCCGCTTTTCTCGACATCGATTTGGATACACTTGCAGAACATAATATCCGCATCAGAACAGTACTCGATGGGATCAAGGCTGCCGTTTCTTCCGAGACCAAAATCCTGTATGCCAAGGGCTGCGACAATCTCAGCGACGACACGTCCGGTTTCGATGAGGCAGTTGCGATTGCACAACAAGCGGATACGGTGGTCCTGGTTCTGGGCGATCGTTCGGGATTGACACCAGACTGTACGACGGGTGAAACCCGCGATAGTGCGGACTTGAAACTTCCCGGCGTTCAAGAAGACTTGACGAAGGCAATTCTTGCGACGGGGAAACCTGTGACAGTGGTCCTGATATCCGGTCGCCCATACGTTTTGTCCACGTTGGCAGAAGGCGCAAATGCGATTCTGGAAGCCTGGTTGCCGGGCGAAGAAGGCGGCTCGGCGATTGCGGACAATTTATTTGGCGATGTGAATCCCGGTGGTAAACTGCCAATCAGCTTCCCAAGATCAGTGGGACAGGTCCCGATCTTCTATAACGCCAAGCCGTCAGGGACGAAGTCGCATTGGTACGTGGACTATGTCTCCGAGAAAGTTACACCCTTATATCCCTTCGGTCATGGACTGAGTTATACGTCGTTCGAATACAGCAACCTGTCGATTGAATGGAAGCAGGCTAAGGGTGGTGAGAGCGTGGATATATCGCTTGCCGTCAAGAATACCGGGCAGGTTGCGGGGGAGGAAGTCGTCCAGCTTTATGTTCGGGATGAGTTCGCCTGCATCCCGCGTCCGGCCAAAGAGTTGAAGGGATATCGACGAG
Organism: uncultured Chloroflexia bacterium; assembly: GCA_963790075.1. Taxonomy (GTDB): domain Bacteria; phylum Chloroflexota; class Anaerolineae; order Anaerolineales; family Villigracilaceae; genus CAYOUV01. Next base: position 17,123 of record CAWBNG010000001.1, read on the forward strand.
TGCTGCTGGAGCCGGGTGAAACGAAACAAATCACCTTCCACCTGCCCGTGGACCAACTCGCCTTCTATGATTTGGATTTAAACCTGGTTGTTGAAGCCGGTACGATCAAGGTAATGCTGGGCAGTTCATCCGAGGATATCCGCCTGCGAGGTGAATTTGAGATTATCGGCGATAAAAAGCTGCCGGTAGAGGGACGCGTGTTCGCCTGCCCGGTGACCGTAGCCTGACCAAGGCCCGGAGTGGGAGCCCATGGAAACCGTGAATTTCCTCGGCCATGCGTGCCGCGCATTGAAAAATGCTAACTTGAGCTTGCTGGTGACCTACTCTGTTGGACCGCGCATTCTGTCATTTGGTTTTAAGGATGGCGAAAATATATTCGCCGAATTGCGGGAGAGTGCGATCGAATACCCTGGTCATGGTACCTTCCATTTTTATGGCGGTCATCGTCTATGGCTCGCCCCGGAAGAGCCGGCGCGTACGTATTTGCCGGATGACTTGCCGGTTGACGTCTCTCCGGTGGAGAACGGACTGTTGGCAACGCAGAGAATGGAACAGCAGACCGGCTTGCAGAAATCATTGGAGATTCACCTGCCGGATGAACCGGCGCACGTCGTTGTTACCCACCGCTTGACCAATCTTGGGGAATTGAATGTCACCTGTGCGCCTTGGGCGATCACCCAATTCAAGACGGGAGGCGTCGCAATCCTGCCGCAAACACGAAATGACACAGGTGTGTTGCCCAGTCGTTCCTTGACGTTATGGCCTTACACGGATATGACCAATCCGAACATACATTGGGGCAGCAGCTACATCCTCGTAAGTGTTGAGATGCGAAGCCCATTTAAGATTGGTTTCCCCAATCCGCGCGGCTGGCTGGCGTATTGGTTAAACGGAACGCTGTTTGTAAAACACGCGGAATATGATGTACATGCAAATTACTATGATTTTGGCAGTTCCAGCGAATGTTATTGCAATGACCAATTTCTTGAATTGGAAACATTGGCTCCCATCGGAATGATCGCGCCTGGTGAGACAGTTTCACATACCGAATTATGGGATTTATACAAAGACATCGAATGTCCGCACAATGAGGGCGAAGTGCAGTTGCTCGTGGAGCAATTGGGATTGGAGTAAAAACGCATGACCTATTTCCTTGGCATAGACACGTCCACAACGGGTAGCAAAGCACTATTGATCGATGAACACGGCGAGGTGGTCACGGTCGCCTCCTCACCGCACACCTTGCAGACACCGAGACCACTCTGGTCAGAGCAGGATCCGCACGAGTGGTGGGGGGCGGTATCAGCGAGTATCAAGTCGGTTTTGGAAAGCGCAGGCATCAGCGGAGAACAAATCGGAGCGGTTGGTCTGACGGGTCAAATGCATGGACTTGTCCTGCTCGATGAAGCCGGAAAAGTCCTGCGTCCTGCCATCCTTTGGAACGACCAGCGCACGCAGGGTCAATGTGATCAGATCCATGCGCGCATCGGGAAAGAAAAGTTCATCCAGATCACGGGCAATGTTGCGCTGACGGGGTTCACCGCGCCGAAAATTTTGTGGGTGAAGGAAAATGAACCAGATGTTTACGCAAAGGCAAAACATGTCTTACTGCCGAAGGATTACATCCGTTACAAGTTAACAGGCGAATATGCGCTGGACAAGGCTGACGGCGCTGGCACAGTGCTGTTCGACTTGAAGTCACGCGACTGGTCGGACGAAGTTTTAACCGCGCTCGAAATCCCGCGCGCATGGATGCCGGAAACGTTCGAGGGACCTGAATGCACCGGGCATATCAGCCAAGAAGCCTCGTCGCTCACTGGACTAAAAGTCGGTACACCGGTTGTGGCAGGCGGCGGTGACCAGGCAGCGCAGGCCGTGGGGGTGGGCGCAGTGGAACCCGGGATCGTAGGGTTGACGGTCGGCACCAGCGGCGTCGTCTTTGCCACCACCCCCTCTGCCTTGATCGAACCCGAAGGTCGCCTGCACGCCTTCTGTCACGCCGTGCCCGGCCTGTGGCACTTCATGGGTGTGATGCTTTCCGCCGCGGGCAGCCTGCAGTGGTACCGCGATTCGCTTGCGCCGGAAATGAGTTTCGATGATCTGCTGAGAGAAGCCAAAACAGTCCCGGCAGGAAGTGAAGGGTTGCAGTTCCTTCCCTATTTGAGCGGGGAACGCACGCCTCATCCGGACCCTTTGGCGCGCGGGGCCTTCATTGGACTGACTCTCCGCCACAAGCGTGGCCATATGACTCGCGCCGTGCTGGAGGGTGTTTCCTTTGGGTTGAAGGATAGTTTTACGTTGATCCAAAACGCCGGGCTGGGGGCGATCACCCAAGTGCGGGCTTCGGGGGGCGGGACGAAAGGCGCACTGTGGAGACAGATATTGGCGTCAGTACTGGAAGCGGAGCTGGTCACTGTCAACACAACCGAAGGCGCGGCATATGGCGCGGCATTGTTGGCGGGTGTCGGTGCAGAAGTGTGGCCGGATGTTGCCTCTGCCTGTAAAGCATGTATCAAGATCACAGGCAGCACACACCCCGAAGGCTCGCAAGTGGCCATATATCGAAAGACCTATCCAATTTTCCAGGAGCTATATCCTGCGTTGAAATCCATCTTTGCCGAGCTCAGTGGAATTAGGTGAGATAGGGTGGAAGACGCCTTTGCGTGGCCCGATCATATTCAGGGGGCGGTGTCTCTCACCTACGATGACGGTCTGCCCGTTCATCACACGGTGGTCGCCCCGCTTTTACATCGTCACGGACTGCTCGCAACTTTCTATCCCATGATCCAAAGCGATCTGCGCCTGCATCCTGAACGCTGGCGGCAGCTTGCAGCGGCTGGCCACGAGCTTGGCAACCATACCATCTTTCACCCCTGTCGCCAGGCAAGTCTTGATCCTTATCCTTGGTTAGACGACCGCTACGATCTAAAGAAGTACACGCCCGCTCACCTGCGCGCCGAACTCGAAGTAGCTAATCTGGTGCTCCGTTTGCTGGATGGTCAGAAGGAACGCACTTTCGCATACACCTGCTGTGACACAACCATTGGGAACGACGAAATGGAACAGCCGCTGGAACCAGTACTTCCAGACCTGTTTGTCGCAGCGCGAGGGACGTTAACGAATCGGATTGTCCACCCCGCGAGCGCCCTCGACCTGTTCAACATTGGCTGCATCCATGCCGATAGTCGCTCGTTGGAAGAATTGATTCATTTGGTCGAACGGACGCGTGCGAACGGCGGCTGGGCAGTTTTGACGGTCCATGGCATTGGCGCGGGATCACACGACCTGTATCTGGATGCGGACGTGCACAAACGTTTTATAGGTTGGCTGGCTCAGCAACGGACCATCTGGACAGCGCCGCTCCGAATGATCGCGCATTATCTCAAGCAGCACCTGCAAAACACCACTCGGTCCAACGCATAACCCAAAATAAATCAACCCAAGGCGTTACTACCACCACCATTTTGCTGTAGAAACCGGATTTATGGGTATTAGTTCCGACCGGTCTTGCAAACCTGGGCAGCTGGAGATTGAATGACGGCTTCAAAACAAGTGCTAAAAATCCAGCGGGTCGTGGTTACGAAAAATCCCCAGCCTCAGAAACGAGGCTGGGGATTTTCGAGAGAATGCTATAGACAAAATGGATCAGTGGTTGCCGCCGCGCCCGTTGCCTTTGCCGCCGGCCCATAACGGGCGTCCGAGTTCATCGCGAAAGGCATATGCTTTTCCATCCACGGTGACGGTGATGGCGCTGAACAAGCCCTGATCACCCGGGAAGCCGACTACCGTAACGGACTGTCCAATTTGTGGGGCAAAGCCGATGGTCTGCGAGTAGGATGAATTCCCAAGTTGCACGACCACAATCTGTCCGTCGCTAGTAGAGACCGTCAGGGTAGCCAGATCGTAAGCGCTGACAGTTCCCGTGATGGTGCTGGCGCCTGAGATATCGGCATTGTTTTGCTGAACACCAGCGCCGGTTGTGCCAGTAGACGAACCATTCTGACCGCCGCGATATCCGCTTCCACCCTGGCCTGTGGCCTGCCCGCCGCTCGAATATCCATTCCCTACCTGGCCAGCGAGGCTGGCAGTATAAGCTTCAGCACTCAGATATTGCGGGACGTAAGTTTCGCCAGTTTGCGATGACAAGACGCCGACAAAGGAGTTTAGGTGGTTGTAAGAGCCGCTCATCAGGTTGTTGAAGACTTGCTGGATGTCAGCGTTGTCAGTCTGTGCAAGGCGGGTTTGCAAGTCGAGGATATCGATCTCTTCGATCGCAGCGCCGACTTTGAGGGCCTCAGCTAATGAGACGGAGCCCCGAGTTATAAGTTGGTCATAGAGGGCACCCAGGTTTGGATCCGTGAATGAGCCGGGCGCGAGCGCCGGATCCGTCAAGTTGTAGCGGTCCAGTAGCAGTTTGATCTCGTCCATGTGCATCTGCTCGCTGGACGCGATGTTCGCGAAGGTGGGCTGTCCCCAAATAGCGTAGAGGTCATTATAGACGTCGCGGGCCAGCTTCTCTTCTTCACGCATGAAGAGCAGAGCTGCGGCTTCGTCGGTGCTCAGGTCCGAGGCGGGAATAGCAAGCACGGATGTACCGGTACCATTTCCGTTTCCAGCCTGGTTGGTTCCGGAATTGCCACTGCCATAGCCATTCCCCTGACCTGTATTGGCCGCAGCCTCGGGGACGAGCGCTTGGTCCGTCCCGTGAAAAGCAAAGGCCGTATAAGCGCTTGCACCGACGGCGACGACGATGATCGCAGCGAAAACGCCGGTCAGGATATTTTTCAAATTGTTGAACATGGTTACCTCCAATAGGTTGTTGGTTGTTCGATAGTATCGTTGCATTTGTCCTGCAACTTGTCCCAATGGTAGCAACCGAATGCAAAGAAACCATAAAGTTTTGTGTAAGATTGCGCAAAACTTATGACAGGCAGCCCCGCGGGAGTTGAAGCAGCGACAATGGTCAAATGGTGCAGAGGGATGCGCCCGGGTTAGCCACCCGCTCGATCGACGATTGCTTCTTTACAAAATCTTCAACGAAACTTTATCGACTGTCCAACTTTATTGGTTAGAAATATCCTATTGATTGTGACCTCAAGGAGCGTTGAATGAATGAACCATCAACTGAACCCAAATCCATGCTAGAGCGGATGCGCGAGCGCCTGGTGCCCGAGGCTATACCCGAAGACGACCGTGGTCGCATGCGGCGTGTGGTGGATAGTTTAATTTTTCACCTGCATCCCACCAAAGTTCCGGTCAGCACCCTGCGCTGGACTTACACCTGGGGACTGGGCGGCTTATCTGCTGTGCTGATGATGATCCTGGGACTGACAGGCGTGATCCTGCTCAACAATTACACTCCCGCTGCACCGCAGGCTTACCTCGATATTCTGGAACTGCGCTCGAGTGTCTGGTTTGGCGAACTGGTGCGTAACCTGCACCACTGGTCAGCTAACTTGCTGGTTGTAATTGCGGTGCTTCATCTTATCCGCGTTTTCCTGACTGGTTCTTACCGCCCGCCGCGCGAACTCAACTGGCTGATCGGCGTCGCCATGCTGGTGTTGGTGCTGGCGGCCAACTTCACCGGTTACTTGCTGCCCTGGGATCAATTGGCATACTGGGCCATCACGGTTGGCACGAGCATCATCAGCTACGTGCCATTGATCGGCGAATGGCTGACAAGATTTAACACTGGGCGGCCCGGAAGTCGGCCCGAACACGCTGCTCAACTTTTACTCGATGCACATTTCCTTCATTCCTATGCTGATCTTCGGCTTGATGTCTTATCACTTCTGGCGCATCCGTAAGGACGGAGGTCTGACCCTGCCCAAAAAAGAAGGTGAAACTGAAGCCCCCAAGCCCGAGCGTGTGACCACCATCCCGCATCTGGTCAACAAGGAATTGGTTTTTGCCATTGGATGGACGGCTGCGCTTCTTCTCTTTTCCATGCTTGTCCCAGCACCCCTGGAAGGGATCGCCAATCCGGACATCAGCCCCAATCCCGCCAAAGCGCCCTGGTACTTTTTGGGCTTGCAGGAACTGCTGTTGCACTTCCATCCGCTGGTGGCAGGTATCATCCTGCCCGCGCTGACGGGACTTGGCATTTTTCTGCTGCCTTTCTTTGACATGGAACAATCCAGCGTCGGGGTTTACTTCCGCTCCCGCCGCGGGCGGGCATTGACCGCTTTGGCGGCCGGCCTGGCTATCATGACCACCCCTGTTTGGGTGCTGCTGGATGAATTTGTTCTCAATTGGACGACCTGGTTGCCGACCTGGCCGGCGCTCATTTCGAATGGCGTTATCCCGTTGGCGGTTTTGTTGCTTCCGCTCATCCTATTGGACGAGTGGATGGTGAAAACTTTCAAAGCAACCACCGAAGAGCGGGTGATCTTTATCGTTACTTTCGTCTTCGTCGCTTTTGTCGTCCTGACGATAATCGGCATCTTCTTCCGCGGTCCCGGTATGAGCCTGTACTGGCCGTGGAATATGCCTGCAATAGCTCATTAATCATTGGAGTCATTGCCGCGTCGCTCATGTAATGAAATTTACAAGTTACTTGAGATTGCCTCGTCGGGCTACGCCCTCCATGCAATGACTGAGAATTTTTGGAGTACAAAATGACTGAAACAACCTCGCTTGAATTTAAAGTCTCCCGCCGGGACTTTCTCAAAACCGCCTGGGCCTTCTTTGGCGGACTGGCGGCACTGGAAGTCGGCGGCGTTTTCATCGCTTATTTGCAGCCACGCCTGGCCGAGGGTGAATTTGGCTCGCTCATCGTCGCTGGTCTGGTCGATGATTTTCCACCTAATTCGGTTACCCACATCTCCAACGGGCGCTTCTACATCGTGCGTGATCCCGATGGCGGATTCCTGGCCGTCTATCATCGCTGCACGCACCTGGGCTGCACTGTTCCCTGGGATCAGACTGCCCAGAAGTTCATCTGTCCCTGTCACAACTCGCAATTTGACCGGCGGGGGGTTGTCGAAAACCCGCCTGCCCCGCGCGCCCTGGACCTGTTCCCCGTCAGCATCGAAGACGGCCAGGTCAAGGTAGATACGGGCACGATCATCCAACGCCAATCCTTTGAAACCTCCCAGGTGGTGTATCCATGAACGAAAAACTCGAACGCTCTTATCGCATTGAAGTGCTGATTGGCTTGCTGGGCACAGCGCTGATCGTCTTTGCTTTTGCGCTCTATATCGCTGGCGAGCCAACCCGTATCGTCGAGTCACAGGGCGAGATTCTGCATGTCCAGCTTAACGATGCAATGACTCTTTATGCTGAGAACTGTGCCGTCTGTCACGGCCTGAGGGGCGAAGGCATCGGTGCTACCCCACCGCTCAACGCGCCCGGTTTGCAATCCATGCCCTACGATGAACTCTACAAGGTTATCGCGCGCGGACGCTTCGAAACCGCCATGCCCGCCTGGAGCAAGGAAGATGGCGGTCCGCTCAGCGACTATCAGATCGGGGAGCTGGTGGCCCTGATTGAATCCGGGGACTGGAATGAAACCGGCGATCGCGTGGTCAACCTGGGCCTGGCCCCGTTGATCCCATTTACCACGGACCCTGATCCTGCTCTGCTCGAAATGGTCGGGACCCTACCCTACGGCGCGGCCCTGCAATCCGCCATCACGGTCTACGCTGCCCAATGTGTGGCCTGTCACGGCGCGGATGGACTCGGCACAGGCATCGCGCCGGCTTTGAATGATCCTGAAGTGCGTGCAAAGGACATTGCAGAGTTAGAACGCACCATTGTGTATGGCAACGCTGGTACCCTGATGGCCGGCTGGAACAATGTGCTGGCGCCCGAAGAGATTTCCGCCATGCTGACGCTCATCCAGCGCTGGGACGAGGTGCCCACCGGTGCGATTCCCGCCCCGAATGTGCCCATCCCAACCACGGAGGAGAGCATTGCCCTCGGCGCAGACCTTTACAGCGCCAACTGCTCGCGTTGTCATGGCCTGAATGGACAGGGCACGCCGCGCGCGCCTTCGCTGAACGTCAAATCCTTCCTTACGGATACCAGCGACCAGGTTATCCAGCAAATCGTCACCTTGGGTGTGCCGGGCACAGCCATGCCTGCCTGGGGTGATCGTATGACGGATGCCCAGATCCAGGCGATCGTCGGCTTCTTGCGTCAGTGGGAAGCCACCGCTCCCGAAGTGGCTCAACCAATGGGTCCCGCTTCCGGTGGGGGTGGCCCGCCCTGGCTGCGCAACAACGCCCAGCCGACAGCTATGCCCACAACTCAGTCCGTCGCGCCTGGTGAAACGCTGGCGCAGACTCCCCTGGCAGATGAACAGCCATCGCAAGCGGCGACCGCCCTGCCAACGCCTACAGCAATGTTGGTGGCCCACCAGCCTGTGGAAGGTGGCGGGCAAACCGGCCAGGGGGGTGGACCGCCCTGGATGCAGACGCAGAGCAAAGCAAACGAATCCGGAGTGTTGGATTGGCGCATTCTGGCGTTGATCACCGGCGGATTAGTTGTAGCTTTCACATTGATCTCTTCAGGATATTTCGCGCTGAAAAAGCTGAAGCGATCAAATCCGCCAGAATGAAATCGGCAGTCCAAATCGACACGCCAGCCCTGAAAATGGACGGATCTACGGCTAAAATCCTGCCCGGTCTTGCAAGCGCAAACTGCGTAAAACCTGCCTAACAAAATAGCTGCACTCCCCACGTCTTGGGACGCGGGGAGTTTTTTTAATTAATTTGGGAGGACAAAGCCACTCCAACGTTTTTTTGATAAAACTATTACCCCGCTCATACATCGCAATCTTATAATTATTACAATCATATTATTCGTATGGGAGGATTCCATGAACCTCGATAAATATACCCAAAAATCCCAGGAAGCCATCCTGGCAGCCCAGCAATTGGCCCAGGATTACAATCATCAGGCCATCGAACCAATGCACCTGCTGCTGGCTTTGCTCCAGCAGGATCAGGGCGTCGTTCCCGCCATTGTGACCAAGGTTGCTGGCTCACCCTTGGCGTTAAGCCAGGAACTGCAAAACGACCTGGACAAACGCCCCAAGATCAGCGGCGCAAACATGGATGTGGGCCTGTCGCGTCCCGCCGCGGATGTACTCCAGGCAGCCGAACGCTACGCCAAAGGTATGCAGGACGAGTACGTCTCGACCGAGCATCTCCTGCTCGGGTTGACGGATTCCCCCGAGGGCAAACGCTTATCCCAACACGGCTTGACCAAAGATGCCGTTTTAGCCGCGCTCAAAACCGTGCGCGGCTCGCAGCGCGTCACCTCCGAAAATCCGGAGGGCACCTACCAATCGCTCGAAAAATACGGGCGCGACCTGACTGCCATGGCACGCCAGGGCAAGCTCGACCCGGTCATCGGGCGGGACGAGGAAATCCGCCGCGTGATCCAGATCCTGTCGCGGCGCACCAAGAACAATCCCGCCCTGATCGGCGAACCGGGCGTCGGCAAGACGGCCATCGCCGAGGGGCTGGCCCAACGCATCGTCAACGGGGACGTGCCCGAGGGCTTGAAAAAGAAACGCCTGATCCAACTCGACATGGGCGCGCTGATCGCCGGAGCCAAGTTCCGCGGCGAGTTCGAGGAACGTCTCAAAGCCGTCCTGAAAGAAATCGCCGATTCGGCAGGCGAAATCCTGCTGTTCGTGGACGAGATGCACACCGTCGTCGGCGCGGGGGCAGCCGAAGGTTCGATGGACGCGGGCAACATGCTCAAGCCGATGCTGGCGCGCGGTGAACTGCACATGATCGGCGCTACCACGCTGGACGAATACCGCAAGTACATCGAGAAAGACCCGGCCCTGGAGCGCCGCTTCCAGCCGGTGCTGGTCGAAGAGCCGAGCGTGGAAGACACCATCAGCATCCTGCGCGGCCTGAAGGAACGCTACGAAGTCCATCACGGCGTGCGCATCACCGACCCGGCCGTCATCGCCGCGGCGACGCTATCCAACCGCTACATCGTGGACCGGCACCTGCCCGATAAGGCCATCGACCTGATCGACGAAGCCGCCGCCCGCCTGCGGACCGAGATCGACTCCAAGCCGCAAGCCCTGGACGAAGTCGACCGCCAGATCATGCAGTTGGAGATCGAGCGCGAAGCCCTGAAAAAGGAAAAAGACAAGGCTTCCAAGGAACGCCTGTCCCGCCTGGAAAAAGAACTGGCGGATTTGAAAGAGGGGTCCAAGGAACTGCACACCCGCTGGGAGACCGAGAAAGCGGCCATCACCGCGCTGCAATCCATCAAGGAGCAGATCGAATTGACCCGCACCGAGATCGAACGCGCCGAACGGGCCAACGACCTGGAAAAGGTCGCCCGTCTGCGCTACGGGGTATTGCGCGAACTGGAAGCCAAGCTGGCCGAAAGCGAGAAGCGCATCAAGGAATTGCAGGGGGAGGACGCCCTGCTTAAAGAAGAAGTGGACGCCGAAGAGATCGCCTCCATTGTCGCCCGCTGGACGGGTATCCCCGTGTCGCGGCTGCTCGAAGGCGAGACCGAAAAGCTGATCCACATGGAAGAGCGCCTGCACCAGCGCGTGGTCGGCCAGGATGAGGCTGTCACGGTGGTTTCGAACGCCGTGCGGCGTGCCCGCGCCGGCTTGCAAGACCCTGACCGGCCGCTGGGATCGTTCATCTTCCTCGGCCCGACCGGCGTCGGCAAGACCGAGCTGGCCCGTTCGCTGGCGCACTTCCTGTTCGACGATGAGCATGCCATGATCCGCATCGACATGAGCGAGTACCAGGAAAAGCACACCGTCAGCCGCCTGATCGGCGCCCCGCCCGGATACGTCGGCTACGACGAAGGCGGCCAGTTGACCGAAGCCGTGCGCCGCCGCCCGTACAGTGTGGTGCTGTTCGACGAGATCGAGAAGGCCCATCCCGATGTCTTCAACGTGCTGCTGCAGCTACTGGACGACGGCCGCCTGACCGATGGCCAGGGACGCACGGTGGACTTCCGTAACGCGGTCGTGATCATGACCTCCAACCTGGGCAACCAGCTCTGGGAAGGCGGCAAATCCGTCACGCGGGATGAGATCGTGGGCGTGCTGCAGGGACACTTCCGCCCCGAATTCCTGAACCGCATCGACGAGATCGTGGTCTTCCACCCGCTGCGCAAAGAACACCTGGCCGGCATCATTGACATCCAACTGCGGCGAGTCAGCAAGCTGCTGGCCGACAAGGGCTTCCAGCTCGAAGTGACCGAGGCTGCCCGCGAATATCTTGCGGATGTCGGCTACGACCCGGACTTCGGCGCCCGTCCGCTCAAACGCACCATCCAGCGCGAACTGCAGGACCCGCTGGCGCTCAAGATCCTGTCCGGCGAGTTCCACGAAGGCCAGACCATCAAAGTCGATCGCGGCAAGGAAGGGCTGACTTTCACGGTTGGTACACCGGTTGCAGAAGGCGAAGTGGTGGCGTAAAAAAAGAACCTTCAAGGCGCCTGCTAGCGCCTTGAAGGTTCGCAATAGGGAGAATTTTACCTGACCACGTGGATCAGAATTTCCGCCTCGTCAAACCAGACCTGCGCGGGATAGAGATCCATGACTCCATCGGTCGGACCGAAATCCGCCCCGTCGGTCATTGGAACAGTGGTTTCCACGCTGAAGCGCAGGATGTAATCTCCTGGCCGATTCAGTCTCAGCCTGGCGAAGTCCCAATAGGCATTATATGGCTGGCCGACGTGCATGCAGGTGACAACGAAGGGATCGCCTGAGGTTGGAACCGTAACCCACCTGGCATCCTCGGTATCGACCGTTTGCAGCAAGACCAACCCCTGGTACAGCTCCAGGTGGATCACGGAATTCGCGATCCAGTCAGCAGCCAGTCCGGGGGAACAATTCCCCCAGCCCATGCGGGCTACGCCCTCCTGCGTTTTGAGATCAACAGTGACCTCGCTGCTCCATGGGCGGATGTAGACGTTTTCCTTGGGCTTGTTGTTTCCAGCTGCGATCAGAGCTGGCGCCAGCAGTACAATGATAACAACGATGAAAAGATTTTTTTTCGACATGGTTTCCTCCATTAACTAAAAGGCGCGATGGTTCAAGGCAATAGGATCGCCTAGAACCAGTAATATTGTATAGACAAATATCCGGAGAGTCAACCATGAGCGTTCAGAATTTAACATGCAAGACTCTGAACCTTTGTAAGGATTGGTTTTTATTTGGATATCTGCTGATCTACTTTGTTCTGGTAACCGAGACAACGAATTCTCTTTCAGTTGTCTCGGTTTCTTTTCAGGAGAAATAAAGTCAAAACCAGCCAGAAGTGACTTGAGTCGAGGCAGGCTAAAGGTTGGTCTGTGGCTCAGACATACAGATCGTTGAAATAGTTGATCAGCAGCACATTCGCCATTTCATCCGGTAAGGCATCCAGCACTTCGTTGATAAAGGCCATCTCCTCGGGCAGGTCGGTCCCGCCGATGCCCGCGGCCTGGGCCAGTTGCCCGAAGGCAGCCTCCAGGTCCGGACTTTGCAGCGCGGCAGCCACCATGGCACGGATGCCGTCGCTGTCGATCGGATCGGCCCCCTTGACCTCCTCCACGCATTCGCGCAAATCCTTGAGCAGGGCCTCCACCTGGTGCGTGGTCCCGTAATTGACCGACAGGTGCAGGTTGCGCGGCGTCAGCGGGGTGGAGAACTGCCCCTGGATGTACCAGCCGCGCTTGGCCATGGCATCCGTCAGCTGGTAGACGTTGAGCACGTCCGACTTGAACGAGAACATGCACATGGCGGGCTGGCCGAGCACTTCCAGTTCGGGGATGGCGTTGATGCCGGCGATCAATTTTTGAGTGGCCTCCTGCACGGTTTTAACGATCTGCATGAAGCCCTCTTCGCCCAGGTAGTTCAGGATGGCCCAGGCGCCCGCCATCGGGCCGCCGCTCTTGCTGGAGGTGATGGTGGTATTGATCAGTGTGTAACCGGTGGTGTCGGTGCAGGCGAAAAGCTGAAAGCGGCGGATGTCCTTGCTGCGATACAGGATGGTCGAAGCGCCTTTGGCGGCGTAGCCGTACTTGTGCAGGTCAGCCGAGATGGAGGTCACGCCCGGAACCGTGAAGTCGAAATCGGGCAGGTCGTAACCCAGCTTGCGCATGAACGAAAGGTGGATGCCGCCCACACAGCTGTCCACGTGGAACAGCAGGCCTTTCTCCTGTGCCAGCGCGCCGATCTCAGCGATCGGGTCGATCACACCCTGTGAATAGCTCGGGGCTGAAGCCACCAACAGGATCGTGTTCTCCGTGATGGCAGCCCGCATGGCTTCGGTCTCGACCTTGAAGGTGGCGGGGTTAATGTCCACCAGCACAGGTTTGAGGCCCAGGTAATGGGCGGCTTTGTGGAACGAAGCGTGGGCAGTCTTGGGCAGCACCATTTCGGGTTGCGTGATCTCGGGATGCAGCGCCCGCGCCATATCCCGGGCGGTCTTGACCGCCAGCATGATGCTCTCAGTCCCGCCAGTGGTCATGTGCCCGACTACCCCCTCGTCCCCGCGCAGCAAAGTGGCCACCATGCGCACCACGTCAGTCTCCAGTTTCAGCATCGACGGGAAGACCGACGGATCGAGCCCGTTCTCAGTCAGGAAAGACAGGTAGGCTTCCTGGACCACCTCGGTCGGGTCTTCACCCGGGTTGTAGACGTAGCACCAGACCTTGCCCGCTTTCCAATCCATGTCACGGGATTTAAACGCCTGGAGTGTGTTTAAGACTTGTTCTTTCGATAGACCTTTTTCCGGGATTTGCATGATTCTCCTCGCTTCTTGTTGGATCCTTCGACTTCGCTCACCTGCTCCTGCAACGCTGGCATGGGTGGGACAAGCTTTTTTAACTCTGTTAATTTTACATCCGTTGGTCGAGTAGAGGGCAGGTCTCGACGCTGGTGCTGGCGGGGCGATTTTATTGTCTGCCATCCGGCTCAATACGGTAGGCAATTTTCATGAAACCGATTTACAATCTATGCCATGACCAGACTTTTCGATCGTCTTCGCCGGAGAATTTTTTCAGAGAAGAGCCTGCCATTTTTGTTCCTGGGATTGACGCTCCTGGCCTACGGGTTGCTGCTGCCATGGACCGGCTTTTACTGGGATGACTGGCCTTTCGCCTGGATCGCCCGCTTCCTCGGCCCGCAGGAATTCATCCCCGCCTTCAGCCATGTCCGTCCACTTCTTGGGCCGATCTTCCTGGCCACCACCAGCCTGCTGCCTGAAACGCCGCTGGCTTGGCAGACCTTTGCGCTGCTGGTCCGTTTCGCGCTGGCGCTTTCCGCCTGGTGGGCTTTCAAAAATATCTGGCCGGAGCAGCCTCGCCAGGCCTTGACCGCCGCGCTGCTTTTCCTGGTCTATCCGGGTTACAGCCAGCACTGGGTGGCCTTCACCCACATCAACCAAGAACTGATCCCGTTTTTCTTCTACCTGGTCTCCTTCGGCCTGACCGGAAAAGCGCTGCACGACCGTAAACGCTTCATTCTATTCACCGTATTGGCAATGATCTTCCAAGTTGCCGGCGTCTTCCCGACCGAATACTTCCTGGCCCTGGAACCGCTGCGCTTCCTGTTCGTCTGGAGCATGCTCGCGGAGCAGACCGATAGGTTCAAATCTCGCTTCGCCCGCACAGCGAAACACTGGCTACCATACCTGCTAGTCTGGATCGGGTACGCCATTTGGCTGTACAGTTACTACACTTCCGGTGCCTACAAGAATTACGGCCTCTCCGCCCCGGGGAATCTACAGGCTGCGGGTTGGGCTGCGCCGTTGCAAGTCCTGAAGGCCGGGGGCGATGCCATCTACAAAGCCGGGCTATACGCCTGGGTACAAATCCTGCCGCTGGCTGCTAAGACCATTTCCGCACCTTCCACCTGGGGAACGTTGGGGCTGATCCTGGCCGTATTTGGCTTGCTGGCATTTTATCTCTCGCGGCTGACCCTGCCTGTGGGGCAAACCGGCTCACGGGCCTGGGGACAGCAGGCCATGCTGGTGGGGTTGATTGGCATCCTGCTCGGTCGCATCCCGTCCTTTGCGGTGGGCCTGCCGCTGACATTACAGTCCAGTTTTGACCGCTTCACGGTCTCGATGATGATCGGAGCCTGCTTGCTGGCTGCCGGTCTGATCGAGTGGCTGTTCGCGAAGAGTCGTTATCGCATCCTGGTCATCGCCATGCTGGTAGCGCTGGGAGCTGGCCAGCAATTCTTCAACGCCAACATCTTCCGCCGCGACTGGGCGCGCCAGCAGGAAATCTACTGGCAATTCGCCTGGCGCATCCCGGCCCTGAAGCCCAATACGCTCTTGCTGACGAATTACGTCGGTATCGATTACGAGACCGACTTCTCGTTCACAGCCGCGCTTAACTGGATGTATGCCCCGGATTTCAAACCACCGGAGCTGCCTTATGCGATGATGTACTCCCAGGAACGTCTGGGAGGCAAATTGCCAGCCCTGGGTCCAGGGTTAACCGTTTCATTACCCTACCGCACGGTAGCCTTTCATGGCTCCACCTCGCAAGCGATCGTCTTCTACGTTTCATCCACGAGTTGCCTGCGTGTGCTGGATCCGGTGTACGCAAGTAAGGAATTATATGAGCGTTACCCGGACGCACTCAAGCAGGCCATCGATCTCTCCAATCCCAGCCTGATCCAGGCGAATGCGGCCACACCTGCCCTGCCAGAAGTCGTTTTCGGGGCTGAGCCGGCCCACACCTGGTGTTATTACTACGAAAGAGCCGAGCTGGCCCGCCAGCAAGGCCAATGGGACAAAGTCGCGAAACTCGGGGAACAGGTGCAAACCCTGGGCTACAAACCGCAGGACCCCACCGAATGGCTGCCTTTTATTGAAGCTTACACTTATACAGGCAATTTACAGGAAGCTGAACGCCTTTCAAAACTGGCCTGGGATTCGAATATAGTTCCTCGAAAGGCGCTGTGCAGCTTGTGGAAACGGATTGCACGTGACCGTGAAGATCAACAGCGTATCCAGGCCTTTTCCGAAAAACTTCAATCCGAATTCAGTTGTGGAGGTTAACGCATCCCCTGATTAAAAACAAAAATGGGCGATCCTGCCCAAGATGGCAGCAGGATCGCCCATTTGAACACTATGCCTTGATTTACTGGAAGACGCTTAATACCAATCGCGCAATTCTTCTTCCAGGGTTTCGATCATTTTTATAAATCTATCCGGTTCGTCCTCCGGCTCGACCTCGAAGACAATCGTATTGAGTTGCTCAGCAATTCTGTGTTCGTCTTCTAGGGTTAAGTTTTGTTCCAGAAGAGGGAAGATCAGGTTTTTCAACCGCTCGAGATGTTGTCGAAAAGTGGATGTAAACTGGCTCACGGACCAGGCAACCTCGGACCGCGCATTTTCATCCCCGGACTGCCAATGTTGAGCTGCAGCAAGCAGGGCTACCGCGGCAGTTTTAATTTTCTCTTGATCAGTTCGCACGAAACCAATCGGACCGTCGTCTGGTGGAAAGCCGCAAGTCTTCAGGGCATCGACCAGCAATTCCTCTTTGCGTAAAAATACCGTTTCGATATAGTCGTGAATAAATCCGTGGGCGTAAATAAAAAAACCTGGACGCCCAAAATTGCTACTCCCCAGTACGACTGCACTGCTGCCGAGCACATCAAGAAACCGTTTAACGGTTTCCAGATCGGTATTAAATCCTCTTTTTAGCCGCATAGTATTCCTGATTTGATAGGATTCACAGTTCGTTAAAGTATATCATGTCAAAAACCGTCCGCAAAGCGCATTTGCAAAACCGTGTCGTGATGAAACCCGATACGTTAGCGATCAACCGGGTAGAAACACAATCCGGCAGTCCCGGGACCGGTGTGTACCGCCAGCGCGGGTGAGAGTTCGGCCAGAATCGACTCGATCACCTCGACCTTATTTTCCACCAGTTGTTTTAGTTTTTCGACTTCATCAAACGCCCCGGCATGGACATATGCAACCTTCGCCTTGCTCTTGCCCACCGCCTCAGCCACAGACTCAGCCATCATATTGTATGCCTGTATCCTGCTGCGCGCTTGCCCGAGAGCGACAATCACACCATCCTTCATGCCGATCAACGGTTTGATGTTCAGGATCGAACCGACCAGACGCTGCGCTTTACCGATTCGACCGCCCATGTACAGGTATTTGAGCGTATCGGCAGTTTGCACCATTTGTGTGATCGGGATCATTCTATTCACGCGCGCCAGTACTTCGTCAAGGCTCAGCCCTGCCAGTGCAGACCGGGCAGCCTCGATCGCTATCCAGCCCTGGCAAAGCGAAACATTCTGCGTATCGACCACTTCGATCTGTATGTCGCGCATCTCATCGTAAATCATGGCTTGCGCCACAGAAGCAGCCTGATATGCGCCGCTGCCTTTAGAAGTCATATGGATACTTAATATTTGACGAAAGCCTCGGGAAATTAAATCTTTGTACATCTCGACATAATCGCCCGGACCCGGACTGGCCGTGGTCGGCAAGAAAGTTGCAGACGAAAGCCAATCAAGAAATTCGTCGCGCTGGATCGTGACTAAATCGCGTAATACTTCCTGTCCCCGGTGGATATAATATGCAACGGTCTGGATATTCAATTCCTCAAGCAGCGTTTCGGGAATGCTGGCAGTACTATCTGTCACAACGGCAACAGCAGACATTGCGTGTCCTTTCACTAAATATCTGCCCCAATTGTACCCCTGTTCCTTTTCGCCAGAATCATTACAATGGTATTTAGGTCATTGACCCGCCTTCCGTATGCTTTATAATACCTTTATGGCAATCCTTTGCACGCCCTGTGTGTGCAAATCCCAATATTTCGGAGGCTTTTTCCGCCCCGACCACGACCCGCCTGGTACTCCGGCCGTGACCCGTGTTGTTTTCCTTTAGTCGTTCCTAATCCAACAAAACCGGAGGAGAAATAAAATGCCCACCCCCTTTATTTCCAAACGCGCTTCTATCTACGCAGATGTACCCGATGAAAAATGGAATGACTGGCGCTGGCAGCTCAGCCATCGTCTGAACAGTGTTGATGAAATCGAAAAGGTATTACCGCTGTCGGAAAGCGAACGAAAAGCTCTCAATTCCAGCGGATTATTCCGAGTTGATATCACACCCTACTTTATTTCGCTGATCGACCCCGACGATCCAAACGACCCGGTACGCAAACAGGTCATCCCAACCGACACCGAGATGGTACCCTTCACCGCTATGATGGAGGATTCTCTGGCGGAGGATCGCCACTCTCCGGTGCCAGGGCTTGTTCACCGTTACCCGGATCGCGTGCTGATGCTGGTCACCACCCAGTGCGCATCCTACTGCCGCTACTGCACACGGTCGCGCATCGTCGGTGACCCGGGGCAAACCTTTTCGCGCCAGGAATTCGACATGCAGATCGAGTACCTCAAGCGCACACCCCAGGTGCGCGATGTTTTGCTTTCCGGTGGCGACCCGCTGGTACTGGCGCCTAAGATCCTGGAAGAGATCCTGGGGCGGCTGCGTGAAATCCCGCATATCGAGATCATTCGGATTGGATCACGCGTCCCGGTCTTCCTGCCCATGCGCGTTACCCAGGAGCTGTGCGATATGCTCGCCAAGTATCATCCGCTCTGGCTCAATATCCACGTCAATCACCCCAACGAGATCAGTCTGGAACTTGCCGAGGCATCCGATCGCCTTACCAGGGCCGGCATCCCGCTCGGTAACCAGTCCGTCCTGCTGGCCGGAGTAAACGACTGCCCGCATATCCAGCGCGATCTGGTACAGAAGCTGGTACGCATCCGCGTGCGGCCTTATTACCTGTACCAGTGCGACCTGGTCGAAGGGGCCGGCCACTTCCGCACACCGGTGGCCAAAGGCATCGAGATCATGGAAGCCCTGCGCGGACATACCTCAGGCTATGCCGTCCCGCAATATATCATCGACGCGCCCGGCGGCGGCGGTAAAATTCCTGTCATGCCAAATTACCTGATGAGCTACTCTGATCACAAAGTCGTCGTGCGCAATTACGAAGGATATGTCACCGCTTACGAAGAACCGACTTCATACACTCCGCACGATCCAAAAACCTGCAAGTATTGTCAGAACAAACGCCCCGAACCCGGCCAGGAAGGCCTCACCGGTTTACTCGATGGTGAAGAAATGTTCATCAAGCCCGAAGGCTTCGACCTGCTCCACGATCGCCATGGCATCCAGCACCGTTTGAAAGATAGCAAGAAATGGGTGCCACTCGGCATTGGTCCGGGCAACTCAGAAGAATCCAAGGAATGATCTTCAAATAAGGAGAAAACAAGATGTTTGCATCGATAAAACCTTACCGAATTCTGCTCTTGCTCGCATTGGTCACAGTGTTAGTGGCCGCTTGTGGTCCCCAGGCGCCTGCTACGCCCAGCGCTGCCGAAGTTCAAAGTGCCGTACAAACCTCTGTGGCTATGACCATGGAAGCGCAGCAGGCACAGGCGCCGCAGCCCACGGCCACACAGATTCCCACAGAAACACCGCTACCGCCTACCGAAACCTCAGTTCCAACGCCCTTCCCGGTCTTCCCGACCCCAACGCCTTATGTTATTGCGCCGCCCTCCAGTGGAAGCGGTGGAAGCGGATCGGCTGAATCCAAGCCGTACCAGTGTCTGTGGGTCTCCCAAAGCCCGGCCGATTATTCGGTGCTGGTTCCCCACCAATCCTTCGATATGCACTGGAAAATTCGCAATACCGGCACGAAAGCCTGGACCACACCGGACGTTGATCTGGTCTTTGTCTCCGGCGTTCAGATGGCCACCAAGGGTAATACCTTCGACATTGCAAATAATGTGGGAGCAGGAAACGCGATCGAATTCGTGCTCGACATGGAAGCTCCCAAAGATCCGGGCGTTTACAACTCAACCTGGGGTTTGAAGGTTGGCGGTGATACCTTCTGTATCTTCGACTTTGGGTTCTCAGTGAGAGAAAAGTAATTCACCCCGCTACCTTCAATACTTAGTAAAGTCGCCTGATAGGCAGGTAATAACTATGAACACAAACAAAAAACACATTCATCGAATGCTCCTGGTGATCGCAATCGTAATGCTTAGTTGTACCTCGACGCTATCACCAGCCTTGCCTACCCAAGCGCCCGGTTCGATCGAGACGTATATCGCCATGACTTATGATGTCATTACCACGCAGACGGCTGCTTTCCTCCCTACGGACACACCGACAGCTTCCCTGACCCCTCTTCCCTCAAATACCCCTACCGAAACGCCGACGCTAACCCCCACGGTGATCTTCATCCTGGATACCGTCACATCCTCGCCCACCTTTACACCGATACCGACAGATACTCCGGCCGAATCACCCACCCCGAAGAGCGGCGGTGGAACGGAAGAATATCAATGCGCGGTTATCTCCACTTCACCCGAGACAATCAAAGTCAAGAAGAGTTTCGACGGCAAATGGGAAGTGAAGAACACCGGCACCAAAGATTGGAGTGCGGGTTCCGTGGATTATATTTACCTCAGCGGTGCAGAAATCCACGATCACGCAGCATACGACCTAAAAACCACTGTCAACGCAGGCGATACCGCCACCATCATCGTAGACATGACCGCCCCTAAAAAGGCCGGGTATTACACCACCACCTGGTCGCTGCGCATCGGCAGCCTGCAATTCTGCCGGATGCCATTGACGATTTACGTCAGCAATTAGTTCGGATGATTAAACCCGCAGGGGCAGGCTTTAGGCCTGCCCCTGCGATTCTTATTAAGATCCTATTACTTATGAAGCTGGTGGGATCGGTTGGCCCGGCTCAATTGGTTCAACGTTGGCTTCCGGTTTCTTGCGTAAGGTTACGAAACCAACTATGATAGGTATCACAATGAAAATTAATGAAAGGCACAACATCACAAACCCGTAAGTGGACGGAAGTGTGCCGGCACCGCTTACGCCATTGACTTCAGTCGTATAAGGCAATGTCCCGGTGGCTCCCCAAACCCCGAAAGCACACATAAACAAACCTGGACAGCCACACAACAAAGTTGTAGCAACAGTGGCAATGATGCCAGTCGTTTTCTTATCCATAAATTCTCCTCCGAAGATTTTATTTTGATTTATAAACTAAATTCAGTATACAGGTAATAATTACGGGGCGCAAGTGCTTTGCGCCCCGTGTGTTCAACTCCGCAGCTTTGCTCCCAACTCATGTTCCAGGCGCCTGACAATCTTGTTACGGATTGCAGCAGCCTCTTCATCGGTCAATGTGCGATCGGGCGCCTGATAGGTCAGGCTGTAAGCCAACGACTTTTTCCCCTCACCGATCTGGGCTCCGCGGTAGACGTCGAACAGGCGCACGCGGGCCAGGGTCTTCCCACCGGTCTGGCGGATCAAGCCCTCCACTTGGGCTGCGGGAACGGCCTCGTCCACGATCACAGCGATGTCCTCCAGCACAGGCGGATAGGCCGGGACCGGTTCGACCTGGATCGCAGACTGCGCCTGGCGCAGCAGATTTAGATCGAACTCGGCTGCCAGTACCGGCGCATCTCCAAACTCGAAGCGTTCCTGGACCAGGGGATGGATCTCGCCCAAAAGGCCGATTTCCCGCCCCGCTACGCTGACCCGCGCACTCTTGCCCGGATGGAAAGCCGGTTGCTCGGCAGGCGCATATTCCACGTTCGAAAGATGCAAAGCTTGAATCAAGGCCTCCACCACACCCTTAAGATCATAGAAATCTAGGTTGGGACCTGATTGCCTGTCCCAAGAAAGGTCCTGGCGGCGGCCAGTCATGGCGATAGCCAGCTTGTGTACTTCGTCAGGTAAATCGCCAGCCTCGGGCTCAAACACCGGTCCAATCTCGAAGAAGGCCAGCGAATCACGCAGACGCGCATTGCGTTCGACCACGTCCAAAACGGAGGCCAGCAAGCTGCGGCGCAGCACACTTTTTTCGGGCGTGATCGGGTTAGCGATCCGCACGTAATCTCCGGTCAGGCCAAGACCCGCCTCGCGCTCCGGCGCTGTCAGGCGATAGTTGACAACCTCCTGCAGGCCCAAAGACACCAGCAGGTCACGCACGCGCTCATTCCATTCGTACTCAGGATTACCAATCTGGGGCGGCAATGAATCAGCCAGGTGCGTTTCGGGAATTTTGTCATAACCGTAGAGACGCGCGACTTCCTCGAGAATATCAGCCTGCCCAATCACACCTTCTCCGATGTCCATGCGGAAGGGCGGCGTGCGGACGATGACTTTATCGCCGTCAACCTGGCACTCGAATTCGATGCGCTCGAGCCGGGCGACGATCTCCTCGACCGACAGATCGATCCCGATCAGGCGCCTGGCATCCCGAGGCGTAATCTCGACCAGCGGGTCCTTGGGCGGCAGCGGGTAATTGTCCACCAGACCAGGCGCGACCTGGCCGCCCGACCATTTTTGCATCCATTCCAGGCCGCGGCGCACACCCTGCTCCGCCAGCGCCGGATGGACGCCACGCGAGAAACGGTACGAGGCTTCCGACGGCAGGTTATGGGCATTGGCCGTACGGCGGATGTTGATAAAATTCCAGGCCGCGCCTTCCAGCAGGACGTTGCGGGTCTCCTGCGTGACCTCGGATTCGGCACCGCCCATCACACCGGCAATCGACAGCGCTCCGGCCGAATCGCACACCAGGACATTGCTCGGTTGAAGCTGGCGAACCACGTCATCCAGTGTTGTCAGTTTTTCACCCGCCTTGGCCCTACGGGTGCTGATCGTAATGGGCTTCCCTTTGGCGCGTTTGACCAGCACATCGTAATCGAAGGCATGCAGCGGCTCGCCGATCTCGACCATGGCGTAATTGGTTGCATCCACGATGTTATTGATCGGGCGGATGCCAGCCAGTTTGAGCCGACGCTGCACCCAATAAGGACTGGGAGCGATCTTGACCTCCCGGATCAAGCCCAGCACGAAACGCGGATTCAGCTCCGGGACTTCGATCTGGATCGAGACCTTGCCTTCAATCGATTCGCCTCCGGTCGAAAGCATGATCTCAGGCTTTTTCAGGGATTTGCCCGTCAAAGCTGCCAGTTCACGGGCGATGCCCAAAATATTGACATTACGCGCCATGTTGGGAAGAATATCGATACTCAAGACAGCATCCCCCATATAATCAGCCAGCGGTGTGCCGACTGGAGCATCGTCATCCAGAATCATGATGCCCTCGTGCTCTTCAGAAATGCCCAACTCTTTCTCTGAGCAGACCATCGAGTTCTGATTCGACACCGCGGATCTGGGTGCGCTTGAGGGTCATCAGCACCAGGCCCTCAGCGTGCCCATCATACAGGGTCGTGCCCTCTTTAGCGTAAGCCACCTTGATCGGTTTGGGCAGCGGACCTTTGCCCTTGTACTCGAACAAATTGGGCGCACCGGTCAGCACAGAATGCAACTCTTGGCCATCGAACAGATCGCACAACACCAGACGATCCGCGTTGGGGTGTGGTTTGACCTCGCGGATCTCGGCCACGACGATCTTCTCGCGGTCCCACGTCAGACCGGTGGTTTTGAACTCGTGCAAGGCGCTGGAATGCTGGTCCTGAGCTGCATCCTCAGGCATCGGCCAGCCAACGTAGTGGATCTCTTCCACCTCCAGACCGGCCAGGGTCAAGCGGCGGGCGATCTCTTCGACGGAAAGATCGCTGATCTCAACAAAATCTTTAAGCCAGGAAACGGGTACCTTCATGCTGGCCTCCTAGAATTGTTCCAGGAAACGAATATCGTTTCCCCAGAAATAACGAATGTCATCAATTTGATAACGCAACAGCGCTTGGCGCTCAGGACCCATGCCGAAGGCGAATCCGGTATAACGACGCGGGTCGTAGCCGCCGTTCTGCAACACAACCGGATGCACCATGCCGCAGCCCAGGATTTCCAACCAGCCCGAACTCTTGCAGACCGCACAACCCTGACCGCCGCATACGAAACATTCCACGTCCATTTCGGCGGATGGCTCGGTGAAGGGGAAGTATTGGGCACGGAAGCGCGTGCGCGCATTTAACCCGAACATGCGGCGCGCAAAATCGGAGAGCGTGCCTTTTAAATCGCTAAATGTAATGTTCTCGCCCACTGCCAGGCCTTCGACCTGGTTGAACTGGATCTCTGAACGGGCGGTCAACTGTTCATAACGGAAGCACATACCGGGCAGCGCGATGCGGATCGGCGGCGGGTTGTTCGGATTCTCAGCTGAGAATTTGCGCATGGCGTGGATCTGGCCCGGAGAAGTATGGGTCCGCAGCAAGATCGGATTATCGCCGCGCTCACCGGCTTCCACGAAAAATGTGTCCTGCATCTCGCGCGCCGGATGATCTGGCGGAAAGTTCAGGTACTGGAAGTTATACTCATCGCTTTCGACCTCACGCGAGGTAAAGACCTGGAAGCCCATATCTGCCAGGATGCTCAGCACACGGCGCATGATCTGCGTGGCTGGGTGCAGGCGCCCATGACGGAAGGTGCGTCCGGGCAGGGTCACATCCAGGTGTTCTTCTTCAAGTGACTTTGCCAGCGCGGCCTGACTGATGGCTTCACTGCGCTCATTCAGAGCCGACTCGAGCGCTAATTTGACCTGGTTGGCGCGCTGCCCCACTGCCGGGCGCTCTTCTTTGGAAAGCCTCCCCAGTCCGCTAAAAACTCCCATCAGCGCTGAACTGCGGCCCAGATGCGTCACCTTCCAAGACTGCAGATCATCTTCACCATCGACCGACTTCAAAGCCTCGAGCGCTGCTTTTTGGATTTGATCAAGTTTTTCGAGCATAGGACCTCCGTGTTTCCTTGTATCCTTTACGGTTAATAAAAACACCTCCCGTCCACAATGGGACGGGAGGGAATTCCCGCGGTACCACCC
This sequence comes from uncultured Chloroflexia bacterium, assembly GCA_963790075.1. Lineage (GTDB taxonomy): Bacteria > Chloroflexota > Anaerolineae > Anaerolineales > Villigracilaceae > CAYOUV01. The sequence goes on from CAWBNG010000001.1 coordinate 41,924, forward strand.
AAATTAACCATCCATCGATTGCACTGAGGATTGGTCCACTTTGTGCCGACCAACATCGGCTCCCCGGATAACGTCGGAGGGACGGCCCAAACTACTAGGATTTCCATTCACTCGGGCGGCTCAGAAGGGAACTTCAGCCGGTTTCAGCCGGATGCGGGTTGCAGCCTTTGCCCGTCATCTCTCTGGCGGTTTTCACCAGCTTACTTTCCTTCGTCAATGCCTTTGTTGTATTAGGGTTTATTATCTGCAAAAAGAAGGATGTGTCAAGGGTGGTTCACTTAGCTGGCAGGTGACGGTCAAGCCAGCTAAACATAAATTTGAAGACCTCGTCCTTCTCGGGCTCGTTATGGATCTCGTGATACAACCCGTCCCACAACTTGAGCACGCTATCGCCGGGCACCAATTCGGCAAATTCCTGGCTGCCGGATGGATAGCCCAGCGCGTCTTCGGCTCCGTGCATGATCAACAAAGGCACGCTAAATTCGGGAGCATGCGCAAAGGCATAAGCAATCGCCTCCAGCAGTTGTTTGCCCATACCGAATGAGAGCCGGTCGTGGACCAGTGGATCATCTACATAGGCCTGTACCACCCTGGAATCCCGCGAGATGGTCGTGGGATCCAGTCCACTGGCAATGGCCATGGTCGGTAAAACCGAACCAAACAACTTGGCCATCGCAACCTTCGCCTTTTGTTCCTCGAGCGCGTTGCGCAAACTGGCAGCGGTCGAGATGACGCCCGCTAAATCGGGTTTGCGCCGCAAGGCATAGTTCAAAACCAGGATGGCGCCCAGGCTGTGGCCGTACAGGAAGACCGGCAACCCCGGATAGCGCTGGCGGCTTTGCGCCAGGAACAGGTCGATATCCTGCATGAAATTTTCAAAGATGGGGCTGTGGCCGCGCGGCCCGCCAGATTTGCCGTGACCACGCAAGTCAAAACCAGTGAGGACAAAACCTGCTCCCGCAAAGGCTGCGCCAACGTGGGCGTAACGTCCGCTGTGCTCCCCCAGACCATGCACCAGGCACACCACGGCTTTGGGCTTACCTTCAGGCTCCCAACCCTGCGCGAAGATCTCCAAGCCGTCTTTCGATTTCCAGGATGTTTCAAATGTTTTCATTCTATACTCCGACGAAAATAGAATTGTATGAATTTCACTCTTTGACCTGCCCCACCTCAAAACGACAGTAGGGATCGTCCTTGGCAATGCAATGTGTCTCGATAATCTCGTACTCTTTTCCCGTGGCCCAGCGCACCGCTTCGCCAATCGAGCCAACATATAGATGGCAGATCGGCTGATGGCTGTGTCGCCCGTAACAAATGGCGCAGGTTTCTTCGAGATAAGCGATGTGCTCACCACTCTCATCCAGCCAAGCCTTGACCTGCGGATTGGTCTTTTTGAGTGCACCGATCATGCTGTTCAAGATGAACTTGATGCGCTGTTGTTCCGGTAATAGTTTCAATGCCGCCCCGGCAATTCCCAGCAAAGCCGATTGCTCATGGACGGCGTATTGAAAGGATGCCTGGCCTATGCGCCGTAACATACCGCGCCCGCCGCGCCCATAAAAATCTTCGATCGCCTGATTCAAGTTGGCATATTCGGAGGTTTGAATAGCCGGGTCCATATTATCGGGCGGCAGATTGTCAATATAACGCTCCAATCCGCTCGTGCGCAATACGACATGCAACCCATTGGCTCCCATCACCTCTTCAGCAGCAATCAGGGCTTGTCGCACCAGCGCATTGACGATGACAGCGTCCACTATGGCCATAGCATTCTCCTCACTCTGCTGGTACTTCTAAGGTGAAAACAGGGTAGTGTTCTCCTGTACGCCGAAATCCCATCCGATCGTACAATGCCAGAGAAGTTTTATTGTCATCCTGTGTGTTGACGGTTAATCGCGTCAGGCCGCGACGCAGCAATTCGGCGGTCAGATCCGCCACAAGCGCAGCCCCGATGCCTTTGCCCTGCATCTCAGGCCGGACGGCCAGCCGGGCCAGGTGCGCCCCAAAGGGATTCTGGGTGCTGATCTGATATCCGATGATACGCCCATCCATTTCGGCCAGAGTTGCAAATCCTGCCTGTGAAAAAGCCTTATTTAGCGCAGGCAATGAGTTTTGCCAGATCGGGCCAAATGCGATCTCATCGACCTCCGCTACAACCGGTAAATCCTGGACAGTCATCGAGCGAATAAAAATACCCATTGGCATCATGATTTGGGGAAGAGTCAGCCCACTCCACTCGAGCATGACAATTTCCTGCGTGCTATCAAAGCCTGAGGTTTGGACTAGATCGCGCAGCCAGTCATGCAGGGCAATCACAGCCACCGTTGCACCGCCAGCTCGACTCAGATCCTGCGAGGCAGTCTGCCAGAGCGCATCCCAGGTTTCCGTTAAAGAAAAATGCCCGGCATGCGCAAACAGGCGCACCCAGGCAATCCCAGGAGGGTCTTGAGGGCAAGCCAGGGCAGCTATAATTTGGCCATCGTTCTCAACAACCCAATAAAAAGGTGATCCCAGCCACTCAAGCGGAGTCCGCCAATCCAGATGCCGATGAACGTGCGTTTCAAAGAACATCAAATTGGCGATTTGTTGCTGATCTCTTGTGACCGCAGAACGAACCAGGAAATTTACATTTATCATTACAACTATCGAATAAAGAATCCAAGCAAACGTTTCAGCAGGCTGGGCTTTTTGGTGGCTCCCATGGATTCCAACATGGACATGGCGGAATCGCTGATTTTTCCGCGCTTGAGTTTGATTCCGGCAGCCGACTTCAGCACCAGTGAACGCATTTCACCGTCATCCGCATCCGCAAACAGGTTGGCAGAGCGTTCATAGGCCTCCAGTGCTTGCTCCAGCTTTCCAAGCTTCTCCAAGGCCGAAGCCTCGTTGCCAACGGCCATAGCCTGGCGGCGGACATCCTTCGCGCCAGCAAAAACCTGTTCGGTGCCGAAAACCGCCTCCAGTGCTTCCTGTGCCTGATCCATTTGGAGCAAGGCCACACTTAAATTATTTTTCATCTCGGCCGCATTCAGGGGATCACCACCCACTCCGTAAAGTTCGGCCGCTTGTTTAAAGGCTGCGGCGGCAGCAGAATAATCCCCTTCTTCAAATGCGCTCTTACCGTTTTTAGCAAGTACTTGTGGATCTGATTCAGTCATACTTCCATCCTAATAAGTGATATTCAATAAACCTTCAGCCACCGAACGCAGCTTCTCCGCCGACATTTCGCTTAGATTACGTGCCAATTCCAAGTATGGACGATTGATGGGCTGGCAAACGAATTCCTGCAATTCGGGCGGCAAATTCGAAAATTCCCGCAGTGCCCGCTGATTGGCCATCCACTGTCCAACCGGGCCGCTTTGGTCGAAGAAGTTCTCAATGCTGCCCCCTAATTCGGATAACAGAATTTCCAGTTCTGGAACAGGAACAGGACGTTCGCCCATCTCGTAAGCCTTAAGGCGGCTTTGCGGAATACCAGCCATCTCTGCCATGGCCTTCATAGTGATGTCAGCGTTCAACCGTTCCTGGCGCAACTGCGCGCCGATAATGCGCTGACGCAGTGCGACCAATCGAACCAGATCGAAGGGTTTGGTGGGTGATTCGTCATCCGAAAGAGCTTCTTTTCCCCAGAAATGATCGACAGGTAACTCCAGAAAGATGGCCAGAATTTCCAATTCAGGAAGGGAGGGAGCTTTACGACCAGTCTCGTATCTGCGGAACACACCGCGCGAAACACCAATGGCATTGGCGCATTCCTCAATGCTTTTACGCGCAGTCAGACGTGCGTCCTTTATGAGGACGCCGAGTTTTTTCGTGTGGAGTGTGATCTGGGCCTGAGAATCCATGTTCGCCTCGAGCGTTTTCTGGAATCACTTCGTTCCGGGGTTGAAATGATTATAGCAGAGAATATGTTTAGGGTTTACGGCGGCCTGAGGTTAATATGTCAGCAATGGTAGCGCCAAAAATCTCCGGCCCCAGCTTGAAGCCGGCTGCTTCCAAGCGCGGTGAGAACAACGGGCGGATACCGGTCGGCTTGAGTTCACCAACCGCTTTTCCATCCGCTGATGTGCCAGTCTGTTCAAACTTAAAGATATCGGTCAGCACAACCAAATCCCCTTCCATGCCCGCCACTTCAGTGATGGCAATCACTTTGCGAGTACCATCCTTTAGACGCGTCTGCTGAACGATCAAATCCACGGCTGAGGAGATCTGCTGTCGGATCACTTTAAGCGGCAATTCCATGCCCGCCATCAGAATCAAGGTCTCAAGGCGCGAAATGGAATCCCGCGGGGAATTGGCATGAACCGTGGTCAGAGAGCCGTCATGTCCAGTATTCATAGCCTGAAGCATATCTAGCGCTTCACCCCCACGACACTCACCGACCACAATCCGGTCTGGTCGCATACGCAGTGCATTACGGACCAAATCTCGGACAGTCATGCCGCCATGCCCATCCACGTCAGCAGGTTGGGTCTCCAAGCGCACTACGTGCTCCTGTTCCAGCTGCAATTCAGCGGCGTCCTCGATCGTGACAACGCGTTCATCTTCCGGAATATTGGATGAGAGAATATTGAGCAAGGTTGTTTTGCCAGAACCTGTTCCGCCTGAAATGATAATATTGAGTCGGGCCAAAACACAGGCGCGCAGAAAATTAGCCATTCCCTCGGTAATCGTTTTGTATTCAATCAACTGCTCGATCGTCAGTTTATCTTTGCGAAATTTGCGGATGGTTATCGAAGGTCCATCGATCGCGACTGGTGGAATGATTGCATTGACACGCGAGCCATCGGGCAAACGCGCATCGACGGAAGGACTGTCCGGGTCGATGCGCCGACCCAAAGGGAGAATGATCCGATCTATAATCCGCCGGACGTGATCGTCATCCTCGAAAGTTACAGGCGTCTTGACCAATTTTCCCTCACGCTCAATATAAATTTTTTTCGCGCCGTTGACCATCACCTCACTAACTTCCGGGTCATCCAGCAAAGACTGGATCGGTCCGTAGCCGAACAGTTCATCTTTGAGTTCGTGGAATAGCTGCTCTCGGATGCTTTCAGGAAGTTGTAAATGCGCACGTTCGTAAACGATATTTAAATGTTTTCGAAGAAACTCATCCTGCTGTTCGATTTGAAGACCTTCAGTGTTCAATTCCCCCGAAATAGTTGTAATCAGGTAATGCTTTAATTTAAGTAAATCCGTGCCAGTAAGAACACTTTGGTTGGGCTGATTCATGTTGACAACTCTTGGTCTTCGTTCTCAGGCATCACCCAGACGATTTGATTACGCCGTACAGCAATAAAAGGCGATTGGAAAAGCACCTGGCCTTCCGAACCCACGACCTCTACATCAGTCATGGCTAGAAACAATTCGTCTCGATCCAGTTCATCTTTGATACGCTCGCCACGACGGACATGCATTCTCCCACGCAGCAATTGCAGCGTGGTCTGCACAACGACTTGTACAGGAACTTTGGAGACAATATCGGTGAAGATCTTCCCCTTGTCATCAAACTCGATCGTCATAAGTCGCCTCTCTCAAACTACACGCAGGCGTTCTGCAAGTTGAGCCATCTCGTCCGCTGCTTCCTTCATCACCATTGCGGCAGTATCGTTTGGGAACTTTTGGGCAATCGGCTGGTGCTGGTTATTCGCCAAAGCGAAATTGCCTCCCAAATAAGGGATCAGGTTGCGGATCTGGAGTCCAATCATTCGTTCAGCATCAGATTTGGTCATCCCTTCCAATCCAACGGCACGATTCAAGATGGGATAAATACTGGTAGATCCTATGCCCATTGAATGCAAATAGTCCCAAAGGGTTTTTGTCAGTTCAACCGAGCTCAGATCTGTACCCAGAATCAGAGCCAGCAAGTCCGCCTGCTGGATAAGGGGAAGACTAATACGGGAGAGCGAGCGGCCAAAGTCGATGATCACGTAGTCAAATGCGGCCTTAAGCAGCTCAATAATGCCCTCAATTCGATCAACCTGTAGCTGAAGTGCCGCTTCTGGATCTGGCGAACCAGCCAGGAGCCTAAATCCCCACGAATCTAGAGCGGGCAGGCTATTCCGAAAGAAATCGACCGTGGTTTCTTCAACGGGCATGTCAGCCACATTTACCAGATTAAGATCGCCCTCATAACCCACAACCTGGGCGATGGAACCAATAGGCAAAACCAGGTCGACCACCACTAACCTGGCTTCAGGCCTGTCCAGGGCAATACACATGGCAATGTTGGCACATAATGAGGTTGTGCCCATTCCCCCTTTGGCGCTCAAGAACGCCATTAAAACGCCACCCTCTCTGGGGATTTTCGGCAACCGACCCGTCAGACGCAAAATGGTGTCTAACAATTGTGAGAGCGCCTGCCCTGATTTGGCCAGACACGCGTTAAATCCGCCCTCCAGGCAAGCCGCTATAAAATCCGGGTTGGGATTGCTACTCATACCAATAACCGGGATCGCGTTCGTTCGGGTATCCTGGCGCAATTTTTGGATCAATTCCAGCCCCGTGAGATCAGTAATTGCGGGATCGACAATGATCAAGTTGGGCCGGTCACGCCAGGCAATAATTAAGCCTTCACGGCCAGACTTGGCTTGAGTAACATTAAAATTTTGCTTCTCCAGCGTTTGAGCAATGAATAAACAACTAGCCGCATCCGAGTCGATAACCAGGATGGTTTTATCTGCCACAGCTTATTCTTCTTCCACCGGTGGCATCAGATAACCCAAACCCGAACGCGTGACGATATGCTTCGGGGTATGCGCTTCGTCTTCTAATTTCTGCCGCAGGCGAGCAATGCTGACCCACAGGATTTCTTTATCCTCACGATATTCAGGTCCCCAAACACTGGTCAACAAATCTTCGGCAGTCAAGATCTTACCCACATTATGAGCAAATTGCAGTAACAAGCGGTATTCCGTCGCAGAGAGCGAGACTGCCTGATCACCCCGCCAAACCTCAGCCCGCGCAAAATCAATTCGCATATTGTCATGCGTAAAGTAACGGGCTTGTCCGCTATCGGTCACAACCTGTGCCCGGCGCAATACAGCGCGGACGCGCGCCAGCAATTCGGTGGCTGAAAAAGGCTTCACCAGGTAATCGTCCGCTCCCAAATCCAGGCCGCGAACGCGATCCTGTTCCTCGCCTTTGGCTGTGAGCATGATGATCGGAACATTGGAAAACTCACGGATGCGCTGGCAGGTCTCGAAACCGTTCAGCTTGGGCATCATGATGTCCAACAAAACCAGGTCAATCGGCTGGGATGAAAAAACATCAATAGCCTGTAAACCGTCTTGTGCGGTGACAACATCATAATTGTCTGTGCGCAAATTGGCTTCAAGAAGTCGCAAGTAACGGGGCTCATCATCAACGATCAGTACTCGTTTGCTCATCGCATTTCTCCTTGTCAAAGAGCTTTCTCAACCAACCGGAAGCTCGATATAGAATACAGTGCCTTTACCCAGTTTCGACTCTGCCCATATCTTACCATGATGGGCTTTAACAATTTGTTTGCAAATATATAAACCCAGGCCCGTGCCAGTGCGACCGGGTTGGTCTGGAACGCGATAAAAACGTTCAAAAATGAATGGTAGATGTTCCGAAGAAATCCCCGGTCCGTAGTCGGTGCATGAGATATGGGCTTTGTCATCACGTTGTTCGACCACAATATCGATCGGCGAACCGGGCGCATATTTAACGGCATTGTTAATCAAATTTTCAAAGACCTGCGACAGACGGACACTGTCACCCTGGATTGGTGAAGATATCTTAAAATCCGTCCTCACCTGCAGCTCTTTTTGGCGGGTTTGGACCCGCATAACGATATCCCTGATCAAGGCATCCAGGCGCAACGGCTGGAAATTTAATATTAAATTCGAACTTTGCAAGCGCGCTGACTCGAGAATATTTTCGATCAGTTCAGTTAATCGATCTGTCTCTTCATCGATAATATTCAGGAATTCGCGCTGCGTATCCAAGTCCCAGGTTGTGTCCTGACGCAACAGGGTCGTGGAATAGCCCTTGATGAATCCCAACGGGGTACGCAGTTCATGCGAGATCGTGGCGACAAAATCTTCCTGCAACTGCATTTGACTGCGGACATCTTCGAGCTGTTTCATCTGTTCCTGCCGGATACGCTTCTCCAACAAATTCGAGATCAAGGCAGCAGCGATTGACGCTAAATAAACCTGTGCTTCCACATAAGTCGGCCCACCGAACCGGACAAAGACGACTGCGCCCATAAGACCGGGGGCGTGAAGCGGTATTCCCAATAAATGTGGACGGGACAAGCGGTTTTCAATCGGTATTTCATCTTCTGATTCCTGCAGGACGATTTGCTTCTTCGCGATTACCTGTCCAGCGATGCCTTCGCCCCAAGCCGCGTCCGCTTCGGCTGATTTCCCACGGCCGACAGCCCGGGCATAGACCACTTCAGGGTTTTGGTCCGGTAGATTGCAGGTATAGATCGCAAGGTTGTCAAAGACAAAATCCCGGCGCAAAAGCGGAAAGAAAGCATCCAACCCCACCTTCCAATCCTGCGCCTGGATGGCAGTTTGCGTTAGTTCAACCAGATAAGCCAGGGATTGTTCGACCATAGTCTACGGCTCTGACCCGGCCTTCTCGCCCTTGGACAAAGGTGAAACAAGCAAAGGAAATTTAAATGTCGAACCCCGCCCCTCGGTGGATTGAAGCTCGAGCATCGAGCCGTGCGCCTCGACGATCTGGCGAACCAATGACAATCCCAACCCGGTTCCCCCATAGCGACGAGTTGACGAACTATCCAGTTGATGGAAGGGCTCAAATGCCTCTTCTATCCGGTTCGACGGAATGCCGATCCCCGTATCCGTGATGGATATCGTGACCAGGTTTTCATCTTCACGCTTGATATTCATGACCACGCGTCCGCCCGAAGGTGTAAATTTGATGGCATTATCCAACAGCTGTCCGAATACCCATGAGATTTTTTGGGGATCGGCCTGAACAAGTGGAATTTCTTCGTCTACAACTTCGTGGACAGTAACCCCGCGATCTTCCGCTTTCCGCATTGAAGCCTTGATACTGAGGGTTGCCAAGCGGCAGATATCCGTTGGTTCCTGCTTCAGGCTGAGTTCACCGCGCGAAGCCAGCGAGAACATGATCAAATCGTCAATCAGATCTTCTAGCCGGCTTGCCGAGCGCTGGCTGACAGTCATGGCATGGCGCTGCTCGTCAGTCAGCGGACCGAGCGACTCCGTGACCAGCATATCGATATATCCCTTTATATGCGTCAGCGGGGTGCGCAGTTCGTGAGATATATTCGAGACAAAATTGGCTTTCAACTGATTGAGTTCATTCAGCCGCTGTAACGCTTCCTGCAATTCTGCTGTACGTTCTTGAACCCGGCGCTCCAGGCTCCGGTTTGCAGCCTGCAGAGCACCACGCAACTGTAAAATCTGTTCGGTGATAGCCTGATCCAGACTATCCGGTTCCAACAATTTTAATTCAACCAGCGCCTGCCCCAATAGACAGGTATGACCAAGGGCAATCTGCTCCTGCTGATAAGCCAGGGCTCTTTGGAGTTCTGCTTCCTTGATCTGTCCGTTTTGGACCAGGTAATCTCCAAGTCTCGGGACCAACATTTCAGGAGTTAATTGCGATGGTTGAGCCATACCTCACCTTTACAACTTCGTTACCCATTGACCTGCGATCATGGTTGCCGAGGATTCCATTTCCAACAATGCATGCGGAGCACACCCAAAGGGATCGGTTTCCAACACGATCAGGTCAGCCAGATACCCCGGAACAAGTTTACCCAGGCGATTTTCCATTCCGGTCGTAAAAGCCGGGCCCAGGGTGAAGCCTTCGACGGCGGCCCGCATGTCCAGGCGTTGCGACGGATACCAACCGTCCGGACCGGGAGTCCCATCTGCACGCTGGCGTGTAATCGCGGCATGCAGTCCCCAGAACGGATTAGGGGATTCGACCGGCGCATCTGAGCCAAAAGCCAGCCGCGCGCCATGCTCCAGTTGAGTTTGCCAGGCGTAGGATAGGGCTGCGCGCCCGCCCCAGAACTGGTCGGCCATCAGCATGTCGGAGGTGGCGTGGATCGGCTGCATCGAGGCGATTATATCCAATTCACCCAGACGTCCGGCATCATCCGGATGAATTAACTGGACGTGTTCGATGCGATGGCGCAAAGCCGGCAATTTATTTTCTCGCTCATAATGACGCAGCTGTTGATAAGCTTCCAGAACAGCGTGGTTGGCACGGTCGCCGATCGCGTGGACAGCCATGCTCAAACCAGATTCGGCTGCCCGGCGACTGATTTCGAAAAGTTCTTCGCCATCAAGATTAAGCATACCGAAATTTTCAGAATCATTCAAGTAGGGCTGGATCATGGCTGCGGTTTGAGGACCCAAGGCACCATCCATAAAAACCTTGACCGAGCCAATGCGCAACCAATCATCCCCAAATCCGCTGCGCAAACCAAGTTCGACGGCATGCTCCAGGTCTTCTACCGGGATGCTTTTAGTCACCCGCAAATGCAGTTTGCCATCAGCCCGCAGTTGTTGTAGCGCCATGAAGCAGGTGCGGCGGTCAAAATCGTGGACACCGGTCAGGCCCATACGCCACAAAACCGGTTGGGCTTCTTGAATGACCTGGGCGACCTGATCCGCTCCCGGCTGGGGAATGACCTGGTCGAGCAAATCCATGGCAAATTCGAGCAGGATACCGGTCGGGTTGCCCTGCGAATCGCGCTGGATTTTTCCATTCTCGGGATCAGGAGTATCAGCCGTGATGCCCGCCAACCTGAGCGCAGCAGTGTTTGCCCAGGCTGCGTGCAAGGACTTGGCCGTCAGGTAGACCGGGTGATCAGGGGCAAGCGCATCCAAATCGGAAACATTGCCGAATCCGGCTACACGCTGTGCGCTCGCCGGTGGGGCATCTTTCCAGGCATTCTGGTTCCAGCCGTGTCCCAAAACCCATTCGCCGGGGGCCACGCTGACAACCCGTTCGCCGACACACCTGAGGCATTCTGCCAGGGCATCCGTTTCACAATCTATTTTTCGCAAACCGAGGGCAAAGTGCTGCAAGTGAATGTGGGCATCGGTCAAGCCCGGTAGAACAGTCCGCCCAGCGAGATCGTGCTTTTCAGCCTTCACACCGAACTGATCCAGCAAATCGTCCTGTCCCAGCGCCAGGATGCGTTCTCCATCGATCACGATCACCGAAGCGATCGGTTGGGCAGCCTCGAGCGTATGGATCCGAGCATTATAAAGAATTTGCATGATTGGCCATCAGGAACAAAAAGGCACAGGAAACCACACCATCCCATCTCCCACTACTCATCCAACAAACGCCCAAGCAGGGCGTCCAATTCCTCGTCCGAATAATAATGTATGGTCAGTGTACCGCCTTTACGTCCGTGCCGCAAGGAGACTTTCGTCCCCAGACTGGAACGCAGCCGCCGTTCAAGTTCGACCGCTTCAGGCGAGGGCGCGGCTTTCGGTTTGGAGGCCGTCTTTTGTCCTCCCAGTTTGCGTACAAGTAGTTCGGTTTGCCGGACATTGAGCCCCAGATTCAGGACGGTTTGCAAAGCAGCGTCCTGGGCTTCCAGCGTTGAAAGGCCGAGCAGCGCCCGGGCGTGACCTTCGCTGACCTGGCCGTCCACCAGCGATTGCTTGACCTTATCTGAGAGATTGAGCAGTCGCAACGTATTGGTCACGGTAACGCAATTCTTGCCCACCCGTGAGGCGACCTGCTCATGCGACAGGCCGAACTCTTCCGTCAGATGGAGGTAAGCTTCAGCTTCTTCGATTGCATTCAAGTCCGCCCGCTGCACGTTCTCAATCAGGGCCAATTCAAGAAATTGCTGGTCGCTGGCTTCTCGCACAACAACGGGTACATTGGCCAGACCAGCCTTGCGCGCCGCTTCCAGGCGGCGTTCGCCGGCGATCAGCACATATTTTCCAGCCTGCCCTGGTGAGACAATCAAAGGTTGAATAATGCCATGTTCACGAATTGAAGCAGAGAGTTCGTCGAGCTCATCCGAGTCGAAATGGATGCGTGGTTGGCGCGGATTGCGCTCAATCAAATCTATCGCGACTTTTAAAACGCCGCTTCCACCGATTGGGGAGGTTTCTCCGCCCGGGATCAATGCATCTAAGCCTCTACCAAGTCCTGTACGTTGGGGCATCACTCACTCCTTCTGACTACCTGGGGAACCTCAAGAGAGCACGCATGTGCAACTCCCGCAAATCAAGGCAGGATCGGAACCTTGATTCCGTCACCCGTGAGCACTTCCTGGGCCAGCCTGTCATACGCTTCGGCACCCGCCGTGCCAGGCGCATAAGCCGAAATGGGCAAACCATAGGACGGCGCTTCGGCCAAGCGGATGCTGCGCGGGACCACAGATTTGAAGACCTGGTCAGGAAAGTGGCGGCTGACCTCGTTGACCACATCCGTCGAAAGGTTGGTGCGGCCGTCAAACATCGTAAGCACCACCCCACGCACTTTGAGTTCCGGGAAAAGACCCGAGCGAATGCGCTGCAGGGTCTGGGATAACTGTCCCAAGCCTTCCAGGGCCAGATATTCGCACTGTACCGGGATGATCACACCATCTCGGGCGGCCATCAGGCCGTTGACCGTTAACAGGCCAAGCGAGGGAGGGCAATCGATCAACAAATAGTCATAGTGATCTGCCAGCGGCGCGAGGGCCTTACGCAGCCGCGTTTCGCGACTTTCTTCCTCCACCAACTCAACCTCGGCACCGGCCAGCGCCGGCGAGGAGGGCAGCAAGGACAACTTGAGGCGTTCGTTGTAAAGCACCAACGAAAATGGATCTTCCATTCCTAGCAGAACCTCGTACGTACCACCTCTGACACTATGCTTGTCCACACCCAGGCAGGAGGTGGCATTCGCCTGCGGGTCAACGTCAACGATCAAGACCCGCTGCCCATAAACTGCCAGATAGGCACCCAGATTGATCGCGGTGGTGGTTTTTCCGACGCCACCTTTCTGATTGACGAGCGTATAAATGCGTCCCATATTCTATAAAACCTCCACCATACAGGCTCGAATTTCTTCTGGTCTGGGCACCCCGTCCAGCCCGGACCGGAGCACCGAACGTGCCGCCACCTGTGTGGCAAAACGGGCCGCTTCCCAGGGATCGCGCGTGGTATACAGGCGAATAAAAAAGGCTGTGGCAAATATATCACCGGCGCCGGTCGGGTCGACCTCATCCATTTCAGGGGCACAGAAACGACGCTGGTCGCCATGCCAGTACAGCCTTGCGCCAGCCGGACCTTCGGTCACGACCAGGATAGGCGCAGCATGCGCCATCATTTCGATCTGTTCTTCGTCCCCAGCCACATCATCCAGGCTGATCACGGCGGCTCCGGCTTTAGCCAGGGCGGACTCGGCCTCCGGCCAATTCCTGGTTGAAACGTGGCCGTCCTCATCCCACGAACGCAGCCAGCCCTGAGGCGTCAGACCCAATAATGACGGGCTAAATCCTGGCGGCAAATAGGGCTGGAGCTCCTGCGCAATCGGTCCAAGGTGGATGATCGGTGCGCGCTGCCAAAGTTCGGGCACGATTTCAAAGGGGATCGGCTCTGCAAGGTTGTGCAGCACCTGCACGCGCTGGTGATTGGATTGGATATTCTCAAAAGTGGTGCTATGTTCGGTCGTCACTGAGACAGCCGGGATTCCGTCCAAGGCGTCGAGGTTTGTTTTCGAGCCGCAAGCTGTGACGATGCCCACACGCAAACCCAAAGCGCGAGCCGTCAGGGCTGAATAAGCAGCTGTGCCACCCAAGCGCGGACCATCCGGCGTCAAGTCATGAGCCAGGTGGCCAATTACGAGATAATCCACCGGCTCAAGAGGAACCAGGTTAACCATACCAGAATTATACCTGAGATGAATTGGGTAAAAACTAAAAGGGGGCGCAGGCTTGTGCGCCCCCTTGCGGGGATTACTCTTCTTTGAGCTTGATCGTTACCTTACGATTGGGATCCTCGCCAATACTTTCGCTAACCAGGTCGGGGAATTCCCGTAACTCCAGGTGAACGATACGGCGCTCACTGGCCGGCATTGGCTCGAGCACCTGGCGGCGCCCGGTTTTGAGCACCTGTTCAGCCATGCGGCGAGCCATTTGTTGCAATTGGCGCTCGCGCCGTTCGCGGTAACCTTCCACGTCCACGACCACATGCACCCACTGTTCCATTTCTTTGCTTAGCATCAGGCCAACCAGGTATTGGAAAGCGTTCAGGGTTTCCGCGCGACGACCAATTAACACCGACAGATCATCGCCCCTAATATCCACGTAGACGGGTTGGCGGCCATCACGCTCATCGCCGCCATTATGCGCCGAGACCTGCGCCTGCAATCCCAGATGGAAGAGCAGTTTGGAGACAATATCCTCCGTCAGGTCGAGGATACGTTCCGTCCCAACACCGGGAGCGGTCTCAGCCTTTTGTGCGGGTTTCGGATCGGGTTTCGGATCGGATTTTGGCTTGGTTTTGGGTGCGGCTTTAGCTTTAGGCCTGGATCCGGCTTTGGGCGCTGGATCAGGCTTGACCTTCGGCTTTGACTTACCAGGCGCCTGGGGAGCCGGTTTCTCAACCGGGACAGGCATCCCACCGGGAGGAACAACCGTCAGGCGCACACGTACCTGACGCCCGCCAAGGCCGAACAGACCCTTGCTGCCCGTATCCAGCACTTCAACCGAGACAGCTTGGGCAGGCAGGCCCAACTGTTCCAAGCCCTGCGCGATGGCTTCTTCGACAGTTGGGGCAATCACTTCTAGCGTTGTACGTTTGTCCATAAGATCCCCTCTTATTTGGTTTTGGTGGATTTAGCGACTTTATTGCCGCCGGGAAGCAGATTACGCCAATTGGCTTTGCCCATCGTCCCGTACTGTACGATACCAAGCAAGTTGCTGGTGATAAAGTAAACCGACAGGCCCGAAGCAAAAGTCAATGCGAAATATCCGAGTAGCAGTGGCATGTAAATGCTCATCATGTTACCCATCATGGCCGATTGGTCGCCGCCAGTCGAAGTGGCCGGCATGGTCAGCTTGGACTGGATGTAAGTGGTCAGCGCGACGATGATTGCCAGGGTCGGCAGGGCGAAACCAAAGACAGGTATCGATTCAGGGCGACCGAGATCCATCCAAAGAAATCGGCTGTTGAGCGGGAAAATATTGGCGACGTTTAGGAACGGATAGATGCTGCGGGAAAGATTCAACAGGCTGAGCGGCGTGGCAGCCAGGGCCCGAATGATGGCTTGATACAGACCGATGATGATCGGGAACTGGATCAGGGTCGGCAGACAGGAAGCAAAGGGACTTATGCCTCTTTCCTTATAAATGCGCATCTGTTCCTGCGCCAACTTTTCCTTATCCTTGGCATATTTCTTCTGGATTGCCTGCCACTCCTTGTCGTTCTGGAGTTCTTGCATGCCCTGCGCGCCCTTCATCTGCTGGGCATTGAGCGGCCAGGTTACCAGGCGGATCAGGATGGTGAACAAGATGATGGCCATCCCGAAGTTGTGGCCGATGATTTCATAAATCCACAACAACAGGTTGGTCAGGGGAATGACAATATAGGTATCCCACATAGTTAAAATTCCTTACTTCTGGGGGGTAAATTTCCAGACCTGGGTGCCGTTTTTGTCAAGCGCAGCCAGCACAAAATCGGCTTCCATCGGAGCGATCAAAATCAAATCTCCAGCGGAGACCGGGGCGCTGTAGATTTTTCCCGTCACGGGTTGATCCCAGACGGTCTTGCCCTGGCGATCAATCGCAAACACCGTACCGGACTCTGTCCCGACCACAAAATAATCGGGCAGCGCCAGCGGGCTGCCGACGATGGGCCCATCCGGTTGGACCGGGGCCCAGTCCTGTTTGCCGGTTGTGGCATTGACGTTATTAAAATAACCGTCCAGGTCACCGAAGTAGAGCGAGTCGCCATCCAGGACCGGGCCGCCCCAGATCCAACCCTGCGTATCGGCACTCCAGAGAACCTGGCCTTTGGACGAAACCGCTTCAAGTTTCGAACCAAAGGTGCCGACGTAGAGCGTACCGTCCGGGCCAATAGTGGGTGAGCCGGGGATTGCGCCACCGAGTTTGATCTGCCAGACAATGTCCTCTTTTTGCGGGTCAAGAGCATACACGATATGGTTGAGTGCAGCCACATAAACCAGCTTGCCATCACTGACCGGTTGACCCCACAGGGCGCTGCCCAAATCCTTGGACCACAGGAGATTCCCCTTTAGGTCAAGGGCATACAATGAGCCGTCACCATTGGGAGCGTAGATCGTATCTTTGACAACCAGCGGACTGGCAATCCAGCGGTCTTTTGCACCGACGAAAGGCCAGTTATTTCCATTTTCTTTGCCGGTCTTGGGATCCAGGCTAAAGAGTCCGTTGTCGCTACCGGCGCTGCCGACCAGTAACTGCCCATCTGGGGTAAGCACCGGGGTCGAGAAGAATTGTTTCTTGCTATCGGCTTTGTCCGGATAGCGCCAGGCTTCCTTGCCATCGCTCAGACTCACGCCATACACAAGGTTGCCATCGGCCAGATAAGCCATGGAATCGTCCGCAGCCAGCCCTGACCAGCTCGAGCCGCGCATTGCTGCGCCGGAACAGGAACTCAACAACAAGGCTGCCAGGACGACCAAAACAATTAACGAAAATCGTCTAACCTTCATAGGGGTTTTAGTTTTCTCCTAGGGAACAGGGTCATAACCACCCGAATTGAATGGGTTGCAACGCAACACCCTCCAAGTGGCCATTAGTGACCCTTTGAGTACGCCGTATTTGTAGATCGCCTGATAGCCATAATGCGAGCAGGAAGGGTAAAAACGACAGGTCCCTTCGGGCAGGCCGCGAGAAATAGTGTTTTGGTACAGACGAATTAAAGCCAGCAAAGCCAAACGAGGCCAATTCTGTATCTTGCGCGGAAGATCGCGCAGATGCGGCTCGTTCGGGTATTCGTGGGGCAGGTAAAACTCAGGCCTCATGATTTTGATTCAGCAGTTCGGCACGCTGTAAAAGCGATTCCAAGGTGGTGCGGACAGCCTGCATCTTGGCATCGGGCAAGGGAAAACGGGCAACCAGCAACAAATCTTTTCCGGTAATGATATTTGGAATCAAGGGTCTCACTGCTTCGCGCAATAGGCGTTTGGCCCGATTACGGCGGACTGCCCCCCCCACAGATCTTCCAGCAGCCACGCCTATTCGGGTCCGTGAATCTTCACCTTCCGACACTATCAGCACAATAAGCGGGTGGGCATATGATTTACCGAAACGCCGCACCCGCTTGAAATCAGTTGACCGGGTCAGGCGGAACTGGCGCTGCACCCGTGCCTCAATCAGACAACCGGCCTATGCTCTGGTAGAGCAGTCTTCCGCTCCACGCTCGGTGCCAGCCCGAAGGTTTACCACCGGAACCGCTTGACGTGTTCGTTGGCGCTAACCGTCAGTTTGCTGCGACCTTTAAGACGACGGCGCTTGAGAACCTGACGCCCACCAGCTGTCGCCATGCGGTTACGGAAACCATGCACACGCAAACGGCGGCGAACCTTGGGTTGATACGTACGTTTGGGCATTCGACTTCCTCACAATCTTTAGAATGATGACATTCTCGCATTTGGCGAGACTAGCACGCTATTATACCGTAACGAATCGGATTCGGTCAAACAATTCCTGGCTGCCATACTTTGTCGGCTTTCTTCGGCAATCAAAAGTAAAAGTTGTTATAATGTATACGTCTTTATTGTTAGGAGTAATAAAATGGCCATTGACCGTTTCGGACGCAATATCCACTACCTGCGCATCAGCCTGACCGACCATTGCAATTTGCGTTGCATCTACTGCATGCCAGAGGAAATGACCTTTCGGCCGAATGCCGAGTTGATGCAGGATGATGAAATATTACTGCTCACGCGTATGTTCGCCAGCCTGGGCTTTGACAAGATTCGGCTGACCGGCGGTGAGCCGACCGTCCGCGCCAATATTGTGGACATCATCCGCGGCATCACCCAAACGGAAGGCATTCGCTCCGTCTCCATGACCACTAACGGCGTACTGCTGTCACGCTTGGCTGCTTCCCTGGCTGAAGCCGGCTTGCAGCGGGTCAATATTTCCATTGATACACTCGATCCCGAAAAATTCAAGCGCCTAACGCGCTGGGGCAAAATGGAAGACGTGTGGGCCGGCATCCAGGCTGCCGAGGCAGCCGGATTGACTCCCATCAAGCTCAATGCGGTCGTGGTACGGGGTTACAATGAAGCCGACGTGGTTGAGTTGGCCCAGTTGACACAGGACAACCCCTGGCAGATGCGCTTCATTGAGATGATGCCCTTCGCTGGCGCGACCGATGTACAGCTCGGCCAGATGATCACTGCCGAGCAGATCAAGACGCGTATTGAAGATGCCCTCGGCCCAATGGAAGTTGCCAACCAAGGTGAGCTGGACGGCGAGGCACGTCTTTTTCGGTTGCCGGGCGCCCAGGGTGATGTAGGCTTTATTTCCTCGGTTACGAATCCATTCTGCGCCTCTTGTACCCGCGCCCGCCTGACCGCAGACGGCCGCCTGCGGCTGTGCCTGCTGCGCGAAAAAGAAGTCGACCTGCTCACGCCGCTGCGCGCGGGTGCCTCATTGGACGAGTTGCGCCAGTTGATCCTGGACGGCGTGTGGCAAAAACCCTGGGGCCATGGCCTGGCGGAAGGTATCATTCCGCTAAACCGGGTGATGAGCCAAATTGGCGGCTAATATATCTTATTGGAGTTTACATGCTTTTTAAGGATGGGATTCGAGCAGTTTTTTTCGATCTGGATGGCACACTGCGGCTTCACCTCCCCCCTGGCGGGGAGGTTTTTGCAGACTACGCCAGACAGCAGGGATTGTCGATTTCAGGCGAAGACCGCCTGCGCGCGGCACGCTGGGAGCATTATTACTGGGCCTCCTCCCCGGAGCTTTACGCGGATCAAGGTCGCTTCGATCGGGATAACCGAGACTTCTGGTGCAATTACAGCCTGCGGCGTTTGATCGCATTGGGAGCGAAAAAGGAGCTGGCGGAAGAATTTTCACCTCAGCTTTGCGAGTACATGACCACCTCCTTTCACCCGGAAGCATTTGTCCCGCAGGAGCTGCGCCAGGTCTTGCCCTCCCTGCGGGACCAGGGATTCGCTCTGGGCGTAGTCTCGAACCGCGACCTGCCTTACGTCGAAGAATTGGAAAAACTGGACCTGAGCCAATATTTTGATTTTTCTCTGGCTGCTGGTGAGGTCCAATCCTGGAAGCCGGATGCGGGCATTTTCGCTCATGCGCTTAAACGTGTAAAAGTGACGGCTGCCGAAACCATCTATATCGGCGACAACTACTATGCCGACGTAATCGGGGCACGCAATGCCGGTCTGCATCCCATCCTGTTTGACCCGAAGGGTATCTTTGCAGACCCCGACTGCGAAGTGATCACCTCGTTTGACCAGCTCTCTATGGTTGTAGAAAGGAGCACCTAATGGCTTGGGAACGCAAAATTATGCGCACGGTGCGCGTGCGCAACGCACAGAAGATTGGTACGCTGGCACGTTTACTGGCTGAAATCGCACAGGTTGGTGGCAGCGTCGGCAGCATCGAACTGTTCACCAACACATCCGAAAGTGTGGTGCGCGATATCACCGTTTATGCCGAAGATATCGAGCACATGGACAAAGTGATCGAGGCGATGCGCGGCAATCCCGGCACCAGCGTACTGCAAATCCGTGATGAAGTGCTGGAACTGCACCAGAAGGGCAAAATTGCCGTACGCAGCCGCTTCCCGATCGATTCGCTGGCTACGCTGCGCCGCGTCTACACGCCCGGCGTGGCCGAGGTCTGCCTGAAGATCGCCAAAGACCCGGCCCTGGCACGGTTGTACACCAGTTCAAGCCACATGGTTGCCATCGTGACCGACGGCACGGCTGTGCTCGGGCTGGGCGACATCGGTCCGTTGGCCGGGATGCCGGTCATGGAGGGCAAAGCCATGCTGATGGAAACCCTGGTCGGCCTGTCGGGCGTTCCGATCCTGCTCAACACCAAAGACACTGACAAGATCATTGAAACCGTCCTGACCATCGCCCCCACCTTCGCAGCCATCCAACTGGAGGATATTTCCGCCCCACGCTGCTTCGAGATCGAGGAACGTCTGCAGGCGGCGCTCGACATCCCTGTGCTGCACGATGACCAACACGGCACAGCCGTGGTCTGCCTGGCAGCTTTGATCGTCGCTTCACGACAGACCAAAATGGATTTACACAAAGCGCTCATCGGACAGATTGGCCTGGGGGCAGCCGGGAACGCGATCGCAAAAATGCTGATGAGCATGACCGGCAACCCTGTGCTGGGCACCGACCTGAACGCAGACGCCGTGGCGCGTTTCGAGCGCGACGGCGGGCAGAAATCCGATCTCAAAGAAATCATGGCCAAGTGCGAGATCGTGATCGCCACAACGGGCGCGCAAGGCCTGATCAAACCCGAAATGGTGCGCAAGGGACAGATCATCCTGGCCATCTCGAATCCCAATCCGGAAATCGAGCCGGAGGCGGCCATGAAAGCAGGAGCCGCCTTCGCTGCAGACGGCCAATCGGTCAACAACGTGCTGGGATTCCCCGGCATCTTCCGCGGTGCAGTTGACGCTTACGCACCACGCATCACGCACGAGATGCTGGTGGCCGCTGCCCTGACCATCGCTGACATGACTCCGGCTGGCGAGTTGATGCCCAGCCCGCTGGACAAAAAAGTCCACCAAGCTGTGGCACGCGCCGTCGCCGAAAAAGCTTATCAACAGGGCATTGCCCGCGCTGAATTTGTGCCATATATAGAAAAATAAACGCATCAGAGCCGGCCAATTGGCTGGCTCTGAAGTTTTTTTACGGAGAAAATTATCCGGCTTTCGAATCGTTCTGGTGCAGTTCTTCTTTGAGCACATAACCCAGACGGGTCACGCCTTCACGGATCGTCTCGGGGTTGCAAAACGAGAAGTTGAGGCGCATGGTGTTCTCCCCGCCGCCTGTCGGGTGGAAGGCCGCACCCGGGACGAAGGCCACTTTCCTCTCGATGGCAATCTTGAGTACTTCGGCCGCATCCATGCCTTTGGGCAGAATGCCCCACAGGAACATGCCACCTTCAGGCCGCGTCCAATGCACTTCAGACGGGAAGAGTTCTTCCATGGTTTCGAGCATCACATCGCGGCGTTCTTTGTAGGTCTTGCGGATCAGCTTGACATGCTCATCCAGGAACCCGTTCTTGGCAACTTCATACGCCACAATCTGGTTGAAAGTCGCGGTATGCAAGTCGGCAGCCTGCTTGGCCATGACCAGCTTGCGAATGACTTCCGGTGGGGCGACGACCCAGGCCAGGCGCAAGCCAGGCGCCAGCAGTTTGGAGAATGTACTCAGATAGATGACGTTGCCACTGTAATGTCCGCCGTTCGGACCGCGGAATTTGCTGTCCAGGTAGACGACCGAGGGGAGATGTTCGCCCTCGTAGCGTAATTGGCCGTAGGGATCGTCTTCGACGATCGGCACCCCATATTTATCAGCCAGTTCCACCAGCTTCTCGCGTCGTTCCCGGCTGAGGGTCGTCCCGCTCGGATTCTGGAAGTTGGGCAGCACATAGATGAACTTCGGGCCAACGCGCAAAGCCTTCTCCAGTTCGTCCACAACCATGCCGTGCTCATCCGAAGGCACGGATACATATTGAGCGCCGTAGGCATTCCAGGCCTGCAAGGCACCCAGGTAGGTCGGCAATTCAACCACGATGTAGTCACCACGATTGATAAAAAGCCTTCCGATAAAGTCGAGCGCCTGCTGTGAGCCGGAGGTGATCAGGATATTATCGGCATTGATTTCGACGCTGTAGCGGGCATTGTGGCGGGCGATCATCTCGCGCAATGGGAGGTAGCCTTCGGTGGTACTGTATTGCAGAGCTTGAGCACCCTGCTCGCGCAGGACTGTGTTGCAGGCTTCCTGGAATTCCTTAACAGGAAATACTTCGGGTGCCGGTAACCCTCCGCCGAATGAGATGATGTCGGGCTGCTCGGTCAATTTGAGCAATTCGCGAATAACCGAACTGCCCATCGTCTTGGTTCGGTGGGCATAACGGTATTCCCAGGGTGTTTGCATTCTTTCTCCTTTACAAAAGACTTGGAGTGATATGAGATGAGATGAAAAAGGCCTGACAGGTATGCGAGTACCCGTCAGGCCTGGTATGCCTCATGACAATAGGATGTCTACAATAAAGAGGCCAATTTTGTTTAGCATATGCACCCATATAGTAATTGAATTCGTACTTTTTCGCAACCGTCAAATTACCAATTCAACGGTGACACCCGTCATTTTTAGGGGAAACTCAACCGACAGTTTTGTCAGGAACCGATTTTGCTTTTTATCTGGCAATTCCTTATAATTTCAATATGACCCCAAAATCCAAAAGCCCGGAAGGACACTTCCAAATGCTCTTTCAATACGCTCCGATTTCATTGTGGGAAGAAGATTTCAGCCAAATTAAACGCCAGTTCGACCGCCTGCGCGCTCAGGGCGTGCATGAGTTGGAGGCATACCTGGAAGAACATCCCGACGAAATCGACGCCTGCATGGCCCGGATAAAAATTCGCAACGTCAATCTACAGACTCTGGAAATGTATGCTGCAGCCTCGCAGGATGAGTTGCTCGCCGATTTGAGCGTTGTGTTTCGGGATGGAATGCGCGCCCATTTCCGAGATGAATTGCTGGCGCTATGGCAAGGGGCATTGACCTGGTCCGGGGAGGGAGTCAACTACCGGTTGAGCGGCGAAACGCTTGACATCCGTCTGCACTGGCGCATCCTGCCGGGCTCGGAACAAAACTGGGCGCAGGTGCTGGTCAGCATTGAAAATATAACTGCGCGTAAAGCGGCCGAACGAGCATTAAGTGTCAGCGAGGGTCGACTGCGCAGCCTGTTCGAAAATGCTCCCATATCCCTGTGGGAGGAAGATTACAGTGCGCTCAAAGCTTATCTGGACGAACTGCGCACCCAGGGTGTGACCAACTTGAAAGGTTACCTTACGGAACATCCGGAAGCGATTGGGCATTGTATGGGGTTGATCCGCGTTCTGAACGTTAATCGCAAGACCCTGGAATTGTT
Organism: uncultured Chloroflexia bacterium; assembly: GCA_963790075.1. Taxonomy (GTDB): domain Bacteria; phylum Chloroflexota; class Anaerolineae; order Anaerolineales; family Villigracilaceae; genus CAYOUV01. The sequence continues at coordinate 65,067 of CAWBNG010000001.1, forward strand.
CGAAGCACCGGATAAAACCACGCTCTTGTCCAGCCTGGACAAAGTTTTCCGTGACGAGATGCAGACGCATTTTAGCAGCGAGTTGGTGGATATGTGGAACGGCAAGACCAGCTACGAACGCGAGGGCATCAACTACGCGCTTTCGGGTGAGCCAATCAACGTCCACCTGGATTGGCGCTTGATGCCCGGCCACGAGCAGGATTTTCGCTGGGTGCTGGTCGCCATTCAGGACATCACCGCCCGTAAAAAAGCCGAGGATTACCTGCGCTACCTGGGCACGCATGATGTGATGACCAGCCTGTACAATCGCGGTTTCTTCGAAGATGCCATGAAAAAAGTGGGGGAAGCGGGAATTCATCCAATCAGTATCATCATTGCCGACCTCGATCGGTTGAAATACGTCAACGATCACTCCGGGCATCTAGCCGGGGATGGCCTGATCCGCCGCACAGCTGAGGTGCTGAAGGCCAGTTTTTCCGAAAGCGACGTGATCGCCCGCATCGGGGGAGATGAGTTCGCCGTGTTGCTGCCTGGCAGTGACGCCGAAGCCGCCGATGCAGCGCTGGAGCACATCCAGACCATGGTAGGGTTGAACAACAAGTACTACCAGGGCCCCGAACTCAGCATCTCAGCCGGGGCAGCCACCCAGCAAGAGGGTCAATCTCTCGAAAAGGTCCTCAACCGCGCTGACGATAACATGTATGCCACCAAGAGTATGCATCGTCATTCCCGCGCTACGGATAAATAAATAACCCAGGTTGTCGGTTGGGGCCGCGCTACCTGATAACTGGGTCGTGAGCAAAAACCACCCGGGACGGTGGGAGACTGGGCGCCCTGCGCAACCCCGCTATGCCCGCTGCTTGCCCTGCCTGTCGAGCAGTTCTCTCAATAAGCGGATTTGGTCTTCCTGGGCGGCAATAACCTTCACCATTTGCTCCTCCCGCAGCAGGTCCACTTTCTGGTGCAGTTCCATGATCTCCAATTCGGCTTTCAAGTTGACCTCGTAATCATGGGTCGCATCCAGGCGGTCCTTGACCGCCTGCCGGTTCTGGGACATCATGATGACCGGCGCTTGAATGGCGGCCAGCATCGAGAGAATCAGATTAAGGAAAATATAGGGGAACGGGTCGAACGGTTTCCCCACCCGCAGCAAAATCACCGAATTCAGGATGATCCAAAGCAGCAATACGCTGCCGAAGATGATAATGAATGTCCAGGAGCCACCAAAGGCTGCGATCTGGTCCGCCAGGCGCTGGCCGAAGGTCATCTGTTGTTCATATACTTGATTGACGTTGCGGCTGACGTGCACACGGTCCGCAATCCTGCGGATGACCTCCTGTTCCGGCCGCGTCAGGGTCTCGAAACTCTTTTTTAACAACCTCTCCGACAAAGATTGCATACGCTCGTTCATGCGACCTCCTCCTGGTTCAAATTTTTATTCGGTTTCCCGTTGATTGGCTAACAATGAAAATTTCTCACCCGCCGGGTGCCTTTCGATGCGCTCAGCGCGATACAAGCTGACTGCGCCCTGGCCGAGTGCGGACCAAGCCACCCCTGAACCGCCATCGACCATTCCCGTACGCTCGTCGATGCCAAGCAGGGTCACACCCGGCAACTTTTCCGCAAGCCTTGGGGCCCAATCTTTGCCAAAGGTATTGTGGTGCGGCAGGACGCAGGCCCGAGGAACAAGGTTCAGCCCTGCCACCACCTGCCGCGTGCCGGGGTCATAATAGAATTCGCACAGCACCATTGCCCCGGCGCTGCTGCCGGCGATGACCGCACCGTTTTGATAAGCTTGCAGCACCGCCTCCCAGACACGGCTATCCTTGAGCGTCTGACCAAGATAACCCGTGAACCCGCCCAGCAAGTAAATCAGCTTTGCACTGCGCAAGCCTTCCGCAAGGATAGGTTCATCCGCGCTGGCCCGGTCGATCACCGGGAGGACGGCCACGTCTTTCGCACCCAGGTTTCGGAACCAACGCAGGCCATTGTTCCCAGCCCGATGATGGTTACGATCCGGTGCGGCTGCAGTCGGGATAATTCGGACGGGAACCTCAAAGCCTCCAGCCAATTCGATGGCACGCAGATCGGGTTCGGACATGCGTCCGCCAAACTCTGCGCCGCCTTCGAGCAGGAGATAGCCCATCGCTAATCCTCGAGCCCAAGCTCCACGATGCGATCCAGCCGGAAACTGCGCTCAGCCTGGCGCAGGTGGCAGTACCCCTGCAAATAGAGGTAATCAGACAAGCCAATCACCTGATAGGGCGTGACCCAGCGAGACGTGCGTTCCTGTTTGCTATCCACGTAGACAATATGCAAGCGTTTGCCGCTGGCAATTGCCTCGCTCAGTTCAGTTGGGAGTTGGATCCCATCCTTAGGCCAGACCGGGGAATTGTAGATGCCAATAAAGTCATCCAGCTTGCCACCAGGCGGCTTGAGCGCTTCCAACATTTCAAAGAAGATGCCCCGGTCGGTCAGCGCGTCAGCCAGGGCACGGTGGGCTTCGTCCATGGGCACGTTGAAAGCTTCGGCAATCGAGAGCAGCGTGTTCGAAGGAAGATCGAAGCGTTCGCGGGCGATGGTCAGCGTATCGATCAGGTTGGGGATTTGAATCTCGCGTCCTAGACGGCGGAACTCACTGTCCAGGAACTGCAGGTCGAACCGGGCATTGTGGCAGACAACCACCGCATCCTTTAGGCGGAGCTCGACCTCATCAATCACGTCAGCAAAAAGGGGCGCGCTGGCTAATTCAGCGTCGGATAGTCCATTCGTGCTGGCCGCGGCTGGTGAGAGCTGCCGTTCGGGATTGACCAACGTCTGGTAGGTATCCTGGATGCGCTTGCCCTCTGTCAAGACAATGCCTACTTCACAGATGCGGTCATCGAACCAGGGCGAAAGCCCGCTGGTCTCCAGGTCCAGGAAGGCAAAGCGGCAGTTGGAGAGATCGAACATAAATGGATTTTACCCCGTTTGGCAACCTGCTATCCAAAAAATCGTATTCCAGGCAAGTATAATCAGGCTACGGCAAATCTCGAAACGCAATCAATTCCCTGCCAGGATAGTCATCATCAATGAATTCGAAACAGCGACAACGTTCCAATCCCCTCCCTTTTCTTCTATTGGTAATACTGGCTTTCGGTCTGTTTTCTGCATACCAGAATCGCTCACTATTAGATGACAAATTGCGTCCGATCTATAAAAGCGGGGTGGTAAAGCTCAGGAGGATCAAAGACAAACTTGAATCATACGATTGGGGGAAACAGTCAGACGTAGTTCCTATTCAAAGCAGGCTTTCACCCAAAGATGGTATGCAGCAGGTATATGTCCCTGAGGGACAATTCTTGATGGGAGTCGATGAAAAAGACCTTCACATGAGTCGACCAGCCCACAGCCTTTACCTGGATGCGTTTTGGATTGACCAAACAGAAGTCACAAATGCCATGTATGCCGGGTGTGTGGAAGCGGGACCATGTGTAGTCACTTCGGTTCCCGAAAATTACTACGGGAAACCAGGCTATGCAAATTACCCTGTGGTCTACGTAACCTGGTACGACGCGCAGACGTACTGCCAATGGGCCGGTAGACGGCTGCCGTCAGAAGCCGAATGGGAAAAGGCCGCCCGCGGAACGGACAACCGGACTTATCCCTGGGGAGATACGCCGCCCAATCCCTGGTTGGCAAATTTCAATATGAATATTGGCTCGCCCCTGCCGGTAGATCGATATCCATTGGGTGCCAGCCCATACGGCGCCCTGAACATGGCCGGGAATGTACGGGAATGGGTGATGGATTGGTACAACCAGTCTTACTATCAGCGCTCACCGTCCATCAACCCGCAGGGGGCTCCAACCGGTAAAGATAAGTCGCTGCGCGGTGGTTCCTACCTGGATGACGGCCGGGAGATCCGCGTCTTTAACCGTTTTCAACACGTTCCGACCTCCCCTGGGATCAACCGAGGCTTCCGCTGTGCGGGTGATGCGACCGCGCCGGCTGCCTCAATTACCCCCAGCGCCCCAACCCTATCAGGCCTGCGAATCATGTTTGGTTTGCCAGCCTGGCTTACAACGTTTAGCTTCCCTTAAAATATTTTTCCAATACCCTGCGCCGGGTTTCCACCGGCAAAAACGAAGCTTCGACCGCATAGCGGTTGCAGAGCTCAATCTCGTCCAGGCGCATGCCCAGAATCTCGTGGGCAATGCGGTATTCGTTGTTCAGGTTGGTGTCCAGCACTTCGGGATCGTCGGAATTAATCGTGACGCGCACGCCCAGGTCGAAGAGACGCTTGAGCGGGTGCGCCTTGATCGTCGGCACAGAATTGGTCAGGTAATTGCTCCAGGGGTTGACCTCCAGCGTGATGCCCTTGTCCCGGACCAAATCGACCGCAGCCATGTTCTGGATGATGTGGATGCCGTGCCCGATGCGATCCGGGTCCACGGCGCGGATCGTCTCGACCACCACCGCAGCCGGCGTATCCTCCCCGGAGTGGACCGTCAGCTTGAGCCCGGCCGCCTTGGCCCGCAGCACCGGCTTGACGAACTCGCGGATCGGATGCTGCGCTTCGCCGTCGGCCAGGTCGATGCCCTGGATGGCCTCCTTCCAGCGGATAGCCCAGTCGACCGTTTTATCGCACGAGCCGGGACCCATGCCGCGCGAGGTGATGGCGATCAAGCCGATAGCCATTTCGAACTGGCGCTCGGCTTTCTCTTTGGCGCGCAAGATCCCGGCCAGAGCTTCATCCCAATCCAGGTTGTGACCACTGAAAGCCCAGTCCGGCGAGAAACGGACCTCGAACAGTTTGATATTCTGGCGGGCCGCGTCCTCGAACAGTTCCCAGGCGATGCGTTCGACTACCTCGACGGAGACGATACTGTTCTGAAAAATAGCAAAGGCTGCCAAGACAGCCCGCAGATCACGGAGTTGGTCATAAATCTTGACGTGCCGGTTGAGTTCGGCGGCATCGTAGGAGGGCAATGCCAGCCCGTACTGGAGGGCGATATCGATGAGGGTCTGGGTGCGAATCGCGCCTTCCAGGTGACAATGGAGTTCGGCTTTGGGAAGATCGTTGTATTTGGGATCGAAGATTTGCATGGTTTTTTTTTTCGACCAATCTTGATTCTGAAATTAACGCACCGTCAGCCACACGCCGACGAAGACAATCGCCAGGCCAAAAGCGCGCGGAAAATCCAATGGGCGGATGGAGGCGCCCAGCAGGCCATATTGGTCCAGCAGAGCGCTGACCACCAGTTGACCGGCCACGACCAGCGTGACCGCCGTGGCGACGCCAATGCGTGGAATCAGGAAGCTCATCCCACCCAGCACCACCAAACCGAGGAGGCCCGCCCCCAGCGCGTACCAGGGCACGGTGCGCCAACGCCCCAAATTACCCCCACCCAGAAACAGCAACGGGATCAAGGAGAATACCGCTCCACCCAGGTGGATGTAAAAAATGCTCTCCAGGGTGCCAATGTGCTGGCTCATCAAACTGGCTAGCGGGCCTTGCAACCCAACCGCCACTCCGCCCGCCAACCCGACGAGAACCACCAAAATAAGCAACTGCATGCTGCCCTCTCTCCAGAATACTTTAGACATGGAGATATGTTACAGCCTTTCTCGTCCGAATGCAACCGTGCCAGAAGCAGATTGTAAGTAAGGCGGTAACCGGGCGATCCATACAAAACAAAAGGGTACGAATATTGCCGGTAAAGACGTCGAAGATAGGGACAATTGGTTGGACTCCGCTCGCGACGGTTTTGTTCAATCATCTTTAATAAATCAATTAGGAATCTGAAAGAAATCGCTGACAGAAAGTGAATTCGCATGGAAACCCAACCCCTCAGTCAGACAAAATTCTCGATCCACCCTGCCACCTTACCCGGCCACGTTTCCCTGACCGTGGCCGACCTGGAAAATCAAATCGCCTTTTACCAGCAGGTACTGGGATTACAGGTGCGCTGGCGCGAAGGCGTGACGGCCGGATTGGGCGCCGGCACAAATGACCTGCTGCGCCTGACCGAAGACGGCAGTGCGCGCCGGCAGCCTGGTACAACCGGGCTGTACCACTTCGCGGTCCTGCTGCCGAACCGGCGCGAACTGGCACGCGCCATTGGCCGCTTGTTCGCTTTGAAATATAGCAACTACCCGACCGATCACATCATGACCAAAACCACTTATCTCGACGATCCGGAGGGCAACGGCATCGAGCTTTACGCCGAGTCGCCGGAAGACGGCAGCTGGAGCCTGGCGAACGGCGAATACATCACCCGGCGCGCGGATGGCAGCCTGAGCGACGGGCGTGAACCGCTCGACCTGGAGGCGCTCTTCAAGGAGTTGACTGAAGAGGACGGTCTGGATGCGCCCATGCCGCCGGAAACGCGCCTCGGGCACGTCCACCTGCATGTGGCGGACCTGGATCAGGCTGTGGATTTCTATCACGGCCTGCTGGGCTTCGACCTGATGGGCGTGGCAAAACCGTTCCGCATGGCCTTCGTCTCGGCCGGCGGCTACCACCATCACATCGGGCTGAACACCTGGCAGGGCGAAGGCGCCCCGCCGCCTCCCGCCGGCTCGCTCGGGCTGCGCTCCTTTTCGGTGGAATTGCCGACCCAAAATGCGCTGGATGAAGTCATCGCACGCATCGACCAGGCAGGTCTGCCCGCCAATCAAACCGACCAGGGGTTACTGGTCCACGATCCGTCGCAAAACGGGGTGCTGCTGACCACTCGTCCGCTACCCTAAACATACTATCGCAAACACAAGCCCTCCGCGCGCTGGCGCGGAGGGCTGATTTTTAACCAGGGATTCCTGCAAAAAGAAAGTCATCCACTGTGCGGGGGACTCCGGACAGGTAAGGTTTACTTACCGGCGCAAGCTGCGTCGATCAGGGGATCGTGCGGTGCCACGTTCGGGATGCTGACTGGCTGCTCGGGGCTGAGAGAAAGAGAAGTCAGGATACCCTGGACGTCATTCGAATCGAGGCGATCCTGCTGCAGCACGCTGAACATCAGGATCTTATCCGGTGCCAGGCGGAACAGGAATAAAGTGGTCAGGGGATCGCTGCGGTTGACCATGTTCTGCAGTTGGATGACCGTGGCCTGGTTTTGGCCGATCAAGCGCTCCTCGGATGCGACCAGGCTGCTCATGCTCGGGTCGAGCATTGCAGCCCAGGCCTCCGCATTCGATTTGGACGGGTCGATCTGCTCGAATACGCCGATATCGATCGCGAAAACGCCGTCGGGCATGATACCGTCCTGCCAGTTGCCTTTGATGGAGTGAGCCAGGAAGTATTGCTCGTCGAAACTGCGCAGGGTTAGCGTGCCGCCGAGGCCATCGGCCGACATGGGCGTAAGCAGCCACCAGCACGGATAGGCCAGGCCGATGCCGTAGCGTGGATCGCGGTACTCGGTCCAGACATGGCTGGCCACAGGCGCTGCGGTGGCAGGAGCAACTTCCGTCGGAGGCGCACTCACGGCGGAGCGGGTCACTGCCGGATCGGTTCCAAGCGGCGAGGGTTGGGCTGCCTGCGGGGTGCAGGCCGTCAACAATACAAATACAGCAGAGAACACTATCAAACTGAATTTGCGGACCATTCGAGCCTCCAAGATTTGGGTTATCTATGCTTAACGTATGGGTGCCCGAAAAAGTTCCTACTCTCGTGAACCGACAGCATGAGCAGACTGGACAAATTACGAGGCGCCAGGTATTGGTTTGGAGCCTCGTTGGTAATCAGGGAATAGCGGCAAATTTAATGAAGCCTCGCCGACAATACGGGCGGCTGCACGACCATCCTGACTGGATGGTCTATGGTTCAGTTACAGTCAGAGATACCGGACCTATCCAATCATTTCACTCCGTACCACATGCGCGAGATCAAATTGTCCCGGCGCATGAACTGGTGGTACAGGGCAGCCAGGATGTGCAGGACGACCAGCCCAAGCAAAGCGAAAGCAGCCAGCCCGTGGAGAGCCGACAATGCGAACCCTCCGCCAGGTCTCCTGCGACCGCCGGTAAAATCAGGCCGGTTGGCGCTGTTCCCATTGAAGGGAGACGCTGATTGCGCGCCGGGCGTCCCGTTTACGGCAGGGAAACCGCCAGGTGGCGGGCTGAATTGACTCTGGGTTCCCAAAAACGCGGATTGAAAACGGCCCGACTGGAAAGCGAACACCAGCCCCAGGACCGTCACCACCAGCACGGCCAGATACAACCCATAATGGACGATCACGGCCAGCAGGTCGAGAAATTTGTTCCCGGCTGTGGCTGGGGCCGGTTTGCTGGTCCTGACCCGCAGGATGAAGCGGGCAACCAGCAGGACCAGGATGGTGACACCTACAGCCATATGAATGGCGACATTCGAACCTGCTGCCTGGAAACCCCTGGCTCCGCCGCGATTTCTAAGAGTAAAGATGCCCAGGTACAAATTGACGAAGATCAGCAGGGCAATCAGCCAGTGCAGCGTCACCAGTGCGGGATGATAGCGTTTCGGCAGTTCCATAAAACCTCCAATGTTTTTTAGGCCTCCAGGTATCGATAGAGTATACCGAAGGAAGTTGTTAAAGATATTAAATATTTGTGCAGATATTGTGTGCGTTTCAGATAAGACTTAATCCACCGCTTCGATTTGCGGCTGGTCTGGTTGAGGGGATTTGGCCCAGCCGCGCAGCAGCCAGATGGTGTCGTAGACCAGGTGCGGCAGGATGGCCGCCAATACATTCCCGGTCACCAGGGTGGCGATGATGAAGATCAGCGCGAACGGTAGCGCCCCGATCAGCAGAATTTAGGTGGTGATACGGATATCGCCAAGCAGCATGCGGGCTTCTCTCCGTTATCATAGTACTGTGTTCGAGGCCTGAAAATAATCGGCTCACGGACCAGACATTGCCACCTAACAAAATGCTCTTTCTTCCCAGGAATTACAGCTCTCATTTCGCACCTGTAATCCAGTTTTCCTGATTTATTCTTCCCACTTGAAGGGTAAAATCGTGCGCTTTACGAGCGCTCTTCCCCACGTTTCCATAATCCACCGAAAATAACCGAATCGGTAAGGTGATTCGGAGATAGCGATTCTTGGTTAATGGGAAGACAGGTACGCTTTAGCTGCTATTGTGAGGTCAAGGCGGGAGATAATTCGCGAATCATTAAAAAGTAGGTGCGAAATGTGGGTTATAATATTCAAAGTACTGCATATTTCACCGAAGTAGCTTATGAGCTTTCACTGTGCCTATGCCTACGCTGTAGATCAGCGTGGGCATTTTTATTCCTGGAGGCTGATATGAAAACACATTCCATCACTCTCGCGGAGTGGCTTGCTACCCCCGCTAAAAAAGCCGAAGAGCGTCTTGCAATCTACAAGGCCGACGAGCCAAGCTTCAGGTTCGAAATGCTATCCAAGCTAGCAGAGGCTTTCAAAATCAAAGCCAGGGCCCAATTTCAACATAAAGATGGCATTCATATTACCCAGCAAGGCGAGCGGGTCCTGGCATTCTATGAACATAGTGGGGCTGTCACTTTTTCTGATCTAGCGAAACTCAATAATGCGGCATATCGACCCCAATTACTCAATGTCGAAGAAGCTCCTGCAATTGCGCAAAAATTCCTTGAGGCGTACAACCTATTTCCAGAGAATTCCGTTCTTGATAGTGTACAAATGATCGCCTTAGAACAGGTCAACCAAGGAAAAAAAGAAAAGACAAGAAGCTCCTTGCCAAATCATATCTGTGTCAACTATCGTCTGAAGATTAACGAATTACCCACATATGGGGCTGGAGCCAAAATTCAGGTCTGCTTGGGTGAGAAAGGTGAAGTAATTGGATTGATATATGCTGTCCGCACTTACCATCGCTTTGCTGAAATGCAATTACAACCACGCTCGGATTTAGAAAAAATCCTGGTTCAGAAACTAAGCGCTCCCTTGGAAAAAATCATCCTCCAAGATACCAAATTGGCATACTATGCCGAATCGTTTGTTGGGGATAGTGCTTTCCTGCAACCTGTTTACATATTCAATCTGGCAGCTCCGATTCAAACCAGGCATCAGGAAGAACCGGTGTTGGTGAATTTTATGACTCATCCAATCCCGGCCACCAAGTTCGGTCCCAATGTATTGATACAATCCGAAAAAAAGGCCCTGCGAATCCATCAAGGTGAAAACCTGCGCTTGGATTACTTGGTCGTAGGAGGAACTCCACCTTATCGAGCCGTTTGGTCCTCGAATATCGATGGGATCCTATCCGAGCAGCCCACCCTAGAGATAAATAAACTCTCAATAGCACATCGAGGAAATAGAATCACCTCCCATACAATCCAAGTCGATGTGACCGATGCGAATGGCTTGCATGACAGTAACCCGATTTCTTTGCGAGTCCTGCCACGGCGAGGATCAACCAAATCATCTGCTGTTTCCCCAGATCAGTCGGGGGAGGTAGATCCTTACGTTGGTGTCGAGTGGTGCAATCTCTACCATGGCTCAGCGCCAGACATTAGCGGTACAAATCCCAGCGCCCAGGGTTTTAAGAATGGTCTTTTGGCACTCAGTGGTTGGTCCAGTCGTTTCGATTGGGGCAATGATTCGGCCTGGGAAGAAGATTTCAAGTATCAAACAGCCCCTGGTGGTGGGAAGGATTATCTCTGGGCTGATGATGTACACTTCGCCTTCTTCGCAGGTCATGGCAGTTCGGGTGCGTTCTATTTTGGATCCACGATTGACGATCATCAGTTGCAGGCGTCAGATGCGCATTGGGGAGAAGGCATGTTGAATTGGATCGTCTTACATGCCTGCAATACAATGATGAATAATTTCGCCTGGACTGTTTGGTGTGATGCTTTCCGCGGTTTGCATCAGATGTTTGGTTTCCACACATCCACCGAAGGCTCTAATCCTCCACTGGGATCACGCTTTGCTTATTGGCTGTCACGGTCATTCTTTGGTTTCAACTTCGATATGCGCACTGCCTGGCGCTTTGCCTGTTGTGAATGTTTTGACGCCTCAGTTGAATATGCAATGATCTACGCCAATCAGGCCGGGACTGATACCCAAAATGATCATCTTCCTGGCTTTGGACATGTCAGTGCTGATCCAAATAACCCGAATATCTGGGTTTATACGAAGGCAAGCTGTTGATTTTTTCGAAAAACGGAATATCCACCAATCCTGATATTAGACAAGAAACAGGTGATTGGTGAATGGCACACATAACGTGTTGCCCGGTATTTGTGAGGCTTCTACCGGGATCATGCAAGAACTTGAGTTTGTTGGCAAAGTAAGATTTGGACAGCCAAAGCCTGGAAATGGGAAACGCGTGTTGGCTTTGAGTGGTCTCCGATCAGCCAACTGAACATTTGTGCATCTTACAGGCTGGCTTACCCTGCTGCTTCAATTTGCGCGAGCTCCTGTGCGGGGGATTTGGCCCAGCCGCGCAGCAGCCAGATGGTGTCGTAGACCAGGTGCGGCAGGATGGCCGCGAAGACGTTCCCGGTCACCAGGACGGCGATGATGAAGATCAACGCGAACAGCGCCTGGCTCAGCATGATGCGCCAGTTCAAGCCCTGGTACAAATGCACCGCGACCGACAGCAGCAGCGACAGCAATACCCACGGCCACAGCAGGCCGGTTTGGGTTCCCAGTCCCAGCACCAGGTAGCCGCGAAAGACCAGGTCTTCGGCGATCACCCCCAGCCAGATCGAACCCAGGAAAGCAGTCCTGGCCCGGAAACCCTGCGGGTTGGAAAAACCACCCGCCTTGAAGACGGCTTTACGGATAACCTCTCGCTTTTCCCGGACTTTTTGCGAACGCAATCGATCCGAAAAGGAAAGCGCCGCCAGGTATAGCGTGGTCAACCCACCGACGAACAGGGTGATCAGCCGTGCCCCTTTCGGCAGGCTGAGGCCCAGAGCGGCGGGACCGGTTGGCTGGTTATAAGCGATATAGACCACCAGCAGGATGGCAGCGCTGTGCGTGATCCAGCCCAGGACGGTCCGTTCTCCCGGGGACCAGCGCTTGGTGTAGTCGGGGTCGTGCAGGATGAACAATGCTGCCGCGATTTGCGGCAGGATGCAGACGGTAAAAACGACCAGGAATTCCAGGAACACCTGCATGTCCATTTCGCGCCTTACCGGGAATAATCCGCCTGGAGCGCCAAGAGAGACAGGATAAAGAGCAAAATCCCGATCACGATCATCCCGCCCACATACAGGATGGAGATAAAACCGGAGCGGTAGCTATACCCTTGAGCGAGGATGCTTGGCAGTTGGGCTGTCCCGGCGGCAATCGGCCAGAAGAGGCCCAGGATGGCATGGATCACGTAACCCCGGCGCATCTGGCGGCCGACCCAGAACAACCCCAATCCCTGCAGGGAAAATATACCCGCAACCACATAGGCCAGCGCGATCATCGGCACCCCGGCTTTGGCGGGCTGGCCTGTGGCGAAATCTTCCAGGGTATGGGGCAGGGCAAAGAAGAACAGCAGCAGGGACAGGATCACCATCCCGGTGCTCAGGAGCGAGATTCTTATTTTTGTCATGTCAGCTTATTTCCTGTGGGTGCATCTCATTTGAGTTGGCCTTGACATTCGAAGCCGGGACCGCCTGGTGAATGATATCGAGGAATTCATCCAGCGGCACGCGGTGAATGCGCGCCGCCCATTCGACCGTGACCGCCTTGGCGGCCAGTGCGCGGATGGAATAACGCCCCACCCTGCGAATGCCAAAGACCTCCATCAGATCGGCGATGTCGCCGTATTCTTTGAGGATGTCCGCAACACGGGTATCTTTCGTGATTTCCATACCAATATTCTCCATGTGATGAATAAAAAAGCCACCTGTCGTAGATGAAGATGGCCTGAGTGGGAGCCTGCAATGGGTCCAGCGTGCCCGATTGTATCATGCAATTTTTGCTCCCAGCCTAGCGGTCCTCCGGCGGGGACGCTGGTACCCGCCAGTTGATTTGGAGCGATTCCGCTATCGTTTTCTTCCGTACAGAAAAGCCTGCACGTGCGCGTTTGCATCCATCTCCGGGACAGGCAAACCCAGATTGGCGCGTCGAATCATCTGGCCCGTCATCAGCGGACCGATCAGGGCATTCAGGCTGTTGAGCGGAGATTCTCCTTTCAGCAGCCCCTGTGTCTGGTACGCTTGAATGATTTTGACGACGACTTGAATATTTCCCCAGGGAGTCCTGAAGGCTCCTTTCAATTCCGGATGGCGTGGCAGTTCAGCCAGGAGGGCGGGGATGATTTCCCCGTACATCTCATTTGTCTCAGCGTAGGCTTCTACAATTGCCGTCAGGTCAACTTCAAGCTCACCCGTGTAAGCTAATTTATTCAAAGGCGTGTCAGCCAGCTGGTGCTCGATAGCTTTTTCGAACAGTTCGGCCTTGCTGCCATACTTGCGGAAGAGGGTAGCCTCGTTGACGCCGGCAGCATCCGCAATTTCCTTGGTGGTTGCGCCTTCATAGCCGTGTGAGACCAGCATCTCGATCACGGTTCGAAATAATTTAGCATCGTCGATCACTTTTGGCATAGCCGGCTCCTTGCCAAACTGATTATATCATAAGCAAGTATTGACTTGCAATAAAAAGAGGCCTATACTTATTACAAGTAATTACACGCAATAAAGCTTGTTGGAGTAACTTTATGCCAAAGAATCAGGGCAACACCGTTAAAAACGATGACTTTATGCAAGGTCTCGGTGCAAACGAGAGGGCGATTCTGGAACGCATTCCGATTCTGCCCCTGAGAAAACTGGCTGCTGAGGTTGTACGCGTAAAGATGCGTCTCCAGTTCACTGGCTGGTTGCAGTACATGCTGCCTGTGCCGTTCATGCTGGTGCTTTTCCTGATCGCCGGGATTTCACGCCTTCTGGGTGGAATGCAAGTGGCAAATGGATTTGCCTTTTTGGGGTCGCTTCTGTTGCTCATCTTCACCTTTGACCTGATCACGGTCAAGTTCCGTCTGCGCTTCCCTGAACGCCTGCCGAAGCGCAAGGACGACCTGGGTTTATTCGATTTGATGCGGGCCAGGCGCTCCTGCCGCTCGTTCCAGGCCCGCAAGCTGACCCCCGCCGACCGTGACGAACTGATGGAATCCGTGCGCCGGCACAGCCAGGCGCCCAGGATCGGCATTTCCCCTGTTCGCTTCGAATACGTTTCTGCGCCGCTCACCGTCTGGCCGACGGTCAACGCGACCGAGTTCCTGGTGGCCATTGCTCCGCGCGCGTACAACCGCCTGGCCGTGATCGATGTGGGCCGCAGCTTGCAGAAGATCGTCATGGACGCGACCCGCATGGGGCTGGGGACCTGCTGGATCGGCCCCGGCGCGGACCATGAGAGCATCCTGCGGCACCTGGGCCAGCGCTTCGATCCAGAAAAAGACCACCTCATCTGCGTGTGTGCAGTGGGATACAAATCAAAATATATCCCCCTGTTCATCCGCATTTTCAATGCCCAGTTTTACCGGCGGCTGCCGCTTTCGGAACTTTTTTTCGCCGACGCGAACCTCGGGCAGCCATTAGACCCGGAAGTGCCTCCCTTCCGGCGCTTCGGGCGCACCTTCGAGATCTGCCAGTGGGCGCCATCTTCCTATAATGGGCAAACGACGCGCGGCGTGGCGGTCATGGATGGCGCTGCAGACGCCCCGCAGTTGGAGCGATTCGATTTCTATCAAGTCACGGAATCGCGCTACTACGCGCCGGTAGCGGCGGGAATCTGGTGTGCGAACTGGGAAATGGGCTGCCAGGCGCTGGACATTCACGGCCACCCGGCCGCCCTCTCGGGCGAAGAGCGGGGTGTCCAAGATGAGAAAGATCTTCCTGAAGTGCCCTACTACGACCTGAGCTGGATATTGGACGAAGACTTTTAGCCTACCCCGAGATACCTTTTCCCCTTTCGGGGACCTTCGGCAGGGTGCCCCCCCCACGACCACAAAGACAAAGCCGGCTGCCATCAGCCGCTCGACCGCCTGGGCCATGACGAAGAACAGCACCAGGAAAACAATCTGTATGATTGCGATCACCCTCATAATATCAATGCTATTCTGATGAGCCAATAACTCCCAGGCATTCTCCAGTTTTCAAAGAAATAAGGTACTACACTGTAACATTATTTCACCTAACACCTTATGGAATTGGGGTGGTTTCTTTGCATCTTGTATGTACATTCTGAATTGCCTCAATGACCACCTCGGGGTCTTGAAGCTGAGGATAATGGCCACCTTCATAAATTCTGATCTCGCTATTCTCACTGAGTGAGAGCAACTCCCGTTGCATTTCGAGCCATAAATCATCTAGTTTCTGTCCCAGATCTCCCAAGGAAGGTGAAGGTCTTGAAGTAGCAAGCACAATCAATGGCAGGGCGCCCAAATATTCATACTGCCCTGCTTGTGCCAGTGTGTTAGGACTTTCAACTTCCTCATCAAACCAGGCCAGACTTGATGAGGGCAGGAATGCCTGTACCGGATCATAGATTTCGGGTGGCAGGTTATACACATTCCCTTTATATCGACCTGGCGATCCCAGATGAGACAAAAACAGGATCAAGGGCCTGATATTTCTGTCTGGAATTTCTGGTACAACGCCATACTCACTGAAGCGTGTGAACATTTCAGGATGACTTGATTCAAGCAGCACCATGCCACAAACATCTTCAGGGTTTTGCCCTGCAAAAATCCTGGCATATGCGCCACCAAAGGCATGACCTACCAGAATATAAGGGCCTGCCTCACCAGCGTTCTCCAGGACGGTCCTCAGTTCAGCAGCAATAGTTTTCCCATCTCTAGGCCGCGGCCCAGGCTCGCTCCACATGATCCCGGCCCTGTCATAGCTGCAGGCGCGGGTAATTTTCCCTATTTCCCCCTGGACGGAATTCCAGCTTAATGATCCATACTGATCAAGATCAGATTCAAAAACAACCGTCGGGCTTCCAATTCCAACGCAATATAAATGAATGCTATGGGTTCTGATGTCGATCATTTGACCGGGTGGCGGGTACTCAGCGAGGTAATTTTTACGGGTTATCGCTTCCTTGATGAGCAAAAAGACAACGAGTCCCAAAAGGAGGATCAGCAATCCCAAAAAGCTCCGTCCGATCCAGCGAAATATTCCTTTCAATATTCTTTTCGTGCTCATGGGTCCATCCTCCTTTCATGTTCACTAATACCTGCCTTTAAGAAATTAATATTCTCAGAACTTGTTTTGCTCATGCAATCTTTCTTAATGACTACCCAATAGACCTTACATAATTGATTAAGAGATCATCTTCTGCTCAGATAGAGTGTTGCTGATGAGAATGAAATCATGCTGAGAAAAATGAATAATGGAAACCAGATGAAATCCAGGACATTACCGAAGCCGATGATTCGTTGTAAAACACCTATCAAGGTCATGATTGGAAGGATAATTAGGATTGTTACCAGGCTTGCCCGGGAGATATCCAGGAATTGTTTCTCATCCAGCCAATCTGTGATCTTTTCCTTTCGTTTCATGAACAACCAAACGCTCAGAATGAGCAAGTAGGGAAGCAACACCAACACCCCAATTGTGACAGAAAGTATTTCAAATATGGATAATCTAAGCCTTGTCACAAGCGCCACGAGGATGGCTGTCAATCCGATCATTCCGCACAGTAATCCGGTCGTGTGAGCTGCGATATAGAGAACATCATCTTTTACAACAATCTCTTCCGGTCGATTCTCTCTCCCGCTCCCGGTAGCCAATGTAACGAAAGCCAGGATCGTGAACAGGACATGCAAACCGTGGTTGATAAAGAGAATGGTCCATTCGCTGGCAGAATTCCATCCCTGAACATATTGCTTGCCGATGTCCTGAAGCATTGACAGGTCACTCAGCAGCAGCAAACCAGAGATGATGCCGATCACAATGGTCAGGATTTTAAGTGTTCCTGCCGATCTCTGGAAAATGATCTGGGCCAGCAGGGTGAGGACGGTAACAAGGTGGAAAATGCCGATCAATGCCAGGCTCAGGCCGGTTAGTAGTCCCAGTATCTCCAGCTGTCCGTCGAGGGTTTCGAAATGAAGTACCTTAGGGCACAGGTAAGCAAACAGGATCAGGTTGTAAACCAGGCCGCTGGCGGCAATGACACCCAGGCTGATGGAAGCGACGCGCAGATTTTTCAGAAATTTATCCATAGTTAACTCCTGATGGATTCTTCGTCGATCAAATAGAAGATCTCTTCAACGGTCTTATCAAAGAATCGTGCGATCTTCATGGCCAGCAGTGTTGAAGGGCAAAATTTTCCTGCTTCGATGGAGTGAATGGTAAGGCGGGTGACACCAACTGCGTTGGCCAGTGCTTGTTGGGAAAGCTCATTATGCTCAAACCGGAATTTACGAAGGTGATTTCCAAGTTTCAAGATTCCTCCTTACTACGTATAGTTTTATATACATATTGTATACAAAACTATACGCCTGTCAAGAGATAGTTTTTTTGATATTGCTCCTATAATCCCAAATTATTCAATACAATAATCTATTAATTCCCCTAATTTCCAAAAATGTTTCTGTTTTTACCAGAGTTGCATGAGTGAATCTTATTGTTCGGTCACAAAATGGTTGTAATTGATTGATAACATTTCTTGAATTTCTCTTTAAGAACAACGCTCATGATGAGCGTTATTGTTATATCCCTTTGCTAGGCTCCAAACCTTAACCTAGCGATCCGCAGCCGTTCAGAGTCGGAAGGCTTTGATGATCTGCGCGACGATCTCCTCGGGCGTCTGGCCGACGTCCACCACCAGCGCCTCGAGCGGTTCTTCCAGCGCCGCGAACTGCGAGCGCAGCAGTTCGGCCTGCATGAAATGCCCCCGGCGCTTTGAAATACGCGACCAGATCAAGTCGTAATCCCCCTTGAGATAGACGAACTGCAAGCCATCGAGCCCGCGCGTAAGTTCCCGGCGGTAGCTCGCCTTGAGCGCCGAGCAGGCCAGCACGGGATGCCGCCCGGCTGTCAGCGTGGAAACCAGCTTCGCATGCAGCGCGGACAGCCACGGCGCGCGGTCGGCGTCGTTCAGGGGAATCCCGGCTTTCATCTTGGCGATGTTCTGCGGCGGGTGGAAGTCGTCGGCCTCCAGCAGCTCCCAGTCCAGGCGCTCGGCCAGTTCGGCGGCGATAGTGCTCTTGCCGCAGCCGGAAACCCCCATCAGGATCAGACCTTCGACGCGCATGCACCAATCTTACCCCACTCGCGCGGACCAGCGGCTTTTAGCCTAAATAAGTTCGTGCTGTTTCCAGGAATTCACGTGCCTGATCGATCATGTTTGCAGCAATATCCATTTCGATGTTCGCTTCAACGCCGTAATCCCCCACCAAACGTTTATCAAAGGCATCGATCAACCAGCGATGGAATTTCGGGTCAAGGATTTTCGTCTTGGCAAAATGTTCCCCAAAAGCTGCATGAACGTTGCCATGCTTGCCGAAAGACAATTCCTTTTCGTTCAGTACTGCTTCGGCAGCTTTGTCGAGCAACTGCGCGCTGTGTTCCTTCACGCAGGGATCCCCTCAGCACGGATGTTCCGCAGCAGCGGCGTAGTACCCTGCTGCCATTGAACTTCTTTTATGATGACGCGGCTGATGCTCAAACCATATTCCAAGGACAAGCGACTGACCAATTCACCGGTGCGATCGATTTCTTCCCCATAGTTTTGGTATTCGGAAAGCACGATCAGCACATCCACATCCGAAGCGGGATGCGCCTCGCCGCGCGCATAGGAACCATACAGGTACACGGCTTTCAACTGGTCGCCATAAAGATCGACCAGTCCCGATTTTAGCTTGCGGAGCAACGCCTGGATTTGTTCTGGCACGGTCCTTCTCCTGCCAATATCTTACCGTTTTTCCCCCCGAAACGCAATCTCTCATCCCGCTGCAGGCCATCGATCTCCTAGATTAATTCTTGCTGCAGCCGGAAACCCCCATCAGGATCAGACCTTCGATGCGCATGCGCCAATCTTACCCCACTCGCGCGGACCAGCAGCGGGCATCTGGTGCGCAAATTGGGTGTTGAATCAGGATTTGTAGAGCTATCTGGCGGACGAGCGAGGAAGTTACAACTTACTGTTCTTGCTATGGCTTGCGGCATAACCTGCGCCCGAGGCACCGATCAGACCGATCCCAACGATACCTATTACGGCAGCAATGCCCGACTCAATCACACCAAAGAACAAAAGCGTGGCAGCACTCAATGCGATCAGCAAACCCAAGCCAAACATGGCCTTATTGATATTCATATCGAACTCCTTACTCTGATTATAGACAGAAAGACCCTGCCTGACATGCTTCTCAGGTAGGGTTTCATGGGATAACCAACCTCACTTGTCATGGGATACTTCTACGGCTAAAAAAACAAAGCTGGAATCTCCCCTTTCCTGCCAGGAGCCCCTACGGGTGCTTCGCGAAGGGGGGGTAGGCTCCACACCCCAACCGCGCGGACAGCTCCGGCGGGTGGAAGTCTTCGGCCTCCAGCAGCTCCCAGCCCAGCGCTCGGCCAGCTTGGCGGCGATGGTGCTCTTGCCGCAGCCGGAAACCCCCATCAGGATCAGACCTTCGACACCCATGCGCCAAGCTTACCCCACTTACACAAATAGGATGCTTTCAGCCTGCCTTAACCAAGAAATAATCTTAGAATGTCCAAATTTGTCCTTCAAATAGCTGATCGGGTATCTCTATTGATGCTCTTTTCACAGCAGGGTGATTAGCAAACATCAAGCGAATTGTTCTAACAGCTTCATAAGCTTGAATGACAATTTCCCTTTGTTGCCTAAAGTATTCTGGGTCGAAAACGTCTTCATTAACTGAATGCGCTGGTTCCTGACGCATTTTTCTTATTTGCTTAAAAGTTTTTATTGTTTCATCCCAATCTTCCCAATCACTTGTCCTAAATTTTGACCGAAACCATTCGTCTAATAGCTGAATTGTGCCTTTGGGCTGGACAATGATTTTCCCATCTTTCCGTTCAATTTCAACCTCGTATGGAACTTCTTTCATAAAGAAGTCCTTGCTAAGGTTATCTGAAATCATCTTATCCAATAGGAGTATAAAAGCATTAAATTCTTCCAACGTCGGTCGTACAATAAACGCGAACTTACGAGGTCTGTTTTCCCCATATTCCCCATAATCTTCCCTGAATAGTGGTGGGCAATTCATGGCAATTGCCATTCGATTGATCAGCCACATCTCTATAACAAACGCTTGAAATATAGGGAGGCGCTCTCCCCATTCACCAATGATTGTATTTCTATAATAATCAGGATGTAATGTATAAGTACCTTCTAACTCTTTTGCCTTCCAAACTCGTTGATGCTCTGGGCTTAGGTCTGCAAGGTATCGAATATAAACTGCAACAGCCCTGTCTAAGTTTTCGTTGTAAGCAAAGCCAAAAGTGTTTAATAAAACTTGATCACTTTCAGACATCGTGTCACTACCTGCGGCATCTCGAATACTTATGTGTCCATTAATATCGTCATTTTGATAATAATATCTCGGATCATTTCGATAAAATTCCAGTACAGAAAGGTCAAATGATTTATGCGATAAATGTGGAGAGCCTAATGCTAATTCAAGCTTGTAAGGCTCATCATGAAAATCATCCTGGTTTACAACCATGTTCAAATGATTTGAGTGGGGGTAGAAACACGTATGAATGTCCACTTTATCTAATTTTGAGATTTGTATTTCTTTCGGTTCAAATCCCAAGCGAATGATATGAGTATTAACATCAGTATCACTAAAAATTACACCAATTAGATCATCGGTGATTAGTTCTTGGATTATTTCCCTAACTTCATTCCATGTTGTACTTAGTGTTTGAAGAAGTTCATTTATTGGGATGCCGTTAAAATCTGACAATTCTAAATAAAAATCAGTAATTGTCTTTAGAATCTGATCTTTGGAAACTTCCATAACTTCTCTCTCTTATTGCTTTCCACAAAACATAATAGGGCTGACAAGCCTTTCAGCCCATCAGCCCTTATTTACCTAGAGAGTTTACAGCTTCGGGAAGCGGCTCACCACCATGGCCGCAGTGGGCAGCACGCCCTTATCGCCCAGTTTCATCTCAGCCGGCACTGGTCCTGCCTTCTCCGGCGCGCCCTGGTAGATGAAGATCGGCGTATCGACCACGGCGTACTTCAGTTCCAGGTAGGCCTGGCCGGTCAGGTAGCCCTCCATGTCCACCGCGCAGGAAGTGACCCAGCCGATCACCCGTCCGCGCTTGTCGAGCACCGGGTCGCCGTTGTGGGCCATGCGCACGCCCTTTTCGGTGAAGCGGAAGCGGACGACCACGCCCTGGCGCTGCTTTTCGCGCGCCATAAAAGCCTCACGCCCGATGAACCAGGGTTTGTAGGGCTTGACGTAGGAGCCGAAGCCGCCTTCGGCCACGCCCAGGTCGCGCTGACCCTGGTGGCCGGAGCCCAGTCCCATCTCGTGCCCGTAGAGCGGCAGTCCGGCTTCGGTGCGCAGGCTGTCGCGCGCGCCCAGCCCGACCGGCTTGACGCCGTACTGCTCGCCGGCCTTGAGCACCGCCTTCCAGAAGTCGACCGCGCGCTCGGGGTGCACGAACAGCTCGAAGGCCATCTTTTCGCCGGTGTAGCCGGTGCGCGAGACGATCAAATCGAATCCGCCGACGACCGCGTCGCACAGCTCGGTGCGTTTGAGCTTCAGGATGCGCGCGCGGGTCGCCTGGTCGACGCCCATGGCCAGCAGCGTGTCGCGGCTCTTGGGTCCCTGCAGGGCGATGTCGACGCGCATGTCGGCGCCCGACTTGGGGTCGCGCAGGTTGCGAATGACGGCCTCGTAGCCGTAGGTCCGCGCCCAGGGGCGGGAGGTCGAGATGCGGACTTTGCCATCCCGCACCGCCAGCAGCCAGGTACGATCCTTGTCGTCGTTGGAGGCGTTGACCACCACCAGGTACTTGTCGAAGGCGCGGCGGTAGACCAGCGTGTCGTCGATCACGTCCGCTTCGGGGGTCAGGAACTGGGTGTAGAGCGACTCGCCCGGCTCCAGCCCGCCGCAGTCGTTGGTGGTGACCGTGTCCAGGAAGGAGGCCGCGTCAGGGCCGCTGACATCGTAGACGCCCATGTGGCTGACGTCGAACAGGCCGGCCGCCTGGCGCGTGGCCAGGTGCTCCTCGATCACCGACGAGTACCAGACCGGCATCTCCCAGCCCGCGAAGGGCACCATCTTGGCGCCCAGGTCCTTGTGGGTCTGGTTGAGCGCCGTGAACTGCAGCGGCGGTTCGGCCGGTTCGTCCCATTTGAAATCGGGCAGCGCCTTCCCTTCCCCCTCGCACATGCCGATGAAATACGGCTTTTCCTTATTGCAGCAGTCGCCGTCCGTGTGCGCGACGGCCTTGGCGTCCGACGCGCCCACCACCACCGGGCCGGGCAGGCTGCGGAAGAGGTCCTCGCCGACCTGCACGTAGTTGTCCGACAGGTCGCGCAGCCAGGTGGCGGCCAGCGCCGCTTCTTCGGCCGGCAGGCTCAGGCGGTACTGGCTGGCGGAAACGCAGGTCAGCATGCCCTCGACCGTCTTTTCGGGGGTGTGCACGCAGGTCGGGGCGCTGGCGCCCGGCTTGAGCGCGGAGAGGTCCGTGCCGACGGCGTAATCCAGGAACTGGCGCACGCGCGCGCCTGTCAGGTCAAAGACTCCGCTGGTGGCTTTGTCGTCGATGTAATAGAAATGGGGGTAGCCGCTGGGCTGGTATTCGAAGTCGACGCCGGCGGCCTGGGCCAGCGCGCGCACGCGCAGCTTGGCCTCGTTCAAGGTCTTGAAGTCCAGCTTGGCGCGGCGCTGGCGGCCGTGACGCGGGGTATCCACGCTGTGAGGCGCGCAGGCCAGCAGCACGTCGGCCATGACGTCGGCCAGCTGGCGCGAGGTCTTCTCGTCGAAGCCGCGCTGCGTGATCCAGGGGGTGCCCATGCGCACGCCGGACGGGTCGCGCGAGTCCTTGTCGCCGGGGATGGTGTTGCGGTTGGTGACGATCCCGACCACGTCCAGGATGCGGGCGGCCATGTCGCCGCTCAGCGCGGTGCCGTCCTCGCCCTTGACGGAGGTGACGTCGATATTGAGCATGTGGCAGTCGGTGCCGCCGAAGGGCACGCGCAGTCCGCGCTTCTGGAACTGGTCGGCCATGGCGGCCGCGTTCTTGATGGTCTGGGCCTGTAACTGCTTGAACTGCCCGGTCTGGGCCAGCTTGAAGGTCAGGGACAGCGCGGCGAAGACGTTGACGTGCGGCCCGCCCTGCTCGCCGGGGAAGACTGCCCGGTCGAGCTTTTTGGCGATGGCCGCCTCGGTGGTCAGCAGGACCGCGCCGCGCGGGCCGTCCAGCGACTTGTGGGTGGTCGACATGACCACGTGGGCGATGCCGACCGGCGAGGGGACCACGCCCGCCGCCACCAGCCCGCCGATGTGCGAGATGTCGGCCAGGAAGTAGGCCCCGACCTCGTCGGCGATCTGGCGGAACTTCTTCCAGTCCGGCACCCACGAGTAGGACGAGTAGCCGGCGATCAGCAGCCTGGGCTTGTGCTCGAGCGCCAGGGCGCGCACCGCCTCGTAGTCGATCTTCTCGGTCTCGGGGTCGACGCCGTAGTGCACGGCGTTGAACCATTTGCCCGAGCGGTTGACCGACGAACCGTGCGACAGGTGCCCGCCGTGCAGCAGGTTCATGCCCAGCACGGTGTCGCCCAGGCCCATCAAGGCCTGGTAGACGGCGTTGTTGGCCGGCCCGCCGGAGAGCGCCTGCACGTTGACGTAGATCTGCTCGGCGCTGAAGCCGTTGGCGGCGAAAGCCTGGGCCGCGCGTTTGCGCGCCAGCGCCTCGACCAGGTCGGCGTACTCGACGCCCTTGTAGTAGCGCGGGTCGGAGTAGCGCCGGTAGTGCGCCAGGCGCGCCGGGAAGTCGAGAATGTCGGCTTCGGACATCCAGCGCGTCTCTTCGTCGGGGTAGCCCTCGGCATAGATGTTCTGGAAAGCGGAGCCCAGCGCTTCGCGCACGGCCAGCGGGGCCTGGCTTTCGGAGGGGATCAGGATCAATTTGCGGGCCTGGCGCTCGGCCTCGACCTGGGTCAGTGCGTAGACGTCGGGGTCAAGGTCAGCCAGCGAACCGCGGAAAAGGAAATCGGACATGAGGTACTCCGTCATTCGGGAAATGGGATTTTGAATTCATACGCGGGGCGCGCAGAGCCGGGTTTGGTCCGCTGCGCGCTTCCCGCCCCTGAATTGTAGAACGGGTGCGGATGGCGGTCAAGTGAGAAATGGCACATATTCTCACAACCGGTTGATACGCGCAAAAAGAGACCGGCGTACCGGTCTCTTTGGTTGATTCTTCGAATTTGGCTTGATGACCCCGCTGGTTGGACGAGTCCGTGCGCTGCCCGGCTCAGGGTCGTCATGGAGGCGCGGGCGGGATGGGCACCTCTTTCACATCGATCGAGTCCATCTGCCCGCCATCGACTGAGACCCGGATTGGTAGTGCGGCGGCGCGACGATCACCACGTAGTTGTAATCGCCGGGCGGCGGGTGGCTGGGCGCCTGGTCCACGTCGATCAGGATGCCGGTTTGCGGATTGATCGGCGGCGGCGTGGCCGCCGGGTCCTTGTACAGGTCGGCGGTCGGAATGGCTTGGTTGTCGGCCTCGGCCGGATTGATCGCCGGGTCCGCAGGGGGTCAGCGTGGTCGGTATTCAGGTTGGAATTGGTGTCCGGCTGCCCGTCGCCCCAGTTGAAGACCTCGTAGTAGGTCTGTCCGGTGCTGTCGTTGGTGATGCCGATCGAGACCTGGTCCATCGCGATCTGGTTACTGGTCCGTAATCGGGTTTTGAACTTCGTAGTAGACCAGGTCGTAGTTGCCGTCCGGGGTGGCGGCAACATGCACCGGGTTGGCGCTGACGTCGACCACGAAATACGAGCCGTCCGGGAAGCTGGTCGTTATCGGTAACATTGCCATCCGGCGGGCCGACATTCAGGCTCGCAGGGGTGGGCACATTCTCGGTATACGTCGTCGGATCGAGTGTCGTGAGGGTCGGCACCGGGGTGGCCGTCGGCGCGGGCGGTTTATCCTTCTTCTTCTTGGTGGCCGTCGGCTGCGGAGGCACATAGGCGGGCGGCTGGGTCACGACCGCCGTGGGGGTCGGCGAAGCGCTGACCGGCGTGGCCGTCGGTTCGACGGGCGTGGGGCTCGGCGCGACGGGCGTGGGCGAGTTCGAGGCTGGACCGGCCGGTGCGACCATGCCGCTGCCGCCGTTATTGGCGCCCGGGGTCAGGTAAGTCTTGGCCCAGACCGGCGGGGTCAGGATCTCGGCGCGGACGGGTTCGATGACACCGGCCACCCCCGCCTCCTGGAATTGGGCATTGGGATCCAGGTTGGAAGCCATGTCCGCCACCACGTGCCAGGAGGGAGCCATGCGGATGGCGCGCTGCCCGGCCAGGTACATGAACAGGATGCCCAGCAGTACGATGATCGGCAGCAGGATCCAGTCACGCCGTTCGCGTTCAGGCGAATTCATGCGTTCTTTCCCTTGATCGGCAGGCGCACAAAAAAGGTGCTGCCCGGACAGGTCGCTTCATCATGGCCCGGACTCTCGACCCAGATATAGCCGCCGTGGGCCTTGGCAATGCCGCGCGCGATGGCCAGGCCCAGGCCCGGTCCGCCGCCCTTGAATTTGGTCTTTCCCGAGGAATGCAGCAGGACTTCACCGCTCTGGAAGAACTTCTCGAACACCAGGTCGAGGTGTTCCGGGGCGATGCCGATGCCGGTATCCCGGACCTGGACTTCAACTTCCAGGCCGGTGGATTGGTCGTCCACCACGCGTCCGCTGACCGAGATCGAGCCGCCATCTGGTGTGTATTTTATCGCATTCGTGACCAGATGGTAGAACAATTTGTAAAGCAGATCGGGATCAGCCTGGATGGGCGGCAGACTCCCGACCCCGTCCAGGGAGAAGTTCAGATTGCGCTCGGTCAGGGCCTCTTCGAAGGTCTTATGCACCCGCATCAGCAGCATGCCCAACTGCACGTTATCTGGAACGATCTTCAGCATCTGGCTGTCGATCTTCGAGACGTCCAGCATGTTATTGACCACTTCGTTGATCCGCTCGGAGCCGTCCAGGATGCCCTTGGACAACTTCCTGACTTCCGGATCCGGGTCGAACTTCTGCTCCAGCATCTGGGTGTAGCCCTTGATCAGGGTCAGGGGCGTGCGCAGCTCGTGCGCCGAAACCTGGATAAAGCTGGCCTTGGCGCGGTCCATTTGTTCCAGGATGCGGTTGGTGCGTTCCAATTCGACGGTGCGCTGCTGCAAGTGATCGGTCATCTCGTCAAAGGTTTTGGCCAGCACCCCGATCTCGTCCGTGCTGCTGATGCTGCTGCGCTGGGTCAGATCGCCCCCGGAAATTGCCTGGGAGGTGCGCACCAGGGAGGACAGGGGGGTGATGATCAGGCGCGAAATCGCAAAGCCGATCAGCACCACGCCGATCATGGCCAGCGTAAACAGCAGCACGTAGGTATTGCGGCTGATCGAACTGGACTGGATCACAAAATTCAGGGGCAGCACCACGGCGAAGGTGCCGATGCGGTCGTTGCTGATGCGCAATGAACTGCGCGCCAGGGCATACCAGCGGCCATCGGTCTGGAAATTCTCACCCGTGACGCTCTCGTTCGAATTCAATATTTGCTGGTTCGTGGCTGCTGGCAGGGCCAGCGTCTGCATGAACGCCGGATCCGTGCTGCCGGCTCCCAGGGTGGTCCCAATGGCCTGCCCCTCGCCTCCATAGATGATCACATCCGCCAGGGAGGTGCCCTTCAGGTAGGGCAGGAGCGTCTCGAGGGAGGTCCCGACCACCACCACGCCCACCAGGCTGTCGTTCAAAGTAACCGGGAGAGCCGTAAAGTAATAATAATGGCCATCCTGCGCTTCGAGCGCCAGTCCGCGGCTGGGGAAGGCGTTCGGATCGTCCGCCGTCAACAGGTCCTGCGCCAGGGGCAGGACCGCCGCCTCGCGCTGCGGATCCTCGATCGGTGTCCCATCCGGGGCATTCAGCAGATGCAGGGCTTGTGTTCCCTGCGCATTGAAGATATACAGGTTTTCGATCCCCAGTCCGACCGCAACCGGTTTGGCCAGCGCCGCCACCGTGGCATGATCGCCATCCAGGGCTTCGGCCAGTCCGCGGGTGTAGGCGATGATGCGGGCGGTCTCGACATGTCTGATCTCCTGGCGCGCAAAATCATCCGAGACGATCCGGCCGGCCTCCAGGAGTTGGTTGGTCAGGCGTTCACTTAAAGAACTGGTCACCAGCTTGGTCACCACGTATACACCGGTGACCGCGACAACCAGCGTCAGCAGCAAATACGGCAAAATGACTTTAAAGCGAATACTCACCCCAACCTCTTTTTCTCAGTGCGGGCAGCATTAGCAGTCCAAACCGGGGAAGGTTCAGATCTCATACTATAAGCATAATTGGGAATGAGCACGAAAAACATAACATTTTTGTAATTAATAATATTATACGCACAAACTATCGTAATTGAAAACAGGATTCCCCGTCGATCCAGGCTTGGTGAGCTCCGCGCCCTTTGTGGTTCAAGAAAAAAGCCTCGCATAATGCGAGACCCCAAACATATCCAGAATAAGCGACTGAAGTCACTACAACAATTAAGAATAGAATCCTTCGCGCTCTTTGTGGTTAATATAAAAAGTCCCGCAACTGCGAGACTCGTGTGGGCGCAAAGGGACTCGTATCATCCCCCCTGTGGGGAAACCCCTGCCTACCTTCGTGCCCGCCGGGGTGAGACGGCCTTTGTGGTTTAAAAGAATGTGTGGGCGCAAAGGGACTCGTATCATCCCCCCTGTGGGGAAACCCCTGCCTACCTTCATGCCCGCCGGGGCGAGACGGCCTTTGTGGTTTAAAAGAATGTGTGGGCGCAAAGGGACTCGAACCCCTGACCTCTTCGGTGTAAACGAAGCGCTCTAACCAACTGAGCTATGCGCCCGCTGGCCGTATTATACCTTGCTCTTTCAAACTGTGCTAAACTAGCCATGGTACTCACTTTCACGCATTGGGAGGCAGCATGCGTATCGTTCGTTATCAAATCAAGGATGAAGCAGCCCGCTTCGGCTGGCTGCTGGAAGACAAGATCGGGGAGATCGAGGGAGATATTTTCAACAGCTACCGCCGCAGCAAGGTTGAAATCCCGCTTGAGCAGGCACGCTTGCTGGCCCCCACCCAGCCGAGCAAGATCCTCTGCGTTGGGCGCAACTACGTCGAACACGCCAAGGAACACGGCGCGGAAGTCCCCAAAGTGCCGCTGATCTTCATGAAGCCGCCCTCGTCGATCATCGCCAATGGCGAGGCCATCCTGCTGCCGCCGCAGTCACAACAGGTTGAACATGAAGGCGAGCTGGTACTGGTGATCGGCAAACGCGGGCATTCGGTGACCGCCGAGCAGGCCCGGGAGCACATCCTGGGCTACACCATCGGCAACGACGTCACCGCCCGCGACCTGCAGCGCAGCGACAACCAGTGGACGCGCGCCAAAGGCTTCGATACCTTCTGTCCCTTCGGACCCTGGATCGACACAGACTTCGACCCATCCGACGCGGTCATCACCGTGCGGGTCAACGGCCAGATGCGCCAGATGGCCTCCACGCGCGACATGGTCTTCAACATCGGCGTGCTGGTGGCCTACATCTCGTCCGTGATGACGCTCGAACCGGGCGACATCATCTTCACCGGCACCCCGGCCGGGGTAGGCGTGCTGCAGGCTGGCGATACGGTTGACGTGGAAATCGAGGGACTTGGGAACCTGAGCAATCCGGTCAAGGCCGGCTGATCAGACCCGGGTGATAATCGTCCGCTTTGCCCCCGCGGACTGCAGAGCCTCGGCCACAACCGGGGCTTTTTCTTTGGCGACCAGGGCGATCATGTTGCCCCCGCGGCCGCCGCCCGATAGTTTGGCTCCCTGCGCCCCGGCCGCCCGGGCGGCTGAGAGCAGCCGTTCGAGTTCCGGCGAGGAGACGCTCATCCTCTGCAGCAAAACCTGGTTGGCGTCCATCAACGGGCCCAGCGCGGATACGTCCCCGCTTTCGATGGCGGCGCGCGCCTGGCGGGCAATCTCTCCCACCTGGTCGAAAACATCTTCCCAACGCCCCGGTGCAGTCTGCCACAAGCTGCGGACATCGGACACGGCTGCCTTGGTCGAGGCGGCCACACCGGTGTCGCCGATCACGACCGTGAAGGGCGCGCCGACCTTGAAGGTCTCGGGCGGCTGGCCCTTGACGAAGTAGACCGGCCGGGCGTAGGTCACGACCGTGTTATCGATGCCCGAAGGTGTGCCGTGGTGCAATTTCTCGATCTCGAAGGCCAGCGCGCTGACCTGCTCGTCGGACAAGGGTTGGCCGAGATGGGCCGACAGCGCGCGGATCAGCGCCACCGAGACCGCCGCCCCGGAGCCCAATCCGGAAGCGACCGGGATGCTGGAGCTGATTCGAATTTGGATGGCGGGGAAGCTGGCAATACCCAGGGCCGAGAAAACGCCCCGCACGGCGGCCGCCAACGGTTGATCGGAGGCCAACTGCGCCAGCTCGGATGCAAGCCCGACGTCCGGGGCTTCGATCCATACGCCTGGGCGGGACGAAGCCTCGACTTCCACCGTGGCCCGAATCTGGGAAACCGGCACAGCCAGCGCCGGCCGGCCGTAGACCACGGCGTGTTCGCCGAACAGGATGATCTTGCCGGGCGCGGAAGCGGAGCTCATGAAAGGTAGAAGACGGCCAGCACGGTCAGGCTCCATAGAAACAGCGAGAGCTGGAACGGCCGGTCGGAGAGCAAAATCTCCTCCGGCGCGCCGCCGGCGTGCTTGACCTGGATCAGGTACAGGTAGCGGAAGATGGCGTACAGCACGAAGGGGATGGTCAGCATCATGCTGTGATTGGGCGGCAGGTTGGGCGCCGAGAAAGTGTACAGGCTGTAGGCCACGATGGTGGTGCCCGAGACGATCAGGATGAACTGGTCCAGCAGCGGGATGGTGTAGCCGTCCAGCACCTTGCGGTGCGAACCGGCGCCCTGCGCCAGCAGGGCCAGTTCGGCGCGGCGCTTGCCGAAGCCCAGGTACAGCGCCAGCAGGGTCATGACCACGTACAGCCAGGGCGAGAAGCGCTCGACATGGATCAGGGTCACGCCGGCATGCACGCGCAGCACGAAGCCGGTCGCGAGGATCAGCACGTCCACGATCGGCACGTGCTTGAGCCATTTGGAGTAGGCCATGATCAGCGCAAAATAGATGCCCAGCACAACCGCGAAATCCGGCGCCAGCAGGTAGCCCGGAACCAGCGCCAGGCCCAAGAGCAGCAGGCCCGCCACCCAGGCCAGGCCGACCGGCAACTGGCCCGAAGGGATCGGACGGTGCTGCTTTTCCGGATGCTGGCGGTCGGCTTCGATATCGGCCAGGTCGTTGAAGATGTAGACCGAGCTGGAGATCAGGCAAAAGAGCCCAAAGCCCGCCAGGGTCCGCAGGAACGGACCGGGCAGCAAGAGCTGTTTGTCGAACACCAGGGCCGCGAAGACAAAGACGTTCTTGGTCCATTGGCGGGGGCGCATGGTTTTGAGCAGGGCTGTCAACATAAGACTATTTTACTGCTTCTTGCAAAAATCTCTGATTTTCTTGCCTCGAAACACCTACAAATTAAGAGGCTTTAGGTCAAATTTTTACGCAGCACTCTGTAACTGATAGCGGTACAATACGGGCAGGAAGTTATCCCAATCATACTCGAAGCCGGTAAATTCGTCGTTACCGGAACGTAATCAATTGTAAAATGCCCAAAACCCGTCTGGATCTCCTGCTGGTCGAACGCGGACTGGCCGAAAGCCGCAGCCTGGCCCAACGCCTGATCATGGCCGGTCAGGTGCGCGTGGACGGCCAGCTGGTGCTCAAACCGGCCACAGGCGTCGCCTCCGAAGCGGAGTTGACGCTCGACTACGGCCCGCGCTACGTCTCACGCGGCGGCGAAAAGCTGCACGGCGCGCTGGAGGCCTTCCCGCTGACGGTCCAGGGTCGAACCTGCGCCGACGTCGGCGCTTCGACCGGCGGCTTCACCGACTGCCTGCTGCAGCACGGTGCGGCGCGAGTCTATGCCATCGATGTGGGCAAGGGCCTCCTGCACTGGAAGCTGCGCAACCATCCGCGGGTGGTGGTCATGGAAAAGACCAACGCGCGCTACGTCGCCTCCCTGCCGGAACCGGTCACGCTGGTCACTGTGGATGCCTCTTTCATTTCATTGAAAATCCTGCTGCCGGTCATCAAAAACTGGTTCGCCTCCGCTGCCCCGAACGAGGCGGGACGCCGGGGGAGGTGATCGCCCTGATCAAGCCGCAGTTCGAGGCCGGACGAAAACAGTCGGCCAAGGGCAAAGGCGTGATCCGCGACGCCGAGGTCCATCGCCAGACCCTGCTGGAGGTGCTGGGCTTCGCCCAGAGCCGGGGCTTTGCGCTGCATGGGCTGGTCCGCAGCCCGCTGCTGGGACCCAAAGGCAACACCGAATTCCTGGCCTGGCTGGCCCCGGGCGAAGCGGGCGAAGATCCCGCCGTGCTGGTTGAGGCGCTGCTGCCAGAGCAGCACTCGGAAATTATCCCCTAAAAGCGCATTAAAACCCTGTGGATTCCGTGTCTGTGTGATTTGTTTACCCTTGGCCGTCCCCAAGTTGACGTCGAATCACTTTGTAGTATAATCATGCCGCTGTCCAGGGGACGGCCGTCAAAGGGCCGACTAGCTCAATGGTAGAGCAACTGACTCTTAATCAGCAGGTTCGGGGTTCGAGCCCCCGGTCGGTCACCTAGATATAGCCGAAATCACCTTACGCCCCCCCATATTTGGGGTAAAAAGA
>CAWBNG010000002.1:0-31644 GCA_963790075.1 uncultured Chloroflexia bacterium
GTGATAACCGATAAACCCGACCTGGTCATCCTGGACCTGGGTCTGCCAGACATGGATGGGGTGGAAGTTTAACCGGCGTTTACGCGAATGGACGCAAATCCCAATCATCATCTTATCAGTACCGCGAGCAAGAACAAGATAAAATTGCTGCGCTGGATGCCGGTGCAGATGATTATCTGACCAAGCCGTTCAGCTCGGGTGAGTTAATGGCACGTATCCGGGTGGCTATGCGCAGAACCTTGCAGTCCCCTTCCGAGCCGGTATTCGAATCCGATGGGTTGAAAGTCGATTTAGCAAAACGGAAAGTGACTACGAACGGGAAAGAGGTCGCACTGACGCCCACTGAATATGAGCTGCTCAGGTTACTGGTACAAAACGCCGGAAGGGTGATCACGCATCACCAGCTGCTGCGCCAGGTCTGGGGATTGGCTTATGAGTCAGAGGCGCATATTTTGCGTGTGAATATGAGCAACTTACGCCGGAAAATCGAGCCGGATCCGTCACGCCCGCATTATATCCTGACTGAGCCAGGTGTAGGTTACCGATTGCGCGGATGAACGCAAAAAATGGTCAAGGGGCAGTCACATTGAACTGCGTGTAATGGTAGACGATTTTCCCCGCTACAATTCCGAACGATTCATTCCCATCTGATACATTCCCAGCCGTTGATTGCGCCGTCCACGCGAAATAACGCGAGCTGGCGTTGCTAGAGTTTTCGCCCAGCGAAAAGGTAGCATTCGGCAGAGTCTGATTGAATAATTTTGTATACCAGGTGCGAATTGCGCTGCTGCCCTGGACTGTGCTGGTCGCATCGACGTGCACTGCGTTGCTATCGTATAACGTCACCAACTGGTTTAGATCGTGGGCATTGAGCGCAGCAAAATAATTTAACAAGACGTCCTGCTGGTCGGGTACAGCCGGCCAGGAATAAGCCGCGATCGTGTCCCACAATCCCGGAAGGTACATCCGGGTATGCCCCCATTCCCAGAAATTAGCTGCGCTCATATTCAAGTTACGAGCCGTATCCAAAAATTCGATGATCTCTGCTGGGCTTGGCTGCCAGGTGCCTTGCATATAAGCTGACCCGGTCGGAATCAGCGGGCGGAAGGGTGTAATAGCCTGAAACTCACGCAATGAACGCGCCAGCTGTTCATCCGGGTTGTGCAATTCCACCCAATACACCTGCGGCATGTTGATATCACATTTTTCCAAGAAAGCCTGCCAGGGCAGCTGTGGATGGTAAGTGGGATAGCGGTACGAGCTCAGCACGATCGGGAAACTGGATAGAGCGGCACGCAAAGCCGTCATATATTGGCGCGCATCCGCATCCCTTCCCGACTCGGTATATTGCGCCTCGGCATCGATGGAATAACCATCCAAGCCTAGCTGCTGGATCCTTTGGATGGCAATCTTACCCTCGCCTGCAGGGTCATATCCATAGACGTAATGCCAACCCCAAACCTGGATATTTCGCGCTTTCAGAGCCTGTTTGACTGCCGGCACCAAATCGACACCGGTGGTTAAATCGATATTATAGCTGTTGGTGCCGTCAGCGATCTTGATCAGAACGTGCGATAAACCAGCCTGCACAGCCGCATTGGCTATAGCAGTAGCGCTGCCCCCCTCGCAGCGCTTGATTTGCCAGATATAGAAACCTTTTCCTTGCAGGGTCAATTAAACAAACTCGCTATTGCAGATTCTGGGATTGGCGGATCACTTTCATTAACGCAGCTTGATTGGGCACCAACACCATGGCGCCTTCTGGTGTAATCCAATCATACACTTGTTTGTATGTAATCGCATAGTAATGGATATTGCGTGTTTCAGCAATCTTCGCCGCGAAAGGCAACCATTTCAGCATGGTCAGCATATCTAGATCGGTCTAAACTGAGTTGTTATACGTGTCGAAAAACTCCGGCGCCCGGCGGAAAGCATCAATCGAGATAAACTTTTCGAGCAAGGCGGTCAGCACTTCCCGTTGGCGTTGGTTGCGTTTGATATCATTGGTGGTCTTGCGTGTGCGCACATACCATAACACGGTATCGGCATCCATTTTGTGCATTCCTGGTTTGATCGTTTCCCAATATCCGCCGCGGTAATCCGACACTGCCTCAGCCACATTCACATTCAGCCCCCAAGTTGGTCAACAATGTGCTTGAAAGAGCTAAAATCAACCAGCGCAAAATAATCGACTGTGATCCCGAAATCGTGCTTGAATGTATCTTTGAGCATCTTGTAACCGCCGTAAGTGAAAGCGGTGTTAATCCGGTTATCTCCCCAACCAGGTAAATTGACCCACAAATCGCGGGGAAGGAGGTCACATTTACACTGCCCAGATCTGAATTGATCGTTAACGAGAGGATCGTATCGGTACGGAACCCGGCTTCATTAGGCCGTCGGTCAGCGCCGAGCAATAGGAAGTTGATCTGGCGGGGTAATTTTTCCAGCGAGGGTCTTCAGTCAGGTTGACCGAAGGGGGAGGCGCGCCGGTAGGGGTAGTGGTGGGAGTAGGACCCGTGCCAGTTGGCGGGATCGGTGTCTCGGTTGGTTGAATAGTCGGCAGGGGGACAAACTGGGTGGCGAGTGCGCTAATGGATTCTCACCCAGGGAGGCGGTTGGCGCCAATGGCTGGAAAGGAGTCGGCGTGGCGGTCGCATCGGAAGGAGCCAGTACATAGGTCGACTGTGCAGCGATACTAAACAAATCGGCTGCCACCGGCATACCCGCTAATGCAGAGGAAACACAGCCAGTGATGACTACACCCAAACTGACCAACACAGTGAATTGCCATAAGTGTGAGCTAAATTTGCGTAATGGTCGCAGATCCACAGTTTAATTCCTTCTTTGCTTTGATCAGACCGCCAATATTGTCCAACAAGGTGGGAACAGAAGTAATCCGACGCCCATGGTAGCTTCGGGTTGGTCAGGTGTGGTTTCTCTCGGTACGGTCATGGGAGTATCCGATGGCGGTGGAATTGGAGTGTCGCTCGGAGGAGGTACATGCGTATTTGCAGGCGGTGGAAGTGGAATATCCGTGGGTGGTGGAAGCGGAGTATCCGTAGGCGGTGGAATTGGAGTATCTGCCGGCGGTGGAATTGGAGTATCTGTCGGCGGTGGTACCGTTGTATCGGTAGCAGGCGGGACTGGCGTGCTGGTGAACGCCTGCAAACTCGGTGTATCGCTGGCAGCAGGGGTAGGACTATTGGCCCCAATTGCCGCGGACGTCGAGCTCGGCAATGGCGCAGGCACAGTCCCGGTGTTCGTCGCCGGTGTAACTGGCGTCCAACTCGGGGGGACCAGCGAAGTCATGGAGGGGGCGGATGAAGCGGTGCTCGAAGGCGTAACAGTCGGTGGGAGTGCCGCAGTAAAAACAGGCGGGATATAGGGGATGAAAGGCAGATGTAAAAGCTCTCCCGGATAAATATAAATGCTGTTTCCGAGACAATTTGCCGTCTGAAGGTCTGCAACTGCTACATGCGTGAGCAAAGATAACGTGAAAAGAGTATCACCAGGCTTAACATAATATATCGGCCAACCATACGGCGCCGCGAAACAGATACCAACCATATTGGTGGGATGGATTTCTGGTACGTAGAGCACCGACCCAGACACCAGGCTGATCGAAGACAAACCGGCAGTTTCAATGCAATTGGCCAGCAATAAAGCTTTTTCACTGGTCGAATATTTGTGCGCCAGACCGGACAACGTATCCCCCAGGAGTACGACATAGGCGACATAACCTCCGGGCGGGATACATTCAGAATTAGGTGTAATGGTCGGGGTATCGGTCGGTCTGAAACCTGGGGTAGTGGTCTCAGAAAATGGCATGCCGCTTTCCATCGCTATCTTTGGAACCGCTGTCATCGTTTGAGTGGCTGTTGCTGGTATGGCGAGCGCGTAACCATTCTCTGCATATGAAAGCAGGATGCTTCCGAACAACAACACGCTCGAAAGAACAGCCATAAAAGAACCAGAAATAATCCTGCGCCAACCGCTCACTGGACCGCCTGGATTTCCTTTCCATCCATTTGATCTGGCACTGCTGGCAGCAGGATGCTGAACGTTGCTCCTACTCCTGGCTCGTTATCGACCCAGGTGCGCCCGCCTAAAACTTCGATGAGTGTCTTCAGGCGCAAGAAATCCACGTTGTTTTTCCCAAGACCCTGGATATCCGCCGTTTTTGAACGCGGAGCGAAAACACGTGGAACATCCTGCAGAGCAATCCCGCCGCCGTGGTCGCTCACCTGTACCAATACGTAATCCATTTTGTTTTCACTACTTTCGAGGCGAGCCGCAATACCCATCTCACTGCCTTCGGGGGTGACCGATCCGGCGTTTTGCAACAGTTGGGTGATCACCCTGCGTAGAGCATTCGAGTCGCTGACAATTTTCAGCGGTTGGTCCGGCAGGTTTGATTTCAAAGCCACGCGTTTCATCTGGATCGTCCGGTTCGCTTCTTTAATCGCCGTTTGGATCACGCCGCATATATCGATCTCTTCCCGCTCAAGTCGGGTTGGATTGCTTTCCGCCATCGAGATCTGTACCAGGTCGTCGATTTACCGGTTAAACCGCTCCGTAGAAAGCTTGATCCGTTCCAGGTATTTTCTCTGCGTCGCTCCCAGTATACCGATCGATTCACCCAACAACAAGTCTGTGTAACCGACAATAGATGATAACGGCTGCCGGAGATCCTGCCCGATCGACTGAATTGTGGCAAGCTGTTCGTTCGAAGGACTGGCATCGACCGGATTGACTTCCAGGTTGGCAATCTCATTCTCCGCCTCGGCAACCGCGTTGCGTAAGATGGCGATTTCCTCTAATGCTAACCTGAGCTCACCGCCCAACGGTTTCTCACGAGCGACTGCCGCTTCCAACGCCTGGCGGCCATTTTCCTTGAGCTGCTCATTTTCTGCTTTCATTTGCTCGAGCGTCGCTTGTAACGATGTCTGGTTAGCCACCAATGCCGCCATGGTCATGATTTGTTCCTGATCCCGGCGAGCGCTTTCCTGCAGAACGGTTACATGGTCTCGCAGCTTTATTTTCTCTTCTAAGGTCTGTTGCGCCTGTTCTTGCGTGGCTCTGTTCGACTGGCGAGCCTGGTCCAATTCAATTTTTAAATTTGCAGTTTCCCGCATGCGTTGCAAGAACTGAACCAGCAATTTAGAGAGCAGGCTGATTGTCGATTGCTCCTTAGGCAACCAGTCTTTTTGGGAATCTGCAGCTACCAAGATAATACCTGCCAGGGGTTTTCCATCAGGCCCTAAGACCGGCATGAGTAAGATGTTCCCCACCTGCTCCATCCTGAATATTTTGGCTATGCAGGCAATATCAGGCGCAGTACTTTCGGCTGCCAGCCGGCGCACCCGGCCCATCTTGAGACAGGAAATTAAAACCGGCATCCGGTTAGCCTCGACGGTAGAGGCGGGCAAATAGCGCTTATTTCTCCCATCGTAACCGCCAACGATCTCAATTTTTCCGTCCGGTTTGGGCGGTAGAGCTATCAATGACAGCTCCGCTTGCCCCATTCGGGCAAGGATAGCTGCCACTTTATTCGCTACCTGGCCTGGCTCCACTTCACCCATCATATTGAAGAGCGGCTTCCACAAGCTATCATCCGTCAGGAGACCTACAACTTCCTGATCGGCTTCGTTACCCGGCTCTAAAACAGGGACGTCCTCCACGGGGGCGCCGCTGAAATCCAGGCCTAGCTGAAAGGCTGCCCGCCCGGGTAAAAGTAACAAGAATGGGAAGGCAGCGATTTCAAACAGGCGGGTGATGCTCGGATAGTCCTGTCCATATGGAAGGAGCAGCAGGTGTACTACCGGACCGGCACCCAGCAACAGCAACATCACAGCACCAAAGCCCCATTGGGCCGGTCGCAAGAAAACCAGGTTTATCAGGCCGATCACTGCCACACAAATACAGGCAATCTGAATCGCCAGGTCTATCGTCGAGCCATTCAGTACCTGGTCGAAGTTTTGCCGGACCCACCACACAGAGCCAAAAATACCAGCAGCCAGTGCCAACAACCCAATAAATAAGCTGGCGGAATCGACTGCGGAGATAGAATGCGAGCTAGCCGGAGAGTCGGAACCCGTTTCTGGATTGGGGAAGCTCCAGAGCCAGACAATCAAGACCAGGCTTAGCAAGCTGACTATTCGCTCTAATAGCGGCAGCCAGATGCGCCCATCCACCACTGCCTGCCAGACCAGGCCTGAAGCAACAAAAAGCGCCAGCTGCAAGGCTAACAGCAGGCTCACACCCAACAAGACACGCCGGATTTGGATTGAACGAAAGCGCTGGCTTTGGTTTAGTGAAATTTGCAGCGTCCCGGCGACTGAAAAAGCCAGGACAAGATGATACATCAGGCTGCCTGCATCGGAGGAAAGTAAAGCCAGAACCTGATCAACCAACAATCCCATATCTCATGTTTTCCTAATCTCGATTATAGCATGTCAATTAGGTTGACAAAACTAGATTTAAAGGTAAAATATCGCACGCACTACCCGTTATCATCAGCCGGAGTGGCGGAATTGGCAGACGCGCTACGTTCAGGGCGTAGTGAGATTACTCTCGTGTGGGTTCAAATCCCACCTTCGGCACAGCTGGATGGTACACTCCATGCAACTATGGAGCGTGCTTAGTTTAAAGAGGATGTTATGACACATCGTAAGACTTGCCGCCTCAGTTAGCTTGAGGTAAGATCAATGGTGCAATAATCTGAACCAAGACGAGGAGCTGCCTATGAAATACAGGCGATCGGCTGGTTACTGCGTGCTGGTTGTGGGCTGGCAGTACCGGATGGTGATGAATTTCAACAGCCGGACGGCTGAATTAAGCCATCTGACAGCTGAACACCAGATCGTCAAAGTTGAGCGCGACAGCCGCCTGGAAACAAAATCGGCCTTGGAAGCACAAATAGCATTCGCCACTTCGGAACCAGCGGTTTACAAATGGGCTTACGAGAACCACATGGTCCGCCCGGGAGACTACCCGGTCATTCCGGTGCAATCCGTGCAAAGCACTTCTGTCCCGGCGCCCAAACCTATCGCGACCGAAAAACCGATGAGCAATCTCGAAAAGTGGTTAATGCTATTCTTCGATCAGCCCAACCCTTAATTTCATTTAAATACCCGTCTTGACGGGCTGGGGCTGGCGTGATACAATGTTGCCCGCCTCCTAAAAAGGGAAGCGCATCCGATGCGGGGTGGAGCAGTGGCAGCTCGTCGGGCTCATAACCCGAAGGTCCCAAGTTCGAAATCTTGGCCCCGCTACTCAGAGAAAACCATAGTCCTTCGGGCTATGGTTTTTCGTTTTTTAGAAGGACTTAGGTTGTGAAAATCCTTTTAACGGAGGAACTTCACATGAACCGTAGTTCTTCGGGCTTGAATCTCGTAAAATGCATCGATGGCTTTAACAAATATAAGACTGCCGAAGGTCTGAGTTACCGGTCAGTCGATTCTTATGACAGAGCCTAGCAGAAATGGGTCGCATACCAGGGGGATGTACCAATCTCACAAATTTCCGCCGATGACAATGGAAATAGAGCTGCTGATCAAGGCCTGTCTGTATTACCGCGAAGCCCAGACAGAATTCCGTCGATCTTTCGCTATGAAACGTGCAACGGCCAGTCGCGACCAGCTGATCATCATGATCCTGCTCGATGCCGGCTTACCCGCTGTCCGAATTCGGTAATCTCAAAGTCGAAGATGTCGAGTGGAGCTAATGGGGGGTAAAAAATGATTAGTGTTCTATATAAAAGCTACACGCAGGACCCTCTGGCAATACCCTGCAAATATTGGAAATAAACGAAAGTATTGTCGAATACCAATTATTTCCCATTATTTCAAATTCCTCTGAAGGAATAATCGTGTAATATATTTAAATCATGCAATGAGGTGGAAACCGTGCGATAGGATCAACGAATTCTGTTGTTAGTCTTACCTCTGCTCGTCCTAATCATCACACCAACTCCTGTCCATTGTCAATATTTCACCTGAATTGCCTGGTGTCTATCGTGGCTATCACAATCTGTTTACACAGAGTATTATGCGATTTAAGATCACTATGCAATAGTTATCTATAACAAACTATCGCAAACAATAGCAATCAATTGCTATTGTGATATAATGCCGGCATCTTATGGATGACAAATTTCTAACCGCAAAACAAGTCCAGGAATTATTGCACGTTGATCGAACTACAATCTACCGCATGCTTAAAGATGGACGGTTAACCGGCATTAAAGTGGGCCAGCAATGGCGGTTTTCAGCAAGTGAAGTCGATGATCTGTTAGCCGGTGTATTGAGCATGGAAGAAGGACCTGCATACCAGTTCAGATGTCTTGCCGCTGCACTGTATGCAGCCAATTCAGGATGTTTTTGCAGAAGTAGCCAATATTGGCTCGGTCACTACCGATAAAAAGGGCCAGCCGCTTAACCAATCAGTAATTCGTGTGAATTCTGCAACTTAATTATGGCCAGCGAAAAGGGATATCAGGTTGTATCAGTCCTGGCGACACCTGGCCGAACAAAAAAGTGACGCTCCTGAATTTATCGCCTGTCATGCCGGGCTGGAATATGCACGGGCAAGAATTGAAGTAAATGTGAACTGGTTGCGCATCAGGTAGTTGGTCAATTTTATGTAAACCCCCCTGATCCGCAAGAAGAAAAAACACGTCTTACAAGACCTGTCCGAGAAATACCAGATCGACTCTGAGTTGTTGGAAAAAGCCTAAGAAAATTCCGGTTTTAGAAACACGTGAAGCTCCCGGATCAGTGGTTGGCTAAATCGTGTTGCCAGTACCTTTGAACGTATCGGCAAGGAACGTGCCGAATTAATGAACAGATTGCGAGAAAATATCCGAATGAGTGAACTAAAGCTATGAGAGCAGAAGGAGAACAAAATGTCTACAAATTTCGATCAAGAACTTGATACCAGCGGTCTGGCCTGTCCCATGCCAATTTTGAAAACCAAGAAAGCCGTTGATGGCATGCAGACCGGTCAGGTGCTCAAAATGATATCCACGGACCCGGGTTCAGTGCCGGATGTACAGGCCTGGACTTCTAAGACAGGTCACGAACTGGTTGAGCACGAAAAATCAAACGATAAATTCATTTTTTACATCAAACATAAATAAAAACTATCTCGATTTTTCAAGAATCAAGATTTCACAGTTTTTTCAGGTCGTAAAACCTAAAGGAGGTAAATATGACCGCTAAACGATTGGCAATTATTGCCGCTCATGGATCATGGACGAGGCTTATCCGCCCCTGATCCTCGCTACTGCTGCAGTTGCAATGGAAATGGAAGCAGCTATTTTCTTCACATTCTATGGTCTCGAAATCACTCAAAAAGGCAATGCGGATAAGCTGCAAGGTTTCGCCGATTGCTAACCCGGCTATGCCGCAGCCAATTCCCGGGATTTCAATTCCCAATATCATTGGAATGCTGCCCGGTATGACCGCGGTTGCGACCGGCATGATGAATGGTTGGATGAAAAAAGCCAATGTGTCCAAGCTCAGCGAATTGTTGGAAATTGCCATGGAAATGGATGTGCGTATGATCGCCTGCCAGATGACGATGGATGTCATGGGAATCAAAAAGGAAGACTTGATCGACGGAATTGAAGTCGCCGGCGCAGCAACTTTCCTGGAATTCGCCAGCGATGAGCGATGCTCTATCTTCTAAGACTGACTTCACATTTGGCTGAAACTAGATTTTTATTACGAAAGGAAAGGAAGATAATCATGAAGATAAAATATTGATCATCATGACCAGCGGACCGGATACTCCGCGTCGCTGTGCAACACCATTCTTTTTTGCCACCCTTGCGGCAGCCATGGATTATGAAGTGACCATGTTCTTCACCATCGACGGCACGCTGCTGCTCAAAAAGGGATGGCGGAGACGGTATATCCCAAGAAGGGTGGGAAGCCAGTCAGCGATTTCCTGAAGGATGCCATGGATGCCGGAGT
This sequence comes from uncultured Chloroflexia bacterium, assembly GCA_963790075.1. Lineage (GTDB taxonomy): Bacteria > Chloroflexota > Anaerolineae > Anaerolineales > Villigracilaceae > CAYOUV01. The sequence goes on from CAWBNG010000002.1 coordinate 9,978, forward strand.
AAAATTTATAGCCTGCACCGCCTCAATGGAGCTGCACGACCTGCAAGCCAGATGACCTGATCGATGGCGTCAAAATGGTCGGTGGTGCAACGATGTGGCAGATGGCTGAAGATTGCTAAAGTTTTAACATTCTAAGAAAGGAGATTGAATTTATGGCAGATATTCGTGGCTGTAATTTACCTGATGATCTGTACTATCTGATTGAGAAACATGTCTGGGCAAAACCGATTGAGGATGGCACGGTCCGGGTCGGAATGACAGCTGTGGCCGGCCAAATTAGCAGGCGGTAAATTGGCCGGCGGTTACAGTCAAAGAAAAGGCTATTGGTAAGGAAATTGCCAAGGGCAAGAGCGTCGCAACCGTGGAAAGCAGCAAATTTGTGGGTCCGGTGCCGGCACCGATTACCGGTGTGCTGGTGCGCGGAAATGAAAAACTGGCCTCGACCCAAACCTGGCCAGTACTGATCCTTATGGAGAGGGCTGGATTGCAGAAATGAAGCCCTCCAACTGGGACGGCGAGAAAAGCCGGTTGGCCAGCGGGTGCTGAAGGGCTGGCAGCTTATCAGAAGAAACTGGAAGCCGAAAATATTTCTTGCTCCTGATACTCATCTGAGCATGGTAATCATTTGCCATGCTCTCATTTTTTACATTCAGAGGAGGAGAATATGCCCGAAGAAACAATTGCTCAAAGTTTGAGAAAGAGGGCGTTTCACGGCGTGATTTTTTCAAACTAAGTGGATTAATGGCGGCCGCAATGGGGTTGAACTTCGCTCCGCCGGTTTCGGCAAGCGGACTGCCGCTAAACTGGCGCGAGGCTACAATGCTAGATCATACCATTGCCAAGCGTTGGAAACCAAATCTCGCCTGCCGGTCATCTGGCTGGAATTCTCGGATTGCGCAGGATGCACCGAAGCCATCTCGCGTTCTGATTCACCCACACTTGGTCAATCTGGTGCTAAATACGTTAACCATCGAATATCATGAAACGCTTTCTGCCGCGGCCGGCTTTCAGGTGGAACAAGCCAAACAGGACGCCATGAAGAAATATGCCGGCCAATACATCCTTGTTGTTGAAGGCAGTATTCCGCTTGGCTATTGACGGCAACTATTGCACGATCGGCGGACGCACCGCGCTGGATTTGTTGAAGGAAGCAGCATCAGGTGCCGCAGCTATCATCGCTACCGGTAATTGCGCTTCATTTGGCGGCATTCCAAAAGCCAAGCCTAATCCCGACAGGATGCCAAGGGCGTCTGGGAAATTATTACAGATAAACCGGTTGTCAACATTCCCGGTTGCCCGGCAATTCCTGAAGTTACCACCGGTACGATTGCTCATTTTGTAATTTTCGGCGCTCTGCCTGAACTGGATGGACTGAATCGCCCCATGACATTCTACGGCAACACTGTTCATGACCGCTGCCTGCGCCGCCCATTTTATGAGGCGGGCAAGTTCGCCCTTTCGTTTGATGATGAAGGTGCCAAGCAAGGCTGGTGTCTCTATAAACTGGGCTGCAAGGGCCCAACCACTTATAATGCCTGCGCTTCGATTCGATGGGATGCAAGGGCTATCTTTCCCGGTCCAATCCGGGCACCCCTGCCTGGGTTGCTCCGAGCCTAATTTCTGGGATGGCGGCGGTTTTTACCAGGGTCAGTCGGCTCCGTTGGAGAGACCGGCAGTCACGCGGTAGGCGCGGCGGTCTGGGTGGTGCGGCGATTGGCGTAGGAAACATGCTGGTCAACCAAGCCAAGAAAAAAGCCAAGGAAGGTGACAAATGAACTGGGATTCTGTTTTGAGTTTTGCACGCGGCCCGTTTTTCTATGCGGCCCTGCTGTTTTTTGTGGGTGGGATGATATATCGCCTGGTTAATGTGATCGGGCTGGGTTGGAGAAAAGACCGGGTCCCTGCCAGAGGCAGCAAAGCCAGCGGGGTGGTCCGATCTTTCTTGAAGGGCATCCTGATCTGGCCTTTCATTCCCTGGGTAAAAAATACGTTCAAACGCAACCCGTTAATTTACATCGCCGGCGGCTTGTTTCACCTGGGGCTGTTCGTGGTAATCATCCTGGGAACGCCGCATATGCTGGTCTGGAAGAGCCTGCTGGGATTTGGCTGGCCCACTCTGCCCTGCCAATCGTGGACTGGCTGGCAGCAGTGGCCATCATCGCCATGCTGATTCTGTTGCTCAACCGCATCATCCATCCGGTGCTGAAGCTGATCTCCGGCCCGGCGGAATATGCTAGCCTGGCTGTTGGTTTTCCTGCCAATGGTGACGGGTTATATGATGACCCATCACCTGTGGTTCCACGTATGAAGTGCTGTTTCAGCCTGCATATGCTCGCGGTGGATTTGCTGTTGATCTGGATCCCGATCAGCCGCATATCCCATTTCGTTTTCTATTTCTTCGCCCGCATCATTCACGGGCAGGAATTCGGCAAACGCGGCGTGGCAGTATAGGAGGTGTGAAATGACTGAAACCCAAGAAGCAATGCAAACCTTTGTGACATGAGACCGGCGGCTGGGCAGCTTCGCAACTGGAAGCCTGCACCCGCTGTGGGATGTGTGCCGAAGCCTGCCATTTTTACCAGGCGACCGGCAATCCCGAATATGCTCCGGTCTGGAAAATTGAACTTATTGCGCCGAGCGTATGAGCAGCGATTTACCATTATCGGGCGGATTCAAGGCGCTGCTCGGGTTGGACAAACGTGTCACCGATGAAGATCTCACTCACTGGAGCGAACTGAACTATTACGCCTGCACGGTCTGTAACAAATGCTCGATGGTCTGCCCGATGGGCATTGACCTGGGTTCATTGCTTGCACGAGGTGCGGGCCGGACTGGCTGCAGCCGGAGCTGGTACCGGCGGATCTGATGGCGGCAGTCAACAAACAAATCGAGGAAGGCAGCCCGCTGGGCATGACGCCGATCGGTCTGGGATCAGCGCCTGGAATGGGTGGCGGATGAATGGGAGGTCGATATCCCGCGTGATGTCAAGGGAGCCGATACACTGGTCGTCTTCTCGTCCATTGAGGTGATGAAGTTTCCCACCAACGTCGCCGCCATTGCCAAGGTCCTCAATAAGGCCGGCGAAAAATGGACCGTCAGCAGCAAGGCGCGCGAAGATCGTCAATTTCGGTTTCTATGAAGGCAGTGCGGAGCACACCAAGCTGTTCCTGAACCGTGTCCTGGATGGCGCCAAGGAACTGGGCGTCAAGCGCATTATGGTGACCGAATGCGGCCATGCTTACGATGCCCTGCGCTGGCATGCGGCCAACTTGATACCTGAGGCCAACGATTTCGAAATCATCCATATTACCGGCGTGCTGGGAGAATTGGTGAGCAGCGGCAAAATCAAACTCAAGCCTGGGTTCTTCGACGAAGATGGGACGATCACTTTCCATGATGCCTGCAAGATCCAGCGTAAAGGTGGTCATATCCAGGAACCCCGCGACATTCTGAAGATCCTGGCGCCCAAATCGTTCAAGGAAATGACCCCCAACCGCGAGGAGGCCATTTGCTGTGGCGGCGGCGGCGGTGTGATCGCAATCAAGGCTGCAGATCCCATCCGCTATGCAGCTTTTGAGTTGAAGATTGATCAGGTGAATGCGGTTGGTGCAAAGACTGTTGCAATGTCCTGCTCCAACTGCCGCTTGCAGTTTACCGATGGCGTCGAGCATTTCAAATTGGATTGGAAGATCACCGGGTCTGGCTCAAATGGTGGCTGATGCCCTGGTGGAGTAGGAGGTAATAATGAAACCCTCATTTGACATTACACCGGTTGAAAAGGGCATCGTCCGCTGCCAGCATACCGGCGAATTTTCACCCGAAGACATCCAGTCACTGGCTGCATTTATGCTCGATTATCGCGGTAAATTGTTGATTGATCTGAGCGGCTCAACCGGAGAAGAATGCGGCCGGCATATCAAAAATTTCCGCCCCATGATGCCAACCGCGGCCATTTTTGGGGCACCAATAGACCCATCAATTCCTCGAAGTTTCGGACAGCTATTACACCCATGAAGTGCGATATTTCGAAACCGAAGATGAAGCCTTAACCTGGCTTCGAAATCAGTAGGAGAACAATATGGCACAACGAATAGTAGTAGATCCCATTACCCGTATCGAAGGCCACCTGCGCATCGAAGCTGAGCTGGATGCCGAACAATACCATCACGCAAGCTTATTCCTCCGGGACAATGGTACGTGGCATCGAGATCATCCTGAAAGGACCGTGATCCGCGGGAAGCCTGGGCGTTCACCCAGCGCGCCTGCGGTGTTTGCACCACGGTGCATTCATTTGCATCCATCCGCTCGGTGGAAGATGCCCTGAAAATCAAAATCCCCAAGGCTGCCAACCTGATGCGCAACCTGATGATCGCCCAGCAGTATGTGCATGACCACGTGATGCATTTCTATCACCTGCACGCACTCGACTGGGTGGATGTGGTTGGCTGTCTCTCAAAGCCGACCCGGCGGCAGACGGCCAGCATCCAGCAAGCAATTTCACCCTGGCCCAATGCTTCGCCGGCTTATTTTGCCGATATCCAGAGTAAGGTAAAGGCTATTGTGGACAGCGGCCAGCTCTCCATCTTTGCCAATGCTTATTGGGGCCACCCGGCTTATAAACTGCCGCCGGAAGTCAACCTGCTGGCTGTGGCCCATTATCTGGAAGCCCTGGATGCACAACGGACTTTTACCAAGATCCACACCATTTTCGGCGGCAAAAATCCGCATCCAAACTTCGTGGTCGGCGGCGTCCCCATGCCAATTGACCTGAACACTGACACTGCCCTGAATGCCGAACGGCTTTCCATCATCAAGGACAGCATTGATCGTATGATCGACCTTCGTAGACCAGGTTTACCTGCCCGACCTGTTGGCGATTGCTCCGTACTATCTGGAATACGCCGGCCTGGGCGAGGGTCTTGGCAATTTCCTGACCTGGGGCGAGTTCCCGGATACCGATAACAGCGACCTTTCCAAGTTCCTGGTGCCGCGTGCCGTCATCACCGGCCGGGACCTGACCAATATCAGGAACCTGATCCGCGCGATTTCGAGAAAATGCAGGAATTCGTTGCTCACTCCTGGTACGAACAGAGCGTAGGTGATCGAAGCTGGTCTGCATCCGTGGAAGGGTGAGACCAAGTTCAATTACACCGGTCCAAAGCCGCCTTATGATTTCCTGGATGTGGATCAGAAGTATTCGTGGCTCAAAGCCCCGCGTTGGGCGGAAACGCCAATGGAAGTCGGCCCACTGGCCCGTGTGCTGGCTAATGTATGCCAGCGGTCATGAACAAACCAAAGAACTGACCGATATGGTCCTCAAAACACTGGAGGCGCCGCTTGACGGCAGTCTTTTCCACTCTGGGACGCACCGCAGCGCGCGCTATCGAAACCAAGGTCTTTGCCGACTTCATGCTGAAGACTTACAATGATCTGATCGACACCATCAAGGCCGGCGACACCAATACCTTCAATGGCGAAAAATGGGAACCCACTTCCTGGCCTGTCACATGCTGAGGGCTTTGGTTATATGGAAGCTCCGCGTGGCGCTTTGGGTCACTGGATAGTGATCGACAAAGGCAAGATCACCAATTACCAGATGGTCGTTCCAACCACCTGGAATGCCTCGCCGCGTGACCAAAGGGCAGCCCGGCGCTTACGAAATGTCGCTGGTCGGCACGCCGCTTGCCAAACCCGAGTGGCCGCTGGAAATCCTGCGCACGATCCATTCCTTCGATCCCTGCATGGCCTGTGCCATCCACATGGTGGATGCCGATGGCAAGGATCTGGGCGAGGTGGCAACCGGCCTGAACGTGTGTTTTAGCATAGCTAGAAATTTCGGAGAGGCGGAGGGCATCCGACGACTATCAAACTCCGCCTCTTGTTATCAGTAAATGATGAATATATCGTCTATCGTAAAATAGTCCTCGGACTGGGCAACACGCTCAACCGTGACGAAGGGCTGGGCGTGCACGCCCTCAAGGCGCTGCAAGAGCGCCTCGCCACAGCCACTCCCCAGAGTGGAGAATATCATGAGGGCGAACTGGAATTCCTCGACGGCGGTGTTCTCGGCTTGAACCTGCTGCCCTGGGTGGAAGAAGCCAGTCACTTGCTGGTATTGGATGCCATCAACGCCCATAAAGAACCCGGGCACCCTCATCGATTGAAGCGCGATCAAATCCCTCTTTTTACCGGCATCAAATTATCTGACCACCAGATGACATTCCAGGAAGTGCTTGGGCTGGCAAATTTCGCGCAAATTGCCTGCCCACACCTGTACCTGATCGGGGTGCAACCCGCTGACCTGTCTATAGGCGTGGAGCTCAGCCAGATCAGCCATTAAAGCAGTCCTCCCGCAAATTCTGGACGCGCGGCCGAAGCCATGCTACGAGAATGGGAATCGCTGAGTGAGATTAACTCTGCTTGACGTGAGAAAGAAAATGGATTACTATTTTCTTGATCAAAGTTTCATGGGCTCACAGCCAGGCACTTTATCACGCTGCGGCTTATTTGCAACATGAAGCGCTCTTCATCCTGCGTCCGGCCACTCCCTACGTCTGCATCGGCTTCCACCAGGATGCCGAGCAGGAAATAGACCTTGAATTTTGCCAAGGAGCAACGCTATCCCTGTTTTTCGCCGTGAAGTAGGCGGCGGTGCTGTTTACCTGGACGGTGAGCAATTGTTCTACCAACTCATCTTGCGCAAAGATCAGGCCCGAGGTCCCGGAAAACAAAGCTGAACTCTACCGCAAGTTCCTGAGCTCCGGTCGTCGAAACCTATCGCGAATTCGGTGTGCCGGCCGAATACAAACCGGTCAACGACATCCTCGCCAATGGGCGCAAGGTCTCCGGCAACGGGCGCGGCGGAGATCAACGACATGGTGGTCATCTGGTGGGTAATTTCATCCTGGATTTCAATTATGAGATGATGAGCAAGTGTCTGCGGGTCCCCGATGAGAAATTCCGCGACAAAGTCTTCAAGACCCTGCAGGAGAACTTGAGCACCTTCCTGCGCGAAACGGGACGATTCCCGAGACCTATCTACTGGGCGATGATCTGGCCCAGCGATACGAAGCCATCCTCGGCCCACTGACCCGCAAGACCGCTCCGGACCCCGAACTGGTGGCCAAAGCCGATGAACTGCAGGCCGAGCGCTACACGACTGAATGGCTGTTGGCCAACGACCACGCCGCGCCGATGTGCGCCAGGTGAAAATCCGCGAAGGCGTTTATGTCATCCAGAATATGCTCAAGACACCCGGGGGCCTGATCCGTGTCACAGCGGTCAATGAGGATGGCCAATTGCGAGAAGTGCATATTTCCGGCGATTTCTTCTTCTATCCGGCAAAAGATCTATTGGATTTAGAGCGTAGCTTGGATAACGTGCCAATTGAGGTCGAGGCTGTGGAGAATGCAGTAGCGCAATTCTACGCACACCGTCTCGTCGAATTCCCCGGAATCTAGCCAAAAGATTTCGCTCGAGTAATTATCCCCCAATCCGAAAATTCACCGAATTGACCATTTCAGAATTACTAAATAATTTTTCAGACCTAGCTACTTTGTTGTAGGAAGGCATTCCTTCTCTTGCGTAGACTGATTTTTTATCATTACATCTTCACGGAAAGCGAACGGGCTTTCGTTTAAGGTCTCATTTCGATTTGTAGGATCAGGAGACTCAGGTAAGGCTTGGATGGTTTTTTAGACAGCTTTCGGCGATTGGCCTTATTATAGCCGGGTGCTCAAAGATGTGGGCTGAGGACGCCGGAAGGAATATTGAGCCCAGCAATGCCGCAAGCAAGGCTGCGATACCACCTAACGCCAGACCCCATCGGGGTCCAACGACTTCCGCAAACCAGCCAACCGCCGGCCCACCGATTGTGGTGGTTCCCAGAAAAGCGATCGACCAGAAAGACATCACCCGCCCCCGCATCTGTGGAGAGCTCCCCAGTTGGATGATGCTGTTACCAAGCGAAGTGTAATAGATCGAAAACACCCCCGCAAAAACCAGAGCCGCCCCTGAAAAGACCAGGGTTGGCATGAAGGCTGCCCCCAAGATGGCGACACCGAACAGGAAACCAGCCACGACCAACATGGAGGGTGTGTTCTTCTTCTGACTGGCGATCGCCAGCCCACCGACCACAGCTCCAATCCCTAATGCGCCTGATAGGAAAGCATAGCTGCTGGCATCACCTTTGAAGGTGTATTGAGCGATCAACGGCAAACTGACCTGAAATTCAAAAGTAAATGTGCCTACCAGAGCCATCATAAGCAGCGTGTCCCGCAAGAGCGGCATGGAAAGCACATATTTGACGCCCTCCAAAATCTGCCCCTTGGATTTTAGCGCCGGAGGTTAAATTTAATTCATTCGCGTTCATCATGGTGAGCATGATCACCACCGCCGCATACGAAATCCCATTCAGAATAAAGCAAGGTCCCAACCCAACGAAGGCGATCAAACCGGCCGCGATGGCGGGACCAATCACCTGGAAAGATTTACCAATCCAGAATACAGTGTGACGGCGTTTCGCAGCTTATCTTCACCCACCATTTCGATTACGAAAGTCTGGCGAGCCGGGTTATCAAATACATTGACCCACCCCAGGCAGAACGCCAGGACAAAAACCATCCACAAGGTAACCCGGTCAGTTGCCACCAATACTCCAAGGATCAAGGCCAGGATGCCTGCGATAGATTGAGTGAAATAAAGTATTGTCCGCTTCGAATACCGGTCAGCGACCACCCCACCGACCGTGCCGAATAACAGAATGGGGATGTACTGTAATGCGGATACAATCCCCAAGGCTGTGCGAGTTCGATATCTTCAGGACCAGCCAGGCTTGGGCAACGCTCTGCATGAAGGTTCCGGAAGTAGAAATGATCTGGCGAAAATAATACAACCGGTAGTTGCGTACCTGGAACGAGGTAAAGGTTTCCGACGAATTGTTTTAGCGTCATGGCGAAATGCAACATGAGCCCGATTATACTATTATTTTCAATATGATATAATTAGACAAGCTAAGTAATATAAGGATACATTATGAGTGTTTTACCTGAAGAAATTGCGCTTGATATGATGGAGACTGTCCCTGTGGTGATGCGAGTGATGCGCGCGCCGACATGCGCCGGTCCCGCCAGCCCTATTTGAGCGTGCCTCAGTTCCGAGCCCTGGCTTTTTCGAGGAACCATCCGGGACCTCGCTAAATAGCCTGGCAGAACATCTCGGGCTCACCCCTGCTTCCACTTCAAAGCTGGTGGATGGGTTAGTGGCACGCGATCTGGTAGAACGTCGGGAATCGGTGGAAAACCGGCGACGGATTATGCTGAACTTGACCCCGCTTGGTTTTTCTGTTTGGGAGCAGGCTTTCCATTACACTCAGACTACTTTAGCCCGTCGTCTATCTGGGCTGGGAGAGGCAGAGCGGGAGATTTTGAAAGCCAGCATGCGTGTCCTGCGTCCACTGTTTGAAGAAGCCGACGGCGACGACTGAAAACGAAACATCCTCCGCTGTCATGGCTTTTGGAGATCGATCCATGTCGTATCAGGAAGAAATCTCGGCTAAGAAGAACGACCCCCAACAATTAGAGGCGCTATACCAGGCAGCACAAAAGCGTAAAGAATCCGGTCAGTTCGCAGCAGATTTGAACGCCTGCCTGGCACAAGAGCCAAATAACTTGTTACTCCAGGCCTGGTATTTTCGGCTGTTGAGCACCCTGGAAGAAGCTCAGCGACGATCGGGGTTTAGCACAAATTGGAAACTGGCAATCCCGCTGGCGATCGCAAATGGACTGATTTTGTGGGTTTTATCAGACCCTGGTCTGACTTTCGAGCGTGGAATACCTTACCTGTTCCTGTTGGCGGCGCCCATCATTGCCTGCTTTGTTATGGGGTTCTTGTCTCTTACCACAAGGAACAATTACCGGCGTACCCTGGCAATATGCGCTGGACTGGCGGTAGTGGTCGTCGCCAGTTTATTGCTCAATTACCTGGTGGCATTAAAAACTTCCGATAATTACCTGGTGTTGATGGTCCCACACCTGGGCTTATTAGCCTGGGCCGGGATCGGCGTAGCCTGGTCGGTCTGGAGACCAATGCAGATAACCGCTTTGCTTTCCTGATGAAATCCCTGGAGGTGTTCATCGTCGGAGGGTTTACCTGATCGCCGGTATGGCCTTTGGCGGCATCACGGTCGGCATGTTCGCCGCGCTGAGTATCAATCTTAACCAAGTACTTATACGACTGATCACAGCCGGAGGGGCCGGCTTGATCCCGGTCATTGCAGTAGCGACGATATACGATCCCCTGGCAGAGCCAAAAGACCAGGATTTTAATCAGGGCTTGAGCAAGTTCATTGGAACCATGATGCGCTTGCTGCTACCTCTCACGCTGGTTGTGCTGGTCGTGTATATCATCGTCATCCCCTTCAATTTCCTTCAACCTTTTGAAAACCGCGACGTATTGATTATATATAACGGAATGCTGTTTGCGATCATGGGATTATTGGTAGGAGCGACGCCTATTGACCTGGAGGAGCTCTCTCCGGGTTGGGATCTGCCTTGCGAAAAGGTATCCTGGCAGTGGCTTTCCTGGCAACGCTAGTCAGTCTATATGCGCTAACTGCCATCCTTACCGGACGGTGACGGCTGTGATCACCATCAACCGTCTGACCACGATCGGTTGGAATATTATCAATATTGCCCTCCTGGTAATGATGATCTTGCGACTGCTGAGAGACCGCTCGCAACCCTGGAATGAGCGCATCAAAGCAGTTTATAGCCTGGGGGCTGCACTATACGTAGGCTGGAGCCTGTTTGTAATCCTGGTGTTTCCGTTCATTTTTCGCTGATTTGGAATTGAAAAGACAGGCCAGCAGCTTATGCAGCTCTGGCCTGTCTCAAAACACAACTGGAAAACGTAACCGTTGTCTAGTTTAAGGTCGCCCGTTACCCGATCCAGAACCGCTCCCGCCTCCACTACCGGATCCGGTCCCACTTCCTGAACCTCCGCCATTACCGGTGCCAGTACCGGTGCCTGTGCCACTACCACTACCGGAAGCACCACCGGTACCGGTACCTTGACCCGAGCCGGATCCACTTCCCGACCCCTGATCCGCTTCCTGACCCAGAACCGCCACCCGAGCCAGTATTGTTGTTTCCCGTTCCATTTCCAGGCTGAACTGTTGGCTGTTAGGGACGGGGGTCGGCTGGCCGTAGCCTGTTCCACTGGGTGCTTGTTGCTGAGTTCTGTGTCTGATTCTGGTTCTGTTGCTGAGTTTGTGTCTGATTCTTGGTTCTGCTGTTGCGTCTGATTTTGATTCTGGTTCTGGTTTTGTTGTTGCTCGGATTGATTTTGGTTCTGCTGCTGTGTTTCGGTCTGCTGTTTTACTTGATTCTGGTTTTGTTGTTGCGTCTGGTCTTGAAGCTGCTGGCGCAGTTGTTCCTGAAAGCCCTGGGGATTTTTCAGCCGCCCTCAGCCAATTGCAGCCGCTGTTGTAACCGGGTTTGCATCTTTTGAAGGACCGGGTCGAGAGGATGCTCCTGGCATAGCTGTGCCATCACCTGCTCTTGCTGCTGCAATTGGGTCTGCACCTGTTGCAGAGTGGCAGCTAAGTTATTTTCTGGAAGTCCGGCGGCCAGTTGCAAAGCGTCGTCTATCTCCGCTCCATACCGGCTAGCAAGTGTTTCGGGAGCGCTTTCGTTTTGCTTCGTCATCGCAGCCAACTCATTGACGTGCCGGTTAGCGAAGTTTAATGTCAAGATAAGCTGGTTTTCAACCTGGGGGGTCAGCTGGAGCTGCATGTCTTCTGTAAGGGTTTTCAAACCATACAGGGGTTGGTTCGGCAAGCTTTCCTGGGCTGCAAAAGCAGTAATACCAGTGCCTCCAAGCGCAAGTGCGATTGTTACGATCGTTGTTGTGAATAATCTCCACATGGGGGACATTTCCTTTCTGCGGAATGGGCTCCGCTGCCAGAATGGTCTATTGTTTTGTTGCGTACTGTCTTTAAGACGCATCGGCAGTCCCACAGATACGGGTGTTCCTTTTTGCTTTTCGTGGGCCAGGTGGCGCGCTTGTTCCAGAAAAGCGGCTCGGGTTTTGGCCGCTTCCTGAGGATCGTGTTCCGGTACCCCATCCAGTTGGCGTAACCTGTGGATAATATATGAATAGTCATCCTTCACATTTTGACGCATTGGATTTATCCTTTATCTGAGCGTTCTATACTCTTCCATCACCATCATCTGGCAACATCCTGCGCAGAGCGGCCAGAGCACGGAATTGGAGTGACTTTAACCGCGCCAACAGGTTTATCGAGGTCTGGGCAATTTCGTCGTTCTCCAGGTTTGCCAAATATTTCAGTGTAATAACTTGGCGTTGTTCATGCGTCAAACGGGCAAGCGCAGAACGAAGCTGATCGTGTTCCAGGGCATCCACCGCTAGATGCGCGGGATCTGAGGTTGAAAATGCGGTTATCTGCATACTTGGATCGGCTCTAAGATCCTCATGCAGAGGGAGCTCTGGCGGAGGTTGACGCCGGTGAAGGTCACTGATCCAATTGTGCGCTACCCGGTACAAGTAGGCGCGCAGATAATTCGTGTGGTCCACCACCATTAGATAACGCCAACAATAAACGGCTGAAAGTTTCCGCCACGCATTCTTCTGCCAGGTCGGCATCGCCCAGCAGTCCACAAGCGTAACGGAATATCTCCTGGTTGAAGGTATCATACACTTCAGACAGGACCTGCTCGTCCATTTGTTTTAGCCGTTGCAGGAGCTTAGCTTCATGATTTATTTCTATCATTATGACTTAATTTTCTTTATTCAGATACGGCTTTCCGTAGATTACTTATCAATTTGTTTTTTTTATAAAAAGCGCCCGGCAATAGCCGGGCGCTTTTTATAAGGAGAATGTGAAAGATTCTCGATCAAACGGTTTCTACTATTTTCGTAGTAATTTCAAATTGCGGTGGATTTTCGAGATGTTTCTTCACCGCGCATAGCTCCGCAGAGCGGATCAGGGAAGGGAGATATTTCTCCGGGAAATCGGCCGGCGTCTGGATCTCCAGATCGATTTTCCGATCATGCCGGTTGAGCGATCGTGGTAAATGCGTTGGACAATCCGGATGCCTTCGGTCGGCAGGTTGCGCTGCCTGCAAAACCCAGTACGTAAATGCCGGCGCAGGTGCCAATGGAAGACAGGAAAATATCGAACGGCGATGGTGCAGAGCCATCGCCACCACCACTCATGGGCTGGTCAGTCTTGACAGTAAAGTTTCCAAAATGAGCGTCAACTTTTGCTCCGCCGGGAAAATCGATAATCATTTCCATGATAAATTTCTCCAATCGTTAGTTTTTTGAATTATATTGTTTAGATGCACAATACAGGTGGAGGTTACAGAGCCAGGACCAGTTCGAAAAATTCATGAGATCTTCATATGATCTCCACAAGTTCTATAAACCTTATCGGTATCATCCACTCACACATAAAACAAAAATTGGAGAAGTAAAATATGACATCCCAATCTCTTCCCGTGATTTCCAAGCGGGTCAAACCCCGGTTACATGGCTGGCGAGCCTTATTGACTCACCAAACTTTGCGCAGGCTGGTACAGCTGTCTTTCGCTGCTTTCATCGTATTTATATCGGTCCAACATGCAATCGCCGGCGCTGAGAGCACAAATTTGACTGCTTCGGCGGAGGCCTATTGTCCGTTTGGCGGCCTTGAAACACTTTATCAATACGTTGCCAGCGGAGGAAGTTTCATTTCCCATACCCACCTTTCGAATTTGGTGTTGCTCGTGGCCGTGTTGTTGACTGCAATCCTGCTACGTTCGGCTTTCTGTGGCTGGATCTGCCCGTTAGGGTTCCTGCAAGATCTAATCAGCAACTTGAACAGTGTCTTGCAAAAGCGTTTTACCGGCTTTCGACGTGCGATGACCAGCCTGAAACAGCGTGGGGCGCGGCTGGCAGTCCTGGACCGCTATCTTCGCTATATGAAATACCTGGTGCTGATCTGGACAATAGCTGGTTCCGCTTACTATGGGTTCATGGTCTTTCGTGATTACGACCCCTGGGCAACGCTACTCAATCTCGCAGAGTACAGTTTCACACCCGGCGTCATTGTCCTGGGGGTGACCCTGGTTGCCTCTTTCTTTGTAGAACGCCCCTGGTGCCGTTACGCCTGCCCCCTGGGAGCTGCCAGCGGTCTTTTGGGTAAACTCAGCCCGGTCTACCTGAAACGTGAAGGCGATGCCTGCAAAGTGTGCCAGATATGCACCAAGGCCTGCCCGATGGGTCTGGAAGTGCATACCGCCACCACGATCAAAAGTGCAGATTGTATCACCTGCCTGGAATGTGTCGGCGCATGCCCGTGTAACGGGGCGTTGGATGTCAAGATCGGTTTGCCGTTGTTGGGTAAGTAAAGGAAAACAGACATGCGTATTAATCCGTTTATTTATGGAGTTTTTGTGTTGGTGATCTTTTTGGGGACGATCCTGGGTTTTCAAGCCGCCGGGGTATGGTCAATATCCGGGAAGACCACTGCCAGTGGAGAGGCGGTCCAACCGATCTCATCGGATGTCAATTCGATCAAAGGCTGGATGACTTTAGAGCAAATCTCCACCACATTCAATGTGCCGGTAGCGGATATCCTGAAGCAGTTCGAATTACCCGCCGACACTTTGCCTTCGACAGCCATTAAAGACCTGGAAACCGATGTGTTTTCGGTGACAAATCTGCGCACATGGTTGCAAAGTCAGACGGAGCCTTCGTCGCTGGTGAGTGAAACACCAGCCTCTACCCCACAAACGACGCCAACCTCGGTTGAGACCGAAGCTCCAGGGCTGGTCGAGCAGACAGCGACGCCAGCTGCAACTGACCATGTAACTGCCGATAAGACTGTGACCGGTAAGACTACCTTTCAGGAAATGTTGGATTGGGGAGTCCCGGAAGAAGCCATACGGCAGATCATCGGGGGAGAACTGCCTGCGACATCCACAGTGATCAAGGATTATGTGACAGGAAAAGGGTTGGAGTTTCCATCAATTAAAGCCGCACTACAGGTAGAAGTGGACAAAACTAAATAGCACGCTTGTCAAACATTTACAGGGATAAGGCATTCTCCATGAGAGCCAGGAAAAGTATGCGTGGCAGCACGCATCCCTGGCTCTTTTCAGAAAAGAGAACTTACCTACCGGAAAGACACAATAAATTGTTCTATAACATTGATTTTAGTTCATTATTGCACTATAATATTAGTTGCGGCTATGTTATTCATCACAATAGAAAAACCATGCCACCTGTAATTTATACAGCTGTAAAAAAAGGCACATCCATGCTGGTGGGACACGACTTTACGCAGCCACACCAGCTCGATTATCAAAGCAAGCTATGATCTAAGAAAGGAGAAACTATGGCAGAAATTACTGGTTGCGCCCGTGTGACGGGCGCGGTAATCGGCGAAAAACCATCTTTGCCGGACAATCCCCAATCCCCTATTATCCGAACGAAAGGAACCCGCCATGACCGCTCGTGTTGGACAAAAAGCCCCCGATTTTACAGCCCCATCCTACTACAAGGGCGGCTTCACCCCCATGAAACTGTCCGACTTCGCCGGTAAATGGGTGCTGTTATGTTTCTACCCAGGCGATTTCACCTTTCGTCTGAGCGACGGAAGTGTCGGCGGTCGCCGACAAATATCCGGTACTGCAGGATTTAGGCGTCGAGGTGATTTCGGTCAGCGTGGACAGCCATTTCGTCCACAAGATGTGGAATGATTACGAGTTGAGTCAAGATGGTTAAGGGCGGCGTCCCCTTCCACATGGCTTCCGATCAGGCCGGCAATGTCGGGCGCGCCTATGGTGTATGGGACGAAAACCAGGGGATTGAGCTGCGCGGGCGCTTCATCATTGACCCGGACGGCGTAATCCAGGCCATGGAAGTGCTAACACCCCCGGTTGGCCGGCGCTTTGCCGAGTCGGTGCGCCAGATCCAAGCTTTCCAACTGGTACGTGCTTCGGGCGGTAAAGAAGCCACCCCGGCCGGTTGGGAGCCTGGCAAGCTCACTCTCAAGCCAGGTCCCGACCTGGTAGGCAAGGTCTGGGAGGTCTGGAAGCCAGATATGGAGTAGACCTTTGACAGAAGCAGGCGACAGTCGCTATGAAGAAATAACTGTCCCCATAAAAGATAAGGAGAGATTATGTTTCAGCAGAATTTTCGTAACCGATTTGGACAGAAGCGCGATGAAGGCAACCTCGGTGCAGGTCGCGGGCGCGGCCAAGGGCGCGGTGCGGGCCAAGGCCAGGGTAGAGGAGGCGGCTTTGGTCGTGGCGCAGGCGGTGGTGGAGGGCGCGGCGGCGGTGACAAACCTGGCTCCGGTCCCGGCGGTAACTGCATCTGCCCGCAGTGTGGCAAGAAAGTACCCCACGTTGCTGGCCAGCGCTGTAATGACCAGGTCTGCCCCGATTGTGGGACAAAGATGACCCGTGAATAGGAGCCAACCGGCGTTCATCCAGCAAGCGAACGCCGGTTGCTCTGGCTTAGAAAAAACATGAAAATTATCCTGACAACCACTTCCCCCAACCTTGATTCTAGTGGATCCCCGCTTTGGGCGCGGCGCTTATTTCCTGGTTGTTGATACTGACACCCTGGAATGGCAGGCACATCCGAACCCGGGTGTGGGCGCTTCGGGCGGGGCTGGCACGCTGGCGGCGCAGTTTGTTGCCAACCAGAAAGCCAAGGCTGTTATCAGCGGCGATTTCGGCCCCAACGCCTATGAGGCGCTCCAGGCTGCTGGCGTTGCGATGTACCTGTTTGGAACGAGCCGCACTGGCAGCGAGGCAGTCGGGCGCTTCAAGGCAGGGCAGCTCGAACGCGTCGGCGCTCCGACTGGCCTGGGACATCATCGCGAGGGTAATGGATGAAAATCACCATTGCCAGCGGCAAGGGCGGTACGGGCAAAACTACCGTCGCTGCCAGCCTGGCCATCAGCCTGGCGGCGGAGCACTCGCCCATCCGCCGCCTTTTTCTGGATTGCGATGTGGAAGCACCCAACGCCCACCTGTTCCTACATCCCGCGTTGACCGAACACGCAGGATGTGGGGCTGCTGATCCCGGTGCGTGGATGAAGCGAAATGTACCCACTGCGGGAAGTGCGCCGAAGTCTGCCAGTACCACGCCATTGCGGTGCTGGGCCAAAAGACACTGGTATTTCCCACAACTGTGTCATGGCTGCGGGAGCTGCACGGCGCTTTGCCCAGAAAAGGCCATCCACGAAGTGCATGACCGGATTGGTGTGATCGAGCGCGGCCTGGCGTCGGACGGGCATTTCCTTTGCCCGCGGCGTGTTGGATGTAGGCGAGCCAATGGCCGTGCCGGTTATCCGCCAACTGTTGGCCTGGGCACAGCCAGAGCCCGGGCAGACGGTTCTGCGCGACGCGCCACCCGGAACTTCCTGCCCGGTGGTGGCGGCGGTGCGCGGCAGCGATTACCTGCTGCTGGTGACTGAACCAACGCCCTTTGGCTTGCACGATTTGCGCCTGGCGGTCCAGGTGGCTGGTGAGTTGGGTATCCCGGCAGGCGTGATCATCAACCGGGAGAACGGCCCCTACCCGCCTCTGGATGAGTTCTGCGCTGACCATCGTCTGCCGGTGCTGCTGCGCATCCCTTTCGAGCGCGCCATCGCCGAAGGCGTTGCCCAGGGAAAACACTGGTGGAAATTCATCCGGAATATTGACCGGTTCCGCCAGATATTTACGCAAATCACTTTCCAGCCCGGTAAAGTATGACATGACCAAAGTTATCCGTAGGCGGACACATCTGAAGTCGAATATGCGATATGAAACAACTGGTTATCCTCAGTGGTAAGGGCGGCACCGGCAAGACCAGCCTGGCAGCGGCTTTCGCCCATCTGGCGCATGCTGGCCCATCTCCTCTCAAAGCTGTGCTGGCCGATGCCGATGTAGACGCCGCCAACCTGGATCTGGTGCTGTGCCCCGAACGCCTGGAAACGCACGATTTCACCGGCGGTTCGGTGGCTGTGATTGATCCACAACGTTGCCAGGGATGCGGTAATATGTGAGCAGGTTTGCCGCTTCGATGCTGTTATATCGCCTGCCAGCGGAGGTGCGCTTACGTATGCCATTGATCCCATTGCCTGCGATGGCTGTGCGGCCTGCGTCTACCAATGCCCAGAAGAGGCCATTCACATGGAGCCGCAGACGGCCGGGCGCTGGTATCGCTCTGAGAGCCGCTACGGACCGCTCTTTCACGCCGATCTCTACCCCGCCCAGGAAAATTCCGGCAAGCTGGTGACGTGGTCAAGCAAAATGCCCGCCTGCTGGCCCTGGATACCGAACTACCAGCTTGTGATTGTGGACGGTCCGCCCGGGATCGGCTGCCCGGTAATCTCCGCCGCGGCAGGAGCGGACCTGGCTTTGATCGTCACTGAACCCACCGCTGGCGGGCATTCACGATCTGGAGCGCATGCTGCAAACTACAACCCACTTCCGCATCCCGGCGCTGGTGGTCATTAACAAGGCCGATATCTATCCGGAAGGCGCGGCCCAAATTGAAGCGGTCTGCGCCGAATTGGGTGTCGAAATAATTGGACGGATTCCTTTCGACCCTGCCGTCACCGAAGCCATGATCAACGGCGAGCCGGTGACGGTTTACCAGCCCGCCTCGCCAGCCAGCCAGGCGATCAGCCAAATCTGGCAGGCGGTTGTACACCGGATGAATATCATAGAAAGGATGTCATGAATAACTCGGTATCACATCGCAAGCTTCCAGATCAGAGTAGGGAACAGAAGATCTCTGAGATTACGGTCGAAGGTTGGGGATGGGGGTCTATCGGCCTCAACGTGATATTGAGTTTGCTAGACCTGACAATTGTCATCGCTTCGGGCAGCCTGGCAGTGGCTAGCGAGATGCTGCATAACCTGGTAGATTTAGTCGCTTCAGTGACTGTGCTGGAGGCTTAAAACTTTCGCAACGCCAGAGCAAGTCATTCCCCTATGGTCTATATAAGGTTGAAAACGTTATCGCTGTTATCGTGGCAGGCCTTATCTTTTTCACCTGTTTTGAAATTGTCCGGGATGCCTTAAGCGTCTCCCAACGGCAGACAATTGTCAATCTGTGGATGCTGGCAGGTATAATACTCTCGGCCATCGTATCCCTGTCATTCAGTTATTTCGGTCTGCGTGCTGGAAAGGCGGCTAACTCCCCTAGCTTGATTGCCATTGCTCAGGAATACCGCACACATATCTTTTCATCTGGTGTCGTTATCATCTCGCTCATGGGTCATTTCTTTGGGGTAAATCTGGATCGACCGGCGGCGCTGATTGTCGTAATTTTCATCGCCAGGACCGGTTGGGAATTGCTGAAGGATGGGATGCGCGGTACTGTTAGATGCCTCTTTGGATGCGGAGACTCTGGCTCAGGTACGTCAGATTATCGAGAATGATCCGGCCACGGCCCAAATCAAGACGCTAACAGGACGTAACTCGGGCCGGTACCGTTTTTTAGAAGCAGAAGTGAATCTTCGTAGTGTCAATCTGAATAAAGCCCATACCGTCAGCCAACGTATCGAGCAAGCCATCCGGGCTGAAGTGCCTCACGTAGAACGTGTGCTGATCCATTACGAGCCGGTTGTTCCTATCCATAAGCGCGTCGCCTTACCGCTGGCCAGCCCGGATGGAAGATTGAGTGAACACTTTGGCAAAGCTCCGTATTTCGCATTGGTCACTATCCGGATGTCTGATGAGACAGTTGAGAAACAAGAAGTAGTACAAAATCTCTTCCTGGATGTGCCGAAGGCAAAGGGCATCCGTGTAGCCGAATGGCTGGTATCACAAAAGATAGATCGGATCGTGCTTAAAGAGGATCTTCAGGGCAAAGGCCCGGAATATGTCTTCGCCGACGCCGGGGTGGAAACGGTACTCACCGAAACCGATACGGTAGAACTGGCGCTGGAAGCGTTAGGCCGTCAAGCTAGCATAATTGGTGTAAAGTAATGGCATGATAAATAAGAAAAAGCTGCACGAAGCAATAATGGAAAAGCTTTCAACGGTCATAGACCCTGAAACCAATGTGGACGTGGTGCGCATGCGCCTGATCGAGGATTTGCAAGTGGATGCAAATGGGCATGTTTCCTATACCTTTCGCCCGTCTTCGCCGCTGTGCCCGATTGCTGTGTCGCTGTCGAATGAGATCCAAATGGCAGTTGCCGATGTGCCCGGAGTTACTCACAGGATTTAAAAGCTTGAAGGCTTCGCGGCTCATCAGACGAGTTGACATCCTGGCTCAAACAGGCACTCGAAGACTGGCAGCGTGAACAACAGAAGAAGTGAAAGATGAAAGTAAAATATGTTGCATTCTTCTAACTGCAGTGTATTGATTAACAGGAAATTGCAGTGAAATACGCCTTTGTCTCTATGATCTTTCGCCTTTTCGGTAATTCCTTGATGCTGTTGTGCCTGGGCGGGCTGCTTCTGTTCGGTATCCTGCCTGATCGAGCAGCCAAAGCCAGCGAACCGGTGGTTCACGCCGTGATCTTTTACTCGCCAACTTGTGGTCATTGCCATAAGGTGCTGACAGAAGTACTGCCACCCCTGGCTGAGAAGTATGGTAATCAACTACAGATCATTGCCATCAACGTCACATTGGAACAGGGCCAGGCGCTATTCCAGGCTGCGCAACAAAAGTATGGTTTGGAGGACGGCCTAGTACCTACATTGATAGTCGGAGATCAGGTCCTGATCGGTTCACTTGATATTCCCGAGCAGTTACCCGGCCTGATCGAGCAATATGAAGTTCAAGGAGGTGTAGGTTGGCCCGATATTCCCGGCCTGGCCGAGGTCATTCCTGCTGCTTATGTCACACCGCCATCCCCGGACATCCTGCCTTCGCCTGCTTTTACCCCAACAGTCGAACCTGTTGCCAGTGTAACGCCTGAACTACTACCCACTAAGACAACACGCCAACCCCTACGAATAGCAGCCCTGGCCTGGTTGTGATCGGCGATCAGCCTACCAAACTGACTGACCGGCTCCTGCATGATCCAGTTGGCAATACTCTGGCAATAATTGTGCTGCTGGGTATGGTGCTCATGGTGGGACGTTCGTCAATTATATTTCCACGCCTGACCCCCATACCTACCCCGGCCTGGCGGGATTGGGCTTTCCCGTTCCTGGCGTTGGTCGGCTTTGGCGTGGCTGCCTACCTGGCCTATGTGGAAATTTCCCAGGTAGCGGCAGTTTGCGGCCCGGTAGGCGATTGTAATACCGTCCAGCAGAGTGCCTACGCCCGCTTGTTCGGCGTCTGCCAATTGGCGTATTGGGTTTGCTGGGATACATTACCAACGCCGGAGCGTGACTTTACCTACATTGATGATATCGTCAACGGCATTATTCGCATAATTAATAAGGCCCCTTCTCCCCAGTACTCTACTATTACGACAGCGACTGCTCCCTATAAAGATTATATTGGCACAATCTCAGCTCGTCACTTTGCGCCGTTTTATTACTGCCATTGAAGACGCTTGTGGCAAAAAAGCGCAAGAAAACTTATTGCCTATGCAAGCAGGCGACGTACCAATTACTTACGCAGACATAGATGAATTGGTAGATGATATCGGATTCGAACCTGAAACTAGTATCGAAGAAGGTATTGAAAATTTGTT
>CAWBNG010000003.1:0-880352 GCA_963790075.1 uncultured Chloroflexia bacterium
TGATTTAACACAATACACCCTGGCTGCGGACCGCACAAATTCCCAATTGGCATACTTAACTAGTGCATTCTCGCCGGCAGTGTTGCGGCTGATACAGAACGTGATCTTGCAGGCGCACAAATATGGCAAATGGGTAGGCCTTTGTGGCGAGCTCGCTGGTGAACCGTTGGCCATTCCTGTTTTACTGGGGCTAGGCTTGGATGAGTTCAGTGTAACCCCACCGACGATACCCATGGCAAAGCAGATAATCCGGGGATTAAAGATGCCAGAATGTCAAAAGCTTGCCAAAGCAATATTAAGGTTGGAATCAGCCGAGGAAGTGAAAGATTATATTCAAAGGAATGTATCAAACGATCAAGGATTTTTAGAATAGAACTAGGTACGATATTTTCACCAAAACACCAAGGTCATTAGCAATTGATCTTACCAGCTCAGCTTTGGTGTACGACCAGGGCTTGGGGTTTTTTGAGGAATACTCAGCATCTTCGCGAATGTCGTTGGCTGCACACCCGCTAGCCGTTTGAAGTCCGGATTTTTTTCAATCTTTCATATCTTTACATCTCACCTACCTATTGTGGCACACATATGCAAGAAGCCAAATAGATAAATCCGGTTGCAGTAAAAACGAGGGTCTCTCAAAATGGGGAGCCTCGTTTTTACTATTGGGTTTATGAAATAAAAATACCCCACTTCTGGGGTATTTTGAGGCTGGGGGCAAAGGATTCGAACCTCTACTAGCTGATTTCAGAGTCAGCCGTCCTGCCATTAGACGAGCCCCCACAGCGGGGGCTATTCTACCATGCCCTTTTTGATTAGTCTAGGGCGACCCCTAAATTATTAGTTATTAGCATTTCTTGCCGCACGGCGGGTATTATCTTCCATGTCCATCAGGATCAGCAGGGCCTTCGAGACGGCTTGCAAGACCACAAAATAGACAATCCCGCGAAATGGCCGTTCGATAATATACAAAACGTTCTGAATGTAATCCGTAAAGCCCATGCCGCCCATAAATCCGCGCATGATTTGCAGCACGAAGACGCCCAGCGCCACGATGAGATCAAGCCCGTAAACCACAGCCACAACCCAGGCCGCGATATCGATCCAGCGCACCAGGCGTAGTACTTTCTCGGGATCAAAGTAGGTTCCCAGGAAACCGGTATGCTTTTGGCTCATGGCTTACTCCTTATCCGCCAGACCTTCCAACACCTGAATTGCGTTCTGGATTCGGGCCAGTACTTTTTCCCGCCCGACAATCTCCATGCTTTCAAACAACGGCGGGCTGACACGCTGACCCGTAACCGCAACACGTAAAATTCCAAAAACCTGCCCGGCGCTCAGTCCCAATTGCTCGACCAAAGCACGCATCGGTTCTTCAGCCGTGGCCGGGGTGATGGATTTCAAACCGCTCAGTACCTGGTAGGACTTGCGCGCCACCTCAGCCGACTGCGCAGCCGTAAGCCCTTTGGCTACCAGTTCCCCTGCAACGGGTTGGACAGCCTCCCTGAAGAAGAATCCGGCCAGCGAGACAGCGTCTTCGAGGGTTACGACACGCTCCTGAATGATCGGTGTCAATTTCAGCAGCGCACCCTCATCCACATCGTAGCCGGCCTTGACAAAGAAAGGTTTGATGCGGGCGGCCAGATCATCGATCGACAGGCGGCGGATGTGAGTCCCGTTGAAGTGATCGAGCTTGCTGAAGTTTATCGCAGCCGGCGAAGGCGTGAGTCGCTCGATATCGAAGCGTTGAACCATCTCTTCCAGGGTCATGACGTCGTCTTCCGCCACGCCCCATCCCATCAGCACGATCCAGTTCAGCACACCTTCGGGGATGTAGCCCAGTTCGCGCAGGTCGGTCACGAAGATCGAGTGGCCGTCCTTAGCCACCTCGGCCGCTTCGCGCTTGCTCATCTTGCCCTTGCCACTCGGCTTGAGGAAGACCGACGGGTGGACAAAGATCGGTTCTGGCCAACCCAGGGCGCGCAGGATGTGCACATGCAGCGGGAAGGTCGGCAGCCACTCCACCGTACGGATGACGTGGGTGATCTTCATCAGGTAATCATCGACCATCGCCGCCAGGTGGTACAAGGCCCAGCCATCGGATTTGACGATGATGAAATCGTCCAGGGTGCGGTTTTCAACGGTAATATCGCCGCGTATGGCATCGTGGACGGTGATGCTGCCGTCCTTGGGCGTCTTGAAACGGATCACATATTTCTCGCCATCAGCAATGCGCCGGGCCGCTTCCGCAGGGTCGAGGCGACGGCAAAACCCATCGTAATGCGGTGGTTCCTTGCGCTTCTGCTGTTCCTGGCGCACCTTGGACAGGCGCTCCGGGGTGCAGAAGCAGGGATAGGCGTGTCCCGTCTCTACCAATTGTTGCGCGAATTTCTGGTAAATTTCCTTGCGTTCGGACTGGCGGTAGGGTCCGTACGGGCCACCGACATCCGGACCTTCATCCCAATGAATACCCAGCCAGCGCAAGCCGTCGATCAACTCTTCTTCGGCACCGGGCACGTAACGCTTTCGGTCGGTATCCTCGATGCGTAAAATAAACTGCCCACCCGTGCCGTGTGCCAGCAGGTAATCGTAAAGCGCCGTACGGGCGCTGCCAAGGTGCATTCTGCCCGTCGGAGAGGGTGCAAAGCGCACCCGGGCGGGCTGATTAGGTTTCGTCATGTGCCTCCGTCAGAAATCGATTTCTTTGTGCCGCATGGCAACGCTCTCCACCAGCCCGATGCCCAACATCAAGGACACCAGACCACTGCCCCCATAACTTATGAATGGCAGTGGCAATCCCGAAACCGGGATCAGGTTTAGATTCACGCCGATGTTAACCGCGCCCTGAAAAAAAATCAGGATGGCTACGCCATAAGCAATCATCGCACCCGAAACATCGCGCGCACTCCGCGCCGCCTGCAGGCAGCGCCAGATAATGAATGCCAGGATTGCAATTACGAGCAGGGCGCCGATCAGCCCAAACTCTTCAGCCGTAGCAGAAAAAATAAAATCGGTATGCCGTACCTTGAGATACCGCAGCTGTGTCTGCGTTCCGTGACCGTAGCCTTTCCCAAACAAACCACCTGAGCCAATGGCGATCAATGCCTGTTGAACGTTATAAGTTGCGCCGTGGCGCGCAGTTGGGTCAGGAAACAAAAAGGTAAAAACACGTTGTCGTTGGTAGTCCTGCAATGGCGAGAAGGGTGCCAACATCAAAACAACCACGCCAATCAATCCAACCGCGCCAAAGATGGCCATATATTTGATCGGTAATCCATTAATCCATAACATCGCCAGCCAGATCACCATGATCACGATCACGTTGCTGAGGTTCGGCTGGAGGAAAATCCACATTGCCAGGCCAGTGGTCCACAAAAAACTGGTAATGATCCAGCGCAGATCGCGCGGCTGATTTTGGGTCTGTTCGAAAAACCTGGCCAGGATCAAAATCAGGACGATTTTTGCCAATTCGGTCGGTTGGATGAAAAGGGTACCAAGTTGGAACCAGCGGGCTGCACCGAATACTGCACGGGCGCTTAAGAACAAGAAAATAAGCAATACAACCATGACGATATACATCGGCTGGTATAGCGCTGCCCAGTAATGGTAATCGATTGCCCCGACAATCAAAATAACCAAAAACCCGATCCCGCCAAAAATGATCTGCCGTTGAACAGAGACCAGAATTTCTTCATTCCCGGCTACTGCCGAGCGAATCATGGCAACTCCAAAGGCGGTTGCCAGAATTACCGCCCCGAGCAACCAAAAATCGAAGAAGCGCCACGGAATACCGCGCAACATGAGAAATTATCCCGTCCGGCGGCGGGAGACATTCCTTAATGGAATATCTGCGATCAAGCGCTGCGATCGGCCATCGCGTTCCACATCAATGATAATTGTCGAGGGATCGATTTCAATATGCCTGGATATCGCCTGGATCAAATCGTCCTTCAAGGCATCCAGGACAGCCGGCGTGATGTCGGTTCGATCATGGATCAAGACCAGCTGCAGGCGCTCCTTGGCATTGCTCGCACTTCGGGGTTTGCGTCTAAACAGACCCATGGGCTTATTTCCTCCCCGTCAAACGCGAAATCCGGTTCCACAAATTACCCTGGCTGTCCAAGTCCATAAAGGGGATCTGTTCGCCCTTCATACGGCGAGCAATATTGTGAAACGCCTGTCCGGCTAAGCTTTTAGGCTCCAAAGCGATCGGCGTGCCTCGATTGGTCGCAACCACAACATCCTCATCTTCCGGAACAATGCCAATCAAATCAATTGATAGCAAATCGAGGACGTCTTCGGCAGAAAGCATATCGTGACGCTTAACCATAGCCAAGTTCAGGCGATTGATGATCAGGGCGGGCGTGCCCTTCTCTTCAGCCTCGAGGATGCCAACCACCCGGTCGGCATCGCGCACGGCAGAAATTTCCGGATTGGTCACGATCAAGACACGATCCGCAGCAGCAATCGCATTCTTAAAACCGCGTTCGATCCCAGCCGGGGAGTCGATCAAAATCCAATCAACTTCGGAACGCAACTCATCACACAAGCGGATCATGTCGCTGGGCGAGACCGCGCTTTTATCACGAGTCTGCGCAGCTGGAATCAGGTAGAGCTCCGGCATGCGCTTGTCGCGGATCATTGCCTGACGCAAGCGGCAACGACCTTCAATCACATCGACCAGATCATATACAATGCGATTTTCCAATCCCATGACCACATCCAGGTTACGCAGACCAATATCGCCGTCGATACAGGCAACCTTCTGGCCGTTATCCGCTAATGCTACGGCCAAATTAGCGACGGTGGTCGTCTTACCAACTCCGCCTTTTCCCGAGGTAATGGTCACAATTTGAGCGGGCATAAATCCATTCCCTGAATCAAGATTACCCTGACTTCCACGGTTCAGCCAGGATGTGTCCGTCTTTATAAAAAACAACTTCGGCCTGGTTACTTGCTTTCTTTTTATCTGGCTGGATAGCAACCTCTCCAGCTATACGCAACTGCGTGGGTGTCAATTCCAGGGCGCATACTTTGGCAGACTGATCGCCATCGGCCCCCGCGTGGACAACGCCGCGCAGCCTTCCCCAAATAATCACACTGCCCCCGGCGACGATCTCCGCCCCGGGATTCACATCTCCAACCACGACCACATTTCCAGGAAACTCAATCCGTGTCCCTGAACGCAAGGTCCGACTGATCCACATTGCGGATTCATCGTCGACCTCAATCGTCGGCTTTGCGGAAACCGGTTGGGGCTTGGAAAGCCGCGTCGCCATTCCCAATAACTGCGTGGTTTTTTCTGTGGTAGGCGATTCGCTTAAAACCGCCCACAAATTGATACCGCGTTCCGAAAGATGGTCGCGCAACGAAACCAGATCGTTGACATGCAATACCTGCGCGCCGACATCCAGAACCAAGCGTGCCCCCTGAAAAAAGGCCTGGCGATCCTCGATTTGCTCAACCAATGCAGAGCGAACATCGTCCCAAGAACCATCGTCCAAGGTAACCATCAGGCTGTCACGTAAGCCCTTGATTTGAATTCCAGGGGTTTTATTGCTCATTAATGCTTCCAGGTACGCTTCTTGGCGGACGACTGCTGAATTATAGCATGAAGTCCCTGAAGCCAATTACACCCAGGCCGTGCTAATTACCGCTTTCAATTCCCTGGGCAATATCAATCGACTTAATCTCGAAGTAAGCCTGCATGATCTTGGCAACAATTGGAGCCGCGACACTGGCACCTTCACCAGCGTTGTAGGCAAAAGCCATGATCACAATCTCAGGATCATCATAAGGTGCAAAAGCGATCGTCCAGGAATGGGTTGGCCACTGTCCAAATGCGCAGCGGTTGGCTTTGAGTGCTACATCGTCACAGTATTCCGCTGTACCTGTCTTGCCTGCCACTGCAATTGGAAAGCCGTCAAAAACCTTGTGCAAAGTCCCAAAAGTTCCATCGGTGACTGCCAAACGCATCCCTTCCCGCACCTTCTGAACCACAAATGGGTCAATGGTTTTGGTCTTTCCAATCACCTCAGTACAATACCCTCCGGAGCAGGTGTAATCCTGGATGATGGGATCAGTGGTTACGTCCCACTTCATATTCGGCACAAAGGGGGAAATTTGGTAAGCATTAGGCGCATTGGCGGGTTTCTGGTCCGTGATGGTGAAATCGTCCGGATTGAACCATTTCTCCACCACTTTACCTTCACTGTCAGTCACATCGCGGACAATTGTCGGCTGCATCAACTTGCCATTGTTAGCCATGGTCGCGCCGGACATCATCACCTGCAATGGCGTAGCCAGCACGTATCCCTGGCCCACCGTGGCAATGTAGGTGTCACCGGTTGACCAGTTCTCGCCTTTGTTGATACGTTTCCACTGCGGGGTTGGCAATAAACCAGATTGTTCGCCAAGCAATTCGATACCCGATGGCCTACCATAACCGAGTGCCTGGGCATATTGAACCAGCCGCTCGATGTCCAATCCTTCGGGAATCTCAGTCTTGTAACCGCCGCCCAGCTTATAAAAACAAACATTACTGGAATAAGCGATGCAGTGTAGAAAATCGATTTTTCCAAACCCGGCGGGATTTTGATCAAAAATCCAGTCAACGAACGGGCGCTGGCGACCGGGATCATTGGGCGAGAATTTCTCTGTCAGGATCAACTCGCCAGGGGCATCGATGATCTGATTGAGGGTCACAACCCCTTCATTGAGAGCGCCGTTTGCCGCTGATAGTTTAAAAGTAGAGCCGGGCGGATATTCAGCCTGGATGGCATTATTAAGCAGTGGGTGGCGTGGGTCTTGTTCCAACTGTTGGTAATAATAAGCCGGAATAAAACGCGCCATACGATTGTTCTCGTAAGTTGGATAGGAGACCATCGCCAGGATCTCACCCGTCTTGGGGTTCATAGCAACTGCCACACCACTGGAAATGCGATTATAGCCCCAATACTTATTCCACGAATCGATCTCGCCCACCAGGGCTCCTTCAGCGGCTGCCTGGAAGCGTGTGTCAATCGTCAGGTTTAGATTGCTTCCCGGAATGGGGGCGATCGGCGGCTCAAGGTTGCGCAACTCCTTCCCAGCCACGTCCACCTCGACGACACGTTTACCGTTCTTGCCGGTCAAGATATCCTGTAGTGAGGCCTCGACACCAGCATAGCCGATCTTGTCACGGTTGGGAACGAAACCTTGATCGCGGAATTCCTGTTCGAGGGCTGCCGGAATCGGGCCGAGGAATCCAATCACGTCGGCTGTCAGCGATCCGGTTGGATAATCCCGAATTGGGTCGATCTGGATGCTAACGCCAGGCCAGTCCACTTCCTTTTCCTGCACAATTCGTGCCAAATCCTCACTGACATTACACTGGATCGGAACCGGACTATATGGCGCCAACAAATCGCCCAATTCAACCAGCTGCGTAATGCCTGGTCCCGGGATACAGGGGGAAACGTTCTTGGCATCTTCAACCGTCCCCTGGTTGACTGGAACTCCGGTTATTTGAGACAACTCGCGATATATTCCCTGGATATCGGCATCAGCATCCGGCAAGTCAGCCGGGGTAATGACGATATTGTAAGAGGCAACATTCCGCGCCAGCACATAACCGTTACGGTCATAAATAATCCCGCGCGCAGCTTGCAGGCTGACCGATCTGGTGTAATTATTAACCGCATCGGCCAACCATACTTGCCCCTGAAATATTTGCAATCCAAGAAGACGGTACAGCAACATACCGAAAGCGATCACGATCACGACATAAACGACGATTAGTCGCCAAATTTCGAAACGTGCATGATGTACAGATGTTGAACTCACGCCTCTTCCTCCATTGGGTAGATCCATCGGGCCAGATCACGAATCAGCAGATAGACCGGTACTGCCAGCAAAAGGTTCAAAAATAAGCTGGGCAATATGATCAAGCTGAACGAATCCGCGATCGGCAAAGGATCTCCCAGTAAACGCAAAGTCATTAAAGATAGTAGGTTTACCAACAAGGTTCCCAGTAGCGTGATGGCGAACATTGCCAGTATCGGTGCTTGCCAGACTCGACGTTGAAGCAGTCGGGCGATTGCTACCATGAGAAGATAACCAATTAAAGGAACGCCCCAGGGAATGCCGGATACAAAGCCTACCAACAAACCTCCAAGGATCGCCCAATGCCAGGCTGTGGCCACATTCTTTTGCAAGGCCCAGGCAGCTAGCGTGACCAGCATTAAATCCCCATAGCCAGAAAGCAGCGTAATGTGACCGACCACCGCCGTCTGCAGGATCAGCACCAATGCCAAGACGGGGAACGCAATTAGATCTTTCATTTTTCAGGGAGCTTGGGTTGGCAGCAGGGGTGAAATATCAACCGGCCGGAAATTAGTAATTACCAATACGATCTGCAATTGCGTAAAGTCAACCACCGGCTGGACGCTGGCCTGTTGAAACAATTCGTAATCTCGTTTACGGACATTGAGCACCTGACCGACCAACAAGTCGGGTGGATAACCACCGCCCAAACCCGAAGTCAAGACAACATCTCCGGACTCAATCGTAACATCCTGCGACACCATGTCAAGGGATAAATTACCCGTCACAGAACCGGACAGCATGGCTTCGATCTTGGAATTCTGCAAGCGGACATTCACCTGCGAGGCGGGGTCGGTTATCAACATCACGCGTGCTCCATTGGATATAACCGCATCGACGCGACCAATCAAGCCCTGGTTGGTTACGACCGGCATCCCACGGCGAATACCATCATTTGAGCCTCGATTGATAATGATGTAATGTAAAAATGGACTTGGGTCTCTCCCAATGACTGCCGCAGCCTTGTAAGTGTTCTCGGGATTGGCACGTGAAAAATCTACCAGGGCCGACAAAATTTGCGTTTCAGTAACCTGCTGCTGTAACTCAATCACTTGCGTCTGCAGGCGAGCTAGCTCGGATTCAAGTTCGGCATTACGGTTACGTAAAGTTGCAACGTCCTGAGGCGCTGTTAGAAAACTCTGAATAGCCTGATAACGAGTAGCCACCCAGCTCTGAACCGAGACAACCGAGCCGCCAAACCAGTCTGAAGCCGAACTGAAATACCCGCCTAAAGCCAGTGCTAAAATCCCACCCACCACCAAAAATATGATGGTTGTTTGTAGTGAGCGGGAGAAGAAATCTTTCATGTTAGCGTTCTACCAGCAAAACAAGCCGCCCGAAGCGGCTAGATAGGTTTTTAATTTCAAGAGACGTGGTGCCGAGTGCTGCCACGCTCCAGACCAACCAAATAGCGACTGTAATTATCAAAATCTTCAAATATCATACCAGCGCCGCGAGCTACGCATGTGAGCGGATCTTCAGCAACCCAGACACGCAAGTTTAATTCATCCGTTAATCTTTCCGGCAAGCCATGCAACAAAGCGCCGCCGCCTGCCAGGCAAATACCGATATCCATTAAGTCAGAGATGATTTCGGGAGGAATCTCATCCAGGGTATCACGAACGGTGTCCACGATTACTTGCACCGAGCCAGCCAGCGCTTCGCGAATTTCGACCGAAGAAATTTCAATCGTCTCAGGCAAACCGGTAACCAGATTGCGGCCGCGCACTTCGGTAGTTTTTTCAGTCGGCAATGGAAATGCAGAACCAATATTAATTTTAATGTTTTCAGCGATGCTTTCGCCGACCAATAAATTGTACTTATTACGCAGATACTGGACGATATCCTGGTCCATTTCATCGCCGGCAACGCGCAAGGAGCGGGAAGCGACGATACCGCTCATGGACATGACCGCCACCTCAGTCGTACCACCGCCGATATCGACCACCATGCTACCACGAACTTCTCCTATCGGTAAGCCCGCGCCCATGGCAGCTGCAATCGGCTCTTCGATTAAAAATGACTGTCGAGCTCCCGCGGCCATAGCCGCGTCGTATACAGCTCGCTTTTCCACTTCCGTCACGCCAGCTGGAATACCAATCACAACGCGTGGCTTGGGAAGCGGAACAACACTCTGTTCATGCACACGGCCTATAAAATATTGCAACATGATTTGCGTGACGTCGAATTCGGAAATTACGCCGTCACGCAAGGGTCGAACTACAATGACGTTGCCGGGGGTCCGGCCCACCATTTCTTTTGCCGCCAGGCCAATTGCCAAAGGCTCGCGGGATCGTTTATCAATCGTCACCCAGGATGGTTCGTTGATTACAATCCCTTTTCCACGAACATTGACCAGTGTATTAGCCGTCCCCAGGTCAATGCCAATGTCGAGCGAGAAAAGGCCTAGAAGCCAGTTGATGGGGTTTAAAGCCAATTGGGGCTCCTCGACGAAGATATGCTCGGCAAAGCTAACTTGCTCGCAAAATTATACCACGGGCCTAATTTTTACAATGCGCAACTTGCATGATTGCAAAGGGTTGTAGTTGAATACGAATTATTTTTTCAATTCCCGGGAGGACACATGCCGAAAGTCGCACTTGTTACGGATAGCACCGCTTATATTCCTGGAGACCTGGTCAAACAGCTTAAGATCACGGTCGCACCGCAGATCTTAATCTGGGGGGAGGAGATATTTCAAGACGGCGTTGATATCCAGCCACAGGAATTCTACACCCGCCTCAAGACAGCCAAGGTCATGCCGTCTACTTCACAGGTTGCAATTGTCACCATGCAAAATATCTTCACCGATTTACTCGATCAGGGGCATGAAATATTAGGCGTATTCCTCTCGGCTAAACTTTCGGGGACAATCCAATCCGCGCTTCAAGCATTGGAAGCCATCGACAAGGGCAAGGACAGAATATCGATCGTTGACTCTGACACAACTGCCATGGCCATGGGATTTCAAGTTCTCAGCGCCGCCCGCGCAGCAGCAGACGGTGCCAGCCGGGCAGACTGTAAAGCCCTGGTAGAGGCGGCCCGCGATCATACCGGCGTTTATTTTGCCGTAGATACGCTGGAATTCCTTCACCGCGGCGGCCGGATTGGTGGCGCTCAACGCTTTCTCGGTTCTGCTTTGAATCTTAAGCCAATCCTGGCGGTGCAGGCAGGACGGGTCGAGGCAATTGATCGGGTCCGCACCAAAGGCAAGGCACTTGATCGCGTTCTTGAACTCGTGATTGAACAAACGCAAGGTAAGACGCCCGTCCGATTGGCAACTTTGCACGCCAATGCGTCCCAGGAAGCAAGGGAACTTCTTGAAAAAGCCAGCCAGAAACTACAGCCCGTTGAAACCATCTTATCCGAGGTCAGCCCAGTCATCGGCACGCATGCCGGACCTGGAACAGTTGGCCTGGCGTATATGGCCGGGATGTAGCATCCAAATTAATTGTTTAAATCGAAGCGGGGCGGAGTCTGATCCGCCCCGCTTCGATTCCTGGGGAAGGTATCCAAGGGTATAATTCACACATGGCATTTGAGACTCCCTTGGTTATTGGTATTGCGGGTGGTTCCGGTTCCGGGAAAACGACTGTTGCTCAAGAAATCCTCAACCGCGTCGGTCCAGCACGAATTTCCTTTCTCCAACACAATTCGTATTACAAAGACCTGAGTGGCTTGCCACCTACACAACGCATTGAGGTCAATTTTGATCATCCCAATTCACTCGAAACAGAATTGCTGATCCAGCATATTACACAATTAAAAAACGAGAAGGCGGTCGAGATCCCTATTTACGATTTTTCCACTCACAGCCGTACTGACAAAACCTTTACGGTCAAGCCGCATCGCGTGATCCTGGTCGAGGGAATCCTAATATTTGCGGAGGCAATCCTGCGCGATCTGTTCGATATCAAGATATTTGTCGACACAGATGCAGACATTCGCTTCATACGACGCCTGGAGCGGGACCTTGCCGAACGCGGACGCACGACCGCATCGGTCATCCACCAATACATAAAAACAGTTCGACCGATGCACCTTGAATTCGTTGAACCATCCAAGCGATATGCGGATATCATCATCCCAGAAGGCGGTTTTAATACTGCCGCCTTGGATATGGTTGTAGCACGCGTGGAAACACTCCTGCACAAAAACATATCTTAACTCGAAAGGAATTCCTATGGCAAACCCAAAACAATGGTCGAAAGCACCTGCAATGGCGATTGATCCTAAAAAGAAATATTCAGCAACCATCCATACCGACAAAGGCGATATGGCGATCGAACTCTTCGCGGACCGCGTTCCAAACACTGTGAACAATTTTGTGTTTTTAGTTCGCGAAGGTTTCTATAATGACACAATCTTTCATCGCGTCATTGCTGATTTTATGACCCAAGGCGGTGACCCAACCGGCACCGGCCGGGGAGGTCCGGGTTATCGATTCGATGACGAGTTCGACCCATCCTTGAAACACGATCGGCCGGGCATGCTCTCGATGGCAAATGCCGGATCAGGCACTAATGGATCGCAATTTTTCATCACGCACCTGCCCACACCCTGGCTCGACGGTAAGCACAGCGTCTTCGGCAGGCTGACAGAAGGAATGGATGTACTGTTGTCCATCCCCCCACGTGACCCGTCTCGCCCAGAATACCCGGGCGTCAAGATCACCAGCATCGAGATTGTTGAAGAGTAAATCCGACAGCCGAGAACGGGCATGAAGAAACACCGTCTGACTTTGCTCCGGATCTTGAGTTTAATTGTCGTCATTGCGATAAGCATATTTGTTTACAGCATCCGCGACCGGGCGAAGGATTTGGCGGTTTACGGTTATCCAGGCATCTTCATGATTGCCCTGCTCTCCAACGCGACCGTGCTGCTGCCGGCCCCAGGGGTCGCCGTCGTTTTTGCCATGGGCAGTATCTTTCCTCCTGCCGGCATCGCTTTAGCCGCCGGGACGGGTGGGGCGATCGGCGAATTATCCGGCTATTTAGCCGGATTCAGCGGACAAGCAGTGGTAGAGCGTTCGGACATCTACAGCCGCATCCTGCCCTGGGTCCAAAAATACGGTCCCTTTGCCATTGCAGCCCTGGCTGCAATTCCAAACCCATTCTTCGACCTGGCTGGCATCGCTGCAGGTATGACCAAAATGTCGTTCCAGCGTTTTTTCGTTGCTTGCTGGATTGGACAAACGATTAAAATGCTGGCTTTTGCTCTGGCTGGGGCATACTCACTTAAATGGTTAATGTAGTTTTAGAGGAGAAAACATGCCTGACTTCAAGAAAATCAATTCCTACCTCGAAACCAATCTCGATCAAAGCATTGAGGAACTCTCCAAACTGGTTTCCCAACCCAGTGTTGCCGCTCAAAACTGGGGTTTGCAGGAATGTGCTGCGCTGGTCGCGGATCTGCTTCAAAAACGGGGTTTCAAAGCCACAATCATGCCCACTGGCGGCGCACCTGTTATCTACGCCGAACGGAAAGGCAAGAGCAATAAAACACTCTTGATCTACAATCACTACGATGTGCAGCCACCAGAACCGCTTGAGCTGTGGGAAACCCCGGCTTTCGAACCCAGCCTGCGTGACGGGAAATTATTCGGGCGCGGTGTAAGCGACGACAAGGGACACATCACCTCACGCCTATTTGCAATTGATGCACTGTTGAACGCGGAAGGCGATCTGCCCTGCAATATCAAATTCATCATCGAAGGCGAGGAGGAAACCAGCAGCCTACATCTGCACGATTTCATCCGCCAGAACAAAGAACTGCTCGCAGCAGATGCCTGTCTATGGGAATTCGGCGGCGTAGATCACCGGGATGTTCCCATGCAGTACCTTGGACTGCGTGGGATTTGCTATGTAGAACTTTCTGTGGAGACCGCCTCAACCGATCTACACTCGGGATTGGGTGGCTCGATCATGCCAAACGCTGCCTGGCGCCTGGTCTGGGCTTTGAACTCGCTCAAAGGTCCGGATGAACAGATCCGC
Organism: uncultured Chloroflexia bacterium; assembly: GCA_963790075.1. Taxonomy (GTDB): domain Bacteria; phylum Chloroflexota; class Anaerolineae; order Anaerolineales; family Villigracilaceae; genus CAYOUV01. The sequence goes on from CAWBNG010000003.1 coordinate 13,854, forward strand.
ATCCCGGGTTTTTACGACGAGGTCAAGCCTCCGTCCGAACGTGATCGCAAATTGATGGCGGTCCTGCCTGAAGTCTCCGAAGAGTACAAAACGCGTTATGGCGTTAAGAAATTCATCAAGGGCCTTCAAGGGGGCCCGGACCTGCGCATTGCTGAAGTATTCGAACCGACCTGCACAATTTGTGGCCTGACCAGCGGTTACCAAGGTGCGGGGGCAAAGACGGTCCAACCCGCCAAGGCTTCAGCAAAGGTGGATTTCCGTCTGGTACCCGATCAACACCCAGAGGACATTCTCAAGAAATTGCGCCTGCACCTGGACGCTGAAGGCTTCCAGGATATACAAATCGATTACCTCGGCGGTGAGCCCGCCGCCCGCACCGATCCAGACGATCCTTTCGTAAAATTGATGGTCGAAACTGCCAAGGATGTCTATGGGGTGCCAATGCAAATCATGCCGCTAACCGGAGGCTCCGGCCCGAATTATCCTTTCGTCCACGATCTGGGACTACCCGTGGTCACCGGAGGGATCGGTCACCCGGATACACGGGCACACGCTCCCAATGAAAATGTCCGCCTCGATCTGTATCTGAAACATGCCAAACACGTGGCTCGTTTGATCAGCGCGTTTGGAAAATAAACGCGACAGAATCACCCTCCTGGCTGCGAATTAGCAGGGAGGGTAAAAATTATCCAATGAACCGACTGCGTTCCATTCGCCGCGACCTTGGCTTGCAATTGCTCAGCCTGTACCTGCTGCTGATCGTTCCGTTCATTATTGCATTGCTCGTGTTCGATCAGTTCGTCGGCGAACGAATCCGCCTGGATGTCCAGGCCAATGATCTTTCCCTGGCGCGGGCAATTGCCCAAGAAACGGACTTGTCCATCCAGAACTCGTTACAGGCAGTTCAAGAACTGGCAGTCTACCCAAGTGTGATCGCTTCAAATCCGGATGGCATGCGGGAGTTGTTCAGCGTTCTTCTGAATACGCGCCCGGACGTTAATCTGGTCTACCGACTGGATGCCAACGGCATCATGCTGTATCACTATCCCGAAGGTCCAGGTACCACGGTTGGGATAGATTTTTCATTCCGCGATTATTATCAACGCGCCCGTCAGACAAAAGAACCGCTTGTCTCGGAGGGGCGTATCTCCCCCACTACAAACCAGCCGGTTGCAACCGCTGTCATGCCACTTTGGTCACAAGACAATCGATTTATTGGACTGGTCGCCACGAATATCAAGCTCGAAAGCCTCAGCCAGACTTTGAGCGAAATCATTGCCAGCCATCGCAGCGAAGAAGGTTTTCAAGTCGTGATCATGGATTCCAGTTCGCATGTTATCGCCTATCCCGACCCATCGTTATTACTACACGAAAGTGGGGAGATCTTACCCGATTTTTCCTTACCAACACTCGCCGGTACTGCCAGTTCAAAAATCGCCAACGATCCGACCAACGAACAAAGGCTTTTTACTTACGCCCCAATCCCAAGTGCAGGCTGGACAGTGATTGTCAGCCGCCCCACGAGCGCAGCCTTTGCAACCCAGATTACTATCCACAGGGTCACCCTGGTAACTTCCATAACATTTTTGTTGATTGGCTTGGTATTCTGGATTGCCTTATCGCGACGGGTTATTGCTCCAATTGAACAGCTTGCACCAATCAGCCAGGCGATCGGTCTCAATCAAGAAATCAGTTTGGATGAACGGAAACAGCTGACGGGGATGTCCAACCGACCCGACCAAATCGGACGACTGATCCGTAGCATTCTGCGCATGGAGCAATCCATCGCTGCACGGATGGAAGAGCAGGCCATACTACTGGAAACCAGCACTGCGGTTGTTTCCACCCTCGACCCGCAAACGGTTCTGGACCGGATCCTTGAACAAGTGGAAAAACTGCTGGACGTAAAAATGTGCGTCATCATCGCCCTGGATGAGCAACATGGGTATTTTCGAGCCAGGGCCAGTCGAGGGCTGTCAAAACGTTACACCGAACAACTTGCCATCCAACCAAGCGAGCCCCTATCTGTCACGATGCGCGCCTTGCGAATCAAGGAACCGATTCAAGTCAGCGATACCGAAATGGATGCATCTTTTTCGGCGATGCGCCCCCGCGCTCGTTCCGAAGGTTATCGCTCAGTTCTGGCAGTTCCGCTGAATACACAACACGCTCCGCCTTCAGCCTTGCTGGTTTATCGACCAGAACCACATGTGTTTACGGATACAGAAATTCAACTAGTTGTCAGCTTTGCCAATCATGCCACCATGGCGATTGAAAATGCGGCTTTATTTGCCCGCAGTGACATGCGCCTACAGGAGCAGACGCGCCGCCTTGAAGCCCTGGTTCAATCGCTGCACGATGGGCTGATCCTGGGAGATCTTAATGGGGACATCGTTTATGCCAATCGCCGGATCGGTGATCTGGCCGGTTTACCTTCGGAAGATATCACTGGAACACCCATAGACCGCGTCCTCTCACGTATTATCACCAGATCAAATGAACCGGAGGTTGTTCGTAAAGAGGTAAACGACGCTCTCAAAGGGAAATTTCCTCGAATAGCAGAAATCCCGATTAATATTTCGGGGCGGATGACCTTCTTACGAATGCAGGTCTTTGATGTAACCGATTCGCAAGGAGTCTCAATCGGCCACGGACTAATTTTGCGTGATGTTACAACTGACCGCGAGCTCGACCGCATGAAATCCAGCCTGGTGGCGACAGTATCGCACGAACTGCGCACGCCCCTGGCTTCCATCAAGGGGTATGCAACCACCCTGCTGGCCGAGGATGTCGAATGGGACCGGGACTCGCAGCACGAATTCCTCGGCATCATTTCGGAAGAGTCAGACCGCCTGACAAACCTGGTCAATAACCTGTTGGACCTGTCACGCATCGAGGCTGGCAGTCTGCGACTTTCACGGGTGGAATGTCCGATTGAAGAAACCATCGACCGGGTGGCCAAACGCACTCCCTTGAGTTCAGAGAATCGGCTCGAGATCGAAATTGCTCCCGAGCTTCCTCCACTTTTCGCAGATCCGCCACGTTTGGAAACTATCCTTCGCAATATAATCGAGAACGCAGTGAAATATGCGGGGGAAGATGCCCGAATCCGCATCCAGGTTGATCGGAACAGGGATGCAATCATTTTTCGCATTATCGATAATGGTCCGGGAATTCCGATCGAGGAGAGTCAGCATGTCTTTGAGAGTTTTTACCGCCTGGACGACAGCCTGTCACGCGTAACAAGTGGTGCGGGATTGGGACTGGCAATTTGTCAGGGTTTGGTACGGGCACACGGTGGCGATATCTGGGTCGAACCCAGGGAAAACGGGGCGTGCATCGCATTCTCCATCCCAATTATCGAAAGTCCTTTAGCAGAATTTGAGAGAGAAGTATAGTCATGAAAAACCCAACCGTGTTGGTTGTTGACGACGAGAAACCTCTGCGCGATTTTGTTCGCCGCAATCTGGAAGTCCGTGGTTTCAGTGTAACAACCGCAAGTAACGGTCTGGAGGCTATGGCTATCTTCCAGACCGAGGTGATTGACCTTGTCATCCTGGATATCATGATGCCCCACCTGGATGGGTTGGAAACCACCCGCAGGATCAGGCAGAGTTCTCTGGTGCCGATCATCATCCTGACTGCCCTGGGAGAGGAAGCGGACAAGGTGAAAGCCTTCGATCTCGGGGCGGACGATTACCTGACCAAACCCTTTGGCATAGGCGAGCTGCTCGGACGGATCAAAGCCGTCCTGCGCCGTGCGCGCTGGTCCGAGTCGAATGTCACCGACGAACGCATCGTCCGCGGTGAAATCTGCGCCGACCTAAGCCGCCACCAAATTACCGTCGGGGAGCAAGATATCGATTTAACACCGACTGAGTTCAATTTACTGGTATACCTGATGCGCAATACCGGAAAGGTTTTACCTCACCGCTCCATATTACAAAACGTTTGGGGGCCGGAATATGGCGAAGAAGCCGAGTATTTGCGGGTTTATATTGGCCGCCTGCGGCAAAAGCTCGAAAAGAATCCGCTCCATCCCAAATACCTTCTAACAGAACGCGGTGTAGGGTACCGCTTTGAAGGCTAAACGATTTTTATACGATATTTACAGCCAACATCCCCGTTTTTAGTCAATTTTTGCAATAAATCCCTAAAATTCAATTAGACGCAGAATCGAATTCCGGTTCTTGCTATTTATTTTGCGTTCGAGGAGGCGCTAAATAAGATCAAACCAAATTACCGCAAATCGGGAACTATTCGCTATTCAAAATTCAAATCCTTAAGGAGGAGACTTTTATGAAACGCTCGATGTTCGTCCTTTTCTCCCTGCTGGTCCTTGCCAGCCTGGTGTTAGTGGCTTGTGGACCGCAAGCGACCCCTACGCCTGCTCCGGTTCAAACGCAGGCGCCGACCTCAGAAGAGCCTGTAGCGACCCAACCCCCGGCACCTGTCGAAAAGACCGTCGTGATTGGCTTCACCTCATCCTTGACCGGCAGCCTAAACGTTGAATCCAGCCGGCAAACTAATGGCTTAAAATTGTGGATGGATCAAGTCAACGCTGCTGGCGGTATTACACTCGCGGATGGGACCGTGGTTAAATTCGACTCAAAGTTTTACGACGATGAGTCAAACAAAGACCGTGTACAGGAGCTCTATACCAAGCTGGCCACCGAGGATAACGCTGATTTTCTGATCAGCCCTTATTCCTCCGGTCTGACAGCTGCAGCTGCCGTGATTGCCCAACAATATAACAAGATCATGATCACTACGGGTGCAGCAGCGGACAGTGCTTACCAGCAAGGCTACACCCTGGTTTACCAGGCTTACACCCCAGCCAGCCATTACCTGACCGGTGCACTCGATCTGCTGGCTAAAACGGATCCCGCAGCAAAGAAACTCGCCATCGCCTACTCCAATGACAGTTTCTCCACCAGTGTAGTCGAAGCACTAAAGGCTTACGCTGAAGGTCAGGGCTATGATGTGGTTGTGTATGAGGGCTATGATCCTGCCACGACTGACTTCTCGGCGCTAATCAACAAAATCCAGGGAGCTACACCTGACGCGATCATGGGTGGCGGTCACTTCCAAGACGGCAGTACCTTCGCCAAACAACTTTACGAAAAGAACGTTACCGCAAAGATGATTTCATTGTTGGTCGCTCCGCCCGAGCCATCTTTTGCTGAACTGGGCGATGCCGCTTTAGGTGTTGTCGGCCCCAGCCAGTGGGAACCGGAAGCCGCCTTCAAACCTGACTTCGGTCCTACCGGGCAGGAGTTCGTGGATACTTACAAAGCTGCTTTCGGGGAAGACCCATCCTACCACTCAGCAGGTGGCTATGTGGCCGGTCTGATTCTACAAAAAGCGATTGAGACCGCCGGCTCGCTGGATACAGATGCGATCAAACAAGCCTTGGATAATATGGATATGACCACCTTTTATGGCCACATCAAATTCGACACCAGCGCTGACAATCACGGCCTGCAGATCGGCCATGATATGGTCTACGTCCAATGGCAAAAAGACGCCAACGGCAATTTGGTGAAGCAGATTGTATGGCCAGAAGCCGGAGCAACTGCACCAGTCCTTTACCCAATCAAGTAATATCTACCTAAGACAAGTCCCTGCGAGCGCGCCCCGTGCCGCAGGGACTTGTCTGCAATTCCTGGCTTTCACACCTTAGAGGAGAAACCGCATGGGGAACATTTTTCTTGCATCCCTGATTGACGGCTTGCTAATCGGTTTTGTATATGGTATCGCCGCCATGGGTCTGAGCCTGATATGGGGCGTCATGGACGTCATCAACCTGGCGCATGGGCCAATCATTGCCCTGGGAATGTTTGGTGTTTATTTGCTTTTTAGTTCCATCGGCCTTAACCCGTACGTGTCCCTGCTTATCATCGCTTTGATCGGGCTGCTTGGCGGAATGTTGATTTACTACATCGCCATTCATCGCGTGCTGACTGCCCCACCGCTATCTACCCTTTTGGCCACTTATGCCGTTAACATGATCATCATCGGTCTGGGAACAGCCGCCTTCAGCACCACCCCACGCAATGTCAATTTCTCGCTGGGCAGCTTGGGTAGCGGAATTGTCACCGTCCAAGGAACACGCTTGGTAGCAGCCGCGCTCTCAACAATTATTACGGGTGGGCTATACTTTTTTCTCTATCGCACACGCCCTGGCAAAAATATACGGGCTGTAGCAAATAACCGGACGGCGGCTGAACTGATGGGCATCCCTTCTGATCGAGTATTAGCACTCAGCTTTGGACTCGGGACATTGCTCGCCGCCGTAGCTGGAGGATTGATTTCGACTTTTTTCCCCTTCACAATCCTGGCTGGCGGTGCCTACGAACTTAAAAGTTTCGTTATCGTCGTAATGGGTGGTTTAGGAAATCCCATTGGAGCGCTTCTGGGCGGTTTGATCTTGGGTGTCATGGAAGGATTGATTCCACTTGCCTTACCAAACACCTGGGTCCCGGTATTGGAATTTCTGCTATTTGTCGTCATTTTGCTCGTCCGTCCTTATGGTTTGTTCGGAGCGAAGAAATGAAAAACTTCAGGAATATTGGGCTGTGGGTCAGTATTCTAGCGGTTATCCTGATAGGGATTTGGCCAATTATGAGTCGGAACCCTTCATCGCGCGAATCGACCTCTGTGATCCTGCAATCAATCGTCTTGGCCGCCAGTTTAAACGTCCTGCTTGGGTTTACCGGTTACGTAAGCTTCGGACACGTGGTTTTCTTTGGCCTTGGCGGCTATGTAGGAACTTATTTCCTAAGCGCTCAGGGCTGGCCACTCTGGATCGCTGCTCCAGCCGGGGGTCTAGCTTCCGGGATATTGGCCTTCTTACTCGGCAAAGCAATCCTGCGACTACGTGGTGCTTATTTCGCCCTGGCAACCATTGGCATCAATGAGGCCATGCGGGCTTTCGTCAATAACTTTGGACCATTCGGCGGTCCAATTGGGATGACCTTAAAATTTAAAATTTACAACAACTATGGCGGCGCCAACCAGGCGCTTTGGATTGCATATTACGGAGTATTCACCCTGGCAATTTTGGCAATCCTACTCAATTTCTTCGTCAAGAACAGCAAATTCGGCTTAGGGCTTATGGCCATCCGGGAAGACGAGGATGCGGCCGAGGTGATGGGGGTAGCCACACCAAATGCAAAAACCTGGGCTTATGTTCTCTCAGCGATCCTGCCCGGCATTGTCGGCGCATTGTTCTTCTTTAAAAATGGAAATATTGAGCCGGGTGATGCGTTTCGCCTGAACTACTCAATCGAGATGTTGGTAATGGTTATGCTGGGTGGGCAGGGAAGTGTGCTCGGCCCAGTGTTGGGTGCGGCCGGCTATCAAGGTTTGCGCGGTACCCTTTTGACCAGCCCCATTTTTAAGAATATCCAACTCTCCGTGGCTGGTATTCTACTGCTTTTGATCGTGCTCTTCATCCCAGCCGGGGCTGTTGGCTGGCTCCGACGTCGCTTCCCGCGCCTGAGGAGGTTCCTGCCATGACAACGATCCTGCAAGTTGAGGGAATCACCAAAAGTTTTGGTGGCCTGCAGGCCTTGACACAGGTCACATTTGATCTCCCCGAGGGTCAAATCCTGGGACTGATCGGTCCGAATGGTGCTGGAAAAACGACCCTATTTAATATCATTAATGGTGTCTACGCTCCTGATGAAGGACGCATCCGCTTTTATGGCGAGGATGTGACCGGTAAAAAACCCTACACCTTGGCAAAATTGGGCCTAGCCCGCACGCACCAAATCGTACGCCCGCTCAACGAATTAACCGTTCTCGAGAATGTGATGGTCGGAGCGTGCTTTGGGCGCGAAGATCAGGGATTGGGAAAAGCCGCCAAAATCGCAGGTGAGGTGCTGGAATTCGTCGGGTTGAACACGCATACCGATCAACTGGCTTCCAGCCTGAATGTCGCGCAAAAGAAGCGCCTCGAAATGGCCCGGGCGCTGGCGTCCCGTCCATATTTGCTCTTACTGGATGAAGTACTGGCTGGCCTCAATCCATCTGAAATTGACGGCATGGTGCAGACAGTACTCAAGATCCGGGACCAGGGGATAACGATCGTGATGATCGAACACGTCATGAAAGCAGTCATGGGTGTTTCGGACCGAATCATTGTGCTGGATTACGGGCAGCAAATTGCCGAAGGTACCCCACAGGAGATTGCGAACAACGAGCGCGTAATCGAAGCTTACCTTGGCGACCCAAAACTTGCTGAGAGATTGATGAAGGAGGATTAAGATGGCAGTGCTTGAAGTTCGCGATGTTGCCTCCGGATACGGTGAAGTGCAAATCCTTTGGGGTGCTTCCCTGGCACTACAAGAAAATAAATTAACCAGCCTTGTCGGGGGGAATGGGGTCGGCAAGACTACTCTCCTACGGACAGTGATGGGGCTCAACCACCCCTGGGCAGGTTCGGTTTTCTTTCAGGGCAAAGATGTCAGCAACGTTTCAGCTCACGCAAAAGCCGACAGAGGCTTGATTCTCGTCCCGGAAGGGCGCCAGCTTTTTACGGATATGACTGTTTACGAAAATCTGGAAATGGGCGCATCCAACCGCCGCGCACGCAACAAAATCAAAGCGAATCTCGAACGCGTTTTTGAAATGTTCCCGCGCTTGAAGGAACGTGCCAACCAAAAGTCGGGTACACTAAGCGGTGGCGAACAGCAGATGCTGGCCGTGGCGCGCGGTATCATGGCCGATCCAATCGTATTGATGATCGACGAGCTATCCTTAGGCCTGGCACCGGTGCTGGTTTTGCAGCTTTTTGGAAGTCTGAAACAATTGCGCGAATTGGGTATCACCATTTTACTGGTCGAGCAGAATGTGCAAATGGCCTTAGCTGTCAGTGACTATGGCTACGTACTCTCCCAGGGTCGCACAGAAATGGAAGGGCCGGCACATGATTTGATCCACAACAAACACGTCCGCTCTGCCTATTTAGGCTTATAATCACAAGCGGCGTAATTTGTCGCAGGTAACACTTCCAAGGAGGTTAACATGCTTGTTGGTGAACGAATGTCACACCCGGTAATCTCGATTTCAGCGGATATGCCCATTCATGACGCTGTAAATTTATTTAAACGCGAACACATTCGCCGGGCTCCTATTGTCAAGAACGGGAAATTAATTGGGATTGTCTCAGAAAACGATTTGCTCAACGCATCCCCTTCCCCGGTGTCGAGTTTGAGCGTCTGGGAGATGAATTACCTGCTAAGCAAAGTCTCAGTGTCGGATGTAATGACGAAAAAAGTTATGACCGTTACAGAAGATACTCCCATTGAAGAAGCTGCCCGAATCATGGCGGACAACAAAATCGGAGGCTTGCCTGTCATGCGCGACAGTCACGTCGTCGGTATTATCACCGAAACCGACTTGTTCAAAATATTCCTGGAATTCATGGGCGCACGCGAAATGGGAGTACGCGTGACCGCTCTGATAGAAGATAAACCCGGAACACTGGCAAAAATAACCGAAGCCATTACCAAGGTCGGAGGAAATTTCATTGCCTTTGGTCAATTCAGCGGTGAGGATCCATCCACCAAGCTTCTGACCTTCAAAGTTGGGAACATCAAGGCAGATGTGATCAAGGATTCGATCTATAATATCGCCAAGGAAATCTGGGATATTCGGGAGATCTAAATGTCGCTCAAAAGCCGACCCAAATGACTGGGTCGGCTTTTTATTTTAGAATTCCCTTTTAAATTTAACCGTTAACCAATAGAGTAGGACAACCGAACACTCCAGCGCAAAGTCGGAGTGTTCGGTTGTTGATGAATCCGAATGAAGTATAATTTCGAAGGTAATTTTAGACACAAAACCTGACAGGCAGAATATGTCAAAAAACATACTGATCGTTGATGATGATGCTCTTTTACGCCGCAGCCTTGCCTTTCACTTGGAACAGGCGGATTATCACGCCAGTACCGCTGCAAATGCTGAGGATGCGCTCGAGTTTGCCAGGCAAAATCCGGTAGACCTGGTTCTATTGGATATCGGATTGCCCGGTATGGACGGTCTTGACGCCCTGCGCCAGTTCCATGCCCAATTCAGCGTGCCGGTTATTTTCCTGACCGCACGCCGCCGGGAACTAGATGAAGTTGTCGGAATGGAAATGGGCGCGGACGACTATATCACCAAACCCTTCGATCCGGATGTTTTGCTGGCGCATGTAAAGGCAGTGCTACGCCGCACCAGCACGCCGCAATCAGCCCCTTCGAAACCGATCTCGATTAATGTCGGGGACATTGAGATAGACCCGGCTGCGCATACCGTTGTGATTGGCGATAAAAGCGTCGAGCTCACTCCACGCGAATTCGATCTGCTATACGCCCTGGCACTCAACGCCGGACAGGTTTTGTCTGTAGATGACTTGCTGGCCAGAATCTGGGGGGCAGAATTCGTCGGGCAGCCACAAGTCGTCTATGTTCATATTCGCTGGCTGCGGGAGAAGATCGAAGCGGATCCCAATCATCCTGAGCGGATTGTCACGGTGCGCGGCGTAGGGTATAAACTCGAATCACATGACAAGTGATGTTCAAATCGCTTCGTAATCGGCTGATATTAAGCCACACCTTACCGTTTTTAATCATCATATCCCTGATGGGGATTGCAATCGTCTATTTTGGGGAAACCCGATTTCTGTTGCCGGAATTGACCAAACAACTGGTCAGCGATGCTCGCTTTGTCTCAACCGTAGCGCGTGACGAATCCCAAATTTGGGTCAATCCAGCTGAAGCAGAACTTTTTGTCACACAGGTAAATCCGAATTCCCTGGCGCGGGCCATGCTGCTCACCCCGGACGGGACGCTGCTGGCTTCGACTTAACCTTCCGATTTACCTTTCGTTGGCAAACTCTACAATCTACCCAACCAAAATGACTTGAAAAGCGGCGATTCGGTCTCAATTGCTAACTATAGTCCGAGACTGGGACTTGAAGTCATCGATGTCTATTTCCCTGTCACCGACGTCAACTCAAACTTGATCGGTATTGTGCGCATGACCTACCTGCGTGAAAATGTGTACCAGGAATTTGCTCAACTGCGATCCTTCATGAGTTGGGTTTTGGGGATCAGCCTCCTGGCCGGCATCCTGCTCGGTTCAATTTTGGCGCTGACCATCGATCGCCCGATCAAGACCGCCACCCAGGCTGTCTTTGACCTGGCTCACGGTGATATCAGCCTGCAGATCAATGAAAAAGGGCCGGAGGAAGTTCGCACGCTCCTGCAGGCAGTCAATTATTTGGCAACCCGATTGCATGAATTGGAAAACTCGCGCAAACAACTGCTCTCCAATCTGGTACACGAACTTGGACGCCCACTGGGGGCTTTACGAGCTGCAATCAGTGCGCTCCAAAAAGGTGCTGCAAAAGACAAATCGACCATGGATGAGTATCTAATCGGTATGGACGGGGAAGCAGTACGCCTACAACACTTGCTGAACGACCTGGCCCATGTACAGGGACAGATATTGGGCACCCTCGAACTGAACCGGCAACCGATCGACCTTCGCAAATGGCTGCCAACAGTCTTAAGTCCCTGGCAAGCTGCAGCTGAAGAAAAGAATATTTACTGGGACGTCAGGCTCCCTGCTGACTTACCCGCTTTAATCGCTGACCCAGACCGGTTGGCACAGGCTATCGGCAACCTGACCAGCAATGCGATCAAATTCACTCCGCCTGGCAGGAAAGTAACTGTCTCAGCAGGTATGTTGGGCGGCGAAGTATGGCTCAGCGTTAGTGACGACGGACCCGGCATTTCCCAGGATGATATTGATAAAATATTTGTTCCTTTCTACCGCGGTAACCACGGGGGACGCATCCCTCAGGGCATGGGGTTGGGGCTCGGCATTGCGCGGGAATTAATCCAAGCGCACCGAGGCAGGTTGGAAGTCAAGTCTGAACCGGGGGAAGGGAGCCAATTCACGATCTGGCTTCCACTTTCCACATCTTATCCTCAGCGTTGAGTTTATCCGCTTAAGGTCCGCTTAACACCGGCTTGATATTTTTATAAAGACTACAAATGGCAAGAGGGGTATAGTAATGTCACGCCATCTAATGGTTCCATTCTCCTCCTTGAGTTGGCGATGGTGAAACGGACTCGGACACGAGTTCGACGACGGACGGCAGTTGGGGCTGACTGCCGTCCGTGGCATTTTAACTTTAACCTTAAGGTTCTCTTATGTTGAACTCTAAGTCATTATAAAGACAAAACCAGGGCTGCGGTAGTAAGCTCTTGATGAATTTTTTTGCTAAGGAGCATTTTATGGTTGTCACAAAACACCATCAAACCGAAGAAAAAGCCAATAACCTGATCAACGACCTGGGCCATCAAAACGCCGTAATTCGCAAAAGGGCTTATGAGGCAATCGTCAGCCGAGGAGAAAACGCTGTTCCGGACTTAATCCGGGCTTTACAAAACGCTTCAGAATACACGCGTTGGGAAATTGCGCGTGCTTTCGGTGAAATTGGCGATCCGAGCGGGGCCAATGCGCTGGTCGGCTTGTTGGAAGACGAAAGCCTGGGGGTGCGCTGGGCAGCGTCCGAAAGCCTGGTCCAGCTTGGGCGTGCCTCGATCCGCCCGCTACTGGAGGCACTGACAAAAAAGTTTGATTCGGTCTGGTTACGCAATGGCGCGCATCATGTCTTTCACGTCTTAAATCAGCGCAGACAGCTGAACGGAGATGAAAAAAAAGTCTTTGATGCGTTGGAAAGTATCGTACCGGAAGTCAAGGTACCCTGGGCCGCGGAAGTCGCTTTAGAGGCGATCCTCTTCCCTGGGGCAAATAATACCAGTCACAAAGGAGGAACAAAATGAACGAGATGGAAATCCCGATTGGCGCAGAAGTACATTCCGTTGAAGGTTTTTACGGACACTCGACTTTCATCATCCTCGACCCGTTAAAAAACAAGGTTACTCATCTGGCCGTTAAGGAAGCAGAATATCCGGGAACCCAACGCCTCGTACCGGTTCAATTGGTCCAAACCACTACAGCCCAACAGATAAACTTGCGCTGTACAAACCAAGAACTTTCGCAAATGGAGACCTTCATCGAAAACGAGTTCATCCCAACCGGTTATGAAGCCGGTGCAGTGATGATGTGGCCCGTTGTGGTACCTGAGGCGGCCTTTGTGACCCTGCAAAAAGAGAAAATGCCGCCGGGCGAATTGGCTGTCCGTCGCGGGACACGCGTACACGCCACAGATGGCGACGTGGGGCGAGTGGATGAAATCATGGTCGATGCGCAAGACGGCAAGATCACGCATCTCATCCTGCGCGAGGGTCACCTATTCGGGCACCGGGATGTGGCGATCCCTGTCAGCCAAATCGATCATCTGGCAGAAGAGGCCATCCATCTCAAATTAAATAAAAAGGGTGTGGAAGACCTGCCCGAGATAAAAATCGACCGCAGGCACCTGTCAGGGAGGCAAATCAGACCCTAAACAATCAAAGCTATTCCTGGGAGGGACGGCATGTCAAACTCTGATATTATAAAAATCGCCAGCCCGAATCGATCTGCAGTTTCGGTGGCTGATCTGATGCAACAATTGGGGTCTTCGCCTGATGGTTTGAATTCCACCGAGGCTCAAGAACGCCTGGAACAATTCGGGTATAACCAAATCAACGAAGAGCAAACCAATCCACTGCTAAAATTCCTGTCATACTTTTGGGGACCCATTCCGTGGATGATTGAGATTGCCTCCATCCTTTCTTTGATAGTCCACCATTGGGAGGATTTTGGCATCATCCTGATGTTGCTGTTCTTTAATGCCGCGGTCGGGTTCTGGGAAGAATTCCAGGCCGGGAACGCCATCGCGGCGCTTAAATCCAAACTTGCTCTACAAGCCAGAGTTAAACGAGACAGGGAATGGAAGACGCTTCCAACCCGCGAATTGGTACCGGGTGACCTGATCCGCCTGCGCCTGGGAGATATCGTCCCTGCCGATTCACGCTTGCTCGAGGGTGGCCCAGTCGAGGTGGATCAGTCCGCTTTGACGGGGGAATCGCTGCCTGTCACCCTCAATCGCGAAGGAACGCTCTACTCTGGTGCGATTATCAAACAGGGCGAGGCAAATGCGCTGGTTTTTGCCACCGGTGTCAAAACCTTCTTTGGCAAAACTGCCGAGCTTGTAGAAGAAGCGCACACCACCAGTCACTTCCAACGCGCTGTCCTAAAAATCGGTGACTACTTGATCGTACTCGCCCTGGTCCTGGTCGTCCTGATCCTGGGTGTGGCCCTCTTTCGTGGAGATCCGGTCCTGGACACATTGCAATTTGCCCTGGTGCTGACGGTGGCCGCCATCCCGGTTGCAATGCCAACCGTCCTGTCCGTCACCATGGCGGTCGGTGCACGCTTGCTTTCCAAGAAGCAAGCCATCGTTAGCCGCCTGGCATCGATCGAGGAATTGGCAGGGACGGATGTGCTCTGCTCAGACAAGACCGGTACCTTAACTCAGAATGCCCTGACTCTTGGAGATCCGTGGGTCACATCAGGAGAAAATCCCCAGCAAGTGATACTATCTGCGGCGCTAGCCTCACGCCTGGAAGATCAAGATCCGATAGACCTGGCTATCTTTGATAACCTAAAAAATGAACAGGCGCTCAAGCAATACAGCCTGGTTCGGTTCGATCCCTTTGACCCGGTCCGAAAACGCTCGGAAGCGACAGTAAAAAGCCCTGAGGGGAAATTATTGCGATTTGCCAAAGGTGCGCCACAGGTGATCCTGGAATTATGTCTGCCACCCGAAGAGATCCGCCGGCAGGCGGAGGCGGCAATCGAATCGTTCGCATCGAAAGGCTATCGCGCATTAGGCGTAGCGCGTAGTGATGAAGGTCCGGAAGCGAGAATGCATTTTCTCGGCATTTTGCCGCTTTTCGATCCGCCTCGAGAAGATTCACAAGCAACCATCCAGCAAGCTGAGAAGATGGGCATCGCAGTCAAAATGGTCACAGGGGACCAACTTGCCATCGCAAAGGAAATATCCGGGCAGCTTGGTTTGGGAAGAAATATCATCGATGCGTCGGTTCTCGAGACGACGAAAGCGCACCAAGCCGGCTTGCTGGCCGAGACCATCGAGCAGGCTGACGGTTTCGCTCAGGTTTTTCCCGAACACAAATATCACATCGTGGAAAGTTTGCAGAAACACGATCACATTGTGGCGATGACCGGTGATGGTGTCAACGATTCTCCGGCTTTAAAGAAAGCGGATGTCGGTATTGCGGTTTCAGGGGCCACTGACGCTGCACGCGCCGCAGCCGATATCGTTCTATTAATGCCCGGATTATCGGTCATCATCGATGCAATCAAAGAGAGCCGCAAGATATTTCAGCGGATGAACAGCTACGCCATCTACCGCATCACCGAAACCATCCGGGTCCTGCTGTTCATGACTCTCTCGATCCTGGTTTTTAATTTTTACCCGGTGACAGCGATCATGATCGTTTTATTGGCCCTGCTTAACGACGGCGCGATCCTCTCTATCGCTTACGATCGGGTTGGGATTTCGGACCAACCCGAAACCTGGGAGATGCCATTGGTCCTTGGAATCTCTACTGTCCTGGGGATCGCAGGCGTGGTTGCCTCCTTTGGCCTGTTTTACATGGCAGAGCGGGTATTCAATTTAAACCAGGCCGTGATCCAATCTCTAATGTATTTGAAGCTATCGGTGGCTGGGCACCTGACGATCTTTATCACTCGCACGCGTAAATCTTTCTGGTCATCGCGCCCTGCCTGGCTTTTACTCGGGGCTGTCTTCGGGACACAGACTGTCGCCACCCTGATCGCGGTCTACGGTTTGTTTATGACCCCAATCGGCTGGGGATGGGCAATGCTGGTCTGGGGATATGCATTAACCTGGTTCGTGATTAATGACTTCATCAAACGGGCTGCCTA
This sequence comes from uncultured Chloroflexia bacterium, assembly GCA_963790075.1. GTDB lineage: Bacteria > Chloroflexota > Anaerolineae > Anaerolineales > Villigracilaceae > CAYOUV01. The sequence continues at coordinate 29,775 of CAWBNG010000003.1, forward strand.
TCGTATTTTCGACCGGCAAAGTCCCGGTTTACTGACCAAACACCCAGGTCATTCCTTAAGGATGCCTTAGGGTTGAGGTTATGTTTTCGTAAAGACAACCATTAATCAAAATGATAAGCTATTGATACTTATCAGACCAAGTCAAAAGAGAATGAAATCATGAATGAATCCAAACCGCCCAAAACGCCAGAAGCACCTCACATCTCGTTATTTTGGTGGATCGTCCTGATCGGGTTGCTCATCTGGAATTTCTGGTCATTGTGGCCTAAAAGCCAGCCCCAGGTTGATCTGCCTTACAGTGCCTTTATCGAACAGATCACAAAGGACAATGTAAAAAGTGTAAAAATCCAGGGTGGTGATATTACCGGTGTATTTATCAAACCGATTACCTGGACTACAGCTACCCCGGCAAGCGGAATCGTCCCCCAACCGACGCCAAATCCCAATACCAAATACTCGGATTTTCATACCACCTATCCCGAAACAGTTGGTGACACGACACTGTTGCCGCTGTTGGATAGCCATAACGTGGAAATCGATGTCGCACCGCCTCCCAGTCCATGGTTCGCCATCCTGCTCACAAACGGGCTCCCATTGCTGCTGCTCGTCGGTGTGATGATCTGGATGGGACGAGGTGCTGCTAAAAACCAGGCTGGCGTATTCAATTTCTCTCGCAGCAAGGCGCGCCAGTACGATGCCCTGACCCCCTCAGTGACCTTCAAGGATGTGGCCGGAGAAGACGAGGCCAAACAGGAACTACAGGAGGTCGTGGATTTTTTAAGTCATCCCGAAAAATACCACTCGATCGGCGCACGCGTGCCACGAGGTGTTCTGCTGGTCGGGCCTCCGGGTACCGGCAAGACCTTGCTGGCCCGCGCAGTTGCCGGTGAAGCCGGCGTTCCTTTCTACCATATCAGTGCGTCCGAATTCGTAGAAATGTTCGTCGGAGTTGGTGCCAGCCGCGTACGAGATTTATTCGAAAAAGCCAAAGCCTCAGCTCCTGCGATCGTATTCATCGATGAGTTGGATGCCGTCGGTCGGCGCCGTGGAGCCGGCCTGGGCGCAGTCAACGATGAGCGCGAACAGACGCTAAATCAGTTATTGGTCGAACTGGACGGGTTTGACGATCGTCACGAAGTAATCCTGGTGGCTGCCACCAATCGACCGGATGTGCTCGATCCGGCGTTACTGCGACCCGGCCGTTTCGACCGGCAAATAACGGTTGGCTTGCCAGACCGGCGTGGCCGCGAAGGAGTTTTGCGGATCCACACCCAGCATCTACAGCTCGAAGAGACTGTCAACTTGTCCCTTCTGGCAGCTTCCACGACCGGTTTTAGCGGTGCAGACCTGGCCAACCTGTGCAACGAAGCAGCACTGATCGCTGCACGCAATAACCACCAAAGCGTAGAAATGACCGACTTTGAAGAGGCGCTCGATCGCATTCTGCTTGGTGCAGCCCGCACGGTATTGCTCAACGACCATGACCGGAAAGTGGTAGCCTATCACGAGGCCGGTCACGCCCTGGTCGCCTGGCTGAACCCGGCTGCTGACCCGGTCCACAAGATTACCATCATGCCGCGCGGACAGGCGCTGGGTGTCACCGAACAAGTCCCCGGAGAGGATCGCTATAACTACAGTCGTGAGTACCTGCTGGCACGCCTGTCCGTCATGCTGGGTGGGCGAGCAGCCGAAGAGACAGCGATTGGCGATATCACTACGGGAGCGGAAAACGATCTGGTCGAGGCCACCCGCCTGACGCGTCGCATGATTACGCGCTGGGGGATGGGAAGCCTGGGACCCGTCGCCCTCAGTACTGACGATTCACAACCTTTCCTTGGTTATGAACTGACCCGGGGACGTGACTATAGCGAGCAAACAGCTGCTCAAATCGACCAGAACGTCCAGCACATCCTGGAAGACCGCTACGAGGGAGTTAAAGATTTGCTCACCCGAAACCGCGGACAACTGGACAAATTGGCGCAGGCTTTGTTACGTGACGAAACCATCGGCCAGGAAGATCTGATCAAGATCCTTGGCGAACGCAAACTCGAGGCGGTACCTGTCGTACAGCCTCAGACAACCTAATCAATAGCCTTACAAGTAAACAACATATAGGAGTATTCTCATGAAAAACCGATTTCTCTCACTCACCACCCTGGCGATTGTGGTCATGCTGACACTTTCAGCTTGTAGTGGACTCAGCTCACTCCCTGCAGCCGTGCAAGCCTCTCCGCAGATTACACCGGCTCCGGCGGTCAATACACCCGCCCCGGCAGCCCCGGTTGTCCAGACCCAGGGTTCAGCCTCTTCCGGGGCAGGTTCCCTGGCTGCTTATAATGGCACGCTCGAAAATATTTACGCGAGCATCAACCCTGAAGTAGTGAACATTCAGGTGATCCAGAAACAGGCAGCCACGCAATCCAACAGTGTCCCATCCCTGCCTTTCTTCAACCTCCCTGGGGCACCACAAAGCCCCAACACCCCCAACCAGACCCCACAATTTAGCGCTGCATTGGGTTCGGGCTTTGTCTGGAGCACGGACGGCTACATTGTCACGAATAACCACGTGGTGGATGGGGCTGACTTTATCGAGGTCACCTTCTCGGATGGCACCACCGTCCCAGCCAAGCTGGTTGGGCAGGATGCCGCAGCAGACCTGGCCGTCATTAAAGTGGATCTACCGGGCAGCAGCCTGCACCCGGTGACAATTGCCAATTCTGACCAGGTCAAGGTTGGCGAAATGGTGATCGCGATTGGTAACCCGTTTGGCCTGCAAGGCACAATGACCACGGGTATCGTCAGTGCAATGGGCCGTATGATCTCGGCTGATCAGCAAACGCAAAATGGTGCAACTTACTCCATCCCGGACGTGATCCAAACTGACGCCGCGATTAACCCCGGCAATTCCGGCGGAGTACTGCTCAATGATCAGGGTCAGGTAATCGGCGTCACCTCCGCGATCCAATCGCCAGTGCGCGCCAATGCCGGGATTGGTTTTGCAATCCCGTCCAACATCGTCCAGATGGTTGTGCCAGCCTTGATCAAAAATGGCCACTACGAACATCCCTACCTGGGCATAAGCGGGACCACGCTCAATCCGGATTTGAACAAGGCCATGAACCTGCCTGAAAATCAACGCGGTGCACTGGTGATTGATGTGACCCCTAACAGCCCGGCGGACAAAGCTGGCTTGCAAGGCAGCAGCCTCAAAGCCACCATCTTCGGGCAGGATACCCGCGTTGGCGGAGATGTGGTCACCGCCGTGGACGGCAATACGATCCACACAATGGATGAACTGATTGCCTATCTGTTCGACCACGCTACGGTCGGTCAGAAGATCACATTGACAGTTTTACGCAGTGGCAAAGAACAAAGCATAGATGTGACGCTGGAAGCACGCCCGAACTCGCAGCAACAACCACAAACCCAAACGGCCAGCAGCGGACAAGCTTACCTGGGTCTCTCCGGAACTACTCTGGACCCGGCATTAAACCAGGCACTCGGCTTGCCACAGAACACGCAGGGTGTGATGATCGAAAACATCCAATCCGGAAGTCCGGCACAAAAATCCGGCTTGCAGGGCAGCTTCAAACCTGCCTTAATCAACGGACAAGTGCTCTCGCTCGGTGGTGACATCATAGAGGCCATCGATGGACAACCTGTCGCCACCATAGCTGATATCGGAAGCATTTTAAGCCAGTACAACCCTGGAGACCAGGTTACACTGCAGATCCTGCGCAACGGTCAACCAAAGCAAGTCAAGGTTGTTCTCGGGGAACGCCCAACTGGATAATTAGTAACGAAGAACAGGGTGCGCTTCATTTCTTGGCGCACCCTGTTCTTATTTTCGCGGTCCCGGACGACGGCCGGCCGGTTTAGCCCGGGCGTGGCGGGGATATTTGCGGGATTCTTTCTTCCCCTCTCCGGTCTGCAGTGCTCTTACCTCATCATTGGTCAAATAACGCCATTCCTTGGGTTTTAATTGACCTAAGAACAAACTCGCGATTCGGATGCGAACGATACGCACAACGGGCACTCCGGTAAGAGCTCCCATTTCACGGATTTGTCGTTTTCGCCCCTCCCGCAGGATAACGCGCAACCAGGTCCCTTTTCCAGCCAGGGATTCAATGCGCACATCCGCCGGAGCCGTCTTGTAACCATCTTCCAATACCACGCCGCGCCGCCAGATATTTAATTGCTCCTCGCTGGGACGAACAGCCACCAAAACTCGATACTCCTTTTCATGCTTATAACGTGGATGGGTCAATTTGTTGGTCAGTTCGCCATCATTGGTCATCAAGATCAGGCCTTCGCTGTCGATATCCAGGCGCCCCACCGGATAAATCCGCCCCTCGACGGGAACCAGGTCACGCACCGTCTTACGATTATCGCCTTTTTCAGCCTCTACGGCTGAAAGCACGTTGCGCGGTTTGTTAACCGCAATATAGATCATGGATTCCGGCAACTCGACCGGCTTGCCGTCCACGGACAAATGATCCTTTTCGGGGTCAGCTTTTTGCCCGATAGTTGCCACCTGACCGTTCACCCTGACCCGTCCGGCCAGAATAATTTCTTCACAGGCGCGTCGCGATCCCAGCCCCGCGTGGGACAATATCTTTTGTATCCGCTCTTCTGTCATTTTATCCCTTCAGTACGCTTACATCTCTGGATTCGTCGCCATCTTCTTCCAACTCGAGAGCAGGCAATTCACTGATCGAATTCAAGCCAAAGTGCTGCAAGAATGCCGGTGTGGTACTGTACAGGATTGGCCGGCCGGGTCCTTCCGTGCGCCCAATTTCCTGGATCAATCCTTTGCTCAGTAGACTTTTCATCACACCATCACTATTAACCCCACGCACCGCATCCACTTGCGGCCGGGTAACAGGCTGTTGGTAGGTAATGATTGCCAGGGCTTCGAGGGCAGCCCGGCTCAAGCGGCTGGTGGCTTCCAGGCCTAAAAATCGCTCAACCAGCTCTCCCATCCCTTGAGCGGTGGTCAGCTGGACTCGTCCCGCATGACGCTGCAGACGCAGTCCGCGACTGGCAAGCGATCCTTCCAGTTCATTCAGGCCACGTTCCACCTGGGTTATCGTGACCTCCAGGGCATTGGCCAACTGGGAGGACAACACCGGTTCCGAAGCAACAAAAAGCAATCCCTCCAATCGTGCAATCAGTGACAGATCATCCGGAATTTCGGATTCGCTCATGCTATAATAGCTCCCGCTTGAGTAGACTTGAATTTCAAGAGTATCCAATGAAAAAAGAAAACAAGATTCCCGTTTATCTGGTCTTAGTGGTCATGATTTTGGCAGTTCTCGCCTGTACGATCAACGTCGGAGGCCCGGACATACCTGCCAATCCGATCCCGGTTTCAACCGACGCCGTGGCAACCATGCAAGCACAAATACAGGAGTCGTTACTGGCCGGTGCGCAAAACGGCACGGTCAGCTTGACCATTGATCAGACGCAGATCACATCATTTCTGGCAGCCAAACTTCAGGCGCAGTCCGATCCGTTGTTCACTGATCCACAAGTCTACCTGCAAAACGGGCAAATGCAAATCTATGGGATCGCTCACCAGGGCTATTTCGAGGCCAACATTGGCATCGTGGTTGCCGTCAATGTGGACGAGCAGGGCCAGCCAATAATTGAGATCGTCTCCGCTGATTTCGGTCCCTTCCCAGTTCCGGGCGGACTAAAAGAAGCTATTTCAGCACTCATTCAGGAAGCTTACACCGGATCCCTTGGGCCGGTTGCAACTGGTTTCCGTATCGAAAACATTACAATTGCTGAGGGCAAGATGACCGTTACAGGTCGGGTCAAATAACGATTGGATTATACCAGCATCGCCTACCTGGCAAAACCCTGGCTATGCAGGATCCCTGATGAAAATTTTTCGCACACATTTCATTTTTCTATTATCGATTGCTTTGCTGCTGGCAAGTTGTCAATCGCCACAGGTTTCTCAGGGAAATATAACCGTCAGCATCAAGGCCGATGGACAAACACAACCATTGGATCTTCCGGCCGGAAGTACTGTAGGCGATGCGCTCACGGCAGCCGACATTACCACCAGCAACCTGGATAAAATCACCCCGCCACTATATGCCATTCTGAGTGATGGGGACGCGATCCAGATCGTACGCGTCCGTGAAGAGTTCGAAACTGAAGATGTCGTCATTCCTTTCGAGCATCAGGTAGTGCGGAACGAATCGTTACCCGAAGGCGAGATCCGCCTGATCCAACCCGGATCGACTGGAAAGCAGGAAATCACTTACCGGCGCGTGTACGAGGATGGCGTCGAGACCACCAAAAGCGTGGTAAAAACTGTCATCCTGCAAGAGGCCGTACCCGAGATCATGATGGTCGGTGTGCAGGTGGCTTTTGCACCTTTACAAATCCCCGGCAAATTGGCCTACCTGGCCGGCGGGAATGCCTGGCTCATGGATGGTTCCACCTCCAATCGCAAGCCTCTGGTCACAACAGGCGACCTGGATGGACGGATTTTTGCGCTTTCGCCGGACGGTAGCCTTCTGCTCTTTACACGTAAATCCAAGAAACCCGCCGATCAGGAAATAAATACACTGTGGGTGGTGTCTACAGACGGCAAAGCAGCACCGATCAGCCTGGGCGTAGCCAACGTAGTGCATTTTGCCGCCTGGGTGCCGAGCGCGCATTTTTCAGTTGCGTATTCGACCGTCGAACCGCGCGCCCAGGCGCCTGGCTGGCAGGCGAACAACAACTTGTTTGTCATGCGTGTGGGCCTGGGCGGTACACCCTTCAAGCCCAGGGAATTGATCGAGACAAATTTTGGTGGCGCATACGGCTGGTGGGGCACAACCTTTGCTTATTCACCGGGAGGCAGTTTGCTGGCCTACATTCGCCCGGATGGGATCGGATTGGTCAATCTGGAAGACGGTTCGCTGCAACCCCTGCTGGATATCACGCCGTTACAAACTCGCAGCGATTGGGCCTGGTTGCCTGGTCTTTCGTGGGGCGCGGATGGCCGGACACTATACTTTGTCACACACGCTCCGCCACCGAGCCTGGTCAATCCCGAAGACTCACCCTATTTTGACCTGAGCGCAGCCTCCCTGGCCAGTGCGGCCACCGTCGACCTGGCGCAGCAAACCGGAATGTTTGCCTATCCATCCGCCTCGCGAGAGCAGGACATTGAGACAGAAAAATCCTATCGGCTTGCTTTCCTGCAGGCTATTTTCCCGGCCCAGAGCGAAACCAGCCGTTATCGTGTGGTCGTGATGGACCGGGATGGGTCGAATCGTCAAGTTGTTTTTCCTTCGAAAGATTCGCCGGGGCTGGATCCACAGACTCCCGTCTGGGCTCCCCAGGCCGTGCAGGGACAAATGGGCGATTTTCTAGCCCTGGTTTATCAGGGTAACTTATGGTTGGTCGATACGGGTAATGCACAAGCCTGGCAAGTAACCGGGGATGGTCTCATTAGCCGGATAGAGTGGAAATAAGCGATCGGCGTCAACTGGATCGCAAAATCTAAATCCAAAGAGGTACTTATTCATGCGAATTCTTATCACCGGAGCAGCTGGATTCCTGGGCTCACATTTATGTGACCGGCTGTTGGCAGAAGGTCACCAAGTCGTCGGGATGGACAATTTCATCACTGGAAAACCAGAGAATCTGGCACACCTGATGGGCAATGAAGATTTTGAATTTTACAAACACGATGTCTCCGAATATATCTTTTTGCCCGAAAAGGTTGACGCCATTCTGCACTTTGCCTCACCAGCCAGCCCTAACCCGCTGTCACCAGTCGGCTATTTTAACCTTCCCATTCAGACCATGAAAGCCGGGGCGCTTGGCACGCATCACACGCTGGGTGTAGCCAAGACTTACAATGCCAAATATCTGTTGGCTTCTACCAGTGAAATTTATGGTGACCCACTCGTCCATCCGCAAAAAGAAGATTATCCAGGCAACGTGGACCCAATCGGTACCCGAGCGGTCTACGACGAAGCCAAGCGCTTTGCGGAAGCGCTCACCATGGCCTATCATCGCGCCCATAATGTGGATACGCGCATTGTGCGCATTTTTAACACCTACGGTCCGCGCATGGACCTGGAAGATGGGCGCGCGCTGCCCAACTTCTTAAAGCAGGCGTTGCTCAAGCAACCCCTGACGGTCTATGGTGACGGCAGCCAGACACGCTCGTTCTGCTATGTGGACGACCTGATTGACGGCATTGTCAAGTTACTTTATTCGGACGAGCATCTACCGGTCAATATCGGCAACCCGATCGAGATGACCATCCTGCAATTTGCCGAAGCCATCAACCGCATCACCATCAATCCGGCCGGGATCAAGTTCGTTCCCGATGCGCGCAGCGAACGCGATCCCCAGCGCCGCCAACCCGACATCACCCGGGCCCGAACCATCCTGGGCTGGGAACCAGAAGTAAACCTGGACGAAGGCATCCAGCGCACGATCCCATATTTCAAGGAGCAATTAGGCATAGAATGACCATGATTTTGAACAATCCACGCGAACGCACCCGCTTCATGAAGTTTGCCGTGGTCGGTACCATTGGCGCTGTGGTTGATTTCGGTGTATTTAATCTCTTAAGCACCTTCCTTGGAGTCAATCCCGTTCTTGCCAGCATGATTTCATTCATAACGGCGGTCTCCAGTAACTTCACCTGGAATCGTTTTTGGACATATCCCGACTCGCGTTCTAAACACCTCAAGCATCAAATCAGCCAGTTTGCGATCGTCAGCACGATCGGATTGACGATTCGCACGCCAATCTTTGCCTGGCTGGAAGGTCTTTTTGGCCACTTACTTGAAACAGCCGAATTATCACTCCCCATATCTGCCGCCGTTCTGGGTCACAATTTAGCCCTGGCTGTCTCGATCGGGATCGTCATGGTCTGGAATTTTTTCCTAAATCGATATTGGACGTATAATGATGTAGAGTAATACCAGACGGATCAAACATGGAAAAACATCCTGCACTCATTCCAATTTACAATACCAAAGGAGACGCTGACGCCTTCCTTTCCTATCCCTATCTTTTCAATCGCCTGGGAGAATGGATCGGTTGGGTCACTCCCCAAAAGGACGTCTACTCCGTTCTGGGGATGTATGTCGGCTACCTGACCAGCGAACCGCGCATCCTGCGCAAGCGCCTGACCAGCCGGCTTAAACCCCAACGCGATCCACTTCCACGCCCGCCCAAGACCTATCCGCCGGCGACGGTTCCGCTGGCGCCGATGATGCGCGAGTTATATTTCGGCGTCGTCGATGTCTTACTGGACGAACCGGAGCGTCTGCACCCATTCGACTCCGGCGAATTACGCGAAGATATGGACTGATGGCTGGCACAAACCCGAAACCGAAAACAGTGCGTGCTTCGCATATCTCGATCGCCCAACTGATGCAACCCGAGCACGCTAACAACCTGGGCAATGTCCACGGCGGCTGGATCATGAAGCTGGTAGATGAAGCCGGCGCGCTGGCCTGTATGCGGCATGCCCAGCACCGCGTCGTAACCGTTGCTATCGACTCGATGGTCTTTCGCCAACCCATCCGTATTGGTGACCTGGTCATCTTGAACGCTGAAGTGACTTACGCTGGCTCGACCTCAATGGAAGCCGAGGTACAGGTCACTGCGGAAAATCCGATTACCGGCGAGCGCACCCATACCAACACCGCTTACGTGGTTTACGTCGCGCTGGACGATGAGGGCAATCCAGTCCAGGTCCCACCGCTTAAAGCTGAGACCGATGAGCAAAAACGCCGCATGCAGTCTGCCAAGGAGCGCCAAAAATATCGCCTGACACAGCGAAAGCAAGCGTAGCATGGACGAACCCCAACTCCCTGAAGAACCACAAGAACCAAAGGAACGGGTCGCGCATACATTTCGCTCTTTACAAGAGCTAATCGATCACGTTTCGGGAAAATCGCTTCCACAGCTTCCACCGGAAGATGCCGGAATGGCAGAGGCGGTGCCCTTCCCGTTCCTGGGAATTGTGGGTCAGCAGGAAATGAAGCTGGCGTTGTTATTGGGGTTGATCAATCCGAACGTTGGTGGGATTCTATTGATAGGACCGCGAGGCACGGCCAAGACGACGGCTGTGCGCAGCCTGCTGGACCTGCTTCCGATGGTCGAACGCTCCAAATGCTACTATGGCTGCTTGCCCGAAGACATCGAAACCGGTGGCATCGACGCCGTTTGCCCGGACTGCGCCAAGAAGTACGCTGAAAATATCCCCCTGACCGCACCTGACCGGGTACGACTGATCGAACTGCCCTTAAACGCCCGCCTGGAGGATGTGGTCGGCGGGATTGACGAGCGTGCCGTCCTCCACGAACGCATGCGCATCCGCCACGGTATCCTGGCACTTTCCGATCGAAATTTACTTTACATTGACGAAGTCAACCTGCTGAGCGATGAGATTGTTGACGCCATTCTGGATGCTGCTGCGCAAGGCAGCTATACCGTGCGGCGCGGACCCGTCTCCGCGACATACCGGGCCAGGTTTGTATTGATCGGCTCGATGAATCCTGAAGAGGGACGCCTGCGCCCACAAATTCTGGACCGTTTTGGGCTGCGAGTGATCGTGCGCGGTCTGGACGATTCCGCTGAACGGTTGGAAGCCTACCGTCGCGTCCAATCCTACCAATCCAACCCGCGCAGGATGATCGCACAATTTAACCAGGAAATGTCATTGATCCGAGACGAAATCCAGTCCGCACGGGCGCGCTTGCGTGAGGTCAAGATCGACGATAAGATTGCCAAACCAGCCATTGAAACGATCCACAAAATGGGCGTAGATTCATTACGCGCTGAGATCTCCTGGTTCGAAGCCGCTCGCGCCTACACCGCCGCCGATGGCCGGGGGACCGTCACTTCCGATGACTTGCAAGCTGTCGCACCTATGGCACTGCGTTTGCGACGATCAAAATTCATGACCGATTATTTCAACGACCAGCAGGCGGAGGAGCAGGAACTTCAAACGCTCATCCAGGGTTGGAAAACAAAGCGAACGCGTAAGAAGGCTAGCAAATAGCATGACAAGTGGTCTCCCCAAACCCCCTACGATTACCAGCATCGTCCTGGGGATTCTTACCTGCGTGGTATCCATCCTGGCAATCGGGCAAATCGATGCGATCACCAAATGGACAGGCGCTGCCCTGACATTCATCCCCGCCCAATTGCACATTCTAAAAATGGTCACACCCCCTCAGGTAATCTCCGTGGACTTCTCCACTTCCCCAACAATTGTGAACTTTCCTAAAACGGGTGCGTACAATTTGTACACCGACAACTACGATCTGCTCACGATTACCGATGCCTTGATGGTCAAACAAAGTCCGGCCTGGTTGAATATCCACGCCATGGGGCAGGAAGAATTATTGCCGGTTCTATTCGTCACCCGCGGTCTTGTCCCGTACGACACGCCCTTCGCGGCCGGCAGACCGATTTACTATTTTGTCATCCCGGCTCCGGGACAATACATGATCGCGCATCCCAGACGACCCACCGATGTTTATTTTGTGCCCGACTACACCACCTTTCATGAAGCCAGGTTCATAATCGCCTTCGCGGTTGAAATCATCCTACTGCTTGCCCTGATCCTTTGGCTGTGGTATCGGCGTCAGAAACAATACCTAAAGGCAGCAGCAAGGATGCGCAAAGAACGGCGGGCTGAGGTTGAAAAATTCTGGCAGGAACGCAGGCAGCGCCTCGGGCAGGACAGCCATTCAGAAGAATGACAGCTGAAATTAAACGCCTTGCAGGACACCCGAACGCCCCACTCCTTCTACTTCTGATTATTAACCTGCTGGCCGGATTGTGGACCTTCCGGGATTATGGTTTCAGTTGGGATGAGCCTTTATTTTACAGTTACGCCGATTCGGTCGGCTATGCCTATTCGATTAAGGCCCGCCTGAGGGGGGATTTCGATATCCGCCAGGCCTATGGCACCAGCCCTGACGACCACAAAACGCGCGGACCGGCGTATATTTTGTTAGCCGATCCGGCTGCCAAGCTAATATACAAAGCCGGCCTTGACCAGGCTTCGGCCTGGCACCTGCTTAATTTCCTGACCGTTCAAATTGGACTCGTGTTCTTCTATCTGTTGGCGCGTCGATTTGCTGATCCCTGGCCGGCCGGCGCGGCAACGGCACTTTACGCCTGGCAGCCGCTTTTGTGGGGGCACGCCTTCATCAATCCCAAAGACCCATCTTTCACGGTTTTCATGCTGGCAAGTATTTATTTGGGCCTGCGCATGGTCGACCGCATTACGGCTGATATCCGCCTTAATCCGTGGCAAAGCCTGCGGGCAGGCTTGTTGCCAGGTATCCTGCTCGGCCTGACCACCTCGATCCGCATCATTGGGCCTTTAGCGGGCGGACTGGTTTTGCTTTACTTTTTACTCAAAGGAAAATATCGTCACTGGGTGATCTTCCTACCCTATGGCTTGATGGCAATCCTGGCAGCACTCGCCAGTTGGCCCTACTTGTGGGAAGCGCCTGTCGCAAATTTTCTGTCCGTATTTCGCTTTATGGCAGATAACCCGACTGAACTGGCTGTCCTATTCCTCGGCCAGACTTTCCGAGCTGATCATCTGCCGCACCGCTATTTCCCAACAATGCTGGTCCTGACCCTGACCGAGGTGGTCTGGCCGCTTTTTGCGATTGGCCTGGTTGTCGCCGCACGTCGTTTGAAACGACTCGACTGGCGATCGCTGCTGGTCATTCTGGTCTGGTTCGGGATTCCCCTCGTGTACGTGCTCGTCAAAAGCCCACCCATGTACGATGGCTTCCGACATTTCTTCTTCTCGGCACCACCCATCTTCCTGGTTGGGGGACTCGCTTTCCAGGCCATCTTCGATGCCTTCCGCCCGGTTTGGATACGTGCTGTGCTGGTGATCCTGATCCTGCTGCCCGGTGTGGTCGGGATGGTTCGCTTGCACCCCTACGAATACACTTACTACAACAGTCTGGTCGGCGGGACCGGCGGCGCCTTCCGCCAGTACGAGACCGATTACTGGCTGACCTGCTACAAGGAAGCCATGGCCTGGGTCGACCAGAACGCGCCGGACGGCACCGTATTGCTTGTGCCGCGCGAACCCTACATTGCGGCCTATTACGCCAGTTCAACCGTCCAGGTCAGCCAGGACGCGCCTGCCATTGGCGATTGGATGCTGTTCTCGACCCGCTCCAACCTGGACCAACGCTCGATCTATCGCAAGCAGCCGGTGCTGCACGCTGTCAGCCGGGGAGGGGCGGATTTCTGCCTGGTCAAGCAATTCACCACTCAGCCTTAGGTCTGGTTTGGAACGTGACCTAATTTATTAAAAAGGAATACCCACGCGGCAATTTTGCACCCGCGCATCAAGCGCTTATAATGTGGGTATGTTAACTCACAAAGAACGACTACAATCCTGTCTATCCAATCAAACGCCTGACCGCCCACCGGTCGCACTCTGGCGGCATTTTCCAATTGACGACCAAACTCCCGACGGACTGGCGGCGGCGGCACTCCATTTTCAACGCAGCTACGATTTCGACCTGGTCAAGGTCACGCCTTCCTCATCCTTCTGCCTGAAAGACTGGGGAGCGGAAGATGAGTGGCTGGGGGATTCGGAGGGGACGCGCCGTTACACCAAGCGCGCAATCCATGACCCGCAAGATTGGGAAAAATTGCGCCCACTCCCGCCAGCTGCCCCACATCTATCCGACCAATTGACCTGCCTCCGTCAGATCCGGCGTGAACTAGACCCGGAGACCCCCGTCATCCAGACCATCTTCAGCCCGCTGTCACAGGCTAAAAACCTGGCTGGCGGCCAGACCCTGCTGATCCACATTCGCAAATACCCCGAAGCAGTCTTGAAAGGATTGGAGATTATCACTAAAACCACCCAGGATTTCATTGATGCAGCCAGGGAAACCGGGATCGACGGCATCTTTTATGCCGTCCAGCACGCCCAGGCAGGTCTGCTATCGCGCGCAGAATTTCAACAATTCGAAAAGGCGCACGACCTGACACTGCTCGAATCCGCCCGCGATCTGTGGTGCAACCTGGTTCATCTGCACGGCGATCAGGTTTATTTCGACCTGGTTTCGGATTACCCGGCCCAGATCCTGAACTGGCATGACCGCGATACGCCACCGAGTCTGCGCCAGGCTCAGGGAAAATACAACGGCGTAGTCTGCGGCGGGCTCAGCCGCGAAACGATCGTGTTGGGGACGCCCGAGCAGGTCCGGCAGGAAGCAGCCGACGCTATCACCCAGACCGCGGGCAAACGCTTCATGCTGGGTACGGGCTGCGTGGTGCCCATCATCGCGCCGCACGGCAACCTGCTGGCTGCCCGTCAGAGTGTGGAGGCTGGATGAGTTTACGGGTCATTTCCGGCATCGCCAAAGGCCGCAAATTAAAATCCGTCCCGGGTGACACGACTCGCCCGATCACCGACCGGGTCAAGGAAGCCCTGTTCAACATCCTGGCCGGGGACATCCAGGGAGCAGCCTGGTGGGATTTGTTCGCGGGTACGGGAGCCGTCGGGATCGAAGCACTGAGCCGCGAGGCAGCCTTTGCCTTCTTCACCGACCTGCATCGCGCCCCGATTGAAACCATCAAATGGAATCTGGAGCACTGTAAATTGAGCGAACGCGCCGAAATTCGCCTGGCGGATGCCTTCGCTATGCTTGCCTCCCCAGCGGACAAGGTCTTCGACTATGTCTATATCGCCCCGCCGCAATACAAAGGGATGTGGTCAAAGGCGCTGACCCTGCTGGATTCCAATCCTGCCTGGCTGGTGGAGGATGCCTGGGTAATCGCCCAGATCCACCCGCGCGAATACGAAGCGCTGGCATTGGAGCACCTGGATGAATTCGATCAGCGCAAATACGGTACCACGCTGCTGGTCTTCTACGAAAGAAGGGCTGGCTGAGAGGGCAAGTTGTTGATCGTCACACCTGCGTCCAAGTCTTATCGGTGGAATTCAAATTCACTTCCAGGGGGCGATGATGGGAACATTGCTGTCCTCTGCCGCATGGCCCAGGTAGGTCAAATCCCAGGCGGTCTCAATCGTCTTTAGCAATGAATAATGCGTGTACGGGGTGTCGTCCTGGAAGCCCGCCTTGACCTGCGGCGAGACGAGAACTGTCGCCACCCGTCCGCCGGCCTTCGGCGGCAGATCGCAGCACGAATGGTCTCCCTGGCCCTCATCCCAGGTTAGGACAATCAGGTAAGGTTTCCCATCCGCATCCAAGGCCGGGACCAACTGATCCATCAGCTTTCCCAGCCATTTGTCAGCGATGCCGACCGGGCAATCGTGCGCATCGTTGCAGATATTGGGCGTGATGAACAGGAAATCGGGCAGCGATTGAGCCTGGATATCGGTCTCCAGCTGTGCCAGTGGGACAACCGCATTTTCGCAACGCGAGGTATTCAGGCGGATCGAGTCGAAATAAATGAACGGGTTGTGTTTCTGGGCATAGACCAGGGTCCCGCCCAGGTAACAGGCTTCGGGCATGTCTTCCTGGTAGGTCTTCCAGGTCCGCCCGCTGACCTCGATCTGGTCCGCCAGGTTGGGCGCCGAGACGAAGCAATCAGTGCAATCACTGGTGATCCCGAAAGTGTCCCCTCCCACCATGGCCAGATAGTTGGGCAGGCTGGGATGCGTGACCGCGTAATGCTGGGTCAGCAGCGTATACTCCTGCGCCAGGCGGTTGAAATTGGGCATGCTGGAGTTGCCGATCACCGTCCCGAATTCCTTGTTTTCGAAGACGATCAGGACGATGTGCGCAAAATCCGGGACCAGTGGTTTGGGTGTGGCTGTCAGCGTCGGTGCCAGGGTATCGCTTGGGATGGGCGTAATCGTGACCGGTAAAAATGGCGTCGGCGAGGGCGGGGCCGGCAGCGGAAGGCTGGTCGGACTGACCGGGGTGGGCACACACGCGCTGACCAGAACAGTCAGCATGCAAAAAAGGACCGTGATTTTGGACAATCCAGCACCTCCACTTTTCGGTTTTTCTTGAACCGGTTGTATTATAGGCCAAATCCCAAAGACATTTCGCTAGGCCTTAAGGCGGAGGACAACCGTCCAGGGAAATTGATACAATTGTAGCCAAGGAGTAACGCCATGGAAATCAAAAGCGTAACAATCGAAAAACCTGAAGCAATCAACTTCATCCTCGGGCAGTCGCACTTCATCAAAACCGTTGAAGACCTCCACGAAGCGCTGGTCAACAGCGTACCGGGCATAAAGTTTGGTCTGGCTTTTTGCGAGGCTTCCGGCAAGTGCCTGATCCGCTGGACAGGCACCGACCAGGCCATGATCCACCTGGCGCAGCGTAATGCCCAGGCGATTGGTGCCGGGCATTCGTTCATTCTGTTTCTGGGCGAAGGCTACTTCCCGCTCAATGTGCTCAACGCCATCAAGCGGGTTCCCGAAGTGGTGCACATTTTCTGCGCCACCGCCAACCCGACCGAGGTGCTGGTAGCCGAGACCGAGCAGGGACGCGGCATCCTGGGCGTGGTGGACGGTTTCTCCCCCAAGGGGGTTGAAGCCGCCGAAGACATCGCCTGGCGCAAGGATTTTCTGCGCCAGATCGGCTACAAATTTTAGAAGCCGGCAAATTGAACTTTCGCAACCGCAGCATTTTCCTGGTCGTCAGCCTCAGTCTGGCTTTGCAAGCCTGCACAGGTGGAATGGGACCGGTCCCGACCGCTGTCCCAACTGCGACCGAGGCGGCCCTGCCCACGGCAACCCTGACTGCCACGCCCGTCCCGACCGAGACACCCCTGCCCAGCGCGACTCCCAGCGCGACAGAGACCCCGCTTCCGACCCCCACCCTCGCACCCGACCCCTCCCCAGAGCGGGTAACCTTCTACGCTGAAGATGGCCGCCAGCTGGTTGGTTATTATTACCCGGCCTGGAAACCCGGTGCGCCGGTCGTTGTGCTGATGCACCAGTTCGACGGAGACCAAAGCATGTGGCAAAAAAGCCCAATCCTGGACTGGCTGCGGAACTTTCCGGTTCCCGACCCGTCCATCCCGCCCACCCCCAGCGCGGACGGCAAACTGCCGCTCATGCCGGCCGACCTGTCTTTCGCGGTCTTCACTTTCGACTTTCGCGGCCACGGTGAGAGCCTGCCGGCCGACATCATCCAGGACGGATACCGCGCGCATGCGGCTGAGTTCCTGCTTGACGCGGCCGCCGCATACCAAATCGCCGGGCAGTTCCCGGGAGTCGAACTCGGGGCACGTGATCGGCATCGGGGCCAGCATCGGGGCGGACGCTGTCGTCGACGCCTGCAGCGCGGGCTGCAGCGGCGCCTTCGCCATCTCACCCGGCAGCTGGTTGGAAGTGAATTACGCCCAGGCGGTCAATCAATTGCTGGCTGCGGGCAAGCAGGTGCGCTGCGTCTCCGCCGTTAACGACGGGCCGGCTCCCGCAACCTGCTGGAGTGTCGCGCCGAGCGATTCGTATAAGATCTTTGCTTACCCCGGCTCGAAGCACGGCATGACCTTCGTGATGCTGCCGCGTAAAATGGAACCCAGTTTCGGTCCCAACCTGCTGGACTTCCTGTTGGCGGCAACCCGGTGAAACCCTACGACTACGCGCAGCGTAAAGGCGTGACCGAATTAAGCTGGGAGGATTGTGCAAAATTGGCACGCCAGCTGGCCTCCGAACTGGCAGCGCAGGAAATACATTCCGTGATTGGGATTGCGCGCGCCGGGCTGATTCCCGCCACCACAGTGGCCCTGGCACTGCGCTGTGCGTTCTTCCCGGTCCGCCTCACCCGCCGCGTGGATGACAAAGTCGTCCACATGCATCCTGTCTGGCTGACGGACGTTCCGGCTCAGGTGGCCGGTCAGAGGGTAGCGGTGATTGACGAGATCGCCGACACTGGCGAGACCTTGGCGCTGGTGGCCGTCCGTGTTTGCGAGCGCGGCGCCACCCAGGTCGTAACCGCCTGCCTGGTCAGCCACACCTGGGCTGATCCGCGACCGGACCTTTGCGGGCTGATCAGCGATGCGTTGATCGTCTTCCCCTGGGATAAATGTGTATTCGTCGACGGCCGCTGGGACTTACATCCCGAACTTGCCGCCGCCCTCCGGGCGCAATAAATTCAATCCAAAACTAAATCACTGTGAAGAGTGCGGCAGCTTCGCTGCCGCACTCTTCACGTTTTCCCCGTCCCCCTTCCCGGGAAGGGAGGACCACAGGATGGATGGGAAGTGTTTTACCCAAACACGACCACCAACTGCCCCGCTTCATCGTAGTAAGAGCGCGCTGCAAAGGGCGGATCGCCGCGCCACAGAGCGTGAATGCGCTCCAGTAAAACCGGTAAATCCTCGACCACAGGCAAATCCGGCAGACGGCTTATTGGCACCCATTCGGCTATGCCTTCCCCGGAAGGTCGCAATTTGCCACCCTTCACCTCCCCGCTAAAGACGTACAGGCAGATGCCGGGGTTCTGCCCCGTATCGACGATCACCGTACCGCACAACCACAAGTCAGCCGCTAAGCCGGTTTCCTCCAACAACTCGCGCTGTGCGGCGCTGAGCGCATCCTCACCGCGCTCGAGGTGCCCGCCCAGGCCATTGTACTTGCCGGCCCAGCGGCGCTTGTCCGGTGCGCCTTTTAAAAGCAAATAGGAATCCCCGCGCCGCAGGAAGATGGCCGTGCGCGGGATGAGCATGTAACGTGTGAGATCGATCCCCTGATCAGAGACGGGCATGGGTGTTTTCCTTTGATATGATGTTATACTGATTCTAGGTGTATTTTAACATCGGATACCGACGATGCTAATAAGGTACTGGGAGATTTAGTGGGAAATGAAAAAAGGATTGATTTTTATCATTCTCCTGTTACTTCTCGGATGCAATCCGAAGTCAACGCGTCCAGAATCACAACAGGGAACCCGAGCAACAATCACACCAACCCAGCCGAAACGTACCATGGCAACTTCCATCGAGATTTTACAAACTGTCTCTCCAACCAGCACCTCCAAGCCATTTCCAACAATCGACCTAACGCTTGAAAGCATTCCCACTCCAAATTTTAACTACCAACCACAAATTCGGGCAACCGCTGCTTCTCCAGCAAAATGTCCTCTATTGAGCAAAACCAAATTATTAATTCCGGATTCATTTCCGGAAGATGAGGCAGAATTCGAACAGGCCATTTTGGATATCCTCAACCATGGCGGGATCGATCAACTTCGATTTCGCTTTTCAAATCATTACGAAGACCTTACGAATGATGGAATCCGAGAACTTGTCATTCGCAATCCAGCATTGGGCGGGAATTTATATGTATTCGGATGCAGGAATGGAAAATTTAATAATCTGTTAACAATCACTCGTGCTTATGATTATGGGCCAAATGTCCTTGCTATCAAGGATCTAAACCGGAATGGTGTAAAAGATTTAACAATCGAATTATTAACTTGTCATTATTGTACCGGCATCCTGGTTTACGAATGGAATGGGAATAATTTCGAAAGTCTGGTTAGAGACTGGGTTTATAACCTTTTTACAGGCAAACTTGATTATTGGGGAGTTGCCGAATTGATCGGATACTCAAATGCCAGCATCGAAGATATAGATAAGAACGGCACTTTTGAACTCGTCCTTGACGGTGGAATTCCGAGTGATTTAAGCGGTTTCTCGGGTTGGGATGGTCCTTTTCGAGGGCAAAGAGTCGTATACATGTGGGATGGAAAATACTATGTCTGGTACTCACAGAAATTTGACCCTCCGAATTTTAGATTTGAAGCCATCCAGGATGGTGACACGGAATCACTTCGCGGTGACTATGCCGCCGCGACTGCCTCTTACCAAAGAGCTATTTTTGATAACAACTTACAAAGCTGGAACGCAGACATTTGGAAACAATTGGTTGAGGCAGAGACAGGAGTTGGGTATCCGGATATTAAAAAAATACCCTTTAACCATATTGAATACGACCAATTATCTGCATACGCACGTTACAGGATTATGATCCTGCATTTTGTACGGGGTTGGGATAGCGACGCGGACATTGTTTATAAAACGCTAAAGAATAAATATCCACCCGAAAATCCTGGCTATCCATATGTTGAAATGGCAACGATATTTTGGGAGGAATACCATACTTCAAAAATCCTTATCATGGCATGCGATCAAGCGATTGCGTACGCAGATCAGTACCCTGAAATCTTGAAACCGCTCGGGCCGCATGGCGTTTTTGATCTGTCTTACGAACCCGAGTCCATCTGTCCAATTTATAGTCAACCGTAACCCAGTCAGTTATTAGACACTTTTTTAGAAAAACTTTGCCCAAGCCGTTGTACTTTCCAGCCCAGCGGCGCTTGTCCGGTGCCCTTTTGAGTAAAAGGTACTCCTCCCCGCGCCGCAGGAAGATGGCCATGCGCGGGATGAGCACATATCGCGTGAGATCGATCCCCTGGTCAGAGACGGGCATGGGTGTTTTCCTCCGCTTGAATTGATGCTATACTTTTTCTAAGCCTATTTTAACCCGAGAACATTCCCAATACAGAAAAAATTTTGTGGGTTCAAGCAGAAGCAAAACCAATGAAACCCGTTTTCCGTCCCTACCAAACCGAAGACGATTACTGGCGTATGCGCAAATTTCTGCGCCATGTATTTATAATAAACCAGCGCCTCGAAAGAAGCTGGCACGTGGCCCGGCTCGATTATGCGCGCTGGCACTCCTGCTTGAACTGCGCAAAAGTGGGCCTGGAAGAGGTTGCATTCCTGTGGGAGGCGAATGGGAAAATCGTTGCCATGCTCATGCCGGATGGCGGCCTGGGCGAAGCGCATTTCTGCGTGCACCCGACGCTGCGGACCCTGGAACTCGAAGAAGAGATGCTCAAGATTGCCGAAGAACGCCTGGCAAAGGTCGAGCCTGATGGGTCGCGCAAACTGGTTGTGTGGGTACCCGGGCAGGATCAGCTGCGGCGGGAACTGGTCAGCAATTATGGTTACAGTAAGGGGAATTTGCCTGAATACCAGTGGCATCGCGACCTGGATGCCGCCATACCAGAAGTGCCGATACCCTCAGGGTACAGCATTCGCTCGTTAGGAGACGGACTCGAGCTTTTAGAACGCTGCTATGCCTCTGGCCTGGGGTTCCACCAAGGCGATATAAAGGTTGCAGTTGAGAACCGGGATGACGCGACCTGGTACCGCAACATCCAGACTGCGCCGCTTTACCGCCGGGATCTCGACCTGGTAGCGATCGCGCCGGATGGAGCCATCGCTGCATTTTGCACCATTTGGTTTGATGATGTCACACGCAGCGCATATTTTGAGCCGGTTGCCACCGTACCCGCTCACCAACGGCGGGGGTTGGGGAAAGCACTCCTGACGGAGGGATTATGCCGGTTGCAGCGCATGGGGGCAACCCGGGCATTTGTGGGCGGCTACAGCACTGCAGCTAATGCACTTTACCATTCGGTCATGGGTCCGGATCATGAATTGAGCGAACCATGGGTGAAGGAATGGTCACCTTGATCGATTCGACCTGTCAGATGTTGGTGGGCTAAAGGAAATCAATCAATTCGGTAGGTGGAACTGCGAATAAACCCCGACCACCAGCAACGCCCAATAAGTGTCCCGGTGTGATTTTAGAGTAATGAACACTACCATGACGGTTGCGTACATACATAAGAAAAGCAAATGGAGCAGTTTGATTTCTTTTGTCAGGCTTAATCTTGAATTATCATACGTAACGCATCGGAATCACAATCCAACCTAAGACAAAATTAAAGCTGCAGAATCCAAAGGCTGTCCTGTTAAGGCGCAGCCCTTTTTATCCGTTTGACAAGTCTTTTTACAAACCGGAACGGTGCCTATTAAAATCAGGTATAATTTCGGACATTTATGGTCTGATTTTATTGGTACTCCGAGTGGCAACAAAATGAGTGGACTGGCTATATTCTCTAGCGCATCTATAGAGTTGAGTAAATACTAGCCAATGTCAGATCTGCAATACCTTTATCGCCTGAGAACTTTTGCAGATCCAACTCTTGTCAATTCAGCCACAATGAGTTTGCGCAGGAAATCTTTCATCAGAAAAGGAAGGACAAAATGAATATCGGATTGTGAATCGCGCAATGCTCGCTTCTGGGAATCTATGGCGCCTACGGGATATATAAGACCGTTTGGACAGATAGCACCAAGCATAAGATGTCCTGGGCGCAAAATCGATCGGTTTATTTTATACGTTTGGTGGGGATTTCCGAACTGCTTGGCGCAGTTGGGATCGTATTCCCAATGTTGACAGGCACTCTACCCTGGTTAACCCCACTCGCTGCGATTGGTTTAACATTGATCCAATTATTCGCGATCTTTACTGAACATCTGCCTAAAAAAGAATACAAGGTCTTGCCACTCAATCTTTACTTTATGGCTATGTCTGTCTTTGTCCTGATTGGACGCTGGTCGTTACTGATCCCAGAGAGCTAATCCATTTAAGTATGATTTTACTGCCAAACAGGAGTTAAAAATGCAAGCATTTTTTGAAATTTCCGGCCTAAATATTTATATACAAATCGCGGTTACGCTGATTTCAATTGGGATCCATTTATTGGCCACGCGCAATAAAAATCGGACGGAATCCTTCCTGGAACTTGTCAGCATTTACACGATTGGGCTCGCAGGCTGGTTTTCCATCTCAAGCGGATTCTTCGGCCATATTCTTTATGCGGATGAGGTTGCCAGCGGGATCGGCTGGCCCCTGAATAGCGGTTTCCAAATGGAGTTGGCGTTTGCCTCGATCGGGGTTGGCCTGGTGGGTGGCATTGGCTTTTGGTACAAATCCTTCTGGTTACCATTTATCATTGCAAAGACCCCCTTCATGTGGGGGGCAGCCCTGACTCACATCCTCCACATGTTTCAGCAGAATAACTTCGCTCCCAGCAACACCGGGATCGTCGTCTACTGGGATATTTTATTGCCCATCATCCTGATCGTCTTGTATTCGCTGTACCAGCGGGAGCGGAAAGAAATCCGTGTTAAAGGCTAATTCAGGCGCAAGGTCTTGGTAGGGAGTCCTCTTGCTTGCGGCTCAGACTGCCAATTCGTAAGTGATTGGAAGCGCTTACTAGAGTAAAACCCAAGATAAATCCCTCATGCTCAGAACGAAATAGTCGAGGACCTCGGCCATGGATTGTGGCCGAGGTCCTCGTGACTAATCCATCAGTTTGGTAAAGTCAGAAGTGCAATAAACGTAATTCCGAACGCTCTAGAATCTAAGTAACAATAGCATGAGTGGGTGGATGGCGTGGGGAGCAAGTAGCCGAACTTATAACTGCCTTATTATAGCTCGACAATGTATTGTAGATTTCTATTTGGGATTTTATGAATTCAAAAGCGCTGTCGAGAGGACAGCGCTTTGCTTTTTTTTATCTGGTCAGGCAATTTTGATGCCCGGGTCCAAGTAGACGTCCTGAATGGTATGCAGCAGCTTGACCCCCTCCGCCATCGGGCGCTGGAAGGCCTTGCGACCTGAGATCAAGCCGGTGCCGCCGGCGCGTTTGTTGATCACCGCCGTGGCGGCTGCGTCTGCAAAGTCGTTGGCACCCGAGGCCCCGCCGCTGTTGATCATGCCGATGCGCCCCATGTAGCAGTTCGCAATCTGGTAACGGCACAGGTCGATCGGATGGTCGCTGGTCAGTTCGCTGTAAATGCGCTTGTCGAACTTGCCGTACGATACCCCGTCAGTGTTGAGAGCCAGGTAGCCGCCATTATTCTGGGCCAGCTTCTGCTTGACGATATCAGCTTCGATCGTGACACCGATGTGATTGGCCTGCCCGGTCAGGTCGGCCGAGACATGGTAGTCCTTATCTTTCTTGAAGGCCTCGTTGCGGGTGTAGCACCACAGCACGGTCGCCATACCCAGCTCGTGCGCCAGGTTGAAGGCCTGCGCGATCTCGATCAGTTCGCGGTGCGAATCGTCCGAGCCGAAGTAGATCGTCGCGCCGACAGCGGCTGCACCCATGTCGTAGGCTTCCTCGACTGTGCCAAAGAGAATTTGCTCGAAGGTGTTGGGATAACTCATCAACTCGTTGTGGTTGATCTTGACGATGAAGGGAATCTTGTGCGCGTACTTGCGCGACATAATCCCCAGCACGCCAAAGGTGGAAGCGACCGCGTTGCAGCCGCCCTCGATCGCCAGTTCGACGATCTTCTCGGGGTCGAAGTAATCCGGGTTCTTGGCAAAACTGGCGCCGCCCGAATGTTCGATACCCTGGTCGACCGGCAGGATTGACATATAGCCCGTCCCCCCCAGCCGGCCATGTTCGTACAGCCAGGCTAGATTACCGAGCACACGGTTGTTACGATCAGACTGCATGAAAATGCGGTCGACGAAATCGGGACCTGGTAGATGCAGTCGTTCTTTGGGGATCTTGGGTGTATCGAAACCAAGCAACTTTTCGGCTCTATCACCCAAAAGGGATTGCAGGTCAGTCGTCTTTTCAATTACCATGGTTTTCTCCTTTTCCGGCGAAACCTTCGCCGAGGTCTTGTTATCTCGCTCTGCACACAAGCGAAGTATGTGGGGTTTCCTGCTGCGGTTTGGCTCCGTAATAGCACTGTGGTTTGTCTTCCCTGGTGAAACTTGGGTTATGCAAAAGATCGACCAGGGGACATTAAATTTATGTCTTGATTATAACCACAAACTTGTGGCGGGGATCCATCCAGAACGCATTGTACCCTTCACTGGTCCTTAAGCCACCAGCAAAAAAGTCAGATTTGTGGCAAAATAAAGGTCAGCCTATTTTACGATTTGCGGCTGAGCAAGTATAATGTGTCCAACGGCTGCTGCATGAGGCCAATTCAGCACTTCCTCGTATATCCATTCAGGAGGTACCTATGAGCGAATATTTTGAGCGCGTTACCGGCCAACAGGATCTGTTCAAGAAACTGGCGAGCCATATCCCCGGCTTCAGCGGTTATGTCGAACGTCAGAACCGCCGCGCGGCTGACAAACTGCTGCGCGAGACCGTAGCAAACCGCTTTACCGAATTATACAAACACGCCTCGAACATCCAGAGTGATATGGTCGGCCAGGGGATGATCAGCCTGGTGGACGACATGGAACAAGCGTCCATTAAACTGCAAACTTTTGCGGATAAGATCCGCACTTCATCCTATGGCTATGCAGGCTTCTTCGATGCGGTCAAAATCAATGAGCAAGAATTGACACAGTTGTATCAGTTCGATATGGCTTTCTTTGACCTGGCTGACCAGATCGGCCACGCCCTTGACAACGTCGAAACTAGCATTGGAGATGAAGAAGGCCTGCCAGCCGCTATCCGCAATCTGATCAGCCTGGCCCGTCAAGCAGTAGAGACATTCGATCGTCGCTATGATATGATCAACGGTGGCAGCCAGGCCTAGCAATTCCATCCAAATCCATTCGACACGGGGGAATATTCCCCCGTGTCGACACCATCGAAGGAGAACCTTTATATGTGGCATGACTATTTCAGTGCCGCCACCACAGACGAGGTGATCCAACTTCTGGCCGAAAAGAGGGAAAGCGCTCGCATCGTTGCGGGTGCTACGGACCTGATCCTGGAGCTTGAACGCGGAGTCCGCCGTGGTATCGAAACGCTGATAGACATCACTCGCATCCCGGACCTCGACCAGATCACCCTGGACGAGGCCGAGGTCATCCACCTCGGCCCGCTCGTCACCCACAACCATTGCGCCGCTTCCAAACTCATCCGCGAACGCGCTTACCCGTTGGCTCGCGCCTGCTGGGAAGTTGGCGCACCCCAAATTCGCAATCGCGGTACCGTGGCCGGCAATCTGATTACCGCTTCTCCTGCCAACGACACCATCACGCCGCTGATGGCGCTGGGAGCCTGGGTCACACTGGCCTCCGCTCGAGGCCAGCGCAAGGTAATGCTGCGTGACTTTTACACTGGCGTTCGCCGGACCGTCATGGGGGCAGATGAAATGTTGGTGGACATCGCCTTCCCGGCGCTAATCAAATCATCAAACGTTTCCTTCACCCAACGCGGGACGTTTATCAAAATAGCATTACGTCGCGCTCAGGCTATCTCAGTGGTCAACGTTGCGATTGTGCTCAGCCTGAGCGGGGAGACCGTCAAATCAGCCTCGATTGCACTCGGGGCGGTTTCGCCCACGATAATCCTGGTTCCAGAAGTGGACAAGTATCTGGCCGAAAAGGAACTGACTGATAAGGTGATTGGTGAAGCTGCGAAGCTTGCCATGCAGGCCAGCTCACCGATTGACGATCTGCGTGGATCAGCCGCATACCGGCGCGAGATGGTCCGCGTTTGCACAGCACGCGGATTGAAGGCCCTGCGCGATGGACAGGAGCAGGCCGGGTACCCGTCTGATCCGGTGATGCTGTGGGGCAAGCCAACCAACGGCGCAAACAAACCGATTGAAAGCATCAGGCATACCGAGGGCTCTCCCATTCACACCACAATCAACGGCAAAGAATACACTTTCAACAGTGGGCACGAAAAAACTTTGCTGCGTTTGCTGCGCGAAGAAGCGGGACTAACCGGCACAAAAGAAGGCTGCGCAGAAGGCGAGTGCGGTGCCTGCACCGTCTATCTGGACGACAAAGCAGTCATGGCCTGCCTGGTCCCCGCGCCGCGCGCCCATAACGCCAAGATCACTACTGTGGAAGGCCTGGCCATTGGAAGCCAAATACACCCCGTCCAACAGGCTTTCATCGCGGATGATGCAGTCCAATGCGGCTATTGCACCCCGGGATTCATCATGTCGGGCGCCAAACTCCTGGAGGAGCGTCCCAATCCAACCCGGAACGAGATCGAGCAAGCGATTACCGGCAACCTGTGCCGTTGCACTGGATATTACAAAATAGTCCAGGCCATCGAAGATGCCAGTAAGGTTAAAGCAGAGGTGAAACGTGGGTAGATATGAGAAAAATGCTTACCGACAGGTAAAACCCCGCAATCGGGATCTGCATCCGGTTTGGCGTGGGATTGGCTGCCTGATCCTTTTGATCCTGCCGCTCATGTCGTATGCCGGTGCAGTCCTCATCGTCGATTATGGCATCTCACAGCGCTGGCCGATTCCACGTGAATTGCTCGGGCGCCCGCAATTGCCAGAGATCCTCTTCAAATTGCCATCGATTGCCCAGATATTTTATCCGGTATTAGGTTGGATCAACATTTATGCCTACCTGGCGGTTGGAGTGATCATCCTGGTACTTCTGGTTGGAATTTTGTCCTTTGGATACGCTTTGATGTATCGCTACGTCGGACCACCACAATATTCACCGATCGACGCACCCCCAACCGGTCGCAAGGTAAAGCGGTATAAACGCTAAGCGGGGTCATCTCCCCCGGAAATTAAATTGATAGATTATGAAAACAATTGGTAAATCCGTCACACGCATCGATGCCCGTGGTAAGGTAACCGGCGAAACGCTTTATTCCGGCGACCTGACCATGCCAGGCATGCTTTTCATGAAAACCCTTTTCGCAGGTCGACCACACGCCCGCGTCGTCCACATAGACACCACCAAGGCGGAGGCTTTGCCAGGTGTTATTGCAGTCTTTACCGCCAAAGATGTTCCGGTCAATGAATACGGACTGCAGAAGCCCGACCAGCCGGTATTATGCGGCCCGGGTTCAAGCAAATCCGGCGGGGATATTGTCCGCTTTGTGGGCGACCAAGTCGCTGCGATTGTCGCTGAAACAGAGGCCCTCGCCGCTCAGGCGCGTGACCTGATAGAAGTCGCGTACCAGGACCTGCCGGTTGTCACCAATGCAGTCGAAGCCATGAAGCCCGAGGTAACACTGGTACACCCCGAGCTCGGGGACAGCAATATTTGCGTCCACTACAAGATTCGCAAAGGCGATATCAAGGCTGGTTTCGACCAGGCGGAGGTGATTGTCGAAGGCGAATACCACACACCCTTCCAGGAACATGCCTATCTCCAACCTGAAGCCGGTCTTTCCTACATCGACGAAGAAGGCCGAATCACGATCAAGGCCGGCGGGCAATGGACACATGCCGACCGCGAACAGGTCGCCCACGCACTGGGATTGCCGAATGAGCAGGTGCGCGTGATCTATCCTGCCATCGGTGGAGCCTTCGGTGGGCGCGAGGATATGTCCGTTCAAATCGTGCTCGGCCTGGCAACCCAGAAATTACAGAAACCGGTCAAGATCATCTGGTCGCGGCAGGAATCGATCATCGGCCATGGCAAGCGCCATCCAATCGTATTGCGCGCAAAATGGGGCGCAACCAAAGACGGAAAGCTGGTCGCGGTTGAGAATGAGATCGTCGGAGACGCCGGGGCCTACATGTACACAACCAACAAGGTCTTGGGCAACTCAACCATCACCGGCACCGGTCCATACTTCATTCCCAATGTCAGCGAAGATGTTTACGGCGTCTATACCAATAATATCCCTGGTGCAGCCTTCCGCGGATTTGGCGCGCCGCAGGCCGCTTATATGGCCGAAATGCAGATGGAAAAGCTGGCAGAAAAGCTGAAGATGGATCCGGTTGAATTCCGCATGAAGAATGCTCTGCGGGACGGAGACACGCTTGGGGTTGGCACCCCACCGCCAGGCCCGGTCAGTGTCCCGCAGGTCATCGAGTTCCGCGGCCGAAAAATTCGGCTGGAATAAAAAAGTCAAAGAGTCGGAGCCGTTCCCGTCCCACATCAAACGCGGACGCGGTTTAGCTGCCGGCTTCAAGAACGTCGGTTTTTCGTTCGGGTACCAGGAGAATTGCTGGGCGCGGGTTGAAATCCACGGCAAGGCCAATATCGAACAGGTCATTTGCTGGCACGCTGGCGCAGAAGTAGGACAGGGGTCCCACACCGTCATGGCGCAGATGGCAGCCGAAGCAGTCGGCGCGCCATTCGAGAAGGTCACCATGATCACTTCCGACTCGGCCACCATGGGCAATTCCGGTTCTGTTTCTGCTTCACGCATGACCTTTATGGCCGGGAATGCCATCAAGGGCGCTGGTGAAGCCGCCCTAAAAAAGTGGCTGGCGGAGGAACGCCCGGCGATTGCCGAGTACAAATACCTCGCTCCGCCAACCGAGCCCTTTGACCCGGAGACCGGTCACTCCATGCCCAATTTTTCGTACTCATATGTGGCTGAAGCGGTCGAAATCGAAGTGGATACCGAGACCGGCCAACTGAGGGTGTTGCGGGTGGTTTGCGCCGACGATGTTGGTCAGGCCATCAACCCGGAACTTGTGATTGGGCAAATCGAAGGCGGGGTCGTTCAGGCGCAAGGCTACGCAATCTCGGAAGACTTCAAAACCAAAGACGGTCGTGTTTTGACCGATCAATTCAGCACCTATCTAATCCCGACCATCTGGGACATCCCGGAGAAGGTCGAGTCGGTATTGGTCGAAATCCCCGAGCCAAACGGACCTTGGGGGGCACGCGGCATGGGCGAACTACCCTTCTTGCCGCTGGCGCCTGCAATTGCGGCCGCGATTCACGACGCAACCGGTGTGTGGATCGATGAATTCCCCTTCACACCGGAACGTGTGCTGCGCGCGCTAGGTAAGATCAAATAGAATTGAACAAGTTAAAATATTTATTCATCCGCCACCGTTACAAAGTTGCGGTTTTTGTCTTACTGGCGGGCGCATCCGGATTCTGCACCATGCTGGTGGCAGCACGCATCGCTTACAGCGACTCAAGAGAATATCTGAGCCTGGTCTGGAATCTGTTCCTGGCTTGGATTCCATTTATGATCGCCTACTTTGCTTACAGCATCTCTTGGCGACGCGCACTGCTGTATCTCGCGATTCCGGTGATGGCGCTGTTGTGGCTGCTCTTTTTCCCAAACGCCCCCTACATCCTGACCGATTTACAGCATCTGAGCCAGGTATCCCATTCCGCGCCATTATGGTTCGATGTGATCCTGTTGATCTGGTTTTCCTGGACTGGCATGTTGTTGGGTCTTGTCTCATTATATTTGATGCAGGAAATCGTTCGGCGAAATTTCGGGCGCACGCGTGGCTGGGTCTTTGTCTTTCTGGTTTCCGGTTTGAGCAGCCTGGGCGTATACATGGGCCGTTTCCTGCGCTGGAACAGTTGGGATATCCTGCAAAATCCGTCTGAGATCGCCGTGGATGTGTTGGGTTTTGCCATCGAACCCAATATGCGATTATTTGCCTTCACAACACTGTTCACTATCTTTTTCCTGTTTGTCTATTTAACACTCTATGCCTTCGGTCATCTCCTGCGGGAAGACATTTCATCCAGCTAATCCAAATCGAGCAACTGCAAAGGCACAGGTTTTCACCTGTGTCTATCACTTTGTGGTTTAATTAACACATGTCGAAATTGATACTCCTACGCGGCGGTGGAGACCTGGCATCCGGCGTCGCTTTCCGTTTGCATCGTGCCGGTTTAAATGTCCTAATCACCGAACTACCGCAACCGCTGGCAGTGCGCAGGCTGGTCTCGCTCAGTGAAGCTGTCTATGACGGACAGATCGTTGTGGAAGGGATCACTGCCAGCCGTGTCAGATCGCTGGATCAGGCACTAGATGTCTTCTCCCGGAACGAAATCCCGGTATTAATCGATCCAAAGGCAGAAATCCTGCACCAGGATCCTTCCCTGTTCCGGGTATTGATCGACGCACGCCTGATCAAACATCCACCCGATTTGGGGATTGAAGCTGCCCAGTTAGTGATTGGACTCGGTCCCGGATTCGTTGCCGGAGAAAATTGCCATGCTGTGATCGAAACCAACCGGGGACACTTCCTCGGGCGGGTCTACTGGCAAGGCGCGACCGAAAGCGATACACGTCAACCCGAGGGTGATCCACGGCGCGTCTTGCGTGCCTCATCGGACGGCTTGGTCATTGCCCATGCAAATATCGGCGACCATATCCAGGCGGGACAGGCCATCGTCGAGGTCAACGGACAGGTAGTCAAAGCGCCTTTTGCGGGGATGTTGCGGGGACTGATTCACCCAGGGTTGGAGGTAACCGCGGGCATGAAAATCGGCGATTTGGACGCCAGAGATGATGCGCGGTATGCCAGGCAGATTTCGGATAAATCCCTGGCCATCGGAGGCGCCGTATTGGAAGCCATCCTGAGCCGCCCGGAATTACGGGCGCCGCTTTGGGACCAAGCCAAATTATGTTGACGCTTTCAAAAGCATTGCGGTTGTCATCTGATCCCCGCCTGGCATTCGTTGGCGCGGGGGGCAAGACCACTGCGATATTTCAACTCGCGCGCCAACTCACCAAACCCGTCATCGTAACAGCCACCACCCACCTCGGCACATGGCAAATCGACTTGGCCGACAGACACGTGATCGTGGAAACACCTGGTCAAATCGAATCCCTGGACCTTTCGCAAAACGAAGTTATCCTTATCACCAGCTCCGCGGAAGGCGATAGATTAATACCAATCTCAAGTGATTTGCTTAATTGGCTACGCGCAAGATGCGATCAGGACCACTCGCCGTTGCTCATCGAAGCGGATGGATCCCGCCAGAAACCACTCAAGGCACCAGCAGAACACGAACCGCCCTTGCCCGAATTCGTGGATACTGTGGTCGTTGTGGCAGGCCTGTCAGCTCTCGGAAAGCCGCTGACTGCGGAGTGGGTCCATCGGCCAGAGATTTTTCAGCAGCTCTGCAATGCCCCCGGCGGCGATCCGATTACATCCGAAATGCTGGCTTGTGTTTTGACAAATCCCAATGGTGGTTTGAAAAACATCCCCCACGCTGCGCGGCGCGTGGCGCTTCTCAACCAGGCCGACACGCCGGATATCCAATCCAGAGCCAGCGCCTTAGCCAACCTGCTCTTACCAACCTACAATACGGTTCTGATTGGCAGCCTGCAACAGGAAACCATCTTCCTCGCACGCGAGCCCACAGCCGGAATACTCCTGGCAGCGGGTGAAAGCCGGCGCTTCGGTCAGCCCAAGCAGCTGCTCGCATGGCGCGGCCAAAGCTTTATCCAGGCTGTTGCCAGGGCAGGGCTTGCAGCGGGACTTGATCCCCTGATTGTCGTCACCGGATCTAATGCAGAGCAAGTCGAACAGGCTCTGGTTGATTTACCCGTTCAGATCGTCCGCAATCGGGAGTGGCAGGCCGGACAGAGCAGTTCCATCCGTGCTGGATTGGAAGCCTTGCCAAGCGAAACTGGCGCAGCCATCTTCCTGTTGGCTGACCAACCCCAGGTTACACCGACGATCATCCGCGCGCTAGTCGGGCAGCATGCGACAGACCTTGCCCCCATCCTGGCTCCGCTGATCATCGACCGGCGTGGCAATCCGGTTTTGTTCGATCGGGTGACATTTCCCGACTTACTAAAATTGAAGGGAGATGTCGGAGGTCGTGCCATCTTTTCAAAATACAATGTCGCCTACCTGCCCTGGCATGATGACAGTCTGCTGCTGGATGTCGACACACCGGAAATGTACCAGCGCCTGAAAGACACACAGGAATGATCGCCGCCATCATCCTTGCCGCCGGGATGTCGAAACGTATGGGACAACCCAAGCTGCTCCTGCCTTGGGAGGGAACAACCGTCCTGGGTAAGGTCATCAAAACATTTAAGCAGGCGGGGATCGAATATATTCTGGTCGTCACTGGAGGCGACCGAGAGCTAGTCGAAGCCAACCTGACCGAACTTGCAACACAATTTCCAACCAGAAGCGTATTCAACCCTGAATTCGCCCAAGCTGAAATGCTCAGTTCACTACAGCGGGGTTTAGCGACACTCCCATCGGAGGCTGAGGCAGCGCTGATTGGACTCGGCGACCAGCCGCAGGTCCAGGCAAGAACCGTGCGGCATGTCTGCGCCGCATTCGTTAAATCAGGCGCTCCACTGGTTGTCCCAAGCTATCAACTGAGGCGAGGACATCCCTGGCTTGTGGCGCGTTCACTCTGGGGCGAACTTATAAAATTGCCTCCATTGCAATCGCCTCGCAGTTTCCTCCAGCGACACGCTTCCGATATTTATTATGTCAACGTTGATACTCCAAGCATCCTCGAGGACCTGGATACGCCCGAAGATTACGCTCAATCGGGAAATGGTTCTTGAATGTCCGTTGTAGATATGCTATTGTGATATTGGCTACAAGGTAACATCGCGGTACCATCCCGGTTCAGCCGGAAAGGAGGCTGCCATGACGGACTGGGAGGAAATTACCGGATACATCCAAAACGCCATGCAGGCTGTTGACCAGGCCCATCAGGTGAGCGAAAACCTGCGTAATCACACCACCCCCGAAAACTTTAACGCCTTCACAGAACACATGCAGGAACTCTACGAGCATCTGGGTACGCTAAAGTACTTGATGGAACACGAGAGCAAAGCATCCATGGATGAAGTAGTGGACGCACTCAGCTGGATGTTCAGTGGCAAACCCGCGTCGTATCGCACCACCCCACGCGATGTGGTGCCAACGCACGATGAGGAGTGAGAACTCCTTTTCAAAGCCCTGCACACTGGCTATCAGGTTCGTCCCAACCGAGTAATGGGCTGGCATTGCGTCCCTAGCAATGCCAGCCGCATTTTTAATCAAGCAACTTAAATTGTGATAAACTCAACGCTATCCCAAAAGAAAAGGAATCATCGAATAGTAAATGAAGTACTTGATCATTGTCAATCCGATCTCCGGTCGTGGTTTTGCAGACCGGGCCACTCCCAGGATCGAGGCGGCTTTACGCGCCAATGAACTGGAATTCGACCTGATTCGGACAGAAAGGCCCTGGCACGCCGCAGAACTGGCCGAGCAGGGTGCCAAAGATGGTTATGATGTGATTGTCACTGCCAGTGGCGATGGGACTGCCAATGAAGCGCTCAACGGGCTGATGCGCGCTCGTGCAGCTGGCCACAACCATACCGCCATGGGCATCATCCCGGTCGGTACGGGAAATGATATGGCTTATGGAATGGGGATTCGCGGAAATCTCGAAGAAAGCATCGCGGTCCTGGCAAAAAAACAACGCCAAAAAGTAGACATCGGTTTGGTAAAAGGCGGAGATTATCCCGAAGGGCGTTATTTCGCCAACGGTGTCGGGGTCGGCTTTGACGCAGCCGTGGGCTTTGCGGCTGTTCAAATTCGTTGGGCACGCGGTCTGCTGGCTTACCTGATTGCAGTCATCCAGACCGTTTTTTTCTACTACCAAGCGCCTAAAGTTCGTATCACCTTGGATGAGGAGGTCATTGAACAGTCATCGCTGATGATTTCCATCATGAACGGACAGCGCATGGGTGGCGGTTTCTACATGGCGCCTGACGGCCTACCCGGCGATGGAATGTTCGATCTTTGCATCGCTGAAAGCGCATCCAAACCACGCATTTTTGGCCTGATACCGCACTTCATCAAAGGTTCCCAAGCCACTCAAAAAGAAATCAAAATGAAACATTCGCGTCGGGTCACCATCACGGCCCAGAATGGAAACCACTTTCCAGCTCATTGCGACGGGGAAACGCTCTGTTACGCTGGCGAAGAACTCACGATTGAGCTGATCCCACAGGCGATCGACTTTATTTCTGATAGGAAAAGTGCGTGAAGTATCTGGTTATTGCCAACCCGGTTTGTGGACATGGAAGCGGATTCAAACGTGTCCCGGAAATTGAGAAGAACCTGAAGCAATGCCAGCTGGATTATGACCTGGTTATCACCGAAAGACCCTGGCACGCGGCTGACTTGGCGGAGCAGGCTGCCCGGGACGGTTATGAGGTCATCATCGCAGCAGGTGGCGATGGCACAGTCAACGAGGCACTTAACGGCTTAATGCGGGTCCGCTCTGCCGCTGTCAACCAGCCTGCCCTGGGCGTCATCAGTATTGGCACTGGCAACGATTTTGCCGCCAGCATGGGCATCCCCTCTAAATTGAGGGCTGCTTGCGCCGCCTTGAAAGAAGACAAACGCCATACAATCGACATCGGCCTGGTCAAGGGGCAGGGCTGCCAATTCTCCGAAAGTCGTTACTTTGGCAACTGTGTCGGAATCGGCTTCGACGCCGCCGGGACGATCCAGTCCCAGAAAATCACCTGGGCACACGGCATGCTGGCTTATCTGATCGCTGCAATCCAGACAATTTTCTGGTACTACAAAGCCCCGATTCTGGAGATCGAATTGGACGGGGAGCGGATCGAGCTGCCATCACTCTTGGTATCTGTTATGAACGGCAAACGAATCGGCGGCGGCTTTTGGACCGGCCCTGACAGCTTACCTGACGATGGTTTGTTCGATTTATGCATCGCGCGCGAGGTCAGCCGGACGCGTATATTCACCCTCATTCTCCATTTTCTAAAAGGGACTCAGGCTAGCCAACCGGAAATTCAAACCGCACGCGCAAAACATGTCGTCGTTACCGCCACCAAAGGGACCATGCCCGTCCAGGTTGATGGGGAGATCATTTGCACCGAGGGCCGAAAACTCGAAATCGAGATTTTATCCAGGCAATTGGAAATTGTTGGAGGCGCATTTTCATGAAATTGATGCGCTGGTTTGTCACCGGGGTTGCAAAAAGGGGGCTGGAAATCATGTGCCGGATCGACAAATCCGAGCTTGACAAAGTGCAAGAGCGGGGACCATTGATCGCTTATTCAAACCACACCGGTTCGGTTGAAGTTCCGCTGATGTTCACCCAACTGCAGCCCCGTCCAGTGACCGGGCTGGCAAAAATCGAGTCGTGGGACGGCTGGTTCCTGCGATGGATCTTCAACTTGTGGGGCGCGATCCCCCTCCGACGCGGCGAAGCGGATATAACCGCCATGCGTAAAACCTTAGACGCGCTCAAGGCAGGCTACATCATTGGCATGTCGCCAGAAGGGACACGCAACAGGACCGGTGCGCTGATCGAGGCGCATCCCGGCATTGTTTCTCTAGCGTTACATAGCAACGCCCCATTGATCCCGATCGCTCACTGGGGTGGTGAAAATTTCCGCGCCAACCTCAAACACCTGAAAAGGACGGATTTCCACATCCGCGTTGGTGAACCGTTTTATCTGGATTCACAAGGGGAGAAATTGACCCGCCAAGTGCGCCAGCGGATGCTGGACGAACTCATGTATCGCCTGGCAGCCTTGTTACCAGAAGAGTATCGCG
The DNA here is from genome assembly GCA_963790075.1 of uncultured Chloroflexia bacterium. Taxonomy (GTDB): domain Bacteria; phylum Chloroflexota; class Anaerolineae; order Anaerolineales; family Villigracilaceae; genus CAYOUV01. The sequence continues at coordinate 65,847 of CAWBNG010000003.1, forward strand.
GGGTATACGCAAACCCGGAACACGCGACCGGCAAATACCTGCGTAGGGCGGGTTAACCCTGAGGTAACAAATATATTTTAATTTACTGGGTACTACTGCCTGCGAATTAATTCCAGGCCTGAGTGGTGGGGTACTTTAGTACTAAAAAGGGCCACACTTGCAATTTTGTTGGTTCACAATGCTCTTTGTAAGCCTACAATGAAGTTGTATCAATATACTAACCCTGCGAAGACAGCAATCATAGCCTGCCTTCCAGTTTTTCCATCGGAGGTAATAATGTCTCGAATTAAATTAATTTTCAGTACACTATTGGTTCTGGTTTTTCTTGCAACCCAAGTAGGCGCTGTGCAAGCAGCTCCCGCTGGCCAGGAAGCGGAACCAGTCACGAGTATCATCCAGAACATAACGGTGGACTCTGCTAACGAGCCGCCAACCGTGCAGGTTGTTTTTACCGACGGCACGTCCGTTACCCTAAGCCTTGACACCGCTCTCGCGCAGACCCTGGTTTCCTACGATCCGGACGGGAATTTGATCGTCAATGACGCCATGTTCGGCGAAAGTATTTCAATCGACCCACCAACGATCCTTCCCGATGAAACTGAAACCGCGAATCCGGTCGCCAAAGCCATCTCTGCTTTCTTCGCAAGCGTGCTTGGTCTGGACACCAATACGGTCCTAGCCTGGCATGCTGACGGTTATGGATTCGGCGTCATCACCCAAGCCTGCTGGATGTCCAATGAGTTAGGCGGAGACGCCTCGACTTGCAGCGACATCCTGGCAGCCAAGAAGAATGGCGACTACAGTGCCTTTACCTTGCCGGATGGCAGCACGCCGACCAACTGGGGACAATTCAAGAAGGCCGTTCATGATAACAAGGGCAATCTGGGTGCGATCATGTCCGGAAAGGGTAGTATTGGCCAGGACCACAGCGGGCAAACGCTCGCGCCCGCCCTCGACAATGGACACGGCAACAACAAGGACAAGAGCAATAACGGCAAAGCTAAAGGCAAGAACAAATAAGCTTTTCGTCCAAATCCAAAAGGCATCCCAATTGGGATGCCTTTTGGATTTCTGAAATCAGGCTAGAATTTATAGAAATACAAATTGGTTTCCCAGCGCTTAAATCCCAGCCGTCGATATAACCGGTTGGCGGCCTCTCGCCGCGGATTAGAGGTCAGGACAACACCATCTGCTCCGGATTCTTTCGCCATTTCTAAAGCCTGCCTCATAAGCAATTCGCCGATCCCCTTGCCACGCATGGTCCGCTCGATGATCACATCCTCGATCCGGGCGTGGACGCCAGTCGGGACGCGGTAGACTACCAGAGTCAATATGCCAACGATAGGATTTGACTGTTCCGAGATGCGCGCAACCAGGAGTACACTAGAATCGGATGATACCAGTGATTTCAATTCGGCCTCCGTCGGAGGCTGAGAGTTTTTAGTTAACTGTGGAATTAGTCGCTCAAGAGCTTCAACCACATCCGGCGTAATTTGATAAACCTGTAATATTTCCATGCGCGAGATTACCGAAGAACCGGCTCGCGTAAATCGAGCCGGTTCTTTTTCTGGTCAGGCCTTTAGCAGACCAATGCCGAGCGTTTCTCCGTCAAATTCACCCTCCGCGACAGAAGCACCCGCAGGTGAGGCAGCATACTTCAACTCGACTGTCAGCGTCTCAGCCATGATGTAATCGCTATACTCTTTGATGGCCTTCTTCAAGCCGGGCGTTGTTTTTACAAACAATTTGATCCGATCGGCCACATCCAGATCAGCCTGCTTGCGTAAATCTTGCACGCGTCGCACAAATTCACGCGCCAGGCCTTCCCTCACTAACTCCGGAGTCAGCTCGGTGACCAAGGCGGCAACGTAAGCCCCATCTTCTGCTACCGCAAAGCCTTCCCTGGCCTGCGCGCGGACTTCGACCTCATCCGGAAGGATTTCAAAGGTAGAGCCTTCGGCCTTTACAGTCAGTGCTTGGCCGGATAAGAATGTCTGCGCAGCCTTTTCGGCATCCATTGCCATAATTGCCTTCTGGATTGCAGGGAACTGATTGCCATATTTCTGTCCCAGCTGTTTGGGTAAAGGCTTGACCACATGTGAAACCGCTTCTGTGCTGGAATCCAATATGCGTACGGTCTTGACGTTTAATTCGTCAGCGATCAAGTCAGCAAGATCCGTCACTGCGCTACGCTCATCCAGGTTGCCGACCGAGAATGCCGCAACTGCTAGAGGCTGTCGGACTTTGCGGTTGGCTTTTTGGCGAGCTGAGTGCCCCAAGGAGACTAATTTCATAACGGTCTCCATTTCGCGATTCAAACTCTCGTCGATCAGACGAGCATCGAAAGCCGGCCACTTGGCCAGATGGACCGATTCGGGCGCATCAGGGTCAACCGCAGGAACCAGGTTTTGATACAATTCTTCGGCCAGGAACGGCATAGCCGGTGCCATTAATTTCGAAAGAGTAGCCAGTGCGGTGTACAGGGTGTAGTAAGCAGCCTGCTTGTCGGTATCCGATTCGGATTTCCAAAAACGGCGGCGAGAGCGTCGCAGGTACCAGGTCGACAGATTCTCGACAAAGGCTTCAAGTGGCCGGGTCGCATTGGGTACGTCATAATTTTCGTAAGCGTTCGTCACCTCACGCACCAGTGTGTTCAACGAGGAGAGCAGCCAGCGATCAAGATCGTTATCGAAGGTTTTGGGTGTGGTCAGGGACGGGTTATCCAGGTTTGCGTAGGTCACAAAAAACGCATACACATTCCACAAAGTCAGCGTGAAATTGCGGATCACCTCTCCGACAAGATCCAGCGAAAAGCGACGCTCGTTTCCAGGCGGCGAGGCGGTGTAAAGATACCAGCGGAAAGCATCCGCGCCATGCAGGTTGAGCACATCCCAGGGATCGACGATGTTGCCCAGACTTTTTGACATTTTCTTGCCTTCCCCGTCCAGGATCAAGCCCAGACAGAGCACGTTCTTATACGCCACACTATCAAACAGCATGGTACTGATGGCGTGCAATGAGTAAAACCATCCACGGGTCTGGTCCACAGCTTCGCAGATGTAGTCAGCCGGGAACTGCTCTTTGAACTTATCCTCATGCTCGAACGGATAGTGCCATTGTGCCACTGGCATCGAGCCCGAATCAAACCACACGTCGATCAAGTCCAAAACCCGGCTCATTGTGCCGCCGCACTCCGCGCAGATCCACTGGATTTCGTCGACATACGGACGATGCAAATCCATATCCGACAGGTCGCGCCCGACTTTTTCGGAAAGCTCGGCAAGCGAGCCAAGGCACTCACGATGTTTGCACTGCTCGCATTCCCAAACAGGCAACGGCGTGCCCCAATAACGCTCACGGCTCAAAGCCCAATCGATATTATTCTCCAGCCAATTGCCAAAGCGACCATCCCGGATATGCTCGGGTACCCAGTTGATAGTCTGGTTGAGACCTACCAGGCGATCCTTGAATTGGCTGGTGCGAATGTACCAAGCCTCGCGTGCATAATAGAGCAAAGGCGTCTGGCAGCGCCAGCAAAACGGATAGGTATGGGTATAAGTTTCGGTCCGAAAGAGCAAACCGCGGTCTTCCAAATCACGCGTGATCATCGGGTCAGCGTCTTTGACGAAGACACCGCGCCACGGTGTGACTTGATCTACAAAGGTGCCGTCCGGCTTGACCGTCATCAACACGGGCAGGTCAAATTCCAGCGCGGCCTGCATATCTTCCGCGCCAAAAGCCGGTGCCATATGTACCAAACCGGTCCCGTCTTCGGTTGTCACAAAATCGCCCAAAACCACATAGTGGGCTGGTTTCTCGGGAGGCATGAAGGTGAATAACGGTTTGTACTTCAACCCCTTGAGCTTCCTGCCTTTGACGGTCTCAACTATTTTGACTTCTTCCTCACGAAATACCTTTTTCAACAGCGGCTTGGCCATTACCAGTCGTTCGGTGCCACCATCCGGGAGCGTACGTTCAATCGTGACGTATTCCACATCCGGGTGAGCTGCCACCGCCACATTCCCAGGAAGCGTCCAGGGCGTAGTAGTCCATACCAGCAAGGAAGTTCCGGATCGGTCCATCAGCGGCATACGCACGAAGACCGACGGGTCCTGCGCTTCTTCATAGCCCAATGCCACTTCGTGGTCCGAAAGCGGCGTGCCGCAACGCGGGCAATACGGGACGACCTTATAGCCCTTGTAAAGCAGGTCCTTCTCCCACAGATCCTTTAAAATCCACCAGACTGACTCTATATAGTCGTTGGTGAAAGTCACATACGCTTCTTCAAGGTCCACCCAAAAGGCAATGCGGTCAGTCAATCGCTCCCAATCCTGGATGTAATCGAAGGCCGATTTCCGGCATTCCTCGTTGAATTTTGCAATGCCGTAATCTTCGATCTGCTGTTTGTTCGTAAAGCCGTGACGCTTTTCGACTTCGATCTCCACCGGTAAACCATGAGTATCCCAGCCGCCACGCCGCGAGACGTGGTAGCCATTCATGATTTTATAGCGCGGAAACATATCCTTGAAGGCTCGCGCCAGAACGTGATGCACGCCTGGCTTGCCGTTAGCAGTCGGGGGTCCTTCATAAAAAACATATTCCGGTCCGCCTTCACGCAGTTCGACGGTTTTTTTGAAAATGTTGTGCCGTTTCCAATATTTCAGCACGCCCTCTTCCATCGAGGGGACGTCGAGCTTCGAAGAAACTGGTTTGAACATGCGCACCTCCACACAAAATAAAAACTCTCATCCCTGGTCAGGGACGAGAGCAGTCATTGCTCACGCGGTACCACCCTGCTTCCCCAATATGGGGCGCTCAGTTGGATACGGCCAAAGGCTTATATCCATATCCCTGGTAACGGTGGACGATTCCGGCGTTCTTACTCGCTTTCGCTTTCAGATTGCGGCTCCGGGAGGATTTTCGACCTGTCTGGCTGACCCGGCTCTCACTCAGCCCAGGCTCGCTGCCAGCATGGACGGGTTTACTCGTTCCCATCATTGCCTTTGGTTACTTCGTCGTATTATACTCACTTCCCAGATGAAAATCAACCTTCCCACTGAGCATCCCGCTAAAACTGAAAGTCCGCGCTTGACCTGTTACCGAAGAAACCTTATGATTTACCTAATAACGGCAGGTCACACCAATGTGCACAGACCGAGGTAGAGACGCAATGAAGCCAATTACAATCAATCCGCAAGCCACGCAAGTGGAGACAGATAAAATCATTCATGGAAAGCAAATCACCATTCAATTTGATGCGCAACCGCTCCAATTCTACCGCCACGGATGGCAATCCTGGTCACTTGCAGCCTGGGTCGATCCGGCTCAACGCGTCCCAGCCATCAGACCAAAGCTCTTGCATCCCATGCAAACCGACCCACTATATGCCAGCGAGTCCCAACCCAATGGATCTTGGCTCGGAGCAGTTGAACTGTCAGATGGAAATATCTTATTACTTGGTGCGCTTGGGTTGGAAGCTCATGTCACTTTATCCGGGAAGTCATTAATAGGTTGGTACGAATCCGGTGAGGGCGATTGGTTTGTAGGTCGCGGGCCCGAACAAGAGGTATTTGCCCATTACACCACTTTGCTTAAAGAACGTCTAGGTAAAGGTCGTAGCAGGCAAGCCCCTCGCGTCTGGTGTTCGTGGTACAGCCTTTATACATCCATCGATGAAATTATCCTTTTACAGGTGCTACGCGATTTGGATGATTTACCTTTTGATGTTTTTCAGGTAGATGACGGATGGCAGAATGGAATTGGGGATTGGGATGCCAATAATAAATTTCCCGCTGGCATGGCAGTTCTGGCCAGTCACATTCGCGCTTCGGGTCGCATCCCGGGTCTGTGGCTGGCGCCTCTGCTTGTTGTTCCGTCCTCGAAATTATTTCGCGAACATCCCGACTGGTTGCTCCGCAATGAAAAAGGTCAATTGGTTCCCGCTGGCTTTAACTGGGGTGAGCAACTCTATACAATCGATACCACCCATCCCGAAGTTCTGGAATGGCTTGCCAATTTAATGAAACGGGTCCGCGCCTGGGGATTCGATTACATCAAACTCGACTTCCTGTACGCCGGAGCCTTGCCGGGGACAAGACGGAATGGCATGCCACGCGAGACCGCCTATCGACATGGTTTGCAGGTTATCCGCGAAGCGTTAGGCGAAGCTTTTTTTCTGACTTGCGGGGCACCCATCCTGCCTTCACTCGGCTTATGTGATGCAATGCGTATCGGTCCAGATGTAGCCCATTACTGGGACAGTATGCGCGATAGCCGGATGCTCAACAACCCGACCACGCCCGGTGTTAAAAATGCCATCCGCACTACAGTAAATCGGTTGTGGTTGAGTCCGCTGGTACAAACAGACCCGGACGTGGTCTATTTCCGTTCCAGACTGAATGAACTCTCTGACGATCAAAAACGTCTGCTGCAGGATTTAGCCCAGATTTGTGATTTCAAGGCCACCTCAGATTTGCCTTCCTGGCTAAATAAGAGTGAAAGGGCAATGTTGAGTGATTATTTAACTTCCCGCCCAGTGATCAAAAGAACTGAGCGCTACAAATTCACAATAGACAAACGCAGCGTCGATTTTTCCGAGGCGATCCCTCTCTCAAAGCCCCTGAATCTGCCATTGCGAGGCGTCGGCGCGATTCTGGGTTGGGCAGCCAATTTTCCAGTTATCATGCGCGCCAATGACAAACTTGGAAAGTGGGCATTGACGAAATTACGCAAAGACCATACATAGCAAAACACACCCCGTAAAAACGGGGTGTGTTCGATTATTGATAACCTGCTTCTATTTTACCGCCTCGAGTAATATCTTAAGCGCATCCACCGAAGGTAGGATTAAGCGCAAGATGCGCCGATCCCGAGCAACCAGAGCTTCATAATCACCTAATACTTGTGCGCGTTCGAGCGTGCCGAAGCTCATACCTTCTTCGGGAATATCCAGATCAACTTCTGGTTCAGCAGCAATCTGGATGAACAACCCTGAATTAGGACCCCCTTTGTGCATTTGGCCAGTTGAATGCTGAAAGCGCGGTCCGAAGCCAACCGTTGTGGCGCAATGGGTGCGAGTTCGGACTGCAATTCGAACGTCTTGTAAAAGATTGTGTACAGTTTCAAAACGTGGCAAATAAGCGTTAATTGCCACATAATCACCCTTCTGAGCCTGCGAAAGAAATGCGTTTAAAACCTCGGCTAGATTTTCGCCACCGATTTTTTCAGGCGCAAAAACTTTTATATTTTCCTTATTCCAGACAGGTTGACCTTCGTCAAGCGTACCATCATGAAGGTACGCAGTAATTTTCTTCTTGGTACGGTCTTTGCTATCCTGCACATTCGGTTGATTGAACGCATTGACTCCGATGATGTGGCAAGCCACCGCAATTGCCATTTCCCAGCGGTATATTTCCGCACCCAGGTCATAATTATCCGTGATATCGAAAATCAGGACGGGATGGCCGGCGTTTTCCAGCGCCGAAATCGCCTCGTCCAATTCGCCGGATTTGCGCAGGTATACGAACAGGCGGTCCTTACCGTATTCATCTGGCTTACCAACCGGTTCGAGATCGATCGGCAGGATGCCTTTCCCCTGTTTACCACTCAATTCGGCAACCAGCTGCTCCAGCCAGGAACCAAACGGAGCCAGGGTATCGTCAGCCAGGATGGTCAGCTTGTCACGCCCATCCAGAGCGGCTTGCCCCATCACAGCACCGAGTGCCAGTCCGGGATTGCGTGCCGCAGGAACGTCGACCACGCATTGATCCTTCATCCACTCAGCACGGTCAAGCAAATGACTTACATCCAGACCCATCAGCCCAGCCGGTACAAGTCCAAAGTGAGTTAGAGCAGAATAGCGACCACCAACATTGGGATCAGCGTTGAAGATTTGGCGAAAACCACGCTCTTTTGCCAGCTTTTCCAGCGGCGTTCCGGGATCTGTGATCGCAATAAACCGCGAACCGTCCATCTCCGATAATTCCCAAAAATAATGGAAGTACGCTAGCACCTCGGCAGTCGTACCCGATTTACTGGACACCACATACAGACTTTGTTGGGGTGGGAATTCATTGCCTGCTCGTGTAACCTGCGCCGGATCGGTTGAATCCAGGATGGCAAATTGCATATCTTTATGCTCAAAAATCAATGAAAGCACTTCCGGCGCCAAGGATGATCCGCCCATACCAAGCAGCAAAATCTTCGTGATTCCATCCTTACGAACTTGATCCGCAAAAGCGTCCAAGTCGGGGATCATCGCGCGGGAAGTCTCTGGCAGAGTCAGCCAGCCCATGCGTATTTTTACCTCGGCCCCTCCTTCCGGATCATCCGTCCACAGTCTTGGGTCATGCGCCCAAAGACGCGCCGGGACGTTGTCCTGTTCGAGCCGGGCAACCTGTCTGGAAACGGAATCGGCCAGAGGGCCAAGCTTTTGAACTGCTGCCTCTCGCCGGTCATTGATGGTATTCAATAAAGTGGTAAAAGCATCTGCAAAGGACTTTACGCCCTCATCCTCCAGTTCTTGGGTCACTTGTTTCATCGTAATTCCCAAGGACTCGAGATCATCGAGCGATTTGCGTGCACTGTCAATATCATCCAGGATCGTGATCTTTGGATTACCATGATCGCGGAAAGCTTCCAGTGTACGCGGTGGGACCGTATTGACTGTGTGCTCAGCAACCAGTTCTTCCACATATTTGACATCAGAATAAGCCGGATTCTTAGTGCTGGTCGAAGCCCACAGGGGACGCTGCAAGCGCGCGCCTTGCTCCTGTAATTTGGAAAAACGCTCACTTTTGATTACTTTTAGGAACTCTTCGTAAGCCAGCTTGGCGTTAGCTACCGCCGCCTGCCCGAGTAATTTCGAAGCTAAAGCAGCCTTGGACCCCTCGGCCTGGATGATCTCATCCAGGTGTCCGTCAACCTTGGTATCAACTCGCGAAACAAAAAAGGAGGCTACAGAGGCAATACGGTCGATCTTCTGACCAGCCCTGAGCCGGTCCTCAAGCCCGGAGAGATACGCCTCCATCACCTCGGCGTAGCGCACCAATGAAAAGATCAGGGTCACATTGACATTAATGCCTTCCGAGATTGCCTTGCGAATGGCGGGGACGCCTTCTTTCGTAGCGGGAATTTTGACCATCAAATTGGGACGATCCACCCGCTGCCACAAGTGCCTGACTTCGTCGAGTGTGCCGTGTGTATCGTGCGCCAGATATGGGCTGACTTCAATGCTCACATACCCGTCCCCACCGTCTGTCCGTTGATACAGCGGTAGGAACAAATCAGTCGCCGCCCGGATATCCTCCACAGCGAGTTGCCAGAAAATTCCTTCCGAATCCCAACCGGACCAGGCTAACGGCATAATAGCTGAATCATAGTCAGTTGATTTGGCAATTGCTTTCTCAAATATCGACGGATTGGAGGTTACACCGCGGATGTCACCGCGTTCGATCATATTCTTCATATCGCCATTTTCGAGCAGGCGACGTTGGATATTATCGTACCAGAGCGATTGCCCCAGTTCGGTTAATTTCTCGATAGTTGTCATCAATCTGCCTCACTTCACTTATTATTTAGATTCGTCCAGTTCCAGCTTCCTTACTTTCCCCACCCGGCGCGCATGACGTTCCTCTCCCGGATCATTGCCAAGATAGCGTGCACCAAGAAATGTTTTCACCAGTTCGGAAGCCAGTTCCGGACCGATAATTCTAGCCCCCAAACAAAGCACATTCATGGCATCGTGTTCCACACCTTGATGGGCCGAATAAGTATCGTGGCAAATCCCGGCATAGACGCCCTTCATTTTATTCGCCGCAATACAAGCGCCTACCCCTGAGCCGCACAGAAGTACACCGCGCTCCACACGCCCATCTTGAATCGCACGGCCGAGTTTTTCGGCAAAATCAGGGTAATCCACACTGACTTCGCTGTCTGTGCCAAAATCAAGCGTCTTGTGACCGGCTGCGCGTATAGCCTCAATCACAGTATGTTTCAGAGGAAAGCCTCCATGATCGCAAGCAACGCCGATTATCACAGCAACTCCTTTGCTTTCGCGATGACATTATCGATCGTAAAGCCAAGTTTCTCGAAAATAATTTTGGCCGGTGCGGAGGCACCAAAACGCTCAATTGACAGGATGCTACCCGAATCGCCAGTGTAGCGTTCCCATCCCTGGGCGACTCCCGCTTCGACCGTTAATCTCGCCCTGACGTTTTTCGGCAAGACCGACTCGCGATAAGCATCATCTTGTTGCTCGAACAATTCCCAGGATGGGAATGAGATCAGGCGCACCCTGAGGCCGTCGGCTGCCAACTTGACGCCAGCCTCCACAATCAGGCCCACTTCCGACCCGGAAGCCATTAGGATCAATTCCGGGGCGCCACCTCCCAGATCAGCCAGGATATACGCCCCTTTCTGCAAGCCGTCGGCTCGAGCGTAGACTGAACGATCCAGCGTCGGCAGATTCTGGCGCGTAAATATCAAAGCGATCGGTTGATCACGATGGGTGATGGCCATCTTCCAGGCTTCCACAGTTTCGTTGGCATCCGCCGGACGGATCACAGTTAAATTGGGTATGGCGCGCAGCGCAGCCAGATGTTCGACCGGCTGGTGGGTGGGGCCATCTTCCCCCAATCCAACGCTGTCATGCGTAAAGATAAAAATTGATGGGATATGCGAAAGCGCCGCGATGCGAATGGCCGGGCGCATATAGTCAGAAAAAACCAGGAAAGTAGCACCATAAGGAATGACACCGCCGTGTAAGGCCATGCCATTGATGGCCGCTCCCATAGCATGCTCGCGCACGCCGAAATGAAAATTCCGACCATTTGGTGTTTTCTTCTGAAAATCAGGGCTGCCGTCAATCCAGGTTTTGTTGGATGGCCGTAAGTCTGCCGAGCCCCCGATCAACTCTGGCAGATTGGGCGCCAGCGCGTTAATCACCTTACCAGAAGCCGCTCGCGAAGCCATTCCTTTTGGATCTGCTGGAAAGACTGGTAAGTCGGCATCCCAACCAGACGGCAACACGCCGTTCATTCTACGATCAAATTCAGCACCGAGTTCGGGGAAAGCGTTGCGGTAAGCCTGCATCCGCGCATTCCACTCGTTTTCGAGTTTGGCGCCACGCTCCACCGCCTGACGATAAAAAGCCAGCACATCGTCCGGGATAAAGAAGCGCGGTTCTTTTGGCCAGTCAAGGTTTTCTTTGGCAGCATTAAGTTCATCTTCACCAAGCGGTTCCCCGTGAGCTTCGGCCGTATCCTGCTTGTGGGGAGCGCCATAACCGATATGTGTCCGGCAAAGGATCAATGACGGACGTTCATCCTGTTTCGCAGCCTGGAGGGCATTATCGATAGCGTCCACATCGTTGCCGTCTGAAATTTCTTGGACATGCCAGTCGTAGGCTTCAAAACGAGCCGCACGGTCTTCCGTGAAAGCCAAATCAGTCGAGCCGTCGATCGAGATATGGTTGTTATCGTAGAGATAGATCAAGCACCCAAGCTTGAGATGACCGGCCAGGGAGGCTGCTTCCGAAGAAATCCCCTCCATCAAATCGCCATCTGTAACAATGGCATAAATGTAATGATTAAATATTTCGTAGTTCGGGCGATTAAAAACAGCAGCCAGATGGGTGGCAGCGATCGCCATGCCTACACCGGTTGCAAATCCCTGCCCCAGTGGACCGGTAGTGGTCTCCACGCCGGGCGTTAGTCCATATTCCGGGTGACCGGGTGTTATACTTTCCCACTGCCGGAAATTTTTGATATCGTTCAGCGAGAGATCATATCCAGTCAGATGCAGGAGCGAATACAGCAGCATCGAACCGTGCCCTCCCGAAAGAACGAAGCGATCACGTCCGGGCCACTTCGGATTACGCGGGTTGTGGCGCAAATGGCGCGTCCAAATGGTATAAGCCATCGCTGCCGCACCCATCGGCAAGCCAGGATGACCCGAATTTGCCTTTTGTACAGCGTCGGCCGACAGGAACCGCAAAGTATTGATCGCACGCGTTTTCAAGTCAATGTCTGTCATATTGTTTGCCTCAATTTTTGTACATTTAGGCTATTTTACCATGCGGGCCCGTTGGGCAAAGTAGCGATAAGGTGATCTTAAAGTGTGACAAATAACATAATCGAATAAATTTGTCAGTTGCATCCCACCCCCAAAAATGATTTAATAGAGGCATTATTGCCCAAGATCACCCACAGGAGAACCCGATGGCTAGCTCCAACCCAGCTGAAGAATTCAAACATGAATGCAACTCTTTACAATATAAAGTGAATTCATTACAAAACGACGTTCGCCTAACAAATATCCGGGACCGGGTCGAAGACATTCAGACCACGGTCAGTAACCTGGACCAAAAAGTTGCAGACCTGCGCACCCGTGGATATGTGTTTGAGAAAGGCTTGGAGGCAACTGCTGTAGATTATGCGCAGCAATGGACTGTATTGCATCCCAGCATCTCGGGACAAATCGAAAGCCAGTCAGCCGTACTGCAATCTGCCCTAATCCCGGTCGAGGCGCAGCTATCTCAGTTGGCTGCACAAGCTGGTAACTCTGCCTCAGCCCAATCTGTGCTGGTGTCAGCCAAATCCGCGGTTGAAACGCTGGAGGGGAAAGTCAACGCTGCACAGCGCAGCATCGATGGTATGTTTGATCAACTCAACCATCATGTTTCAGAGTTCAACTCCCACCTAAACAAGATTGATTGGATGCTGGTTCAGGTATCAGAAGCCTGTTTTCAATTACTGCCGACAGAAGCCGGTATCATGGCCGTAAAAGCGGTTTGGGCCAAGACTGGAAAAGAGCAGAAAAATGATCCGGAGGGTGTGCTGTACCTGACCGATCAACGTCTATTCTTTGAACAAAAGGAGGAAGTGGCGACCAAGAAAGTACTATTCATTGCAACTGAAAAACAAAAGGTTCAGAAATTGCTTCTAGAAGCTCCCATCGCTATGGTTGAGAATGTAAACATTAGCAAGCAGGGATTACTCAAGAATGAAGACCACATTGAGTTAAAGTTGGCAGTTGGTGCGCAGGTACAGACGGCAAATTTCCATATTTGGCAAAGCTGCGAAGAGTGGCAAGCCTTGATCAATCGCGCCAAAGCAAGGGAGTTTGACAAAGACCGCGCCGCAGAAATCGATCAGAGCGCAGTTGATAAAATCAAAGCAGCGCCGACTCAATGTCCAGCCTGTGGAGGCGCAATCGATCAAGTTGTGTTACGCGGCATGGATAGCATTACTTGTAAATTTTGTGGCAATGTAATCCGTTTGTGAGACTTCAGAAAACTTACAAACAATAACGGCGCGATCGCGCCGTTATTGTTTACGAATCATAGTGAGCCTTTAGCTGCCTGACAGGCAAAACCATCCGTCCTTCCGTTTCATCTCCGACCAATACAACCTCGTCGGGTGTACAAGCTGCCTGAAAAGCCGTATAAGCAGCCATTAATGCATCCAGGAACTCCGGAAGATAAATCGTCTCAGTTGGTAGAATACCCTTCAATAAACGATAGCGGGTAATCTCTTCAAAGAATTCCATCGGGTCTTTAATGCGCATACCCCGGTCATGCAGAACCAACTGGCGTTGTAAGCGTCCTTCCAGGGTAGGCTTTGGGAAAGGAATCTGCTCAAGCAGGGCACTGAAGCCAGCGTGCGGATGGGTTTCCAGCCATAGGTGGGTGGCACCATCCGCGGGGAAGGACTTAAAGCCTATTCGCGAAAGATGACGATACACATCAAATCCAGACTGTACCCATGCCGAACAAGATTCTGTCCGAGAAGGCGTACCGGCAATATTAATACCATGCGCGCGCAACTCGTATTCTGCCAAGCGCATGTCTGCTCCACGAATTTGATGCTGTCCAGGCGTCAGACTTTGGCTCTCTAATATTTGACGCACTAAACCAAGATTAGTGTGTGATGGTGCATTGACTGCAACTACGGCCGCCTGCTGACCAGCAATGAACCTTAGCAAGTCGTCCAGGTCGCAACCTGCCATAGCAACCAGTTCCATATCCTGATCGATGGCAGCATAAGTAAATGCCTTGCGACCGGAAGTTGGATCAACACCAATGTAAATTCTTTTAGAAAAAAGCATAGTAAGATATAGGTTTGATATTACGACAATACCAGTGTAGCCGAAAAAGGAATGTAATGCAACGGATTAATCGTCGTCTGGTTTTCGCAGGTCTCTTATTACTGGTCGGATTGTTTTGGATCGGTTTAAGTGCTGACCGCAACCGCTCGTCCACCGGTGGCCCGATACCGGCTCCCCAAAAAGGGTTCCTTGCCCCGGAGTTCAATCTTTCCAGATTGGATGGGCAGTCAGTAAAACTATCAGATTTGCGCGGGAACATTGTCCTGGTCAATTTTTGGGCCACCTGGTGCCCCCCTTGCCGTGCCGAAATGCCCGCGGTTGAAAATGTATACAATTCCTACAAAGACCGGGGATTTGTTGTCTTGGCAGTAAACTTCACTGTACAGGATACTTTCACCAACGTCGCACCGTTCGTGCAACAATTTGGGTTGAGTTTTCCCATTCTCCTTGATCGAACCGGCGATGTCTCCCATCTTTACATGTTACGCTCCCTGCCGACCTCGTTTTTTATCGATAAAGATGGCATAATTCGCGAAGTTGTCATTGGCGGGCCTATGTCGGAAGCACTATTACGCTCACGCGTCGAGCAATTGCTACAGGAATAGCCAATGTTCCCAACCATCCAATTAGGCCCCCTTTCCATTCAGGCACCCGGTTTGATGATCCTGCTCGGTATTTGGCTGGGATTAAGCCTGGCAGAACAATTCGCCAATCGTCACGGCGTCACGTCCGATCAACTCTCAAATTTGGTCATTATCTTTCTGATTGCCGGTGCCATTGGAGGACGTCTGGTTTACGCTTTGCGCTATCTGGACGCATTTATCGCCAGCCCACTCAGCCTTTTCTCATTCAACCCAGGGTTATTTGATCTCTGGGGCGTATTTGCCATTGGCACTCTTGCGGCACTGGTGTTCGGCCAACGCAAGGGACTCAATTTATGGCTCACACTGGACGCCTTGACTCCAGCCCTGGCTGTTTTTAGCGTGGGATTAGGATTAGCACACCTTGCCTCAGGAAGTGCTTTTGGCAAACCCACCGACCTGCCTTGGGGAATCCAGCTTTGGGGAATGCGCCGACATCCAAGTCAGATTTACGAAATCGTCGCTTCTCTCACGATTCTGGGGATACTCATATTCCGAATAGACCGAAACCAATCCCCGCCCGGAAGTTACTTCCTTACATTCATTGCAATGATTGCTGGAACACGTCTCTTCCTCGAAGCCTTTCGTGGCGATAGTATCCTAGTGCTTGATGGTATCCGATTGGCACAGATCGCTGCCTGGATCATCCTGGCATTTGCCCTGCTTGGATTAGAGTGGCTGAAGGAAAGAGTCAATCCTCACGGAATAATATAGCTATGCGCAATAGCTTGAAGAGTGCCTCAATTTGTGTTAGACTGAAATTATAAGAAAAAAAACCATTGCAACCACACTGCTGCATCAATCATAAGTGATGTAACCAGGAGGTAAAAATGGCGAGCCACAAGGAAACGATTTGGTGCGACGGCTGCGGTATCGAAATAACTTGGGTGCCGATCATTTTCAATAAAAGAGATTATTGTTGTGAGGATTGCGCGTTGGGGATATTATGCAATTGTGGAGAACGCATCGAAGATGACGAATACCCAGACAAAACCTCCCAATTACTAGAAATTAGCGGATATTAATAAATCAATCCTAAGTCCATCTTAAAGCAAGGTGGATTTGCATGATTAGTGCAGCTAATTGATAAGGTTAGGACTGGGGTTACCGTTTCAAGGAGTTTGCGCGGTATCGATTGGGTTGCATTGGAATTCCCATAAAGGAGCAGCTGGCCAGAAGTAAGTCCGAACCGGGCCTGGTTTCCTTCAAATTCCAATTTAAATATCAGATCTGAAGGGGTGAAGCGCCGCGCGAAATATTGTCCAGAAATTCCTGGCGCGTAGCAAGATTCGCACGAAAGGCACCATGCATGGCAGAGGTTGTCATACGTGCGTCGTGTTTCTTGACTCCACGCATCATGGAGCATAAATGTAAGCCTTCCACTACAACTGCTACCCCTTGTGGCTTAAGCAGATCCCGAATAAAGTCGGCAATTTGGCGTGTCATCCGTTCTTGCACCTGTAGACGTCGGGCAAACATATCGACAATTCGTGGAATTTTTGAGAGACCAAGAACTTTGCCATCCGGGATATAGGCGACATGCACCCGCCCCATAAAAGGCAGCATGTGATGCTCACATAGACTATAAAATTCGATATCACGCACGAGAACCATTTCATCGTAGGTGATTTTGAACAATGCCCCGTGGATCATTTTCACCGGATCAACACGATAACCCGAGAGCAATTCAACATATATCCTTGCTACCCGGGCCGGAGTATGCTTGAGCCCTTCCCGTTCCGGATTCTCGCCAAATGCCTCCAGCATTTGACGGATAGCCGACTCGATTTTTTCCCCGTCGATGTCGGTATCGGCAAGATCATCTTCGTTTAGATCGTCATCAAAATCAAGAATTTCCATAGCACTTTTAGACAAAAAACTGGCCCGGAAAATTACGAGGCCAGTTCATCGGATTTAGACAGCAGTACTAGCCAACATGGGGTTCGATTAGGCCGTAGGTATTATCACGCCGTCGATACAACACCTGAATTGCATTTGCTTCGGCGTTGTAGAAGACAAAAAAATTGTTATGCCCCAACAATTTCATTTGTTCAATAGCCTCGGCTTCATTCATTGGGATCAGGGCAAACTTTTTTCGACGGACAATAATGGGCTCTTCGTCCTCGATAGGTTCTGGTAAAGGTTCAAGCTCCACCACTTCTGCTGCAGAACGACCGTCACCTCGTCCATGGTAATGCTTGCCTTTATAACGAGCAATCTGGCGCTGAATCTTTTCAATTGCCGAATCAAAGGCAGTGAATATATCGTCTGAGCGTTCTTCCGAGCGCAGGATGAATCCCTTGCCCCGGACCGTAATTTGAGCCACCTGGCGATCCGTGGTACTTCGAGCGGATTTCGCGAAGGATAACTCAATTCGGGTTTCATCTATCTCGTTCAGGTAGCGGTTTAATTTTTCCGTCTTCTTCGAAACGTAATCCGTGATCCGGTCGGTAACGTCCATGTTACGTCCCAAAATCTCGACTTTCGCTGTCATTGTGCCTCCTAAATTATTTGGTTGAGAAGAAGTTGAATTCTCAAATACTCTTTAGTCCGTGCTGTGGAAGCGCACGTTCAATTGTAAGCGCATAAACATCCGATGCACCGGCATCTTTGAGAGCAGATGCACCGGCGGAAAGGGTTGCTCCGGTGGTTGCAACATCATCCATCAACAAGACAGACCGATTTTGGATTCTTTTTCGGTCTGCTCGAAAAGCATCGTGGAAATTAACGTGTCGCGCTTCTGCTGAAAGTCTGACCTGTGATATTGTTTCTCTCACGCGCCACAAAGTGTTGGGGAGAAAAACTTTACCAAATGCTAAAGCCTGAGGCCGCGCAACCAATCTCACTTGATTATACCCTCGTTCAAGAAATCGCTTCCGACCTAAAGGCACCGGAACTATGAAATCATAAGACCAATTAAAATGGGTTGAAAATTCGGTCTGGTGTACAGCAAGCGCATCTCCCAAACCTAAATCCCGGCAGTATTTAAGACGATGCAACGCTTTTCGTATTGGTCCATCAAATGCTGACCAGGATCGTAATTGTGAATAAGCCGGGGGAGAAGCCATACAGTTTTTACAAATGTCGCCAGTACGTTGGGGCAAACCACACCTATTACAAAGCGGTTCGGAAAGCGTACTAACTCTTTCCTGACACGCCGGACACCAACGGAAATCCGCCTGTCCCTCCCTGGATACAGGTGGATATAACAGATCCAATCCGCTCCAGATAGTTCGCTAGAGCTGATAGGATCAAGGTCTTGAAATCATTCCAAGAAATTATTTTTAGAATAAGTTACCAAAAGCCTTGACGAATTTAAGTAATGCAGGCGTGAGCAAAATAATCAAAATTGAGGGAAAAATCAACAGGCCCATTGGTATAAGCATTTTAATTGGTGCTTGGTGGGCTTCCTCTTCGGCACGTTGTCTCCGCTTCATACGCATTTGTTCCGATTGAATACGTAACACGCGAGCCATACTTACACCAAGTTGTTCGCTTTGGATGATGGCGGCAACAAAACTGGTCAGCTCAGGTAAACCAACCCGGTCAGCCATATCCCGCATTGCTTCTCGCCGCAATTTTCCCAACTGCACCTCGCGGATTGTGCGGGCAAACGCCAGGGAAAGTTCATTTTCCCACTTCTCAACCACTTTTGACATGGCCGCATCGAATCCCAGGCCTGCCTCAACGCATATTGTCAACAAATCAAGGGCATCGGGCATGGCCCGACGAATGTCTTTTTGCCGACTTTGGATGCAACTCGTCAACCATAATTGAGGGAAAAAAATCCCAATACTGTGAAAATGGCTACTGCAATTAACACTCGCGAGAGAGGCCATTTATTCGGAGAAATGATCGAAATTAGAAATAGAAATCCGCCAAAAAAGGCTGCAACAACAAAACGAGTGGAAAGAAACGTGGCAGCATCAATCCGCATTGGATTACCAGCAAGTTCCAATTTTCGGGTGGTGTTTTCCAAGACCTTTTGAGGCGTAAAGCGTGCTGACATCTCACCAAACCGGCGCAAAAATGGCAGCACAACCCGCTCGCTAAATGGCTGTGACAATTCGATCTCTTCAAGAGAGAGAACATCACCACGTTGACTAAATTCAGCCAGGCGCGCAGCAAGTGGATCTTCATCTTCATTTTCAGGCAATCGCGAGCCGACAACTACAAGCGTAATCGCTCCTATTATTACAATGGCGCCAAGTACGATCCAGATCCAAATGCTCATTTTTACACCTCGATATTGGCAATCCGTTGCATGACAAAATAACCTGTCACAATCAGGAAACCCGCAAAACCTAATGCGCCTACTCCGCAAAGAAAACTGTCTTCGAAAAATGTACCCAGATATTCAGGATTGATTAAATATAAAACTATTGTCAGGATAATTGGAATTAGAGAAAGAAATTGACCGGACTGGCGCACCTGAGCTGTCAAGACTCGAATTTCACCTTTAATTCGAACGCGCTCACGAATTGTAAATGAAATCGTATCCAATATTTCCGACAAATTGCCACCTACTTCGCGCTGGACGTTAATTGCGGTTATGACAAAGTCAAGATCATCGCTGGGAATGCGGCGCAGAAGATTATCCAGGGCTCGTTCCATAGGAACGCCAAATTGCATTTCTTGAACAACACGTCGAAATTCATCAGAGATTGGAGGAGGTAACTCTCTACTGACAGCTTCCATCGCCTGCATAGTTGAATAACCAGCCCTCAAACCATTTACAACCAGGTTTAGCATGTCGGCTAACTGATCATTAAATTTGTGTAATCGTTGGCTTTGCTGTCTTCTAACATAGAATCCTGGTATAAAAAAACCAACTATTGCACCAATTAGGAAAGAAAGGGGTTGCCGGCCACCTATCAACCAGACAACTCCACCAACTCCAACCATTGCAACACCAATGAGACCAACATACTCCCCCACCTTGAATTTCATATCTGCCCGTGCTAACTGACGAGCCAATTTATCGCCGAATGAAGATTTCTCAACACGCCGGTTGAGCCATTCGGTCAGAATGGAAGTTTCCCCTTCTTGGTTTGCCTCTCCTTGGTCCTCTTCAAGAAATCGCTCAAGGCGCTCTTCGACGATCGACCTCTCACTCGTTACAGAGATAGCAATTCCTACAACGAGCAGGGTTAATACTAAAGCGCCTCCAGCGATGAGTATCCAAGTAAGTATATTCACGAGTCAACTTCTTTTTAGTAACGGCGTCGTTCACCAACCCCAAAGATAGATGGGGGCAGATGAACCCCTGAGGCTTCAATCGTGTCCATAAATTTGGGTCTGAGGCCGGATGGGCGTAAGCGCCCAACGACTTTCCCATTATCAACCCCGGTTTGCTCGTATATGAACAAATCGGTCGTGGTAATAACATCACCTTCCATTCCGCTCACTTCAGTTATATAAGTAACTTTACGGGTTCCATCACGCATACGATCCTGATGAACAATCAGGTTTATGGCTGAAGATACTTGTTCGCGGATCGCTCTGGATGGCAAATCCATGCCAGCCATCAATGTCATCGTTTCCAGACGGGAGAGGGTATCTCGTGGACTATTGGAGTGCAAGGTCGTCATGGAGCCATCGTGACCGGTATTCATGGCCTGCAACATGTCCAAGGCTGCTTCATCACGAATCTCACCGACGATAATTCGGTCAGGACGCATGCGCAAGGAGTTAATCACTAAATTCCGAATTGTAATTTCACCTCGACCCTCAATATTTGGCGGGCGCGATTCAAGTGTCACAACATGCTCTTGACGCAATTGCAATTCTGCTGCATTTTCTATGGTTATAATGCGTTCGTCGGACGGAATAAATTGTGAAAGAATATTCAACAAAGTAGTCTTTCCTGAACCGGTACCACCGGAGATCACGATGTTCAAACGCAATTCTACGCATGCTTTCAGAAATTGAAGTGATTCCGCTGAAATGGTTCCAAACTCGATCAATTGTTCAAGCGTGATTGGATTCTTTGCAAATTTTCGGATGGTAATAGCCGGTCCGACCAAGGAAATAGGGGGAATAACCGCGTTCACACGCGAACCATCAGGCAAACGGGCATCAACATAAGGACTAAATTCATCAATTCGCCGACCTAGCGGAGCCACAATACGATCAATAATTCGCATGACGTGTTCATTGCTTTCAAACGTCATTGGTACGCGATGAATTCTACCCTTGCGTTCAATATAGATATTCTTGGCTCCATTGACCATTATTTCTGTGATGCTCTCATCTTCCAACAATGGTTGAAGGGGACCAAAGCCAAGAATTTCCGCTGAAATTTGTTCAAAGAGGCGAACTCGTTCCGGCCGAGACAACACAATATTTTCCTCAGCCAGAATTTGCTCAAATAACTCCTGGATGGTTCTGCGTACTTCCTCAGTTTTTGAAATATCCATCGATGGGTCTAACTCAGCCAGGAGTTTGTTTTGGACGCGAGTTTTTAGATCGAAGTAACTCCCCGCTTGAGGGGTAGTATTCGGTGCGTTAACCCGGCGCGCCTGTAGTGAAGCCAAACGCGAGCTTTCGCTCCCATCCTCTCCAGCCGCTACCGGCGGCTGTTCGCCTTCAGAAGATGTTCCTCGTCCTTGTTCAATTCGTTTAAGTAAAGACATCTTTCAACTCCCGATCCTGTTAGCGACGGCTAACACTTTCGACCTCTTCATTCTCCAAATTCGTCAAACAGGCTCGTACGCTTTCAGCCAGACCGAAGACTGCCCTTGCCACAGGCTGAGTATTATTGTCTATTACAAATGGAACGCCACGATTAACTGCGGGAATAACCGTTCGTTCATCTAGCGGGATCACAGTAGCGACTTTCTGTTTGAGATTTTCACCGATACGCTCTGGAGTTATCGAAATACGCTTATCATACTTATTAACCGTAAATACAATTCTTTCTCGTCCAATTCCGAGAGTTTGAAGTAAATCCATAAATAATCGTGTGTTTTTAATTGATGGGATATCCTGGGTGGTAACTAAAACCACGATATCACTAGCGTCCATGGATGCCAAAGTCACATCTGTCAACATTGAAGCGGAATCAATAACGATATATGCATACATCTGTCGAAGGTAGTCGATTATTTTTGAAAACTGACCGCTTGTAATCCTTTCAGCAGCCTCCGGTCGGGTAGGCGCAGCTAATATTCGCAATCCGGTTGAAGGGTGGGTAAGCAGTACCTCTTCGACGACCTCTGGATCAAGTTCATCTGCACGCGGGGCTAGATCAGCAATGGTATTCTTGCCCTGCTCATTGACAAAAACGGCCACATCACCAAACTGAAGGTTAGCATCAACTATGACTACCCGCGTATCTTCGTTATTTAGGGTTAGTGCCAGGTTGACAGCTAAGGTTGTAACCCCCACCCCACCCTTGGGACTATAGACCGTAACCACCTTACCACGGTTGAGACCTAAAGACGACACACCCATTAAGGACCCTTGAGCGGCTACTGCTGCTTGGGCTTGCCCCCTTTTTGCTTTCTCCTGATGAGCCATCTCACCTGCACGCCGAATGGCTGAAATTAGTTCATCACCCATTGGTGGTTTAGTCAAAAAATCCCTTGCACCGGCCAGCATTGCACGGCGCATATAGTTCTGGTCGCCTTGAACCGAAAGTATTACGATTTGTACAAATGGTTGCTTCTGGCGAATTGCTTCAGTAGCGGCAATTCCGTCCATATCCGGCATGTTTATGTCCATCAGAACAACATCCGGGTTGAGTTCTTGAGAAAGTTGAAGTGCTTCCTGGCCGGTTCGAGCTGCACCGACAACCTCAACGTCAGAATCGAATTGTAGAAGTTTTCGAATGTTTTCTCGTGTTTCTACAATGTCATCGGCAATCAAAACACGAATCTTTTCACCAGAAGCCATTCAACATCTCCATTAATTCAAAGAACGATTCTCATTTACGCTTAACGCTTATTGGGTAGGCTGAGTCGAAATGATTGTCTTGGTTGGCTCATCAAATCCATCTATTCGCGGGATTGTCGTGTATGGCAATTTTGCGGGAACGGGGATTGCATACTGGCTGAGAACATACTGCAGGGTCGCGGCTTCTGTTGCAATACGAGATTCATCTCCAGAGCCACGCATTGTAAGAGTCAGTTTGGCACCACCATACACCAGATAGGTCAAAGTCACCGCATCCTGAGGTGCCACGATCAAAGAAATAATATCCGGAGCAGGAGTCTGCTGTGTCGCTGCTTGATCCTGACCCGGCACAGGAGTGGGCGCTTGGGTCTGACTAGGCAACTGAGTGGAATCATATGGGAAATTGCCAAGATGAAGGACGATCACGTCTTGAAAGATCATCTGACAAACCAGGCGTGGTCTCTGAGGCTCTGATGGGACAACATAAAATGGTTGTTGCAAAGTGGGGTCTAACTCGACTCTTCCTTGGACACTAGTTTCACCGCCGGTAGTAATGTCTGCACTCAGGGTCGGAAGAGCATCCTGTGTATATCCTGTTCCAGTCACAACGGAAGTATAGTTTGGCAAAACGGTCTGATAAGAAGGATCCACATCGACGAATAACATGCACGCGATGACATTCACATGTGATCCATCCCCTACGCCATACGCAGCAGAAGTCAAGCGAGAAGTTGGAATTGATATTGCGGTCATGCCCGGCGAAATCAATGATGTCCAATTTGGACCAGCTGATGGCAACTCAGCAGAATCACCAATTAACGCAGATGTGATCAAAACTCCCTGCTGGATTGGGTAACGAGCAATCTTGCCAGCGACCTCACTCATTCGGTCTTTGGTATACATCACTGATACAACCTTGTCTTGAGGCAATGAGATGGTTGTCAAGAGACTTTCATTGATCTCAGTTCCTTGATTAATATTTTGCCCCGCGACGATTACATCGACGTAAGTTGATTCAGGTGGAGTTGTCGTTGATGTTGAAACCCTATTCAGAATTTGTCGACCAACAAAGAAGACGATCACAAACACTATTAATAATACGATCGCCAGGATGATAAATATTCTTCCTCGACGCATTGTTCTCTCCTCTCTTATCCAGCCTTTGTTAGCGAGAAAATATAATTCATAAAAGCATTATACAGTAAAAAGCATGAATGTTCGAAGTGGTAAATAAGTAGGACTCTGCCTTCCGACAGAGTCCTTTATTTCCTGATACGTTCTACAATTAACTGCCTACTCCGGAGAGCGTGCTGTTGATCGTGCTGAATACATTGCCAATGATCGGGCCGAGAAGCATTAAAACAGCAATGACAACAACGGCAACCAAAACAAGAATCAACGCGTACTCTACCAGGCCCTGGCCTTTTTCTTTAGGGGCAAATAACATTGTCAGTCACCTCCTTTCTTGTCTGGATTTCTCCGAAGTGCCACTCCGAAGAGTTACCTTTATTATATCGTTGACTAACTAAAAGGCAAGTCGTTAAGGGGTATTAACCTTTACAGATATGAAAGTTTGAGTTTTTGCAATCCTTTTGTAATGCAATTAATGGGTAGGAACCGAGAATGTTACCTTCGTACCTTTCCCAATAACACTATCAATTACAAAAGAACCGCCCAACATCTCGGTTCGTTCTCTAATCAATTTCAATCCTAAGCTGCTAGTTTGTTGCAGCGTCTCTACATCAAACCCCTTTCCATTGTCGTCCACACTTACTTTCACGGTATCAGCCCCCATATCAACATGTGCCTTAACCATTGTTGCTTGACTATGGCGAGCAGCATTTCCAAGTAATTCCTGTAATGCCCGGAAGATCATAATTTCCTGATAAGGTTCTAATCTGCGTTCATTCCCGGTTATGGAAATATTAACTTCTATACCTGATTGTTCCTTATACGAATCTGCATATCGTTTAATTGTTGGTATTAGCCCTAGGTCATCCAACATCATCGGTCGGAGTTCAAAGATAAAATTTCTCACTTTTTGGAAAGTGCTCATTGCCGCAGCCTTCAGGTTACTCAATTCTTCCCGCGCTTGAGCAGGGTCAACCTCCAGCAAACGCATAGCAATCTCAACCTGTAAAATAAAATTCGACAAGGCCTGCGCCGGACCATCGTGCATTTGACGTGACAAACGTTGTCTTTCTGCCTCCTGGGCACTCACTAGCATTTCTACGCTTGCAAACTGACCATTGACATTTCCAACAGAACCATCAGAAGATGGCTGCGCAGCTTGTGAAAATTGTCCAAGCAGCTCTTTATAACGCGTTAGATGGCCTTGGTCATTTTGTAGTTTTTCTAACTGCCCACGCATGACAAAGAGACGTTGTTGGGCATCCAGAGCAGAATCGTACGCCATTCGAATTTCGTCCGCTGGCAATTTATCAAACTGGTTCTGGATTTGCTGCAAATGGGCAGTGATAGCGGTATTTCGTTGTGTGAGCTTTCCAACCTCGCCTTGACTTTGTTCTACCATCAAAGTAACTTCCCGCAAGGCCCGCGTGGTTTCTTCCATTTCAGCCTGTACGTTCAAACCCGATTTTTCCAGGGGTTCATTTTCTTTTTCAGATTGTGACAATACCATGATGCTTACTCCTCAGATTTCGAGTCTGTGTCATTGAGCTTAACCCAACCACGCTTGAGCGCATACACAACAGCCTGTGTACGGTCCTCCACGCTAAATTTTCGCAATATTGATGTCACGTGATTTTTAACCGTTTGATGGCTAATCCCCAAAAGTGAGGCAATTTCCTTGTTGCTCATTCCGCGAACAACGCATGATAATACTTCCATTTCGCGATCTGATAACGGATGAAACGGACTTCCAGGTTCACTATAAGAACGACGGGCTCCATCCATTTGATCGTCAATCCAGTGCTCGAGCTCACGACGATTAAACACGCGCTCGCCGATCACAAATTTCCCACTGGCGACAGCCCTGATTATTTCTGGCAAGCGCTTTGGCTCCAAGTCTTTAGCGCAATAAGCGGCAGCTCCTGCCAAAGCTGCGTGAATCGCCTGCTCAACATCATCATAACCAGTCAACAATAAAATGCGACTGGGTAATTTCTCCTGAACGATCTGATGAGTAACCTGTTGACCGTTCATATCGGGCAAATTCACATCTAGGATAGCTACATCTGGTTTGAGCGACCGAATCATATCCAAAGCCTCGGTTCCGCTTGCTGCCTGACCCAATACTTTCATATCCGGCTCCAGGGCAAGTGCATCCACCACACCCTGCCGAAATAAAGGATGATCATCGACTACAAGGAGTTTAATTTGTTCCATCCCTATCCCATTCTAATGAGCTATTGTGAGTATAGCACAGGAGTCACTGGCTAGCAATTTTCTAAAATAATGTCTACTGAAAAGTACAAGTTGACTCCTTGATACCTAACGGTTATAATCGACGTTCGGCATAATTTCGAAGATTTAGGAGAGTTGGTTATGGCTTCAAAAACAGATACCGCGTCAATTAGCGCGATACAACCAAAAGAAAAAATATCTGGCAAGGTAGTGAAAACAACTTTGGCGGGAGCAATTGTGGATTTGGGACAGGATTTACCTGGGGTAATTCATATTTCACAGCTTCAAAAGGATCCCGTCAACCGGGTAGAAGATGTTGTACAGGTGGGGCAAGACGTTGAAGCATGGGTTCGCCGAATCAAGAAAGATCGGGTTGAATTAACTTTGATCGAGCCATTAGCGCTAGAGTGGAACGAGATCAAGCCCGAGGCGGTTGTAAAAGGCAAGGTGGTTCGACTTGAGTCCTATGGTGCTTTTGTAGATATCGGCGCTGAACGTCCGGGTCTCATCCACATAAGTGAGATGGCCCACGGATACATCAAAACGCCAACCGAAGTCGTGCACGAAGGCGACGAAGTGGAAGCGGTCGTACTAGAAGTTAATCGACGCAAAAAACAAATCCGACTAAGCATGAAGGCCCTTCAGGCTGAGGTTCCCGAATTTACCCCAGCTAAAGTTGAAAAGAAAGGTCGCGGAAAAGGTAGCTCGCAAAAAGAATCGATGCCGGCAGAAGCGGTTGATAAACAACCAGAATTGACCGCCATGGAAATCGCCTGGCGAGAAGCGCTAGCTCGTGCGGAAGCCAAAGATAAAGTACACAAAGATAAACACAACAAGGCATCCGATAAACAAGAGCAGGAAGACATTCTCAATCGAACGCTTGAGCATCGCATACCAACTGGTTCCTAAGAAAAACCCCTCGATTTTGAACTGCTCCCAGTAGACAAGACACAAAAAGAAAGACCCCGAAGTGATTTACATAGACGGGCACCTGGTTTGATAAGGTGTCTGTCTTGTTTTCAATTGTATCCTTTCATATTGTTCATCAGGCGTAGAATCGCTTTGTGGTTGATAGCAATGCCCTTATTTTGCTGGATCCCCAAGGTGATCCGCCGATAGCCATACGTTTTGCGTGACTTCTCATAAGCCTCCCGAACCAACTCCACACGCTCTGTATCTTTATCTGGCTTATTAGCGCGTTTGACCCACTCATCGTATGCGGCTCGCGAAATATTGAAGAATCTACACAAGGCTTTCACTTCTGGATAATATTTCATCCCTTTCCCGCCTGACATAGTAAAAGCACCTCCTGCTCTTATTTTTTCACAGGGGGTGCTTTCTCTTCATGTCCCGATTTAGGGGAGCAGTCAGTTCATTTTCGAGGTTTTTTTCTCTGTCTAATTAAATATGAAGTACTGTATTTATTTAGGCTGGCGGAGATAACTTTCCATAAAACCATCCAGATCTCCATCCAAAACAGCCTGTGAATTTCCGGTTTCGTATCCGGTTCGATGATCCTTAACCATTTGATAGGGGTGCAGCACATACGAGCGGATTTGGCTGCCCCATTCAGCCTTGGTGTACTCACCACGCAGCACTGCTACTTCTTCGTCTTTTTCCGCTTGCTTGATCTCGAGAAGACGGGCACGTAAGACCCGCATCGCGTTCTCGCGATTCTGCATTTGTGAGCGCTCGTTCTGACAGGTCACAACAATTCCGGTTGGGATGTGTGTGATGCGGATTGCAGTCGCGTTTTTCTGTACGTTCTGACCGCCTGCGCCTGAGGAGCGATACACGTCGATTTTTAAATCATTCGGATCAACCTCGACATCCGGATCGTCCAAAGCAATTTGAGGCAGAACCTCCAACAAAGCGAACGAGGTATGTCTGCGGTGGGCGGAATCAAAGGGCGAGAGTTCTTACAAGCCGATGGACACCTTTTTCTGACCTCAGATAACCATACGCATAGCGACCACTGACAGAAATCGTCACACTCTTAATTCCAGCTTCCTCGCCTTCCGTCATGTCGAGAATTTCAGTTTCATAGTCATTGTTCTCGGCCCAACGCAAGTACATGCGTTCAAGCATGGCTGCCCAGTCTTGGGAGTCCGTTCCACCGGCTCCGGCATGAATTGCCAATATGGCATCGTCCGCATCGTAACGCCCAGAAAGCATAGCCGTAAAAGAGCGCTTTTCCAACTCTTTTTCGATCGCATCAACTTCCATTTCCAAATCGGTTCGCAGGCTCTGATCATCCATCTGAGTCAATTCAAGCGCATCGTTTATCCGACGCTCAAAAGCGCGCCAGGACTGCACTTCGTCCCTCAGGCGTGTCGTTTTTTTCATTATCTTCTGTGCGCTTTGGGGATCATCCCACAGATCCGGCGCAGTAATTTCTTGTTCTAATTCAGAGAGTTGGTTTTCCTTGGTCACCAAGTCAAAGACGCACCAGGAGTTGTTGGATAAGCTCCCCCGCAGCTTGTAGTCGCTCAACCAAATCTTGCATTGTTCCTCCACTAGGAAACGGATAATATTCCTTCGATGAATGCATCCGGATCAAAGGGTTGCAGATCATCCGGGTTCTCACCCAAGCCCGCATATAAAATCGGCAAGCCAAGCTCACGCTGAATAGCAAACGCCATCCCACCACGACCCGACAAATCTAACTTAGCCAGGACTACACCCGTCACCGCCACGGCATCCTTAAAAGCTCTGGCCTGATGCAATGCGTTTTGGCCGGTCGTGGCGTCCAGCACCAGCCAAACGGCTTGCGGCGCTCCAGACATAGCCTTACCTACTACGCGATACACCTTCTTGAGTTCTTCCATCAAATTATAACGGGTGTGCAGGCGTCCGGCCGTATCGATCAGGATAATGTCGATCTGGCGGGAAATACCGGATTGGACGGTATTATAGGCCACTGCACCAGGGTCGCTTTCTGGCTGCCCCGACACAACCGGGATGCCTAACCGGTCCCCCCAAACTTGAAGTTGGTCCACCGCTGCTGCCCGGAAAGTGTCCGCCGCGCCAAACAAGACACTCCTGCCCTGGGACGCGAAGCGCTGTCCCAGTTTGGCGGCAGTTGTTGTCTTACCCGAACCATTGACTCCAACCAGTAAGATGACTGCCGGTCGGGTTGTCAAATCTAAATAGGTTGGTGTATCAAGCCGCGAGCGAAGTTCAACTCGCAGTAAATCCATGAGGTCAGCAGCCTGGGTTAAGCCCTGGGAACGGACGGAATCCTTAAGCGATGTGATGATCGCAAGTGTCGTTTCCACGCCCACATCGGCTTGAATTAACAATGCTTCCAGATCATCCCAGGTATCCTCCGTGATCTCTGTAACACCAAAAAGACCGGCCAGGCGCCCAAAAGCCACCTTGCTGGTCTTCGATAATCCAGCTTTCCAGCGGGAGAAAACGTCCGCCATAACCTGATAATTATATCACAGGGCGTTTTATGATATACTCTCCGCCGGTTTGGAGGACAACATGGCAGAGTTTAAAAACATCACTGTCGAATGGAAAGGGGATATGAGCTTCGTCGGCAGGAACCAAAATGGTGGTCAAGTCCAGATTGGGTCGAGCGAAGGAAAACCCGGCATCGGACCCATGGAATTGGTTTTGGCCGCAATGGCTGGATGCACAGGGATGGATATCGTATCCATCCTTAATAAGAAACGGGTCGAACTAATTAACTTCGCTGTAAAGACAAATGGAGTTCGTGCCGAAACGCATCCGATGGTTTATAATGAGATCAATGTTGAATACCTGTTATGGGGGAACGACCTCAAACCTAAAGACGTAGAGCAAGCAATTCAACTCTCGGAAGAGAAATACTGTTCTGTGGGTGTTATGCTTGGAGCTACTGCAAAGATCAAATCAAGTTATCAAATCCTCAAGCCGGGTGAAGCAGCGAAGTAACTTTTTTTGTTGAAAGGATAATGCCATGTTCGAAGAACCCATTCATGTAACTGATTCTGCCTTTGAGAAGACCGTACTTAAGAATTCACTGCCGGTGATTGTGGACTTCTGGGCCCCCTGGTGTGGTCCCTGCAAAATGGTTGCCCCGATCCTTGAAAAATTAGCCAAGGAAAATGCTGGCAAGCTGGTCGTCGCAAAAGTCAATACGGACGAAAATCCAGAATGGGCCGGCAAGTATGGAGTCCAAGGGATCCCAACTATGTTATTTGTCTCTGGGGGCAAAGTCGTCCATCGCCAGGTTGGCGCATTGCCCGAGCGCATGTTGCGAGATGTTATTACCCAATTTATGGAAGTAGCTGGCCAGGCTGAATAATTTCGGAGGATTTTTACCAGTATGAAACATCTCCTGGTTTCATTGCTCGGCTTAATTATGGCGCTGACGGCCTGCGGACCGAAAGCCCCCCCTACGGTCAACCCAACCGAAGCCTATCTCACGGCATATGTAATGGCACGTACCGCTGCTGCCGAAACGCTGACAGCTATGCCGACTAATACGTCATTGCCGACCAATACTCCCACACCATCCCCAACCGCAACACAGACGGCGATCCCCCCCACAGAAACGCCAACCGCAACCTTAACCCCTGCACCATCATCAGGACAGGTAGCCCCGAATCCGAATTTAAAGTTTAATTACGGCTTATTGCGCTTTGAAAATAACAGCGGCGAAGAAGTGCAGGTGATTCTCAATTGCATCGACCCGCAAGGCTATCCAATCTATTATGAATACACCTTCAAGTCTTCAATGAATATCCAGGCCTCACTTGGAAGCTATTCTTACCTGGTATATGTCGGTAAAAAACGGTCGTTTTCGGGATCATTTAAGATTTCTGGACCCGATAAGACAACCCTCAAGGTCTATCTCAATAAGGTTGTCATAACCGGTCCATAATGGTTTCTCTGATTGAATGCCCCGCTTTCGAGCGGGGCATTTTTTATTGTTCTCTTACACGTTCAATCCTGGCCCCCAACGCACGAAGCTTCCCGTCCACATTTTCATAACCTCGGTCAATTTGACTGACATTACGAATAATGGATTTTCCTTCAGCCGCTAGAGCTGCCAAGACCAAAGACATTCCAGCGCGAATATCAGGACTCTCCATTTTTTCGGCATAAAGATCCGACGGTCCCTGAACGATGCAGCGATGAGGGTCACACAACACGATCTGGGCTCCCATACCCACCAATTTATCGGTAAAGTACATGCGGCTCGGGTACATCCAATCATGGAAAAGAATGCTCCCCTTGGCCTGTGTAGCGACAACGATTGCAATGCTCATCAAATCAGTCGGGAAAGCTGGCCAGACATTGACCTTGATCTCCGGGATAGCATACCCGAGGTCAGGTTCGATCTCCAAACGCTGACCAGCCGGGACAATAATGTCGTCTCCTTCTGTCTGCCAATCGACCCCCATCCAATTCATCACGATGCGGATCATATCCAGATACTGCGGCCCGGCTTTATTGATACGTACGTTACCCCCGGTAACCACCGCAGCACCGACAAAACTCATTACCTCAAGGTAATCTGGGCCGACCGTAAATTCTCCACCATGTAATCGCTCCACGCCCTCGATATGCAGGATGTTCGAACCAATTCCTTCAATTCTTGCTCCGAATGCGTTCAACATACGGCAGAGTTCCTGCACATGCGGCTCGGAAGCTGAATTACGTAGAACGGTAGCTCCTTCGGCCAAAACCGCCGCCATGATTGTATTTTCAGTTGCAGTCACACTGGCTTCATCGAGCAGGATATTTGCCCCCTTCAAGCTCTTGGCTCGGAAATCGAACATTCCCCGAGCCCGGTCATACTCCACCTCGGCTCCCAAAGCTCTCAAAGCCAAGATGTGCGTATCCACGCGACGACGACCAATTACATCACCACCCGGAGGCGGAAGATTAAGTTCCCCAAAGCGCGCAGTCATTGGCCCGGCCAAGAGGATGGAGGCTCGGATTCGTCGACACAGGTCTGGATCCAAATCCGCAGGCCGGACAGTCCCGGCTTGGATCTGCCAAGTATCATGATCGAGATCTTTAAATTCCACCCCCAGGCTTTCAATCAAACGGCGCATGTCGCGCACATCACAAATCTTGGGCACATTATGTAAAACAACCGGTTCATCCGTCAGCAAGCAAGCTGCCAACAATGGCAGGGTCGCATTTTTATTTCCGGAAGGTGTAATTTCTCCCCGCAAAGGTACTTTTCCATCGATGATTAATTTTTCCATAGGTTTCTCCAGTACGATTTATTATAAAATGCCGCAAGAAGCTTTTTCTAGCACTTTACAATATACTTACATGTGCTCTTAATTGTGTTGCAATTGAATATAATAAGTAATATGATGAATGTCTTAATTCTTATTCCGCTGATAATCGGATGGTTGGCGGGCCTTCTTGTAAATTACTTGTCAGATGTACTGCCCCTGACACGTCAATTCAGCCAACCGACCTGCCATAATTGCGGTAAAAAATTTCAGTGGAGCGACTATCTGCTTCTAAAGCCCTGCCAGGACGGACATCGCAGGAGCCTGCGTACTTGGTTTGTACAGGCGCTGGTTTTAGGTGCCGCGATTTATATCTGGTTCTTCCCTCCGAGAATACTTGGTTACTGGCTTGGCCTTATCCTTTTGGTTTATTTTTTCACTATATTGGTGATCGACCTGGAACACCGTCTAATTCTGCATCCGACCAGTTTATTTGGTGCTTTCCTGGGCTTTGGCTTTGGAATTCTCCTGCACGGCCTCATCCCAACTTTGATTGGTGGATTGGCTGGTTTTGGGATAATGTATGCATTATACTATCTAGGTATTCTGTTTACCCGCTATCTGTCGCGTAGACGCGGAGAGCCGATCGAGGAAGAAGCTCTCGGATTCGGTGATGTCAATCTTGGTGGGATTCTTGGGTTACTACTGGGTTGGCCATTGATTTGGATCGGACTGCTCGCATCCATACTAATTGGAGGCCTTGCCAGTTTGATATTGATTGTCGGGATGTTATTATTTAAAAAATATCAGGCTTTCACAGCCATCCCTTATGCACCATTTCTTATTTTAGGAACGATATTGTTGCTTTATCGCTAGCAATAGTACAACAGTACTAAAGCAGGATTGACATCAAATCAGCTATAATAACAATTTGTGTATAAGCGTACAAACAAGAGTGAAAAAAATGAAAAATATTTGGATGAAAATCACACAACGAAAAGCAGTTTCGCACAAACGGAAAAATCATTCCAAGGCTCAAAGCCTGGTCGAAGTCGCAATAGCTTTTCCGCTTCTGATCATGATTTTTTCAGGCTTGGTGGAATTTGGCTTCATGCTTAATTATTATCTGTCAGTCGTCGACGCTACCCGAGAGTCTGCCAGATTCTTTAGCAATCTTGACCCCTACAACACTGACTTCACCGACAATATGGACTTTTATCAAGGCGCAGCCGAGATGGTCATCACCAATCTTGAGCCGAAAACGACTGAAGATACTTCGAGAAGGATTTCGCTGGACTCCAGCAGCGACGACGTTATCATTTCGGTCTTCAGCGTAACCAGCAATGGATATGGGACAAATGTAATACGCTTTCCCGTCTCGACCGGAGGGGAATATCACTGGTTCAATAACGAACCCTCAAAATTTACCACTGCTGACATCCAAAGTCGTCTGGTCGGCAGTGCGCCCAATTCGGGTATCCTATTGGTCGAAATCTACTATCACTATCATCAAATATTAGGACTCCCCTGGCTTACTGTGTTTGTTCCCGACCCGGTGACGATCTACGCTTATACGATCATGCCGCTTTCTGCGGCCGAACCAACGCCAACGCCTGTGCCATAAGCGAAAAGAGAAAATATGTTGAAAAAATTTTTCACACGTTCTGAAAGTGGCCAGGCGATCATTATCATCGTCGTCGGGTTGAT
The DNA here is from genome assembly GCA_963790075.1 of uncultured Chloroflexia bacterium. Taxonomy (GTDB): domain Bacteria; phylum Chloroflexota; class Anaerolineae; order Anaerolineales; family Villigracilaceae; genus CAYOUV01. The sequence continues at coordinate 99,748 of CAWBNG010000003.1, forward strand.
TGGCATCCTGGCGATGATCGGTTTGATGATCGATGGTGGGGTGCTTTTTATCGACTATGCCAAACTCAAACGCGCCACCGACGCCGCTGCCCTGGCTGCTTCGCTTCAATACCGCGAAGGATATACGATCTCGCAATTGAGCGATTCGGCAAATGAATTCATCCGGCTCAATGAAATCGCAGCCGTCAACATCCAGGTCGACACCTGCGATACAGACGCCACCATGTGCTCCACGCCGCCTCGCAAGCTGGTTCGCATCCGAGCCTCCAAGCAAGTCGACTTTGGCTTTTTACCTGTAATCGGGATCCGGAATACCATCATTACCACGTCGGCCGTCAGTGAAGCAGCCTCGGTTGATGTAGTACTGGTGATCGACTCGTCCGGTTCGATGGCCTTTGAAAGCACTAGCCCAACGCCCAACCCGACCGATCCGAGCGTTTGCAACCCGGCACATACCTGCCAGCCATTCGAACAGGTCAAGGATGTGGCCAAAGAATTCGTGCAGCGGTTGTACTTCCCTTACGACCGGGTGGCGGTCATCACCTTTGATCGAAACGCACACGAGAAACAAACTTTGCTGGCAGATGAGACCGCTACCCTCAATGCGATCGACGCTTTGACAGTCTACCAACCGCCTGCCTGTGACACTCTTGCGGGATCGTGCCTAAACTATGATGGCGGCGGAACCTACCTGGGACTTGAATGTCCGCTGTACCGCAATACGGGTGATCCGTCCTCCTGCGGTTCCAGCAATATCGGCGGAGGCCTGGGCATGGCGGGCAACGAATTTGCTGCCGCCACCCCTGTACGTGAAGACTCCTTATGGGTTGTCATCCTCCTGGCCGGTGGCCCTGCCAATGCGACCAATGCGGATCCTCCAAGCTTCCCATACGGATATTGTCCGTCCGCCGATTGGGTTCAACCGTTTTGCCGCGACGCCTCGGCCGCCACACGCCATGCCAACGGCGACATAAACTTCGATGCAGAAGATTATGCCCGCGATATGGCAGATTTTGTGACCAGCCCGGATACCGGACAGGGAGCTGTGCTGTTTGCGATCGGTTTGGGCGACTTGGTGCAGCACGCACCGGTTGGCGATGCGGACGCTGCCGAGAAACTCCTGCAATACGCAGCCCTGGATTCCGGCGGGCCTACTGCCAACCACGGCCAATATTACTATGCACCATCCACCGCTCAACTGCGCGCGATCTTCAGAGATATTGCCGAAAACATCGCCACGCGCCTCACTCACTAGCCATAACGATTGGAAAAGATCATGAACATAAAAATTTCTAACCAACGTGATCGGACGAAAAGTCGAGCCCGTGCCCAGAGTATGGTGGAATTTGCATTGGTACTGCCAATTCTGCTCTTTCTCATGTTCGGCATCATCGAATTTTCACGCTTGTTTTACTCCTGGATCGTCGTCGAAAATGTGGCCCGCGTAGGAGTACGTTATGCCACGACCGGAGAATACAATCCGGCATATTGTGTCGATGGCCCGGATGCTGGAACGGAAGCCTGCGCTGGCGATGGAAAAGCTGATGAAATCGATAAAGCCCGCATACCATCCATCAAGGATGAAGTCCGCAGGCTGACGATTGGCTTCCCATACAGCGAGAGTGTCGCGCAATCCGATGAGTATTATTACAAGATCACGATCTGCTCCAACAAACCGGGAGAAATATTCGTTCTGCCAGAAATGGGCGGACCGCGCTACAGCGACTGCACACCCGAGGAAGATCCGGGAGCTCCCGGACAGCGCGTGGTGGTTTCGGTCGACTATAACTTTGCCTACATTATTCCTTTGTTGAAAGGCCTGGGTCCGGTTGTTCACCTGGCCGCTTACCGCGAAGGCATCGTGGAACAGTTCCGCGTGTCGCGCCTGATCAATATCCAGCCGACTTTCGCCGTTCCGACCGTTCCAACCAATACACCTTTGCCTACCAGCACCTTCACGGCAACTCCCCTGCCCTCACCGACAGCCACCTGCGCACCGCTATTTGTAGATATCGTCAGTCCGGGAACGGATGGGGTTGAAATTACCGACCGGAGTCAGACGGATTTTGAGGCAGTAGCCTATGATCCAAATATCGGCACAAACAACGGCGATGGGATCTTTCAGGTTCACTTCACACTTTTCGATCCAAATGGGAATCAGATCCATTATCAAAGCGAAAGCCTTGTCGCTTATTGCGGCTTCGGCGGGGACCATCCCTGCTCGTTGATGCCCACTTCAGAATGGGATGCCCTGATCAATGGCACCTACACCCTGCAAGCCGAGGCGATCAGCTACGGCTCATGCTCGTCTACAGCCATCGCCACCAAGACCTTCAATATCAACAATCCGCCAACCCCGACCCCGACGATTACACTGACACCGTCCAAGACGCCGACCCCAACCCTCACCCCCACGCCGGATTGCACCTTGCTCAGTTTGTATTCCATATACACTTCCGGGGATAAACTTTACGCCAGGGTCAGGAATGACAACCCGATCGATATGCCGCTGACTTCTTCGTCCGTTTCCTGGTCGCTCACCACCCCGACCCAATATTTGAATGCCTGGAACTGGAACGGCTACACGTACGATGGCACGAACGATTATAACTCGCCGTCCTCGTCCACCTGTTCGGGAGGCGGCTGCAGCTTCCCGGGCGGCGCCAACTATAGATGGTACGTCGATTTCAATAACGCCGACCCGATCTACGGCAACTTCAGCGTCCAGCTGACCCTCGGAGGCTGTGTGGTAACGGGTAATCTCTTCGTCCCAACCCCAACGCCAAGCAATACCCCGCTGCCGACCTATACGCCGTCCAGAACCCCGACGCCGTCCAAGACCCCAACGCCGTCCAAGACCCCAACGCCGTCTAACACCCCAACCAATACCAACACACCGACGCCGTCCAAGACGCCAACCAAGACCCTGACACCGTCCAAGACACCGACGCACCCACCGACCTGGACACCGTCAGCAACGCCGCCAAACACTCACACACCGACACCGTCCCCGACGAAGACTGCCTGCTTCGAATGCTAGTCTAGTCAAACAAAGGGGTTTACCTAAGCAAAAACCGGCTGCCTAAGTTACTAGGCAGCCGGTTTTTACAGTATAATCCCAGCATTCTATTGCGCAGGAGGTGCAGCAAATTCTTTTTTGGGAGAGACAGCGCATGCTCCCGCGGCGGGAATGTACCCGGCGTGGGATGACGAGGATGAGGGTACCCCAGTGCGAGCTGGGGCTAATCCCGGCTTGGCCGGGAGAAAATCGAAGGATCAGCGGAAGCCCTCCGGGAGCACCACCTCCCGAACATCTTTCCCTCCAAATTCGAAATCTGCAACAAAGCCCGCGGGTAACCGCGTAGACAAAAATGCAGGTAGTGGCCCAAAATTGGTGCAGATAATTCCGCATTTCCTGCGGTAGTTTTCTGTGCTCGATAATTCTAAATTCGGAGGGAACTCCCTTATGTGCGGAATCGTTGGATACATCGGCGCGCAAGATGCCACGCCGATCATCCTCAATGGTCTCAAACGTCTTGAATACCGTGGCTATGACTTAGCCGGGATTGCCGTCCTGCAGGACGGTAAGATCGAGGTCCGGCGAGATGCAGGAAAACTCGCCCGTCTGATTGAGTTAGTGGCTCAATCCCCTCTCAGCGGCACGCTCGGGATCGGGCATACCCGTTGGGCGACGCATGGCGCCCCGAATGCCCGCAACGCCCATCCCCATCTCGGCGCCACCGGTGAAGTGGTCGTGGTCCACAATGGTATCGTCGAAAATTTTCTGGAACTGCGCGACGAGCTCTCGGCCGAGGGCGTCACTTTCAACTCGGAGACAGATACAGAAACGATCGTCCACCTGGTCGAACATTTCCAAGCCAGCGGATTGGATTTGGTCGAGGCAGCCCGCCAGACCTTTCAACGCATCGAGGGCGCCAATGTGGTCGTGCTGATGTCGTCCAGAGAGCCGGATAAAATCGTCACAGCTCGCATCGGCAACGCAGGTGGCATAGTGATCGGATTTGGCGAAAACGAGATGTTCGCTGCCTCAGACATCCCGGCCATCCTCGAACATACACGCCAGGTCGTCTTCCTTGAATCGCACCAGATGGCAGTCATTACCGAAGGTGGAGCCAGAATCGAGACCCTGGACGGACAACCAGTCCAAGCCCAGCCGCAGACGATTGCCTTTGACCCGGTCGCGGCCGAAAAAGGCGCATACCGTCACTTCATGCAGAAAGAAATCCACGAACAGGTACGTTCGCTGACCGATACCCTGGCCGGCCGGGTTGATTTCGAGAACGGGCGCATCCGCCTGCCCGAACTCAACCTGACCCCGGACCTGGCCCAACGTATCCAGAAGATCTACATCACCGCCTGTGGCACAGCTGCTTACGCCGGCATGGTCGGTAAATTTTTAATCGAAAAGATCGCCCGCATTCCCACCGAAGTCGTCATCGGATCCGAATTCCGTTACAGTGACCCGATTGTGGACGAAAACACCGTCGTGTTGGCCATCAGTCAATCCGGCGAAACTGCCGATACGCTAGCTGCCATGGAAGAGGGCCGCCACAAAGGTGCAACCTTATGGAGCATCGTCAATGCCATCGGCTCACAGGCTATGCGCATCGCGGACGGGTACATCTCGATGCAAACCGGACCCGAAATCGGTGTGGCTTCGACGAAAGCTTTCACCGCCCCCTTGGTGGATCAGTACATGCTGGCCATCTTGTTGGCCGATCTGCGTGGCGTGCTCGACGAGAAAACCCGCCGCACACTGGTCGCTGATTTGCGCCTGATACCGGACCTGGCCGGTCGGACGCTGGAACGGGAGCCGGAGGTCGAGAAGGTTGCCCAGGCCTTGAAGGATATTCAAGGCTGCCTGTACCTCGGACGCGGCATCAATATGCCGATCGCCTACGAAGGTGCCTTGAAACTCAAGGAAATCTCCTACATCCACGCCGAAGGATATCCGGCTGGCGAGATGAAGCATGGCCCAATCGCCCTGATCGATGAAAACATGCCGGTCGTCTGCCTGGTGCCCAAAGACCCCTGGCACGAAAAGATGATCAGCCAGATCCAGCAAGCCAAAGCGCGCGGCGGCCTGGTCGTGGCCTTGGCCAGCGATGGTGACGAACTCGTCGAAAGTATGGCCGACATGGTATTATGGGTACCGGACACGCCCTGGATGCTCTCCCCGGTCATCACAGTTCTGCCGCTGCAGCTGTTGGCGTATCATATCGCTGCCCTGCGTGGACTGGACGTAGACCAGCCGCGTAATCTGGCGAAAAGCGTCACGGTAGAATAAATCAGCGTGTTTCAATCTATGCCCGTCAGGACTTCCGTCGGGCATTTTTCTTATTTCCAATATCAATTTTTCTGATAAAATTGAGTACATATATCCCTTTTACTTGACAGCGAGATAAACATGGACGTGACAACCATCCAAAACTGGATCGCCCAAAACCCCTACCCCGCCCTGGGCGGGGCCATACTGCTAATCGTGATGGTCTACCTGCTGGCGCGCTTGATCTTTGGGCGGGGTCTGACCTCGCTGGCCCGGCACACCAAGAACAAATCCGATGACATCATCACCGCCGGCATTCGCCCTTATCGGGCTGCCTGGCTGGCACCCTTCATCGTCCTTTACTCCTTTGCTTACCTGGCTCCCGCTTACCAGGATGTGGTCCAGCAAATTGCACTATTCTTCATCTTGTGGATCTCAGCGCTGACACTCAATGGTTTGCTCGACGCGCTCAACCAAATTTACGAGAGCAGCACCAGCTTTCGGGGCGTCAGCATTCAGGGCTACCTGGACATCGTCAAGATCCTGGTCCTGATGGTTGGCGTGATCCTGAGCGTATCGCTGATCACCGGAGAATCCCCGCTGCTGCTGCTGGGCAGCCTGGGGGCGCTGACCGCGGTGCTGCTGTTCGTCTTCCATGATACGATCCTGTCAGTCATTGCCAGCGTCCAGATCACGACCAACGACCTGATCAAGGAAGGCGACTGGGTAGAAGTGCCGGAATACGACGCTGACGGCGACGTGCTCAACATCAGCCTGTACAACGTCAAAATCCAGAATTGGGACAAGACGATCTCTGTCATTCCCACCTACAAGATGGTCGACGTGGCTTACAAGAACTGGCGCGGCATGCAGGAAAGCGGCGGTCGGCGCATCAAGCGCGCCATCCATATCGACCAGACCAGCATCAAATTCTGCGATTCTAAAATGCTATCCCGCTACCAAAAAATCGACTTGACGACAGATTACATTACCGAGCGCCGCAAAAGTATTGAGCACTATCAGCACGGGAGCGACAGCCGGATGGATTCGCCCCTGGATGGCCCACAGGTCACCAATGTCGAAGTCTTTCGCGCCTACCTGGAAGCCTATCTGAGAAACCACCCCGGAATCCACACCGATGGCCTGGACTTCCTGGTACGCGAGTTGGATCCCAGCCCGACCGGATTGCCGATCGAAATCTACGTCTTCACCAAGACCACAGCCTGGCTCGAATACGAGCGCATCCAGGCCGAGATCTTCGATCACTTACTGGCAACGGCAAGGTTTTTCGACCTGCGCGTCTTCCAGGAACCGAGCGGCTCCGATTTTGCGCGCGCGCTGCATGGTAGCTAAGATCGAAACTATAAACAAAAAGTCCCTCGACCCAAATGGTCGAGGGACTTTCATTCCTTCCTCATTAAATTTACCAGCCCGGATTTCGTTATCGCACGGGGTCCTCGATTTTAGTGAAGGACGGCAGCCGGCCGGCTGCCGTCCTTCCTGTTCACGACTCCAGATTAAGCACAAGTAGAAGAATCAAGATATTCTAATGTGCCCTGATGCAGTTCTCCCCTACTCAAACCCGTGGATTATTCTCAAAATTTGAACGTTTTGAAAACGGGCCTAGTTCCAGCCGCCGGTGCGCTCGCGGTTCCTGATCGCATCCTGCAGGGCGGCCAGCATCTCCATGAAGGATTCACGGTTGGCTGTGCTGGAATTAGTAGACTGCTCTTCCAGTTGCCCCAGCAGGTAGACCAGCCACGAAAGCCAGGTGCGCGGATTGCTCTGCGCCTCCGAAATTTCCTTGGCAGTCTGGTCGAGCATTTCGCGCAGATCGTCGTCTTTACTCATTTGGTATTCTCCTAAGCCGGGTGGATAACTGCGCTTGTATTGTAGCAGATTGTCGTGATTATCGTTCCTGAATCAAGGATTCCAGTTGCCGAGTCGTTGTAAGGCCGCTACCAGACGTTCGCGCAGGATCAAGGCCAGAACACCCAATACAAGCAGGGTGATCCCGGTACAGCCGGTCAACAGAACGATGGGCAGTCCCGACAAGACCGAAAAGGCTGCGCTGATCACGCCCAACACAACAAAAATGATTGGACCGATCACAAAACTGCGCGAGCGGATGACCAACCCGTAAACCAAGATCACCAGCGACTGGAAGAACAGCACAAAGAAAAACACCAACCGGTCGGTAGCGATCATTTGGGCCAGGGTAGTGCTGAGCAGGATCAACTGCACCAGGATCCCGGTGATCAGGGCGGCAGTGTTGTGCTCACGGCGTAACAGCAGGTAGTGCATGATAATGCCCAACAGTGCGGCGAAAATCGTGAAGAACTGCGGCTCGCTCACATCGAGTTTATACAGCGCCAGGGCGTAAGCCAGGAAGTACAGCAGATTGGCCGGAAAACCCAGCCAAACGTTTTTGCGCCGGAAGGCTTCAAAGGTGAACAGGAAGGCAGCAATGGCGATCCCAATCACTGAAATAATCTTGCCCTCGAAGGGGACGGTCAGCGAGACCGCCAAAGCCAGCACCAGTCCGCTTTGATTGAGCATGCCGCCCCATGGCGTGTCGCGTTTAGATAAGACCAACAGCAGGCCGGGCAGGTAATAGGCCAGCGCCAGTCCGATGTAGGGCAGCACCCAGAAATCGAGCTCGAAGTAATAGAGGGCCAACCCGAGCGAGACCGGCAACGCGATCAAAGCGCCGTAACCAAAAGCGGGGCGATGGCGCAAGACCGAGTAAACCCAGGCGAAGAAGGCGTAAGCCAGGAAGGCCAGGCTGCCGTCCCCGGCGGTCCAACCGGTCAGCAGGGTCAAATGCTGCAGGATCACAGCGCTCCACAGCAGCGGCGCAGCCCAGGCCTGGGTACGCTCGGAGCGGCGCAGCAAAATGTTCAGGGCGTAGTAAATGCCGGTCAAACCGACGAAATACAGGACCCAATGGCTCCAGTCCAGGTGCAGCAGGCCAAAGCCCAAGGCCGCCGGCAAGCCTACCAGGGTCGCCAGATAGATCATAACCGGCCGATCCACCAGCAGGGCAAATACCAGCGCGAAAAAGGCGTAAGCCCCAAAGGCCAGGCTGCCGTCGCCTGAGGAACTGATCCAGATCAGGGCGACGTGCTGCAGCACCAGGCCACCCAGTCCGAGAATCCGCGACCAGCTCCTGGGACGATCGCGATCCCGGAAAGTGAGGCCGGCGACCAGGTACCATAGGCCAGTCAGGACCAGGAAAGCTGGCAGTTTTTCGCTGATCCCCAGCGCCTCCAAACCAAAATTCAGACTGACCCCCGAGAGGGCCAGCGTACCGAACAGCAGGAGGGGAAGGCGCTCAAGCAGGGCGTACAGGACGAAGACAGCGGCAAATGCGGCGTAGATCACCGCTGTCTGGGCTGGCGCATCGAACCCCACTGCCTGGGCTTGCAACAGAGTCCCCAGACCGATCATAATCCCAGCAACCAGCGCCGGCAACCACCACCGCTGGCGGGCTTTGAATACGTAACGAGACACCAAAGAAACAGCCAAATAGATCAGCGACAGGGCCAGCGGAACCCAGATTTCCAGGGGGTCTAGGTCGGCCAAGGAAGTCAAAGAAAAGCTTGCATTCCAGGCCAGCCCGAGAGCAGCCAGAGCGCCACTCCAGACGGGCCAGCGCGCTCGGCGGATATTCATCAGCGTGTAGAGTATCCAGGTCCCGGCCAGCAGACCGATCGTGAGCGGACGACCGTCAGCCCACAAGCCGAATGTGGAAATGATGAAAAGCGCCCCTCCCGCTCCGATCAGCAAATAGCTGTAACGTTTGGCCCGTCCAGTAACAATCCAGGCCAGGCCTTCCCCGCTCAAGGTCAGGACCAAGGCCCAACCCCAAGCGACGGTCATCACCTGCCAGAAGACCGGCACGAAAACACCCGAGAAATACAACGGAATTGGGATCAAGGCCAGCACGGCCAGAAGTGGAAAGAGCGGAAATTTTAGTTTTTCGTCGAGCGGATCGGCAGTAATCCAGTCGCTGAGCACCTGGCAGATGACAGCCACCAGCCACAGCCCGGCGATGACCAGCCAGGTAATCGGCTCAATAGACTGATCCGCTAATTGGGCTATTGCGACCAACAATGAAGCTCCCAAAAGCCCGTTGATTTGGATCTGGCTCAAGACGAACAGGGGCGTGAAAAGCCTGTTTCCCTGCCAACGGCGCAGCAACCAGGAAGCCAGGATAGCCAGTAAAGCCAGCAAACCACTTAACAAGCTGAAAACATGGAAATCCGAATGCATCCAGGCAGTTAGAAAACCCAGCGAGACGTCGAAGGAAAGCAAGGCCAGAATGCTGAAAAAGCGGGATTTATATATAAAAGTACCGCTGGCTGCAACCAGACCGATGAACAGTAAAGTCAGGCACCACAACAAATGGGACAACGGGAGCTCCACCTGCAGCGTAGAGAAGAGCACCCCCGAAAAGATGGGCAGCATGAACGTGGCCACCAGGAACAATACAAAACTGGCCAGCGGCAGGCGGCGGACGAGCCCCAGCGCGCTGCCGAAGAACAGCAAAATGGTCAGGATCAGGATCGGCAGGCGGGTGACTTCGACCAGACTGCCCAGCACGAATGCCGCAGCCACGACCAGGAAGGCACCCAGGTACAGAGCGATTTTGATGGTCGTCTCGTTGAGCAGGATATTCGAGAGCGAAACCGGCGCGGAAGTTTTGGTTGTGGTCGGGACCTTTCCCGATGGAACAGGCTTTTCTGGCGTGGGAACCGGGGCCGGCTCTGCTTTGGGTCTTTCGGCTGGAGCGACCGCGTAGCGTTTATTCAGGATTTCAACCTGGGATGGAGACAATAAACCATCGGCTGCCCAGTGGGAAATTTCCTTTAAGAAGATTTTCCGGGCCTGCTCCGCAAAAGGCGCCATGCCCTGATAAGCCTGGAATCCTGCCGGAGAACCGATTACCCGCAGCGCTGCCTGGCGGACTGCCTGGCTGCGATCGTGCAGAATCAATTGCTCGAGGGTCCTGAGCAGCGCCGGCGCCAGGTCGGGTTGGTCTTCCAACGCACGCACGGCAGCCAGCCTTTTGCTGGCTTGTGGGTCCTGCAGGTCAGCGATCACTTGCGACAGGTCCGGACCGGTCATGTTACCCTCCTGGATTAGAAACGAGTGTTATTTTCCAAAATAACACTCGTTTCTAAAAAAGGTTTCCTGTTGCATTGCTCCAGCCAGGCTTCGGTCAGCCGCTGGGCGACAAATTTTCGTCGCCCAACCCGCCGGGACCGGCTTTTCCAAACTGGGTCCAGGCGAACCATAGCAGTCCCGGAACCACCATCAGAGCCGCCATCCACCAGACGATGCCGCTGATGCCCAGGTTAGTGGAATCCAGCAGCCAGCCGCCAACCGCCGAACTGACGGCATTGGACAAAGTGAACATGGCAAACTCGCTCGAAAAGACCCGGCCGCGCACCTTGTCCGGGACCCACTCCAGCAGCAGCTGAGTCGAAAAGGTCCAGTTGATCCCGCCGCCCAGCGAACGGACGAAGGTACCCAGCAGCACCAGAGCGAAACTGGCCAGCGGCGCGGTCATGGCCAGACCGAGCACTCCGATCGCGTACGAGATGGTCAGGGCATGCCGCAAAGGCCGGTCGCGATCACCAGTAAAGACGCGCGCCAGGATCGGCCCAACGCCGGTCCCGATGCCGGCAGCAGCGTACAGCAGGCCCAGGCTGGTGCCGCCGCTCTTACCGATTACGAAGACCCGTTCGGCCAGCGCGACCTGGATCACCTGGAAGGCACCGCTGGCCAGCAGGGAAACCGCCGACTTATGCAGGGTGATGGCAAAGATATCCCGGTGGTCCCGCAGGTATTTCAGCCCATCCACGTACTGGCGGAAGGCTGCCGCGACCTGGCGTTCAGCCCCCGCCATCCCGGCCAGCCGGTCCCACGCACGAGGGTATTGCACGTGAGAGATAAAGTAGGCCGAACAGAAAAAGGAAATCGAGTCGACGATGAAAGCCGGGTAGACGCCCCACTGACCCGCCACCAGTCCACCGACTGCTGCGCCTAAAGAAAGCATCACTGACCAGGTGGTTGTGCTGATGGCATTGGCTGCACCCAGCTCAGCACGAGAGACGATGTCTGGAATGATGGCGTTGCGGGCCGGGAAGAAAAACCCGCTGATCCCCATTTGGAAGGCGGTGATGACATACAGCAGCCAGGCCTGCCCCGGGGTGCGCACCAGCAGGAAGCCCAGCACGATGACTCCGCGCAGGATGTCAGCAATGACCAGCAGCCGCTTGCGGTTGTAGCGGTCCGCCAGCACACCAGCCAGAGGGCTGACCAGGAAGGGCGCCAGCATGCGGATCACGAACAGGCCCCCAACTGCTACGCCGGAACGTGTCAACTGCGAAATCAGCGCCGCTGAGGCGATCAGGTCGAACCAATCCCCCAGCAGGCTGATGACCTGACCGGTCCACAGGAAACGGAAATTGCGGTTCTTGCGCACCAGGTCCAGGTACCCGACCGGTTTGCGGGCTTCGTCGTGAGCGTGTTGCATGGATATTCCCGTTTTAGGTATTGGTTTGGATGAATTCCGTTGGGATTATTCTGCCGGGAATTTGCCGGCTGCGTCCTTCACGGCCGGCCCGTGACCGGAGCAGACGATGCGCGCGCCAAGTCCGGCTTGCGCCCGGACCGAATCCCTGGCCTGGGCGGCGTCCCAGGTCACAGTGGGACGCGAACCCTGGATGCCGCTGGCGTCGGTCACCATTGAGTCGCCGCAAAACAGTACCCGCTCAGCGGGGGCATACAGGGAAATGTGACCGGGCGTGTGCCCGGGAGTAGCCACCACGCGCAATCCGCCCAGGATGGGCAAGACCTGGCCGTCCGCCAGGACTTCATCCACCTGGAAAGGCGTGGTTTTGAAAAAGGGACGCAACAATCCCATCAGCAGCCGCCGAATTGAAAATCCGGACCGATCGATCTTCCGCGAGGGCTTCCCGGCCGCGATGGCTTGGGCCTCGATCTGGCTGGCGTAGGTGCGCGCACCCGTCGCCTTGACCAGTGCGGCCAGCCCGCCGACGTGGTCCAGATCGGAATGGGTCAGGATGATGCGCTTGAGGTCGCTTGGGGATTTGCCCAGACTGGCAACGTAAGCCAGGATCTTCTTCTCGCTGCCCGGCAGGCCGGCGTCGATCAGGGTCAACCCGTCATCGTTAACCAGCAGGTAGGGATTGGCGACCACCTGCGGGACGAGGTAGACATTTTCGATGATTTTCATACCACCAAACTCCTCAGAAATAATTTATTTCCCCAATACCACCTGGATGCGCGCGCGCAGCGCGGACAGGCTGGCGCGTAATTCGGTCAGGCCGGTTTCGGCTGTTTCGATGCGCTCGCGCTCGCTGCGCACATAGCGGGTGTAAGGAGCAATCCCGTCTTTCAGGCGCGTGATGACGCTGTCGCGCTCGTTGTTGAATTGAGTCGTCAGCGCCTCCAGCAGGGTGGTGCGCAGCGAGCTCATTTTTTCTTTGAATTTGTCCTTGGCCTGTTTGCGCTTGAATGGGATCACGAAAAAGCCCAGAATGGCCAGGGTGCTGGCAGCCAGGATGCCGGTGATATCCATGGTCGAGGAAAGCACGGCGATCGAGACCAGCGTTCCCAGGCCAACCGCGCCGACTTCCAATAGGGCAGTCTGCGCCACGGCGGCCTCGACGCTGGCAGCCAGTTCGCTGGCTTCTTTGTCGCGGTCGTAGCTGTTCACAATGCTCTGTACGCTTTTGCCGACCGAGTCGATCAGCTCACGCCGGCGGGCTTCGCGCGGACCATAGCCCTCCCCGACCAGGTGGTCCAGATTTTGCGCCCGGCGGCGCTGCAGGTAGCTCATGACCTGCTGCCATTCGTGCAAATCCTTCTGCACCAGCCAATCGATCAGGCGCTGGACCTGTTCTTCGATCTGCTGGGGAACATCCGCCAGGACCTGTTTCTCGAACTGCGCCCGGACCTTGTCGCCGCGCATCAGGTTCTGCACGTTGGTCAGGCGCATGGTGCTGTCGAAGAAGTCCAGGCCGCGTCCTTCGAGGCGGTGCAGGATATTCTCGACTTCCGCCAGGCGCGGCGGCAGTTCGCTGTGCAGCTCACGTTCGTATTCCGTGATGACCGTTTCGAGCGCATCGGCGGTCACCTTGTCTTCGTTCAAGGCCTCGGATTGCGCGGACAGGCTCTCCCCGGTCTGGTCGATCAGGTGCGCGGCCACGCCCAGGGGGTTTTTGAATTTGAGTTCCAGTTGTGCCGTATCGTCCAAGGTGGCGCTGATGAACTGCTCCAGGTCGTCCAGGCGGCTGAGACCCCGCAGGCGGGCACGTTCAGCGGGATCCGACTCGGAGAGCGCGCGCTGGCCCAATTTGGCGGAAACCGGAAAAAGCTGGGGCTGTTCGCCGAGCAGCGCGGCGGTATGCTTCAGGATAAAGTCGCGGACTTCCCCCAGAGCCGCCTCGTCCTCGAAGATGTCGACCTTGTTCAGCACAAAGACGATTTTCTTGCCCCAGGTCAGGATGCGTTCCAGGAACTGGCGTTCGCTCTCGGTCAGGGGATGGTCGGCCGAGGTGACGAACAGGACCAGGTCGCTGCGCGGGACGAATTCATCGGTCAGCCGTTCGTGGCGGCGGATGATGGCGTTCGTGCCGGGCGTATCGACGATGTTCAGTTCCTTCAGCAGCGGCAGCGGATAACTGTAGATGCTGAAATTCTCGTCCACCACCTGTTCGGCGGGTTTCTCGCCCCACTTGACCAGCGTGACGCGCGAGGTGGTGGGCGTGGCGCCCTCGGCCAGGACTTTCTGGCCGAGCAGGGCGTTGATCAGGGCGCTCTTGCCGGCGTTGAACTCGCCCGCGATGACGATCAGGAAGAGTTCGTCCAGCTGCAGGATGGCTTTTTGCAGGCTGTCCAGGGCTTCACGCGGCAGGTCGAGCCCGGACAGCACGAGCTGCATCCCGGCCAGGGCCTGTTTCTCTTCGCGCAGGAATTGGGCCTGCTGGTCAGTCAGAACGGACTGGCGCATGGAATTCTCCTCGTAAAGGTGTATGCAATGATCTAATTATACAGCCTGCGCCAACAGGCTTTCCCAACCAACCTCCCGGTCCCGCGAGGATGGCGCGGATTACCGGTTAGTTTTTTAGACGAAGAGCGGCTCCATTTTAAGGCGCTGCGTTAGTGCATTCATTTGCGCATCCGTGGGGCGGGCTTCAAAGCGCTGGGCAGCATCCAGGACGCGCGGCAGGAGGTGGATATCCCCGGCAGTATTGATAAATACCTGCGGGTTTCCCATAATCCAATGGATGGCCAGATCGATATCGGCCTGATCTTCCAGCGGACGATACCAGGTGGTCCGGTCCTGCCGGACGTCATTCCAGGGGGAACGGGTGATGCCTTTGATGGTCTGCACCGCGATCTCCCGCTGCTGGCAGACGGCCAGGAGTTTGTTGAAATTTTCCGCATAGCGCGGATTATCCATCATGACGTGGTTATAGGGCAAAAGCACGGCGTCAAAATCGAATTGTTCGAGCGAGCGCAAATGGAATTCGGGCACGGGCACGCCATGACCGGTGACGCCGATGAAGCGCGCCAAACCTGCCTCACGGGCCTGGACGACCGCCTCGAGGACGCCATCCGGGCCAAAGGCCGTCGACCAGTCGGGTTCCTCGTGCAGGGCATGCAGTTGGATCATGTCCACCTGGTCGACATGCAGCAGGTCCAGCGAGCGGCGGATCTGCTCGTAGGCGGCTTGTTTGGTGCGCTGGTCGGTTTTCGTCGCCAGGAAGAAGGGCTTGCCGTGCCGCCGAATCCAATCGCCCAGGAGCTTTTCGGCCTGACCGTAGCTGGCGGCGACGTCGACATGATTGACACCGTTCTGCAAGAGCAGTTCCAAAGTGGTGTCGACTTCCTTTTGCGGGGTATCCGAAAATGCGGCTGCGCCAAAGATCGTGCGGGTGCTGAGGTGACCGGTTCGTCCAAAAGGCAGGCTGGGAATCATGGGCTCCTCCAGGATAAGGTAGGGGATGGGTGGCTTAGGACAGAGAATGGATATTCGAGAATAGTTTACTTTCCATTAGTTGTCATCAAAAGACTTTGCAGAAGATGAACGTAGCGCGCCATGATAGCGACGAAAATGTACCCAAATGTTAAGCGTTATCGCTCCGCCAAAGACGTAAAAAGAGAATAATCCTTCCTATTACCTACGAATTCGGGAAAATAACTTTGCAACCTGAATGGCAACATCGTTTTCATAACCTTTTTTCGCCATCGCTTCAAGTCCTTTTTTTACCCAATGCTCGTCATACAGTATCCACCCATTCTTCTGGAAATGTGCATGAAGTTTCTTCCTATCAGGACCAGTTGCTATCTTTCCAGTTACCAGACAATAGTTCACAGAAGGTTGTGGCTGGACGCGTCCGCTTGCGACTAGTTCGTCAATCAATTCTTTTGTTATGGCTTTTCTGTATTCCGACCAGGTGAATACGTTGTATCGTTTTTTGCCTATTTCATCTTCCCCGGTAAGGGCTTCGATTTTTACGCCTCTTGAATCTAAATAGGATTTGCACTCCACCCATAAAACGCTATTATCTTTTGCCCTATAAGCCAGAATGTCTATCTCGGGGCGCGGAAGAGAAGGTTTTCCCAGCCCGACTTTTGCCGCTTTGGACAGATTTACTTTATACCCTACTGAAGTCCAGTAACCATCTTCCCATAGCAAGCCAGCAACAATACTTTCAAAAGCATCCATTATGGTTCTCCAAACGCGTCACTCAACCCTTCGACATCGCTCACCTGTGCCTCCCGGGGACATCTCACCTCGGCCCGAACGGGGACATCGGGACGATGCACCACAGCGCCCGCGCCACCTCGCCTGCTCCCATTATTTTTGCGCCTTATAAGCTTCGATTTGCTCCTCCGCCCAGCCGACGATATATTTCGCGGCTTCGCGCTAGGCCGGCGTCGATCAGGCTCAGCCCGTCGCGTATACCAGCAGATAAGGATCGGCAGCCACACTCGGGACGCGATAGTCATTTTCGATGACCTTCATGATGGCGAAATCTTTACTTTCGCAATTTGCTACCCATCTTACAGAGCTTTGTAAGTTTTTCTGAGATCTTATTTCGTTCAGCTACTGTAAGTTTTTCTGCTTGCCAGATATTTCCTAATTCGTCCGGCAGACGACCGTAAAGCCAGACCGCCACTAAAGGATTTACAACCTTCAATGGACTCTCCACGTTTGCCCACACCACGACAGCGTTAACGAAGATATCGAGATGATCCGCTTTGAGAAAATTTGCCAAACGAACAGCCCCATTTAAGGCTTGTTGACTTGGGCTTTTCCTTGTTTTCTTCCAAGATTCCCCGCGACGAAATTCCCAGATATCGCCAATATTTCTATAGACTCCACGGTAATTTTTGACCTCCAATACCCATACACCGGGTGGGCCAACCAACACCAGGTCCAGATCCGCCTTGTTTCGCCCTGGAAGGTTGACATTTCTAAATAAATGCCAGTTCCCATCCAACACCTGAACGATCAATTGCACCACGCGGTCTTCACCTTCTTGGCCAAGACGATACTCATCAATTGATCTATCAAACCTTTTCATTATTTGATTGGGGATGGAGGCGACCAGCCAACCTATTAAGATAATTATTCCTAGTGCAATAACCAGGAAAGCGGCTCCCCCAGGCGTTGAAAGCACTTCACCAAGCGACTTGCTATTGGGGTGTGGCGTGGTGAGATCAACAATCATCCAATAAAGAATCGCTAACATAATTGAAAACACAAACCCAAGGAATATACCTTCCAGCAATATTAGAAAACTTTCGCTTTGTTTGGCGAAACTTCTTTCTTTCGACACGACATTCACAAATCCGGCGGAGGTCTGGGGTTCTTTGACTACCTTTTCCAGCCGTACGAGTGAAAGTGCAATCGCCGCTTGCTTTACTCTTTCATCCCAGGCATTATCAATAGCATACCCCAAGTCTTTTAGTGAGATTTGCATTGACTCTACCAAGGTTCCCATCATCTGCCCTTTATAAGGTGGAAATGGCCAAAGCGTAGCTCGTGCTTGATCCAACGTGATTTCAATTGGGAGAGAATTTTCTTGTAATGGTTTTGGTTCTTTTTCAATCTTAGACGAGGGGGAGTTTATCTCCTCGAGTAGAACTTGAGCAGCCTGCTTCAAATTGAAGTTGTAAGCCCATTGTGCTGCCCATTTTAATCTATCCAAGGTGAGATATCCATCATCCAGCAGTTCGCCCAGCGGTCGTGGGTTACTTTTCAACCACAGAATCTTACGGGCTTCTTCTGAATTCATTAATGCCTCTTTAGATTTCCTAATTTCTGTAATTTCAAAACATGCAATGCGTTAAATCCTGTTATTGGAATTTCCCTTTAGCCATGAAACATCTGGTTAAACAAATAATAACCTACTATCGATTAGATTATACAAAGAAATAAAGGCTTTTTCCAAACCCTATCCGCTTTTTACTTCAAAATAACTAAGTTTATTGACCAACCTGTCAGCATCTATTCACCACCTTTACTATATTAGTTTTCGAAAAGATACGTATCTTTCTCGTCGGACATATGTGCCAGCGAAATCGGAACAAAAGCTTACAAAGCACGTATATCTTTATGATGGAAGAACCAAGAAGCTTAGACTTGAAAGGACAAGCTCATGACCGCTGAAACAAATCCTACCCGCCCGGAAAGCCGCTCGCGGAAGGTCATCTACACCAAAGCCGCCTCGGAACCGATCTATGGCCTGGGTTTCATCGGGGCTTTGATTTACTTCATCCAACATGCGACCACCATCTGGATTGGCGTGCTGGGCTTTTTCAAGGCCATCGTCTGGCCGGCCATGCTGGTCTACAAATTACTGGAACTCTTGAAGCTGTAGCCTTCTCGCCTCCCCAAAAAACGACATTACCTGCCCTTGAGCAGGAAGGCACAGTAGGGCCAGCCGCCCGCCCCCTGCTCGAGTTTGGCGGTCTGCTCGACCCCCGCGCGCAGATGGTTTTCCAGCAGGGCGGCGTCCATCTGGCACAGTTCGGGATGGTTCGCGATGATGGCGACGTAGGGACAATAACCCAGGATGATGCGCGGCCCGTCGGCATGCGCTTCCCAACGTGATTGATAACCCAACCCGTTCAGGCGCTCGACCGTCCCAGCCAGGCGGCGCAGGACCGGCGCGTTCCCCAAATCCCGGCCCGCCTCGCCCCTCAGACGCAAGGCCAGGCGTTTCAGGCGCGCCTCTTTCTCATTTTCCGGCAAACCATCCAGCCACTCCGCCAGCAGGCCCTCAGCCAGTTGGTCGAGGTTGTCGCCCAGGGTCGCGCGCGAGAGACCATACAACTTTTGCGGACGCCCGCGCCCTTCCCGGCGCTCGCCCATCTGCTCCACGCGGCCGTCCGCCTGCAGCAGGGACAGGTGATGGCGCGCGTTGGCCGGAGTCATGCGCAGGTCGCGCGCGATGTCGGCCGCCGAGGCCAGCTGGTGCTTTTTCAGGTAATTGAAGATCTGCTGCCGGACAGTGGTCATGGGGGTTCCTTAGAATGAAAAACCTCTCAATTCTCTAGCCGCTTCATTGGTCGTGGTCGGGAGACCACCCCCTTTGATCCAGATTCTGGTCTTCTGACCGGAACCAATCGAGGGATATGTCATGCACCTGGCATGATTATACTCACTAATTTAATTATACAAATATATATTTGCATATATCGGTTGACGCACCTCTCCCGCGGGACTATAATCGACCTGCTTGCGATCCAATCCAGTTGATCCCAGGAGGTCTCGATGGAGTTCCAGAATTACATTGGGGGCAAATGGCAGCCCGGACGTGCGGGGCTGACCTTCGACGCCGTCAACCCGGCCAACGAAGAAGTCCTGGCCCGGATCCAGGCTGCGGATGTGGCTGACGTCGACGCCGCGGTGCAGAGCGCCAGCCAGGCCTTCAAAAGCTGGCGGCTGACTCCCGCCCCGCTGCGCGGCGAAGTGCTCTACCGCATCGGCGAGCTGCTCAAGCTGCGCAAGGAAGAACTGGCGCGCCTGCTGACCCAGGATATGGGCAAGGTCATCGCCGAAGCGCGCGGTGACGTGCAGGAAGCCATCGACATGGCCTTCTACATGGGCGGCGAAGGCCGCCGCCTGCTGGGCTATACCGCCCCGGTCGAGATGCCCAACAAGTTCGGCATGGCCGTGCGCGACCCGTCCGGCGTGGCCGGCATCATCACCCCCTGGAATTTTCCGATCGCCGTCCCCTCCTGGAAGATCTTCCCAGCCCTGGTGGCCGGCAATGCCGTCGTCTGGAAGCCCTCGCCCGAAACCCCGGCCATCTCGGCCGCCTTCATCAAGGTCTTCGAGGAAGCCGGCCTGCCGGCAGGCGTGATCAACCTGCTGCTGGCGCCCGGCGCGGAAGTCGGTAAGGCGCTGGTCTCGCATCCCGACGTACGCGTGATCTCCTTCACCGGCTCGACCGGCACCGGACGCGCCATCGCCGAATCGGCCGCCAGGCTCAACAAGAAGGTTTCGCTCGAGATGGGCGGCAAGAACGCCATCATCGTCCTGGACGACGCCAACCTGGAGCTGGTGGTCGACGCCTCGCTGTGGGCCGCCTTCGGCACCAGCGGACAGCGCTGCACGGCCGCCTCGCGCCTGATCGTCCAGAAGGGCATTGCACCAAAGGTCAAGGAAGCGCTGGTGGCGCGCACCAAAGCGCTGCGCCTGGGCGACGGCCTGGACCCCAGGGTCGACGTCGGACCGGTGATCAATAAAGTCGCGCTGGAGCGCATCCACGGTTTCGTCGAAATCGGGCAGAAGGAAGGCGCGCGCCTGCTGATCGGCGGCGGCAAAGCCGACGTAGGCGGCAAGGGCTTCTTCTACCTGCCGACCCTGTTCGACGGCGTGCTGCCCGGGACCACCCTCGAGCGCGAGGAGGTCTTCGGGCCGGTGCTGTCGATCATCGAAGTCGACTCGCTCGAGGAAGCCATCGAAGTCAACAATCGCTCCCAGTACGGCCTTTCGACCTCGCTCTTCACGCAGGATGTCAACCAGGCTTTCACGGCCATGCGCGATATCGCCAGCGGCCTGATGTACGTTAACCACGGCACGACCGGCGCCGAGATCCAGTTCCCGTTCGGCGGCGTGCGCGGCACCGGCAACGGACACCGCGAAGCCGGGCAGACGGCGCTGGATATTTTCACCGAGTGGAAATCGATCTACGTCGATTACTCGGGCACGCTGCAACGCGCCCAGATCGACAACCGCCCGCAGGAATGAGCGATCCGCTCAACTGGGAGTCCACCTATGCAATCGCCCTGGCGCTCAAGCATGCCCACCCCAAGGTGGATTTCGAAACGCTTTCGCTGGGCACGATCTACCAATGGACCCTGGAACTGAAGGAATTCGAGGATGACCCCGTACTGGTCAACGACGACATCCTCTCCGCAATTTACCAAGACTGGTTTGAGGAGATAATTCATGGACAATAAAGAACTGAACTCTCCCGGTTACGAAATCCCACCTGAGCTGCAAGGCCAGTTGGCGGTCACCACCCTGGACCGCATCTACAACTGGGGCCGGCGCTCCTCGGTCTGGCCGATGATGTTCGGCCTGGCCTGCTGCGCGATCGAGATGATCGCGGCCCAGGCTGCCCGCTACGACCTGGCGCGCTTCGGCATGGAGGTCATGCGCCCCAGCCCGCGCCAGAGCGACCTGATGATCGTATCCGGAACAGTGACCAAGAAAATGATCCCGGTCATCGTGCGTCTGTACAACCAGATGCCCGAGCCGAAGTACGTGGTCGCCATGGGCGCCTGCGCTTCCGGCGGCGGCCCTTTCAAGGAAGGCTACAACGTGGTCTCCGGCGTGGATAAGTTCATCCCGGTCGACGTCTACATCCCCGGCTGCCCACCCACCCCGCAGGCCCTGGTGGCAGGCTTGATCAAACTGCAGGAGAAGATCGACAAACAGTCGATCAAGCAGGTGCGCTGGTACCGCAAAGGTGCTGACTCGGTTGAAATCCCCGTCCCGGTGCTGGGCCCGGACCTGATCGACATGCGCCGCAGCGCCGAGATCAAGAAGACCGCTGCCCGCAAACCCCAACAGCCGGCCGAGGCTGAGGCTTAGGAGGCCGCTATGACCACACCCGCTCCCACCGCTGCGCTCGACCTGGCCGCCCGCTTCCCGGGCGCAGTTACCCCTGACGAACGCCCCAGCTATTCCGGCTGGATGGTCGACAAGGCAAAACTACTGGAATTCGCCGCCTTCGTGCGTGACGACCTGGGCTACGATTTCCTCTCGTCCGTGACCGGCGTGGACTACCTTGACGACCAGAAAATGGAAGTCGTCTACCACACCTACAAGACCACCGGCGGACCGGCGCTGGTCTTCAAGGTGCAAATCCCGCGCGTCGACCCGGTCGAAGTCCCTTCGCTGACTCCCATCTGGCCCGGCGCCGAACTGCAGGAACGCGAGGCCTGGGACCTGCTGGGCATCAAATTCAGCGGACACCCCGACCTGCGCCGCATCCTGATGTGGGAAGGCTTCGAAGGCCATCCGCTGCGCAAAGACTGGCAGGAACCCTTCTACGAGGAAGACAACAAACCCTTCAAGAGCCGCTGGCCGGACGGACAATTTTTAACCGCGGAAGACAAGAATCCCTACAACGACAACCTGCGATACCCGCAGAAATTCGACCCGGAGAAATGGGTGCCCGAAGCCGACGCGGCTCTGTACGGTGCGCTGGCCAAATATACCGAGATCGACGATGAAAGCGGACTCAAGACCGACCGTGTGATCGTCAACCTGGGACCGCAGCACCCCTCCACCCACGGGGTTTTCCGCGCGGTGGTCGTGCTGGACGGCGAGACCATCCTGAGCCTGAAGCCGGTCATGGGCTACCTGCACCGCAATCACGAAAAGATCGGTGAGCGCAACACCTTCCTGCAGAACATGCCCTACACCGACCGGCTGGACTACTTCTGCTCGATGACCAACAACTTCGGCTATGCCCTGGCCGTCGAAAAGCTGATGGGGGTGGAAGTGGCCGAGCGCGCCGAGTACATCCGCGTGATCATGTCGGAACTGACCAGGATCCAGAACCACCTGATCCTGATCGGCATGCTGCTCAACGACCTGGGAACCTACTTCACCCCGGCGCTGTATGCTTTCGAAGAACGCGAACTGATCCTGGACATCTTCGAAGAAGCCTCCGGTTCGCGCATGATGTGCAACTACTACCGTTTCGGCGGCGTGGTGCGCGACATCCCCGAGGAGACCCTGCAGAAGATCAAGGGCCTGGTCTTCGACCGCCTGCCGCGCAAGA
Source organism: uncultured Chloroflexia bacterium (assembly GCA_963790075.1). GTDB lineage: Bacteria > Chloroflexota > Anaerolineae > Anaerolineales > Villigracilaceae > CAYOUV01. Next base: position 122,389 of record CAWBNG010000003.1, read on the forward strand.
TCGACGAGATGGACCGCTTCCTGTCCGAGAACGAAGTATTAGTCTCGCGCCTGAAGGACGTCGGCGTGCTGAGCGCCGAAGACGCCATCCGCTACTCGATGTCCGGCCCGTCCCTGCGCGCCTCGGGCGTCCCATACGACGTCCGCCGCGCCGACCCGTACGGCATCTACGACCGCTTCGATTTCGACGTGGCCGTACGCTACAACGGCGACACATTCGACCGCTACATGATCCGCATCGACGAGATGCGCCAGTCACTGCGCATCCTTGAGCAGGCCGTCAAGCAAATTCCTGGCGGGCCGATCATGACCGGCAAACCGATGTACCAGGTACGCGTCCCGGCCGGCGAAGCCTTCGGCCGCATCGAAGCCCCCAAGGGCGAACTCGGCTTCTACATCGTCTCGACCGGCAAGCCCAATCCGTGGCGCTATCACGTCCGCGCCCCATCTTTCATCAACATGACCGTCCTCGAAAAGATGTGCGAGGGTTCAAAGATTGCCGATTTTGTGGCCATCTTCGGCTCGATCGACGTCGTACTCGGCGAGATGGACCGCTAGGGAGTAGAACTATGTATGGAAAAGGTATCCTGAAGGGTTTGAGCGTCACCCTGAAACGCTTCGTCGACACATATCTGGACGACCTGGTCTGGCTGGTTCAAGGCAAGAAGCGCTACAATTCGCCAGAAGGCATCGCCCATCGCTCGAGCAAGAACGCACGCGGCATCTTCACCATCCAGTATCCGGAAGAGAAACTGCCGATGGCGGAAGAATTCCGCTATGTGCCTTTCCTGGTCTACGACGAGGCAGAGGACGGTGAAAAGAATGTGCGCTGTACCTCCTGCGGCATTTGTGCCAAGGTCTGCCCGCCGCAGTGCATCTGGATCGTACGCACCAATGACCCCCAGACCGGGCGCCCGGTGCCGGAGCCGGCTGAATTCTACATCGACGCCGACATCTGCATGAACTGCGGCTTCTGCGCCGAGTATTGTCCCTTCGATGCGATCAAGATGGACCATGATTACGAGATCGCTTCCTACAATCGCAACGTCTTGAATATGGAGCAGCTGCTCAAACCGGCCACCTACTACGCTGAGATCCGCCCGTTGAATTACCAGCGCGAAGAGCAAGCCCGCCTGGCCAAGGCGGCCGCCAAAGCTGCCAAGGCAGCCGTATAACCATACCAATGGAATGACGGGCCAGCCTGCAATGTCAATTCAACCTGACCGGGCAGCCCGTCATCACAACTCTGCATGAACAACCAAGACACCGACCTGCTCTTCCCGCCGCGCGTCATCCCGGTCCTGCGCAATCTGCGCGGGCCAGCCTGGCAATCGCTGGTAGACGGTACTACTGCCGCACAGGATGCCTCCAGCGAACATCTGGCTTTCCTGCTGATGATGGTGCGCCTGAGCGGCTGCGTGAACTGCAATTCGAGCAGTTACCGGGCCCAACATGGCTGCACGCAGTGCGCCATACAGACGGTCCAGCGCTATCGCGGAAGCGACGAGGATTTGCAAAAATTATTCGAGGCAACCGAAGACGAATTCCGGCAATATGCAGAGAACCAGCTTCAGACTGAATGGTAAATCAAAATGAGCAATGTAAAAAAAGAAACGATCCTGGCAGCCCTGGGTAAAGTCCAGGAGCCGGAACTCCACAAAGATCTGGTCACCCTCAACATGATCCAGGACCTGGAGTCCAAAGACGGCGACGTCAGCTTTACGATCATGCTGACCACGCCGGCCTGTCCATTACGCAGCCGCATCGAGAAGGAAGCCAAAGAAGCGGTGTTGGCCCTGGAAGGCGTCAAGCGAGTCGAGATCAAGATGGACTCGAACGTCCCCAACGACGGCCGTATGCGCGGACTGGTCACTGCGCCGATTCGCAATGCCATCGCAGTCGCCTCCGGCAAGGGCGGCGTCGGCAAGAGCACCGTCGCTGTCAACCTGGCGGTGGCCCTGGCACAGAGCGGCGCCCGCGTCGGCCTGATGGACGCCGACATCTACGGGCCCAACATCCCGACCATGATGGGCGTCGAACGCATGCCCAATCCCAAAGAAGACAAGCTCATTCCAGCCGAGGCTTACAACGTCAAGATGATGTCGATGGGCTTTCTGGTCAAGCCAGGACAACCGCTGATCTGGCGCGGACCGATGCTCAACTCTGCCATCCGCCAATTCCTGTCAGACGTGGAATGGGGCGAACTGGACTACCTGATCATCGATCTGCCCCCTGGAACAGGCGACGCGCCGCTCTCGCTGGCGCAAGCCCTGCCACTGAGTGGGGTGGTGATCGTGACACTGCCGCAAAATGTCTCACTCGAAGACGCCAGCCGCGGACTGCAAATGTTCGCCCAGCTCGAAGTACCTATCCTGGGTGTGATCGAAAACATGTCTTACCTGACCCTGCCGGACGGCACAAAAATGGACGTCTTCGGTCAGGGTGGCGGCCAGCAGCTGGCCAGCAATTACAACGTCCCGTTCCTGGGAGCCGTTCCCTTGAACCCCGAAGTGCGCGTGGGCGGCGACAGCGGCAAGCCGATCATCATCTCCGACCCCGAGTCGGATGCGGCCCTGGCCCTGCTGGAGATAGCCCAGGCGGTGGCCGCCCGCGTCAGCGTGGCCGCCTTGAGCGGTGGGGATAGCCTCTCGATCAATATCGTCGATTAAAAAGTGCACTTCAAATCGGGGCAGGTTCCTTGTGAAATCCTGCCCCGATTTGCTTTGAGACGACTTTTCAAGCTTACGGTATAATTCAGACCATGCAACCACAAATTATCGGTGTCCGTTTTAGTAAAATTGGCAAAGTTTATCACTTCGATAGCAGTACCATTCCCGACATCCAGGTGGGCGATCAGGTTATTGTGGACACTTCGCGCGGTACGCATCTCGGCGAGGTGATGCAAATCATGCAACCCGCTCCTTCCACTCCGGACAGCGGGTGGCGTAAAGCCGAACGCCGCGCCACCCCGCGCGACTTGCTGCTCAAACAGACCTGGGAAGCCAAACAGACCGAGGCCATGATCAACTGTCGTGCACGCGCCTCGGAACTGGGCTTGATGAGCACGATCAAGATCGTGGCGGCTGAGTTCAACTACGACGGCTCACGCCTGACTTTCCTTTACAGCAGCGAGACCGATGACAAGGTCGACCTCAAATCCCTGCGCCGCGATATGCAGCGCCAATACTCCCATTCACAAGTCGAAATGCGCCAGATCGGTCCGCGGGATGTAGCGAAGATCCTCGGCGGTATGGGTGCCTGTGGGCTGGAATCGCGCTGCTGCTCAAAATTCCTGACCGAATTCAGCCCGATCTCGATCAAGATGGCCAAGGAACAGGGCATCTCGCTCACCCCGTCCGAGATCACCGGTATGTGCGGACGCCTGCGCTGCTGCCTGATCTACGAATACGAGCAGTATGTCACCGCCCGCAAAGCGCTGCCCAAACGCAACAAGCGCGTCGTCACACCGATGGGTGAAGGCAAGGTGCTGGACGTGGCACCTATGGGCGGCATGGTCACGGTGCTGATCGATTCTGATGAGAAGAACCGCAGCGTTCACACCTTCCCGCGCGACGAACTCGAACCCTGGGATGAACTGGAAGCCCTGCGCCGCAAGGCCGAAGCGCCGTGCGACAAGCACGAGAACGGCGAATGCGACTGCGGTAAAGCCGATTCGGAGAAAGCCGAATGAGCCAGGAAGTCACCGAAGTCCAGCCGGTTCCCGGCACATGGGAAACCCCGCAAAAAATCCTGGTCATCCTGGCCCATCCAGATGACCCGGAATTTTTTTGTGGTGCGACGCTGGCCCGCTGGGCGCGCGACGGGCATCATATCAGCTACTGTCTGCTGACCTGCGGTGATAAAGGCCGCAATGACAACAACCGCGACATCCCCGGCGACGAGTTGTGCGCCTTGCGACACACAGAAGAACAGGCTGCTGCCGCCACACTGGGTGTCGAAGCGATTCATTTTTTAGACCGTGAAGATGGCACCCTGGTCCCGGACCTCGACCTGCGGCGTGAGGTGACGCGCCAGATCCGCAAGTTCAAGCCGGATGTGCTGGTCACCTGCGACCCGCAAAACCTGTTTGCTTCTTACGGTCTCAACCACCCGGACCATCGCGCTGCCGGCCAGGTGGTGCTGGACGCGGTCTTCCCGGCGGCTGGCAACGACCTGTTCTTTCCCGAACTGCTGGCGGAGGGATTTGAACCGCACATGCCGGCCGAGATTTGGGTCTCCCTGACCAGTCAGCCGAACGTTACCCTGGACGTCAGCGACACCTGGGAGATCAAGCTGCGCGCGCTCAAGGAACACAAGAGCCAGATCGGTGACCCGGAGAAGTTCGAGCAGCGTATGCACTCCCGCCACAGCGAGGACAGCACAGACGAAGCCCCGCGCTATGAAGAAAAGTTCCGCGTCATCAAATACGGTTGAGCGGTTCCGATCATATTCGTTCTGGATTAACCAATTTCAAAATACAGATTTTACGCCCTGGAAGGCACCCATGACCGATTATCTCGAAGAAGCGCAAGCCTTATTTGAATACACGCAATCCATGCGGCGCGACCTGCACATGCACCCCGAACTGGGCTTCCACGAGGTCCGCACGGCCGGGATCGTGGCTAAAGAACTGACCGAGCTCGGCCTGGAAGTCACGCCCGGCGTGGCCAAAACCGGCGTGGTGGCCTTGATCGAAGGCGGCCGTCCCGGACCAGTGGTGCTGGCGCGCTTCGACATGGACGCGTTGCCGATCGTCGAGCAGACCGGCGCTGCATACGCCTCCCAAAACCAGGGCGTGATGCACGCCTGCGGCCATGACGGGCACACCTCCATCGGCCTGACGGTGGCGAAAATGCTCAACGCCCATCGCGATGAACTGGCCGGGACGGTCAAACTGGTCTTTCAGCCAGCCGAGGAGGGCTTGTGCGGCGAAGAAGTCGGCGGGGCCGAGATGATGATCCGCGAGGGCGTCCTGGAGAATCCCAAACCGGAAATGGCGCTGGGATTACACTTGTGGAACGAAAAACCGCTCGGTTGGCTGGGCGTGGCCGGGGGTCCCTTCATGGCCGGGGCGGAGGAGTTCAAACTCAAGATCGTCGGTAAGGGCGGCCACGGTGCTGCTCCACACACTACCATCGATCCGGTCTTGGCCTCAGCCCAAATCATCAGCGCATTGCAGGGCATCACTTCTCGTAATGTCGCCCCGCTCAAGGCGGCGGTGGTCAGTGTGACCATGATTCATGGCGGCGAGGCTTTCAATGTCATCCCGCAGGTGGTCGAGATGCAGGGCACCATCCGCACTTTCGACCTGGAGGTGCGCGAGAAAGTGCTGCGACGCTTCGACGAAATCGTCAGCGGTGTGGCGGAAGCGATGGGCTGCCAGGCCGAGATCCAGGTCACGCGTCTTGACCCAGCCCTGATCAACGACGCACAAGTCGCCTCTCGCGTGCAAGAGGTTGCCCGCCGGGTCCTGCCCGAAAGCACCCTGGAAACCGGCGGTTACCAGACGATGGGCGCCGAGGACATGGCTGCCATGCTGGAGAAAGTACCGGGCTGCTATTTTTTCGTCGGCTCCGCGGACCCTGAACGACATCTTGATTACGCGCATCACCATCCTAAATTTGACTTTGATGAAGCCGCCCTGCCGCGTGCGGCAGCCCTGATGGCCAGTGCCGTGGCAGAGTTGCTGAAATAATAATCCTGGCAAGACCCGGGGAATCTTCCAGCACCCGGTAAGTCAGAATGCGACCGGTCAGCGCGATCGGCCTGGGGTGGTCATGACCCCGTGCCAGGTGTCCTGGAGATTTTGTCAGATTTGTGGATAATTTTGGTTGGATGATTTCGAAACCCAAACATAAGTTGGGGGGTTATAGAATCAAACTCGCTAAGGAGGAAGAATGTCCAAGACTGCCATTGTCACGGATAGCACTGCCTACATTCCGGATGAATTGTGCAAGAAGCTGAACATCACCGTCGTGCCTTTATCGGTTATTTGGGGAGGAGAAACATTTTCCGATGGGGTCACGATCAAGCCTGCGGAATTCTACGCGCGCCTACAAAAAGCCAAGGTCATGCCATCCACGTCGCAAGCCACTCCTGCGGACATGCACAAGGCGTTTGCCAGCCTACTCGAGCAGGGATATAACCTCATGGGGGTTTTTATCTCCGAAAAACTCTCCGGCACGCTGGACTCGGCAAGGCAGGCCCGGGAGGAACTCAGCTCGGCAAAAGATAAGATCGTTTTATTCGACAGCGAAAACACCGGCATGGCATTGGGCTTCCAGGCTCTTGCCCTGGCCCGCGCTGCCGCCGATGGCGCCTCGCTGGCGGAATGCCAGAAGCTGGCGGAGGCAGTCAGTCCGGACACGGGCGTATTTTTTGCAGTGGAAACGCTTGAATTCCTGCACCGCGGTGGACGCATTGGAGGCGCTCAGAGATATCTCGGATCTGCGCTGAACCTGAAACCGATCCTGACGATTAAGGACGGCAAAGTTGATTCTATCGACCGCGTCCGAACCTCGAAAAAGGCTTATGAAAGAATAATTGAATTGGTTGCGGAAAAATGCGCCGGGAAATCAAACATCCGCTTGGCAACCCTGCATGCCAATGCGGAAGAAAATGCAAAGTCAGTTCTCAAGAGTGCCGCCACACAATTGAACGCGGTCGAGTCGATCCTGTCTTCGGTCAGCCCCGCGATCGGGACGCACACCGGACCCGGAACGGTCGGCCTGGCATATTGCACCGGCGTCTGATTGTTTTCGGCGTAGTTGAAAGCATAAAAGCCCAGGTTTTGCCTGGGCTTTTATCGTATTACAGAAAAAATACCGCCGCCCCGCGCACTACCAGCGCCGCAACCAGCGCCACCACAACTGTTAGAGCGGTGATCGCCAGCATGGCACGCGTACCCAATTCGCGGCGCAAGACGCTCAGGGTTGCCAGACAGGGGATGTAGAACATGACAAAGACCGTATAAGTCAACATCTGGGTAGTGGTCAGGACCGAGGCAAAGTCGACCGTACCCAACGCCTGACCCAGCATGACCAGCGATAGTTCCTTGCGCAGGATGCCGAAGATCAAGGGTACGCCAACCTGGGACGGCAAGCCCAGCGCCCAGGTCAACGGGCGCAGGGACCAGTTAAAAAAGGTCTCGGCATTATAGAAATTCAGGATTGCCAGCACAGCACTACCGGCGATCAGGACCGGCCAGGCTTCGACCACGAATTCTCGCACCCGGAACCAGGCTTTGCCAAGCACATTGCGAAAGGTCGGGATACGGTAGCTCGGCATCTCCAAGATCAAGCCGGGAGTGTCTTCCGGCATCAAACCGGTCAGAATTCGGCCTGTCAGCGCGATCACGAACAGGTTAAAGACGTACAACCCAAAGGCAGCCAGCGGCCCCAGATAGAAGGCCACCAATCCGAAAACGACTGCCAGGCGCGCCGCACATGGGACCAGCGTCGCCAGGGCAGCCGCCAGATAGCGCTCGCGCTGGTCCTCCAGGGTCCGCGTGGCCATCACAGCCGGAACATTGCAGCCATAACCCAGGATGAAGGGAACAATGGCCTTACCGTGCAATCCCATGCGGTGCATCAGGGCATCCATCAGGAAAGCCACACGTGGCAGATAACCGACGTCCTCCAAAATACCCAACCCGAATAAAAACGGAAGCAAATACGGTAAGACAATTGCCACCCCGGCAGAAATGCCCTGCATGACACCCAAAACCAGTTGACCCAGAAACGCCTCTCCGCCAGTGTTCGAAACCATCCATCGCGTAATCGCATCGAAGAAGACCAGCAGCGGTGGTTCAATGAGTTGACCGATACCGTAAACCGCTTCAAAGAAGGCCAGCAAAACCAGGAGCAAAATCAAATAACCCCAGACCGAGTGCAGCAGGACATCATCCAGCCGGTCACGCAGGGAGACCCGACTCTCGCCGCGCCGTGTAAATCGCTCAATTAATTCCAGCGCCTGGGTGTGACGCCCAAGACTGTCGCAGCCAATCTCCAGGCGATTTTTCGTGTCAGGGGGTTGACGGACAGCTTCCAGTGTTGCCAGAAATAAATTCTTTACTCCACGTCCCTTGCTGGCCACCAACGGCAGGACCGGCACACCCATCGCAGCCGACAGCGCCAGACCGTCGATGTGTAGGCCAAGCCGGGTGGCTTCGTCCATCATGTTCATCGCAATCACCAGCGGTTTTTTTAATGAGAGCAACTCCAGGCTGAGTTCGAGGCCCTGGGCCAGATGGGTTGCGTCGAGCACGTTGACGATCACGTCCACATGCTTTGATCCGAGATACAAGGCAGATTCGCGTTCAGCCGGGTTGGTTCCTTCCAAGGCGTACGTGCCGGGTAGATCGACAACCTCGACTATCTGTCCCCCCACGCGGACTTTGCTTTCGGTAAATGTCACCGTCGTGCCGGAAAAATTCCCGGTTTCAGCCTTGTAGCCAGCAACTTGATTGAAAAGCGTACTCTTACCGCAATTGGGCTGACCGATCAAAGCGACTCGCACGGCATGACCTCCACAATGATTCTTGCCGCTATTCCGCGTCCCAGCGCCAGTTCGCGCTGGTTGACTTCGACCAACAGCGGTCCGCCCAAAGGGGCTTTGCGAAGCAGGCGCAGGCAATCGCCAGGGTAAATACCATGCTGGGTCAACTTAGTCTGCAAGCCTTTGCCACCCTCAAAGCCGGTTACCTTAACCTGCTCGCCTGGTTGAACTTCCAGTAACTTCATAGGCACCTCAGTCTGATTGCGACTATTTATATCCTTATTCTGAGAGTAGGCCAAGTGATAATCATCACTAATGTAAGGTGAGTAATAAAATTCGTCAAGAACAGGGTAAAATTTCAGATGAGTATAACCTCATGAAAAAATTCTTGCTGGTTTTGATCATCTTCCTCGTGGCCTGCGCGCCACTGCAAGAGCTGGCGATTGGCACGGACACGCCGACGCCAACACCTGTAAAGCCAACCGACACGCCGATTCCCCAACCGCAATGTGCCTTCGTTTGGGCCTACCAGGACCTGCCGGATCTTTCGAAGGAAGTGGATGCGGCCATCAAGCAAACCGTCCAGCCGGAAGCCGCGACCTATGCCCAAGCCTATGGTGAAAACTGTATCGATGCGAATGGGAACGTAGCCTATTTCACAGAGATGGAGACTGATTATACAATCACGCTCCAAATCAACGATCTGACGGATGAAGAAAACCTGGGAAAGCTGATCGAACAAGTCATAACAATTTTGGAAAACCGCTTTCCCACTGACAAGACTCCCGGTCCGCAAGCGGGATATGTGACCATCATTTACCAGAGTGACGGCCAGGAGGGTTGGCTGCATTTCACCCAGAAACTTGCCAGCGATTTGATCAAAAACGGCTTCCACGGCGCCGAGTTATACCAAAAACTCAAATAGCTTCTCGAATTCAGACCCCATACGATCCTAATGGCGGGAAATGCTCTTGACATATTTTATACATTAACATATACTACGTTTAGTACTTACTAAACATTCTAAAAGAGAATCTCATGACCCAACAAATCTCACAACTGAAACAAGAATTCGGCCAGGGCTTAAGTCAGATCAGCCATTTTTGGGGTTTCCCGAAAGGTATGGGCGCCATCTTTGCCGTGCTGTACATCTCTCCCGAGCCGCTCTCACTGGATACCCTGGTCGAAGAGACCGGGCTGACCAAGGGAGCCATCAGCACCAACGTACGCGCGCTGGCCCGTCTGGGTCTCGTGCGCCGTACCACGCACCTGGGTGATCGCAAGGATTATTACGAAGCCGAAACCGACTTCTACCAGGCCATCCGCGGCATCCTGAAAGAGCGCCAGAACACCGAATTCGACAACGCCGTCCGTTCGGTACAAGCGACGCTCGAGAAACTGGAATCCGGCCCGGGCCCCGATGACGATCCGCGGGAATGGGCTTTCATGCAGGAGCGCGTGGAAGCGCTGCAAGCCTTCTTTGACGCCCTTGATCGCCTGGTCCGGGCTGTCAGCCGCCTCGAGAGCCTGGGCATCACCACCATCGAAAAAATCTTAGGAGTGTTGAAATGAAAATTGCCGTCACGGGAGCCTTTTCGTATTCGGGAAAGTACATCGCCCGCCGCCTGCTCAAACGCGGTGAGGAAGTCATCACCCTGACCGGTCATCCAGACCGTTCGGATCCGTTTAATGGAGGCGTCAAAGCCTTTCCGCTGGAATTTGACCTTCAGAGTCTGACGGAGAGTTTGCGCGGCGTGGAGGTGCTGGTCAACACCTATTGGGTGCGCTTCGACTGGGGTCAGGACACCCAGCCGGGTGCAGTCGAGAATACCGGAAAATTAGTGCGCGCCGCCGTCGCGGCCGGGGTGCGGCGCATTGTGCACATCAGCATCACCAATCCAGCGCTCGATTCACCCCTGCCCTACTTCTGGGGCAAGGCGACGAACGAGGCTTTCGTACACCAGTCGGGCCTGTCCTATGCCATCCTGCGTCCGACTGTCCTGTTCGGGGCCGAGGACATTTTGATCAACAACATCGCCTACCTGCTGCGGCGCTTCCCCATCTTTGCCGTCCCCGGTGATGGCAGCTACCGGCTGCAGCCGGTCTTCGTGGACGACCTGGCAGCTCTGGCTGTTGATGCAGTCTACCGGCAGGAAAACATAGTGATGGATGCCGTCGGACCGGATATTTTCAGCTTCGGGCAGATGGTAGGCCTGATTGGGGATGCGATCGGTCACAGCCGACGGCTGGTACATCTGCCCCCGAAATTGGCCCTGGCTGCGGCACGCTTCCTGAGCCTGTTCGTCGGCGACGTGCTGCTGACGCCTGAAGAAGTGGACGGCCTGATGGCAGGACTGCTGGTCTCATCTGAACCAGCGCGCTGCGAAACACGCCTGGAAGACTGGCTGCGTGAAAATCGGGAGCGTGTCGGTCAACGTTATGCTTCTGAACTCAAACGGCACTATCGCTAACAACTGATGGGTAAATAAAAAAACTTCCAGGGCAGTCCCGGCGCCCTTTATCCAGGGATGCACCTGGCCTGCGCCAGCTTTGGGGTGATCTTGGCATTGCCATAGCCTCCAAACGGGAAAACCAACCATGCGCTCCTTCATTGGAATTAGCTAGTGATACAATTCACAACTAGGGACGGCTTAATTTGCGTCCAGCATAATTCCCGACAACCTGAGGAGGCACATGAAGAAGACTCTGTTATTCATCCTGCTGGGCGGACTGGCTCTATTCATACTGATCCAGTTTCTCCCTTTCGGCAAGGATCATACCAATCCGCCCGTAATCATGGAACCCAACTGGGACAGTCCGCAGACGCGCCAGCTTGCCAAGGAGCACTGCTTCCAGTGCCACAGCAATGAGACCGAATGGCCCTGGTACAGCAACATCGCCCCGGCTTCCTGGCTGATCTATAACGATGTGGCCTCAGGCCGCCGGCATTTCAACTTCTCCGACTGGAATAATCACCCGGCAGAAATGAATGAATTAACCGAAGCTATTCAGAGTGGTGAAATGCCCCCGATCCAATACTGGATCGCACATCCCGGCTCGCGGTTGACCGATCAGCAAAAACAGGAACTAATTACAGGTCTGCAAGCCAGCCTCGGCAAATAACGAAATTGACCTCCCCAAATCAGGGAGGTCTTCCATAATGTGTCAAGTTATGGAATATTTTTAGTTGATCAAGCGGTCCAGCAATTCCCCTTCCTCTTCCACAGTGAAAATCTCTCCATCCAACCAGGCCTGGCGCAGACGCCAGAGAATCTCCTGATAGCGCGGACCCGGCTTCAGCCCGCGCGTTTGCAGGTCATGGCCATCGAGGCTCGGCTTGACCAGGCGCCATTTGGATAGATAAGCGTTCAAAGACTGGCGCAATTTAGCATCGCTCACAGCCAGGTAAGCGGCATAGACCACGACCGGCGGCACATCTTCCAGACGGCTGACCCAAGTACTGGGCCTGGCCTCCCGCAAACCGGGCAGGTCGACCCACAGCGCCGCAGCCGATGCCAGGATTTTGGTCATCGAAGAAGATATCCGTAGTCGCCTGCAGATGCTTTTCAGGGCGGGAGGTTTAACGAGAGCCACCACAGGAGATAGCCCAGCACGCGCCGCAAGGGAGGTCCGCTCAAGTCCGAGACAGGTCCGATCTCAGCCGGTACGCCAACTTCCAACCCCTCCGCCAGTCGCTTTTGAATCGCAGGGTCCCAGGGCAAATCGGAGTGGATGGCGCGCAGTAAACCCAGGTCCTCCAGGCGCGCCAACATGGTGACTGCGCGCGGCTCATCCAGGATCAAGTCCAGTTCGTGGTGGATGCGCTCGCTGGAGAGTTTCTCAAGCAAGGAGCGGGCTTCGTCCATCAGCTGCAGGGTCCGGTTTTCGATGTGGAAGTCGAAACGCTGCTCGAACCTGACAGCCCGCAGCATGCGGGTGGGATCATCAACAAATGAGAGCGAGTGCAGCACGCGTACCAGTCCGCGCTCCAGGTCGTTCATCCCGCCCCAGTAATCGTACAGCTCGCCGTAGTGATGGCCATCCAAACGAATTGCCAGCGTATTGATGCTGAAATCGCGGCGGTGCAGGTCTAACTTGATGCTGCCGCGTTCAACTGTGGGCAGCGCGGTAGGCCGTTCGTAAAATTCCGTCCGGGCCGAGATCAGATCCAGGAACGACGGTATCTCTTTGGGGTCGGATAATTTAGAGCCCTGCAGGAACCATTTGGCTGTGCCAAAGCGGTTGTGGCTGGTAACCCGCCCAGCATATTTTTTGGAAAGGGCTTTCGCCAGCGCAATTGCATCACCCTCGACCACGATATCAAAATCCAGGCTGGGGCGCTGGAGCAGCAAGTCGCGCACAAAACCACCAACGACGTAGAGCGCCATGGCTTGTGCCGAGGCCGCCTCAGCCACCCGGCGGATTAATTCCAGGCGCGCCTCGGGCAGCGCCTCATCCAGGAGAGTGGCCAGGTTTTGCTCTGCGCGGCGGGTTTCCGGCGGCGCCAGCGTATTGAGCAAATCCGTGCGCGTAACGATGCCGATCACCTCTCCACCTTCCGGGTCCGCTACCGGGATCTGCCCCCAGCCGCTATCGGTCATGCGGGTCTGCAGGACCTGCAGCGAATCGCCGGGGTGGACCGTCACCTCGCCAGCCTCCATCAAACTGGCAGCCGTCAGATTGAGCTTATGCGTGGTCGCGCGATCGACAGCGCGGCGGGTCAGTAAGCCGATAACTTTGCCATCCTGCACCACCGGATAGCCTTCATACCCGAATCGCTGCATCAGCTTGGCCGCTTTTTGGACGGGCGTCTCCGGTGCAAGCACCTGCGGTCCACGGGACATAATCTGCGACACAGTGATGGACGGCTCAATAAAGCGTGGCAGCACTTCGAGCAAGGAGTGGCAGGTTTCTTCAAGGACCGCGGGGCGGGTCTGCTCGCTTGACACACGAATCAAAGCAGCCGCTGCCCGGTCGTGCCCCCCGCCGCCGAATTGGGCCGTGATCGCCGCCACATCGATCTCATCGGTGGTCGAGCGCGCGACGATACGAATCCCTTCGACCGTTGAAACCAACACGAACAGGGCGTCGGGGTCCAGGAGGTCGCGAATTTTATGTGCCAGGGAAGATATCTCTTCGTTCAAATTGCGCGCATCGGCGCAGGCCAGGATCACGGTATGACCATTGATATCATGGGTCTGAGCATTAGCGATTAAACGATCGTATACCTCGCGCTGGTCAGATGAAAGCGGTGGATTGAGAAAATCCCCGGCAATCTTCAGGCTGGCACCCTGCTCCAGTAAATAAGCCGCAGCCCGCACATCGCGTGGCGTGGTGCTGCCGTAACTCAAAGAGCCGGTATCTTCGTAGATCCCCAAGAGCAGCAGCGTGGCTTGGATGACACTTAAATGTCCATTGTGCTCCTGCAGGGACTCGACCAGCACGGTGGTCGCTGCACCGGTCTCCAGGAGGCTGACCTGCCAGCTTTCCGGCAGACCGCTCCGAAGCGGATGGTGATCCAGGACCCGAATCGCGGTCTTCTTCCCCATACCCTTGATCGTCACCAGGGACTGCGTATCCACCAGTGTGACCGCTTCGACCGTCTCTTGCGGCAGGTCGCGCTGGTCCACAAATGGGAACTCGGCCCCGTAAAGCGTCACAAATGCGCGCACATTGCGATTTAATCGGCGCGGTATGACCGGCAGCGCGCTTTCATCCAGCAAATATGCGCCAAAGGCAGATGCCAGGGCATCGAAATCCGCCTGTTCGTGGGTCAGGATCAGCTTCATTTCACAAATATTGTAACCGACAAACCTCGGTTGCAGATTTGCCAGTTTCAGTTATAATCACGCCATGTTAACCAACCCGGTCCCGTCCCCCAGCATGCCAATTACCGCCAGGTCTGGATAGGTTCGGTTCGTCACGCCACTAACGGCTCCCAGACTTGGTGAGCCGTTTTTTTTTGTAAAACAGGACATAATGGACATTCAACAACTTACCGTAAAAATGAACGCTTTTGTCAGTGCGAAAGGCTGGTATGAGGCCGATAGCAAACGTCCGCAGACGCCGAAGAATCTGGCCATTTCGCTGGCATTGGAAGCAGCCGAGATCCTGGAACACTACCAATGGCATGAACAGACGCGCAATAAGGATGAACTGGCCAGCGAACTGGCAGATGTGGCCTTATACTTATTACAATTGGCCTCTGTCTCCGATATCGATTTGGAACAGGCCATTTTGGATAAATTGGAAATCAACGCAACTAGAGAATGGGATAGCAAAGAATGAACGTAACGGTCTTTGGAGGCTCAAAACCCAAACCCGGTGAAAAAGCTTATCAGGAAGCACAACAGCTTGGTCGTTTACTGGCCGAGCACGGACATAGCGTGCTGACCGGCGGCTACATCGGCACGATGGAAGCCGTCAGCCGCGGTGCAGCCGAAGCCGGCGGGCACGTCATCGGTGTGACCTGCGAAGATATCGAGCGCTGGCGCACTGTGAGGCCAAACAATTGGGTCCAGGAAGAGTGGCGCAAAAATACGCTGATCGAACGCCTGCAGGCTTTGATCGAGGGCTGCGACGCTGCCCTGGCCTTGCCCGGCGGTCCCGGCACCCTGACCGAAATCGCTCTGACCTGGAATTTGATGATCATCGGATCGTTGCCCCGGAGGCCGCTGATCCTGATCGGAGAAGGCTGGCAGTCCGTCTTCGATCAGGCCTATTACACCCTGGGCGATTACTTCCATGAGAATCAGCGGGAATTGCTGCAATTCGCTCCAGACGTGCAAGCTGCCGTCGAGAAAATCCAAAACTAGGAAGCGCGAATAGGTGCTTATCCAGACCTAAAGCGCGAACCACAAATAACAAAGACTGAGGAGACAATGGCAGAAGACAAACTCCCTTCCCGAAGTGAAAACTTTGCCGAGTGGTACAACCAGCTCGTGCTGAAAGCTGAATTAGCTGATTATGCTCCTGTACGCGGCTGCATGGTCGTGCGTCCCTATGGCTGGACGCTGTGGGAAAATATGCAGGCCGGTTTGGACCGGCGTTTCAAAGAGACTGGACACGTCAACGCCGCCTTCCCCACCCTGATCCCGCTCTCCTTCTTCGAGAAGGAAAAAGAACACGTGGAAGGCTTCTCACCCGAACTGGCGGTGGTCACGCACGGCGGCGGCGAGAAACTGGAAGAACCCCTGGCGGTGCGGCCGACTTCTGAGACCATCATCGGTTACATGTATTCCAAATGGATCAAGTCCTGGCGCGATTTGCCCGTACTGATCAACCAGTGGGGCAGCGTGCTGCGTTGGGAACTGCGTACCAAGCTCTTCCTGCGCACGGCCGAATTCTACTGGCAGGAAGGTCATACCGCCCACGTCTCCTCGGAAGAAGCCCTGGAAGAGACCTACCGCATGCTGGACGTGTACGCCGACTTTGCCATCAACGATGTGGCCATCCCGGTTATCAAGGGTGTCAAATCCGAGACCGAGAAATTCGCTGGCGCGCAAATGTCGACCAGCATCGAAGCCATGATGGGCGACAAACGGGCTCTTCAGGCCGGCACCTCGCACTTTTTCGGCCAAAACTTCGCCAAGGCTTTCGAGATCCAGTATCTCGACCAGAACAATACGCTGCAATACTGCCATACCACCTCCTGGGGTCTCTCCACGCGCATGATCGGCGCGATGATCATGGTCCACGGCGACGACCAGGGTCTGGTCATGCCTCCCAAGCTGGCGCCGATCCAGGCCGTCATCGTGCCGATTTTCAAGACGGACGAAGAGAAGCAAAACGTCATGCAAGTGGCCAACCAAGTCTTCGCCGAACTCAAGTCCGCCGGGGTACGCATCAAAATGGACGACCGCGAAGAAGTCACGCCGGGATTTAAATATAACGACTGGGAAATGCGCGGCGTGCCGCTGCGGATCGAGGTCGGACCCAGGGATGTCGAGAAGGGTTCGGTTGCACTGGCCAGACGCGATATTCCGGGGCGCGAGGGCAAATCCTTCGTCCCGCAGGCGGGACTCGCGCAGGCCGTCAGCCAACTCCTGTCCGAGATTCAGAATGCCCTGCTCAAGCGGGCCACCGAATTCCGCGACAGCAATATCCATGACCCCAAAGATTACGAGGAATTCAAGCAGGTGGTGACCGATGGCTGGGCATTTTCCTGGTGGTGCGGATCGAAGGAATGCGAGGCCAAAGTCAAGGAAGACACCAAAGCCACCACGCGCGTCATCCCCTTCGACCAGCCCGACGGCGAGGGTCGGTGCATCGTCTGTGGTGAGAAGGCTGAAAAGAAGGTCTACTTCGCCCGCGCTTATTAACCTGCGTTGATTTTCAAGGGGCGGTTTTCAAAAACCGCCCCGGTTATTTCGGGGAGTACCAGTTATGCGAATGTCACAACTTTTTGGTCAGACCCTGCGGGAAGCGCCTGCCGAGGCGGATATTCCCAGCCACCAACTGCTGGTACGGGCGGGATTCATCCGTCAGCTGGGCGCCGGCATCTTCAGTTATCTGCATTTGGCACGCCGTTCAATGACCAAGATCGAGAACATCCTGCGCGCAGAGATGGACGCCATCGGCGGTCAGGAGATCACGATGCCGGTCGTTCATCCGGCTGAAATCTGGAAGGAAACCGGACGCTGGCAGCAAATCGGTTCGGAAATGGGCCGCTTCAAGGACAAGAACGAACGCGATATGGTTTTGGCCATGACCCACGAGGAAGTTGTGACCGACCTGGTGCGGCACGAAATCCAATCTTACAAACAATTGCCGCGCCTGATCTACCACATCCAGACCAAGTGGCGTGACGACCCGCGTCCGCGCGCCGGCTTGATCCGCGTGCGCGAGTTTACCATGAAGGACAGCTACAGCCTGGATGCCGACTGGGAGGGTCTCGACCGGCAATACCGGGCTCACTACCAGGCTTACTTCAACATTTTCCAGCGCTGCGGGCTGGATGTGATCGCAGTCAAATCTGACACCGGCATGATGGGCGGCAAACTGGCCCACGAATTCATGTATCTAACTCCCATCGGCGAAGACACACTCTTGATGTGTGAAAAATGCAGCTATACCGCCAACCGTCAGGTGGCGCGTTTTCGCAAAACGGCCAATCCATCCGAAAAGCCCCGGCCTATCGAAAAGGTCCACACACCCGGCGCGCACACCATCGAAGCTTTGGCAGAATTCCTGAAAATCCCCAAATCCAAAACCGCCAAGGCACTGCTGTTGATGGCTGAAATGCCCGTTGATCAGGATTATCAAGAGCAGTTTATCTTTGCAGTGCTGCGCGGTGATATGGACCTGAATGAGACCAAGCTGGTCAACGCGCTCCAGGCTCGCAGCCTGCGCCCGGCAAACGACGATGAAATCCGAGCTGCCGGCGCCGTGCCCGGCTTTGCTTCGCCGCTCGGGCTGAAAGACGTCACCGTCGTCGTGGATGAGGCAGTCGTCAGTTCACCCAATCTGGTCGCAGGCGCCAACGAAGTCGACTATCACCTGCTCAATGTCAACTACGAACGCGATTACCAGGCCGCAATTGTGGCCGACATTGCTGCCGCAAACGAGGGTCATCCCTGCCCTGAATGCGGCTCCCCCATGAAAACTTCGCGCGGTGTAGAGCTTGGCAACATCTTTCAACTGGGCACGCGCTACAGCCAGGCATTGGGCGCTACCTTCCTCGATCGGGGTGGCAAAGCCCAGCCGGTCATCATGGGTTCCTATGGCATCGGCGTTGGTCGATTGCTGGCCTGTGTGGCTGAGGAATACCACGACCAGCACGGCCTGATCTGGCCCATCACGGTTGCGCCTTTCCAGGTGCATTTGGTTGTTTTAAAGGGGGCGGAAGAAACAGCGGAAAGGCTGTATTCCGATTTACTGGAAGCCGGCTTCGAAGTCCTGTACGATGACCGCCCGGAATCGCCCGGAGTCAAATTCAACGACGCCGACCTGATCGGCATCCCGATCCGGCTGACGGTCAGCGAACGCGCGCTGGCGCAGGGAGGGATCGAATTCAAGCTGCGGCACACAACCGAGCGGACAATTATCCCGCGCGAGTCGCTCATCGCCCAGGTCGCCTCCCAGGTTGAATTGCTCGAGAGCGCGATCGCGGCCAGAATCAAGCCCATGCCTTATAATGGGTAGCGATGCCCGCCATCGACCTTGCCCGCCTCAAAAAACAATCCGCTCAACTGGCCAATCTCTTCGATCAGCCGGAAATTTTTATCGATGCGCTGAGCGGGGTGTTGGATTATTACGTCAACCGCACGCTACGCAAACACGACGCAGTCGCTCCGATGTCGGTCTTACCGACTTACCGGACACCGCCGGAAGTGCTGCATCAGATCGAATCCGAACTCGGACCACTGGCAGAAAAATATCCATCCCGGGCACTTGACCTGGCAGACCGGTTGTGGGATGCCGGATACCTGGAAACCCGCCTGCTGGCCGCCGGGCTGCTGGGACGCATCCCGCCAAAAGAAGAACCCTTACTTGCTCGGCTGACAGCCTGGACCCAACAGGTACGCGATCCGAACGTACGAGCCGCGCTCCTGACCACCAGTCTATCCCGGCTGCGAAGGGATGCCCCCGAGCACTTTCTGACCCTGGTCAGCGAGTGGTTTCACCCAGCCCGCCAGCGCCTGTGGAGCAACGGCATCCAGGCATTGCTGCCTCTGATTGCCGATCCCGAGTTCGATAATTTACCTCCTATTTTTGAACTCGTCGAACCGGTGCTTGAAGCAGCCCCGGCGATCATCCAGAGTGATCTGGCTGATCTCATCCAGGGACTGTATATGGCCTCACCGACCGAAACAACCTTTCTGCTCAAACAGGTGTTAAACAACTCGGATAATCCTATGACTGCTATCACCATGCGGCGCATCCTGTCATCCTTCCCGCAGGCCTTGCAAATTGAGCTGCGGGACCTGGTTCGCAGTAGTGCCTTGAAACCAAAATAAAGGAGGCTGATCTATGGGACTCGCACGTATCATTTTTGGGGGCGGCCTGCTCTTCCTGGGTCGCAAGCTGTATTGGGTATTTGTCGGAGGGATCGGCTTTTTTGCCGGGTTGGAATTCGCCCATCAATTTATAAATGGACCCGAATGGGTAGGGATCGCGGTCGGCCTGGGTGTCGGCCTGGTCGGCGCATTATTGGCCATCTTTCTGCAAAGTATCGCCATCGGACTGGCAGGCTTCCTGGGCGGCGGGTACATCTTTTGGTACCTGGCTGGCCAATTTAACCTGAATCATGGGTGGATAGCCTGGGCAGCTTTTATTCTTGGTGGCATTCTAGGCGTAATCCTGGTCAGTGCTGTGTTCGACTGGGCACTGATCATCATTTCTTCTGTCCTGGGGGCTGGCATGATTCTGGAAGCATTCCAGATGGCGTCCCGGACCCTTACCGCGCTGCTCTTCGTTGTATTGTGCGCGATCGGTATTGCCGCCCAGGCTTCGATGTTAAAACGGCGCAAATCCAGGTAGCGGTAAACAGACATTTCCGGCTCAAACAATTCTTATGAAAACTTTGCGGGCTCTACAAAAGCCTTTGTTTTACTTTGCCGCCACAGCCATCCTAATATTTGGCGTTATGGCAATCTACTACAGCACCGTTCTCGGACCCTGGACCATGGTCGATACGGTCGATTATTTCGATGCGGCCCGCAACTTCAGCCAATTACGTGGACTGGTCGTCACACGCGGATCGGGAATCTTCCGTCCGATGACGGTCCATCCCCCCTTCTACTCGATCACCCTGGCGCCGGCAGTGCTCTTGCATTTAGACCTGCTGTCATACGTGCGCGGATTGGATCTGCTGCTGTTCGCCATCTTCAGCTGGTCGATCCTGCGCTCCACCTTCCGGCTGACCTCCTCGGCCTTGATCACGCTTGGCATTGGCCTGTGGATCGTTACCGATCGGGCTATTTTGCGGAATTTCACTGCCGCCCTTTCGGAACCCTTATACCTGACGCTAGGCGTGCTCAGCCTTTCCCTGCTGTATGAGTTCATTAACAGGGGAAAAAGGTCGCTGCTCTACCTGGGCGCACTGCTGGCAGGTCTGTCCCTGCTGACTCGTTACAGCGGCGCAGCCTTCCTGGTAGCCGGTTTCCTGGGCATTATGATCTGGAGTCGAAAAATCCGAAGTGAAAAGATAAAAGAGCTGATCGCTTACGCTCTGATCGCCTGCGGTCCGGTCCTGCTCTGGCTGGTGTCGCTACGCTGGCTGTATCCCGGCAACACACCCGGGCGCCTGGAAGG
The DNA here is from genome assembly GCA_963790075.1 of uncultured Chloroflexia bacterium. Classification (GTDB taxonomy): domain Bacteria; phylum Chloroflexota; class Anaerolineae; order Anaerolineales; family Villigracilaceae; genus CAYOUV01. The sequence continues at coordinate 143,139 of CAWBNG010000003.1, forward strand.
AGGCGTGAACGTCTGGCAGGCCATGGCACCCTTCCGCCTGACCTTCGTCCAGGGCTGGTGGGATTGGCTCGGACTGAGCACAATTTTCCCGATCGAGGATTACCGCCTGCAGATGATCGTCCTGGTCCTGCTGTTTGCCGCACTCGGAATTTTGGCCTTCTTCGCCCTGCGCAAGTCAACTCAGCACCCTGCTACCCAGTCCATCATGCTGATTGGAAGCACCTGGGTCTGGTTCACACTGGCCTCGATCGCCATCCTGCTTTTTTCGTACCTGTTTATCGAAATTCCCAAGCCGTGGCTGGACGAACGACTCTACTCCCCTGTCCAGATCGGCCTGATCCTGTCCTGTATTTATATGCTGTATCTCGGTTTCAGACGCCTGAGGCCAAAGTGGTATGCCAGCCTCCCGGCCTTAGCATTCATCCTGCTGGTCGTGGGCGCCAACACCCCGCAAACGTTCGGCTATGCCCGATCCCTGCACCAGACGGGCGAGGGCTATACCAGCATCTTCTGGCAGAGGTCCGATTTTACCGAAGCGCTGCAGAGCATTCCGCCCAAGCGGCCGATCGTCTCGAATGACCCGGGCGCGGTCCTGTTTTTCTATGGCGAGCCGGCGATCGACCTGGTGCACGCGGTCGAAAAGTCTGATTACAACCAGATCCCCCCCACTGTTGAGGAAAAGGATGCCGTTGTGATCATTTTCGAGCGTAAGCTGAACCACCAGCTGCTCGCCAGGTATGGTGATAAGGTCGACGCTTACGTCGAAAGATTGACCGGGAATTTGCAAGCTCAATACACCGGAAAAGATTTCACAATTTATTACAATCCTTAAAGGCTCAAGTCGCCAGCCTCATCTTCCGACAACACCATGAAAGGTATGTTCAAGTCTTCCACCCTGCCATTAATCCTGATCCTGCTGACCATCCTGCTACTACTACCCGGACTAATCAATATTGTCGAACTGCACCCTTATGAATATGCGTATTTCAATTCGTTTATCGGAGGCACGGGCGGCGCCTTCCGCCAGTACGAAACCGAATACTGGCTGACCTGCTACAAGGAAGCCATCCAGCGCATCAACGAAATCGCCCCCGCGGGACAAATCGTTCAGGTGCCGCGCGAGAGCGGACTGGCTGCTTATTACGCCAGCCCAAAAATCGTCGTCGAGGACGGCGTGCAGAAACCGGGGGACTGGATCCTGTTTTCCACCCGCACCAACAAGGACCGGGTCTCGATTTTTCGCAACGCCCCACTGCTCTTCACCATCAGCCGCGAAGGAGCAGATTTCTGTGTCGCCAGAAAAATACCCTGAGGCCGCTGGCCATGCCGCAAGGATGTCTATGCGAAATTCGTATGTCGAAGAAATTCTAACCTGGCGTAAAAACGCCGACGAAGCCATCCGCCGCGAAAATAGCTGGCTGGCCCTGGCTGGTTTATTCTGGCTGGAGCAGGGGGTAAACACGGTCGGCTCCAGCCCGGAGAGTGTGGTCAGATTGCCCAATTCCGCACCCGGGCGGATCGGTGAGATCAAACTCGAGGGATCTACAGCTTCGTTCCGCTCGGCTGTTCCAGAGATTCGCGCGAACGGTGATACCGTCCGGGAAGCGGTGCTCCAGCCCGATACCAGTGGAGACCCGACCCAGATCACTCTCAAGGATTTGACTTTTATCCTGATCGAGCGCTACGGGCAATTTGGGGTCCGGCTGTGGGACAACGGCCGCGCGCAGCGCCGGTCCTTCCCAACCCGATCCTGGTATCCGATCGCGGAAAAATACCGCCTCTCCGGCCGCTTCGACCCTTACCCGGCAGCCAAATCCACCCAGATGGTCGATATCTCCGGCGTCTTGCGCGAGGGGACGGTCGATGGTTCGGTCACTTTCCAGTTGGAAAATCGGACCTTCACCCTGGAAGCCTCCAAAAGCGAGGAGCACGAGCTTTTTATCATGTTCGCAGATTTAAGCAACGGGAAAGAAACCTATCCACCCGGCCGCTACCTGGTTGCGGAACTGGACGGTGATGGTAATAATGTGAACCTGGACTTCAACAAGGCTTACAATCCACCCTGTGCCTTTACAGACTATGCCACCTGTCTCTTCGCTCCCAAGCAAAATCGTCTGGCGGTTCCCATAGAGGCGGGGGAGCTTTATGCAGGCAAAAAGGGGTCTAAACGAAAAAAATTAGGCCAGCAGTAATTTTGCAGAATCGCTTCGGCTCATCCCCCGGCCAGTCGCAGCAGGGCCTGCGGTACCCAGAAGGCGCCATATCCCAGGAAGACTGTCGCCAGCGACCCGACCATTAACAGGACCCCAAAACCGATCAGGACGCGATCCTTGAATTCATATTCCAGGACTTCCAGCCAGGTGCGCGGACCGATCCCAAAAGCGCGTAAATCCATGGCGTCGATGATGTCTTCACTGCCAATAATGGCGTGGATTGTGACCGGTACGAAAATCGGTCCCAGTTTGCGCACTTGCTCGATGAGACCGCCGCTGAGCTTTTCGAGCTCGTAGCCGCGTGCGCGCTGGGCGTCCATCGTCAATTGGAAATCACGCCCAAAGGTGGGAATAAAGCGCATGGTCAGATCCATGGCGTAGGCGATCTTGTCGGGCAGTCCGATCCCCTTGAAGGTGATGCCGTAAAAAGCCGGGTTGAGCGAGTACGGGATCAGGATGGTCATCACCGCGATGCTGAAGACCCGCACGAACTGGGCCACGGCAAAGAAGGCGCGCTCAACAGTGACATTCAGAGCAGGTGTCCAACCGAAAATGGAGAACGAGGCTTGCAGCCTGCGGATGAGATGCTCCTGCTGGTAGACCTCGGAACCGCCGCGTCCGGTTAAAAAGGTGAGGATGGCGAAAAAGAATACAAAGCCGACAATAAAAAGGAAAGCGCGCCGTATCTCATGCCACTTCACGCCGGAAGTCACCAAGACCAGGATGGCGATGAAGAAGAACGGCAGCAGAAAGCGCACGTCCCAGAAGAAGAGCGTGCAGACCAGGAAACAACCATAGAAGATGATCCAGGCCCGCGGATCGAACCACTGGATCAAAGATTTTCGTTCGCGATAGCGCCAGGCAACCAGCATAGAAATCTCAGTTTATTTTTGCAAAGAGCGGAGCGGCGAAGCAATCCCACAATTCCCAGGGGGATTGCTTCGCCCCCTTCGCTCCGCTCAGGAGTCTCGCAATGACAAATTAATTAGCGTCCAGACTGCCGCTGGACCGAGGCGTAAGCTGCTACCAGCAGCGGGACCAGAATAGCGGCGAAGATCAGATTCGGACCGGCCGCCGGCAGGAATTCGCCGACGACGGCTGCAGCCGGGCTGAAGCCGTTGATCCAGATATCTGAAATCGCCGCAAATCCAATGCCGAGGATATTCCCCAGCATGCCCCAGGTTACGGCTGCCGCTACATCGATGTTCTGGCCGAAGGCGAAGCGCACGATCAGCACCAGCACGAATCCAACCAGAATCGAGATGCCGGCAAAGAGGCTGATCTGGGCGTCACCAAAGATGTTGTTTCCGGGGTCGAAGAACATCATATTGGGCAGGCTGCGATTGATAAAATACAGGATAGCGCCCAACAAAGCCAGGCCACCGCTGACCCACAGAACCGTGTCCAGGCCTTTTTTGCGATCCTTGTAAAGCAGCGCCAGGCCGGCGACGAAACCGACCAGCCCGTTGCCGATGCTCCACTGGGGCGACAGTCCAAAGCCGGTCAGCGCATCACCGAACATGTTGCCGACCGCGCCGGTGAAGAAGCCGACCACCGGGCCAAAGGCGTAGCCGAAGAACATCGGGATTGCAATCGCGGGCCGCAGCGAGACCTGGCTCAGGGAAGGCACGACGAAGACCGTGCCGTTGAATAGCCATGAGAAGACGGCATACAACGCAGCACCGATCGCCATCCAGACCACCTGGCGGGTATTGACCTGCCAGATCTCGTTTTCGCGCGTGAAGTAGTACACGAAGAACGCGATCAGTAGGCCGATGATCACGAACACGAAGCGCAGCACCGGGTTCTCGCCGGTTTGTAAGCGCTCGATGCCCATCATGTTCCCGCCGATGTAGATCACGGCCAGGAATACCACCAGGGTGACGACCAGCGTCCACATCACTGACTGAAGTTTCTTATCCATTCTTTCCTCCTCTACTGAGCTTAGGTTGGAAGTGTCCTAAGGAGACACCACGTGTGCCAGCGCTTCGGCGCGCATGAAACGTTTGGATTGCGACAGGTATTTCACATTTGCATCCAACAATGAAGTCGGGACTACCCGGCATTCACGCAAGCGGTTGAAATCCTGCAACACTTCTTCCGGCTTGCCATCTGCCACCAGGCGGCCGTCTGCGATCAGCAGCACCCTGTTGGCATAGATTACCGCCAGGTCGACATCGTGAGTGATGAACAAAATGGCTTCAAAGCCGGGCATTTGCAGGATCGAATCCATAAAATTCATGTAGTTGAAATAATCCTGCCCGGCGGTCGGCTCGTCCATGACCAGGATGCGTGAACGCATCGCCAGGATCGCCGCAATACTGACACGTTTCTGCTGGCCAAACGATAACGCCAGCGGAGGGTCTTGCTCGTTTTCAGCGAGATTCACGATCTGCAGGGCTTCCTTCACCTCCTTTTCAATCAGTTCCTTGGAATGTTTCAGATTGGTCGGACCAAATGCCAGCTCAGCATGGACCGTCTGCGCGAAGAGCATGTGGCTGGGACTCTGGAACACATATCCCAGGGTACTGGCGATTTGCGCCACAGTAGAATTGCGGGTATCCCGACCATTAACCAGCACCTGTCCCATAGTTGGTTTTAATAAGCCAATCGCATGTTTGACGAAGGTAGTCTTTCCGGCCCCATTGGGACCCAGGACAGCGATCACGTCGCCACGCCGGATCTCCAGATCGATGCCGTGCAGCACTTCAGTCCCGCCTTCGTAACCAAAGCCCACATTTTCGAAACGAACCAGCGCTTCGGTCCCCGCTTCGGCCTGCACGCCAGGTAAGGGCCTGATCTCAGCTGCAGGCGGATCCTGGGCCGCGCGCCGCATAATCATCTCTGCCGGGAGCTTGACTTCATGGTAGTTCACTACCTTTACTAACCCCTCCAAATCGCCAAGGTAACGGATTTGCCCGTCGGTCATGAACATGATCCGGTCCGGGCTGATGCGCAACACGTCCTCCACCCGATGCTCTATTATCAGAACGGTCATCCCTTCATCGGCCAGCTGCCGGACCATGTCCAGTGTATCCAGGGCGCTGGCCGGGTCGAGGCTGGCCAGTGGTTCGTCCAACAGCAAAATGCGGGGACGCATAGCCAGCACACCAGCCAGAGCCACCTTCTGCTTTTCACCACCGGAGAGATTGTATGTTTCACGATCGCGTAAATGCGGGATTTTCAAGTATGAAAGCGCCTCGTCCACCCGCTCAAGAATCTCGGGACGTGCCATCCCCAGATTTTCCAGGCCGAACGCGACTTCATTGATCACTTTAATGCCCAGAATTTGCCGCTCGGGGTCTTGTAGGACGGTGCCGATCCGTTGGGAAATGGTGGCCAGAGTCCAGCCGCCAGTCTCTTCCCCGAAGACCTTCACCGTGCCGGTAACCTGACCTTTATAGCTGCGAGGGATCAGGCCATTGATGCAGCGGATCAAGGTTGTCTTGCCACAGCCACTTGCCCCGGCAATCAATAAGATTTCCCCGGGCCGGGTCGCAAAATCGATCTCGCGGATCGCCAGTTCTTCGCGGTCGCGATAACGAAATGAAAGGTTTTCAACAACCAGCGGTTGAGATTCACTCATGCAGTCTTAATCGCTTCAAATGGATCGCCAACTTTGGTCCCCAATTTCGCAGCCGCGCTGCCGTTGACGACAGAGACGATCAGGTTGCCGGTGCTGCCCATCAGCGCAACCAGGTCACCGACCGGTCGTTCGCCAAAGGTTTCCACCAGGCCGGCAATTTCAACACCATTCAATTTAACTACTACTTTGTCTTTTTGCTCTAACAGCGAACCCAGATGTTCCAGGCGGATATTCGAAGCCACATTCCCGAAATGATCGATATGGATTACTTCCCCAAGCCAGCCTTTTTCGGTCTGTTTGGGTTTCGGCAAATCGAGCCGGAGTGGATCGTCGATGAGCGTGCCCATCTCACGCAGCGGCACGCCAGCCGCCAGATGCGCACCACATGGCGCAAAGATATCCCGGCCGTGAAAGACATGGCTGATATCCGGCAGCCAGTAGATTGGCTTGTCCAAATCTATAATTGCAATCTTCTTCCCCTGCTCTTCAGCCTGTTCCAGGACCATGGTCAGCACACCATTATCCGGCGCAACGAAGTACTGCTGATCAATTTTTGCTGCTATCGGACGCCGTTCCGTTCCGACACCGGGATCAACCACAATAATATGAACTGTATGCTCCGGGAAATACGGTGCCGAACGGAACAAAACCAGGGCTGCCTCAGGCACATTCTGCGGCTGGATCGTATGACTTAAATCTGCGATCTGCGCATTAGGAACAATACTCCAAATTACCCCCTTCATGACGCCAACATTGCCGTCTTTGAGACCAAAATCTGTCATCAATGTAATAAATGGCATAATCAACTCCTGCCTTCATAATTAGCAACACCTTATTATCGAATGAGTCACTGGTCTCTGTCAAGCAGAATGCTTAATTTCCTTGGTTTAAGGTTAATCGCAGGATTTCATCCTTTAGAAACATAAAATAAAAGGGATTTTGAAAAATTCTCGAAAGCCTTGACACTCAATCCTCTAATAGTTGATATATACAAGTTTCCCGGTTAAATTCAAGTTAGACCAGGTGAGTGGTAGATTGGTAGTCGGCAAGGTAGGGACTGGAGTCGTGTTTGGTTGCGTTGAAGCGACTACGGACAGAGAGGTTGGAGAAACCATTTCAATCTGCGGGGTGGAAGTCACCTGCATAGGTTGACCGCTATTGATTGAACAACTCGAACTAAATAGTACGAAGACCATCACCCAGGATAGGAAACGAGCTTAAGTCATAAGAGTCTACTTTCGTGTTTTCGCCTCATGGTATCCAACTGACCGTCCCGGCCAGTCCACCGGAATTGCTGAGCAGAACGGTGAGCCCGGAGCCGTCCTGGTCCATCAGGAACAAGCCATTTCCGCTATAGCTCACGATATGTTTTTTGTCCGGCGACAAGCTGGCGTATAGCCCGACCGCAGCGATATGGGTCATCTGCGTAGGGGTGCCCCCTCCGATGGGTACAGACCACCAATCTGACGGAACCGTATGCGCGGAAGCAACCAGAATTCCAAGAACCCGCTCGAGCCAGTTGGGTTTGGATGATTGTGTCGGCGTTACCGCGCTGTACAAGATCAACTGGTCACCGAGCGGAAAGAACGGCGCATCGATGATCGGCGGAACATATAGACCAGTTAAAGCCACCTGGCGTGCACCTGTTCCATCCGGGTTCGCCACGAATAACTGGTTTGTCCCATCCATCGGGTTGAGGGTCACGTAAGCCAGGCGCGCGCCATCGTCGGACAATCTCGGCCAAACCGCCTGATCCGCAATTTTTTCTGGCTGTCCGCCTGGGTATGCCATGCGAAGGACTTCGTAATTAGGGTAATGCTGTCCCTGCTCTTGGGGTAGCGCCTTAAGATCAGTATGAGAGAAGTAAATATAGTTTCCATCCGGTGACCAGACTGGCTGGTAATACTGATCGCCATTTCCTGGTGGAGGGAATAGCAATTGAGGCGCTTGAGAACCATCTAAAGGCATGGTAAAGAGCAATTGTTGCCCGGGATAAGCAAAAGTTGGATCGTCGCGTGGCGGCATATAGGCCATGAGCAACTGTTTCCCATCCGGGGCAACGCTCACAAAATCGAGCCAGGCATTGTTGGGTGCTTGAAAAATCGTTGTGATGTTTCCGGACGTGAGGTCTAAAGCTTGAATGCTGAAAATCAAAGAGTCCTGGTTTTGCATGGAATTGGTGTAAACCAGAACACCACTGAGATTCAGATCACCCCAGGTAACTGGAATTGTAGTACTTGGTAGAGACAAATTTCCAATCTGACCGTGCGGAGCAGGTGCACTGGGTTGTACTGTGGGAGTAGGAGTGCTTTCCTCAATCTGCGGCGTCGAGGTTGCATTGGGCATCTGGGGAATACTAATCGAGCACCCATACAGCACGAGGCTTGAAATAAAAATAGAACAAGCGGTGAGAATTTTATTCATATTCAGACTCCGTAACTATATTTGGTAATAAATAATTATCGAAATGTGTTTTTAGAAAGTCTGCTCTCGGCGGTGTCCTCGCCGCCGAGGATGGCGGCTTGAGCAAACTTTTGTTAATAAAGGATTCCCCGAATTCACTTAACCTCATCGTACCCAGCCCACGGTTCCCAATATGCCACCAACATCTTTGACCACATTTATCAGATCTGTGCCGTCGGACTTCATGACGAAAGATTCCATTTGTGCTGAAACTGGCAATATATCGTCGATCCGGTGAAAAGCTGGCAAACAATCCATGCAGCCCAACGCGTGTTAGTTGGGTAGATTTCCCTCCGGCCAGCGGAATAGACCACCATTCGGACGGGATCGCGCCATGAGCGTAAGCAATAGTAATTCCCAGTATTTTATCGACCCAGTTTGGAGAAGAGAATTGTTGCGAGACCGGCGTGCTAAACAGAATGGATTGGTTATCCGGATAAAAAATCGGAGCGTCGATGATAATGTTCACCCCTGAATCTGATAGGGGAACCTGTTGTGCTTGCATCCCGTCGGCATTTGCAATGAGGGGGCTATTTGTCCCAGTTTGCGGGTCTACTGAGACATACGTTATGTGTGAACCATCTTCAGATACGTTCGGCCAATATGCCTGGTCAACCAGCGTTTCCACTCCTCCGTCTGGATATGACATACGCATCATCTCGTATGTGGTAGCCCCCTGATCATTTGTATGCGTAAAATAGACGTACTTCCCATCCGGTGACCATCGAGGTTGATAAAATACATCTTGAGCGGAAGGAGCGACAAGCAATGGCAGTGGAGCCTGGGAACTATCCCAAGGCATGAAATAGAAACCGGACATTCCCGTGCCGCTTGGGGGTTGGACGGATTGTACCGGAGAAGGCCCACTGAAGAAAATCGATCGGCCATCGGGAGTAAAAAAGGGGGCATCCCTGAAATTCGGAATTTGGGAACCTGAGAAAGAAATTTCATGTGCGTTATCTCCATCCGGATCAGCTATCATGAGTTTGTTTTCGATGGAAAAAGGGTTCACCGAGATATACAACAGTCGAGATGAATCAGAAGAGAGGCAGGACCAATACGCCTGGTCAGCAACAAGTTTCGGTTGCCCGTCCGGATATCTCATACGATAGATCATCAATGGGGGATGGATGCGCTTCGAGTCATTAGGGATCTGATTATTGAAATTTGTATAGTAGATATAATCTCCATCTGGAGACCATTCCACTTGTATATACCCATCATCTTTGCTGGGCGGAGCAAATAGCAACTGCGGCACTTCAGAGCCATCTAGAGGCATCGTGTATAAAACCTGGACGGTCGATTGGTTTTCTCCGGGCGGTGGCGAGTAAGCCTTAACCAATTGCTTACTATCTGGAAAGACGAAAATGTAATAAAGCCATGCATCGAGCGGGGTCTTAAACGCAGAAGTTGTAGCATCCATGACAAGGTCTATAATCTGAATCTCTATAAAGAAATTTTTATCTTCTAAGCCGCCAGTCATATAGACCAGTTTCCCGGTTAGATGCAGGTCCCCCATTAGACAGGTACTTGTGTTGATAAAGGAGTGGGGGTTGCATTTGCATTGGTATCCGTTGAAGGATTCGTTGCGTGGGCTCCGGCGAGGGTGCAGCAAGTTGTGGGGCGATGTTCCGATCGGTGTTTGAGGGATATGGACTGAACAATTGGAGATTGCCAGGGGCAAAATGACTGCGTGGCTCATTAAATAACTCTTTCGCTTCAAAAGACCAGGTTGCTCATGGGGAATAATTTGGAGCAAAAGTGCGGATGAAATTCACCAGGTTCCAGCGATCCGTATCAGACAGGCTGGATCGCCAGGCCGGCATGGCAGAGCCGGGGAACCCGTCAGAGATCCATTCGAAGAGCTGTTCGTCGGTATGGACTCCGGGAACGGCGTGAATGGTAAGGTCGGCTGGGCGTGGGATGAGGGTCAAGCCGAGCGGCCCGTCTCCCTTTCCCGATTCCCCATGACAGGGTACACAGTGGGCTTCATACAACGCCCGGCCCGCTGCGACGGACTTTTGGTCTGGCGTGATTGGATTGGCCTGACCGTTGGCAGAAGCAACCGGACGCGTCAGGTAAAAGATACCGGCGGCCAGCATGACCGTCGTCAATAGGCCGGTGATCCCAAACCGAACGATGGGACCGCTCTTCAACGAGAACATTGCCAACGCGAAAAACAAGCCGGTCAATAAAATAACGCCGCCTGCCAGATTTTGGGTCGCGGCGTTTTCGCGGCCCGCGCCTGGAGCGCTCACCGAAAAGTTAAAGTTAGCAAACGCATCGAACTTGCCCTCGCGCCGAATGACCGCCTGTACCTGCCAGTTGCCGGGCAGGCTAAGAAAACTTCCTTTTGTAATAAAACTGCCGTCACCCTTCCCAAGCAGTTGTACCTCGGATGGCGCGACGCTGTTCTGACTGGGCGTAAAGCGCAACAGGGCTTCTTTAACCGTCTGGACGGGTGCACCGTTCGAAGTCAGACGAACGGCAAAGGTATTTTGTCCAACTGTTCCGGGCGAAATGGTCAACTCGACGCGCAGGTCGTCCGCGTTCTTTGAACCGCTCAAGTCAGTAATGGGGGGCGTAATCTTGGCTGGCGGCAAGTAGGTCAGCACACTCGCGGTGGCCAAAAGCAGGGCTGCGAGAACTACTTCGGCCAGCACCGTTGTTCCAAAATGCGCCACCAGGAGCGAATCGCTGACGCCCTCCAAACGAGCCTTCTTCAAACGGGGAGCAATGAAGAGCAGGTTGAATGCCGCCAGCAATAACAGCAAGCCGACGAAAACCTGTTTGACCAGCAGCGTATCGCCGTAAATCGAAGTATAAAGCGCAGTTAAGGAACCGACGCGCAAGTAAGCAGCATAGAGCCCGGTCACGCCAATCGCGCCCACGCTGGCCAGCCCCATCAGCGAAAACGCATCCACCATATGGGAAGTCAGTTTTGTCCGGGGTACGTCCGCCAGTTCTCGAATCTCGCGCAAACTGGTCAACAGGTAAACCAGACCGCCGAACCAGAAACACATCCCGATCATGTGGATCCAATCGCTCAAGACCGGGAGCAGGGGATGCGCCTGGGTTGCTGCGTGGGCGGTCAGGCTGATGCTCAGGAGCAGAACCAGGCCTGTTCCGAACCCCGCCCAAAACTTCCAGCCGGCAGGACGACTCTTCAGTGTCCACAGGTACAGCAACGCCAATCCAATGCGAACGAACCAAATGATGCCCAACCGGGTCTCGATTACTACGCGGCTTGTCTCCTTCGACCAGGGCCAGGCGAGTTCGGTGCCGATTGTCTGGCCAGCCTCGGACAGAATGCCCAGCACCACACCGATGAGCAGACCCATCAACGCAATCTGCAAAATTTTCACCCAAACTGGCGGCGATGATATTTCAGAGGATAAAGCCTCACCTGAGATTTTTAGGGCGGGCTTCCAGACAAAGACCACAAAGGAAGCTTGCCCGACCAGCAAAGCCAGAGAGGCAAAGATCAACCATTTCGAAACCAACGCGCTCAAGGGAAGCTGGGCGCTTGTCTTTTGAGTTTGACCGGCTAAAGCTGAACTGCTCTCAGTGCCGATTGCGAATGGAAATGATCCACTAGTGAGATGTCCGTCGGTGGCAGAGATGGCTTTCCACGCGACGGTATAAACACCATCCAACAGGGAGCCAAGCGAAACTGTCATACGCGTCGGGTCACTGGGATCAACGCGCACGTCTCCCAGATCAACGGCCTTGCCATTGGAATCCAGGACGGAAACCGTGCTCAGGTTGGCTTCAATCACCTCACTAAAAAAAAGCTCGACCTGCGCCGGAGCCTGCGCCAAAACAGCGTTCGAAGCCGGGTTGGAACGCAACAAAAGGGCATGCGCATGGACAGGAGTGACCGCCCATGCGCAATAGATCAGTACGAGTGCAAACAGCAAGATATGCTGTTTTCTGATTTGCATCTTTCGAAGAGTTTATTGTCTTAATGCGTTTTTTGGAAAGCCAGCAGGCCAAGTACCAAACCAGCCAGTCCGCTGATGATGCCGATGATGGACAACCATTGACTCCAATTCAAGCCGCTATTTTGAGTCTCTGGCGCAGTTTGACTCGGAAACGCCAGTTCGTCGGAGGCTGCGACCTCTTCCGGTTGTACATCTTCGCTGATATCCGTGCTGTCAAGCTTTCCCCGTAATTGGACCGTATATTGCCCGGGGACGGTCGGCAGGATCGGAGCAATGTATTGGTTGGTCGTATCTTCGCTCAAAGGCTCGAATTCAAGGGCCTTGGTCTGGCCACCATAAGTTACACTGACGGTCAGATTGGAAACATCCACCTCAGCGTCGGGGGCTGTGGTGTTCTCAACATTGACGACGATGGCGTTGCGCTGGCCGACAATCGAGGGTTCGTCTACCCAACCGATTTCCACATCGTAATCTCCAACGTGGATAGTCGTATGCGCGGAAGCTGTTTGAAAAACCAGCAAGGTGGCAATTCCGGTAACCAGGCAGGCTACAAATAGAGACTTTCTGTTGATGTTCACGATAATCTCCTTCAGCAAAGTAAGTATAAAATTTTTCTCACTTGAAATATTAACGATCATCTGGATTTGCGGGCAGTTCAATTGCGTGATGTGAAAAGCAGGGAAATCACTCCTAAGGATCTGCCGCGTCGTATGCGTTAAACCAGCGAAAGAATACGACCGAAAAAATGGCGAATGCGATCAGCCCTCCTACGGTCCATATGACCAGCCCACCCATTTGTTGGTCTGGTAGCGAAGAAGGCGCGCAAATCTCCAGTGAAAAGGAGCGCGAGGTGTAGATCAATTTGCCTGCAAATGTAAAAAGGTTGCCAACTAAAGTCATAGGGAGCCGTATGATAAACAAATAGGCGAGTTGAATCGGATAGGTCGGTTTCAACATGAATAGAGGCCCAGATATAGGCCACCAAAGCAAGAGTCCGGAAATCAGAAATAAGGTCTGCTTGAGAATCCAGATTATCAGGTTCCGCGAGGCAGCTTCGAACAAAACCGGTACAAACCAACTAAAAAGAATGACAGTGCTGACGATTCCCACCAATTGTGGCTTCGCCAGATTGCGCATGAGATTTCCTCGTCGCTGGAGGGGTTGTAACAACGCCCCCGGGAGGCCAGAAAACAGCAAGAGAGGTCCTACGTCAATTGCTAGCAGCATTTGTCCCATGCTCACGGTAAAGCGATGATCGGGGCCAAATAGATCCGGAGATGGGATAAATACAGCCAGTGTCACCAACAGTCCCAGGGTAAAGCTTGCAAGGTGCCAGCGCTGGCGGGAAAGTGACAGCCGGTTGGCGATCCGGCTCATCGCAATAAAATAGATTCCCAGAATCGCTAATCCCGCAACTGATAAACTCGAAACCATTGCTCTTACAGTTTATTGCTCTTGACGGATCGGTACATCGAGCGTGATCGCACCGCTCTTTTCAAACTGCAGCGTGAGTTTGAGCGTGTTTCCCTCTTTCAAATCCTGTGTCAGCCCAACCAGCATCACATGATAACCGCCCGGTTTGAATTCGATACTTCCATGTGCCGGAACGTCCACGCGTGGGACGGGCACCATCTGGGCCACATCATTTTCGATGCGCGTCTCATGCATTTCTGTCGAACTCGCAACCTCGCTTGTAACCCCAATCAGAGTATCCGCCTCATCGCCATCGTTCCTAATCACGAAATACGCGGCACTGTTCGTTCCGCTGCCAGACATTCCAGGCATATCGGACATACCTTGCGGGTTCGGCGTTTCGCTTCCAGACGTCCCGGGCATGCCCTGCATGCCTGGCGCTCCGCCTGTTTCAGCCATTGGACCGACATCAGCCGGACGGGCCCAGGCGCCTTCTACGTGAATTTTGGGGCCTGCAGTCGCAGGGGTCGCGCAGGCGGTAAGCGATAACAGTACTATCAGAAAACCAAATAACTTGCGGTACATCTTTAGCCTCCACTTTTTTCATTAACAAGTTGTTGAATTAATTGCATGACGTCATCCACATCCGTACGACTTCCGGGGGGAAGGGCGCGAACATTCCCCTGACGGTCGATCAGGAACAGACGGTCAGTATGGTTGACAAGATAGGGAGTATCCGCATCAGGGTGGGGAAGTGATGCTTCGGGTACGGGAGTGTTCCCGATGTAATAGACGCGCTCGACGTACAGGTTCAGACCCTTAATCAGGATGTTAATTTGATCGGACGTTCCCGTGAGAAAGACCCAATTGCTTGGATTTACATTGAAATTTCCCGCGAATCGCTTGAGCACTTCCGGACGATCACGTTCAGGATCCATTGTAAATGTAACCAGTTGAACCTGATTATCCAGGCCTGTGGCTTGAATGCGATTTTGAATTTGCTTCATTTTGGAAGTAGTAATCGGACAAACATCAGGACAGTGTGTATAGATTGGGCTGAGCACAACCACCATGCCGCGCGTCTGATTCAGGTCAAAGACATTTCCGTCCTGATCTATCAAGGTTACTTCGGGAAGCGTCATATAGACCGGCAGAGGCCGAACGCGCGCTGCTATGAATTGATAGAGCACCGCAGCTCCCGCTAAGAACAACAGACCAACGCCAATCCTCATCCAAAGTGAACGCGACATTTTATCTCTCACCTATCAGGCATCTGCTACGCACATCTATCCAGGAATATACACAGCTACAAAGCTGGTTGCAGGAGGGAATATCACTCCAATCCCCCAAACTGATGCTTCTGATCGAACATCATCGCATCCTGCAAATACTTTTGTGCCTGAGCGAAGTCCATCATCTGTCCACCGAAACCATGCTGAAAACGTTGGGCATCTTTCTGCCTGACAAAGCTTAATATCGATGGCGCGCAGCATGTGTCCACTGTACTTTCGACCAGATAAATAGCCTTCTGCACGCTTGCCATCTGACCATAGAGGAAATCCGCCGTAAGCGCCATAACGCTGCCTTCTTGCCTGGAAAGCAAGATCAGTCCGCAGTGCGGGCAACAAGCATACAACGGCTCACTATCATTCCCGTGGATAATAAGGATGGTTCGCGCCGAAACCGGATTGCCGCATAAAGCGCAACTATTTGAAAACCTTTCATTCGTTGGAAACTTGCGACCCAGCGTAACACCACCGTGAACTTTTGTAACCAACCCCTCAGCAGCCAAACTGCGCAGATCGCGATGGATGGTCATCGGTGAAACCTTCAACTGCTTCCCTAATTCATGGATCTTAAGCGTCCTTCGTTCACGCAACAATTCCAGGATTTTATGTTGTCTTTCAGCAGGGATGGGTACCATCTGCATATCCTATAAATAGGGAGTCAGAAAAGTGATCAAGTTGGCAGTCGCCTTCAGTTAAATGTTAAATAATGATAAATGTGGTTATATATATCATATTAATTTGGTTGCATCCATTTGTCAAGGGCGTGAGCAAAAATGTTATTTAAATTTTAAAAGTGAACTGTTTAAGGCTGAAAAGTGAACACCTTGAAACGCGCATTTCAGCGTTGAATAAAGCTAAAAAGTGAACCATCCATGATAAATTCCATCCCAAAAAGAGGAAAATCATGGACCAACTGCATAAGCGCTTCAGCGATGATCAGATCCGCTTGTTGTATCGACGTTATTGTGAAGGCCTGATGTCGCGCACAGAAATCGAAGAAATATTAGGGATTGGCAAGACGCGCTTTTTTGTGCTGCTGAAGGTGTATCGCCAGAACCCAGAAGAATTCTCCATCGCCTACATACGTACCGGTTCTCCCAAACTATCTGAACAGGTCGAAGCAGAGATCGAGCGGGAATTACTGCGCGAGAAAGCCCTCATCCAGGATCCCCAGTTGCCCATTAACGAATACAACTACTCTGCTTTGCGTGACCGCCTGCGCAAGCAGGACATCCAGGTGTCCGTACCGACCATCATCCAGCGAGCCAAACGGCTCGACTGTCACAAGCCGCGACGCAAGGCAAAGGTCCATGATCGAGAAGTGGTGACCACGGCCGTTGGAGCTCTGGTTCAGCATGATGCATCCTTGCATCTGTGGTCGCCTTATGCTCAGGAGAAATGGACCTTGATCACTTCCATCGATGATTACAGCCGTAAACTGCTGTATGCTGATTTCGTCGAACAGGAGACCTCCTGGGCCCATATTCAGGCAGCTCGGCACTTGATGCAGAGCTATGGGATTCCCCTCAGTTACTACGTGGACAACCTGCGTGTCTTTCGCTTCGTCCAGCAGCGAGATAGTTTTTGGCGTAATCACGTCTTACAAACCGACGAGGTTGACCCCCAGTGGCGCCAGGTGATGCGCCTCATGGGGGTTAGGGTTATTTATGCTCTATCTCCTCAGGCCAAAGGCAAGGTCGAGAGACCCTATCGCTGGTTGCAGGATCGCATCGTACGTACCTGTGCCCTGGAGAAGCTGGTCAATCTGGAGGAGGTCCGCAGCGTCTTGAAGGACGAGGTCGACCGCTACAATAACCACCAGGTCCATTCAACCACCGGCGAAATTCCTGCCATCCGTTTCGCCAAGGCAAAGCAAGCCGGAAATAGTTTGTTTCGCCCCTTCTCCCTCCCTAAGCCTTATACCTCGCTGAAAGATGTTTTTTGTCTGCGCGATACACGCATCGTCGATGGCTACCGACGGATTTCTGTCTTCAATCAAAGCATTGCAGTGCCCAAAGTTCCTTTGCGAGAAGATGTCGAGCTCCATTTCGTGCCTGATCTCACCAAGCAAACCCTCGAATGTCGCATTTGGTGGCAGAAGAAAATGGTCCACTCGGTTGTCTATCCTTTACATGGCTTGCATGTTCACTTTTGAACTTTAATTGCGTTGTTAAAGATCAAGGGTTCACTTTTCAACTTTACAGCAGTTCACTTTTCAAGTTTTCCTAACAGGGCGTGAGCAAAAAGAGGGATAACCTTCCCAAAATTTTATTGTGACGATATCCTATTCCAATAAATTGTAATAAGGAACCCATGACCTGCGGAAATCAATACTCTCCCCAACTACGTGCACGGAGCTTCCGCATAACCCCTCATCGGATGGCGATCTTGCATGTTTTAAACCATTCTGATGGACATATATCCCCGATCGAAATCTAAGACCGCGCCAGTCAGGATATCCCCGGTTTAACCGAAGCAACTGTGTATCGTACGCTAGACCTCCTGGCTGAGAATGGGCTGATATGTTCCACCCATTTGAATGGCGGGCGCCTGATCTGCTGGAAGTATGGCGCAGAATTACAGGTCGATCACACCTCGTTAAAACAAGCCTTTGCAAGTAACTCAACCTGTGTTGGTGAATGACAGCGTTCAGATAATGACTGCACAGGTTCAACCCTATTCTATGTCAAGCCTCATCGCGCATCGTTTCCGGCACCCAGCATTCATGGTAAACTAGCCGATGTCTTTTGAAAGCGAAAGGTATATAATAAAGCCTAGCGCACCATAAAAATTTTCCAGACCCGCTTATCACCGTGCCGATCAATCCTTACCAATGTTTGCCAGCCTGGATAGGTTTCCAAAAGACAGAAAGTCTGTTTCTTACTTCCTCCTTTTTGCGGTTGGACGCTCCACCTTCACGGACGTACGGCCCATTTTTATCGGTAGCGGTTGGATAATTGCTTCCCTTCTTTCCACATGGAATTCAAAATGCTTAAGCGCTCTCTGACCATCGGAATATTGATTGGCTTGTTGTTCGTCGTCCATCCAGCCATCGCACAGGGACAGACTCCTGGACCGATTTACATCGTCCAGGCTGGCGATACGCTTTCTTCGATCGCAGCGCGTTTTAACATCACAATCGACGACATAATGACGGCCAACAATATCAGTAACCCGAACCAACTCGATGTTGGGCAGCAATTGGTCATCCCAGGCCTGGAAGGCATAACGGGCCAGCTCGATACCGAACTGGTCCATCTTGGCGATACTTATCGCAGTTTTGTACAGCGCAACCAAATATCGCCCGATCTGCTCCGCAGGTTGAATCACTTGGTCAGCCCGAGAGAATTTTACATCGGCGCGAGCATGATCGTGCTAAAACAAGATAACACCAGCGAACTGACGAAACACATGACGCCGGACGCCGGAGAGTCGTTGCTTGAGTTATCCGTCCGAAACAACACCGACCCCTGGACACTCACCAGAACTCAATGAGTTAAACGGCACATGGGACGGTCTGCCCGGCGAGGTCCTTTACTCAACTGGTACTGCCGACTCCACTCAAAGAGCCGGCAGTTTGCCTTCCGCCTTTGTCAGTGCGGACATTCCTACCTTGCCGATGATACAAGGGGGCACGGTCGAGATCCTCGTCCAGCCCGCCGATGGCGCCACGCTGGCTGGAACATTGGTCGACTACCCTCTGCATTTCTTCCCGATGGGCGATGGACGCATGGTGGCGTTACAGGGCATACACGCCCAACTTAAACCGGGCGTGTATCCTCTCCGCCTGGAAGCCACACTCTCAGACGGCACGAAGCAGTCTTTCGAACAGTCCGTGCTGATCGTATCAGGCAACTACCCGAAGGAATCTCTGTCGGTCCCCACCGAATTGATTGACCCGGCTATCACCGGCCCGGAGGATGAACGGGTGAAGACCATCACGGCTCCGGTTACCTCACAGAAATATTGGGATGGTCCGTTTGACCTACCGGTCTATGTGCCCCCCGGGGGGCAGCCCTGTATCTACGACTGGTTCGGACGTCGTCGTTCCTTCAATGGCAGCGATTATATCTATTTTCACTCCGGCATCGATTATGGTGTGTGTTTTGCAGAACACCCCTTCGACATTTACGCGGCCGCTCCTGGAACCGTTGTCTTTGCGGGGCCTTTGGAAGTACGCGGTAATGCGACCTTCATCGATCATGGCTGGGGAATCTACACGGCTTATTTCCACCAGAAGGAGATCGATGTATCCGTAGGGCAACAGGTTCAAGCCGGTCAATTGATCGGGCAGATCGGCGCAACAGGTCGCGTCACTGGACCGCACCTGCATTTCGAAGTATGGGTGAATGGCATACAGGTCGATCCCCTGGACTGGTTGAACCACTCGTATCCGTGATGAGGTACTTTTCAATACCCTTTCCTTTTTCCGGTGAAAACATCGCTTTATTAGGGTATCCAGTTCACCATCCCGGCAATACCCCCAATATCCTTATATATCAAAGCTACGCCGCTTCCGTCTGTCTTCATGACGAACAAACCATTGCCGCTGTAGCTGGCGATATAGCGACCGTCGGGCGCAACGCTGGCAAACAGGACCGGCGATTGGATATGGGTCAACTGGCGGGGAGTGCCTCCATCCAGGGATACTGACCACCACTCGGAGGGGATGGAATGCGCCTCAACCACTTGAACACCCAGTAGCTTTTCGAGCCAGCCCGGTTGATAAGCTTTTATGGGAGTTGGCGCGCTAAACAGGATGGATTGGCCATCCGGGGAAAAGATGGGCGCATCGATAATCTTTGGAACATTCTGCCCTGTCAGAACAACCTGATGTGCATTGCTCCCATCTGCATTTGCCACGAAGATTTTATTCAGGCCATCATCTGGATCGCTCGAGACATAAACCAATTGGGATGAATCGGACGATAGCCTGGGCCAAAAGGCGTTCTCGGCGATCTTTTCTGTCTGCCCGTTTGGGTAGGCTATCCTGAATATCTCGTAAACGGGATACAGTTGTCCCTGGTATTGAGGCTTACTGCTGGAATGAACGTAATAAATATATTTGCCATCTGGCGACCATTCTGCCTGGGGGTACACATCGTCGGGGGATGGTGGATTGAACAACAATTGATAAAGTTGCGATCCGTCCAAAGGGAATATATACAAGGACTGATGAGTAGGAGAGTTATACCCAAGGGGAGGGGTATAGGAGATCACAATCTGGTTATTAACCGGAGAGACGGTCAAGTAATAGATCCAGGAAAGACCGGTCGTCTGAAAAACTGTGGAGATCTTCCCTGTGGCAAGGTCAAGGATTTGAATGCGCAGAATTTCGTTATCTTGTTGCATGGTGGCGCTGGTGAAAACCAGCTTGCCAGTCAATTTCAAGTTTGCCCATGTAACCGGTATTTCTTCAGTTGGTTTAGCGGTAGGTGCCTGGAGAGTTGGGGGAGTCACGGTCAGGTTCCCTTGAACCGGGTTCACTGGCATTAACATGATTGGCGTAAAGGTAGGCGTGGGTGTTTTAGCCTGCAAGGTAGGAGTCACTGTGGTTGGTTGGCTGATTTCAACGGAGCAACCAGAGACAACCAAAGCAATAGCGATGACAAAAGGGAGCAGACCAGGCGTGCCCCAAAGGTAGTCTGTACGGGGGAAGCAAATTTTCCTAACCAGGAACATCGTTATTCAACCCGAATCCGGCTTTACTAAGATTTTCGATTACAAGTCGACGGTCATTTCAACGCTTCCACAATGACGGTCACATCGTGTTTTATCATCTCGATATAGGTCGGCGCGGGGCGATCTAGCGCCGAGAGGGCCTAGACATAGAGATCGGTCACCACTTTTGCGCCGCTTTCAGTGGCTCCTTGTTGCGCCAGTTCCGGGTTTTCACTGATGTCCAGAAAAATAGCCGGAACTTTGCTGCTCTTGATGGGGTCGATCAAGTCCGCCATCTCCTTTGCAAATGTAGAAGCTTCGTCCTGCACGCTGGGGATGACCGCGCCGACCACTGTGAACTAAATGAATAGCCCCAGCTTCACTTAAATGAAGCAAGGGGTCCGTACCGCAAACAACAATTCATTTCATCTATTTTTGCCTTTTTGCTTCAGAGCCCAGGCGACATCATCCAGCTGGTATTTCTCTGCAAGAGCGCGGTCTACCACCAATTTGGGAACTAAACGAATGGAACCATCTTCTTCAACAACCACTTCCAAAAGATCACCCTCGTTAAGTTTAGCTTTACGGCGCGTTTGGGCCGGCAGGGTGATTTGACCGTTACTGCGGATTTGGAGAAACTCGGACATTGGATCCTCGCTTTCTAATAATCTGAATTCCTGAGTTCTCATAAATCATACATTCATAATATTACTATGTCAAGCTGTTTCGAATATGACGCAAATCAAAAAATAGCTTATGTAAAGGCAGATTTACGGAAGTTATCCGCTCATTTGTTCTATTTTCTGGTATAATTAGGGGTAGAAAACAACAAAAAAGCGACCCGCAAGTGTGTTAGAGCACACCTACGGGTCTGACCCCCGCCGTGGGTGGTGGCCACGTCGAAAGCTGGTGTAGATTATAGCACGGCGGGCATTCCTGTTAGGAGACCGCCGTGAATGCTATTAATTTGGACACACTGACAGTTAGAAACAACGATGTAACACTTGTCCCCCAATCCAACGAACAATTGATCCCGGTCGATACCTTACCGCTTGATCAAAATCCGGCCGCGGTATATCTGGCAAAGTTGAAGAAGAGCAGCCGCCGGCCGCAAAAGAGTGGCCTGGATGCAGTGGCGAGGATGCTATCCAATGGCAGAGCAGATTGTTTTGAACTCAATTGGTGCAAGGTACGCTACCAACATACGGCCCTGGTGCGGAGCCAACTTATGGATGGATATGCGCCTGCAACTGCTAACCGGATGCTTTCAGCGCTTCGTGGCACATTGGAACAAGCCTGGTTACTTGGACAGATGTCTGCCGAGGACTACCATCGCGCGGCACACCTGAAGGCAATTATTGGGGAGACTATACCAGCAGGTCGCGCATTATCATCTGAAGAAATTTCCGCCTTACTCCAAGACTGTATCAATGACCCACGACCCATCGGGGCACGTGATGCTGCAGTTATTGCCATTATGTATTCTGGTGGGCTGAGACGTGCAGAAGTTACGAAGCTAGAACTATCTGATTATGATGCAGAGAGCAACAAACTGATAGTAAATGGAAAGCGTTCCAAGCAGCGGTCCGTTTATCTGGCAGATGGGGCAGTTGCTGCTCTGCGGGATTGGCTAAAGGTTCGCGGAAATGAAAGTGGTCCGTTGTTTGCAGCCATCAATAGAGGAAACAATCTTGTTCCCGGAAAATCCATGACCCCACAAGGCATCTATTACCTGTTAAAAAGCCGGGCTAAGAGAGCAGGAGTAAAAAAGTTCTCCCCACATGATTTCCGAAGAACTTTCGTCGGCGATCTACTGGACGCTGGAGTTGACATCGCGATCGTAGCAAGAATGGCTGGGCATGCCAGCGTGAATACAACTGCACGATATGATCGCCGGCCGGAACGGGCAAAACAGCGAGCAGCAATGTTACTGAATGTACCCTATGTACGAACTTGATGAATTTGGCTCAAACATTCAGCTACCATCCAGCTACGATTTCAATTCACTGTCAACTTTTATTGTAAGAAATAAAAAGGGAAATAGATACTTGAGCCCTGCATGGCTCTGGATAGAACTGCTGGGCTCGACTTTTGACATTACGGAAGCTCCTGGAGAAAGAGTCTTCATGTTTTTTACTTTGCCAGGATGACAAATTTGTCAGCATCTTTACACAATTTTCAATTATACGGGAAAGTACACGCTTGATGTTACCCATTTCATTTGATAGAGTAACCAGGATGTCTGTCAAAGAAAATATTCAAATCTTTCAGGAGTTAGACCTCGAGGCTTATTTAGCGATCTTACTGGAAGAATATGACGCCAGGGGACACACGTCCCAGCCCGACGCTTATCTGGTCGATGGGCTGCCCTTCTACAAACCAAAATGGATCGAGGATCACGTCTCCGTTTTGAGTTTCAATTACGTCCCTTTGCCAGGCATTCTGATCGAGGCGCTGGTAAACCATCCCGAACTTGTCTCGGATGATACTTTGATCTGCTGGACGATTGAACAGGAGGTGTTAATTCAATCTTCAATGCGAATTATAAGAG
The DNA here is from genome assembly GCA_963790075.1 of uncultured Chloroflexia bacterium. Lineage (GTDB taxonomy): Bacteria > Chloroflexota > Anaerolineae > Anaerolineales > Villigracilaceae > CAYOUV01. The sequence continues at coordinate 166,259 of CAWBNG010000003.1, forward strand.
AGAAAGCTAAAAATAAGAATTCTTCGTTGCTATCTAAATAAAATGGATTAGTTGTATTTGCTATTCGGCCCTTTTTTCGTAATCATCGAAATAGTCACTGTCAAGCCCATATCCATGATATTCAAAACGTTCGCTCCAATGAGGAACAATATCAGCTAATTGGAAGCTTTTCTCACACGAATTACATTTGTAAGTATAGCTACTTCAACGTGTTAATGAACTTTTCAAAGAGGAATCCCGCAATCATCACATATCAAATCAGGTAATTCGTCGAAAGGAAGAGCACGTGGCTGTCCACATTCAAGGCAATTTTGTGTTACAAAACCGCCTTCACGACTTCGAACTATGAGGCTAGGGCTGTTGTGGCACCACGATTTGGTGCCATAAAGAGGTTGATTTTCCATGGCAAAAACTCCACTACACTTAGCGGCACAAACTTCTTAGGCGATAGTTTCAAATGAAATATTATTCCTCTATTACCATTATAGGATTTTTTTTAAAATTAACCGCTGAAAATAAATCCAAGTTCTTAACCCTTGTTTTCACCTTTTCAAACTGTTAAGGTGTTTTTGTATATGACACTTGAGCGACCACACGGACACAAACCGTATGAAGTCTTTGGCATCACCGAGGCAGAAGTCGCACGCTTTCGGATCCCAGACGAAAAACTAAGAGAAATACTCGCCAACCCCCATACGACCACGCATACCATCAAGCTGAGCACCAACACCTTCGGGGAATACCTGTTCCTGACAGCCAGCCGCGGGACCGGTCAACACCGGGTATGCATGACCTTCTATGGCCTGGGATACCATGAATTCCGGGAACGCTGGATCCACGAGGAATGGTTCTGGTATCAATCCCAAGCGAGCCTGGTTCCGATCCAACCTAAAATATCCACCGAAGAAATAGCCGAGAAGCTGGAACAGCGCCGGGTTGAAATTTCCCCTTACCTTGGCGAAGACACCCAGACGGACCTGGGGCAGATGTTCGAACAGCTGGCCGACCTGACTGATGACGATGCAGCGCTGGCTGAAATGCAGGATTTGGGATTGCTCTAAAACCCGAAGCGAGTTTCGGGCATTTCCACTAATACTATAAGGTAAACAGAAGACCACCGCTCTGTCTGGTGGTCTCTCTTATGGTCAACGGCGAATATCTTCTTGCCGGGGAGCTATGTCATAAAAGATAGTTTGTGCGACGTTAGCAGTTGTTAGGGTTCCTATTCTCCACTAGAAGTCTTATCGTCTTCTTTGGCCTTTTGATTCGGTTTTGACATTGGCTCATTCTGGGCCTTGAGTTTATCAATTATGGCTTGTGCTATCTTTGTTAAGTTACTAATTGTGTCCTTATCAGCTTCACCCTTTTCAATCATACGCTTTATCGTTTCGCCCACCCTCTTTTTACTAAAACCAATATGGTATTTTTCCTTATATAATTCCTCGTATATTTTGGTTCTTTTCCTCTTTTCATCACTAGGTTTATCGACAGGTTGCGTAGAGTAAGTCTCTACGACTGCACGGTAGTAGAAATCAGCACTTATTACATCCTCTAACTCAAAATCTACACCGTCTTTTATATTAATCCAGAATTCTAAGGGTATGATTTGTTTATCATCAAAGCCTTGATCTTCAAGTTCATTCTAAGCGCCCTCCCCGAACTGTCTGCGTCAAGGAGAACTACGAATGGCAATCGACTCCTATCAAAAAATCTTGCTATGAATACATCTTTACTTTCAGCCAAATTTCCATTAATTAGCACCTTGTTCTTTAAACTCTGCATTTAACCGATATTATTGCTTCTAATATTGGTTTGTCAGCTGCTCCTTCCACTAGTACGTTGTACTCGTTAAAAATCAAACTTGCGATAATGCTTGTTCCGATTGCTGATCTAATGGGTTCTAATAAATCAAAATCTTCGCCTGGCTTGGGAGTAACACTCGATATTTTAGTTCCTTCATTATTACCATGCAATTCTACAACCCTTACTTGAGAGATATTGAAAGGGTTAATAAGTGCCGGAGAGTGGGTAACGTAAATTACCTGGCTATCAAATGCTATCTTCTCTTCCAGAATCGTTTAATATCTTGTTGACCATCGACGTGAAGTTCTAATCCTGGATTGTCAAGAAGAAAAATCACACTACCAGTTCTTCCAACATCTGTAAGCATTGCGCTATAAAATGACAAATACCACTGAAAGCCCTCACTACGAGCAGTCGGTGGTATCCTGGGCTCATAGGTCCCATCGCTTATGGAAACTGTTAGTTTGTTATTCGAAATTCCGAAATGAACTTGATAACTTTCTTGAATTCCAAAATTCATTTCAAGCCTCCAGAAATTGCACTTCTGTGAAAATCCTCATAGGAATGTATTTCAGTTCAGTCAGATGATTTTGACAATCTTGAAACAGTCTGCAAGTCCAAACCTGCTGCTCTGCATAAATTGTGCATACCTGAGGAGTTTTTATTTGGCTCGGCAATAAAGGTATCGATGTCTACTTCATCTGGGATATGGTGAATAGTAGTTTGATGAAGAATAAAGCTTGGTATAAGTTTCTTTAAACCCTCAATGGGATCAATTTTATATTGCTCTTTAATGGTTTGAAATTACATTTTGAATTTCACTCAGCTCGATATTTATTTCCTGTTGTAACGTTTCATCCTGTCCTGGTAGACCTTTAAGAGCAGTTGAAAACGTTTCGTACGTGTCATCAATTTTACTCGGATCATCAAACGTCGAGGCTGTAAAATTCTTTATTGCTTTTTGGAATTTACTTTTTGCTTCCAAAAATTCCGCCAGTCTTTCAGTATGGGTTGTCAATTTCCTTTCAAGGGTTGCACCCATTTCCGTCAACCTTGAGACACAATTTGTAATGTCAGGCTTTATTTGCTCAAATGGTATCTCCTCCCCTGTTTTTGTGATATGCGAATACTTGTAGTTATTGCCTAAGTATTTTGAAACACGTACAAACTAGAAATTCGCAGTTGACCTTCAATAGATTTGCGATCTTCTGGGTCAAGAGAAAATGTAAGATTGACTATTGGGATTGTCTTTGGGTCTTGACTAGCCAATTGGGGACGAAGGTGGTTGGGAAGGTCACTTTCTTTATAAGAATGATTGGAATTAAAGCTTGCTAGCGCTTTAAGAAAATTTGTTTTTCCCTGCTCATTTTTCCCAATTAGAACTGTTACACCCTCATCAATATCAATGGGACCGCTGTCAACAATAGATCGGAAATTCGTAATATGACATTTATCGATTTTCATTTGTCCCTCCGGTCTTATTTTGCCTATCAGACAAAATGAGCAAGTATATCGTTGATAGAAAAGTGCTCCAATTGCCCAAGTGCAAATTAGCTTAGTAAAGGCTTATTTTGATTGCGGTTAATTTTTGCTCTAATGTCGTCTAATTTCTGTATAAGCCGCAGACTGTGAAAATTCATATTACATATGGTTATGTGATGTATCTCTCATTACCATTATAAGTGTTTTTGCACAAAGTGCTGTGAACATAACCCCTATTGTGTTCACAAAGGTTTAAAAGAGGTGGTCAAACCGGCGAATGTTTCTTGAGCCCAAATCTTCTGGGGTGTTCTTGGTGGATAAAATTCATACCGAAGATCGGTTTTTTCTTCGGAATATAATTTAGACCTTGCTGCCAACACTCTAGGACGCGATAGTTTTTCCCGTCATCTGGTAACTATTTCTTATAAGGAAGTTAAATTTTTACACCGCCTGGGGAATATGTCTCAAAATAAATGTTGTGCGACGTGAAATCAAATTGTTATTAAACTGACTTGGTAAACTCCCCTACGCGACTTATAATAAGAACTAGCTAGCATTACAGCGCGACATTGGCAGATAGTGTAGCAAGTCGATCCAACTTAGACTTACGATGAGAGAGATAAGCGACAAAATTGCGCTTCTGGTAATACTTCACCCGGCCCAAGGCAGCCGGGGCATCGAAGGTTGGTTTGGGCAAAACACTGGCCAACAAGAGTCGAACTTGATAGACTGTCAAAGCGGGAGCCTGACCTTGGAAACGGATCCTCAAACGGACCAGGAAATAATGAGCCAAAGAGACCAACAGCATATGGTGATGCCATCCCAACCAACTGCGCACCTCGTAATGATCAAACCCAACTTCACCTTTGGCTTCTTCGAAGATGGATTCAATCGGCCATCTCATGCCGCTGATGCGCACAAACTCGATCACGGGTGTTTCTGCGGGGGCATTGCTGAAGTAGAATTTGATGATCGAAGGGTCTTCCAGGTTGCGGCGGATGATCAACCAAACTTCCGGGCCCGGCAAATTTTTGCGCAACTCAATCAGCCGCAGGAAAGCGAAGTCGCAGATGATGGGCCCTTTGCTGCCTTCTTTGATCGTCGCACGGGTCCAGCCTTCTTGAGGAATGCCTGCCGCCAATTCGTTCACCAAGGTTGGGCGATCGCTTGGGTGACGCAGACGCAGCCGGGTTGGATAACGGCCATGACCTTTCCACTCGGGGACATGCACTTCGGGACGGATGCTCCAGACTGGGGTATTGGACTTGATCTCCGTGAAATACCACTTGCTCAATGCAGCAATTCCATCTCGAAAAGCAGGCGCATCCCCGTACAATTCGTCTGCAGCCACCCATTGGAAGGGCAAAACACCCCGTTGGATGGCTTTTTCCACCAATTTCAGGCCAATTTCTGGTTTGGTCTGATAAACCATGCCTTCCGGCACGCCACACGCCCTGCGCCTTTCGGCATGCGTATCATCGAACCATTCATCCGGCAGGAACAACTGCCCCTCGATCAGACTGTACCCTTTGCGACTGGCATACCCCAGGTAAACCCCCACCTGGCCATTCGCGATCTTGCCCACCGATCCACAGTATTGTGCAGCCACCCCAACCAAGTCCTCCCCTTGCTTGACCACACTCAATTCGTCGACCAATGCAACCCCATCCGTTTCACCCAGCGTCTCGCCTACCAGCCGTTGATGGATGGCGATCACAGGCTCCTGCTCCCACGGACTTTGTCCCATGAAATGCTGCATGCTGCGGACATTCTTGCCCAGCTCAAGCGCCATCCGCTCGATGTTCTTGCGCGACGAAATCCCCAGCAGCCCCACCATGTAGCTTTGGCTCCATTCCAATTGCTCTCGTCGCTGATAAGCCAATTCAAACTCTGTGATATAAGCTTGCATTTCATTCATAAAACATTCAAGATCTTTTTCCGTCAAATTGCACTCTGGCGCAGGACAAGTCTCGGTTACAATTCTGTTTGGCATGGTATCGTCTCCTTTCCATTTGATCGTGGTTGGAGTAAAGATACCATGCCTTTCACTAGAGAAAAGAGCAAAATATGCCTTTGTATCAGATAAATTCCGATTCGGAAATATCTCAGATAAAACCAACTACCTTCAAAAGCGAGAAGCAACTTCAAAAGTTATTTGAAAGTAATTTAGGTAGGCTGGTGGGGGTGCGTTTTGTTGCAAGCGAGTTTACAACGGGTGATCGCCAGAGGGCCGGATAGATACCCTTGGGTTGGATCAAGATGGGTCACCTACTATAATCGAGTATAAAAAATCTAGTAAAGAAAATGTCATGAACCAGGGGCTTTTTTATTTGGATTGGTTAGTCGATCATAAAGGTGATTTCACAATGTCTGCTCAAGAGGCTCTTGGGAATGAAATAGAAATCGATTGGTCTCAACCCAGGTTGATCCTGATCGCTGAAAGTTTTTCGGAATATGACAAATATGCCGTGAATAGAATTGGGGCTAATATTGAATTATGGTCATACCATCGATATGGAGAAAATTTCCTATACCTAGAACCCTTGTTTGTTACAAATCAAAAAACCATAAAACCTAATGAATTTAATGAAGATACTGAAAAAGTTGAATTACCGATTTACTTAATAGATGACCATATAAACGATAAACCAGAATCTACTAAGGAGCTTTTCGAACAATTACGTGAAAGAATTATAGCTTTGGCAGAAGACCAATCCGATCATTGAAAAAGCAAAAAAAATGTATGTTAGCTATAAGCACGGGAAAAACTTTTGTGAGGTTCGTGTTCAAGCAAAAGCACTATGGATTTGGCTCGATATCCATCAATCGGATTTAGATGATCCAAATAATTTGACTCGGGATGTTACCAATATTGGTCACTACGGAACTGGGCAGGTGGATCTAAAATTTTCTACAATTTCTGATCTTAACAAAGTTATGGATTTGGTAAAGCAATCTTACCTACAAACTATTTAAACAGATAATCTGTTGCGATTAGGCAAATTTAATGATTGACTTGATTTCTAATAATATAGATGACTATGACACAACTATAAACATCATCGGTGGTTTACGGGATATTGGCGTTATTTATAAGGCTATTGAATCCCATTTTCAGGAGGGAATTCTTTAGATAATCTAATAACTGGTAGGAATGAACTAAATCTTAGAACTGAACGAAGCCAAAAACGAATCCACAAGGCTATTAATGTGGCATTTCTTAATTTTCTAAAGTCAAGACCACAAAGATATTTTTCATAGCTTATTTATTAGGGATGAACTATTGCCAGATAGGGAGTTAGTCTTATATTGGCAATTTTCTCTGTTCAAATAGATTGTTCCGTGAGATATCCACTAAGGATTTTATCAAGCATTATTTTTCAGGTAGAAGTGGTCTTTCAAAGGATGATATTAATGCTTATCTAAAAGAATTTTTGAGCCAAAATAAACATCTCAATCTCAGTGGTCAGAAAACACAATACAATACTTTATCAACTAAATACCTAAACTTGATGAGCAAACTTAATTTTCTTGAAGGTGCTCGGATAAAATCCTTTAGGCATATTAGAACTTCAGATGAAGCCTTAGTGTTATTTCTTTATTTTGCACAACTTCACAATCCCCAAATAGGAATATTCTCAAAAACGAAATGTTACCACTTATCATTTGTGACACAATGAAGATATCCTAGAACGCTTAAGAAGCTTTCTGTGAAAGGCTTTTTCAATATGATTTCAATGGTGTTGACTTGAATATCGAGCTGAACTCATAGCTATAAAGGAATATGTGATGTCTTATACAACAGATCATAAGCAAAAATTTGACGATCTAAGATTTTATATTGAAAATCAGGATCAAGTACGGAGAGAGGCAAATGGTGGAAATAGCATTCTGTTTTCCTACCCACCAGATGAAGAGCAACTTTACATAGATAAAGCGAAAGAGCTTTATGAAGAAAAAGCAGTCTTTATTGATATCAGCAAATTATTGTAAATTTAATCGATGAAGATGGTTGGGAATGCCTTCAAAGAGTATTATCATGACTTTCAAAACACCCCGCATGTGATCTTCAATTCTGATGATCCATCGGAAGATTTATTCGACATGATCATTAGCGAAATTGAGTGCTGCTTGTAATAACAGCAAAATTCCTTTCATTGTAAGAACTGGATGTCTTTACGGCACCGGAATTGAAAACGTAAATATTATGGAGCATAAAACCATAATGAACCTTCCATATCCTTTAGTCATTTTTTATCCTTCCCGCATCGAAGACGATAATCTCTACTTTTTAAATTTCAAACCTGCGTCAAAATATCGCTGCATGTTGGTGAAATAAGAGGCTCTTCATGACAAAGATAAATGAAATTTTAACCCTGGATCTTCATGAAGATATAAAGAATGTTATTGATCTTGAAGATCGCTCAGAACAGGAAATTCAGCAAGAAATTGAATCATACATTGTAACTGAGGGGATTGGGCAACATCTTTATAACTTCACCAATCAATTTACTTCCAATATAAAAGAAACAGGGGTATGGATTTCGGGGTTTTATGGATCTGGTAAATCATATTTCGGGAAGATGCTTGGATATATCATCGCAAATCCAACGATCAATGGTACTCCTGCCAGAGATCGTTTTATCCCTCGTCTTAAAGGTGTATCAGATGAGGGCCTGATTGAGAATTCCATCGAAATTTAGAGTCGATAAAGAGTCTTGTAATATTCCTGGATGTAGCAAAACAAAATACAGACAGAGGTTTAGCATTCACACTATTTACGAATTTGCTAAAAACTCTTGGTTTTAGAGATGATATTTATGGATACATGGAATTTGACCTTTTACTTGATGGAAAATTTGAGGAATTTTAAAACCAAAGTGAAAGAACTTAGAAGGTAAAGATTGGAACGAGTTAAAAACGAGCAACAGATTGGTTGCAAAAGTAATGCGAAGCACTTATTCATCAATGGGTTACAGCGAAGCGGATTACGAAGAAACCTACAAAACTACAGCTTCGCAATTGACAATTTTTCTGCAAGCAAGTTTAAGACCGAACTTGAGAAATATATGAAATTCAGGCCCGATGAGACACTTGTATTTATATTTGATGAAGCCAGTGAGGCGATTAGCCAGGAAAAATTCACTTCTTGATTTGGAAGGGATAAGTGAAGCGCTATCCGGTATCAGCAACAAGGTTTGGACGATTGCTATTGCACAGGAAAAACTGGATGATGTTATCAATAATGCCAACGTAAGTCGAATCAACTTAACAAAAGTGACGGACCGATTCAAAACGAAAATTCATCTCGAAGCAACAGAGGTGGATGTAATTATTCGCAGTCGATTGTTACAAAAAGAAGAAAAATATCAAACCCAATTGGTGAAATTACTATCAAGAAGAATGAAGGGCTTGATAACAGATGCAACAAACCTAAATCATCTTTTCCAACTAAAACAACATCGCTGAAGAATTTGCAACTTACTATCCATTTCATAAATATCAATTTGATATTCTACAAAAGTTTTTGTTCAGCTCCAATGCTTTAGTGGCAACACAAATTGCTGCTCGTGGGATGATTATAACCACCTTTGATGTCCTTCGAAAGCAAATGAGAGATCAGGAGTTATTTGACTTTACACCTGGGTATGCCATTTGCACAGAAGCCCAACCAGCTCCACCAGTTGGCCTTGTAAACAAATATGATACTGCCCGTAAAATTCTCAAGGAAAAGAACCTTGGATTGGATGGAGAAAAATTACTAAAAACAATCCACTTGCTTTCTGATTCTGAAGTTGTCTCTCCTACAGTTGAGAATATTACAAAGAGCTATATCACTGATATTAGCAATTACTATGAAATAAAGCCAAAAATTGAAGAAGCTCTTCAATTCTTAGTTGAAGCTGAAAGTACTTCTTGATCTCAAAAATAATTATAAAATTACATCTGATCTTGAAGGAAACTTCTAGAAGAGATGAATGATTTTAATGTTGAGCTATTCTCCAAGAAACGCTTTCTGATCAAATACCTTAGAGACAACAAATCTTTGGCCCTGTCGAAACATTGAGTGAAGGTACAGATTCGTTTAAATTCAGTGTTTTATCCGATCAGGATGATGAGTTGTCTAGCGGGGGCAGCAAACAACTGAAATTGACTGTATACAGTTTATTCAATATCAGTGAAAACCGGCAGGATTTTATTGAACAGGTCAAATTGGAACCCAATATAACAAAGATCTGATAACCCTGGTTCCCAATAATAGCGAGTTTTCTCAAATAGATAAGCTGATCGGTGAAATTATCCGTTACATCATATATGGAGGAAAAATATTCGAATGAAAGCGACCCAAATAAACGTCAGATTATTCGGGATTTCGCCATAATTCGTGAAGACAAGGAAAAAGAGCTTCGCACAAAATTGAAAAGTGCCTACAAAAATGCTTCTGTTATTTATATGTTTGATGAGCACCTTCTGAACAGTGATACATTCAAGGGAACTATTAGCGATATTCAGCGCAAGCTCGTTAAGAAATATTTACACAAAACGGCTGACTACCCAACTTTCCGAAGGTCTGGTTCCCAAAATATTTAGCAGCCGGAAAGAGAAATCTTAGCAGGCTGTTTTCCGGTGATGATTTTAGTTCTTTGATGCCAATGGCAATTTCACCGGTGATCATTTGAAGGTAGTTGAAGAAATAAATTCAAAGATAGAATCTGAGTATGTTGATGGAGATCGCTGGAAGCAGATCTTTCCGGGCTCCCCTGGGGATATTCATTCGGAACTATCGTCACAACACTGGCTGCTCTATTTCGGGCTGGTCGCCTTTCGGTCAAATACAATGGTGAAACATGGTTTTCCCATGAACAGAAACTTGTTCAGGAAGCTTTTACAAATGCACCAAATTTAAATCAGCTTCATTCAAATCCATTACAGCGACACTCTACAGCAGCACAAAAAAATCAGGCAGTGCAGTTGTTATTAGATCTTGAAATTCGAAGACCATACTGGAATTAAAGTTGACTGGAACACAAATGATTTTGATCTGGCTGATGCGATTCAGATTATTAGCAGATCATTTCCTCGGTGCATTGACAACTCTTGATAGTACAGTTGAAAACTTTGATTCTCTATTCCCTAATGTGGCTTCTCAGAGGAATACGCTTCAGGAATATACTGGTAAGGTCACCGAAAGTAATTACATTGAAAAAGTAGAATTCCTTCTTGATACCGGTGATAAGTTCAAGGCTGCCATCCAGACCATTCTCAAGGCACAAAAATTCATCAAAAAGAATTTCTCTACCGTCAGGGAATACAAGCGATTTATTGAAGCTGTAACCGCTGAATTAAAAAAAGCAGATCGCTCTGATACCGGGATTTAGGATGCCCACGAAGAATTTATCAGACTATATAAGCAGGATATCGTCAATAATTATTCGCAGCTCCAGCAACAGGCGCAAATGGTAAAAGACACTATTTTAAGTTGCTCAAAAATGCGGCAGCAGGAATGACACATGAGTACAAAAAGCTGGAAGGAAAAGTGGATGCTGCCCTACGAGACCTAAAGAAAAACTATCCGGTTGAGCTGAACGAACATAATCAAAGCAAACTTAACGATCTCAAACACTATTGTTCCAGACAGGATCATCCCAGAACCACACCTAGAATTCTCCATAACCTGACAAAGACAGCGGTTATTCCCTTTCCGATATGCTTAATTACACTGCGTTGGTTCCTGCTAAAGAAAACGATTTATTGGTGATCCAAAGCAGTTTATTGCAGAGGTTCCTAAAGAAGGCGAACGCATCAAAACACCCAAGAAAAATTCGGTTGCGAATACCCGGGAAGGTAATGAAGGTTCAGGAGTATAAATCCTTGCTAACGGATCAACTATCCGCACTAGCAGGGGCACAGTCTGACGAAGAGATCGAGATCGATATCGACATCCAGGATTAGGAACCTCAATGAAACTGCCAGAACATGTAGATTGTCTCCGCAATATGATCACCGCTGCTTTTGATAAGCAGTTCGCCCGCCTGGGTATCGGCCCAACCAATAAGCTAGACCTTGACCAGATCCCGCAAGACTTACACGCCAGGCGACAACGCTTTGAAGAGATGTTTCAAAGCCATCTGGGTGAAACCGGATCTTACGAAAGTGCCCGTGAAAAACTGATTGATGAACTGACCTTCACACTCTTCAACCGGATCGCGGCTGTCAAAGTCATGGAAGCTGCTAGCCTGTTTCCTCCAATTATCACTAAACAACCTGAACACGGAGACCGTTCCTTCGGTCATAAGGCCTGGTTGGAAATCCGGCCAGATATGCGTAGTGAAGAACTTGAGGGTATCCGGGAATACATCCTGCATGCCTTCAACGAACTTGGGGAAACTCTGCCTCTTTACAGCCGAAACTATCCTTATGCCCTGCTGCCTGACCCGATCAATTTGAACGAAATAATTGATGCCTTCAACGCAGTTGAAAAAGACTCCCAGGTGGGTGAAGACATTTGGCAGAGTGATGATGTGCTTGGCTGGCTATATGAGGGCTACAACAATGCCAAAAAAGCCGCATTCAAGGATAGTGGTGAAAAAACTGAATACGACAAGGTCTCCTTACAGTCGCAGGTTTATACGCCACGCTGGGTCGTGCAGTTTTTAGTAGATAACTCGCTAGGCAAACTGTATTTAGAGATGTATTCCGATTCGGAGATCAAAAACCGATACAAGATCGCCAATGCTCCCGAGACTCAGGAGCGTGAACGCAAGCCGCTACATGAAATCAAGCTGATCGACCCTGCCTGTGGTTCGGGAAACTTCTTGCTGTATGCTTTTGATCTGTTTTATGAGTTGTATCTGGATCAGATTGAAAATTATGGAGCTGACTACGACGAGGAGAATATTCCCCAACTAATCATCGAACACAATCTGCATGGCATCGACCTGGATGATCGGGCCGTGCAATTGGCCCAATTAGGGCTTTATATCAAAGCCCGTAAAAAACGGCGTAATATTGGCAACATCCAATTAAATGTGGTTTCATCTGATTTCTTTCTCCCCAAGTATGAAGATGTTCAGCATATATTTGAAGAGGGCACAACCTTAGATAAGAACCAGAAGGCTCTGATTGCCGAGGTCTGGAGTGATTTGCAATATGCTTATAAATTTGGCTCGTTAATACGCCTGGATGAAAAAATAAAATCTAGGTTGAGGGGGCTGGTATCGAGAAGAGAAAAATTTCAAACCCAGCCACAAATGTTTTCAGACGAAGAACTCGGGATCAAACCTGAACCTATTCAAAGAGAATTGTTTTTAGAGAGCGATATAGTGCAGGAACGGGAATTCACTGAGAACTTCTTTAGCAAACTCAAAATTGCTGTTGAGCAGTATGCACAAAGACAGGGTAATTCCTTCCTTACGAATAAGACGAGAGATGCTGTTGCATTTCTAGAATTACTCAACACACAATACGAGGTCGCGACCGCCAACCCTCCCTACACTGACAGCGCAAATTATGGTTCAGAACTTAAAATCTTCATTGAAGATAACTATAAAAAACCTTTTCAATTTCATACAAACCTATATGCTGCCTTTATAAAACGTTGCTATGAGTTAACCAATGATCACGGAAAAATAGCTATGATTCACCCTCGAACATTCATGTTTATTAAAACATTCGAAGGTGTACGCAAATTTATTCTCGATAAAACTTTTATCAATGTATTTGTAGATTATAGTTTAAGTAATCTTTTTGGCACCATTATGGTAGATCCAGCTTTTTATGTGTTAGAAAAACTCACATTAGATGACCACAACGCTTGGTTTGTTTCTCTTGATCAATATACCCGAACCCCAAATGAAAAGTTCAAAAAAGAGTTTTGCTTGCAGGCTTTAGATGATTATATTATGGGCGTTTCAAACAAACACAATTATCTAATTCCACAAGATAAATTAAAAGCCATAAAATCTTGGCCTTTTATCTATTGGATTTCTGATGATTTTAGAGAAAAGTTTGGATTGGATAGTATTGAAACAGTATGCCCTCCAAAGTCAGGCATGGCAACAGCGAATAACAATAGATTTTTGAGGTTTTGGTGGGAGCTGGATGAGACAACATTATCTAAACGTATTGAGGATGGAAAACATTGGGTCAGATATTCTAAAGGCGGCCCATTTAAAAAATGGTATGGAAATCTATGGTTGAGAATAAATTGGAAGGATGAGGCAAGAGAATTAAGAAACACTGGAAGAGCAGTTTTTCGAAATGAAGAATTCTATTTCAAAGAGGGGATTACATATTCAGCATCAGGATCTAAAGGTGTCTCATTTAGATATCTTCCATCAAATTGTGTTTACGATGTAGGTGGAGCGAGTTTATTTCCTCTTTATGATGAATACAAATTATTTTCTATTGCACTGCTTAACTCAAAATTAGCATTCTACATCATTGATTGTCTAAATCCCACAGTCAACACTCAAGTAGGTGACATAGAAAGAATTCCTTTTGTTGGGCCGAAAAAATCCCTTCTAGCGACTTTGGATTTGTTAGCCAAAACGAATATCGAAATCATGAGAAAGATCTCAAATTACTCCATTATTGAAGACGAGTATTCAATATCCCCATTTTTTATTTCATCAGTTTTTTCTCTGCAACAAAGGGTAAAGAATTATTTGGATTTTGAAAACTTCTTAAATACTCAGGTTTTAATAAATGAGGCTATTCTCAACGAAAAAATATTTGAACTTTATGATCTTACAACACAAGATAAGGTAATGGTTATAGCTAAAGAAGGTGTTAGCATTGGCAGCTTGCCAGTTAGCGAAGAAGCACGGGAAGCATTTTTGGCTCAAGGTAAAGAAACAAACGAATTTCCGTTAATTAATATTCATAACTTTATCACCTCACTTTCAACCAAAGAATTTTCCTCAGATGAACGTGAAAACATCCAGAGAGAATTTTCATCGTTGTATCAAAGTAATAATGAATTGGAAGAATTCTGCATACGCAATCAGGTAAATCCTATTAATATTTGGTATTGGTTTAAGAAAAGCAATATCATTCCAAACCAACGTATGCATACGATTGCACTGGAATTCTTAATGGATATAATTCGTGAAATTTTAATTAAAGACGAAGATGGGATTATTCCTTTGGTACCGAATACAGGAGAAAAGATCTTACTAGAGAGAATTGAGGAGAAATTTCAAGAAAAAGGTTTCTCGATGGCACAATTCTCACAATTTAATTCCCTACTTGGACGTAATTTAGGCGAGTATTTGAACAAACATTTATTTGCAGAGCTTTCTGATCATCTCAACTTGTTTATGTATCTACCCAAAACTCCCTTTATCTGGCATCTTTCCAGCGGGTCAGAACAGGGTTTTGACTGCTACTTAATCATCTATAAATGGAGCCGCGATAAATTGATGCGTATCCGATCAGTTTATATTGAACGCCGAGAGCGAGCTTTGATAAACCGCCAAACTGATCTTTCAGGGAACGACACCGCAGATGCACAGAACGAAAAAGATAAAATCCGCAAACAATTGAACGAGATTGAGGCCTTCAAGCAAAAAATTGATGAGCTGCTAGCTGAAGGCTATGATCCAATTCTGGATGATGGCGTGGGAAAGAACATTGCTCCGTTTCAGAAAAAGAAGATGATCCCCTATGATGTACTCAACGCCGGGCAGCTCAAGAAATACTTGAACGCCGAATGGTAGAAGGAACAAACGATGATTGATGCCTGGCTAAAAAGCGATCTTGGGAAGATCTTTGAGAAACATCCGGTTGCAGTTTTGATTGATGAATCCGGTGATGCTGAATTTCTGCTGAACACAATTGATAATCAATGCACTATTCATACTGCCAATTCGGAAATTGAGGAACTTCATGTAAAGTACCTCATAGAAAGTGAACAGCCATCATCAAACAAATACCTGATCTACACTCGCACCCCAAGGGACGAACTAAAGTATATTCGTGAATATTGTGAAACCAATGGTTGCCTGGAGATCCGCTATCTTCAAAATTACATTAAGGAAAAGGTTCATCAAACTCTAAACCTGAACATCAATTTACCAAAAGATGAACTTATTGCTGCTGCTAAAGTTAGCATTGGGAAAGATCGCACCTACTGGATGGATTTGTGCCATAAAGGGGCAACGGAAATATTTGACCTAAAAAAAGAACTGCTCCCATTCATTCATGATCCAGAAAAATATGAAGCCGAGAAATACGATCGGCAGTTGAGGGAGATTTTTTACCGCAAAGTAAATGAGCTTTTAGGTCAGGAATTTATCTCTAAACCAGCCAAAACACTTGCAAGTGAGGTCGTGAAAGCCATGCTGGATGGGCTTGCTCATGGGGAATGTGATCAAACACTTGAGTCGGTATACAACAGTTGGCTGGATTCGATCAATTATAAGAATTCATTTGCGAGATACCTTGGCAGCTATAGCCTCCCGTCAGATATTGATATTTGGGCAGTATGCCCCACGCATCCATTCCGGCAGGTGGATGAACAATGGTTGAAGATCATTGGCGAAAATATCGGCAACAAAGAAACCCTACCCAACTACCTTGCCAGAATCTCCCGCCGCATCCAGAGCAAACAAGCCCAGGCATTGGGAATTATGTTCTGGGCTGATGTGAAAGTGCTTTTGGAATTTGATCCTAAGGATATAAGCTATCTCAGCTCATTTAAAGAGTGCGTTGATTTTTACTCTAAGTATTTCTTCAAAATCGACACATCAATCCGGAATCTTTATACCGAGTTTCTGAATAAGAGAGAACGTCTCGAGCCGTTCCAAGAATATTACAAGGAAACGGTTTCCATATTCTTGGACAAATGGTTCAAGTTCTTTGATGGTTATCAGGAGCAACAGACCGGACTTTTACGGCGAATCATCGATGAAAACCCTATAAAAACAGTTGTAATTGTTGGCGATGGGGTTGGTTATGAGTTGGCCTGCCAAATTGCTTTACAGGTTAACAAGACATTCACGTTGACCAAAGATGTGCTCCTCGCGGATATTCCATCGGAAACCGAAAACAACATGAGCAGGATCTACATGTCTAATGGCGTTACAGAAAAGATACAAAAAAACCGAGAGAAATATCTGCTAGAGCAAAACCGGAATGTTCCCATCGATTTTATAAATCTTGAAGAAGTTACAGAGGACGCCAGGCCTTCCCGGATCCTGATCTGTACGTATCGCGATATTGATGAATTAGGGGAAAAGCTTCAGCAAAAAGCCTTGAAGTACATTTCAGATACCACTATCAGACTATTTTGCTGAAAAGGTATCGCAGCTTCTAAATAGTGGTTATTCCAAAGTTTACCTAATCACAGATCACGGATTTGTGCTTACTGGGCTTTTAAGTGAGGCGGATAAAATCACAGTTTCCCCGGAAGGAAAAACAGAAAAGGCTGAGCGATATATTTGCTCTGTTGACCGTCAACAATCCTTGGGCAATAGTTTTGTCGAGGTCAAAAAGTCATATAAAGAATTCAATTACCTTTACTTCTCGAAAACAATCAATCCGTTTAAAACCCCTGGTGTTTATGGATACTCTCATGGAGGCGTTTCCCCGCAAGAACTCATCACGCCATACTTTTTTTGGGAACGTCCCGAAGGCGTGACACAAACGTTGCAGGTGACCATCGACAATAAAGCTGATTTGCAAAGTGTCACTGGTGAATTATTCCAATTGAATATAAAGGCAGATAAAGAAGCCGGGGACCTTTTCTCTTTGGAGCGAAAGGTTTACCTGGTGTTTTTCAGCAATAAAGTCCAGATAAACAAAAGTGACGTTTTCGCGATCAAGAGAGATGAAGAAGTAACCAAGGAATATACGTTTGACGGAAACACAGAAATTGATAGTTCTTTTGCTAGACGCAAATACAAAAGAACAACTCGATAAGGTTGTCGTCAAACAAAACAAAGATCGCGATCTTGGCGGATTATTGTAAAGCTCAAGGAACTTACAATGGCAGAATTAAACGATTTGGATAAAAAACTTCTAGAACATTTCAGGGGATATGTTGTAAGAAAGGACTTGGTGCGCTCTGTCAAGGTTGGAGCAAATGTGCCAGTTTTTGTTCTCGAATACCTTATTGCCAATTCTTGCTCCACTGATGACGAAGAGCAAATCCGCAAGGGGATGGAAAACGTAAAAAAAGTGCTTTCTGAGCACTACGTGAATCCCGAAGAAAGCTCTTTAATCCATTCCAATATAAGAGAAAAAGGCCGCTACAAAATTATCGACAAAATATCTGTCAATCTTGATTCCAAGAAGGATATGTATTGGGCAACGCTATTAAACAGCAATATCAAAAACGGAAATATCAGCGATGTTCTTGTGAAGCAGCATGAAAAAATGTTGCTGGGAGGCATCTGGGCGATTATTGATATTGAGTATGACCCTGATATTAAAATTGGATCGAACATATTTCCATTCGTAATAACCGAAATAAAACCGATACAGCTTTCTCACTTTGATAACCAAAAGGTTATCAACAAACGCAAAGAGTTTACAAAAGATGAATGGTTAGATGTAATTCTTCGAAGTTGCGGATTTGAACCACATGCTGAAGGAATTACTGATCGTGTGAAAATGCTCTTACTTGCACGTCTGTTGCCATTAGTTGAAGCAAATTTCAACATGGTTGAACTCGGACCTCGATCCACAGGGAAATCTTTTGTTTACAAAGAATTGACGCCTTATGCAGTATTGATATCAGGAGGTCAAGGAACCGTTGCAAAATTATTTGTGCATGGAACAACTGGTAAAGTTGGTGCAGTTGGGCAATGGGATGCTATCTGTTTTGATGAAGCAACTGATAAGATTTTCAAAGATAGGGATGCTATCCCGCTAATGAAGGACTTCATGGAATCTGGCTCATTCTCTAGGGCTGGTGCCGGGGGTGAAATCACAGGTGTCGCATCAATCATATTGAACGGAAATATCAACCAGCCGGTTGAAACAGTTTTACAAACATCGCACCTTTTCAGTCCACTATCAGATGAAGTGAACAGCGATACCGCATTTCTGGATCGCATCCATTTTTATTTACCAGGATGGGAAGTAATAAAATTTGCCCCCAAGCACTTCACCTCTAATTTTGGATTCAGCACCGATTATTTTTCTGAAGTTCTTAAATCTTTTAGAAGAGTAAACTACACCGATGCGCTTGAAGAATATTATTCATTGGGTTCGCACCTAAAACAACGTGATACTAAACCAGTTAAGAAGATCGTATCAGGGCTGATTAAACTCCTGCATCCGGATGGTGTTTACACTAAAGAAGATATTCGCGAATATTTGGAATTTGCCCTTGAAATGAGAAGACGTGTAAAAGAACAGTTGAAGCGTATCGGCGGAATGGAGTTTTGGGATACCAATTTCTCATATATCGATAAGGATACACAGGAAGAGTTTTTTGTTGGGTTGCCAGAAGAAAAAGGATCCCACTTGATCGAAAATACACCGCTTCAGCCAGGTGTATGCTACACAAGCACAAGTGATGGCGAAAATGTGGCGCTGGTTCGAATTGAAACTGTAGCAGTTCAAGGTTCTGGAAAGTTAAATATCACTGGTGTAAATAATATGGCCGTGAAAGAAAATATCAAGAATACTTACCAGTATATTAAAGGCTAACGAAAAATCCATCCTTAGCGATAAACACTCGTTGAAAAACTTCGACATCACAATCCAGGTAAGCAACCTTCTTGGATCAGCTATATCCATCAGGAATAGGCTCTGCCGTTTACGTAGCTATCGTTTCAACTCTTTACAAGAAAAATCTGAAAGCTGGTTTAGCTGTTCTTGGAAATATTTCGGTTGGGGGCGCAATTGAGACGAGTGACCAACTTTGCTGACAAAGTAACTATGCTTTCCGAGAACGGGGCAAAAGTGGTTATTGTTCCAATGGACAATCTAAATGAACTCACCAATATCCCGCCCTCAGTTTTAGGGGATACGGATGTACCTTTTTACCAAAACAACCAGATGTTAATGCAAAAGGCGATCCTTGCTGATTGAGGATTGCTCTCGAATATAACGGATCAAAATCCGATTTTAATTTTTCTCACCAAGGCCTGATCTGGCAGAATTCTTCACTGCATTTGTAAATGACTGCGTGAGAATAGTCTGTTTCTGACTTTCACTCTTATCAAAGCCTGAAAGCGTATCCAACGTTGAGATCATATCCTTTATTTGCATCAAAAGAGAATACACCCCGTCACTCCCACTTTCCTTGTCACAATAGAAAATCAATGCATCAGTAACAATATGACGCAACGAATATCCATCCCCCACCCAGGCTTCAATCACCTCCCTGGCCTGGGCTTCCCGAGGGTTGTTTTCATCGAGGCGGAAACTATAGACCTTACTCATAGCACCTTCAAGGCATCATACAAACGCCACAGCTTGAGACCGCCACGCACATTGGCCAGATGCAAGCTATCCAATTCATCTGCCAGGATCACATTCTCATGCTTCAAGATCGGCAGCAGCTTTTGGCGCAGCAGGGCGCTTCCACCCCCTGTCAGGATGATCGTATCCCAGGCTAATGCACCACCGGCGATGCGCTGGTAGGTGTCAGCAAAGCGGTTGAGGAACAGGCTGGTGGCTTCATTCACATATTCGCCACACGGATATTTCTTGCCTCCACCCTCAAACACGCCGGTAGCAATCGCCTGGCTCACCCTGGCTGGTGGCAACACCGGAATGTCCTTCACCAGTTCGGCATGGTTTGCTCGAAAGCTCTCTTCGAAGTCCGAGAGTACCTGCTGGATCCCGATGGGAATGCTGCGAGCCAGGCCATAATCCACCACCCCGCCCGGGTTGACGGCCAGCCAGTCGGTAGTGAAACCGCCAATATCGATCACCAAGGAAGTCCCCTCCCCTACGTTGGCGTGTTGGTAGTGCTGACCATCTTCGGTCAGTAACACGTTCATCAATCCACCGACCGGTTCATCGAAGGTGTTGGCATAGATCACCCGGAAGCTGGCCTCATGTCTGCCAACTTCTACAGTCCACTCCCCGATCACCGATTTCATCAGGTCTTCCCGGTATTTCACATCTCCGGGGGCATGGCTGCCAAAGATGGCTATTTCCTGCCCTCGCTCGTAAATTCGTGCAAGCGCAGCAATTGCCAGGATACCGTAGTAGTCACGCGTGTATCGGGCCGAGCCGGAGCGCTGCACCAGCACACCATGCCTTTCAGCGCTTTCGCCCACCACATAGGGCTTTCCATTCACCCGGATGTAATCGGCTGAGTTGCCGTTGATATTTGCCCGTGAAATGATCTTTTGGTATTCGCCTTCGGTCAGAGGTTGGATTGCGTGAGGGAAGACGACTTCTTTGTTTACTGTCTTGGCTTTGATGATGCTGTTGCCAGCATCCAGGACTAACACGCCCATGATTAGCTCCTTTCTTGAGGGGTGTTTACAAATGTAAACAGAGTAGCGTTTACAAATGTAAACATTAGGCGGGAAAAGAAAAAACTACTTCGGCCCGAAGCGCTGGTCGGTTGCAACTTGCGCTTGCTCGAGATAACCATCGAGAGCGCCTTTTTCTATCAACCAGAGTTGGCCGATCTTGGTACCTTCCAGCTTGCCGTTACGCAGCAAGCGTCTTAGGTACTGGGTGCTGTAGCCGCTGTATAAAGCCGCCACTTGCACCGAGATGTGATTGTTGAGAACTTGTGGGGATACTGCCTGGTTAAAACAAATCATCCCGAACTCACCTCAGGGTGACGGGCAACTCCTCTAATTTACTCCGCTGCTCAAAGCGCAGCATTTCGAGAAATTGCTCTACACCTAATTGGTGTTGTTCGAGATGGATCCTCTTTGGTGCCCCCACGGAGATTCGAACTCCGGTTATTGATCTATGTCAACCATATATCTAGGTCAAAAATAGCTTATGTAAATACAAATTTAAGTTACCAGATTGTCGCCGTAAGGCCGATTTTGTTATATACTTTTAAATAGTTGGGTTATCGAAGTGAGCAAAAACGTCGAAAGTATGAAATACAAGCCGAGAGAAAAAATAACGATGGCGTGTATTTTCCTTATACAATCTTGGAGCTATATGGATTACTTATAAGCTTTTTTGGTCCACCTAAACACGGGTTAGACGCAGTAATCAGGTAGTACCTAAAAAAACATCTTACGGTATTTCAGGGATAGATATCTGATAGACACAAAAATACACATTTAGAGCCGGGTGACTGACAAATGGACTATAGAAAACGCCTGCTAACAAGAGGTTTCGATATGTATATTCTGAGAATCGCTGGCGTGCTTACGGCGGCTGTGATCTTAACCTGCTCTTGCAGGACGACTATAGCTCAAGATTTTCCTGTCGGTTGCGGTAATCGCAGCGTGGCCATTGTGGTGGAGCCTGCGTTGTATGGTTCGATTCGAACCATGCTTAGTCAATTTGAAGCTGATCTGTGCACCGGCGGTTACAACACTGTAGAGTATGCTACCGGCTTCGCAAACCCACCCGCACTTCGAACGTACTTGCAGGGACTCCATGAAGAGCCGAACCGTAATCTGGTTGGTGCAATCCTGATCGGTGATATCCCCCACGCCTATCAGTGGGTTACTTTGCACTCAAGTAACCCGGACATCCCAGAAATTAGTGAAGAGGTGATAAGCTTTCAATACTATACCGATCTAAATGGGACATTCGCGAAATCTCCTGCTTACACTTCTCCTGGTGGCCACGTCTATTCCTACGATCTTCACAGCGGCGATGTCGGGTGGGAGATCTGGGTTGGTGTCCTGCCCAGTTACAAGGGCGATTTGGCGCAGACAACAGTTGCTATCAACCGTTACTTTGCCAAGAATCACGATTTCCGCACAAGGCGACTCCTGCGCCCGAATGTTTTCCTGGAAATAAATGAGCATGACCACGCAACGACGCTGGTAGAACATAACAACCTCATGACCGCGATGCAATCCGGACCTTACTCATGGACGCCCTATAGCAATGCTGCAGGCGCACGCCTTTATTTCGACAGTCCGCCAGGAGGACTTACTGTAGATCAGGGTTACACCGATATGCAGAATGGTGTTGCGGATTTCACCGTAACCGACACGCATGGCTTTTGGGGCGCAAGCGGTAATCTCACCATATCTGATGTTGAAACATATCCAGTACAGACATTATTTTTCTGGAGCAATGGTTGTGCTGTCGGCGATCTGGATCACGCCGATAACTTCCTGACCTCGATACTCTACAGCCCAACTAGCGATGTCCTGATTGCCAAAGGGACCACCAACGATTCGGGCGGGATGGGGAACAATTCAAACGGATTTTTCGGGCACAATATTGCAACGACATTAGCTGCCAAAGATGCATTCGGCAATGCCGTTCTCGATCACATCAATGTGCCGTTGATAGACCCATGGTCAAGCAGCCGCGAGTTTCATTTCGCCACAGTAGTGATCCTCGGAGATCCTACCTTACGGCGATCCAACGATTGGTGGGAGCAGGAGTCATATTCTTTGGATTGCGGATCAAAGCCGGAGCGAACAGTCTGCGTTCGCTACGACGATGGGTATATTTGGCTTGTGAGGGATTCTATCCGTAGCTGGGAAAGTCGAGGTGCAATCCAAGTAGCGATCGGCCTTGTGGCTCGCTATGAGCACATCCTCGGTACCAATTCCATAAGAATAACTTACTAGCAGGTTCACAGCAAAATAGGCCACCAATATCATTAGGCGAGAACTTGCGTGATAGCGAAACTACTTCCAGTAATAGAAAAGTCATTTCTTAACTTGAAATCCCGAAAATGAGCAAGCCTAACATAGCGGCACCTCGTCACTGCTTCGCAGTGCGGGGCGAACGGCTTGACTGGTGGGATACTCAGCGCTCATGCGCGGGATGGGCGATCCCATCCGCTTCCCACCTGGGACAAGTTTCGTCGCAGTGGACTGCTCCCTCACCCAATGCGTACGCTTCAAAGGAGAAGATTCATCGCTCAGGCATTTTTAGGTACAACCAGCCTTATCTACATCCGCCCACCTGCCAGCCTGTGTCCCGAAGGGATATAACGCAAACCGTAGCCCACTCCATTTCATTAGTATAGCGTGTCAGAGCCTGTTGAGAAGTTCTACTTCTTTAACTACCCCAAATCATATCTTACAGACCAATTTGATGTTGTTCTTTATGATAACCACAATTAGAGCATCGATATGCCATTATTTTATCCATTTATTGGTTGATCTATTTACAAAGCTTAGATTCCTGTGGAGTATTAATTATTTCTTTAAAATTCACCACTCTTTACCAAAATTGATTCAAGTCTGAGCACCGTCGCGGTAGGGAGGGCAGTTACCCACCCTCCCCCCGCACAGATCCCGGCGTGCGGAACTACCGCACCGGGCTCTTCACCTGTACCTGCGGTACTGGCGCAGGCAGAGATACTCGCTTCCGTATGATAGCCTATTTGACTACCAATTGCTTGTTTCCCGCAGTGAGGTTGGCACAAGGTATTCGGCCCTGCATGTCCGATTTGTGTTTCCTTTGCGGGTTGCGTATCCCTGTCAGCTCCTTCCCCGTGTGAACGGCTTTCCCGTCTCAGAGTACTATGAGCTGATCCGACCCCCGAAGGCCATCGGCGACCCTACTTGTCGTTTCGGATATGCCTACCTGTCACCATTGTGGTGGACAAAACCAATGCACAATTGGCGCAGGAGCCATTCGGGTCTCCCAAGTTCTTGACGTTTCTCTCCACACATGCCACGCTCTTTATGGACCCCGGCAGACCCTCCAAGAGCTCACCAAATCGCTCTCTTTGTATTGGCTTCTGAACCGTTGAAGTCATTGCCATCTGCTTTGGGGTGGCTTTCGCCACCGACACAAATAACGGGGCTGTATCAAGTCTTCAGGAAGTACGGCCATCCTTGTGGCCTATGTGGTTCCCTGTGTACGCTTCACTTGTATCGTTCGGCTTTCGCCTCCTTTACAACTGCAACACTCGGTAGGAATGGCTGGTTAGGCCTTGTTCAGCAGGGACTTTCACCCTGCAAGAAACGCCAAGCTTCGCTTGGCGCACCAACGGTTTGCGTTCGCGGAATGAAGTGGAGCACCCTTTAGGGCCGCTTGCGCCCCCGCCGCAGGTCCCCGCCAGGGAGAAGGGGGTACCTGCCTGTGGGAGGGCTGAGATAAAGACCGAAAGCAGATTAAGCCTAAAGTGTAAGAAACTGTTCATAAATCGCGCAGACTCCCACTTCATCTGTGCACGCTGTGTTCGGCGGCAATCCTAATGTGACAACCGTATGATGATCGGATAATCTTTCAGCAGGAAGTCACTGATAACCAAATCGCCATTTTCATCCTTGGTAATCAGCCCTTGTTCAAAGCCGTTGAGTACATCAATGCCTATGACTTTCCAGCCTGCAAAGCCGGGTATTGTAATCGTGGAGGAAATACCAGAGTCATCGTTTACTGCGACACCGTCGGTCCACAGAGCGATCAACTTGTTTCCATCTGATCCTGCAAAAGTGAACATTTTATAGTTCGTAGACTCGGTCTGAACTTCGACTGCGAATTTATTAACACGCACACCAGAAAACACATTGGCTATGTTACGAACAGTATTGTAATGGACGATCCGTTGAGACGACAGACCTCCCACGCTGACAGCCACATCATTCCCAAAATGCAAAATGATGCCTCGAGCGGTATACTTTGCCCATACAACTTCCACATAAGAGGAACTACCAACATCACACCCCCCGCATTCAGGACCCCCATAGCTGATCTCCCCTGCGATAAATTCGCCCTTGAATCCATTCCGTTTCGCGGTTTGAATAATGCTATCCAACAAAGATGGATAACTGGCGTAATATTCGGGATTCGATCCGCTATCCGGGATGTTGCCATACAGTGGGTGCCATGATACCGCATCTGCAATGGGCATCAAGTCCGAATTGAGAATTTTGAATAAATAATCCTGAGCCTGCGGATTGGCAGAACCTGAAGTGCAACCGACCACGACTTTAGCCTGGGGGTCGATTTGTTTGATCAGCGGAATGGCCTGTTTGGCAAGATTGATGTAATCGGCAGGCTCGATATATTGTAGGGGAAAACCAGCGTCTGGTTCATTCCATAACTCGTAATACTGCACGCGTCCCTTGAATTGGGTGACGATAAAGCGGACATATTCCAGATAATGAGAAATGTCTTCTTCTGTTTTGAACCTGTATTGAATATCCCAGCCATTGGGATGGTTGGCTTTGTCCCAAAAATTCAACATATAAAAGATGGTTATCTTGTGAGAGATAAGCTGGCTAATGTAATCATCGAATTCAGGCGAGATGAATAATTCGGGCTTGTCCCATTCACGGACAACGCCACTCTGTTCATTTGAGTAATATTCTGCCTGATTCATGGTTATTTTTCCCGATTTCAAACCGGCAGGTACAATTTCATTGTCAATTACCGCTTGAAAATTCAGAGGTTGCCAGAAATCCGACCATAACGAACCCAAGCGATTATCTTCCAGATCGTCAGATGGTTTTGTCACCATAATAGTTCTTGGTAGATTATTGCCTGACTGCAACTGCATTGTGAGTCGGCTGCCAGTCGTTGGGATCGAAAATCCGCTGGTGTCTCCTTGCGGGTTGGTCGCTGTTGCAGTCAAACCTGGTCCGCCAAATGCTGATCCTTTCTCAAAAGAGAATACTCCATCTCCATCGGCGACAGTCTGTCCTTCAAATACTGCCCCTTCATCACCCGCATCCGAATAGAACAATACATCGCAATTTGGACAAGCCATACCGTTCACTATTCCCGTTTCAAGGTTGAGGTCCATCAGGATAGGCGGGGTTAGATTGTTGTTCCCTCCAGTTTGAAGGGCAATCCCCATCCCATTATCATGAATGCTATTCTTGAAGATGATATTTCCTACGCTGCCTTCCTGAAAGATTTCGACACCGTTTTGACCGTTATAAGCAATCTGATTGTCAGGCCCAATCAAATTGTTGTGAGCGCCCTCCATCACGATGATTCCTCCACTCGTATTGCCTTGGGATGTCACACCGTCTGCCATAACCCCAAGGTAATTCGCTGTGATTTGATTGCCAGTGGCATTCGTTCCCCATATGCCAATCCCCCAGTCACAATGTCCGATAACGTTACCCTCAATTAGATTATCCTGACCTCCGCTGATTTGTATAGCCGCGCCTGTGAAATTTATCAATGTCAATCCCCTAATCACATTGTTATCTGATAGAACCTGAATTCCACTATCCCACCCATTTGGGAACTTGTTGCCATCCAGAATTACACCTGCAGCTTTGGTATCAATTGTCACAAAACCTTGAACTATGCCCGGCAGGGGTGATTGCAAATAAATGGTTTTTGGCTCATCACTGGGGAAGACGGCCGGATCAAATGTAATGATATCTCCGGGACTTGCATCTTGGATTGCCTCACGCAAGGTGCCAGAACCATCATCCTCGGCGTTGGTGACGATGATGGTGTCTCCAATCGGTATTGACGTTGGTGTTGATGTAAGCGGTATGGTTGTCGGCGCAGACGGTGTTATTGACGGTGTAAGCTTCTCTTCAGTGATTGAAGGGGAGGGACTTGTCCCACAGCCGTTCAATGCAAGAGAAAAAACAATCGCAACAAGAAACAGATTCTTCATATTTCTCATCGTTCTCTCCAAAATAGCCGCCCAACTCGTGTATGAGCGGATCGTATAACGCCTTATAGACGATCCGTATAAAAACCTAAAATATTAGGGCATTATGCAGCATTAGATTAATACTTGGTTCGGCTTTTTGAGATGTGTCTCTATTCACTATTATACGGTTTTTTCACTTAAATCTTAAAAAAACGATCTTGTGTATGCTTGAAAAGAAACAAGTGCTAAGCTTAGAGCACTTGTTTCTCGCGGTTAGTATCAGGGTGTTCTTGGTGGATAAAATTCAGACGGATGCGGTGTTTTCTTTGGTACAAAATTTACGGAAGTAAAAAATGCCACAACCAGATTTTATTATCATCTGTTGCAGCGTTTTGAAGTAGTGCTGGAAAATTTAGAGAGTTCCCAAGAAGTCCACCGGTTGGAGCACAGGTAGTAAAGCTGGTTGATAATCTTTAATAGTACGTGTGATCAGATAGTCTGCTTTACACTGTACAGCTGACATCATTTGTACTGCATCCTCAAAATCCCGATAGTCTAAATTAAGCGCCTGCTCAATAGTAGCTTGGTCAACCGAACTGATTTTCAGGAATTGCAGAAGACTAGTAATTGTTGATCGTGCTTCCGACGAAGATTTCCCTTTTTGGATTAGATAGAACAGCGTGGTTACACGATGGGCAGCGATATATCCTTGGATATGACCGATTTCCGCAGCCGCTAATATTGCAGCAGAGGTTTCATAGAATGGATCCCTTTTTTGCAAAACATCGAGAATAACATTGAGATCGATCATTACTTTATGTTTACTGGCCATATTTCTCTTCCAGATGTTCGTGATAATCCTGGATAGTTACATTTTCTGGCAAAATACCACTCAACCGACGTACAATCGGAGCATCATCTAAAGGTTCTTGATGGGGAATTCGCCGTAGATAAGCTTCAATCAGATTGGTCAGGGTTGTATTATTCTGGGCAGCGTAGCGCTTAACGTTTTCTAACAGATCACGCGGTACTCTTACTGTTAACTTTGTTTGATCCATAGTACATCTCCTGCCGTACATTCTATCGCTGTATTGTACGGCTGCCAAGCATGAAATTCCGAAATCAAATTACTGGATCATCAATGTAAATGGCTATTTTCGAAATCATCAACCGGGAAATCTCCAACCCATTTTTGGAACAGATTTCCTTCGGCTGCGACCGGCCGGACATCAAATCCACACTGGTTGGATCACCCGCCTCCAATTCGTTTCCTCGCGGCGTGACAACCACGGGTGTCTCGACTGCAAGCGAAGCTGCTCCCAAAGTGGTTGGGGTTTTGCCTGGGGGGAGGGCGGGGTCGGTCGCAGCCAGGGATTGCGGCTTGGCCGGTCCGGGTTGCGGTCCTGATCCGGTCGAACCTAAGGATCAGGCTGTCGCCAACAACACCACGAGCAGGCCCAGGGCCTGGAATGAGGCAAGTCGATGCGTTTTATTTCAATTTTTGTCTGCTCATCGGGCATTCTCCTCACAAAAGCTGCCGAATTTCATCTGATTATTTTATTATTAACATCAGGAATATTGTCATACCATAAAGCAGAAGCACAACTTTGACGCACATTCGTTCATAAGCTATACTATAAACGCTTGTATTTTTTCACGGTCGTCTAGCTCAAATCAGGGCTAGCCGCCCGTTTATGACATCTTACCGCAGGAGGCATCAGGAATGGCAGACTTTAAACTCACTTACGCCACGATGTTCAATCCCCCCGAAGAGCTGCATACACGTTTCGATGAAGCCCTGGCCAAGATCAAAGCCAATTTAGGGAAAGAACATGGCATGCTGATCAATAACAAGGATGTGTTTGTCGACGAGAAATTCGAAGACTACTCGCCCGCCAACACGGATCTGGTACTGGCCGTCATGCAGAAAGGGAACGAAAAATCCGCGCACGAAGCCCTGGCAGCAGCCCGCAAAGCCGCTCCGGGTTGGAGCCACACGCCCTGGCAGGAACGCGTCAAGTTGATGCGCAAAGTAGCCGATAAAATTGACGAGCGCATTTTCGAACTCGGCGCCGCCATGGCCCTGGAAGTCGGCAAGAACCGCATGGAGTCGCTTGGAGACGTCGCCGAATCAGCCGACCTGATCCGCTACGCCTGCTTCCAGATGGAAGAAAACGGCGGCTTCATCAAGGAAATGGGGAAAGACCCGCTGGTCGGCTACGAGGCGCGCAACGTTTCGGTGCTGCGGCCTTACGGTGTCTGGCTGGTGGTCAGCCCGTTCAACTTCCCGGCGGCTTTGACGATTGGTCCGACCGGCGCGGCACTGGTCTCCGGAAATACCGTCGTGATGAAACCCGCGACCGACACACCCTGGATCGTCCGCCTGCTGGCGGAGTGCTTCCGCGATGCCGGCCTGCCCGACGGGGTGGCCAACTTCGTCACCGGCCCTGGCCGCACGCTGGGACAGGCGCTGGTCGAGAGCCCCGAAGTCAACGGTGTGACCTTCACCGGCTCCTTCGACGTCGGCATGAAGATGTATCGCGACTTCGCCGGGGGCAAGTACGTCCGGCCGATCATCCTCGAACTGGGCGGCAAGAACCCGGCGATCGTCTCGCGCCACGCGGACCTGGAACGCGCCGCCGTCGGCATCGTCCGCTCGGCTTTCGGCTTGCAGGGACAAAAATGCTCGGCCAACTCGCGCGTGCTGGTCGAAGAACCGGTCTACGACGAGCTGGTCTCACGCCTGAAAGAAGCTACCGAGAAACTTGTCGTAGGCGACCCGACCGACCGAAACGTCTACCTGGGTCCGGTGATCAATAAATCTTCTTACCAGGATTTCAAGACCTTCACCGAGGAGATTTCGCAGGCAGGCGCTAAATTCCTGACCGGCGGCAAGGTCAAGACCGGCGGCATGTTCGATAAAGGCTATTTCTGTGAACCAACCTTCGTGACCGACCTGCCCTTATCACACCGCCTGTGGAAGTACGAGATGTTCGTGCCCGTCACCACTATCGGCAGGGTTAAAAACATGGACGAAGCCATGACCATCGCCAATGACGTCAACTATGGCCTGACAGCCGGCTTCTATGGCTCACAGGAAGAGACGGATTGGTTCTTTGACAAGATCGAAGCGGGCGTGACTTACGCCAACCGTCCGCAGGGTGCCACGACCGGTGCCTGGCCTGGCTTCCAACCCTTCGGCGGATGGAAGGGCTCTGGCTCAAGTGGTAAAAATGCCGGTGGCTATTACTACCTGCAGCTTTACATGCACGAGCAGATCCGCACCTTGATTAAATAGGTTCAGAAATCACACGGCCCCTTCCCTGGCAACGGGGAAGGGGCAAAAAAAACCATGCCCTGGAACCCTGACCGCTATAATAAATTCCAAAATGAGCGCAGTGCGCCATTTGAAGATTTACTTCAAATGCTCAACCGCCACCCTGGTTTGAAAGTTATTGACCTGGGCTGCGGGACCGGAGAACTGACGCGCAGGCTGGCGGATGCCTTACCGGAAAGCGACGTGTTGGGATTGGATCAGTCACCGGAAATGTTGGCCAGCGCGCAGACTCAGCTCAGGCCGGGGCTGCGCTTCGAAGGCGGGGACCTGGCAGCCCTGGACGGCGCCTGGGATTTGATCTTCTCCAATGCCGCCCTGCAATGGTCAGAAGATCACCGGAAATTGATCCCCCACCTGTTCAGCTGCCTGAACCCGGGTGGACAGATGCTCGTGCAGGTCCCATCCAATCATGGTGGGCCAGCCCACCTGATCATCCAGGAAGTCGCCGGAAGAGGACCTTTCTCAAGCGCGCTGAACGGCTGGACTCGCAAATCCCCTGTCCTGGACCTTGAGGAGTATGCCGGGATGCTCTATCAGCAAGGAGCAATCGAAATCAAGGTTCTGGCCAAGATTTACCCGCACCTGCTCGCAAACGCTGACACGATCATCGAGTGGATTTCAGGCACAGCCCTGGTCCCTTATTTCGAACGGCTTCCTGGTGGTCTCCACGAAGCCTTTACGGAAGCCATCCGGGAAGAATTACACACGGTCTATCCGCATGAACCGGTCTTCTATCCTTTCAAGCGCACACTCTTTTCCGCAATTCGCCCGGTCGCGTGACCTATGGATGAAAACAGCGAACTGACCCCTCGTATCGGCACCTTCTTCATGGTGATTGGCCTTGGGTTGGAAGTGATCTTTGTCGCCTCCGATTTCGCGGGGCAGGTTAAATTTGATTATTTTTTCCTGGGCCTGATCGCGATCGGCATTGGCTGGCTATTCCGCCGCAAAGCGCCACCGCGTGCTCCGAGCGGGCGCTTCGGCTGGTGGCGCAAAATGCGCGAAAATAAGAAAAAGAAAAAAGAATAGCTCTCTTCACAGCAATAATCTTTGCAGAAAGATTTTCCTATGCCCAAACTGATCTCACTTTCCGAAGCCATCTCAAAATTCGTGCGTGACGGCGACAGCATCTATGCAGCCGGCTTTACGCACCTGATCCCGTTTGCAGCCGGGCATGAAATCATCCGCCAGGGCCAGCGAAACCTGGTGCTGGCGCGCGCTACCCCGGACCTGATCTACGATCAAATGGTTGCCGCCGGCTGTGCCCGCAAAGTGATCTTCTCGTACATGGGAAACCCGGGTGTTGGCTCGCTGCGCATCGTGCGCGCGGCCATCGAGCAGGGGGAGCTGGAATGGGAGGAATACTCCCATTTCGGAATGATTTCTCGCTTGCAAGCCGGAGCAGCCGGACTGCCCTTCATGCCGATGAATCAGACCGCCGCCACTGATCTCGAAAACGCCAATCCAAACATCAAACGCGTCCAGGATCCCTACTCCGGCAAAGAAGTGATCACTGTCCCGGCGCTCAACCCGGATGTAGCCATCGTCCACGTGCAGCGTGCGGACAAGCACGGCAACGCCCATTTGTGGGGCATCATCGGCGAGCAAAAAGAAGCCGCCTTCGCCGCTGAACGCGTCATCCTGACCGCCGAGGAGATCGTGGACGAAGAAATCATCCGTTCCGACCCCAACCGCACCCTCATCCCGGGTTTCATTGTGGACGCTGTCTGTCATGTGCCTTTTGCCTGCCACCCGTCTTACGCCCAGGGCTACTACGATCGCGACAACGAGTTCTATCTGGGCTGGGATAAAGTGAGCGAGTCACCCGAAAGTGTCAGGGATTACCTGGATGAATGGGTTTTGGGCCTCAAAGACCGCGACGAATACTGGGAAAAACTCGGTAAAGCAGCGCACGACCGCCTGAAAGTCAAGCCGCGCATGAGCGAAGCCATCAATTACGGCAATTATTAGTTCAAACAGAGATTCTCCAACATTTCGACGATCAAAGATGACAGCGATCCCGTTTAACGATTTTGGCGGCCAGGGGCCGAACCTGCACTTCCTGCATGCCAACGGCTACCCACCCGCCTGCTACCTGCCCTTTCTGGAGGCCTTGAAAACGAGATATCACGTTTTCGGGATGCTGCTGCGCCCACTCTGGGAGAAAGCCAGTCCTTCAGATCTGGATGACTGGCGTCCACTCAGCCAGGATTTACTCGAATTTCTGGATCAGCAGGAGGCCGGGCCGCTGATCGGCGTTGGGCATTCGATCGGGGCGGTGGTCACGCTACGGGCTGCCCTGTGGCAACCGGACCGCTTCCGCGCGCTGATCCTGATCGAACCGGTGCTGTTCCCCCCCGCCTTCATCGTCACCTGGAATATCATCCGGGCGCTGGGACTGGGAGATAAACTACATCCACTCATCCCGGCTGCCAGACGCCGCCGCAGCGAATTCGACGATCCGGATTTGCTTTTCAAGGGGTACCGGCGCAAGGACGTTTTTCGCTTTATGAGCGACGAAAACCTGCGCGCTTATATCAGGGGCATCAGCCAGCCTCGGCCAGGTGGAGGCTTCGAATTGGCCTACACACCCGAGTGGGAAGCGCGCATCTACGAAACCGGGGTCTGGCGGGACCTGGACCTTTGGCGTGGACTCCCGGCCTTGACCGTACCGACCCTGATCATCCGCGGCGGTCAGACCGACACATTTCGAGTTGGTGCAGCTCAACGCGTTCAGCGCCTGCGACCCAGGACCAAAATCATCACCATCCCCGAAAGCACCCACCTGGTCCCGTTGGAAAAGCCGCAAGAAACATTTCAGATCACGCAGGACTTCTTGAAGGAGATCCTATGAGCGAATTGAATTATTCTTCTGCCGAACTGATGATCATCAACGCCGCCCGTCTGTTACAAGATGGCGATGTGGTTTTCGTCGGCGTTGGGCAGCCTAACCTGGCCTGCAATCTGGCCAAGCGCACCCACGCCCCGAACCTGGTGATGATCTATGAAGCCGGCGTGATCGGCGCCGAACCGGCGCGCATCCCGCTCTCAATCGGCGACCCAACGCTGGTCAGCGGCGCCTTATCGGTGGTCAGCATGTACGATATCTTCGCCAACTACCTGCAACGCGGCAACGTGGACGTGGGTTTCCTGGGCGGCGCGCAAATCGACCGCTTCGGCAATATCAACGCCACCATCATCGGTGATGATTATGCGCATCCCAAAGTGCGCCTCCCCGGTTCGGGTGGCTCGCAGGAAATCGCAGCCTGGGCCAACCGCTGCTATGTCATGACCCCCCACCAAAAACGGCGGTTTCCGGAAAAAGTGGACTTCCTGACCTCGGCCGGTTTCCTCGATGGCCATGCGGCACGCCAGTCAGCCGGCTTGCGCGGTAGCGGTCCATTGATGGTCGTCACCGATCTTGGGACGCTGGAACCGGGAGAATCCGGTGAATTGGTGCTGACCGCCCTGCATCCGGGGAAGACTTCCGAACAAGCCCGGGAAAATACCGGCTGGGATCTCAAAGTCGCTTCCAGCCTGCGCACGACCGATCCGGTCACAGAACACGAATTAAAAATCCTGCGCGAGGAACTGGATCCAACTGGGATATATTTAAAATAACCGCCATTCGGCGCAAAACCTCGATGGCTTTTATGCGTACATTTATAAGATAGGTAATTAAACCTAATCAAGGAGAGTGTATTATGAGCAATCAACGAGGTCCCCTGCGCCGCTCCAGACATAACCGTGTCATCGCCGGTGTTTGCGGCGGGCTGGCGGAGTTTTTCGGAATCAGCGCCTTCTGGTTCAGGGTTGCATTTCTGATCGCCCTGATCCCGGGCGGCATCCCTGGGATAGGCGCTTACCTGCTATTTTGGATTATTGTACCTAAAGCCAATTAGGAATAAAATACCTTTTTCAAGGAGCATGGCTTGAGTGATTCCCCACCTACCCCAAATTTTATTCAAAGAATATTCCTTTCTTCGACGGAGTCCCGCCTGAGGGCAGTCTGGCGTTTACTGATCCAGACCCTGATGCTGGTGATCCTGATTGTTTGCATCGGCATTCCGGTCGGTGTATGGATGTACGCTTCAGGCGTGATCGTTTCCGATCAGGTTATCTTATCCCTGAGCGAGATCACTGAACTATTTGGAATTACACTATCCGTTTTCCTGGCACGGCGCTTTCTGGACAAACGCAGCTTCAGCAGCCTGGGCTTGAAACTGAATCGGCATGTAATTTTAGATCTGCTGATCGGGGCAGCCATTCCCTTTTTTATGATGGGCTTGATCTTTCTGCTTGAGTGGGGAATGGGCTGGCTGCATTTTGAGAATTTTGCCTGGGAAACACAATCTTTGAGTATCGTCCTGGTCAGGCTGGTACCGATCACTCTAATCTTGATCCTGGTCGGGTGGAATGAGGAACTGCTCTGTCGCGGCTATTACCTGCAAACCATCGCCGACGGCCTCAACCTGCCGCTGGGAGTGATCATTTCGTCAGCCATCTTCGGTCTCTTGCATCTGGGAAATCCAAGCGCCACCTGGAACAGCGTCCTTGGTATTTTCCTGGCCGGATTATTCCTGGCATATGCCTATCTCCGCACCAAACAACTCTGGCTTTCGATCGGATTGCATTTCGGCTGGAACTTTTGCGAAGGCGTGGTGTTTGGTTTTCCAGTGAGCGGATTGGATTTCTTCAAATTGGCCAAGATCAATGTTAGCGGTCCAGCCTTATGGACCGGTGGTAGCTTCGGACCTGAAGCCGGTCTGATCGTCCTACCAGGCTTGCTGTTGGGCGTGCTCCTGGTTGCCTTATATACCCACTCCAAACTACAAAGCGATCCAAATGCCTGATTTAACCTCGATGCTGCTCGCTTCCCTGCCGATATTGGTTATTCTGGTATTAATGGTCGGCCTGCGCTGGGGTGCAGCACGCGCCGGTGCAGCCGGATATTTGACTGCTCTCGCAAGTGCGATGGCCTTCTTCGGGGCAGGCGCAAATTTGCTGGCTTTCGCGCATGCCAAAGCCCTGGTCTTGACTTTTGACGTCCTCTACATTATCTGGGCCGCCTTCTTACTCTACCGCGTGGCGGATGAAGCCGGTGCGATCAAGACCATTGGCGAGGCACTCCCCTCCCTGACGCAGGACAAAGGCATGCAGGCCATCCTGATTGGCTGGGTCTTCGCCTCGTTCTTACAAGGCGCAGGCGGATTCGGTGTACCCGTAGCGGTCACATCTCCATTGCTGGTCGGGCTCGGCTTCAGCCCGCTGGCCGCGGTGGTGATCCCCTCGGTTGGTCATGGCTGGGCAGTAACTTTCGGCTCACTCGGTTCGTCCTTCAATGCCTTGATGTCTGCAACCGGTTTGGACAGCGCCACGTTAGCGCCAGGCGCTGCGCTTTTCCTGGGGATCGCTGCGCTGGTGACCGGTCCAATGGTGGTGCACGCCGCAGATGGCTGGGGGGAGTCCGCCGATTGTTTGTCAAGGCCGTGCTTATTGGTCTGGTGATGGGAAGCGTGCAATACCTGGTCGCTGTCGTAGCCGGTTTGTGGAATATCGGCGCTTTTATGGGCGGCCTGGCAGGCTTGATCGTCAGCGTGCCACTGGCTCAATGGGGCCATCCCAGGCCAACAGCTGAGGAGCGACCCGCGTTAAAACCGCTGCTGACAGCACTTTCCGCCTATTTCGTACTGGTGATCCTGACGGTTGTGATCCTGCTCATCCCAGTCATTAAGGACACCCTCGGGCAAATTATGATCAAAATCTCCTTTCCGGAGACATCCACCGCCCTTGGCTATATTACGCCAGCCGGTACAAATCGACCCATCCGGTTATTAACCCACGCCGGAGCAATTCTTCTTTATGCTTCAGGGATTGCATTTCTGATTTACAAGCGCGCCGGTCTGTATGCTAACGGCGCTGGCAAACGCATCCTTTCGAGTACTGTTCAAAAGGTGATGTCATCCAGCCTGAGCATCCTTGAGATGGTGGCCATGGCCGTGGTGATGGAGCAATCCGGGATGACAGAAGCGATAGCCCAGGGGCTGGCCAATGCAGTTGGAGGCGCCTTCCCGGCCATCGCACCCTGGATCGGCGCGATCGGAGCCTTTATGACCGGTTCGAACACCAATTCCAACGTCGTGTTCGCCGCCCTGCAAATGCGCACAGCCCAATTGCTGGCGCTCAGCGTACCGATCATCCTGGCAGCCCAGACCGCCGGGGCAGCCCTGGCTTCCGTCGCCGCACCAACCAAAATTGTAGTGGGCGCCAGCACCGCGGGTATGGCTGGAAAGGAAGGCGATGTACTGCGCGCTTTGATGCGTTACACGATCATCCTGATATTATTGATCAGCTTGCTGACAACGCTGGCGATTCTGATCTGGAAATGATGTGGTATGTTTAAGAATAAATTTGCACTCCACACGCTTGCGTTTTTGACCATCAGCATGGCTTCGGCTTTGCTATATCCAGCCGCTCAATCCGGTTTGACCGCCATTATCTGGGTTTTAATGGGATTGGTAGTCGCTGGGACTATCCTGACATTGACGACAAAATAAACCATGCAAACAACCCCAGTAGACGTACTGATCACTCTTTCAATCCCACCTGCCTTGGTGGAGGCTATCCAGAATGTCTCGCCGCGCCTGCGTGTGACGGTCCATGCTGCCAACAAACCGGAAGAAGTGCCTGAAGAACTGTGGTCTCGTTGCGAGGTGCTCTACACCGACCAGGTCTTGCCGGACCCGGAAAAAGCCCTCAAGTTACGCTGGGTGCAATTCCACTACGCCGGGATCGATAAGCTGCTTGGTGCGCCAATCCTGGATAAAGCCGATCTGATGGTCACAACCTTGAGCGGAGCAGCTGTTTCGCAAATGGCCGAATATGTGCTGACCATGCTGCTGGGGCTCGGACACCACCTTCCCGATCTGGCTGCAGCCCAGAAAAAAGCCGAATGGCCCAAGGAGCGCTGGGAACGCTTCTCACCCCGCGAATTACGCGACAGCACGGTTGGGATTGTTGGGTATGGCAGCATCGGTCGGCAAATTGCTCGCCTGCTCCAAACTTTCGGTACAACAGTCCTGGCAACCAAGCGCGATGCCATGCATCCGGCCGATAGCGGTTACACACCCGAAGGGCTGGGGGATCCGGAAGGAAACTTCGTGAACCGGTTGTATCCGGCGCAAGCACTGCGTTCGATGGTCAAGGATTGCGATTTTGTGGTTGTTACCGTCCCGCTGACTGATGAAACACGTGGTATGCTCAACGCAAAGGTACTCGCTGCGTTCAAGCCAAGGGCCTTCTTGATAGATATCTCTCGCGGAGGCATCGTTGATAACACCGCGCTGATCAAGGCTTTACAGGAAAAGAAAATCGCCGGGGCTGCGCTGGATGTCTTCCCTGAAGAACCTTTACCCAAAAGTAGTCCGCTGTGGGACATGCCCAACGTGATCATCACCCCACACATCTCCGGCAACAGTCCCAAATACGACGAACGCGCCATGACCCTTTTTATCGAAAACCTGGGACGCTACCTGACAAACCTTCCACTATTCAACTTGTTCGATTCGAAACGCGGTTACTAATTTCCCCTTTACACGCGATACATAATTATATAAAGTACCCATATGCTGGATAACCGTCGCTTTATCCGGGGAGTCTTGTTTGACCTGGGCGGCACATTGATGTACGCCAAACAGCCTTGGCCGCCTATCTTAGCACAGGCTAACCAGGCTTTGGCTGATGAGTTGTGCGCGCAGGGATTGACCCTGGATTGCGATCAACTCCTTGATGCCTTTCGACAACGCCTGGATCTGTACTATGAGCAACGCGACGAAGATTTGTATGAAACCACCTACATGTCCCTGCTAAACGAACTGCTCACTGAGCAAGGTCATCCCGATGTAACCGAAGCCGTAATTCGCAGAGCCCTGGACGCAATGTACGCCATCACCCAGTCCAACTGGGCACTGGAAGAAGATACAATTTATTTACTTAAAACTTTATTTTCACAAGGATATCACCTGGGTATCGTCTCCAACGCTGGCGACAACAAGGATGTCTTTCAATTGATCGAACGCTTTGGAATCGAACACTATTTCGATTTCATTCTCACCTCAGCGGCCTGTTCCTACCGAAAACCCCACCGCCGGATATTTGAAGTCGCACTGGCTCATTGGAAATTTCAATCCAGCGAGACAGCCATGGTTGGGGATACGCTTGAGGCAGATATTCTGGGTGCCAATCAAATGGGGATCTACAGCATCCTTGTTACACGGCGGGTCAATGACCCCGCCGCTCATCAGGCTCACATCCAGCCTGATTCCGCCGTAAAATCCTTAACCGAGATCCCGGCTTTACTCAATTCCTTACACGGGCATTAGGCACCCAAACGATCTTGCATGGCTTGCAAGGCATCGTGTTCTCCCAGGATCGTCACGCGATCCCCCAGAGACAGGCGGGTCGTGCCGTGCGGAATGATCAACTCGTCCCCGCGCCGGATCGCCAGCACCAATAACCCGGGGGGGAATTGCAAATCGATCAGCCGCTTTCCATCCACATCGCGATTAAGCATCGCCAATTCGCGCAAATCACGCTCATCTTCCGTGGATGTTAGCAGCGAAAAGATGGCAGGGTTACGCGCCATCAATGCCAGTAACGAACTCCGGTGTAACGAAGGCGTTAAAGTCTGGACACCCAAAACGTGAAAATCGGGCAGGCGGATCGGGTCTGAGACAAAAGCCAAAATATGTTGGAAATCGCGCGCACGCGCTGCACGGCAGGCTTCCAGATTGGGCTCGGGATTCTCATGCAACGCAAGAAATGCATTGACCTGCGTGGCAGGCGACCCATTCAGGCAATCCACCACACCTCCCGAGGCGTGGGAGACAGAAAATCCCATTTCCCGAATGCGCTGCGCCTCTCCTAAATCTGTTTCAATAAAGCAGACTTTCTCACCATGCGCAATCAAATCGCGCGCGACCTGAAAAGCCAGGTCGGTTGTGCCATACACAAGCATCTGGGTTTGTTGTTTGACCGGTATTTCCGAGAGCAGGAGATTGAAAAATAAAGGTGCAAATGTAGCCGTCAGCGCTGCAATCAGGATAATATCAGCGTTGACCGCCTCGCTGATCACACCCATGCGCAGGCCAATGGCTGATGCCGCGATGATCAGCGAGAGCCGTGCTGATAGCAAGGTTCCACCCGCCAATGTTTCGCGCCATGAATACGACAGCTTGAATACGAGGCTCGCAATCAATTTAACTGCAAAGGCTGCCACAAAAAGCACTGGCAGCAGCAACCAGGCCGAAGGATTAGTCAGAACCGCTTTCAGATCGAACTGAATGCCAACAAAAACAAAAAACAATGGCACGAAAAAGCCGAATCCGATCGCATCCAGTTTATGCCGCAGACTTTCATCTTCCGGACCGCTGAGCATGGAGGCCACCACACCCGCCAGAAAAGCGCCCAGAATAAGTTCCGCACCGAGAAGTTCCGCCAATACGACAAAAGCGACCATCAATGCAAAGGCACCGCGGACCTTGATCTGCGAGGTCGCCCCGGCCAACTCTTCGACCAGACGCCTGATCGACGGGCGGCGCAGGTGTCTGACACCCAATTGATAGAGCAGCACGACCGGGATAAAAAGCACCCCGATCAATAAGATTTCGAACGACAGGCCCGTTGACCGAATCGCTACATAAACCGTGATCATGAACATGGTCAGGAAGTCAGCCAAAAGCGAGGTCAGCAACAATATCTGGCCGTAGCCTGTCGTGGAAATCTGGCGCTCCTTCAGGACCGGGACGACAATTCCCAGCGAGGTGGTGGACAGGATCAGAGTCATCATCCAGGGATCGCGCACGAAGTCAAGGCCGACCAATCCAAAACCAATCAACGCCGATAAAACCAGCGTGATCGCAAACGATCCCAGCGCCAACCAGAGCGGATTGGCGCCATTCTTTTTCCCACGTGGAGCTGTAGCAAAGAGTAATGAAAAATCGATTTCCAAACCGGAAAGGAACATTAAAAAGGCAAAACCGATCTCAGACAACAGCTGCAGCGTCGCCTCATCCCCATGCAGCCAACCCAACACAGACGGCCCAATGATGATGCCGGCTGCAATTTCCCCCACAACAACCGGGATGCGTCGAAAACGTGCCAGGATGAACGGCACGATCATAGCCAGAAATACGACCAGCAGTAGAGGCAAAAAACGTGTTTCCAAATTGTCTCCCATACTTTCGATGTGCCGGCTTGATAAGGACCACGAATTGGGCTTAATTTCCTCCGCAAAAGTGTAACACAACTGCTTCATCCGAGACAGAAGCGGTCGGTCATGTTAGAATGTGAGCATCGTCTTCTATCCTGTCCCTGTGCTTGTTTTTCGTCACTTTCTCTTATATACTTGACGTACAATCTCGATCAAGGAGGAAACCATGAATTTGGATGCGATTTTAGAAGTTGCCATCGGTCTAGTTTTCGCCTGGCTGGTTTTGAGTGTTGCCACGATGCAAACTCAGGAATGGATCAGCTCTGCCCTGTCGTGGAGATCGGCTTTTCTGGAAAAGTCGATTCGCGGTTTATTGAAAGACGATGAACTGACAAAAAGATTTTACGAACATCCCCTGATCAAATCACTTTCCCAATTGGATAAAAATGACAAGGTAAAACATAAGCCCTCCTACATCCCATCGACCACTTTTTCACGGGCTTTGTTCGATGTCATCGTCAACGCCGGAAAACCCCCCGAGGCAGCGATCAGTACAGACAGTCTCTCGATCGCCGAGGTACGGGATAGCATCACAGCCTTCAAGCAACAGAATCCCAAATTAGCAGTTTCAATCGATCATATCTTCCCAAATTTTGATCAAAGCACCAGGTCGGTCGAGGAGGCGATCGCAACCTCCCGCACCAACCTCGAAGGTTGGTTCAACGGCGCCATGGACCGTCTCTCGGGTGCATACAAACGCTACGCAACCTGGTGGGCCCTGATCCTGGGCTTGGTCTTCGCTTTTTCCTTCAACGTGGATACCATACAAATTGCCGATCAGCTCTGGCGCGAACCGACCATTCGCGAAGTCCTGATCGCGCAGGCGCAAACCGCCCAACCCCAACTCGACCAGACAGGGGCTCAATCTCCACTTCAACTCGAAAAATATTACACCAGCATGAGCCTGCCGGTCGGCTGGTCTACCAGTGCGCCTACGGAAGGGCAATCCTGCGGCTGGATACCGGGTAGAAACGTACGCCCGGCCATCTGGTCCAACAATCAATGCAAGATCCTGGCCAATTTGCCCGCCATGAATGACGGCTGGGGCTGGCTGCTTAAAGTGCTGGGCGTGCTGATCAGCGGCGCAGCTGCAGCCCAGGGCGCACCCTTCTGGTTTGACATGCTCAAGCGTTTGATCAACCTCCGCGGTTCGGGCCCGGCTCCCCAACCCACACCACCAGCACCCCAACCGCCGTCCCAACCACAACCGGTCGGATAGACAAAGCGAGGGCTGCAAATTGCAGCCCTTTCAATTTAATCCGACTCAAACCCGGGATCACTCGAATATCCGAATTATAATCTACCCATGACGGATCTTTTTGACCATGCCATGCAACAACGGATGAAGGATGAAGCGCCACTGGCAGCCCGAATGCGTCCACGCACGCTGGACGAGTTCATCGGCCAGGAGCATATCGT
This sequence comes from uncultured Chloroflexia bacterium, assembly GCA_963790075.1. GTDB lineage: Bacteria > Chloroflexota > Anaerolineae > Anaerolineales > Villigracilaceae > CAYOUV01. The sequence continues at coordinate 208,220 of CAWBNG010000003.1, forward strand.
CGGCCAGGGCAAATTATTACGCCGCGCCATCGAAGCTGACCGGTTATTTTCATCGATCATTCTCTGGGGGCCGCCCGGCACCGGTAAAACCACCCTGGCACAGATCATCGCCAATACCACCCAATCCCATTTCGAGACCATTTCTGCCGTACTGGCTGGTGTGGCCGAGCTGCGGCGCGTGATCCGTGAAGCCCAGGAGCGCCGCAAGCTTTACAATCGCCGCACCACCCTGTTTATCGACGAAGTCCACCGCTGGAACAAAGCCCAGCAGGACGCATTGCTGCCACACGTCGAGAATGGCGCCATTACGTTGATTGGTGCTACGACGGAGAATCCCTACTTTGAGGTCATCCGCGCCCTGGTCTCGCGCTCGCGCGTCTTCCAGCTATATCCGCTTTCGGAAGAAGCGATCGGCCAGATTCTGGACAATGTCCTGACCGACAAGGAGCGCGGGTACGGGGACAAGCGCATCACACTGGACCCCGAGGCGCGCTCCCATTTAATCGATGTGGCCGGCGGGGACGCGCGCAATGCCCTCAACGCGCTCGAGCTGGCGGTCGAAACCACGCCTCCCGGCCAGGACGACCGCATTCGCGTCACCCTGGATGTCGCGCAGGAATCAATCCAGCGCCGCGCTGTGTTGTACGACAAGGACGGGGATGCCCACTATGACACCATCTCAGCCTTCATAAAGTCTGTGCGCGGATCGGACCCGGATGCAGCCCTTTACTGGCTGGCCAAGATGCTCTACGCCGGGGAAGATCCCCGCTTCATCTTGCGCCGCCTGCTGATCCTGGCCGGAGAAGACATCGGACTGGCTGATCCTTTGGGACTGGTCGTGGCGGCTTCGGCTGCGCAGGCGTTCGATTACGTCGGCCTGCCCGAAGGGGTTTACCCCATCGTTGAAGCGACGCTCTACCTGGCGACCGCACCCAAATCCAACTCAGCCGGCGCGTACTTCAAAGCCATGCAGCGCATCGAAAAGCAAGGTGTTGGCGAGGTACCCGATCATTTAAAGGACACCAATCGTGATGCGGCTGCGTTGGGACACGGCAAGGGCTACGTCTATCCGCATGAAAAAGAAGGGCATTTTTCAGCACAACAATATCTACCTGAGGCGCTGCTGGGAACTTATTTTTACGCTCCATCCAACCAGGGCCAGGAAGCCCAGGTTGCGGAACGCCTGGAGCGCTGGCGGGCAGCACAGCGCCAGGCGCTGGGGATTGACCACCACCAGGAACTGCCCGACTTGCCGCAAGATCAGATCAATATATTGAAGAGGAATCTAAAATAGATGCCATTCTTATTGTTAATTCGTCACGGGGAAAACGACTTTGTCAAGACCGCCAAGATGGCCGGGCGTTTGCCCGGCGTGCATCTAAATGACCGCGGGAAGGGTCAGGCACAGGATTTGGCCAGGGGACTGGCGGAGACCCCTCTCAAAGCCGTTTACGCCAGCCCACTCGAGCGAGCCGTGGAAACAGCCGAACCGATTGCCAAAATCCACAAATTGGAGGTCCGTCTGGTGCCCGATTTGATGGACACCGATATCGGCAAGTGGCAGGGCCGCTCCTGGAAGGTACTCAGCCGCACCAAGGCCTGGAAAGTGGTCCAGGGTGCGCCATCCCGTTTTACTTTTCCAGAAGGCGAGAGCTTCCTGCAAGCACAGATGCGCATCATCACGGCACTTGACACGATCGTAGCCAATCACAAACCCAGGGATCTGGTCGCTGTCGTCTTCCATGCTGATCCGATCAAACTGGCACTCGCTTATTATTTGGGTATGCCGCTCGACAACTTCCAGCGCCTGAGCGTCGACACCGGCTCAGTCACTGCCCTGATGGTTGGTCAAATGGGAGCACATCTCTTGTGGATGAACCAAAAACCACCCTTTAATATCCCGCACCCCTCTAAAAAGAAAAAATAGGGGGCGCTTCAGAGCGCCCCCGCTCGAATTTACTGGTTGATTTCCGGGTTCATACTGGTGTAAAGCGCAAGCATGTTGCCAGTCGGGTCATTGAAGACTGCGTACCAGCCTGTATTGGGAATTTCGCTCTTTTGTGTGAGGACTTTTCCGCCCAACTGCTCAACCTTTTTCAAGTCGGCTTCAATATCGTCACTGTTGACGTAGAGCAGCACATCGCCAACCTTGAGATTATCGTCAAGCTGACTGAAGCCGCCACCCGGACCTTCGTGCGGATCCCACATGGTGTAATCCATTTGCTCGTCATGCACGATATGCCAGCCAAAAAGTTTCTCGTAAAACTCGCTTGAGCGCCTGGCATCCTCGGTGGGAATTTCGATATGGACAATATTTCGTTTGGTCATGAGATTCTCCTCTAGAAAAGCGGGTAAAAGTTGTCCCAATTATAGAACATTTTTTCTATTAATGCAAGCCCCTCTCCAGAGGGGCTTGTACAATCGGGGGGCATCGATTTTCCTGGGAACAATTTGCCACCGAAGAAGTCTTAAATTTTGCCTATAGCACCCTGCGCTTCTCTCAGGGTGCTATCTTATAACAGGTCCGTATCAAGATATTCCTGCAAACAGATCATTCTCCACCCTGGTACTGCCATTTACCGGCGGATAAGCCTGCATGAAGCTCTCGCGTTTGCCCCACATGCTCGAAACAAAGCCCATCAGGCCCTTGCGCATCTGCATTCCGCCCTGGGAAGCGTGACAAGCACCGGCATTTTCTTTGACCTTCGCAACCGGGCGAATGTCGATCCGGGCATGCGTTGGGAAATCGACCTCGGCCAGTTCGAGCAGATTGATATCGTTATTGCGGCCCCATTTGGTTGGGTCTTTTCCAAAAAGCGGTAATAACCTGACGGCGACCTTAAACAATCCGCGCGAAATGGTGTGAAAGTAAAGTTTACCTGGTTTAAATGGAGACCCGGCCTCGGGGTGGAATGAAGCCTCATCCGCCTTTTCAAAGGCCAGCACCGTCGCCTTGTGAATGTGAATGTGATCCGGATGACGATATCCACCAATCGGGTCAAAGGTCAGCACCACGTCCGGTTTGAGTTCGCGGATGTATTTGACCACCTTGCCAGCCACTTCATCGACCGAATGCTGGATTTGCGCATCAGGGTGTTCGTTCTCGGGTGTACCGGGCATACCGGAATCACGATATCCGAGAAAGAAGACATCCTTGAGGCCTAATTTTTCTGCTGCACAGCGCAGTTCAGCTTCACGTAGATCCGCTACCGAATCAAAACCGCGCAAGTATTCCTCGTCGAGCGTACCAGCTTCGCCGCGCGTTGCACAGACCAGGTAGACGTCTACGCCGCGCGAGGCATACAACGCCAGTGTGCCGCCCATTCCAAATGATTCGTCATCCGGGTGTGCCAGTACGGCAAGGATTACGCTTTTTTTAGTCATATCGATCCATCCTTCATTTTGATTAAAGGAATCCTACCATAAATCCCACTATTATTGTCCAATTGTATTGTAAGGTAACCGAGAGGTAGAAAAGGTTAATCAACACTTATAATCAGGGCAAGGAATAAATTATTATGGGTTGGGAATTATCGCTACCGGCGGTTACCTTATTGATTACCGCCTGCATCGCAGTCATGGTCGCCTGGATTAGCTGGCAACGTCGAACAATTCTTGAAGCCAGAACGCTCTTCTGGTTGATGGCCGCCATCACGATCTGGTCTTTAACTGCAGCAATTGAATCCGGCGCAATCGCACTTGAAACTAAAATATTTTGGTCAAAGGTCGAATATTTAGGGGCCACGTACGCTCCGCCGCTTTTCCTGCTTTTTTGCCTTGAATTCACACACCACACAGAAAATCTATCACGACTGAGGCAATATTTGCTGTGGGGCACCCCGGCAGCGATCACGCTCCTGGCAGCCACGAATGAATGGCACCACCTGATCTGGACCGGTTTTGCACCCAGCCCGATTCCAGGTAGCAATCTATACATTTACCATCACGGTCCAGCATTCTGGATCTTTATGTTATTTACGTATCTCTGCGTCGGGATGGCCACCTGGGTTATCATCAAAACTTACTTCTCGACCTCTCATCTCTATCACAAACAACTCGGGGTAATCCTAATTGGAAGTTTCCTTCCCTGGCTTGGCAGCTTGCTTTACATCAGCGGGTTAAACCCAATCCCCGGCCTGGACCTGACCCCAATTTCATTTGCCTTCACTGGCGCAATCGTCTCTGGAGGTTTTTATTATTACCGCCTGTTGGACCTGATGCCGATTGCCCGGGATACCGTCATAGAAAACTTACAAGACGGCGTACTGGTTTTTGATATGCAAAACCGCATCCTTGACGCCAATCCGGCCGCCTTGCAGATGTTCGATTTACCAGCCACTCCGATCGGAGAAAGTATTGTAGAGACCCTCAGCCGCTGGCCGGCCCTGGTTGGCATCCTGCTGCAGCAACCCCAAGCTCCGATTGAATTATTAATGGATGAGGCAACCTTCCGCTATATAGATCTGCGATTGATGCCAATTATCGGTCACAGCGGCGAACCGACCGGCTACCTGGCCACCATCCACGATGTCACCGAGCGCAAACAAATTGAGGCAGCGCTGGAAGCCAAAACCCGCGAACTTCAACTCCTGGCAACCACAGATGATCTGACCGGCTTGGCTAATCGGCGCTTTGCCAACCAGGCGCTCAAATTTGAAATCAGGCGCGCCAAACAATTCCAGACGCCGCTGTCAGTATTTTTCTTTGATGTGGACAATTTCAAACATATCAACGACACCGCCGGTCACGACTGCGGGGACAAGGTCTTACACCATATCGCAGAAGAGATCCGCAGGAACATCCGTGCCAGTGACACCGCTGCGCGAATGGGCGGAGACGAATTCCTGTTGATCTTTCCCGACACAGACCTCAACAAAGCCAAACTGGTGGTTGAGCGCCTGCAAATCGCTTTGAACAATCAGCGCCTGGACTGCGCCAACACATTTTTAACCATCAGCGGCGGCGCAACCCGCATGGTCCAGGGAGATACTCCCGATTCGATCTTCAAACGCATCGATCAAATGTTGAACCAGGCCAAGGATCAGGGCAAGAATCGCATCTTGCAAGACAACTAGCATGCTTGCATAAAGCCCCTCGAGGGACTATACTCGGACATACCCGCCGCAGAGACGCGGAGGACGCAGAGCTTCGCTGTACACTTTGCGCTCTCGGCGTCTCTGCATTATGAACAGGAGGACAGATGAAATTCGAAACACTTGCCATCCACGCCGGGCAGCAGCCCGATCCAAATAATGGCGCGGTGATGACCCCGATCTACCAGACCTCGACTTATAAACAGGATGGGGTCGGAAAACCACGCCAGGGCTACGAATATTCGCGTACAAAGAATCCCACCCGGCTGGCGCTCGAGGAATGCCTGGCTGCACTCGAAGGTGGGTCGCATGCTCTGGCTTTTGCGTCCGGTTTAGCTGCCACCACCACAGTGCTGCAAATGCTGCAATCCGGCGATCACGTGCTGGCCGGGAATGATGTCTACGGCGGGACTTACAGACTTTTCGAAAAGGTCTTCCGTCCCTTCGGATTGGACTTCAACTTCGTCGACACAACCGATCCGGAGAATGTGGCAGAAGCACTTACCCCGCAAACGCGCCTGGTCTGGCTCGAGACGCCCACCAACCCTCTGCTGAGTGTCAGCGACCTGCGGGCAGTAGCCGAAGCCGTTCACGCGCATCCCGCGCATCCGCTGCTGGCGGTGGACAACACCTTTGCCACGCCTTACAATCAACGTCCGTTAGACCTGGGCGCGGACCTGGTGGTGCACTCAACTACCAAATACCTGGGCGGACATTCGGATGTGGTTGGCGGCGCGGTCATTGTCAAGGAACCGGCACTTTTCGAAAAACTGGCCTACCTGCAAAACGCAGCTGGGGCTGTACCGGGACCCATGGACTGCTTCCTGGTCTTGCGCGGGATCAAGACCCTGTCTGTGCGCATGGAACGGCATGCCCAGAACGCCGTCCGCATCGCGGATTACCTGGTTGCACATCCCAAAGTGGCTTCGGTGTTGTACCCTTTTCATGCCTCCCACCCACAATACGGGATCGCCCGCAATCAAATGAAAAGCGGAGGAGGGATGGTATCTTTCGTGATGCAGGCCGGAGCGGCAGCAGCGGTCAAAGTGGCAGAGCAGACCCAGCTCTTCACGCTGGCCGAGTCGCTGGGCGGCGTCGAATCGCTGATCGAAGTCCCGGCCGCCATGACGCATTTGTCCACCCAGGGTTCACCGATGGAAGTCGATCCCGGCCTGGTACGCCTGTCAGTCGGCCTCGAAAACATTGAAGACCTGCTGGAAGACCTTGAAAGGGCACTGGCGCAGGCTTAACCCAAAAGATCGATATTGATTATAAAAAAGGAAATCAGAATGAGAAGGTGGCTGTGCCGTGACAAATTGAGCGTGCGTTTGGCGATAACTGCCGGGGTCTAGAATCAGGAGTCTTATCGCTTGATTTGAAGCCAAATCTGCGCTATCCTGATAAGGTCAATCACATTCTATCCTGCCCGAGAAAGGATCCCCATGGAATCTTCCAAACCTCCCTTTACCCTGTGGTTATTATTGTTCTTCTTGTTTTTGCTGGCGCTCGGGGGACTCTTCGGGGCGGTCAACTTCCTGAGCGACCCAAGTGGGGCAGCGCTGGGCATGAGCAGTGAACTGGCAAGGCTGCCTGTCTCGGATTACAGGCTGCCGGGACTGTTCTTATTGATCGTCATGTGCATCTACCCGCTGTTTTTAAGTTATGGCATGCTGCGACAACCGCACTGGGGCTTAGGCGCGCGTCTGACCGCCTGGAGCAAATCCTACTGGGCCTGGGCCGGGACGCTGATCCTGGGTATCGTATTGGCCTTGTGGCTCGGCTTACAAGCAGTGTATATCGGCTTCGGCGCGCCGAGCCAGTGGTTCACAGCTTTCCTGGATGTCATGATCCTGCTGTTGACCCTGCTTCCGCCAGTGCGCAAATTCTTCGCCGAACCGCGCTAAACAGGTCTCTCTCCCGGTTGACGACCCCTATCCCTCCCGTTCTGCTGAATCAGGGAGGGATAGTTATATTTCACTGAAGTGTGGTGTTTAGAGCTTCCCGGCCAGGTAATCCAGCACGTCGATTTTGGTCAGGATGCCCACCGGGCGATCATCGTCGACTACTAACAGGGCAAATCCTTCGGTCAGGGATGGCATGGCCCCTTCCAGTGTGGTATCGGGCGCGAAGACCGCCTGGGCTGGCTGCACCAACCCGTCGATGACCTCGTCCTGGGAGTGCTGGTGCTCGTTAAGCAGGTGGTTGAGCAGGTCGACTTCCTCGATCAGGCCGACCAGCTTTCCAGCCTGACCCGTGACCGGCATTTGGGAGATGGCATGCCGGCGCATGGTCGCCATGACGTCGCGCATTTGGTCGCCCAGAGCCGCAGCGTAGAGCGTTTTATCAGCCTTGGCAGTCAGCAGGTCGCCCAGCGTCACCTCGCCGAATTCCAGCTGCATGAAGGCGTTTTCACGCATCCACTTGTTGTCGTAAAACTTGGAAAGATAGCGCGAGCCGGAATCGGGAAAGATGACCACCACCAGCCGCCCAGCCGGCAGGTCCCGCGCGTACTTGAGTGCCCCGGCCAGGGCTGCGCCCGAGGAGCCTCCCGCGAAGATACCTTCCTGACGCACCAGCTGACGCGCCATCAGGAACCCTTCGCGATCGTTAACCCGCACGATCTCGTCCACGACGGACAGGTCCGTGGTCGAGGGCAGGAAATCCTCGCCGATGCCCTCCAATTTATAGGTGGTAGCCTCCACCCCCGGCGGGACCTGGCCGTCGTTCTCCCAGATCTCCTTCAGGATCGAACCGGCAATATCCACGCCGACGATGCGAACTTCAGGATTCTTGCTTTTTAAATATCGTCCGACCCCGCTGATCGTCCCGCCCGTGCCCATACCGATGACCACGTCGGTCACCTGCCCGCCGGTCTGCTCCCACAACTCCGGGCCGGTGGTCAGCTCGTGGGTTTTAGGATTGTCCGGGTTGTGATACTGGTTGGCCAGGATGGCGTTGGGCGTCTCGCGCGCGAAGCGCTTGGCAACTTCGTAGTACGAACGCGGGTCATCCGGCGCGACAGCCGTTGGCGTGATGACCACCTTGGCTCCAAAGGCGCGCAGCAGCTTGATTTTTTCTTCGCTCATCTTGTCCGGCATGACGAAGATGGTCTTGTAGCCCTTGATGGCAGACGCAATCGCCAACCCGACCCCGGTGTTGCCGGAGGTGGCTTCGACCACCGTCCCGCCCGGCTTGAGCTGGCCGCGTTTTTCGGCTTGCTCGATGATGTACAAACCGACCCGATCCTTGACGGACCCGCCGGGATTGAGGTATTCCAGTTTGGCGTACAGCGGGCAGGGGGTTTCCTGGGCGATACGTCCCAGCCGCACCAGCGGCGTCCAACCGATCGCGCCCAGGATATTGTCGTACACGTGCAAATCTGCCGAAGGGGATAAAGCGGGCATTCCAGCTCCTTATTTGATATCTGGCGAATTGTACCGCAATCGTCAAAAGCAGGTGGCAGTCATTTTATTCATGACCGCCACCTAAAAAAACCAATATTTGACCATCTTTTATTTGTGACCTACACTCCTAATACACCGGCAGATCGCGGTCCACTTCGCGCGCCCAGGCGTTGATGCCACCCTTCAGGTTCCTGACCTTTTTAAACCCGGCGCTGACCAGCAATTCCAGCGCGCGCGTCGAGCGCGTCCCGGCCTTGCAGAAGACGACCATCTCTTCGGCCGAATCCAGCTCGGACAGGCGCGCCGCCAATTGCCCCAGCGGGATATTGTCTGCATGCGGCAGGGCGGAAATTTGCAATTCGTGCGGCTCGCGCACATCGATCAGGCGCAGATGATCCCCTTGCAGGCGTTTGGCCAGTTCGGGGGCGCTGATATCCCATTGCGCGCCGGCTGAACCTTCCTCATGGTCGTGACCGGGCACGCCGCAGAATTCCTCGTAGTCGATCAGTTCGGTCACTTTCGGATTGGGACCGCAGACCTTGCAGTTGGGGTTCTTTTTGAGGTTGACGTACTCGAACGACATATCCAGCGCATTGTAGAGCAGCAGCCGCCCGGACAGGCTGGTCCCGATGCCCAACAGGACCTTGAGCGCTTCGGTGGCCTGGATCGTGCCAATCGTACCGGGCAATACGCCCAGCACGCCACCTTCGGCGCAGGAGGGGACCAGTCCTGGCGGCGGCGGTTCGGGGAAGATGCAGCGATAGCAGGGTCCGTCCTGGTAGTTGAACAGGCTGGCCTGCCCATCGAAGCGGAAGATCGAGCCGTAGACGTTGGGCTTGCCCAGCATGACAGCCACATCGTTGGTCAGGTAGCGCGTCGGGAAATTGTCAGTGCCGTCGATCAACACGTCGTAATCTGCGGCGATCCCCATGGCGTTCTCGGAGGTGAAGGGCTGGTTGTAGACCGTCACCTCGATGTCGGGATTCAGGTCCAACATACGCTCGCGGGCCAACTCGACCTTGAGCTTGCCAACCGTGGCCGTGCCGTGGATCACCTGGCGCTGCAGGTTGGACTGGTCGACCACGTCGTAATCGACCAGCCCGATGTGCCCAACCCCGGCCGCAGCCAGGTAGAGCGCCACCGGGGAGCCAAGGCCGCCTGTGCCGATCAACAGCGCGGACGAGCCTTTGAGCTTGCGCTGGCCATCCAATCCCACTTCCGGGATCAACAGGTGGCGCGAATAGCGCAGGATCTCCTCGCGAGTCAGCGGCGGCAGGGCCGGCGGTTTAGGAAATTCCATCTTTCAGCAACCTCCTGCAATCGACGGCAGGATCATCAAGCGGTCGCCGTCCTTGAGCGGGGTTTGCACCCCGTCCAGGTTGCGGATATCGTCGTCGTTGACGAACAAGTTGACGAAACTGCGCAGCTGTTCCTGGTCGTTGTACAAATGTGGCTTGAGCGCCGGATAGCGTCTCAGCAGTTCGTCGATGGCTTCGGCGACATTATTCACCGAAACCTGGACTTCACTCTGGCCCTCGGTATACGGGCGCAGGGGTGTTGGGATTCGCAAAGTTGTCATCATTACCTCTATTTTACAACCACCGGGATTATCCTGCCGCGGGAACCGGCTCGCAGCCCCCGCGCTGGACGACCGCCTCGCAGCTCGAGGACGGGACGATCTCGACCGTACCCGCCTGAGCGAAAGGCTGCATGAAGTTTTCGATATAAGCCTGCTCCTCCGCTTCGATAATCATTACAAAAGTATGCTGACCATCGAGCACAGCCTCACCCTGCAGGTCCAGGCCAAACTTACGCGCGTTGGCTTTACTGATGTGCTGGAGCAGCATCTGTCCCATCTGGGGATCTTTGGCGGGGCAGGTCTCCGCCGAATGCTGGTGACGTACGAAATAAAGTGCCATGGTAATTCTCCGTTATGCTTTGATTTGGATGATTTCTTCCACAAACCGCGAACGATCCTCTTCCAGGCGCCAGGAGCGCGACTCGACCGCTTTTCCAGCCTCGACGCTGGTAATGATGTACGAAAAGAACGGTTGCGCCCACTGGCGGTCGAACTCGGACGGCTGGTCCGGGTGGTCTGGATGCGAATGGAAGACGCCGATCAGGTTCAACCCGAGCCGCTCCGCTTCCAATTCAGCCTTGAGATAATCCTCAGGCGTGATCAGGTAGCGGTTGTAGCGGGCTGTATCCTCGCGCGCGTTAGGCAGCGGAAAGAGCGCCGTCACCCGGCGGCTTTCGCCGTCTGCGCCAAGCAGGAAACCTGCCCCTTCTTCGGGGTAAGCTCCTTCGCCATGGGCATGGATTTTTTGCAGGATATGCTCTGACAGATTCAATGCCATCTTCTAAACCTCAATTGTTTTGAGTTCCGCGCTGAAATGTTCACGGTCGTCTGCCTCGGCGATCTGGCTGCCGGCTTGTTCCGCCTGGGTGTAATAATCCCTGGCGCTGACACGATCGCCAGCCGCCACACAAGCGCGGGCCAGGGCTTCGTAGGCAAAAGCCAGGTCGAAATCCGCGATTTGATTTTCCCGGCAGATCTCCAGCGAGCGGTGGGCGTGGTACAACGCGGGCTCGCCCCGTCCCACTACGGAATAGACGCGTGAGATCTGCCACTCCCCGCGCGCCAGATTCAACGCCGTCCCGACCTCCCCCCAGTGGAAGCGCGAAGCGTGCGCTGCGTGGATCATGGTGTCGTTTTCTTCCTGGCTGCGCTTGGGTTTGTCCAGCAATTCCCAGGTGTAATTAAAAAGATCGACTGCCATCTGGCGCTGCGGATCCTTGGTCTCGGCCATTATTTGGGCCTCCACAAATTGGTGTCACTGAGATATTTGTAGCCGGCATCCGGGAAAAGCGTCACCACCAGACCCTGCTCCAGTTCGGAAGCCAGCTGCAGCGCGGCCAAAGCCGCCGCCCCTGACGAGATACCGACGAACAGGCCTTCTTCGCGCGCCAGGCGTTGCACCATTTCATAGGCTGCTTCGGTCTGAACTCCGATCACCCGGTCCGGAAAATCCGGTTCGTAGATCCCGGGTTGGATGGCGGTTGGCAGGTGCTTCAAACCTTCCAGACCGTGGAAGGGGGAATCCGGTTGCACGGCGACCAACTGCACTTGCGGGTTGACCTCGCGTAAATAGCGGCCGGTCCCCGTCAAAGTGCCAGTCGTTCCCAGGCCAGCCACGAAATGCGTCACCTGGCCGTCAGTCTGCGCGAAGATCTCGGGACCAGTGGTCTGGTAATGCGCCTGCCAGTTGGCAGGATTGTCATATTGGTTCGCGTACCAGTAAAGGTCCGGATCCGCCTCGGCCATTTGGCGTGCCACCAGGAGCGCTCCGTCAGAGCCTTCGGTTGGGTCGGTCAGCACCAGTTCCGCGCCTAAAGCACGCAGGATGGCGATCCGCTCAGGGCTGGCATTACCCGGGATGGTCAATGTGACCGGGATGCCCAGGGCCGCGCCGTAAGTGGCATAGGCGATGCCCATATTGCCGGAGGTCGAATCGAGCAGGCGTTTCCCGTCCGTTAATTTTCCCTGCGCCCGGGCACTATGGATGATATTCAGAGCCGGCCGGTCTTTAACCGAGCCTCCGGGATTGAACCATTCGGCTTTGGCCAGAACCTGCACGCGGACAGGCAGATCCGCGCTCACGCGCCTCAATGGCAGAAGCGGGGTGTTACCCGCATGAGCTTCCAGACCGGGTGCCCGTTTAGGCTGGATGTCTGTAAATTTATATTTGACCAGTGTCACAATTTTTCTCCAAACAAACCACGACCAACAAGAAAACAAAAAGGACGGCGTAGAAACGCCCTGCGAATTCATTTCTCGCAGCGGGGTCGTACCACCGTCCTTTAATTCTGTCGGCCGTGTTGGGTTTCGGTCTTGTCAGCAGGCGGTGGTTACGAGCCCCGCCCCAGACACGAGCAATAGTTGGTCATTGCTTCTCCAGGTAATTTACTAGAATTTATTGACATATATTTTACAACTTAGGTCCAATTTGTCAAGAGCAGGATGTAATCTTGATGCCTTTTAGGCAACATATCTTACAAAAAAAACAGAGACGTTTTTTCGTCTCTGTTTTAATGCGGTTGGTTTTGGGTTACTCTTCTTTCTTCTCGGCCATTTCCTTCTTGTGGGCTTCGATGATCTCAGCCGCCAGGTGCTGCGGGACAGTTTCGTAATGGTCGAATTCCATGGTAAAGTAGCCACGCCCACCGGTAAACGAGCGGATCTGGGTGGTATAGCGCAGCATTTCGGCCAGGGGAACTTGCGCAACAATCGTCGTCTGTCCGCGCTCGGATTCAGTACCCATGACACGCCCGCGACGGGTATTCATGTCCCCCATCACATCGCCCATATGGGCGTCCGGGACGGTGACACGCGCAGTCATGATCGGCTCGAACAAAACCGGACCGGCTTCCAATACGGCCAATTTAAAGGCTTCGCGCCCGGCGATTTCGAACGCCACCGGTTTGGAATCGACCGGATGCTCCTTCCCGTCAACGACCGATACTTTTACGTTGTTCATCGGGTACCCGGCAATGACGCCCTCTTTCATCACATTCTGGACGCCCTTGCGGATGGCAGGTTCGTAAGAACTGGAAATTGCACCGCCGAAGACGTCCCAGCTCAGGTCGAAATCTGCATCCGGAAGCGGTTCGATGGTCAGATGCACTTCGCCGAACTGACCGGAGCCGCCAGTCTGCTTCTTGTGGCGGTACATGGCGGCACCCTTCTTGGTGATACCTTCGCGATAGGGTACTTTCGGCTCTTCCAGCACCAGGCCTACCTGCAGCTTGTTCTCAGCCCGGCGAGTAGCGATGTCAATGTGCTGATCGCCCATACCCTGCAGGATCGTTTGTCTGGTCGAGGGTTCCTGATGCCAGGAAAGGGTCATGTCTTCTTCACACAGGCGGGTCAAGGAGGAGGTAATCTTGGCTGCGTCGGCCTGGGTCTTGGGAATGACCGCCACCCGGTAAAGCGCGGACGGGTAATCCGGCACCGCCAGCGTCAGCCCATGTGATTTTTCACACAAGGTATCGCCGGTCGCAGTTTGGGTTAACTTGGGGACGTTGGCAATGTCGCCAGCATGGATCACCTTGACGGCGATTTGCTCCTTGCCGCGTGGGATGTGGACCGAACCGAAGCGCTCTTCCAGGTCCTTGGTCTGATTCCAGACCCGGCTGTCGCCCGTTACCGTCCCGGAATAAACGCGGAAGTAGGTTTGTTTGCCGACAAACGGGTCAGCGGTCGTCTTCCAAACATAAGCCGCCAGCGGACCAGTGTCCGAGGCTTTCAGTTCCTCCTCGTCACCAGCACCCTGTGCCCTGACAGCCGGTACATCGGCCGGAGATGGCAGCAGGTTGATGATCGCATCCAGTAAACGGCGGACACCTTTTTCGTTTCCAGCCGCGGAAACCAGAACCGGGATGAAAGAACCGTTCAGAACGATCTTGCGCAGGCCGCGCATGATCTCTTCTTCGGTCAGCTCGCCGCTGTCCAGGTACTTCTCGAGCAAGGAATCCTCGCCTTCGGCGGCGGCTTCGATCAACTCCATGCGCGCTTCTTCGGCGGCCTCTTTATAATCAGCAGGGATATCCTCAGCCTGCTGGCCGTCATCCGCATAAGCCTTCATCGAGATGATATCGATCACGCCTTTGAACTCGGCATGTTCCCCCCAGGGAAGCTGTACTTTGAGCAAACGTGTGGGAGAAAACTCCTGCACTGATGCCAGCGCTTTGTTGAAGTTGGCGTTATCGCGGTCCATCTTGTTGATGACGATACAGCGCGGCAGATTGAAATCATCACAATAACGCCAGGCAATTTCCGTTCCCACCTCGACACCCGCCACCGAGTTCGATCAGAATGAGCGCGCTGTCTGCTACACGCAAGGCAGAAATTACTTCACCGACAAAGTCGGTATAACCGGGCGCATCCAGGATATTGATCTTATAATCCCGATACTCCACCGGGATGACGCTCGTATACAAGGATATTTTACGTCGAATTTCTTCCTCGTCATTGTCGGACACAGTTGAGCCGTCTTCGATCTTTCCCAACCGGGTCGTGGCTCCGGTAAAATGGAGGAAAGCTTCCGCCATCATGGTCTTCCCCGCACCGCTATGAGCAACCAGCGCCACGTTGCGAATAAACTCAGTGGTATACTCTTTCATATAAGCCCTTTCCTATGCTTGGGATGATTCCAGACTGCAAGTTTACAACTGCATGATTGTAAAAGAAGTCGATTGAATTGTCAAAGTGTGGATTGTCACATTCTTTTGGATTAAATTTTGAGCCGGATTATTAATCAATACTCAGCACTCTGGATCGCCATTGCCCTGGTCGCGATGATCAGCTTAATACTTTTACGCCAGGGAATAAAATGGACTGATTTCCTGGCCCTAAGTCTGGTGATCGCAGGGCTGTTCCTGGCCTGGACCATCCTGCACCCACGCCAAACGCCGCTGATGCAAAACTCAAAGGCTGTCCAAGAAATGATCGGCGCGGGAACCCCGGTGCTGCTCGAATTCCAGTCGCCCTATTGAATTGCCTGCACCGCCATGAAACCCGTCGTGGACGGGCTCGAAGGGGAATTGGGCGCTAAAATTCACATCCTCCGGCTGAACATCCAGGAGCCGGTCGGGCGTGAACTCGCCCCGGTTTATGGCTTCCAATACACCCCCACCTTTATCTTTTTCGACTCGCAGGGAAACGAACTCTGGCGCCAGGTCGGCGACCTCAACCCGGAGCGCGTGCGCCAATCCATCAAGGGACCATGAGCTTTTTTCGCCGCATTACCTTTAATTTGTTTTATCTGGGCAATCCACCCTGGGATAGCGGTATTTCACCGCCAGAGCTGATGGAATTCCTTGATAAGCATGAACCCGGTCGCGCCATCGACCTGGGCTGCGGGACGGGCACCAACGTCATTACCCTGGCCCAACGCGGCTGGCAGGTTTCCGGCGTGGATTTCATTGGACGCGCCGTCAAGCAAGCCCGTCGGAAAGCCAGAAACGCCGGAATCCAGGCCAACCTGCAGGTCGGCGATGTAACCAAATTGGACAACATCCACGGCCCTTTTGATTTTGCTCTCGACCTGGGCTGCTTTCACGGCCTTTCGGATGCGGGAAAAGTCGCTTATCTGGACAACCTCGAGCAACTCCTGGCACCGGGCGGGTATTGGATGATGTACGGCTTTTTCCGCTCCGCGGCAGACCAATCCGGGCCGGGATTGGTTGCGATCGAAATCGAGCGCATCCAAGGCCGGATGAGGCTCATCTCGCGCCAGGACGGGACCGACAGACGCGAGCGCAGTTCGGCTTATTTTTTGTTCCAAAAAGCGTAGCGGCGGGCCTTCACCCGTCCCAGTACAGGATTTAACGGTATGCGGGTTTTATTTATCTTTTTGGATGGGATTGGATTGGGGGAAGACAACCCTGAGATCAATCCTTTCGCGCAAGTGGAGATGCCGAATCTTCAATCCCTGCTTGGTGGGCGCAAGTTACTGGCCGCCTCGGCCCCATTTCAGGGCGAGCGCGCCTCCCTGCTGGCGCTGGATGCTTCGCTGGGAGTAAAAGGTCTGCCGCAGTCCGCCACAGGGCAGGCTGTCCTGCTCACAGGAGTCAACATCCCGCAAGAGATCGGCTATCACTACGGCCCCAAGCCCAACCCGGAAGTAGCCAAGTACCTGCTGAACGGCAACACCCTGTTTGGAAAAGTAACCCAGGCCGGAAAGCAGGCCGCCTTGCTCAACGCCTATCCACCACGCTATTTCCAGGGCATCCAGAGCGGCAAACGGATATTCTCGTCCATTCCGCTGGCCGTGACCAGCGCCGGGATCGCCTTGCTGACCCGGGAAGATCTGTATGCCGGACGAGCACTCTCGGCTGATTTCACCGGCCAGGGCTGGCGTGAGATGCTGGGCTTCCCGGATGCGCCCGTCCTGGATCCACAAGCCGCGGGGGTCAAGCTGTCCGACCTGGCGCGAATCTATGATTACTCCATGTTCGAATACTGGGCCAGTGATTATGCCGGCCACAAACAGAATATGGATTGGGCTGTGACCCAATTGGAAACCTTGGATGGCGTGCTTGGGGGACTGCTGGAACACCTGCCAGACGATCTGCTGGTATTGGTCACCTCCGACCACGGCAATATGGAAGACCTGTCCACCCGGCGGCACACGAGCAACCGGGTTCCGGGGCTGGTGATTGGCTCACTTGCAGCTCGCGATAAATTCACCGAAAAGCTTTCCAGCCTGGCGGATGTAGCCCCGGCCATCCACAAAGCGTTGAGTTAAAAGTAAAGTAAATTTCCTTTTAAGCGTCCCCTTTGAAAATATTTTTGTTCAGTTCTGTTTTGTTTTTATCCAAAACAAGGAAAAAACAAGACATACTTGATTTTTAAGCTCTTTTTACGGATAATTACAAGGAATACCCCAACTTCCTCTAATCGCTATCTGAAACGGAGGCACAATGCAATTTCCACGCCGGACTCTCAAGCGTGCTCTGGGCTTATTATTTTTCTTCGGTTTCCTGCTGGCTTGCAACCTCCCCTTCGCTCAACCGGTTGAAACTTCTCCGCTGGCAATTGTACCTCCCAGTGCTCTTCCGACGATATTAGAAACTTCCTCTGTTACGCACATTAACCTACCTCCCAAGGACATCGCCTCGACAGCGCTGGTCTATGACGTCGATTCCTCCGGCACCGCTCCGGAGAATCGTGCCCCTTATGGTGATTCTTACGACATCAACCGCCTCGAACGCCCCTTCTCCCAAGACATGGTTTACATCCGCGACCTGGACATCGTTACTTACCAGGTAAACCAAGACGACTCCTGGATCTACGTCTCGATCGAACTAGTCGGTAAAAATCCCAACAACAACCTGGGCATTCACTACGGTGTCGAACTCGACAACGACGCCGACGGTTTCGGGGACCTGATTATCTGGGCTAACCCGCCATATGAGGCTGATTGGACCGTCCAGAATGTGCAAGTTTTCGCAGACCAGACCCACGATACCAGCGGTTACTCGCCGGTTAAGTCCGACGCACCTTACGACGGCGACGGCTACGAGACCCTGATCTTCGACGGTGGTCAGGGTGATGATCCTGACCTGGCCTGGGTACGCATCAAAGCCGGTCCGCGCGCCACCGTGCAATTTGCCTTCAAACGTTCGTTGACCGACGGCTCTTACGTGTTAGGCGTGCTGGCTGACGCCGGCTTGAGAGACGTCTCTAAGCTGGATTACGTCGACCGCTTCACAGCCGAACAGGCCGGCTCACCGGTACGCAGCGACCCCAACTACCCGCTCAAGGCGCTCTTCGCAGTCGATAACACCTGCCGGCAAGCCTACGGCTTCGCCCCCAGCGGCTTCGAACCCCAGTTGTGCCCGCCGATCGAGCCAGTCAAGCCAACCGAAGAATCTCACGGGAGGATCAACAGGCGGTTGCGAAAACCCGAACCAATACTCAAATCAAACCAGTTGTAAGGCCGCCGGCTGCGTTTGGGCACAAAATCCTCCCTTCCCTGATCACTGTGTGTCGCCTTAACCAAATCAACTAACAATGTGCAGGAAAAACCTACTAGTAATTAACACCTGTGAGAAATCAGCTGCAGGCTAGCCTGCAGCCGATCCAGCGGGTAAAGACTTAAAAAGAAATTCCACTTGCTTTTCACCTCTAGATACTGGATAATACATTCAGCGATTTTTCCAAATAAAGAGACAGGAGGAAAGATGAAAGTCAGGTCCCACACCGTCACCCGCATGCTCATTTTATTGCTGCTGCCCGCCATCCTACTATCGTGCAATCTCCCGTTATCCCAGCCCACGAACCCGCCCCCATCAGAAACACCACCCAGCCCCGTTCCACCGCCGGCTGCCTCACCGACGATTGCCCACATCAACTTGCCTTCAAACAACGTCTCATCGGCTTCGTTGGTCTACGACGTCGAATCATCCGGCACCGCCCCCGAGAAACGCGCTCCCTACGGTGACTCCTATAATATCAACCGCCTGGAGCGCCCTTTCTCCCAGGATATGACCTACATTCCCGATCTGGACATCGTCACCTACCAGGTCAACGAAGACGATCCCTGGATTTACGTTTCGCTTGAATTGATCGGCACCAACCCCAACAACGACCTGGGCATCCACTATGGCGTCGAGATCGACAACGATGCCGACGGGTTCGGGGATACGATCGTCTGGGCTAGCCCGCCCTATACTGAGAATTGGACGGCCGAGAACGTGCAAGTGTTCCAGGACAAGAACCACGATACCAGTGGCATATCGGCCACCAAATCCGACGCGCCCTTCGATGGTGACGGTTACGAGACCCTGATCTTCGACGGCGGAAAGGGTGACGACCCCGATCTGGCCTGGGTGCGCATCAACGCCGGCCCGCGCGCGACTGTCCAGTTCGCCTTCAAGCGCACCTTGACCGACGGCAAATACATGCTGGGCGTGCTGGCCGACACAGGCCTGAAAGACGTCGGTCAGCTGGATTACGTCGATCGCTTTACCGCCGAGCAGGCCGGCTCACCGGTGCGCAGCGAACCCTACTACCCGCTCAAGGCGCTCTACGCGGTCGACAACGCCTGCCGCGAGGCCTTCGGCTTCATCCCCAGCGGCTACGAGCCGCAGCTGTGCCCGCAACCCGAAACCCCCACACCCAAACCGGGCGTACCCCCCGGACCGACAGTCTGCCCGCAACCACCCACGTGTACGGGCAGTAGTAACGTCTGGCACCAGGATACCTGTACCTGCGAATTTATCGGTCCTTTCTAACGCGACGAAAGTTGTTTAGAACAGGGACGCTAATCGCGTCCCTGTTCTATTTTGGGGGCATAATTTTAGTCATGTATAGGAAACAGCCAGATTCAACTTAGCGGATGCGCTTGCTTTTCACCTCCGGATGCCGGATAATACTATTAGTGTATTTTTTCCCGAATTGTCAGGAGGAAAAGATGAAATACCCGCCCTCTAAAGTCATTCGCGTGCTCGTTTTCCTGCTCCTACCGGCCATCCTGCTATCCTGTACCCTGCCCTCTGCCCAGCCCACCCCGGTCCCGGAAACCCCGCTCCCGCCAAGCCCGCCCCCCAATACCATCCCGGCTCCCGAAACCCCGGCCATCGTTCACGTCAGCCAACCCGCCAATCAGGTCTCCTCCGCCGGGCTGGTCTACGACGTCGATTCGTCCGGCACCGGGCCCGAGAAGCGCGCCCCATACGGGGATTCCTACAACATCGACCTCCTGGAACGGCCCTTCTCCCAGGACATGACCTATATCCCCGACCTGGACATCGTCACCTTCCAGGTCAGCGAGGATGATACCTGGGTCTACGTCTCGCTCCAGTTGGTCGGCGTCAATCCCAATAACGACCTGGGCATCGACTACGGCGTCGTGATCGACAACGATGCGGATGGCTACGGCGATTTTATTGTCTGGGCCAGCCCGCCCTACGCCGAGGACTGGACAGCCGAGAATGTAAAGGTCTTCGCTGACAAAAATCACGATACTGCCGGCTATTCACCGGTCAAATCAGACGCGCCCTTCGACGGCGACGGCTACGAGACCCTGGTCTTCGACGGCGGCCAGGGCGATGATCCCGATCTGGCCTGGGTGCGCATCAACGCCAGTGCGCGCGCCAACGTCCAGTTCGCCTTCAAGCGCACCTTGACCGACGGCTCCTACATGCTGGGCGTGATGGCTGACGCCGGCTTGAAGGACGTCGGGAAGTTGGATTACGTCGACCGCTTCACACTGCTGCAGGCCGGCTCGCCGGTGCGCAGCGACCAGAATTATTACCCGCTTAAGGCGCTCTATGCGGTTGACAACACCTGCCGTCAGGCCTACGGTTTCATCCCCACCGGCTTCGAGCCGCAGCTGTGCCCGCCGATCGTGCCGGTCGAGCCGACCAAAGAAAAAGAAACAGCCGGCTGTATAAATCCTGGTGATTACCATGACCCAATCAGTTGTTCTGCCGCCGGTTGCAAATGGATCCCAGCAATTGTTAATGTTGGTTCTTGCCAATTCCCGTAACTAGTTCAACCCACGAAGCGCAAAAAGACCTGGTTGCCCAACAGGCGCCCGTGCGGCGTCAGGCGCAGGCTGTCCCCCGCCCACTCCAGCAAGCCAAAACGCAGCAGCTCGTCGATCTCCTGCCCGAATACATCCCGCAGCTCGCGCCCAAAGCGTTCCTGAAAGCTTTGCGCCGAAACACCTTCGTACGTCAGCCGCAAGCCGGTCAGCATGGTTTCCTGCATTTCGATCATGGACGTGATTTCCTGCCGATTGACAGTGGCCGGGGAGAGTGGGAACCTGCCTGAAAAGTTTTCCTGGCAGCGTTCGATATACGTCTTGATGCGCAATACGTTGGATACACGCAAGCCGTCGACAAAGCCGTGCGCGCCGGCCCCAAAGCCAAAATAGGGCTGGTTGCGCCAGTATTGCAGGTTATGCCGGCACTGCAAGCCCGGCCTGGACCAGTTCGATATCTCGTATTGCTCGTAACCCGCCGCAGTTAATGCAGTATCCGCCCACTCGTACATCTCGGCCGCCGCATCAGGGTCGGGGGTGGGCATCAGCCCGCGCGCGGACCAGCGCC
The DNA here is from genome assembly GCA_963790075.1 of uncultured Chloroflexia bacterium. Classification (GTDB taxonomy): domain Bacteria; phylum Chloroflexota; class Anaerolineae; order Anaerolineales; family Villigracilaceae; genus CAYOUV01. The sequence continues at coordinate 229,338 of CAWBNG010000003.1, forward strand.
CGAAGGGCGTGCCATGTTCCATGGTCAGCGCATAGAGCGAGAAATGTGCGGGGCTCAATCCCAAAACCTGTTTGACGGTCGCCTGCCAGCGGCCAAGGGACTGCTCCGGCAGGCCGTAGATCAGGTCAAGATTCAGATTATCGAAACCGGCGCGCCGGGCCCAGGTCACGGCCTCGATCACGTCGAAGTAATCGTGCGCGCGCTCGAGCATGCGCAGCTCTTCGGGGTTGGCCGACTGCACCCCGAAGCTGATGCGGTTGAAGCCCAGGCTGCGCAGGTCACGCAAATAGGGGAAGGAAACCGTGCCGGGATTGGCCTCCAGGGTCAACTCGGCCTGATCGGATAAGCCGAAGCTTTCGCGGATAGCCTGTAAGATAGCCTCAAACTGCGCCGCCGAAAGCAGCGAAGGCGTCCCGCCACCGAAAAAGACCGTGTGCGCCTCGATCCTTTCCGGGGCGGCTGCCCCCACCAGGCGGATTTCGCGGCACAAGGCTTCGACGTAGGCCGGGATCGAATCACCCTGCCCGGCATAGGTGTTGAAATCGCAGTAGGCACAGCGGTGGCGGCAAAATGGGATATGCAGGTAAAGACTGTGATCCATCCCGTTTGTTTTACCACATTTGTTACAATGATAAAGAATTAACCGTATTTCAAGGAAACGCGTGCAAGATGATCCGCCTACAAGATCTGACCCGCATCAGCCCGTACGAATGGGAAATCCCGCGATCTTTTCGCCGGGATATGCGCGGTTCGGTGCGCATCTTCGCCAGCCAGGAACTGATCGAGCAGGTGCTGGACGATAAATCCCTCGAACAGGCGGTCAACGCCACCACTCTGCCCGGCCTGGTCGGCGCGGTGCTGGTCATGCCGGATATGCACCAGGGCTACGGATTTCCGATCGGCGGGGTAGCGGCCACTGCCTATCCCAAAGGCGTGATCTCGCCAGGCGCCATCGGTTACGACATCAATTGCGGCGTGCGCTTATTGGGTTCTGTGATCGAATTCAACTCAGCCAGGGCCTATCTCGACGAGCTGGCCACAGCCTTAAACCGCTACTGCCCATCCGGCGTAGGTAGTTCCGGGATGATCAAATTAAGCGAATCAGATCTGGACAAAGTGCTCAAGGAAGGGTCGCGCTGGGCGCTGAAGAACGGCTACGCCAGCCAGATGGATCTCTCCCGGACCGAAGAGGGCGGCTGTCTCGACGGAGCCGATCCTGCCCGGGTCAGCTCCCGCGCCAAATCCCGCGGACGCGGCCAACTCGGCTCGCTCGGGGCCGGCAACCATTTCATCGAAATCGACGTGGTCGATCAAATCTTCGACTCCAAAGCCGCGGCCAGCATGGGTTTGCACGCCGGCTGCCTGGTGGTTCAAATCCACTGCGGCTCGCGCGGGCTTGGGCATCAGGTCTGTACTGATTATGTCAAGGATTTCCAGGGAGCGGTCCAGCGCTACGGCATCACGCTGCCTGACCGGGAACTGGTCTGTGCCCCGCTGGATTCGTCCGAAGGACAAGCCTACCTGGGGGCCATGCGGGCTGCGGCTAACTTTGCCTTTGCGAACCGCCAGCTGCTGGCTTACGCAGCGCGACAGGCCTTTGAAGAAATCCTGGCCGGGAAAGTGAATAACTGGCACTTGCAGCAAATCTATGACATCGCCCACAACATGGGCAAGATCGAGACTCACGAAATCGACGGGCAGCGCCTCAAAGTCTGCGTGCACCGCAAAGGTGCCACGCGCGCCTTCGGACCCGGCTCACCGGGATTACCGCCAGAATACCAGGCCATCGGGCAGCCGGTGCTGGTGCCGGGCAGCATGGGCACCGCTTCGTGGGTGCTGGTCGGGACACAGACCAGTATGGCACGCTCCCTGGGTTCCTCCTGTCACGGCGCTGGAAGGGTCATGTCCCGTTCCCAGGCCAGGCGCGCGGTGCGGGGTGATGAACTAAAAATCAAACTTGAGAAACAAGGGATCCAAATCCGCGCCAGATCGATGCCCGGATTGGCAGAAGAAGCCCCCCAGGCATACAAGGACGTCGACGAGGTGGTGGAGATTGTCAGCGCAGCCCGGATTGCCAAAAAAGTAGCGCGCTTGAGGCCCGTGGCGGTCGTAAAGGGATAGAATTTTTTCGCGCCGTAAGGCCGTCCTGGCATCATCGGGGAATTCGATGCCTGAAATAATCAAAAAAATTGGGGCGGCTGGTCGGCCGCCCCAACTTGCATTTAGTGGGTGAGAATTTGCGATAGAAACAACTTGGTACGATCTTCGCGGGGATTATTAAATATTTCTTCAGGCTTGCCACTCTCGACGATCTGGCCATAATCAAAGAAAAACATCCGGTCGGCGACTGCCCGGGCAAAACCCATTTCGTGCGTGACCACCAGCATGGTCATCCCGCTCTTGGCCAGCCCGATCATCACGTCCAGGACCTCCTTGATCATCTCGGGGTCCAGTGCGGAGGTGGGTTCGTCGAAAAGCAGGATTTTAGGCTCCATGGCCATGGCCCGCGCAATGGCTACGCGCTGCTGCTGCCCACCCGAAAGCTGGCCGGGGAATTTGTCGGCTTGCTCCGGGATGCCAACCCGCTCGAGCAACTGCCTGGCCGTTTCCTCCGCCTTTTCCTTATCCCATTTCCGGACCTGGATCGGAGCCAGCGAAATATTTTGCAGAACGGTCAGATGGGGGAATAGGTTGAATTGTTGAAAAACCATTCCGGTTTCCATGCGGATCGCTTCGATATTGCGTACATCATGCGTCAACTCGATCCCATCGACGACGATCTGCCCTTGCTGGTGCTCCTCCAGGCGGTTGATCGTACGGATGAAGGTGGATTTACCCGATCCCGATGGGCCAAAAATCACGATCACCTCCCCCTTGCGAACTTCCATGTTAATGCCTTTCAAGGCATGGAAGTTCCCATACCATTTGTTGACATCGCGGCAGATGATGATGGGTTCGTCTGATTGGCTCATAAAATCTCCTTTATCGTTGCCCCACGCCGAGTGTCACTTCCAGGCGCTGGCTGAGATAAGACATCACGTAACTCAAGATCCAATAGATCAAAGAAATGAAGGCATAAACTTCTCTTTGCAAGCCTAAAAATTCAGGTTGGGCCAAAACCGTCTTGGCAATACCAAGCAGGTCGAACAGGCCGACAATTGCAACCAGCGATGTATCCTTGAATAAGGAAATAAACTGGCCGACCAGGATCGGAATGACCAGGCGCAGGGCCTGCGGCAAAATGATAAAGAGCATGGTTTGCGCGCCGCCGAAGCCCAGCGCATGGGCTGCTTCGAACTGCCCCTTCGGGATGGCCTGCAAACCACCGCGCACATTTTCCGCCAGGTAAGCTGCGCTGAACATGATAATCCCAACCATGGCGCGCAACACACGATCCACGGTGATGTTCGCCGGCAGGAAGAGCGGCAGCATCAATTGTGCCATAAATAAGATTGTGATCAATGGCACACCGCGTACCAATTCAATATACCCGATACTGAACCAACGCACAATTGGCAAATTTGAGCGGCGACCAAGCGCCAGCAGTACGCCCAATGGGAAGGAGAAGAAAATCCCACTGACGGTCAGCAGGAAAGTGAGAAGCAAGCCGCCCCACACATTGGTTCTGACGACTGGCATGCTGCCATTTTCGCCGGTCAGACCATGGATCAGTAGAACGAAGACCGGCAGAAAAATGATCCAGCCAATGACAACAATCCTTCGCAAACCGGATAATTGCGAGCGACCCAAGAACCAACCTATGGCACCCAGCAAAGAAAATCCCAGAATTTCCAGGCGCACGATCGGAGAAAACGGCAGGATCGCCAACAGGATTGGCAGCACAAACAAGGAGATGGTCCAAGCGCGGGCATGTGCTGCCCAGATTGCCAACGAATTGCCGATCAAGAAGGCCAGGAAATACATTCCGATCCACAAGCGCCAGGCCTGGTCAGCGGGATACTGCCCGATCATGAACAAACGCAGGTTGACAGCTACCACATTCCATTCGGCGACAGTGAAAATCCAGGTCAGCAATCCCTTGCCGGCCCAATAGACAAACAAAATTGCCAGGACACTCAACAGACTGTTGGGCCAGGTGTTGAAAAGGTTCTTCTGCAGCCAACCCAGAACGGTAAAGCGTTCCGTGAGGGGGGGCAACGCATCGGTCGCTTGGCTCATCTCAGCGCTCCACCAGTTTAATTTTCTGGTTATACCAGTTCATAAAGAAGGAAGTCACCAAACTAAAAGTCAAATAGGTCAACATCACCAGTGTGATCATTTCAACCGCCCGCCCGCTCTGGTTGATGATGGTATTCGAGACATAGAACACATCCGGGAATCCTACCGCGACTGCCAGGGATGAGTTCTTGGTCAGATTGAGATATTGACTGGTTAGAGGGGGAATAATCACCCGTAACGCCTGCGGAAAGACCACCAGACGCATGGTCTGGAAACCGTTCAAGCCCAAAGCCCGTGCAGCTTCAATCTGCCCCCTCGAAACCGATTGAATCCCGGCACGCACCACTTCGCCAATAAAGGCTGCCGTGTACAAAACCAATCCGGATAACAAAGCCATGAATTCCGGGCTGAGTATTTTTCCCCCTGCCAGATTCAAGCCTTTAACGTAGGGTAATTCAAGCATCAACGGGGATGCGGGCAGGATGATCCAGCCAACCGCTGCCACTGCAAAAAATGTCACCAGCATCCAGAGCAGCGTCATGGGAGGCCGTCCGGTCCGTTTCCCGCGAGCGTTCAGAACCAACCCAAGGCCAATCGTCAGGATGAGCCCCAGGAACAAGATCCAGCGATAAGTCGGGAAACTTCCACTTGGGATGCCCCAGGGAATTCCGACGCCGCGGTTGGTCAGGATTATCGAGCCGGGCCAGATAATGGCCTGCTTTACCCGCGGAAGCTTTAGAAACACCCCCAGATACCAAAAAATCAAAAAAACCAGCAGGGAAAGATTTCGGATGATTTCCAGATAGAAGGCTGCCAGACGATTGATCAAAAAATTTGTGGAGAGGCGCGCCACTCCGAGAATAACTCCAAAAAACGTGGCAAAAACGATCCCCAAGGCGCTGAGCAGAAGTGTGTTGAGCAAACCGACCAGATAAGCACGCAGGTAGGTGGCATTACGGCTGTATTCAACCAGGGTCTCACCGATGTCAAAGCCCGAGGTCCCCTTCAAAAAGGATACGCCCAGGGTCATGCCTTGTTTTTGCAAACCGACCAGCATGTTATGGATAATAAAATACCCGAACAGGAGCACGCCCAGAACGAATGCAACCTGCCCAAGCACCTGCAGGATCCGTTCATCCCGATAAAAAGGAACTGATGTTGCGGGGGTTGTCTCGCTATTCACGCCCGTCATTCTCCATTGAAGTGTGGGGGTGGGTTTGAAACCCACCCCCACTGCAGGGTATTGATTTAGCGGAACGGTGGCGCGTACAGAATGCCACCATTGGTATACAGGCTATTCAGACCACGCGGAATGTAGGTTAGCGTATCGGGACCGAGATTACGATTGTAAACTTCAGCATAGTTACCAACCATCTTGATAATGTTGTAGGCGAAATCGTTGCTCAGACCCAGCATGGTACCCATGTCACCTTCGTCACCCAGAATGCGCTTGACTTCAGGGTTGGTCGCAGAGGTTTTCATATCATCCACATTGGTGGAGCTGAGACCATATTCTTCCGCAGCGATCATAGTGAAGACAGTCCACTGAGCGATATCAAACCACTGATCATCGCCGTGACGCACCATTGGGCCAAGCGGCTCCTTGGACATCGTCACATCCAGGATGACGTGATTCTCAGGATCAGGTAATACGGCTCGCCGGGAAACCAAACCGGATTTGTCGGTGGTGACGGCATCGCAACGACCCTCAGAATAAGCAGCGAAGGTGGAATCCGCATCATCATACACAGCTGGCGTATAAGCGATCCCCTGGGCAGCCATGACGTCCGCCAGGTTAAGTTCGGTGGTCGTACCAGTCTGAACGCAGACCGTACCGCCATCCAGGTCCTTGAGCGTGGTAACGCCGCTATCTTTCGGGACCATCATGCCCTGACCATCATAGAATGTGGTCTGGACAAAATTGCCACCCAATTCGGTATCACGGGTCAATGTCCAGGTGGTGTTACGGCTCAGGATATCAATTTCTCCGGACTGCAAGGCTGTGAAACGCTCGGAAGCTGTCACAGGGCGGTATTCGACTTTGGTCGGATCGCCAAAGACCGCAGCCGCCAGCGCGCGGCAGAAATCCACATCAAATCCCGTGAAGTTGCCACTTGCGTCCACGTAACCAAAGCCGGGAACCTGTGAATTGACGCCACAGATGATCTTGCCACGATCCTGGACAGTCTTTAAGGTTTCACCATACCCGGCAGGCGGGGGCGGAGCGGGTGCATCGCCGCCGGCTGCCGGCACTTCGACCGTCACAACCACGGTCTCAATCATTTTCTCGCCGCCAGCAGTGGGTTGCTGACCACTGCCACAGGCTGCAAGCAGCAGACTGGCTACGACCAGCACTGCCAGAACAGTAAATACTTTACGCATTGTCTTCTCCTCTAGAGTCAATCGGGCTAAAATTTAGACATAACAATACTAAACTTCTACGCTTCCGCTCACCTCCTTTATATAGAATAGAGCGGTTTTGTACCGCCCCTGCGAAGTCTTGCAATATTATATTGAAAATTCATCACAAAAAAAGTGGGCGGAATATTTTTTATGCTATTTTTACGCTCCAATTTGTCTACTAATTTCTCCTACGCGCGCATTTGTCAATTTCACCAAAGCCTCGACCGGTAGAAGGATGTTCAACCCACGCTGGCCACCAGAGATATATATTTCAGCGTGAGTCCACGCGCTTTCATCTAGCACAACCTGAAAGCCTTGATTGATTAATGCCAGAGGAGAAATCCCTCCTGCCTGAAGCCCGGTCAGCAGCTCTGCTTCGCGTTCAGTCGGTAAAGAGACTTTTTTCTCGCCCAGGAATTCTGCCAGCAATTTCAAGTCGACCTGGTTGGGGCCGGGAATGACAGCCAGGATCGGTTTACGGGGTTTTTCGCGTGTGACGACGATGGTCTTATACACCAGCTCAGGCGCAACCTTCAAATATTGAGCCGCCTCCAGGGCGCCCAACTTCTCGCCCGGGAGCTCACAAGTCTGATAGGGGATTTTACGCGCCTTGAGCAGACGGGTGACGTTGTTGACAATCGGCATAGACACCTCCACCTTGATTTTACAAGATATTCAAATTGCGAGTCCATTCTCAGGCCACAATTTCTTTGACAAACTCAGCGGGTAGACTACAATAGAGGTCGATGAAAACTGCTGCACCAGTGCCGATTGAAAAATTGATCGACCAACTCCCCGAGAATTACAATCTCGCAGACCGGGAACTGATTAATCGCGCCTACCGCGTAGCAGAAGAAGCGCACCGCGGACAGAAACGCGCCTCCGGTGAGCCATACATCAATCATTGCCTGGCGGTCGCCCAAATCCTGGCAGAATTACGCGTTCCACCTGAGGTTGTAGCCGCCGGTTTGCTTCACGACACGGTGGAGGACACCTCCATCACCCTGGACGACCTGCGCCGCGATTTTAACGAAACCATCGCAAATCTGGTGGATGGCGTCACCAAATTGACCAACCTGCCGCGGGTCTCTCAATCCGAGCAGCGCCCCATCCCCAGCAAGCAAGTCGCAAACAAAAGCAGTAAGGTTCCTGCTCCCGACGACGACGAAGAAGACAGCACCCCGCCTGCCGTCCTGGGTCGAAAAGCGGATCTGGTTTCCGAAACCCTGCGCAAGACCTTCCTGGCAATGGGCGACGATGTGCGCGTGGTCTTGATCAAGCTGGCCGACCGGCTGCACAATATGCGCACTCTTGGGCACATGCCCGATGAGAAACGCCGTCGGATTGCAAAGCAAACCCTTGATATTTTCGCTCCGCTCGCAAACCGCCTTGGAATCTGGCAAATCAAGTGGGAACTCGAAGACCTGGCCTTCCGCTATGTTAACCCTGAAAAATACAAGGAAATCGCCGAGCAGTTGGCAGGCAGGCGTCTCGACCGCGAGGCGCAGATCGCAACGATTGAGACCCGCCTGAGCACGATGCTCAATCAGGCTGGCTTCCAGGTCGAAGTCAGCGGTCGTCCCAAGCACATTTACTCCATTTACAAAAAGATGGAGGAAAAAGGGAAGTCCTTCGAAATGGTACGCGATGTGCGCGCTGTGCGACTCATCGTGCCGGACATACCCGCCTGCTATGCCACACTCGGTCTGATTCACACCCAATGGCGGCCTATTCCGGGCGAATTCGATGATTACATCGCCGCCCCCAAAGACAATTTTTACCAATCACTCCACACAGCGGTGATCTATGACGATGGCAAGCCGCTGGAAGTACAGATCCGCACACACGAAATGCACCAGAACGCTGAACTGGGAATTGCTGCCCACTGGCGCTATAAGGAAAATACTCCGCACGATTCGCTTTTTGAGCAGCGCATCAACTGGCTGCGGAAATTAATGGAATGGCGACAGGATGTGGATGACGCCCAGGAATTCGTCGAGAGCATGAAGACCGACGTTTTCCAGGACCGGGTCTACGTCTTCACCCCACGCGGTGATATCATCGATCTACCAGCCGGCTCCACCCCGATCGACTTCGCCTACCACATCCACACCGATATCGGCCACCGCTGCCGGGGCGCAAAGGTTGCGGGAAAACTCGTCCCACTGGACTATGAATTAAAAACTGGCGACCAGATCGAAATCCTGACCGCCAAACGCGGCGGTCCAAGCCGGGATTGGCTCAATCCCAACCTTGGCCTGGTCAAGACCCAGCGAGGTCGCGGTAAGATCCGCACCTGGTTCAAGAAACAAGATTACCAGCAGAACCTGTCCCAGGGACGCGAACTGCTTGAGCGCGAATTGGGTCGCCTGGGTATCCCGGAAATTAATTTCGATAAACTAGCCCGGGAGCTGGAATTCCGCTCCCCGGAAGAATTGTTCGTATCCCTGGGCACCGGCGACCTGGCCGTCAATCGCATTGTCAAACATCTTTCTGAGACGGAAGAGAACGCCGACATCCTGACAATCACCACGCCCAGTGAAGCGACGCCGACCGATGCGGTCAACGTCGTAGGATTGAAGGGCATCTTGACCAACATGGCCAGATGCTGCAACCCAACGCCCGGCGACCAAATCATCGGTTACATCACCCGCGGACGCGGGGCCACGATTCATCGACAAGACTGCCCCAACATCCTGCGCATGAAAGATCGTGAACGACTGGTGAGGGTATCCTGGGGTGAAGAGATCCGCACCTATCCCGTTCCGGTGCGGATCAAAGCCTACGATCGTCAGGGTTTGATGGGGGACATATCGAATTTACTCAATAATGAAGGTGTCAATATCATCAACGCTGACGTCAAGGTCAGCCGCAGCCTGGCAGATATGAAACTTATCGTAGAAGTCAAAGACATTGCCCAACTAAGCCGCATCCTCAACCGCATCGAAAATCTGCCAAACGTCATGGAAGCGCAGCGAACCAATCCTGGTTAAAAGGTTCGTCCCAAACCAGGGACGAACCTTTTAACCAGTGGTATAATCTCGCCGCTTTAATAACAGGCGGAAAATCATGTCCCTGCTCAGCGTGAACGACGCGCAAACGCGCATCCTCTCAATGTTTGAAGCGGTCGAGGCAACTACCTTGCCTCTCGATCAGGCTTTCGAACGCGTGCTTTCAGCAGACATCCGTGCTACTACCTCCCTGCCACCTTTTGACAATTCTTCCATGGATGGCTTCGCCGTCCGCGCTGCCGATTTGCTAGGGACACAGGCTAACGCACCACGCCTGCTGGATGTAGTCGCTGACATCCCCGCCGGCGCAGAAATCGCCTCGATTCAGATTAAGGCTGGACAGGCTGCCCGTATTATGACCGGTGCGCCGCTCCCGCAGGGAACCGATACCGTCGTTCCGGTCGAACAGACAGACTTCACCGAACGCTCCCCGGGCGTCCCTGCGCCGAAGCAGGTTGCAATCTATCAGGCCCTCGCAGCAGGCTCATATGTCCGCTCACGCGGAGAGGACTTATCACAGGATCAGGTAGTCCTAAAAAAGGGGCAACACCTGCGTCCACAGGATTTAGGCTTATTGGCCATGCTCGGAATTACCATTGTCCCGGTCTTCCGGCAGCCGCGTGTGGCTTTACTCTCCAGCGGCGATGAACTAATCCCGGTCGAAGCGGCACTCGAAGCGGGCAAAGTCCGCGATGCCAACAGCTACACGCTGGCAGCTTTGATCGAAGCTGCGGGCGCGGAAGTCCTGCAGCTGGGCATCGCAGCGGACCGCCAAGATGAAGTGCAAGCTCGCCTGGAACACGCCGTCGCTGAAGGGGTTGACCTGATCATCTCATCCGCAGGGGTCAGCATCGGGGCATTTGATTTTGTCAAGGATGTGGTCGAATCGCAGGGCGAACTCACCTTCTGGCGCGTCAACATGCGCCCCGGCAAACCGTTAGCTTTCGGCAGCTACCATAATATCCCTTTCTTTGGGCTTCCAGGCAATCCAGTTTCAGCCTTCATCAGCTTCGAGGTCTTCGTAAGGCCCGCCCTGGAGAAATTCAGCGGACAGGCTTTCCACCCGAGACAACGGTTTCGCGTGCAATTGACAGAACCCATCGAATCGGATGGCAGAGAAAGCTACCTGCGAGCAGTCGTATCCGAAGAAAATGGAAGCCTAACCGCCCATTTGACCGGACACCAAGGGTCGGGAAATTTACTATCGTTGGTACAGGCAAATGCTTTACTAATCGTCCCCGCTGGGGTAAAATCGCTCGCTACTGGCGCAGTCATCGATGCTTGGATGCTCACACAATAATCCAGCCACAACAAGGAAACCATGAAAAAGCTGACTTCCATAACCTTATTCTCGGCACTCATAGGCGCGCTCGACAGCACCTACCTGACCTGGATCAAGCTAACCCACAATGAAGCACAGTGTGTCGGCGGTCTGGGCGACTGCTTTACTGTCAATACCAGCAAATATTCGGAGATCTACGGCATCCCGATTGCCGTGATAGGTTTGTTGGCGTACCTGGCAATTATTGCCATTTTGGTTTTGGAACCTCGCCTCGAGTTCTTCAAGGATAATGGTCCGTTGATGGTCTTTGGATTAAGCCTGATCGGCGTGATTTACTCGGCCTTCCTTACCTATCTTGAGGCGGCCGTCCTGCATGCCTGGTGCCCTTATTGTGCCTTATCAGCAATCGCCATCACCGTGATCTTCATCGTGTCGCTGATGCGATTAAACCGCAGCCAAGCTGCTTAATCTCTGGAGGTCTACATGCCCCGCATTCGTTGCCGATACGTTGATTGCGTCTTCCTTGACGATGGTTATTGTAGCGCTGCCGCGGTCGAGATTGACCCCGATACTGGCTGTGCAACTTACACACCATCTGAAAGCGATGACGTTGAGAAAGATTGGGAAGACGAGGAAGAGGAACTCGAAGAATGGGAGGAAAGTGAATTTGAAGAGGAGGATGATATTTGGATAGACGATGAGGACGATGAGTTCTAATTCAGACCTGCGCCATTAATAGCCAATCGGTTCGTTTTGCATCCCACTAGGGTATGAAATTTTGACCTTAGTCTTTTTCCCCTAAAGCATACAATAAAATACCTGCCGCGACTGCCAAATTCAGCGAACTTGCCCGCCCGTGCATCGGTAACGAGACGGTCTGATCGCAGGCTTCGAGCTGCTCCACAGACAAACCTTTTTGCTCACTTCCAAGCAGCAAGATCCAGGGCGAATTGCTTGGATCGAAGTTGCGATAATCGAGGCTGGCGTGCGTGGAACTACCGAGCAGGGAATACCCTTTCGATCGCGACCAGGTCAGGAAGGTGTCGAAACTGGTACGCACGACTGGCTTCCAGAAAAGCGCACCCATGCTGGCTCGTACGCAGGAAGGGTGGTATAAATCCACGCCGCCATCCAGAATAATTAATCCATCTGCGCCGACAGCGTCGATCGTGCGCAGGATCGTGCCAACATTTCCAGGGTCTTGCGGCGAAACCACCGCCACGCCTCTCCTGAATTGATCGGACGAAAGATCTGCCAAAGTCTGATCTCGCTGCCGTACCAGCGCCAGAATCCCCTGAGGATGCTCTTTGCCAGTCAGCGAATCCATTACTTGTGCGGAAACTGGCTGGCAAAGAATGCCCTTACCATTTGCCTGTTCCAGCAAGGCTGCAGCAAAATCGCTGGTGAGCAAATCCGGGGCGTAGAGCAGGGTATCCACCTCCCAGCCGGCTGCGACAACCTCCCCAACATGATGGATACCTTCCACCAGGAACAGACTCGTCGCTGTACGGGCTTTTCGCTGACGCAGTGCGCGCGCCTGCTTGACAAGCGGGTTGGATAGGCTGGTGATAACTGATCGTTCCACGTTTTCCATTTTACTCCCTAAAAAATTATCCTCACCAAGAGCGAAATCCTCTCCAATTTTGGGGCCGTTATTTTACGATCAGCCTGGCGACCATCCCGGCTTCCAAATGACCTGGAACGCCGCAAACAATTTGATATTCGCCTGGCTCACTGGGGGCAGTAAATTTAACTGATACATCGTTGCCGCTTTCCAGCTTTGTCTCCCAATAAATATTGGGCTGGTCATCTTCACTGAAGGGTGGGGTAACTTCCGCCCCCTTCTTCATGATCACAAACTGATGTTCCACCACACCCAGATTGCTCAAATTCAGTGTGATCTCTGCTCCAGCTGGAACGCTGAATTCCGACGGGCTAAAAGCAAAATCACTCATTTGGACGTTCAAAGTAGTAGAAGCTGAACTCTTGGACCCCGTTCCGCAGGCAGTCAGCGCCAGGGTCAAGCTCAATGCAAGAACAACAATATTTCTTTTATACATGCTACTTCTCCCAGGTTAGAGATTTCAGAGTCAAATTTTCCCAAGAAATTTATTTGGTTTCCACAGTCTTCAAACTAACGATTATATTCCACATGCTCTCCCGCGGACAAAGTTTTTACAGTACACTTATATCAACCCGAACAATAAGGAGAACCCGATGAAAGCAGCTTCTTATCAAGACCTAAATCCCCATGCCCGCATTCTCCTTGGCCCCGGCCCAAGCATGTCACATCCACGCGTCATGCGCGCACTGGCTGCACCACCCGTCGGACATCTCGATCCTGATTTACTGAAAATCTATACCGAAGAACAAGAATTACTACGCTACGTCTTTCAGACCGAGAACGAGTGGACCTTTGCCCTATCCGGCACCGGTACCTCCGGTATGGAATCTGCTTTGGCCAATCTGATCGAGCCGGGAGACAAGGTTTTAGTCGCCATCCATGGCTATTTTGGGGAACGCCTGGCAATCATCGCCGAACGTCTCGGTGCTGCCGTGGACCGGATCAACCGCCCCCTGGGAGAAATCTTCACCGTCGAGGAGATTGAATCTGCCCTGAAGCAAAAAGCCTACAAAGTCTTTGCCATCGTACACGCTGAGACTTCCACCGGCGCAGAGCAACTACACATCAAAGAAATTGTCACGGCTGCGCACACCCAAGGCGCAATGGTTGTGCTGGACACAGTCACCTCGCTGGGCGGTATCCCGGTCAAGGTCGACGAATGGGGAGTCGATATCGCCTACTCAGCCAGCCAAAAAAATCTTTCAGCTCCTTCCGGTCTAGCGCCGATCACCGTCAGCGCACGCGCCTGTGAAGCAATCGAAAAACGCACCCATCCGATGTCGAGTTTCTATCTCGACCTGAGACAATATGCCAGCTACTGGGGCGGAACGCATAGCTACCATCACACCGCCTCCGCCACACTGCACTATGCCCTGCGGGAGGCACTGCGCATCCTGGCTGAAGAAAGCCTCGAGAGTGCCTTCGCGCGCTTCCACGCCAACGCCGAGGAACTTTGGCAGGGACTGGAGGCAATCAACCTACCACCCTTCATCCCAATCGCATATCGCCTGCCACCCTTGACCACGGCCAGTGTTCCACAGGGCATTGACCCGCATGCCATCCGCGCACGACTGTTGCAGGAATACAACATCGAAATTGCCGGTGGTTTCGGGGCACTCAAGGATCGAGTCTGGCGCATTGGGCTGATGGGTTACTCCAGCCGCAAAGAAAATATCACACTGCTGCTGGCAGCTTTTAGGGAACTGTTAAACACCTAAACTATGAAATTCTTGTCAACCATTTTACTGGTATGAGGGTAGGGTTGCAGAAAAATTACCAGGATGACACCCTTTCTCTTTAGCGTTAGAATAGTCAGCATGAAACGGTTTATCTGGCTTATGCTGGGTTTAATGTTCTTCATGATTGCCTGCCAGCCTCAATCTACAAACAAGGCTGTCGTCTACATTCTGGACGGCAGTCAGCTTCACACAATCACGACCACAGAACGCATCCCAACCAAATTACTTGGTATAGCGGCAATTCAACTGAATCCTGAAGATCGGTTATTTTTTCAAGGTTCTGTGATTTCTCCTGAAAATCCAATACCGGATGCCCCTCACCCGACCCTGCAAATCCGCCGGACGGTAACCTTAACCATCAACGGGCCTGATGGCGAGCGACAGATCCAAACTACCGCTTTCACGGTAGGAGCCGCACTGCAAGAAGCAGACTTTGCGCTATCCAGCGGAGATTTTCTCGATCCCCCCGCCTCGACGCCCGTCAACGGTCAAATGACGATCACCTACCGCCCAGCAAAACCAATCGCGATCGAAGTTGACGGGAATAAGGTACAAAACGTCACCGCCGCGCAGACTGTTGGGCAGGCACTAGCTGAGGCCGGGATCGCGCTCGAGGGGCTGGATTACAGCCTCCCGGCCGAGTCCGAGCCGCCTCCAGCCGACGGTCAAATAAAAGTCGTCCGGGTGCAGGAATCCGTGCTTTTGGTACAAAAGCCGATCCCTTTCAATGCCGAATTTCAAGCTTCAGCCGAGGTTGAACTCGACAAACAGGAATTACTACAGGCTGGGGAGTTCGGCCTGTCGGTCAGCCGTGTACGCGTACGTTATGAAGACGGCAAAGAGATTTCACGCCAGACCGAGAGCGAAAGTGTTATCCGTCCCCCTAAAGACCGCATCATGGGGTATGGCACTAAAGTGGTGGTCCGGACCACTAGCGTGGATGGCGTGAAGATTGAATATTGGCGCGCCGTAAACCTCTACGCTACTTCTTACTCCCCCTGCCGTTCAGGCGCTGACCGCTGTTATACCGGCACCGCCAGCGGATTGCCGGTCAAGAAGGGTGTGGTGGCTGTGATACGCAGTTGGTTCAACATGATGTCCGGGCAGCAGGTTTACATCCCCGGTTATGGTTCAGCCGTGATCGCCGACATTGGCGGGGGCATCCCCGGCAAAGCATGGATCGACCTGGGCTGGAGCGATGACGATTACCAACCTATGACTGGCTGGGTAACCGTCTATTTTCTTACGCCTGTACCGCCCACAATCCTTTACAATTTGCAATAATCATGGGGAACAATAGGAAATCATCGTTGTGGATACTGCTCAGCCTGGCAACAGTAGCTGGCATTTGCCTGGGCGGGACCGTTGCCTGGCTTTCGGTGCAGTTAACCCACCCGCTGGGGCCAGCGCTGGACTTACCAACCCAGGCATTGGTTCCTAATCTTGCAAGCGCTACTTCAACCTTACCGGCTCAAGGCGCTCCAGGACCAACTGCGACAAATTTACCCACTTCCACTCCCTGGCTTCCGACTGGGACCCCCAACATCCCCGAGACAAAATGCGGAGGTCCACCGGTAATGACCATCCTGGCGATTGGCTCTGACACGCGAGCATACAATTATTTGTACGGTCTGGCGGATGTCATCCGCATCGTTCGAGTGGATTTCGTGACCCCCCGCGTAACAATCCTCGAATTCCCACGCGACCTGTGGGTCGAAATCCCGGGTATCTCAGCACATTACGGTATTACACACGGCAAGCTCAATCAGGCTTATCTGTACGGCAATCCGGGAATGGGGTACTACGAAGGACCCGGCCAGGGACCCGGTCTGCTTGCCCGCACATTGGAACAGAACTTTGGCGTGCGCGCTAACAATTACGTGGCCGTCAATATGCACACCTTCGTCAAGCTGGTGGACGCCGTCGGTGGTATCGACGTAGAACTGCCGATCGCCGTGGACGGTCGTGCCCCAGACCAGGAAAAGCGCTACGATCTGTATTTCAAGGCAGGTCCCCATCATCTTGACGGCACGCAAGCCTTAATGCTGTCTCGCATTCGAAAAAATACTGTTTTCGAACGCGTCGGCAATCAAAATATCGTCATGTGTGCGCTGCGTAAGGAACTGCTCAGTCCGGCAATCGTCACCAAGATCCCGGCTATCATTCAATCCTTCAAGGGATCAGCCCAGACCGATCTGAGCGCCACCCAAATTGGACAGCTTGCGTGCCTGGCTCCACAGATCGACCCAGCGGACATCGCCTTCGTCAGCTTCCCAACCGATTTATTGACTGGTACCCGCACATACGATATCGGCGTCCAAAAGGACGTCTTTATCTGGGATGCGGATTTTACGATTTTACGCAGCTATGTGTTGCAATTCAACCAGGGTTCCTGGCCTTCACGCCAGAGCGAACCTTCCGCCTCACCATCCTTACCATCCCCGGACTATACCTGTCCATGAGTAATTATTCGAAGGTTCCGCCTCTCAATACTGCAGCTCTGCTGCATCAGTACGGATTGCGCCCTAATAAAAGCCTCGGACAAAATTTTTTACAAGACCCTGCGGCTCTGGAAAGTATCGTCAAAGCAGCTGAGATCGAGCCGGACGACAGCGTCCTGGAAGTCGGTCCCGGCCTAGGCAGTTTAACGCGCTATCTGGCTGTCAATGCCCAGGAGGTGGTCGCGGTCGAATTGGACCAGAGGCTGCTCCCGCCACTTCAAGATGTCCTTTCCTCTTATACCAACGTCCGTCTGATCCAGGCTGATATCTTGAAAATTTCGCCAGCAGAATTAATGAGCAAGGATGGCTATCTCGTAGTTGCCAACATACCCTACTACATCACCTCCGCTTTGCTGCGCCATTTGCTTGAATCGCGTCCACGCCCGCGCCGGATGGTTCTGACGGTACAAAAGGAAGTTGCAGAACGGATATGTGCTGAATCAGGGCAGATGAGTTTGCTTTCCCTGAGTGTGCAAGTTTACGGGCGACCGAAGATCATCGCGCGGATCCCAGCCGGGGCTTTTTACCCTGCGCCTAAAATTGATTCGGCTGTTTTGCGCATCGAGATTGCCAACGAACCCAAAATCCCTTACGCGCAGTTGGAAAAGTTCTTTCAACTCGCCAAAGCCGGGTTTGGCCAGAAGCGCAAAACTTTACGGAACTCAATTTCTGCGGGATTGCGGATCACCCCAACCCAGGCTCAATCCCTGCTCGAAGCTGCCGGGATCAACCCGATGCGTAGAGCGGAAACGCTCAGTCTGGATGAATGGAAAACGCTGACAACAATCATAAAATAAAAGACGGGTCCGTCTTTTATTTTATCCGGGCGGCTTTGCCTCGGCGCCGCAAATCTCGAAAATTCCAACGTACCTGCCAGATTCGGAAAGCAGCCTCTAATTGAATCGTGAAGGACATTTTTGACTTCCCCCAACGCCTGTCAGCGAAGAATATTGGGACCTCCCCAATCCTATAGTCGAGACAGAAAGCCATGTAAGCCATCTCGACTAAAAATATGTACCCATTGGATTTAATGCGCTCCATCGGCAACCCCAACAGGGTTTCACGTCGCCAATAACGAAAACCAGTCGTGACGTCATGCAGCGGAAAACCGAGAATCGTCCGGGCATAGAAATTACCAAATGCTGAAAGTGCCTTACGCCATAACGGCCACTGGTTGTCAACCCCGCCACCATTGATATACCGCGAACCGAGGATCATGTCGTAAGATTCAACCTGGTTATGCATTTCAACCAGAACTGTTGGATCATGCGAGAAATCAGCATCCATCTGGACGACTGCCTGTGCGCCATCGTCGATGGCTTTTCGGAAGCCCGTCAGATACGCCGAGCGCAATCCCATTTTTCCAGGACGATGGATTACAGACACCCGATCAGGATTTTTGGCCGCAAATTCATCCGCCAGTATTCCTGTCCCGTCCGGGCTATTATCATCCACAACCAGGATATCCAACTCCAGCGGAAGCGAAAATAAAGCGGAGATCAGCTTGGGTAGATTCTCCGCTTCGTTATAGGTCGGAATAATGACTGTTGTCCGCAAAAAAACTCCTATTTTTTCCGCCCGATAAGCTCTGATTTAAGTTGCTCAAGATTGGAAAAATTCCCATCCTCAGCCGTCAATACTGTCATTTTAACTGCCAAGCGATGTGAAAAATCACCGACCCGATCTCGATCTTCGATTGGATAGAAATAATCCAGAGATCGCTCTAAGCGTGACCTGATGCGATTATCAACCTCGGGTAACTGTATCGGTAAAATGATCATTACAAAATCAGTTAAGGAAAGATGACCCAGAAAGCCGTCCATACTACCCACTTCCCTTAAAGTGTTTTGGATCATCAGGCTTACAGCGCGTAAAACATCGTCCGAGGCGACAAATCCGTAGGCCTCGCGGAAGTGATCCAGGTTTTCGAGAGACACCACCAAGATCACCCAATTATCTTGCCCCAAACAATCCCTAAGGTGCTCGTCTACCAGAGGGCCTTCCGGCAATCCGCTGACCGGGTTGGTTAAGGATTCGTGTGTCGCTTGCCGTAAAGTATTACGCACCCGTAAGCGTAGTTCTTGAATGTCAAAAGGTTTGGTGATGTAATCATCAGCCCCTAATTCCAATCCTTGCAACTTGTCGGCATGCTCGCGTTTTTCTGTTAGGAAAATAATTGGTATATCCTGCGTCCTGCGGTTTCCGCGGAGTTGGCGAGCCACTTCATACCCATCGATATCCGGAAGGCGAATATCTAGAATGATCAAATCCGGGTGAACTGTTTGGCAAGCTCTAACCCCATCTTCTCCCCAATTAACGGTAAAGACTTCATAACCCTGAACACGGAAATAAGCGTTCAGCATTTCAGCTACATCGAGATCGTCTTCAATGATTAAGATTTTGGGCTTCTCTTCTGCCATGATAGCCCTCGGCGATCAGGAGATCGGTTCTTTTTGAATGGTAAACTCGCAGACCTCATCCCCCAACGCGTGACACAAGGATTCATTAACGCGGAATTCGTTCCCGCCCGAAACCCACTTGAGTCCCTCTTGCAAGAGACCGGTCGCCATAAAACAAACCGGTTTATCCACGTCATGTCGCCCCCAACATACCGGGCATTTGTGGATCGTATAAATAAATTCGTTTTCTTTCTCTTCGACAGTACTATGTTGATCGCTGATTTGTGAAAATATTCGCGCCATTGCTGGTAAGCCAATCCGTAGTTTGGCTTGCAAGGGCAGGACTTTAAATGCCATATCGCCAACGCCAGCCAGCGCACCGAAATTTTTCAATGCGTCTGCAAAAGTTGCCCGACCCGCACGCAATGCCAAACCGCGTCCGCCACGCGGACCATACATCTCTTCCAGCGCTATCCCAATGCCTGAAAGTTCAGAAAAATCGAACTGTTTTTCAAGGTTGTCCGGGGGGTAGTTGTCAATATAATGAGTAAGACCGGATAGATTGAGGATTGCGTTGAGGCCATTCTTCCCCATCACTTCTTCCAAGGCCTTAATTGTAATCATGCCAAATTTGTTCGGGTAATACAAACCGCTTTTTTCCATTGGGCTCATACGGACTCCATTAAATCAATTTGACCAGATCTTCAGCGGCTCGGCGCATATCCAAGAAAATCAGACCGAGCTTGGCTTGTTCTCGCGCCAGCGCTGTTAGAACAGCTTCTTCACCTACCGACATGAGCACCACAAATCCCTTTTCACCTTTTATATAAACTTGCTCTAGGGATCCACGTCCCAATTCATTGGCAATTCGTTCCCCCAAGGAGAGCATGGCTGCAGACATCGCCGACACACGATCTTCTTCCACTCCCTGTGGCAACGCGGAGGCTATGCTCAACCCATCCACGCTGACGACTGCCGAAGCTTCAATATCTGGTGAGGAAGCCTGCAGTTCACGTAAGCGGTCGACCATCATCTGCGTGCGCGACTTAGACACGACGACCCTCCTGGTAGACAAAATAAGACGCCCTTTACGACATCCTGATACATTAAAAAATACCTTTACGAAGTGTTGCTAATTTAGCACATGCAAGTATTTGTGTCAAGCTAGAACCCCTACGTTTGATACTCAGGAGGCTTACAGGGTATTTACAGTTTCCGTGCTATAATCTTCGGCTACATAACTTCAATCAGCCCTCTGAAACAAGTATTTGGTATTTTATGAATCGATTAATAACAATAATTTTTATTAGTAGTATTTTAACCAGCATCATTTCAGTATTTAATGTAAATGCACAGGGGGATTCTCCTCATCCGGAGCCGGCCAACGGAGATGTTGTCTGCCCGCCAGGTGTATACACAATCACACCAGAAGATTGTGTCGCCTATGGACCAGCCTTGTATATGACAGAAATGTCGGGGTTGGGTATGAGTTTCCCGAGGCGTCCGCTTCCTGCGTACCCGCCTGATCCGGGGCTAGGTGTGGTCCCTTATCTTTATTTCAAGGTCGATCCCAAAGTGTCCCTGCCCTTGTATGGCTCCCTTAAATCAGCAGAAGCGCATGGGGGCGGCAGTCAATATATCAGCCCGGGATTTGTCTACGTTTCTTACATCAATCATGTTGAAAACGACAAAGGTCATTACTTTATGCTGCCGTCCGGAGAGTGGTTCCCGGGGGATGGCTCTCGGGTCGGATATGGCAATTTTCAGGGATTGATCTTCACTTCGACCCCGAAAAACGCCTTCGGCTGGGTTCGATCCGATGCAGATATCCGCAATCAACCCAGCTACACAGGTACCGTCATTGACAAAAAAACTCGTTTTAATATCGTTCAGGTGTACACAACGCAAAAAGTTAAGGATACGGACTGGGATCTGATCGGTCCTGACCAATGGATCGAGGGCCGCTTGGTTGCACGCGTTATTCCAAATACAACTCCCCCCGAGGGTGTAACCAACGGGCGCTGGATCGAGGTCAATCTGGAAGAGCAAACATTGTCAGTTTACGACAATTCGCAACTCGTTTTCGCCACATTACTCTCCTCCGGGTTGGATCCGTTCTTTACCAAACCCGGGCTATTTCAAATTTACCAAAAGAAGACTACCGAAACCATGAGCGGTTCCTTCGAGGCCGATCATTCAGATTACTATTATTTGGAAGATGTCCCCTGGACGATGTACTACGATGAGGCGCGCGCATTGCATGGTGCCTACTGGCACACCTATTTTGGCTATCCGCAATCCCATGGCTGTGTAAATTTATCGATTGGGGATTCGCACTGGCTCTTCGATTGGGCCAAAGAAGGAGATTGGGTTTACGTCCACGATCCGTCCGGAAACACACCGACCGATCCATCCTTGTATGGTGCCGGGGCCCCATAATTTTTCAATCAGGTACTTCCCTACCAAACCAAGGGAAGAGTCCGGAATGTAATTAATGATCCCGTGATGCCTCATGGGAAAATGTTACTTTGGTGGTATCGTTGCCTCATCAAATAATGTTACCGTGAGATATTCCAAAGTTGGTCGACGTGTTGATCGATAGAAGAGCGTAGTTTTACCGGATTGAGTTGGACATACAGATTGGTCAGATGCGCCTTGACTGCTAATGGAATATCCTTGGAAGTCAGAACGCGCTGGTAAGGAGTAGCAGCCGTATCATAGCGTTTGATGACCTTCTTGTCCACGGTGTCTTTCGAGACCAACTTGAGAACTGGCTGAAAGAAGTTGGAATACAGACGCAGATCTTCGTAAATGCTCTGCAAGAGCTGCCATTCGGCTTCTGTTTCGAAACGGTCATAACCGATAAGTCGGCGGACGAGCGACCAATTTTTTTGCTCGACATGGGCCTGATCGTTTTTACGGTATGGACGCGAACGAGTAAAAGTGATCTCTTGGTATTGGCAATACTGAAAGAGTAGATCGTTGATAAATTCGCTGCCATTGTCCGAGTCAAGACCGAGCAAAGCAAAGGGCAAGCGTGTTCGCATGGTTTTGATGGCTTCAAAAACGGTCTGTTTATTGCGAGTGAGTACGGCCAGGCATTCGACCCAGCCAGTAGAGAGATCCACGCAAGTCAAAGTGTTTATGAATTGACCTTCGGTGGACTGTCCGCAGTGAGCAACCAGGTCAATTTCAAGGAAACCGGGCTTTTCCTCGTCCCAGGCAGTGTAAGTTCGCACAGCGATCGACTTCTTGAGCAAAGTGCCTGGTTTGGTTGTGCTCAAGCCAGGCGGATGTTCTCGATGGGCAGGACCCAGACAGCGGTCAATGCTTGATCGGCTGATTGAGAGTAGCAGCGCTTTTACTTCTGCGGTAAGTTGAAGATCGTTGTTGCGCTCCAGAATTCTCACCATCTCGGGCAAGAACGGGTGCAAGCGCTTGGAGCAAATCCGCCCACAGATTTCCCAGATTTGCTCCAAGGCGACTACGACTTCGCCCTGATAGATTTTTTTAGGTCCGGGTTTCTTTGGAAGTTTTCTTCGAACCCATTTGTTCAAAATTCGAATGGCATATTTGCGATGGTACCCGGTTGTATTGACAAACTCATCCAAAATTTGCTGCTTTTCAGATTTATTTGCCTTTTTGTAGCGCGGTTGGATCGTTTCTAAATACTCTTTCTTGCTGCGTTAACTCATCATAGCTCCCTCGGCAAATCTTTATTCTTTGCCGTAGAGTAACATTTATCTTGAGGCAACGTTTCATCGCAAAGTAACTTTTAATTTGAGGCAATGCGGATCCTATCCAATTTTCGTGGTTTGTGCTAAACTACAACCCGTTAATTATCACGCTCAACAAGTGATACTTTCCGCTTCCAGCCCGCTCACGGCGTCGTCTGGAGGCAATCCCGTGGAAAGGAGGTTTCCCCATGCGTAAGTATGAACTGGTGTGTGTGATCCATCCTGATCTGGATGAGACTGCCTTTAATGGTGCTCTCGACCGCATCAAAGGCTGGATCAGTGAAGTAGGTGGCACCGCTGACAAAATCGACGTCTGGGGTCGTCGCAAGCTTGCCTACCCAATTCGCAAACAGACAGAAGGCCAGTACGTATTAATAAATGCTAGCTTGTCCCCCGAGACGACCAAAGAACTCGAACGCAACCTGCGCTTCCTGGATCCGGTTATGCGTCACATGTTGATCCTGGTAACCTAACTGTAAACCTGTTTAGATTTAAAAGGAGAGAGCCATGAGCCGTGGCTTGAACAAAGTAATGATCATCGGCCATCTGGGTCGAGACCCAGAAATGCGCTACACACCTTCCGGCCGCCCGGTTACCACATTTACAATGGCTGTCAGCCGATCATGGAATACCGTGGATGGCGAACGTCATACCGAGACCGAATGGTTCAACGTCGTAGCCTGGGGTAATTTGGCTGAAATCTGCAAACAATATCTGAACAAAGGCCAACAGGTTTACATCGAAGGCAGATTACAAACGCGTCGCTGGGAAGATAAAGAAGGCAACAAACACACTTCTATCGAAGTGGTTGCTAATGAAATGATGATGCTCGGCGACCGTCGAGATAACAATCAAAGCCAGGAAGGGGCAGCTGACGAAGATCAGGCTGAACCACCGGCTGAAGAGGACGAATTTCCGTTCTAATATTTGGAGTAAATAATGTCTGACGACCGAAAAAGAGATTCTCACGACGATCAGCGCTCACGCCCTGAACGCCATTACTACTCGAGACCGAAATTCTGTCAGTTCTGTGCAGATAAGAACCTGACAATTGATTACAAGAAGGTGGATATGCTCAAGCGCCTCATTACCGAGGATGGCAAAATCCGCCCTCGCCGCCAAACCGGCACCTGTGCCCGACATCAGCGTGCCGTGGCTGTGGCCATTAAACAGGCTCGCCACATTGCGCTCCTGCCCTTCGTCGGCAAGCAGTGGGAAGACGGATTGTCTTAATTCCAAATCCAAGGGGCATGGCACCGCTCATGCCCTTTGATCGTTAAAGAGGTCAAGTATGGCAAAAACATCGAAGCCATCTGCATCCAGCAAAAAACACTTAGCGCGGCTCGAAATCGAACGCCGCCAGACCAGGCTTATCCGCAATATCGCGATTGGTGTCATAGCTTCAGTTATCCTGGTTCTGATTTATGGATATTTGGATTTGAATTACCTGCAACTGCGTCAACCTGTTGCCAAGATTGGCGACACAGTCGTCACCACACGCGAATTTCAGATGCGTGTACGGCTGACGCGCGAGCAATTGATCAACAGGTACGTTCAAATTTACCAGTTTGCCCAGGTCTTTGGAATCGACCCTTCGACCGACCAGAATTTTTCCTCGCAAATTTCTCAAATCCAGGGTCAAATGAATTCCCCCGAAACCCTGGGACAAAACGTAATCGATCAAGTAATTAACGAAGCCTTGATCCGTCAAGAATGTGCCCGGCGCGGGATCACCGTCTCCCCCGAGGAAATAAGTGCGAAGATACAGGGATTTTTCAGCTATTACCCAAACGGGAGCCCGACCCCAACCATCACGCCAACCGATGTGGTTGAACCGACTCTTTCTCCCGAGCAGATTGCTCTGGTGACGCAAACACCCACACCTACTCAGGCACCAACCCTCACCCCAGCACCGACGCCTACGCTTGTCGCCAATGCTACAGCCACACCAGTTCCTTCTGCAACACCAACATATACCCCCGAGCCGACAGCCACACCTTACACGGCTGAAGGTTATCAAAGCGAATATGACAAGTCGCTCGAAAGTTATAAAAATTTGGGGATGACCGAAAAGGATTTCTCCAATTTGTTCGAGAACCAGATTTACCGTCAGAAACTATACGATCTGGTTACTGCAGACGTCCCTCACGAAGAAGATATGGTCTGGGCTCGTCACATCCTCGTAGCGGATGAAGCAACTGCTAAACAAGTCTACCTACGACTGCGCAACGGTGGAGATTTCTCTATTATTGCTGCGGAAGTCTCGACTGATCCCGGCACTAAAGATAAGGGTGGTGATTTGGGCTGGTTTGGCAAAGGCCAGATGATCCCTGAATTCGAAAAGCCTGCCTTTGACCTGAAAGTCGGCCAGATTAGCGAACCGATCCAAAGTTCATACGGATGGCACATCATCCAGGTGCTCGGTCACGAAATGCGACCCTTGACCGCCAGCCAGTATCAAACAGCCAAAGATCAAGCCTTCAATGATTTTCTGGCCAAGCTCAAGTCTGAGACCCAGGTCGAGACCTTCGATATCTGGAAGAATCGCGTTCCAGCCGAACCGACTCTGCCGCCGACCCAATAATTAGGATTGTTCGAATAGATCAACAAAAAAGGCCGTCCGAAATTTCGCTGGACGGCCTTTTTATGTAAAATTTTAACTGCCTCTTAGCAATTCATCACTAATTTCATCCAATCGCAAACTGATCATTTGGCTTGCGGAATCTCGACCCATGGTCACGCCATAAATCACTTCCGCTGCCTGGACGGTATTGCGATTGTGCGTAATGACGACAAATTGTGTCCGCTCGCTCAACTCACGTAACAGGTCGCGGAAACGGCCAACATTTGCCTCGTCCAGCATAGCGTCAACCTCGTCCAGAACACAGACCGGGGTTGGCGAAACTTTGAGCAGCGAAAACACCAGGGCAATCGCCGTGAGGCTACGCTCACCGCCCGAGAGCAGCGACAATCCTTGTTCTCTCCGTCCTGGCAGGCGCGCTTCAATGTCGATACCGGTATCAATCAGGTTATCCGGGTCGGTCAACACCAGACGGGCTGATCCTCCACCAAACAATCGGGTAAATATTTGTTTGAATTCCCCGGCAACTTGCTCGAAAGTGAGCGAAAAGTCGCGCCTGGTCAGATCATCCAGTTCGGCGATAACCTGACGCAAATCTGCCTCGGCTTTTTGCAAATCAGCAACTTGTGATTTCATGAATTCGAAGCGTTCGCGCTCGGAATCATATTCCTGCTTTGCTTCCGGATTAACCGCGCCCATGCGCCGCAACAACGCGCGTTGTTGGGTTACCTGTTCTTCTAATTCAATTGGCAATTCGGTGACTACCGGCAACTGTTCGACCATTCCATCAAACGGCAGAGGCACTGGGCCAGAAACGTCTTCTTCATAGGAAAACATCACCAGACCAAAATCATCCTCAATTTTATGGCGCAAAGAATCGAGGTTTTCCTGACGGCGGGCCAAATCGATTTGTACCTGGGTATATTGTCGCTCGACACTGGCAAGCGCGCGTTGCGCCGTGGTCTCACGCTCTTGACGTTCAACATCCTGACGTTCCGCTTCGGCCAGTTCTTTTTCGGCCGGGTCAATTCGTACACGCAGCGTCTCAATTTGCTCGTTCAAGGTGTTTTCCTGTTGGCGCAGGGTTTCTTTTTCACGGTCCAAATTTTCCAGGGAATGATCAGTCTCATCCAAGCGTTGCTTCAGCGTAGCCTGCTGGTCTCCCAAACGGACAACAGCTTGCTGGCGTTCCACCAACCGCGAGCGCACATCTGTCAAGGCTCGCTCCGAGACTGCCGCTCGCGTATTCCAATAGGTTACCTGGCTCTGGGCTTCTTCGGTTGACAGACTCGCCAACTCCGAGGCCAATACACGGATTGTTTCCTGCGATTGCAATTCCTGACTTTCAATCTCGACGCGGGTCTCTTCTACTTGCTTTTGTTCAGATTGCGCTTCAACGACCTCATTTCGCAATTGAGCGATCTGGGATTTGTTCCATTCCAACTGCCGAAGGGCCGACTCCGATCCAAGCACAACCTGTTGCTCGGATTCCTGAGCCACCTCCAGGCGTTCCTGCGCAGACACCAGTGTTTGTTCGCACTTGACCAGTTCGCGTTGCGCTGCAGATATATCGTTGTTAAGGCGCTCAATTTCAGCGTCCAGGCCTGCTACTCGTTCGCTGAGCTCCTCCAGAGCAGACTGCAACTCCCGTCGCTGACGCGGTCGGCTCAAGGTTCCCGAGCGTGTTGCCCCTCCGGCAACCACCGAGCCATCCGCTCGAAAAACTTCACCACGTAATGTCACAGCCTTTATAGGTTGATCCTTGCCTTGCACCAACCTGCGCGCAGTAGCGCGATCTTTGACCACCAATACTTGTCCAAGCAAAAGGACAACAGCCGGAATCAATTCTTTTGGGGCGCGCACCAGTTCAGAAGCTACACCCAGGCAATTTGGGTCGTTGGGTGCTTTTAGTGGTCCAGCCTTGTTCAACCATTCGAGCGGCAGCAAGGTCGCTCGACCGGCATCAGCATTCTCGAGCAAGCGCAAAGCCTGTTCTGCGTCTTCACCTGAATCGAGCAAAACTGCATCCAGATGATCCCCTAGGGCGGAAGCAATCGCCACCTCATATTCGGCAGGAACGTCCAACATCGCACTCAGCGCACCAGGTGATTTATTAAGGCGCGAATCACGTACAGCCTCAAGCAGGAAACGTGCGCCTTCGGCGTATCCGGTAAGTGACTGTTCTGCCTGGACGAGTACCTCCAATTGAGTCCTAAGGCGTGTCTCCTCGTTTTCCCGGGCAGCCCGCGCCGCGATCTGTTTACGGCGATCGTCCTCTAAGGAAGAGACTTTCTTTTGTTGCTCTTTGAGGGCGGATCGGGCTTGAGCATGGGCTTTTTCCGCCCGAACTCGTTCCTTATCAACCGCCCGCTGTTTCTCTTCTGCCTGTTGTACTGCTTGTTCGGCTTCAGTCAATGCCGATTCGGTGGATACTGTTTTTCGTGCCAATTCAGTCCGGCGAGTTTCCAGACTGTCCATCCGAGCTAAAAATTCAGCATTTTGGGCGTTTAGAGAGTTCATTTTTTGGCGTGCAGCCATTAGTTTTTCTTCAATAACAGCATGTTCGGCTTGCCGGGACCTCAATGCTTCAACAGCCTGACTGTGCTGATTATGCGCATCTTGATAATCGGCCTCTAAGCGAGTAATTTCTTGTTCGACTTCCTGAACGCGTTCCTGTCCAAGCTGCCCTTCGTCTTGAGCGCGTTCCTGCTCGCGCATGATGGATTGGCGCGCATCCCCCAAAGAACGGCGACGTTCTTCCAATACTGCCAGGTCGCGGCTGACAGTCTCACGTTGACTGTGAAGCGACGATAACTCCCGGTGCCAGCCATTTAATTGGATCCGTAATGCCTGCAGACGGTCGCGGAAGGTCGAGAACTCAGCTTGATGCATTTGGTATTCATCGCGTGCTTGATTCAATTTTGCCTCATGCTCGCGAAGTAATTCGCGTGCATCAGCCAATTCTCTTTGGGAGTGATGCCAATGGTAACCATACCAATCACGAAGCAAGAGGCGCAAATCGGCTTGCGACTGACCATACTCCTGAGCGCGACGCGCCTGACGCTCAAGGCTTCGCAGGCGTGGTTCGAGTTCAGCCATGATATCCAGCACACGTTCCAGGTTACGTTGTGTTATTTCCAGACGACGTATGGCATCTTCGCGGCGCGATCGGTACAAGCCCACACCGGCCGCCTCTTCGAACAGACGGCGACGCTCATCAGCTTTGAGCGCCAGAGAAGCATCCACCAAACCCTGCCCAATGATCGTATAGGTTCGCTCACTCAAACCAGACTGGGCCAACAGCTCATTGATCTCGCGCAGTCGAACCTGCTGTCCGTTGAGCAAGTACTCGTTATGCCCATCACGATATGCCCGACGCGTCAGACCAACTTCGCTGAAATCCACCGGGAGCCAATCATCGGCGTTATCGAACAAAACTGTAGCCGAAGCCATGCCAGCCCGCGGGCGCTGTTCTGAACCCGAGAAAATCATATCTTCGGTCTTCTTGCCTCGCAATAAACCGTAAGATTGTTCCCCAAGCACCCAACGCAAAGAATCCGCGATGTTTGACTTACCAGAACCGTTAGGACCTACAATCGCAGTGATACCTTCGCCAAACTCAAAGACGGTGCGGGCGGCGAAGGTTTTATATCCGTGCAGTTCTAGAGATTTAAGACGCAAAGGCATATAGTTAAAACCAGAAAATAGAATTTAAGAATTGGTGGACCCTAATCGTTTAAGCGCATCCAGCGCAGCATTCATCTCAGCCACCTGCTTACTTGTTCCGCGACCGGAACCGTACGTCTTTCGATTGACCCGGACCTCGACTAAAAATTCTTTGGCGTGGTCCGGTCCGCTCTCGCTGACAGTAACATAAAATGGTGTTCCCAATCCTTCGGACTGGGCCCATTCCTGGAAATGGCTTTTTGAGTCATAAATTTCCAGGCGTTGCATAACCCGTTCACGAGCCTCTTCCAGAAGCGGGAAAATAAACGCCTCAACTGCCGGGATACCACCTTGCAGATACAGGGCACCGACCAGGGCTTCGAAGGTTCCGCAAAGAATAGCCGGCCGTTCCTGCCCTCCAGAGTTGCGTTCTCCGCGTCCAAGGCGAATTGCAGGACCCAAATCCATATTTTGAGCGAATTCGGCCAGTTGCTCTGTGCGCACCAAAGCCGAGCGCAAGCGGGTCAGATCGCCTTCGCTCATTTCAGGAAAACGATTATATAACCAGGCACCGACGATAAAATCCAAGACGGCATCCCCCAGGAATTCCAGCCGCTCATTATCTTCCAATGCTTCAGGATGCTCGTTAATGTATGAGCGGTGGGTCAATGCGCGCGAAAGCAGTTGTAGATTGGTAAATGGCAGGGAGAGACGCCGAACCGTTTCAGATGGGGGTTCCACCTGTCCCCTATCGCTTAATCGCGAGTCCAAGATAACCTCCTTGGAACTCAGGGAGCGCCAGCCACCGATGAGTTCGTGTGGCTGGCGGTCCATCAGTTCCTAATAGAATTTTAGATATCGATTTTAACCTGAATTCAGTTTCGTGACTACCCTGCAAACAAATAGAAACGACATCTTTATCAAATTTTAAGAAAAGAAGGTAGAATATTATGAATAAGGAGTAACTATTTGGAAACACCATCTACGAACGAAATACGTTTTTTACAAGCGACCGAAATGGGACTTGGAGCCTGGTCCTGGGGGGATCGAATCATGTGGAACTACGGTCACGGTTACAGCGACGACGATATCCGCGCGGCCTTCGATGTTTCGGTCGAAGAGGGGATCCGCTTTATCGACACCGCCGAATCTTATGGAAATGGGCGCTCGGAACGGCTTTTAGGACAATTTATCAAGGAAAGCCAGCAAGCGGTGCTCGTGGCGACCAAGTTTACTCCCTATCCGTGGCGATTAAATAAAAAGCTGCTGCTGACCGCAATCGAACACAACCTGGAACGATTAGGGATGGACTCAGTTGACCTCTACCAGATCCACTTCCCCTTCCCTTTCACGTCGATCGAAACCTGGATGGATGGGATGACCGAGGCTGTAAACCAGGGGTTGACCCGTGCCATCGGCGTTTCAAATTTTAATCAAAGTCAGATGCTACGTGCGTATTCTGCGCTGGCGCAGAAAAATATCCCGCTTGCATCTAACCAGATGCATTATAGTTTATTGGATCGCAGTATCGAAAAAAATGGGATCCTGGCACGCTGCAAAGAATTGGGGATACGCCTGATCGCTTATAGCCCCTTGGAAATGGGTTTGTTAACCGGAAAGTACAGCACCGAGAATCCCCCTGCCGGCTTGCGTGGACGTCGTTATGGCAGTCTATTGACCAAACTGCCTGCACTGCTAAAATTGATGACCGAAATCGGCCAGGACCAGGGTGGTAAATCCCCGGTACAAATCGCATTGAATTGGTGCATTTGCAAAGGCACATTGCCGATTCCAGGCGCTAAAACTGCCGAACAAGCCCAACAAAATGCAGGCGCTCTCGGCTGGCGCTTAACCGAAGACCAGGTTAATGCATTGGATGAAACCAGCGATTTGCCTGGATAACGTAACGATCCGATAAAACCTGTACACTGGTTAACAAACCTATATTAAACCTTCTCGCTGTGCTATAATTCGGCAACTCTGGAGACATCCTAATGCCAAGGACCGGACTGCGCAAAAACGAAAATGACAATAATTCGTCGGACGAATATCCTCGGGCCGACTGGCGCAGCCTGCCAGTATAAGAAATCTTTTTCGAAATACCCAGTCGCCCAACGCAATTCGCGAAGGGCGATTTATTTTGTAGGAGGATCAGCATGTACAAAACTCATACCTGTGGAGAATTACGTGCCTCGCATGTCGGGCAGACCGTCACCCTGGCCGGTTGGGTGCACCGCCACCGTGATCATGGTGGCGTGACCTTCATCGATTTGCGCGATCGCTTCGGATTGGTACAGGTGGTGGCTGATCCCGAAAAGTTCCCGATCATGCAAGATGTCCGCGCTGAATGGGTCCTGCAGATCATCGGAGTCGTACGTCCACGTCCGGAAGGCGCCGAAAACCCGGATTTACCCACCGGTGAAATCGAAGTTGGCGTACAAGAAGTAAATGTGCTCAACCCTGCCAAGCCGTTACCTTTCCTGATCAACAAGGAAGAGGAAATCGACGAAAATCTCCGCTTGAAATATCGTTATTTGGACCTGCGGCATGAGCGCATGCAAAAGAACCTGGTCTTACGCCACCGGGTGGTTAAATTCATTCGGGATTACCTTGATCAGAAAGGTTTCCTCGAGATAGAGACCCCAATTCTCTTCAAGACCACCCCGGAAGGCGCGCGCGATTACCTCGTGCCTTCCCGGGTTCACCCAGGCGAGTTTTATGCGCTACCGCAATCCCCCCAGCAATTAAAGCAAATGCTGCAAGTGGCCGGTGTGGAACGTTATTTCCAGATTGCGCGCTGTTTTCGTGACGAGGATCAACGCGGTGACCGGCAGCCAGAGTTCACGCAGCTTGATCTGGAAATGTCCTTTGTCGAACGCAACGATGTGATGAGCCTGATCGAAGATTTATTCACCGGGATGGTCAAGGAAGTTGTGCCTCACAAACATCTCCTGGCATCCCCCTGGCCGCGGATAACCTATCACGAAGCCTTGGAGAGATACGGCAAGGACAATCCGGATATTCGCTTCGGCTTGGAATTGCAGGACGTTTCGGACCTTGCGGAAGGTTGTGGATTCAACGTTTTCGAAGGGACCATCGCCAGCGGCGGTCACGTTCGCGGCATCAATGCCAAAGGACTGGGAGACTATACCCGTCGCCAGATCGATGAATTAACTGAATGGGTCAAACAGTTTGGTGCTAAAGGACTCGCATACGTGGCTCTACCGTCTGACGGCAGTGAGATGCGTTCACCAATCGCCAAGTTTTTCTCCGATGAGCGCTTCAAGGCCATTCTCGGACGCATGGAAGCCGAAAAGGGCGACCTGTTGCTATTCGTGGCTGACAAACCTACGCTAGTGTTCGATGTCCTTGGACGGCTGCGCGTCCATTTGGGTGATCTGCTCGGACTGCGAGATCCGGACTTATTAGGTTTCTGTTGGGTGATCGATTTCCCCTTCGTGATGTGGAACGAAGAGGAAAAACGCTGGGACCCCAGCCACCACCTGTTTACTGCGCCAATGCCAGAGGACACAGCCCTGCTGGATTCTGAACCCGGCCAGGCACGGGGAACCCAATATGATTTGGTTCTAAATAACTATGAAGTCGGTGGTGGTTCAATCCGGATCCACAAACGAGATTTACAGGAAAAAGTATTCAAACTGATCGGACTCGACCCGGATGTCGCTCGCGAGCGTTTCGGTCACATGCTGGAGGCCTTCGAGTACGGCACGCCGCCGCACGGAGGTATTGCCCCGGGCATCGACCGCATCTGCATGATCCTGACTGATGAGCCAAATATCCGAGAAGTGATCGCATTCCCCAAAAACCAGGCTGCCCGCGACGTAATGGGGGATGCGCCATCACCTGTTGAACCAAAACAATTGAAGGAACTTCATATCAAGCTGGACTTACCAGTCGAGAAAAAATAGGCTGAGTCCCGGGGATGGCACCAGCTCATCCCCGGGTTTTTATGTCCAATTAAGCTTTCCCTACCCACCCCTTTGACTTTATGGTATAAAACAGATGGCCCTGCTGTGCACGTGATGACGCACCTATACGGTTCTGAGCCAACACACACCAAACGGGTCTCAATCTCACGTCAACGACGCGATAGGCTAGAGCCAAGGCGAAGTTGCCGGGTCGGGACCCATCCTGCGAAAGCAGGTTCAGAACTGCGCTGCACACGGCATAAGCGGGGTTTTCTTTTTCCGAGATTGATATCTGACAGGTTATCCGCCTGTCAGATTTTATTCCCCCAAAAAATAAATGCTTGACTCAAATTGCAGGAACGTGTAAAATCAGCGCCAACATATCCATAAGGATACTTGCCAGACTTACAAATCAAATAAACGGAGAATTAGCGGCTGGACCCTGTTCCTGACAGGGTTACGAGGTGGAGGTTCCTCCTGGCGACAGGAGCGCTAACCCGGTTTCCCGGGGAACATCGGATAGATCAGCGGATGCCTCTGGAGCCCGATCACGGGCTTCTTTCTCCCTTCCGAAACAAGTAACTGCTGAAAACTGGGCGGTAACGCTCAGGCCAAAGCAGCACAGTGATCAAGCAAGCCTGAATGGTTGCTTGTCTAATTAGGAAGGGCTGCTTTCTTTAATAGCATTCTTGCAATGCAAAAGCACGCCCTGGCGTGCTTTTTGTTTTTCAAGGAGTCAGCTTGAGGAATTTATGAAGATAAAAGTGTGGGTACCTTTGGTAGCGCTTTATATTGTCTGGGGCTCAACCTACCTGGCGATTCGCTACGCCGTTGAGACTATTCCCCCCTTTCTCGCAGCTGGATCGCGCTTCTTGATTTCCGGCCTGATTTTATACATTTGGCGGCGCATGGCCGGCGACCCGCTGCCGACAAGCCGACAGTGGCGCTCCACCGCAATTGTAGGGTTGCTGCTGCTCGTCGGAGGCAATGGCATGGTGTCGTGGGCCGAGCAGACTGTACCTTCAGGTATAGCAGCCTTGATCATCGGTTCCGTGCCGATGTGGATGGTACTGATCGAGGCCATCCGTCCAGGCGGGGTCAAACCCAACTGGCAGGCGTTACTCGGGCTGCTGATCGGCTTCGGGGGGATCACGCTGCTGGTCGGCCCGTCAAATTTGAGCAGTGGGATCACTCAGCTGAATCCATTCGGAGTCGGCGCTTTGTTACTGGCTGCTTTTCTATGGTCGGTCGGCTCGATTTACAGCCGCTCAGCCGACCTGCCCAATTCTTCTCTGATGACCACCGGAATGGAGATGCTGGTGGGTTGCAGTGGTTTATTCCTGGTGGCCACATTGACCGGCGAATGGCAAACCCTACATCTAGCCCAAGTGACAACCCGCTCGATCTTGGGCGTACTTTACCTGGCTGCGTTCGGTTCCCTGGTTGGATTTGTCTCATACGCCTGGCTTCTTCGCAATACCTCCGTCTCATTGGTGTCAACCTACGCCTACGTCAATCCAGTTGTGGCTGTCTTACTTGGCAATTGGCTGGCTGCCGAACCATTGACAGCCCGTGTGCTGACTGCAGCAACCATCATCGTCGGGTCAGTAGCTTTGATCAACACCGCCAGACCAGGCTCAAAGTCCAAGCAGGCACCGGTCTTTATCAAGGATGAATAAGTAAGTCTTAATCTGTGCAAATTAATCATTGCGCAGTCTAGTAATCGTATCCAAAATTCAGAACCAAGGAGAGAGATATGAATGCCAAAGATTTGATCGCTCATGTCAAAGAAGATAATGTGAAATTCATTTCGCTGCAGTTCACCGATGTGACCGGGGCCGTTAAAAGCGTGGACATGCCGATCAAGGGCCTGGCAGGGGCTTTGGAGGACGGCGTATGGTTCGACGGCTCATCGGTGGAGGGCTTTGCCCGCATTCAGGAAAGCGACATGCGGCTGGTGATCGATCCTGCAACCTATGCCGTTCTCCCCTGGACCCCGGATGACGCACGTCGCGCCCGTGTTTTCTGCGACATCTACACCCCGGACGGACAACCTTTCGAAGGCGATCCGCGCGGGACGCTGAAACAAATCCTGGCGAAAATCACCGAGCGTGGTTGGATTTTCAACGTCGGTCCGGAGCCGGAATTCTTCCTCTTCAGGCGTAACGGCGGCGATCATGTCCATCCCGTGCCGCAAGATGTCGGTAGCTACTTCGATTTTTCCGCCGATGACGAAGCAGTACGAGTTCGCACAACACTCATGGGTGCGTTGAACACGATGGGATTGGATGTGGAAGTTGGCCACCACGAGGTAGCGCTTGGGCAGCACGAAATTGATTTCCGTTTTGACGATGCACTACGCACGGCAGACAATGTTCTGACGCTCAAATACACCATAAAAGCTATCGCAGCCCAGCAAGGGTTGATAGCATCATTCATGCCCAAACCTATCTATGGGATCAACGGCTCGGGCATGCACTGCCACCAGTCGATTTTCGACGACAAGGGCAACAATCTGTTTTACGACGCCAAGGATGAGTTCAAACTCTCGAAGCTAGCCTATGCCTTCGTTGCCGGGCAACTCGCCCATGCCAAAGCGCTAGCAGCCATCGTCGCCCCGACGATCAACTCGTACAAACGGCTCGTACCTGGTTACGAGGCCCCGGTTTATATCGGCTGGGCCCAGCAAAACCGCTCAGCGCTGATTCGCATTCCGCGCTACACCGAGGGACGCGATAAAGCCGTGCGGGCAGAATTACGCTTCCCGGACCCATCCTCCAATCCATATTTGGCGTTCACAGGTATGCTGGCGGCTGGCCTGGACGGAATTGATAACGGTCTGATTCCGCCCAAGGGACTCAACAACGTAAACCTGTACCACTTGAATGCGGACGAACGTACCAAGATGGGTATCGGTTCCCTACCGGGTTCGCTGGCCGAAGCCTTACGCGAACTGGAAGGTGACAAAGTATTACAGGGTGCTCTCGGGCCGGCAACGTATAAAGCTTTTACACGCGCCAAGTGGTCGGAGGTGGAAGAATATCGCACTCACGTTACAGATTGGGAATTAGAAAGATATTTGGAAGTTTCCTGAGAAAAAAGGCGAGCCACTGGCTCGCCTTTTTTCCTGAGTCACTCCTCAAACGATGTCGGTACAAACTTTGGCATACCCAAGCCATAGATTCCATCTGAGTAGTTCAAGAACAATTCAAACATCATCGAATTATTACACTGGCCGTACTATCCTACAATTTCAAGGTTCGCCCTCAAGGATTTTTCAATCCTGGCCCGAAACCCGGAAGGTCTAATCGCAGAAATGTCCAGAGAGTTAGCCCCCAGAAATCCGACAAAGCGTACCAATCCATTCGCCAACGCTGAGAGGAACGCTTCATCCTTTGCCAATCTTTCATCTTCCAACCAGAAACCCTTGATTTCCAACGTATTCGTTTTTCGATCAAGCTTTGGGTCGAGGCGTGCCACCAGCCTGTCACCATACAGGATCGGCAGGACATAGTAGCCCCAGCGACGCTGTTCGACAGGTTTGTACACTTCCCAGACGTAATCAAAGTCGAAAAGCCATTTCGATCGTCCGCGCGCGCTGACAATATCCAGCGGAGCCAGGAAGGTGACTTCGTCATCGGTGGTGGTTTGGAGCGGCTGCCAGGCGTCTGGAACTTGATCCGCCTCCAGCTGGGTAAGTAGCAGCAGATCATCCGCCAGCACCAGCCAGTGCTCTTTCGAACCATCAATCTTGACCGGGGCAAACACGCCATCGCTTATAAACTGTTCGATCTGGTCTTGTACCTCTTTTCGGCTGATCGGCCGATGGACAAAACCCGAAAAACAATTCTTCCAACCGCGCACGGTGACCAAGCCATAGAAAGCTAAGGCCTTTTGAGCAAAATAGCCTTCGGCCTCGGTTTCATTGACCACTTTATCCATTTCTTGTGGGACAACATTCGAAGAAAAATCGTAGACGCGCTCGAATCCCCGTCGATGGTGAATCATTAGTTCACCGGTCAGCCACATAGCAAACAAAGCTAAACCGGTGTCTTTTCGTGCGCGGTAACTATTAATACGCGTACGACCGCTGAAATCCCGGTTGCCCAACGGTCCGTGCTGGCGGAGTTGGGCGCGAACTTCGTCCAGCAGCTCGCGTTGCTGGCGGGAGAAATCCGCCCAACGCCCCTCTTGTGCCCGACGCTGCATCTGTAACCGCCAATATCGGAGTTCAGACATTGGGTAAATATACAATGAGCCGCCATAATCGAAAAAGCGGCGTTCAGCATACGTTAATTGGTCCAGGTAGTCGGGCTGGTAATCGAGCACGCGGCTGCAAAGTGCGATGTCATGGCTGCGCGCAACGACGTTCAATGGGTCAAGTTGGACAGCTTCAATTTGGTGGAGAGCTTTAGAAACACCTTCCTTGCCAGCCCAACGGCGACCCGGCCATAATCCTTGCCGACCAAGAATATAACGACGAGCGGTAGTTTTTGTGATTCGAACAGGTTGCATAGCAATATTGTAGCACTGATGTTCTATATCACAAGGGCTTAAGCATGACATTCGGTTAGATCATGATTGCGATTCGATTCCGTTCAAACAACAAAAGGGTTAAAATCCGTATCACGATCGTAGTAATCTTCATGTTCAACCTTTTTCAATCCGTTCACAACAGCATACGTGACCGGGGTCATCAGCGCCTCCATGGTTGTTTTAAACAGGTAATTGGTCAGCACCAATGTAGCAAAAAGACTCCAGGGAAATACCCCAAAGACAGAAGCGATCGTCACAAATACCGCCGAATCCACCAATTCTCCGACCAGGGTGCTACCAATTGTGCGTGTCCATAGCCAGCGGCCATTGGTCAACACTTTCATTTTTGCCAGGATAAAAGAATTGGAGAACTCTCCTGACCAGTACCCAGCCAGGCTGCCCAGCACAATCCCGCCACTACTCATGCCTCCCAGGATGGCAGCGTAGGCAGCATCTCCGGCATAAGCTTGCCAGGTGGCTTCACCGGGCAAGCGTTGTAACATCCAAAACACTCCCGCAGCAAGGGCCAGGCAAAAAAAGCCAGTCCAGATTACCCGACGCGAACGCCGGTACCCATATACCTCAGTCAGAATATCACCAAAAATATAACTGATCGGGAATAGGATCGTTCCACCATCAAAAGCCAGTGGCACACCAAATAACGAGAAGCCGATATCTACGATCTTGGCTGATGAGGCAACATTGCTGACAACCAGCACGGTTACAAAAATCGCCATAATCAATTCAAAGTAGCGATACTGTCTTGGTTGGGTGTTCAATTAAAAATCTCCTGGTGCTTTTCTTAGGCGATCACGATCACCGCCATTTAAGGCGCTACAGCCCGGTAAACAATCAAATTTCAGGACTGCCAACTTTCTCCATCATCCGGCAAAACGAGCATAGGCCTGGCGCAGACGTCGGCTGTCCACAACCCGGGCACGTGTGCAAATTAGACAACAGCTGATCTTTGGGTGAAAACAACCCATTTTGTTTGGCATCCAGAAATTTGAGATAAAACGACAACTTAGCCCCCGGTCGCTGGTTCTCGAGCTGATTGAGCAACTCTTTGTAATATATGGTGGTCGAACCTTCTGCGAATGGGCATTCCTCGTAAATATATTTAATGCCGCGTAAAAGTGCGTAAGCGGTCATTTCCTTCTCATATAAGCGACACAACGGCTTTACCTTGCGTGCCAGCCCATCAGAAGACGGCAAGACTGGCTCCTGGCGCAACAGGTAGTCAGACCAACTCAATGTATTGCTGAATAAAACCGCTGCCTCATCATCTAAATTATGGCCGGTTGCCAATACGTCGTAACCCATATCGCGGGCAATGCGATTCATCTCATGGCGTTTACTCAAGCCACAGACGGCGCACGGTTTGCCTTTGCCGCGATGGGTCGCCTGAGCCAGGACCGGAATCGAATGACCGTAATCGCGCTGCATGTCGACGATGTGAAGTGTCAAACCACGCTCTGAGGCAAACCGCTGCGTCAGACGGTGTGATTCAGTCGAGTAGCCAATCCCCCCGTCAATTCCCAAACCGATATATAGGCCATCAGCCTGGTATCCGAGTCGACATAAAATATCCCACAAAGACAGTGAATCCTTGCCCCCCGAGACGGCAACCAGAATTTTTTCGTTTTTGGAGAACATTTCATATTTCTTGATGAAACGTTCTGTTTGCTCGGGGACCCATTCCAAATAATGTCGACTACATAAGGCCAGCTTGTGCTGGCGCATGTTGACCGTTGCTTTGCCGCCGCATTTACGACATTTCATGGCTTGCTCCTACCGATAATGTCAGATGGCCGAAAATATGCCTACCCGCCCGATATGACCGCTACCAACTTGATCACATCCCCATCCCTGAGGATTTCGTCCTCAAGGATCAATTCACCTTTTCGGGTGGCGATCACCGCTTCGGGAATGACATCAATTTTATTTAGAGCCGATAACAAGGTCATCCCGGATTTGACTTCAAATTCTTTGTCTCGTAAAATCAATTTCGTCGGCATCCAGTACCTCTTCAAGGCGCATTGGTTTTGTCATGTGCCATCGCGAATTGTACCTCACCAGATGAATTTAACCCAATTCCAGTCTTGTGCTTGACAATCTCCCTAAGTACGGTTAAAATCGCACACGCTTAACAACCTAATACTCCGGCCGAGATAGCTCAGTTGGTAGAGCACGCGACTGAAAATCGCGGTGTCGTCAGTTCGATTCTGACTCTCGGCACTCTCGGCCATACAGTACGGCCTTGAAATTGCGGGCGTAGTTCAGTGGTAGAACGTCTCCTTGCCAAGGAGAAGGTCGTGGGTTCGAATCCCATCGCCCGCTTTATTATTTCCTGGCGTCGTGGCCAAGTGGTAAGGCAAGGGTCTGCAAAACCCTGATCACGGGTTCGAATCCCGTCGACGCCTTTTGATTAGCGAGCCAGTAAGGCTCGCTTTATTTGTAACTGGGGGGTAGTATCAGCAAAATAATAACTAATTATATCTATGCAAATCTTATTTTTTATCTACAATATTCATTATGGAAGTGAGCATTGGTCAGGCCGCCAAGGAGTTAGGCGTATCCATCCCCACCCTTCGCCGATGGGAAGCACAAGGAAAGATCCAGCCGGAACGCACACCCAGCGGACACCGGCGATATGATCTGGCCCAGTTGCGCGGGCTGAAACCGTATGAAACCAGCAGGACAAACCGCCCCACGCTCTGTTATGCGCGGGTCTCCAGCCACGACCAGAAGAAAGACCTGGTACGGCAGGTGCAACTGCTTGAGAGCTTTTGCGCAGCCAATGGATGGACGTATGAAGTCATGCAGGACCTGGGCTCCGGACTGAATTACAACAAAAAGGGTTTGCAACAACTCATTCGGAGGATCTGCAGCGGGAGTGTGGGGCGCCTGGTGCTGACCAACACAGATCGGTTGCTGCGTTTCGGTTCGGAACTCATCTTTTCCCTGTGTGAAACCTTCCATACCGAAGTCGTGATCATCAACCAGGGCGAGCAACCCTTGAGCTTTGAAGAAGAATTGGCACAGGATGTGCTGGAAATCATCACGGTTTTCTCTGCGCGTCTGTATGGCAGTCGCAGTCACAAGAACAGGAAATTGGTTGAAACCCTGCGAGAAGTGGCGGAGCAGTTATGAAGATCCTGCGGGCTTTCAAGACCGAATTTGACCTGAACAACAGGCAAAAGACGGCCTGTGTTCGTCATGCCGGTGCCGCCCGCTTTGCCTACAACTGGGGGCTGGCGCGCAAGCAGGAAGCCTTCGCCAGGGGAGACAAAACACCTTCTGCTATCGACCTGCATCGCGAACTGAACGCCCTCAAAAAGACCGAATTCCCCTGGATGTACGCAGTCTCCAAATGCGCACCGCAGGAAGCCCTGCGAGACCTGGATAAGGCTTATGCTCATTTCTTCCGGCGCGTGAAAGAGAAACGGGCTGGCAAGCCCATCAAGCTGGGCTTGCCACGCTTCAAGTCAAGGAAGAATGGATTGGGCAGTTTTCGCCTCACCGGTGCCATCCATGTTTTTGACAAAGCCATCCAACTGCCACGCCTGGGGTTGCTGCGCCTGAAGGAACGGGGCTACCTGCCTGTAGGTGGTGTGCTATCCTGAGCGCTACGGTCAGCGAAAAGGCAGGTCGTTGGTTCGTTTCACTCCTGGTGGAGGTGGAGAGGCCAGATCCGCTCCCGGCGCAAAAGCCTGTGGCGGGTGTAGACCTGGGCATCGGTCGTATGGCTCAGGTCAGCGATGGCAGTTATTTTGAGAACCCGCGTGCCCTGAAACAGGCCTTGACCAGGCTCAAACGCTTGCAGCGCGTGGTATCCCGCCGCCAGAAAGGCAGCGCCAATCGCCAGAAGGCGGTCCGGCAACTGGCAAAGGCGCATGACCGGGTCTCGAACATCCGTAAGGACGCTTTGCATCAGGCAACTACATGGCTGGCGACAACCAAGTCAGCCATCGTGATGGAGAACCTGAATGTCAACGGGATGATGAAGAACCACCATCTGGCGCAGGCGATTGCGGATGTGGGGATGCATGAATTCCGCAGGCAGTTGCAGTACAAGGGCGCCTGGTATGGGTGTGACGTGTTCCTGGCGGATCGCTTCTTTCCTTCCACGAAACGTTGTTCCCAATGTGGCCATGAACGCGAGATCAGCCTGGCGGAGCGTGTGTACCGTTGCGAAGTGTGCGGGCTGGTGATGGACCGTGACTTGAACGCAGCCATCAACCTGGAGCAATTGTTGTACCAGTGAGAGAGACTATTCCCCGCTAAGTGCCGGGGCTACGGCAAGTTCTGCCGGAAGATACGCCTGCGGAGAGTGTGTAAGGCCTGGTCTCAGGCAACGCTCGTTGAAGCAGGAACCGAACAGCCAGCTACCTCTGAGTAGATTTGAGCAGGTTTCGGAGAACGGAATTGCAATACTCTTGTATCGAAATCGTTCTTAGGATTTTCCATTTTCGGATTTCTTTACAATATAATGTCTATACAGGTTTTGACTGGATAATGTTGAGGATGAAGCTCAGGAAAATTCCGTTTTCTCTGCGAGTCGTCCTGCTGTATATGTTCTTCGGCGGGCTTTGGATTCTATTATCTGATCGGCTGCTAGAAGCCCTAATCCCAAATATCGCTATGTTGACCAGATTACAAACTTATAAAGGATGGTTTTTTGTAATTACTAGCGCGCTTTTAA
Organism: uncultured Chloroflexia bacterium; assembly: GCA_963790075.1. Taxonomy (GTDB): domain Bacteria; phylum Chloroflexota; class Anaerolineae; order Anaerolineales; family Villigracilaceae; genus CAYOUV01. The sequence goes on from CAWBNG010000003.1 coordinate 271,630, forward strand.
TTTATGTATTACTTAAAAATGAAATCTCGCCTCGACTACACGCCGAGGAAAGAACTAAAAATATCTTTGATAACGCCACAGAAGGAATATTCCAATCCACACCTGACGGGCGCTATCTAGTAGTCAATCCGGCTATGGCCCGCATCTATGGCTTTCAATCAGCCGAGGAGATGATTGCATCCATAACTGATATCTCCACACAAATTTACGTCGATCCGAAAGTGCGGGAAAAATTTATAAAAAAGATAGTCGGTTTTAACGTCGTAGAGGAATTCGAAGCGAGGAATTACCGCAAAGACGGCTCGATCATTTGGACATCCTCCAATGCTCGCACAGTTCGCAATTCAGATGGCGAAATTCTTTACTTTGAAGGATTTTCGCAGGATATCACCAGTCGAAAAATAGCTGATCGCGCTTTGCGAACCAGCGAAGAGCGGTTTAGCACTGTCTTTCACGCCAGCCCAATTCCCACTTGTATCACAACCCTAGAAGAAGGAACCTTTGTTGACGCCAATGAAGCATATTTAAAACTTTCCGAATTAAATCGGGAAAATATTATCGGGCGAAGCGTCCTTGAACTAAATATTTACCCTGATGAGCAGAAACATCTCGAGATTTTACATACCTTGAAACGAGAGCAGGTTGTTCGGGGAATAGATATGCCTTTCCGAACCTCCTCCGGAGATGTACGGGATACACTGGTCTTTCTCGACCAAATCGAACTGGGCGGTGAAGCGTGCATTTTATCCATGTTCTATGACATCACAGAAGCAAAGCATACTACTGAAGCGTTAAGGAACAGCGAAGCATCCTACCAAGGATTGTTCAACAGTGTCACGGAAGCGATTTATATACAAGATAGGGATGGTAAATTCCTGGATGTCAACGAAGGTGCGTTACAAATGTACGGATATCCGCGAGATTATTTTATCGGCCAGACTCCATCGATTCTCAGCGCTCCTGATAAGAACGATCCTGAGAGAATTTCTAAAGCTGTATCTGAAGCATTCAAAGGAAATCCTCAGCAATTTGAATTCTGGGGAGTTCGCGCTAACGGGGAAATCTTTCCTAAAGATGTTCGGCTTTACAAGGGAAATTACCTCGGTCAAGATGTAGTTATTGCAGTCGCGCAAGATATCACAGAACGCAAAAAAAACGAAACAGAAATCCAGCGACGATTGGATGAGCTCGTTATCCTTCACGAGGTGGCATTAGGTGGTACCCAAGCCACAAACATTGACGAATTGATCGAGCACATTACAGATATCGTCGTTAAAAACCTTTATCCCGACAATTTTGGCATCTTTGTTTACGACCAGGAAATGGACCTTTTGACACCTCATCCATCTTATCATGGCAATCTTACGGATGATTTACCGTTATCCCTCAAGCGCTCCCAAGGGATAACGGGGTTTGTGGCAACTACAGGTCGTTCATATCGTGTTACGGACGTCCGCAATGAACCACTTTACATCCAGGCAGATACAGGAACTCTCTCTGAACTCAGTATCCCGGTCACGATTGGAGATCGTCTATTCGGAGTACTCAATGCCGAAAGTCAGCAGGCGAATTTCTTTAGGGAAGCTGATGAACAACTGCTGACCACGATTGCAGGGACTCTCGCTGTGTCAATCCAAAAATTAGAACTATTGAATTTGGAAAAATCTCGCCGACGAGAAGCGGAAACTTTAAATGAGGCCGCCGCAATCGTCTCAACTTCTTTGGAGCTCGAAGAAGTCCTGGATGCCATATTAATATCGGTTTAACGAGTCGTACCATTCGACAGCGCATCAATTTTTCTCTTGGAAGGTGAATTAACAAAAATTGTAGCCGGAATAGGCTATCCGAATATTGAAAAGGACCTGAATAAACCTTTACGTAGGGATAGTAAATTATTCGATCAGATCAAGCGGACCGGGGAAGCGATCCTTATTCCCGATGTCAGGGAAGATTCCCGTTTTACTGAATGGAATGATGACGGCGAATCAGTTATTCGATCCTGGATGGGGGTACCGCTGATTGCGCGGGGAATGGTGATCGGTTTTTTAACAATCGATAGCCACCAACCAAATACATATAACCCAAATCTGGCTTTTATTACGCAAACGTTTGCATATCAAGCCGCAGCAGCCATCACGAATGCACAGTCTTTCGAAGCCGAACAACTTCGGAGACAAGAAGCTGATACCCTTCGAAATGCTGCTACTGCTATTTCATCGTCCCTGGACCTGGATCAGGTGCTTGAAACCATACTAACCTCGATTCGGGAAGTTATTTCATACGATAGTGCAAGCGTCTTCTTGGTTGAAGGAAAGAAATTGCTTTTAGCTGCCGCACGCGATATACCGGATGATGCCAACGTTATCGGAAAAGTGTTTCGAACCAACAACGAATTATTCAGGGAGATCAGGCGTACTGGTCAAGCGCTCATCCTTGAGGATGCACAGGCTGACCAACGTTTTAAATCTTGGGATAAGATCAACTATATTCATGGTTGGATGGGCGTTCCGCTCATCACCCGCAATGTCGTAATTGGGTATGTCTCCCTGGATAGTAAAAAAACAGGAGCATATAACGCTCACGATGCAAGTATAGCCCAGGCATTCGCACATCAAGCAGCCGCGACGATCGAGAATGCACGCTTTTATTCTGAAACAACCCGGCGCTTATTTGAGATGGAAAGCATCAACCGCATATCAATAGCGCTTCGGATCGCGCAAACGCTCGAGGACATGCTGCCACGCTTGTTAGAAGAAACCCTTAAGCTATTTAACCTGGACGCTGGTGCCATTTGGCTTCATGAGCCGGGTACCGGACTGTTGAACCAGGTCGTTGCCAAAGGTTGGCTGGGTCAGGTCAAACAAACCAGTTTAATGCCCGATCAGGGTATTGTGGGACGTACATTTTCCAATGCTAAGGTCTATCGATCGTCAAATTTCAACCGGGATGCTGTGCTTAAGCTGACCAAAAACGGTTATTCATCTGCGGACTGGGGGGGCGTATGCGTTCCAATCCAAGCAACCAATGAGACAATTGGCGTACTTGTCGTTTCGACGATCGATCCATCCACGATCAAGAAACAGGAAATCAACCTCCTGAGTACAATTTCAGAGATAGCGGGTAATGCCTTACATCGGGCATCTTTGTACGAAAGGACAGAACGCCAGGTGCAACGGTTGACAACCTTGCGGGATGTGGACACAGCCATCGCATCCAGCTTTGATCTCCGCGTCACCTTAAGTCTCCTCGTCGATCAAATTATTGCCCAACTAGAAGTAGACGCTGCAAATGTGATGCTCTTTGATCCGAACACCCAAATCTTGTCGTATGCAGCTGGTCGTGGTTTTCGTTCATCGGAAATATCAAAGATGAACGTTCGAATTGGTGATGGTTTATGCGGAACAGTAATTTTGGAACGCAAAATTATCGAGTCGAATGATATTTTGGCCGATCCGCGCTGCACACGAAAAAGAGCCTTTGCTGATGAAGATTTCAAGGTTTACTATGGAGTGCCCTTATTGGCCAAAGGACAAATCAAAGGTGTTTTGGAAATATTCAACCGCACGCCTCTCACTCCTTCCCCCGGCTGGTTTGAATTCATGCAGACTTTAGCTGGTCAGGCAGCGATTGCAATTGACAGTGCACAATTGTTCAATAACCTTCAACGGTCGAATCAAGAATTAGCCATGGCATATGATACAACCCTGGAGGGATGGGGTAAGGCTCTTGAATTAAGAGACAAGGAGACCGAAGGACATACACAGCGTGTTGCCGACCTTACTTTACGGCTTGCCAAGGTTTTAGGCCTTAAAGGGGATGAGCTAATGCACATTCGGCGTGGCGTATTGCTTCACGATATCGGTAAAATGGGAATCCCTGACGAAATCTTACTCAAACCTGGCCCCTTGAGCGAAGCCGAATGGGAGATTATGCGACTACATCCAAAGTACGCTCGTGACTTGTTGTTTCCGATTGCATTTTTACGCCTCGCACTGGACATTCCTTATTATCACCACGAACGCTGGGACGGCAGTGGCTATCCGCATGGCCTTAAGGGGGAAGAAATCCCATTAGCAGCCCGCATCTTTGCTGTCGTGGATGTGTGGGATGCGTTGCTGTCTGATCGCCCATACCGGGTTGCCCAAACCGTTGAAACAACCTATCAATACCTCAAAGAGAATAGCGGAAAGTTATTTGACCCGGAAGTGGTAGCACAATTCTTGCGGATTGTGGAAGAGGATAAAATTAATAATCCCTGACAGGCATTCCCTGCCAGGGAAATAGGTTACCTAGATGGGGGGGACGGTTCACTACGCTTCCTCCCTTTTTTTATCCGTACGAAGCGTCGTTTCCCTACCTGTAAAATTCCGGGGTGTGAAAAGTCGGCCGCGGGGTCATTTAAAGTCTCTCCATCCAAGCGGACAGCATGCTGTTCTAGCATGCGACGTCCCTCACTCTTACTTGACACCATACCGGTCTCGAGCATTACATCCAAAACCGTCTGCCCAGATTTAAGCGCGTATTCTGGCATTTCATCCGGGAGATCACCTTTTTGGAAAAGATTGATGAAAGCTTCTTCAGCCTGTTTTGCAGCCGTATCACTATAGAAAATGCTGGTAATCTCACGCGCCAGCCTCATCTTTCCATCGCGAGGATGCAGCTTTCCTGATAACATCTCTGATTCCATTGTTGCGATTACTTGCGGTGTCCAGCGCGTGACCAGGCGAAAGTACGTCGGCATGGCTATATCCGGCAAGGACATCACCTTGCCATACATATCCTCTGCCGTAGTATTGATTGGGATAACGTTACCAGTCGACTTTGACATGCGCTGTACGCCATCAGTTCCCGGTAGGATGCCGCATATCACACCGACCAGCGGTTTCTGTCCCAGGGCTTCCTGCAATTTGCGCCCAGCCACGATGATATTGAATAACTGATCAGTACCGCCAACCTGCACATCGGTGTTCTGCGCCACAGCATCGTAACCCTGCATCAAGGAATAATAGGTCTCATGCAAGTAGATCGGTTCGCCAGCTTCCATCCGCTTGGCAAAATTATCGCGTGCCAGAAATTGCTGCACTGTGAAATTCTGTCCCAATCGAATCAAATCCACCAGGGTGAGCTTCGATAGCCATTCTCCGTTATAACGAATTTTTGTTTTCTCGTGATCGAGCACGCGAAATGCCTGTTCCGCATAGGTTTTGGCATTTTCAGCGACTTGTTCCTGGGTCAGGACAGGACGAGCTTTGTTCTTGTCTGAAGGGTCACCAACCAAGGCAGTATAACTACCGATCAGGAACGTCACTTCGTGACCCAAATCCTGAAATTGCCGCAGCTTACGCATGGTGATGGTATGCCCCAAATGCAAATCGGTTGAGGTTGGGTCATAACCGCAGTATACACGCAGGGGGCGCTTTTCCTTTTCTGAATCAATCAACCTTTGTCGTAATTCCAGCGCCATGGCCTCCTGCAGGTCATCATCACCGTATTCAGTGCCTTGCATCAACAGTTCGACCTGTCCAGCAATATCCATTCATACCTCCTCGAGCGGTTAAAAACCGCAAATATAATTCAAATAAAAACGCGCCCGCGATGGTCCCGGGCGCGCAGAAACCACCGCATTGATTACACACGAGCATAATAATAAGTGTCTCCGGTTTTTTCAGCCAGTCTCAATCCACTCTGACTTAAAACAGTATCCAGGATTTCCTGCCCGGCAACAAATCCAATACGTCCACGCACCTCACCCTGGTATTCGACAACGCCGTAGGTACGAAATTCAAAGTGTGCATTTTCTCCAAGCACCTGTACAGTACGCCCCCAACGCGCGGGCAGTACGTTCACCTTCTGAACCTCGAGCCAATTAAATCGCACGTGACGGAGACCATTTAAGAATTCTATTCCGTCTACGCTCGTACGGATCAGCGTATGCCGATCCACCCAATTACCGAATGAGATACTTGCCGCAGCAAAGAACAAGAAAAACCAGAAAATCCATGCCCACCCAGGGATCGAAGTCCAGGTAAAGTGCAAGATGGCTAATCCCAACCCAGCCAGCAACGCCAACACCCAGGCCGTGATCTCTCCACGGTTTGGCAGCAATTCAGGGTGGAATTCACGCATCTCTCCAGCAGACATGGATGTAATTATACCAATCCTTCGTTATTGTCCCAGGTTTATATTGAAGGTCCATGGCCCCTTGACCGAATAATACTGATCGCTGTAAACAAGTTGTTCAGCTTGTTCTTGAGTCATGGAATCGGGTTTGCTAACGATTTGCAGACTGGCGATTCCGTCGATTGTCGTACACTGAATAACGACACCTGTATTATTGGCATCCAAGGATTGCTGGATTATATCGAAATATTTGGAGCAATAATCGCCTTCACTTGGATAAGCTGCAACTGAATCAACGGTCAAGACCGCATTGCTCAGGTCAGCATCTGGTGGAACATAGAAGTTTAACACGTCACAGCGCAGACCAGGTTGTCCGTCAGCAGGCAACTGTAAACTCTTCAAGGAACTGCCAAACTCAGAGATGACATCGGTACCGTACTTTAAGCTAGCCTGCCAGACAGTCCAATCGGAGTCATCCGGAACGGTAAAACAAACATCCGCATTGACCTGCTTGCCGTCGCGCTGCACTCCGGTGAGAGACACCTGGATGGTATAACCGGAAACATCTTGCGAAACCGGCATGAAAGTCTGGGTAGGCACAACCGGTTTTTCTCCCGCATCGGAGGGGACATTCTGCTGGGATTGTCCCTGAGACGATGCGCCCGGAGCAGCCGGCCCGCAGGCGGAAAGGATCAGGACGATCAAAATAGCAGCGATCAAGATGGTTCGTTTCAACATGGAATACTCCAATCTCTAATTGTAGATATCGGCTAGGGCTTCATGCAACAAGGGAAAGCGAAAATGAAAACCAGCTTCCTGCAATCGTTTCGGGGCAGAGAAACGCCCGTTGACCACTAAGGTGCTCATCTCACCCAGCACCAGGCGCAGAAAAAAAGCCGGGGTGGGGAACCAGTGGGGGCGGTGTAACGCTGTTGCAACTTCGCGCATGAATTCGGCATTTGAAGTCGGCTCCGGGGCAATTAGATTGAATGGTCCGCTAGCCTGCTCGTTCTCAAGTAAAAAGCGGATTGCACCTATTTCATCCGCAATATGGATCCATGGCAGCGCTTGCCTACCATTGCCCAACCGCCCACCAAGGAACAAACGGATTGGCAAAGCCATCAGAGGCAATAAGCCATCATCCCCAGCCAGAACTACTGCACTACGAATGATTGCCCTCCGCACTCCCATATCCTCGACTGGCTTAGTGGAATCTTCCCAAGCGATTGATAATTTTGCCAGGAAATCGTCAGCTGCAGGGGTTTCTTCTGTAGCAATCCCGTCCTCCCCACGCACACCATAATAATTGATCCCTGATGCCTGGATGACCACCTGCGGGCGATGATTGGCGTTAAGGAGAGCTTCGACCACCGCTCGACCAGCATGGGTACGACTCTCCCAAAATATCTGTTTGGTTTTCCCGGTCCACGGCCAGGAGGCCAAGGTCTTGCCGGCAAAATTGACAATCGCATCCATTTCGTCCACAAGATATCCCCAACCCTTGGCTGTCTGACCATCCCAGGCAATGACTTGAACAGCTTTTAGCAGGTACGCATTTCGAGGTTTGCGGCTTAAAACCCAAACTTGGTGCCCATCTGCCAGCAAGGATCGTGTTAAGGCCTTCCCAATCAAGCCTGTGCCACCGGTAATCAACACTTTCATCTTTAAATCTCCAATAATTTGATTGTGCTATAATCAGGCCAATTTGGAGGTTGAATGAGAGAGCCAGTGCTCGTTCTAAACGCCAATTTTGAACCTCTCAACGTGTGCACGACGCGGCGAGCAATGGGGCTGATCCTTTCCGGAAAAGCGCTGATGGTCATGAATGGGCGCGGTGTGATCAAAACAGTTTCGAGAACACTGCCACGCCCGTCGATCATTCGGCTCGACCACATGGTGCACCGCCCACGCCCGCGGATCAAACTAACCCGTCGGGAAGTATTCCGTCGGGATGATTATACCTGCCAATATTGTGGACGTCACGCCCCCGACTTAACCGTCGATCATATCTTACCAAAACATCTGGGAGGTCAACATATCTGGACCAATGTAGTAGCAGCCTGCGCCTATTGCAACCATCGCAAAGGTGGGCGCACTTTGGAAGAATCACACATGACTTTACCAAAGATTCCAAAAGAGCCGCCAGCCAATGCAAGATATATCTTTGGCCGGCATCTAACAGAAAACGGTGAATGGAAAACCTTCATCGAAGGGTGGTAATAAAAAAAGACCCGCTCGCGCGGGTTCCTGATCAGAATTCAATCGTCATAAAATCGATGGCTTTCTTGATTGGCCCTTGGAATCTTTGTCGAGCTTCTTCCTCCAAACCATCCTGCGCATACTTTCCCGTAGGATAGTGAATGAGATATAAAGAACCAACCTCAGCCTGACGGGCGATATCTCCGGCTTGCATTGCGGAAGAATGACCCGGTTGGGGTCCTGAAGCCTCGTGAAGCAGAATATCCGCTCCTTCAGCCAAACGGATCACCTGCTCACACGGCTCGGTATCACAGGAATAGGCCAGGACCTTATGTGATCGCTTGAATTCAAACCGTAACCCTATCGTCGGAATAAAATGTTGGACCGGCGACGAATAAACCTGAAAATCATCACAGTCAATGACTGTGGTCAATTCATCAGCCGGTAAGGGATGAAAAGTTACGGGGAAAAAGTCGGGCCATTCTGACCAACCAAACAATCTCAACATGCTTTCCATGCGACTGAGTGTATGCTGAAGTCCATATATATTGATGGAACGTTGCCGCCCCATCAACCACATGTTCATCAGAAGTAAGGGAACGCCTGAAACATGGTCAGGGTGGAAATGGGTCAGAATCAAATCGGTCAGGTCGTTGAAATCAACCCCTACCTGCCGCAATCGGGAAATCGAATTAATTGCACAATCGACAAGAACTTTACGCTCGGTTCCAACGACCACCAAATGCGTATTCTCATGATCTTCATCCGGAATCGCATTCGATGAGCCCAGAATAACCAGTTTCGAGGTCATCAATCAATTTCCATCGCAATTTATCCGAGTACGAAGAGCAACAATGCCGGGGTAACATAAGTTTCGACGATTGCTGCAACCGTCAACAAGGGAATAATCATGCCAACAAAAATCTTGGTCCAATCTGCTAGTGCAATGATAAAGACTTCGCCAATCGTATAGTCGGGGTTTGGCGTAACCAGGACAGCTCCAAGACGTAAAATCGCCGCTGTGGACAATAGAATGGCAGGGATTTCGAAGATGCCATGTGGCAATAAGCCAGCCCAGGTCATTGTCCAGGGTGAAAAGCCGATCAACTTGAGCACAGCCAAAAATCCACCAATTACACCCATGTTAGCGAACAATCCAAGCATCCCAAGAACGCCAAATGTAAAAAGGCTAAATAAGAGTGTAATCAAAATCGTGCGAAGATTATGCCATAACAAGGTAAAAAAATTAAGTTGGAAATCTATCGGAGCAAAATCCAGCGCACGAGGGAGTTGATTTTGCAACTCGGCAATATCTTTGGTAGAGGCTTTGGCAATCCACGCAGGTGCATTGGATAGAGTCCATAGATAGCTAAAGGCAATGCTAAAAGCTGAAAGCCCAACAATTAAAGCCAGCGGGAGCCACAGTTTATGTAAAGTACGCCCAAGCTCCTTCCGGTACCAATTTGAAAATGAGTGGGATTCGCCGACAAAATTGTGCCAAAAAGTTTTGCCGATCCAGCGTAAATTTATCGTATCTATCTCACGGCCCAGCAAATATTCACGCTGGAAATGGGAAACCCCAACCCGGATCAACAATGCCGCCAATAGCACAACCCCTAACATCGCCAGCCACAACAATTGGTCGTTCCCCCAAAAAATCAAGGCGCTTTCCCATTGAATTAGGAAAGCCACCGGGATTACAATGAAGGATGCCAACAGGTTGGCAGCCCGCACCGAAGTAGATTGAGTAGAAATTACAATCGCACCACTGACCATCAAAATAGCATGCACAGCCGCTAAAACCAATAGTTTGAGAATAACATTGATGGCCGGCATCGTTATATCTTGAAATGCCACCACGATCAGAAACAATCCAATCGAAATATAGCTTGCCAGTAGAGGGGGTAGCATGCCTGCCAGCAACTTACCGAAATACAACTGCCAGTCAGCAAGTGGCGTACTGAGTAAAGGTTCAATTGTGCCCCGCTCTTTCTCTCCAACGAATGACTCAAGCGCCACCACTAACGAGATCGTGATTGGGAAAAAGCCGATAATCAGGATCGCAAAAGGTACCAAACGATCCAGAATTAATTTACCACCATATCGGGTCACAAACTCGACTGCAGTGCCAGCCACAAAATACATCATGGCCGGGAAGACAAGAGTCAAAACGGTCAAGGGAAACATGATGCGCCAGTCACGCATTTGATCGCGCAGTTCACGCCTGGCCACGAGCCATACCGGGAAAAAACTATCGCGCATTAGAGAACCCCTGAGCGGCATGCGCCATTGCAGTCAGGTATACCTGTTCTAAACTGCGCGGCACTTCCTGGAATGACGTCATCGGCGCATTGCGGTGGATTAATTCTTTCATCAAAAGTGAATTGGCTTCTTGCGGAGATTCCACTTGAAAACGCAACCCTAAATTAGTGCTTTCACTTAAGGTCACTCCAGCGGGTAAGTTCAAACCACTTGGCGACCAAGCTGTAGAGAACCTGGCCTCGTATTCCATCGGACCCAGGATCTGTTGTTTTAATTTCTCCAGGGTACCATTTAACAGGATGCGTCCTTTGTAAATGATCGCGATAATATCTGCCAGGGCTTCAGCCTCGGCCAAGTTATGCGTACAAATTACGATCGTTCGCTTGGAAGATTTCAGGTGAGCAATTTCATCGCGTACCAATCGCGCGCTCTCGGGATCCATAGCAGATGTAGGTTCATCCAGCAGCAATACTGGGGGTTCATGAATTAGGGCGCGTGCCAAAGCCAGCTTCTGACGCATTCCCTTGGAATATTCGCCAATTCGGCGTTTTGCCACATCTGCCAGACCGAAATATTCCAGAAGATACCGGCTGCGTGACTGTCGCGCAGCCGGATCCAGCCGATATACCTCTCCGTAAAAATCGAGGTACTCTACAGCAGTCATACGCATGTACAGGCCATGCTGCTCTGTCAGGACTCCGACTAAAGCGCGAATCTGGTTTGCATTTTTAACGACACTGTATCCAGCTACGTGCGCTGAACCTCGCGTAGGATGAAGCAAGGCAGTCAACATTCGAACAGTTGTCGTCTTGCCGGCCCCATTCTGACCCAGCAAGGCCAAAATCTGGCCTGGTTGAACGCGCAAGGAAACACCATCAACTGCCCAGAAATCGTTGAATTGCTTGCTTAAATCATTGGTTTCAATCATCGTTTATGCGAGGTCCAGTCACCCCAATTAGCACAACTTCTCTACACGACTTCAGTAGTGGTTTCAGTTTTTTGGCGATGCCGCAGAACAAGTACCGCAGCAGATACAACTGCGACCAATGCCATGACCGTCTGATTGGCATTGATACCGCCAATGATCGCAATGTCCAGCCGCAGGAATTCCAGAAAAAAGCGTTCAACGGGATAAAGAACGAGATATATCAGGAAAACATCTCCTAGTTTAAGTTTGTCCTTAAAGCGTTGAGAAAGCCAAAGCAGGACAAACATATTCATCAAGTTCAGGATCGATTCGTACAGGAACAATGGATGATAATATGCTTGATCCTGAAAACCGGGAAGCCGGTGTTGGGGATCAATATATATTTTCCAAGGCAGGTTGGTCGGCGCGCCATAGAGTTCCTGGTTGAAAAAATTACCCCAGCGGCCAATTGCCTGGCCAAGTGCGAGCGCAGGAGCAGCGATATCGGTCCATTCAGCAAAGTTTAACTTATTCTTTCGGGCAAAGAAATACAGTGCGATTACGCCCCCGATCACAGCCCCTGGGATTCCCAATCCGCCGTTGCGAATATTGATCAAATCCAACGGATGGGTCAGGTAGAACATAGTGGTAATCCCGGAATCCTTCGTGGGAGTGAACACATGCCACAGGCGAGCTCCGACCACGCCACCGATAATCAACCAAACCAGTAAATCCCAAATGATTTCGGGGTCATGTCCCCGACGCTTGGCTTCGCGTTGCGCCAAGAAACCACCAGCCAATGCGCCTAACATGATAATAATCCCGTAAAATCGGATAAAAAGCGGACCTATCGAAAATCCGTCGGGCATAATAAAGTACCTCCTAAGATTTCGCTATTTGTGTATGTGCTTGACTGCGCACATACAAAATGCGTTGTAATGCCGAAAAATTGGCAAAAACAGCAATAATACCTACAGCCAGTAACGGCTGATTAACTATCAACAATGGAGCCAGGACCAGGAAACGTTCAACGCGTGTCAAAATGCCAACTTTGGCTTCGAACCCGAGTGCTTCAGCGCGTGCTCTGACATATGAAACCAGCACCGATCCGGCCGCCGCCCCAAATACTAACAAGGCCTGTGCTGGCTGCGGACTGTGCAGGAAATAATACATCAACCCACTATAGATCACCAATTCAGAATAGCGGTCGGTGACAGAATCGACAAAACCGCCAAAATCGCTCGGCTCCCCTCGCAAGCGTGCCATCGTGCCATCCAGCGCGTCAATCGGTCCCATTAAAAGGACGAGGATACCTCCCCAGAGCATATTACCACGAGCCAACATATAGGCAGCAAAAATGTTGCCCGTCAGCCCCAGTAAAGTCATTGTATTGGGCATCAAACCCAATCGGTTGAGAAATCCGCTCAGCGGGTCCAGAAACCACTTAAACCAGATCCGCATAAGATCTGTAAAGGTCTTATGATCGGTTTTGTTTTCGCTTTCCACCAATGATGTCCTTTCAGCCATAGAATTTTGCAATCATACTACCAAATCGGTCGGAATGCCCCGAATCGGTAATATTTACGCCATTAATCCGTCTCATCAGCGTAGTTTTCATCATCGGGATCAATCAATACATCCCGCTCGCGACCGCCCCCCTGCGATGGGCCGACAATTTCCATCTCCTCCAATTGATCCAGTAAGCGTGCCGCACGTGGATAACCAATCCGCAGGCGGCGTTGCAACAGGGAGGCTGATGCACGTTGAGTACGCCGGACAATCTCAATGGCTTGTTCGATCAGCGCATCGTCCTCTCCCTCATCCGGCTCCATTAATAGCTTTTCCCAGGGTGGCGACGCTTCTTCCGACCCACTCTCCTGTTGCCAATGCGAGATCAACTTCTCTACTTCTTGATCCGTTACAATCACGCCTTGGGCGCGGATTGGGTTCCCAACTTCAGGATTCAACAAGAGCATATCCCCGCGACCAAGCAGTGTTTCAGCGCCGCCCCCATCCAGGATAACGCGCGAGTCAACACCTGCAGCCACAGCAAATGCAAGCCGGGCCGGAAAATTTGCTTTGATCAACCCGGTGACAACATCCGTGCTGGGACGCTGGGTGGCCACAACCAGATGGATGCCCGTAGCGCGTGCCATCTGCGCCAAGCGCACCAGGTTATGTTCAGTCTGGTCGGGAGCATGCATCATCAGGTCGGCCAATTCGTCGATCAAGATTACTATCCGCGGCAGCGGTTGTCCATCTTTGCGACGGGTGAGTTTACGATTGTAAGATTCCAGGTCGCGCGCATGCGCACCTTCCAACAGGCGGTAACGGTGTTCCATTTCCACAACCACCCAGCGAAGCACTCCCATGATCCGCTCGACATTCGTTTCGACCTTGCCATATAAGTGCGCCAGGCCGTTAAAACGAATTAGTTCGACCATTTTCGAGTCGATCATTACCATACGCAAATCTTCGGGAGAATTATTCATCGCCAGGCAGGTAGCAATTGAAGTGATGCACACGGATTTTCCCGAACCGGTTGCTCCAGCTATCAATAAGTGCGGCATACGAGCCAAATCAGCCACGACCGGTTGCCCGGAGACATCCCGACCGAGTGCGATCGTCAGCGGTGAATTGACCCGATAGAAAGCCTCGGTCTCCAAAATCGGTCGCAAACGCACAACTGCGGTGCGCGAATTGGGAACTTCAATCCCCACGTATGAACGCCCTGGCACCGGCGCTTCGATACGCAAGCGTTCCGCGGACAGGGCCAGAGCCAAATCGCGTTGCAGCGAGGCAATTTGTGCCACGCGAACTTTCATGCGTTGCTCGTCATCCTTTTCAATGAAGCCGGGTTCAACCGCATATTGGGTCACTGTCGGTCCCACTCGGAAACCAACTACCCGTGCCGGAATGCCAAACTCCGCCAGGGTTTTCTCCAACAAACCAGCATTCTGGTTGATCGTCCGCTCGTCTGGACGCGAAGACTGCTCCCCGAGCAAAATTCCCAACGGCGGCAGGCTCTCATTTCGCGGCGGGGGTTCAGCCGGTTTCGTATCCATCGTCTCTGGCATGCGGAGTGACTTGCGATACTCTGGTGGTAAATCGACTTTTTTCTTTTTGGGGGAAGAGCCGGGATTTTTTTTATCCGATATGGACTCTTCGACAGGCAAGGATGCAAATGAATGATCAACTTCAGCGGGTCGTTCGCCAGCCAGGTATAGAAGCCAGGTTTCAAGCCGGGACCACAAGCCGAATCCCGTCATCACAGACAACACCCAACCCGCAATTAAAACCGCTAAACCCGGCCAACGGCCAATCAGCAGATTAAGTAAAGCCACCAAACCCCATCCAACGCGACCGCCATCCATCCCGGAGTTTGCCCGAACCAGCGATGCTCCGCCGGCTTCGGATAATAAAGCCAGGGTCAGGAAAGCAGCCAACTCCAGGGTAATTAGCCGTCCCCAGCGCAGGCTTTCCTCGCCTCGTCTTAAAAGCATCAATCCACCAATACCAACACCCAGAACGATCAGGTAACTACCCCAGCCAAACCAAAGCTGCAACAATTCTGCCCATGGATTGAGTAATACCCCATTGGTTAATCCGGTGAGCGCCAACAGCGACATAGCTGCCAGTGCCAGGAGCAGTACCCCGCCAACGTCACGAGCAAAGCGCCCGAAATGGAGGTTGAGGCGGGCTAATTGATCCAACCAATCATTTGGCTCTTCCGACTGGGAGTTTTGATTGTGCGTCTGCGATTTTTGGTTCGATGCGCGGCGGGGTTCTGATGGCATTATTACTCGAGAATCTTGAGACTTAGTCCCAAACGTTGGTGCTCCGCATCAATATGTAAAACACGTACTTGCACTTCCTGCCCTTCTTTTAACAAGTCTTTGACTACTTGCTCATCCTCGAGGGGCATCTCGGAGGAGTGAATAAGCCCCTCCAATCCTTCTTCCAATCGCGCAAAAGCACCGTAAGAAACGATGCTGGTAATAGTAGCCGGTACAACTTGGCCAATTCCATAAACTTTCCCAGCCGACTCCCAGGGATTTTCGAAGAGACGCTTCAAACTTAGTGCGACACGGCAGCGTTCTGGGGATACATCCAGGACTTGTACTTTCAGACTTTGTCCCAAACTCACGATTTGGCTTGGGTGTGCCACCCGGCCCCAGGATAACTCGGAGATATGGATCAAACCCTCTACCCCGCCCAGGTCGATAAATACACCGAAATCAGTGATATTTGTGACTTCGCCAGTCACTTGCTGTCCAACAACCAAAGTTCCGAACAACTCGCGACGACGGCCAGCTTCGGCTTGGGCTGCCCGTTCTGAAAAGACGATCCGTCCATCCTCAGGGACGCACTCGATAACCTTTAAGCGCATGCTACGTCCTACATATTCAGCCATGTATTTTTCCCGAAGATCACCATCAGAATTGCCCACCACTTCTACCAAGTGGGAATAGGGGACAAACCCATTGATACCTTCCCCATCCACCAGCAAACCTCCTCGATTGTAACCCGTCACCTTTAAAGACACGATCGCATCCTGATCGTAAAGGTCCTTGGCCATCTGCCAGTCTGGAGGAGCCTCTCGGGACTGCTCTTCATTTTTACTCTGCTGACGTGCGGATGTGCGGATAAAACGTTGCTCATCAGCCAGTACCGAATCCCACCAGCCCTCATCAGTGACAGGCATTGGTCCCTCGTGGTTTCTCTTTTGGGGAACCATTAATACCTCCTTCCCTAACTCTCGTTTTGCAATTGTGTTTCCATTTCTAAAATTGACTTCGCAACAGCTTCAACAGCTACGCGTTGTTTTCGATACAAATCCGCTTCTGACATTGCCAGGCGAGAAGCAACCTCGCGGACCTTGCGACCTTCGATGAATTTCATCTCAAGGATGTTGTACAAAATCCATTCGGTTGTAAACCTGCGTTCTCCTTCGGGCTTCACCTGATCGACGGCTTTCCGTAAAATCGCACGCAGAGCATTTGCTGAGTTACCGTCGTTCACTTGTGCCGTTTCTTGAACAACACGCAAACTCAGTAATGGGCTTTGGGTCAGCTTTGGACCACCCCAGTAATGGTCAAGGGCATCCTTGACCCAACTGGATAAATCCGCACCCGAGGCTGGCAATTCTTCCAACATTCCCCCGCGCGCATCATACCGAGCCTTTGCACGCATGCGTTGCAACATATCGAACCGAGGTTGCATATCTTCCAGGGACCTAAAAACCCGTTGTTGCAGTTGCCGATCTTCCAATGCTAAAGCAGCGCGCTGCGCCAACAGCCAAAGCGCATCGCGTTGATCCTTATCCATCGTTTGTTCACTGGCATGACGCGCAACACCCAAGATTCCAAGCAGGGGAGGAATCTCATCGCGGTCCATATCCTGTTTGCGTTCGCGTAACGGTAAAATCCAGAAGTCCCCCCAAATAAATTCCTGCTGTTTGTGGTCGTTTTCATCGTTGACAACCTTGAGTACTTCGGGAAGATGATCCTGCTCAATCAAATGCTTATTCCCGGCCATCACAAGCAAGGATAATTCCTCGTTATCCAAAGCAGCGACAAAGGCTGTCGGTGACTGCAGGTGATCGCGTACAGCCGCCAAGACAGCCTCCAAAAATTGCTGCAGGTCACCGCGCGTCAGAAGACGTTCTTCAATATTTTGCAATAAAAGCACTTCAGCACGATCCCCTCCAAGGAAAAGCACTCTCTCCCAAATTGGGGATGCCAGGGTAATCATGTGCTCCAACAATAACACACTGACCACCATCACGAAAGGCACGGCCGCCGAATAAGGATTACCGCGAAGCAGCTCGCTCGCGCGACGGACAACGGTCATCAATCCCAGGGCTACTGATGCAGTGACTGGTCCTCGCATAATCCATTTAAACAAACGCGACTTGACCAAACGGTCCGGCCAGGAAACCCCGAAAAATGCAACTGCATAGGCCATGATGACGATCAATCCACCAACCAGTAAATTGATGGTCATGGCCAGACCCCAGAAGAGCAATGGAAATTGGGCTGCCACGCTCGATCCGTACAGGAGGAAAGGATACGAACCCAGGGCTGGAGCTGTGGCGCCTCCCATCAGATACAGCATCCGGCGCCGGCCTGAACGAGTCAACATTCTGCTGTAAGCGCGACTAAAATTAATCCAGGCCCAGACCATTGCAACGATGTAATACAGACTAAAGATTTCAGTCCAAGGAGTTCGCAGTAAATGTGGTGCCGGTTGTCCATTTGGCACGAGCGGACCCAGCAACAAACCCAGGCTGAGTAAAATCAGAAAGCCAACGGAGACCATATAAGTCAGGCGCACGACAAGACGGCGACGGCCACGCGACGGTCGTCCAGCCGTAACCAGAACAGCATCCGAAAGCTGCAAGTAAGCCGCCGGTAGAAATACTATTCCAATCCATTGCACGCGCAGGAAAGCATCGATTAAAAGGACGGATGTATCCTTTCCTTGCAACGCTTCCGTAGTAAAGACCACCACCACGCACAACAAAATAATGGCAAAAGAACGCGCAACCCTGTCACGCAAATTAAATGACAGGGCATACAAAAACAAAGAGAAGGCTGTGATCGCAATCCCAGCCGTGAGTATCTGATTGATCGTCTGAATCCCCACCAGAAGACCGTCCAACCAACCGTTAAACATACTTGCTATCTCACCTCTAACGCAGATATCGCCCGAAAAACAATGCTACATCCTGCGTTGCATAATAATGATCATTATACCCGGAGAATTCGAAGCCCAATTTATAGGCCATACATATCGCAGGATGATTCTTGGACGGCATCTCAAGAAAGATTTGGCGAAAGCCTTGCTCGGAAGCCCAGTCTTGTACCGCTAGCACCAGCGCAGTTCCTATGCCTCGACGGCGAGATTCCAGGGAGACTGCCAGATCCGAGATCCAAACCGAACCCGCTGTCACATTTTCAAAATAGCGGATATACCCAACTGGATGTTGATTCGAACCTAGTGCGGTCAGCATTCGCGAATTGTGATTCCATTCATCGGCCAGCGAAAAGACTTCTCGCGGGTATTTTACGTGAATGGCACGCGGCAAGCGCACTTCCCGTAATACGGCTGTAACCTGGTCGCTTGACTTTTGTAAATCCAATTGCCAGACATATCCACTGTCACAGGAATGGTCAATTCCCATCAAGCCTGTAATATCTGTTGAGACAGTCGGTCGCAACTCAAATCGATATTTCGCTATCATTGTCCTGAAACCCGTAAAGAGATTACGCAAGCTGTCATAGCTTGGCCTTGATTGTCGGTTACTACTAAACGAAGTTGATAATCGCCCGGCGTCAGCACGGTTGTATCCCAAAAACCCAAGGATCCATCTTCTTGGATATCCTTCTTTTCTCCGGCAAAAAGCGTTGACCAAGTATCCGTGCCCTGAGGCGAAATTTCATATTTATAAAATCCAAGATTCGGAACGTTCACTACTCCAAACAACTGCACTGTCCCTTTCACTTCTGCGCCAGATTTCGGAGCAGTTATCTCAATTTTATTCGGAACACAGCCAGTTGACCCGGCCGGTGTGGGCAAGATTGCGGATGCAGTCGCAGCCAGTGAGGTCGCCAATTCCGCAGATATCGTACCAGTCGGTGTAACCAGAATATTGGGGGTCGGGGTCGCCTGAAAAGCCGATGACGGCAGGGATGGCACAACAAATGATGCAATCACAAATTCACTCAACATTAATAAAATTATGATCCCAGCAACCGCCAGCGCCCAATTCAACCGATTCTGAGCCACCTGTCTTTCAAGACCATAAATGGCCGCCTTCCATTCTTGCCAGGCCAACCAAAGCCAGCGGATGGCGACGATCCCACCAATGGCCAAGACCAGATATATCAAACCCTCATAATCTGAGAGAAATCGATAAACGTCTGCCATGCATACCTAATCTAAAGCAGGCGTAATACACCACGGATAAGTGTTTCGATCTTCGGCGCAATGATCTTGCCGGCTTCCAAAACTTCCTCATGCGTGGTCTGAGTAGTACCATCAAGATTGGCTTTGTTGCTGATTCCCGAAAACCCAAGCACGCGCATCCCGCCATGCCGTGCAACGATCACCTCCGGTACAGTGGACATTCCGACAGCATCCGCTCCGGCCATCCGCAAAAAACGCAAATCCGCCGGCGATTCGAAGGATGGTCCACTCAAGGCAATATAAATCCCTTCTCGCAGAGTCAAATTCTGAGCTTTGGCTAGACTTCGCGCTTTATCAGCCAGATCACGATCGTAAGCCTGGCTCATATCCGGGAAGCGAGGGCCAAACTCATCAAGGTTTGGTCCGATCAAGGGATTCTGTCCCATCATCCCTATCAGATTGACATGGTCAGTGATTAACATCACATCCCCTGGGACAAATTCGGAGTTCACCCCACCGGCTGCATTGGTCACAAATAAGATCTCAATTCCCAAACGTTGCATGACACGAATTGGCAAAGTTATTTGTGACATACTGTAGCCTTCATAAAAATGAATCCGCCCTTGCATGACAAAAACCGTTTGACCATCCAACTCGCCAATTACAAGCCGGCCAGTATGTCCCTGCACGGTCGATAAGGGCCAACCGGGGAGATCCTTATATGGGATACCAACCGCATCCTGGACAGATTCGGCCACCGAGTTAAGACCCGAGCCAAGCACAATTGCAACTCTCGGCTGTTTTGATGTTCGCGCGCGGATTGCATCTACTACCCGGTCAATTTGTTCTAATGTTACAAAACCGTTCATATTTGAGCAACCTATGTGAAATTATTTTGATTTCAATGCAGGCAGGATGCGTACGGAGCAATTACATGCCCCATCAGCCTAGCCTCCCTTGCAATGACTAGTAATTATATCAAAGATTTTTGTTCTAATTTTCACCAACGGAAGGTGTCCCAACTCGATAAATCTTTAATATTATTAATTGATTGTAAATTGTGCATTCCTGTGCTAAAACTATGCTAATGACCAGACGCTCCTTCACTGCCTTTGCCATCATCACGGCGGGTATGCTCGCTCTCACGGCTCAAAGTCTCCTGCTCATACCTGACCGCCAGGCAGCACTAAACCAAAATCTACCTCCCGGTTATTTCTTCATCCTGGCTGGGATTTTTTATTTGGTTAGTCTTCAAGGTCGCGCCTCCATAATATTAATTTATTCACGGATAAGGCATGGAATTGTCTATGTCGCCGCATCGATATGCATCAGTATTTTGGCAGCAATTTACTTTCTCGCACAACTGTATATTGAGGCTTTTCTTTGCGGAAGCCTGGCAATTAGTCAACTTATTGCTATATGGTTAACCACCAGAAAAGAAGAACCATCCAGAGATTACAGCGCTGGATACATATCGGTAATCAATTTCGTAATCGGAATAGTTCTGGTCGCATTCCCCAATATACTATTTTCGCCATTCTATAAACCTGCTATTTCCCTGCGATTTGTGATCGGGATTCCGGCACTATTTTCAGTTCTTGCCAGTGGGTATGTTTTTTTTCGGCCAACTCAGCCAACCAGCAAATTATTATTCAATCTTTCATCCGTTCCATGGATCATTTGGAGTCTGGTCTTTTTAGTTAATCTCCGACTTCCAATCCTGATCCCAGGGATCACACTGGCGATCGGGATCCTTGCTGCAAATCAAATGCCGTGGTCTCAAATTATCCTCCCAAAACAGGACGTTTTGGGACGACGCATGTATCAAGGGGTCAGTATCTTTGAAACATGTATTCTTTTCACCCTTGCCCTTGTTTTTTATTTTGCCGGTTCTGCGAAATCTGTATTCTCAGAAAGCGCACTCGAAACAACCCGAGATTTTGCTTTCTTGTTCTTCCTGGCTATTTCCATCTTCTTAAACTACGGCTCAGTCACTTTCAACATGATCATTAATGGCCTCATGCAACAGCTAGGACTTGTAGCTAACCCAGAGTTAAATCAAACGGAATATCGCGTCAAACGAAATTCAACCATTGCCAAATTGATTGCTCCTTTTTCGAGGTCGCAATCAGATCTACAATTACAACTCCAACTACAGGAAGAACAAGTCAACCATTTAAACGATCAAATTCAGGTTTTTAAAAGACGGACTTCTCAATTAACCCTATTGACCGAATTAAGTCAACAACTGGAGGCGCATTTAGATCATCCGGTAGCTGCACAATTGGCAGTTAATACACTGCAACGTGCATTTGAATGTTCATTTGTTGCGGTCCTTACATACGAACAGGATCATGACGAATTCTTTATCTTAGCCGGAGCAGGGACATTAATGAACTCCATACCACCAGGGTATCGACAAGACATCCAAGAAGGGGTGGTTGGACGAACTGCCCGTATTCGAAAAACTCAAGTTGTAAATGACACAAGACTTGATCCGAACTATATCGCAATCGCCAAGCAGGAACCAGTACTTTCCGAGGTTAGCGTCCCTCTGATTTACCATGGAGAATTAAAGGGGATATTACTACTTGATGATAAACGAGATAATGCATTTAACAATTCGGACATTACTTTGATCGAAGCAGTAGCGACTGAATTGCTCCATGCTTGGGATCGCACCAACTACAATCAGCGGCTGACAGAGCTCATTCAAGCCGGGGTTTCCCTTTCCACACTCCTTGAACCTCAAGTTGCCATTCGCGAAATTGCAGTCATCACCAAACAAACCCTGGAGGCTCGATTTACTTTTGCGACCCTGTTGGATCATGATGGCAACTTTACGCGCTACACGCATTCCGGGTACGCGCCGAATTTACTTAAAATGCTAAGTAAGGATCCAACCGGCAATACACTAATGCGAGCGGCACTCAACGCCAACCGGCCATTTCGCGTAAGAGATATCCGCAAATTCAGTGGCATGGCAAATGTTGAAATCGACCATAAAAGCATGCGCAGTGTCCTTGCCATCCCGATTCGACTTCATCGGTTAAGTGTCGGTGCCATACTTGCCTTCGGGAAACAAGGCGAATTATTCTTCACAGAATATGACGAGCCGCTTGCCAACCTGCTTTCAACACAAGCCGGCGCAGCCATCGAAAGTGCTTACCTGTACCAGGAATTACGGACAACCCTTAATACAACCACACTCCTTTATCAACTCAGCTTTCAAGTCATTCAGTCAGAAACAATCTACGAAGCTGCTGCTGCCATTGTCGAAACGACTCATAAAATTGCCAATGCAACCACAGCTGGCATCGTCTTACAAACCCCCGAAGGTGAAATTGAGGCAAAGGTTGAATTTAATAAAGACGGGTTTCATTTTGGCGGTGACCATCCAATGGATTTGATAGATAGAACCATCCAGACGGGACAAAACATCTTTATTTCAAACGATGAAAAAACAGCCAGAATATGCTATCCACTACAAACTCCGTTACGAAAATACGGGGCACTTTGGCTAGAAATACCCGAAGGTCGTTGGTTTAATTCTCGCCATGCAGCCAATTTACAGACCCTGACCAACCAAGCTGCAATCGGTCTTGAACGTGCAATCCTGCTGGTGGAGTGGCAGCGGCAGGCGAAAGAAATTAGAGCAGCCTATCTGGAACTTGAAACGACCTACGATCACACCCTGGCTGCTTTGATGTCAGCGCTCGACGCACGGGATCGTGAGACTGAGGGACACAGTTCGCGCGTTGGGCAGGTTGCCTGCTGGTTGGGCGAGGAACTTGGATTGACGCCATCTCAGCTAAAGGCGCTGGAGCGTGGTGCCCTTCTTCATGATATTGGTAAAATCGGCATCAGCGATACGATATTACATAAGCCCGGCGCACTAACTCCTGAAGAATGGAAGCTGATGCGCGAACACCCAAAGATCGGCTCAAAGATAGTCGAAGATATTCCCTTCTTACAGGACGCCTTACCAATCATCCGTTATCACCAGGAACGTTGGGATGGGAGCGGCTACCCAATTGGATTGAAATCAACGGAGATTCCGCTCTTAGCCCGAATATTTGCCGTCGCCGATGCATTTGATGCGTTGACCAGTATCCGTCCTTATCGGGTGCAAATTTCAACAGAAGAGGCCATGAAATATTTACGCGAACAAGCCGGGATCCTGTTCGATCCGACAGTCGTTGAGGCTTTTGAACGGTTTTTATCCGAAAGAAAAATAGACGATATTCCCAACCCATCATGAAATCAAATATATCGTCTAAGCAGCTCTCCCCTCAAGAAATTCGTAGCTTCGTCTTGCCGGCTATTATCGCAATATTACTGGTTATGCTAAGTATTACACTCAGTGGATTTCTCACGCATTCGAACGGAACGCGTATCGATATGCTTCTCGCTGCCTTTGGGGTTGGAGCCAGTTTGTATACGATTCTTTATTATCAATTCGTTCTTAAATCTCCAGTTAGATTAAATAATGTCCGTTGGATAAATGCAGTTGTGAGTGGAGTTGCTCTTGGTTGGCTGGCTAATACGCTCTCAGATCAGCAAGTTTCATTTTTTTATGGGACTCTCATACTCATTGCAATCGTGAATTCCGTAACTTCGGGACGCTGGCCAACATTTACGCTCATCCTAATCAGTGAAGGGATCCACCTGACTACTCACCTTCAACAACTCTCATTACCCTTTATTTGGATCCAACATCTAAGTCTGCCATTAATTGCAATCATTGCTGCTGAAATTACTGCACGCCTATACGACGTCAAACAACAACACATCAATCGCTTAGAAATCATCAACAATTTTGCCCAAGGGATTTCGTCCACGCTCAATGCAGACCAGGTCAATTCGCTACTCAATGCAGCATTCCAGAATGCACTCGAAGCTGACACATACTTTGTTGGGCTGGTGGGAAAGGATCAGCTAGAATTAAACCTGTTTTATGACGATGGTGAATATTACTCCGACGTAAAAGTTCCCCTCAAAGGGACACTTGGAGGCTGGGTCGTCCGCAATCAGGAACCACTCTATCTCCCAGATCTACGCCAGGACATCGAACTGGAAGGCGTAGGAAACTTCATCATTGGTAAGGACCGCACAAGTTTATCCTGGATGGGTGTCCCCATTCATACTGAGCACGTCACAGGAGTGATCGCCGTTGCTTCATACAGTCCAAATGCGTTTAATCGCACCGACCTTGAACTCCTCGAAAACCTGGCACAACACGCTACTTTTTCTCTCGATAATGCCTACAACCACGCCCTGGTCGAGGAACAATCTCACATCGATAGCCTGACTGGCGTTTTTAATCATGCATATTTTCTGGAATTAGTCCATAAACAGGCTGAACAAGCAATGATTGAGAAAAATCCACTCAGCTTGATAATGATGGATATTGATTACTTTAAACAATACAACGATGCTTACGGGCACCTGGTCGGCGATGAAATCTTGACCCTGCTCTGCAAGACGATCAGGCATTTTATAAAAAGCACAGATGCGGTTGGGCGCTGGGGTGGTGAAGAATTTGTAATCTCCTTACCAAATGCCAACGGCGCACAGGCTACCAAGGTGGCTGAACGAATTCGAGAATCGATGAACAAGCTATCCATTTCCAACCGCGATCACAAAAGCATTCCCGTCCCTACCGTCAGTCAGGGGTTAGCGATTCTTCCTGATGAGGCCGATGAAATCTTCAAGCTGATCGATTTAGCTGACCAACGTCTCTATATTGCCAAAGAACGCGGCAGAAATCAGATTGAGCCAGATATTACGCACTGGCTAAATCCCGAATCAAAAAAATAAACGGGCAAGCGCCCGTTTTTATTTTGCCAACACCTTTCTGAAACCTGAAAGAGTTTTTTCCACGCCAAGGTCATCAATCCAATAATGCGTTACCAGACGGAAGCGCCGCTCACCAACAACGCCGACTTGCACACCGTGTTCTTTCATTCGTTCGGCAACAAGCCGGGCATTAATCGTGACCTCACCCGCAAGATTCATGAAGACCATGTTCGTGGCGGGTGTACCTGCATCCAGGACAAGCTGACGGATCCGGCTCAAGCCGTCAGCAAGATTGCGCGCCCGTGAGTGATCTTCGCCCAGGCGCTTGGTCATTTGTTCCAAGGCGACAATTCCAGCCGCAGCCAGGATTCCCACTTGCCGCATCCCTCCGCCCAACTGCTTGCGGATCCGATGCGCGCGATCGATATAATCTTTCGATCCACACAACATCGACCCAACTGGCGCGCACAAGCCTTTGCTCAGACAAAACGTTACAGAATCGACCATGGAGGTCAGTTTTTTAACATTCACATTTTGTGCCTCGGCTGCATTGAATATGCGCGCCCCGTCCAAATGAACCTTAATCCCTCGATCATGAGCCAACCCAACAACTGCTTGAGTGTAGGCAGGGCTCTGGTATGTTCCACCACAACGATTGTGAGTATTTTCCAGAGCAATCAAACGTGTAACAGGCTGGTGCGCATCATTCGCGCGGATCGCCCCGCGGATTTCTTCAAGCGCTAACGAACCATCCGGTTGATTGGGCAGCTGTGCGGAGTGAATTCCACCTAACGCAGAAATCCCGCCCGCCTCATACAAAAAGGTATGCGCCGACTTACCCAGGATCACTTCGTCCCCTCGCCCGCAGTGAGCCAGAATTCCTGCCAAATTGCCCATGGTACCGGAGGGAACAAATAATGCAGCTTCCTGTCCAACCATATTAGCCGCCAGTTCCTGCAATCGGTTGACAGTCGGATCCTCCCCGTACACATCGTCCCCAACCGGAGCTTTGGCCATAGCCTCCCGCATTTCGGGTGTTGGTTGGGTAACGGTATCTGAACGCAGATCGACAAAATCCATTCTTCCTCCAAATTTATCAGACAAAACCGTCAGGCTCTTACTGAATTTCCAATAATTCTAACAATTCTTTCAAATCGACAGGCAATGGCGCTTCGAACGTACGGGGAGTTTCCTCGCCAGGGAGTTTTACGCTTAGCCGGACCGCGTGCAGGAAGTGACGCTTGATAGCCACGGTCGGATGCCGCCGCCCATAGATCGTATCGCCAACGATCGGGCAGTTTAGGAAGGCACAGTGCAGGCGGATCTGATGCGTTCTCCCGGTCAAAGGATGAACCTCCAGAAGCGTGTGTTCACCCAGGTTTTCCAAGGTGCGATACTCACTGATAGCCGCCCGCCCCTTGCCAGGCGGCTGGATCGCCATTTTCATGCGATGGGCCGGATCACGCCCGATCGGGGCTTCGACCCGTCCGCTCGGTGTGGGAGGGGCACCATCCACCAACGCCAAATAGACCTTCTCAACTTTGCGCAAACGGAACTGGTCCTGCAAAAAGCGGTGGGCGCGTTCGTTTTTGGCTACCAGGATCAAACCCGAAGTCTCTTTGTCAAGCCGATGGACGATTCCCGGTCGTTCCTCGCCGCCGATACCCTCTATTCCCGGTGCATGGCCTAATACGGCATGGACCAGTGTTCCGGTCTCGTGCCCAGCCGATGGATGCACCACCATCCCGGCTGGTTTGTTGATCACCAGCAGGTCATCATTTTCAAAAATAATATCAAGTGGGATATCTTCAGGTTGTAAGCTACTCGGCACAGGTGGCGGTATGCGCACCTCAACCGAATCCCCCCGTTCCAATTTTTGTCCGCTCTTTTGCGCGGCCAGACCATCAACCTTGACAAAGCCATCTTTGATCAGACCCTGTAAGCGTGAACGCGAAAATTCCGGCAAACACGCGACCAGGAAATGATCCAGCCGCTCTTCATTCTCTTTCTGAAATTGAAGGCTGACCAACCGATCCGGCACCCGAACTATCCTTCTCCGTGAACTGTCTCAGCTTCCGACCCTTCCGCCAAGCTTGACGTCAACGATTCTGGCGAGCTGGATTCAGCCTGCGCCTGCTGCTCCTGTCGATCTTTGATCCATAATCCCAACAATAAAACTGCGACTCCGATCGAGATACTCAAATCAGCCACGTTGAAAACCGGGAAATTACCCACCGAGATAAAGTCTGTCACACTGCCACTCATGGTCAAGCGGGATACCAGGTTACCTAACGCACCACCCAACTGCAACCCCATCGCCAGACGCAAGCTCCAATCGCTGCGCTCGATTTGGGGATAGTAATAAATGATGATCCCGGCTACAACAAATGCCAGTACGGTAAACACCAACCAGGCGCCTTGAAATAATCCGAAGGCTGAGCCGGTGTTATACCAATTCACGATGCGTGCGTAAGGTTGCAGCCATTCCAGGTTCTGCGGCAGCCACGTCTGTCCCAGAGGCAAATTCCGGCGCACCAAGGCTTTGGTCCATTGGTCAAGACCGACCACAATTCCAGCAACGATAAACAAAAACCCGTAAGTTCGTAAAAAACGTTTCAATTTCACACCTCGTTTGTTGCGTGATTGTACTTCACTTTCTGAATCAAAGGCCCAGGATTAGTTTTAAACTTGCAATTCCTATTACCACGCCCAGCAGACGACGGACAGTCGTCCCGCTAAAATGCCGACTGCCATACGTCGCGCCAATCCAGCCGCCTGCCAAGGCAGCCGCTCCCCAATATGGGATCTGCGCAGGCAGCGACATCACGCTGGTCCAATGACCCGCCAGGCCAGAAATTGAGTTGACCAGGATGAAGACGGCCACCACGCCCGCGATTCGCAAAGGTCCGGCCCAACCAGCCAGAAGCAGGATCGGGCTGAGAAGGACCCCACCCCCAATCCCAATCAAGCCGCCAACAAATCCGATCAGAGCACCGATCACCAACGCTAACCATAAAGGGGGCGGATTCTCTTCATCGTCACCCAATTGAGATTCGACCATAATCATACGGTAAGCGGCATAAAGCAGCACCAACCCCGTGATCAAATTATAGGAACGCCCGGTCAAGTTGATCGTGCCACCCAGGAATGCCATCGGGATCGAGGCTAGCGCAAAAGGCCAGAACAACCTCCAGGAGAAATAACCAGCGCGGCCGAACTTATATGTAGCCACCAGCGCAACCAGAATATTCAGCGACAAGGCCGCCGGTTTCATTACACCGGGAGCCAAACCGGCCAGGCCAAAGATCGCCAGGTAGGCAGTGGCTCCGGAGTGACCGGCCGAGGCATACAGCAAGGCTGCAACAAAAACGGCTAGGGAGACGACAAGATTTGAAGTAAGGGGCATTGGAGCCTCGGGCATAAGAAAGCCAGGCGTTTTGCCTGGCCAGAAAATAACTGCAGGGATTTTACCAGATCAATCTTCAATAAATGCACGCGGGACACGGGTGTTGATGTTGGTCAGGATTTCATAGGGAATAGTACCAGCCCATTCAGCCAGATTCTCGACGCGGATCTGTTCTCCGCTTTCAGACGCGCCGATCAGGATCACCTCATCGCCATTGAAGGCTGAATCCTGCTCGATGTTGACCATCACCTGGTCCATGCAAATACGTCCGACTTGAGGATATTTTTTTCCGTGGATGATGACCTGCGCCTGGTTGGACATGCGTCGAAAGTAACCATCCCCGTATCCGACAGGGACCGTGACGATCCGCACTGGATGGTCGGACTGCCAGATGGATCCATAACTGACCGGATGACCCGCCTGGGTCACTTTGAAATAAACCACACGCGATTTCCAGGCCAAGGCTGGTTGGACTGTAATCGTGCGTTGGGCTTCCTTAGAAGGGTATACGCCATAAAACAGGATGCCCGGCCTGACCATATCAAAATACGATTCGGGTAACTGTAAGATCGCCCCCGAATTAGCCATGTGACGGATCGGCATTGGCAGGCTGTGTTTTTCGTAAAAACTCAGCACCTCGTTGAAACGCTCCAGCTGCAAGCGGGCAGGGTTCAGGTCAGCCTCATCTGAGTTGGCGAAGTGCGAAAAGATGCCCTCGACTGAAATGTGCCGACAATTCAGAGCTGCTTCCTGCAAGGTATGAGCATTGTAATAATGCACACCGATGCGCTCCATACCGGTATCAATTTTAAGATGGACTCTGGCTTTTTTACCCAATGCTCCGGCGGCTTCGTCGATTTGCTGCAAACGCTCGACCGAGGGAGCCGTCAGGGTCAGGTCGTGCGTGATGTAACCGGGTATCTGGTTGCCCCAGATACCACCCAGAACCAAAATCGGTGTTTGAACACCCTGCTCGCGCAGCAGGATGCCCTCTTCCAGCACGGCCACCCCGATGTAATCGACCTGCCGGTCGAGATATTTCGCGACCTCCACCAACCCGTGGCCGTAGGCATTGGCTTTGAGGATGATCATCACCCTGGCAGGCGATACTTTTTGGCGGATCGCCTGCAAATTACGACTTAATTGCGCCAGATTGACTTCCACGTAAGTCGAACGCAGGCCATTATCGGTCGCGATCGTCGGTTGGTTGATGTTCATGCAGCTATTTTACACCCATGACTTGGAACTACCTTCCAATCTCGTTTCATTCTCCGGATGTGAGCAGAAACCATACTTCACAAATGGTACGACTTTTGTCATGAAAATCCTCAATTTCACAAGTATAATCGCCTCATCTACAAAATCGAAAGAGAGATTTCCATGAAAATTGTAACCGACTGTGCAGCCGACCTGGAGAACGAAGAACGCAAAGCTCTGGGTATCGTCCAGGCTCCCCTGTATATTCAATTTCCTGAGGGGGAAGTCAACTCTGCCGACATTACACCAGATGAGTTCTATGACCGGTTGGAGGCGATGCGGCCGAACATCCCCACCACAGCCCAGCCTTCCACCCGCGTTTTTGCTGATATTTACAACAAATTGGCCGAGACCAGTAAAGACATCCTATCCATTCACATTTCGTCCGGCCTGAGTGGAACGATCAACTCAGCCCGTTTGGGCGCTGAACACGTCAAGAAGTCGGCGGTCAACGTTCTTGATACGCTGACACTATCGGGTGGTCAACGCTTCCAGGTGCTGGCCGCAGCATGGGCTTCCAAAGCTGGGTGGAACTTCGAGGCGATCAAGGAACGCCTGGACGCAATCCGCGCCAAGACGGAAGTGATCTACACTCTGGATACGCTTGAATACTTAGCACGCGGAGGTCGTATTGGGCGCGTCCAGGCGTTGATGGGTTCCGTGCTCAAAATCAAACCGATCATCCGCGTCGATCACGCTGACGGCAAATACAGCACTGTTGGCAAGGGACGCACTATCCCGCAGGCGATCAACAATATCGGCGATCATCTCCTTGAGATGTATGGCTCGATCCCATTGTGGGTCACAGTGCTGCACGGTCGATTTGCCACAGGCGCTGAATCGTTGACCGAAGCCCTCCAAGAACGATTGAACATCCAAAAACTCGAGGTGCTGCGCATTTCCCCTGTGCTGGGCGTGCACACCGGACCCGGCATCGTCGGTGCGGCAGTTTTGCCTTATGAACTGGTCAAGGATTTAATCGGATAGTCTGCAAGCTGGAATTAATAACGTGCCCGTGGGCACGTTATTAATTGATTAGATAGATGATCGTCTCACAAAACTATTCTTTTGGCGCTATATCCCCGCTGGACGTGTCTTCACTACCAGCGCCAAGCAACCTGGCAGCTCCAAGTACGCCTCCTAAAAATGGTACGATGGATGGTAAAGGGGTTGGTATAGCCGTCAGCACACCCACCAGCACGCCCTTGCCGATTGCTGTGCCCCAGTTGTCATGAAACGAATATTTTTGGATCAAAACGCTGGGAATCGTCAGGGCAACCGCAACCGGGATCGAAATCGCCCAGCCGATCTCAAAGGTCCCGACTTCCACCGGGAAGAGCATCAAGTCGACGGCAAACATCCCAAATCCAACCAAAGGGTGCAGGCCAAAATACTGTGGGAACTTTTTCAACAAATCCATAGAAACCTTCGTAGCAGGTATGCCTGGAAATCGTTTCCATTCATTGGTCTGAAACGGACCATCTATTCCCTGCCTGTTTGCTTAATCGGGCATAATCAAATTCGACAATGATGTATTCACGCTAGCCCCGCAAATCCATAACCTCTTTACCGGCTAATTTATCCTGGATGCGTTGGGTAACCGTATCGAGATGCTGCGGCTGGTGAACAAAATCCAGATTATCCGTACGGATGGTCAATACCGGGCATAAGTCGAACGCCCCCAGCCACTCATCGTAGAATGTATCGAGTAGTGAGAGATACTCTTTCGATATGCCTGTCTCCATATTGCGGGCACGTTGATGTATACGCTCCATCAGCACATCCACCGGGGCTTTCAAATAGATTAACAAGCCCGGGCGCGGCAGGCTCATTACGACCAGGTCAAACAGGCGGCGATAAGCCAGATAATCGCGTTCGGAGATATTGCCCATATGGTGCAAAGCCCGCGCAAAGATATACGCGTCTTCATAGATGCTGCGATCCAGAATAGCGGAACGCTGATCCCGTGCAGCTTCTAGATACTGCTCCGCGCGATGTCCCAGGAAGAACACCTGCAAATGGAACGACCAGACACGCATGTCATCGTAAAAATCAGACAGATAGGGATTGTCGGCCACTGATTCGTAACCGGTCCACCAGCCAAGCCGACCGCCGATCCGCTCGGTTAACGAAGTCTTTCCGACACCAATGTTGCCGGCCACCACTACCAGGTG
This sequence comes from uncultured Chloroflexia bacterium, assembly GCA_963790075.1. Lineage (GTDB taxonomy): Bacteria > Chloroflexota > Anaerolineae > Anaerolineales > Villigracilaceae > CAYOUV01. The sequence goes on from CAWBNG010000003.1 coordinate 303,665, forward strand.
CTTGGTCATATCTCGTTCCTTTTCGCGAAAGTTCGAACTGCGATTATTGTACATCCAAATAGGACCCGGATGAGATTGAGATAACGGTATAATCCGCGCATGTTTGCCTACCTGCTGCAAGGTCTCACCCTCGGACTGGCCGCTGGAACTCAGCCGGGTCCATTCCAAACCTACATCATCAGCCAATCCCTGCGCCAGGGCTGGAAAAAGACCTTGATTGCCGCCCTCGCACCGCTGGTTAGTGATGGGCCGATCGTAACCCTGGTATTGCTGGTATTAAGCCAGATCCCAAATTGGTTCCAGCGTTTACTCCAGATTGCCGGTGGACTCTTCGTCCTGTACCTGGCTTGGGGTGCCTACAAAGCCTGGCGAGATTTTGCCCCTGAACGAATAACCGATGAGGCCCCAAGTCGTCAGAGCCTGCTGCATGCCGGACTGATGAACGCCCTCAGTCCCGGCCCATATCTCTTCTGGAGCTTCGTCAACGGTCCGATCGTGATCCAGGCCTGGCGGGAGTCTCCGGCCAATGCCCTGAACTTCCTGTTCGGGTTTTACGGCGGGATGATCACACTCAACGCCGCCATTATCCTGCTGTTCGGTCTGGCGGCGCGTTTCGGGAACCGGGTCCGCCGGGGCCTGCTCGGCGCCTCCGCCCTGGCCCTGGCCGGTTTCGGAATCTTTCAGTTGTGGCAGGGGGTTTTCTTAAAATAACCAGTTGGGGCGCAGAGTGTTGCGCCCCAACTGGTTAGACCGTCTCCAACGTCCCGCGACGCTTGGCCTGGACTTCCACCCAGGAAAACAGGGCGTATCCCAAAAGACCGTACAGCAAACCAATCCCTAATTCACCCAGCAGTAACGGGGTAACCTGTTGCAAACTGGCTCCAGCGATCAGCAAACGGGCCGAGGCAATTCCGCGCGTCAGCGGCAGAACATTAGAAATCGCGCGCATGACAGCCGGTAGGGTACTGATGTCGACATTGGCACCGGAGAAGATCAAGAGGGCAAAATAGACGAAATTATTGACGAACATCACATTGACCGTAACCAGGCTCAGGCAGCCCATCAACAAACCCAACCCGCAGGTACTGATCGTGGTAATCAGGATGGTCAAGCCCAGAGCGGGTAGATTGGTATGCGAAAGGTTCAAGCCAAGCAACACCACCCCCCAGGTGAAGGCAATCACCACGCCCAGCATCCCGTCGATCACATGCATGAAAGCGCGCCCGAAGAACATCATCAGGCGGTTGGCCGGCGTACCGAATAAATAAACCAGCGTCCCAGCCCAACGATCACCGCCGATACTCATCGTTACCCCGTAAATCCCGCTGACAGCCGCGATCTGCAGCGCATTTCCGATCACGTAAAATTGCGCGTTGCCTTTGCCTGTGGCGTACGTTCCCAGAAAGGTAAAGAACAACATCTGCGCCAAAGGCATGATGATCTTGGAAGCCAGGTAACTGATCGGTCGCAGCCAGGCAAACAAAGCGATGTAAGAAAGTAAAGTGCCCTGCCAGAAAAGGCGAAGATTATTGATGATTGTGCGCATGGGATTACTCCACGTCCAGGGTCGCATCTACCCGCGCCTTGTATAACATCAACTTGAAAAGCCGGCTGGCAATGAACAAGTCGATCAGGCTAAAGAGCAGCATCATGCCCCAGGCGAAGAGTGTCTGGTTGATGGGCATGCCACCGGTCGAAGTGCCATGCAGCGCAACTGCCGCCCAGTAGGGCGGGAGCAGGTAGCTGATCGGGGTCGTCCAACCGGGCAACAAGGCCACCGGGAACAGAAACCCGCCCAGGATATACACCGGGAATTCCATGGCATTCTGCCATTGCTGAACTTCGCGATACATCACGAAGACCGGCGCAATCGTAATTCCAAAGCTAATGAAGGCGAAGACGCTCAACAACAACGAGACGATGAAAAGCAGCGGCTGCGCAATGCTTAAGGAATAGCCAAAGAACAAAGCAGCCAGGATATACGCCACCACCATCGAGAGCAATGACTGGACCACATTGGCCAGGTTCTTGCCAAAGACGATCACTTCAAACGGGGTCGGCACCGCAACCAGACTCTCGAGTGTGCCTTGCCAGCGCTCGTTGTTGATGCTGTTGCCGGAGATAAACAGCAAACTGCTCCACAGTCCCGTCAGGCCGGAGCCAACCACCACGAAGATCGCATAATTCGCGCCCTTATCCTTCAGCATCCACAGGCCCAGCAAGGCGATCATGATCGGCTGGAACAAAATCGTAAAGATGATGAATCCATCCGTGATCTGGAAGCGCAGGGTCATCTCGGCCACCGTCAGCATGGTGCGCCAGTATGTGACCAGGTTCTTGAAACTCATACCCGCCCTCCAACCAGGCGCACGTAAGCGTCTTCCAGGGTTGGCTCACGGACGACCACCCGTCCCACGCGCGAGTCGCTCAATTTTGCCATGATATCCGGCACCGCCTCCGCACCGCGCGGTGTCTGGATCAGCAGCATCTGGCGCTGGTCGTGTTCCTGGACGGAAAGCGCATCAACAAAGCTCAGGGCGCGAAGTTTTTCGACGATTTCGTGCGGCACCCCGAAGGTCTCCACCTCGACTACCGATAAATCCGAGACGTGTTTCTTCAGGCCGGTGGGTGAATCCAGGGCGACGATGCGACCCTGGTTGATGACCGCGATGCGCTGGCAGAGCGCATCCGCTTCGAACATGTAATGCGTGGTCAGCAGGATGGTTTTATTTTGAGATTGCAAATCGCGGATCATCTGCCGGAACTCGCGCGCGCCGACCGGATCGAGTCCGATGGTCGGCTCGTCCAGGAACAGGATTTCCGGATCGTGCAGCAGCGTGCGGGCTACATGCAGACGCTGTTTCATGCCGCGCGAGTAACCTTCCACGCGTTCGTTGCCGCGGTCCTTCAGCCCGACCAGCTCCAGCAGATAGGGAATGCGTGCCCTGGAAACCTCAGGCTCAACGTGATACAGGCTGGCAAAATAACGCAGGTTATCGATCCCGGAAAGGCGCCAGTACAGTCCGCGCTCACCCCCAAAAATGAACCCGATGCGCTTGCGAACTTCGTTGTCCTGTTTGACCACGTCGAAACCCGCCACACTCGCCGTTCCGCCAGTCGGGATTAAAAGCGTGGTCAGCATCTTAACCGTCGTGGTTTTCCCGGCACCGTTGGGACCCAGCAGGCCAAACAATTCTCCCCGACCGATCTCGAAGGAGATATCTTCGACCGCCACGACTTCCTTGATCGAGCGCCGGATGACACCAATTTTGGCGCGATAGATACGTTTGAGATGATGGACTTCGATTGCATTCATGATAATCATTCTCTTTTTCAATTAAATTATAGAACAATTGTACTATAAAACTAAAGCTTCAATCAAGTCCTTTGATTGGACCGGAACCGGGTAAATCTTAGTCGGGTTGATTGGAGGGGTATGATTGGCAGCGACCGGGCCAATTTTGCAAACAGACCCGGTTAAAGCATTCTTGAAAATCAGCCTGGATGTTGCAATCCAAGTCTGCGATAGGCATTCGAGTTGTCAAGGCGTCAAATTTTAACCGGTATCAGCGCGAAAGACAAGTTTGATCGTCCAAAAAGCGATAGTTTAGGAATACTGGCCATTAAAGAACAGGACAGCGGACGGGTCAAGCTCATCCACTGTCCTGCCTTAATTTATTTGGCGATGGAGATTATGGCGTCGCGCCTACCCAACTCCCCAGGCCGGTACACAGGTCGAAACCTACCAGGCAAGGAGCGCCGTTATTTCCGGAGGTAATATCGCGGTAAGAAATGTAGCTGGCATACACGTAGGTCGAATTGACGACCACGCCAGCCACCGCAGAGCGGGCAGCCCACATCGGGGAACTGGCGCTGGTCCCACCAACAGTAAACCAACCCTTTTGTCCTTGGTAGCGGACACTGTCATAAACCGAAACACCGGAAGCCGGATCAGCATCAAGAGAAACGTCCGGGGTGGCACGATTTCCACCGCAGTTGGCCTGGGGATAACCACTGAATCCAGCTTGAGCAGTTGGAGCGGATTCATATTGGCTGCAACCGCCGCCGCCGTTGCTCCAACCGGTCTCACTGACCAGGTTACCGCTGCCGTCGAAAGTCAGTGTTGTACCCCCAACCGAAATCACGTTGGGGGACGCGGACGGGTATTCCGCCGGTAAACCAGCGTCTCCGGACGAGACAAAGAAGCTCACACCGCTGTGAACGAAATGCGAATCGTAACTGGGTTCGCCGGAAAATTCGCTGCCGCCCCAACTGTTGCTGACGTAGTCTGCATGCGCGGCAGCGTAATCTTCCGCCGCCAGCAGGTTGGCAAAACTATTGCTGTTGGCTTCTACCAAAAGAATCTTGGCACCCGGAGCCATGGCGTGCGCCCATTCGATGTCCAGGGCAATTTCCAAGGCCCAGCCGCTGTTCGAGCGCGGATATTTCGAACCACCGGTCTGATTTACTTTCTTGAAGCAGCCGTTGGCGGTCGTACAGGCTGGCAGGCCAAATTGCTGGCTAAAAACGTTCAGATCGCTTTCGGCATTCGGATCGTTATACGCATCTACAATAGCGATCGTCTTACCAGCGCCTGCGCTCAAGCTGGTCGAAAAACCATACGCAGCTTTGATCTGTGCCGGACTGAGGCCAGTCGGCGAGGAACTTGCCTGGGGTTTGACCCAGGCGTGACAGTGCGTGTCGCCCGGCGAGGCTGGTCCCGGGCAGACGGGACGATAATCGCCAGAATTTCCAGGAGCGGACGGAGCAGCGAAAGCCACCCCGTTCAATGAAAAAGCCAGGATCACCGTCAGGGACATAAGGATCGTGCCGAAACGCTTTCTGAACATGATAGACCTCCTTTAGGATAGCTTGCTTTATAATCGCCCCAGACAATTATGACAATATTTATCTTAATAGTTTTTAATTTTGCTTTAATCTTATTTTCACCTAGAGATGAACTATTAACTCGCTCTTAACTGAAACCAACCCGCCGCCAGCGAACAGCGTAGGACATTCGTAGGATAGTCGTCAAAGGGATGAAAGTACGAAATCGAGTAAAATAAGCACCTTATCTACGCTGCTGACCTTCAGTCTCGTAGAAAGGAGAAAAAGGAATGAAAAATCGATTTATATTGCAAATTCTAGTCGCACTGGCAATTTTGAGCAGCCTTGTTTTGAGTGCCTGTGGACCCAGCACTCCCGAACCGACTCCAACTTTGAGCCCGGAAATGATCCAAACCCTGGCCGTGGCAACCTTCCAGGCCGGCCTGACTCAGACGGCCATTGCCAATCCATCCCCGACGCCGACTGCTACCGAAACGCCGGTTCCCACCAACACCCCTGCTCCCACCAATACCCCGGGTACCCCCCTGGCCCTGGGTACGGGCCTGGGACCGACTGCCTCCTGCTACGGCATGGGTTTCGTCTCGGATGTGAGCATCCCGGACAACACTTCCATGACCCCGGGCCAGACCTTCACCAAGACCTGGAAGGTCGGCAACACTGGCAGCTGTGCCTGGGAGGCCGGTTTCAAATTTAATTTTGTGGGTGGGGATGCGATGGGCGCTGGCGCGCTGACACTCTCCCAGGCCGTCCAGCCGGGAGGGACCATCGACTTGTCTGTGCCGATGACCGCCCCCACCAGCAAGACCGGTTCGATCCAGGGCAACTGGCGCATGTCCACCGCCAACGGGACATCTTTTGGCGATGAGGTCTACGTGATCATCGATGTCGGCGGATCAACTGCCACGCCCTCAGCCACGGGCAGTGCCTCAAGTCCCAGCCCCACTGCGAGCAACACCCCGACCGCAACTAGCACAGTCCCAACACCATAAATTTCACTTGCACGTTCGATATAAGGGGAGCGGATGCCTACCTGCATCCGCTCTCCTGTTTCATACCCTATACCTTCCCAAATCGATTACCTGGAATTTTAAAAGCCACATCCGTCCGGTTGAGGGGCCTGGAATTCCACCTCAGCCGCAAAATCGGGTCCAACCTCAACCGGCAGGAAGCCAGCGCGAAGTGTGCCTTTCAAAACGCTGCCACCGTAGCCACCGGGATGCAAATGAGCGCGGACCAGGACGACTGTATCTGGCGCGATCGGGACGGGTCCACCCGAACGCGAAAACGGCTGCTCATCGACGTGGCTGTGCAGCAGGATGCGCCGGTAGATCAGATCTCCATCCTGGCTCAACACTTCCCACCAATCGGCATACTGGTCGCAACCTTTGTCGGGGCTGGATATTTCCACCAGGAACTGGTAAGCCTGCGGGCTACCGGTCACCTTCACGGACAAGACATTGGCTGATTTTTGAGCTGACACCAGCGTAACCTCCTGATTCGAATCACTTTGGGCGGGATATCCGTTCACCCCACAACCCGGGATGAGTGTCAGGACGATCATAACAGGCAATCTCAACTGGCGCTTACAACTCATCACATACCCTCTATTTTTCCAGACGACAATTCTTTCGGGCATTATAATATGCTGAGGGGATTTATCCGCATTGATTTTGGAAATTCAAGGGATCTTTCGGAGGCATAATGAATCAATTGACCAAGCATGTCCGCAAGCCAGTCGAGCGCGAGGAGGCGGAAAAATACATTCGCTTGGTGCTGCTTAGTTTTGCAATCAGCGTGTCGGGGACGCGCTTGTTCCTCTATCTAACCGGCTATCCGCAGCTTGGAAATTCGACCCTGCACTTTGCCCATCTGCTGTGGGGCGGGTTGCTGCTTTTCATCGGGGCAATGCTGTTGATCATTTATGCCAACCGCTGGATCAACCGCCTGGGAGCGATTTTAACGGGCGCCGGCGTCGGTCTGTTCATGGACGAGGTCGGCAAATTCATCACCCGCAGCAACGATTACTTCTTTCCGGCCGCCGCACCCATTGTCTATGCCTTCTTTCTGCTGGTCATGCTGCTTTACCTGGAAATTCGGCGCCCCAACCGACAAGACGCGCGCTCGGAAATGTACCGTGTGTTCGACACGCTTGAGGAAGTTTTAGATCGCGACCTGGACCACCAGGAACGCGCCGACCTGGAAGCGCGCTTGCATTTCATCATCGATCATGCCGAACATCCCGACCTGTCGCACCTGGCTGAAGAGCTGCTGCACTTCGTGCAGTCCGATCAAATTTCCCTGGTAGTCCACAACCCGGACTGGTTGGAGCGGTTGACTCAAAAAGCCAGGACTTATGAAAAACGCTGGTTCCCACAAGAGCGGCTGAAGACGATATTGGTAAGTGGGCTGAGTGTGCTGGGAATCTGGTCCATGCGTGATCTGTCCCTGTGGTTATTCGAACTGCCTGCACCGGTGCGTTTGCAGCAAACGCTCCTGGAGTTGATCACCGCCGGAAGGCTGGGGAGTATGACCGGACTGCAATGGCTGACCGCTGAAACCGCCTTGAAGGCGGCCTGTGGTTTGATCCTGTTGATCGGAGCCGGATTATTGGTAACCAGGCACGACAAGCTGGGACTGCTCTTTGGATACTTTGGCCTGCTGTTGCTCCTGACAATTGCCAATCTTCTGGAATTCTATTTCAACCAGTTCTCGACTATCGTACCCGCCACTATCCAGTTTGTCTTGTTGCTGATCTTGATCTACTACCGCAGACGCTTTCATCCTGCCTGATCCAAATTGGTCCGCTGTATGGCAGTTTCCTATTCGGACAATCGCCTGCGTAAACTTAAAAGCATACCGTAGTACACCACCATCAAGACCAACCCGGAGGTCAAGGCGATCATATTGGTGTGAGTTGCGAGCACGTCCTGATATCGGAGGATTGACGTGAAATAAATTGCGCTTGGCACTGAGATTCCCATACTGGCCAGGGCTGGGATTGAAGGCGACCGCAAACGCATCAAATACACGAAAACGATCAAGCCCATCCCGGCCGAAATCCACAGGCCCAGCACAAAGATGGCCTGCGCAATGCGGACTTCGACCTGTGTTTTGAGGGCCACCATGATTACAATTCCCCCCACGACGCTTACCACAGCCGGCAGGATCATCAAAAAATGGACGGTCGAGAGCAGGCGTGACTTGATCCAGCGTTCTGCGAAATACGGCAATGCCCGTCGCAGGGAGGCTCCACTTTGCCAGACTGCCACGGCCAGGATGACCGTCCCCAGGATTAGTAATAACGTGTTCAAATCTCACCTCCCAAATCTTCGCAATCATACCGGCAGCTTCTGCCCGGATTGCCTTACAACACGCTTTCTACATAGGGCAATCGCAACCCACCCAGAAAAGCGTCCATAATTTCGACCTGATCCTGAGTGAGCGGATGGCCAAACAGTCGCCGCAGATGGGACAGGATTGCCTGCCGGTCGTCCCCGATTTCATCCACGCTGCAGCCGATGATCGTCATCAGATTGTATTCCTCGACCAGAGCGGAGCGGGAGACTGGCTCCGGGTGATGGGATGGGAAAAACGTATCTACATCAAACGCCAGCAAGCGGTCGTATAACGCCAGCAATTTGGAGGTCGTGATACGACGCGCGCCGTGATAGATGTCGTCGTAGATACAGTCGCCCAGGAACATGACGCGCTGCGCGGGCACGTAAACTACCGTCGAATCATGCGCATGGTCGCCGCCAACATGGATCAGCTGGCAAGTGAGTCCGCCCAGGTCTACAGCAGCTCCTTCGCTGATGGCCATCTCCGGCGGGCTAATCAGCAGTCCGGAGCGGTCGGGTAATTCCGCTTTGAGCATGTCGCGGCAGAAGGCAATCTCCAGTCCATCAACCACGCGCTGGTCGAGGGCGGCATCGCTCCAATCGAAATCCGCCATGCGCTTCAGGATGCGGACGGTCTCGTGATGAGCAAAAGCCGGCAGGGACAGGCTGGCACTGCCAAAGACGTGGTCCCAGTGCCAGTGAGTCAGCACCAGGTAAGCCGGGGCGGGCAGCTCATGGCGGGCAATCGCATCCAGCAAGAGACGCGCGTGGGCAGGGGAATTACCGGCATCCACGATCAGGCTGCCGCGCTCACCGGAAATCACACCCAGCACAGGTCGGTCAGTGGTTGAGTCGGGTGAGAGCCAGGAAATTTGCGGGCTGATCTGGTGAAAGACCTGCGGCATCGGTGTTTCTCCTCGCCATCAAGAATGCACCCAGTATAAAACAGAATACGTCCGAATACCCCCCGCTTTGTAACGATTCTGTTCAAACCGATTCGCTATTTGGAGGTAAATTCACCTTTAGCGGGGATATAATAAAGGAAAGTAAAGGAAACGCTACCAAATGTCATCCAGGAAACGTACGCCACCCTCCTCAAAACGCGCTAAACTGGCTGCACGCAAAGCGAGCCGGATTCAGATCATCGTACTCGGCATAATCATCGTGGTGGCGGTCGCCGCCATCTGGCTGGTGGCAGCCTCGCAAAAGCCCAGCGCGGCAGCCACTGTGCCCACGATCGATGCCAAGCACTACACCTCGCCACCTGCGATGGCGATCGACGTCCACAAGCAGTATTTCGCAACCGTCAAACTGGCCAAAGGTGGCGAGTTCGTCATCCAACTCTTACCCGACAAGGCCCCGCTGACGGTCAACAACTTCGTCTTCCTGGCCCGTGAGGGATATTACAACGGCACAACCTTCCACCGCGTGATCGACGGCTTTATGGCACAGGGCGGGGATCCAACCGGCAGCGGCATGGGCGGACCGGGCTATCATTTCCCCAACGAGGACAGCGACCTGACCTTCGACAAGGCCGGTGTGGTGGCCATGGCCAATGCTGGACGAGACACCAATGGCAGCCAGTTCTTCATTACCTTCAGCCCGGCCGCATATTTGAATGGTGGGTACACCATCTTCGGACAGGTCATCAGCGGGATGGACGTGGTTAATGGCTTGCGGCGTCGCGACCCGCAGACGAACCCCAACTACTCCGGTGATGCAATCGAGAGCGTCAGCATCACCGAGAAATAAGCTAGCGAAAAGATGTTGAAGTGAATTTCAATTTCAAGCTGCTGGGTCAGCAAATTCGTTACTCCCTGACCAAATCAGCCGGCACGCCAGCGCGCCTGACTCCCAAAAGGCTGGCTTTCCTGCTCTTCTTCTTCCCCATCAGCACCATATTGAAATTATCTTCCTGGCTGGGGTTTGCCTGGGATGATATCTTCTACAAAGACTACCAGCATCAAAAACTGACCCAGCCGGTTTTTATCATCGGGAACCCGCGCAGCGGAACAACCTACCTGCACCGCTTGCTGGCCAAAGATGAACACAATTTCTCCTACATGCGCATGTGGGAGATTTTTTTCGCACCATCGATCTCCCAGCGGAGATTCTTGTGGTTTTTCCAAAAGCTTGACAACCGCTTTGGCGGTAAGGTTCAAAAATGGCTTCTGGATCAGGAGCAAAAGACCTGGCTCTCCAACCCGGCTCATCGTTTGAGCTTGAGTGAAGCTGAGGAGGACGAATCGGTCCTGTTCAACATCTGGGAGACTATCTTCACGTCCGTCTTCTTCCCCCACCCGGACCTGGTGCGAAGATATGCCTACTTCGACAAACAAGTCCCCCTGCGCGAGCGTAGAAAGATCATGCGCTTTTATCGCAGCTGTCTGCGCCGGCACCTGTTCGCCCGCAACAGCGACAAGAAATTTCTGTCCAAGAATCCGACTTTCAGCGCCAAGGTTGGTTCGCTATACGAATTCTTCCCGGACGCCAAGATCATCTACCTGGTGCGCAATCCGCTGGAAACGGTGCCGTCCATCATCAGCTGGATGTCATTCCAGTGGAAGCAGTTCAGCGACTCACAGGAAAGCTACCTGTATAAGGATTACATGCTTGAACTGGCCCATGAATGGTACGCCTACCCGCTGGAACGCTTCGCTTCGGCACCACCCGACAGCTACAGCATCCTGCGCTACGAAGATCTGGTGCAGGACCCGAAAGGGATTATTTCGGATGTCTATCGAACTTTTGGCTTCGAGATGGACAGGGCTTTCGAAAGGATCCTGGAGCAGGAAAGCCAGCGCGAGCGTTCCTTCCGAAGCCAACACAAATATTCCTTAAGAAAAATGGGGTTATCGAAAAAACAGATTATCAAAAACTTCCGGTTTGTATTCGAGCGTTTCCGCTTCGAAACGCACTGAAGCAATTTAGGCGTGGCATTCGCGCCTCGCACCAAACGAGCCGCCCGAAATCGGGCGGCTCGTTTCTACATACTTGGCCTTACAGCTTGCCAAAGTATTTCTTCCAGCCAAACATGACCAACATGGTCAAGCCGACCGGGGCGAGGAAACCCACCACGCCGGTGAAGAAACCGGCAATGTAGGGGCCGACCGCGATAAAGCTGCCGAGCGAGGCAGCGGTGGCGGCCAGCAGCAAAAAGCGGATGCCAAAGTTCACGACGTCACCCGAGTCCATGAAAAAGAGACCGACCAGGACAGCCACGATCATTAGCACCCAGGTTAGGTAATCGTTCGCGAACGAGAACATACCTGCCAGGCCAGCTACTGCGGCACCGACCAAATAAACCCACTTCCAGATTGAATTGTCCATTCTACACTCTCCTTTTCTATGATGGATTTGGAAATTGTTCCATTCATAAAAACACCGCTGATTACGGAGAGATACGATGGAAATAATCTATATTTGGTCGTCCAAACTTGACGAAGGCTGAACGCACGAACAGGCTTCAGGCATCCGGATGCAAGATTTCTTGCTGGGCACGCTCAATTTCGTCAAATAAAAGCTTGACTTCCGCTTTAATTTCGGCTGAGACGCCGGCTGTCATGGGAATGAACTTGACCAGGTCGCGCGCCTGGCGCAGCCGGTCCTTGACTTGGGCAATGTAAGAAAAATCTTGCCGCCCATTTTCCGGCGGGACCGGAAATTCGCGTGCGCTTTGGATCAACGCCCGCGCACGCTCCACGCGCTCAGCCGCCGGGATCAGTTTTGCCATGTGTGCTCCTCTATGCGTTGCTACCCTGGATCAACCGCTTTCAGTCACACAAAGTGACGCTAATGGAGACCCGCTCGGAAACGCCGGAGGCGTTGTAAGCTTCGATCTCATACAACACGGCCGTCGGTTTTTTAAAACGCGGCGTGTTCAGGTCGCGGTATTTGCTACCGTAGAGCGTAGCCAGCGGCTTGCCATCGCGGTACAGGTGGTAACCGACCCCGGCCATGGGAGTCCAGTACAGCCACAAGTTATCCTTGCCACAGGCGTTGCCGCTGGCGGTAAAGCCCAGCGGAGCTGCCGGTAGTGGTTGGTACCAGACCTGGCGCAGGGAGCTGGCATCGCCAAACTCTTCAAAGGCGCTGGCCTGCACCCAGCAGGTGCTGACCACACCCGTATTTTTTTGCAAGACCAGCCAGGTGGCATCTTCATTGCGCCCGTAAGCGCCAAAAGTCTTCCCGGCCGTCAGCCTTTCAAAAACGTTGTAGCCTTTTCCCGGACCGCTGCGGCAGAGGGTATCCTGTGCCAGGGTCACCTCGGGGTAGAGTCCGGTGGAAGGCGTGTCGCTCGGCTCAGGCGTGGCTGTCTGTGCGGGGGGGAGCGGCGTGGGGGAGGCTGTAGCGGTTGGGGTTGCGCTGGCCGGGAACGGATTGGGGGATTGGCCGGCAGCAGGTGAAGTGCGGGGTGTGCCGTTAAAGGTCCGGCGTTGGGTCGTGCCTGAGGGAGCGCAGGCTGAAATCCCCAGGACGAGCACGAACATGATTGCAATCGTTTTCTTCATTTAAGGTTCTCCATCGGAGATATCATACCAGCCAAGTATGGAGGATTTATGCAGAAGTTTTGCAATCCTGTTCATAAAGAGTTCTTTGAACTTTGCGCCTTGAAAAACCTCGAAATTTGAAAGCCTAACACTCACTATACCCGCAGGCATAGCACTTGCGGCAGCCCTCCTCGTTGACCACCGCCGCCTCGCCGCACTCCGGGCACAGGTCACCGATCCTGAGCGCCGGCTGGCTGGCGGCCATTTCGTCTTCGAGCGTGTGTCCGCCGTTGCCATTGGCTTTCTCGGCCGCCGGTTCTTTTGGCAGCCCTTCGCGCTCGCGCAGGTACTCGTCCAGCACCTTGCCGACGCCGTCCGGCAGGGAGCGCACGCGGTTGGGGCCGAAGCCCAGCGAGCGCCCGCCGCCGATCCCCGAAAGCTGGCGGACGATCTCACGCATGCGGTCCAGCGGGACGATCGGTGAGGCCAGGCGCAGGATGTAGGAGATCAGCCGTCCAATGGCTTCCGAGACGGCGGCAGTCTCGGAACCGGCCTTGGCGGTGTTGATGAAGACCTCGAAGGGCTGCTCGCCGCCGTTCTCATTGACCGTCACGAAGGCCTTGCCGACCGGTGTGTCCACGTTAAAGGTCGAGCCTTGCAGCGCACGCGGGCGCGGTTTCTTGGTCTGATGCCAAATGGCCGGTTCGGACGCGGCCGGCCTGCCTGAAACGGATGGCTCCAGCTTCTTCTCAGCGGTGGCCTGGGTCTCAAGCACCACCTTCTCTCGAGAACCGGTCACATAGACCGTGATGCCCTTGCAGCCCAGTTCCCAGGCCAGCATGTAAGCCTGGGCTACGTCCTCCTCGGTGGCTTCCCCCGGGAAGTTGATCGTCTTGGAGAGCGAATTGTCCACAAAGGCTTGCAATGCGGCCTGCATGCGCACGTGCTCCTCGGCTGAGATGTCAGCCGAGACCACGCAGACCTCCCGGATCTCCTGCGGCACTTCGGATAAGTGCTGGCAGCTGCCCTCGCGCATGACCTGTTCGATCAGCTCCTGGCGTTTTTCCTCACCCAGCCCGGCCTGCTTGAGCGCCCCTTCGAAGCGCGGGCTGGCATAGGTCAGCTGCAGGTCGACTCCCTTGTCGTTGACGTGGCGGACGTAAGCCAGCGCGAAAACCGGCTCGCAGCCGTAGCCCTCACAGCCGGCAACCGTGGCAATCGTCCCGGTCGGCGCGACGGTGGTTTGTGCAGCGTTGCGAATTCCGTGCTTACGGATGCCACTCTCGATCGCCTCCCACTGGATCGCGGGTCGTCCCCAGTCATGCCGGTAGGGACTCAATGGCTGCGGCGCCTGCCATTTCAAATCGTCCATGTCGTAGATACTCCCCTGGATGGCCGGGAAGGGTCCGCGCTCTTCGGCCAGCTGGATGCTGGTGCGCATGGCGTGATAGCGCAAGAACTCCATCACCTGCGCGCCGAATTCCTGACCCTGCTCCGAACCGTAACGTACACCGGCGTGGTACATCAAATCAGCCAGGCCCATCACACCCAGACCGATGCGGCGTGCACGGAATGCGGCTTCCTTGAGCTGTGGCACCGCCGGCACGTAAGCGTTGACCTCGACCACGTCGTCCAGGAAGCGCGTCGCCAGTTCCACGCTCTGACGCAGGGCTTCCCAGTCGACCTGGCCGTCCGGGGCGCAGTGTTCATTCAAATTGACCGAGCCCAGGCAGCAGTTCTCGTACGGGCCGAGCCACTGCTCGCCGCACGGGTTGGTTGACTCGAGCGGGTACAGGTGCGGTACCGGGTTGGATCGGTTGGCAGCGTCCAGGAAGAGCATGCCCGGTTCGCCGTTATGATGTGCCTGGGCCACGATCTTCTGGAACAACGCGCGCGCTTTTATCTTGCCAAAAGTGCGGATCGGAACCCCGGCCGTCTCGGCCTGTTCCAGCGTGCCCTTGCCGGATTCACGGTATTTGGGCGAGGAGACATCCGGGAAGCGCAGTTCCCAGTCCTTGTCGTCGCGTACAGCCTGCATAAACATGTCTGTGATACCGACCGAAATATTAAAGTTGGTGATCTGGTTCTCGTTGGTCTTGCAGGCGATGAAATCTTCGATGTCGGGATGATCGACACGCAATACGCCCATATTGGCTCCGCGGCGCGTGCCGCCCTGGGCGATCTCTCCGAAGGCGTGGTCGTAAACGCGCAGGAAGCCCACCGGACCCGTAGCCTGCCCGGCCGACGATTTGACCAGCGCCCCCTTGGGCCGCAGGCGCGAGAAGGAAAAACCGTTCCCGCCACCGGTCTGCTGGATCAGGGCGGCGTCGCGCAGGGTTTGGAAGATACCGGCGCTGTCGCGGCCCATGTCATCGGTGACCGGCAGCACAAAACAGGCAGCCAGCTGTCCCAGCGGCGTGCCCGCCCCGGTGAAGGTGGGAGAATTGGGGAAAAATTTCTTGCTGGTCAGGAGCAAGTAGAATTCGCGCGCGCGTTCCGTCACGTCCGCATCCCAGGCTTCTTCGGCCTTCGCCACATGATATGCTACCCGCCAAAACATCTCTTCGACCGTCTCGACCGGCTGGCCGTCGTCGCCGCGGCGCACGTAGCGGCGCACAAGCACCTGGCGGGCGTTTTCGGTCAGATCGGCATTTGGCAATCCCCTGGGCATGGGGGGCGTGGGCAATAGCCCGGATTTGGTTGACGCAGCAGCATTGGTCACCATGGCATTCTCCTTGCTTCTAAAGTTGTTATGAATTTAAAAGTTGGTCGATTTCGTTCCGCAGGGCGTGTAGATCATCCAGGCGCAGGTAGACAATTGCATAACGAATGTAGGCGATCTGGTCCATTTCTTTCAGGCCGTTGATCACTAAATCCCCCACCACACGTGACGAGACTTCAGCCTTTCCCATTTTCTGCAACTCGGCCTCTACCTGGCCGATCAGGCGATCGATGTCGGCTGCCGAGACCGGGCGTTTGGCGCATGAAATGCGGATGCCGCGCGCCAGTTTTTCATGGTCGAATTCCTCGCGCGTCCCATCCTGCTTGATGATCAGCGGGGTGGCCATAATTGGCCGCTCGTAGCTGCTGAACCGCTGTCCGCATTTCAGGCATTCCCGGCGCCGACGGATATTCCCGTGGCTGTCGTGGGAGGTATCGATCACTTTCGAGTCGTCATTCTGGCAATAAGGACACCGCATATGTGGGACGCTCCGCAACTAGAACAAATGTAGCCGCCATATATTGGGGTATTGAATCCTTTTACCCATATATATGGTCAGCTTGTATTCGATTTTAGCACATTTACAAAGTCAGCACAAGAGGCAAGATGGGTGATTTATCTTAAAATTTCCCCACCGGACATTTTTAGGGGGGAGGACAACCCTCCGTGGTCAGCATTGCCAGCAATTCCCCCTTGACCGGCAGCCGTTTGGAAGGGAATCAAAGCCCGCCCAGGAATTCCAGCAATAGTCGGTTGAAGCGCTCAGGGTAAACCTGGTGCGGGACGTGCCCGCCAGGAAAAGTTTGGCTCGTGGCCTGCGGAAGAGCCTTGACCAGTTTCTCGAATGATTTTGGCGCCAAGGTCTGGTCGTGCTCACCCCAGACGACCAGGGTCGGCATCTTTACCTGACTCAGGGATGGAGTCAGATCGGGACAGTTGCCTGGCAGGCTAAACGCACCGGGCGCAGTCCGCTTGTAATCCAGTGCCGTCTGTACACGCACCTCTTCAGAAAGTGAATACAGCGACCCGCCCGAACGACCCAGGGAAATGCTGCTCATATCCACCAGCACGCGGAACAGCCATTCGGGTGTGTGCGCGATGACCGCCGTCCGCACGACAGGTTTGCGATAGGTCAGGCGCAGCAGGGACGGAAGTTGATCGACGCTGTAAAACGGGTCAACCAGCACCTGCGCCCGCGTCCGCTCGGGATGGCGCTGGGCATAGGCCAGAGACAAGTATCCGCCCAGCGAATGGCTGACCAGCACCAGCGGCCGGTTGAGATCCAATGAGTTCGATCCAATGCTCCAAATGCTCGATCATCCAATCGATGCGATAAGTGCGTGCCTGCGGCTTGGCGCTCTCGCCGTGACCGAGCAGGTCGAGGGCATAAGCTGCGTAGCCCGCCTCAGCCAGGTCAGGAGCCAGGAAATCCCAATCGTGCAGCGAAGCGGCCAGGCCGTGGATCAAAATGACCGGCGCACCTTCGCCGTGTTGGATGTAGTTTGTTTTTGTGGGAACGGAAGTCCGTTCGTTCTTACGCTGCAAAATGCTGTTCATACCTTTTGGCCAGTTCACGCCGCAACACCTTCCCAATGAAGGTGCGCGGGAAATCATCTACCATAATCACCAGGCGCGGGACAAGCGTCGGTGGCAGTCGGCGCTTGCAGTAGGCAATGATCGCCTCGGGCGTTGGACGCTCCTTGCCAGAAATGACAAAGGCAATCGGCTGCCCGGCTATGGCCACCACGGCCACTTCCTTGACCTGCGGCACTTCATAGATTACCTCTTCGACGTCGCGTGGGAAGGCGGGCTTACCTGGACGGGCAGGATACCACATGTCCGCCTTGCGGGCAATGATGCGGAAGTACCCATCGGCATCCATCTGAGCCACATCGCCGGTCAACAGCCAGCCATCATCGGTCAGCACCTGGCGGGCGGCCTTCGAATTCTTCCAATACCCCAGCATCACCTGCGGGCCACGCACAGCCAGTTCACCGATCTGTCCGGCGTCGACTTCCTTACGTCCGCGCACCAGATCGATCACTGCCGCTTCGGTCGAAGGCAGTGGGACGCCGATCGTACCCACTTTCCGGTTACCGTTGAGCGGGTTGGCGTGCGTGACCGGAGAAGCTTCGGTCAGGCCGTACCCCTCGACCAGGCTGCCCCTGGTCAACTTCTCGAAGGCTTCCTGTACTTCGATCGGCAGCGGAGCCGAGCCGCTGATACAGGCCTTGATCGACTGGATGCCGTATTTTCGCACTCCGCGAAAGCTGTTGATCGCAACGTACATGTTGGGCACACCGGGGAAAATAGTCGGACGATATCTCCTGATGCTTTTGAGAACATCCAGGGTTTGGAACTGGGGTCTTAAAATCAGCGTAGCTCCCAGCGTAATCGGCACGTTAAGCGCAGCAGTCAGGCCGTAACTATGCGAAAACGGCAGGACACACAAGAATCGTTCTCGGCCTTCCTGCGCATCCGGCATCCAGTGGCGGGTTTGCAGGGCATTGGACACCAGGTTGCGGTGCGAGAGCATCACCCCTTTGGCCTGGGCGGTCGTCCCGCCGGTATAGATAATCGCTGCCAGGTCATCCGGACTGACCGCGACGGTGGGCGAAGTCGGTTTGTGGCCGGCAAGCCAGCGCCGGAAGCGGATCGCGCCCGGCAGGGACATGCCACGCTGATGCCAGCGTGAAAGCAGACGCCTGGAAAAGGAAAGATAATCCGTCGGGTTGGTCAGCACGATGAACGGCAGACTGGTGCTGGACTGGATCTGGCGTGCCAGACCGACCGAGGTCGAGAGCGTGACCAGGACGCTGGCTTCGACCTGCCTGACCTGGCGGATAAGTTCCTCGGGGTCGGTCACTGGCGGGATGAAGACCGCCACCCCGCCGGCTTTAAGCGTCCCGAAGAAGCCGATCACCATTTGCGGCAGATTGGGCAGCAATAAGATCACACGTGCGCCTTTGCCTAATCCCAGGCCTAAAAGTGCGTTGGCAAAGCGATTGACCTCGTGGTTCAACCGTCTGTAAGATAAGCGCTGCCCTTCAAAGATAATGGCAGCCTGGGTCGGAAAACGGCGTACAGCCGAACGCAGCATTTGCTGCAACGGGATGTGTGGGATGCCGATGGTGTAAGGCACGCCAGCTTCGTAATGCACCAGCCACGGACGTTCGCGGCGCAAGGAATCCCGTCCTGTGCTTTGGGTGACCTGCGCGTCATCCCGCCAGGAGCGCTGCCCTTCCCCGCCCAGGAAACGCTCGATGGCACGGTTTACCGCTTCGCGCCGTTCGAGCATGACCATGTGCCCCGAAACACCGATGTCAGCGTCCTCTGCCGCCGGGATGGATCGAGTGACTTCCTCGAACAGAGGCTGCTCAAAGACCAGGTCGCGGTGGCCGCGGATAACCAGTGTCGGCACCTGCAATGCGCGGAACTTGTCCCAGCCCTTCCAATCAGACAGGTTGTTGAGATAAAATGGTTTGAGCACGCGGGGCGGAGCCGAGAGCCATTTGCGCGTGAACAATCCGGCAATTCGCAAGATCCAGTTAGGCAGATGCAGTCCCAGACGATACAGCCAGTTGAGGCGGAATTCCCCAGCTGTGGCGATCAATACCAACCCTTCGATTTGTTCGGGATGCGCCAGCGCATATTCGGTTGCCAACGCGCCGCCAAAAGAATGGCCGACCAAAACGATTGGTCCTTCAACTTTCAACAATTCCAACACCGCTTTCAGATCAACCTGCAGGGACGGCATATCGTAGTTGCCGGCCGGCTTGTCCGAGCGACCATGGCCGCGTAGATCGATGGCGATGACGCGGTTATTGACCGAGAAATTACGCAGTTGGTACTGCCATTGGGCTGCCTGTCCCCCAAAGCCGTGCACAAAAACAAAGGTCCGCTGCGGCCGGTCCGGCGAGATATCGATTGCCGACAGCCGCACGAGCGGCTCGGAAGAAACAACCACCTCACGCCGGTAGAGTTCTAAGTCAATATCCATAAAATGAGTTTACCTAAGCTGACCCTCAAAGTCAATTAAGTGCCAAATGAAACGAATTCCTGAGCGGGAGGCCGCCAACCGCGAAGCAGCCTATTCGCGAACCAGCGCCACCTCTTTGCTCTCCGGGTCATAACGGACATTTACCACTGCACCAGGCTGGATCTGCGGTATTTCTAACCGGGAGACCATCAATTCTGTTTCGGCTTGGAAATTCGGAGTCAGGTCGTGCGGGTGAACCTCGAGCTCCAGATGAACGACCGGATTCTGGTTGATGGTTGTACCGGTATCACGTATATTCACAATTGTGGCTTCAGCCAGTTGTCCGTTTTTGAGAACCTCCTGGGAAAGTGCGGCACCAAAAAGATAAGAACCGAAAAGCAGAAGCATTGCCAGGCCAAACATAACCCCGGTTCCAACCATCGAGTAGCGCGCAATGACCGGTAGCTCCACCCAGTCATAACTACCATTCGGCATGCCCATCATACCGATAAAGATACCGATAAAGGGGATCCAGCCCAGGCTGAAACACAACCACCCGATTTTTCGCATTGCGGCCGCATTCTTCATATGTATTCTCCTCTCAAACAAAACAATCAATGCCTAAATTATACAATATCAGTCCAAATTGTTTAACACCAAATCCAAAATCTCCCCGACCTCCGATTCTGAGCATCCCCGATTTGCATGATCGACCCCAAGAAGCCCGCGCAAAGCGGATACAATGAGCGCATGGGCAGCAAACTTACCCCCAAAGTCATCCTGGAAGGCACGCGCCTGACCTTCAAGACCGAGATCGCCTTCGAACTCAACCGGCACCCGCGCGTGGTCGGCCCGCGCAAATACCGTTACCACTCGCCATTGATCTCCGCTGAATGGTGCAGTTTCACCAACTTCCCCTGGGGGCGCGGACCGATCAACTTCGAACCGCAGGAAGAAGCCCTGGCGATGGAAACCTATGCCACCTGGGCGCGCATGTTCGAACTGCAAAAGTACTACTCATGGATCGTGGACCGTTTCCATATTTCGACCCAGGCCTACCAGATCCGGACTTACGGCAAGCGCTACGACTTCAGCTGGCTGGAACAGCGCCTGCTGCCACTCAACTTTCGGCTGGTCTATTGCACCCGCAGTCCCGATTCATTTAAAACCGCGCGCGAAGAAAGGTTGCAGATTTCCGGCAACCCACAGCAATACGATGACCTGAGCGCTTTCGTCCGTGAGCAGGAATTGATGAGTGAACTGGTCGCGACCTCCAGGCTGCCAGCCTTGAGGCTCGATATCTCGGACAACGACATCCCTGGGGCAGTCGAACGCATCGCAGATTGGCTGGAGCGGACCGGCGGCCTGTCGATGCCAGATTAGCGGACCTTAATGTCGGGCAGTGACATTCGCGTTATAATTAGAATTAGAAAGTGAGGTAGCCATGGCTGAAAAAACTACCACTCGCAAAAAACCATTTGAAGGGCGCATACCGGAGGAATCTCGCGAACATTACCGCAAAGCCCGCGAAGAGATGCGGAAAAGCTTCGAGGTGTTCTTCCCGCCTGAATTTGTGGAACATCGCCGTCAGGCACGCAAAGAAATGCTGATGGCCTGGCGCGGTATGATCGACTCCGCGTTGGAACACATGGAAGAAAAAACAAAGCGAAGCTGAGCTTCTACCACTTAAATGGACTGCCCCGCCGGCCGGCGGGGCAGTTTGATTCATCAGAAACGGCGTCTGGGGACGAAGAACGTCCACGCAAGGGTTAACAAGGAGGCTGCCAGAAAGACCTCGCCCATCAACACAGCTCCGCTGGTGTACAAAACAATCCCGCCCACTAACAGACCGATAAAGATCAGCGCCAGAGTGAGGCGATTGATCGCCCGTTCCAGATATTGCATTTCGCGCGTCACCAGGGGTGCCTGCACACGCAAGTCACCGCGCTCGATCTGGGCCATGACGCGGCCGGCCTGACCCGGCAAAGCAATTAGCGTTTGAACGAGCTTTCCCAGTTCATCCAGCCAGACTTCCCAATTGGAACTTGTTTCTTCAGCGATCAGTTTCTGGGCATATGGTGCAAGCTGGTCCCATAAATTGAAATCCACGTCCAGACCGGTGCACATACCGGACAGGATGGCCACGGTCCGGCCCAGCATCAGCAGGTCATGCGGTACCTGGAAGGGCATCTCGTACATCAAATCGCGAAATTGCATGGCAAACTGCTGCATTTCAGCATGGCTGACCTGGCGCAGCTCCTTCATACTCTTGCCCCAGAAACGCGCAAAGACCTGGGCTTCAGCTTGTTCGATCAATTGCAAATCCGCACTCGGCAGGAGCACACCCAGCGTCTGGTAGGATTGCACCAGGCGGGAGGGGTCCTGCGTGCCAACGCCAATCAACATATCCCGCAGACCCTCGCGGACATTGTCCGGAACGCGGCCGACCATGCCAAAATCCACAAAGGTCAGCTGCCAGCCCGGCTTTCCCTCAGCCGCTGAGTCCGCTGCTGGCGTGACAAACAGGTTGCCAGGATGCGGGTCGGCATGGAAGAAGCCATCCTCGAAGATCTGCTGCAGGTAAGTATCCAACAATTCACGCGCCACTTCGCCGCGATCGATCCCAGCGGCAGTGATGGCGTCGTAATCGGTGATCTTGATGGCATAGACATTTTCAAGGGTCAACACGCGCTTGGTCGTCAATTCCCAAACTACGCGTGGTACGTGCACACGCCGGCTGTCGGCAAAGTTTGCTGCGAAGGTCTCGGCGTTCTGGCCTTCGGACAGGTAATCGATTTCCTCGTGGATTGTGCCGGCAAACTCCTCGATCAGGGCCTTCACGTCCACCCGTTTGCGGATCGGCTCGTAATGCTCCAGCCAGCCGCCAAAACGCCGCAGGGCAGACAGGTCGACCTCGATCAACTGGTCGATGTGTGGACGCTGCACCTTCATGACCACTTCGCGGAATTCGCCCGCTTCAGGCGTCTCAGCCTTCAGCCGGGCGCGATGCACCTGTCCCAACGAGGCAGCCGCCAGAGGCGTAGATTCGAACGATTCGAATTTTTCATCCAGCGGACCACCCAGTTCGGCTTCGGCCAGTCGACGAATCTCGTCAAAATTCTCCGGTGGGACCTCGTCCTGCAGGCCGGATAACTCGTCCGTGATCTCGGGCGGAAGCACGTCCAAGCGCGCGGACAGGAACTGCCCAACCTTGATCATCACACCACCCATTTGGATGGCCAGGGAGCGAAAACGAGCTGCGATTTGGTGATAACGCCGCGCACGCGTGCGGCGGCTCAGGAAACGCAGGCCAAGCCGCGGCAGGGCGATCTCCCAGAAGATGAAACTGGCAGTAGCGCGTGCAAAGAATGTCATAATGCGCCGATAACGGGCGCGTAATCGCGCTTGATCCATGAAACCTCCGGTGTCGTTCGCTCTGATTGTAACACCGCAGGCTAGAGGTCATCTAGGCGGCAGCCTGATCAGCAGATCGGCCCGCAGCAGGCCGCCGTCACCCTGGACGAAGGTCCCGAATACTGCCAGGAAATCGCCGGATTTCAGGTCGTTTAATGCCAGCCTATTCCCCTGTTCATCCTGGATGCGCGTGCTCTGCACCAGGGTCACACTGCGCCGTCCGTCAGGCGTGGCCAGTTCGACCTGGCTGGTGGAAAGGGTGAGAACACGTCCGCTTACCTGAGGCCGTCCAGGGGGCAAACCGGCTGGCGCCTGCCCAGGTCCGCCCTGTAGCGGTTGGCCGTTTTGAGGAATGCCGCTCCCGGCTGCGGGGCGGTTCTGTTGTCCCGGACCTGCGGCTGGCGCACCACCGGCGTACTGCAGGCCGTCGCGCGTCCAGCCATGCTCGCCGACGTAAACACCCAGAGCGAAAGCAGCCGTGACCAGCATCAACACCAGCACCAGGCCGCCCGCGGTAATCAAGATCCAGTTTGAGCGATTTGTAACCATCGTTGCACCGTTCCTATTTCGTTGATAATGTCGAGCTGCGCCAGAGGCAGCGCCTGGCCGCCTCCACCACGCAAATCTGCAGGCCGGATCGTCAGGGTTTGCACACCAACTTCAGCGGTGGATGGGATGACCAGCCAGTACTGGTCGGCCACCACCTGCCCGGGCTGCAAACCAACTTCCTGTGTGTAGCGTTCCAATAAACCAAAGCCGACTTCATGCTGTTCGAGCCCTTGTCCATCCAGGCCGAGTTCCACGCGCAGGGTCCCCGAGCCGGTTCGCTTCCAATACATCCGGATCTGCAGCGCTGAACCCGACTCAACTCTTGTGGATGAAAGATCCAGCCCGATCAGTTGCATCGAACCGAGATCCAGGTCAAGCGGAATCTGCGGCTGCGGGTCGGTCACAACCAACTGCGGTGGCTCGGAGGTCAGGTGATACAACACCAGCGACTCACGCTTCCCGGATTGGCCTTCCGGCTGTTCACCAATCAGCACCGGCACCTGCCACATGTCCTGGTTGAGCAAACCATTTGGCAGCGCACCGGGACCGCGATTTCCGTTCACCGCCTGGGTGGTGGCGTACAGATCACGTCCGCTCAAGGCCTCAGGTGTGGGATTTGGCCCCGGCAGCATCGGCAGCAGCACATCTGGACGCGTCGCATAGACGTACTGCCAGTAGAAGGCATCGTAGCCAAAGACGCCGCCCCGCGTGACCAAAGCCGCGTCTTTGGGCAGCACCTGCCACAGGTTGGCGTAAAAATCGTCGATGGCGGTATCCTGCGAAAAGTTATTAGCGGACCAGTTGCCGGACAACGGAATCAGGCTGGGGGTCAGCAAGGCGGCGCACAGCATCAGACTCAAGGCAGGCGACAAAGACTTCTGCCGCGGTGCAAGCCTCCAGTGCCAAAGCGTTCTCAATCCGATCAGAACCTCCAGCAAGCCAAAGGCCATGAAGAGCGCCCAGAGGATATGCGCCGGAATAAAGAAAACTTCCAGGTCGAAGGCGCGGTATTGGATAAAGAACCAGACATGCACCAGGTACATTCCGACCAGCAGAAAGAAATGACGCGGGCGGCGGAAGAGCAGCGCACACAGACCCAGAAGGCCCAGTGCAATGCCGACCAGCCCGAACTGCTGGCGTAATAAGTCGAGATAAATCACCAGGCGATCGGGGATGGCGGTTAACGGGAAAGCAAATTTAAATTGGGGAAATGCGCCCAGGGTGTAATTGTACAGACCGCTCAGAGTAGTCGGTGCGTCGCGCAGCATAGCGCGATCATTGAGTGTACCGGCGCGCAAAGGCAGCCAGGCGAACTGGGCTGCGCCTAAAGCAAAACCGAGCAGCCCAACCAGGGTCACGCCGACCAGCGACTCGAGGTGATGCCTGGGTGTCAGCGAGGTATCGAAGATGACCAGTAAGGTAAAGACCACAAAAGCCGGGGCGAAGCCGAGGTCAGAGATGTGAGTCCCCAGGGATAAACCAAAGGACAGGGCAAACACAAAGAAGTCGAAAAGCCGACGCGTACGTTCCCAGCGCAGGAGCATCAGCACCGTCAGGCCGATCATGAAAGCATTGGCAGCGTAGACCTCAGCAATCAGCGCCTGCGACCAGAAGGTTAGCGAAAAGGCCAGGAGGAGTGCGCTCAAGGCAGAAACACTCCTGCGCCAGTTGACGGAGGGTTTCTCAGCCAGCAGGCGCATGGCGACCAGGTAGACACCACCGCAAGCCAATGCGCCTAACACAGCTGACATCAGATTGATACGATAGGCCACGTCTCCCAATGGCAGCAAGTGACTGAACAGGTACCCCAACCAGGTGTATAGCGGATAACCGGGCGCGTGCGCCAATCCCAGCACGTAGGGAATGGTGGCCAGTTCGCTGCCATCCGGGCTAAGAAAAGACAAGCTGGGTGTCAGGGTCAAGCTATAAACCATCAGCGCAAGTAAGCTGAGGCTCAGGGCGAGCAGGTGGTCCGTGCGTTTGATTGAATACATATGGGCCCTTTTGAGGTTCAGGTATAATCCCGTTTATAGCAGCATGCTGTAACGAAGATGAGAAGGCCCTGTAAATTCCTTGTAAATTCACTGTCAGGAGCGACCTTGTGAGGTTTGACAAAATCGTCGAGTCGATCATTAAAGAGGCCACCCAGCACGGTGAGTTCGATAATTTGTCCAATAAAGGCAAACGGATCGACCTGAGCGCTTATTTTGAGACACCCGAAGAAACGCGCCTGGCGCATTCAATTTTGAAGAACGCAGGCATTCTGCCGGTCGAGGTAGAGCTGCGTAAAGAAATTGACGCGTTGGAAGAGAAGCTGGCAACCTGCACAGATCAGGAAGAATGCTGCCGGCTGAAGAAACAAATCGAGCAGCGCCGGCTGAATTACAATCTTCAATCGGAACGGCAAAAGCTGCTGCGCCGCGAGAAATAAACTTCAACCTTCCAAAATGAGGGTCGCAAACTGTGTCCGGTCCTTGGCAGGGTAAGAATTGGCTTTGACAAATCATCATTAGACTGCTATACTCTTTAGGTCGGATGTTGACTTTCACTGCCCCAGAGGCAGTTTTGTTGTGAAAACAAGAAAGTACGTAAAATCCCCGGCAGGATATTTGGCAGGGGTGTTTTTCTATATATCGACTGAATCCGCCATCCCTTGGGATTATACAGGCGGTTGAAATAATATTTTAACTATAAGGAAAAAATTAACACAATGAGTAAAAATGCAAAATTAAGACTAGTTCCCCTGGGGGGTCTCGGGGAAGTCGGTAAGAACATGATGGCTTACGAATACGGCAATAATATTATGCTGGTTGACGCCGGACTCATGTTCCCCGAAAATGACATGTTAGGGATCGATTACATCATCCCAGACTATGAATACCTGCTTGACAAGACGGACCGCATACGCGGCATCGTCATCACCCACGGACACGAGGACCACATCGGTGCGATCCACCACATTTTGGGCAGCGCACCAGCTCCGATCTTTGCCACGCCTCTGACGCGCGGCTTGATCGAAGTCAAACTCTCGCGCAACGGCATGTTGAACAAAGCCGATCTGCGCACCGTGCAGGCTGGCGAGAAAGTCCAAATCGGCCCGTTCGAGGTCGAATTTTTCCATGTCTGCCATTCGATCCCGGATGCGGTTGGACTGGGAATCACCACGCCGGCCGGACTTGTGGTCCACATGAGCGACTTCAAGTTCGACCATACCCCTGTGGACGGCTGGCCGACTGATTACGCGAAACTGGCTGAATTCTCCCAGCGCGGCGTTGATCTGTTGCTCTCTGACTCAACCAACGCCGAACGTCCCGGCTGGACGCCTTCTGAAATGGTCATCGGTCCGGCTTTGCGCGATGTCTTCGAACATGCCCCGGGACGGGTGATCATCGCTTCCTTTGCATCCCTGATTTCGCGCATGCAGCAAGTTGCCGACACGTGCGTCATAACCAATCGCAAGCTGGCCTTTGCCGGCACCAGCATGGTGGATAATGCTAAAATGGCCCGCAAGCTGGGTTATCTCTCTGTTCCGGATGATGTGCTGATCCCGATCGACCAGGCGCTCAACCTGCCAGCCGAGGAAGTGGTACTGATGTGCACCGGTTCGCAGGGTGAACCTTCTTCGATCATCGGGCGGCTGTCCACGGGGACAAACCGCCAGTTCGACGTGCATGCAGGCGACACGGTCGTCTTGTCATCCCACCCAATCCCCGGCAACGAGGAGCCCATCAGTCGCACCATCAACCGGCTCTTCCGCCGTGGCGCGGAGGTTATCTACGATGCGATTGCTCCGGTGCACGTCTCCGGACACGCCAGCCAGGAAGAACAGAAGCTGTTGATCAACCTGGTGCGCCCCAAACACTTCCTGCCGATCCATGGGGAACTGCGGCAGTTGAAGCGTCACGCTGCAATGGCGCGCGAGCTTGGCATCCCCGCAGAAAACATCGTCGTGGCCGAGAACGGACAGGTCGTGGAACTCTCCGGCGGAGAGCTGAAGCTAGCCGAACGCGTCCCCGGTGGCTACGTCTTTGTGGAAGGCGGCAGCATCGGCGATGTCGACCTGGGCATCATGCGCGAACGTGAGAAACTGGCCCGCGGTGGGATCGTCCTGATCGATCTATCGATCGACAAATTCACCAACCGCCCCTTGCACGAACCGGAGGTTATCACGCGCGGATTTGTCACATCCGAAGATGCCGGAGATTTGATCCCGGCCATTCGCCAGCGAATTAAAGAGCTGGTCAACGGCGGTGGTCTGGACGATGAAAAGGTCATCGTAGATGCCGTGCGTTCCTTCCTCTATAATGAGACCAAGCGCAGACCAATGGTTTTCGTCACCATGAGTAAAGCCTAAACCAGGCACCCTGCTTATTTCAAAAAAATTGTGGAAACAGCCCGGCGCGAGCGCCGGGCTGTTTGGTTTTTATTGGAGTTAGGCTATTTGCAACTTCGCCCAGGATCGTGAATCAGGTACGCCAGGATTCCGCCGGATTTCTCGAAGGCTGCAACCCTTTTCCCGAATACCAGTCTGCTTCTGTTTAAGGGACCGCCACGGTGTAGCTCAGTGAGATCCACTGATTGAAACCGATCTCAGCCCAACCAGCATTCTCGCGCGAAACAGGGAGCACGTCGCCAGCATGGACCTTTCCTACGATCGGCATATTCAGACCGGGTCCAGAACGCACATTCAGCACGGGTGTGTTAACTTTTACCCGGCGTGCAACCTGAAAACCGATACCCGAGGTGGGGATGATCGCCGAACACTCCGGGTTGGGAAAACTGGTATCAAGGGCAACTTCCTTCCAGGCCTGCCAGAAGAGCTCGATCGGGTACGGATGCGCCTCACCGCTGGCGGGGTTGGTATACAGCGGATCGTGAATGTAGATATACTTCGGATCCATACCCACCACCACAGAAAAGTGCGGACCCTGAAAGGAATTCTCGGTCAGTCCCGCCTCAAAAAATACCTTATAACGTAACAGCACGATTGTAGGCTTGCTGGAGGCCAGTAAAACGAACAGGTCCTGTATCGACAGACCTGAATGAAACTCTGTCAGCAAACCCATTGAGCGCAGGGCGTTCTGGATCTGAGTAGCACTCAAGTATGGATCGCCCTGAATGTTGAAATGAGTGTAAAACTCGTCCGGCGTCATCTCGATATTCTGGTAAGCCCTGAATAACATAACAGCGCAGGCTGCCCCACAATCCTTCTTGTGAAGATCGGCCCCTGCGCCAAATTGGGATACATAGGGCACGGGGAGCAGCGTTGTGGGGCGCAGTGCGTTACCCAGATCGTATTCTGCTACCTCACCATCCTCACCATCCGTCTCTTCGACCTTGAAGTGCCGCTTGGTAGTCCAGGTTTGTGGGGGTGTACTCGTTCCCCCGGCCGCGGGCGTGCCTCCATCCGTGGGTTGATTTGTTTCCTCACTCCCCGCATTCCCGCTATCGTCGGTATGACCAGCCTCCCCGGTGGGAACCGTGGGTTCAACCGGGCCGGGTTCGCCAGGCATGAGGGGACGTTTCCCGGCTTTAGCCTCCCTGATGGAAATCCCATCGACTTCCACATGCATCGGATCCCAACCCAGATGGGTCGGGGCCTGCCAATTCTGCGCGGCGATCGCCTCATTAATAATCTCAATATACTTATCCGATAGTCCCCAACGGATTCCAGTAATTAACCCGTTCTGTTCGGCGGCCGCAGCCAAATGCAGCTTGTATTCTGTGCTGGCGGTCAAAGGGCGGTCATCATCCAGGATATCTGCAGCCAACGCCTCTTTCTCCCCTTTCGCACCGGTCACGTTGTGAAAACCATATTGCACCTGGGAATATCCCAGGCGAAAGGCTTGCATCTGCTCCGAAGGGGAACGCCAGGCATCCTGAATTCGCGGACGATACCCAAGCGCTTCCAACTCTTTGAGCACAGCCTCAACACGCACACGAAAAGCCGGATATAGTTCCTGCAGGCGGGTTGTATTGCGGTTTTCTCGATCAGTCTCGTGCATGTTTCACCTCGACGAATGAATACCCACAATCATACGAAGGTAAGCTCTAATTGTAATCCCGGACCAACCTATAAATATGCGATCGGCGCTTAGGGCAAGCAGGAAAGCCTATTATTTGCCAGGAAATTAGCTAGATTTAATTCACCCTAATTCAGACCAAGCAAGACACGCTCCAGATACAGCTGAGGATTGACAAGACTTGCATAAACTCTCACGGCCATTGTATTGCAAAGGTCTTAAATAGACAAGCGCTCGCTCCAATATTCTCTCTGGATTCTTAGCGTTTTTCCATTACAAATTCCTCGATTTTTCCCTCTTGGACCTCGGAAATGCCCGCAGATGCGCCAATGACGGTGAAGCCATTCTTCTGTAGAACTCGCAGGGAAGCGAGATTGTGTTTGGCAACATGCGCATAAAGAGGGCGGATATTTATATAATCCAGAAAAACAGACAGTGCCTGGCTGGCAATGCCCCGACCCCAGTAACCCTTTCCCAGCCAGTAGCCGACTTCTCGCCTGCCATCCTGTTCAAAGCTGACGATATTGCCCGCTACCTGTCCGTCCCACAGGATGGTCTTGATGATGACGCTTTCATCGGCCAGGATCCGCGCCCAGTGAGCAGTGAAGGCTTCCCGGTCTCTGGCAGGAAAAGCGGCTATCCGGGTTGCATCGGGGTCCAATTGTTGTTCGAAAAATACAGCCAGATCGCTTTTGATTACATCCCGAAGTATGATTTCAGCGGGTTCGAAGGCTGTCATTTTCCGTCTGCCAAGTCGATGAAAGCGCCATTCGTATATTAATCCACATTTAATGGAGGGCCAAGCAATTCCATATCGTGGGCTCGCCACAATGCGGGATCCTGCGGGGGCATTGCATTGGCTTTGGTCACCTCGCGAAAAAACGCTTCCATTTTACCTGCCGGCAAGAAGGCAATCAAGATTCTACCCCCGGTTCCGCCTGCATACGCCCACACGTGAGGTACTTTGCGTGGCGCAAGCAATAAATCGCCAGGCTGCAATTTAAACCTTTCCTCTCCAATTTCAAAGATGAACTCACCTTCCACTGCGTAAAACCATTCATCTTGTTTGTAATGTAGGTGCTTCGCCGGGCCACCTTTCTCGCGAAATGTGTTTTCAATAATGAATATGCCCTGGCTGTCTTGCGAAGTCATTTTGAAGGTAATGGAGCTGATTCCCAACCCCCGTTGCTCTCCGAATTTATCCATGTCTGCGGTGATTAAAAGAGCGGGTGAATGATTATCTTGCGGATTTATTAAGGTACCCATAAAATACTTCCTTCTCGAGTGATTTGTAATTGATAAGAACCGCCCGATAGAATACGTATATTCCCAGGCGTGGTCAGGGGTGATAGCTTACAAGGAAAACTTCAATTGGAAAAATTTTCATTTTCGGATGGAGCGGCTTTGAACAATTACAGAAACCCTGGCTGGCCCAGGCAATTGACTCTAATGGATAAATTTGCTCTACCACTTTGCTTCATCCCAACCGTGCTTACCGCGCAGGGGTACGAAGGACACACCGCTGATCACCTGATGGGTGAAGCCTTTTTCTACCCGCTCCCAAACTTCCAGTTCTTGCAATCCGCGCCCGCCAACCGGTAGTACCAGTTTGCCGGCTTCGGTGAGCTGCTCCAGCAGGACCTGTGGAACAACTGGAGCCGCAGCCGTCACCAGGATGCCGTTATATGGGGCTTCAGGCGGCCAGCCGCCTGAACCGTCTCCCACATGGCAGAACACATTGCGCAATCCCGTTTCCCAAATCGTCTGTCGGGCCTGTTGCGCCAGCTCGGGCACAAATTCGATCGTGTGCACTTCCTGGGTCAGGTAACCCAGGATCGCCGCCTGGTAGCCTGAACCGGTCCCGACCTCCAGCACACGTTCTTCTCCTTGCAAATTGAGTAAGCTGGTCATCAGGGCGACGATATACGGCTGGGAAATGGTTTGTCCGTGCCCGATCGGCAGCGGCCCATCGTCGTATGCCAGGTAGCGATAATCTTCCGGTACGAACCAGTGGCGCGGCACGTTCACGAATGCTGACAGTAAATGCCCATCCGCCAGACCGCGTTTTACGATCTGCTGCTCGACCATACGCTGGCGTTCACGGGCGTAATCCTTCTCCTCCATCTTGATAATATTCTATAACGTTCCGAGATATTTTGCACGCACCAACCCGGCGATCTGGCGGTCGATTTTACCCATCGGGTAGTCCACCAACCGAACGAATTCCACCCATTCCAGGTTTTCTTGCCTCTTTATCGAAATTGCTTCGCAGAGATAGGCATATTCCGTCACCCGGAAGTGGGTGTAAGCGTGCTTGACCATCCCCAGCAGATCGCCCACGCGAACCCACAGGTTATATCCCGTTTCGATGACGGTCTCCAATTCCAAAGCGGGCTCACCTTCCACGCGCCCATTAGGGAACTCCCACATCCCACCCAGCAAGCCCTTAGACGGACGCCTGGTTATCAGCACCTGCCCATCGCGTACGATGACGGCTGCGACCTGGACGTAATGCGGTACTTTGCGCTTTGGTTTGAGCACCGGACGTTGCTCTTGCACCCCCCTGGCGCGTGCCTGGCATACTTTCACCAGCGGGCAGGCAGAGCAATGCGGTTTTTTCGGCAGGCAGACCGTCGCGCCCAGATCCATCAGCGCCTGGTTGTAATCGCCTGCTTGTCCATGCGGCAGGTTTTCCGCTGCCAACTCCCATAAAATGCGGTCCCCAGCGGGTGTATCCGCCGCCTGGCTGACGTCGAACAGACGCGCCAGAACGCGCCGCAGGTTGCCGTCCAGGGTAGGTTGATCCAAGCCAAAGGCGATCGATGCAATCGCACCGGCCGTGTAGCGGCCGATGCCTGGCAGCTTACGTAGCGCACTTACCTCACACGGCAACTGGCTGCCGTACTGTTCGACCACCAGCCTGGCTGCCCGCTGCAGATTGCGAGCTCGGCTGTAATAACCCAAACCTTCCCAGGCACTGAGCACTTCTTGTTCAGAGGCATTGGCCAAAATCTCCAGAGTCGGAAAACGCGACATCCAGCGCTCGAAATATGGAATAACCGCCTCGACGCGCGTCTGCTGGAGCATAATCTCCGAAACCCAGACCACGTATGGGTCGGAATGCCCGCGCCAAGGCAATCGTCGCCCGTGCTGACGATACCAGGGGAGCAATCGATCTGCAATTGTAGACATGACAATTGAACGCTGGAAACAGCCCCGAATGCCGTCCGCTAGAACTGGAAGCCCCCCTTGGCAGGCACCACCTTATAAGAAAAATTGTTCACGTACCCAAAAAGTTTTTCTTGCAGCAGGCTCCACTCAGACGAAGCCAGGATCTTCTCTACCATGGGAATGTTTTCGGCCAATAATCCAACCTGGATTTGTGGGTACTCGCCAAATATCGTTGCCCAGGCTTCGACGGTTTGAAAGCCCAGGCGCTGAACGCCCGGGATGAATTCGCCGATTACGAACTCGAAATAATCTTGATCGCGATCCGGCGAGATATCCCAGGTCATCAATACTTTAATAGCCACTAAAGCTCCTAACCACGCTGATAGTCTAGCACGATTATATGCGTCTCATCTGGTAAACCGCTCTTGGTAACTTTGAGCGAGGTTTGTTTCTCCTGGTCTCCCAAACCCATTTCCTTAAGGAATTTATCCAGCGTGTCGAGTTGTAATTTCGTGTCGGGTGTCGCATAATGCATGGGAATAACGATGTTCGGTTCCAGCATGCTGATGACCTCGGCTGCCTTGGCTGCATTCAAGCCACCGCCGCCGCCTACCGGGACGAGTGCTACGTTCAGGTTGCCCAAAGCTTCGACCTCCGATTGGGTCGGAACCTGGCGCAAATCGCCCAGGTGGGCTACTGTCAGCCCATCATAATCGAACACATAGAGCGTGTTGCGCGGGTGTCCATTATCTTGATCGCCATGCCCATCGGTTTGTACACCGGTAATAAAGACACCTCCAATTTCGTATTCGCCCGGTCCTGTGATCACGTGCGAGCTGCCCTTGACCCCATTGGCATTATTATGCCCGGAAGCGTCGTGGCTGACCGTCACGATATCTGCTTTGAGCTTGAGCAAATCATAACCAATCGTCTGGTTATCGAAGGGGTCCGTGACCACACTTGCCAAACCACGTTCGCTGAGACGAAAACAGGAGTGTCCATACCAAGTAATTTCCATAAAATATTAAATCCTCCAGGCGGTATTATACCCGTAGAATTATAATTGGTTATCATTGGAGTACAAGAATCTTATGTCAAAATCTAATATACTCCCATTTCTCGAAGCCACCTTTGCCGTGATTGTCTGGGGCGCTTCCTTCATTGCCACCAAAGTGGCCTTACGTGATGTTTCACCGGTCACTGTGATTTGGCTGCGTTTTGCGATGGGGGTGCTGATCCTGGGAGCCGCTGTCACTGCCCGGCGGCAATTCGCACTACCCAAACGGGAAGAATGGGGCTATTTTGCCCTTTTGGGCTTCCTGGGCATCACCTTCCACCAGTGGCTGCAGTCCAACGGGTTGGTGACGGCCCAAGCCTCCACCACCGCTTGGATCGTGGCTACCACACCCATTTTCATGGCCTTGCTTGGCTGGCTGATCTTGAAGGAAAGCCTGGGCTGGTCGGGCAGCGCAGGCATCCTGCTGGCTGCCCTCGGAGTGTTGCTGGTGGTCAGCAAAGGTGAGCTTGTGAACCTGACTGCCGGTCACTTCGGCGAACCGGGTGACTTCCTGATCCTGATCAGCGCTCCCAACTGGGCCGTCTTTTCGGTTCTCTCGCGGCGTGGACTGCAATCCCATCCGGCAGCGCGCATGATGTTCTTCGTTATGACGCTCGGCTGGTTGTTCACCTCTCTGCTATTCTTCAGCGGCCCGGGGTTGAAGGAAATCCCGGCCCTGACCTTCAATGGCTGGCTCGGCGTAACCTTCCTGGGAATCTTCTGCTCCGGCCTGGCCTACATCGCCTGGTACGATGCCTTGCAAGCCCTCCGAGCTTCTCAAGTGGGCGTCTTTCTTTATATCGAACCGCTGGTGGCGGTGATAGTCGCTGCGCTGATCCTGGCTGAATCGATTACGCTGGTTTCGTTAATGGGTGGGATGATCATCTTGTTTGGTGTGTACCTGGTTAACCGAACGAGACAAGCACAAAAAAAGCAGGTCAATGCCTAAGCAGATCCAGCTTGTCCCCCACACGACCCAAAATGCCGGTGTGTCCGCGCAATCAAACGCTGCGGGCTGGCATCTGGAAATCCCACCAGGTGAGGCAGGCGTGTATCGCCTGGCCCAACTTGACGACTACCACAACCGGTCTCGCAGAAACCTTCCCTGGCGTGCTCCGCTCGATCTAAGCCTGGATGCGCGCGTCTCAGCGGAATCCCTACCCGGGACCTGGGGGTTCGGCCTGTGGAATGATCCATTCGGTTTGTCACTGGGATTCGGCGCTACGAGCGGGCGCGTGCCGGCGTTGCCCAACGCGATCTGGTTCTTCCACGCTTCGCCGCCCAACTACTTATCATTTCGAGATGATCAGCCAGCGCAGGGATTTCTGGCAGGGACATTCGCATCACCCCGCTGGCCTGCCTTGATGCTGGTTCCTGGATTGCTGCTGGCACCGCTGCTGACGTTGCGACCCATGGCGCGAGCCCTGCGCAGCTTGGCCAGTCGAATCATCAAAGAACAGTCCAGCCTGGTCTCGATTGACGTGACCCGATGGAACACGTACCGGCTGGATTGGAGTCAGAACCACGCAGTCTTGTGGGTCAACGACTCGATCGTCCTTGATTCCCCGGTAACACCGCGTAGCCCGCTGGGCCTGGTCTTGTGGATTGATAATCAATATGCGGCCTTCACGCCGGAAGGCCGCCTGGGATTTGGCACACTGGCAAATCCCCCGGCTTGGTTGGAGTTGAAAAATATTGCAATAAAAAATTAGGGGCAGATTTTTATCCGCCCCTAATTTCTCGCTTAAATCATCGGCCAGAAGCGGGCGATCCATTGGCTGGTGAATGGGATCACACGCAACAGAGTATCCAGGATCAAGCCCAGGATGAACATACCGCCGAACATGCGGTTATGGTAGAAGGCAAAACCGGAGAACCAGGTCGGCCAACCGGTCCATTCCTTGGGAGGCTCTTCCGGGCGCGGCTTGGTCAACACACCCACCGCCAGCAAAGCACGTTTGAGGGCGAAGAAGACGATCAGCAGGATGGGAGTGAAGTAGCGCGGGACGAAGACCAAATAAACGATCACGGCATACATCAGTACGAAGACCGCGATGTTCAAATAACGGGCTGCCTTCTCGCCGATCACAACCGGCAGGGTGCCGACACCCTTCTTCTTATCGTCCGAAGATTTGTCGATGTGCTTGCCAACATTGATACTGACCACGCTCAAGCCGAAAGGAATGCCAGCCAGCACGACATTCCAGAAGTTGGGGGTGAAGCCGCGCGCCAGCACAAAGTACACGCCGCCAATCATGATCGGTCCCCAAATCAGGAAGATCGCCAGTTCGCCCAGCGCCAGGTATTTGAGCGGCCAGGTGTAAAACAGCAAAACCAATGAACCGAAGGCAAACAAACCAATCACAATCGGGTTAAAGCTGGTGTACAGCAAGCCGTAGACACCCGCCAGGACCGCCAGTACGCCGCTAACCACAAACCAGCGCAACTGCTGATTCTTAGTCCAGAACCCCTGCACCAGTGGATGGACGCCATACTGTATGCGGAAGTAGTTATCCTTGTCGATTCCGCGGCTGTAATCGGTATAGTCATTAAGCAGATTATTGGTCCCATGCGCAATGAACAAA
Organism: uncultured Chloroflexia bacterium; assembly: GCA_963790075.1. Lineage (GTDB taxonomy): Bacteria > Chloroflexota > Anaerolineae > Anaerolineales > Villigracilaceae > CAYOUV01. Next base: position 339,841 of record CAWBNG010000003.1, read on the forward strand.
CCCAGCGTGAGGATCAGCCAGGGTACCAGCGCAAAAACATGGTCACGCCAGGCCAGCAGTCCGGCAATAACGCAGGAGTAAATCGTCACAGCCGTTACCGCCGAGCGTGTGGCAATCAGCCACTTCGAGACGACATCCAGCCGGTCCCACTCCTGCTTGTCGTCCATCTTGATTAGTTGCCAAAGCGCCTTCTTCCACATTGAAAAATCAATGCCCATGCCTCTCTCCTTCTTATTAATTCCGGTTTGCCCCGAAAATCATTAGTGCCAAAAACCCGTGACGAAAATACGCAATATTAAATCCAGCAATACGCCGAGGATAAACAGATTGCCAAAGTTGCGGTTGTGGATAAAGGAAACCGTCGAGAACCAGCGCGGCCAGATTGGATATCCTTCCGGCGGCTGCGTGGGTCGCGGTTGCAAGAGCCGCTTGATCGCCGTCCAGGCGTGTTTGGCTGCAAAGAAGACGATCAACATCACCGGTGTCAGGAATCGCGGCCCGAAGACCAGGTAAAGGGTTATAGCATATGCCAGAACGATGGCTGTGATGTTCAGATAACGGGCGGCTGTCTCCCCAATGATAACCGGGAGCGTGCCAACTCCTTTGGCTTTATCCTCACGCAGCTTGTCGATGTGTTTGCCGACATTAATGCTGGCCACGCTCAGCCCAAACGGGACACCGGCCAGGACGACATTCCACGAATTCGCGGTCCAGCCTCGTGCCAGTACAAAGTAAACCCCGCCGATCATGATCGGCCCCCAGATCAGGAATATCGTCAGTTCGCCCAAGGCAAAATATTTCAGCGGGTAAGTGTAGAACAAGAGCATCAAGGCACCAAACGCAAACAATCCGATCACGACCGGATGGAAATCCGTATAAAACAAGGCGTATACACCCGCCAGGCTGGCCAGAAAACCACTGACCAGGAACCAGCGGATTTGTGTACTCTTGCCCCAAAACTCCTGCACCAACGGGTGGACGCCATACTGCGTGCGAAAGTAATTATCTTTATCGATCCCACGGCTGAAATCGGTGTAATCATTGAGCAGGTTGTTGGTCCCATGTGCCAGGAACAGGCCCAAAGTGACGATCAACCATGGCAGCCAGGCAAAATATCCATCCCGCCAGGCAAACATCGCGGCAATAACACACGAATAGATCGTCACCGTGGTCACGCCGGACCGGGTGGCAATCAGCCACTTCGAGACCACGTCCAAGGCATCCCACTCTTGCTTGTCATCCATCTTGACCAGTTGTGAAAGAGCGGTCCTCCACATGGCGAAATTAATACTCATCAGCAGATACTCCTTTCTTCCGTGCAAAATTATACTGTGTGTTGTTAAAAATGCACACAAATTATCCTGTTCATGGGCAAGAAAAAAGCGCCGAGGGTTTCCTCGGCGCTCATCAGCGCACATTTAATGCCAAAACGTGGGGATGAATATTCGCAACAACACGTCCGCAATCAATCCAAGCATAAACAGCATCCCAAAGGAGCGGTTATTCCAGAAAGCCATCGGGGCAAAATATAACGGCCAGCCACCCTGTCCATCCGGGAAGTCTGCTGGGCGCTCAGCCGGCTTGGGTTGCAAGAAAGCCGGATAGACTTTTCCTAAAGTTGGGATTGCCAGTAAAACAATTGCCATAACTGGCGTAAAGAATTTTGTAGCGACCAGAAAAGCCGTCAGGAAATATGGCAGGATCATCATTGCCAGCACTGTGTAACGCGCTGGTTTTTCTCCCAACAAAACCGGCAACGTATGAATACCCTTCTCTTTATCGACCAAATACTTATCAATGTGTTTGCCAAAAATGACCGTGGTCACGCCCAGTACGTACGGAAGACTGGCAATCGTGACGTTCCAATCCCATTGGTGGGACATGATAAAGTATCCGCCACCGATCATCAAGGGTCCCCAAACAATCAGGACTGCCACTTCGCCAAGGGCAATATATTTCAGCGGCCAGGTGTAGAAGAGCACAAAGAATGCCCCCAAGCCCAACAGCACCCAGGCTGTCGCATCAAAATGGCTGTACCACATCAGGTAAAGCCCGGCTGCAACCGCCAGCAAGCCAGTAAAAGCAAAATATGTCAGGTGCTGGCGTTTGGTCATCAAGCCATGCGCCACTGGCTGCGGCCCGTACAGCGTGCGGAAGTAGTTATCCTTGTCCACCCCTCGCACAAAATCAGTGTAATCGTTGAACAGATTATTGCTGGCATGCGCCATCAACAAACCGAAGGTCAACGCCAGCCAGGGTACAAAGCTGAAGGAATGGTCGCGTAGCGCAAACAACCCCGCCAGAGCAGCTGAGAGGAAGGTCATGATCAGCACCGCAGCCCGCGTGGAAATCAGCCACTTTGAGACCAGATCGAGATCGTCCCACTCTTTCTTGGAGACATCCGGGATTACTTCTAAGGCTTTCCGCCACATCGCAAAGTTCATCGCTTTACTCCTACCGTCAAATTTTGGCAATTATACAACACACGACCGGTAACATGGTTGCCAAAAAAGGGCGCACCCTCTGCGCCCTGCCTGGAAAAAACCGCTCTTACAAAATCTCTTTCTGGTATTTTACTTCCTTGACGAATTGGGTCAGTTCACTCACGCTGAAGTTTTCGATGCCCAGCTTATCCAGCGTGCGACCGCGGCGCCAGTAATCTGTCCGATGCATAATGCTCGCCAAGCGGATAAAACTTTCCATGCCGCGAACCGAGACGCCGTAGCGCTGTGCCAGGGCGGCAATCGGAACCAAACTCATCGGCACATCTTCGAAAATATAGCGGTGATTGAGGGAATATGGAGCTTTGATCCCGTAATACCCGGGTTGATTGTGAATTGCTTCGTGCAAGTCTTCCCCGGTGGCGTCGTAAGCCATCTTGAGCCACTCCATGGCAGTACGCGCCCGGACTCCAACAGAGGAGGCTACCGTCACCCTTTCACGATCCAGCACTTCAAGCACGCGCGCCACAGACGGGGTAACGCCATCGATGTAAAACTGGTAATCACCATGGGTGGCTTCGATCCAGCCCGTATTCAGCAGTGACAGGGCCGGATGAAATATGGCGCCCATATTGTTTAAACCGGTATGCAAGACATCAATGCCGTCAATGTAGAGTGGATAAGCCTCGTGGATGACTTCCAAAACGCGCGGCGTATCTGTAGCCGGCAACGCCGCCAGCGGAACCGCATCCTTGATGCGGAAGATGCGCGCCTGGGCAGGCCCATCCGAACGGCTGGCATAAATAAAGGTTTCGGCTTCGGAGATGATCACTTCTGCCTGGCAACCTTGCTCCCACAGGACTTGTCGAAACTCAATCGCTCCGCAAGTACGGCCGGGGTGCAGGATCACAATTTGTCCATCACTGAGAAAAGCAGCGACCTGCCTGGCAATACTGGCATGCGCCGATGAGGGAACAACGATCATGATCACATCCGAAGCTTTCAAGGCTTCCTGCAGGTCTGAAGTGACCAGGCGTAATTCCCCAAATCCGCGCGGACCACCTTCGAAGCTTTCCAGCTCGATCCCGCCACGAGATTTGATGGACGCGACGTTTTCGGGTGTGCGGTTGTACAAGGCAACAGATAGCCCCATCAAGGCCATGTGAGCGGCCATCGCTTTACCACCGTGACCGGCTCCGATTACTGTATAACGAAGATCAGACATTTCTACCCCTCCTTATTACGATATGGGTTGCTACTTTTAATGACAGGCGAGCAATACGCTCGCTTTCAATTAATGGCTCCCTATTCTCAGAATCTACAGCCAAATTCGCCCCGCGCGCGTCAACTTGCGTAACAATGGTGCCACGCGCAAATGGATTATTACGCAACTGCGGCGCGTCGAGGATACCCAGGGCTACGGAACGAGCCAGGGTGGCGGGATCCGACCAGGGATCCGCGACCGACGGGTCGGCAATCCTTCGGATCGCGTTCAAGGTTAGGTCGGCTTCGCGTACCAGCTCGTCTTTGCGAGCCTGCACCTCCGGATCCCGGGTCATATCCGGCTGACCCAGTCCATTTTCAATCGCCCGGCGGGCCATTTTCGCTGCGGCAATGACGTCTTCGGCGGTCGCAGCATGATCCGCTTCGGTGGGTCCCACAATATGGACAATATGCGGATTGAGCGCCATCTGTAAATAAATGCTGGCCGAAAGATGGGCACGAGCGGCATCAATCTCTACCGGAAAGCTCAGCAAACCCGTGCGAGTCTGCCTCCAGATATGAAAATCCGGATTTTTAAGCGGTTGAATGATCTCAAGCACAGCCAGCATCTTGGCCAGGTCCATTTTGTCGGAAAGCTCGGACGGGCTGTTGAACATCATCTGGGCAATGTAATCCTTCACACCAAAAACGCGCGCATTATAGGCTGCAAGATACGCAGATACAACAGAGATCACGTCCGGCGCATCACGCATACCCCAGTGGTGCGGTTCGTTCAGTTCGACCGGGATATCTCGCTCGCCATACCAGCGCATCACCTTCTGGTGCTCGCGGATCGAACCCTCCACATCCCATGGTCCACGCCCGTCCATCGCATTGAACCAAAAAAGAGGGATAGCGCACCAGGCAATCTTGATCGTATCCACAAACACTTCTGCCTGACGAATAAAATCGTCCGTGCCGGAATAGGTCCGCAAGAGCGGGAAGTTTCCCCTGCGGCTGGCATTATACAGCCTCCCGTAATCGTCAGCACTGCGCACCGGTACGCCGCCGGCTCCGGTCCGACGCGGGTCTTGCCGTTCAGGATGAAAGAAATTCTCTTGCGCATCTTGATCGGTTCCGAGCGAGATTACATCCAGCACGCGCGCCTCGGCAATCTCTCGGATTCCCTCAATCGAGGCTTCCAGGCCTGGCAGCCCAAAATGATGGCGCAGGAGCGGGTAGGGCGACTTCCAGTGGATGCGCGCGATGGTGGTGTCGGGAAAGTCGGATTCGCTACGCTCGAAAGACAGACCCTTCAGGAAAGCCAACACACCTTCAACCGGTTCAGTCCCGTTGAATGTTTGCTCAAAAAATCCGATCCTGGCGGCTCTTTCTGCAACCGGCGGTGTACCGCCAAACACAAAGCGGACTCCCTTCTCATGTAAATCCGCGGCTTCTTCGGCAAATTGGCCCAGCAAGCGCTCCCCGGTCTCCGGTGTCAGGCGATAAGAAACGCCCACCATTACCTGATCTCCTTCTTTGGCTTCTGCCGCCACATTACGCACAGTCTCCAACATCTTTTTCACCGGGACAGCCGGACCAAGAAAAACGGTTTCCCAGCCCGCCTGCTCGGCCAACCGTAAGAACTTTGAAACACCCGCAACATGGACACATTCACCCAATGCACCACTAATGACGGTCTTCATCGACACCTCCTGATTGATCTAATCCACCTGAATTGCCCGAACGTTAATGATTACGCCCCGTTTTGCAAATGGCGAATTCAATGGACAATATTGTATTGGTTACGCGAAGTGTGGGCAGCGATAATTGATTGGGATAGGACGAAAACAAGAATGTTTTGGCTTCAGTGTGATCGCCTAACCCCGCATTAAAAAATTATACCATGCTGAATTGTCCGCTCAGGGTTTCTTCGATATAGTTGTATATACAATTAAGATTTTAATGCAAACTTATCTTGGGGTACTTAGCCCAATTAGTTAATGTTGTCTATACATATTTATCATAACCCGCGCATGACATCCATCCATATAGGGGCATGATTTCTCCCACTGACAGATATTTGTGAATTTTTGTACAATGGACATGGCGTCATTTGTGCGTCGAACCGTTTGGTTTCGGCGCTGGATCATTTCATATATTGGGAGAGAGGATTCCATGACAATTAGCCCGACGATCGAACGCCCTCCGTCTACGATCCCAAAGCAAATCGAGGATCTGACGTTGCTGGAGGAAGTAGCCACCCGCACTGCCGGCGTCTCACGCCTGGAAATGTGCATTCAATGCGGAACTTGCGGCGGCTCATGTCCCTCATCAGCAGATATGGATCACACGCCGCGCATGCTCTTCGCCATGCTGCGTGCCGGGATGCGCCAGGCTGCCTTGAGCAGCAACACACCCTGGATTTGCGTATCCTGCTATCACTGCGTGGTACGCTGTCCGCAGAATGTGCATATTGCAGACGTGATGTATACCCTCAAGGGTATGGCGATCCAGGCAAAACTCTTCAAAGACTCAACCGCGCCTGATTTCTCTCAAACCTTTGTTGATATGGTCGAAGAGTACGGACGCAGTTTTGAGTTTGGCCTGGCCACGCGCCATTACCTCAAACACTTCCCATTGCGACTGCCCGGTATGGCACCCATGGGATTGGGTCTCATAAGCAAGAAGCGCATGAGCATCACCCCATCGCGCATCAAGAACATCAAACAACTCAAGAATATCCTGAAGCGTGCCAAAGAACTGGAGGCAAACGACCATGACTGAGTATCTGTTTTATCCTGGTTGCTCCATGGAAAGCAGCGCCAAGGCTTACCTTGATTCCCTGATGGCCATCGCAGATCCGGTTGGGTTAAAGTTAAAGGAGATTGAGGATTGGAACTGCTGCGGCGCGACCGAATACCTCGGCATCAGTCTCACCCCGGCCTATGCCTTGATCAGCCGCAACCTGGCGCTGGCTGCCAAGCAGGCAAATGGCACCAAGACCGTCGTTGCCCCATGCAGCGCCTGTTATCTCAATCTGGCGAAAGCCGATTTCTACATGCAGGAACGCCCCAAGCTGGGCCAAATGGTCAATCAGGCACTGGAAGCCGGCGGGTTATCCTACAAGCCAGGCTCGCTGGACGTCCGCCATTTACTGGATGTCTTGATCTATGACATCGGCTTGGAAACCATCAAAAGCAAGGTTGTCCGCCCGCTTACGGGATTGCGCGTGGCTCCTTACCTGGGCTGCATGGTCCCGCGACCGGATTACGAACATCGCTGGTCTGACCCGGAGTATCCTGTCGAACTCGACCTGCTGCTCGAGGTTCTCGGCGCCGAAGTGATCGACTTCCCGCTCAAGACGCATTGCTGCGGCGGGCACATGACCCAGATCGGGCCAGAAACAGCCTTCGAACTGATCCGCCGCCTGATCTCTTCTGCCAATCAGTATGAAGCCGATATGATGGTCACGCTCTGCCCGATGTGCCAGATGAACCTGGACGCTTATCAGGGCGAGACCAATCGGTTCTTCGGCACCGATTTCAACATGCCCATCCTCTTCTTCACACAACTGATGGGTTTGGCTTTCGGCTTGGAGGCCAAAGATCTGGGCTTTGGGTCGGAACTGGTCAGCGCCAAGCATGCTCTGGAAAAGATCGGCGTGGAATTGCCCCCTGAAACACAGGATGTTCCGGCACGCCCGCGCAAGAAAGAAGGCTTGCCCATGCCGGCACCCCTGCCCTCCAACGCACCCCAGCTGCCCAAGGAAGATGAGGCGTAACCATGGCTAAAAAAGAAAAAACTCTCAAAACCCAGCAGCCTCAGGAAGAACGCATTGGCGTGTACGTTTGTCACTGCGGCTCGAATATCGCCGGCATGGTGGATGTCGAGCAGGTCGCACACTGGGCAGAGACTCGGCTTAAGAATCGCGGGGTGGTTGTAGCCCGCGACTACAAGTTCATGTGTTCCAGCCTGGGACAGGAATTGATCGAAAAAGATATCAAAGAACAGAAGCTGAACCGTGTGGTCGTTGCAGCCTGTTCACCACACCTGCACGAGAAAACATTCCGCACCGCCACCGAACGCGCTGGTTTGAATCCTTTCATGTGTGAAATGGTTTCCATCCGCGAACAGGTTTCATGGGTGAGTACGGACAAAGGCGAAGCCACGATGAAGGCCGAAGCCATGATCTCGGGTGGCGTGGAACGCGTCCGCCAAAGCGTACCCCTCGAAGCGTTGACGGTTCCGATCAATCCCGCCACTTTAGTGGTCGGCGGTGGCATTGCCGGTATCCAGTCCGCGCTCGAAATCGCGGATGCGGGTTTCCATGTTTACCTGGTGGAACGCGAACCGTCGATCGGCGGGCACATGGCCCAGTTCGATAAAACCTTCCCGACCCTGGACTGCGCTGCCTGCATCCTGACCCCCAAGATGGTACAAGCGGGCGGACATCCGAATATCACTTTGTTGACCTATGCCGAGATCGAACACGTGGACGGCTTTGTCGGCAATTTCGCGGTTACGATCCGCAAGAAAGCCCGCATGGTCGACACTGACCTGTGCACCGGTTGCGGTATCTGCCAGGAAAAATGCCCCAAAAAGGTCGTGGATGATTTCTACGAGGCTGGCCTGGGTTACCGCAAGGCGATTTACACGCCGTTCCCACAAGCCGTGCCCAGGTTCCCGGTGATGGATATGGACAATTGTATTTACTTCGAGAAGGGTACCTGCAAAGCCTGCGAGAAGTTCTGCCCTACCGAGGCGATCGATTTCGAACAAAAGGACGAGATCATCACCGTCGAAGTCGGGAACATCATCCTGGCGACCGGTTATGACCTGTTCGACGCCCGGCGGATAACTCATTATGGTTATGGACGGCTGGCAAACGTCTTCACCTCGCTCGAAATGGAGCGCATGTGTAACGCCGCCGGTCCGACCAATGGCGAGGTGGTGCTGCGCGACGGCAAGACCAAACCGCAGGCAGTCGGCATCCTGCACTGCGTGGGCAGTCGCGACCGCAACTACAACAATTATTGCTCGGTCATCTGCTGCATGCAGAGCCTGAAGTTTGCCCACCTGGTGCACGAACGCACCGGCGCAACGGTCTATAACTTCTACATTGACATGCGCACACCTTTCAAAGACTACGACGAGTTCTACCAGCGTGTACTCGAAGAAGGGACGCTGTTTGTGCGCGGCAAAGTCGCAGAGGTCACCGATGCAGCCCGCCTGCCTGGCGAGGAGGGAAAATTGATCATCCAGGTGGAGGATACGCTGGTTGGCAAACAACGCCGCATACCGGTCGACATGGTTATTTTGTCCTCCGGACTCGAACCCCGCAAAGATTCCAAGGAAGTCGCCAAGCAGTTTGGCATTTCATGCAGCGCCAACGGCTGGTTCACCGAAAAACACCCCAAGCTCGATCCGGTGGCGACCATGACCGAAGGCATCTACATAGCCGGCTGCGCCCAGGGACCGAAGGACATTCCCGCCAGCGTGGCACAGGGTGCGGCCGCCTCAGCTCGCGTTTTGGGCAAGATCGAGCAGAAAGAAGTTGCACTCGAACCAATCCGCGCCAGCATCAACGAAGAGCAGTGCTCCGGCTGCCGCATTTGCAATGACCTGTGTCCGTTCAACGCCATCCTGTTCCACGAGGACAAGATGGTCAGTGAGATCAATCCGGCGCTTTGCCAGGGCTGCGGTACCTGCGTGGCAGCCTGTCCGGCTGGCGCGATCAGCGGTACCGGATTCAGCAACGAGCAGATCCTGGCACAGATTGACGGTCTGTTGCTGCTGAACGTTGGCGAAGAGAAAATCCCGGCCTAGGGATGGAGGGATAAAATGACAACTAACGATACTTTTGAACCCGTCATCATCGGCTTCACCTGCAACTGGTGCAGCTATCGCGCCGCGGATTTGGCCGGTACGGCCCGCATGAAATATCCGCCGAACATCCGCCTGATCCGCCTGATGTGCTCAGGCCGCCTGGACCCGACCTTTGTGTTCAAGGCGCTGGCCAACGGAGCTGATGGCGTGATGATCACTGGCTGCCACCCCGGCGAATGCCACTATCTGGAACAAAACTACAAAGCCCTGCGGCGCTATCTGCTGCTCCGGCGTACGCTGCAAGGATTGGGCGTGGAACCGGAACGCGTCAAGCTGGTTTGGGCCAGCGCTGCTGAAGGCGCAAAATTCGCCCAGGAAGTGGCCAGTTTTGTCGAAGAGATCAAGACCCTCGGCCCGTTACACTGGCCAACCTGGGCAAGCAACGGTCACACAGTCCAAGCAATACAGCTTGAAGAGGAGGTGCCAGCATGACCGACAAACCCAAGTTCGCAATGTACTGGGCGGCTTCCTGCGGCGGCTGCGAAATTGCAGTGCTCAACACGCACGAGAAAATCCTGGATGTGGACGCTAACTTCGAGGTGGTCTTCTGGCCGGTCGCAATGGACGCCAAATACAAGGACGTCGAAGCCATGGACGACGGCTCGATCCTGCTAACCCTGTTCAATGGCGGCATCCGCAACGCAGAGAACGAACACATCGCCAAGTTGCTGCGCCAGAAATCGCAAATCCTGGTGGCCTTTGGCTCCTGCGCCAATGAAGGCTGCATCCCGGGATTGGCAAACCTCAGCAGTACAAATCAAATCTTTGACACCGTTTACGAGACTATTTCGACTGAAAACCCGGAACACATACGCCCACAGTTTGCCTACCAGATGCCCGAAGGGGAGATCACCATTCCGGCCTTTTACCCGGTGCTCAAGACCCTCGACCAGGTGGTGGACGTGGACTACTATATGCCCGGCTGCCCGCCCGAATCCCACCAGATCGCGGCAGTGATCGACCTGGTGATCGCTGTGCTGCAAGGCAAAGCTGAACTACCACCCAAGGGCTCAGTCATCGGTGCCGGCGCTTCCACCGTCTGCGATGAATGTCAGCGCAAGCGCAACCTCAAGAGCATCAAGGAATTCAAGCGCATCCAGGACGTGGAACAATACGATCCCGAGCTGTGCCTGCTTGAGCAGGGCATCCCCTGCAACGGTCCGGCCACACGCAGCGGCTGCGACGCGCGCTGCCCGTCGGCCGGGGCACAGTGCATCGGCTGCTACGGCCCGGCTGAGGGCGTGGTCGATTACGGCGCACGCCTGATCTCAGCTTTTGCTTCGGTCATTGACAGCACCGATCCGGTGGAGATCGAAAAAATCCTGGACGGCATCCCCGACCCGGTTGGACAGTTCTATCGCTTCAATCTGGCCGGGTCCACTCTGCGCGCTGGCGTGCCAGCCTGGAAGCAGAATGGCGGATAGGAGGACATTATGAATCAACGAATTACCATCGACCCGATCACCCGCCTGGAAGGTCACGGCAAGATCGAAATCTTCCTGGATAAAGACGGTGAAGTCGCCAACACTTACTTCCAGATCCCCGAGCTGCGCGGATTCGAACGCTTCTGCGTCGGGCGCCCGGTGGAGGAAATGCCGCTGCTGACCAACCGCATTTGCGGCGTATGCCCCGAGGCACACCACATGGCAGCCGCCAAAGCCGCCGACGCTGTCTATCACGTTGACCCGCCACGGGCAGCCAAGCTATTGCGTGAACTGCTCTACATGGCCTTTTACTGCACCGACCACACCACCCACTTCTATGCCCTGGCCGGACCCGATTTCGTGATGGGACCGGACGCTCCGGTAGCTGAACGCAACATCCTGGGTGTGATTCACAAGGTCGGGCTGGAAATCGGCGGCAAAGTGATCCAGATGCGCAAATATGGTCACAATGTGGTCGAAATAATCGGCGGCCGCAAGGTACACCCGGCCACCTCCATCCCTGGAGGCCTGACCAAAGGGATTACTGAGGAGCAACGCAAGGAAATCGAAGATATGGGACGCTGGGCAATCGAATTTGCCCAGTTCAGCCTGAAGCTCTTCAACGACATCGTGCTGGGCAACAAGACTTACGTCGATCTGATCCTGGGCGACATCTACACCCACCGCACGCATTACATCGGTCTGGTGGATGAAAACAACAAGGTCAACTTCTACGACGGCAAAGTCAGCGTGATGGATCCGGAAGGTAAACGCCTGGGCAAATACGCGCCCAACGAATACACCGACTGGATCGCCGAACGCGTTGAACCCTGGACCTACTTGAAGTTCCCCTATCTCAAGAAAGTCGGTTGGAAAGGCTTCACCGACGGCAAGGACTCAGGCGTCTACTGTGCAACCCCGCTTTCGCGCCTGAACGCCTCCGATGGGATGGCCACGCCGCTGGCCCAGGCCGAGTTCGAAAAATTCTACAGCACGCTGGGGGGTAAACCGGTCCACCAGCGCCTGGCAACCCACTGGGCACGCCTGATCGAACTGCTTTACGCAGCCGAACGCTGGATGGAACTGGTCACCGACCCGGAGATCACCTCGCCGCACGTCCATGCTGTCCCAACCGAGACACCGACCGAAGGCGTGGGCATCGTCGAAGCCCCACGCGGTACATTGACCCACCACTATGTCACTGATGAACGAGGCATCCTGACCAAGGTCAACCTGGTCGTCGGCACCACCAACAACTATGCTCCGATCAGCATGTCGATCAAGAAGGCCGCCGAGAGCCTGATCCACAAAGGCACCGTGGTAAACGAAGGACTGCTCAACATGGTCGAAATGGCCTTCCGCGCCTACGACCCGTGTTTTGGATGCGCCACGCACTCGCTGCCCGGTCAGATGCCGCTGCAGGTCACTATTCGTGATGCGGACGGCAATCCGGTCGACGTGCTAAGGCAATTCTGTTAGCCGGTGAGGGACACCCCATGAAAGACAGCGAAGGGCGACAAACGAAGACTAATTCAGCGTCTGCTGCCAATCGCCCTTCGCCTGTCTTGGTGGTCGGTTTGGGGAATCCCATCCTGGGCGACGACGGCGTCGGCTGGGCGGTAGCCAGGGAAGTCAGCCGGCGTCTCGGTACACAAAGCAGGGTGGAAGTAGACTGCGCCGCGCTGGGTGGGCTGAGTTTGATGGAACGGTTGATCGATTACGAATATGTGATTTTGATTGATTCGCTCGAAACCGGCCAGAACCCAGTTGGCAGCGTTACATCCTTTCCCCTCAATGCGCTCAACAATCCAACAGCCGGGCACACTTCCTCAACCCACGACACAACCCTGATGACCGCGTTGCGCACGGCCGAAAGCATGGGCGCGACCATCCCGCAGCAGATCGATGTGGTTGCTATTGAAGCCCACAACCTGTATGATTTTTCAGAGGAATTTACCCCGCCAATTGAGGCGGCAATCCCTGAAGCCGTAGAAACCGTGCTCGGACTACTGCACAAAGTATTGCTGCATGCAGAGGGGCATTTTTAAGGAGGACTGATTCATGATCTCCCCTGAACTTCTCAGACGCTATCCGTTTTTTGGCTTCATGGACGATGCCCAACTAAAGGCAGTAGCCATGATCGCCAATGAGATCGAATTTAAAAAAGGCGACGTTATTATTGAGGCCAACCAACCTGCCAACGCCTTTTACTTCCTGATCGATGGCGATGTTTCCTACTATTACATCGTCACGACGGAACACGATCCATACTACAAAAAAGAGTACTACATCAGCGATATAAACCCCGGCGAGATCTTTGGCATTTCGGCACTGATCGAACCTTACATTTTCACCGCCAGCCTGCGTGTCGATAAAGCCTGCCGCGTGATTACAATCGACGCTCCAGCGCTGCGCGCCCTGTGCGAAGTAGACTCCAAGCTTTCCTGCGGTTTACTGCACTCAGTTGCCAAGGCCGCCATGGAACGGTTGCAAGCCACTCGCGTGCAGTTGATCGCCGCCACCTGAGAATCGTTCGCGATACTCCTCAAGCTCCGAGCCGGGTGCATTTACCCCGGCTATTTTTCGTGCTTTGACAGGATCCAACCCACCACATATAATCAGCCCATCTCGATTTCGGAATAACATCACCATGAAACGTAATCTGGGCATCCTGTTCTTCACGCTGGTCGTGGTCATGATCGGCTTCGGCATCATCATCCCGATCCTGCCGTTCTATGTCACCAGCTTTGGCGGCAACGGCGTCTCGATGGGCCTGTTGATGGCGATCTTCGCCTTCATGCAATTCCTGTTCTCACCGGTTTGGGGTGACCTGTCCGATCGTTTCGGGCGTAAACCCATTCTGCTGGTCGGCATTTTTGGCAATGCAGCTTCGATGTTTTTCATGGGTCTGGCCAACAACCTGTGGATGTTGTTCCTGGCACGCGGCTTGGCCGGTATCCTGTCTTCAGCTACACTGCCGACAGCCATGGCCTACATCAGCGACAGCACCGACGAGGATCAGCGCGGGGGCGGGATGGGCATGGTCGGCGCAGCCATGGGCGTGGGCATGGTGCTCGGTCCTGGCGTGGGCGGTGCCCTCTCCGACATTTCACTCAGCGCACCTTTTTACCTGGCTTCCGTGCTTTCACTGGTGGCCCTGGTTCTAATCTGGACTTTCCTGCCCGAATCGCTGGCGCAGGGTTTACGCGCCCCCAGTAAAAAAGGCATCCAGGGACCTCAATTCAAGACCATGTGGCTAGCCCTGCTCAGCCCGGTCGGCTTTCTGCTGGGACTGGCTTTCCTGCTCAGCTTTGGCGTGACCAATTTCGAAAGTGTCTTCGGTTTATATGCCGACCTGCGCTTTGGTTACGATGCGCGCACTGTCGGTCTGATCCTGATGGTGGTCGGGCTGGCTTCAGCTGTGGTCCAGGGTGGCTTGACCGGTCCGGCGATCCGCTTGTGGGGCGACGAAGCAGTCATCAAGGGCTCGTTAATCGCCAGCGCAATCGGCTTCGTGCTGATGCTGATGGCTCATAGTCTGCCGACTATCCTGCTGACAACCGGGCTGTTCGTAATCAGCAACGCCATGCTGCGCCCCGGCGTTGCATCCTTGATCTCCAAACGCGCCACACAGGGACAAGGCATCGCCATGGGCCTGAACAACGCCTTCATGAGTTTAGGACGTGTAGCCGGGCCAATTTGGGCCGGAGCCGCTTTGGATATCAACCTTTCCTACCCTTACCTGAGCGGGGCTGTCATCCTGCTGGTCGGCTTCGTCTTGAGCGTGATTTACCTCCCGGCTCTCAAGACCAAATCCGCCGCTCGGACGCCAACGCCAGCCAAAGTCGATTGAGGTTACAGATTTACCAAAGAGAGCCAGACGTAAAGTCTGGCTCTCTTTTTTCTCTGTCAAGCTAATCTGCTGCTTGCGGGGCCGGCAGGTCGGCATCCTTGAGGCGGGTCCCCAACAGCAAAGCCAATAGCATCAGCAGAATCAATACCAGCAGAGGCCCGCTCATCGAGCCGGTCTCCGGTGACTTAAAAATGTCCATGCCCAGGATGAACAGAATCCCGGAAACCTGTCCAGCCAGCAGCAGCAGCCCGTTGGAAGTACCCTCCGGGGCGGGATAGGTGATCTCGGCCCCATACTGGAAGCCCAGCGGGCCAGCGCTCAGCAGGAAGAACCCGAACACGAACGAAGCAGCTAACAACAACCCATACGAACCGGCATAGGTGATGCCTACCAGCCCCAGCGTCGCGCCGACGACCGCTGCAATCAGGTAGGGTGTGCGTTTACGCGAGCGGTCGGAAAGCACCGGCAGGATGACGGCGCCTATAATCCCACCGACGATCATCAAGCCGCCGGCTGTCCCGGCCTGGGTGATCGAAAAGCCCCGGGGCTTGAGCATATCTTCGATCCAGGTAGTGACAGCATTGAACACACCCAGACCGACGAAGAAAATCAGCAGCAACAAGATGAAATCTCGCTGGCGCAGGATGCGGGAGAGACCATCGAAGACCAACGAGCGCTCTTCCTGCCCCGGGGGGCAGGGAGGAGACGGAGGCCGCTCGCGGGCGAAGACGAAAAAGACGACCGCTGCCAGGGCAGAAATCAGGCCGTAGGCCAGCAGCATGCCGGAAATCCCGGAACGCAGCGTCAGGAACGGTGTAAGCAGCAAACCCGCCAATATCCCCAGATACATCGACAGCGAGCCGAGTCCGGCAGCAGTGGCGCGTTCATCCGGCGCGAACCAGCGCGCAGCGACCGTGGTCACGGCGTTGAGCAGGAAAGGCTGCCCGACAGCGATCGCGACCTGGGAAGCCAGCACCAGCCCGTAATTCGCCGCCACCAGCCCGCGTACCAGCCCGAAGATACCGGTCAGCGCCGCGCCGATGCCAACTGCGGTGCGCACGCCATAGGTATCGATGGCCCAGGAGGCCGGGATCGAAACCAGGATGTAAACCACCATGAAGCTCAACGATAGCAGGCCGATACTCAGGTCTGAGACGCCGTAAAAGCTGGTGGCAGCGCTGGTGATGGCTGCAAAGGTGATCCACAGCAGCTGGTTGGCGGCTACGATCAACATAAAAACGCCCAGCATTACCCAGCGATACGGGTAGACTTTAAAACTATTTTGTTCCATGCAATGCTCCTCCTGTCAGAATAATACGATAAGGAAAACACATCCACCCGGCCGGAGATACTGATATTCACACTCCAAATTTTTTAGAGGGGAAATTTTTGGAACAATCTTACTTTGTGGTGAAAGTCACTATTGACACCGTTTTTCACAGTGCTACAATACGATTGTGGGGTTATGGATCGAATCAACCAACTTATGCAGACTTCGTCTGGATGGGCATCGGGATGTTACCGAGACGGCAATCAAGGCATGAAAAGTCGATCTTGAGCCACCCAAGGACCAACCACATTCGGTTGGATGGCTGGAAAGTCAACTTCCGGGCAAACAGCCGACAATATTTTTATTCCGATTGATGGAATTCTCCGGAGCGACCTTGCAGGCATTGTCTGGACCCGACCGCAGTAACTTGGTATCACGAAGATGCTCAGCTTGGTCTCAGCCGTATCTGAATGTCTTATAACCATCCGGATTGAACTGGACATCAGGTAGAGGAGGATAGCATGTTGGGATATCGCGAGCAGAAAATCAGCCAGCCGGATCGTGTTTCGAAAAGCGGGTCCGGCAGGAAGATCGGATTTCACAAATATAAACTGGTAATCCCGATCTGTTTCATAATTATTCTGTCCCTGACGGCCTCCAGCTTCCCAGCCCGTAACCCGCAGAGCATGGACAAGTTCGCACCCGGTACCTATACTGGAATATTCTTTTTCTCCTTCAAGCATTCTTGGAATCAATCGTCAGAGACTGTCATTCTAAATTACTATGACCTCAAAAGTGGGAATGCTATGGGAAATATAAAATTCAGTGTAGGGAAGAATGGTGCTATTCAGAATGTACGCATTAAAATAAATCCATTTAACTATGATGTCGTTTCGACGGTTGAACCGAAAACTGACGACAGTTGTAAGGGGTATAACGCCAGTGCGGTAGGATTAGGGTGGGCAAATACAAATTTCAACGCTTCGAAACCTCCTCCCTGGAACCCGCAACCGTCCATTCTCCAGATATTAAATTGAATTCGGGGGGAGTGTTGGGTTTTGCTTCAGCGATCGGTGACTGCGGAGGCAATCCTCCGGGCGAGGTTATTACCGATGGTGTGAGAGCGGATATAGATAATCTCCCAGCGAGCCCCTGGGATTTTAAAGCAACTGTGATCTACGATAAGTGGGCTGCTGGTACTTGTACGACTTGGGTCTGGCAGACCCCTACCCGCAGTTTCGATTGTGTCTGGCAGGTTTTTCGCAAATAATTGTCCCAGCTCATTCAAAAGACTCGGCAGGAGGTAGTTAGATGAAATCCTTTTTCCCTCGAGTTTTGGCTGGTTGTACCATCATTTTGATGCTAATCCTGGCGTGCAACTTTAGCACTGTTACCCGTAGCGCCGGGAATCCGCCCCCATCTCCAACCGAGGCGAACCCGGACACCGCCTCAACCGAAACGCCTTCCCAGACAGCAGCCTGGTCCAGCGCAACCCTCACCCTGCGATCCGTAACCTTGGAACTGTCTACGACCTATGCCGGGGAAAAGCCAAAAACTGTTTCAGCGCAGATCGATGCAGCCGGTAATCTCCATCTCAGGATGTCAATGCCACCCCTGGAAGCTTTTGCCGCCATGCCTGGTATTTCCCAGCCGGGCGACTTCGAACTTTTCATTATCGACGGGACCGCCTACGCTCGAATCGGCCAAGACAATCCACCCGTTCAGGATGACTCCTCCAAATCCATGCTGGAAGACCTACTCCTTGGTCCGGAAGGGCCAGGGCTGTGGCTCGATCTCGTACCCGAGAATGGATTCATCAAAACCGGTACACAATCATACGAAGGCTTTAACGTTTCGACGTATAAAGTAAATTATCAAAATGAGCAAGGTACCCTCACCGGCACGATTCGGGTGGCTGATAAGTCAGAAGCGCTGGTTAGCGCTGAATTGACCGTCTCAAAAGGCCTCTTCTTCCCACCCGGATTTAATCCAAGCGGGGATGTTCAAATCTCGCTGAAGGTTCAGCAGGCCGAAATCAGCCCAATTAGTCTCCCTTAAGACAATACGAACACCACCTCGAGATGAGGCGGTGTTCGTATTTTTAAAATAACTACAAATCATCTCAAAAATGTCACCCTGCGTGACACTTGCACCGCACTGCGATTGGTGCAGTGCAGGTGAGCGAAGGGTCTTATGCCACCAGAACACGAGACTTTTCGGTCGCTACGCGCCCTCAGAGAATCATGCGGGGGTTTATTGAGACGAGCTCTGACCAGGTAATAGCTTAGACCTCGCTGGTCATGATGAACAGCGGCTTCATCTCGAAGTTCTCGTATTTCGGGCGGTAGCGGTCAACATCGTAAGAGAGGTTTACGTCGACTACCTTCTTGCGCGAGGCGATCACGTCCAGCGGGACATTATCGTAGCGGCCATTCTTCAACACTACCAATCGCCCGTGGATGCCTTTCAGGACCAAATCCAGCGCCAGGTTGCCGAAAGCCATTGGAGCAATCGAATCGATGGCGTCCGGATCGCCGCCACGAACCATATAGCCCAGTTTTTGATTGACCACGTCGATGGTCTGGCCGTGATTGTACTTGGCCGAACGCTCCTTCAACTCAGAAGCCACCAGGTCGCCGATGCCGCCCAGCTTGGCATGACCATAGGCATCGGTCGAGCGGCCCTCGAAGACCATTTCGCCGCCTTCGAACATGGCGCCTTCCGAAACCAGCAGGATGGAATAGCGGCTTGGGTTGCGATTGCGGTCCTTGGTCATCAATTCAGCCAGGTGATCGATGTCAAAGCGGAACTCCGGGATAACGCAGCGATTGGCCGCCCCTGCCATGGTCGGCAGCATGGCTGTGAAACCGGCGTAGCGCCCAAAGACTTCCAGCACCAGGAAACGTTCGTGCGATCCGGCGATCGTGCGCAGGTTGTTGGTCAAGGCAATGGTACGCGTGATACAGGTGCTGAAGCCGATGCAATAGTCCGTACCGGGCACATCATTATCCATCGTCTTGGGGATGGCTACCACTTTGACGCCCTCCTGGTACAGGCGCACGCCGTAACTAAGCGTGTCATCGCCGCCAATTGGGATCAGGTAATCCACGCCCAGGAAGTCCAGGTTCTTGAGCACTTCCGGGGTGATATCGTTACGCTCTTCGTTGAATTTATCCTGCAAGTGCCCAGGGACCTTCGCCCGCCGGACGTTACTTGGATTGGTGCGCGAAGTATGCAGGAATGTTCCGCCCGTTCGGCCGGCACGGTTGACGATTTCCTCGGTCAGATACTGAAAATTATTGCTGTTATCGGCTTTTTTGTCGCGCTGAATGTCCAGCACCCCACCCCAACCGCGGCGGATGCCAATTACCTGGTAACCCTCCCTTAAGGCGCGGATGGTCACCGCCCGAATGGCCGGGTTCAAGCCGGGGACATCACCCCCGCCGGTCAAGATTGCGATTACACCTTTGCGCGCCATAGCTGCCTCCTGTTTTTATTATCCCCATTATACAATGACAGGCAAGAACCTGAGTGGAAAGATCCTTCCCTAATCCGCCGGAGCAATGATCGGCTGCGCAGCGCGGTGGGCGAAGAATCCCTCGGCCCAGAAGATGAGCAGCCCCAGCCAGACGCTTCCAAAGCCGAGCAATTGATGGGAAGAAAAGGCTTCGCGGTAGACTAGAACCCCCAGCAGGAATTGCATGCTCGGGGTGATGTATTGCAGGATGCCAACCAGCGAGAGCGGAATTTGCCGGGCGGCCGACGAGAACATCAGCAGCGGGACGATCGTCACCAGGCCAGCGCCGACCATCAACAAATTGGCGCTGGGACTGCTGTGCAGAAAGGCACCGCTACCGGTTGCATTGACATATAGCAGGTAGGCCAGAGCCGGCAGGAACAGCAGGCCGGTCTCCAGCGTCAGGCCGTAGAGCGAACCGAGTGGAGCGGTCTTCTTGACCAGCCCGTACAAGCCGAAGGTGAAAGCCAGCGAAAGCGCAATCCAGGGCAGCGAGCCATAGACGAAGGTCAAGTAGAGCACGCCGGCTGCTGCCAACCCGACCGGCAGCCACTGTAGCGGGCGCAGCCGCTCGCGCAGGAAGACGACCCCCAGCAGCACGCTGAAGAGCGGGTTGATAAAGTAGCCCAGGCTGGCTTCTACAATGTAGCCGGCGTTGACCGACCAGACGTAGATCAGCCAGTTAGTGCCGATCAGCAGGGCTGAGACGAAATAGATGCGCAGCACGCGCCCGTTCAAAGCCGCCGTACGGAATTTCTTCCATTGGCGCGTGACCAGGATAAGCCCCAACAGCATAACGAATGACCAGTCGATGCGGTGGCCGATCAACTGGATGGCCGGCACCTGCTCCAGCCATTTCCAATAGACGGGAAACATCCCCCAGGTCAGGTAGGCCCCAATTGCGTACCAAACACCCTTATTCATACGCTCTCCTCAGCTATGCCAGCCAAGTATACTTGCATCGCAATAGAAAAGGAATTGTAAAACCGTTTTGTCTAACCTCACTAAAACCGGTAGCGGGTTGGTATAATCAAGACCGCATCTGGTATCATTCAGTTAGAACGTTAAGCACTTAAATTCCCCTTTCCAGAAAGGAGCACCCGTTGCCAAAGGTCAACTATAAACATAACAAACGCCAGAAGGACATTGCTAAGAAAAAGAAACACGACGAGAAGTTAAGGCGCCGCCAGGAAAAGAAGCAGGAAGCGCAGGAGGGGACCGAGACTCAGGTAGCCCCACCTATGGAACAGGCCCAGGGGCCACAGGACGAATAAGCCAGCAGGAAGCACAATCCAATCTTGACATTATAGGAGGCACCAGCCTTAAGGCTGGTGCCTCCTTGCGTTTAATCCGCCGTCGATACGATTTTTTAGAACGACCAGTACCCAGGCGATCTAGCCTTCTCCCGGAAGCTGGTATTGATTCTCATAGCCGTTGGCTCAGATTTGAGCCCCACGCAGACGCAGACTGTTGCTGACCACGAAGACGCTGCTGAAGGCCATTGCCAGCGCGGCCAGCATCGGGATCAGAAAGCCGAGCGCCGCAGCCGGGATCAGGATCACGTTGTAGAAGAAGGCCCAGAACAAGTTCTGTTTGATCGTGCCAAGCGTCTTGCGCGAGAGCGCGATAGCGCGTGCCACGCCGCGCAGATCGCCGCTCATCAGCGTGACCGGGGCGGCGGCCATGGCCACATCCGTGCCGGTGCCGATGGCGATACCCACGTCGGCTTGCGCCAAAGCCGGGGCGTCGTTAACGCCATCCCCAACCATGGCGACCACCGCGCCGCTTTCCTGCAGCTTTTTGACCTCGGCCGCCTTGCCGTCTGGCAGCACTTCGGCCAGCACAGTGTCCACACCGACCTGTTTTGCAATCGCCTCTGCGGTCTGACGGTTGTCGCCAGTGATCATGGCCACTTTCAAACCCATGCGGTGCAGTTCGGCAATGGCTTCCTGCGAACCGTCCTTGAGCGTATCGGCCACGGCGATCACGCCTGCCACTGCACCATCGACCGCCACCAGCATGGCAGTCTTGGCTTCAGACTGCAGGCGCTCGATCTCGGGCTCCAACCCGTTCAGGTTAAATTCGTGGGATTGCATCATATGAGGATTGCCGACTGCCACTTGCCGACTCTCGACTTCAGCCTGAACGCCCTGTCCAGCCTCGGCCTTGAATCCATTCGGCTCGCCGAGGGTCAGGCCGCGGGTCGTGGCTTCAGCCCAAATGGCCTCACCCAACGGGTGCTCGCTGCCCTTTTCGACCGAAGCCGCCAGGCGCAGCAGTTCGTCTTCGGTCAGACTGGAATCCTTCCGCATCACAATATCCGTCACCGCCGGCTGTCCCTTCGTGATTGTACCGGTCTTATCCAGCACGACCACACTGATCTCACCGGCACGTTCCAGTGATTCCGAATTGCGAAACAGGATGCCATTCTCGGCGCCCTTACCGGTCCCGACCATGACCGCAGTCGGGGTAGCCAGTCCCATGGCACACGGGCAGGCGATGACCAGCACGGCGACCATATTAATCAGGGCACGGGTAAAACCGTTGACATCGGCGCTGGCCACTGGGGCCGGGACCAGGAAGTACCAGGCCAGGAAAGTCAGTGCCGCAGCGGCAATCACGCCCGGGACGAAGACTGCCGAAACCTGGTCGGCCAGCTTCTGGATCGGGGCTTTGCTGCCCTGCGCCTGCTCGACCAGGCGCACGATCTGCGCCAGGGCGGTCTCCTTGCCGACTTTGGTGGCCTCGAACTTGAGCAAACCCAGCTTGTTGAGCGTGGCTCCGATGACAGGGTCGCCGGGTCCCTTTTCGACCGGCAGTGATTCCCCGGTCAGCATCGATTCGTCCGCGGCAGAGCGGCCTTCGACCACCACCCCGTCGACCGGGATTTTCTCGCCAGGCCGGACGAGCACCAGGTCACCGACGCGCACATCATCTGCCGGAACCTCTTGCTCTTGCCCGTCACGGACTACGTGAGCGGTCTTGGCCCGCAGACCCATCAGCTTCTTGATGGCGTCACTGGTACGGCCTTTGGCACGCGCTTCCAGAAACTTGCCCAGGCGGATCAAGGTGATGATCACGGCCGCAGTCTCGAAGTAGACATGGCCGGGGACAAAACCCAGCATGACCACCACTGAATAGAAGTACGCTACCGACGAGCCCATGGCAATCAGCACGTCCATATTGGCTGAACCGTTGCGCAGGGACTTAAAACCGCCGACGTAATATTGCCAGCCGACGTAAAACTGCACCGGTGTGGCCAATGCAAACATCAGCAATTTGGCCCACAGCGCGTCCATCCACGCCATCGGCAGCAGGCCGAAATCCAGACTCATCGAGAACAGAAACAGCGGCACTGTAAAGACCAGGCCAGTAATCAGTAGGCGGCGTTGTTCGTCGATTTCATGCTGGCGCGCCAGTGCTTCGGCGTCCTCGGCCTGCCCGCCCAGTTCCAGGGCTTCAAAACCGGCCGCCGCCACAGACCGGCGGATCTCCGCCTGGGTGACAATGGTCGGCACGTATTGGACGCGCGCCTTTTCGGTCGTAAAAGTCACCTGGGCAGCCAGCACACCGTCTAAGGCCAGCAAAGCCTTTTCAAGACGTCGGGCGTCGTTGTCGTCGGCCAGTCGTTTGATGACCAGCTCCGCTTCACCGGTGGCAATGCCGTAGCCGGCACGCTCGACCCGGCCGATCAATTCAGTCAACCCGACCAGTGCCGGGTCGAAGGCGACCGTGGCACGCTCGGAGGATAGGTTGACGACCGCCGTCCCGACTCCGTCAAGCTTCTTGAGATTACGCTCGACTGTGGCGACACAATTGGCACAGGTCATGCCGGTGATGGGCAGGGTAAGTTGTTTGGTGTCAGACATCTTTGGTACTCCTTTTCGGCGCATAATAAATGCACCAACAATAGCAGGGGGCGCTGGTTTTGCGCCCCGCAGTGCCCCCTCAGGCCGCGACCGGGTAATTGATCTCGGCCAGCAGGCCTTTGATCTGCTCCTCGGTCGCCGGGGTATCGAAAGCGATCTCGACCATTTTGGTGGCCTCGTCGGCCTTGACTGACTGTACCCCAGCCAGGTCCGCGACTTCGGTCTGGATGGTGTGGACACAGTGTCCGCAGGAAATGTTGGGAACGGAATAATTTACGGTTGTCATGGCTCACTCCTTTTTTGATTTTTATACATGGCTAGACACGATTGGCCATATCGAACACTTCGGTAATCTCTTGCAGCACGCGCTGGCGCTCGCTCATATCTTCACCCTGGATGGCGGTGATCACGCACGAATTGAGGTGGTCCTCCAGAATCTTGGCGCTGACTTTATTGAGGGCTCCCTCCACCGCCTGGATCTGGCGGATGACATCGATGCAGTAGGCATCCTCATCGACCATGCGAATCACGCCGCGCAAATGACCTTCGATAGTTTTCAATCGTCGCAGTGTATCATCACTCTTCATCGGCTCTCTCCTACCCCCCCCAGGGGGGTAGGGTTATTATAGAACCACCGACCCGCTTTGTCAAGTGAAATCACATCGAGATTGTCAAATTAAGTGTACAATCATGGCGTGGAAATGAACATACACGACCTGCAGCAAGTGGTGGTCTTCCGCAATGCCAGCGACGAAGACCTGGTGCAGATTGCCCAAAACGCCCTACCGCGTTCAATCGAAGATGGCAGCTACTTCTTTCTACAGGGCGATCCAGCCCATTACCTGTACGTATTGACCTCCGGTAGCGTCAAATTACTGCAGAACAATCCAGCCGGGCAGCAGGTCAACCTGCGCACGATCACCCCCTGGCAGATGTTCGGTGCATTAGGCGCGGTGCGCCAGCCGGCGACTTACCCGGCCAGCGCGCAAGCGCTGGAAGACAGCACAGCCTTGGCTATGGAAAGCAGCTTCCTGCGGAGTATGATGGAAACCCGCCCGTATTTGTCCTTCGACTTGATGCATTTAATGACCGCCTACATTCAGGAGATGCAGGAACGCTATCGGGAGTTGGCTACCGAACACGTGGAGCAGCGCGTCGCGCGCGCCTTGCTGCGATTAACAAGCCAACTCGGCCGCCGTCTGGATCCCGAGAAGGACATCGAACTGTCCTTCTCGCGCCAGGACCTGGCTGAAATGACCGGCACCACGCTCTACACCGTCAGCCGCACGCTGTCGGACTGGGAACGGCGCGGCATCCTGAAGACCGGGCGCGAACGGGTCACCATCCGCCAGCCGCACGGCCTGGTGCAGATCGCCGAAGGATTGGACGAAAAGCCTTCTATTTCTGACCTCTGAGGCACGCTTTTTTCGCGTGCCTATTTTGTTTGCGCCAGCGCAAAGACAGATTTCGAACCCGGGGGTATCTTAAGGCTATGAACCAGCCGCAACTTTCCCTCCACCTGAGCGTGGCTCAGGTACAGCAGAATTGGCCTAGGTCTGTCGGAGTCTTCAACCAGCTGAAGACCGCCTGCGTCGGGTGCTACTTGCAGCGTTTCTGTACCCTGCAAGACGTGGCGGACTATTACCATCTGGATCCGGAAACGCTGCTGGAATCATTGCGGCTCTTCCTGCACATCACATAACCCCAAAGGAGCACCTCATGAAATCATTCCCAAAATTCCTGGTATTGTGCCTGGTGGCGATGCTGGCGATCACTGCCTGCGGCAACCAGGCCGCGGCTGCCAGCAGTCCGGTCGCCTCCGGGAGCCAAAACGTAGCCGTCCCCAGCGGCCAGACGCTGTCTTACGCCCTGGAGAGCGGATTGAAGGACGGCAAGATGGTCTTCATCGGCGTCGGCGGCGAGATCGACGGCCAGGTCAACCCAAACTTGAAAGCCAAGCTCGGCGACACGCTCAACCTCAAGCTGACCAGCGGCGAAGGTGCCGAGCACGACATTTCTTTCCCGGACTTCAACGCCACCTCCGAGCACGTCACTGGTCAGGGGAACAGCGTCACGCTCAGCTTCACGGTCGATAAGACCGGCACCTTCCCCTACTTCTGCACCCTGCCGGGACATCGCCAGGCGGGCATGGAGGGCAAGCTGCTGGTGGCGGATGAGAACGGAAACGTCCCGGCTGCAGCCGCACCGAGCAGTCAGGCTTCCCAGCCAGCAGCCCAGGCTGCCAGCCAACCTCCTGCTCCAGCCGCCGCGGACGCAGTCGACATCGTGCGTGATCCGACTGACCTGCCCGGCCCGATCGGTGACCGTGGTCCCACCATCGTGCGGGTCGACTTTGAAGCGGTCGAGCTGAACGGCAAACTGGCCGACGGTACCACCTTCAACTACTGGACCTTCAATGGCAAAGTGCCCGGCCCCTTTGTGCGCGTGCGGGTCGGGGATACCGTCGAAGTCCACTTGAAGAACCCGGCCCACAGCAACATGACCCACTCGATCGACTTCCACGCGGTCACCGGTCCCGGCGGCGGATCGGCTCTGCTGCAGACCCCTCCCGGTCAGGAAAGTGTCATGACCTTCAAGGCGCTGCATCCCGGACTGTTCGTCTATCACTGCGCCACGCCGATGGTAGCCGAGCATATCTCCAACGGCATGTTCGGTATGATCCTGGTCGAGCCGGAAGGCGGCTTGCCCAAGGTGGACCACGAGTTCTACATCATGCAGAACGAGATCTACACGACCCAGAAGTTCGGCACCCAGGGCCAACTGACCGTTGACATTGACAAACTTCTGAATGAGCAGCCCGAATACTTTGTCTTCAACGGTGCCGTTGGTGCGCTGACCACTGACCACCCGCTCAAGGCCAATGTTGGCGACACCGTCCGGATCTACTTCGGTGTGGGTGGTCCCAATTTCATCTCCTCTTTCCACGTCATCGGTGAGCATCTCGACAAGGTCTACAATCTGGCCTCGCTGACCACCCCACCCATGACCGACGTGCAGACCACACTGGTCCCGCCCGGCGGCGCGACCGTGGTCGAGCTCAAGCTGGAAGTACCCGGCAAATACATTCTGGTGGATCACGCTTTATCTCGACTGGAACGCGGACTGGCCGGTTACCTGGAAGTTGCTGGACCTGACCAGCCGGATATCTATAAAAGTGGTCCCGCCAGCGGCAATTGATTCGCATAAAGAAAAGCACAACCCCCTGCCCAGGAAGAAAGCAGGGGGTTGTTTTTATAATTTTGTTTTTCATTGTGCCTGGTTAAATTGATTGTAGACAGCCTGCGCCCAATCCAGCAGGGTCTGCTGCTCGGCCTGGGTCGGCTGCTCATTTCCGGTACCGTTCAGGGACATTTTGATCTGCATGCCATCAGCCGTACCCGGCGGATTGGAGGCATCCAGGTTGACGCGACCATACTGGGTCATCCAATTCTTGAACTGCGCCAATTGGTCGGCAGACAGGATTTGCCCCAGGCTTTGCATCGTTCCCCCCGCCTTACAGGAGGAGGAGTAAACCTCGCCTGAGAGGTAAATCTCTAGGCTGTCACAAAAACCAGCGATGCCACCCTCCCGCTGCCAGGTCAAAGCCAGCGTCGCCGGGATAATACTGCTGCCATCCTGGTTGGTGTGATACTCATACTGCTGGCCGTTCGCCTGCAGCGAGATCAGGTAGCCGGGGGTTACGATCTGGGCGCACATCAGATACGGCTGGGAAACGCCCAGGCAGGAATCAGGCCATTCGACCATCGTCGTCCGCACCAGGTTGATCCCAGTTTCGGGAATGCCCAGCATCGTCGACAATTGCTTACGCGCAACACTGACCGCCTGGTCGGAAGCCAGGAATGGTTGCTCGGGCACGACCGCGCTACCATCCTGGTTGGTATGCAGTTCATATTGATTCCCGTTCGCTGCCAGTACGATGCGAAAACCGGGCGTGACCAGTTGGTTGCACATTACCCCGATTTTACGGACACCCAGGCAGCCATCCGGCCACTGCACCGCTTCGCTGCTGACTACTGCGATCTGGTCAGGGGAGAGGCCCAAGGACTTTGCTAGAGCCTGGATCGCGGCCCGCTCTGACGGGGTTTGGTCGACCGGAATTGGGCTGGATGTCTGGGTTGGCTCGCTCGGCGGAGTAGCCAATGGAGATGTAGAAGGGACGCGCGGCGCGCAAGCTGCCGCCAGCAAAATTATCATTGTTGAAATTACCAGTAAACGTTTCATGGTTGTTACTCCTTTCAAAACACAGACGATTTTAACGCAAATATTGTTCCATTGATTCAACCATCGCGATCGAAGTAAAACCACCTTGAATTTTACATCCACTTGACTTTTTCCCCAGGTTCATTATAATCATGACAAATACTCGCACATTTGTGCTATTTACAAGTAGTCCTGTACGGCATTAGCCTAAGAAACCTGTTACCAATAAGGAGAATGAGATGAGCGGAGTTCGGGTTTTGGTTGGTACGCACAAAGGGGCTTTCATCCTGACATCGGATGGTAAACGCGAAAAATGGCAGGTCGACGGCCCTCACTTCGGGGGTTGGGAGATCTACCACCTCAAAGGCTCTCCGGTTGACCCCAACCGGCTGTATGCTTCCCAGTCTACTGGCTGGTTTGGGCAGGTGATCCAGCGCTCGGATGACGGCGGAAAATCCTGGGAACCAGTTGGAAATGAGTTCGCCTATGAAGGCGTACCTGGCACGCACCAGTGGTATGACGGCACGCCCCATCCCTGGGAGTTCAAACGAGTCTGGCATCTCGAACCATCACCCAACGATCCGGATACAGTTTACGCCGGAGTCGAAGACGCAGCCTTATTCCATTCAGCCGACGGCGGAAGCTCCTGGCAGGAACTGGCCGGATTGCGCGGTCACGGCACAGGACCCAACTGGCAGCCTGGCGCCGGTGGCCTGTGCCTGCACACGATCATTCTTGATCCCAGCGACCCCAGGCGAATGTTCATCGCTATTTCAGCGGCCGGCGCGTTCAGGACTGACGACGGTGGCGAGACCTGGCGCCCGATCAACCATGGATTAAATTCCGAATTCCTGCCCGATCCGCAAGCCGAGATCGGCCACTGTGTACATCACATCGCCATGCATCCTTCGCGGCCTGGTGTGCTGTTCATGCAAAAGCACTGGGACGTCATGCGCAGCGACGACGCCGGCGATTCGTGGCATGAAGTCAGTGGAAACCTGCCGTCTGACTTCGGTTTCGTGGTCGACATCCATGCGCATGAGCCTGAAACCGTCTATGTCATCCCGATCAAGAGCGACTCGGAGCATTATCCGCCCGAGGGCAAGTTACGTGTCTACCGCAGCCGGACGGGCGGAAACGAGTGGGAAGCGCTGACCAAAGGCTTACCGCAACGCGACTGCTACGTCAATATCTTGCGCGATGCCTTGGCGGTCGACTCACTCAATTCGTGCGGGGTATATTTCGGTACCACCGGTGGACAGGTCTACGCCTCGGCCAACTCCGGGGACAACTGGGCCCCGATCGTCAGCGACCTGCCGGCTGTCCTGTCGGTCGAAGTGCAAACCCTACCATGACCCCTCACATGGTCCGTGTCGTGCTGCCGCCCCATCTACGGACGCTGGCGCAGGTCGGGGCTGAAGAAGTGCAAGTAGAAGTGAAGCCACCCGTCACGCAAGGCGCAATCCTGGAGGCGCTCGAAGCACGCTACCCGATGCTGCGTGGAACGATCCGTGACCACCTCACCGGAGAACGCCGGGACTTTCTGCGTTTTTTCGCCTGCCGGGAAGATCTATCCCACCAAGCACCGGATGAGCCGCTGCCCGAGCCGGTCGTCGAGGGAACGGAACCCTTCCTGATCGTAGGCGCCATCGCTGGAGGCTGAGGCTTGAACCACAAAATCAAAATCTTCGAATTACGGAAAGGATTTCCTTATGGAGAAAGATCTTCTTGCCAGGGCCTCTATAAATATTAAGTCTCCCAAAGATACAGTTTGGGAGGCATTGGTGAACCCTGATGCCATCAAGCAGTACATGTTTGGCACCAATGTCGTTTCAGATTGGCACGAAGGGAGTTCCATTATCTGGAAAGGAGAATGGCAGGGAAAACCTTACCAGGATAGTGGCGCGATACTCAAAATACAACCCGGACGAATTATCCAATATAGCCATTTCAGCCCGCTCTCCGGGCTCCCAGACAAGCCGGAAAATTACCATATCGTGACCATCGAATTATCAGACGCTGGCGCTCAGACCTTGGTCACGCTGACGCAGGACCATAATGCTTCAGAAGAGGAACGAAAACACTCCGAAGAAAACTGGGAAATGATGCTCACCGCCCTGAAAAAATATCTGGAAAAATAGTTGCTTTTAGATACAAATCGCCAAACCAAAGCGGTTGGCGATTTTTGTTGATATTCTTTATTGTCTTTATTTTTCGTCTTCTTTGGCCTGCTGCCAATAAGCTTCCATCTCGTCCAGCGACAGGTCGCTCAAGGCGCGCTCCTGCTCCCGTGCACCGCGTTCCACGTGAGCGAAACGGCGTTTGAATTTCATGTTCGTGGCGCGCAAAGCCAACTCGGCATCCACTTCCTTCCAGCGCGCCAGGTTGACCAGCGCAAAGAACACATCGCCAATCTCGGCTTCCAGCTCCTTAATATTCCCGGCCTCACGAACCTCCTGGATTTCTTCTGAAATTTTATCCAGCACACCTTCGATCTCGGGCCAGTCGAAGCCGACTCGCGCAGCGCGATCCTGGTATTCCTGCGCCTGGGTCAGCGCCGGCAGCGCCAAGGGGACACCGTCCAACATTCCCTTCTCGGGTTGACCATTGGCTTTGCGCTCGGCGTCTTTGAGCTTCTCCCAATTCTGTAAAACCTTGCCCATACCATCGACTTCCACATCGCCAAAGACGTGCGGGTGGCGGCGAACGATCTTGTCGTAAATACCGCGCATGATGTCCGCCATGGTGAATTCGCCCGCTTCGCTTGCGATTTGCGCGTGAAGCACGATTTGCAGGAGCAGATCTCCAAACTCCTCACGCATGGCAGAAAAGTCCTCTGCGTCGATGGCCTCAATCGTCTCGTAGGCTTCTTCCAACAGGTGTTTGCGCAGGGATTGATGAGTCTGTTCTTTATCCCAGGGACAACCGTCCGGCGCGCGCAGGTGTGCTACGATTTCCTGAAATGCTTCGAACGAAGTCCCCTCTCCCAGCGGCGGAAGGTAGAGGACGGTCAACAGGCCAAGTTGTTCGCTGCGATCGATTTCATGCAAGGGCAGGTCTTCGACCAACTGCTGGCCTGTGCCTGCCGCGTGAACCAGCCGCACTGGATGATCGTCCGGATAAACAGACGATAATGTCAGCTTGACCTCGGCGGCCATGCTACTGGAGTAAATTTGCGCCACAAGCGCAGG
The DNA here is from genome assembly GCA_963790075.1 of uncultured Chloroflexia bacterium. Lineage (GTDB taxonomy): Bacteria > Chloroflexota > Anaerolineae > Anaerolineales > Villigracilaceae > CAYOUV01. The sequence continues at coordinate 370,719 of CAWBNG010000003.1, forward strand.
GGTATCCGGAGGGAAGGTCGGTGTGTGGAGGCTGCTCAGTTCGATCGCATCGTAGATGGAAATCCGCGGGATTGGGTCAAGACCCAAGGCCGAGAAAGTCGGCTCGAGGAACGAAATCCCCTCCACGACGCGCAGGGACAGCCCCTCGTCCCGTGCGAGGCGGGCGATTTTGGGACCAGTCGCTTCAGCCACGAAGGGATGTCCCGGTACGGCATAAATGACTCCGTCCGGACGGCGTCCGAGTTCAAGTACCTTTTCGACAATTGCCACATATACCTGTTCGAAATCATTTTCCTGAGCGTACAGGTCATCGAATGAATGCACTTTGACTGAGGCTGGGAGCCCCTGAACGGTCGGGTGCTGTTGTGTGCGCAGCCAGATTTCATCAGCCTGCGACAGGATCTCCGAGGCTTCGCACGTTAACTGGGCAGGATTGCCGGGGCCAAGCCCAAGCAGTGTAATTCCAGGCATCTTACCTCCAGATTAAATACAAAACGTAATGCGTAAAACAAGATTGTAATACGCATTACGCCTTTCGTCTTTATGGAGAACTTTAGCGTTTGGTGTAGGTCGGTGCTTTGCGGGCGCGCTTGAGACCTGGTTTTTTGCGTTCCTTGACGCGCGGGTCACGGGTCAGGAAACCGCCCTTACGCATGGCCGAGGTCCATTCCGAGTTGATCTTTACCAAAGCGCGGGTCAGGCCTAATAACACGGCCCCGGTTTGACCGGTTACACCGCCGCCGTTGACCATGACGGAGACATCGTATTGGTTAAAATCCTGGCCGATCGATGCAAATGGAGCCAAAATTGCCTGAAGATCACCCATGCGGGTGAAGTAGGCTTCAGCTTCCTTCCCATTGACCATAAACTTACCGGAGCCGCTCATCACACGCACGCGGGCAGTGCTTTCCTTGCGGCGCCCAATTCCTTCGTAATATTGAACAGACATATTCTCTTCCGTCTCTTTCTAGGCCAGAGGCTCAGGTTTCTGCGCACCATGCGGGTGGTCAGGGCCGGCATAAATTTTCAGGTGTTTGAGCACCGCGCGACCCATGCGGTTGTGTGGAAGCATACCCCAAACCGCAGAACGGATCACGCGCTCGGGAAAGCGTGTTAGTTGGTCACGCAACGAAATCGTCGTCAGGCCTCCGGGATATCCGGAATGACGATGATAAAACTTGGTGTCCATTTTGGAGGTGGTCTTCGTGCCTTTGACCGCCACACGTTCGGAATTGATGACGATTACGAAATCGCCCATATCCACACCGGGGGTAAAAGTCGGTTTGTGTTTGCCGAGCAAAACAGAAGCAATCTTGGTTGCTAAACGTCCGAGGTTCTCGCCGTTGGCGTCCACGATATACCACTTGTGCTCGATTTCGCCTGCTTTTGGATAATACGTTTTAAACACTGTTATTTCTCCACTCACTGCCGATTATTTAATTTTGATCAGATGATTCATCCGCTAAAGACGAGTAACCCACTTCCAGAAGTGTCAACCCGTTTGCCGGTGCAAGTCCGACCGGGACTTTCGCCTGTCCGGCGAGCGCCTGGCTCAGATATTCCCCTGGAAGTTTACCCTGCCCAACCTTTACCTGAGTACCGACCAGCCTGCGTACCATGTGATACAAAAAGGCATCGGCTTGAACTTCAAACCAGCATTCGTCTTCCACTTGCTGCCAACCGGCCAGAAAAATTGTTCTTACTGTACTGGCATGGGAGCGGGGCGGAGACCCAAAAGCCGCAAAATCGTGTGCCCCAATGAATATCTGGGCCAGAGGGGCAAGCTTAGCGACTTTTACCGCAGGCCAGACCCGCCAAGCGAAACGTTCACGCAATGGATCGCGGGTCGGTGCGCAAAACAGGCGGTAGCGATAGCGCCGGAAGCCGGCCTCAAAGCGCGGATGAAATTTCTCAGGAGCAAGCCTGACTTCGCGCGTTGCCATATCAAGCGGCAGATTGGCGTTCAAGGCATTGCGCAGGGCTTCCGGGCTATGCGCCCATTCCAGGTCAAAAGCAGCGACCTGACCCGCAGCGTGAACACCGGTGTCGGTTCGTCCGGCCATCAGGACCGAATTTCCGGACCATCCCAATTTGCGCAGGGCTTTTTCCAGTTCACCCTGAACAGTTCTGGAGTTCGCCTGTCGCTGACTACCGACAAAGTCGGTGCCGTCATAGGCAAGGATCATCTGGTAACGTGCCATGTCAGTGACCTCAGCAGAAAGTGGTCACCGAGAAGAACAAAACAAACTACTCTTCAACCAATTCTAACAATACCATCTCGGCCGCGTCACCCATGCGAGGACCCAGCTTGAGAACGCGGGTATACCCTCCGGGGCGGTTGGCAAAGCGCGGGGCAATGTCATCGAAAAGTTTTTTGACCATCAAATTGTTGCCCATGCGAGCAGCCACCAAACGTCGGGCGGCTACTTTGTCCGCTTCTTCGGCATCAGCACTATTGCGTGCGATCGTAATCAGACGCTCGGCTTCGCCGCGGATTGCAGCAGCCTTCGCGCGAGTGGTCTTGATACGCTCGTGTTCGAAGAATTGTTTGATTAAGTTACGGCGCAGCGCGATACGAGCACCTTTACTGCGACCGAGTCTGTAACCTGCTATCTGATGTCGCATCTTTAATTACTCCGCAGTATTTGTTTCATCTTTCATATAGCCCTTCTCCTGCATCTTTTGACGCAGCTCATCCAGGCTTTTTTCGCCGAAGTTGCGGATGGACATGACTGCCTGATCGCCCTTTTCGAGCAAATCAAGGACGTCGCCAACCGTGGTTATACCCGTCCGTTTTAGCGAATTGAATACGCGCACTGATAAATCCAGGGCTTCGACCGGAGTTTCGGCCACTTCACTGGTCAGATGGCTGCCAGTCACTTCCTGTTCGACAGTCACAGCCAGGGTTTCTTCACTAACACCCGCGATGTAACGCAGGTGATCCATCATGAGTTTGGCCGAATTACTGAGTGCCCGCTCCGGTGTGTAGGTACCGTCAGTCCAAATTTCAATCGACAGTTTGTCAAAATTGGTACTTTGACCCACACGAGCCGAGGACACTTCCCAGTTTACACGCTTAACCGGGCTATAAATTGCATCAATGGGCAGTTCGCCAATTGGCATGTGGCCGCTACGTTCGTTGGCAGGAGAATAACCACGACCGCGCTCCACCGTGAACTCGATATCAAGTTTGGCTTTACTATTGTCCACAGTAAAGAGATAGAGTTCGGGATTGACGATCTCCACCTCTGGTGGGGCGATGATATCAGCAGCGGTAACCGTACCCTCACCACGCACCTCCAGGTGCATGCGTGTACTATCAACACCATCCAATTTCAAGCGCAATTGTTTGATCTGCAACGTCACTTGAATGACGTCTTCGCGCACACCAGGAATGTCGCTGAACTCATGCAGGACATCCGCGATGCGAATTGATGATACTGCAGCCCCATCCAGCGAAGATAAGAGCACGCGGCGCAATGCGTTGCCGACCGTTACTCCATAACCTCGCTCGAGCGGGCTGATGATGAATTTTCCATAATTTCGAGCCTCGGCTTCCCGCTCGATCTTCGGCATAACCATATTCGTGATACCCGTCACGGTTCACCTCTCCCTGTCTATGCAGAACAAGTCTCTGGCTGATGGCAATTTTGTCCTACCAGCCATAGTACAACTATGTACTACCGTGAGTAGTATTCGACGATGAGCTGTTCGTTCAGATTGCCGTCAATCTCGATGCGTTCTGGCAAACGCTGAACCGAACCCGAAAGGCCTTTGGCGTCGCGAACCAGCCAATCAGGGGCGTTTCGAGCCTCCACGACAGCTGCCAGGTCCTTGAAATAGGTCAGGTCGCCTGAACCCTCGCGCACAGCCACCACGTCACTTTCACGGAGCAGCATGGAAGGCACGTCAGTGCGGCGGCCATTGACGGTAAAGTGACCATGGGTCACCATCAAGCGGGCTTGAGCGCGGCTCGAAGCAAAACCGAGACGATAAACGACATTATCTAACCGGGACTCAAGAATCTGCAACAGATTCAAACCAGTCAGACCACGGCGTTTAAGCGCAACTTCATAATAACGACGGAACTGGCGTTCCAGCACACCGTACACGCGGCGGGCGCGCTGTTTCGCGCGCAGCTGGCGGCCATAGTCGGATTCGCGTCCGGAACGACCGCGGGTACCACGACTACCAGAACGACCGTGCTGCCCGGGAGCAAAACTGCGCTTTTCAAACGCGCACTTCGGGGAGAAGCAACGTTCGCCCTTCAGGAATAACTTTTCGCCTTCACGCCGGCAGAGTTTACAAACCGGTCCTATATACTTCGCCATAGAATACTTTCCTCACAACCAGAATTACACGCGGCGTTTCTTCGGAGGCCGGCAACCGTTGTGTGGTACCGGTGTAATATCCGAAATCGAGCGCACCTTGATGCCCATTGCCTGAACGGCACGGATCGCATTTTCGCGGCCGGGGCCAGGACCTTTAACAAACAGGTCCACTTCCTGGATACCCAGAGATTGCGCTGCCTTGATGGCTTGCTCTGCAGCCAGGCGAGCAGCAAACGGAGTGCTCTTGCGTGAGCCCTTAAAACCGGCTGACCCAGAACTGCCCCAGGCAACAGTGTTACCCTGATTGTCGGTCACTGTGATAATCGTATTATTGAAAGATGCAAAGACATGCACCTGCCCAGAGGACAACGTGCGCTTTACTTTTTTAGCACCACCAGCGCGGCGCGTTGAACGTACACTTTGAGCCATGTTCCCTCTCTAAACTCTCAAGGATTACTTCTTGCCACCGCGACGACGTCCGCGCCCGGCCACTGTCTTTTTGGGGCCTTTTCGGGTGCGGGCATTCGTACGAGTATTTTGTCCACGCACCGGCAGATTGCGACGGTGGCGCAGGCCACGATAGCAACCGATCTCAATTAAGCGCTTGACGTTGAGTTGTACCTCACGCCGTAAATCGCCCTCGACCTTGTAATTCTTCGAGATAAATTCGCGCAACGCAGCCACTTCGGATTCGGTCAGATCTTTTACCCGGGTATCCGGATTCACCTGAGCGGCTACCAGAATATTGCGCGCACGCGTTGACCCGATCCCATAAATATAGGTCAGGCCTATTTCTACCCGTTTGTTACGGGGCAGGTCGACACCTTCAATTCTCGCCATAGTTCAACTATCCCTGTCGCTGTTTGTGCTTAGGATTTTCGCAGATCACATACAATCTGCCTCTGCGTCGCACGATTTTGCACTTCGCGCAGCGCTTTCGAATAGACGGTGAAACTTTCATGATTACATTTCTCCTTACACACCCGGCGTCCAATTTCGACAGCCAAAGGTTGAATTATACTCGTATCCAACTATTTAGTCCAGTACTATCAGCAGCCTGCTTCTGGATCACAGGACAGTCAGGATCAGAGGGTCTCCTTCGGTAACGGCTACTGAATGTTCAAAATGAGCCGTCAATGACCCATCAGCCGAGACTACTGTCCACTGGTCTGAAAGTGAGCGCGTTGCCGGTGTTCCCACCAGCACCATCGGTTCGATGGCAATGGTCATGCCGGGACGAAGAGGCATACCGCGCCCGGGGGTGCCATAATTTGGCACTTGTGGACCTTCATGCATCTGTCGTCCAACGCCGTGGCCAGTATATTCGCGCGTCACATGATAACCACGACTTTCGACAAATTGCTGTATCGCCGCCGAGACGTCACCGGTGTGATTGCCTGAGCGCATCTTCTCAATCGCAGCCTGCAACGCACCTTCGGTGACATCCAGTAGCTTTTGGGCTTCAGAGGATATTTCCCCAACCCCGGCAGTAAAAGCCGAGTCGCCCACAAAGCCTTGGTATACGGTTCCACAATCGACTGAGACGATATCTCCGGCTTTTAGCTTGCGCTTCTTGGACGGAATTCCATGCACCAATTCTCGATTGATGCTGACCGTAATCGAAGCCGGAAATGGTGGATAACCATATCCTTTGAATGGCGACACACATCCGTGTTCCCGCAACACTTCCTCAGCAGCCGCGTTGAGGTCAGCGGTGGTCACACCGGGTTGTAAAAGAGCTTTAACGGCCGCCAGAACGGTCGCGTTGATGCGCCCAGCTTCGCGCATGAGTTGTAATTCAGCTGGACTTTTAATATGTATCTGGCGTGCCCAATCCATTATTCAATCATTCCTTTAGCGCAGCCAGGATGGTTTTTGTTACATCCTCAATATGCTGCGCACCATTAATTTCTGCCAATTTTTCACGTTCACGATAATAATTGATCAGGGGAGATGTCTGCTCCAGATACACCAGGATGCGGTGTTTGACAGTCTCGACCTTATCGTCATCGCGTTGGTAAAGTTCAGAGCCATCCAGGTCACATACACCATTGCTTTGCGGTGGGTTATACTTTTCATGGAAGATGTGTCCATGGGCCTTGCAGGTCCAGCGACCGGCTAGCCGGTCAATCAACACAGCGTCGGGGGCTGTGATGTAAGGGACGACATTCACCTCACCACCAAACTCAGACAGCATCTTTTTCAAGGCTTCTGCCTGGACCGGTGTTCGAGGGAAACCATCCAGGATGGCTCCCTTCTGGCAGTCCGGGCGGCTCAAACGATCACGAACCATTGCGATAGTCACGTCATCCGGGACCAGTTCACCCTCACTCGTATACTGTTGAGCCAGCTTACCAAGCTCTGTTTGATTCTTAATGTTCTCTCGGAACAAATCGCCCGAGGAGATATGTGCCAGGCCAGTTTTCTCGGCCAAAATTTTGGCCTGCGTTCCTTTGCCTACGCCTGGAGGTCCGAGCAGTACGATGTAAGTCGGCATCTCTCCTCCCCGGAAGATGTATTCCTAACGCACCAGCAGCGAGTCCTGATAGCCGTGCAATTTTAGCTCGGCGTCAATATTGAGGAAGACGTCTCTTACGACACCAACCACAATCAGCAATCCGGCCGAAGAGACCAAGAACAGGCCGGCACTTGAGCCCAGGTTAAGGACCAGGTTGATCAAGAACGGTAGAATCGCCACCAAGCCCAGGAACAAAGCTCCCGGCAGCGTGATGCGACGCTGAACACGAGTCAGATAACGCTGCGTTGGAGCACCCCGGTTGACACCCGGGATTTGCGCGCCCATTCGCTTCAAGTTATCACCATAATTCTGCTGTGCGAATAAGACATCGGTGTAGAAGAAGGTGAAGATTACCACCATCAGGAAATATAGGAACCAATAAGCCCAGCCACTCCCATTGAAGGTCTGTTGGGTCGAAGTGGCAATACGAGCCACCCACGCTATCTTCGATTGGAGGAAATAACTGGAAATGATCGCAGGGAACTGCAGGATAGCACTCGCAAAGATCAAGGGGATCATGCCTGCCAGATTGACCATTAGAGGAAGCGTACCCTTGACCGGCATCGACATCCGGTTGCCGACGCGGCGTCCTGGATACATGACCGGGACATTTCGGCGTCCTTGTTGCACAACCACAATCGCAAAAATGGTCAGCACAATGATGACGAGCGTAAAGCCGAGAATGAAATACCGGCTTTGCTGGTCTGACATCAAACGGACCAAATTAAAGGGGATCCGTGCAACAATGCCCGCAAAGATGATGAGCGATAGGCCCTGGTTTCGAATACCATATTCTGATATCAACTCGCCCAGCCAAATCGCAAACATCGTCCCGGCAGTCATGGCTACCAGGATCGCCAAAGACGGGATCAACAAGGCTCCGCTGAAACCAAAGGGTACGATTGGGGTTTGAGCCATTGAATTGAAGATATTGATCTGCCCAATCGCGGACAGGGCAGCCATCGGGACGGAAAGGACATAAGTCCACTTTTCCATCCACTTCTGGCCTTCGCGCGGATCTTCTTCCATGCGGCGTTGCAGGGCCGGGATAATCGGCACTAAAAGTTGCAGGATAATCTGGGCGGTAATGTAAGGGTACACGCCCATCGAGAGCAGCGAAAACTGTGAAACCGTTCCACCGGAAAGCATGTCAAGGAAATCAAAAAAGGTTCCAGACGCGCTGGCACTGGCTCGGAATTGGGCCAATGCCTGGAAGTTCACTCCCGGGACCGGCACGTTCGCAGCAACGCGATAGAGTGCCAGCAAGCCAAGTGTGATTAACAGCTTACGCCGGATATCAACGGATTTCCACAGATATCGCCAGCCCGAGAAGGTGGATTTCATATTTGGGCTCCTCGTTTAGCCTGATTAACTGATCGTCTCAACATTACCACCAGCGGCCTCAATTTTAGCCTTGGCACCCTTGCTGATACGGTGCACGCGCACCTTCAAAGCCACTTTCAAATCACCGCGGCCAAGAATAACAGTCGGATTGCGCGGATCTCGAATTAACCGTGCTGCGTCAAGCGATTCGGGTGTAACCTCGGCGTTGGCCTTGAAAGCCTCGGCCAATTGATCGAGGTTCACTTCGTTATATTCGACCCGATTGATGGGTGTAAAGCCCTGGCCACGCATAAACGGTAAACGGCGGAAGAAAGGCAGGTTACCACCCTGGCGATACAGGTTTCCCTTGTTACCAGCGCGAGCGCCTTGTCCCTTAGTACCACGACCGGCAGTTTTTCCCTGCCCAGCCGAGATACCGCGACCGACGCGTTTACGATCTTTCTTGGAGCCCGGATTGGGCACGAGGTCATGTAATTTCATCGTTCTTTCCTACTCTTCAATGCGAACCAGGTGAATAATTTTCGTCACCATACCACGAATGGCAGGTGTATCATTATGCTCCACGGTCTGATTCATACGGCGTAGTCCGAGAGCCCGAACGGTGGCTTTTTGATCCTTCGCATACCCGATCGGACTTCTGACCAGTGTCACCCGCAACGTTTTTCCAGTAGTTTTTTTAGGCATTCCGCTTCCTCCGTTCCCAGAATGGCAGAAGTTCATCCACTGATTTTCCGCGGCGCATGGCTTCTTCTTGGGGTGATTTAAGATGATCCAATGCATGGAAGGTTGCCTGCACTACATTCAGCACATTGGCGCTACCCATAGATTTGGTCAAAATATCTTTGACACCTGCTGCTTCCAGCACGGCACGCACACCACCAGCGGCAATAACGCCAGTACCGGGTGAGGCTGGTTTAAGCAGCACACGTGCACCGGAGATCTTGCCCAGTATTTCATGCGGGATCGTTGTACCTGCCAAATTTACACTACGCATATTTTTACGGGCGCGTTCAGAGGCTTTGCGCATTGCATCCGGCACGGCATTGGCTTTTCCAACACCCATGCCAACTGTACCTTTGTTATCGCCAATTACCACGGTTACACGAAACTGGAAGCGGCGACCACCTTTAACTACTTTGGCAACACGGGCGATTTCAATGACACGTTCGTCAAATGATTCCTGCTCGTACTTATCAGAATTATTGTAATTCGACATATCCAACTCCACTCAGGCCTAGAATTGTAGGCCACCTTCGCGCGCGCCGTCAGCTAGAGCCTTGACACGTCCAATATAGCGGTACCCGCCGCGATCAAAAACCACCGAATCAATACCTTTGCTCTTCGCTCGTTCAGCCACAGTCTGGCCAACCAACTTAGCCTGGTCAGTCTTATTGAGGCCTTTCATCTTCTTGCGCAATTCAACATCGATACTCGAAGCCGATGTAATCGTACGACCGGCTTGATCATCGATCACCTGTACGTAAATCTCAGACAGGCTGCGGAAAATGTTCAAGCGAGGCCGCTCTGGTGTACCGGAAATTTTCTTGCGAACACGTATATGTCGTCGAATACGAGCTGCAAACCGAGTTTTTGCGGCCATGACTTAAACTACTCCCTTCCCAGATTTACCAGCTTTACGCCGGATATACTCACCCGCATAACGAATGCCCTTGCCATGATAGGGTTCGGGCGGACGGACCTTGCGGATGTCGGAGGCCATTTGACCTACTTTTTCCTTGTCAATTCCCAATACCTTTATTTGGCGAGTTTTGGTATCAACTTCAAAGCTGATGCCGACCGGCGGTTTGATCTCCACCGGATGTGAGTAACCGACATACAGGACCAGATTCTCTCCGACAATTTCAGCCCGATAACCAACACCTTCGATTTCCAAAACGCGTTCAAAACCAGCATTTACGCCCTGAACCATATTCGCCAGTACTGCCCGGGTTGTCCCATGTAATGCACGCTCGCTCGGGATATCAGAATTGCGGCTGATAACAATTTGCCCTTCTTCCATCGCAAGGTTAATTTGCGACGAGAAAGTACGTTTTAGCTCACCCTTTGGACCCTTGACATGAACGTTAGAGCCCTTGATGTCAACCTGCACATCGTTGGGGATTACTACCGGCATACGACCAATTCGAGACACGGTCTTACCTCCTCTTACCAAACTTTACAGAGGATCTCGCCACCGACACCAAGCGATCGAGCCTTCTGGCCAGTCATAATACCCTTTGGAGTGGACAGGATGGCAATGCCAATACCCGAGAGCACCCAGGGAATATCTTGCTTCTTGGTGTAGATACGTCGACCAGGGCGGCTGACGCGTTCCAGTCCGGTAATCACCGGAGTTCGCTGGCGGCGTTCACCAACATATTTGATACGTACGCGTAAGGTCTTTTGACCAGGACGTTCTCCATCCACAACTTCAAACCCTTCGATGTAGCCCTCTTCTTTCAGGATGCGGGCAATCTCAACCTTGAGCTTGGATGAAGGCATCGCCGTTAGGGCTTGGCCAGTCATCGTTGTATTTCGAACACGCGTCAGCATATCAGCAATAGGATCAGAAATGCTCATACTATATCCTCCACCCGGCTTACCAGGACGACTTGGTTACGCCAGGGACTTTGCCTTCTAGCGCTAATTCACGGAAGCATATCCGGCACAAGCCGAAGCGCCGGATGTAACCGCGTGGACGGCCACAGCGTTGACAGCGGTTACGCACCTGATTTGGATGACGACGGCGAATTTCACGATACTGCATGCATTTCTTAGCCATACGTTATGCTTCCTTCTTGAACGGCATGCCAAGCAATTGCAACATGGCACGTGCCTGGTCATCGGACTCCGCGGTGGTTACAATCGTAATTTCCATTCCGCGAAGTTTGTCAATCTTATCGTACTCAATTTCCGGGAATACCAGCTGGTCGCGCAGACCGAGTGTGTAATTTCCTCGGCCATCAAATGCGTCCGCAGAAATACCGCGGAAATCGCGTACACGCGGCAAAGCGACATTTACCAAGCGATCGAAGAATGCCCACATACGGCTACCTCGCAGGGTAACTTTGGCACCAATGATGCGGCCTTCTCGTAGCTTGAAGTTGGCGATACTCTTTCGAGCCTTCGTCTGCACAGGTCTTTGCCCTGTGATTTTTGCCAAATCTTCGATAGCAGCTTCAAGCGCCTTGGCGTTATCCATCTCTTCGCCTAAACCGACATTGACTACGATCTTCTCAATGCGCGGCACCTGCATAACATTTTTAAAGCCAAAGGCTTTAAAAATGGCTGGCATAACTTCTTTATGATACCTATCTTGCATTATGTTCATTATCAAAGCTCCAACAATACCGGCTTAGTCAATCAACGCTTGACATTTCTTACAAACGCGGTGCGCACCTGCATCGTCACGCTGCACGCGCACGCGTGTAGGTTGATTGCACTTAGGGCAAACCAACATGACGTTGGAGATCGAGAGCGGTGCTTCGAATTTTATACGACCTGGATTGATCGTACGTCCCTGCGTCTGAACTTGACGCTGGTGCTTGGTACGGATATTCACACTCTGGATGACGATACGGCTCTCATCCGGGAGGACGTTGATAACCTCACCGCGCTTGCCTTTATCCTCGAAGCGACCGCTGATGACTTCAACAGTATCGCCTTTTCGAATCTTGACTCTCATCTCAATACTCCCACGCCAGCTTAAAGCACTTCCGGAGCCAGCGAAACGATCTTCATAAAGCCCTTTTCACGTAATTCGCGGGCTACCGGACCGAAGATGCGACTTCCCTTCGGGTTCTTTCCATCAGTGTCCAAAATAACAGCTGCGTTATCATCAAAACGGATGTATGAACCATCTTCTCGGCGCCATTCTTTTGAGCAACGCACGAGCACAGCCCGTACAATATCGCTCTTCTTGACAGCGCCTTGCGGAGTCGCCGATTTTACGGTTGCGACAACAACATCGCCAATACTACCGTATCTGCGGGTAGAACCGCCAAGGACATGTATAACCAGCAATTCACGCGCGCCACTGTTATCTGCAACCTTAAGACGAGACTCTTGTTGAATCATGGCTTATTCTCCAACACCAGCATCCGCGGTACGAGTCTCGCGTTTGATAACAAACTCAACCACCCAATGTTTGTCGCGGGAGATTGGCTGAGATTCCACGATCTGGACCTGATCGCCAATTTGGCAATTCAGTTCATCATGAGCTTTCACCCGTTTGGCCCGGTGAACTACTTTCTTATAGAGGGGGTGGCGAAACGTGCGCGTTACCTCAACCACCACAGTCTTGGTCATTTTATTGCTGGTAACAAAACCAGTCATACGACGACGATTGTTCATGCTTCACCTTCTATAACAGCCGCATATTCGCGTTCGTTCACAATGGTTTCCATACGAGCAATATCTCGACGAAGGATGCGCAGACGGCTGGTATCAGTCAATTGACCGGTCACCTGCTGAAAACGGAGCTTCATGAGTTCTTCTCGACTTTCCGCCAGCTTCGATAAAATTTCTTCGGTAGACAATTTACGTATCTCAGCGGTTTTCATGTCTACTCTCCCAATTCGTGGCGGGTGATGATTTTTGTTTTGATCGAGAATTTATATTGTGCCAGTTTCAAGGCTCTTAGTGCGATATCCTCGGGCAAACCACCAACCTCAAACATTACGCGACCGGGTTTTACAACCGCCACATAGTATTCAACGTTGCCTTTCCCTTTACCCATGCGGGTTTCCGGGGGTTTCTGGGTGTAGGGTTTGGACGGAAAAATACGAATCCAGACTTTACCACGGCGCTTCATCTCACGTACGAGTGCACGGCGGGCTGCTTCGATCTGGCGGGCTGTCACCCAACCCGGCTCAAGGGCCTGGAGACCGAATTCGCCGAAGCTAATCTGCGCGCCACGCAAGGCCTTGCCTCGCATACGACCGCGCATTTGCTTGCGCCACTTAACACGTTTTGGCATCAACATAGCGAAAAACCTCTCTTCATCGACAACTTCAGGACAGTGGCTACTCGCTCACATACACGCCTTCGGTCGCCTCGACTTTTTCTTCGGTTTCAGGAATGATTTCGCCCTTGTAGATCCACACCTTGACACCAATCTGTCCATAGGTGGTAGTCGCATCGGCGCGGGCGAAATCGATATTTGCACGCAGAGTCTGCAAAGGAACGCGACCATCGCGCAGCCAGACAGTACGAGCCATTTCGGCACCACTCAGGCGTCCAGCCACTTCGACTTTAATCCCTTCGGCGCCTTGGCGCATTGCCTGCTGGATTGCACGCTTCATCGCCCGGCGATAACTGATACGCCGTTGGAGCTGATCTGCAATATTCTGCGCCACTAGAGGCGCGCTGGTATCTGGCGTTTCGATTTCTTTTACATCCAGATCTACCTTCTTACCGACCAGGATTTCAAGATTCGCACGTACCTTTTTGATACCCTCGCCTTTGCGTCCAATCAGAATACCGGGTTTAGCAGTATGGATAGCCACGCGCAGTTTACCAGGATAGCGCTCCACATCAATGCGGGCGATACCTGCACGGTTATTCAGAACCGAATCTGGCATGGCGCGACGCAGTTCACGTACCTTCTGGTCGGAAACAGCTCCACCTTTAGAATTGACACCCAGCATTAAAGCGCGGATAGCCAAATCTTGGTGCAGTTGCTCCCGATATTGCGTGCCCTCAGCAAACCATCGCCCTTGCCAGGGCTGATTGATTCCCAGACGAAAACCTACTGGATGAACTTTACGACCCATAATATCTCCTTAGCTTTCTTTTCCGGTTAAGCCTCGCGCTCACGCAGCACCACGGTTACATGTGATGTGCGGCGCAATATCGGTTTGAAGCGACCGCGGGCACCAAAACGGCGCCACTTACGAGTTGGAGCTACGTCGGCGTAGATCTTGGCGACAAAAAGATCGTCACGACTCACACCGAAATTCTCTTCTGCATTTGATACAGCAGACGCGAGCAATTTACGCACCGGTTCAGCTGCGCGCTTAGGAACGAAACGCAGCATTTCCAGGGCTTCATTTGCATCTTTACCGCGCACCAAATCAATTACCAAGCGGACTTTTTGAGCCGAGAGCGGCAGAAAACGGAGTTGTGCATGTATATCAGCCATAACTCACACTCCTACTTTCGCTCAATCATGTGACCGCGATAGGTACGGGTCGGTGCAAACTCGCCCAGTCGATGTCCAACCATATTCTCAGTGATATAGATCGGTACATGGCGACGTCCGTCGTGAACTGCAATCGTGTGACCGACCATCTGAGGGAAGATCACGCTCGCACAACTCCAGGTGCGAATCACTTTCTTTTCGCCCTTCTGGTTCATCGCTTCAATCTTTTTCAACAGTTTGGGCTCAATGAAAGGCCCTTTTTTCAACGATCGTGACATTTTTTCGTTCCTCGCTTACTCTTTTCTAAGCAAGTCCCTGCGCCTTAGCGGCTGGATTTGCTCCGGCGGCGCACGATGTACTTGTCGGTCTTCTTGTTGCGGCGCGTCCTGTAACCCAGGGTAGGCTTACCCCACGGGCTCTTCGGACCCGGCATACCAATCGGCTGGCGTCCTTCGCCGCCGCCATGTGGATGGTCGCGCGGTGACATGGCTGAACCACGCACTGACGGTCGGATCCCCAGGTGACGTTTTCGGCCAGCTTTACCTAATTTAACATTGCCGTGATCGACATTTCCAACCTGGCCAATGGTCGCGTAGCAAACCTGGCGTACCAAGCGTACCTCACCAGAAGGTAAACGGACCTGGGCGTAATCGCCCTCTTTTGCCAACAACTGAGCAGAGGCACCAGCAGAACGCACCATCTGTCCGCCCTTACCCTCTTTCAGTTCGATGTTATGGATCTGGGTACCAACCGGGATACTAGAAATCGGTAAGGCATTTCCGGAGCGAATTTCCGCATTCGGTCCGGAAATAACCGTGTCACCAACCTTCAAATCGAGAGGCGCGATCATATAACGCTTCTCACCATCGACGTAGAACAGCAGCGCCAAGCGGGCCGTGCGGTTGGGATCATACTCAATCGCTGCTACTTTGGCAGGGATACCAAATTTGTCGCGTTTATAATCCACGATACGGATATTACGCCGATGACCACCACCACGATGCCTGACAGTGATTCGTCCATGCACATTGCGGCCACCTTGCTTGCGTAAGGGTAAAAGCAGCGCGCGCTCAGGAGTGGATTTAGTGATCTCCTCAAACGTGTACCCAGTCATTCCACGCTGACCCGGGGTTACTGGTTTGTACTTCTTCACAGGCATTACTGCACCCCTTCAAAGATATCGATCGTCTGCCCATCAGCCAGGGTGATAATAGCCTTCTTGAAGCCGGGGCGGCGGACTAAGAGGCGGCGGCTGCGGGCACGGCGGCTCCGTTTTGCAGGAGCGTTAATGATGTTTACGCGCACCACATCTACGTCGAATACAGTCTCAATCGCCTCCTTGACCATCGTCTTGGTGGCATCATCAGCCACCTCAAAGACGAACTGGTTCAGCTTGGCTGACATGAAACTGGTTTTTTCAGTAATCAATGGTCGGCGAAGCACATCATAAATTGTTGTCATGCTCGGCCTCCTATCCTAAGTGCGCAACCAAGACCTCAAGGGTCTTGAGCGGCATAATCAGCTTATCGTAGCCCAACAGGTCGCGAATATTCAGGTAACTTGCCAATAAAACTTTGGCGTCGGCAATATTATCTGTTGAACGGATGACTGTATCGTAGCTCTGGTCTTTCTCGGGCATCAATACCAGGGCACTGGCATCACCCACAAGATTATTCAAGGCTTCGACCATGAAACGGGTTTTGGGTTCATCCAGATTGAGCACATCTACCAGCACCACACCTGCGTCAGCAGCCTTGGCAGAAAGAGCTGAACGTAAAGCTGCCTGGCGCATTTTCTTGGGCATGGATTGCTTGTAACTGCGCGGCTTTGGAGTATGAATTTTTCCACCTCCAACCCACTGTGCTGCGCGAGTAGAACCCTGGCGAGCACGACCCGTACCCTTCTGACGCCATGGTTTGCGGCCACCGCCAGAAACTTCCGAACGTCCCTTGGTACTATGCGTACCAAGACGGGCATTCGCCATTTGACGGATATAAGCCTGATGCATCAAATCAATGTTGATTGGGGCCTCGAAGAGTGCACCAGGCAAATCAACCTGACGAAGCTTCTTGCCTTCCATGTTGAAAACATCTACTTTCATCGCTGTCTTGCTCCAATTCACTCAGCGCTTATTGCTTGCGCGCTTCTTTGATCATGATCAGGCCACCCTTTGGGCCAGGAACGGCACCTTTGACACCGATCAAATTGCGTTCGGCATCGACCAGGACAATCTTCAACCCTTGAATGGTGACACGATCGGTTCCCATGTGACCGGTGCTACGGGCACCTTTATAAACGCGACCTGGTGTGGTACCCGAACCGCGCGAACCCGGTGCACGCTGACGGTCTGATTGACCATGCGTCTTCGGGCCGCCCCGGAAGTGGTAGCGCTTGACGGTACCGGCAAAACCCTTGCCTTTGCTGGTTCCGATCACATCCACGCGCTCGCCCAGGGTAAACGTATCCACGGTTACCTTCTCACCAATTTTTACATTCAATTCTTTGATGCGGAATTCGCGCAGGAAACGCAGAGGGGGGATTTCATTGGCTTTGAGGTGTCCCAACGTACCGCCTGTCAGGCGTTTAGGATTGGCCTCGCCAAAACCGAGCTGAACTGCAGAATAACCTTCCTTCTTAGGACGGCGGATCTGCGTAACATAGCAAGGCCCAGCTTCAATGAGCGTCACAGGCAGAGCAGCACCTTGATCATCGAAGATCTGGGTCATACCGATCTTCTTGCCAATAAGCCCTTTCAACATGCTCAGTTTTCTCCTTAGAAAAGTTTCTTAGAGACTGTCAACCTGGGCTTAGGTTGCATCATCTCTGTTACAGCGCAGTCAGCCAATCTGCCGCAGAGCAGGATGTCGTGGTCTGCGAACAGGACCGCTCTTACGCTGCCGTTTCACGATCTAACCAGTCCATCTTGCCGACTGGTTAGATCAAATAAACTAATTAGATTTTAATTTCGATATCCACGCCCGCAGGCAGGTTAAGCGCATTAACATATCAATCGTCTTCGAATCAGGGTCTAGAACGTCAATAAGACGATTGTGAGTGCGAATTTCAAAATGCTCGTGCGAGTCTTTGTCAATGAAAGTTGAGCGTCGTATTGTAAACCGTTCCAGCTTAGTTGGCAAGGGTACCGGGCCAACTACATGCGCGCCACTACGTTCGGCTGTCTCGACAATCCGTTTCGCGGACTGGTCGAGTACACGATGATCGTAAGCCTTCAAGCGGATGCGGATTTTTTGCTTCGTCATTCCAACACCTATTCGATAATCTTGGTAACAACACCCGCGCCCACCGTCAGGCCACCTTCGCGGATAGCGAACTTCTGCCCTTGCTCCAACGCCACCGGCACGATCAGTTCCACCGTCAGGTTCACGTTGTCTCCAGGCATCACCATCTCCACCCCCTCCGGCAAGGCGATGTCGCCCGTCACGTCCAACGTCCGAATGTAGAACTGCGGCCGATACCCGCTGAAGAAGGCTTTGTGCCGCCCACCTTCCTCTTTCTTCAGCACGTACACTTCCGCCAGGAATTTCTTGTGCGGCGTGATCGAACCCGGCTTGGCCACCACTTCTCCGCGCTCCACGTCCGTGCGCTCGATCCCGCGCAGCAGCAAGCCCACATTGTCTCCGGCCTGACCATCGTCCAGTTGCTTGTGGAACATCTCCACTCCGGTCACCACCGAGTTCCTGCTCTTCTCATGCAAGCCCACGATCTCCACCGGTTCCCCGACTTTGATCTTGCCGCGCTCGATGCGTCCTGTCACCACCGTCCCGCGCCCCTTGATCGAGAACACGTCCTCGATCGGCATCTGGAACGGCTTCTCCAACTCGCGCACCGGCTCCGGTATGTACTCGTCCACCACCCGCAGCAGTTCGCGGATGCTCTCGTACTCCGGCGCCAGCGGATCCGTGCTCGTGCTCTCCAGCGCCTTCAGGGCACTCCCGCGCACGATCGGCGTCGTGTCCCCAGGAAACCCGTATTCGTTCAGCAGCTCGCGCAGTTCCAGCTCCACCAGTTCCAGCAGTTCCGGATCGTCCATCTGGTCGATCTTGTTCAAATACACCACGATCGCCGGCACTTCCACCTGGCGCGCCAACAACACGTGCTCCCGCGTCTGCGGCATCGGCCCGTCCGGCGCTGCTACCACCAGAATCGCTCCGTCTACCTGCGCCGCCCCCGTGATCATGTTCTTGATGTAGTCCCGGTGCCCGGGCATGTCCACGTGCGCATAGTGCCGCTTTTCGGTCTCGTACTCCACGTGCGCAATGTTGATCGTGATCCCGCGCGCTTTCTCCTCCGGCGCATTGTCGATCGTGTCGAAAGCACGGTAATCTCCAAACCCTAACATCTGCGATACTTTCGTGATCGCCGCTGTCAGCGTCGTCTTCCCGTGGTCGATGTGTCCCATCGTCCCTACGTTCAGGTGCGGCTTCGTCCGCTCAAATTTCTGCTTCGCCATGGATAATCTCTCCTTATAATGATCGACGAAAATTTATGATTTTAGAACTTCTTGCGCCACGGATTCGGATACGGGCGCATAGTGATCGAATTCCATCGAAAATACGCCCCGACCCTGTGTTGCAGAACGCAACTCGGTGGCATATCCGAACATTTCAGCCAGAGGCACTAACGCACGAATTGCTTGGGCGTTACCAGGGCGCATTTCCATACCTTGGACGCTGCCGCGGCGGCTGTTCAACTGGCCGATTACATCGCCTAGAAATTCTTCAGCAACGACAACTTCTACCTTCATAATCGGCTCGAGCAAGACCGGGCCACCTTTTTGAACGCCTTCTTTGAAGGCCATCGAGGCGGCCATTTTGAATGCCATTTCATTCGAGTCAACTTCGTGGAACGAGCCGTCGTACAAGGTGATCTTCAGGTCAGTGACCGGATATCCAGCCAGGACACCGCTTTCAGAGGCTTCCATCACACCTTTATTAACTGCCGGAATATACTCACGTGGGATCGATCCACCGACAATCTTATTCTCAAAAGAGATCCCGCTACCTCGCTCACCCGGTTCCAACGACAGGACCACATGACCATACTGTCCGTGACCACCGGTTTGCTTGACGTAACGACACTCGGCTTTCTCAACGGAACGGGTAATCGATTCTCGATAAGCCACACGCGGACGTCCGACATTCGCCTGCACCCGGAATTCACGCAGCATGCGATCAACCAGAACATCCAGGTGAAGTTCGCCCATTCCCGAAATGATCGTCTGCGCGGTATTCTCGTCCGAGTGGACGCGGAAAGTCGGATCTTCCTCAGCCAACTTGCGCAGGGCCTCACCCATCCTTTCCTGATCACTGGAAGTTTTTGGCTCAATCGCAACCGATATAACAGGCTCAGGGAAAGTAATATTCTCAAGAATTACTTTCTTGTTATCGCAGAGAGTATCGCCCGTGAAGGTCTCCTTGAGACCAAGAACTGCGGCGATATCTCCTGCACGAACCTCGGTGATGTCCTCACGGCGATCAGCATACATACGAATCAAACGACCGATGCGTTCGCGCTTACCTTTGCCCGGGTTCTGAACCATTTGGCCTTGCTGGATCACACCGGAGTAGACACGGAAATATGCCAGACGACCTACATAAGGATCAGTAAC
The DNA here is from genome assembly GCA_963790075.1 of uncultured Chloroflexia bacterium. Lineage (GTDB taxonomy): Bacteria > Chloroflexota > Anaerolineae > Anaerolineales > Villigracilaceae > CAYOUV01. The sequence continues at coordinate 390,683 of CAWBNG010000003.1, forward strand.
AATTTTAAAGACCAGAGCACTCAAAGGCGCATCATCTTCGGCAGGAAGCTCAATGGTTTCTTCCTCGTCATCCGGGTTGAGTCCATTTACCGGCGGAACATCCTCCGGAGAAGGCAGGTAATCGATCACAGCATCCAGCAATAATTGCACGCCTTTATTCTTCAAAGAAGAGCCGCAAAATACCGGCGTTGCTTGATTGGCTATAACGGCTCTGCGGAGGGCAGCCTTCAAGTCTTCTGCTGGAAGATTCGTACCCTCCAGATATTTCATAGTCAGGTCGTCATCCAATTCAGCGATCTTTTCGACCAGATGCGCACGAGCTTCTTCAGCTTGTGCCTTCAGATCGTCTGGAATTTCACCGAGCTTGGGTTCCTTGCCTAAATCATCTTCCCAGAATGTCGCAGTACGCTCGAGCAGGTCGATAGCGCCATGGAAAGAAGCCTCACTTCCGATCGGGATCTGCATCACTATCGGATTTGCGCCCAGGCGTAGTTTGATCAATTCAATGGTGCGCTCATAAGAGGCGCCGACGCGATCCATCTTGTTCACAAAACAAATCCGCGGGACCAAATATCGATCTGCCTGGCGCCATACGGTTTCGCTTTGCGGCTCAACCCCCTGAACAGCATCAAAAATTACAATCCCGCCATCCAGGACGCGCAACGAACGCTGCACTTCGGCCGTAAAGTCAATGTGGCCAGGTGTGTCAATAATATTGACCTGATAATCTTTCCACTCTGCGGAAACAGCTGCTGAAACGATGGTAATACCACGCTCACGTTCCTGTTCCATCCAGTCGGTGACGGTGGTACCGTCGTCAACCGAACCAAGACGATGGGTCTTGCCGGTATAGAACAAGATACGCTCGGTCGTTGTGGTTTTACCAGCGTCAATATGGGCAATAATGCCGATATTTCGATACCGTTCCAGCGGATGCTCGCGTGCCATGCTTTATAGAGTCCTGTTAAGGTCCAAATACCTATATTAGACGCGATAATGGGAGAAGGCGCGATTCGCTTCAGCCATCTTGTGTGTCTCATCGCGTTTGCGGATTGCGGAGCCAGTTTCACTGAATGCGTCGATCAATTCGCCGGCCAGCTTCTCTGAGAATGACTTGCCAGCGCGTGCACGGGCAGCTGCCAGCATCCAACGCAGCGCCAGGGTCAGGCGGCGTTCTGCTGAAACTTCCATCGGGACCTGATAGGTAGCTCCCCCAACACGACGCGGGCGAACTTCCATGGCAGGCGAAACATTCTTGAGAGCAGTTTCAAATACTTCAAGGGCGTTCTTTCCTGTTCGCTCTTTAATGATATCCATCGCATCATAGACCAGGTTCGTCGCCAGGCTCTTTTTACCACTCTTCATAACGTGCAAAATCATGGTTTGCACATTGACGCTGTTGTAACGAATGTCTGGTGGAACAATACGCTGTTCAGGCTTTGCTCGTCGCATTTAAAAACTCCCTCAAAAACTATTTCGGGCGCTTCGCGCCGTATTTTGAACGACCTTGTTTACGGTCAGACACACCTGTCGTGTCCAGAGTGCCGCGCACGATGTGGTAACGTACACCAGGCAAATCCTTCACGCGGCCACCGCGGACGAGCACCACAGAGTGTTCTTGTAATTGATGCCCCTCACCGGGAATATAAGCAGTCACCTCGAGACCGTTGGTCAAACGAACACGAGCAATCTTACGCAGCGCCGAGTTCGGTTTCTTTGGAGTCATGGTGCGGACAATGGTGCAAACACCACGTTTCTGAGGAGCGCCTTCCGGCTGGCGGATACGACGTTGCTTCATCGAATTTAAGGTGTAGAGCAGAGCCGGGGCCTTGCTTTTGACCTTTTTCGTTTTGCGACCCTTGCGGATCATTTGATTGATTGTCGGCACATCTGCCTCCGATTAATAATGCTTGGTTTCTACGTTTATTCTCAAGAATCGAGGCCATCAACAAACTTTCTGATGGCCTCGATTTACTCTGCCATGCATGTGGGCGGGGGTTGTGGCCGCCCGGTTATTAAGGCAACGAAGGATTATTTTATCACGTGCATTGGGTCACGTCAAGGAATTTTCTTACGAATTCAAACGATCTCCTAATCCAAGTAAGCCTGTCTCGAGTTTGGGTGGGTGGACTTTTTCCTCATCCTTACCAAACTTAATTACCTCGCCGTTTTCACTGACTGCTTCCACAGCCAAACCCAGGCTCTGCAGTTCTTTAACCAACACGCGGAAGGAAGCCGGTATGCTTGGTTCTTCGATTGGTTCGCCTTTTACGATGGCTTCATAAGTGTTTACACGACCCTGAACATCGTCAGATTTGACAGTCAGCATTTCCTGAAGGGTATAGGCCGCGCCATACGCTTCCAGGGCCCACACTTCCATCTCGCCAAAGCGCTGACCACCAAATTGTGCCTTTCCGCCCAGCGGTTGCTGGGTAACCAGACTATATGGGCCAGTCGAGCGAGCATGAACTTTATCCTCAACCAAGTGATGCAGTTTAAGAACTGTCATGACCCCAACCGTGACAGGCTGATCATAGGGACGACCAGTCTTGCCATCTCGCAGGATTTGCTTGCCTAAAGTCGGCATCGGAATGCCGGTTTTTTTCATGACCTGCTTGGCTGCCTCATAGACCTCATCGTCAGCTACTTTCTTGCCATGACCCAGGGTTTCCATCCATTGCCTTAAGCAGATACGAATAGTTTTTTCGTCATATGCAGGACGTTCCCGCGCGTTTTCTTGATCCTCCAGGAAAATTTCATCGGGATTGTGCTTATGATCACGTAACCATTCTTTCGCAGTTGAATAACGCGCATAGTCAAGTTCTAACAGACGCAGCGGGTCGTAACCGCGCTCTCCCAAATATTGCTCAAGATACAGGCGGCGGACTTCATCATCGTCCTGAATCATCATCGGGTCGTACTCTTGTTCCCTGATCCAATCCCAGGCAGATTGCGCTGCCTCAAGCCAGGCCTGGTCTACAATCCAGGCGCGCGCCAGTTCCGCTTCGATCTCAGCCTCGGTTGCACCGTCGAAGACCGGTGTAATGGCTCGGAAACCCAGGCGTTTGGCAGCCCATCCCAAATGTACTTCCAGGACCTGACCAATATTCATACGACCGGGAACGCCCAGCGGATTCAGGATCAAGTCGACCGGGGTACCGTCCTCAAGGAATGGCATATCCTCGACCGGGACAACCTTGGAGACCACGCCTTTGTTTCCATGGCGGCCAGCCATTTTGTCACCAGCCGTGATCTTGCGGCGCTGTGCAACGGCCACACGTACCATCATATCCACACCGGCAGATAAATCGGTATTCTCTTCGCGGGTGAACACTTTAACATCAACGACTTTTCCGCGCTCACCATGCGGCATGCGCAGCGAAGTGTCTTTCACATCACGGGACTTCTCACCAAAAATTGCCCGCAACAAGCGTTCCTCGGGGGTCAGTTCTTTCTCGCCCTTCGGAGTAATCTTGCCGACCAGGATATCGTTGGGACCTACTTCGGCACCGATTCGAATGATGCCGTCTTCGTCCAAATCCTTGATCGCGTCTTCCCCGACGTTGGGAATATCACGTGTAATTTCTTCAGGACCCAGTTTGGTATCCCGCGCTTCAACCTCGTACTTCTCGATATGAACAGAGGTAAAACGATCTTCCTGAACCAGGCGTTCGGAAATCAAGATTGCATCTTCAAAATTACCACCTTCCCAGGAAAGGAAGGCCACAACAACATTCTGACCAAGAGCCAATTCGCCGCTCTCCGTCGAGGATGAGTCGGCAATAATGTCACCCTTCTTAATCACCTGGCCTTTGACCACCGCCGGGCGCTGGTCGATGCAGGTGCTCTGATTCGAGCGCTGGTATTTCCGCAATTGATAAGGGCGAACGTTGCCATCTTTTTCCCGAATCACGATCGAACTGCCCGTGACGGATAAAACCTCTCCGTCTGCTTCAGCAACAATCACCTGGCCTGAGTCAAAGGCAGCATGATATTCCATGCCTGTAGAGACCAAAGGAATTTCCGGTCGCACCAGAGGGACGGCCTGGGCTTGCATGTTCGAGCCCATCAAGGCACGGTTCGCGTCGTCATGCTCCAAGAAGGGAATCAGTGCAGCGCTGATTCCGACGACCTGGTGCGGAGCTACATCCATATAATTGACGTTGTCAGGGGTGGAGAAATCGAAGCCGGAGTGGTAGCGCATGGAAACACGTTCGCGAACAAACTCGCTGGTTTCGGTCAGCGGCGCATTAGCCTGCGCGATGACAAATTTATCTTCAGCGTCAGCCGATAGGTAATCGATCTGTTCCGATACGTATGGCACGATCGAGATATCTTTGCCGAGTTTAGAAATCTTCTTAAGTTGCTTGGACTCGATGCGCTCTCCATCCTTCAGGAGAACCCCATCCTTACCGTCAGTCAGATCACCGCGGACAGCCCGCCCTTCGAGAAGCGGATCATTGCACGGCATGGATTTGATTACCTTCCGGTAAGGTGTCTCAATGAAACCATATTCATTGACGCGAGCAAAGGAAGCCAGACGTCCGATCAAGCCAATATTCGGACCTTCAGGCGTCTCGATTGGGCATATGCGTCCATAGTGTGAGTGATGAACGTCGCGGACATCGAAACCAGCACGCTCTCGACGCAGGCCACCAGGGCCTAAAGCGGAAAGTGTGCGCTTGTGACGTAGTTCAGCCAACGGGTTGGTTTGGTCCATGAATTGCGAGAGCTGGCTGGAACCGAAGAACTCGCGTAAGGCAGCCACCACCGGGCGGATGTTGACCAACGTTACCGGTGAAAGTTGTTCCTGGTCGCGGATGGACATGCGCTCCTTGATGACCCGTTCCATCCGACGCAGTCCGATGCGAAGCTTATTCTGGATCAACTCACCCACCGTCTTGACACGGCGGTTGCCAAGGTGGTCGATGTCATCCGGATGCTCAACACTGTTGTTGATCTGGATCATGCGGCGAATTAAACGTACGATATCAGACTTGGTTACCGTTCGGTGCGAGATGGGGATCGTTAAATCAAGTTTCTGATTGAGTTTGTAACGGCCAACGCGTTCCAGGTCATAATGACGCTGATCGAACAATTGCTCTTCCAGGAATTGGCGGGCATTTTCAAGCGTCGCCGGATCGCCGGGTCGCATGCGACGGAAAAATTCGATCAAAGCTGCTTCAGCAATCGTTTGGTTCCCGGTCAGGTCCCATTCCGGTTCCTGGCGCAACGTGGCTGGCATGAACAGGCGTTCCGGATTGTTATCCACATCCTGGAATAGTGCCAGAAGTTCTTCATCAGAACCGCTTTTGAGTGGCGAGTCTTTCGTACCATCGTCAACAGCTGCCAACGCACGCAGAAAAACCGTGATCGGCACCGTGCGCTTGCGGTTGAATTTTAAGATAATGTAATCGCTCTTGCGGGTCTCAAATTCCATCCAGGCGCCGCGATCGGGGATCAATTTAGCCATCGCCAATGGACGACCGGTGGAGCGATCAACCGGGGCCTCAAAGTAGACACCTGGTGAGCGAATCAGCTGTGAGACGACGACGCGTTCCGTACCGTTAATAATGAAGGTTCCCTTGTCAGTCATCTCAGGGAAGTCGCCTAAAAATATATCCTGCTTGATGGGTTCGGGAACATCCGGGCCAGCCAGTAACACCGATACGTACAATGGGCTGGCATAAGTCAGATCGCGCTCAACACATTCTTCAATGGAATGCTTGGGTTCGCCGAACCAGTATTTCAGTTCCCATTCCTTCGATTCTGAGCCGCGGCTGGGGAAATACAACTTCATGCCCTTGTTATAAGACTTCGATCGGCGAGATCTCGTGGAAGAGATCCGCCAGTCCTTCTCGTTTCAGGCGTTCAAATGAATCAAGTTGAATATCAATCAGATTTGGGAGTTCGAGGTTTACAGGAATGCGCGCGTAATTTTTGCGGGGCAAAGAGGATGCCATTCGTTTCTCCTGACCAATCCTGGGCGTGGTTAGAATTGTTAAAACACATGAATTTATCCTGCCAGCATTAGCAGGACAGCAAGGTTTGATTATACCTGAAGTTATTCCTATTGGTCAAGCACTTCTTTTGGTGAATTTTCAGATAACCCACTTGTTCCGGACCTTGCGTTATCGATCCAACGCGGCATATTTTACCACGAAATCTCGCAACTGCTATACAATGGGTGTGTTATTGGGTACAGTAATATAATCTATCTTCCTAATCCAGGAGGCAGCATGACAATCCAATCCGACGCGCAGCCGATGGTTAACAACAAACGCGAAATCTTTGGTTGGGCAATGTACGACTGGGCCAATTCGGCTTTCAGCACCACTGTCGGGACGGTTTTCCTTGGACCCTATCTGGCCGCTTTGGCTTCGGATGCCGCGGCCGTCTCCACGGATGGCATGGCACGGCTGGCCGGCATCCCCATCGCGCCCGACTCATTCTTCCCCTACTGCATTTCCATTTCTGTTGGACTGCAGGTCTTGTTCCTGCCCATCTTGGGCGCCATCGCCGACTATTCACACATGCGCAAGCAGATGATGCGATTGTTTGCCACCATTGGAGCTCTGGCCACGATCGGACTGTTCTTCGTCAGGGGAAGCCTGTGGTGGTTAGGCGGGTTGTTGTTCATTCTGGCCAACCTGACCTTCGGTGCAGCCATCGTCTTTTATAACGCCTACCTGCCGGATATCGCCAGCGAAGACCAGCGCGATCGCGTCTCCTCCTATGGCTGGGCCTTGGGTTACCTGGGCGGTGGGCTGTTGCTGCTATTGAACTTGATCTTCTTCCTGACCTATGAGAACTTTGGTATTCCCACCAGCCTGGCAATCCGCATCAACCTGGCTTCGGCCGGCCTCTGGTGGTTGGGATTTTCATTCTTCACCTGGATACGACTGCGTGCCCGACACCCCCGCCGCACCCTGCCCGAAGACGAAACGTACTTGAGCGTGGGCTTCAAACAACTAGGCCACACCATCAAAGAGCTGCGACATTTCCCCGAAACCCTCAAATACCTGCTGGCTTACTTCCTCTACAACGACGGCATTCAGACCGTCATCGCCGTATCGGCGACCTTCGCCGCAGCGCCGTTAGCGCGCGGTGGCATCGGCGCAGATCAGAGCACACTGACCATGGTGATTCTGATGATCCAATTTGTCGCTTTCGGTGGCGCGCTCTTCTGGGGCAAACTGGCCGGTTGGGTAGGCGCTAAACGCTCGATCATCATCAGCCTGGTTATTTGGGCTGGCGTGGTTATCTATGCCTACGGAGGGCTGAAGGGCGAGTCGCGCATCCTGGAGTTCTTTATTCTGGGCATTTTCATCGCCCTGGTGATGGGCGGAAGTCAGGCCATCAGCCGCAGCCTGTTCGCACAGATGATCCCGGATGGCAGAGAGGCCGAGTTTTACTCTTTCTATGAAATCAGCGAGCGCGGTACCTCCTGGATCGGGCCATTGATCTTCGGCCTGATGAACCAGGTCTTTGGCAGCCTGCGGCCCGCGATCCTTTCCTTAATTTTCTTCTTCATCGCAGGCCTGATCATCCTGCCGTTCGTCAATGTCAGCAAAGCCGTCGACGATGTCAAAGCCTACGACGCAGCCGCTTGAGCAAAATAGCCTGGGATTTCCCAGGCTATTTTTTTATTTTCCAATCAATTCGACCAGCGCCTCGTAGCTGGCCGGAATAATTTGGGGGGACGTGAAGGAGCCGGCAATAATATCCGGATCCTTCAATCCATGGCCGGTACACACTATCACGATTTTCTTTCCGCGCGGATCGAACCTGCCTTGATCCGTTTCAGCCAGCAAGCCAGCCAGTCCGGCCGCCGAAGCTGGTTCAACCCAGAGGCCTTCCCCGGCCAGCAGGTGTTGGGTCGAGAGGATCAGTTCATCCGGCACGGCAATAATCCGCCCGTCTGATCCCTGGGCTGCCTCCAGAGCCTGCTCACCACGCGCTGGTCTACCGATGCGGATGGCAGTCGCCACGGTTTCTGGCTTATCCACAGCGTGACCCAGAACCAGCGGTGCAGCACCGGCTGCCTGTACTCCTAGAATATGCGGCAGCCCGGTTTGATTGCTGGCGTGATACTGACGAAAGCCAGCCCAATACGCAGTGATATTTCCAGCGTTACCGACCGGCAGGCACAGCCAATCCGGCGCGCTACCCAAAGTATCGCAAATCTCAAATGCGGCCGACTTCTGGCCCTCAATCCGGTACGGGTTGATCGAATTGACCAGCGCCAAAGGCGTTTTCTGGGTAATCTCCACCACCAGCGCAAGCGCGTCATCGAATGAGCCCTTAACCTGGATGACTTCCGCACCATAGGCGATGGCCCCAGCCAATTTACCCAGCGCCACCTTGCCCTCCGGGATGAGCACGATCGCACGTTGACCGGCGCGTGCAGCGTAAGCAGCCGCCGAGGCAGCGGTATTGCCCGTCGAAGCGCAGATCACGGTTTCGGCTTTGCGCCCGAGCGCCTCGCTGATTGCTGCCGTCATGCCCCGGTCCTTGAATGAACCGGTTGGATTGAGTCCCTCAAACTTGACGTAAAGTTCACAATGCAAGTCTGCTCCCAATCGTGGCAGGGAGATCAACGGAGTATCGCCTTCCAGCAGGGTGACAGCTCGCGTGTGGGCGGGAAGATCGAGCAATTTACCATAACGGTGTAAAACACCCTGATAAGCCATTGCAAACTCCTAGGACAGATTTATGCCGATTATAATTCCTAGCATGTTCACACTGCGCATTCCAGCCACATCCGCCAACCTCGGCCCTGGCTTTGACTGTCTCGGCCTGGCACTCGACTTGTGGAATGCGGTCAGCTTCTCGGTCGAGGGCAACAAGGTTACCTACACGGTAACCGGCGCGGGTGCAACCAAACTCAATCGGCGCAGGCGCAATTTAGTAACCAAGGCTTTTTACCGCTCGTACGAAGTTTGTGGCGTCAAGCCGCCAGAGGGCGTCCGAATTCAATCGTGGAACGGAATCCCGCCCGGTTCTGGGCTGGGGTCCAGCGCGGCCGCCATCCTGGCCGGTTTGTGCGGGGCCAATGAAATTCTCGGTCAACCACTCGATAACGAGAGTTTGCTCAAGCTGGGCAGCGACCTCGAAGGTCATCCGGATAATATTGCCCCGGCGTTGTTGGGTGGGTTAGTCGTTTCCGCGCTTGTCGATGACCAGATCATCACACGACGCTACGAGATTCCCGAAATGACAATTGTGATCGCCACGCCAAAAGTAAGCTGGCCGACCCACCTGGCCCGCTCGGTCCTGCCCGATTCCGTTTCGCGGAGTGATGCAGTTTTCAACATCAGTCGCACCCTGCTGGTCGTAGAGGCTCTCCGCCACGGGGATTTGGATTTGTTACAACAAATGATGGAAGATCGCCTTCACCAGCCGTACCGACTGGCTCAAATCCCCGGCGGGCAAGCCGCTTGGCTGGCCGGCAGGCAGTTTGGGGCATGTGCGCTCTCCGGGGCGGGTCCATCCGTGATCGCATTTATCCCGGAACAAGACGCTAACCAAGCCTTAAAGGGCATGCTGAGCTCCTTCAAGGATAACGGCGTCAAAGCGCAGGGCATCACTACCAAACCCAGCCTGGTCGGGATTCACAAATTGTAGCGTGGCTTACTTTGGGTGCCGCAGGTAACCGCCCAGCACATCGTCGCCTGAGTCAGCGCGGATCATGGCAATCGTGACAGCCGGCAGACTGCCAACGCCGGGGTAAATCAAATAGCGCGGTGACCAGACCGGGTGGAATTTTTCCTTAAAGGCATGCAAGCCCTTAAAATTATAGAACTGGTCGATGTGTTCATAAATGTAATGTAAGGCGCGTTCGATGGCCGGATCTTCGGGATTTTCTCCCACGCCGGACAAGGCGCTCAGACCTAGGTTAAATGAGGCCAAGCCTTGTTCCTGTGCCCACTGGAAGAGTGAGACGAACAAGAAATCCATCTGCCCTTTCTCGGCATCCCGGCGGTGACGCATCAGATCGATCGTGGCTTCACTGGCCTGATATTCGATCAGAATGTTGGCAAAGGATTCGATCGTACCCTCTGAATTCCTGACCAGTATGATTGGACAGGAATTCAGATATTTCTCGTCGAACCAGCCCAGGGAGAAGCGTTTTTCAGAACCATTCATGATCGTCAACCACTCATCACTTATCTGCCTTAGGTCGCGCATCAAATACGACGGATGCGGTGGCATTACCACCTCCGCGGTAAATCCCAGTCGTACGATTTTGTTATAAGCGTTGCGGACCGGTTTGTTCTGGCTGCCATCCAAGGTAAAAGTGGCCGTATCCACTATCCCTTCCTGACCGATCAACAGCGCACTGAAGCCGGCCGTCTCATAGTCATCAAGATGCTCCGGCAAGACTTGATAGAATGCGGGCAGCCAGTCGTTGCGCGTACAGAGAGCCTGGAAATTATTTAGACTGACGGCAAAATCATCCCCAGAGCCGATGGGATCACCCAACGTCAAAGCCACGCGCCCCTTGACCACATAGGCAATCACCGACCCACCTGCAGTGAAGTAATAGAATTTGTCATCCATCAGGGTCAGGCGCGCCAACGAGCTGTGCCCAAAAGCCCTGACGATTTCTCCCGCATGTGAGCGTTCCTGCGGCGAAACCCGATGGCGGATCAGCACAGGACGGATCAACATCAAGGCTGCATATCCAAACGTCACCATCCCGACCAGATAAATCGAATCGGCAAAATAACGCCCAAATCCGGTAATCGGTTGCAGGCCTGGATCGTAGAATTGCGTAAACATCACGACGGTCTGCCGCAGCGCCGCCCCCAACCCAAAATGGACCTTGAAATGGCGGTCGAGCAGGTAAAAACCGGCTACCCCATAGAAAGCGGTAAAAGCTAAAGCCGCCAGAAGCGTCTGCGCGCCTTGCCAAATCGAGGGGGAGTCTGAACGCGCATGAAAATGTGGTCGCAGATAGATCAGTAAGGCGGCCAAGCCGAGAGCAAATACAGCTTCTTCATAATCCAAACCCTTCAACATGTGCGCTACAGCCGATACAAACAGCAAAACAATCGAGAATAACCAGGCGACCCGCTTGCGTCGCCACAAACTGAAAGCCAGCAGCAAAAGGGCGAAACCCGCCAGGGCTGAAGTCAAATGCCCGCCGTGCGCAACCGAGAAGGGTGAGTACTGCTCCAGCAGCCGCATGCGGTCGTGAAGAGACGGGGTGACAGCCGAAAGTACATTGATTATTCCCATGACCCCAGTCAGCAAGGCTACCAGGCGCACGCTCCAGATTTCAGAGCGTGTAGTTTCGGCTGCCCCAAAAGTCTTGACACGCCGCAGCAGCAGGAAACCGATCCCCAATGGGATCCAGAAGGTCAAACCGCGAAACGAGACCGCGATGACGGCGGCTCTCTCCAGGGAGACGCCGAGCGAGGCAAAAACCAGCGTCATCACCCCTTCGACCACCCCGATCCCCTGAGGCGTGATCGAGACGATCCAGAACAAAATCCCCATGGCATACCCGGCCACCAGAACCCCTAAATCGACTTTTTCGTGAAATGCCAGAAAGAGGACATACAGGCTTAATAGATCGACCGCATGCGCTGCCAGTGCGACCACAAGCGTACGGATCAGGCGCGTCGGATGGGTATTGATCGCAATCGCTGCCTCGGTGAACTCGCTTGTCGTTCTCTGCGCCCATTCGGGAGACAGGAATTCGGCTCGCTTGAGTCGTGCCGCCAGGCCGTTTGCTGCGCGTTGAATCCAATTGAGGATATCGCGCAACCAATCCGGCTGCCACAATCCAAGCATCAGCAGGGCTATCAGCCCTCCCACCATCGCCAGCAGGATCACAATCCCAACTACTTCGTAGGATTGAAGCGCGTGATTTGCGATCAAGTAAATGAGCGCAAAGCCCAGGACAAATAAAAACGCCACAAAATCGGCAACCAGTGAGAGCAGGGTCCCGACGGTTGCCCGGCCCGGGAACTCACCTCGATGGCGGGCATCGTCCACAAACAAAGCTGCGCCGCTGGCTCCCGCCGTCGGTGCCGCCACATTGACGAAGATCGAAGCGAACGTCACCGGCAGCAATTCCCCGATGCGGCTCCTGACCTCGACCGTGTCGAACGCGGACTGGTACAACCAGGTATAAACGATGTAATAAATAATTTGCAGCAAGGCTGCGACAGCCACCCACTGCCATTGTCCTCCCTCCAGCGTTTTAACCAATTTCTCAATATCGGCAAAGCGGCTGATCACCACCCACAGGAAGGCAATGATCAAAATCCAGAACAACCAGCGTCTCTTCATGCCCATCTCCCTTTATCTATGACGCTTAAATTATAAGGCCGAGAGCCTTTTTTTGCCTCGGCCTTAAAGTTCAACTTATAACTTTGGCAATTCGATCGACTTTTGCTTCTGGTATTTGCCCTTCTTGTCGGCATATGAGATCTGGCATTCCTCGTCGGCCTCGAAGAATAGCACCTGCGCAATGCCTTCATAAGCGTAGATCTTGGCTGGCAGCGGTGTTGTATTGGAGATTTCCAGCGTAACAAAGCCCTCCCATTCTGGCTCGAAGGGGGTCACATTGACAATAATACCGCAGCGTGCGTAGGTCGATTTTCCCAGGCAGACGGTCAACACTTTGCGCGGGATGCGGAAATATTCCACCGTGCGCGCCAGTGCGAAAGAATTGGGTGGAATGACGCACACTTCGCCTTTAAAATCCACCATCGACTTGGGATCGAAAGCTTTCGGGTCGACCGTCGCGCCAAAAACATTTGTAAAGATTTTGAACTCGTCAGCCACACGGATGTCGTACCCGTAGGATGAGACGCCGTACGAAATGACGCCGTCGCGCACCTGGTTTTCGACGAACGGTTCGATCATGTTTTGTTCGAGTGCCATCTTACGAATCCAATGGTCAGGTTTCAGTCCCATAAAGATATCCCTTTCGCTACGAAAAGATTTAATTGACCGGCAGAGTCATCTGCGTGACTTTGCCGGGCTGGATATCGACCCAGCGCTCAAACGTGCGCCCGGCAGTGACAATCACCACACGATATTTGCCAGCCGGCAACGCTCCCAGGGAAAAATTCTCATCCCAGGCGTCATCGGGACGGACCGGCTGCTTCTCAGGCGCATAGGTCTCGACTTCGTATTGCGCTTGCGGTTTGCCATTCGGGTCTGGATAATACTGTATCACAACCGGTACGCGAATGGTATTGCCCTGTAAATCACTGATCTTGCCAACCAGAACGCCGAACGGTCGCCCGTTCAGGTCCAGGCGAGGGACCAGCCACAACTCGGGATTGCGATTGGAAGTATACGCATCGCTTCCTTCCCGGACCTCGAAATGCAGGTGGCTGCCAATGGCTGTTCCTGTCGCCCCGACTTCTCCCAGTTTGTCTCCGGCCTCGACTTGCTGCCCAACCTGCACATCGATCTTGAAGAGATGACCGTAGAGCGTGAAAATAGGCATAGCAAACCCAGGCAACTTGTGCTCTACGACCACCACATTTCCGTAAAATCCGGTCCACGGACCGATCAGCGAGAGTTTATCATTCTGTGCGACGACCACTTCCCCGTCAGCCGCAGCCAGGACCGGGGTACCCTGGGCGTTGGGGAACTCAACGCCGTGATGTGGCTGGCGGGTCCCGTGCTCGGTCGTCCCGTAGCGGTAGGTCGGGTCAATAACATCATTATTCGGCGGGGTAATTGGGCGCTGCAGCAAAAAATGACCAGCCTCTATGCAGAAAGTCTGGAATGGTTCACAGACCGGCGCGACCGTCGGCGTGGAAGTAGGCGGCGAAGGGGTTAGGGTCGGGGTGGGTGTGGGTTGTGAAGTCGCAGTCGAGGAGGGCATCAACGTTGCGGTTGCAGTGGGCGGCACGGGCGAAGTTGATCCGCAGGCGGTCAGCGCCAGGGACAGGATCAAAACCAGGGTTGTGGGAAATCTCATGAGAGCGAGAATCCGCCTCGATCTTCCAGAATTGCGAGAAGTTTTTGCTCCAGTTTGGCAGCTTTTCTTTCATGCTTACGTAGTTCGGTCAACATCGGCTTGCCGGGAGATTTATCCTCCAGCGAAGAGATATTAATCCGCACGTTGTAACCCGCAGCAGTCAAAGCCGCCTTGGCCATGGTCAGGCCGGACGCCGCGTCGCTGATGGCATTCGAATTACCAACCTCGGCACAGACCAGAGCCAATTCCATCACGCGCAGACAATCCTTGGCCACATGCAGGGGAACGTGCGCGGCATTCAGGGTCGCAATTTCAATCGAGGCGGCGCGTGCTTTCTCTTGTTTGGGTGTCTTCTTGGGCAGGCGCAAAGCCCCCATTACCGCCTCGAAGGCAGCCGCGTCATCCTCCACGCTTTGGGCTAACTCGGCGCGCAACTCTTCCGACTCGGCCAGAATCTTTTGCATCTCGGTTTCGACCTCGGCGTATTTCTTCTTGCCGATCGTCAAGCCAGCCACCATCGAAACCAGGCTGGCACCCATCGCTCCCGCATAAGCTCCAGCCGACCCTCCACCCGGGGCTGGCATGGGCGAGGCCAGTTCGTCCAAAAACGACGGGCACTCGTCAGCATTGGTTGCAGGCTGCTGGTACAGACGCGCCTCCAGGATTTGCCCTTTATCGAATTGGTCAAGCTGCAAATACCAGACAGCCGCATCCGTCAGCGCGTCCTGCGGGATCAGGCCGACCAGCTCAGCATGGTGGATGCCAACGCCGTAGCGCGCTGCTTCGCGGCGAATCAGTTCGACCGCACGCGCGATCGGAGTCTCGCGGAAATCAGTCAGGTTCATCGAAACCTGGGCGCGGCCTTCGACCAGCAGCCCCAGCGCCTTGACGAAGTGCAGTCCGCCCGACGAATGGCGCACAGCTTTGGCGATCTTCTTGGCAAGGCTGACATCTTCGGTGGTCAGGTAAACGTTGTAAGCAACGAGGGGTGCCCGTGCACCAATGACGGTCGCCCCGGCCGGTCCAACTTTTTGCGGGCCGAAATCCGGGTCGCGCTCTGGATCGACGCCCATTTCTTTTTTCAAGGCCTCGTATTGTCCGCGCCGGATGTTCTCCAGGTTGACACGCTCGGGGCGGGTGGCTGCCTCTTCATATAAATAGACCGGGATATTCAATTCCTTCCCGACCCGCTCACCCAGGCGTTTGGCAATATCGACACACTCCTGCATACTGACACCGCTGAGTGGCACGAACGGGCAAACGTCAGTCGCGCCGATGCGCGGATGTTCGCCGGTATGCTGGTTCAGGTCGATCAATTCAGAGGCTGTCTTGATGGCTCGGAAAGCCGCTTCTTCCACGTCTTTCGGTGAACCGGCAAAGGTCAGCACGGTGCGGTTGTGATCCAGGTCCGAGGAGCGATCCAGCAGGCGTACTTCGGAGACGGACATGACTGCCGCGGCGATCTGGTCGACCACTTCGGGGCGGCGGGCTTCGGAAAAATTTGGGATGCATTCGACAAGGGGATTTGGCATGCTGCAATTATAATCAGTCAAAGCGACCCAGGCACAAATTGGATGAAAACTTTAAGATTATGGAAATCCCCGAGCGTCTCATCACCGAACTGGAACTGCGCCGCAATACCGGCGAGCGTGGCTATCCCAAGTGGATCGCCCACGACGGCATCGTCTACGATGTCAGCGATTGTCCCAAATGGCGGGCGGAAATGCACGAACAACTCCACTTCCCGGGCCTGGATTTGACCTCGGAACTCCCAGATGCCCCCCACAAAGAAGAAGTGTTCACCCGACCCTGCGTAAAGGCAGTCGGGAGGCTGGCGGAATAAAGCTGAGACGTATCCTATTTCAGGTTCAGGGAGTCCGTTTGCGCTCCCGCCATTTCCGGGCTAGATACGCGATTCCCAGCAACAGACTGACGACTACGAGCGTCCACTCCAAGCAGACGTCCGGCTCCCCTTGGAGAATGTCGTGCAAGGCGGCCCAGTTCAGGGCTAGCAAGAGCAGCGCACCCAATCCCCACAAATATCTCCTGAACGAGATAACCAACCTCCTCTCAAGATGGAGTGTTTCCCAAATCGGGATTAATTGTACTATCGGGAGGTAACATCCGGCCTACACTCAAACGGGAGTTTATTGCTACAATCAAGATGAATTTAGTGGCAAATCCGGAGGCCTTACATGCCAAACCCAATCCAATCCGTGCAATATGGGCGCTTTACGGCCGGAGAATTCCAATCCGCCGAGACTGAGGTCATCGTGGAAACCCCGGTTTCCCTGAGCGTCAACGGCAGCCCCTGGCTGACCTTCATGTGCACGCCAGTCAATCTGGAAGCAATGGCGGTCGGATTTCTCTACAACGAAGGGGTGATCGAATCAATTGAGGATGTCGCGGATGTTCGCTTGTGCGAGCACGGAGACAATCTAGATGTCTGGTTAAAATTCGAGGTCGAAAGACCGGACTTCTCACGCCGGACATCCGGTTGTACTGGCGGGGTGACCTCCATCGCGACCGGTCAAAACGAGTTCTGACTCAGCTACAAGCCTCCCACTAGTTGATGATTTACACATTTCCCCCGAGCTGATCGGCCAATTGATCGCCTTATTGTTTGAGTCACAACAGCTCTATCGTGAGAGCGGCGGCGTGCACACTTCTGCCATAAGCGACGGAGAGCAGATCCTGGTCTCAGCTGAAGATATAGGCCGTCACAACACCTTCGACAAGCTCACCGGGCTGTGCCTGCAGGGAAACATCTGGCCCGAGCGACGAATTCTGCTCACGACCGGACGCATCAGTTCAGAAATGCTGCAAAAAGCGGCTCGCTTGGGAGTACGTATTCTGGTCTCGCGCACTTCCCCCTCCTCACTTTCCATCGAGATGGCCGAAAAACGTGGCCTGACGCTGATTGGCTACGCGCGGCGCAACAAATTCAATGTTTATACGCATCCAGAGCGGTTATCCATAAACCAGTCACAAGCCATCCAAATTAATTAATCCCATCCAGCGATTGGCCACCTTCAGGAATGTGGCCTGAATTCAATTATAATATTTGTGAACAGTCGCACAAAGACAAATGTCAACCAAATCCACGAAAAATGCGACTTTCCTGTTCCCGGGATTAGGTACATAATGAAAGAAATGGTGCAGGACAAAGAGGCAGAATGACCAATCGAAAAATCGTCTACAAACCAATCCCGCCAGAGATCGAAAAGCTGGCACAAGATCACGGGGGAAATCGTGAAGCGGTGCTCGAAGTATTAACCGAGCTAGGCGCAGAAAACAAGCTCAACCCAAATACAATCAGCGATACCGCCCGGGCTCTGGACCTGCCCGCCCACCAGGCTTACGGCATTGCGACTTTCTACTCGATGTTGTCGCTTGAAGAACGCGAAAAAATCATGCGGGTCTGCGACGGACCGGTTTGCTGGCTGAAGCGCGCCTCCCAGACCAGGGAGGCGATCGAGCAAGCTGCTGGCGACGATTGGACAGTCGAACGCAGTTCCTGCCTGGGCTTGTGCGACCGTGCCCCGGCCGTCCTGGTTGAGGAGGAACAGGCCGGACCCGTCCTGCCCGGCGACGCAAAAAAGGTCTGCCAGGGCTGGCGCGGCGTCCCGACCGATTACAGCCAGCCGCGCATAGGCGAAGTCCGTGTCATGCTGGCCGAAGCTGGAAAAGTCGATCCCGACGAAATCGAGTCGGCCCTGGCGCACAGCGCATACGAAGGGCTCAAGCAAGCCCTGGGCATGAAACCGGATGAAGTACTTGAGCTGGTCGAGGCTTCCGGCTTGCAGGGCCGCGGTGGCGCAGGCTTCCCGGTCGGCCGTAAATGGAGGTTTGTGGCCGGTGCCAAAGGGTATCCAAAATACATGATCTGCAATGCGGACGAGTCTGAGCCGCTGATCTTCAAGGATCGCGTGCTGATCGACACCAATCCGCACCAACTGCTGGAAGGCATGGCTATCGGCGGATACGCCTGCGGTGCGAACGAGGCTTACATCTATATTCGCGGCGAGTACGAGCATCAGGCTCTACGCCTGGAACGTGCAATCAAACAGGCTGAAGAAAAGGGGTATCTCGGGGAGAACATTCTCGGCAGTGGCTATTCTTTCCAGATTCACATCCATCGCGGAGCAGGGGCTTACATTTGCGGCGAGGAAACCGCCTTGATCGAGTCGCTCGAAGGTAAACGAGGCGAACCGCGCCTGCGACCACCCTATCCACCCAGTTATGGCTATCGCGGCCAGCCAACTGATGTTAACAACGTCGAGTCATTTGCTGCAGTCCCAAGCATCTTGAGAAACGGAATCGACTGGTGGAAATCTCGGTCAACTTATGCCACGCCTGGGACGAAACTGTACATGCTGCTCGGCCACGTCAAGCAACCCGGCCTGTTCGAAGCACCTTTCGGATTGACGCTGGGCCAGATCATCGAGGAGTTCGGCGGCGGCATGCTGGAGGGTTCGACCTTCCAGTTCGCGCTGTGCGGTGGCGCGGCCGGGACTGTTGTGGACGAGAGCCTGCTCGAGGTAACGATCGATTACGGCTCTTCGCAGAAAGGCCTCTCCCTCGGCGCTGGCGCGTTCCTAATTTGCGACCAGAGTGTCTCTCCCGTGGCATTCCTGCGCGAGTTGCTGCACTTCTTCGCAGTCGAATCCTGCGGCAAGTGCACGCCTTGCCGGGTCGGGACCTGGCGCTCGCTGGAAATCCTGAACCGCATGGCTGCTGGGAAAGGGCAGAAAGGTGATCTGGCCGAGCTCAAAGCCTTATCGAACAACATGCTGCTGGCCTCATTCTGCGGATTAGGCCAATCCGTGCCGATCCCGATGAACTCAGCCATACAACACTTCGCAGCCGCATTTTCCACTGCTGAAAGAAGTCAGGTGAATGATGACAATTAATCTAACCATTGATGGCAAAACAATCAAAGCCCAAACTGGCCAGACCATCCTGGAGGTCGCACAACAGCACGACATTCGCATCCCAACTTTGTGCTACCACAAAGACCTGTCACCCACCGGCAACTGCCGCATGTGCGTGGTAGAGGTCAAAGGCTCCCGCTTCCTGCAGGCCGCCTGTGTGACTCAAGTCTGGGAGGGGATGGAAATCGAGACCGGGAGCGAGAAGGCATTCGCTTCGCGCAAACTCTCACTGGAACTGATGTTGGCCAACCACCCACAGGACTGCATCACCTGCGACGTCAGCGGAGATTGCGAGCTGCAAGACCTGGCTTACGAATACAAAGTTGAAGCACCGGCCTGGGGCGCGAAAGGTACGCGCTACCCGGTAGACAGCGATCCCAATCCCTTCATCCGCGTGGACATGAACCGCTGCATCCTGTGCCGGCGCTGCGTCGAAGCCTGCGCCGAGATCCAGGTGCGGGATGTGTGGGGCGTGGCCAAACGCGGCTTCGAGGAGGTTATCGTCGCCGGAGCTGACACTACTATGCTGGAAGCGCGTTGCGAATCGTGCGGCCAGTGTGTGGCTTATTGTCCCACGGGAGCCCTGTCTAACAAGATGACCTATGGTAGGGGGCGCAGGCACCAGGTCCAGAAAGTGACCACCACCTGCACCTATTGCGGCGTCGGCTGCCAGTTCGACTTAAACATCCGCGACGGAAAGATTATCGGCGTTACCTCCAAATCAGATGCACCCGTCAACGGCATGGCGCTGTGCGTCAAAGGTCGCTACGGCTGGGACTTCGTCCACCATCCAGACCGGCTGCAGAAACCCCGCGTACGTCGTTACTTGTTGGAAAACAAGAAGAAATCCCGCAAAGGGGGCGCTTGGGAGTGGGTCGTAACCGATTGGGACACAGCCCTCGACCTGACCGCCCGCAAGCTGCGCGAAACGCGTGACACCCAGGGTCCCGACAGCATTGGCGTGCTGACTTCAGCCAAATGCCTGAATGAAGAAAACTACCTGATGAACAAACTGGCGCGGCAGGTCATTGGAACCAACAACATTGACCACTGCGCCCGTCTTTGACACTCCAGCACGGTGGCCGGTCTGGCCGCCTCCTACGGTTCGGGCGCCATGTCCAATTCAATGGACGACGTCTCGCAAAAAGCAGAAACATTCTTCGTGATCGGCTCCAACACCACCGAGCAGCATCCGGTCTTCGGGACCATGCTGCGCCGGGCGGTGCGCTTCCGCGGCGCGAAGCTGATCGTGGTCGACCCACGCCGCATTGACCTGTGCGACTTCGCTACCCTGCACCTGCAGCAAAAACCCGGCAGTGATATCGCCCTGCTCAATGGGTTGATGTACATCATCCTGGAAAAAGGTTGGGAAGCCAAAGATTTCATCGCCGAGCGCACGGAAGGTTTTGAGGAATTCAAAGCCACGATAATGCAATATCCACCAATAAAAGCCAGCGAAATCAGCGGCGTTCCAGTCGAAAAACTATACGAAGCAGCCGAGATTATGGCTGCCAGCCATCCGATGGCTGTCATGTGGGCCATGGGCATCACCCAGCACATCAGCGGCGTGCGCAACGTTATGACCCTGGCAAACCTGCAGATGCTGCTCGGCAACATGGGCCTGCCCGGCGGCGGCGTCAATCCGCTGCGCGGACAGAACAACGTTCAGGGCGCCTGCGACATGGGCGGCCTGCCCAACGTCTACCCGGCTTACCAGACGGTCACCAGCCAGGAATCTCAAAAGAAATTCAGAGAGGCCTGGGGCCAGACCAGCAACACCAAGGTCGGACTGACCGCCACCGAGATGATCCCCGGCATCCTGGAGGGCCAGACCCACGCCCTGTACATCCTGGGCGAGGACCCGATCATGTCCGACCCGGACACGCACCACGTTCGTCAGTGCCTCGAGAAGGTCGACTTCCTGGTCCTGCAGGAACTCTTCCCGTCCGAGACCTCGGCTTATGCCGACGTGCTGCTGCCGGGTGTGTCTTTCGCCGAGAAAACCGGCACCTACACCAACACCGAACGGCGCGTGCAGATGGTCCATCAGGCCATCGAACCACTCGGGGAAGCCAAACCGGACTGGCAGATCACGGCTGAGCTCGCCAAGCGCATTCTGGCGGCTGACCAGCCTCTGCCAGAGGGAACATTCGCTGGCTGGGACTACCCCGACACCTCGGCCATCATGGCTGAGATCAACGCCCTGGCCCCATCCTACGGCGGCATCACCCATGCCCGTCTCGACGCCGGTGAGCGCTTGCAATGGCCCTGCCCGACGTCGGAGCACCCAGGTACACCGGTACTGCACGTCGGCAAGTTCGCGCGCGGACTGGGCAAGTTCAACCCGATCGACCATGTCCCGCCGGCGGAGGAGCCCAGCCCCGCTTATCCCTTCGTGATGAGCACCGGACGCGTGCTGTACCACTGGCACGGCGGCCAGATGACCCGCCGCTCAAGCGGCCTTATGAAGGTCTATGGGGAAGCGCTGATCGAGGTCAACCCTGAGGACGGGGCCAAGCTCGGGCTGAACGGCAAGACCCGCGTGCGCGTCACCTCCCGGCGAGGCAGCATCGAAGCCCTGGCCTGGATCACCGACCGCGTCCCGCCTGGCATGGTCTACGCCAACTTCCACTTCCCGGAGGCCTCAGCCAACGTATTGACTCAGGATGTGCTCGACCCGGTGGCCAAGATCCCGGAGTACAAGGTCACGGCGGTCAAGGTCGAGATCGTAAAATGAACATTGGCAGTCCTAATTTCTGCCGGAGGTTCTCATGGACATTCTAAAAATCTACCAATACGCCCTGGGACGTGAACGCGAAGGCAAGCGCTTCTTCGAGGAGAACGCGGAACGCATCCAGCATGCCGCTGCCCGCGAAGCCTTCAAGGTGCTGGCGGGTGAAGAGCAGAAGCACATCGAGTACATCCAGCAGCAGCTCGAGCGCCTGGACCATGGAGGAGTATCCGATCCAGCCGTCGGTGCCGAGCTGGAACCAGCTGGATTCTTCGACCAGCGGGCCGCCTCCGAAGCGATCGACCAGACCACATTGGAAGCCATGGTACCCGACCTGCCGGTCCTGCGCCTGGCTTACCTGATCGAACGCGATTTTGCCGAATTCTACGAGAGGGCCGCGTCCAAAGCAGAAGGTGAAGGCAAACAAGTGCTGGAAACGCTGGCTTACTGGGAACGCCGCCACGAGGAACTCTTCAAAAACCTGCACGACCAGGCCTTCGAAGAATACGCCCAGATGCCCTGGGGCGGTTAAAAATAATTGTAGAGGAAATGCCGAGGCAGGGATGACCGTACGGTCATCCCTGCAATCGTGTTAAAATCACCTCATGTTAAAACCTTCGGCCATCCTGGCACTGATCACCATCTTGATCCTGAGCGCCTGCGGGGGCAGTTTATCCACGCCGACCCCGGATTGGAGCGGCTACAACCCCTTCGTCACGGTCGGACCGGGCACGCCGCTGCCGCTGGCGCAGCTTTTGCCCCCCACCCGTGGACCGGGCACGCCGGCTGTGGTTCCCACGCCGGATGCGCCGCACGGCGGGCCAACCCCACGCGATCAAGCTGAGCAGTACACCGTGCAGGGCGGAGACACGCTGGGCACCATCGCCGATCGTTACAGTGTCAGCCTCGAGTCGTTGATGGCCGCCAACGGCCTGAGCGATCCAAACCTGCTCTCAGTCGGGCAGGTGCTGACCATCCCGGTCCCGACGCCAGGACCGGTAGGCCCCGGTTTCAAGATTATCCCCGATTCCGAACTGGTTTATGGACCCGCCAGCGCCTTGTTGGATTTACCAACCATCGTACACGAAAAAGACGGTTACCTGGCATCCTACACACAGGACGTTGATGGCCGGACTTTGAGCGGTGCGGAGGTCATCCTGCTGGTGGCGCAGAATTACTCCATCAATCCGCGCCTGCTGCTGGCGCTATTGGAATATCACAGCGGTTGGGTGACTCAAAAAAATCCCGCCGCCGGGACGTTAGACTATCCCCTCGAGTACTTCGACAGCGGGCACGCCGGGCTGTACCGCCAGCTAACCTGGACAGCTAACGAACTCAATCGTGGCTATTACCTGTGGCGCGCGCGGGCTGTCAGCACCTGGGTGCTAGCTGACGGGGGCATCGTGCCGATCGAGCCGACCATCAATGCCGGGACCGCCGGCGTGCAAAACCTGTTCGCCAAATTGGACGACCGTCCCACCTGGGAAAGGGCTGTGACTGCGGACGGACTGTTTGCCACTTACGAAAAGCTGTTCCGCTATCCATTCGACCTGGCGATCGAACCGCTGGTACCCCCAGGCCTGACCCAGCCCACGCTGCAGCTGCCCTTCGCGGCCGACGAAACCTGGTCCTTCACCGGTGGACCGCACGGCGGCTGGGACAGTGGTTCGGCCTGGGCCGCGCTTGACTTTGCCCCGCCTGGCGAGCCACAGGGTTGCGTCATCTCCGGTGCCTGGGTGCTGGCCGTGGCGGACGGCCTGATTATCCGTGCGCAGGATGGAGCTGTGGTCCAGGACCTAGATGGAGATGGGTACGAACAGACCGGCTGGACGGTGCTGTACATGCACATCAGCAGTAGCGCACGCGTAAAGCCGGGTACGCGGCTCAAAGCCGGCGATCGCATCGGTCACCCGTCCTGCGAAGGCGGCATCTCGAACGGCACGCACCTCCACCTGGCGCGCCGCTACAACGGCGAATGGATCCCAGCTGACGGTAACCTACCCTTCGTGCTCGACGGTTGGGTCTCCAGCGGGAATGGGACCGAATATGACGGCTTTCTCAAACGCGGCGATCAGGTGGTCGAAGCCTGGGATGCCCGTAATGACCTCAACCAGATCTCACGCTGACCTTAATCTGTTTCCAAGCTTGAACGGGTATAATCGCTCGGTTTTCACATGATGAAAATACATTGGCTCACGATCATCCTGATGGCAGCACTGTTGACTTCCTGCACCGGCGCCGGTTCGCTGTGGGGCACTTATGGTACCCCAACCTCGGAAATCCCGCCGGTCGTCTTGACCCTGCGCGCCGCGACCGCCACCCCCGAGCCGACCCTGACCTTCGATCCACCAACACCCGTCCCCACAGATACGCCAACCGCCACCCCGACGCCGGTCCCCGGGACGGAAAAGCCGCCGTATCTGTACTACGCTCAGGCCGGGGATTCACTCCCAGCACTGGCCGCCCGCTTCGGCGTCGACCCGAGCGAGGTCACTTCGGCCGGTATCTTGCCCGCTACTGGCCTGATTAATCCTGGCACGCTGCTGGTCATCCCCAACCGCATGGGCCAGACCAGCCCATCCACGCAGATCATGCCCGATAGCGAAATGGTCTACTCGCCATCGGCCACAGATTTCGATACCGCTAAATATGTATCCGGGGTCAACGGTTACCTGAAGACCTACAAGGAATATCTGGGCAGTACCGGCTGGACCAGTGGGGCGGACGCGCTGCAGCGCATCGCCATCGAGAACTCGATCAATCCGCGTTTGCTGCTGACCTTGGTGCAATTCGAGAGCAAGTGGGTCCTCGGACAGCCCACCAACCTGTCGCAAACCGATTATCCGCTCGGTTATCCCAACTACTACTACCGCGGCCTTTTCCGCCAAATGATGTGGGCCGTGCAGGAACTGATGCTCGGGTACTACGGCTGGCGCGAAGGATCGCTAACCGAACTGACTTTTCCAGACGGCAGCACCCTGCGGTTAGCCCCTGACTTGAATGCAGGTTCGGTGGCAGTGATGTACTTCTTTGCCCAGCGCTATAATCAAGCTGAATGGGCTCAGATCGTAGATCCGCGCGTGGGATTTCCCGCCCTGCATGCCCAGATGTTCGGTGACCCCTGGGCGCGCGCCCAGACGGTCGAACCGCTCTTCCCAGCCGACCTGATCCAGCCGCTGCTGGTCCTGCCGTTCGTACCCGGCCAGTTGTGGTCGTTCACCGGGGGACCACATCCAGCCTGGGAACACGAAGGAGCGCCGGCAGCATTGGATTTTGCCCCGGCGGCCGACACGCAGGGCTGCCTGCCCTCTGACAATTGGATCGTCGCTTCGGCGTCCGGCTTGGTCGTCCGCTCGGGGGCGGGGGTGGTCATGGTCGACCTGGACGGGGACGGCCACGAGCAGACCGGCTGGGACCTGCTTTACCTGCACGTCGCCGATATGGGACGCGTGCCACTCGGCACCTGGGTCAATGTGGACGACAAGATCGGTCATCCCTCCTGCGAAGGCGGCGTGGCAACCGGCACCCACCTGCATTTTGCCCGCAAATTCAACGGCGAATGGATCCTGGCAGGAGGCGCCTTACCCTTCGAACTGAGCGGCTGGACCGCCCACAACGGCGACAAGGCTTATCATGGCACGCTCACACGCGGCGATGAAGTAGTGACTGCCAGCCAGGTCGGTTCGTTCGAAAGTCGCATCACCCGCGATAAATAATGATGTACAAACGATTTCTCCTATTGATAATAATCCTGGGACTGGCTTTGAGCGCCTGTGCGCCGCAATCGCGCCAAAACGTCGACCTGCTGGCTGTGTTGCAGGTCACGCCAACGCCCGAGCTGCCTCTTAGCTTTACCCCGTTTCCGACCCGTCCGGCTTACGATCCCGGTCAACTGGTGGATTACGTCGCCCAGGATGGCGACACGCTGCCATCCCTGGCTGCGCACTTCAACACCAGCGTGGCGGAGATCCTGCAGGCCAATCCGATCATCCCGCAAGATGCTACCAGTATGCCGCCCGGATTGCCGATGAAAATCCCGATCTATTACCTGCCTTTATGGGGCAGCATGTATCAGATCATCCCCGATCACGCCTTCGTCATGGGCCCAACGCTGATCGGTTTCGACACACAGGCTTTTATCAACCAACACGACGGCTGGCTGAAGGATTACAGTGAGTATGCCGGGGATGCCAACCGCAGCGGCGCAGGCGTGGTGGACTATGTGGCCACCAACTTCAGCGTCAGTCCGCGTTTGCTGCTGGCTGTGCTCGAATACCAGAGCGGTGCGCTCTCGCAGTCGTCCCCACCAGACGATATTTATCCGCTTGGTTACCGCGAGCGCTATCACAGAGGCCTGTACCTGCAATTGGTCTGGGCTGCCAATATTCTCAACAATGGCTTCTACGGCTGGCGCAGCGGAAATCTGACTCAGTTCGATCACCCCGATGGCCGTACCGAACGACCCGACCCCTGGCAAAATGCCGCTTCTGTCGGTGTCCAATATTACTATTCACGCCTATATTCCGGCGATAAGTATTTGCAAGCCACCGGCCCGAATGGACTCGCCCAAACCTATGCCGAATTATTTGGTGATCCCTGGCAGTCTGATACCGTGATCATCCCGGGCAGCTTGCAGCAGCCGCCCTTTATCTTGCCCTTTGAAAGTGGCCGATCCTGGAATTTCACCGGCGGCCCACACACCGGCTGGGGCGCAGGCGAACCCTATGCTGCGATTGACTTTGCACCTACGGGTGTGACGCAATGTACCGCCACCGGCGAGTGGGTCATAGCCATGGCCAATGGGCAGGTAGTGCGTGAAGATACCGGCGTACTGGTGCTTGACCTGGACGGTGACGGTAACGAACGTACCGGCTGGGTGATCTTTTACCTGCATATTCGCAGCGATCAGAAAGTTGCATTGGGAACATATGTCCACGCAGGCGACAAACTCGGCCATCCATCCTGTGAAGGTGGCGAAAGCACCGGCACCCACGTTCACATCGCGCGTAAATACAATGGCGAATGGATCCCGGCCGATGGACCAATGGCCCTCAATTTGAGCGGCTGGGTCGTCCATAATGGTTCACGCCCGTATCTCGGTACACTGACACGTAATGCTCTCACGGTAACTGCTTCTGACAAAGCAGAAATCCAAAGCCTGATCACCGCAGGAGAATAATTCGCATGACTCATAAAAAAACTTTGATCGCTTTACTGCTCTCATTTGGCCTGGTGGGCTGCTCCCTTCCATCCATGGCCAAGCCCACCTCCACCCCAACCGAGACAGCCCTGCCCTCACCCAGCGCGACGGCTTCTCCAACCCCCAATCCCACAGCCACCTTCACCCCTGCGCCGACTGCCACGCCGACCATCATGCCGACCATCGAACCGCTGACTGGCATCGTCCAGGCCCCGAGCAATATTCGCTCGCGCGATAGCAAGGGCGGCGGCGACCGTCTCGGCGGTATCCTGTTCAACCAGTCGGTCAAGGTTATCGGTCGCAATCCTGCTGCCAACTGGTACTACATCATCTACCCCGATTCGCCCACCGGTACCGCCTGGATCTTAGCCCGAGCCGTCAATTTACAAGGCGAGATGGAACGGCTGCCGATCGTGGCTTACGCCGAGGGCTCAGATATCCCGGTCATGCTGCCGCCGATCATTTACCAAATCACGGGCACTCCGCAGTTGCCCAGCACCCCCCTTCCGGGAGCCGCGGCTGCGGCTACCGTCAACCAGTATGCGTTCGTGCGCGTCGGTCCCGGGTTGGGCTACCTGACCGTAGGTACGGTCGAGCGCGCTGCAGTCTTGACCCTGACCGGACGCACAAAAGGAAACGTTTGGCTGCAATTTGACTATCCTTCCGGGTTGGAGGG
Organism: uncultured Chloroflexia bacterium; assembly: GCA_963790075.1. Lineage (GTDB taxonomy): Bacteria > Chloroflexota > Anaerolineae > Anaerolineales > Villigracilaceae > CAYOUV01. The sequence goes on from CAWBNG010000003.1 coordinate 418,178, forward strand.
TCACGCCTGGATCTCGTCAGATTTGGTGACGATTGAGGGCAATACCGACAGCGTCCCTTTATTCAACGACCTGGCGACACCGGCTGCAGATGATCCGGGATTACCGGCTCCCCCAGCTCAAACCGGAGGCGATTCAGCTTCTCCTGCCGCTACACCTCTCCCCGAAGGTCCTCAAGCCTTCGTCACGGCCCAGATCAATGTGCGCCTCGGTCCCGCACAGAAGTTCGACGCACTCGGCATGCTCAACAAGGACAATGAGGTGGTGCTGACCGGGCAGACAATAAGCGGTTACTGGTATCAGATAAATTACCCAGACAGTCCTAACGGGTTGGGTTGGGTGGCATCTGAATACATCCGTGTCATCGGGGATATCCGTAAACTGCCCTATTTCGACAACGAAGGCAATCCACTACCCACACCTGCACCCTAATTAACCAAAGGATCCCCGGAAATAATCTGGGGATCCTTTATTCTCAATGATTGATCAGGCTTGTGGCGGCTGGTATGTGCCGGCCTTTACAAGTTGGGCTTCGCCGTCTTGCTTATCTTCATAGATCTCGTAATTCAGATCAATCAGCATGACCTTGGAAAGCATCCCCTGAGCCGGGCAATAACGGACAGCCGAAAGTTCGATCGCACGCACGACAGCCGCCTCGTCCACATTATGCCCAGTAATCAGGTAATCGATCCTGGCACTGGTCATCACTTTTGGATGTTCATCCGCACGCTCAGCGTGTACCTTGACCTCGAAGTCAGTCACTTCCTGGCGTTTCTTACTCAGGATAGAAATCACGTCCATGGCCGTACAACCTGCCAGGCTGATAGCCATCAGTTCCATCGGGCGAAAACCATCGTCATCACCACCCACGGATGGATCAGAACCTAGCTTGACTTCGAAACCGGAATTGGCAGTCCCGATAAAGCTCATGCGGCCTTTCCAGTTTACTTTTGCGTCCATCTTGTGTTTCTCCATTCTCTCTGATTGCGCTTATTCGGTAATAATGGGCGTCACATATTTCTCCAGCATATTTGCTGTGATCGCACCGGTCCACGCCAGACGGACTGTGCCATCGCGATCAATCACATATGAACTGGGCAGATAGCCCATGGTTCGGAAAGCGGTCTCAGCTTCAAATTTGGGGTCGAGTAAGACCGGAAAACTTAATTCGTGTGACGTGGCAAATGCCTTAACGTCATCGGCTCCATCACCCTGATCCAGGGCCACTACAATGAAGCCCTGATCGACATGTTTCTCATAGTACGACTTGAGAGTGGGCATTTCCGCCTTGCAGGGCGGGCACCAGGTAGCCCACAGGTTGACCAATAACACTTTACCGCGATAATCAGCAATGGCATGTTGCGTACCATCTGGATCCTTTAGAGTCAAATCAGGCGCAGGATAACTCACCGTAGCCGGGACAGCCGATTTTCCCGATTCATCCTGCGTCAGTGCGGTATTGTTTGGACGCGGCAAAAGGAAGATGGCTGCTATCCCTAAAAGGACGATGCCGGCTCCGATGACCGCCAGTGCAAATGAATTGTTGCGCCTTGAGGCTTTGACGGCCGCAAGTTTCCCTGCCGGATTGCGACGTTGAGGCATGTTGCAACTCCTCCTGCGGCTAATGCTTGTGTACACGCAGCGGGTCGCTGTGTAGTTCGCCGCGCAGATAGGATTCCAACGCAGATGTAATCTGTCCGCCAGACAGCACTACCACTAGTCCGGCGTCCAGCGCCTTTTGATAGGCAGGTCCGCCCATCCCACCGGCCAATAGCACCTGGCAATCGCGGATCGGAGCGAGCATGTCGTCATGGCCGTGTCCTGCGTGACGACTGCCTTGAGCCTCGTGGTCGGGATATACTGCATGATGGGGCTTATCGACCTCGGTTTGGGAAACGATCTGCCCATCCTGCACTTCGAAGATCAGATACTTATCCGCCATCCCAAAATGACTGGAGAGGGTCTTTCCATCTTGAGTGATTGCTGCAATTTTCATGTCTGTGTCCTGATAATGAATGCGAAGTCCAATGACTTCGCATTCGCTGATTAGCGTACACCCAGTAGTTTATCGACTTTCGGCCGGTCAAAGCCGACCACGATCTTACCACCGATATCGATTACCGGTACGCCCTGTTGGCCGCTGCGCCGCTGCATGTCACGCGCGGCAGCAGCGTCGCGCGAAACGTCCACGTCACGGAACCGCACTCCTTGCTGACGCAGATAACTCTTAGCCTGACGGCAGAAAGTACAGGTCGGAGTTGAGAAGACAATCACGCGCGGATGTTTCTTCGCGTCAGCCATGCCCGCCTCCTAGCCAACCAGGCGCTGGATTTCTGCCAGCAGGTTGCCTTCGGGTACGGCCCCGATGATATTGCCTTTGCCGGCATTAATGGTGGTATGCGGCACCCCACTGACACCGAAACGCTCAGCCAGTTCAGGGAATTCCGTCGCTTCGACCATCTCAGCCTGGATCAGGGGACTTTCCATGGCCATCATGTGCGCCAGCACAACCGCCCGCGGGCAATACGGACAGGTCGGAGTGACAAAGACCTGCATGTGGATCGGGTCTTTCAAATCTTTGAGAAATGAACGCGTCTGATCATTCAGTCCCGAATCACGCCCGGACACCAGCAGGACATCCTGGATGATTGAAGTGAATTCGTGTCCCGAGGGAATACCGGCATAGCGGATGCCAAAGTCCATGATTTGTTCACCATTTTTGGCTGCTATGACGATGCCGGGTGTTTTATCAACGTTGAAGTTCTTGGCAACATCGGCATCTTCTTTCATATCATAAACACTCAGTCCGATCTTGTCAGAGATGGCCGCGAGTTCTTCGAGCAATTGACGGGTGTCATCACAATAATCACACTTCTCCTTTTGACCAAAGAAAAGGATTTGCACTGGTTGTTGCATGCCATCGAATACTTCGCGAACCTGCTTGATAATATCTTCATTCAGTAGCTGGGTCATTTCTTTCTCCATGTTTTGCCCCACCGGGGCAACAAAGTTGGGTTATCAGGTACAACCACCACCCCCGCCGCTGATATAGCCACATTTGGGGCATTCCAAGTCCAGCATCCCGTTGTAATCCAGCTTTCCTTCGCCGCAGTGGGGACACAAGTCTCCTTTGCGCAGGATTATCGCGGGCTCAAATTTTTGAGCCGGGTCATCCAATAGCGAAAGCTCAAAGGCAGAAAGATGCTTAACGGCTTCGGCAGTCACGTTGTTTAGATGCACGGAGAATGAAAAAGTTACATCCCTACTTTTGATCGAGGTAATCGTCCAAGTTCAGGCGCAGGAAGAGGCGTTCACGGACATCCTCAGGCATCTCCCGGGTTGCGGAAGTGGCGTGATAGAGATAAATTGTCTTTTTAAGTGTATCAACCACAATCCGACAATCCGAACAACCGGCAATATGCTGTTCGATGTCTCGACATAACTCATCTTTCAGAGTTCCGTCGACGTAATCGGAAAGCGAGTCCAGGATAGACTGGCAATTGACGTGTTCGTTCATTTGACTTTCTCCTCTCCCAGCCGTTCACCAAAGTAAATCGAAAGTTGTTCGCGTAAGTTCAGTCGCGCGCGCAGCAAACGGGTTTTGACAGCCGTCTCGGTCAGACCGAGGGCTTCGCTGGTTTCGCGGATCGAAAGACCTTCAATATCACGCAAGATAAACACTACTCGTAAATTCTCGGGCAATTTTTGAATGGCATTATCCAGGCGGGCCTTCGCCTCAGACGAAAGCAACTCATCCTCGGGTAGACAACACCAATCCACAAATTGGACCGGAGAATAATTTTCGTCGTCATCGCTGTCTTGGTCGCCAGGCACCGGAGTCTCCGGCCGTTGTTTGCGAAGCAACATCAGGGCTTCATTGACAGCAATACGGTACAGCCAGGTCGATAAACTCGAACGCCCCTCAAAATTTGCCAGGGATTGCAAGGCTTTCAGAAAGGTGTTTTGAAGTACGTCTTCAGCGTCCTGTGGATCGGCCAACATTTTGAGCCCCAGGCGATAGATCCGGTTCGAATACACATCCACCAGGCGGGCAAATTCGTCCCGGTCACCTTGGCGCAGTGCCTCAAGAGAGAACTCTTGTTCAATGTCTACTGTCACTTAGATGCGTCCTGTTCCCAAAAGTTACATGTTTTACAGTCATAACTCACAGTATAACCCATGATGATGTCCGCAGATAAAGGGGATAAATGTCAATGCTTTGAGGAAATATGCCACTAGAAAGGATGGGAAACAATTTGATACCATCCAATTACATGCTCACAACACTTAGCGAATCTACACTTTTTAGAGGTCTTACACGCGATGAATTGCGATTGCTGGACACTCTGTTCGAGCCCTATGTCGGCCGACAGGGTACGGTAGTATTTAAACAGGGCGAACCAGCTGTATATATGTACTTGCTACTGAACGGATTGGTAGAGGTACAATATAAACCATACGACGGCCCACCCCTGACCGTAGCGCGCGTTAACGCTGGCAGCGTCTTCGGCTGGTCGGCGGTGGTGGGGAGCGCGACGTATACTTCGGGCGCATATTGCGCTGATGATGTTGCCGCCATTCGCGTGGAGGGCGACGCACTTCGAATGCTGTGCAATCAGCACCCGGAAACTGGCAAGATCATTTTGGACCGGCTGGCTGAACTGGTTTCCGCACGCTGGCAACACTCCCACTATCAAATCCGCGCCATGCTGGATCAAGGTATCAAAGCTCCCGCAAATGGTTCTGCGAAAGGAGGCAAAACCGTGGCAGCAAACAATCGCACGACGGAGGATCAGATCAAGGGATTGATCAACCAACTGAGCGCTTACATCGAACAATACCATGGTGGTTCAGTCGAATTTGTTTCCTACAATGGAAAAGAATTGCTCGTTCGCCTTGGAGGTGCTTGCCAGGGCTGTCCGCTATCCCCTGCCACGCTGCACGGTTGGGTGGCTGGAACCGTTCGTCAATTCTTCCCGGAGATCGAATCCGTCCAATCCGTTTAACAATATTAAATCTGGTGGCTGTGCCTGTTTGATCACAGGCTGGTAACCGGTTTAAAACACAAGCCCCCGGCGATGTCGCCGGGGGCTTGCTTGTTAAGCTCAGACGCTCTGGCGATAGAATCGGAAGATCAGGTAAATGCCGGCGCCAATCAGGACCACAGCCCAGATGTAATTGATAATCCCACCCATGGACAGGGATAGCATGACACCCAATAGCCCCAAAACAGCTGCCGGCCACCAAGCCCATTTCATGCTCGTCAGTAAAGCCACCAGGATAAAAGTTAGCGCCAGCCCCAGGAAGAATATCCCGCCGGTCTCGACTCCCCCAACTATGTCAGTTAGACCAGCCACGACAGCCAGGGTGATCATTACCCCACCTGGGATGATCGCCCACCAGCGCGCTTGACGCGCCCCCAGATAGACCAACCAAAAAGCCAGGCCGATCCCGCCCAGCACGGACACGCCGCCCCAGGTTCCGGGCAGCCAGATCGCGCCGGCAATGCCAATCAGGGTCATGCCGGGGATGGCTCCCCACCATTGGCCCGCCGCATAAACATACAGGAAGGCAGCGCCGGCTAACAGGAACATAGCGCCCCAGAAAATATTCGAGACATTTTCGAGAAAACCCATCGTTTGCGCCAGTGCCAGGGCACCGGCCAGGATGAGCATCACACCGAGCATGATACGATAATCAAAGCGCTTCATTGCATTCTCCTTGGTAATTAAATTAGTGGATTGTTATTCTGCCAGCCCCGGCATGAATATCCATGTCGATCCGGTTGGCGGCTGAAGCAAAATCTGAAGATTCGTAGGTACGATCGGAGCGCGGGAAACGGACCGGATCAATCTCTACAGCCGAGACACCCTGCTCAACCCGAATGCGGGCCGCAACCCCGTCAGGAACACGGATCTTGAGAGAGGCCGCCCCGATGTCGATTTTGGCCTCCACCTGGCCGGCTGCAGAAGGCATGGTCACTTCGATAGAACTCGCCCCGGCATCCAGGTCAATGAATGTGACCAGCAAGTCGCGCAGATCGATTTGGGTCTTGCTGGCCCCGGTTTCCAGATAAAGCGCAGTCGGAATTTCACGGTTCAGGCGGACGTCCCAATCCAGGCGCTGCCACGGGCCGAAAAACGGGACAACTACCACCGGGTTACGCAAATCCACATCCAGACTTTCTCCCGACACACGCTCACGATGGACGATACCGCTGCCAAAATTCCCGTTCAGGAATTGTCCTGCCGGGGCGCCTGATCCAAGCCTCAGCACGCCAGCGCCATGGTGCACATGCAGGGAGGCTTTGCTGGCACCCTGCAAATCGAGCGTCAGGTTTTCTTCTTCCGCAGAACCGCCCGTCATGAACACATTGAGGATGACCCAGGCACCCGACAAAATCAACAGCAGGGCCCAAAAGTAATCCAGCGGACGGCTGCCGCCCGGCAGCCGGAAACCAGCTGACTGCAAGAACAACAAGCCGCCGAGCAGGATGAGAACCACACCCCAGAAAACGCTATTTCGACGCATGGCTTACTCCTGTTTGCCTTGCCGGAAGCTGCGGAAGATGCCATTTCCCAGCACCCACAGGCCGAGCAGGATCAATAAGATGGCCGGACCAAAATTGCCCAGAATTTGCCAGCCACCCAGGAAGGCTGAGAAAACCAGGAACAGCACAGCGCTGATCACCATCAGGTTCATACCGTGGCGCAGGTTTTGCCGAGTGTTTTCTCCCAACAATCCCGTCAGGATCGTACCGACCCCTACGAAACCTGGAATGAGCGCCCACATGTAAGACCAGGAGCCCCAATCCTGAGTCGCATTCTGATAGTACAGAATGCCGCCGATCCCGGCAACAATTGAGGCTGGGACCGCCAAACCCGGGGAGCCCAGGATCAAAGCCAAGAGTAGGATGATCGCACCTGCGCCGATGACCGTAAAGGGCCAAATCGAAAATTGGGCCACCCACTCCTGCAAACCGGGCACAGTTTTCTGGGCGATGAACCAGCCGCCAAGCAAGATCAGGATGATTCCCAATCCGAGCTGGGAACGATTTTTTCGATCCATTGCATTCTCCTTATTTTGATATCTTCCAGCGTTTTATCGTTTAATTAAAACAACACACTCCAATATGAGTATACGCGAAAAGTACCGCAGAGTTGCACAGGTGAATATCACGAATTTTCTGCAAGTTGAGCCGAATCCAACCAAGACGGACCTTCTCTATAAAAGCAGAAGATCCGTCGCTCCACAACTAGAACTTATTCGATCAATTATTGGCTGAGATTACCAGCGTCCAGTTAACATAACCGCTACCGGAGTTAAAATCAATCTTAATTGTGTCTCGATCGCTGTCATTTCCGAAAAAATTCGTCCAGGTTTTATTGCAACCCGGGCTGCCACTCTTGGTGTTTCCCACATCCTGTACCTTGACATTGCCGACTCCGTCCCCGCTGCAGGTCAGGGAAAAGATGATGTCACCCGAATGTTTGTTGCTATCAAAACCAACTGCCCGGACGTAGACACGATCGGTCGAATCACCATTGGGGTAGGAAATCACACCGTTGAAACTCTTGGCATCATTTTTGATGTTGATATCGGTGGTGATGTCGCTGTCCGAAGGCGCCCCACCGCCACCCGAGCCCCCGGATGTGCCCGAACCACCTGAACTACCTGATCCGCTTGATCCGCCGGAGCTTCCGGAGCCGCTGCTACCGCCGCTGGAAGCCTGGGGGGGCGGAGGCGCATCAACCACCGGGACACCTGAGAGATCCGTCGTATCCGTATAATAGGTCGAGATCCAACCGGAGCCGCCATCATCCAAGGCTACCAGCAACCAGGTCCCCGCTGCATTCTTGCCAATCACCGGCACGGTTGTACCTCCCGGCAGGAAGGTGGTAATCGAAAATCCAGTGCTGGGTCCACCACGCACGTTCAAGTCCTGCTTGGTGGTGGCTGTTGGACCAGTTAGTCCCTTACTCGATTCGGTTGGAGTAGGCTCGGGCGGATTAGTCGCCGTCACCACAATCGTCACCACCTCCGGCGTTGAGGTTGGGGTGGCCGCATCCCCACCCCCTCCGGGGAGACTACATGCAAAAGCTGCAAGTACGATAACGGTCAGGATTGCAAAAAAACGATTCCCAACAAAAGCATTCTTCATCCTACATTCTCCTTATTAATACTTTACAAAGATTACCAAATTTATCGCCATATTAGCATATTATCAACCGATCTGCAAATCAGTCCCCCGAAACTCCTATTTTCAAATCGAAAGCTGGTACCACGATTGCCCAAACACGCTCTTCAAGGAGCTCTTCGAGTACAATACACCCAAACCGAGGTGAATCATGGAAATCCCTTCTTTTGATGGCTGGACCTGTCCCCTGCCCTTGCAGAATTACCCCACAATTGTGATGGGGCATGGCAGCGGTGGCAAGATGATGAACGACCTGATCCGACACCTTTTCGCAGCGGAATTTAAGAACGAACTCCTTGGCCAATTGGCGGATTCGACGGCGCTCGAACTTCCCCCGGGCCGGGTCGCCTTTTCGACCAATTCCTTCGTCGTCAGCCCGCTGATCTTCCCGGGCGGTGACATCGGCGAATTGGCCGTCAACGGCACCGTCAACGACCTAGCGATGAGCGGGGCGCGCCCGCTGTACCTGTCGGCCGGATTCATCCTCGAAGAAGGGCTGGCGATGGAAACCCTGGGGCGTATCGCGGCCTCGATGGCTGGCGCCTGCAAACGCGCGGGCGTACAAATTGCCACCGGGGACACCAAAGTGGTCAACAAATCCCACGGCGACGGGATATACATCAATACGACCGGTATCGGGATCATCCCCGACGACCTGCAAATCGGGCCGGACCGCGCCCGTCCCGGCGACGCGGTGCTCGTCAGCGGAACGCTGGGTGATCACGGCATGGCCATTATGTCGGTGCGCGAAGGGTTGCAATTCGAAAGCCAGATCCGGAGCGATACCGCCCCGCTGCATGGACTGGTGGAGGCGATGCTGGCCGTCACCCGCAAAGTACACTGCCTGCGCGATGCCACCCGCGGTGGCCTATCCGCTGTGTTGAATGAACTGGCAGCTGCCTCGAAAGTTGGGATTGAATTCGAAGAGACGAAAGTGCCTGTCAAACCAGCGGTCAATGCTGCCTGTGAAATGCTCGGGCTTGACCCGCTTTACATTGCCAACGAGGGGAAATTGGTAGCCTTCGTCCCGGCAGAATATGCCGAGGCCGTGCTGGAGGCCATGCAAGCGCACGAATTTGGCAGGGATGCGGTGCGTATCGGCACAGTGGTGGCCGAACATCCTGGCCTGGTGGTGGCGAAAACTGCCATCGGCGGCTCGCGCGTGGTGGACCTGCCGGCCGGGGAATTGCTGCCGCGCATCTGTTGATGTCAAGATCGTATGACAGCTGATTACCTGATCCCCGCCGAAGAAATCCGCCGTGAGGTTACGGTCGTCAATTCACGCTTTATTGCCAGTCTTGCTCCGGTCTTCACAACAGACGAGGCCAAGGTTTTCATCACCCGTATCCGCAAAGAATTTGGGAATGCCACCCATAACGTCCCGATTTACATCCTCGGTGGCGGGAACAACCTAGTCGAATACTGCAACGACGACGGCGAGCCATCCGGCACCGCCGGGCGCCCGGCACTGGCGGTCTTGCACGGCAGCGGACTGGGGAATGCAGCGCTTGTGATAACACGCTACTTCGGCGGGACACTCCTCGGAAAAGGCGGGCTGGTCAAGGCTTACACTGAGGCGGCCCAAGCGGTGGTAGCAAACGTGCCGCGCGCCCGCATACAGCAGGTGCATCTGGTTAGACTGGCGCTGCCCTACCACCTGCTTGAACGAGTCCGGATATTGGTGGAACGACAAAGCGGGGAAATCCTGGGCGAAGAATTCACAGCCGAGGTCAGCATGACTTTCCGCCTCCCGGTCGAAGAGCTGCAAGGGTTTCAGATCGCGCTGCAGGAGTTATCGGCCGGGAAACTACAAGCCGAAATCATAGAAACCCTCCCGAGGCTGGTACCCGTCCATCCTTGATTCTCAAGAACAAATAATCCTATCTCAAATGAGCCCGTTTTACCTATAAAACTGCCTTCGCCAGCGCTTCCAGCCCGTCCAGGTCGTCCAGATCCAGCCATTGCAGCATGATGCGCTGCAGTCCGACCTCGCTCAGTGCCTTTAGCTGCTGGTTTACCTGGGCGGCAGAGCCAGCGATCAATCCGCGTTCAAGCGCTTGTTCCAGGCTGCGGTCGTGCACCTCTAGTTTCCCCTTCAAAGCTGCCTGATCCTTGCCAAAGATACAGCCGGACATCATTGAGCGGCGCACGGATTCGGGTGCCCTCCCAACCGTTAGCAGTTTTTGATCCAGGCGAGCGTTCAAACTTTTAAATTCTTCCGGCCGCAGCATGATGCAATTCCACTCATCAGCATAGCGAGCCACATAAGACAGGGTGCGCTTCTCACCGTTGCCGCCCACCAGGATGCGTGGTCCACCCGGCCTTTGAGGACGTGGCAGCAACTGCGCATCCTGCAGTTCAAAATAACGGCCCTCAAAAGTCACTGGCTCTTCCTGCTGCAATAAACGACTGATCACTTCCAGGCCTTCCGCAAAACGGTCGAAACGGGATTTGAGGTCCAGGAGCTCGAAGCCAAACAGCTGGTGTTCGCGTTCCTGCCAGCCCGCACCCAGGCCGAGCGTCAGTCGCCCGTTTGACAAGTCATCGACCGCGGCAGCCATACGGGCGGTCAACGCCGGGTGGCGGAAGGAGACCGGAGACACCAGCGGACCAAACTCGATGCGCTGGGTGTTGCCTGCCAACCAGGTCAGGGAAGTCCACAATTCAAGCGAACTCGAGGTCGGGTGGATGCGCATTGGTGAAATGATCGGAGCGGAAAAGTCCTACAAATCCGGCGTCTTCAACCAGGCGAGCAATCTTCTGCCAGCGCGGCCAGGTCAGGCCGTTCTGTCCTTCGATCATGATTGCAATTTCGAGCATTTTTCTGCCTCCTCATTCCAGCCAATAAACCCAAAACACGGGTGTTTAGGTTACCAGATCCGGCAAAGCCAGCCAGACACCCTTCTGCTGCGGATGTTTGACATCCCGAACAAGGATGCCCTTCTCGTCCAGCTTTTCCAGGGTGCGCTGCACCAGTTCCGGCTTCCAGCCAAATAATTTACCCACGTCGCGCGCCTGGGCCGCACCCACTGATCGAAACAATAGCTCAACCAACTTCTGGCGCGCCTCCCCCTCCCCAATGAAGCGTGCCTGCTCGGGCAGTTCCGGGTAATAACGCGCAGTGATTTCATAAATGAAAGCATAACGCCAGGCTCCGGCTTCAGCCACACCGACCGGTAGAATCTTGAAGTCCCTTTGCAGGTCTTCCAACGCGCGGTTGAACTCCAAATCCTTGGCATTGGACATATGTGCGGCGTTGCGCAGATCGAGCGTATTCATGCGGCCGACATCCAGCAAAACCTCGTAGATCAGCTTGGCAGCCTGGGTCATGCGTCCTTCCTGGTAAGCCAAGAGATAGTCTTCCTCTGGTGAGCCGTAATTTTCGGTCAGGGCGTAATAGTAAGGTGCCACTTCCAAGGAGATCATGGTCGCTTTGCGGCGCAGCACTTTGGCGTAATACCAGATACGTTTATCGAGGGCATCGTCCTTCCAGCCCCAAGTTTTGTGACCGGGGTCGTCGTGCTCGTTTGGGACCGGGCGGTCACCGGCCACGGCCGTCCACAAGCTGGGCAGGTCGATGCCCTTGATCGGCCAGAAGTAGATATAGCCCCGTTGGTTGACGAAATCCAGCGCCTGGGCTGGGGAATTGATCCGGGGTGTGGGCGGCAGGTGAAAAGTCCCGGCCCGATAGATGGTCAGATGTTCCAAATCCAGTGTGGGCATGTTCCGATTCTAGCATACCTGTTTACTGGGCCAGTGCACCTAATGGTTACCTTAAGAGGGGCAACCCGCAAAAGGTTGGGCGTTATAATCATTAAAAGGTGCAAAGATGGCAGAACAAAGCCAAATCGACCAGTTGCAGCAACTGATCACAGATGAGATCTTTAAGGCCATGGGTTGGGTCGAGCGCGGAATGGGACGCAAACTGTTCAACCCGCTCTTCGCCCGCGCCACGCGGCATTTTTCGGAATTGTTCGCCGGCTTGGAAGAACAGCTGGCCCAACACGGACTGCCGCAGGCTGCCAGCTGGCTGCTGCCGAACTTCGTGCAAGGCTGCCAAGTGTGCGGTCGCGAAAACATCCCAGCAGATGGACCACTGGTGATCGCCTGCAACCATCCGGGTGCGGTCGATTCGGTTTTGGTAGCAGCCAACGCTGGGCGTCAGGACCTTAAAATCATCGGTGGAGACATCCCCTTTCTGGTCCACCTGCCGAACGTCAGTCGCCACATGATCTACACGTCTTACACTGACACACATGTGCGCATGGCTGTTGTACGCCAGTCGATCCGCCACCTGCAGGAGAACGGTTCGCTGCTGCTCTTCGCCCGGACGACCACCGAGCCGGATCCGGCTGTCATGCCGGGTGCCCTGGCCGAACTGGAACATTGGTCCCGCAGCCTGGAGGTCTTCCTGGAACGCGTGCCCGATACGCGTGTAGTGGTAGCCATCCTCAGCGGCGTGCTACGGCCAGAATCACTGCGGCATCCTTTCACCTGGCTGCGCCGCAAGACGCGCGTTGACCACCAAAGACTGGCAATGTTCATCCAGATCATCCAGCAGATGGTCCTGGGACAAAACTTCGCGTTAGTGCCCAAATTGACCTTTGGTCCAGTGATGGATGTCAAAACACTGCGTCGGGACGGAAGACCCTTACAAAATATTATCGCATGCGCCAAACAGCTCATGCAGGAACATCTGGTAGGCCAAGTATGAAATCACAGATTCGAATCTTCAAAGACATCGAAGCCCTCAGTCAGGCGGCAGCTGTGCAATTCGTCGAACTGGCTGGGGCAGCAATCGACCAGCGCGGACAATTTCTGGTCGCGCTTTCCGGCGGCGGCACACCACAGCGCCTGTTTCAGCTACTGGCCGCAGCGCCCTACCGCGACCAGGTGGCCTGGGCCAAAGTTCATGTTTTTTGGGGCGACGAGCGCTGTGTCCCGCCAAACGATCGGGGCAGCAACTATGGCCAGGCTAATCAGGCACTCCTGAAACAGGTCCCCCTCCCGGCAGAAAACATTCACCGCGTAAAGGGGGAACTAGAGCCCAAAGCAGCCTCTGATGATTACGCGAAAGTTCTGGGAGCCTTTGCAGAGACCGGGCATCCCTGGCCGCGCTTCGACCTGATCCATTTGGGCATGGGCGAAGACGGGCACACGGCCTCACTCTTCCCCGGGTCGGATCCCCAGGCAGGGGCAGATTCCCTCAGCATGGCGGTGATGGGCCACTACCAGGGGCGACCTGCGCAGCGCATTACCCTGACGCTACCGGTCATCAATGGCGCCCGTCAGGTCACATTTTTAGTGGCCGGCGAGAACAAGGCCGAAACGTTGGAGAAGGTGCTGCACGGCCCTTCCCTGCCTAGACAGTTCCCTGCGCAGCGCGTGCAGCCGGAAAACGGCCAGCTCACCTGGCTGGTGGATGAAGCAGCCGCGCAGAAATTATAAAATACAACCCAGCGGCGATGATCCCGGTCGTCGCATTGAAAAAATGTCGTAATTGGAGGTTTAAATCATGGATATTGCAATGATCGGTTTAGGAAAAATGGGCGCCAACATGGCAGCACGCTTATTGCGTGGCGGTCACCGCGTGGTGGCTTATGATGTCAACGAAAAAGCCATCCAGGCCGCAGAAAAAGAAGGCGTGCAAGGTGCGCGTACGCTCGACGAGGTCGTCAAGGCCCTCAAGGCGCCGCGCAGTGTCTGGGTCATGGTTCCATCGGGAAAGATCACCGATGACACCATTCAATCGCTCTCAGAGAAACTGGAGCGAGGCGACACGGTCATCGATGGCGGGAACTCAAACTACAAAGACACAATTCGCCATGCTGAATTATTATCCGCCAAAGGTATTGAAATGCTCGATTGCGGCACCAGCGGCGGCGTATGGGGGCTCAAGGAAGGCTACGGCATGATGGTCGGTGGGCCGGCCGAGGTCGTCGACCGTCACCGTTCCGTTTTCGATACCCTGGCACCCGGCAAGGACAAAGGCTGGGGACACGTCGGTCCCAACGGCGCAGGACACTTTGTCAAGATGGTGCATAACGGGATCGAGTACGGCCTGATGCAGGCGTACGCCGAGGGTTTCGAGATCATGAAATCCAAAAAAGAGTTCGAGCTCGACCTGCACCAGATCGCGGAAATCTGGCGCTTCGGCACCGTGATCCGCTCCTGGTTGCTGGATTTGACCGCCCTGGCGCTCGAAAAAGACCCGACCCTGTCCGACATCCAGCCCTGGGTGGCCGATTCGGGTGAGGGCCGCTGGACGGCATTCGAAGCGATCGACCTGAATGTGCCGGCACCGGTCATCACGCTGGCGCTGCAAATGCGCCTGGCCAGCCGCGACGAGGAGAATTACAGCGCCCGTCTGCTGGCCGCGATGCGCAATGAGTTCGGCGGGCACGCCGTCAAACACGAGGAATAGCCCATGAGTAACCAGAAGAACAACCTTCCCACAACGATTGTCATCTTTGGCGCCTCCGGCGATCTGACACAGCGCAAGCTGATCCCTTCGTTATTTAACTTGTTTCGCAAAGGACGTCTGCCGGAGAAATTCCGCATCATGGGTTTCGCCGGGACACAATACGACGACCAGAGCTTCCGCCTGCACCTGCGACAGGGCATGGACCAATTCGCTTCCTACGAATTCAAAGATGAAGAATGGCAGGCTTTTTCCAAGAACATCCATTACCATACCGGCAACTATAAAAAACCGGAAGCTTTTAAGATCTTCCACGATTTCCTGTGTGTATGGGAAAAAGGGGCGGCAAACCGGCTGTTTTACTTGGCCATCCCGCCTTCGCTCTTCCCAATCGTGATCGAGAATTTGGGCCAGACCGGCCAAACGGACGAAAACGCCGGCTGGCGGCGGGTGGTGATCGAGAAACCCTTCGGTACCGATTTAGCCTCGGCTGAAGCCTTGAATAAGCAAATTCATAAAACACTCAAGGAAGATCAGATCTACCGCATCGACCACTACCTGGGCAAAGAGACGGTGCAGAACATCTTGATGTTCCGTTTTGCCAATACCATCTTCGAGCCACTATGGAACCGCAACTACATCGACCATGTGCAGATTACAGTCTCCGAGACAGTCGGTGTCGGCCATCGCGGCGGGTACTACGATGGGATCGGCGTGCTGCGCGACATGTTCCAGAACCATCTGATGCAACTGTTGACGCTGACAGCCATGGAACCGCCCTCATCGTTCAATGCTGACGCGCTGCGCAATGAAAAGGTCAAAGTGCTGGGGTCGATCGAGCCGACCAAAGGCAAGGACGTCGCGCTCAACACCGTCCGCGCGCAGTACAAAGGATACCTCAAAGAGCAGGACGTCGATCCGCATTCGGTTACACCCACCTTCGCCGCCGTGCGTTTCGCCATCGATAACTGGCGCTGGCAAGGCGTTCCCTTCTACTTGCGTTCAGGCAAGATGCTGGCTGAAAAGATATCCCAGATCATCATCCAGTTCAAGCAGCCGCCGCACATGATGTTTCCCAATCAACTCGGAAAACAGATGACCCCCAACGCCCTGGTCCTGTATTTGCAACCGGACGAAGGCATGCACCTGCGTTTTGAAGCCAAGGTCCCGGATACGGTGGCCGAGATGCGTTCGGTGGACATGGAGTTCCACTACGCCGACACCTTCGGTCCGATGTCGATCCCCGAATCTTACGAACGGTTGATCCTGGATTCCATTCAGGGAGACGCCGCGCTCTTCACCCGCGCCGATGAGGTGGAAAAAGCCTGGGGTCTGATCGACCCGATCCTGCACGCCTGGAGCAATCTTAAACAACCCGAACTGCAGACCTACAAACCGGGCAGCTGGGGGCCGGAGGCTTCAGACCAATTGCTCGAGCGGGACGGGCGTCACTGGATGCGCGGCAGCAGCGAGCACATTGACCATACCGCCCAAGGCAGTTAATTCACGACGAGCCGGACAATGTCCGGCTCGTTTTTTTCTGCGATAAAATTCCAAATAAATCTACGGTCAGCGTCCGCCGCCGGTGATATAGTGCTCGAGCTGTGAGATCAGGAATTTCTGCGTATCGACCATACCTTTGAGCGCATCGCGCACTGAGATCAACCCGACCAACTTTCCATTCTCAAAGACGGGCAGGTGGCGGATGTTCTTGTCAAGCATAACTGCCAGGCATTCTTCCAGCGGTTGGTCCGCTTCGACGTAGACCACCTTTTCAGTCATGATTTCCCTGACTTGCGTCTCGCGAACCGTTTTGCCCTGTAATTCCACTTTTCGAGCGACGTCACGCTCTGAAAGAATACCAACCACATCCTCCCCATTCATCACCAACATGGCGCCAACGTTTTTCTGCGCCATTTTATCAAGCGCCTGATAGACGGTCGCATCGGGTGAAACCGACCAGATTTCATTCCCCTTTTTGCGGATCAAATCACGAATCGCATCCACCGCAATCTCCTTTCAATCAATAATAAATTGACCACAATCACCAGTATAGTAGCAAATCTAACGACTTGCAAGAAAATCGGTAAAAAAAAGCCGGGTCTTTCCTGGTTAACCCGGCTTTTCCCAAAAAGTGTCACCATTTGAAAATTACAGCCGCTACCGTCAGGGCTGAAGCGATCACGATCAGCACCGACGAAACAGCCGAGAAATACTTCTGAAAATTATTGTTGGCATGAGTCCCCATCAGGTTGTGACTGCTGGTCAGCTTTATCAGGTAATAAAAAACCAACGGCAGGATCATGGCGTTCAAGATCTGGGTAGCCACAGCCAATTGGAAGAGCGAGACACCCGGGATCAAGATCATCAGCGCAGCAAAGACCAACTGGGCGATGAATAAAATGTAAAAGGTTTTGCTCTGCTGGAAATCCGAATCCAGACTGCCCGATAGGCCGAAAAACTCCGAAAAAGCGTAGGCTGTCGAGAGCGGCACGATCACCAGTCCCATGAAGGCCGCCGCCAGGATCCCGACCGCGAACAATACTCCCGCCAACTGACCGGCAAAGGGTTGGATCGCCAGCGCCGCCTGCTCGCCCGAGGTCAATTGGATGCCATGCACGAACAACGTCGAGGCCGTAGCAACGATCATGAAGAACGAGAAGAAATCGGTCAGCAGCGCGCCCCAATAGGTTTCTAACTGGGAATAGAAAATCGTATCGTTTTCCATCTTCTTGTCGAAGGCAAAACTGCTGATAAAGAATTGCCCCCAGGGAGTAATGGTCGTTCCCAGCACACCCATACCGATGATCAGGTAATTGCGGGTGTACTCGCGCGTCCACTCCACGCCGTGCGGGTAGACAAGGTTGCTCAATGCCAGCCCCCAATCGGGATGAGCTTTTACAGCCGAGATGATGTAGGTCAGGTAGAAGAGCGAGACCAACAGCATGATGTTCTGAGTCTGCTTGTAGTTGCCTTTCGCGATAAACAAAAACGCCAGCAGCAGTATGCCAATCAGGAAAGGCCAGGTTGGGATATTGAGCATATGACTGGTCGTTTTGATGGCGGATATCTCGACCGTGATTGTGCCCAGATTGGCGATCACCAGTCCGAGAAAAATGAAGAGCGAGACTTTGACCCCGTACTTTTCACGGATCAGGTCGGCCAATCCGCGGCGCGTGATCAGGGTCAGGCGCATGCCCATTTCCTGGGTGATGGCCAGCAGCAGGGTGATGATCCCCAACGGGAACAGGATGGCATAGCCCAGCGTAGCCCCGGCAATGGAATAAGTCGCCACGCCACCGGCGTCGTTATCGGCCATGGCAGCAATCGTTGCCGGACCAAAGACGGACATGATCAGCACGAGCCGCCGCACGCCAGGACGGGCCAGCCACTTTTCGCGCAGCAGTTTCAAGGTTTTCATTGCAGCGCTCCAAAGAAATGCGGCAGGCGTTTCTTCCAGGCGGTGGGGATGATCTTGTCCAGCGCGTCGTCGGCTGTGACAATCCCGTGGATGCAATCCTGGTCATCCACCACCGGTACCGCCATCAGGTTGTACTTGGCCACCACCTGGGCGATCTCATCCTGCTCGGTCTTGAGATTGACACTGACAAAGCGGCTGTGCATGAACTCGGTCACCGGCGTGCCCGGTTGGGCCAGGATCAGATCGCTGAGTGAGAAAACGCCCACCAGATGGCAATCGTCATCGGTAACGTAGACGTAGTAGATCAACTCGGCTTCCTCGCCGACCGAGCGCAGGGATTGGATGGCTTGCTCCGCCGTCAGGCTGGATTTGACGGTCACGAATTCGGTCGTCATCAGGCCGCCGGCCGTGTCCTCGGCATACAGCAGCAGGCGCCGGACCTCGTCGGCTTCGTCATCCTCCATCAGCTCAAGCAGCTCTTTGGTGCGCTCTGGCGACAGTTCGGCCAGCAGGTCGGCCGCCTCATCCGGGGACATTTCTTCGAGCACATCGGCCGCACGCTCGTCCGGCATCTGCTCCAGCAGGCTGGCCTGCAGGTCTGGCTCGATCTCCTCCAGCGTGTCGGCCAGGTGTTCGATATCGAGCTGTTCCAGCAATTGGCTGGTCTCGGCCCGGTTCAGGTCGCTGATGATCTCGGCCAGGTCGGAGGGATGCAGTTCGCGCAGCTTCTCGACCGGCACCTTAAGCCGCATGAACTTGTCGTGCAGCAGCGGCTCGACGAACTCCCAGGAGATAGAACCCTGGGAAAGATCAGCCTTGAACCGGCGGGCCAGCCAGCGCCCGGCCCGCTCCAGGCCAATGCGGCGCATAATACCCAGCACGCCGATATCGACGTTGCTGACCACCACGTTGCCGTTGACGCGCACCACTTCGATATCGTTGACACGCACCACGCGTGCCCCGTTGATGTCGATGATCTGCTTGTCGAGGACATCATCGACCAGCTTGATGTCCCCCTCCTGCGGCTGGAAAGGTTTGATTTCCGCCGCTGGGTGCTTGAGCGGAATGGCGGTCGAGAGCAGCGCCGCCAGGTCGGTGAAAGGTACGGTCAACGGGCCGCGCTCGCCCTCGACCACGATCGCGTCGACCACCGGATGATGGAACTCCTTACGCGTGCGCGCGATCAGATCCTTGAGAACCCCGATCCGGGTCCCGTCGATATCGGTCACTGGTCGCCCGGTCAATTCGCTGACAAAAGCCATTGGAACCTCCTTAACGAAAATGCCACCCAGGGATAAATCCGCAGGTGGCGACCAGATCAGGGGTCAGAAGACCGGTTAGCGTTCCGGGCTAGAAAGACACGGAAAAGCAGTGAGGCGCAGGGCTGGACTCAGCCGATCTCCTGGCTCCCGAAAGGGTCGCAAGTGGAATGTGATTTGATAAGTCAGGGTACTTTGGGGCAAACTATCGTCCGCTTCCACGCGCTCACCTCCTTCCCGCCCGTGCCGGAGATTCGACCGTTGTCGTCGCACGGGGAAAACAAAAACGGCCTCTGTATGCAACCAGAGAGGCCGTCTTAATACAAGACAATGCGAAGGAAAACGCGAAAAGCAGCCCCCACTGGTTGAGCTTTGGCACTGCCCGGCGTAGGGTTGGTTTCCCAGCCACCTTGAGCAGGACCTTAATTCGGTCCGGCCTTTTCTACTGCCTTGGCGTCTCTCGACGTTTCGGAGCAGCGGCCTGTGTCTCGGGCAGACGCCTGGCCTAACGAGGGTTCAATTGTAAGCAAATTTATACACCCGCGGGAAACTTAAGTCAATAGTTTGGGTTTCAGATGTAAAATCAAGTAATCGCGATACTGGGGTTGGTAATCATTGAACGAAATATTTGTTTCTAAAAGACGATAGAAATCTGTCGTGCAAAGCCTGCGCTCAGCCGTGATGGCCGTCCTCGGGATATGCCTGCTTGCCGCCTGCAGTAAGACGCCTGCGATAAGTGATTCCCTTCCAACCCAAGAAATTCTTCAAACACTTACCTCCACAACAACCCCGTTCGTCATCCGCTCGACCCCAATCTCCACCCTGACCCGCATCTCAACTGCCGTTCCCAGCCAGACATTGACTCCCAGCCCAACTTTGACCGAAGAAAAAGCCTTGAATGCTTTTCGGCAACTAAGCCAGGGTCGTGAAGGTTGTGAACTACCCTGCTTTTGGGGGATTGTTCCCGGAGAGAGCACTTGGCAGGAAGTGAGCAAAGAAATTCTGCCTTTTGGTTCTTATACGTCTCCAATGGAAAGAGGCGAGGTGGTCATCTATCCCTTCTCCTTGTCTAACGTACCCAAAGATATCTCAGAGAGTCGTAAAATCAGTGTTGTTTTTTTTGTAAGAAATGGAAAGATCGAAGGCATTGCCTCGAATACCCGGTGGATCAAAGAATCGTATGACTTTTCCCTGGCAGGCTTGTTGCGCAATGCGGGTAAACCAGACGAAGTTTGGATTTGGGCTGTCGAAACGCCTATTGATGGTATGGCTCAAGATGAGTTGGTCTTGTTTTATTCAAAAAAGGGATTATTGTTTTATATAAACAGTGATGCACAATTAGACAACAACACCGTCATCATTTGTCCGCAAAAACCTCCACTGAGGCCTGATTTTAGTATGTCCTCGTTTGAAATACTTATTTGGTCTCCAGAGATTGGAGTTCCATTTATGCAATTTAGAACGAGTATATTTGGCGGGTATGCACCCGACCCGGTACATTTTCTAAGGCTCGAGACCTTGCAAAGTGGTATGGATACTTCGAAGTTTTACCAAACCTATTTGAATGCCAAGACTGAGGTATGTATCAATTTCCCGCTTGACAAATTCCATTAAAAATGTTCACTATTATTTCTCCCCCACGAAGCCGACGTTCGTATGTCAAAAAAATAATTCACTCAAGCAATCAGGAGCAGGATTGCTAAGATTCATTGTTACATTCCTGTACGAATATGGGACATTCCGCATCGGAGCTTTGATCAGCTTGCTGCTTCTCTCCCTTTTTATGCCGGAACTGTTCCAAAAATATGGATTCCTGTTGCTCTTCGGCATCCTGTTATTCGGTTTGTTGTGGCACATGAACCATTTGATCGATAAAGGGGAACTCTGAAGATTCCATCCCAATGGAAACAACCAATTCCGAGGAAATAACTACAACAAATCACGGAGGGTTACCGCTAGCATATCCCTTCACACCTTGTAAATCACTTGAGCAGGTAGATCATACCCCCCGTGCTTACCAGCGTCAGATACGGGAAATACTTATTGAGCAGGGAAACCGCTTTCGGCATCGGTTTATTGCTGCTCAACAGGCTGCCCGTAGCAACGTTGATGGCGAAGCACAGCATAGTGATCGCGGTTAGCGCAATCTGGATGGGGCTGAGTGAGGCAATCTTGGAGATGCGGTAGAGGCTCAGACCCAGATAGACGCCGGTCCCCAGCCCGATCAATTTATGGAGGCTGACAAGCAGCACGTGATACGGGCTCCCTGAACGGTTCAGCCAATACCCGGTAAGCAAAATGAAAAGAAACAACAATCCTAATGTGACCAGGTTCATTTCCATTTTTCCCAGCTCCTTTTCTTACAGAAACAAGCCCAATTCTTCTCAGAAATGGAATCCTTTACAAATCGTCCATGATCCGCTGCGCAGCCAGCCGGCCTGAAACCATGGCGGTCGGCAGGCCCGTGCCGGGGCGGGTGCTGGCGCCGGCAAAATACAGGTTGCGATAGCGCGCGTGCTGCAGGTCGGGCCGGAAATACCCCAACTGGGCCAGGTTATGGCACAAGCCGTGGGTCGAGCCTTTGACCAGGTTGTAGCGTTTGCGCCAGGAGAGCGGCGTGAAATTGGTCTCGAACTTGATGTGCCCGACCAGGTCATTGATCCCGAATGCCCGCAGGCGGCGGAAGACGTGTTCCCGCGCTCGGTCGCGGATCCCGCCCCAATCCTGCTCGCCGCTCGCGGACAGGTGTCCGACCGGCACAATGGCGATCAGCGTATCCCCTCCCTGCGGCGCCATGGACGGGTCGAGCCGCGCCGGGGCGTGGATGTACAGGCTGGGATTGGCCGGCAGGTCCAGGTCACGCATGATGCTCTCGAAATTCTCACGGTAGTCGCTCGCCAGGAACAAGGTGTGCGCGGGAAGCGCCTCATACGGTTGGTCCAGGCCCCAGAAGAAACTGATGACCGAACAGGAGTATTTCTTCTTTTCCAATCTTTTTGCTTCGCCATCCTGCGGCAGCAGGTGCTGGTAGACGTAGGGCAGGTCGGCGTTGGCCAGAACGGCCTCCGCGCCCAGGCGTTGTCCATCTTCGAGCACAACACCGCGCGCATGCTTCTCATCGACCTCGATTTTCTCCACCGAGGTGTTGAAGGCAAACTCCACCCCGGCTTGAAGCGCCAGGGACATCAGCGCTTCGACCACCTGGTACATGCCTCCCTTAGGATACCAGACACCGTGAGCCAGTTCGGTGTAGGACATCATCGAGAAGGTGGCCGGTGCCTCGAAGGGGCTCAGCCCCATGTACACGTCCTGGAAGGTGAAGGCCGCCTTGAGGCGCGGGTCGTCGAAGTAATGCCCCATATTGGCGTAATGTTTTACCAACGGTTTGACCTGCCCAAGCAAGGGCAGGTTGTTTAATTTAAAAAAGTCGGAGGCTTTACGGAAATCTGGGTAGACCAGGCGCTCAATTCCCAACTGGTAGTGTCGTTGGCCCTCCTCCAGATAGCGCTGCAAGCCCTGAAAGCTCCCCGGCTCGAAGCGCTCGATCTGGTCACGCAAATTTTCCAGGTCAGAGGTCAACGCCAGCTTACTGCCGTCGTCGAAGACCAGATGATAGGTCGGGTCGACGCGCTGCAAATCCAGCAGCTCGCGCATGGGCGTACCCAGAGTAGCAAATTCCGCCTCGTAGAGCAGGGGCATGACCAGCAGAGTAGGACCGGTGTCGAAGGTATGCCCCTCGCGGCTGAAACGGTCGCAGCGCCCGCCGGGACGAGCGTTCTTCTCGAGCACGGTCACCTGCCAGCCCTGCTGCGCCAGGTGGATGGCGGCCGTCATCCCGGCGACGCCAGCCCCAATCACGATCACGGAGTTGGATTTCATCGTTTTTCGATCCTGTCAGGATGGACAGTCAAATCGCTAAATCCGGAATCCGCCCACATGGAAGCCAGCATCGAAGTCAAAGACGACCAGGCCATCCACAAGCCGGCCTGCAGCCCCTTGCGTTCGGGATAAGCGGGGCGCAGGTGAAAATCATCGCGCTCGATCGCGCGCAGCATCCATTCGAAGCGCGCCGTATAGGCGAAGCCGGCCAGCCGGCAACGCAGGCTCCGCACCTGAAAGGTGCACTCCCGCCCGGCCTCGAAGTAGCTGCGCGCCAGTTCCACCCGTCCCCGCACCCATTCCCGGTAAGCCTGGCTTTCCAGTTCTCGCGGGGAAATCTCCCATTTTTGTAAATACTCGCTGGGGAGGTTGAAATAACCCGCCTGTGCATCTTCGTGTGCATCGCGCAGCATGTGGGTGATATGGGCGGCTTTTACCGCGTGATAACGCCTCTCGCAACCAGGCCTGAGGTCGCCGCGACCGATGAAATAATGCAGCGCTTCGGTGACCGCCGCCGCCAGCCTGCGCGTGTATTCGGACAGTTCAGCCTGCGAGACGACCCGGTGACACCGCCGGGCGTCGAATTCCATCACTGCCATCATGTTGCGCAAGTAGGTTTGCAGTCCGCTGTATTTTTCCTTATCGTGGCTGACCAGGTCGACCAACATCTGCTCTTCGGCCGAAACCCCTTCGGGCACTTCCCCGCGGTAACAAGCCTCGAGCAAGGCCCGCTGCTGGTCGGCGAATGCCAGCTTTTCCGACCGCAGGCCCGATTCTGCATCAAGCACGTCATCAACCCAACGAAAATACGCATAAGCCCGGAAGGCATCTCCCACGCGCCTCCGGTCGACAAACCAAAGGATGGTGTAGTAGGTTTGTTTGCTGGCTGCCTTGGTGATGGCAGCGGCCAGGGATTGACTGCTCATGCTTCCTTTTTCCATCTTTCCTCGAACAAGCATTAGATTCGACCATTCGTGCATATTCTCACATTTATTAGATATACGGCTGATCCTACCTCCCGGTTGCACATCGCCTCATTCCCGGCCCGCCTCGCGCTTTTATATCAAGCTCTCAAATGATTTAAAGTTGGCAGTGATTAAATAAAAAAAACGCCGACCTATGCCAGATCGGCGAGAAAAGTCGAGGCGCGCGGATGGCGAAGTGCCTGTTAAGGCAAACCGCCGACCTATGCCAGATCGGCGGGATATGGTCGGGGCGCGCGGATTTGAACCGCGGACCTCACGGACCCGAACCGTGCGCTCTACCGGGCTGAGCCACGCCCCGAACGGACTGCATTATAACTGTCCGGTTAAGTTTTGACAAGCCCGGGCCAGTACTATGGGGGTAAGGAACTTTTCTTAAGATTTGGGGTATAATGATTTAACCTTAAAATCTGTTCCGTCCTGACCATCATGTTCCTACGCACCAACGATGGTTGCCATCCGGTCAGGGGGGAAGAGCAGAGAAATCCAAACCAGGAATCATTATCCGGCCAATGACAGATGCCACCCTTCTGATCATCGAAGGCAAACACGCGGAAGTTCCTTCTTTTGCCATGGGATTGCAAAAGAAGGGGTTCATCGTGGAGACTGCCCCCAGCGGCAGTAAAGCCTCCGAGCAAATGGGCGAATTGGAACCAGACCTGATCGTCGTTAATGCCGCCTCGCTGCGCAGTAGCGGCGTGCGTATCTGCCAGTCCCTGCGCGAGCAGGATGAAAAAACCCCCTTGATCCTGATCGTCGACTCCGAAAAAGAGATCGGTAAAGATGTAGCCGATGTCATTTTGAAGTTACCCTTCACGGTGCAGAAACTGTTCAATCGGGTCAAGCACCTGCTGCCGGGGGATGGCAGCAACGTTCAACACGTCGGACCGATCCGCCTGGACCTGGAACACCGCCGGGTGCGCAGCCTGGGCAAGAACTCGCGCCTGACCCCGCGCCTGATCAGGTTATTACAGGTTTTGATGGACCATCACGGCGAAGTCGTCGAGCGCAAGGCGCTTTTCAAGCAGGTTTGGGAAACGAATTACACCGGCGATACGCGCACGCTGGACGTGCACATCTCCTGGCTGCGGCGAGCCATCGAACTCGACCCGGACCATCCTAAATTATTGAAAACCATCCGCGGTGTTGGATATCGCCTGGATGTGTAATCAGGCGATAATTTGAAGTTGACGACCTTCAGTGGTCACCAATCGGACACAGACGCTGCGTCCGATTTTTATTTTTAATTCCAGCGAGATCTCCGCTGATCGCACCGGACGCGTGGCTTGAGCCGCGCTCCGGAATATTTCCCCATCCCAATCCGGATCCACCTCCCAGTAATCCAGCGCGAGTTTCGTCTCCAACCGAAGGCATCCGTTCGAAACTGCCACTTTACAATCGGGAGTGGATTTTGTCATAGGGAAGGGTTGCGCAGCCTCGCATTCCAACCTGAAGGGATCAGCCCCGGCAGCCACCAACCGGCTCCGGGTAGTGTGCACCGCCCGCCAGGTAGCATCCGTTGCCAGGAACCGACGTCCAAGCTTGACTGACGTGACTGCCGTTGTCCCCGATCCGCAGAAGAAATCCGCCACCAGGTCGCCGGGATTGGACGAGGCTCGGATGATGCGTTCCAGCAAGCCTTGAGGCTTTTGCGTGGGATAGCCGGTCCGCTCACTGTGCAGGCGAGCCACGACCGGGAAATACCACCAATCCTCCGGAACCTTGCCGCGCTCCAGATCAGGCACCTTGCCGAACCCGGCCTTTGGGGAAGATGCGAAAGTTTTGACGGTGCTGGGATTGTACGGCTCGCGCACGTCATCGACGTTGAAGGTGTAGCGGGCACCCTTGGTGTAAGCCAGGATGGTATCGTGTTTGCGGTTGAAGGCACTCCGGATCGGCGACGGACCGTGATAAATCCAGACAATCTCATTCAGCAGCCGCTCGGGGCCGAAGAGTTCGTCAAGCAGCAAACGCGCATACGCATCAGCGTGCCAGTCCAGATGCAGGTAGAGCATACCAGATGGCGAAAGCAAGCGCTGCATCAGCGCCAGGCGTTGGTAAAGGAAATCCAGGTAAGAGTCCAGATCGGGCCAATCATCGGCGTAACCTTCGCTCAATTGCCATTGACCAGGCTTGCGCGAGTCTTCGCCGCGACCGATGCGGGCTGAAAATTTGCGATTAGTAAAAAAGGGCGGGTCTGCATAGATCAGATCAATGCGACCCTCAAATTTCGGCAGGAGCGCCGCCATGATGGACAGGTTGTCCCCCAGAATCAAGCGATTTTCGGGATTGGCAGACGGATAACCCTGGCCATCCGGAAAAACCAGCGCCTCGCTGAGCAGGTCTGCCGGTGCAGGATCTTCGAGGCGTTTACCAGGCCAGGTCAGGGACGGCATGCTTCAGCCAATGACCTCCACCGACGTGCCGAAGCCTTTTTTGTCGAGCGTCAGCGGATTTATATCCTCTGCGCCGGCTGGCGGCAGGCACCAGCGGAAAAGCCACTTAGCTTCCTCGGTGCGCATGTTGACACAACCATGACTCATCGGCACGCCGAAATTGTCGTGCCAGTACGTGCCGTGGAAGGCGTGTCCTTTTTCGGTGAAGAAGGAGGTCCAGGGAACACCGGGCAGCTCGTAGGCTTCGATGTCGGCCGCCAGGTTGCCGTCGCCCATGTGCTTGGAAGGCATCTTGACCTGTATGTTGAATTTGCCACTCGGGGTCTTGGTTGGGATGCCGTTCGAGCCGGGATTGCCGTTCGGCAGGCCGGAGGAGACGCGCGTTTGCAGAACTATTTTGCCGTACTCATAAGCCGTCAAAGTCTGGGTTGTCAAGTTGACTTCGATGCGCTTCTGCTCGAAAGGCACCTCTGGAGAAATCGGCGTGTATTCATCCGGCGGGATGATACGCAGATGCTTGGCCGGGACATTGTAGGTGATATCGAGCAGTTCATCCAGGACCCGATACCACGGATTGCCGTCGGGACCTTCGTCCACGCCAACGACCCAATGTACCGTGGTGTAGTACAACCGGTAAAGCATCTGCCACTGGTCCTTGATGTATGGGCGCAAGGCCTGCGTATATGGTACCGTCACTTCAGCCAGCTGGCGGCTGTTATCCTTGAGGTCGGTCTGCGGGTCATTGTATAGGACCTTGACTTTCTGCAGGTGAGCGCGGTGCATGTATCCGCCCCAGACCCGGTACCAGATGGGGTTGTAATCCGGTGTGCCCGAGTTGACTTCTTCGTAGACATGCACCAGTTCATCACGAAACCACTGACCGGTAATTTTATACTCGTCATTCGGCTGGCTGTGTACGCTGACAGAAGTGGTCGCCACGCGTATCAGCGGCGTGTCATTAAATTCACCCAGCTGCGGTAGGAATGGCGAGAAAGCCAGGCTGCTCAAAGCTGCTCCGCTGAGTTTAAGAAAGTCGCGTCGTGAAAGCATTTTCATAGGCAAAGATTGTACTCGAATTCAGTTGAAATTTAAAGGAGGCCTGCCTCTCCTAAAAGACGGTGTGGCCGCAGCCAATATTACCGGAATTAAACGAATCTGCCCCCGTACCGGGGGCAGATTGTCTCAACTATTCAATTGTCGGCTCAGGCCTCGGTTCGAACCGGAAGCATGTCTTTGAGCACCTCTTCCATCGCCATCGTATGGCTGCAAACCCCTCGACTGCGGAAAAATTCGCAATCACAATCCCAGGTACCATCTGTAAACTGTACGTGATGAGCGTTATTTTCGCCATCAATCGCTACAGTGAAGTCCTTGAAATGAATCCGCCCGCGCTCCTGTGCATAACGCTTGGCTTTTTCGATCTTACCGATCATCCCATAGTCCATGTTCACTTCTCCTTTTGCCTTGCGGCATGGAATAAGCAGAGAGGCACGCGAAAAATGCGTGCCTCTCAGGATCGAAACTTGGTAAATTTTTGGTTAACTATTCGCATTGGACACTTGCCTGACCAGAGTATATTAGGTTTTGGGCTGAGAGTCAACACCCAGTCAGGGGATGGGTATAAATTGTAGGGTAATCGTCAGGTTTCCTTCAGTCGGCCGATGCTCCCGCCATGACCGGCTCGTCCCCATTATAAGCGCGCAGCATCGGCCACCTGCGAGCGATCAGCAGCACGCCAACAATACTACCAATCCCGCCAGTGATAATGGCTATCGGTGCGCCAAAGAATTGCGCCACGACGCCCGCTTCGATCTCGCCTAACTGCGGCCCGCCCTGAAAGAAAATTTGATTGACGCTGGTCATGCGTCCGCGGATTTCATCCGGGGTCTGCAGCTGGCGGATCGTATTGCGGATGATGGTGCTGACCAAATCGGCTGCCCCCGTGACGGCCAGCGCAATCCAGGCCAACATAAACCAGGGCGACAGTCCGAATACGACCGTCGCAATCCCGAAGACGATCACCGAGCCGAGGAACAGTGCCCCCTGGCGCCGCAATTCATTGATCTGCGAGACGATCAAGGCTGCCAGCACCGCCCCTACCGACTGCGCTGCTGAAAGCCAGCCATACTGCACCACGCCCACGTGCAAGACATCCACAGCCACGATCGGCATGAGCGTGTTGGCCGAAGCAAAAAAGGTGGCGATAAAATCCAGCACCATCGATGACAGTATGATCGGCTGGTGGATGATGAAGGAGACCCCTTCGCGGATCGCCTCCAGGCTGATACCCTGCCGCCGCGCTCGCCTGACGCGCTGCGGGATGTCGCCCATCATCACCAGCGCCAGGATGACTGCCAGATAGGTCACAGCATTGATGTAATACACTGCCTGCAATCCGCCATACGCGATCACAAACCCACTCACTGCCGGTCCGAGGATCGCGCCGGTCTGGAAAGCAATGGAGGTCATGCTGAAGGCGTTTGGCAAATCCTCGATCGGAACCAGGTTGGGAACCAGCGCCTGGCGCGCCGGCAGGTCGAAGGAAATCGCTACAGCCTGGACGGCCGTCAGCAAATAGATATGCCAGATAGTGATATGCTCGAACTGGGTCAGCAGTCCAAGGCCGACGGCTACCAGCGCCATGGCGGACTGAGTCAGGTAGAGGATGCGACGACGGTTGAACGAATCGGCGATCGCCCCCCCGATCAAGGAAAAAACGACCACGGGCACGATCCGCGCGGCGCCGATTCCGCCCAGCGCAATCGGCTGGTCGGTCAGCGTGCGGATGTGCCAGAACAATGCCCAGACTTGCATTTGTGAACCGGCGACCGAGACCAGCAGGCCCAGCCAGAGCAATGTGAAACGGCGATGACGCAATGCAGGAGGTAGATGCAGACCCATGTGGTATCCCTGACAGGAAGATTTGTGTCGCAGGCCTTTTGCCGGCGAAATACTTATAAAACCCTGAGGTTAAGTCCCCCAGTCTCTCAGGTAAAGGAAATCATATCCGATGGTACGGTTGCTGAGCTTGGCAATCGGCGCTAAGACGCGCTTGAACTGGTTGCGCCGGATGCGCTCCACAACGGCTCGGACGAAACCGGGGTCGAATCCCGCTTCGACGCATTCATCCGGGCTGTAGCGTTGGTCGACCAACAGGTAGAGCAACTTATCAACCTGCTCATAAGTAAAACCCAGATCGCCCTCGTCGGTCTGACCGACCCACAGGTCAGCCGAAGGAGCCTGGTCGATAATCGCCTGCGGGATGCCGATCCCGCGAGCCAACTGGCGTAATTGCGTTTTATATAGATCGCCGATCGGGTTGAGCGCGCAGGCTGAGTCACCGTAAAGCGTGCTGTATCCGAGCAGGATCTCGGTCTTATTGCCCGTGCCGACCACCAGACCTTTGAAGGCCTCCGATTGATCATAGAGCACGATCATGCGCGCCCTCGCCATGATGTTGCCCTTGCGCACCCTGGACATCTCCGGATCGCGTGCAATGATTGGATCGACCATCTCGGTGATCGGGATAGTCAGCGACTGGACTCCGATCTGGTCGATCACCAGTTGGGCATGGTCGAGCGATTTGGGGCTGGAGGTCTTATACGGCATGCGCAGGGCCAGGACGTTCTCCGATCCCAGCGCCTCAGCGGCCAACACACATGCGAGTGCCGAATCGATCCCCCCCGAAAGTCCGACAACCGCTCTGGAAAACCCTACGCGGGTGATCTCGGATTTTATAAAACCAGCCAGGATTTTGCGCGCCAAGTCGGTATTGATTGCCAAATTGATGTGGGAAGTGCCCAATTTACATTATCTCGCTATGTTCAAAAAATCGTGCCTGCCGGTATTATACCCTTGCGTAGGTGTTAAACCTGGTCATTTCCAATGGCACCATATTGGGTAACCAACTTCCCATCCTGCACGACAATGAACTCAACACCGGTCTCGAGATTCATCTCCTGACCCAAATCCCGCAGGTACTCGTCCGTGGTCACGCGTTTACCCCTGGATGAACTTCCCAGCACTACGGTGGTGATCCCTTCTTCGGTAATGACCTCTTTCAAGACCTGATTGAATATCCCTCTGCGTACGGACACCTCGGTGGGAACCTTGGCCTTGACAGCACGTTCTTGCGCCATTGCCAACAAAAACTCGCCCACCTCATCCAATTCAGCTTCAATATCGACCACAATTGGAAGCGCAGAGCGGCTGATAAAACGAATGTCAGAAACATACAGGAACAGCAGCCGCATGCCGCGTTCTTTAGCAAGGTTGATCGCAAAATCCTGATTGGGGCGGCTTTCTTTCCCGCCGCGGGTGGGACAAAGGATGGTCTTCATCTCTTGGTTAGCCTCCCAATAGCGAAACTAAAAACGCCATAACAGCCATAGAAACCCGAGTGCCAGGGTTAGATAAGTGACCGGCAATCCCACTTTGAGAAATTCTTTAAACGAGATGGGATAATCAGTCTGTTCGGTGATTCCAGCAGTGACCAGGTTAGCCTCTCCGCCGATCAAAAATCCATTCCCACCCATTGCAGCCCCCATCGAGAGGGCATAATACAGCACCAGGCTGTTTGCACCCGGGATGGAATTGGTCAGGAACCGCACAATCGGCAGCATCGAGGCCGTCAGGGGAATGTTAGCCACGACCGTTGAAAGGGTACCGACCCCAAATACAACCAGGAAGATACCCAACACCAAATTCTCACCGACAATCCGGCTCATCCAACCCGCTATTATGCTGATCAGTCCGACTTCCTGAATGGCGCCAACGATCATGAACAACGCCATAAAGAAAACCAGTGTGGTCCAATCGACAGCCTTGATCATCTTGTGTATGTCGGGATTGAGCCAGATCAGCAGCATGGTGGCACCAGCCAAAGCCGATACCGCCGGGACTAGATGCACGCGCTCACCCAGAATAAAGCCAGCCAAAACCAGCAGGAATACCAGGCCTGATTTCCACAGGCTCTGCTTGTCTTCTATTTGGGCATTCTCTTCCAGTTTCGCATACAGCGTGGACGAAATACCTCCACTCCGTTTGCGCCACTCTTCGCGATAGTGATAGATGACAAAAGCTCCCATGGCAACCAGGGCGATCAAGACCCCTAAGGTCTGGTTGGCAAGAAAATCATTGAATCCGATCCCGGCATAAGCTCCAATCATGATATTCGTTGGCGTGCCAACCAGGGTGGTAATCCCGCCCACATTCGAAGCCAGCACTTCCGGAATGATCAACGCCAGCGGGTTAATCCCCAGAGCCATGCCGATTTGCAAGCTGATTGGCACCATTAATAGCATGGTGGTGAAGTTGTCTAATAAAGCCGAGGCTACGGCAGTGATGAGCATCAAAATCAGGACCAGCAGCCAACTGCGTCCACGACTTAGGCGATAGGCCTGGAACGCCATCCACTGAAAAATGCCCGTCCCTTCGATGATGGCGATGATGATCATCATGCCCATCACCAAAAAGATAACTTCCCAATTGATGTAACGCAGCGCCTGGTCAAAAGAAAAAATGATCAGGTCAGGCTGATACGCCCCCCCAATATAAGAAACCAACATAATGACTGAAATGCCGGCTAAGGCAGCTGTGGCACTGTGTAGGAATTCGAATGCGATCAGTAAAAGCACCGCCAAAAAGACAACCACAGCGACCCAAAATCCGGCGTCGATTTTTCGCTCCAGGGCCAGCGTACCGATCCGAAAGAGTCCGGAGCTTTTCAGTCGGGTTAAGTCGAGGCCCTGCAAAATCGTGGACTGGGAAATATAATGCGGCCGTTCGACTGCAATTTTCAGCTCCTGATCTGGTACTGCATTAAGTTGCATTGACCAGCTTCCGTCAATCAAGCTTCGAGTCTCAGCCAGGGGAGGGGCCGTTTCAGAAACCAAGGCTTTAACGATTGCCCCCTCCACGGGTTCGCCCTGGGGATCAGTCAGCCGACCAATAACGAGAAACCCGTTTTTTTCGATCGCATGGCCGGGACGAACGATCAAACCCGTCAATACCACAAACAATAAAAAGCCCATTCCAAGCACAAACAATGCGCGCAAAGATCGGTTAGGGATGTTAAGATTTATTACCCTTCCAACCACCAAATCTCCTTTCTCTTCTCTTCAAAAATCTTGCGATCCAGATAAGACCGCAAATCACCCTTTTCCATCCGGCTGGTAAAGCGAGTCATCCCCGATAATGTGTTTGAGTTCGCGTACGACCAACGACGTTCGTTCATCACGTAACAGCGGCAGGCGGGCTCGTGTTCGATGCAACTGGTTCAGATCCAGCCTTGCCAAAGTCAGAGCTTCCTCCTGGTATGGTCCCTTAGCAACCAACTCCCCATTGGGATCGAAAACCGTCGAACCGCCCCAAAAATGCAGTCCATCTTCGAAGCCGACGCGGTTACTGTGTGCCACGAAGGCTGTAAACAGGCTGGCATAAGACTGATTGATACGTTCCACCCAACGCGCTGATTCGAGCCGGTCTTCATCGTTCAGACCGCGCCCGGGTGAAGCCGAGGTCAAGAGCAGGATGTCAGCCCCATCCAGCCACAGCAGGTAAGGCGGCGAGGCATGCCAGAAATCCTCGCAGATCAGAATACCGAGGCGCCCGAAACGCGTATCGAAGGCGCGGATTGCATCTCCCCAAGCAAAAAAGCGTCCTTCGTCGAACAGGCCGTAAGTCGGCAGGTAGACTTTATGATGCACATGCAGGACTTTTCCCTGCGAAAGATAAGCCGAGGCGATGAAAAAGCGGTGACGCCGGTCTTCATCCACAAAACCAACCACCATGTCGATCTCCCGGCTGGCCTTGAGTAACTGCTTGAAAACCGGGTCGTCGTCCACGGGTTGGTGCGATACGGTCGGGACAATGTCCTGCAGCACGTAACCGGTCAGGGAGAGTTCGGGGAAGACGATCAGGTCGGCACCTTGGGAGCGGGCATCCCGGATCAAGCTCAAGTGTTTATCGAGATTGGCTTCCACATCCCCAAGCCGGGTATTGATCTGAGCCAGCGCAAGATTGAGTTGCATAGGCGTTGTCTACCTATTCTCGTTGGAAATGATTGCCTGATCCCTATCTTACCATAGGCTGTCGGAGCAGGATTGAGAGAAACCTCACCCGATCGAGGAGACAGGTTCACATCCAAATCTTTACTTGACAAATCGGGCCAAAATGATAATCTTTATAACATGTCAGAGCTTAAGATTCAGATGTTCGGAGGCTTCCGGCTAATTCACGCCGGAGCGGTTGTGGAAACCTTGGGAGCACCCCGCTTGCAATTGTTGCTCGCGGCATTCCTACTCAATGAACACCTCGAGCAATCCCGCCGGCAACTAGCCTTTACGTTTTGGCCTGATTCAACCGAAAAGCAAGCCCAGACCAATTTGCGCAACCTGCTGCATTTGCTCAGGGGTGCCCTACCAGAGGCCGAGCGGTTCCTGATAACCGATACGCATACCCTGCGATGGAATACTGAGACGCCCTTCACACTTGATGTGATCCAATTCCTAAAAATTGTGGAACTGGCCAAAGGTGCGCAGGACGAAGAAAGTAAGAGCAAACTGCTCGAGAAGGCGGTTGGTATGTATAAAGGGGAACTGCTGCCGGGTTTTTATGAAGAATGGATCCTGGTCAAACGCGAGCATCTCCGTCAGACATATCGAACCGCCCTCCAGGATCTGATCTCCGGTCTAGAACGGAGACGAGCCTACGAATTTGCCCTGCCATTTGCAAACCGGTTGATCGAACTCGATCCGCTCGATGAAAGCGCTTACCGGACGTTGATGCGCCTGTACGCACTCAATCTCGATCGGTCCAGCGCGCTACGCACCTATCACGGCTGCGCGAGTACCTTAGCGCGTGAGTTGGGTGTAGAACCAAGCCCCACCACACAAGATGCATACAGACAACTGCTTAATCTGGCGGAGGGTCCGCCGGGGTCGAGCCAACCTGAAACCACCTCCCAGCTACCGCTTATCGGGAGAAGGATCGAATGGCAGCATCTCCTATCCGCTTGGACGAAAGCTGCGAAGCACAAACCCAGCCTGGCATTGGTCTCTGGCGAACCGGGAATCGGGAAGTCACGATTGGCCGCCGAGTTAAGGCAATGGGTCGAACGCCAGGGAGTTTTGAGTGCAATAGCTCAATGCTATCCGGCTGAAGGACAATTACCTTACGCGCCTCTGGCCGCCTGGTTGAAGGCTGAGAGAATCCAGAACGGACTTTCAGCCATTGAGCCGGTCTGGCGTCAGGAAATCGAGCGGCTTCTCCCGCGATATCAAGGGGAAAGCGATCCCACCGAAACTGTTCAACTCCGGGGTGAGAAATGGCAACGCCTGCGTTTGTTTGAGGCGATCGCCAGATGCTTATTGGCGAACAGCAGCCCGCGACTTTTTTTGATCGAAGATTTGCAATGGTGTGATCGGGAAACATTGGAATTTCTACACTTTCTTTTACGTTTCGACCCACATGCTTCACTGATGGTCGCAGGGACAGCACGTCTGGAAGAGGCCGACCCCCAACATCCGCTCATGGATTTGATACACTCACTCCGTACGGAAAAACAGCTCGATGAGTTCCCCTTGTCGAGCCTGAGCCGTACAGAAAGTGAAGAATTGGCAGCCAGGCTGCTTGGGGACAAATACGACCAAGGGGTAGGGGAAAAGCTCTTTGATGAAACCGAAGGCAATCCCCTTTTCCTGATTGAAACCATTCGATCAGGCAATTATCCGGATTACCTTGAAACAAGCGATTCGAGATCCAAACTGGCACCAAACATCCAGGCAGTGCTGAATTACCGACTGAGCCAGCTAACTCCTCCAGCGAGGGAGTTAGCGGAGCTGGCAGCGGTCCTCGGACGCGAGTTTCGCGTTCGGGTCCTGAGTCAAGCGAGTGACTTGGATGAGACCAGTTTGATTCGTACCCTGGACGAACTCTGGCGCAAGAAGATTTTCCGGGAACAGGGCCTGGACGGGTATGACTTCAGTCACATCAAATTGCGAGAAGCAGCTTATCAAAATTTGAGCCAGGTACGCAAACGCCATTATCACGGCAAAATTGCCAGAGCGCTCGAGACAGCCGGTGAAAATAATATCTCGAATGAGTATGGAATCATTGCCGAACATTTTAATCGGGCAGGGGAAAACGCTCAGGCTATCCGATATTACCAAAGAGCGGCTCAGGCGGCTCAAAAACTATTTGCCAATCATAAGGGCATATCCTATTGTCAGCGAGCGCTGGATTTGATGTCCGCAAATACAACAATTCCAGGTTCTCGAACAGAATATCCCTTCGAAGAAATTCAGGAGACCCTGGGGGATTTGTGGCAAAGGATTGGAGAATACGGGAAGGCAACTGTTGCATATGAGCAGGCCTTAGAGGCAGTTCCTGCCAGTCGTGCGATAGCACGCTCGCGCCTGCGACGCAAGACCGCCAATACGAACAACGAACAGCGAAAATACAAGCTGGCCGATATAAACTTCCTTCAAGCCGAGAACGAACTGGGAAAGAAACCTGCCAAAACTCATTCAGCCTGGTGGCAAGCGTGGTTGGACATTCAGTTGGATCGCCTGTCGTTATACTATGATCAGGCGCGTATGGCAGAGATGCAAGCCCTGGTAGAGCAGGTTCGACCTATTCTGAAATCGCTCGGGAAATAAAGAGCACCGAGCAGCTTTTTATCACAATCTGGTACGCGTAAACCTGCGCCGGGACAGATATTTCATCAAACCCGAAACGCTGCAGTACTCCGAAGCTGCCCTAAAAGCCGGACTCGAACTCGGGGATTTGGAATCGATCCGTCTAGCAAAATTCGGTTATGGGTTTACAAGTCTATGGCATGGGGATTACGAGATTGCCAAACAGTATATTTCCGAAGCACTCAAAGATGCAGAACGGATCGGCGATCCCAAATCACAAATGCTTGGTCACACCTATCTGGCGATTGTTCACCGCTTTCAGGGAAACCAAACCTCCTGCCTGAAAGCAGCGGAAGCAGCCTTGAAATTTGCCGAACAAGGAGGCCACAACTCTTATGCCGCCTCAGCCAAAGCGAACATTGCCTGGACCATTTGGCGGGAGGGAGACCATCAAGCATCCGAGAAACTTAGTAAGCAGGCAATTTCCCTCTGGGGAACCACTTATCCTTTCAAATGGCTGGGGTTGTGGAACGTGATCGACATCACCCTGCATCAGACCTGTTTCGGACAGGCGCTTGAATACGCATCAGGGTTGATAGAACCCACACAAAAAGCTTTACCTCAGGAAGTAGAATCTCAATTGGAACAAGGGATCCGGGACTTTCAATCCCACAAAGAAAAACAGGGTATTCTCTGCCTCCAACGCGCTCTGGACTGGGCGAAAGAGACCGGGCATCTGTAACCGTTGAGGTTCGGTTCGGAAAAGGTGGGAAATGGAACGCTTTTGAAACGCCAGATCATTATACTGATCTGGACAATAACCATACAAATTGTATTTATAAAGTGGAGTCATGAGTTCAGCCCCAATGCAAGACTTGGTTTGGGAAGCCAACAAAAGAATATGCACAACGGGTCGCCGGTTGGATGAGCGTCGAGTTTAAACAGGCCGAACCGGATTGGCCCTGGGATTACTTCTACGGCAAGTTCAGCATCGAGCGCGCCAAAGTAGAGTTGGTTTACCAGCCCAAGGTCAGTTACGACCAGGCCATGCAGGAAATCCACCAATATCTGGTCGAAACCGGGCTAATCGAATCAGTGTAAACCCCCGCTCCATCAACAGAGCAGGGATAAATTAATCGTAAAGGAGAATGTTATGAACCGCCTACGTATTACCCTATATGCCCAAGCTGTCTATCTGACCATCCTGGGGCTAATGTTCCTCTTCCTGCCAACTGCGGTCGAAGCAGCCTTCGGCATCACCTTGCCCGATCCGGCGCTGACGCCGATCTACGGCCAGGTGGTGCTGACGATCGCCGTGGTTGGCTATCTGACTGCTTCCGACCTCGAGAAGCACCTCAAAATTGTCTGGGCTTTCATCTTTGAGCAGATTGGCCATATCCTGGTATTCGGCTATTTGATCTTATCCGGGACTCAGACCTTTGCTCAATTCGGTCCGCCGTTGATCATCGCCACGATCTTCCTGGTGCTCTTCTTGGTCTTCTACAACCAGGCCAAAGGATAGTGGACAACCTGCGACCTAGTGCAGATGACCAATCTCGCCCTCCCCGGTTCTTCACACTACGGTTATGGCCGGAAGAAGGGGAGGAAACACAAACGGAGTGGCGTGGCAAGATTCACGCCATCGCCACAGGTGAAGTACGTTACTTTAGAGACTGGGACACGTTGGTCGCTCAACTGAACAGCATGTTGAATAACAACGAAGATGGGTCACCCTGAAACGGGAACCCATCTTTTGCATTTCAGCGGAGAGGGTGGGATTCGAACCCACGGTGGCCACGAGGACCACAACGGTTTTCGAGACCGTCCCGTTCAACCGCTCCGGCACCTCTCCAGGCGGCGGGGCGTATTATAGCAGAGAGTGGGCTAAATTTCTACACTCTGGCCTAATTCCGGGAAAGATACCTGGTTCAGATTACGCTCGCGCAAGGCCTCCATCAACGGCTCAGCTCCCCGTTGCTCACCATGCACCAGGAACACCTGCTTGGCCTGGGTTTTGACCTGCATGGCATAATCGATCAACATCGTCTGCCCGGCATGCGACGACAGTCCGCCGATGGTGGCCACTTCTGCGCGGCGGGTAAATACCTCGCCAAAGATCTTGACCTGTTTTTCACGTTCCGCCAGGCGGCGTCCCAATGTATACGGCGCCTGCCAGGAGACGATCAAAATGGTGTTACGCTTATCCTCGATGTTATTGCGCAGGTGATGCAGGATACGACCGGTTTCTGCCATGCCCGAGGCTGAGATGATGATCGCCGGACCCTTGAGCTGATTGATAGCCTTGGATTCATCCACGGAATGGGTATAAGTCAAGCCTGTGAACTCCAGTGCTGGGTGGTGATGGGAGCTTACAAATTCATGTGTTTCCTTGTCGAGACATTCGGGATGTTCCTCGAAAACCTCGGTGGCGTGGACTGCCAGCGGGCTATCCACAAAGACCGGTACGTGCGGAATATCCCCATGACTGACCATTTCGTTTAAAAAATAAACCAATTCTTGTGTTCGACCCACGGCAAATGAGGGAACGATCACCTTACCTTCACGCGCGATCGTACGCCCGACCACCTCGCGAAATTCATCGTAAGCCAGGCGGATATCATCGTGCGGTTTGTCGCCGTAGGTGCATTCCATCAACAGATAATCTTCCGCACCGGATGGAAAAACCGGTTCGCGCAATAAAGGCATGTGGTGCCGCCCGATATCCCCCGAAAACCAAAAACGGACTTTACGACCCTTCTCTTCGATCTCTAATACCACCGCCGCAGAACCCAGGATATGCCCGGCATCGACCAGGTGCGCCACCACACCGGGGATAGGTTCAAATGGCTGATCGTATTCAACCCGCTGCATATATTGAGACACTTCTTCCGCATCGGCAATGGTGTAGATCGGTTCTATCGGCGGTTCTCCACGCTTTGCGCGACGTTTATTGACGAACTGGACGTCGTATTCCTGAATATGACCCGCATCTCGCAGCATCACATCGGCCAAATCCGCCGTGGCGCGCGTGGCATAAATCGGTCCTTGATAACCGTTCTTTACCAGGTTGGGCAGGTTCCCGCTATGGTCAATATGAGCATGCGACAAGATGACCGCATCAATGGTCAAGGGATCAAAGGGGAGGTTTTGGTTACGTTCGTAGGTGTCCTTGCGGCGGCCCTGGAACAATCCGCATTCGAGTAAAAGTCGTGAACCATTAATTTCCAGTAAGTGCCGGGAGCCGGTAACAGTCTGTGCAGCCCCAAGAAAATTTATACGCATGGCGAACTCCACGATTCTTCTAAAAGACCATTTACGATAGGTCAATTACTTTTAAAATATCTTGACCGTATCGTTCCAAACGCCAGGGGCTATCAGCCATCAAAGCTGCAAGTTGCGTTGTGTCATTTGGATTCCCTTCAGCGATATCGTAAAGGTAGGGACGCGGTAAAACGATATCGGACTGAACTCCCACTTTGCGGGCAACTTTTTTCCGCCAATCTTTCAGCGCATCCAGCCGGGACAGAAAATCGCTGTTGGGCCGCTCGGGCCGCGATCGCACGATTGGATCGGATTTCAACCCACTCTCGACCGCCGCTAAAATCGATTTCCCCAGCAAGCGAATTTGTTTTTGCGTCAATCCCGCCAGCTCCAGATCCTCGATGGATTGGGGCATGGCCTTGGTCAGTGCAATTAAGTATTTGTCTTCGATCACCTTGAAAGGCGGGCGGTCCAAACGCTGCGCCATTCGTTCCCGGCAGTTGCATAACTTATTCAAAACCGCCAATTCGCGAGGGGAAAAATCCTGATGTCCTGATAGTTTTTCCCAAAGATGACCAGGCGATTTCGAACGATGTCCATTGTTGAGGCTGGCCCGTTCGAAATCTTCCCTGGCTAATTCCCACAGTCCTTTCGCAACCAACTCGGCCTTGAGTAAATCACGTAATTCAATCAGATAATGCGTATCAATCCGTGCATAATCGATCATATCCCGGCTTAACGGACGGAAACCCCAATTCGCTTTTTGGTAGCGTTTGTTAACCTTGACCTCAAATTTTTCGGCCAGCAGGCTGTTTAAACCAAAAGCTTTATAGCCCAGGATACGCGCTGCCTGCATGGTGTCGAATAAATTGGCGAACTCGAAACCAAAATCCCTTTTTAGACAGATCAAATCATACTCGGCAGCATGAAATATCTTCTCGATCCCGGGATTGGCGAAGAATGGTGCCAGGGATTCCAGATCCGGCAAAACCAATGGATCGAGTAAATAATCCACTTTGCGGGTGGAGAACTGGATCAGACAGACTTGCTCCTGGTAGGCATGCAGGCTATTCGATTCGGTATCGACTGCGATCCGGGGATGGTCGGCCAAGACGGAGATCATCTCAAGCAAAGCAGCTGGTGTATCCACCCAGACAGGTGGTGGGAGCGTTGCTACAGTCATGGCCCTCATTATATTACATTCGCTCGGCGGGCTTTCTCCATCACAATTGCATCTTCGCCATCGGCATAGTATTTGCGCCAGACATCCAAGGTGGCATAGCCTTCCTGTTCATAAAGACGGATGGCATTTAGGTTGGAAGCCCGTACGGAGAGGCGAACTTGCGGCGTGCGTAGTAGCTCTTCGCAGGCACGCAACAATTTCCGGCCCACTCCCTGGCGGCGAGATTCTGGTAACACGCCAAGCGTGGCAATCCAGGAAAAACCTTCGGACTTCCGTGGGTCTCCGGCTACGAAGCCGATCATGGTCCCGTTTTCGACGGCTTTCAGCCGGACGACATCCGGGAAGGTGAGTACAGCGATCAAATCAATCAGCGGCCAGCCGTCCCGGTCGAAACAGGCATGCTCAAGCCGATGTAATGCAGCCAGGTCACGAATTGAGGCAGGGACAATTTCCATAAAGAAGAGATCCTCAAGAGCAGAAGCCTCCCGCTAAAGCGGGAGGCTTCTATTTTACATCGTCCTTGGTTTATTTGACGCTTACTTCTTACCCTTGACGAAATCCTCGATCATACTGGTAAATTCCATCGGGAAGATGTACTTGGTCGACGGGCTGGCACCTACGTTCTTCAAGGTTTCAAAGTATTGTAAGGTCATGGTCTTCTGATCGATCGCCTTGGCGGAAGCAAATATCTTATCCAGCGCAGCCGCAAATCCTTCGGCTTTTAATTCCTGAGCCTTGCGTGCACCTTCGGCATCCAAAATGGCTGCCTGTTTTGAGCCCTCCGCCTTCAAGATAGCGGATTGCTTTTCCCCTTGGGCAACATTGATGGCCGCCTCACGCGTACCGGTGGATTCGGTCACCACAGCGCGGCGGATACGTTCGGCCGACATCTGTCGGTTCATCGCTTCCTGAACTTCGCGCGGCGGGATGATCTCACGGATTTCGACGTTGGTTACCTTTACGCCCCAGCGCTCGGTAACTTCATCCAAGCGGGTACGCAGCATGGTGTTGATGTGCTCGCGCTCGGAAAGAACATCGTCGAGGGGGATGCCGCCGATGACTGCGCGCAGTGTGGTAGTCGCCATCCCCTGGGCAGCTACCTCGAAGTTGCCAACCTGCAGCACCGATTCGGTTGGGTCGAGCACCTTGTAGTACCAGATGAAATCAATCGAGATCGGCGCGTTGTCTTTGGTGATCGAGGTTTGGTGCGGGATTTCGCGCACTTGTTCGCGCAAGTCCACTCTGACGGCCCGATCGACGATCGGGATCAGGAAGATCAAGCCCGGACCCTTTTGGCCGATACAGCGACCCAGGCGAAAGACTACCAAACGCTGATACTCTGGCACGATCCGGATCGCATTGGCGATAAAGATCACCGCGATCGCCAAAATCCCGCCTACCAGGCACAGTAGAGTCCCGCCGAATCCGGCGACCGATTGAGCAAGTGGTGAATAAAACATACTAACCTCCTTTAGAAATTAGGTGGATGATTTCTCTTGATTATCTTTGGCAGTCTCTTTGGAGACTTCGAGGATAAATCCCTGACGACCGATCACGCGTACGGGAGTCCCGATCGGGATAGAAGTTTTGCTGCGAGCGGACCAGAGTTCCCCGGCCACTTGCACCGAGCCTTCCTCGTGGATGCGGGTTTTCGCCTCGCCGACTTGACCAATCAGGGTTGCGAGATCATACATCGGCCGCGCATGAGCTGCTTGCAGCGTCTTACGAACAACGACCCACATGAAGCCTGCGTACAAAACCGAACTTACCAGAGCCAGGATCCAATTGACGGCCGGTCCGCCATTCTCATTCGTGAACAAAAAAATTGACCCAATCACCAGCCCGAGAATGGACAGGGCCAGGAAAATTTCAGGTTTGGGCTTGCGCAGGGCATAAATAAAGGGCAGGGTACTCAAGGCCAGGATGATCAGGGCCCACAAATTAATTGAGAGATAGTAAACCGCATATCCGGCCAATACCAAACAAAAAAGTGCCCCCAATTCTAGCAAGCCGGTGCCTGGCGCGACAACCGCCAACATGCCAAGCAGGAGGCCAAGCAGCAGTAACAAGTAAGCCAGATTAGGATCCAGCAGGATATTCATTGCGACCTCCGTCACAAATTACAAATCCATTATACATCAGCTTTCTCTGGCAGCCGATTGTGACGTTGTATAATAGGCTGGCTCTTGAAATTTCCTCCTGCAAGGAGTTCCAGTGAACTTTGAAAAAATTTGCGTTCTGGGCCTTGGTTATATCGGCTTGCCGACGGCCAGCACTTTCGCAACACATGGCGTACAAGTCATCGGCGTGGATGTCAACCAAAAGATCGTCGAAACTTTACGCAACGGTGGACTGCACATCCACGAACCAGGCTTGCGGGCAGTGGTCGCAGCGGCGCTCAAATCGGGCAAATTGCACGTCTCGACCCAACCCGAGCCAGCCGAGGCTTTCATCATCGCAGTTCCCACCCCGTTCTACCATGACCGGCAGGGCGAACATAACGGACGACCTTACAAATTGGCCGACATGCGCGCCGTGACTTCGGCTGCCGAGGCTATCGTACCCGTCCTGCGCAAAGGCAACCTGGTGGTGCTCGAATCGACTTCCCCCCCACGCACCACGATCGACCTGGTAGCACCCATCCTGGAGAAATCCGGACTGAAGGCCGGCGTGGACTTTCACCTGGCCTACTCGCCCGAGCGCGTGCTGCCCGGACAAATCCTGCGTGAATTGATCGAAAACGCGCGCGTCATCGGCGGTGTGACGCCCGAATCTGCCCAGGCAGGCGCGGACCTGTACGCAATCTTCGTCAAAGGCGAAATCTTCCAGACCGACGCGACCACGGCCGAGATGGTCAAACTGATGGAAAATACCTATCGCGATGTCAACATTGCCATTGCCAACGAGTTCTCCCGTCTGGCTGAACGCTTCGGTGTGGACGTATGGGAAGCCATCCGCCTGGCTAATCGTCACCCGCGCGTCAAAATCCTCACGCCCGGTCCCGGCGTGGGCGGACACTGCATCAGCGTCGATCCGTGGTTCCTGGTCGAGACCGCACCCGAGTTGACACCGCTGATCTACACCTCGCGGCAAGTCAATGACTCGCAACCGGCTTTTGTGATCGAATTGATCAGGAAAGCTGTTGGCAGCCTGAAAGGCAAAAAAATCGCCGCCCTCGGTCTGGCCTACAAACCAGATGTGGATGACCTGCGCGAAAGTCCGGCTGTGGAAGTAGTGCACCTGCTTCAGGGTGAAGGCGCGATCGTCACAGCCTACGAACCATTTAAGCCAGAGGCGGACCTGCCCGGTATCCGGGCAGTTACCACGCTCGAGGAGGCTGTGTCTGACGCGCAGGTTATCTTGCTGCTGGTGCAGCACACCGACCTGTGCAAGAAGAGCGCAGTCGAATATGCTGGAATATCGTCCGCACGGATCGCAATCGACACGGTCAACGGTTGGAAATCAGAAGAGTGGCAAAAAGCCGGATTTCAGTTATTTCGGCTGGGTGTCAACAAGTAGAGCGCCGCGATGACTTTGCGTGTCCTTTCAGTTTTTGGTACCCGTCCCGAGGCAGTCAAGA
The DNA here is from genome assembly GCA_963790075.1 of uncultured Chloroflexia bacterium. Lineage (GTDB taxonomy): Bacteria > Chloroflexota > Anaerolineae > Anaerolineales > Villigracilaceae > CAYOUV01. Next base: position 462,394 of record CAWBNG010000003.1, read on the forward strand.
TGGCGCCGGTCGTCAGGCAACTGGCACAAACACCTGGCATCGAAGCGCTGGTCTGCGTCACGGCTCAACACCGCCAGATGCTGGACCAGGTGCTGGACCTGTTCCAGATCAAACCGAACGTGGACTTGAATCTGATGCGCGAGAACCAATCCCTGGCTGAATTGAGCGCGGCCATCTTTTCGGGCCTGGATCCAGTGCTAACTGACCTACAACCGGATTGGGTCCTGGTTCAGGGCGACACAACCACCGTCATGATTACTGCCTTATTGGCTTATTACCGACGCTTGCACGTGGGACACGTGGAAGCCGGATTGCGCACACACGACAAATGGCAGCCCTTCCCCGAAGAGATCAACCGCCGGGTCGCCGGCGTGACTGCCGACCTGCATTTCGCGCCGACCGCATGGGCACGCCAGAACCTGCTGCGCGAGGGCATCCCGGACGAGATCATCAAAGTGACCGGCAATCCGGTGATCGATGCCCTGCACTTCGTCTCTTCGCAGCCGATGCCAACCGAGATCCAAGAATTGATCGCAAAACTAAAGATCGAGGCTGGAAAGCGTTTGGTGCTGGTCACGGCTCACCGCCGCGAGAACTTCGGACAGCCGCTTGAAGACATTTGCCAAGCGCTAAAAACCTTGGCCGAGCGCGGGGACATCGAAATCGTCTATCCGGTACATCTCAATCCCAACGTGCAAGAGCCAGTCTATCGTCTGCTCAACGACCTGCCACACATCACCCTGCTGCCACCGATGGATTATCTGCCGCTGGTGCATTTGATGAAACGCTCGTTCATAATCCTGACCGATTCAGGCGGTATTCAGGAAGAAGCCCCGGCTTTTGGTGTGCCAGTGCTGGTGCTGCGCGAAGTGACCGAACGCCCGGAGGGCGTGGAAGCCGGCACACTCAAACTGGTTGGGACGGACACCCAAAAGATCATATCCGAAGCCACGCGGTTGTTGGACGATCCTCAAGCGCGGGCCTCCATGGCGAAAGCAGCCAATCCTTTTGGGGACGGACATGCAGCGGAACGCATTGTCGAAGCCCTCATTGCAATTTAATTGCCTTATTTCTTTGTAATGTTTCCCCAACGATTATGTATGTATAATGTGGTTTGTGAAACCTATACGAAGACTGTTGGTCATTTTTCTGACTCTAAGTCTAATGACGATCACTTGGATGCCGGCCCAAGCCCAATCCACGTCATATGAGTATTTCGATGAAACCGGTCACAACCTGACGGGGGATTTCCTGGAATTCTATCGTAATCTTTCCGAGCCGGAATTTATATTTGGTTATCCCCTCACTGAGCAGATCATCGGCAAGGATGGCAGGACCGTCCAGTATTTTCAACGAGCGCGCTTCGAACTGGACCCGAGTCAGCCGGAGGGAAAGCGCGTGCACCTGACCCCACTGGGACGTGCTGCTGATACAAACCTCACGAGCGACCAGATCGACGCCTACAACCCCAACGCCTGCCGCTACTACTCCGAGACCGGTTACCCAATCTGCTTTGCATTCCTGGATTTTTTTGATAAATATGGCGGAATTGCCGCTTTTGGATACCCAATCTCCAGCTTTATGTACCGGGATGGCCTGATCGTCCAATATTTCGAGAACGCGCGTTTTGAATGGCGCCCGTCGAATCCAAGCGGCCAACTGGTAAGTCTGACCGACTTGGGCAGTTTCTTCTTTGAGGAGCAGCACGAAGATCCAGCGTTCAAAATGCGTGCCAAACCACTGGACAATACCATTCAGCCTCGGGTGCTTTCGCTGATTTCGCATGCTTTCCCCGGGAAAGCCATGGCACTCAGTTCAGACCAGCAAACCATTTATATCATCGTGCAGGATCAAACCTTGCTGCCGGTCGCGAACGCGACAGTCGCAGCAACCATTACCTGGCCATCGGGAGCTCAAGAATTATTTGCTGGCATCACCGATGCTCATGGGGTGGCCACCTTACCAATCGCTTTCACCAATCAACCCTTCGGCAGTCTGATCCACATCGCGGTCAGGGTCAATTCTCAAGGATTGACAGCCAGCACAACCACTTCCTTCCGCATCTGGCATTGATCAATTTCACAACAGGTCATTTAAATTAAAGACTGGCCCAGCTTTGCAGGCCAGTTTATAACCACGCCTGACAGTCACGGCACAGATGCCGCATTCAGCCATCCCACCGCAGGGCATGGACGTATGGATGAAAGCTTGGGCAACCGGGCGAAGCGGCGCATCATAATCAAGTCCGAGCCGTTCGCGTAACCCCGGCAGTTGCTCAGGGCGGAGGTCGAGTGCCAGGTAATCCGCCCAGGCTAAGACCTCCGGCAATGCCGCCAGCGGGTGGACTTCCACTTCGGCAGGCAGTTCTGACGGGAGATGGTCACTGACCAACGACACGGAAGCCTCCCGTTCCATCCCGGCAAACAATAAGGGCAGCAAACGAGCGGAAGATTCGCCCAGAGCAACCAGAGCGATATTTTTCACAGATTGAGGCATTTGGAAACCATGACCAAGAGGTCCACGCAGGGAAAGACGGGTGCCAGGCGGCCAGCCTCGCGGCCAGGCAGCGGACGCGAGAAATCCTCTCGGGCAGGGACCGGTATTGAAAAGGGGAACCGGTAGCAGAGAATTCGAATCTTCAGGCGTATACGCCAGCAGGTATTGTCCGGGTGCGGGGATTAATTCTGACGGGCAGGCAATCCGCGCAGCAGCGCGATCCTGATCCAGATAGACTTCGAGCACTTCCCCAACGGCCTGTCCCATAGCCGCATGCTATCATGCTTTGAGCGGGCAGACAAGACGCAAGCCGGATGCGGTTATAATTTATTCAACCATTGGTAAATTTCTGGAGGAGAAATGAACATTGCTAGTTTACTTCAAGGGGTAGCCTCGGTTTCGTGGCTGGCGGTCGTTGGCGTGATTGCGCTGCTGATTGTGCGCGCTTCGCGTCAGCAAGGCACGAAAGGATTTGGCTCACTACTGATCGGTGTGCTGGTTCTTGCCATCCTGATGACCACAGTTGGCGCAGGGCTGGTTTTCCTGCAGCCCGAAGAACGAGGTGTGGTCATCTCAGCCTTCGCGCCCAAAGGCTATCGAGAGCAGGCCCTGCAGCCCGGCCTGCGTTGGGTAATCCCATTTGCTGAGACGGTGGTTAAATACCCCATCTCCAAGCAAACCTATACGATGTCGATTGCACCGTCCGAGGGACAGATATTCGGTGATGACTCGGTCACAGCCCGCACGCAAGATGGCCAGGAAATCTTCGTGGATGCCTCGGTAATTTTTGCGGTCAATCCTGCAAATGTAATCGATATTCATATTGCCTGGCAAGATCGCTATGACGTGGACCTGGTTCGCCCAGTATCACGTGGCATCATCCGCGACGCTGTCTCGCAATACCGCGTGGAAGAGGTCGTCAGTTCCAAGCGCTTTGACATGACCAAGCAGATCCGAGCAAATCTAGAGAAAAAACTCGCCGATAACGGTCTGCTCCTGATCGACTTCGTTCTGCGCAACATCACCTTCTCGGATGAGTATGCCAATTCAGTCGAACAAAAGCAGATCGCTGAACAGCAGGCGCTCCAGGCAAAGTTTGTAGTTGAATCCAAGAAGCAGGAAGCTGAGCAAGCCCGTCAGGTGGCGCAAGGCAAGGCTGATGCGGTCGTGATTGCGTCCAAAGGCGATGCCGAGGCACGCCTGATCCAGGCTGAAGCGGAAGCCAAAGCGCTCAAGTTGATCGCCGACGTGGTCAAGGACAATCCTGCGCTCCTGCAATACGAGTACATATCGCAGTTATCACCAAACATTCAGGTCATGCTGCTGCCAAACAACGCACCATTTATTCTTCCGTTGCCGAACACGAACAATCCATTGACCACTCCGCAATAAATATTGCGCTCCCGGGGCGGCAGGATTGCCGCCCCATTTTTTAAGGTGAAGATGGCTCAAGAACACAAACCATCCGGAAAACAAATACGGCTGACGACCCTGTCGTCGTGCGCAGGTTGAGCGTCTAAACTAAGCGCGGAAGCGCTGGCGCAGGTTCTGCGCCCGGTTAAAACCCTGTTCAAGCCGGAGGCTTACCCCGAGTTGTTAGTCGGACTCGAGGGTCCGGATGATGCTGCCGTGTGGCGCATCGACGATGAGCGCGCCCTGGTTGTGACGACTGACTTCTTCACACCGGTGGTGGACACGCCTTATGAGTACGGCGCGATCGCAGCTGCCAACAGCTTGTCCGATGTCTACGCCATGGGTGGACAGCCATTCCTGGCGCTGAACATAGCCGCCCTGCCCCCGGATCTGCCAATCGAATTGGGGAGTGAAATCCTGCGCGGTGGTGCAGAAAAAGCCCGGGAGGCGGGAGTGGTAATCGCCGGCGGGCACACGGTCCAGGACAAGGAGCCCAAATACGGCCTGGTCGTAATAGGCTTCGTCCACCCGCAAAAAATGCTGACCAAGAGCGGTGCCCGTCCCGATGACATTTTAGTGCTGACCAAACCGCTCGGCTTTGGCACCACCACAACCGCCATCAAACAGGAAAAAGCCTCCGAGGCTGACATTCGGGAAGTGATCGATTGGATGGCGCGCCTGAACAAATCCGCCGGGGAATTGGCACTCGAATTCGGCTTGCGGGGTGGAACGGACGTCACCGGTTTCAGCCTGCTCGGCCACGGGTACGAGTTAGCCGCCGCATCCGGTGTTGGTTTGCGCTTCAATTACGCAAAAATCCCTTTTATCTCCGGTGCCCGCAAACACGCCGAAGCCTGGACCTTCCCCGGCGGAGCTTCAGATAACCGTCTGTATTTCGGGCCACAGGTACGCTTTGCATCAAGCATCGATGAGGCGGGGCAGATGCTGCTCTTCGATCCGCAGACCAGCGGTGGTTTGCTGCTTTGCGTACCGCCTGATAAGATCGATGGGTTCCTGTCTCGAGCGCGCGAAATCAACCAGCCGGCCTGGATGGTTGGCGAGGTTACTAAAGGACAGGGTATAGTGGTAAAGGAGTAAGCGCATGTATCCACGCTTGGGTGTTGCCGAAGCGTTGCTCTCTTGTCTGATTGGGCTGATTGGCGTTGGCCTGCCAGTGACCATGCTGGTCCTGCTTTTCATGATCTACAACAAGCTCAAAAGCATCGAAGAGACTCTCAAAAAAGAATGACCTGGGACAGCCTATCCATCCCCTGGCAGGCCGCTCTGGAACAAGCCTGGGAGGCACATTGCGCGGGTGATTTGCCTATCGGAGCGGTCATCACCGGACCACAAGGCGAAATCCTTGCCCGGAGCCGCAATCGAATTTTTTCGGACCAGGCGCCCAGTGGTCAAATTGCCGGGGACACGCTCGCGCACGCCGAACTCAATGCGCTGCTGTCCCTGGAAGCCGACCAGCTGACCCGGCATGGCTGTACCTTGTATACCACGCTGGAACCCTGCCCCTTGTGCATGGGAGCCCTTTATATGTCCAGCGTACGCAAGCTGGCATACGCGGCGCGCGACCCGTGGGCTGGCAGCACCGACTTGCTGGGGAAGACCCCGTATTTGAGCCGCAAACCTGTCTCTGCCAGCGGACCGTCCGATCCACGCCTGGAGACCTTCATCATCGGCTGGCTGGTGGAAAGCGAATTAACCCAGCGCGGAGAGGAAGAACTGCAAAGCAATTTTATGCTCCGCTGGCAGGAAGTCTTGCCGCAGGGCGTCGTCTTAGGCATCACTCTTTACCGTTCACAAGAATTGCGCCAAATGCAATCGGCCGGGTTGGAAATCTCGGAAATCATCGACCGGATTGTAAGTCGGGTAAAATAATTATGACGGAGGGAATTCCCCGCCAGGTTGGAGAACATGTCTGAATTTGGAACCGAAATACTGATCATCGCCATTTTGATTTTCTTTAATAACATCCTGGCGATGTCCGAGGCGGCCTTGCTGGCAGCCCGAAAAGCACGTTTGCAGCAACGCTTCACCGAGGGAGACAATCAAGCTGCTATTGCCCTCAAACTGACAAACAATCCCAATTTGTTCTTGTCTGTCATTCAAATCGGCATCACCCTGATCGATGTGCTGACCGGTGCAGTTGCTGGTGCCACTTTGGCGGAGCTCGCCTCAACTGCAATTCAAACCGTCCCTGTGCTGGCTCCGTATGCCCATTCGCTGGGACTGGGCATCGTCGTCATCATCATCACTTACTTCTCAATCATATTAGGTGAATTGGTTCCCAAACGTCTGGCTATCCAGAATCCGGAGCGGATCGCCATAATCGTGGCGAGGCCGATGCTGGTCATCTCAAAAATCCTTTCGCCGGTCGTGCGCTTCTTGAGTTTCTCGACGGAAGTCGTCCTGAGGATGATTGGCATGCGGCCGTCTAATGAACCACTAATCACCGAGGAGGAGATCCAGGTATTGCTGGATCAAGGCACGCAGGCCGGCATCTTCGAGGTGGCCGAGCAGGATATGGTTGCCAGCATCTTCCAATTGAACGACCGGCGCATCAATTCATTGATGACCCCGCGCCCCGAGATCGTCTGGTTGGACCTTCGCGATGAAACCGAAGAGATTGTGCGCAAGATTGCAGAAAGCCCCTATTCGCGCTTTCCAGTTTGCCAGGGCAGCCTGGATAACGTTCTGGGGATCGTCAAGGCCCGCGACCTGCTCGTCCCGATCCTGACCGGCGAACCGATCAAACTCAAGCAATGCCTGCAACCGGCACTCTTCATCCCCGAGACAGCTTTTGCCTCACGTGCGTTAGAGGTTTTCAAAGAAAACGGGCGTGAGCTGATGTTGATCATCGATGAATTTGGCGGTATCCAGGGTCTCCTGACAATCAATGACATCATCGAAGAAATTTTTGGTGACATCGAAACGCCAGAACCGCAAGCGACACAGCGCCAGGACGGCTCCTGGCTGTTAGACGGCATGCTGGGTATCGACGATTTCAAGGACATCTTTCACCTGGGAGCACTACCCAACGAAAACGATTACGAGACCCTGGGCGGATTCGTGATGCTCCAGCTTGGACACATTCCCGACCCGGCTGACCAGTTCGAGTGGGAAGGCTTACGCTTCGAAGTCGTCGACATGGACGGCCGCCGGGTGGATAAAATCCTGGTCACGACCCTGCCTGCCAAACCTGTGGCTGAATAAGTTGAGACCCGCAATGAATGCCAGCAACGAACCCCGATTCTCATCCCGTCGCTCGCCCGTTTACGGTAAGGGCGGGATGGTCGCTACTTCCCAACCACTGGCGAGCGCTGCCGGGCTGGAGATGCTCTCCCAGGGCGGGAATGCAGCTGACGCAGCCGTGGCTGCTGCAGCCGCGCTCAACGTCACTGAGCCGACCTCAACTGGCATCGGCGGGGATATGTTCGCGTTGTTTTTTGAGGCCCAAACCCGGCAAGTCACGGCCTTGAACGGCTCAGGCCGCGCGCCAGCCGCACTGACACTTGAACGCCTGCAAAAAGAAGGCTTTGACGAACTCCCGGCTTATCATCCTTATACGATTACCGTGCCCGGCGCTTGCGCTGGCTGGTTTGACTTAATCGAACAGCACGGCTCGCTCGAAATGGAGTCCATCCTAACCCCCGCGATCAAGTTGGCCGAAGATGGCTTTCCCGTTGCGCCGCTGACTTCTTATTTCTGGAGACGCGCTGCGGACCGCCAGCTCGCTACGGCGCTTAATGGCCAAGAGATGACGATCGAGGGGCGCGGCCCGCATCCGGGTGAGGTCTTTCGTAATCCGGGACTGGCGCGCACACTTAAAAAAATCGCCTATGGCGGTAAACAGACCTTCTATCAAGGCCAACTTGCCGAAGCCATCGTCGCCAGCGTGCGGGAAGCAGGCGGTTGCCTGAGTATGGCGGACCTGGCGGCACACACCTCCACTTGGGAAGAACCGATTAGCACAACTTATCGTGATTTCCGTGTCTACGAGTGCCCGCCCAACGGACAGGGACTGACAGCTCTGATCGCGCTCAATATTCTCGAAGGCTGCGACCTGGCAGCCCTGGAACCGCTCTCTGCTGCGCGCCTGCATCTGGAGATCGAAGCACTGCGCCTGGCGTTCGCCGATACGCGCTGGTACGTAACCGATCCGCGTTTCTTCGACATTCCCGTTTCCCAATTGCTGTCCAAGGCATATGCCAGCGAGCGCCGCAAATTGCTCGATCCATCCAACGCCAGCCTGAACCGGGAACGCGGTACGCCGGTCTCTTCCTCCGACACGGTTTACCTGAGCGTAGTCGATCGCTGGGGCAATGCATGCTCATTCATTAATAGCAATTACATGGGTTTTGGTACGGGGATCGTCCCCAAAGGTTGGGGCTTTACGCTGCAAAACCGCGGTCACAACTTCGCTCTCGATCCCAACCATCCTAATGCTCTGGCACCCGCCAAACGCCCTTATCACACCATCATCCCAGCATTGGCCACCCGCGAATCCGATGGCAGCCTGTACGCCTCTTTCGGGGTGATGGGCGGATTTATGCAACCGCAGGGACATGTACAGGTATTCAGCGCGTTGGTGGACGATGAGCTGGGCCCGCAGGCCGCGCTGGATCAGCCGCGGTTTTGCATCGAATCGGGCGAATCTGGAGGCTGGGTCGGCCTTGAGGACGGGCTTCCAGACCGGACGATCGAGGGCCTGTTTGAACTTGGACATCCACTCCGCCTGGTGACGGGGTACGAGCGCGCATTGTTTGGCCGTGGACAGGTCATCCTGCGCGATCCCGAGTCCGGCGTCCTGACCGCTGGCAGCGATCCCCGCGCTGATGGTTGCGCAATGACGTTGATCTAAAAATCCCAAATCAAAAAAGTAGTGCTAAAACAAACCGGTCGTCCCTATTGCGATAATCATCACATATGATAGTGACAACATAATCATTGTGATCAACCCCTCACCTTTGGAACGAATAAGCGGCGAAAGACTTCGTTAAAATTACAATTTGTGCTATAAATCTTGTGATGAAACCCACAATGCAATTGTCAGCGACTACGAGATAATCATTCTTCTGGAGGAAAGCTATGGACCTTGTGTTACTCTCGCGATGGCAATTTGCCATCACCTCGGTCTACCACTTTTTCTTCGTCCCGCTCACCTTGGGATTGGGCTGGTTTGTCGCAATCATGCAAACAGTCTACTATCGCACCGGAAACGAGACGTTCAAGAAAATGGCGAAGTTCTGGGGCAAGCTGTTCTTGATCAATTTCGCCATGGGAGTGGTCACCGGTATCGTTCAAGAATTCCAGTTCGGCATGAACTGGTCAGAATACTCGCGATACGTTGGCGATATCTTCGGCGCACCACTGGCCATCGAAGCCCTGCTGGCGTTTTTCCTTGAATCCACTTTCCTGGGCATCTGGATCTTTGGCTGGGACCGCATTCCCAAGGGTTTGCATCTAACAGCCATCTGGCTGGTGGCGATTGGTTCAAATCTGTCAGCGCTGTGGATCCTGATCGCCAATGCTTTCATGCAGCATCCGGTCGGCTACGTGCTCCAAAACGGGCGGGCAGAAATGGTCGATTTTGGCGCACTGGTAGCCAATCCCAAGGCCTGGCTGTTCTTCTGGCATACCATCTCCTCAGGGCTGGCTACGGCCGCATTCTTCGTGATCGGTATCAGCGCCTGGTACCTGACTCGCAAGAAGGATGTCGAGGTCTTCAAGCATTCCTTCCGCATCGCTGCCATCATTGGCACGCTTGCCGTCGTCAGCGTCATATTGGCAGGCCATACACAGGGACAGGAAATGCGCCAGACGCAACCCATGAAGCTCGCCGCGCTCGAGGCGCTTTGGACATCCGAAAAGCCGGCTTCCTTCTCCCTGCTGACAATTGGGGATCTGTCCGGCAGAAAGGAAGTCTGGTCAATCCGCATCCCGTACGTCATGAGCTTACTGTCCTGTAACAACCTCACTTGCGGTGTGCAGGGGGTGAACGATCTCCAGGCGCAATATGTGCAACAATACGGACCCGGCAACTACATTCCGCTGATGGTCGTCACGTACTGGACCTTCCGCTTCATGGTCGGCGCCGGATTCCTGATGTTTGGACTGGTTGCTTATGCGCTCTTCCTGGTTATGAAAGGCTGGCCGGAAAAGTGGATGCGCTGGCTCAAATGGATGCCATGGGCGATTGCGCTGCCGTATATCGCAAACTCCTCTGGCTGGATCCTGACCGAAATGGGCCGCCAGCCATGGATCGTCTACGGCCTGCTCAAGACAGAAGAGGCGGTCTCACCGCTCAGTCCCGGCATGGTGCTGACGACTGTGATCGGCTTCACCCTGATTTACGCCTTGCTAATGTCAGCAGACGTCTACCTGCTTAACAAATTTGCGAAAGCCGGTCCCGCCGCGGCCATGCAGGAATCGTCTGATATCACCCCCGCTCTAACCGCGGCGCAAGACTAACGGAGGCTCACATGGACTTGAATATCTTATGGTTTATCCTGATCGCTGTCCTGTGGATTGGCTTCTTCTTCCTGGAAGGTTTCGATTTCGGTGTCGGCATGTTGTTACCCTTCCTGGGCAAAGATGACAACCAGCGCCGCGTCATCATCAACTCGATTGGCCCGCACTGGGATGGCAACGAGGTCTGGCTGGTGACTGCTGGCGGCGCGACCTTTGCCGCATTCCCGCACTGGTACGCGACCCTCTTCAGCGGCTTCTACCCGGCCATGTTCTTGCTGCTGCTGGCATTGATCATGCGCGGTGTGGCTTTCGAATTCCGCAGCAAGGATTCCAACCCGAAATGGCGCAGCCTGTGGGATTGGTGTATTTTTACCGGCAGCGCCCTGGCTGCCCTGTTGGTTGGGGTAGCCTTTGCCAACCTCGCCAAGGGCGTACCCATTGACGCCAATATGAATTACACCGGCAGCTTCTGGACCTTGCTGAACCCTTACGGTTTGCTGGGCGGTGTGATGACCATTTCCACCTTCCTGCTGCATGGGGCGATCTTCCTGAACCTAAAAATCAGCGGCGAAATTACCGAACGCTTCCACAGCTTCGCGCGACGCGTCTGGGTTGTGGTCCTAATCCTGACAGTGTTGATGCTGGTAGGAACCTACTTCTATACCGACATCCTGGCTCGCCTGGGAGTCAATCCAGGCGTGATCCCGATCAGCGGAATCATCGCCTTGTTGCTGGCGGGTTATTTCCTCAGTCGCAGGATGAACGGCTGGGCCTTCGGCATGACCGGTCTGACGATTATTCTGACCGTGACCACGGCTTTCATGATCATGTTCCCGCGCGTGATGATTTCCAGCCTCAACCCGGCTTGGAGCCTGACGATCTACAACGCCTCCTCCAGTCCTTACACGCTCAAGGTCATGACCATCGTGGCGCTGATCTTTGTGCCGCTGATCCTGCTTTATCAGGGATACTCGTACTGGGTCTATCGCAAACGCATTACGGCCGACCCCAAGACATTGACGTACTAACCTGATACCCAATCTGTCATCGGGGCACGAAGGTTCGTGCCCCGATCTTCTTAAATAATTTCAGTCATGCACCGCCGATTGATATCCCTGACCCGTGACAGCCGCCTGGCACTGACCATCACGATTCTGACCGGATTTCTGGCCGGATTCCTGACTATTGGCCAGGCCTGGTACCTGAGCCTCACCATCGATGGCGTTTTTCTCGCCAGCAGGTCACTCATCCAAGTCATACCATGGCTGCGGCTGCTCCTGTTCATCATCGGTGGGCGTGCTTTCCTGGCCTGGATCAACGAGGTCAGCGCCAATGCCATCGCAGTGCGGATTAAGAGCGACCTGCGTGAGCGGCTCTTCACCCACCTCCTGGACCTTGGTCCAGCTTTCAGCCGCGGCGAACGCACGGGGGAATTGACCGCAACCGTTGTAGAGGGGGTCGAGGCGCTGGATTCCTATTTCAGTCAATACCTGCCACAACTGGCCGTCTCGACGCTGGTACCGCTCTCCATCCTGGTTTTTGTCTTTCCGCTTGACCCGCTCTCCGGCCTGGTCCTGCTGCTGACCGCACCGCTCATCCCGCTCTTCATGTACCTGATCGGCAAGGGCGCGGAAATCGTCACCCAGCGTCAGTACGAAACCCTTGGCCGCCTCTCGGCACACTTCCTGGACAGCCTGCAAGGGCTGACCACGCTTAAGCTTTTCGGCCAGTCCAAGGCACACACGCGCAGCATCGCGCAGGTCAGCCAACAGTTCCGCGATACGACTATGAGCGTGCTGCGGGTTACGTTTCTATCAGCGTTGGCTTTGGAACTGATCGCCACCCTAGGCACCGCCATCGTGGCAGTCGAAATCGGACTGCGCTTGTTGTACGGCAGGATGGATTTTCAAGAGGCGCTGTTCCTGCTGGTGCTCGCTCCGGAGTTTTATTTGCCATTGCGCATGCTGGGACTGCGCTTTCATGCCGGCATGGCCGGAACCAGCGCTGCGCGGCGAATTTTTGAGATTCTGGATACTCCCACCAGCCATCGCGCTTCGATAAACGATGCTCACGTCTCGGTTTCCCAACCTCCGAGACCCGAGGGCAGCTTCGCACGGATCGAATTCTCCGGGGTTTCTTTCACTTATCCCAATCAGGCTGTTTCGGCATTGCGAAATGTCAATTTACAGATCCGTTCCGGCCAACACCTGGCCCTGGTCGGTAAAAGCGGCGCAGGTAAATCCACGCTGGCGAATCTTCTGCTGCGCTTCATCCAGCCGCAGGAGGGTCTGATCAGCATAGATGGCGAACCGCTCGAGCAATTTCCGCTCGAGGATTGGCGCAGGTTGATCGCCTGGGTGCCACAGCGTCCTTATCTGTTTCACGACACGATCGCCGCCAACCTGCGTCTGGGCCAAGCAGAGGCAGGTATGCAGGAATTGATCGATGCAGCCCAAATGGCAAACCTGCATGATTTCATCCTTTCACTGCCCCAGGGTTACCAGACGGTCATCGGCGAGGGCGGTGGGCGTCTTTCCGGTGGACAGGCGCAGCGGCTTGCCCTGGCACGCGCCTTCTTGAAAAACGCTCCCCTGCTGATCCTCGACGAACCGACCTCCAGCCTTGATCCCGGAAACGAAGTCCTGCTGGAAGCGTCAACGCGGCGCTTGAGGCAAGGACGCACCGTGATTACCATCGCGCACCGCCTGAACACCGTTTATCAAGCTGACCAGATCATCGTCATCGATAATAGCCGCATCATCGAGCAAGGTACGCATGGAAGTTTGCTCGCCCAAAAAGGCGCGTATGCAAAAATGGTCAGCGCCTTGAAGGGAAAAAGCCTTGAGTTACCCACCCAGATGCCGGCTAAACACACAGAACCCTCCGCTTTAGATTTGCAATCTCCAACCCAATCAATGAGCTTTGCCCGCTCCGCACCACACAGCATGCCCCGTCTGTTTTCATTCTTGAAAGGCTCATGGGACATGGTGCTGCTTTCCATCCTGCTAGGTACGCTGACCATCGGCTCCAATATCGCCTTGATGGGCACCTCGGCCTGGCTGATCTCAGCTGCGGCCCTGCACCCATCCATCGCCGATCTTGAAATTGCCATCGTGGGTGTGCGCTTCTTCGGGATAAGCCGCGGAGTTTTCCGCTATCTGGAACGCCTGACCACCCACGACGTCACCTTCCGCCTGCTGGCCCGTTTGCGCATCTGGTTCTATGAAAAGCTCGAACCGCTTGCCCCGGCACGCCTGTTGGAATATCGCAGCGGGGACCTCTTGAGCCGGGTGACCTCCGATATTGAAACGCTGGAGAATTTCTACATACGTGTCGTCGCGCCGCCGCTGGTGGCGGTCATGGTCGCCCTTGGCACCGCCTGGCTGCTCGGATCATTCGCACCGCAATTGGCTCTCGTGCTTCTGGGCTTTTTGCTGGGTATTGGTTTATTTCTACCGATCTTGATCCAGTGGCTCAGCCGCACCCCGGCATCGGACCTGGTCAACGACCGAGCTGAAATGCAGGTGCAATTGGTCGATGGGGTGCAAGGATTAGCCGACCTGCTGATCTTCGGAGGCGGTACCAGTCAACTGCGCGAAATCGTCAGGACCGGCAGAAGCTACGCAAAATCCCAAAAGCAATTGTCCTTGATTGCTGGATTCAACGCAGCCCTGACCGTCCTGTTGCCAAATCTGGGTATGCTGGCTGTGATCGTATTGGCCATCCCACTGGTAATAACTGGTCGAATCCAAGGCCTCGTTCTGGCGACCCTAGCACTGGTCACACTTGCATCTTTCGAAGCCGTTAATCCCCTACCCCTGGCCGCTCAAATGTGGATGAGCACACGCGAGGCTGCCCGCCGACTGTTCGACGTGGTGGACGCACAGCCCGCAGTCAGCGATCCGCCCTTACCGCTGACAACTCCTCGTTCGGGGGCATTGTCGGTTCGAGACCTGAGCTTCACCTACAAGGAGTCCGATCCGCCAGCGCTCGATGGACTGAGTTTCGACTTGCCCAGCGGCAAGCATCTCGCCATCGTGGGTCCAAGCGGGGCCGGCAAATCCACTTTGATCAACCTGTTGCTTCGATTCTGGGAATATCGCCAAGGAGAAATCCTGCTCGATGGAGAGCCTCTCAATGCTTATGCGCAATCAGACGTGCGTCTGATGATCGGGATCGTTTCACAGAACTCGTATTTTTTCAATACAACCATCGGGCAAAACCTGAAGCTGGCCCAACCCAAGGCATCCATCAAACAACTCGAACACGCGACGCGCCAAGCCCAGATTTACGAATTTATCCAGCGCCTGCCCCAGGGATTCGAGACCCTCATCGGCGAACAGGGCTTACGCTTATCCGGCGGCGAACGCCAGCGATTGGCGATTGCCCGCACCCTGCTCAAGGGCTCGCCCATCCTGATCCTGGATGAGCCGACCGCTAATCTCGATCCAATCACTGAGAAACGAGTATTGGATACCCTCTTTGATCTGATGCAGGGACGGACAGCCCTGCTGGTCACCCATCGGCTGGTCGGTCTGGAAAGCATGGACGAAATTCTGGTGCTCGATCATGGGCAAGTGGTCGAACGCGGCGTGCATGCCCAACTGCTGGAACAGGGCGGGCTATACCGGCACATGTGGGAGCTGCAAAATCGAATCCTGGAACAGTAATTTCCGCTTGCAGGCTACAAACGAACGTGCTATAATGCGGTCAACTCCCCTGCGATAAAAGTATCCTCAAAACGTCTGTCAGTTGGGCCATTTAGCCCGCGTAGACGACCTTGCAATTCAATTGGAAACATCGCCCTACTGCTTAACACAACCAATCTGGTAACCCTGCCTGTGACCGTGGGGGCACTGGCGTCATTTTTTCACGTCGAATCACTCCAAATCTAACGAGCGTCGAGAACCTAACATGAAAATTCTAGAACTAGAAAACGAACCCCTGGCAAAGCTACGTCAATCGGCCAGGGACCTCAACGTGCCGAATGCCAACCGCATGAAAAAGGAGAGTTTGATCCTCCACATCCGGCAGGCAGAAGCCGAAAAAGAAGGTATTGAAATCCGCGGGGGAATTCTCGAAATCATGAGCGAAGGCATTGGTTTCCTTCGCGCCGAAAATTATCGCATTAGTGACCAAGATGTATACGTTTCACAAGCCCAGTTGCGGCGTTTTGACTTACGCAATGGTGACCTGGTCATCGGACACGTACGCCCGCCGCGCGAATCGGAGCGGCACTTCGGCTTGCTCAAAGTAGAATCAGTCAATGGCCAGGATCCTGAAGAAGCCCGTCGCCGGCCTTCATTCGAGAGCCTGACACCTATTTTCCCGGATGTGCGTTTCGACTTGGAAACACCCGGCAACCCAGACTTAGCTCCGCGATTGATCAACCTGATCGCTCCGATCGGCCGCGGCCAGCGTGGCCTGATCGTATCACCGCCCAAGGCAGGTAAAACCACCATCCTGAAACAAATCGCCAATTCGATCTCAACCAAATACCCCGATGTCAATTTGATGGTCGCCCTGATCGGCGAACGTCCTGAAGAAGTCACCGATATGGACCGCTCGGTGGATGCCGAAGTGATCGCCTCCACTTTCGACGAGCCGGTCACCTCGCACGTCCGCACCGCTGAGATTGCATTAGACAGAGCTAAGAGATTGGTGGAGATCGGTCGCCACGTGGTAATATTGATGGACTCCATTACGCGTCTTGCGCGTGCTTACAACCTGGTGGTCAACCCCTCCGGGCGCACGCTTTCCGGTGGTATGGATCCTTCGGCACTTTACCCACCTAAACGCTTCTTCGGCGCAGCACGTAATATCGAGGAAGGCGGATCTTTAACAATCATCGCAACCTGTTTGGTTGACACGGGCTCCCGGCTGGACGACGTGGTCTACGAAGAGTTCAAAGGCACCGGCAATATGGAGCTGCACCTTTCACGCCGCCTGCAAGAGCGCCGTATCTTCCCTGCCCTGGATATCGAACGTTCGTCCACCCGCCGGGAAGAATTACTGCTCGGTCCGGACTTGCTTCAACGTGTCTGGCTGATGCGCCGCATGTACATCCAAATGATCTCGCCGCCGCCGCAAGGCGCAGGCATGGATGCGGCCGTAGCAACCGAAGCCATCATCCAACGTATGCATCGGGCAAAAACCATTCAGGAGTTCCTGGAAAATCTAACGGAAGAACAATGATCGGTAAGTTCATAAACTTTATAAAGAAAAACAGTTTTACTGTTATCAGTTGGGGAGTAACACTCGTCGTCGTAGCAGGCATGGTCGGATCGACCTTATGGTGGAAACAATCCTCCGCCAACGCTGCCGCTTTACAACCGGAAGCAACAGCCAAGCCGGGTCAGTCTGCGCCATCCATCAGTTTGCCATTGACGAATGCTTCCAACGCGCTGGATGCAATCTCCCGCCATATCGAACTGAAGACCCAAATCCCAGCCGATAAACCGCGCTACGATGCCATCGAATACACTGTGTCGCGCGGTGATTCGGTTTTTCATATTTCACAAGAGTATAAAATTAAACCCGAAACCTTGCTCTGGGCGAATTATGACGTGCTCAAGGACAGCCCAGATAGCTTGCGCCCCGGTCAGGAACTCAAAGTCCCACCGACTGACGGCATTTATTACAAGTGGAAAGATGGCGATACACTCGACTCGGTTGCTAAGGAATTCAAGGCCACTCCCGATGATATTATCAACTGGCCGGGCAACAACATCGATTTGACCAATCCGGATATCAAACCCGGCACCTGGGTCATGGTCCCGGGTGGGAGTCGCGAATTTGTTCAGTGGTTGATCCCAACCGTTGCACGCGGTAGCTCGGGTACTGCCAATGTTAACGGAAGTGCCTGCGGTAGTGGTGCGGTCGGCTCGGGCGCCTTCGTCTGGCCGGCAGATAATCATTACCTGTCCGGTAATGACTACTACGCCGGTCACCTGGGCATCGACATCGCCGCCGGTGAGGGTGCCGCCATTTACGCGGCAGACAGCGGCGTGGTAACCATGGCACAAGGCGGCTACAACTATGGTTACGGCAACGTGATCCAAATCGATCACGGCAACGGGTATTCAACCCTCTATGCCCACTTGAGCCAGATTAATGTAAGTGTCTGCCAATCCGTTTATGCCGGACAATTGATCGGTCTGGCTGG
The DNA here is from genome assembly GCA_963790075.1 of uncultured Chloroflexia bacterium. Classification (GTDB taxonomy): domain Bacteria; phylum Chloroflexota; class Anaerolineae; order Anaerolineales; family Villigracilaceae; genus CAYOUV01. The sequence continues at coordinate 479,951 of CAWBNG010000003.1, forward strand.
CAGCACTGGTAACTCGACCGGCGCGCATCTGCACTTTGAGGTGCGCGAAAATGGTGGTTTTATCAACCCCTGGTACGTACTTCCATAACTCAGTAGACCCTCAGGTTTGAATAAAACCTGAGGGTCTTTGATTCTTCAATATGGACCAACTTTCCCTGCAAAAGCGACTCTCCGACTTACCCCTGGGCGAAATCCGTTATTTCGCCCAGGTCGGTTCGACCAACGATTTAGCCCTGACCTGGGCCCACCAATCTGCCCCGGACTTCTCCCTGGTCATTGCGGACGAACAGACTGCAGGGCGTGGTCGCGCAGGGCGTAAGTGGTCCACGCCGCCCAATTCAGGCTTGGCGTTAAGTCTGATCCTGCATCCGTCGACGACCGAACAAGTCATTCCATTGCTATTCACCGGTTTAGGTGCTGTGGGGCTGGTGCAAGCATTTAATAAATACAATCTTCCTGCCCAGATCAAATGGCCGAATGATGTCCTGCTGAATGGCAAAAAAGCAGCCGGAATCCTGGTAGAGACCGCCTGGGTTGGGGGGCAGATCGAATCTCTCGTGTTAGGCATGGGTGTCAATATTCTCAAGTCCGCCCTCCCAGCCGCGGAGGAGTTGCAATTTCCTGCCACCAGCCTGGAAGAAGCGCTCGGCAAGGCCCCGGAACGCATCCAGGTCCTACACGACATCCTAGCCGGTATAATTGACTGGCGTCAGCACTTGGGAACAAAGACCTTTATCTTTGCCTGGGAAGCAGCCTTGGCCTACAAGGGAGAGACGGTTCAGATCTGGAGAGGGAACGACACGTCGCTCATCGGTCAGATCGAAGGCTTGGAAACGGACGGCGGTTTGCGATTGCGCTTGAGTCGAAATGAAGCCAGCATAGTACGTGTTGGGGAAGTCCACCTGCGGCCATTTAACAGGGTTGCGTGATATACTTTACCCACGAGGTGAACCATGCTTGATAATCTCCGTGACGATTCATCATCCTCCCCATTTTTCGAAGACGAGTTTCCCGATTTCCTGGAGGACCAGGGAGACGAAAAAGAACCCTCCACCCCCAAATTCAGGCGCTCGTATTCGGGCAATTTCCTGGGTATGACGCCGGTTCAGCGTTTTGTCATCGCGGTAATGTTGATGATCACTTTTTGTATTCTCGGCACGATGACCCTGCTCGTAACCGGACGATTTATGCTCTTCTAAAGCAAAACTCCCGCAAACGCGGGAGTTTTTATTTAATCTAATCTGAAGGCGGCTGCTCCTCTGGAGCAGCTTTTTCGTCCCCATTCAAATCACTATTTATGTCGGCGCCGGCACGTTTCAGGTCTTCCGCTGCAATTCGTGCAACGGCCACCACGTTATCGCCCTGATGCATGCGCATTAAATGCACGCCTCGTGTGGCGCGCCCCGAGACCTTGACTTCCTTGACCTTCAAACGGATCACGACACCATTGGCAGAAATCAGTGTGATTTGATCAGATTTTTGGACAACGCGTGCCGCAACGATCTTGCCAACAATTGGCAGAGCTTTCCTGTCAATCGTAGCCACACCACCGGTGGCACGGTTCTTCGCCGGATAAGCCGAAAGGGGAGTCTGTTTACCGTAGCCATCGGTGGTGACGGTCAACAGCGCACCATTTGGCTCGATGACTTCCATGGTGGTGACTTTGTCACCTTTTGCCAGGCGAATACCGGTTACACCAGCCGCAGGACGACCCATGGAGCGGACCTGGGTTTCGGAGAAACGCAGTGCCTGTCCCCCTTCGGTAACGATGATAATCTCGTCCTTTCCACTGGTCAAACGTGCCCAACCAAGTTCGTCGTCATCATCAAGACCCATTGCAATCAGGCCGGATGGACGCACGGACGCAAACTCGGCAAGGTCGACGCGTTTAATGCGACCCTTGACGGTAGCCAGGGTGCAGTATGAGGCCTCATTGAAATCCGCTACAGAAATAGCGGCCGTAATCCGTTCTCCCGGTCCGAGCGCCAATACGTTGACGATGGGGATGCCCTTTCCCGTGCGACCCGCATCCGGGATCTGGTAGGTTTTTTCGGAATAGACTTTGCCCTTGTCTGTGAAGAACAAGACAGTGTGCAGCGTTCGTGCCGGAAGTACAATCAGGACCTCGTCTTCGTCACGAGTGGTATGGCCCATTACGCCCTTACCACCAATGCCCTGTGAGCGGAATGCCGTCGCCACTGTACGTTTGATATACCCACGATCGGTCAAGCTGATCAGGACAGCTTCATCATGGACCAAATCTTCTTCGCTGAGTTCTTCCTTGGCATCCAAAGCAATGCGCGTACGGCGCTCATCGCCGTACTTTTCGGACAATTCCTTCATCTCGTCTTGAATAAGGGCAAGGATTTTCTTGGGATGCGCTAAGAGATCTTCCAGATATTCGATCTGTTCACGCACTTGTTTGTGCTCTTCTTCGATCTTGCTACGTTCAAGTGCAGCCAAACGGCGCAACTGCATATCCAGGATCGCCTGGGCTTGGACATCGCTCAGGTTGAAGCGAGCCATCAGGCGTTCTTTGGCCTCGTCAGCATCATCAGATGCGCGGATCGTTTGAATCACAGCATCGATGTTTTCCAGCGCAATCAGCAAACCATCCAGAATATGCTGGCGTGCACGCGCCTTTCCCAATTCAAAATTACTACGCCGGACGGTCACCGTTTGACGATGGTCGATGAAGATTTGAAGCGCTCTCTTGAGTGAGAGCAATTTCGGTTCTCCATCCACTAACGCCAACATTTGAACGCCGAAGGTGGACTGGAGGGTGGTGTACTTGTAAAGCTGGTTGAGCACTTTTTTGGGTTGGGCGCCGCGTTTTAGTTCAATCACGATGCTCATTCCACGCTGATCAGACTCGTCACGCAAATCAGAGATCATATCGATCTTGTCTCCGCGTACCAGTTCAGCAATATGCTCGATCAAACTGGTCTTATTGACCTGGTAAGGGATTTCAGTGATGACGATCTGGAAGCGCCCGCTCTTGGCCTCTTCGATATGGGCCATTCCGCGCATGACAATGCGGCCTTTCCCGGTCGCATAAGCTTGTTCGATGCCTTCCTTGCCAACAATCATGCCACCGGTTGGGAAATCCGGACCAGAAATGAACTTCATCAGGTCTGAGACCAGGATGTCATCCATCCGATCGTAGTTTTCAATCAAATTAATGATAGCTTCGGCTAATTCGCGCAAATTGTGCGGTGGGATGTTGGTTGCCATCCCGACAGCAATCCCTGAGGTCCCGTTCATCAGCAGATTGGGAATACGTGACGGCAAGACCAGTGGTTCTTCGAGCGAATCGTCGAAGTTCGGGCCAAAATCGACGGTGTCCTTCTCGATATCAGCCAGCATTTCTTCGGCCAGCCTGGCCATCCGGGCTTCGGTATAACGCATGGCCGCCGGGGCATCACCGTCAATCGAGCCGAAGTTGCCTTGACCGCTTACCAGCATATAGCGCATTGAAAAATCCTGCGCCAGGCGCGCCATCGTCTCGTAAACGGCAGCATCCCCATGCGGGTGATACTTCCCCAGTACCTCGCCAACAATACGGGCGGATTTCTTGAAAGCGCTGTTCGAGCGCAGTCCTAAATCCGACATAGCGTACAAGATGCGCCGATGAACCGGTTTCAGCCCGTCCCGCGCGTCCGGTAAGGCGCGCGCCACAATCACGCTCATGGCGTAATCCAGATACGCCGAGCGCATTTGAGAATCGATATCAACTAGTTGAACAGTACCGATTTCCATCTATCGCTATTCCTTCTTGGAGTTAATCAAAAAGAGTGCCTTATCACAAAAAAACCAAGACACGAAGAAGACTAAACTCTTTGTGACTTCGCGTCTTGGTGCTAAAGTACCCTGACTATAATTTCACAAAGTTACTCCCCAATTATACCGCAAACTTGGTTTAATTAAAATAAAGAAACCCGCTTTCTAGCGGGCTTCTTGGATGCCGAAGGAGGGATTTGAACCCTCACTCCCTAATGGGAACTACGCCCTGAACGTAGCGCGTCTGCCAATTCCGCCACTTCGGCGTGCGGTTTGTATTGTATCCGAAACGTCAGTTTTGTCAACCTTAAAGGCTGGGAACAAAGAAATGCTTGCCAGCGTCTCAATTATATTGCAGGTACCTTACACCTTGGTAAATTGTGTAACTTTTAGCATTATTAATCGTTATGTATAGTAAGAAAGGAGGCTCCTATGTGGATTATCGCAGCCGTAGTCGCAATCCTGCTCACCATTCTGGCCAGTGTGGATCTGTTCCTCGCGCAATACAATCCAGATGAGTTAAGCAGCATGGGGATTGATCACAAATGATCGATACGCATGCTTCCTGAGCCCGACGTAAAATCACATGCGTCGGGCATTTTTTATTTTAATTACTCACCCTACCGACCGGTCGGTTGTTTGGTATAATAGAATATAATTAGAGAAATTTCCCTTTCCCGGAGTCGAATATATGGATTTCGCCCTTTCCGAAGAGCATTTGATGGTGCAAAAAATGGTGCGCGACTTCGCCCAAAAAGAAGTTGCCCCAGTGATAAAGGAATTCGACCGCAAGCAGGAGCATATCCCCTGGGTGCTCGATCGCATGGGCGAACTAGGCATCCTGGGTATTTGTTTTCCCGTCAAGTACGGCGGTCAGGGAATGGACTTTATCTCCCTGGGGTTGACCTGCGAGGAACTCGAAGCAGTCGATACCCACTTACGAGTGGCTATGTCGGTCCATACCGGACTTTGTGGTTTGACCCTGTTGCAATGGGGTACCGAGGCGCAGAAACAAAAATTCCTCGTGCCGCTGGCCAAAGGTGAAAAGATTGGTTGCGGAGCTTTCACCGAACCCGGAATGGGCTCAGACGTAGCTGCCATGCGCACCAACGCCAAAAAGGAGAACGATCACTACATCCTGAATGGCGAAAAAATGTGGATTTCTCTGGCGACCAAAGCCGACTACGCCATGGTCACTGTAGTGACCGATCCCAATTCCAAGAAACGTACCTCGGCCCTGTCCACTTTTCTGGTAGATCTGCATTCGCCCGGTATCAAGACCGGCGACATCCACGGCAAGCTGGGAGTAAGAGCTGGTTCAACCGGATGGATATCTTTCACTGATGTCAAAGTTCCGGAGGAGAATCGCATCGGGGAAGAGGGCGAGGGCTTCAAGGTCACCATGTCCGCTTTCGACCATGGACGCTACACCGTCGGCTCGGGTGCGACCGGAATCATCCGCGCAGCGCTGGAGGCAAGTACCAAATACGCCGAGGGACGTGAAGCCTTCGGACAACCAATCTCACAATATCAACTGATCCAGGAAAAGATTGCACGCATGTCACAAGATTATGAGATTGCTCGCTTGCTATATCTCAAAGCCGGCTGGCTCAAGAACCGGGGCGAACGCAACACACTGGAGACATCCATGGCCAAGAAATTCGCCACAGAAGCCTCCTTCCACGCTGCGGATGATGCCATTCAAATCCACGGCGCCTATGGCTTCAGCGACGAGTATGACGTGGAACGCTACCTGCGCAACAGCCGCGGGGCGATCATTTACGAAGGCAGTAGCGAGGTCCAGACTCTGATCCAGGCCGGTTACGCTCTCGGTGAACGCACAGACAAACCTCTGCGTTGCGAGATGCCTGCTTATGATCCTGATGAGTGGCAATCTTAGTCCGCAAGCAAGGTTTGTGCGCAGACCTGCAGTAGGCTCAAGCTTCTACAAGAAGGTATAAGACAATGGCCGTCGAACCTTTACACACAAAAATTGAGAAAACCATTCCGACGATCATTGGTATGATCATCCTGGAAAATTATTTCGATTTTCCCAGCGACATTTCGAACCTCTATTGCGTAAAAGAAAACGGCGATATGGTCTGGCGAGCCGAAACACCTGAACCAAGAGCACACTATACGCGGGTCATGTTGAATGCTGACGGCTATACCCTGTTGGCCTATGCTAACACTGGTCATGCTTGTGAGATCGAACTTTCAACCGGAAAATTGCTTCGGCAGTTTGGGATCGTTTAACCCTTTGCACTGTGCCAATCACGCTTGTTTTCTTGGAGTTTTAAATTAGTTTCTTGAGAACAAAATAAAGAAAAAAACTCAAACCGAACTTCATGGATGGGCAAAATTAACCTTCATCAAAAAGGAGGAGTACCTTGAAAATTGTAGCCTGTATCAAACAAGTACCCGATTCGGCTGCCAAAGTCGTCGCCGAGGATGGGAAAGTTTCTTGGGGAGAATCACCGCTGGTGATCAACCCTTGGGACGAATATGCTGTTGAAGCAGCGCTTCAGCAAAAGGAAGCGCATGACGGGGAGGTGATCGCCATCAGTATGGGCGGCGAAAGCGCCAAAGAAGCTCTCAAACATGCGTTGGCCATGGGCTGTGATTCGGCGATCCTGATCTCCGACGAAGCCCTGACCGGTGTTGACACAGCCGGAACCGCCCAGGTGCTGGCTTCAGCCATTCAAAAAGTCGGTGGCGTGGACCTGGCTTTCTTCGGCCGCCAGGCTATCGATGGCGATGCTGGCATCACCCCGGCCCAGACCGCGCGCGTGCTCGGTTGGCCAATGCTTGGTTTGTCAGCGATTATCAATGTCGATGGAGGCAGCGCAAAAGTCGAGCGCTCCATCGAGGAAGGCCGTCAAACCGTCAGCGCCAGCCTGCCCGCAGTGTTGAGCGTGGTCAAGGATTTCGGTGAGCCGCGTTATCCCTCATTCATGGGTATCCGCAAGGCCTCGCGCGCCGAAATTCCAGTCTGGTCACTGGCCGACCTGAGTCTAGGTGCCCCGGCCGCGGTTGTCTCCTGGCCCGAGATCATGAACCCACCCAGCCGCGAAGTTACCTGTGAAATCATCCAGGGCGGCAGCCCTGAGGAGATCGCCGAGAAGCTGGCTGACAAGATTATCGCGGAGAAAGTACTATGAAAACCTGGGTATACATCGACCATTTCAAGGGCGAAGCCCTGCCCGCTTCCTGGGAAGCTATCAGTGCAGCCAAGACACTCGGCAATTCGATCACAGCTGTAATTTTCGGTTCGGGGGTCGAGCAGCTGGCCAGGACTGCATTCGAATTCGGCGCGGACGAGGTACTGCTGGCCGAGGATCCCGCTCTGGAAAATTACCGGGCTGAACCCTTTGCAGCGACGCTTTCCAAGCTCGCTACGGAACACAGCCCGGACGTGATCCTGCTGCCCACCTCAACTCGCGGGCGGGAACTGGCCGGCATGGCTGCCATCGACCTAAAAACCGGCGTTCTGGTGGACGTGATCGGGCTGGAAGTCGATGGAGACAAGGTCATCGCCACACGCCCGATTTACGCCGGCAAGCTGCTCGAAAAAACTGCCTGTTCAGCCAAACCGCAAATTGTTACCCTGCGCGGGCGCGCATTCCCACGCCCTGAACAGCAATCCGGTAAATCCGGCACCCTGACCAAGGTCAGCGCAGAGACCGAAGCGAAGACCACGGTGGAAGGGTATACAACCGCCGAGGGTGGCGTCAGTCTGACCGACGCAGGCGTGGTCGTTTCCGGCGGACGCGGTACCTCCAATAATCCTAACCTGACACCACCCGACGGTTTGGACGAGAAAGAAGCCGAAATCTGGCGCGCGCAGCAAGGCTTCAAGCTGGTCAGTGAACTGGCGTCCGTTCTGGGAGCTGCGGTCGGTGCTTCACGCGCAGCCGTGGACGCCGGTTACATCCCCTACGCACACCAGGTAGGCCAGACAGGCAAGGTAGTTACGCCCGATCTATACATTGCTTGCGGAATCTCCGGTGCGATCCAACACCTGGCCGGGATGCGCACCAGCAAGGTCATCGTAGCCATCAACAAAGACGCGGACGCGCCCATCTTCAAGGTGGCACGCTTCGGCGTGGTCGGTGACCTGTTCCAAATTGTCCCGGCGCTAACCGAGGCCTTCAGAAAAAAACTGGGTAAATAGCACCCAACGCGAACCACAAGGCCGAATGCTCTTGCATTCGGCCTTGTTATTTATCAACGCCTCATTCAATATTATTGATATTATAATAAATATTATTAAATATAATATTGACAATATTTAAATATTTAGATAGAATATTGCGAAATAACATAATTTTTGGAAACATCGAAGGAACTGGTCACATGGATTCCGAAACCCATTCTTACTTACCCGATCGTTGGGCACCTCGCTTCTTTACTGTCTGGGGCGGGCAGGCTTTCTCGCTCTTTGGCAGCGCACTGGTGCAGTTCGCGCTGGTCTGGTATTTAACGCGACAAACCGGCTCAGCCACTGTTCTTGCGGCCGCTACGTTGGCGGCTATGCTACCGCAAATCGTGTTAGGCCCCTTTGTTGGTGCCTTGGTTGATCGCTGGAACCGTCGGATTGTGATGATCCTTGCTGATGGCTTTGTCGCTCTGGTTACGCTTGGATTAGTGATCCTGTTCGCCACCGGGAAAGTTCAAATCTGGCACATTTATGTGGTCATGGCATTGCGCTCGTTGGGTGGTGCCTTCCAATCCCCCGCCATGCAGGCCTCGACTTCACTGATGGTGCCTGACAAACACCTGTCACGCGTGGCTGGCATGAACCAGACCCTGCAAGGGGCAGTCAATATCATTGCCCCGCCCTCCGGCGCCTTGTTGATTTCCATCCTGCCCATGCAAGCTGTGCTGTTCGTTGACATCACAACGGCCATCCTGGCAATCTCACCCTTATTCTTTATCCCCATCCCGCAACCGGTTCGCATGAACGGCGACAAGCCGATGGCAGAGGCTGAGAAGTCTAACTTCCTTCAAGATGTGCGCGCTGGACTGGCTTATGTTGGCGCCTGGCCTGGCTTGATGGCCATCCTGATCATGGCAACCATGATCAACTTCCTGCTCACTCCAGCAGGCTCACTGATGCCCTTGCTGGTTACCAAACACTTTGGGCTGGGTGCGCTACAATTCGGTGTGATGGATTCGGTCTGGGGATTCGGAGTAATCGCCGGTGGATTGATATTGAGCATTTGGGGTGGATTCAATAGTAAAATCGTCACCTCGCTGTGCGGGATCATCGGTATCGGCCTGGGGGTCCTGCTGGTCGGTATGGCACCGTCGAATTTGTTCGCGCTGGCACTTGTCGGATATTTGATCAGCGGCTTCACAAATCCAATCGCCAACGGACCGCTGTTTGCCCTGCTCCAGTCCACGGTGCGACCAGATATGCAGGGACGCGTCATGTCGCTGATCATGAGTGCCGCCATGGCCATGTCACCGCTTAGCCTGCTGGTAGCAGGTCCCATTTCGGACTGGCTGGGCATCCGCATTTGGTTTTGGATCGGCGGTAGCCTGACACTGCTGATGGGAGCAGGAGCTTTTTTTGTGCCAGCGATCCTCAATGTCGAGAAAAATCGCAATTCCGAAGGCCTAGGAATGGTCGAAGCACAATCCGGGACATTAGCAAGAGGTACCGTACTGAAATAAGCTGGCAAAATTACGATCATAAACCACCCGCGCGAATAATTACGCGGGTGGTTTATTTGGAACCCCCCTCTATTAGCACAATCTACACAGGGAGCTATTTAAAGAAACGGACCTCCAAGGAGACCCGTTTCTCAACCCAAAACCGAGGAGAACGCTATGGCAAACAGCCGAGCAGCTGGGCGCCGACCGTAACCCGGTTGGCACTCCAGACGCCATTATCATAGGTCCCATACACACTGACCGGTTGTCCAATTGTCAAAGTATCAAAAGAAATAGGCACAGCGTAGGTACCCTGTTGCAACAGATAACGCGTATAACTTGTAACTGTCACTATTAGCTGTTGACCACGATAAAGGTGAACGGGATAGTTACCGCCCACCACCCAGATGGTAACGGTATCGAAGCCAAGGCTGGTGATCGTTCCCGAGAGCACAAAATTAGATCTCGGCCCTCCTGGTACCTCATTTGGCGCTGCCAAGACCGGCGAAACGCTCAATAAGGCAACCACCAATATCAGTCCAAGCAAGCATACTTTTTTCATCGATTTTCCTTTCGAGGATTGGTTTCATCTTATTTGACGCCAATTTTTATCGGTGGATACGGGTTTTGTCATCAATTTATTACAAACGTGACCAAAAGTATAACTAAACTTCACAAACTCATGCTATGATAAATTCGCCTTTTAAAGCCGTATCCCCAATAGAAAAAAGCCGTCATACCTAATGGATAATAAAGGTCCTTTGGAGATCGAATTACTGGAACGCGCCCGCAGCTTTGACCATCAGGCCCTAGCGACCATATACGATCTTTACAGCCCCGGATTGTATCGGTACGCCATGCGCCTGCTCGGTGATCAACATCTGGCTGAGGATTGTGTCTCTGAGACGTTCAGCCGCTTCCTTCAAGCCTTGCAGAAAAATAAAGGTCCTCGCAATTACCTGCAGGCTTACCTATACCGCGTGGCCCACAACCATATTGTCGACCTGTATCGACGACAGCCACCACCAGAAGACGACCTCGGGCCAGGGATCTCCAGTTCAGAGGCCTCTCCGGAAGAGCACACCATCCACCGCCTTCGGCAAACCCGTTTGCGGTATGCCTTGCAAAAGCTCACACCCGACCAGCAAAAAGTGATCGTACTCAAATTTCTGGAAGGTTGGGACACTGCTGAGATTGCGCAGTTGCTAAGAAAACCTGTCGGATCAGTCAAGGCCTTACAACATCGCGCCCTCGCCAGCTTGAAACGGATCTTACAGGTAGACGAAACCAAGAATGAGTGACAAATGAACAAAAACAATTTTGACCCCGAATTGAAAGAGTGGCTGGACGAACTCCTGCCAATAGAAGATCGTGACCCACAGGCTGCTGCCCGTGGGCGGGCCCGTTTCTTGTCCCAGGCCGTATCCTTCGACCCGAATGCACGTCAGACAGGATGGAAACCAAAACCATTCGGAAGAGAGGTATCTATGAATGCAATCCTGTCAATCGCCCTGGCGCTGGCCTTACTGTTCGGTGGCTCCGGAGCCACAGTCTACGCCGCCCAGGACGCACTTCCCGACCAGCCGCTGTATGCGGTCAAAACCTGGACGGAGGACGCGCGCCTGAGCCTGGCATCCAACCCGGAGGCCGAGATCAATCAGCTGATGCAGATGACCCAACAACGGACTCAGGAAATGGCTGCCCTGGTCGACCAAGGTCAGGTCCCGCCTGAAAGCCTCGAAATAAGGTTGCAACAGCACATCCAGCAAGCCCTACAAACTGCTTCCAAACTCAATGACACAGACATGCAGGTCGTGCTACAGCGCATCCAGACACGCTTACAAACCCAGGAACAGGCAATGGCCTTGCTCCAGACCCGCGCCGATGCCAATGCAACCCCGATCTTGGAGCGTACACGAGCCATGCTTCAGGAACGTCTGCGCTTGTGTGACGAGGGCCAGACTGATCCGCAAGGCTTTCGGAATGCTTTACAATCAAATTATCGCTATGGGCAAACTCAAATTCCGCCTGGCGGTCCCAGCGGGCCGAATGGACAGCCATCACCGGAGCCGCCCGTACAGAACGGAAATGGAGAGGGCAATGGCTACGGGCCTGGACCGACAAATCAAGCCGGACCCGGAGGGCCATTCACAACGCCTGAACCCGGAACGGGAAGCCCATCCGGTCAGGGTGGTTCAGGAAAGAACAAGCCGTAATAGCTTTAGTCAAAAGACCCCTGCGAAAATTGCGGGGGTCTTTTATAGATTTATTCGATCAACTCATCGAGCAGATATTAACGTCTGCATTGATAGGCGCAAGATTGTCATGGCTGGGATTGGAAATTTAGATTTTCGAGAGCTTCTTACGCAGGGTCGCATAACGCGATACAAGGTGAAACCACGGAGGAGACCAGCGCGTTTCAGCCCGTCCATCACGGATAACTGCCCGCAGCTCATCCGCTCCCCGAAAATGTGGTAGCAAAAGGACAGCCCGCCCCAACTCGAAGGCAGCATGCGCATCCGATCCAACGGTTGAGGCGAGTTGGTGTTCGCGGGCAAAATCCTGTGCCTGGCGGTTGAATCCTGGCCAGTAACAACGCGCATTGAACGTTTCGATCGCATCCACCAGCGGTGCGATTTTAAGTAAATCCGCAAATTCCCAGTGTCCGCTCCGGAAAACATCGAATGGATGGGAGAGGCTGATGAAAGCCCCTTGTTCGCGAAGGCGACGGATGGTCTCCATAGGCGTGAGTCCAGACGGGATTTCCTCCTTCACAAAGGCTGCCAGGATTTCGCCTTCGGTGGTCATGATCTCCTCGCCGACAATAACCCGCTCCGGATCCAAGCTTTGAGCCGCTCGCGCCCCGGCAATGATATTATGGTCGGTGATAACGACTCTGTCGATGCCTTTGCGGCGGCAGGTCGCCACCAGCGCTTCTGGGGAGGTCAGCGAGTCCTTGGAGTAGATCGTGTGGCAGTGAAATTCGATCCGTAACATAACACGGATTTTAACAGATTGTTCCACTTGGTTGCCGTTTTCGAGATTTTTGTTATACAATCATAGCGACATGGATGAGGAGAGACGTTTTTACCAAAACCCCTGGTTGGGCATGGTTTTTTGGACCCTTGTGGCGTTGGGGGTATATATTTATTTCACCTATAAGATCCAAGGGTGGTCCACATTCCAGACTAGATTTATTTGGGATGTAATCCTTTTTGGAGGCGGGCTGCTCATCTGGTTGGCATTTTTTGCGCAATTCATCTTGCCTGTAAAGACATTCTCCGACCGCCAGAAAATTATCGACCGTCTGCTCACCTATCTGTCCGGAGCACATGGACCGGCGCTTTTCATTGAAAATGGCATGATCCGTGAAAGAGAAGGGGAGGAAAAAAAGCGCGGCCCCGGCGTGATCTGGCTGAATACGGCCAGCGGCGCAGTCCTGCGCACTGCCGTCAAATTCACACGCGTCGTCGGTCCCGGGGTAGTCTTCACAAATGGCAATGAATTTGTAGCAGGGACAGTGGACCTGCACAAGCAGATGCAGCGTCTCGGGCCACGTGGAGATGAAAACCCTTTTCTAAAAATATCCGAGAAGCAATCCGCTGCTGAATACGCTCAAATTCAATCACGCCGGCTCCAAACCAGTGCATTGACTCGTGACGGTATTGAAATTGTCCCGAATATTACAGTAATTTTCAAGATAGACGCCAAACCGGTTGAGAAGGAGGGCAAACCCGGCTCACGTTTCGGTTATCGAGAAACAAAATTTACGGAGGAAAACCCGGTTTACAAGGCAGTAGCCGGACAGGGCATCAATCCTGACCAGCAACCAGACACGCCAAAGTACACGGTCGCCTGGAATGAGCTCCCCGCTTTACTGGTGGCTGACCTGTGGCGCGAATACCTGAGCAAATTCACTTTTGATGATCTCTTCAAAGTCAGCACGATCTCGCTCGATGCAACTATCGTGACGAACGAGGACTCCGCCCGTCTGGATGCCACAACTCTCTCCAGCTTGCCCGAAACTCCGGAAGGTGGATTGGCCGAGATGCTGCACAGTCTTAACGATTGGGTGGAGCATCTCCTCGTACGCTGCGAAGGCCAATCGAAACCACAATCTCAGGTGGTAGCAGACCGACCAGCCAAGACTGGTGGTGAGGCACAAAAAAATGATGAGCCGGAAACAGGCCTGCAAACCATCGTTCGCTTGGTCAAAACACGCCTACAAAACGAAAAATACAATCAACTCAGTGAATACGGTCAGCCGCTAGCCGATCCTAAATTATTAGATAGTCACGAGAATAAAATTTTACACGACCGTGGTCTGCGACTAATTGCTGTTAGTATCAACAGTTTGCGGTTCGAACAATCGATCGACGAACAATTGGTCAATCGTTGGCCTTCCACCTGGCTGGATACAGCCAAATCCGAACAAGAACACATACGCCGGCTGCAACTCGCCAAGATCATCGAAGGGAAAGACCAAACCCTGCAAACCCATCTGGAAGCGGTTTGCAAGGACCTCTACCAGGCGATCAAGAAGTCCCGAAGTTCCGGAGACAAATTACCGACGAAAGGTGAAACCGTCCGCTCGCTTGTCCGTAGTACCCGCACAGAAATCACCCGCAACAATAAGTTACATCAACGCTTAAGTGCAGAGATAGACGAACTAACTGAATTAATCCAATGGGTCGAAAACGGTCAGCCGCAATGAACAGAGCTCCTGCATCAAAGCCCTCCAGGACAACTTCGCGCCAGGAAGCACAACGCCTTTTTCAAACGTTGGGTGATCTCATCGATTGCCTGTTGAATAAGGTATTTGCCCTCACCCATAAAGCTGCGAACCGGCGGGCTACGATGTTGACCATCCTGCTCCTGGCTGCTGGTTTCTTCTTTAGCTTGAGTGCCTTTCCACTCAATCAATGGCTCGACCTCCTGCGCTCATTTTTTATTGCTATCTTCAACCCTGGCTCTCATCCAGCAAATACTTCAGATCCAGTCATTGCATTATTTACACTTGCATTCAAAGCACTAATCTCCCCCAATACGCTACGCGCCCTCCCTTTAATCCTGCTGCCATATTACCTTGCACTGCAATTGGCCTCGATCTACCTCGACGATATCTTTGAACTCAATCATGTTGAGACCGCCCGAGATTTCATCTTGCGTGCCGCGCTGGGCAGCAGTTACGCTACGCTTCGCATCAAACAAGGAGACATTGCCAAAGAACACGAGGATTTCCCGATTTATAAGATCGGAGGACCCGGAAATGTGATGGTTGAGCTCGACAGTGTTGCCCTTTTTGAACACCCAGATGGACGGCCTCACATCATCGGTCCCACAGGGGATAAGCCTCAGGGCGTCGAAACCCTGGAAGGTTTTGAGCGATTCCGCCAGGCAATCTATTTACCGGATCATTTCCCAGAACCAATTGAGGTAACGGAACGCAGTTCGGACGGACTTCTGATTGAAGCTCAAGATGTTAGGCTGGTATTTAGCATCTGGCGTGGAGACAACGAAAAAAATCGTAAACCCAGGTCTGCCCGTCCTTACCCATTCGAAACCCAAGCGGTGAAAAATATTGTCTACGGCGAAACGCGCGAAGTATCAAAAGAGAAGATCAAGCTAACTGGATCAGAAAAAGAAAGAGCCTGGTCAAATTCAGTTAAAGCGTTAATCCGCTCCGAATTGCGTAATTTTATGAGCAGGTACCAATTAGGCGAATATCTGGCGAGCATAAATGAACCCGAAGTCCAAAGTATTAACGAATTACAGGAAAAATTAAAAACAAACCCGAATCAGGACCTGTTGAAAAAACCAGCTTTTCATCCGCGCCCCGAAATTACTAATTTATTTAACACCTTCGCTGATGACTTTACAAAGAAAGCAAAAAACCGGGGCCTGGAATTGCACTGGATTGGCGTTGGGACCTGGCACACCCCGGAGCAAATCATCCCTAAACGCCACCTCGAAGCCTGGCGCATCAGTCGGGATAACCTGGCCGCAAAAAGCAAAGATTCGATCACTGAAATCCAGGACCAGGCCAGCCTGCAAGCCATCCTGGATTCAATCAACGAAGTCCCGCTGGAGATTTATCGCACGGCTCAACAAAAAAAGCTCAACGATGCCATGACATTGCGTAACCTTTTGCTGGCTTACCGTGGTCAACTGAGTGACTCTCGTGATAAGATCAGGGAAAATGGCGAAAAAGTTCCCGATTGGATTAATACCGTAATCGATCATATCGATGATATCGCAATGTACAACATTCATCCCCCAGACGATCCCCTTAGTGATGCGGCAGGATAATGGTTTCAACCGACCTCAACGTTTCCCCGGATACGCGTGTGCTCGTGATTGGTGCAGCCGGTCTTGATGTGATCGCTCGCATCGAAGATGAATTGCATACTGCAACGTCCAACCCGGCCCGCATCCGTCGATCATATGGCGGTGTGGCGCGCAATGTTGCTGAGAATTTGGCGCGCCTCGGACAGCCGGTCAGCCTGATAACGGTGGTTGGCACCGACCCCGGGGGCGAGGAGATGCTCGAACACACAGCCAAGTCTGGTGTGGATATCTCAGCCGTGCTGCGAACAAGCGAGTATCCAACCGGTTTTTACATGGCCATCCTCTCAAATCGTGGCCGACTGCAGTTAGCCGTCGACGATATGCGACTGCTCTCCAAGCTGACCCCTGATTACCTGAAAGACCATGAGGACAAATTTAAGTCGGCCGGACTGGTTTTCGTGGACGCCAATTTGCCTGAGAAAACCCTCCGGACTGCAATGAGTCTGGCCAAGAAAGCCAAAATCCCCATCTGCGCCGATCCTACTTCGTCAAAATTAACGGAAAAACTGAAACCGCATCTCTCCAAACTCTATTTGATTACCCCAAACAGCCATGAAGCCAGCATCCTGACCGGGATCAGCTTCGATACATCCGAGCGCAAAAATGCCCTGGCAGCAGCGCGAGCGCTTGTCAACCAGGGCGTGCAATTTGCCCTGGTCACGCTGGCTGAATTGGGTGTGGTGTATGCAACTTCCGAAACGAACGGACACATCCCAGCCATCCGTACCAAAATCGTCGACCCGACCGGCGCTGGTGACGCCATGTCGGCCGCTGTGATCTTTGCCTTACTTAACGACATTGACCTGGACGATGCCATCCGCCTGGGAGTTTCATCGGCTTCCCTGACTTTGCGACATCCCGGAACGGTTTACCCCAACCTTTCCATCGAAGCACTCTATGACCAATTACTGGTCTAAACATGCCTGATTCCCTAATTAAATCATCCGAAATCGAACGCGCCTTACGCATGCAAATGCCGATCGTTGCGCTGGAGTCGGCTGTCATCACACATGGCCTACCCGATCCACAAAATCTGCAATTGGCACGCGACATGGAAGAGCAAATCCGCAGGCAGGGTGCTGTCCCGGCCACAGTCGCCGTGCTGGACGGAAATATTCATGTCGGGCTGACTGATGCAGAGCTCGAGAAGCTTGCGCAGGCCTCAGCCCCGCTCAAGATCAGCCGCAGGGATTTTGCCACAGCAATTACCAAAAAAGCCACTGGGGGCACAACCGTCGCCGGGACCATGTTCGCTGCCGAGCGTGCCGGGATCAAAGTCTTTGCTACGGGCGGAATCGGCGGGGTACACCACGAAGCGCGCTTCGATGTCTCAACCGATTTGCACGCCCTGGCCGACACACAGATGATCGTGGTCTGCGCAGGCGCCAAGTCCATCCTGGATTTACCAGCAACCCTGGAATATCTTGAAACTGTGGCAGTGCCAGTCGTCGGTTACCAGACTGAAGAATTTCCCGCCTTCTTTTCACGGGAAAGCGGCTTGAAGACCAGCCTCAGATTGGATTCAGTACAAGAAATCGCTGAGTTCGCCCGGACGCACTGGGGGTTGGGAATGAAAAGTAGCATTTTGATAACCCAACCGGTACCGAAAGATGATGAAATCCCAAAATCCGAGATGGACCCGTGGCTGCGTCAAGCCTCGGCTACAGCACAGGAGAAAAAAATTCACGGGCAGGCGCTGACGCCCTTTTTGTTGGAAACCATCAAGGATTTGAGCGGCGGGAGATCGCTGCGCGCCAACCTGGCGCTTTTACTCAACAATGCCAGGCTGGCAGCCCAGATTGCCAAGATACTGACAGCCGGCCAGAGACAAAAGCTAATCTAAAAGGATGGCGCTTGGCCATCCCTGGATTCATTTTGGGAGAAGCTTCTCCGGCATTTGCACAGCGAGCACTTCTCCGCGTACCGTAATTTCCCCGTTTGCCACAATCCACTCTTCGACAACCACCCGGCGACCCCGGATCTCCTTCACGCGTCCACGGATCTCGAGACTGATCCCCAGCGGGGTAGGTTTGAGATAATCGACATGCAGCGAACCAGTTACAAAGCGGAAGCCCGGTTCGCTGTCCATCGGACGGCCTTCAGCGCGATGCATCGCAGCCGCAGCTGTCCCTGTACCGTGGCAGTCGATCAGCGAAGCCAGCAAACCTCCGTAGACGTACCCCGGAATGGCAATGTGATAGGGCTCAGGAGTAAAATGGGCGACGGTCTCTTCCCCATCCCAGAAACTTTTGATCTGGTGGCCGTGCTCGTTCAAGCGGCCACATCCGTAGCACAGGGCAAGGTTATCGGGGTAATAATCCTGGAATGCTTTTTCGGGCATTAACTTCTCCAAACTTTTTTCGAGGCAACACAGGTAAGCGAAAAGTGTAGTTTACCAGATGATCGCAACCCAGCTTAGGGCGCTTTGGTTGGCCATTTGGTATCAGTTGGACGGGGTGTATTCGTTATCGTCGGGGTGCGGGACGGGGTCGCTGTCCGCGAGGGGGTTGGCGGCATTGTCGGGGTGCGTGTCTGGGCTGGCGTGCGAGTCGCTGGAGCTGTCGCCGTCGGAACGGCAGTCGGGGGCTCCCCCTCCAGCACGAACTGACCGATAACTTTCCAGTCCATGCCAACAAAAATTTCCACTTCATAGGTGCCGGGAAGCCATTCGGATAGGTCGGGGTTCCAGTCGGTATAACCATAACCACCGGTCGTCCCATCCCAGGGCTTGGTTTCGTAATGGACCAAATCGCCGTCGCGAAACCACAAAGCCGTCCACTGCACACCGGGGAGCATCTGGTCATAGGTAAACACGCCATACATATGCTTGATTGGATTTTGGAAGAAAGACTGTGGGTTAACTGCATTCACACCATCATATTCGGTTGAGAATTGGATGGGACTGAAGACCGCATCCGGATTGGGCGTGACTGACGACTCGAACAAGGCCTCGATCGCCAGCGGCAGAAACGGCGTGCCGGTCGAAGTTGGGGTATCCGTGATCAACGGGGTATCGGTGATCGTCGGTGTCAGGGAAATGGTCGGAGTCAGCGTGATCGACGGGGTAATGG
Source organism: uncultured Chloroflexia bacterium (assembly GCA_963790075.1). Classification (GTDB taxonomy): domain Bacteria; phylum Chloroflexota; class Anaerolineae; order Anaerolineales; family Villigracilaceae; genus CAYOUV01. The sequence continues at coordinate 498,808 of CAWBNG010000003.1, forward strand.
TTATAGTCTGCGTCAGCGTTGCCGTTGGAGAAGGTGGAAAATAGGAATATGCCACCGGTTCGCCGAAACGGGATAAGGCAATGCCCAAGATGGCCAGAAAGACGGCCAAGCCGATCAGCCGCCAGCCGCGCATGGTTTGCTGCTGCCTGAGACGAAAGAAAGTGATCGTACGGCTGGATCGGATGGATCGGTACCCAATCAGGGCGCTGAAGAATGCGCCTACCACGGCAATCGCTATCGCGGCTTGTATACCGGAACGGATGTCCATCGGGCTGATTATAGCACCAAGAAAACTCCGAATTGTGGTAAAACAAAGTCAATGAGCGAGCTGATCTTTCTCAAACTTGGCGGGTCGTTGATCACCGACAAAACCCGACCTTATACCCCGCGACAGGATAAATTGACCGACCTGGCAGACCAGATCGCCGCTGCGATCGAGACTCAACCGGACATGCACCTGGTTCTCGGGCATGGTTCCGGCTCCTTTGGGCACACTGCCGCCAAGGAGCACAATACCCGGGCGGGCGTCCACGACGAATCCGGTTGGCGTGGGTTTGCCGAGGTTTGGTATCAGGCCTCGAAGCTCAATCGCTTCGTTATGGATGCCCTGCACACAGCCGGCATTCCCGCGCTCGCCTTTCCGCCTTCTGCCAATGTGACAGCCCGTGACGGAAGGGTAGCAGCCTGGGAGCTGAATCCCCTGCGAACTGCACTCCAGGTCGGGATAGTACCGGTGATTTACGGCGATGTGATCTTCGACGAAATTCGCGGCGGGACAATCCTGTCCACAGAGGATCTGATGCTGTATCTGGCACGCGAACTGCGCCCCGATCGCATTTTACTGGTTGGGCTGGAAGCGGGAGTCTGGGCAGACTTTCCCGCACGCACAAAACTGGTTGAGGGGATCACACCTGTGAGCTTCGAATCGATCCGCTCAAGCGTGGGCGGCTCGCACGGCGCGGATGTCACAGGCGGAATGTCTAGCAAAGTCGAGCAAATGCTAACCCTTGTCCAGACCATCCCGGCACTACAAATTCGCATATTTTCAGGCGAGGAATCCGGAAATCTCAAGCGTAGTTTGGACGGTCAGGCATTGGGAACGCTGCTCTCGGCCTGAAATTATCAAGTTTGTGACAAAAATTTCAAAAACGGGGGACGTCTGTCCATTGTCTCTTTTTTTAAAATAGTCGACAATATAAGGTACATCTAATCCGTCAAACATGGGAGAAGACAGATGACTCGAAAATTCACAGCAACTCCACTTAAGATTCGCACCCCTGTACCATCGGATATTGATATTGCCCAAGAAGCAACTCTCAAGCCGATCATGCAAATCGCCGAGGAACTCGGCATTTTGCCGGAAGAACTGGAACTCTACGGCAATTACAAAGCCAAAGTCAAACTGGAAATCCTGGACCGCCTGAAGGGGAAACCGGATGGCAAATACATCGACGTAACGGCCATTACGCCCACCCCGCTTGGGGAGGGCAAGACCACCACAACGGTCGGTTTATGCCAGGCTCTGGGCGCGCACCTGGGCAAGAACGTCGTCACCTGCATCCGCCAGCCCAGCCAGGGCCCTACCTTCGGCATCAAGGGCGGTGCTGCCGGCGGTGGTTACAGCCAGATCATCCCGATGGAGGATTTCAACCTGCACCTGACCGGCGATATCCACGCCATCACCGCCGCCAACAACCTGCTGGCAGCGGCGATCGATGTGCGCGTCATGCACGAATCCAAACAAGATGATGAGAAGCTCTTCAACGCTTTGTGCCCGCCTGACAAGGATGGCTCGCGCCACTTTTCCCCCTCCATGCTGCGGCGCTTAAAGAAGCTGGGCATTAACAAGACCGACCCCAACGACCTGACCCCCGAAGAGCGCAGCCGCTTTGCCCGCCTGGATATCGACCCCGATAGCATCACCTGGCGACGCGTGATCGACACCAACGACCGTTTCCTGCGCACCATCACGATCGGTGAAGGCCCGGATGAAAAGGGCTTCGAACGCGAGACCGGTTTCGACATCACCGTTGCCAGCGAGATCATGGCCATCCTGGCCCTGACCACCGACCTGGCCGACATGCGCGAGCGTTTCGGCAAGATCGTGATCGGCACCAATAAGAAGGGCGAAGCCATCACCGCTGAAGACCTGGGTGTGGCGGGCGCGTTGACTGTGCTGATGAAAGACGCCATCAAGCCCAACCTGATGCAGACCCTGGAAGGCACACCCGCCTTTGTCCATGCCGGTCCGTTTGCCAATATTGCTCCCGGCCAGTCTTCGATCATCGCTGACAAGATCGCCCTCAAGCTGGCCGATTACGTCGTCACCGAGTCTCGGTTTCGGGGCCGATATCGGTATGGAAAAATTTTTCGGCATCAAATGCCGCTATTCCGGCCTGATCCCACAGGTAGTTGTACTGGTTGCCACTGTCCGCGCCTTGAAGATGCACGGCGGCGGCCCCAAGGTGGTGGCTGGCAAACCATTAGCGCCCGAATACACCGAAGAGAACCTGGAACTGCTCAAGGCCGGGCTACCCAACATGGTCAAACACATCCAGAACGCCTTGAAATACGGCGTGAATGTGGTTGTGGCGGTCAACTCTTTCATGGATGACACCGAAGCTGAAGTTGAAATGGTCCGCAAGGCCGCAATCGAAGCCGGCGCAATGGACGCAGTCGTGTCCCGCCATTGGATGGAAGGCGGCGCGGGAGCCAAAGCCCTGGCCGAGGCCGTCGTCGCAGCCTGCGAGAAACCCAGCAACTTCAAGCAGCTCTACGATGTCAACTTGCCGATCAAAGAAAAGATCGAGATCATCTGCAAGGAAATTTACGGCGCCGACGGTGTCGATTACTCGCCCGAAGCTGAAGCCAAGATCGAACTCTACAACAAACTCGGTTTCGACAAACTGCCGATGTGCATGGCCAAGACCCACCTGTCTCTAAGCCATGACGGCAATCTAAAAGGCGTCCCGACCGGTTTCCGTGTGCCGATCCGCGACATCCGCGCTTCGGTCGGTTCCGGCTTCCTGTTCCCGCTGCTGGGTACCATGCGCACCATGCCTGGACTGCCCACCCGCCCGGTCTTCTACGATGTGGACCTGGACCTGAAGACCGGCAAAGTGGTCGGGTTGTTCTAAGCACAAGCCCCTGAAAGTCAAGACCACCCGCTACGCGGGTGGTCTTCTGTTTCGGGCGTTCCACCCTCGACTCGCTAAGGCGTTAATAACAAGAGCCTCCCGCTTTTGTAATGCACCTCCTTCGTTGGTTGTGTCCAATTTTGGGGGTGCAGTTCACTTTGGAGGCTCTCCACTTCTTACTTTCCATTAACCACTCTTCACTTTGCCTTCCCAATGTCTTCTACCGCTTCGGGGTTGACTAACGATGAAGTATCCCCTAACTCTTGACCCAGATATGCTGCCCGGATCATGCGCCGCATGACCTTGGCATTGCGCGTCTTCGGTAAATCCTTGACGAAATAAACCTGCTTGGGTCTCAGCGGCTTTCCCATTGCTTCAGCAACCAGTTCTTTCAACTCGGTCTGCATGGCTTCCGTGGGCAGGCTGTCACCGGTCAATACAACGAAGACGACGACTGCACTACCCTTGACTTCGTCAGGTATGCCGATCGCAGCCGCCTCGACCACGTCCGGATGCGAGACCAGGATCGATTCGACCTCGGCCGGACCGAGTCGCTTACCCGCGACCTTGATCGTATCATCCGAGCGACCCAGGATATACCACATGCCATCCGCGTCGATCGCGGCAAAGTCGCCGTGCACCCAGACGTTCTCCCAGCGCGACCAGTAGGTGTCGATGTAGCGCTGCGGGTCTTTCCAAAATCCACGCGTCATCCCAATCCAGGGATTCTTGATCACCAATTCCCCAACCTGGTTGCGCACCGGCTGACCTTTCTCGTCGAACACGTCAGCCGCGATGCCGGGCGTCGGTGCAGAGAAGGCACACGGTTTGAGCGGCAGGATCGGATTGCCCATCACGATGCCGCCGGAGATTTCCGTCCCGCCGGAATAGTTGATGATCGGGCGCTTGCTTCCGCCAACCTTCTCGAACAACCACAACCAGGGATCCGGGTTCCAGGGTTCACCGGTCGAGGCAAAAAAGCGCAATGATGAAAGGTCATGTTGTTCGAAAGGGGCTTCGCCATGTGGGATCAGAGCGCGGATCAGCGTGGGCGAGACACCCAATTGCGTAATTTTGTGCCGCTCGACCAGGGTCCACAATCGATCCGGGCCGGGGTAATCAGGCCCGCCATCGTACACGAGAAAAGTCGCGCCCAATAACAGTGTCCCAAAAACCAGCCAGGGACCCATCATCCAGCCCATATCGGTCATCCAGTAGATCACATCACTGGGCTTGTTTTGAGTTGCATCAAAGGGGTGGACATCCGTGCCAAAGGCCATGTCTTGGGCAGCCTTGATCGGGAAGCCGCAATGAGTGTGCACCGCACCCTTCGGGCGGCCGGTCGTCCCTGATGTGTAGATGACCATCATCACATCCTCGGCACTGGTCACCTCGGTCTCAGCCTGATCTGATTGGGAGGGGATCATTTCGTGCCACCAGCGATCGCGCCCCGCCTGCATCTCGACCGGGATATCTGCCCGCTTAAGCACGATCATGTGCTTGAGCGTGGGAACTTGCGCGGCAGCTTCGTCTGCAATGGGTTTCATCGCCAGCGGTTTGCCACGCCGGAAGAAACCATCCGCCGTGAACAAGGCTTTGGCATCCGCATCCGCCAGGCGGGTCACGACTGCGCTGACACCATAGCCGGAAAATAAAGGCAGGATGATGCCGCCAATTTTGACGATCGCCAGCATGGCAATCACGATCTCAGGGGTCATGGGCATGAAAAGGCCAACTGCGTCACCTTTGCCCAATCCCAGCCCGCGCAGTGCATTGGCACAACGGTTGACTTCCTGAAATAATTCCTTGTACGACAGCTTGCGCGAGTTGCCTTCCTCGCCTTCCCAGATCAGAGCGATCTGATTTTCAGCCGGTTTACCGATATATTTATCAAGACAGTTGTGGACGATATTCAGCTTGCCATCCAGACACCACTGCGGCCACTGAATCCCTTTGGAGAGGTCTACAACTTTGCTGTACGGTTGATAAAATTGGATATCCAAAAATTGCAACACGGCTTCGGTAAACCAGGCCACATCCTGGGTCGAGCGCTGCATCAGTTCATCGAAATCTTTAATTCCTTGCTGGCGCATGAAGCGCGTCAGGTTGGCGTTTTCAATATAGTCCGGTGTCGGGCGCCAAACGATCGCGCCTCCAAAATCGAACTGGTCTGTCATATTCGGACCTCCTTTGGCAGGATTGTGATGTTATTATACGAGCATTGGTCTATAATGGTCAAAAAGGAGGCTTGCATGAAATGGGTTACCCGCTCGCATGTCCATGTAGATCGTGTCGCCTGCCCCTGGCTGATCACCCGCTTCATTGATAGTGAAGCGGAGTTTTTATTTGTCCCTAAGAGTCAAATAGAAAATATCGTAAAAGACACTGGCGCGATCCCCTTTGATGCCCCCGGTGTGGAATTAGGTCACCAAGAGGGGTGCTGTTCGTTCGAAGCGATCGTCTCGAAATACGAATTGAAAGATGCCGGTCTCCTGCGTCTGGCGCAGATCATTCATGCCGCGGACGTTTCCGATGACTTGGATACGGATGCAATTGCCCGCGGGCTGGAAGCAATCGCAACTGGTTTCAGTATTCGCTACCCGGATGACCAGGAAAATCTTTCCATTCAGTTTGAAGTGTACGATGCGCTCTACGCCTGGTGCCGGCTGGACATGGCGACCCACTGACCTCGTGATGGAAAACAAAGTGGCCCGGCAACGCGACCTGATCATTCTTTTCACTACCAGGATTGCCCGCCTGTTCGCTTATGGCTTCCTGTCTGTAGTTCTGGCGCTCTATCTGGTGGAGATCGGCCTGGATGAAAAGGAAATCGGCTTGCTATTTACCCTCACACTGGCAGGTGATGCAGGCATTTCGCTTTGGCTGACCACAACTGCTGACCAACTTGGCCGCCGCCGGGCGCTAATAATTGGCGCGCTGCTGATGGTGTTGGCGGGTACAGCCTTTCTATTTACACGCAACATAGCGTTATTGATTTTGGCGGCGATTATCGGCGTAATCAGCCCAAGCGGCAATGAAATCGGTCCATTTTTATCGATCGAGCAAGCCGCTCTATCCCAACTTGCAGCCGACAATCGTCGGACACAACTTTTCGCCTGGTACAACCTGGTCGGATCGTTTGCCACGGCAACAGGTGCGCTTGCGGGTGGATGGCTGGCCCAGGGGCTGCAAAATATGGGGTGGAGCGCGCTGGAATCCTACCGGGCAGTCTTGACAGGCTATGCTGTGGTAGGAATTATCATGCTGGTGCTGTTCTTGATCTTATCCTCAGCAGTGGAAATTGGTTCCACCCGCCAACCTGTACGCCGCACCCTCGGCCTGCACAAGTCCCGCAAAGTGGTCTTTCGTCTCTCTGGTTTATTTGCGGTTGATGCCTTCGCTGGTGGCTTGATCATACAAAGTATGATCGCTTACTGGTTTTATCTGCGCTTTGGCACCGACCCGGGAACGATCGGGAGTATTTTCTTTGGAGCCAACATCCTGGCCGGAATTTCAGCGCTTCTAGCAGTACGGATTGCAGCAAAAATTGGCCTGATAAACACGATGGTTTTCACACATATCCCATCGAATATCCTGCTGATACTCGTGCCGCTGATGCCGACCCTGCCCTTAGCAATTGGGGTGCTGCTCCTGCGATTCAGCATCTCGCAGATGGACGTTCCGACTCGCCAATCCTATACAATGGCAGTCGTCGCCTCCGACGAACGTTCAGCGGCAGCTGGCATTACAGGTATTGCGCGTTCCGTCGGCGCAGCGTTATCCCCTTCGCTCACGGGGATCTTCTTGGCCGCGCCGGCATTGCTTAGTTTACCGTTCCTGCTTTCTGGTGGACTGAAAATCATCTATGATCTGTCGCTGTTCGCCAGCTTTCGCGCTCTCAAACCACCTGAAGAGAAGGAAACATCCTGAATCCTAAAACAAATCCAGAAAAATTTCGGTATTAAGGATAAGATTCTTCTAATCAAGGATTAAATTGCTGCGCTGAAACAGGCGCATACCAATCGCGATCAGCACAACATCCAAGATTAGCAGACCACCCATGACCCAAATAGCAGCCAGTGCGGGGTCGGTTCGTTTTAGAGTCTCGCCCAGGGACTGCAGCAAGTTGGCTGGGATGAACTGGATCAGCATAAACGGAATGAAGAGCACAAACATGCCAATGCTCATCATCTGCTGCGCCTGTCTCACACTGCCCGCCCGCAAGGAAACCAAGACCCCGACGCTGGCAGCCAGGCCGGAGATCAGGATACTGAAAACCAGTGCTGCCAGGGATAAGGGCAGGGGGAAGATCAACAATTCTCCCCGACTAAAAGCCACATTGACTGTCACCAAGCTGACCAGCAGGATGGCCCAGGTCAGGACAAAGCCATACAGCAGCGCAGCCAACAGCTTGCCAAACAGGATCGCCCGATCAGAGAGGCGGGTTGCCAGCAGCGACTCAAGCGTATGGCGCTCGCGCTCTCCGGCAAATGAATCGGCCACGATTCCCGAAACCCACAGGAAGGGCATCCAGCCCCAGACGATGATACTGAGCGGCGAGTCGACCCAGGCACGCCCGTTCTGCAGGGGGATCAGCACGCCAAAAACAGCCACTACAATCAATAGACTCAGTTTGCTGCGTCCGCGCGGATCTCCCTGAATCAGCATCTCCCGCAGTTCCTTCCAGGCAACGGTAAAAATGTCGGCCATCATGCTACACCTCGATTTTCATCTTCCACCAGATTCAAGAACACATCTTCCAGGCCGGCTTTCTCTTTGCGGACTTCGTCAATTTGAGCCCCAACCCCCACCAGCTGGGCGACGATCTCGTGTGAGCGAGTCAGGTCGGTCAGATCCAGCACCAGGCGTCCACTATGGTGCTCCATTCTCGCAACCAGCGGATTGGTTTTGAGTTGATCGACTGTCTGCGGCGTAAACTTACCGGTGATGTACAGACGCGGTGCGGAGGTGCGCGAACGTAATTCCTCCGGGCTGCCAACCGCCAGCAGTTTTCCGTGATTGATGACGCCCACCTGTGCGCACAATTTCTCGGCCTCGGCCAGGTTGTGTGTGGTCAAAAAGATGGTCACGCCTTCCTGCTCAGCCAGCGTTTCCAGGTCATCACGCAGGGTGGCCGAAGCGACCGGGTCCAGGCCGGAAGTCGGCTCATCCAGGAAGATCAATTCGGGGTGATGCATCAGCGTGCGGGCGACAGCCAGTTTCTGCTTCATCCCGCGGCTCCAGCGGCCAATCGGCTCGTCTCGACGATCATATAATTCAAGCGGTGAAAGCAGTTCGCGGATGCGGTTCTCCCGTTCGGGCTTCGACATATGCCAGATGCGCCCGTAATAATCCAGGTTGTCAGCCGCGGACAAGCGTTCATACAGACCGTGATGTTCGAGCAAAGCCCCGCAGCGGATGCGTATTTCATCCGGTTGCTGGCGCGTGTCAAAGCCCAACACCTCGGCCTGGCCTTCGTCTGCATCGAGCAATCCGAGCAGCAGGCGAATAGTGGTGGTCTTTCCTGAACCGTTCGGACCTAAAAATCCGAAGACGATCCCGCGCGGCACTTCCAGGGACAGGCGATCGACAGCCTTCAGATTGCCAAAATTCCGGCTGAGCTGTGTCGTTTTGATGGCGTACATACTTTCCTCATTATGTATTTTCGATAAAACTCTGCATTTGCTGGCGGTAACTTTGATACGCCAGCTGACCAGACTCGGTTAATCTACAGATAGTCATTGGCAGTTTGCCTTTGAAGGTCTTTTGGATTTCAATATAACCGGCTTCTTCCAGCTTGGACAGGTGGGAAGACAGATTTCCCTTGGTCAATCCGGTCTCATTTTGCAGGAAGAGAAAATCAGCGCTATCGACAGCGGACAAGATCGTCATGATCAGCAAGCGCGCCGGTTCGTGGATCACACGATCCAGATCGGTCAGGCTGCGCAGGCGATCACTCACTTCCCGCCTCCGGCTGTAGAGGATGCTCACCCAGGTAGCGACGCAGGGTCAACCCGCCAGAGACGATAAAAGTGATGCCAGATAATCCGTAGAACAGCGTTAGATTATACACCTGCGCCAATCCGCTCATCGAAAGGACGGCACCCAGCAGCACGGCGAGCACCCCCAGCACATAAAAGCGTTTCAAGCCAGCTGACTTGCCGCGCAAAACGATCAGAATCAGCCCGACCAGCAAACCGGTGACTAAAACCATCGAATCAAACGCACGGATGTAATCGGCTAATACGACCGAGGCAACCGCGATCAGCATTGCTGATCCAGCGATGGTATAACGCCTTTGTTTCGTATCCCGTTCGTTGACTCGATATTGCACGTAGCCGGTCCGCGGATAGGTCAAGCGCGTTTTCAGCAGGTTGACCAGCCAGCGCACACCAAATGCGCCGGCGATCATCAAAAGCGCCAGGCTGACCTGCAAGATCACGCTCACCAGGGATTTCTCCCCAAAGATTCCCTGGATGGCAAAGTACAGCCCCAGCAGGACAAACATGCCTCCACCTGCCAGTTCAGCAATTCCGTCTTCGTACCAGTAACGTTTGATGCGTTGTTCGACTTGGGAAAGATCTTGCGTTTGCATATTATTCTCCTTTTACAGACTGGTTTGTATTGCAAACTAGTCTGTATGCATCTTACACTAGATTTTCCCGGCTGTCAAGGTTTCCGCAAACAAAAAAAAGCCCGGCTGTGCGAGCCGGGCTTTAGAGGAAACGGTCAGACTAATCTTCCTGCTGCAACTTCAAGATATAAGCCTTGATCCCAGGCATAATCATCAAACGCTGGTAAAAGAAATCATTGACCACCTGCATGACTTCTTCCTGCGCCGCCTTGACCTGTTCGTCGCGTTCCGCGAGATCATCCGGGCGTGAGAGCAGGGTTCGCAGATTCAGCAGCCGCTTCACGATCTCAGTCTCTTTCTCCCCCTCCAGGGCCTGGATGGTGGCAAGGATCAACTCATCCAGCTGACCGACGATCATCTCCTGGCTGATTTCGGAACCAGGCAGAGCAGCCTCATCCACCGTGCGGATTAAGGCTGAGATTTGATAAAGCAGTGTTGCCGGTTCGTCGAACAGCTCACGCAGGTAGGCCGCTTCATTGTAGCGTCCATTCAAGCGGAAGACGTTGTACATGCGCTTGGCGGCTTTGCCGTAGTTGGGATGCTCAGTGGTGTACTTCTTGACTTCCTTTTCCAACTGCCCAATGTAGTTGTCCAGCGCGTCGGCTGCCACGTGTTTGGCTAATTTGGTAAAGATCGGAATCGATTCGGCATCCAGGTAAACCTCCTGGAAATACGGATCAAGCTGCCCGTCCAGCGGCACGATCTCTCCCTCAGGCGATTCCCAGGTCACATCCAGGTTGTTGCTGGCATTGGCCAACGCACGGCGCGGTGGATGGGCTACCACCCAATCCAGCTTGGTCCAACCGGGATCATTGGCAACTGCATACCAGTCCAGCTTGACCGCCTCGGCCTGCTCGTTCTCGACCCAGACATACCCTTTTTCCACTTCATCCAGGTTCCAGGATATCGGGGCACCTGCCTTGATCGGTTGGCCGTCGCGTGTCCCATTGATAGGATAGGAGCCAAATTTAACCTCCATAAAGCGGAAAGTCGGGCCTGTGCGCGTTGACAGCACCTTGTCGCGGATCACATCCGCCAGGACTTGGCAGACTTCTTCGTGTGTGACAGCCTTGATGTTGACCCGCTCGAAGAAATCGCAATCGCCGGGATGGGTCTGGATCTTGGACTGAGCCGCCGAGCCTGAAAGCGCCAGGGCGGTCTCGACCTGGCCAATGCGATCCGGGATCTCAACAATTTTGCCGATCTCGCGGAAATAGGCCAGGTCCTCGGGGTTGAAATCCAACATGGTGATACGCTGGCCATAAACGCCGTGTACGGTGTCCACCGAGACCTCATCCGGCTTGCTGACAGCCATGGCTGCCAGCCACTGGAGAGCTTCTTCCTCGTCGATCTCCACGCCCAAGCGGTTGGCTGACTCTATAATGCGGTCAAGGTCTTCTTTAGGGGAAGTCGAACCACTCATCTTAGATCCTCCTCGGTCTTTTGGCGCGACTGTTCCAATATTTGACGGAAAAGTTGCGCCTGTAGGCGCGCATCGGCCAGGGCATTATGGGGCAACTGCTCCCCGGCCAGGTAGCGCGGTGACAGCGACGCCATGGAAGTCTCACTCCAGGCGCTGCCGGTCATGCCCATATAGAAGGCTTTGACGTCCAGGGCAGCATGTCCAAACGGGTTGTAATCCAAATAAGTCCAGAAGTAGTAATTGACGAAAGACCAGTCGAAGGGAGCGTTGAATCCGACCATAACGGGCTGGCCGCTCCCGGCTGAGACCGACCCGATCCAGTCTGCGAACTGACGCATGGCTTCGGCCGGGTCGACCCCCGTCCGAGCCAGTTCATCCAGGGAAAGACCACTCACCGCGAAAGCTGATTCCGTCATTTCGTCGCTGATGGGTTTGAATTCCACATAAAAGCTTTGGGCGGGATCGTCCAAACGGCAGGCGCCGACCGAAAGCAGGGAATACCGTCCAGGGTAAGGGCCGGCAGTCTCCACGTCAACCGAGATGAAAATTTCGGGGTAAGATGGCATATCAGACCGTTTCGGTCATTTTATAACGAAAAGCCCACTGCAGGCAAGCTTTTATTTTTGCAGGCAGGCCAGCAGATCGCGCACAGCACCCTGCGCTTCGGTCGGGGTGATAGCCAGGACCGGGACCCGCAAGGCCGCGCTGATATCATCCGGCAGGCGAATTGCGCGGACAGCCTGCCCTGAGCCTGTCGAAGGGTTACCAGCCAGGTAATGCTTTGAAACAATTCCGACGGCGCCGGGATCAGCCGCAACGGCATCCCGCAACTGACCCGGATCTACAGCCAGGTGCGCGCCAGGGGGAACACGCAAGCCCTCAAGCACAGTCTGGCCAAAGAGCGCCTGAATGTCCTCGCCCGCGTCCAGGACCCACAACTGCACAGGCTGGTCGTTACCGCCCAACTCGCTCCAATTTGTAATTTGACCGATGAAAAGTCCCAACAATTGTCCGCGCGTCAGGCTGGAGACGGGATTCTGTGGATGGACGATGACCACGATTTGATCTTCGCCCACCTGGAAGGACGGCAGGGACAGTCCCTGCGGCGCGCCCAGACGCAGCATAATATCGGCCGAACCGGCATCCAGCGTCGAAGCGACGCGCTGCTCGGCGCTGACGGCCATACCATCCATCTTAGCAGCGCAAATGGTCAGATCAACCAGCCAGGGCTGAGCCGCGGCGGTGTACTGCACCCGCACCACCTGCGGCGTGACAGCCGGCGGCGTGCCGGCCCCGCTGCAGCCACTCAGCAGAAGCAGCATGAAACTCAGGAATAGTGGCCCAGGCTTCATGCCAGAAAAGATGAGGCAACCAGTGCCAGGGTTCCCACAATCGCACAATAAACCGCAAAGATGTACAGGGAGTGATGGTTAAGGTAATTCAGCAACCATTTGACCGAAAACCAGCCCACGATGGCAGCCATGATGAAACCCACCGCAATAACCGGCAGGAACGCGCCCAGGTCGGGCAGTTTCATGACATCCAGGACCTGGTATCCGCCTGCGCCGAGCATGATCGGGATCGAGATCAAAAATGCAAAGCGTGCCGCCGCCGGCCGGTCCAGACCGCGCAGCATGCCGCCTGAAATGGTCGCGCCGCTGCGCGAGGCGCCGGGAAAGACTGCCAGGATCTGGAACAGACCGATGATCAAGGCATCCAGCCAGGTGATCGCCTCGATGCCCCGGGCACGTTTGCCCAGCCACTCAGCCAGGGCCAGCAGGATGGCAGCCGCAAACAGCCGGACAGCGGCCTCAAACAGCGGACGCGCAAACAGCGCTTCGACCGCATGGCGCAGCAAAAAGCCGATCAGTGCTGCCGGCACGGTCGCGATCAGGATGTACCACGCCAGGCGATTCTCAGGCGTGGAAAACGGCCGGGCGAAAAACGCGCGGATCAGCAGCCACAGATCCTTCCAGAAGTAGACGATCAGGGCCAGCAGGGCTCCAAGCTGCACCAGCACCAGATAAGCGAAGGTGGTATCACCGGCCGGGATTTTGAACGCGGTCTGGCCAATCAAGAGATGGGCCGTGCTGGAAACCGGGATGAACTCGGTCAGGCCTTCGATGATACCAAGCATGATGGATTGAATGATGGTCATGGTTTGTCCTTTCACCTCGACAGGTGACAGCCCTGTCGAGGCCACCGCTGCGAGGGCGCATTTAACTCGCGGGTGTCGTCAGGTTATTTCGCGCGTGAGGCGTTATTATCCCACCGTTTGAGCAAGCCCGGCATGTTGGCTTCGAACGTCCCGGCGACGATCATCTCGCGGATATCCTTGACCAGCTGTACCAGGGCATGCAGGTTGTGGATCGAGAGCAGCGTACCTGCCAGCAGTTCTCTGGCGGCGATCAGATGTCGCAGGTAAGCGCGCGTAAAAGTTCGGCAGGTGTAGCAGGTGCAGCTTGCATCGATCGGACGCTCGTCCCGGGCGAAGGCCGCGTTCATCAAGTTCAGCCGGCCGTCCGGGCTGAAGGCGGCATTGTGACGTGCCAGCCGCGTGGGCAGGACACAGTCGAAGATGTCCACGCCGCGGGCAATGCCGTGGATCAGGTCTTCAGGGGTGCCGACGCCCATCAGGTAGCGCGGTTTGTCCTGCGGCAGCAGCGGCTCAAGCAGGTCGAGCGTAGCCAGCATCTGTGGCTTGGTCTCCCCCACTGACAATCCGCCGATGGCAATCCCCGGCACCGGCAGGGAAGCAATGAACTGCACCGAGGCCGCCCGCAGCTCCGGATCGATCCCACCCTGGACGATGCCGAACAGGGCCTGGTCGTCGCGCGTCTTGGCTTTTACACATCGTTCAGCCCAGCGGTGGGTGCGTTCCATGGCGATTTTGATATAAGCCTGGTCGTTTGGATCGGCGCACTCGTCGAAGGCCATGATGATGTCTGCGCCAAGGTTTTCCTGGATGGCGATGGATTTCTCGGGTGTGAAGCGATGGGTCGAGCCGTCGATGTGACTCTTGAAGGTCACGCCGTCATCGTCGATCTCGCGCGTCTGGGCCAGCGAGAAGACCTGGAAACCGCCCGAATCGGTCAGTATGGGATGCGGCCACTGCATGAAACGGTGCAGGCCGCCCAGCTCGCGCACCAGTTCGTCACCGGGACGCAGGTACAGGTGGTAGGTGTTGGCCAGCACCAGCGAGGCGCCCAGCTCCTCGACCTGGGCCGGGGTCAGGGTCTTGACCGTCGCCTGGGTGCCGACCGGCGCAAAGACCGGCGTAAGCAGGTCGCCGTGGGGTGTGTGGAAAGTCCCCGCGCGGGCCTGCCCTTCGCGGGCTTGAAAGTCGAATTCGAACATGCTCGCAATTATAAGGGGAGAACAAGAAAAATAGCAGGAGTCCATTCTTATAGCTGATCAATTTATGGAACTTATTTTTAGGAAGGAACTGCCCATTCCAGTCCACCCCTTGCCCCCGCCCTCATCCGCGTTTATACTCTTGGCATGAATTCCAAACGCTGGCAGGTCCAGCCACCGATCACACCCCAGGCCGAGGTTTCACTAGAGGCATTCCCCCCGCTGCTCAGGCAAATCCTCTTCAACCGTGATTACACCAGCGACGCCGAGGCGCGCGCCTTTCTGAACGCCCAACCAGATTTTGATTCCGATCCCTTCGGTATGACCGGCGTCGCCACCGCGGTCGAACGCATCCAATCTGCACTTAAGCAGCACGAGCCGATCGCCGTTTACGGCGACTACGACGTGGACGGGGTCACCGCTACCGCGTTGCTGACCCAAACCCTGACAGCGCTCGGCGCGGAGGTGCGCGGCTACATCCCGAACCGCTTCGACGAGGGTTACGGCCTGAACAACGAAGCCCTGTCCTCCCTCAAGGAGGACGGTGTCGGGTTGGTCATCACGGTCGATTGCGGCATCCGCTCGCCGGACGAAGCGGCGCACGCCAGCGCCATCGGCCTGGATTTGATCATCTCGGACCACCACCACCCCGCGGCCGGACTGCCCCAGGCTCTGGCGATCATCAACCCCAAGCAGCCTGGCGACAGCTATCCCTACAAGGACCTGGCCGGGGTCGGGCTGGCCTATAAGCTGGCCGAAGCCCTGCTGGAAAAGGTCCCGACCCAGGACCTGCACCTGGCTGACCTGCTCGATCTGGTCGCGCTGGGCACCGTCGCCGACCTGGCCCCCTTGACCGGGGAGAACCGCATCCTTGTGCGCCAGGGACTGCGCCAGATGCAGCATACCACCCGCCAGGGACTGGCCTCGCTGGCCGCCGTGGCCGAGTTGAACCTGCAAAAGATCACCACCACCAACATCGGCTTCGGTCTCGGTCCGCGCCTGAACGCCGCCGGCCGGCTGGACGAAGCCCTGGCTGCCTACGAACTATTGACCACCAAAGATGTCTTCAAAGCCGGGCAGTTGGCCCAGCAACTGGATGTTCAGAACCGCGAGCGCCAGCGCATCACGCGCGAGATGCAGGTCGAGGCAGAAACCCTGGCCTTGGCCGACGATCCCGAGGCTTACCTGCTGTTTGCCGCGCACGCGGACTTCAATCCCGGCGTGGTTGGGCTGGCGGCTTCGCGCCTGACCGAGACCTACTACCGGCCCGCCATCGTCGCCCACCGGGACGTGGAAACCACGCGCGGCTCGTGCCGCTCCATCCCTGAGTTCCACATCACCAACGCGCTCGACCAGTGCGCTGACCTGCTCGTCCGCCACGGTGGGCACGCTGCGGCAGCGGGCTTTACTGTTCGCAACCAGGACCTGCCCGAGCTGGTCAAGCGGCTGAAAGCCATCGCCGCCAAGCAACTCTCGGGTGTGGACCTGCGCCGGACGATTACCGCTGACGCCGAAGTCCCCCTGTCCGAGATGAGACCCGAGGTGCACCAGCATCTCAGCCTTCTCGAACCGACCGGCTACGGTAACCCAGAGGCGGTCTTCGTTTCACGCGACGTGCGCGTTAAGAAGGCGCGCACGGTTGGCTCAGAAGGCCGACATCTCAAGCTGACGGTGGAAGACGAGCGCGGGATGGTGCACGATGCGATCGGCTTCCGGCTCGGACATTTTGGCGCAGACCTGCCCCCGCGCGTGGATTTGATATACCGCTTTGAGATCAACGAATTCAACGGGCGCACATCTTTCCAATTGAACCTGCTGGATCTGAAACCCAGCGGCTCCCCGGATTGAGACTCAAACAGGCGGCTCGCACGAGCCGCCTGTTTATTTTTCAAATGGATGCCTCAGGTCGGTCTATTAGCCGCACATCGTCCCCTTCTGGGGATTTTGGCCAGCATCTTCTTGAAAGTTGAAATGCCTCAGGTCGGTCTGTAAGCCGTATTTTGTCCGGCGGAGAGGGTCGGTTTACGCCCGAGGGTTTCATCCCGACCATCACGCCTGGGCGATCATCTATCTGGGCAGCCTACCCGGGACTTATCATCCCCGAAGGGGACAAATGGAGCGGGCCGCTCCTCATCCCTGCTTGGCCTTGCTCCCGGCGGGGGTTACCTGGCCGCCCGCATTGCTGCGAACGCCGGTGGTCTCTTACACCACCTTTTCACCCTTACCACTTGCGTGGCGGTATGTCTCTGTGGCCCATCCGGCAGGTTTCCCCACCCCGGGGTTTCCCCGGCACCGTGCCCTATGGAGTACGGACTTTCCTCGACTCAAAGAGCCGCAACCGCCCGACCAGCCTGAGGCAATCTCATCATACCTGCTTGAAGGGTGGGCGTCAACGGCAATTTATCTGTGGAACTTTTCACGAACGGTGAGCGTCTTTGAGAGGAAACAAACAGGAGGCAGGCATGTCCAAACGAATAATTTATTTTCTGCTGGTTCTTTCGCTTCTGCTGGCCGCATGTGGATCGCAAGCTGCTACACTGACTGAAGCCAATGACGGCGCGCAGATCGAACTCAGCCCGGGCCAGACCCTGGAGATCACGCTCCTCTCCAATCCCACCACTGGTTACAGCTGGCAGGTGGTCCAAATTGACCCAAAAACCATCAAACAGCAAGGCGAAGCTGAATACCAGCAATCTCCGGGCTCCAAGGACCTGGTCGGCGCGGGTGGGGCTGAGACCTTCCGTTTCGAAGCCCTCCAGGCTGGCGAGACGACCCTGCAACTGGCTTACCATCGGCCCTGGGAGATCGGCGTCCCACCAATCCAGACCTTCAGCGTAACGGTGATCGTCCGCTAAACAATACCACTTTGCATTCTGCGGTTGACAACCCGCATAGGGGACGTTATAATATCGTCCGCTTCTGCCCCGGCAGCAAGAACGCCAGGGGCGGTCGTGTGTAATCCCGGCTTCCCCGCAATTCGGTGATGGGCGTCCCCCCACGGGATATGCGGCGAAGTGAACGCTTGGAGAAAATAATGAAATATGCAATCGTAGAAAGCGGCGGCAAACAATACAAAGCCGTCGAAGGTGAGGCCATCGAAGTAGATCGCCTGCCGCAGGCTGTCGGTACCGAACTCAACTTCGAGAGCGTGCTGCTGATGGTCGACGACGAGAATGTAACTGTCGGCACACCTTTTGTCTCCGGTTTCCAGGTCAAAGCCACGGTGCTGGAGCATTTCAAGGGCAAGAAGGTCATCACCTTCAAATACAGACCTAAAAAACGCATCCGTGTCAAAGGCGGCCATCGCCAGCATTACACCCGACTGATGATCGACCTCGTCGGTAAGCCGGGTGAGGCCAGGAAAGTCGTCAAGGCGGAAGCAGCACCTAAAGCTGAGTCGAAGCGTCAGAAGCCGTCTGCGGCGGCCAAGAAAGCAACCGCTAAAAAGGCTGAAACCAAAAAAGTCGAGACAAAAAAGGTCGAGACCAAAAAGGCTGCGCCCAAGAAAACTGTAACCAAGAAGGCCGAGACCAAAAAAGCCGAACCCAAGAAAAGCGAGAAAAACCCGGCCAAAAAGTCGACCAGCAAATCAACGGCCAGCAAATCAACTGCTACCAAGTCGACTTCGACCAAAGCGAAATCGACAGCAACCAAGAAATCCACCGAGAAGAAGAGCAGCAAACCTTCTTCCAAGACGACCAAATAGTCGCGGATTTATAGTGAGGTAACCATGGCACACAAAAAAGGTGGCGGCTCCAGCCGCAACGGTCGTGACAGTAATGCCCAACGCCTGGGCGTCAAGCGCTACGGCGGTGAGCAGGTTTTATCTGGAAATATTCTGATTCGCCAGCGCGGCACCAAGATCAAGCCCGGCCTGAACGTTGGCAAAGGCAGCGATGACACCTTGTTTGCGACCATAAACGGCATCGTCAAATTCGATGTCGTGCGCGGTCGCAAACGTATAAACGTCGTCCCGGCTGAATAAAAGATCCGGCTGTCGAAAGGAACACTATTCATGAAACCCGATATTCATCCGACATTTTACACGGATGCCAAGGTAACTTGCGCTTCGTGCGGCAACACCTGGACAACCGGTTCAACGCAAAAAGAGATCCGCGTCGAAATCTGCTCCAACTGCCACCCATTCTTTAGTGGTGAAGCGCAGCGTATCATCGATATCGAAGGCCAGGTTGATCGCTTCTACAAGAAATTGCAAGCCCGCCAGGATTATCTGGAAGATATCAAAACCCGCGAAGAGTCCAAGGTTTCACCGGATCGCCCCATCGCCGAGTTGGAACTGGGTACACGTCCCGTCGATGCCCTGGCAAAGGCCGGCATCAAGAAAGTCGGCCAGTTCCTGGACAAACTGGCAGATGGCGACGATGCGGTTCTGGCCATCGACGGCTTCGGTCAGAAGTCACTGGTCGATGTCAAGAAGAAACTGCGCGCGCTGGGTTACGAGCTCCCTGAAAAGGTCAAGTAATTCGTCCGGACTCAAGACTTGATTCCCGGATAAACTCAGGTAAACTTAACAGGCAGATGCAGGATGCGTCTGCCTGTTTTACATCATTTTGAGGGAGAGCATGAAACATCACGCCGGTTCCATAGAAGTCATTTGCGGTTCCATGTTTAGCGGCAAGACGGACGAACTGATCCGCCGCCTGCGTCGTGCTACGATTGCCAGGCAGAAGGTCCAGGTTTTCAAACCTGCCATTGATGTGCGCTATGCGGTCGAGAAGGTTACGTCCCATGCCGGTGCCGACTACGATGCCATCCCGGTTGGAACTTCATCAGAAATCCTGACTCGTTTGGATGAAGATACGACCGTGGTTGGCATTGACGAAGCGCAATTCTTCGACGAGGGCATTTTCGAAGTCACCCACCAGCTGGCCGCGCGCGGCATCCGCCTCCTGGTTGCCGGCCTCGACATGGACTTCCGTGGCGAACCTTTCGGTCCCATCCCCGAACTGATGGCCAAAGCCGAGCGCGTGGACAAATTGCAGGCAATTTGCATGGTCTGCGGCGAACCCGCCTCACGCACGCAGCGTCTGGTCAATGGCCAGCCCGCCCGCTACGACGATCCGGTGGTGATCGTAGGAGCATCGGAGATGTATGAGGCCCGCTGCCGTGCCCATCACGAGGTACCCCGGAAATAGTATTGAGAGAAACATGCAGAACTACAAAGACTTTTTATCTGAGATTTTGATCGATGAACAAACGCTGCAAGCCCGCATCGTAGAAGTGGCCGCCGAGATCAACCGGGATTATGCCGATGTCCAGGAACCGCTTGTGCTGATCTGTATCTTGCGCGGCGGCATGGTTTTCCTGGTCGACTTGATGCGCCACCTGGACGTCCTGCATCAAATCGACTTCATGGCGATTTCGTCTTACGGCCGCGGTACACGCGAGTCGCATGGCAATATCCGTCTGACGCTCGATCTGCAGTCCGACATCCGTGACAAACATATCCTGTTGGTCGAGGATATCATCGACAGCGGCAACACAATCTCTTACGTGCTCGAATTCCTGCAAACCCGCCAGCCGAAGAGTCTCAAGGTTTGTGCTTTGCTCGACAAGCAGGAACGGCGCGAGGCGGTCGTACCGATCCATTACCGCGGCTTTGTCATCCCCAACAAATATGTATTTGGCTACGGTCTCGACCTGGATGAATACTATCGCAACCTGCCCTTCATCGGTGTCGTCAACCTGGAGAAATATCAACCCCCCGAATAAATCATGACCAAGCGTAATCCAAGGTCCGCTGCCGATCAGGGGAGCATCAATCCCCTTATACCGGACGTTGGGTCGCCGCCATACCTGGTCAAATCGTCGTCCATGGCGGCACGCCTGAACAAGCCCGCCGCGCTGCCCAAGCCAGTCGTCACAAAGAAACCCCCGAGATCCATTTCATGCCTCCTGTTGAGCCCTTCAAACTTTCTCCGTTTCTAGAAACCATCCGCCAGGCGATGCCAGCTGACCAGGAAATCTATTTGGTCGGCGGTGCGGTGCGGGATGCCTTGCTGGGACGCATTTCTCACGACCTGGATTTTGCCTTGCCTGATGGCGCGATCCGCCAGGCCCGCCGGATCGCCGATCAACTCAAGGCTGATTTCTATGTGCTGGACGACGAGCGGGATACCGGCCGGGTGATCCTGATCCAACCGGACGGGTTGCGTGACATAATGGACTTCGCGGCCTATCGCGGGGCGGACCTGGAAGCCGATCTGCGCGCGCGCGATTTCAGCATCAACGCCCTGGCCCTGGACGTACACACACAATCCCTGTTCGATCCGCTGGGCGGGGCCGCCGACCTGCGCGCCAAACGCATCCGCGCCTGCTCGCCGGGGGCCTTCAAGGATGACCCGGTGCGCATCTTACGCGCCATTCGCCAGGCCGCCGCTTTCGGCTTCCAGATCGACCGGGCGACGCGTAAACGCATCAAAGCGGCTGTGCGCCTGCTCGAGAAACCGTCCCCGGAACGTTTGCGGGACGAGCTCTTCAAAATCCTGGAGGGGCGGCAGCCGGCCACGGCCATCCGGGCGCTGGACATGCTCGGTGCCCTGCCGCACCTGCTGCCGGAGCTAGCGGTCTTGAAAGGCGTGGAGCAGCCCGCGCCGCACCAGTACGACGTCTGGGAGCACACATTGAGCGCGCTGGGATATCTCGAAGCCACCCTGGCCGACCTGACTCCCGGCTACGATCCCGAACAGACCAATGACCTTTTCACCGGTCTGCTGTCCCTGCGCCTGGGACGCTACCGCGAGAAATTCGCCGCGCACTTTAAAGGCATCGCTCAACCCCGACCGTTCCTTACGAGCCTTATTGTTCTTCGCCACCCTGTATCACGACGCCGCCAAGCCGCAATCCGGGATCATCGATGAAAACGGACGCATTCGCTTCTGGGGCCATGACGAAACCGGAGCCGAAATTGCCTCCGAACGCGCGCAGGCTTTCAACCTCAGCAAGGATGAAGTGCAGCGCATTCGATTGATCGTGCGCCATCACATGCGCATCCACTTTCACGCCAACCGCCTGCTGACGCAAGGCAAGGATCCTTCGCGCAAAGCCATCTACCGCTTCTTCCGAGACAGCGGCGAGGCCGGCGTGGACCTGGCCCTGCTGGCCCTGGCCGACACGCGCGCCACCTACGGCGCAAGCTTGAAGCAGGAGACCTGGGCTGCCAGCCTGGAAATTTGCCGAATACTGCTCGAAAACTATTGGGAAAAGCCGGGTGAGACGATCGATCCGCCGCGCCTGCTGGACGGCAATCAATTGATGCAAAAGCTCGATCTAGAACCCGGACCCAGGGTCGGGGAGCTGCTGGAGGCCATCCGCGAGGCCCAGGCGGCAGGCAAGATAAATACCAGTGAAGAAGCCCTGGAATTGGCGCGTGAAGAATTGGGGGAATAGGGACAAGCAAGAAGGAAAGCGCCTGATCGCCATCTAGACTAAGAAATTTGCGGGACGAGCCAGCGATTCCGCGCGATTATGCCGGGATTTTCCCCGGTCAAGCCGCTATTTGAGCCGGTTAAGCATATTCTTTCTCGCGATTAAGCCAGCTATTTTATGCGGTTAAGCATGCTATTCTAGCCGGTCAAGTATGCTATTTTGGCTGGTCGAGCCGCTATGTTGGGTGGCATACTGTCGCGGGGAGATTTCTCGTGGTCACCCAAGACCTTGTTGGGATCAAAAAAATGCGCTGCCATCCTCGAGGGTATTCTCAGGCCTGTCTGTGCTCAGGCTTTCGCTTACATTAACTAACAATCCGATCCCAACGATCCAATATGGGCTGAAAAAGAACAAAATAATGACCGAAGTCAAATCACCTTGGAGGATTGTCATTCCGCCAAACATCAAGGGCAAACAATATATGAAACCCGCGAATGTCATCAGAAGAAGGTAAACCGGATTATGTGTTCGAAACCTGCGGTTAAGCAACAGACGAATTATCGTTCCCTCCATGTGGGCGAGTTCGAAATCCGTCTCGAGAATATCATAACCACATCGTCCAGCGCGATTGCGATGTCCTGGCCAACCTCCTAATAAGAGGGCTTTTTCATCCATGTATAGCGATTCTGGTATGGGATCATTGAATTCCGAAATTCTCAAATCTTCAAATACGTCGAAACTATAAACTTCGGCTGTTTCTTCTCTGTTTATGGTCTTCTCGGCCCGGATCGAGTTGGACCGAACTGGCACGGACCCCAATCGGGCTAGTAAGATCTCCTCTATGATGTCGAAGGTGTCTTCATTCCACTCTTCAATATCCCTCGTTTGCCAAATTTCGAGTAAATCATCTGTTTCTCTCAGGTTCAGATTGTTATAGATTTGCGCTCGGAGACGATCATCCATAGATTCCCTCAACAATTACTTCCGGTCGAACGCCAGCCGCCCAATGACTTGCGATATTATCCTGTAGGGATAACTCCCGTCAGGGACAAAGCACGCAGCGGTTACGGTGTACGCGGTGTTGGGCGTTCTTATGTTGTTCAAGACTCGCTGCCTGAAAATACGCCGCCGCCACGCTCTATATTGTAGTGCGGCGGCTAAAAACCTGTAATGTCAATTGACTTTAACCTGCCGGTTCGATAACCTCGTCTCATCTAAAAAAGGAAAGTCTTATAGCTTCTTCTTCGCAGCTTGCTGGGTGCGTACTGCGGAGTTGGCGGCCACCGCGGCGCGGATCAGCTGCTTGAAGGCGGCTTCGTTGACCTTCTCCCCTTCGTGGAGGTCGATCGCACGCCGCGTGTTCCCCCCAAGCTGGAATTGAAGAGCTTCTTCGGGTCCTTGAGTGAGGCTCCGCGGAAGAAGGTAAGCTTCACCACCTGCTTGTACGATTCCCCCGTGCAGACGCCGCCGTCATGGGACCAGACGGGGGTTCCCGGCGAACTTGCTTTTTCCCATTTCCACTCCTCCTGGATGTCGGGGGCGGCATCTTGGATGAGTTGACGGACATGAGCGAGGGTCTCCCCTCTCCAATCCCCCCGCTCCTGCAGCTCTTGAATCAGCTTGGTGATTTTCGTTGAAGCGGCCTCGCTATCCGGATGATTTGTTGGCTTCATTTTCTCTCCGATCCTTCGTTAATATTTTGCTATAAGATACTGCCCGACGGTTTGCGTTCGCGACATCGTCCTGCCGCAGGTCCCCGGTAGGGGGTAAGGATAGCATCCTGTAAAGGACCTCGTCTCCGCTTGGGCTCTCCAACGTCAGGTGTAGGCTGTGTTGGGCAAGTAACATTTGGTAGGTGTCATCTTTATGCAATCCATTCAAAATTAACAAGCTCACCTTTTTATATTTGTGTAGAAAGAGACTTGAAGTCGAAATCAATAAAAGGCATGTCGTTCTCAATGCTGGATTTGCGGTTGTGCATAAAGCGTGCGCACCACTCATCATCAATGTTATTCACATCAAAATCCCGATACATGACAGCATACAATTCGATTTCACGGATTTTCAGAAAGTTTGGAATTTCTTTAAGCCATGCGAAGTCAAGCGGGCAAGCCTGAACATATCCGCAAAGAAAATGCGACATGAACTCACTTGTAAAGGCGCGCCAATCTTCTGCGTCCTGCACGATATAAAATAGTACAACCGCAATCTCATTGATGAACCAATTGTAGGCGCACTCGTCGAAGTCGAATAGTGTGATCTGACCCGTCTCGTCCACTAAGAGATTATTGCCATGCGCATCTTGATGAGTGAGTCCATAGGATTCGCTGTCTTTTGCAAGTGTGTTCACATGATCGCAAATATCCTTATATTTCTTCTTCGCTACGGATTCGGATTCAGGCAAATAGCGTTCTACAAATTCAAAGATATTATCATCCCAATCAGGTCGTTTCCATGTGGATTGGTTGGGCTGATAGTGTTTTGATAAAGTATGCATACGCCCAATCAATTCACCATACGATTCGTAAAGTTTAGGTGTCCATAAATCCCACGGGGCTTGTCCTTGCGCCTTCACAAAAGCCGTAACGAGAAAAGATCCACCCCGTTGATCTTCAATCACTTCCACGAGTTTTCCGGATTCAGAAGGAATGGCTCTTGCAACGGACACACCGCCCTCAGACAGATAATTGATCCAATCCACTTCACCCAGAACTAGTGCCTCGCTGCGTCGAAAACTGTGAGCTATACGAAGAATATAAGCATGCGAATCTCGCTTGAATTCATAGATAAAACTCTCAAACGCGTCCAGGGAATGTATCTGGTTCTTTAGAATTCCGTAACGCCGCATAGCTTCTTGCAAGATGCTGTCGTTGTAGTGGTCTTTGATTAGTTGATCCATGAATTAACTCCACTGCCCGGTTGCCCAACGGTTTGCTTTCGCGACATCGTCCTGCCGCAGGTCCCCGGTAGGGGGTAAGGATAGCATCCCGCCAGGGGTATCATCTTGTAAAGGACCTCGTCCCCGCCTGTGCCCGGCGGGTGAAGGGATATATCCCTTCGGGGCTCAGGCGGGTGCTGGGGTGCAAAGTGCTGGACGAATGTCCAACCGCTCGCTCTTACGCAGTATCCTGTAGGGGCGAAGCGCGTAGAGGTTATGGAGTACGCTTTGTTAGCCTGCTTTGTCAATTTTTAGATTTTTTCTCATTTTCCTGCTGGAAGTTTGATAACCAAGCCTTTCGTAAAAGGAAATTGCGGTCTTGTTAAATTCGTAGACATTTAACTCAATGTATACTGCGCCTTTTTTGACTGCCCATGCTTGCGTTTTTTCCATAAGCATTTTTCCAAGCCCGTGATTTTGGAATTCTGATTTTATAACAATACTATCAATGACTGCATAATGCTGAGGAATCATTATAGGAAAGCTAAGTGTATCTTTGACAGATATATGAGCAAAACCAACAAGTTTCTCATCCACTTCCACAACAAAAAAGCCAATGTTTTCATCAGCAGCCAATCCCGAATAGTAATCTTTTTCTCGAGCGGAGCCATTGGGCTTTTGAAAAATGTGGGGTAAGTTAACGCGATGTAAAGTGTCTATTTCGTCGAATAGCTCACATAAAGTGTCATAATCATTGGTAGTTGCTTTACGAACACATATTTCCAAAGCGTATTCCTTGTCTTTTTTTCCTTCATTATTTTTGAAAGGTACATCTCTGGCGGGGCAGGCTAACGGTTTGGGTTACCTGCCCCGCTAGCGCGGGGTCCGGTAGGATCATGCAATAGGCAGATCGATCGTCAGGTGGTCAGCAAAAACCGTCGTGACAGCGAGTTCTTCGCATGATCGCGCCACTGTACGATGGCGATTGGCATGCGTTCGGCTTAGGCACATCTACGTCTCTTTATCTCAGGTGTTCCATGTAATATAGCGTTGAGAACGCCAGCACGAGAGCAACAGCAGGTAATACGAGGCGCTTTGCCGCCTTGAGCGGCTGACGCCAATCGGCCGTGACCAGGAAAGCTAGGCCTGCTGGGAAAAGCAGTACGATGGCGAGCTGGAAAAGGTGCGCTGCTGTGCCTTCGTCGCCGCCGGGCGACGGGTTGAACCTGCCAAGCATGGTGAGGATAGTCGCGCCACCGACCAAAAACATGGAGAACAACGATAGGCCGAGCACGATGTAGCCACTGATCTTGTTGATTGTCTGGTTGGTCATTTTGTGACTCCTTTCCATTCGTCACGAGTTCGCAATCCCGCGGGGGTGCTGCCTAACGAGACTGTCGAAAAACCCTTATTAGGGTGTGTTCGCTGTTCTCCAAAATTATAGTTGGATGAGCAAACCCAAAAGTACAAGTTCTACCATATATGGGAGCACATATATGGCGAAATTTGCAATTTTCTGGATGTTTCCCGTATATAGCGAGTAGCATCACTTACTAAAATTTCACTCAATGAGTTGCGATGAGCATTATTTTGTTAATCAACTGTCTTTGTTGTCCATTTGGTACTTTTTCGACAGTTTCAACGGTTTGTGCTGCTTGCCGGGGGAGGGACTTGGCAACTCCATCGCTGGCAAAGTTCCTTTTGGGGATTGTAACAAAATTTGCCACAAATCCCCCCGGTCAAGTGCACGTTGTGTTGGGCAGACTTGACTTATTAAGGACCTGAAATATCATGAGTCTTATAAACCGTCCATTGAATGTCTTGGTGCCTTAAAAGATAATCACCTTAAACTCACCGCCAGAGTCTTCAAATTTTCCGTTTTCATCAACATAAAGATAAAGTTCCATCCAATGCACAAGGACTTCTGCCGTCTCACCCAATACTTTAACTTTCATTCGTTCGTAGTATTCGGGGAATATGTTCCCATCAAGCGGTTTTAAACCTTGCATGTTCTTTATGAAGAATTCTTCTGCATTGATGCCTTTGGAAAAATCTACCCCATCTTTTAGTTCAGGGTATCGTGCCCAAAGCACTTCTACATTACCAGCGACTACTGCTTTCTTACGGTAATACAGATATTCTCGGACGGCTGGCATTAACATTACCCAGGTTTCAGGGTTGGGGTCTGTAAAATCCACCATACTTGTAGCAGTGGATATAGATATTTCTATCGTTGGATTAGGCGTAAAAGTCGATATTATCTTTGTTGGTAGCACCGGCGTATCTGTTGACGTAGGTCTTGCTGCTGGTGCACACGAGGAAAGAGTGATTGAAATGACGATTGCCAGAAGTGTTTTGGTTTTCATTGCAAGGCTCAATTAGAAAGGTTCTGCCCAACAATGGCTGTATAACACCTTTTCTTTGTGCATTCATTATACAATCACTAACGAAAGATGATGTTGGCAAGGCTGGTTCCATTGCAGGAGTTTTTTTATGAATTTCAACGATATCCCTATTGATTCGCGGCCAAGTCACTGGCGATCTGCGGCAATTTTTCTGAGGAAATCGCCGGTCGCGCCGGGGATTTTTCCCAGCAACCTGGCCAGCTGATAGGCGGCTCCCGCACCTCATGGAATCCAATACGGGTCGGCGACGTCCGACCCGGGCGGCAGTTTCTCCAGCTTCGAGAGCTTGATGCGCACTTCCTGTCCGCAACTCACCAGGGGGGTGAAGACCGGCTCTCCGCCGCCCTGCGGGAAATCGTTAGGTCTCCCGGTATACGGGCCGACGCAAAGCGCCCGGAACCACAACCAGGGATGCTCCAGCAGCCAGGATAAGGCCGGTGGGGGCTGCGTGCCGTCCAGGCATTCCACCACCAGGTCCTCGCCATCTTCCCGGCCGGTGATGGTCGCCCCCCCGCACACCCGCGACTTATCCCACAGCGGCAGGGGGTTATCCAGGTTCATGCCGTTGACATAGTCCGCGCGCGGATCGTCCGGTTCTTCGAAGCCGGAACCGTTGGTGAAAGCCGTCCGGTAGCCGTAGAGGATCCGCCAGCGGCTCTTGGCCGTGCCTTCGTCCACGCTCGGGGCGGAGTTGCGGTACAGGTCGAAGCTCAATTGCTGCCATTCGGCATTCATCTCGACCGGGACCGACCCTGCCAGCGGGAAGACTTCCGGCAGGTTGACGCGCCACAAATCCCCCATTTCGATATCGTGCTTCACGCGATAGTATGGCGGCCGCACTGGAGGCGCTTCAACTGCAAAGAAGTGCAGCTCCAACTCCAAATTCAAGCCGAGGGTGTTTTCACCCGCCGGATTCATTTCAGGATGATCCGCCCGTCTTCGATCCGGTCGACCGTCAGCAGCCGGCCGTCCAGTTTGGCGTTGATCACCAGGGCGATCTCCCCCACTTCCAACCCGGGCGGGGCAGAGATCTCGATGGTTGGCGGAGCAGGGACTTCGACCTCTGCGACCGTCATATATTTCCCCGGATCCCCAGCCGGACCGGTCGCAGCATAAAACCCGGCATATTCGGCCGGGCTGGTCAGGCGCAGCCATTGATACCCGTTGGTCACGATCAGCTGGTCGCCTTCCACCGGGGTTCCCTGCGCCAGGTTGCCTTTGTCGTTGGCGCTCGAAATCAATCCCCCATCCCGCACATTCAGCAGCTTGACTTTCACAATTCCCTTGTACATGTCGCCTCCACTGTTACCTTCAAATTCGTGGCAGTTTCCGGCAGGAATTTCTGGATGATCTGGCTCAAATCAGTGGTTACCCTGCAGATTGGGCAATGAGCGCAGCCGGGGTTAGGGGCAATCCCACAGTTTGAATCCGATTTGATGGTATTATACTGCTTTCTCCATGCCCCGATCCAGGCGCCTCGTCTTCAAGGTGCGTTTCGGTGTAGGGGTAAAGACGCCCTGGAATTGGCGAGTGCACACCTGGCAGAATAGGGAGGCCGTATGAACCTGGTCTTTTTTGACCTCGAAACCCAAAAACTGTTTACCGAAGTCCACGGACGCGACCCGCAAAAGCTGCGCTTGGCTTGCGGCGTGACCTGGTCGACCGAGCGAAACGACTTCGCCGTCTACTGGGAGCGGGATGCCTGGAATCTGATCGACGAACTAAAATCCGCCGGACGCGTGATCGGATTCAACTTGAAGAATTTCGACTACGAAGTGCTCAAAGCCTACGCTCCCAAGCTGAACTTCGCCTCCTTCCCGACCCAGGACATGTTCCTGGACATTCGGCGTACGCTTGGCTTCGGCTTGAGCCTGGACTCACTCGCCAAAGCCAGCCTGGAGGCAACCAAGACCGCTGACGGCATCCAGAGCGTGGAATGGTTCCGTCAAGGCCAGCTCGAGAAGGTGGCCGAATATTGCAAAGCGGACGTAGATATCACACGCCGGGTGTATGAATTTGGCAGGGACAATGGATTCGTGTATTATTATTCCAAATTGGGCAGCAAACTTAAAGTCAGTGTGAACTGGAGCTAGGAAGGAGAGTGTTTTGGAAACCCTATCGCTGGACGGCATAGAAATTGCCTACGACCGCTATGGCGCAGGAAAACCCCTGGTGCTCCTGCACGGCTATCCCCTCGACCACACCATCTGGGAACCGCTCATTCCCCTGCTCCTAATCTCGGCAGATTTGATCCTGCCGGACCTGCGCGGCTTTGGGAAGAGCACTGTCCCTGACGAAATTTATTCGATGACCGACATGGCTTCGGACATTGCGGGTTTGCTCGACCGGTTGCAGATCGATAAAGCCGTCATCGTTGGGCATTCGATGGGCGGATATGTCGCCCTGGCATTCGCGCGCGCCTTTCCGGAACGCGTGCTGGGCCTTGGGCTGGTTTCCACCCAAGCCCTGGACAACTCGCCCGAGAAAAAAGAGGCACGCTTCAAATCGGCAGCAGAAATCATCGAAAATGGCGTCCAGCAAGTTGCCGAAAGCATGCCAGCCAAACTATCCCCCAATCCGGATGTAAAAAATACTGCCCGCAGCATCATTGCAGCCCAGCAAGCCCCCGGTCTGGCCGGGGCACTCCAGGCCATGGCGGGCAGGCAGGATTCGTCCCCGATACTCGGCGGGATGAAATATCCGGTTGCAATCCTGCACGGCACTGCCGATGAGTTAATCCCTATCGAGCGCGCGCGCGAAATGAAGGCTGGTATTTCACAAGCCGAACTGACTGAAATCAAAGGGGGTGGGCATATGCTCATGCTGGAATCGCCCGCACAAACTGCCGAAGCCATTCAGAGGCTTCTTTAAAACCAAAAGACTGCCAAAAATTTTGGCAGTCCTATTTTTAATTACGATGTCAGTCTACTGTTTTTCCAACCAATGCCGCCTCGTTGATCACCGGCTCGTAAAAGCAGCGGCAGCCGTGCTCATGGGAACAGGCTTCGTGGGGCAATTGAGGTACCTGATCTTTGGGGTACGTATTTAGCTGTTCGTAACAATAAGAACAAGCATCATAAGCTACTGAGGTACGCACCGCTACCACACGTGGATTATTCTGGAAGTTTTTCAATGCGACTGCTGTTGTGGAAAATTCAGCCAAGTCGGCCTGGCAGTTTACACATCGGGTTGCTTGATCTGGGGACGATGCATTACAAAGCGAACAGGTCCGCACGGGAGGCCTCCTGATTAGGGTTTTCCTTATTTTACCCCCGCTCAGCCTAGGAAGGTATGGGATTGCTCCCCGCGACAAAATTTGTGGTTTTTTTCCCAGCAGCCAGCGGACTTAGCGATCCTGTTACACGCCGTGTAAGCTTTTTAAGATGCGCAACCAACACGCCACTCGGCACAGGTTTGATCAGATAATCGTCAGCACCTTCATCCAATGCACCGGCAACCATCCCCGGGTTATCCAGAGCTGACAGGATAATGATCGGAACATCACTAAACGATCGGACTGTCCGGCAGACCTCCCAACCATCCATACCCGGCATCATCAAATCCAATAAAACCAGATCCGGCGATGCTTCTCGGATCGTCTTCAGGCCCATTTCACCACTATTTGCCACCAGGACCTCATACCCGTAAGATTTGAGCAGCAAAGAGATCAACTCGGTCATGGCAAAATCGTCATCTATCGTCAATACTTTAATTGGCATAGGTATCCTCAGCACAATTATGCCTGATTAATGCGACTCTGAACTTTGCAGATGATTTACAATATTGCCTACCAGTCGTGAAAATGCGTACTTATTGCAAAAAATGCTTTGTGGTAAACTAGTCAGTTGGTGGTAGCCATAATTCGTTATTATTTCAATTTTTAAGGAGGCAACACGATGGAAAAGTGGGTTTACCTATTTGACGAGGTCTCTGATGCAGAAAAATACGCCAAATCCTGGGATGGGGTCCGTGGGCTGCTGGGCGGCAAGGGAGCCGGCCTGGCGGATATGACCCGTGCCGGAGTCCCCGTTCCTCCCGGATTCACCGTCACTACCGAAGCCTGTAATGCCTACTCGGCTGCCGGCAAATTCCCCGAAGGAATGTGGGAACAAGAGCTCGAAGCGCTGAAGGTGGTCGAGAAAAAGACCGGCAAGAAATTCGGTGATTCCAACGACCCCCTGCTGGTTTCCTGTCGCTCGGGCGCCAAATTCTCCATGCCCGGTATGATGGACACGGTACTCAACCTTGGCCTGACCGATGTGTCCGCCGAGGGCATGGTCAAATTGACCGGTAACCCTCGCTTTGTATATGATTCATATCGGCGCCTGGTTGAAATGTTTGGCATGGTGGTGTTGGATATTCCGGATGAAGCCTTCGAAGGCCCAATGGACGAGTACAAGAAGAAAAAGGGCTACAAACTCGACACTGAAATGAAGGCCGAAGACTGGAAGGCCCTGGTCGAGACCTTCAAGGCTGTGGTCAAAAAGAAAAAAGGTTTCGATTTCCCGCAGGATCCATACAAACAGCTTGAATTGGCCACCGAAGCAGTCTTTAAATCCTGGAATGGCAAACGCGCCGTGGATTACCGCCGCGCGACGAATATTCCCGATGACCTGGGCACAGCCGTCAACATCGTGACCATGGTCTTCGGCAACATGGGCGATGATTCGGGGACCGGCGTAGCCTTTACACGCGACCCATCTACCGGCGCACAAAAAATGATGGGCGAATACCTGCTCAATGCCCAGGGTGAAGACGTGGTGGCTGGCATTCGCAACACCGAACCAATCGCTCAAATGAAAGATAAAATGCCGGAAGTCTATAAACAATTCATGGACATTACCGACAAGCTAGAGACCCACTACAAGGAAATGCAGGATGTTGAGTTCACCATCGAACGCGGAAAACTTTGGATGCTGCAAACCCGTAATGGCAAGCGGACAGCCAAAGCTGCAGTCAAGATTGCCGTCGATATGGCGAACGAAAACCTGATTTCTAAAGAAGAAGCTGTCCTGCGGGTCACACCGGAACAAGTGGACACGTTGTTACATCCACAGTTCGATCACAGCGCAAAAGAGAAAGCCGAAAAAGACGGTCAATTGTTCGCCAAGGGGGTCAATGCCTCACCGGGTGCAGCTGTCGGACAGATTTACTTCGACGCTGACACCGCCGAAAAAATGGCCAAGGAAAGCAAGCAGGAAGTCATCATGGTGCGCCCGTTTACCAAGCCCGACGACGTACATGGCATGTTGGCCGCCAAGGGCGTACTGACCAGTGAGGGCGGCGCCACTTCCCACGCGGCGGTGGTAGCCCGTCAGTTTGGCATCCCTTGTGTGGTCGGCGCTTCAGCCGTCGGGATCGACCTCGAAAAACGTGAGATGAGCGTGGAAGGGCGGATCGTCAAGGAAGGCGAGTGGATTTCAGTCGACGGCACCACCGGGGAAGTCTTCGTCGGCAAGATCCCAACCAGTGCTCCTTCGCTCGAGGAACAGACCGATTTGCTGATCCTGTTGAACTGGGCGGACGAGATCGCTGCACGTGACGGCCTGCGCAAGGCTCCCAAAGGCTGGCCGACGCGCGGTCTGCAGGTCTGGGCCAACGCGGATTACCCACAGGATGCCCGCCGCGCCCGCTCGTATGGAGCCAAAGGCATCGGCTTGTGCCGCACCGAGCATATGTTCTTCGAGCCGGAACGCCTGCCCGTCGTCCAGAGGATGATCCTATCCGAGACATCCAAAGAACGCACGGCTGCCCTGAATGAACTGCTGCCCTTCCAGCGCAAAGACTTCGACGGATTGTTCGAAGCCATGGACGGACTGCCGGTCATCATCCGCCTGATCGACCCGCCGCTGCACGAATTCATGCCATCCGAGGAAGAATTGCTCGAAGAAGTCATCACCATGCGTGTCAAAGGCGAGACCAAGGGCCTGGATGAAAAGGAAAAACTGCTCAGCGAAGTGCAGACGATGCATGAATCGAACCCGATGATGGGCCTGCGCGGCGTACGCCTGAGCATTGTCATGCCGGAGATCGTCGAGATGCAGGTGCGCGCCATCTTCGAAGCCGCTGCGGACTGCACCAAACGCGGCATCGTGGTCAAACCCGAAGTGATGATTCCGCTGACCGGCACGGTTAAAGAATTGGAATGGATCCAGCCGCGTCTGGTACGCATCGCCAAAGCCGTGGTGGATGAGAAGAAAGTCGACTTCACCTACAAGTTTGGCACGATGATCGAAATCCCACGCGCAGCTATCACTGCGGCTGAGGTAGCCAAGCTGGCGGAGTTCTTCTCCTTCGGCACCAACGACCTGACCCAGATGACTTTCGGATATTCGCGCGACGATGCCGAGCGCAACTTCCTGGTAACCTACGTGGAGCAGGGCATCCTGCCCAAGAATCCCTTCCAGACGCTCGACCGGGAGGGTGTGGGCAAGCTGATGCAATGGGCGATCGATGAAGGCCGCAAGACTCGCCCCGAACTGGAAGTTGGCATTTGCGGCGAACACGGTGGCGACCCCAAATCAATCGAATGGTGCCACCTGATCGGCAACAACTATGTCTCTTGCTCGCCCTTCCGCGTGCCGATCGCACGATTGGCCGCCGCGCACGTAGCGCTGAAATACAGCGGGCAGAGCATCTTGGAAGACAAGTAATCCCCTTTCCCATCAAACAAAGAGCCTCCCGGTTTGAAACCGGGAGGCTCTTTGTATTTCGTTAACGGGTCCAGCGCTACTGTTGAACTTTAAACGTCAACTTTGCGATTTGCATCAGAAATCCGTTATCGTCGTAACCTCTTTCCTTGAGGGACGAATAACCGCCTTCGACGTAGAGCTTTACTGTGAAATCATCGATGAGTTCGACTCTCACCAACCCATTCCGGACCAATTCCCAATCCTGAAATCTTTCCTTGACAATCTCAGATGTAAAAGGGCCGCCGTCTGGCATATAAATTCCATCCACCAAATGGAAGGTCCAGACACTTCCAACCTCTGAAACATCCCAGGAGGAAGCTAGATCGGGGATGAAAGAATCTCCTTCCGGCCAGACCAGGGCACGCGCCGTGAAAGCCAGCGGCGGAGCCTCCGTGACCGGAGCTTCGGTGGCAATGCTTTCCCCGGGAAGCGGAATCTGATATTCGCGGCGCATCCCATACAGGGCATCAATCGGCGAACCGACCGAATCGACAATGCGATCGAATTCATCCGGACCAAATGGGATTGGATAAATTGCTGTCTCGCCTGCCTTGCTAATGTCGATCATCTCTCCAATGGGAATGGACCGCTCGCTGCCGCCGTTGAAAGACCAATTTATCTTCCCATCAAAATTGCCTGCCACAACGTAACCGCTCACCGGCTCATAAGTAACAAAATACCGGGTTCCCAACACGGTAACTTTAACGCCAGTTTGGACGCTGATCTCTGCCTGTCCTCCGGGTTGTGCTACTTGCCCGGACAAGCCACCGCGTACAAGTTTCCAGGCAACACGTTTCGGTGTT
The DNA here is from genome assembly GCA_963790075.1 of uncultured Chloroflexia bacterium. Classification (GTDB taxonomy): domain Bacteria; phylum Chloroflexota; class Anaerolineae; order Anaerolineales; family Villigracilaceae; genus CAYOUV01. Next base: position 533,523 of record CAWBNG010000003.1, read on the forward strand.
CCAGAAGCAACCTCAGCTTTGACACCCCCCAATTCGCTATCGTTGAACAGATTGATTTGGATCTGACTTCCAAACATCAAACGCGCCGTTCCGCCCTGCGTGACACGTACGGCATCGCCGTTAAACAGGTCTTCGATATCAGTCACATCCGCCAAAGAGTTCTGCGGCCCGGATTGCACAACCGAGCGTACACGCTGCACGGTACCGATCTGTTGTTGGACATTTTCTTTTTTCCCTCCCCAACAACAACTCTGCATGATTACAATGACGAGAAAAACCGCAAACAAACGCAGCGATTTCATGATATCTCTCCTCCTGAACGTACCGGACGCCCCGTCAGGGCAGCAAGGATCAGGAAAAGCGGCAACACAGCTCCTGCCAGAGCGATCGCAATCATTGATGCATCTCCCATGGCATGGAAGACCAGATCCATCGCCAACAATACCATTCCGCCGACAACTGAGACTCCCGCCAAAGGCTGCCAGAGGGGACGACGTGTGCTCATCCCCCAGACGACTCCCAGGCCCGCAACCAGCCCCCAGGCACATCCTTCAAGGATGGAGGCTTGCAGCATGGAAATCATTTCTTCACCGACGTAATTGACGATGGCGTACATCCCCAGCCCGAAGCTAAAAGCGAGTGCCCCACCTAACCCCCCGGTTAGATAACACAGCCAGCGTTTCGCTCCGTGAAAAGATGCGCTGGCAAGGTCGACCAGCAGGATTAAAAGCAATCCAGCGATCCCACCGATACTGGCTATCGATATCAGGAAAAAGATTGCGAACCCCAAATCCGGGACGGGGCCGGAATAAACCAATTGGTCTAGCAAGGCAAACCCAACCGCACCACCCAGTAAACCACGCAGGGCGGAATTGCGCACGCGCTGCCATTGGCGTCTCGCCTCATGAGAAGCCTGTTTGATGGCCGCCTGCGTTACCTCCCACTGCTGAATACGGGACCGCAGGCTGGTGCTGGCCAGATGATAACGTCCATCATCCAAATCGACCAGATAGCTGGATTGCAGACGCGTGAGGATGCGCAATGTATCTGCGGATTTGCATTTCTCATAGCCCATCTGTTTAACCAACCAGGCCCTGTCTGCTCCGGTATCGAAGCGCCCCTCAAGGAGGGCCAGTATTTGCCAGGATGCGTTTCGTTCCTCTGGTGGGAATCGTTGGATGGTCTGATCGAGCCAATCGAGCAGGATGCCCGCGACTCCTCGATGCTTTGCGTAGAGTTCCCGGGTCAAATGTGTATTCAAAGTGCCGCTTCCGCCGGCCAATGTGTAGCAGACCAGTTGCAGTTGGGCCGGGTCGATGTGCTCTCCACCAAGTCCGTTCAATATTTCATCGACCAGCACTGGATCGATCTGAATATTGTCAGCTTGTGCCGGAACCAGGATGGCCTGACGAGCATCTGAGAGGCTCAACGGGGGCAAGATATTCGGCTGGAAATCAGGTTGGAAGAAACCAAATTGATAGACCACCCCAAGGTGGATGCTAAACAACCAGCGCGCCTGAGGCACAGCGCTGGAAACACACAACTGCCATTCGCTCCTGAATTCCTCCTGGGCATCAGTCGCTTGTGCAAAAAAGGATGTCGTGCGGTCCACCAACAAATACAATTTTTTGCCTCGCGGTAATGCATCCGCTACTTGACGCAGGAAATCCGAGAGAGGCAGTTTGAATAGGTACGGCAGGTTGTTGATATCCGGTAGAAGCAATTTCTTGAAACTGGTCTCCAGCGGTTCGTCGGTGGCCTGAACCAGCAGAGGCAGATGGCCGGCTGCAACCAGACTTGAGATCAAACCAGCCTGCAGCAAACTGGTTTTTCCGGAACCGCCGTTACCGGCCAGAAAGATGGTCGTATTAACCTGCCATTGCTTTTGCAAAGCATCCAGTATTTCATCTCGCCCAACCAGCCGTTCCCGCTCGGAGAGTCCCAACGGATGCAGCATGCGGTAGGGATTTCCGCCGCCGGAGATCGGGGTAGATACCATCTGGCGCAGGTCGGCGATTTTTTGCCTGACGGCCTCCTGCAAGCGTTTGCTTTCCACCCGCTGATGCTGCTGGGCGACTTCGACCTCAGACAACTCGCGGTGGATCTGGTTTATTTTTAACGTTGGCGCCTGGCCCCTGGATAACCGTCCCACCACGCCCGACGCGACCAGGGACAGAATACTGGTCCCCATCAGCTTCTTTAGGCTTGGTTTTACGTTTTTCCGGCTTGTCTGGAGGCATTGCTCGCCTTCCCTAGCTGGTCGTTCCAGCTTGCTTACGAGCCCGTTCGACGATCTTCTTGAAGACCACCGTAAACCCCGAAACCGGTCCGCCCAGCGAAGCCGCGATCACATCCACGATGTCCGGGGCAATTTCATCCAGGTTTTTCAGCCAGCGCTGTAGCATGGTCGTGTCGGCCTGTTCCCCTTTGGCAGCCTCAGCCTCGATCTGCTTGACTTTTTGCTCGATTTCTTTCTTATCAACATTAGGATCTTCAGATCGCTCAGAAATCTTCTGGTAAACCTGCTCGAACAGGGCTGATAACTCTTTTGCATCCACCCCTTCATTGTGAACGGATACCTTGGCGTCCGGCCCCTGAACGACCACGCCACCGGATACATTTCCATTTACGGTGTAATTATCCCCGCTAGAAGACTCTTTTTTGGAAGACTTTTTACTCATAAAACCTCCGGATGCCTAGACAATTACATATTCTTAGCATACCCGAAATCCAGACTGATTTCAATGGTACCAAGCTATCTTAAATTAAAAGGTTTGCCGGCGAAAAAAATAGCCGAGCAAACCTGCTGCCTGATACGATTTGGAGCATCGAAGGTTAATTTGAGACGACTGGTTTTGACCTTTTCAAAAACAATCCCGCTATCAGGATCAGCACTACCAGCCCGGTCGCAGTCCAGGCAGCGTTGGCAACCACAGCCGTATCCGCCTGCTTGACGCCGATCCCGGCGAAAGCCCAGATCAGGACCAACAAGAAAGCCACATCCCGGCGCGTAAAATTCACCAGGGCAGCGACCAGCGTGGCTACCGCGAGCATGATCACCGCCCAGTACTCGGGAAAGATACCCCAGCCGTTCCAGCCCCAGAACTCCAACAGGTCGGTGACGTTGGCGATCGTGGCGACCGTGATCCAGCCCAGGTAAATGCTGAAGGGAACGCGTACCAGCCAGGTCTCGGCGGCTGCCGCATGGCTGCGCCCGATATCCAGGCGCAGGTAAATGAAGATCAGCGAGGCCAAAATGGTCAACATCATCAGCAGGGTCCAGGGGAAAAGCAGGTAATGCCAGAAGAAGATCCAGGCTGAGTTAGCCAGACAGTTCAAGACGAAGAGGTAACCGATGCCGCGCAAGAGCGGATTCTCGCGCTGGGATGGCAGCGCCTGGTAGATGGTGAAGCCGGCCAGGAACAGATAGATCACACCCCAGATCGAGAAGACATATCCGGCCGGGACGAAATAGACAACGAACATGTCTGAGATTTGGCCGGTGTTATACCCGTTCAACGGCAGGCCGTTTGCCAGCCCATTGACCGTCAGGGTCAGGGCAAAGGCCAACACTACCAGCACTTGTCGAACGCTATCCTTGTTCATCGCATTCTCCTTTATCGAAAATTCCATCCAACTTGCTTTCAATTATTATCCACTATATACCCCCTGGCTTGCAAGACCCGGACAGCCGCCTCAATCTGCGCTTGCTTGACCAGCAGGTAATCGGTGTCGTAGGTTGAAATGGCAAAAATCGGGATCTGCGCTTCGGCCAGGGGTGCGGCCAACCCCGCCAGGATGCCGGTCAGTGAAAATTCCAGGGGACCGACCACCTTCAACAAACGCCAATCCAATTCGACTCGCTGCCCGGACAAGGCGACCTCCTGCGGCACAACGATCGACAGTTCCTCCGCGGTGCGAACAAGCGCCAAGAAATCGGTGGAGAAGACCTGCGCAGGGATTTCTACTTCGGGTGCAAAACGATGCACTGCAAATCGCCCTGGCTCAAGCTTCAAGTGTAATGACGGCTGGCTCATGGCTGCGGCCAGGAAATCTCGACCGGACTGGTATACCCGTGTTTTTCCACCGCATACAGTTGGCCGCTTGAAGGCGCGGAGCAGCCTTTCTCATCCTTGATAGTGTAGCTGGTTTTATCCTGGTCTTCAAAAGAGATCGGCCACCACAGATAAGCTCCATCCTGGCAGACGAACAGGTCCAGGAAATAACCGCGAGCGTCATCTTTGGTCATCTTGACCTTATCCCAGCTGATAGTGACCTTCTTCTCATTGCGCACTGCCTGCACGTTCTTGGGAGGCTTGTAGAGCGTGCTCGGACCCGGCAGCTTCGGCTCGGTGTAGTAAATTATGGTGATATCCCCGATCACATCCACGACTGAGGGAGCCACCCAGCAGAAATAATTCAACTTGTCGAATTTAACATACAACCATTGGCTGAGTTTGAAGCGTCCACGCACCGTGCCGGTATCCCCGGGGTACAGGTCGGCTGCGTGCAGGTAGGCTTTCGACGGTCCGTAACGGCAGTGGGCCTGCATCTTGACAGTCACATCCGGGAAGTCAAAAGTCGGCGTGGGCGTGATCGTTGGGGTGGGCGTAATCGTCGGTGTGGAGGTCGCAGTCGGGGTGAGTGTAAAGGTAGACGTCGGGGTCGCGGTCTGCGTCGGCGTGAACGTCCACATCGCGGCGGTTGCAGTCATCGCCGTAGCTGTCATCGTTGCCAGCTGTTCCGGAGACGGTCCGCAGGCTGCCAAGAAAACCAGGAGGGTTGAAAGAATGGCTAGACGTTTCATGTTTGCTCCAATAGATCCATTATAGCGGGGCTCAGCTAAAAAAGCCGTAGTCGAAAAGTGTTAAAATTCATAGAGGTTCACGCAAAGAAAGAGAGAATATGGACACTCTTAATGCCATTCAGACCCGCCAATCCGTCACCGCGCTAAAATCCGACCCAGTGCCGCGTAAAGTGGTCGAAAAACTTTTATCAGCCGCTGTACAGGCTCCAAACCACTACAAAGTCCGTCCGTGGCGCTTCGTGGTGCTGACCGGCAAAGGCCGCGAACGCCTGGGTGAGGTTATGGCCCAATCACTGCAAGAAAAACATCCCGAATATCCGCCCGAGGCGTTTGAGAAGCAGCGTACCAAACCGCTGCGTTCACCGTTGCTGATCGCCGTCGGAGTGGATAAACCATCTCAGGAAAAGGTCATCGAGATCGAAAACGTCTGCGCCGTGGCTGCGGCGGTGGAAAACCTGCTGCTCGCCGCGCATGCCGAGGGACTGGGCGCCAAGTGGCGTACAGGTGATGCGGCCTACGATCCTCGTGTCAAGCGATTTTTGGGTTTCGAAGCAGACCAGCATTTGATCGGCTTCCTGTATATCGGCTACCCGGAGGCGACATTCCCGGCACCGAACCGGCCTTCATTTGAAGATCATGCCGTCTGGATCGATGAATAAGCAAAGCGTCAATCGAGAACTAACTTGCCAGTGGCTTTGCTTTTATCACAAAACACATGGAAGTCTGTCCAGGGAATTTTATCTGCCCAGTAATTCAAGCAACAAATCCGGCCGATCGGTCATAAGGCCATCCACGCCCATCTCGACATATTTCTGCATCAACGCTCGATCGTTGACCGTCCAGGGTTCGACTTTCATATTCTTGGCGTGCGCGTCGCGCACAAAGCGATTCGTCAGGATGTTGATGCCCAGCAACTCGGAAGGATCGTACGGAACCTGAAGTGATTCGTACCCGGGCGAAACCAGGCCGCTCAAAAAGACCTTTTCGAGTAGCACAAATTTTGTCACTTCGCTGCGGGAAGCGGAGGTGGCCACGTCCGGGCAAGCATCGCGGAACATTTGCATGGCATCATCGTGGAATGACGCCACGATCACTTTATCCTGCATGCCATCCTGATGGATCAGGTCGCAAAAAGGCTGGGCGATGGGAGTCTTGGTCAACTTGATCTCGATCACATAGCGCATGTCAGGAAAGGCTTTGAAGAGTTCTTTCAGAGTGGGGACCTTGATCCCCTGACCACGGAATGGATAGGTTTGTCCACCATCAGGAGACCACCCATAAGCAGCATCCAGCTTTTGTAAATCAACCAGCGTCAGATCTTCGATCAAACCGCTACCGTCGGTAGTACGATCCACACGCTCATCGTGCATCAGGACAATCTCACCATTTTTGGTGATGTGGGCATCCATTTCGAGCACGTCCACGCCCAGAGCGACGGCATGTTCAAAGGCATACATGGTGTCGCCCGGCCACAATCCATCACCACCTTGATGGGCGATGACCATCAGCGGGGGCAGGTCGCCGGAATAATAAGGACGGGAAGGGGCGGATTGCGCAAACAACCTTACGATCAAACCTGCCAGGACGACCAATGCCAAGATACTGAAAAGGATGCGGGAGAGTGTCTTCTTCATCACAGATTGCCTCACTTCAATAATTTCTGATCGAATTGTGTCGCTTCTAGGATTATACAATCCAAATCTTCCCAAAATACAATTCACATAGACAGTGGCACCAGCTAAATCCCAAATGGTTCTTAATTCGACTATATGACCAACACAAGGCTTTACATGAGGCGTTGCGAATTAATTGACACCCCGATGATTTTCGCGTATAAGTATTTAATCTTATCTGAGGAGGAATCGCTATGCTTGCACTTCGTCTCATGGAAGAGGGCGCTAACACTGATCTGACCTGGTTGTTACTGATTGGTTTGGCTTTCTTTGTATTGATCGTGATCGTCGGCTGGCTGGTCAGCCGCCAGCAGGGACAACTACCTACGGCTTCAGCCGCTAAGCCCCACAAGACTACTACCAGTCAGGGTGGCGACGATTTGACCGTCCTGGAGGGGATTGGACCAAAGGTTGTCAAAGTACTCAACCAGGCCGGGATTCTTACTTTCGAAGACCTGGCCAGAGCGGATGTGGGCTGGGTGCAGACGACTCTCGACGCTGCCAAACTTCAAATGCTTAATCCTGAAGGATGGATTGCACAAGCCAAGCTGGCTGCCAAAGGGGATAAATCCGGGCTGGCTACATTGCAAGAAGAGCTCAAGGGTGGCCGACGCGCTGGGTAATCAAAAAAAACAACACCAAAAACTCCCGTGAATAACGGGAGTTTTATATAATTTAGATTTCAGCCTAAAAATGAAGACAGCGAGCCAATGCCATACCCAACAAAGCCAGAACCACAAATACGGCATTTAAATTCCCATTACGCTTCAAGAGTAATGCCATTTGTTGGAGTTTGCCAGCCTGCTCAGCTGACGGAGACGTGCCCTGCGCCTGAACCTGCCCACCGAGTGCAGCCAATTCCGGGACCTGATGCAATCCAACTCAATTGGAAACCACGGGAATCAATCCAGTACAATGTCCCACCCGCCAGGATGGTCAGGATACCAGTAACTGCCGTAGCCACAGCAAATCGACCACGGGTGACCAGGTAATCCATGACCTGACCTCCAGCTGCTGTGTTGCTACAATCGCTGGACTAAAATACAACGTCATCGCCAGCGCAGCACCTCCCCAAAACACACCAGCCAGGACATGTACCACGCGCAATACCCAAAGCAAATAAATCATTTCAACTCCTTAATAGCAGGGGATGATCCCGGTAATCGTACAATTATTATCCAAATATATCAACAAATTCGGGCATTTTCAATGAAATTAAATCACCTGATTTGTCAATTAAAGGTAAGATTGACAAAAGATTCACACTTTCTCCACAAATTCTGCATGGAGAACTGTTAGGATTTATTCGGTCAAGCGGCCCTACTTTCAAAGGAATTTCATGAAATTCACACTACCTCGTATTCTTACTCTGACAATCGTAACAGCCTTAGCACTTAGTGGATGCGCGGGAGGGCGCCCTCAGCGCAGCTTCACCCCAAGGGCATCCCAGGTGGCTTCGGAAACAGCAGCGGTAATACCCACTTTGACTCAGGAACCAACTCTGGTCTCTGCGACGCGAGCACCCACTCCCACCCTGATGCCCACGCAAACACCATTTGCACTTCCTGAAATCACGTTCAATCAGGACACAAACTGTCGCCTCGGCCCTTCGACCGCTTATTACACCTCGATCACTTATTCCAAAGGCGAAACGACCAAAGTGGATGGCCGTAATGAAGATAGCAGCTGGTTATGGGTCAAGACTCCTAACGAAAGCGATCATTGCTGGATCGCAACCTCGGCTGTCACGAACGTCCCGCCCATCAGCAGCGCACCGGTCATCCCACCGGCAGCCCTGCCTGAAAACCCCTGGGGCTTGAACGCTGATGTGGTCTGTGGGAGCTTCAATACCGTTAAATTGAGCTGGGAAGACGGCTACTGGGAAAACGCTTACATTATCTATCGCGGTGACGAATGGTACGCCAAGGTTCCGGCCAATACAGTCACCTTCCGCGACTACCCAAAGCACGCCAAGACATATACCTATGCTGTCAAAGCTATCAGTCAGTACGGCGAATCGCAGCGAATATACATCACCGTCAAAGGTTGTGACTAAACAAAGCGAAACTCCCGCGCCTTGCGGGAGTTTTTATATTAAGCTGTCAAGTAAAATAATTGCATTCCACTATCAAACCGGAGTCGCACATGCGTGTCATCTATGCCGATAAAAACATTCCCCGTATTCTTGCCACCAAATTGATCGCCCCGGTTTGGCCGGGTTTCGTCTGGACGCCGCTCTCTTCGGCCCACGTATCGGATATGCCAGAGGAGCCGCTTCCGGGTCCGGATTGGATTCGCGTGGAAAACCAACGCTGCGGCATCTGCGCCTCGGACCTGTCCCTGCTGTTCGTGCAGGCCGACCCCGCTATCGCCCCCGCTGCGCTACCGGGACTCAGCCGGTTCTGGCTCGGTCACGAAGTGGTTAGCACCGTCTCCGAAGTTGGCCCTGGTGTGAGGAGTCTCAAAGTCGGTGATCGTGTCTTGATGGACAGCTACCATTCAGGGGCAAACTGTTTCACTCTGGGGATCGAGCCGCGCTGCCGCTATTGCGCTGACGGGGATGTGCGTTTCTGCCTCAACAAGTCTGAGCCGGGACCGCATGGCATGGGCGGCGGATTTGGCCAGGGCTATGTGGCTCACGAAACGGAAGTGTTCCCTTGTCTCCCAAAGTTGACGGCCGACCAGGCATTGTTCGTCGAACCATTGGGTATCGTCATGCAAGCTGTCCTGCGCCACCCTCCGCTGGACGGTGATAAGGTGCTGGTCTATGGGGCTGGGATCATCGGCTTGTTGACCACCATGGTCGTCAAAGCGCTCGCCCCGCAGGCAGACATCACGACCGTCGCCCGCTATCCACACCAGGCCGAACTGGCCGAAAAATTGGGCGCCAAACACATCCTGAGCGGGCGGGAGGAGTACGCCGCCATCGCCAAATTGACCGGTGGGAAATTCTTCACCAGCCCGCTCAACAAAGGCATCGTCACCGACGGGTTTGACGTAGTTTACGACTGCGTCGGGGGCCAGGCGACTCTGACGGACAGCCTGCGCTGGACACGCGCCGGCGGGAGCGTGGTCATCATCGGTCTGCACCTGTCTCCCATGAAGAAGCTCGACCTGACTCCGGTGTGGTTCTCACATGTCAATTTGATCGGCTCGTACATGCACGGTCACAGCCAGTGGCGAGGGGAGCGCAAACATGATTACGAGTGGGTATTCGATTTTTACCGCCAGGGAAAATTCGAGATCGACGGCTTAATCACGCATCGTTTCCCCTTTTCAGATTATAAAGAAGCGATCCGAGTAGCTAGCAGCAAGGGGAAAGAAAAAGCAGTCAAAGTTGTCTTTCAATATACTTAACCAGGTCTCGAACTCATTGAAATTCGTCGACAGCCTGATTAGAAAAAATAGGTAAAAACGGGGATATAAAAATGAAATTTTGGGAATAATGTATTAATATAAGATAAATACAATCTTTATTCACCTAGTTAATGCAACACGCGGAGGATAAATGAAAATTACGGCCCATTCCCAAAATGGCAGGCGCTGGAGCAGCCTGCTCATTCTGTTATTCTTGCTCATCACCTCTTTCGTCCCGGCAAAAGCCAGCCCGGCTCCCGCCAGCTCCATCCCGGCCTTCAGCGACGGTCAATGGTTGGGGAAATTCAGCCTGCATGCGGATGTCGATTTCACCGGGTTCAACTGGAACGGTTTTTACAATGGCGATTTGAACTTCACTTCCGCAGCCGGCGAACTGAACGGGGATTGGTCTCTGAAAGGAAACGGTACCTACAGCGGTACGACGTTGAACGGTAAAGCCACCTATAATGCCAACGGCCCATTGGACGGTCCTTCCGACACTCCACACATCGAGGTTGACAAATTCGACATCCACCTATCCATCACGGTCTCCGGGACGGCCGTCAACACGACCGTCTCGCTTGGTTCAGGAGTAGGCGGCATAGACATCAAGCTGATCGGTGCCACCTGCAGTCAGGCAGTTGGTGATATCACCACACCGGTGGTTGCCAACTATCAGGCAGCCGGAGGCAACCCGAACATTACCGGTTCCTTCACCGCCATCCGGGTCGGGGACCTTTCCGCGGCGGATGCCCCTCAGTATATGCAGGAGGTGGGTGATCTGCTGGATAAAGCTGAAGCGCTCAAACAGAAAGCCACGCAAGCAGGCGGGCTGGACTTCAACGAATTGAACGCTCTGGTCACCAAGGCCGAGAACCTGTCCAAAGCATTGAAGAAAAACAGCCAATGCGGGCTGGGAAATAACAAATCCTTCATCACCGTGATCACGGATACGATCGACAACCTGGCCAATTTCGCACTAGCTAATCCGCAGCTCTTCACTACGGAGGAACTGGGACGGATCGCCTATGCCGCGGTGCGTGTCGGCGCGATGGGTTCCGGTGCTGCCAACCCACAGGAAGCTGCGGACCTGCAGTCCAAATTCGCCAAGGAATTCGATGCCCGCCTGACCGACGCTGTCGATAACAACAATTGCGACGAGGTGACCAACATTACCGTCGCTGCAGCCGCCATCGGGGACAAAGGCCTGATCCAACAGGCCAAACAAGCCATGACAGCTATTTGTGGAGGAAATTAGCCATGCAGCGCATTCGCATCTATGTGATTGGAATAATTTTGATCCTATCGATGCTGGCTTGCAATCTGTCGAGCGGCGGAAGCGGAACGCAGTCAGGGGGTGCAGCCACTCCCGCATCCGGGAACCAGCCTCAGTCGAAGTCCGAACCGCTACTCTCCGCACCCGGTCTGAGAACAGTGCAATTGAAGACCGATACAAAGGGAGTCGGCCCCAAGCCTTTGTTCCAATGGCAAGCAGTACCGAACGCTGCCCGTTACCAATTGATCCTCAACGATGCTTCCGGTACGCCGTATTGGGCCTGGGATGGCACCGGGACACAAGTTTATCTCGGCGGGGGCGAGTCGCTTCCGCCTGCGGACAGCGCCGGGCCGACGCTTGAAGCCGGCTCCACCTGGGCAGTGATCGCCTTCGACGCCAGCGGCAAGGTGATCGCCAGCAGCGAAGTAGGCTCAATTTCTCCCTGATCGCTTACAAAGTCACCCTGTATGACAAGGAATCTTTGTCAAAAGGATTTTTAAGGTTAATTTAAGATTATAATTCTCTTATTTGTCATATAATGAGGACGTCATGTTGTAGAATCGATTTTCAACCCAAAACCAGATTTGAATATTTACCGCTAACATCATTGAGGCCGACACTCAGCCTCCGTGCCTTTCAATGCTATGCGTTTCAAAGCCCGCAATTGCGGGCTTCGTTCATTGGGTTACTTGCCTGAAAATGATTACTTTTGGGGTTGCTATTCGTTACTTATTTCCAATCCAGTTAAAGACATTTCACTCCGTTGCAAATATGTGCTTGTAAAAATATCTTAGAGGAGAAATTTAATGAACGCAAATCGCTCTTTCAGCTGGTTAGGATCCATGCCTACCCTAGGACTGGCAGCAACCCTGGTCCTGGCCACGGCGCTGCTACTCAGCGGTTGCGGCCTCGACCGCTCAATTGACCCATGGCAGGTGCAAGCCAGCCCAAGCAACGTCTGCCCCGGTGACAGCGTCACCTTAAATTGGAACACACATGATGGCGGCTGTCTGGGCGACGGCTGTCCACCACCGGTCACAATGAGCATCGCCAGCGATCCGGCGGATGTCCTGGGCAGTTTTAGTGGCCTGGGTTACGGTTCAACAACTGCCGGGCCGATCAATTCGTTCACTGCCTTCACCTTCTCGCCTTCCGGTGGTTCCCGATCACGCAGCCCCAGGACCCTGTATGTCAGAGTGATCCTCCCGGAGGTTGATAACATCGTGCCGGTCTCTTCAAGTGCCTATTGCAACGGAAGCGCGGCCACATTCAACCAGATAGACCTGTCCATTCCAATCTTCCGCTCCGAGGGAGTGCGCGTGACAAATATCTGCAAGATATCTTCAGATATCGTCACCCTGACCCTGTCTTTCGAAAATGGCGCCGTGCAAAGCTATCCCCTCGATCCTTGCATCATGCCGGATGGCTTATCGCCTGAATTAGGGAGCACAGTCGTGAAAGCCACCCTCTCAACTACCCGCCTGAGCTTGGCCAGATGTGAAGCGAGCTCCGTTGCACCTGGGAGTAGTAGCGGTCTGCCTGCCGCCCTGACTGTAAACGTGCATTTGATTTGCGATCTGGGCATGGGAGGTGGTAGCGCTTCCGCTCCAATTATCGCGGCTACCGAAGAACTCAAGGAGACACCCACCTCGGACCTGGTCATGATCATCACCGACACGCTCGAACCTAAGCCGACTGTATTGCTGAAAAAGAATGCCTTTTGCCGCAAGGGGCCGGGGACGATTTACCCGGATGTAACCGCCTTCGAAGAAGGCCAGCAGTTGCAGGTCGACGGCCAGAACGATTTCAGTCCGCGCTGGTGGTGGGTGCACGTCCCCAACTCCCAAACTCACTGCTGGATCTCCGATGCCGCCGTCCAGACCAGCGGACCTGTCGAAGGGGTCCCGGTTCAGCCCGTCCCACCCACCCCGACCTTTACCCCGCCCCCGAACAATGGTCCAGCCTGTTCACAGATCACCAGCGACAGCCAGTGCAACAACACCCCTGGCTGCGCCTTCGACTACAACGCCAAGCAGTGCGTGAAGAAATAGAAAGTTCCTATGAACCAAATTTCTTTATCACTTAATGTTACGAATTTGACGTAAAATGTCTAATACATATGACGATTAAGGCCAGATCCAATATCACCCCTGAGGAAGCGCCATGGAAACAAGAAGATTCATCTGTGTCTGTTTTCTGCTTACATTGCTTGCGCCAACCCTACAGGGCTGCGCTGTAATTGAAGTTATCGTCCGCGCGCTGGGGAGAGCCGGGGTGACCGTCCCGGCCTCCGATCCGACTCCTCCAACAGTGACCCTGGAGGTGACCGGATTGGATCGCGGATACCTGTTAGGCCCCGGCGACCCCCCAGTGCGAGGCGATGTCCGTTATGACGACCGGTTGAATTTCAAAGCCGTGGCCAGAGATGAGGATGGTGGCGTAGCTTACGTTGCGGTCGAAGGAGAGCTCAACACCAGTTGTGCCGGGCCGGGCGATCTCGGGCGAAACCAGAATTTCTTGATCAGCAAGGATTTCAGAGACGATTCTCGGCCGGGTGATACGGCCCTGGTCATTCGCCAAGTCGCTTACTCGCTCTCCTTACCCGATCGCATCGCTGTCGCCTGTCCGGAGGGCTGGACTTTGCTCAGTTATTCGGGATATTTATACGCGGTGGGCGAGAATTTCAGCCATACCCGGGTCTCGACTTCCCCCTTCTCCTTCCAGATCAATTTCACTACCAGCGCGCCCATCGTGGCTGCTTCTCCGACGGCTGCCAAGGCTACTCCCACTTTGATCTCGATCCTGACCGATACGCCAACGCCGGTCCTCACAGACACGCCCACGGCACAGCCTTTGACCCTGACTTTCACCAAGAACACTTTCTGCCGCAGGGGGCCGGGGACGATTTACCCGGATGTAACCGCCTTCGAAAAAGACCGACAGGTCCAAGTCGACGGGCAGAACGATTTCAGCCCGCGCTGGTGGTGGATCTTGATCCCCAATTCCCAGGAACACTGCTGGGTCTCCGACGCAGCCGTCCAGACCAGCGGCCCGGTTTCTCAGGTCCCGGTTCAGGCCGCCCCACCAACCCCGACCCTCACTCCCGCTCCAAACAACAGTCCAGCCTGTTCACAGATCACCAGCGACAGCCAGTGCAACAACACCCCCGGCTGCTCCTTCGACTACAACGCCAAGAAGTGTGTGAAGAAATAAAAAGTTCCTCTGAACCATATTTCTTTTAACTTCTTGTTTCGCCTTTGATGGAAAACGCCTAATAAATTTGACGATTGCCGAGATGCTTTCTCCATTTTGGCGGGGAAAGCTTTTATCTTCTGCAGGTGCAGGTTACGTTAAGCATGACCTGCGTGTCGTTGTCGAGGATCCTCCAGTCAAAAGGTTGCCGGATATTATAGAATTAGACCATAAATATCTGATATAATTTTCGCTTGGCAAGTGCTTAGCACAACGCCGGACGTCCTCCGGTGTTGTTTTTTGCGACATCTCACGGGAGCATTGTTTTTCATGGATAAATCAGAACATCTCGATTTGTATCATCAGATGGTGCTGATCCGCCGCCTGGAGGAAAACGCTGCTGAACTTTATCAGCAAGGCAAAATCGGCGGTTTTCTGCACCTGTACATTGGACAAGAAGCTGTTTCAACCGGCCTGATCTCGGCCCGCAAGCCGCTGGACCGCGTCATCACCGCTTATCGTGATCACGGCGTGGCCATCAACTGCGGGTTGAGCGCCAACGAGGTCATGGCTGAACTGCTCGGCAAGGCAACTGGCTGCTCGAAAGGTAAAGGCGGATCGATGCACATGGCCGACCCGGAGAAGAATTTCTGGGGCGGGCACGCCATCGTCGGCGCCCACCTCCCACTTGCGACCGGCCTGGCCTTAGGCGACATGTACCAGGGCAACGATGGGGTCACCATTTGCATGTTCGGTGATGGTGCCACCAACATCGGCTTCTTCCACGAGGCCTTCAACCTGAGCAAGGTCTGGAACCTGCCGGTGCTGTGGGTTTGCGAGAACAACCAGTACGGCATGGGCACGGCTGTCAGCCGCGCCTCCGCCGTTCCGGAGATCCGCCAGAAGGCGGATGGCTACGGCATCCCCAACGAACGCATCGACGGCATGGACATTATGAAAGTCCGCGAAGCCGCACTGGGCGCCCTCGAGCAGGTCCGTTCGGGCAAGGGTCCCTACTTGCTCGAATTCCTCACCTATCGTTATCGCGGACATTCGATGGGCGACCCCGAGCGCTACCGCCAGAAGGACGAAGTCCTGAAGTGGGAAGAGGAAGACCCGATCGGGATCTATCGTAAATATTTAACCAGCAAGAAGATTGCCTCTGCCAAGGCACTGAACGAAATCGACACCCAGGCCGAAGAGGAGATCAAGCAAGCGGTCGAATTCGCCGAATCCAGCCCTGAACCGGCTCCCGAAGAGCTGTTCACGGACGTCTATGTGGAGGAGGTGTAAGATGGCCCGCATTACCATGCGCGAAGCCATTTCCCAGGCCATCTGGGAGGAAATGGAGCGCGACCCCAAGGTCTTCATCCAGGGCGAGGAAGTCGGTGTGTGGGGCGGCACCTATGCTGTCACCAAAGGCTTCTACGATCACTTCGGCCCGGAGCGCGTGCGCGACACCCCCATCTCGGAAGCGGTCATCGTTGGCTCGGCCATCGGCGCCGCCATGACCGGCCTGCGCCCGATCGCCGAATTGATGACCATCAACTTCGCCTTCGTGGCTATGGACCACATCGTCAACGAGGCGGCCAAGCTGCACTACATGTTCGGCGGGCACTTCAAACTACCGCTGGTCATCCGCGCCGTTGGCGGCGGTGGCCGCCAGTTGGCTGCCACCCACTCACAGACCCCTGACGTCATCTTCGCCCACTTTCCCGGCCTGACGGTGATCTCGCCTGGGACGCCGGAAGACGCCAAGGGATTGCTGAAGTCAGCCATTCGCTCGGATAATCCGGTGTTGTTCATCGAGCACGCCGCCATGTACCAGAGCCGCGGCGAGGTCCCGGAAGGCGATTACACCATTCCGATCGGCAAGTCCAAAATTCAGCGTCCCGGCCGCGACGTAACCATCGTCACGTATTGCAGAGGCTTGGAGCTTTCGCTGAAAGCCGCCGAGGAACTCGCCAAAGACGGGATCGAGACCGAGATCGTCGACCTGCGCACGCTGCGCCCGCTCGACATGGAGCCGGTCTTGGAATCATTCAAAAAGACCAACCGCGCGGTGATGGTCGAGGAAGGCTGGAAATCGTACGGCATAGGTGCTGAAATCTCCAGCCGCATCTACGAAGAAGCCTTCGATTACCTTGACGCACCCATCAAACGCGTCGCACAAAAGGAAGTCCCACTTCCCTATAACCGCACGCTCGAACAAATGGCCCTGCCACAGGTGCCCGACATCGTCTCAGCGGTAAAGGAGGTGTTGAAGTAATGGCCGAAACGATCACTATGCCCAAACTGGGCTTCGACATGGCCGAAGGCACCCTGGTCCGCTGGGTCAAAAATGAAGGCGAAGAAATTCAGAAAGGCGATGTGTTAGCCGAGATCGAGACCGACAAAGCCACGGTCGAGGTCGAGTCGTCTGCCAGCGGGACAGTTCGCAAGCTGCTGGTGGATGAGGGCACGGTCGTCCCGGTCGGGGATCCGATCGCCTTGGTCGGTTCACCGGACGAAAAAATCGAGTCGAGGCCAACTCCTGAGCCGGAATCCAAGCCCGAGAAAGCCGCCCCCGCCCAGGCCGAATCCGGCCCGGCGCCTGCCAAGCCCGAGCCGGTCACCGCTGAACCGGAAGTGACCACCCCTGGTGGTCGGGTCAAGGCCTCCCCACTGGCGCGCCGCATGGCCGAGGAAAAAGGCCTGGCGCTGGCAAACCTGCAGGGCAGCGGCCCCGGCGGACGCATCGTCAAACGCGACGTCGAATCCGCCCTCAGCGCCCAGCCAACCGCGGTCAGTTCAGCGGCAACAGCACCTGCGCTGGCAACACCCCGGGCTGCCCCCGCTCTAGCGCCCCTGCCGTCCATCAGTGCTGAGCCACGCCAGGATCAGCGCGTCGACTTGACCAAACTACGCCAGGCCATCGGCCGCCGGATGGTCGAGTCGAAACAGCAATTCCCGCACTTCTACGTGGCGCACGAATACAAAATGGACCAGTTGATGGCGCTGCGCAAACAAGTCAACCAGTACCTGCCGGAAGGCGAAAAGCTCTCAGTCAATGATTTCATCGTCAAGGCCAGCGCACTAGCCTTGCGCCAGTATCCCAACCTGAACGCCCGTCTCGACGGCGAGGCGGTGCTGCGCTTCGGCGCGGTCAACGTCGGGGTAGCTGTAACCGTCCCCGGCGGGCTGCTGACCGTAGTAGTCCGCGATGCCGACCAGAAACCATTACGCCAGATTTCGAACGAGATCAAGAGCATGGCTGCCCGCGCCCGCGACGGCAAGGTCAAGCCGGACGATATCGAGGGCTCAACCTTCTCGACCAGCAACCTGGGTATGTATGATGTCGAGAACTTCATCGCCATCATCAGCCCGCCCGAAGCGGCGATTTTAGCCCTGGGCTCAGCCCGCGAAGTGCCGGTGGTCGCGGACGGACAGGTCGTCCCCGGCTGGCGCATGAAAGCCACCATCTCGGTCGACCACCGTGTCAGCGACGGGGCTGAAGCGGCCCAGTTCATGCAGGCCCTAGCGGGGTATCTGGAAGAGCCGCTGCGATTGATGGTCTAAGAATAAGAAATACCATTTCCCAACCAATTCGGGCAGGTCTCTGACCTGCCCTTTGCTTTTATGCTATAGTGAATTTATGACCATTCAATCTCTCAACTGCTTCACCTGTAATGCGCGCTGGCCGCTCGCATGGCAGACGGGAGCCCTGTGCCTGCTGGTCGAGACCCGGCAAGGCCTGGTGCTGGTGGATACCGGATTGGGCACAGAGGATTACCTCCACAAGGCGCCCATCACGCGCCTGTTCCAGGTGGTCACAAGCGTGCCGCTCGACCCGGGTGAAACCGCCGTGCACCAGCTGGCCAGAATGGGCTACCGGCCCGCAGATCTGCGCCACATCGTACTGACCCATCTGCATTTCGACCATGCTGGCGGTCTGCGGGATTTCCCGCACGCCAAGGTGCATCTCCATCACAAGGAATACGAAGACGTGCGGCGCAGGAAATTTCGCCGCTGGGCTGACGGCGGTTACAACCGACGCGCCTTCGATCATGGACCAGATTGGGTTTTATACGAGGAAACTGGCGAATTTTGGTTCGACTTCGAGGCTATTCGCCTGCCGTTCGAACCCGGGATGTGGTTGATACCTTTATTCGGGCATACTATCGGGCACTGTGGGGTGGCGATCCAAACCGAGAGCAGCTGGCACTTCCACTGCGGGGATGCGGCCGGCGATTTCCGCAAAGACCTGCCAGCCTGGCTCATGCGCCTGGTACTGGGACCGCATGAGCCGCGCTTGCGCGCCTTCGGAGAGGCTCATCCCGAAATCAAACTGACGGCGGGGCATATGTTCCTGGATTTCTTCGAAAACAGCGAGCTTTAAGACAGACTTCGGGCAAGGGGGCATTTGATCGTCTAATGGACCTCTCCCTTGACTTCACCCTCGACCTTTTCCGCCCAGGGATAAATTTCCGTCCCCTGCGCAGCTTCACGGATGGCAGGATCGTCCGAATAGTGACCGCGTTTTTCAGGCGGGATCAATTCAGCGATGTGACGCATGATCTCATGCCCAATCTCGTCCAGTTGGGCGCGGCGTTCCCGCCCGCTGCCGTTGACGGAAAAAGGTCCGAATGGCTTGCCAACTCTTATCGTCACCCTGGCGCGTTTGCCCTTCCCGAGCATTGAAAAGACCTCGTTCAGTCCGCTCAAACCAACCGGCAGCAGCGGTGCGCCGGTCATGGTGGTCAGGAAGGCCGTCCCGGGACGCGCCGGGCGCAGCACGGTGGCCCAGTTCCCCCCTTCGGGGAAAATACCCATGACGCCCTGCTGATCCAGGATCGACTTGGCAGCCTTCAAAGCGTGGGTTGAACCGGTACCGCGAAAAAGCGGGAAATAGCCCCACAGCCGGGGGATGACCCTGGCCCAAAATGGCGCATGTGGGAATTGCGCACCACCTAAGAATTCCGGCGGGTACGGCAGCAGGCGCACCAGGCAAACCGGGTCGATAAAACTGAAGTGGTTGCCGACGACCAGCAATGGCCCGCGCTCCGGAATGTTCTCCTGGCCGATAATTTCCATGTCAGTCAGCAAGGCAAAAGCCGGGCGGGACAATTTCTTGAGAAAAAAGCGCATCAGACGCCGACGCGGATATTTAAATTCTTCTTTTTGCATGATCAATTCAATCCACCCCGTTATGATCCAACGCAACCTGGCGCGCGTGTTTTTCGTTCACGCTTAGCAACAATCCCAATCCGACCAGCAAGAAGACCGCAATCGAGACGATACCAACCCGTTGGCCGGCCTGTTCAGCCAGATCGGCGGCCTGTCCGCGCCCTTGGAACCAGACGGCAGCAGCGGCTGCCAACCAGCCATAAACCGTCGGTCCGATGAAAGACGAAGTACGTCCGGCAACAGCAAAGAAACCAAAAAATTCGGCGCTCTGCTTATTGGGCGCAAACAGGCCGACCATCGTACGGCTGACCGACTGCACCCCGGTCAGGGCAAAGCCAGCCAGTGCACCAATTACAAAGAAACCGGTCAGGGTCTGGTTGAAGATCATCCAGATTACGATGGCTGTCATCAACAGGATCGAGATTACGAGCGAGCGTTTGAAACCGAACTTGTCCCCTACAATCGCAAAAATATAGGCTCCGATGACGCTCGTAACTTGCACCAGGATCATGAACAGGATCAACTGCTGCTGATTCATACCGTACAACACAGCCCCAATGATGGCAGCGAAATCGAGCGCCATCAGGATACCGTCATTGTAGATCAGGAAGGAGATGATGAATTTGATGAATTCCTTGAAATGGCGAACCGCTTTGAGCGTACGCCCGATGCGCTTAAAGCCGATGGTCAGGTAGTTCTCCCCAAGCGGCAATTTCTGTGCCTTACCGCGCTCCTTGATCCACAAAAAAGCGGGGATGCTGGAAATCGCAAAGAACAGCGCTGTGAAGGCCAGGGAGGCGCGTACCACCAGATCACCTTTGATGAGCACAATCGGCGGCAGGATGAGCAGCAAGCATAGAATACCGCCAGCCGAGCCAATTGCCCAGCCATTGCCAGAGACCCGTCCAATGTCCTCAGGTGTGGCAATTTCAGGCAGGAGGGCGTTGTAATAGACTTGCCCAGCTCGGTAACCGATCTCAGCCAGGATGAAAAACAACATCCCCATGAAAATATCGCCTTTTTGAACGAAAAATAACAAGGCTGTAAATATCCAGGAGATGGCAGAGAACAAAAACATGAAACGCTTCTTGGAGGCTGAAAAATCGGCAATTGCCCCGAGAATGGGCGAAATGACGGCCACGACCAACATGGCAATCCCCACCGAAACACCCCACAAGAAAGAACCTTGCGCACCGCCAACGACCTGTCCCTTGAAATAAGCGGAATAAACTGCTAGTAGCACAACGGCGGCATAGGCTGAATTTCCAAAGTCGTAGAGATACCAGGCCCAATGCTCACGATTCCTGCCTCCCTTTTTAACGGCCTGCGCGATTTGTGTCATGAGTCACCTCGTCAATGGAATGGTATATTCTACCAACAACAAATGAGAAAAGCTGCTATCTTAATAACAATCAGTTATCGATTTCGTTATTCGGAATTTTCCTCAGAGTAAAATCTGGGTGCATTCGATACTGTATTTTGGAGGCAACCATGTCCAAGCAAATCATCCGCCAGGCCCACCAGGAATCTCAGGCAGCCTGGGAAGCCAATGCCGCAACCTGGGACGCTCGCATGGGCGATGAAGGGAACGACTTTGTTAATCTGCTTTGCTGGCCAGCCATCGAACGCTTATTAGAAGTCAAACCGGGTCAGACAGTCCTGGATATCGCTTGCGGAAACGGCCTGCTGTCTCGCCGGTTGGCCGCTCTGAGGGCTAAAGTGACCGCCTTCGATTTCTCCCCCAAACTGATCAAATTAGCAAAGCAGCGCAGCCGCAAGGACAGCCTCATCACCTATCATGTGCTGGACGCTACTGACGAGCAGGCCTTGCTGGTCTTGGGGACCGGCCATTTCGATTCCGCCATGTCGAATATGGCGCTATTCGACATGGCCGAGATCGAACCGCTGTTTCACGCGACTAGCAAGTTGCTCAAACCCGGCGGAACCTTTGTCTTCACCCTCATGCATCCGGCCTTCAATAATCCATCTTCGACCCTGATGGCCGAAGAATGGGATAACGGGGAACTGCACACACGCTATGCAGTCAAGACCCATCGTTATCAGACCGCCTTCCAAGCGCGGGGACTGGCGCTACGCAACCAACCCAAACCGCAATGGTATTTCCATCGCCCGCTTCAAGAATATCTCAACCTTGGTTTCCGTTATGGCTTCGTACTGGACGGTTTCGAAGAATTAGCTTTTCCAGCGGATACGCCACAATCCAGTCTGCTCGGTTGGGGTGGCAAGTTCAGCGAAATCCCCCCGGTACTGGCCGCGCGTCTGCGACTGGCGGCATGACAACGGGGCGGCCAATTGGCCGCCCCGTTATTTTTTTTTCAGGCTGCAAATTCTACTTCAGCGTCACGCATTGTATTAAAGGATGTGATTGCCACTTCCAGCATCGCCAGGTCCGGTTCACGCGTGGTCAGCGATTGAAGTGCCAGATTCGGCCGGATCAGCATCCGCACGATCGGAGAATCCAGGTGATTGGCCGTCCACTTGATGTATTCGTAAGCCACGCCAGCCAAGACCGGAATGAGCAGCAAACGCGATACCAGTCGCCAGAGCAGCGGCATCGGACCCAGCAGGCTAAAAACCAGGATCGAGAGTAACACCAAAGTCAAGAGGAAGGCTGTGCCGCAGCGTGGGTGTTCGAGCGAGAAGGTCGCCACACTTTCGGGAGTCAATTCGGCGCCAGCCTCGTAAGCGTTGATGGTTTTATGCTCGGCACCGTGGTAGGCGTACACGCGGCGAATATCTGGCATCAGACCGACAGCCCAGATGTAACCGACCAGCAAGGCCAGGCGCGCGATCCCTTCCAACACGTTGCCCCACCAGCTATTCCAATGTAAAAGGCTTTCCGCCAATCCACCAGCTGCGGCTGGTAAAAGGAAAAACAAGCCGACGCCAAATGCCAGCGAAAAAACCAACGTGAGGGTCAGCATGGGACCTTCCAGCTTTTCATCCTCGCCGGTTTGCGTGTTAGCCGAAATGGTCAGTGCGCGCATGCCCAATCCCAGGGCATCCCAGAGCAGAACCAAACCGCGCAGGAAGGGAATCTTCGCCAGGCGGCTTTTGTAGATGCCGGCCAACTTCTCGACATGGATGACGATCTCCCCATCCGGGTCGCGCATGGCGACCGCAGCCGCCGAACGCCCGCGCATCATCACGCCCTCAATCACAGCTTGTCCGCCGTAAGCAATCAATCTATCTTCCATACCATTCAAATCTCATATTCTTATTTCTGATCGGGCAGTCTCTATAACTGCCCGTGATAATCCTCAGGTTTTCAAATTAAAGAAAAAGTGGATCAGCGCCTCGATGCCCTTGTACCAGGTCGGCAGGTGCAGCTTCTCATTCGGCGCATGCACGTTGTCATCGGGCAAACCAAAACCGGTCAGGACCGAGTCGAAGCCCAGGTCACGCTGCATCATCCCGACGATCGGCACGCTGCCACCTTCCCGCTTGAAGAGTGGGCGCTTGCCCCAGACCGCCTGCATCCCATCAGCCATTGCCTTGACACCTGGATGATCGCGGTCCGAAATCGAAGCCTTATTGCTGGCCATGTTAATGATTTCCCAGCGGATATCCTTGGGAGCGTTCTGCTCCATATATTTTTTCAACTGCTGTTGAACTTCCTCGGGATCCTGGTTCGGGACGAGCCGCGTGGAAATCTTGGCCATCGCCCAGGCCGGCAGGACCGTCTTCTGGCCTTCGCCAGTGAAACCGGAGATCATGCCGTTTACTTCAAGAGTAGGACGTCCGCCAACACGTTCGACGGGGGTATAACCGGCTTCACCCCACAGCGCGGGCGCGCCGGTTTGCTCGAGGAAAAACTTCTCATCAACCGGCAGGCGGGCTAACTCCGCCCGTTCATCAGCGTCCAGAGCCAAGAACTCGGTCATAGAAGCCGGACAGGGTCACGCGACCTTGATCGTCATGCATGCCCGCAATCAGTTCAGCCAGCGCTTGAGCCGGGTTGTGGACGACGCCACCGAACAGGCCGGAGTGCAGGTCATGCGCAGGACCATAGACCCGTACTTCAAAATATGCCAGGCCACGCAAAGCGTACGTAATGGTCGGTAAATCGGCACCCAGCATGCCTGCATCCGGATTGAGCGCAAAGTCAGCCGCAAACAAGTCCTTGTGCCTGGACAGAAAGTCGCCTTCCAGGCTGGGAGAGCCGATTTCCTCCTCGCCTTCGATGAAAAATTTGAGATTGATCGGTAAGCCGCTCGTCCGCACGATCGCTTCGATCGCCTTGAACGAGGCCACCACCTGCCCTTTCATGTCAGAAGCGCCGCGGGCAAACAGGTTGTCGCCCTGGCGGGTTGGTTCGAACGGATCTGTTTTCCACAGATCAAGCGGGTCCACCGGCTGGACGTCGTAGTGACCGTAGACCAGCACGGTCGGGGCTGCTTTGCCCGCACCCAACCATTCACCAAACACGACTGGGTGTTTACCGGTCGGGATGATCTGTACCTTATCCATACCTAGACCGCGCAATTGGGCGGCCATCCACTCAGCCGCGCGCTGCATATCAGGTTTTCGCTCATCATCCGTTGAGATGGATGGGATGCGCACGATCTCTTTAAGTTCCTCTAGAAAACGCTCGCTGTTCTCTCGCGCAAATTGCAATGCTTGCTCTCTTTGGTCAGCCATCAATCCTCCTATCTTCAATATCAAACCTGCTTCGATTTCCTTGCAGGGAAAATTCTAAACTCCTAAATTTCCATACAAAAACCAGAACGTATCCTGGGGAAAGGCCGCCTGTAATTCGGAGTCCCAGATAAAACCACCAGCAACCAATTGCTTGCGCAGGTAAACATCCAATTCTGCAATTGCAACGGCATCGGGTGGCTGTTTTGGCAATTCAGCCAGCAACAATTCCAGGATTACCCGGTTCCGGACTTCATTCGGATAATCTTGACGATATTGACTCGACGCATTCCGAATATCACCCAGATAATTCTTCCAGAGGTTTAGGCGGGATCCCAATTCACGAATGGCTTTAGCCTCCCAGGCCACAGTCCATTTCGAGCGCACTGCATCCACCTGGGATGTAAACCGGGAGGCCTCGGCTTGCCCAGCTGGTGAGATGGTCCGGGCCTGTGCCCGGGCTAAGGCCAGCAGCAAACCGCCAATGGTCAGACGCGGCAGGTCCGCTTTCAACGGCCAGTAAAGTTCGTTGGAAAGCAAATAATCTGAGAGTAGTGGGATGCCTTCTTCTAAGAGCGCGAAATCCTGGTATTGAAATGTCATCGTGCATCCCTGTTACGGCCCAACCGTCGGCGTAGGCGGTTGCTCCAGCACGCGCCTGGTCACCAAATACCAGTTGGAAATGTCCACAAAGCGGTCGCTGGGATCAAACAAAGGCCCAATCTGCACACCCTGCACCTGGGAATCTACAGCATAGCTGTAGACAGGGTAATACAGCAGAACGGCAGGTGTTTCCTTTGCAAAGATCACCTGGAAATTACGGTAGAGCCGCGTCCGCAACCCGAGATCGGTCGTCACGCGTGCCTGTTCCAGATATTCGCTTGCAGTGCGGTTGTCCCATTGCGAGTAGTTCTGTCCGCCTGTCTTTTCGGCCTGATGCCAGAAAGGATAGGGGTCGGGGTCAGGCGTACGCGAAAGGTTCAAGTCAATCAGAGCGGCCTGATAGTTACGTCCGGTCAGGTTATCATTGATCAACTGATCATACGGAAGCGCCGAAAGGTCAACCTTGACGCCAATCTTGGCCCAGTCGCGCTGGATCGCTGCCGCGATTTGCGCGTGCAGGTCATCATTGGGATATAAAAGGGTAAACGACAGTGACTGGCCATCTTTTTCGCGCACCTCACCCCCGCTGGCCGGAATGGTGTAACCCTCATCTTTTAAGATTTGAATGGCAGCATCAGGTTCGTAATTGACGTGCTCGATACCGTTGTAGTAAGCCCATGAACCCGGCAGGATCGGGCTGTCGGCTTGAATGGCCTGTCCTGCCAAAATGTTATCCACCATCCAGCGTCGATTGGTCCCCATCAACAAAGCCTGCCGCACCTTGGCTTCCTGGAAAAATGAGACCGAGGGATCATCCAGGTTAAAGAGCACCATGCTCAACAGCGGCAGACGGCTGGTGTAAATCGATAAATTTGGCTCAGCCAGCGCTGGCTGCAAGATATCGGGCGTGACGCGACCGATCCCCAATACCTCACCCTGCTGATAGGCATCCAGCGAGGCCTTGGCGCTCGGATAATAACGAAAGACAACCTGGTCGATAAACGGTTTTTGTCCGTAGTAATCATCGAATTTTGTGAGCACCACACCCACAATCTGACTGTTTTCGACAATCAGATGGTCCAATTTATACGGCCCGGTACCAACCGGTTTAAGATTGAAATCGGCATTAACGATTTGCTCCGGAGAAACGCCATCCAGCAGATGCTTGGGGAGCACGCCAAACGCAACGTAATCCAGAAAGGGAGCAAAAGGTTCAGGCAATTTGAACTGCAAGGTGCGGTCATTCAGTTTCTTGATATCGATCTGCCCCCACATATCCTTTACGTCCTGCGGAAAGTACGAGGAACTGGACTTGATCAAATCAATCGTGAAGATCACATCCTCAGCGGTGACCGGTTCCCCGTCCTGCCAAACAGCATTTGGCCGGATGGAGAAATTGTAGATCGTCCCATCCTGGGACGAAGCCCACGAGTCTGCCAGGTCCGGTTGCGGCACACCATGCGTATCAAAACGGATCAGACCGCTGTAGATCAGTCGATCCACGTCGCGGTCAGGCGCGTTGTTCCAATCCAGTAATGGATTAAGCCAACTCATAGAACCGACTAAAGCCTCGGTGTAAACACCGCCGCTTGTCGGTTGTGGAGAGAGCGGTTGCAAGACCGGCTGTTGACTGAGCAACAAGACCCCAACCAGAACCAGGGTCACGATCACAACCAGGATTTGCCAGCGAAGTTTCTTCATAGGCGAAAAAAAAGAAAGGCCTTACCCCGGACCAGCCTGTCAGGCAAAGTCCGGTAAACAGCCTTTCAGGATCAGAGTAATTCCTAGCGTGAGAGGATTACCGAGGCAATCGCCAGGGCAAAAAAGATTACGCTCAGAACAATGGTGACCCAAAACAGTGATTTTTCGATCCCACGCCGCGCAGTAAATACGCCGCCAGTATCGGCTCCGGTCAACCCGCCCAGGCCAGCGCCTTTACTCTGCAAGATCACACTGATAATCAGGGCGATAGAAGTTATAATCAGAGCCACATCAATATAAGTTGTCATACCTTTTTGCCTCCTGCAAAATGAGCGGGGCAAATTATACCTGTGTTGCATCTAAATCGTCAACCAGCAAGCTCTCGGGGAATGTGACATCGGGTAATTTAGGGATTGTTCTACATTCTTCGGTTGGAGTCTGCATGCACGAAATTATTGTCAACCTGCACATGCATACGCGCTACTCGGACGGTAGCGGCACACATCAGGATATCGTCCAAGCTGCGTTGCAAACCGGACTGGACGTGGTCATCGTCACCGACCACAACGTCCTGGTGCAGGGCCTGGAAGGTTATCAACGGCGCAAGGACAAGCGCGTGCTGCTTTTGATCGGGCAGGAGATCCATGACCAGGATCGCGACCCGCAAAAAAATCACTTACTGGTCTTCAACGCCGGGCGGGAAATGGCAACCCTGGCGGATGACCCGCAGGCGCTGATCAACGCTGTCCGTAACCAGGGCGGATTGTCGTTCATCGCCCATCCCGTCGATCCGGAAGCTCCGGCCTTCGGCGAGAGCGACATTTCCTGGGTCAATTGGGAGGTCGACGGATTTACCGGGCTGGAATTGTGGAATGCGTTTAGCGAATTCAAAACCGTTCTCAAAAGCAAGCTGCACGGCTTGTTCTATGCATTTTTTCCTGAATTCATCGCCCAGGGTCCGAACCTGGAAGCACTGCGCATTTGGGACAAATTTCTTGCCAAGGGCAAACACATCAGTGCCATCGGCGGTTCGGACGCGCATGCCTTGCATCAACATCTGGGTCCGATCCATCGGGTCATCTTTCCCTACAAATTCCATTTTCGCAGCATCAATACCCATTTGCTGATCCCCCAACCTCTAACCGGCGATCTGACCACCGACCAGCGTATGATCTACGAAGCGCTGTCCATTGGCCGCGGTTTCATCGGTTACGACTTATCGGGTGACACACGCGGATTCCGCTTCAGCGCACAAGGGCGTGAAAATTCAGCTCTGATGGGTGAGGAAATCCCGATGGAGGGTGGGATTACCCTGCAAATCCGTTTGCCCGGCTTGGCCTCGGAAATCCGCCTGTTCAAAGACGGGCAGCTCTTCAAAAGTTGGCGGCGCGTCATGGCCGGAGCCTGTGTCACCACCGAACCGGGTGTCTACCGCGTGGAAATCTACAAGAATTTCCTCGGCCGCAAACGCGGCTGGATTTTCAGCAACCCGATCTATCTGCGCTAAGCCGTCTTGACAGCTCTCTTTCCCCGCCGTAGGATTGAATTGACAAGGATAAAACCATGCAAATCGGCATGATGGTGGATACCTACAAACCCCATATCAGCGGCATCACCAATTACATCGACCTGAACAAACGCTACCTGGAAGCAGCCGGGCACGACGTTTACATATTCACGTTCGGGGACTTGGAATATCCTGACGATGAAGCACGAGTAATCCGCAGCCCCGGCCTGCCTCTCGTTGACACCGGTTTTTTCCTTTCCTTCCGCTACACCCGCGAAGCCAAACAGCTCCTGCAGACCATGGACATCATCCACGTGCATCACCCCTTCCTGAGCGGACGGCTGGCGCTGCGTTATTGTCGGCCCTTGCAAATCCCGATCATCTTCACCAACCATACACGTTACGACTTGTATGCCCAAGCCTACCTGCCGATGCTGCCCGAAGAGGTTAGTGAAACCCTGCTGGAAGCTTATATGCCCCCCTTCTGTGACGCGGTCGACCTGGTGATCTCGCCCTCCGAGGGGATGGCCAAAGTGCTGCGCCAGCTCGGTGTGGAAAGCCACATCGAGATCGTCCCCAACGGTGTCGACCTGAAACGCTACTTCCAAGCCGAGCCGATGCTGCGCAAGGATTTCGGTTTCGCGCCAGAAGATGTATTGCTGGTCTATGCCGGGCGCCTGGGACCGGAAAAAAATATCGAATTCCTGATCCGCACTTTTTCAGGCGTGGCGCAGGCGCTGGATAACGTCCGTTTGCTGCTGGTCGGCGGAGGCCCGGCTCGCGATGATCTGGAAAAACTAGCCGGGGAATTAGGGATTGCCGACCGCATTCATTTTACCGGAATGATCCCTTACGAGAAGATGCCTGCCTATCTGGCAATGTGTGATGCCTTCGTGACGGCCTCCGTTACCGAAGTCCATCCGTTATCGGTCATCGAAGCCATGGGAACCGGTTTGCCTGTGATGGGTATTCATTCGCCCGGCGTCAGTGATACAGTCGAAGATGGGGTCACCGGGTTTCTCGCCACCCATGACCTGCCCGCCTTCACTGCTAAGCTGACCAGGCTATGCCTTGATCGCGAACTACACCGCAGGATGGGAGAGGCTGCCCGCCAGGCTTCGACCCAATACGCAATCGGGCGCACCACGCAGATTATGATCGACCATTACCAGCAATTGGTATTTGCTGCACATCCGCGCAAGAAATCCTGGAATGTTCGACTCCGCAGCTTGATGGAGCGTTATCGCTTATGAGCCACAAGCAGCAAATAAGCTGTTGGGGAGAAAATGTAGCAGCGGATTTCTTCAGCGGCCAAGGGTTTGTGATCGCTGGACGCAATCTGCGCACTCATTACAGCGAGATCGACCTGATCGTTCGCCGGGATAATTTAACGGTTCCGGTCGAGGTCAAAGCATGGATTTCTAGCTTGTTCGGCCCGCCGGAAGTCGCCATCCTCTCCCGCAAGCAGGAGCACCTGCACGCTGCAGTCGAACGTTACTTGCAAGAACACGCCAAATTTGGGGGGAGACTGGCACATAGACGCTCTCGCTGTGGAAGGGTAGCCGGGCTACAAACCAGTCATCACGCAATTCGAAAATGTCATATAAGCCTCCGCTGATCCTGCTGGTCGGGCCGACCGCGGTCGGGAAAACCGAACTTTCCATCCGCTTGGCCGAAGAGCTTGAGGGTGAAATCGTCTCAGCCGATTCGCGATTGTTTTATCGTGGCATGGACATCGGAACGGCCAAACCTTCCCAACAGGATCGTGCACGAGTTCCCCACCATCTGATCGATGTAGCCAACCCAAACGAGACCTGGTCGCTGGCAGTCTTCCAACGTGCCGCACACCAGGCAATCGCAGCCATCCACCAGCGCGAAAAACTGCCATTTCTGGTCGGCGGGACGGGACAATACATCCGTGCAGTGACCCAGGACTGGTCACCGCCCGAGGTCCAGCCCGATCCGCGTCTGCGCGGGGTGTTGGAAAAATTAGCTGATGAAAACGACACACTTTGGCTACACGAAGGATTGAGGCGGAACGACCCCCAATCCGCCGCCAAGATCGACCCGCGCAACGTGCGCCGCACAATCCGCGCCCTCGAAGTTATCTTCAGCACCGGCCAACCTTTCACCGCGCAGCGCGGACACGGCGCATCTCCCTACCACTGCTTGACCTTCGGTTTGCAACGTCCGCGGCCGGACCTATATGCGCGCGTAGATGCACGCATCGAATCCATGTTTGCGAACGGATTTCTGGACGAAGTCAAAAGCTTGCTGGTTGCAGGCTATTCCCCCGATCTGCCAACCCTGTCTGCGATTGGTTATCGCGAGTGTGTAGCCGTCCTACGTGGACAAATGAGTCTGGAAGATGCGAAAACGCAAATCAAGCGCGCCACGCGCGTCTTCGTCCGCAGACAAGCCAACTGGTTCAAAGCAAATGACCCAAATATCCACTGGTTTGAGGCCGGGATTGCGGGTGTCGAGGAAGGAATATTAGCATTAATCAGAAAATGGCTTAATCTCAACCACTCCCAGAACGTATAATCCCCCGACTTGTGGTTTAAAAAATCAGAATACGCGCAGCAGCCAGGTAGCCAACAAATAGACCAGGGAAGAGAAAATTGCCGTAACCGGAATTGTTAGCAGCCAGGCAGTCAGCATATCCTGGCCGACACTCCAGCGGACTTTCCCAAATCGCTCAGCCGCACCCGCCCCGATGATAGCCGAGCTGATGACCTGCGTAGTGCTGACCGGTCCACCGAACAGGGCCGCTGCGGCGATCACGCCTGCGCTGGCCAATTGAGCCGAGACGCCATGGACGGGGCGCACGCGGAAAACCCTCCCACCCAAGGTGCGGATTTGTCGCCAGCCACCGAAAGAAGCGCCGGCAGCAATCGCCAGCGCGGCAGCCACGATCACCCACTGCGGTACATAAAAAGATGGAATGATTCCACCGATCAACAACACCAGCGTAATTACACCCATGGTCTTCTGGGAGTCGTTCGCCCCGTGGCTGAGAGCCAGACCGAACAACGTCACAGATTGGAGCACACGAAATAAATCATTGACTCGCGGTGTGGCGCGACTCGATAGCAGGTAAATGATTTTTGTGAACAGGTACCCGGCCAGAAGTCCGAAAATTGGCGAAAGCGTCAACGCCAGTACAATTTTGAGCAATCCACCCCACTTGACTACATCTAATCCATAAGCCAGGATTGCAGGCCCAACCAGTCCACCGATCAACGCGTGAGAAGAAGATGACGGGATCCCACCATACCAGGTGATCAGATTCCAAACAATCGCCGCAATTAAACCAGCCAAGATCACCTGCAAATTGATCGCGCTGGTATCCAGCAGGTCACCACCGATTGTCCGAGCGACAGCCACACCAAATAAAAACGGTCCAAGAAGTTCTCCCAAAGCCGTAACGCGCAAAGCCCAACGCGGCGATAAAGCCCTGGAGGAAATCACCGCCGCAACCAGAGAACCACTGTCATTGAAGCCATTTATAAAATCATAAATCAGCGCCAATGAAATGCAAAAAATTATCATAAAAAAATCATACCATAATTGACTTTTAATTTTTTCGTCGCTATACTACATATACTGATAGCCAAAAGTGGTTTAACACAAGACCAAAGGAGGAGATACGCATGAACGACAATCCCTGGTTAGCACATTATGATCCAGGTGTTCCGCAAAACATCGATTACCCCAAGGTGCCGCTGTTCTATTTTTTGGAGGAGTCGGCGCGAAAATATCCAGACCGGGCCTGCACGATCTTCAAGGGAGCAGAGATTTCGTTCAAGGAAATGAATGAAATCTCCGACCAGGTTGCGGGAGCACTGGCGGGTTTGGGCGTCAAAAAGGGGGACCGGGTGGGAATCTTTATGCCCAATACACCTCAGTTTGTGATGGCTTATTTCGGCATTCTCAAGGCAGGCGGCGTGGTGGTCGCAACCAATCCACTCTACACGCCAAACGAAATCGAGCATCAGGTCAATGATGCCGGTATCGAGATTATGCTCGTGATGAGCAATTTCTATCAAACCATCAAAAAAGCCCAGCCCAAAACCAAAATCAAGACCATCATCGTCACCAACCTGAAAGAAGCCCTGCCGCCTCTGCTGCGCGTGCTCTTCACACTGGCGATGGAGAAGAAAGGTGGACATCGCATCGAAGGTGGATTGGCGGAGGGCGACATCTGGATGAAGGAGCTGATTGCGAAGTACACCCCAGCCGATCGTCCTAAACTCGAACTGGGATCAGCTGATACGGCTTTATTCCAGTACTCGGGCGGAACCACCGGCGTCTCCAAAGGTGCAGTCGCCACAAACTACAATGTCGTGGCCGACACATTACAAATCGCGCGCTGGATGGCCAACCTGGAAGAAGGCAAGGAAATTACCCTAATGGCCATTCCGCTCTTCCATGTCTACGGCATGGTGGCCGGGATGCATTTCTCGCTTGCTTCGGGAGCCAGCATGGTGATGATCCCCAATCCACGCGATTTGAAGGATTTGCTGGAGAACATCGACAAATACCATCCCACCCTTTTCCCGGGTGTCCCAACACTCTACAACGCGATCAATAACAATCCGGATGTTATCGCCGGAAAATACGATCTTTCATCGATCAAGGCCTGCATTTCCGGGTCTGCGCCGTTGATGCGAGAGACCAAGGAAAAATTCGAGTCCCTGACCGGCGGTGTGGTCTTCGAGGGCTACGGCCTGTCGGAAGCACCGACTGCCACGCACTGCAACCCGCTCTTGGGAGTTAACAAGACCGGCTCGATTGGTATGCCGCTGCCGGATGTGGACTGCAAGATCATCAGCCTCGACGACGGTGAGACCGAATTGCCGATTGGCGAAATCGGGGAACTGGTGGTCAATGGCCCGCAGGTGATGAAGGGTTACCACAATATGCCGACTGAGACAGCCAACGCCTTGCGCAAGCTGAAGGATGGCAAAACTTGGCTCTTCACCGGTGACATCGCCCGTATGGACGAGGATGGTTATTTTTACATCGTCGACCGCAAAAAAGAATTGATCAAACCAGGCGGATACCAGGTTTGGCCACGTGAAGTCGAGGAGGCAATCGCTGCAAACCCGAAAGTTTTGGAAGTCGGTGTAGCCGGTATTCCCGATCCGTACCGCGGCGAGACCGTCAAAGCCTGGATCGTCAAGAAGGACCCATCCCTGACTGAAGAGGAGCTTAAAGCCTGGTGCAAGGAGCGGCTCGCAGCCTACAAAGTCCCCACCCATTACGAATTTCGAGACGAACTACCAAAGACCACCGTCGGCAAGATTTTGCGCCGTGAACTGGTTCGGCAGCACAAGGAATCAGAAGCCGGGTAAAAGGAAATACGAATCAAAAGAGGCTTTCGTTCAGAAAGCCTCTTTTGCTGTTTCAGAGTAGCTTCGCAGTATTTCAAGTCATTTGCGGGGTGCCACTGGATTTTGGAATCGGTGGCGGGAATATCTGCTCGAACTCCTCGCGACTGATGGATTCAACCTCCAGCAGACGATTGGCAACCGCGTCCAGCTTGTCGCGATACTTGGTCAATAAGCGACGCGCTTCCTTATAAGCCTGGTCAACTATTTTGCTGACTTCTTTATCGATTAATTCCGCAACTGACTCAGAGTAGTCACGCTGCTCTGATATCTCGCGGCCCAAGAAGATTAGCTCTTCCTTCTGACCATAGACCATCGGACCCAGTTCGCTGCTCATCCCCAAGCGGGTGACCATCAAACGCGCCACGCGGGTGACACGTTCGATATCATTGGATGCACCGGAGGTTATATCGTTGAATACCAGTTCTTCGGCTGCACGTCCGCCCAGAAGGCCGACCATCTCACCAAATAATTTCTTGCGCGAGGTCAGCATGCGATCATCTTCGGGCAATGCCAGGGTGAAACCACCAGCCTGGCCACGAGAGATAATCGAAACCTTTTGCACCGGATCGACTTCAGGGATGGAGTTCATCACGACTGCATGACCAGCTTCGTGGAAGGCTACGATGCGCTTCTCTTCGTCCGAGATCAACCGGGATTTACGTTCCGGCCCGGCAATCACACGCTCGATAGCTTCCTCAAACTCTGACTGGCCGATAGAACGCTTATCGCGTCGTGCTGCCAGGATCGCCGCTTCGTTGACCATATTCTCCAGGTCCGCGCCGACGAAGCCAGGGGTAGCCCGTGCCAAGACGCCCAAGTCAATGTTCGGATCGATTGGCTTGCCCTTGACGTGAACTTTCAGGATAGCCTCGCGCCCGCGCATATCCGGGCGATCGAGGGTTACGCGCCGGTCAAAGCGGCCAGGGCGTAACAGGGCCGGGTCAAGGATGTCCGGGCGGTTGGTTGCCGCGACAATGATTACGTTTGTGTCGGTATCAAAACCGTCCATCTCGACCAGCATCTGGTTGAGGGTCTGTTCGCGCTCGTCGTGCGAACCACCCAGACCAGCCCCGCGTTGGCGGCCAACAGCATCGATCTCATCTACGAAGACAATACAGGGCGAATGACGCTTAGCCTGCTCAAACAGGTCACGTACCCGGCTGGCGCCTACGCCGACAAACATCTCGACAAACTCCGAGCCGGAGATTGAGAAGAATGGCACGCCTGCTTCACCTGAAACGGCTTTGGCCATCAAGGTCTTACCCGTTCCTGGTGGACCGACCAGCAGCACACCCTTCGGTATGCGAGCGCCTAATTGGATGAACTTCTGAGGCTCGCGCAAGAACTCGACCACTTCGGCGAGTTCTGCTTTTGCCTCCTCGACACCGGCTACGTCATCGAACGTAACGGTCGGATGATCGCCGCTGAACATACGTGCACGCGACTTGCCAAACGACATGGCGGCATTATTGCTACCTTGTGCCTGACGGAAAATAAACCACAGTACGCCAGCCATGAAGATGATCGGCAAGATGTACAGGGCGCTGGTTAGTATGCCAGCCCAAGAGCTGGGTGGCTTGACTTCGACTTTAACGCTATCCGGGGATAACTGTGCGGGCGTCACACCTAGACTAATCAACTGATCCACAAGGGTCGCGTTCGGTTCTTTATGCGACTCACGCTCGACTGCATCGTTGCCAGTTCCGTAAATTACCTGCAAGCTGTCATCATTTCCAACAACGATGCGGGATACTTTACCGAGCTCGATATCTCGTGCAACCTCGTTAATTGTCAGTGGCTGCTGAGTAGCGGAATCTTGGCGCACACTCATGTAGACCATGGCAATGATCGCCACGAAAATCAAGAAGTAAACCATATAAGATTGATTTCGTGAATTCACGTGTTCCTCCAAATACAATGCGATTATACCAACCGAATGAGAGTTTCGGCGGAATAAAAACTTTTTATATAATTCTCTTATAAATTTAAATTTCCAGCCAATGCCATCAGTTTAGATGTGAATTCCATTCAAGGTATTACTTTATTCATCAATCAACAGACTTACCGGGCAATGATCGGACCCGGGTATTTGATCGTGGATAATGACATCCCTGACGCGGGGTATTAAGTTTTCCGAGACCAGAAAATAATCTAATCGCCAGCCGATATTACGTTGTCGAGCATTGAAGCGGTAGGTCCACCAGGTATATTGGACTCGCTCGGGATATAGATGCCGGTAAGCGTCTACAAAGCCGTGTTCGATGAATTTTTCGACCCAGGCACGCTCTTCGGGCAGGAAACCGGAAGTGCTTTCATTTTGCTTCGGATTGCGCAAATCAATCGGTCGATGCGCGGTGTTAAAGTCCCCGGTAATAATCACTGATTCGCCCGCAGCATAGTGAGAATCGCAGATATCCAACAGGGATGCATAAAAATCCAGCTTGAAAGTTACCCGTTCTTTGCCGCGCTGTCCGTTTGGAAAATAAATGTTATAAAGTAGGAAGTCAGCATGACGGGTGCGAATTACGCGTCCCTCTGTATCGAATTGTGGAATTCCCAAACCAAGCTGTATTTCTTGCGGATCTTCCTTCAGGATAGACGCCACACCACTATAACCTGGCCTCTCAGCCGGATTCCAGATGGAGCGATAACCAGGTGTGTCACGCTGGTCATCCGTCAATTGCTCCGGGCGGACTTTTATCTCCTGCATACACAATACGTCAGGTGATTCCGTAAATGCCCAATCAAGGGCTTGCTTTTTATAGGCGGCGCGAAGGCCGTTCACGTTCCAGGTAATGATTTTCATGTCACATATACATTTTATGGTAAACTAGCCATTAGACAGGTGAATCATGAATGAAAAGGTTAAAAAGTGCATTCTGTGCATCGACGATGAACCAGAGATGATTGATTTGATTCGCCTGATTCTAAATCGGCGCGGATTCGAGGTCAAAGGTGCTGGCGGCGGAATTGATGGTCTGGAGATGGTGCGTACGGAACAGCCAGACTTAGTCCTGCTCGACCTGATGATGCCAGACATGGATGGCTGGGAAGTATATCAGCAAATGAAGGCCGATGACAAAACCAGGTCCATCCCAGTGATTGTTGTCACTGCCAAAGCCCAGAGTATTGACAAAGTCTTGGGTTTGCACATTGCCAAAGTGGATGACTACATCTCCAAACCATTCAGTCCGCAGGAATTATTGACCAGTGTTGAGCGTGTCTTAGACAAGACAAAAACAGCATCCTGAAAACCGAAAGACGACCCGACGGGGCGGCGAGAGTCGCCCCGTTTGCCATTGACCTATGCCACTATCCATACTTATTCAAAATCAAAACAAGGATGTGCAACCCATCCGGGGCAAGTACTGTAATTCATTCTTGTGCCGCCTGCGGGGGTTGACTTTCCGGCGTGATCTCGACCGAGATGAAGGCTTGTTACTCGTCGAGGGACATGATAGCCGCATCGATACGGCCATTCACATGTTCTTCGTCTGGTTCGATCTGGCTGTGATCTGGATCAATTCTGACATGATTGTGGTAGACAAAGTGCTGGCACGCAGTTGGCACCCCGCATACGTCCCTAAACAACCTGCCAGATATATTCTCGAAATTCACCCAGACCGCTTGGACGATTTCGAAATCGGTCATAAGATAAAGTGGAATGATGCCTAAACCTATTTCATCTATTCTGTTAGTGGCCCTAATCCTGTTTACAGCCACTCCCGTTCTGGCCCAGACCGCGACGCCTCCGACCTCAACGCCTGAGACCTCGTCTACGCCTGCTAATCAGCCGGTTTATATCATTCAATCTGGTGATACGTTGTGGAGTATTGCCAATCGTTTCAATATCACCGTAGACGACCTGACTACTGCCAATCCGGACGTTGATCCAAACTTGCTGGCAGTCGGTCAAAAATTGGTCATCCCCGGATTGGAAGGCGTTAGCGGTGTATTGAATACAGAGGTAATTCCCTACGGGGATACTTTCCGCAGTTTGTCCCGCCGGACGCAGGTCTCAGATGCAATGCTGCGCAAATTGAATCGTCTTATCAGCCCGACCGAGCTTTACGCGGGTACCAGCCTGATCGTCCCGGTCCAGGAAGGCGCACTTGCCCTTTCCAGCCGGGCGACGATTGCCAGTGGGGAGTCATTGCTGGAACTGGCGGTGTCTCAGGGCAGCGATCCCTGGGTCCTGGCTGGAATCAATGGATTAGCTGGAACCTGGGATGCACTCCCGGGCGATGTGCTTTATTCACCAGCAGGCCAAACTGACTCGACCGCTAATGGGTTGCCGGCTGTATTTTCATCCGCTGATTTAAAGGACCTGCCCTTAAACAGGGGGGAACCGCTGAAATTCGAATTACGCTGGCACAGAAAGCGACTTTGAGCGGTACGCTGGTGAACTATCCCCTGCACTTCTTCCAGATGGAAGACGGCTCCTTTGTAGCCTTGCAGGGCATTCATGCCTTGCTCAATCCAGGCGCATATCCGCTCAAGCTGGAAGCCAAGTTAGAGGACGGCAGCACGCAAACTTTCGAACAAAACGTGCTGATTGTTTCAGGCAACTACCCCGATGATCCGTTGTTGGTTGTGGAGCCGGATACTATCGACCCGGCTGTCACCAAACCCGAGGAAGCGCAACTTGTTTCGATCACTGCTGCCGCCACGACGCAGCGTTTCTGGAACGGAGGCTTCATCAGCCCAGCCTCAAATTACCCGGGATTTAATGGATATACCTCTCGCTACGGAAACCGCCGCACCTACTTAGGCCAGGGAACCAATATCGAGATCCACGGCTTCCATACTGGTCTGGACTTTGGCGGGGGAACCGGTTTGCCGATTACGGCACCAGCCGACGGCAAGATTGTCTTTGCCGGTCCGCTGGTCGTGCGCGGCAATGCCACCATTATCGACCACGGTTGGGGAGTCTATAGTGGCTTCTGGCATCAATCGGAGATTGACGTCAAGGTTGGGGACATGGTTAAACAGGGTCAGGTAATTGGCTTGGTCGGTGGTACAGGTCGTGTCACTGGTCCGCATCTCCATTGGGAAATTTGGGTTAACGGTATACAAGTGGATCCGCTTGATTGGCTGAATGAGACCTTTCCTTAGCCATATCAGTTGTTTTATCTTTTTAGATATGCTACACTACGTTCAGCCTTAACCTTTTAAATATGAGTATAGTGGATGGGTTTGCTGTTCAACTTCCCGCAGCAAGCAGATATTTATTACCAGATTACGCCGTTTCAATTGGATATTATCTCGTTCACAATCCGGCAGAAGATCTTTCGATGAAAATCTGCAATACCGACCTGACAGTCCGTGAGCAGCAATTTTACCAATCACCAATAGAAGTAAAAAAAACGTAAATAATCCGATAAAACCACTTGACCTTGCCTTCAATTATCATTAGGATTGTGATTACCAGTTTTATGGGCAACTTATAATAGTATTTTCGAGATGTATGGCCCGCGAAAGCGTTTATTTGTACAACTTCGCAGGCCTGATTGTGTATAAAGACTTATGGAAGGAGGTGATGGCCGACACACTGATGAGAGAGTTTTGTCTACCGAGTTCGTTTCAATCCGTTTATACGGACCAAAGTGTCAAAGAGATATGGAGGAGTAAGAAAAATGACTAAACGCTTATTTGCAATGCTAACGGTATTACTGGCTGCGAGCATGATGTTGGCCGCCTGCGGTCCTTCCGCAACCCCGACGGCAGCCCCCGCCACTGAGGCACCCGCCATGACTGAAGCCCCGGCGATGACCGAGGCTCCGGCTGCCTTTACCTGCACCGACGCCATTGGTTGTGTGGACATCGCCCCCGGCGACCCGATCCACATCGCCTACGCGCTGGTCATCTCAGGCCCCAACGAAACCCTGGGTGTTGACTCCCGCAATGGTATCGAGATTGCCATCGACGATGCTGGCGGCAAGATTCTTGGCCATGATGTCAAGTTTGACGGCGAAGATGAAGGTTGTAGCGCTGAAGGTGGTCAGGCTGCCGGTACCAAGCTGGCTTCCGACCCGACTATCATCGCCGTAATCGGCACATCCTGCTCGAGCGCTGCCCGCGTAGCCATTCCACTGTTATCCAATGCGGGTTTCGTGATCGTTTCACCGTCCAACACAGCCCCCGACCTGACCGAAGCCGGTAACGCCAACAACTATCCTGGCTACCTGCGCACCGCCCATAACGATACCGTTCAGGGCGCAGCTGCAGCCGATTTCGCCTACAACACCTTGAAAGTCACCAAAGCCGCCACCATTCACGACGGCAGCCTGTATGCTGACAAACTGCAGCAAGTCTTCGCTGAATCCTTCAAGCAGATGGGTGGAACCATCACTGCCCAGGAAGCGGTTGACCCCAACCAGACCGACATGAGCTCGGTACTAACCAGTATCGCCGCTGATGCTCCGGAATTGATCTACCTGCCGATCTTCCTGCCGGCGGGTGGCTTCATCGTCCGCCAGGCCAAGACAACTCCAGGTCTGGAAAACACCAAGTTAATGGGCGCTGACGGCTTATTCTCGCCTGACGTGACCAAAGCCGCTGGTGCGGATGTAGAAGGCTTCATGGTTTCCAGCCCCGACTTCACGGCCTTTGGCCCTGATTACGCCAGCAAATTCGTACCAGAATATGCGGCGAAATTCGGCAAGGAACCGATCAGCATCTTCCACGCCCACTCCTATGACGCCTTCAACATGATCAAGGCTGCCATCGAGAAGGTTGCCGTGGTCGATGCGGACGGCACCGTCCACATCGGACGCCAGGACCTGCGTGACGCCATGTACGCCACTAAGGACTTCCAAGGCCTGACTGGTAACTTGACCTGCACGCCGACCGGTGACTGCGCTGATCCCAAGATCGCTGTATACGTATACCACGCTGATCAGTACCCGCCGGAGAAGATTTGGCCGTAAGTCTCTGATAGTAGTACGAAGCGAGAGGGGCGAGGAGTTTCCTCGCCCCTCTTTCGAAGAAGATCAATTTGAGAAGAGGAGTGTGAGATGCTTCGCACCTTACGTCAGCGTATCACCTTCGCCGACATTTTAGTCTGGGCCATTGGCGTGGCCATTGCTGTAATGGTCATCTGGGGAACGATTGCGACACTCGAATCCGGAAAATACAATGCCGCTGGATGGATCGACCTGACCATTCGAGGATTGGCACTTGGAGGGGTATATGCCCTGATCGCGATGGGCTACACTCTTGTATACGGCATCCTCAAAATGATTAATTTTGCTCACAGTGAAGTCTTTATGAGTGGGCCATTTACGGCCGTTTTTTTGGCAAATGGATTATCAAATTCGGGATTTTTAAACCAGCACCCCATCATCAGCCTGCTATTGGTAACCTTGCTGTCGATGGCGATATCGACCGGGATCGCTATTCTGCTTGAGCGAATTGCCTATCGACCTTTACGCGGAGCGCCGAGACTGGTTCCTTTGATTACAGCTATCGGCGCTTCGTTTTTTCTGCAATATACTTTCCGTGGTTTATATGGTTCGGGAGTCCAGGCCTATCCGTCAATTAAGATTTTGGATGGAAGCTGGAATATTGCCGGTCTGCGCCTCTTCAAGACACAGGGAGTAGTGATTATCGCCGCAATCCTCATGATGGTGGGCTTGTATGGTGTTGTCCAATGGACCAAGATTGGCAAGGCTATGCGGGCTGTTTCGGAGGATCAAGAGGCTGCTGCCTTGATGGGGATCGATGTTGATCGCATCATCGTCTTCACCTTTGCTTTGGGCGGTGGCTCGGCTGGTGCGGCTGGAATCCTGTATGCACTGCTCTTCCCGGTGGTTAATTTCTTCATGGGTTTCATCCCTGGCATAAAAGCTTTTACTGCAGCAGTTTTAGGTGGCATCGGTAATGTGCCCGGTGCGTTCCTGGGCTCTATGATTTTAGGGTTACTTGAATCAGTCGGCCCGAACCTGTTCTTGGATGGTTTGGGGATTCCCACCCCATCCCAACTCAAGGATGCGATTGCCTTCATCATTTTGGTGTTTATTCTGATCCTCCGTCCATCTGGCATCCTTGGCGAACGCCTATCACGGCAGAAAGCATAGCAGGAGGACAAAATGCAAAACACAACTTCTGATTGGAAGCTTGTCATTCAGTACGGTCTGCTAGGTGGTACGATTTCACTACTGCTTTCCCTGGTAGGCATGGTTATAGCTTTCAGTGATAACTTCATTATCAGTGGGGTTATTAGCATGGGACAAATCATGTTGATCGCCCCTATCCTGCTGCTAAGCTACACGGCTGTCAACAAAGCTTCGGAACAAACCGCCTGGATGCGTATTATTTTGGGTCTGGTTAGCGGTTTGCTGGGAGGTCTGGTCCTGGTTGCCTTGGTTGGATTGGGACAAGTGATCAACCTGCGCGCTATGTTCATCAATGCCTCGCCGGATCTTTATGCCCTATTGACCCTTGACCAGGAAAATCTTATCAAAGGACTGCTCTTACTGGCTTTGATATCAACTGTCGTTGGCGGGATTGGAGCAGGTTTCGTGCTGCTTTCGTCACGCATACGCAGTGCCATCAGCCAGGCGATACTTTGGCTTGTCGTCATCGGCCTGATGCGAGATTTGCTCGTCACGATGATCGGGCGCTGGGGACCAGTATCGTTGATCTTTCGCTGGATGTTTGCACTCAGCGGGCTGGTTCCGTTGGGGGCTGCGTTTATCTTCTTGCTAGTGAGTGGGATCATCTACTGGAAAGCGGGACAAAAACGATCTAAAAAAACAAGCCGCGAACCCCTTAGCAGGCGGCAAAAGATTGCCCGCTGGGGCTTGTATGCTGCTCTTGGCGTTATTGTACTCTTACTCCCGACGATCTTGGGCAGTTTCTTCAGCGAGATTCTGGACAACGTTGGCATCTACATCCTGATGGGGTTGGGCTTGAACATTGTGGTTGGATTTGCAGGCTTGCTGGATCTGGGATACGTAGCCTTTTACGCCATTGGTGCCTACACCGTCGGTGTTCTAACTTCGCCTGAATTGGGTTTCTTCCACCTGACCTTCTGGCAGGCACTGCCGATTGCCCTGGTCATGGCGGTGTTCGCCGGTATCATCCTTGGCACTCCAGTCTTGAAAATGCGCGGCGACTATCTGGCCATCGTTACTTTGGGGTTCGGCGAGATCATCCGTATTTTGGTGCTCTCCGACTGGCTGCGCCCTTACTTGGGAGGTACACAAGGCATCCAGCAAATTGCCCGGCCATACATTGGCTCAATTGAACTTGCAAATCAGGGACAGCTCTATTATCTGATTCTGGCCGGGATTATTGTTGCAGGCTTTGTTGCCTGGCGCATCAAGGACTCGCGTGTTGGGCGCGCCTGGATGGCTTTGCGCGAGGACGAGGATGTGGCTCAAGCCATGGGCATTAACCTTGTCAGCACCAAATTGATGGCCTTCGGTATGGGTGCACTTTTTTCAGGTTTGGGTGGCGCAATTTTTGCTGCAAAGCTGACGTCAGCTTACCCGCAAAGCTTTAACCTTTACGTCTCGATCAACGTACTCAGCTTGATCATCATCGGCGGCATGGGTAGCATCCCGGGTGTTTTTGTCGGAGCGCTGGCCTTGATGGGCTTGCCTGAATTGTTACGCGAATTTGCTGAATTCCGCTTTCTGGTCTATGGAGCCGCCCTGGTGACCATGATGCTTGTCAGACCGGAAGGATTATGGCCTGAAGCGCGGCGCCAGCTCGAATTACACGAAGAGCAAGAGTTGATTGCAGGCGAGGCGCCCGAGCCTGTCTCAGATATTCCAGGGCAATAGGAGCGAGCCATGTCTGTTCTCATTGCACAGAATGTTACCAAACGCTTTGGTGGCCTGGAAGCCCTCGGCCACATTGATTTGGACCTCAAAGAGCAATCGATCCATAGCATTATCGGCCCAAACGGTGCCGGTAAGACTACCTTCTTCAACTGCGTCACCGGTTTTTACACGCCTGAAGAAGGAAAAATACTGCTAAATGGTGACCTGAATATTACTGGTCTTTCACCGGATCGTGTTGCCCACCTCGGCATCTCACGTACCTACCAGAACATTCGCCTGTTTAAAAATATGACTTCCGTTGAGAACATCCTGGTCGGCATGCATTCGCACCTCAAGGCTGGGATAATCGGCGGTATTTTTCGAGACCCCCGTACCATACGCGAAGAGGGGCTCGCCGTGGAAGAAGCCAAGCGCTTATTAAACTTTGTCGGCTTAAAAGGACGTGGCGACATGATGGCGAAGAATCTGCCCTATGGAGAGCAGCGCCGCCTCGAAATTGCACGCGCTCTGGGCAGCAAACCCAAAATGCTCCTGCTCGATGAGCCAACGGCCGGCATGAATCCCAGCGAGACCCAGGATATGGTCACCTTTATTCAACGCCTGCGCGATGAACTGGGAATCACAATTCTGCTGATTGAGCACCAGATGCGAGTCGTGATGAGCATTTCAGAAATAATCACTGTGCTGGACTTCGGTCAAAAGATTGCCGAAGGCACACCCAAGGATATCCAGAATAACCCACAGGTGATCGAAGCCTATCTGGGACGTGGTGCTGCCAGCGGTCTCTCTCAACCGGCTACTGCAGCTTAGTGGGAGGAACTCCAATGCCGATGCTAGAAGTTGAAAACATCCATTCATATTACGGCAACATCGAAGCGCTCAAAGGCATCTCTCTGACCGTTGAGCAGGGCGAGATCGTCACATTGATCGGCGCCAACGGGGCAGGAAAGACCACTACCTTGCGTACGATCTGCGGAATGATGAAGCCCCGTGTTGGTTACGTCAAACTCGAAGGGGAGGACCTGGCGTCGTTCAAGGCACACGAGATCGTCCACAAAGGTGTGGCGATGGTACCCGAGGGTCGCCGTATCTTCGCACAGTTGTCTGTCGCTGAAAATTTGGACATGGGAGCCTACACACGCAAAGAAAAGGAAATTGCCGGCGAACTGGAGCGGGTTTACACGCTGTTCCCGCGTTTGAAAGAAAGACGCAGCCAGGTAGCCGGGACACTCTCGGGGGGAGAGCAGCA
The DNA here is from genome assembly GCA_963790075.1 of uncultured Chloroflexia bacterium. GTDB lineage: Bacteria > Chloroflexota > Anaerolineae > Anaerolineales > Villigracilaceae > CAYOUV01. The sequence goes on from CAWBNG010000003.1 coordinate 577,900, forward strand.
AATGCTCGCCACTGCCCGCGCCATGATGATCCGCCCGCGTTTGCTGCTCATGGATGAACCATCCATGGGCCTGGCCCCAGTGCTGGTCGAAGCCATTTTTGAGACCATCCAGCAAATCAATCAAGAAGGCACCACTGTTCTACTGGTCGAACAAAACGCGCTGATGGCGCTTTCGATTGCCAATCGTGGTTATGTATTGCAAAGCGGCGAAATCGTACTCAGCGATGACGCAGCCAATCTCAAGCAGAATCCGATGATTCAAAAGGCTTACCTGGGTATGGAATAACCAGTTTTATGCCGAACACAGAGCGCAGAGAATAGTAAAATTATGCTATCTTCTGCGCTTTTATTTTCCCAGGAACGGAGGATGAAACATGCTGGTATTAACTGCAGATGACGTCCGCAAGGCACTCCCGATGCAAGACGTGATCCGGGCCATGAAACAGGCCTTTGCAGCCCTTTCAGACGGTCGGGCCGAGGTACCGCTTCGGGCGCGTTTGCCTATCCCCCCACAGGATGCCACCAGCCTGTTCATGCCGGCTTTCGTTCAGACCGAAAGTGGGGATGCCCTGGCTGTCAAAGTTGTCTCGCTATTCCCCAAGAATCCGGATCGCGGATTAGCGCTGATCCAGGCTGCTGTGCTGGTACTAGATGCAGATACCGGTCAGGCCGTGGCCTTGTTGGAGGGATCCAGCCTGACTGCCATCCGCACCGGGGCAGGCGGCGGTGCTGCAGTCGATTTGCTTGCGCGACCTGACAGCCACGTGGTCGCCGTTTTCGGCGCGGGAACGCAAGGTCGCACGCAATTGGAAGCTGCTTGCAGCGTACGCAAGATCGAAACCGCCTGGGTGTTCGACCCGAATCCCGAACGCGCTAAAGTCTTCGCAGAAGAAATGGCCGGTAAGGGGCCTATTCCAGGAAACTTAAAGGCTGCACGGTCATCCGGGGAGGCACTTGCCAATGCAGATATCGTCTGCACCGCTACCACAGCTTTAACGCCCGTCTTCGCTGATCACCAACTTAAGCGAGGCGCGCACATCACGGCGATTGGCTCATACACGCCTGAGATGCAGGAAGTACCCTCTGAAACGATTAAACGCGCGCGGGTGATCGTCGATTCTCGTTCGGCGGTACTGGCCGAGAGTGGAGACCTGCTCCGCCCCATTCAACAGGGGATGATCACCGAAGAACACATTTACGCCGAACTGGGCGAAATTATTTTGGGTCACAAACCTGGGCGCCAATCGGACGAAGAAATCACCTACTTCAAGTCGGTCGGCGTAGCCGTGCAAGATGCCATGGCTGCCCATTTGGCTTTGGAGAACGCCAGGCAAATGGGGCTGGGACAAGAAGTCGCATTTTAGAACGAACGAGGCATCAATGACACTACCACACACTGCGGATATTCTCATCATCGGAGGCGGGGTTATGGGGGCCAGCACCCTGTATCGCCTGGCAGCGCACGGCCAGAAGAAGGTCATACTACTCGAAAAAGAGGAGTTCTTTGGCCAGGGTGCAACCGGACGCTGCGCCGGAGGGGTGCGTTACCAATTTGCCACCGAGATCAACATCAGAACTCTCGCTCGAAAGTCTGCCGATGCTCGAACGCTTCAAAGCCGAGATCGGACAGGATGTGGATTATCGCAAGAGCGGTTACCTGTTCGTGCTGACGAACGAGCAGGATGTTACCGCCTTCAAGCGCAACGTGGCCTTACAAAACAAGCTCGGCGTGGAGACCGAATGGTTGACAGGCGATGAAGTCCGGCAGCGCTTGCCATCCATGCACTTCGAAGATGCCCTGGGCGGAAGCTTTGGTCCAAACGACGGCCTGGTCGATCCCAACAGTGTGGTGATGGGCTACATTAATGCTGCCGGTAAATTGGGTGCGAAAGCCTTCAACAACATCGAGGTAACGGGGATTAAGGTCGAACACGGGAAGGTCAGCGGCGTGGAGACCAAACAGGGCTTTGTGTCTGCCCCAGTCGTGGTCAACGCTGCCGGACCCTGGGCAGGGCTGGTCGGGCGGATGGCTGGAGTGGAAATTCCGATCGTTCCCGTCCGCCGCCAGATGTTTACGACCACTCCCTTGCCTGAAATCCCCACTGATTTTCCCTTTGTGCTTGGATTTCGCCCAATCGTTGTATTTTCATCGCGAGGGGAACGGATTGCTGATTGGTATGTCCAATCACGACGAAAAACCCGGCTTCGACCAAAACGTTGACGAGGAATTCGAACTGGTCAATCTGGAGGCTGCCATCCAGCGCCTCCCCTTGGTCGAAAAAGCTGGGATGGTTTCGCATTGGGCCGGCCTGTACGAGGTCACGCCCGACGCGCATCCCATCTTCGGCGGGACTCCGGTCGAGGGCTTTCATCTCTTAGCCGGATTCTCGGGTCACGGCTTTATGCACGGACCGGTCGCCGGAAAGTTAATGGCAGAGTTTATCCTGGATGGTAATTTCCGGACACTGGACGTTTCAGCTCTGGATCTGGCCAGATTTGAAGAAGGTCGACAGATTCAAGAGTACAATGTAGTCTAATAATCCAAGAAACGAACAAGAGAGAATAACCCCATGAAGAAATTTTTTTCTATCATTTTCGTAATCCTGACGGTTAGCCTGTTGCTATCAGCTTGCGGCGAAAAGCAACTTTCCTTCACCTGCAGCGACCCACTCGGCTGCGTGACCATTGAACCGGGAACTTCCATAAAAGTCGGCACGCTCCTGACGATGAGCGGACCAGACAGCCCGTACGGGATTGATGCCCTGCGCGGGGTCGAGATTGCCATTGCACATAAAGGCAAGCTGCTTGAACACGATATCGAATTGGTAAAAGTCGATGATCAATGCAGCGCAGACGGCGGACAGCAGGGCGCAACGGATCTGGCTAAAGATTCACAGATCGTCGGCGTGATCGGAGCTACCTGCTCCAGCGCTTCCACGCCTGCTGCTAAAATTCTGTCTGACGCAGGCATGGTGATGATTTCGCCATCCAGTACCGCCCCCTCACTGACCGGTCAAACCACCCACCGCGCGGGATTCCTGCGCACCATCTACAATGACAAAGTGCAGGGCAATGTAGTGGCCGACTTTGCCTTCCATGGCTTGGGCGCACGTACCATGGTCACCATCCACGATGGAGGAGCTTATTCCCTGGAATTACAGCAAGCCGCCTGCGACGTTTTCCAACAATTAGGCGGGGAATGCCTCAAGCAAATCCAGATCAAATCAGGTCAGGACGTAACGACAACCATCCAGGAGATAGCGTTGCTCAACCCGAGTGTGCTCTATTATCCGGTTTACACTACCGATGGAGTCGCCATCACGAAAGCCGTCAAAGAGTTGCGGATGGTCAACACCGCCTTGATCAGTTCGGACGGCCTGCTGAGCAGCGACTTCCTCGCTCAGACCGAGCCGGGTTCGGAGAATATGTATCTTTCGGGATCGGCAACATTAAGCGACGACACGGCCTTCATGCAGGAATACAAAAGCACATACGGGGAGAACCCAGTCGCATCTTACCACGCGCAAGCTTATGACGCGGCAGAAATGTTATTCAAGGCGATTGAAGAAGTGGCTGACAAAGAAAGCGATGGAACAGTCCATATTCCTCGCCAGGCACTGCGCAGCGCGCTCTTCAACATCAAAGATATGCAGGGACTAAGCGGGACACTTTCCTGTTCCCTACTTGGTGAATGCGCCATACCAAATATGCTCATCTACCAAGTTCGTAACCAGCAGTTTGTACCCGTCTACCCGTAAGTAAAAGGTGAGCAAATGGCATTAGAAACACGTGAGCAAATTGTTACCAACTGGCTACCGCGTTATACCGGCACATCCCTGGAGGGTTTTTCCAAATATATTTTGCTCACCAATTTCGACAATTATGTGCATCTGTTCGCTGAATGGCACGGCGTGGAAGTGTGCGGTGAGGAAAAACCGATGCTCAACGCCACGGCAGACGGCATTACGATCATAAACTTCGGAATGGGTAGCCCAAACGCGGCCCTGATCATGGACCTGCTCAGCGCCATCAGCCCAAAGGCGGTTCTGTTTCTTGGAAAATGCGGCGGTTTGAAGGAAAAAACCGAAGTCGGCGACCTGATCCTGCCGATAGCCGCCATCCGGGGCGATGGGACCTCCAACGATTATTTTCCTCCCGAGGTACCGGCCTTACCAGCATTCAACCTGCAGAAGGCCGTCTCCACCACCATCCGAGACCACGCCCGTGATTATTGGACCGGTACGGTCTACTCGACCAACCGCCGCGTCTGGGAACACGATGGCAAGTTCAAGGATTACCTCGAGCAGATCCGCGTTATGGCAATCGATATGGAGACTGCCACGTTGTTTATCACCGGTTTCTATAATCGCATCCCGACCGGCGCGCTGCTTTTGGTATCTGACCAGCCGATGATCTCGGCGGGTGTCAAGACTATCGACAGCGACCGCAAAGTCACCGAGACCTACGTCGAGGAACACATTCGCATCGGGATCGAATCGCTCAATCAGTTAATTCACAACGGGTTGACCGTCAAACATCTACGTTTCTAAGGATTACAGGTAATCTATTTATGCCATCTGCTGAAATCATCACCATCGGGACCGAGATCTTACTCGGCGAGATCGTCGACACAAATACGCGCTACATCGCGCGCCATTTACGCAACCTGGGCGTCGATCTGTACCGTACCATTACCATCGGCGACAACCTCGAGCGTATCGCCGAGGCCATTCGTGCTTCGATGAGTTACGCCGAGATCGTCATCACCACCGGTGGCCTCGGCCCCACCGTCGACGATCCGACCCGCGATGCTGTCGCCCGCGCAATCGGTGTAGAATCCGAGTATCGCCCAGAGCTGTGGGAGCAGATCATCGCCCGCCTCGCCCTTTATGGCCGCACACCCTCCGAAAACCAGAAGCGCCAGGCTTATATCCCCCAAGGCGCAATCGGGGTCGAGAACCCGGTCGGTACTGCCCCCTCCTTCATCGTGGAGACGGATCGCAACGCCTTGATTTCCCTGCCCGGCGTGCCGCGCGAGATGGAATATTTGCTTGAAACAGCCGTCATCCCATATTTGCAAAAACGCTTTGACCTGCATCAGGTCATTAAAGTACGTCTGCTACACACTTCCGGCATCGGCGAAAGCCTGATCGACGAACAAGTGGGTGACTTCGAAAAGTTGACCAACCCGACTGTCGGGCTGGCAGCCCACTCCGGCATCGTTGACATCCGCATCGCAGCCAAAGCCGACACGCAAGCCGAAGCTGATCGCATGATCGCTGAGATCGAATCCGAAACCCGCAAACGCCTCGGACGGGTCATTTTCGGCGCAGATGAGGACACGCTTGAAGGGGTCACCATGCAGATGGTCGCCAATCGCGGTTGGAATCTGGTCGCCCTGGAATCGGGCCTGGACGGGGCCCTGATCCGACGTTTGACCAATCCTCAGAATCGCACCCTGCTTGGGGTCGATTCCCGTGAATTGGACCGGAACCAACTCGTTCCCATTTTGGAAGAAACCCGCAAGAAACATGGGGCAAAGGCTGCACTGGGCATTGCAGCCTTCATCGGTGAAGAATTGATCGTTGAACAATGTGTCATTACGCCGCAAGGCCTTCAGAATCGTACCCTGACCTATGGCGGTCATCCGGGTAACGTTCCGCGTTGGGCTGTCAACCTGGGGTTGGACTGGTTGCGCCTGATGGCAAGCGAGCGTGATGGGTAAAGGCGGTACGCGGCGCTCCCATTGGGTGCTACTTCTCATCTGGACCGCCAATGGTCTCGGCTTGGTGCTGCTGGCAGGCGCCTTGCTGTATTTCTGGGGACTGCGCCTGCCAGCAGCGCTGGCGGCTCCTGCCACGCCTCAACCGTCTCAGACAGCCTTCGTTGAAACCGCAACCCGCGGCCCGTACTACCTGCCGTCCGTCACCCCACGCGCAACCTTCTCGCCCTACCCCACGCCCTCTCCCCTACCGCCGCTGGCTTCGCTGGCAGTCGGGCACGGCCCCTTCGTCATCGGTCATTCGGTCGAAGGACGTCCGCTAGAAGTCTATCGCTTTGGAGATGGGCCAACCGCACGCATGATCGTGGCCGGTATCCACGGCGGTAACGAATGGAACACCATTGCCCTGGCTGACCAGTTGATTGCTTATCTGTACGAACATCCCGAGATCGTGCCGGAGAACATCAGCCTTTACATCCTGCGAAACCTGAACCCGGACGGCGAAGCCCGAGTCCACGGCGTGGACGGGCGCGTCAATGCCCACGGCGTGGATCTGAATCGCAACTGGCCATATCGCTGGAAGGCTGAATGGGGGTTGGATGGTTGCTGGCAATATCGCCCGGTCACAGCCGGGGACGCGCCGGCCTCCGAGCCCGAGACCCGGGCTTTGATGACCTACATTTTGCTGTACAAACCCGAGGCTCTGATTTCCTATCACAGCGCCGCTCTGGGAGTCTTCGCCGGCGGCCTCCCCACCCTGCACGATTCTGGAACGACTGGCCAAGACCCTGGCCAGCGCCGGCGGCTACCAGTACCCGCCGATCGATACCGGCTGCGATTACACCGGCAACCTAGCCGATTGGGCTTCGTCGGTTCAGGGGATTGCCGCAGTGGACATCGAACTAACCAATCATACTGAGACTGATTTCGACCAAAACCTACGCGTGTTGCAGGCGTTTTTGAATTGGAAGCGGTAAAATTGTCCGACAAGGAGTAAGAATGGCGAAAAGTGTAGATATCCTTTTGATCAATGCCCATGTCCTGACCATGGACGAGGAACTCAAGCAATTCAACCCCGGTGCGGTGGCTGTTCAGGGAAAAGAGATCGCGGCCGTCGGTCCGGAAACAGACATCAAGCAGGAATACACGGCCGCCCAGGTGCTTGACTGCGGTGGCAAGATCCTGATGCCCGGACTGGTCAATGCCCACACTCACGTCCCGATGACACTGTTACGCGGACTGGCTGACGACCTGCGCCTGGATGTCTGGTTGATGGGTTACATGATGCCGGTCGAGCGCGAGTTCGTCTCGCCGGAATTCGTCCGCCTGGGCACCCTACTGGCCTGCGCCGAGTTGATCAAGACCGGCGTAACCGCCTTTGCGGACATGTACTATTTCGAGGAGGATGTCGCCAAAGCCACCGCGGACGCCGGGCTGCGCGCCGTCTGTTCTCAGACCGTGCTCAAGTTCCCGACGCCGGATGCGCAATCCTACGAAGACTCACTGGCTTATTCGCGCGATTTCATCCAGCGCTGGAAAGACCACGACCTGATCGTCCCCTCGGTCGCACCGCACGCACCCTACACCTGCACCCCCGAAATCCTGAAGGCTACGGCTGAACTGGCCGCAGAATTCGACGTGCCTCTGCACATTCATCTGGCCGAGACCGCGCTCGAGCGCGAAAATATGCGCAACGAGACCGGCATGCCAGTCATCCCCTATGTCAAGAAGCAGGGTTTATTCGATGCCAAGGTTCTGGCGGCACACTGTGTTCACATCGACACAGGCGAGATGCGCACGCTGCTGCATGCCGGAGCTGGTGTAGCGCATAACCCGTCGTCCAACCTGAAACTGGCTTCGGGTGTCGCCCCGGTCCCCAAAATGCTGGAAATCGGCCTGAATGTCGGTATCGGTACGGACGGTCCGGCCTCCAACAACGATCTGGATATGTTCGAGGAGGTCCGTCTGGCCGCCTTCCTCGCCAAGGGTATCAGCGGCGATCCCACCTCCCTGCCGGCTTCCCAGGCGCTGACCATGGCGACCCGCCTTGGCGCCAACGCGCTCCACATCGGTCACCTGACCGGTTCGCTCGAACCAGGTAAACGCGCCGATTTGATCCTGGTCGACATTTCTCCGCTGCACAACTCGCCGCGTTTCCGGCGTGACCCGGATAACGCCTATGCCCAGATTGTGTATGCCAGTAAATCCACCGACGTGACCGACGTGATGGTCAATGGGAAATGGTTGTTGCGCGGCCGCCAACTGCTCACCTTGAATGAGCAGGAATTGCTGGCGAATGCCTCAGATGTCGCCAAACGCATCGACAGCTTCCTGATCGAACGAGAGCAGTCGGTTCTGTCGAAATTGATCACGCTGGGCGGCTTGATGGAACAGGAATCATTCGAGGTGCAGATCAAGGTCAGAGTAGACGACCTGACCCCAATCCACGCAGGGATGAAGAAGGGTGAGATCGAGACCATGCGCTTCCGCCACTACCGTCAATACGACAACTATTTCCTCTTCGACGGCGATGAAGGGCGGGTGCGCTTCCGCGAAGACGATTTGATCGATGCCAAAGGTGAAGTCAGCAATGTTCGCACGCGCCTGACCCTGATTGGTCCGGCCAGAGAAGGCAAGCTCGACCATGATGTACTGCTTTCACGCAGTCGCTTCCTGGCACCTGCCGATCATACCCTGCGCTTCTACCGTGAATATTTCAAACCCAAATCTGAAATCGCCGTTCAGAAAGACCGCCACCGCTGGTTGATAAAATACAAAGACACTGAATTCTTTGTCAACCTGGATACCATGGAAGAACCCAGCCTGGGTAGTTATGTGGAAATCAAGAGCCGCACCTGGAGCCGCAAAGACGCCGATAACAAAGCTAAGCTGGTCGGGGAACTGCTGGCCGTGATTGGCGCCGCTGACGGGAAGACAGTCACCCAGGATTACATCGAGATCGTTCAGGAAAGCGAATAATCCGGACGCACTAGCGCAAGGAGCAAGGATGCAAAACTTCTGGAGCAGGTTATCAAATTTCCTTGCCAAGTCGTTGGCAACGCTCTGCGCAATCCTGTTCATCATCACGACGCCCTTGGCACTGGTTTTATTCAATCTCGACCTACGCGCCTTTGATCCAACTGTTTACGAACAAGCCTTGATCGAAGAGAACATCTACCAGCGTCTGCCAGGCATGATTGCCGAGACCATCACTTCATCCGCTGAAAATAATCCCTCTCCATCTTCGGACCAAAGCCGGGATGGGCCTCCGCAATTTATCAATAATCTGGCGCCACAACAATTGGAAACCGTCATTACCAGCCTAATCCCGCCCGACGAGATGAAGCAAATGAGCGAGCAAGCATTGTCTCAAATCTTCGCATATCTCAACGGCCAAAACGATACTGCTGCGCTATCCCTGACAAGTTTCAAACAACGCCTGACAGGCGAAGCCGGCGTTCAGGCAATCCTGGATATCATAGCTGCCCAACCAGCTTGCACCATGGAGCAACTACTCTCATTGACAGCCGCTGCCTTGAGCAATCCCAAAGACCTGCCGCTGTGCAGCCTGCCGAAGGAAGCTTTACCGCTGGTGAAACCGCTGCTCCAAGCGACACTCCGGTCGGCTGCAGTGGGCATTCCAAATCAAGTGATCCTGATTAGCTCGAGGACCTCCGGAACAGCGGCCTCAAATAACCTACAAAGGAACTTCCGGCTGGCGCGGATCATTATGCGCTGGAGTCCCCTCTTGCCATTGCTCTGTCTGCTGGGTATCACCATCTTCACTGTCCGCTCATTAATAGGCTGGCTGCGCTGGTGGGGTATTCCCCTGCTGTTAGCCGGAGGGCTGGGGGCCAGCCTGGCTTGGGGAAGTCTGCCCGTCTTTGGGTTGACGTTTACCAATTTTCTTGCCAAAAAGTTCCCACCCAGCCTGCCCGACTTAGTCGCCAGCACCATTTTGGATCTGTTGCGCACAGTTCTTCAGAATCTGGTCAAGCCAATTGGCCTGGAAGCGCTTGCCCTGGCCGGAATTGGTCTGGTCATGGTCGTGGCGGCCGCCTTATTGCGCAGCGGATTATCGCCCCAAGCCGAAAGCTGATCCCGAATCCACCTGTACGCACACCTGCCAAGGGCTTAATTCCGTACTTTTTTTAGGAGGCCAGCATGTCCAATCCACAGCAACCCAACACAATCGGCAATGCCAGCCTGGCGCTGGGAATCATCTCAGCAGCGCTGGTCTTCGGCATCGGGTTGTGCGCCCTGACCGGGGTCTCGCAAAATTGGATCCGGATGGCCGGTACGCCGCTCTTCGTCTGCGGCGGGAGCAGCGCATTTCTTGGTTTTCTGGGAATGATCCTGGGCTTTGCCGGTTTATTCGGTAAGGACCGCTCACACGCCACCGCCATCGCAGGCTTGATCCTTGGATTTCTCGGAAGCTGTCTATTCTTTGTCGTCCTCAATGCCATCGGTAAGGGCGGTTAGCAATTCTTGCAACTTTTTCCTATCATCAGCAGTATCCTTTAATAGAATATGGTCCCGGCAGACGACCGTGATTTGGCCCGCCGTGCAGCCAGCGGCGACCGGCACGCTTTCAGTGAACTCGTGCGCCGCCACCAGTCGGTGGTATATAACGTCGCATACCGCCTGCTTGGGGAACGTGGCGAGGCTCAGGATGCGGCTCAGGAGACTTTCCTGCGCGCATACCGCTATCTGGCTTCTTATGATCCGGACAAACCACTCGCCCCGTGGTTGAAGCGTATCGCCACCAACCTGTGCTATGACCGGCTGAAGCAGGTCCCGTCGGCACCCTCCTTAGATGAGGAGGCGATTCGTCCACCGCCAGACCCGCAACCCGGTCCCGAGGCGCAAACCATCCAGCGCGAACTAGGCGAGCGCGTCCACCAGGAAATGCTGCTCTTACCACCACGCTACCGAGTTGTCATCGAATTACGGCACTTCCAGAACATGAGTTATGCCGAGATGGCCGAGGCGCTCAAGCGACCGCTGAGCGATGTCAAGAGCGACCTGTTTCGCGCCCGCAAACAACTGGCTGAAAGGCTGAAAGACCTGTAATGAATCATCATCCGACAGATACCACTCTGAACGAACTCCTGGACCAGGCACTGGACTCCAGCACTTACGATCAGGTGCAGTCCCACCTCGAACAGTGCGCCGACTGCCGTACCCGAGTGGAAGCTCTGCGTTTCGTTTTCAACGTCCTGACCGAAGTCCCCGAGCAGCCCTTGGCCTTGGACTTGGTTCCAGGCGTGCTATCGCGGCTGCCAGTCCGTCGCCCGCAAATACTCTGGCGCTTGGCGCTGGCGATACAAAGTAGCGTAGCTCTCGGTCTGCTGCTCGCCATCAGCTCTCAACTCACACAATTCGCCCGCACTTTGGATTGGGGAATTTTGGTAAAAATCGAGCTTACCAAAGCAAGCCTGACATTCTCGGAGTTAATCCAGGGTCTTAGCGTTCCACGCCCTTTACTTCAATGGCCGGTGATCAAAATACCAACCCTAGAGTTGCCAGTTGTTCGATTGCCCGGAATTGCCATCCCTGCCATCTCCCTTTCGCCAGCATCTTTGATAGCCCTGGTCCTGGCTGTGGGACTGTTGTGGTTGGCCGGGAATTTGATCCTTCTAGGCCCGCGTCATAACCGGGGGACCAAGCGATGAAACATCCTGTCCTCGCCCTGGTAATCGCCCTGTTTGTGGCCACGCTGGCCTGCGGCTCAGCCACACCAAGCGTCATTCCAACACCCGAACAATCCATTTTCGACTCTGGACGCACGGCTTATGGTTTCTTTCCCTCCCCGCCGGAGCTAACCTCCAAAAGCATGCTGGCGATATTACAGGCCATCGGCCAGCACGGAGACGTGATCTTGCTGCAAAAAGAAGTTCCTTGGACTGATTTCTTGAACGGCAATGACGGGAAGTCTCAGTCCATCCAGGAGCAACGCGATTTGACCACACTGGCGGCCAGGAATGGCCTGGAAGTTATTTATGTGGTCGATCCGCTCAACGGTCTCGATCGACGCCAATTTGCGCCGCTGCCGCCGCAACTGGAAGGTGCAAACTTCGGCACGCCGGCGATTCGACAGGCATTCAAGAACTATACACTGCGGCTGGTGCGCGAATTCCATCCGCGTTATCTTGGACTGGCTTCCGAAATCAACACCTACGCCGACGCGCATCCGGAAGATTTTCCCAATTACCTGAGCTTGTACCACGAGCTCTATGCCGCCATCAAAGCTGAAGCGCCTAATACACAAGTCTTTGTCACTTTTCAATGGGACGATCTGAACAATGTAATCCCCTTCGATACATCCCGCGGCGAGCCTTACCAGACCAAATGGGAGCAAGTCGAGGCCTTCGAGCCAGACCTGGATGTGTGGGCTATCTCAACTTACCCCTTCGTGGCTTTTGACAGCGCGGCTGAAATCCCGGTTGATTATTACACTCCGTTGCTTACGCGCACAGATAAACCTTTGGCTGTGGCCGAAGGTGGCTATAATTCACAAGCAATCCAACCTTTCCATGGCACACCCCAAGATCAGGTGGATTATCTCAACGCGATCCATTCCCAAATCGGGAGCCGGCTGGATTTTTGGATCTACCTGATCCTCAACGACATTAATCTTGAATCATATATTCCAAATCTGGCTGCGAATGGCCTGGGTGATACCGCCAATACCCTGGGCTGGTTCGGCTACGTCGGGCTGCGCAGCCAAGACGGAACACCAAAACCTGCACTGGCAACCTGGGATAGTTTTCGAACCAGCGAATAACCCATATTCTCAAGGAGAAAATCATGAACCAATTCTTCAACCTGCTCGTTTTGATCGTCGGTGGTGGAATCAGCCTGATTGCCCTCTTCACGGTCCTGAAACTGTTGCTGCCGGCTCCGGTCGATCGGGCACGTCTCAATCTGGAAATCAACATCGGACGTTCCTTACTGCTCGGCGTGGTCAACTTCCTGTTTTTCGGTGCCCTGAGCATGGTTTTCTTCTGGCTGGCGCAATTGGTCGGAGGAGCGATTGCCGCCATCTTCATTTTCCTGGGTGGCCTGATCGGCGTGGCACTGATCCTGTTGACTCTGTTGGGATTGGTTGCGCTGGCGGACTTATTGGGCCATCGCATGGGCTCAGGCAGTAATCCGCTTACCACGCATCTACGTGGTGGCTTGCTGCTGGTCCTGGCAGGTCTGGCGCCTTTCATCGGCTGGTTTGTTTTCACACCACTGGCTTTATGGACCGGGCTGGGTGCCACCATCCAGGCGTTCTTCAGGCGCAAAGTATCTGAACCTGCTTCAGCGGAGGCTGCTGATTAATTAATTTCCAGGATGGAGCATGGCACATGCGACGACTTTTCCTGCCCCTGTTCTTCCTGCTGCTGATTAGCCTGGCCTGCGGACAAGAGACCCCGGTTCAAGCTCCGCCCAAGCCGATTCAGACAGCCCAGGTTCTTTCCCGCCTGGAAAGCCTACCCGCCACCAAGGCGGTCAAGATTACACCGGCCACTGACGTCTACCCTCCACAGTCTTTCAGTGACGAATTTGAGGATCCCGTCCCCATGCCCGGCCCGATCAACACCGCCGGGGCGGAAGATTCGGCCTTCATGCTGCCGGATGGAAAAACGTTTTTCGTCTGGTTCACCCCCGACCCCGACATACCGGTGGAAGAACAGGTTACAGATGGCGTCACCGGCATTTACGTTTCGCACAAGCTCAACGACGCCTGGAGCAACCCTGAGCGAGTCGTACTCCAAGACCCCGGCAAACTTGCCCTGGACGGGTGCGAATTCGTGCTCGGCGATCGTATGTGGTTCTGCTCGGCAAGAGAGGGCTACACTGGCCTGCACTGGTTCACCGCTGATTTCAGGGGCGGGAAATGGCAAAATTGGCAACTGGCGGATTTTAAACCGGAATATGAAGTCGGCGAACTGCATATTACTGCCGACGGAAATGAACTTTATTTTCACTCCTCCCGGCCGGGCGGCCAGGGCGGGTATGATATCTGGGTCTCGACCAAGTCGAACGGTACCTGGGGAGAGCCAGTCAACCTGGAAGTCGTCAATTCGACCTACAGCGACGGCTGGCCTTTCGTCTCACCAGATGGCTTGGAACTGTGGTTCACCCGCTCCATCGGCGCACCGGAATTGTGGCGCTCCAAAAAGGTGAACGGCACCTGGAGTCCGCCTGAGAGGATGTTCGCCCCATTTGCCGGCGAGGCTTCGATGGATCAGGCTGGAAACGTTTACTTCACCCACCATTTTTACAAAGACGATCACATGCTCGAAGCCGATATCTACGTGGCTTATAAAAAATGATACAAAAAGTAACTCCCGCTGGGCGCTAACGGGAGTTATTTTTTGTAAGCCAGTTTTTCACGGGCAGGCGTTTTGTAGATGCTGCTCGAAGGTTTCGGAGAAATTATGCCTGCCCGAGCCATCACAACGGGCGCGAAAGTAGAGATAAGGTGTTTGGGCCGGATACGCCACCGCTGACAATGCACTTTGCGACGGGTTGCTGATCGGGGTGGGAGGCAAGCCGGGATAAACATAGGTGTTGAACGGGGAATTGAACTGTAAATCTTGCAATGAAAGCGGATTCTTCCACCAAGTTTGTTTTGAGTTATCGTATCCCAATGCGTATTGGACAGTCGGATCGGATTCCAGTTTCATCCCGGCTCGGATCCGATTGAGGAAGACCGAAGCGATCAATGGCTGTTCGTCTGCCACAACGGATTCCTTCTCGGCAATCGAGGCCAGCGTCACGGCCTGGTAGACGGTCAGATTTTGACGCGCAAAGCCATCGCGCAAGTCTGGAGTCAGATGGAGGGCAAAATCGCGCACCATTTGGGTCACCAATTGGTCGGGGCTAATGTCGCGCGGCAGTGTATAAGTGTCAGGAAAAAGAAAACCCTCGGTCGTATCCACGCCGTTCAGGAAATCCAGACCGCGCGGCGGGACCTTGGCAGCTTCCAAGAATTGCTCGGGGGTAGGATTCAATCCGGAGGTGGGGAGCGAGGCGGCGATTTCCTCCATCCGCCAACCGGGCAAAATCGTGAAATCCACCTGCGCGGGAGTGGCATCCTGCAGTGCTTTGGCAATGTCGATCGGCGACATGGACGGGCTAAAGCGATACTTTCCCGCCTGGATGGTCGTATCCAAGCCGGAGTAGACCAGGTACGTGCTCAACGTCCCGGCATCCTGCAGCAGGCCGGCCTGTTGCAAGCGCGAGGCGATCGAAGCGACTGGCTCACCCGGCTCGACGACGAAATCCTGCTCAGGGCCATATATGCTGGCCGGGTGGACCAGTAAACCGTCATACCACAGCAAAGTTCCAGATGTTTTTATAAGCTGCCAACTGCCGAGGCTGGGATTCGGTGGACCGTAGTAATAGCTGGCCAAAGCAGGAAGTATAAATATGGCCCCCAGTGCCAGGAGCACCAGGACCAGGATCAGGAGAGGTAAACAACCGCGACGAGACATGGGATGATTGGAATCTCAGGATCTGGTTTCGGGGTGGGCATTCAGGTAGGACTGTAAAATCACACTCGCAGCCAGTTCGTCCAGGTGCCCGGCACGCTTCTTCCGCGAAACCCCCATGGCAATGCGTGCTGCGCGCGCTTCTTGGGTGCTGAATGATTCGTCCCATAAGACGACCGGGATATCGGTTTGGGACCGCAGGGCCTCGGCAAAGCGTCCGGCACTGCGTCCGGCTGCGTTAGGATTGCCTTCGTCATCCAGCGCCTGGCCGACGACGATTAGACCGGCCTCATGCTCAATCGCAATCCCGGCCACCTGGGCTGCATCGATCGCACGCGCCACATGGGAGACAACCATCAAAGGATTGGCGATCGTACCGGTCGGGTCGCTAATTGCAAGACCGATACGCTTCTCGCCATGATCGACGGCCAGCACTCTCATCGAGTCACAATCGAAATGCGGAAGGGTGCGACCGGCAGCCAGGGCCACCAGGCTGGCGCCAATTCCACTCGTGGAGGTGCGGCCAGCGACATACCTGTTCGAAGCTGGGCCAATGCATTCTCGGGTCGGCGCCCTTGTACCAGATGAATAGCCTGCGTCAGACTAAGTTCCTGTCGCACAGTTTGACTGGCGCGCAGGTCGAAACGCGTCAGGCCGTCTGCTCCTGATTTCGGCTGGCCCAACATTTCAAAGTGCAGGGTGTCAGCCAGGGGTGAATAACCCTGGGGAACGGACACGCCCAACACGCGCACCGCTAGCTCCCGCAAGTCCGCCGCAGAGGCTGCATAAGCCACATATTCGACCTTCATACTTAGCGCCAGCCGTGATCCGGGCTGACCTTCAGCCGGGTCGAATTTTTCTTCGAGCACCTGCGAGAGCCTGAGCGAATCCACAAAAACTTCTGAACCCGAAGCCTTCAGCTTTGACAGCGCTTGTCGTTCCAAATCAGCCAGCAGCAATGTCCGTAAACGGGCTTTATCCGATTCACTTGGAGCAGGTAAATTCTGGGTATTGCCGCCAGTTACAGGATCGGGATTGCTGACCGATACCTGCAAACCCAGATCGCCCTCAATAGCCTGGATTTGACCCGCTTCTACATTGGAATCGGCTCCGGGATTGACCGCCTGCACCAGGACATCGACTGTTTCGCCTATGCCTGCATCCAGCACAGCATCGATGCTGGTCTCGAATCGCAGCGCGGGCGAATCCAACGTTCTGACAATCGTCCCGAGCGGAACACTGACTGCTGATTCGGTTAGATTTTTGAATCGGACCACGCCCTGGGCGCGTCCGGCTGGGATGTCCTGCGAGCCGGTGGAGGTAATACTCTGTTTTCCATCTACAGTGAGCGTTACTTCGTGGGCCGGGATGCTGCCGGACAGGTACACGGCATTGACATTCGGGTTGGCGCTGACCGGGATAGTCACATCCTGGGTTTGCGTGAGGGGAGTCAGGATCAAACTGGCTTGAGGCAGGAAACCCGCCGCAACGACCAGCACCGCCAGGACGCCAAGTGCAAAAAAGCCAATGCGCACCGCTGGGCGGGTACGCCAGACGGCTTCGGGAACGCCAACCTGCGCGCGCATGGCAGGCAAATCAGGGCGGGGGCCGCGACGCTGGGGTTTGATGCGCTCGCTATCTACCTCCCAGGTAGCCAGCTGGGCTTCGGGCAAAGATTCAAAAACAGGAAGGGCAAGCTCAGCTGCCGCACGTTTCATTTCAGCATCGTGTGTCACCAAACCCAACTGGGCTCCAAGCGTGGTAGCATGATGCTGAAGAATCGCAAGATCAACCGTGCGTAACGAGACCTTTTCATGCCGCGGCCAAGCCAACAAAATACGCGGTGTTTTGGCCCAAGCCATTCGATCACGGACCGAGATCAGATCATCGTGCGACTCGAGCTGGAGAATCTGGGTTTTCATGCCAAAGGAATTATAACGTATGGGCACATGCGGCATTCACACAAATGACAGACCGAATGACAAGCTCATTCAAATGCCAACATGGGACAAAAGCCTCCAGCCCCAACTAATGAGCACCAGAGCTAACAAACCATTTCAATTGGGACAAGGTTCTACTGCGTCTTGGATATGACGACAATCACATGACCAGTGTCATTGTCGTATGAGGTGATTAAAATTGAGAGCTTATAAGAGATATAGGAGACGCCATGCGAGGCCTTTGCTCCCGTGCCGCCGAAACTCGTCGCCGGGGGATTGGTGATGCCCAATGAGGCGGCTTTGACCTGGTAAAACTTTTGGGCCTGGTCAAGCGTGGCCGAGGCAACGTAGCTGTAGATATTCGGATTGAATTCCTGCCCAGCCGTCGCCTGCGCCATGATGGGGACGCCTTGCCAGCTCTGCAGCGGTATGCCAACCGGGTTGTCATACTGGGTGCCATTCATTAATGGACCTAAAGAGCCCACCGAGGCCTGTAAGGTCGCAAAAGCCGAGTCCGGAGTCGCCGAAGGTGGGTTCAGCGTCGGAGTTTCGCTTGCGGCAGATGGCTCGGTTGCCTGGGTGGTCAGGGTCGCCGATGCCTGAGGCACCGAGGTTTCGGCCGACGGCGCTGCTTGCGTCAGGAGCGTTTCCGGGGTTTGATTATCTGACCTGGTCAGCAAGCTGCAGCCCATGGAAAACAGCACGATCGATACGATTAAAGGCAAGCTTCTACGCGACATTCTTCCTCCATCCAGATGAACACCGATATTATATTCCGCGCGTGTAACAATTCAATAAGAAAACAGTCCTGGGCCTGAGGCCCAGGACTGGTATTCATTTCAACTTCTCTGCCAGCCAATTCTTGACACTTTCCAGCGCTTCCGGGATTTTTTCCACCTGTTTGCCACCCCCAAAAGCCAGGTGAGCTGCGCCGCCGCCGCCCGCACCCAACTGGCGTGAGACATGGCCAACCAGATCGCCGGCTTTTATGCCCTGTTTGATCAAATCCTGGGTCACGGTCGCCATCACAATCGCCGACTCCTCCAATGGCACAGCGATGACGCACACACCTTTCTCGGGGTATTCGGCACGGAACTCATCGGCCAGATTGCCTAGGGTATCCTTGTCAATGCCGGGCATTTGCATGGCCAGGACGGAAACACCTTTAACCTTTCCCAGATCGCTGAGGCTGGCATCGAAGGATGAAGTTGCCAGTCGGGTACGCAAGGCAGCAACTTCTTTATGGGCTTCGCTCAATCCATTTTGTAACGCCTCGACCTTTTCCGCCAGGTGATCCGGCGGGCTGGCAAGCAACCCAGCCGCTTGTTTCACAGTTTTGAAGCGCCGGACGATCAGTTCATAAGCGCCACGCCCGGTCACAGCCTCGATGCGGCGTACGCCAGCCGCTGCCGAGCCTTCGCTGAGGATCAGGAACGCGCCCACATCGCTGGTATGTTCCAGATGGGTACCGCCGCACAATTCGTAAGAAAAGGCTTCATCGTGTTCACCAATCGAAATGGTGCGCACGGTCTCGCCGTATTTCTCTCCGAAGAGCGCCATCGCGCCTTCCGAAATTGCCTGTTCGCGGGATTTGACCACCGGCTTGACCGGGAAATCGCCGAGCACGGCCTGGTTGACGCGCTGCTCGATCTCTTCGAGTTGTTCCGGTGTCACAGCTTCGGGATGAGTGAAGTCGAAGCGCAGTCGGTCGGGCGCGACCAGTGAGCCCGCCTGGCGGGCATGATCGCCCAGCACGGCACGTAGTTCGGCATGCATTAAATGCGTCGCGGTGTGATTGCGCATGATATCGTGGCGCCGCTGGCGATCAATCGCAGCAAGGACCTTATCGCCAATTTTAGGTCTGCCGCTCAGCACCTCCCCAACGTGGACGATTACACCTGCCGCCGGTTTACGCATGCCAGTCACTTCGATTTCCCAGGAACGATCCACAGCGACGATCGTGCCGGTATCGCTTACCTGGCCGCCGGATTCGACGTAGAAGCCGGTTTTGGGCAGGACGACCTCGACGTTATCCCCAACCTGCGCTTCGGTTACGGGGTCACCGTCGACTACAAGGGAAAGCAATTGCCCTTCAACTTCCGGGCTGAGGTATGGATCGTAGGAAACCCCTTCCGGAGCGAGTTTGCCGTCGGTGGATAGCTTTTTGAATATATCCGCATAGAATTCGGCATCCTCACCGCCCAACGCCCCCATAGCCTTGCCGCCACCGGAGGCAATCCGATGTTCGTTCATCGCGGCGTGGAAACCAGCCTCGTCCACTTCGAGTCCCTGCTCGCGGGCAATGTCGCGTGTGATCTCGAACGGCAGGCCGAAAGTGGCATAGAGTTCGAAAGCCTTGGAGCCTTCCAGCACCCCCTGGCCGGTTTTTTGCAATCCAGCCAACATGCCGTCCAAATGAGCCGTGCCGCTTTCGACTGTGCGCGCAAAGCGGATTTCCTCCCGCGTCAGGCTGTCCAGGATCGTAGCCCGATTAGCGTTCAATTCAGAATAAAATTCGCCGTAAGTGGTAATGAAGGCCTCAGCCACCTTCGCCAGGAAGGGTTCAGTCAGCCCCAGCTTCGAGCCGAAACGAGCCGCCCGGCGGATGATCATCCGACAGACATAGTTGCGCCCGGTGTTACCCGGCACGACGCCGTCGGCGATCAGAAAAGCCGCGGCACGCGCATGATCGGCAATGACTCTATAAGGTGTAAAGTTTGCATACATCTGATCAAGGTCATCACCCGCCAGGGAACGGAGCACGTCCAGGGCAGCGGCGAACAGGTCGGTTTTATAGTTCGAATCGACGCCTTGCAAGATTGAGACCAGGCGGTCCAAACCCATGCCAGTATCGACGTGGGTGGCAGGCAAGGGATCGAGTTGAGTCGGGTTGAGGCGATTGTACTGGATGAAGACCAGGTTCCAGAGTTCAACAAAGCGGTCGGTATCCAGTGTCTCTTTCGTCACTGGTCCATCTCCGGGGCGCAAGTCAAAATGGATCTCGGAACACGGTCCGCAGGGACCGGTTTCGGCCATTTCCCAGAAGTTGTCCTTGCGACCCAAGTAAAAGAGGTGGGTCGGATCAAACGCCGGCCGTTCGAGCCAATTGGACGCGGCTTCTTCGTCAGTCGGGATATCGCCCTGATCGTCCTGGAAAACAGTAGCGTACAGACTTTCCTTGGGCAAACCCCAGACGTCTGTCAGCAATTGCCAGGCCCAAGCAATCGCCTCCTTCTTGTAATAGTCGCCAAACGACCAGTTGCCCAGCATTTCGAAGAAGGTATGGTGCGTCCCATCCCGACCCACGTCATCCAGATCGTTGTGTTTTCCGGCTACGCGCATACATTTTTGCGAATTGGTCGCGCGCGTGTAGGGACGTTTATCCGTGCCCAGGAAAACATCCTTGAATTGGACCATACCAGCATTGGTGAACAATAGCGTAGCGTCTCCGCCAGGGACGAGTGACGAGGAGGGCACAAAGGTATGTCCATGCTCGACAAAAAAATCGATATATGCCTTGCGAATTTCCGCACCGGTGAATTTTTTCTGGGTCATACTTGCTCCAAGTTTCAGGTTGAAGCGAATTATACCTGTTTCAGTTGCGGGATGAAAGTTTTAAACCTGGAATTTTTTTATCTTTGGCGTGGGATGAATATATCCATATCGGGAGTATAGAAATTTCGAGCCGGAGCTTAGATTTTTACCGCCGGTGGTAGTAAATGTGGCTTGCCCTTGAAAAAAAACGGTACAATCAGGAAAGACGCCGACACAAAGAGCGAAAGGACTTTAGAAATGACTGCATTAAAACAAAACCCAACTCTGCCAGCGTCACAGATTTCCTCAATCAAATTACAGGCGAGCAGAAACGACAGGATAGTTCCGCGATCCTGGAGATCATGAAAACTGCCAGCAGCTCGGAACCCAAGATGTAGGGTGATAGCATCGTCGGCTTCGGCTCGTACCATTACAAGTACTCCAGCGGTCGTGAGGGCGACTGGTTCCTGACCGGCTTTTCCCCGCGCAAACAGAACCTGACGCGCTACAGTATGCCCGGGTTCGACAATAACGATTCTCTGTTGAGCAAATTGGGCAAACACAAGACCGGTAAGTCCTGCCTGTACCTCAACAAACTTGAGGATGTGGATCGATCCACTTTGAAAGAACTGATCGTAAAATCGGTGCAGAAGATGAAGGCAGGCAATCCCTAATTCCCAGAGAACGATCCAATTGACCGACACCTTCGATTTATAGGTAGAAATGACAGCGTGAAAATGAAAAATGCGTCCTTCCAAAATACCTGGACGGTGGGACTGGCGCTCTGCCTGATCCTGGCAGCCTGCGGAACTCAAGCCGCGCCTCAGCCCGCAACTGCTACCCCGAGCCAGGTCCCGTCCCCAACAGCCTCTCCGACAGCAACCTTCACGGCAACTCCCATCCCGGCCGCGACACCCACGCCGCACCCACTAACCATCGAAGCCATGCGGGCCAGGGACTATCCCGGGAGCCAGATCGTCATCGAGCAGACTCTGACGCCTGGAGCTAACTACAGTCGGTACATCGCTTCCTACCTGTCCGAAGGATTGAAGATTAACGGACTGTTGACTATTCCCAACGGGGAAAAACCGGCCAGCGGCTGGCCGGTCATCATTTTCAACCATGGGTACATCCCACCGGATGTCTATCAAACCACTGAGCGTTACGTGGCTTACGTCGATCTGTTGGCGCGCAACGGCTATATCGTCCTCCGCTCGGATTATCGCGGGCACGCCGACTCGGAGGGAGTTGCACGCGGCGCCTACGGTAATCCCGACTACGTGGTCGACGTGCTCAATGCCGTATCGTCGATCAAGCTTTTCCCAGAGGCCGACCCCAACCGCATCGGCATGTGGGGACATTCGATGGGCGGATACATCACCCTGCGCGCAATGGTCATCACGCAGGATATCAAAGCCGGGGTGATCTGGGCCGGCGTGGTTGCCCCTTACCCGGACATGCTTTACAATTGGCGCAAGGGTCCCAGCGGCGCTGTCGCCACGCCTTCCTCCGGCGGCTCCTGGCGGAATGGATTCATCCAGACCTACGGCACACCGGAAGAAAACCCTTCTTTCTGGAATTCTATTTCTGCGAATGCTTATCTGGAAGATATTTCCGGACCATTACAACTTCACCATGGGACAGCCGACCTCGAAGTACCCCTGGCTTTTTCCGAAACCCTATTTTATGATATGCTGGCTGCCGATAAGTACGTTGAATTCTACAAATACGAGGGCGACAATCACAATATCTCGAACTACTTCAGCCTGGCCATGGGGCGGACGATCGAGTTCTTTGACCGGTTCGTGAAAGCAAATTAAGGCTGGATTAGAACCTCTGAGGGACGCTTGACGCCCATTTTGCCCCATGTTATGATGCCAGCAGAGAATGAACATTATGAACGACGAATTCAAGGAAGATATTCCTCAAATCTCGCAGGGGGATGCGGCTGAGGTTGAAGAAATCTCCACCCCCAAAAACAATCCTAACCTCATTTCCCGCTGGCTAGAAACTCTGGTGCAGATGGGTTTGGGTGAATCGGTGCTACGCTTCGGCACAAATGCGCTGGCTCTGATGGTCGTGGTTGTGACCATTTTCCTGATGCAGCGCTTTTACCGTGATCTGCCGAACGCGGTCAACGTACAGGGAGCACTAGCTGCGGGTCCAACAGCCACGCCTGTGGTTCAGGTTGATTCGCTGGTAGCGCCGCCAATTGATCCTACCCATCTGGGTATTCCACGCCTGGCACTGATCCACACGACCATCCCCAGCCGTCCGCGCGTCGAAGTGACCAAATACACTGTCCAGCCTGGCGACACAGTCTTCGGCATCGCCGAGAAGTTCGGCCTGAAACCGCAAACTATCCTGTTTGGAAACTACTTCGACCTGTGGGACGATCCGCACAGTCTGAAACCTGGGCAGAATCTCAACATCCTGCCAGTCGACGGGACCTATTATGAATGGCAGGCAGGCGATGGCCTGAACGCGGTCGCCAAGTTCTTTGGCGTCAGTGCAGAAGACATCATCAATTATCCCGCCAACCACCTCGACCCGAAGACCATCGGCGATTACATCAAGCCCAACATCAAAGCCGGCACCTGGCTGGTCATCCCCGGCGGTACGCGCGAATTCGTCTCCTGGAGCGCGCCGGTCGGCGTGACGCGCTCGAATCCGGCCCTGGCTCGCGTGCTCGGACCGGGCTCGTGCGGTAAGATCGAAGGCGGAGCAATCGGGTTCGGGACCTTCATCTGGCCGTCGAACAAACATTATCTCTCTGGTTTCGACTATTCACCAGAAACCAATCACCGCGCCATCGACATCGCCGGCAGCCTGGGCGAAGCCGTCTATGCCGTGGACGCCGGCGTAATCGTCTACGCCGGCTGGAATGACTACGGTTATGGCAACATGCTCATGATCGATCACGGCAACGGCTGGCAGTCGCTCTACGCCCACCTGAGCGGTATCAACGTCCTGTGCGGACAGAGCGTCGGACAGGGCGACGTGATCGGCGCCATCGGCTCGACCGGCAATTCGTCCGGCCCGCACCTGCACTTCGAGTTGATGCATACGCAATACGGCAAGGTCAATCCCTGGAACTTCCTGCCACCGCCGTAAAACAAACCGTAAAAGCTCTCCGGTAAACCGGAGAGCTTTTTTATAGGTTCGCCTTGCCAAGGGG
The DNA here is from genome assembly GCA_963790075.1 of uncultured Chloroflexia bacterium. Taxonomy (GTDB): domain Bacteria; phylum Chloroflexota; class Anaerolineae; order Anaerolineales; family Villigracilaceae; genus CAYOUV01. Next base: position 601,762 of record CAWBNG010000003.1, read on the forward strand.
GCTGACCTGGGCTATAATCCCGGTCTGCGGGCGCGTAGCTCAGCTGGTTAGAGCGCATGTATCACACACATGAGGTCGTGGGTTCGAGTCCCTCCGCGCCCACTTAAACGAGATCGCTAGGTCTCGTTTTTTATTTTTATGCAGTGTGACTCCATGTTGTTGGTTCCCATTACAGGGAGGCTGCGATCCCCTCCTCACCTATTGGAACGAGACCAAAAAGTCTTTTTTTTCTCCAATTCCTTCTACTTCACAAAAAAACGCAGCTAAGGTATTAGGGCTGGGAGCGAACCGCCTGACACGAGTATTACCCGCTCGCCGGTCTGGACATTCACCAGGCCAACATCAAAATGCCCCGCATTTTGGTAATCATAGCGAGCATAAAGGATGTATTTTCCATCTGGCGACCAGCTTAAATCTGAATAGGATTTTTGGTCTTCTCCTAACAAAACCTGCGCACCTGTACCATCAGGCCGGACCAGCCAGACCTGATCCCCTTTGACAGCATTTGCTGAGGTGGAAACGACCCGATCGACCGCAACCCAGTCGCCGCTTGAGGACCAGACTGCCGAGTAGTCCGTCTGATCTTTCGTACTACCCAAATCGATCGTCTCACCCGAACTCAGGATATAACGCTGGACATGCGGGGCAACACTCGCATCTTGTACTCTCGGCCCCCAATACAGAATCGAATCGCTAGTGGGACTCCACGATTCCCGCCCAGCTGACTGGTTGGTCAGCGGCAACGAAAGGCTGCGTTTCTCTTGCAAGTTATAAAGTTGCAAAGTGTTGTTTAAATAAAGAATATAACTGAGCCATTGGCCGTCGGGTGAAAATGCAGCTGCGGTACTGGGGAAGGTCTGATCGCGGAAAACCGGCATCGTCTCGCCCGTCTGCAGGTCCAGCCACCACAGGCTTAATTTGGGCAGCGCGGACGGATCGGAGGTATCCTCCAATCGCTCGTAGATGATCTTGCGCCCATCCGGGTACCATACCGGTGCATTGCATTCTGCCTGTGGGCAGTCCAACACCAAAGACCTCCCGGTCCCATCTGTTTTCATTGTCCAAAGTGAAGAACCACTGTCAACGTTAAAAGTTGTGTACAGGATCGTTTTTTTGTCAGGAGAAACCGCATATCCGGTTACTCCAGTAGGTTCTTGCGTCCACTGAACTGGCTCACCGCCAGCCAGCTTCAACATGAAGATTTGCGCCCGACCCTGGCCGTTTTCAGGAGCAACGTAGAGCAACCTGGCATGTTCGACATCAAAAACCTCGGTTTGGGGTACGAGGGCATTTCCAGATTGTTCAATGGATTGAGCTGGTTGGGTAATGACAGACGAAACGAATTTAAAGGAGTTTACCGCGCCGGCTGTCAGGGCAATCCCCAATCCAATCACGACCAGCGCACTGATCACTGGGGCATAAACACTGAAGCGTGTCAGTACCTCGCTGCGAGTCACCAAGCGCAATCCCTGGACCATGGCGATCCCAATCGTGATCAGGACCAAGGCAAGTCCAATACTGAAGGCCACGATCAACAACATCCCAAACGAGATGCGGTTTACGGCTACTGCCACCAACAAGATGGCGATCGCATCCGGACATGGCACCAAACCCCCGCTGACTCCTAATGCCAGAAGCGATCTCCACCTCACCCGATCCGCGGACAGAGAGTTCGCGTGTCCGTGAGTTGACTTTGCATCGTGGACGTGGGTATGTTCGCCATTCACGTCATGTGGATGGTCGTGCTGATGAAGAAAGCCGGCTCCGTGCGAATTCATCACACGAGCAGTTCCCAGAGAAATCGTTCGCTCGCCATTGGAAGTGTTAGGAGAAGGTGACTGTTTCCGGTTTCGCCGCAGCCAGTTCCTCAGATCGCGCCTTCTCTGAGTCAAAAGGTTGATCCCAAAGCCGATGACCAGCAAGCCCGAGACGATCTCCAGCCAGGGTGCGATCAAATTCGGCAGGATGTAATGCGAAGCCAGCAATGTGACCAATCCCAGCAAGATAACCGAACCAGTATGAGTTACAGTGACAACCACTCCCAGGAAAACCGCGTCACTCACCTTCCCATGGGTACCGACCAGGTAGGCTGCGACCAATGTCTTGCCGTGTCCGGGCGTCAGGGCGTGCAGACTGCCCAGCACCAATGAGAGCAAGAACGCGCCTAAGAGAAACAAGGGAGAAAAGGATGGAGCTTTGACCAACTCTTCGAGGGCAGTCGTTACTTTACTCACATTACCAGAGGCGGGTTGTTGGGTCGATTCTCCTGGTTGTGAGGCTGCCAGATTCATTGCAAGCTGTGAGACGCCTTCTGCAAATCCAGCCGGAAGATTTGGCGTACCACTGGTCCAGGTTGTCAAAGCAGATAACTCAACTACTGGCGTGGCAGTCGTGGATGGATCGAGGAAGTTGAGGTCCAGGTTGAGTTGGCCGTTATCTTGCGCGGGGGAATCGAACGACAATCCCGGTCCTGCTGTCAAGGAAAACCAATTAAGGCTGTTCGCTTCAAGGTATGTGTTATGAATTTCTATCAAATGCTTCCCGATCAAACCCTTGGGCCACTGGACAGCAAACCGAACCTCAATCGAATCATCGCCTGTACTCAGGACAGTCTCACTTGCAGGCCAGTGAATGCTTTGGTTCTGGATAGTATCCAATGGCTGCCCGTCAACTGTAAACCACAATCCGGATAAAAACGGTGCGACCCAGGCTTGAGCTTCTTCCGGGCTGATCAGGCCGTCTTGATTCTGATCGGCGGCATTCCAGACTGCATCGGCCAGAAGTGGGCCGGGCATGATCCGCCAATCCACCTGCAGGTCGGATATTGTTATATAGATTGTTTGACTTTGCCCGTACATGTCAGGAGCATGAGCGTAGGCTACGCTAATCGGGACCATAACTATCAGCAGAACAAAGAAAATAATTATCCTTCTTAGGATACCAGGCAAACCTCTAAGATCCTGTCTCATTACCTGGCAATTATAATCCCGCGGTTTTCCATTCACAGTTCATCGAACCATGATTAGCCCCGTCTGCCATTTTTCCATGATTTCCGTTACTCTCAAGTATAATCACCGCAATATGGCAAACCGGACCAATGAACAATGGCTTACTGATCTGCATAGTGAAGGCGCTCCCCAGGAAGTCGCGCTAGCTGATTTGCGTGCCATCATCGCCAAGGGGTTGCCTTACGCGCTGTCGCGCTGGCTCTCACCATCCGACCCGCAGTTCGATGCGCTGGTTGAAGAAGTGACTCAGGACACTTTGCTGCGCGTGCTGGATCAACTCGACAAATTCGAGGGCCGCAGTCAATTCACCACCTGGGTGCACAAGATCGCCATCCGCATAGCGCTCTCGGACCTTCGTCGCAAGCGCTGGCAGGATTACTCGCTGGACGAAATCGTCAACAACGAAGACCGCCCACCTCCGCCCGGATTGTTGGGCGCTTCGGGAGCCGGACCTGCGGAGGTTTCCGAACGGGCTGACATGATCGCACACGTGCGGCGCATCATCGACGAAGAACTGACCGACAAGCAGCGCAAGGCGATGATCATGCTCAGCGTCCAGAATATGCCAATGGACGTGGCCGCCAAAAAACTCAAGACCAACCGCAATGCGCTCTACAAACTCCTGCACGATGCCCGTCTGAGGCTGAAGCGACGTCTCGCCATAGAAGGGATCACGGCCCAGGAAGTACTGTCAGCTTTTGAAGAAAAGTAAGATATTTACTCTGGTAGTTGTCTGAAAGATATAAATCATGGAATTGAACCACTTATTCAACCGACTCAAGGTCAAGTTCATTAAACAACCCGACATGCCCGTACCTGCCATCCAGCGTCTATTACGTGCGCTGGATAAAACGCAGGAGGTGGAAATATCCTGTAATGATTTAAACCGGTTGATCGATGAATACGCAGAAATCCGGGTGCGCGGCGAGGACGCCGAACGCTTGATGCCGCTCGTACGACAACACCTTGAGATCTGCAAAGAGTGCGAAGAGGAATTTGAAGCGCTGCTGGATATCCTTGAGAATGCTGCCACCACATAGCGAGACATCACAAGCATCAACGGGCGAGGTCGGATCCGACCTCGCCCGTTTTAGTTTTCAAGGATTCAATCCCCAATCGTATTTTTGATAGATTCATCGATCATAATGTCATTCGTGGAATTGCTTCTCACCAGCGCGGATGGGCACTTTAAGCCGGTTCTCGGCCGGGGTCAGCGGGCAGGACCAATTTTCATTGTAAGCGCAGTAGGGGTTGTATGCCATGTTGAAGTCGATCAACAACCGGCCGTCAGGCAGAGTCTGCGGTTCGAGGTAACGACCGGCGGGATAGGTTTCTTTGCCCGCCAACGAGTCGACGAAGGGCAAGAAAAAGCCATGCTGGTTCGAATAGAGCGTCAGGTCGACCTGCTGGCCATCAACCTCGAAGTTGAAGCGGGCAGCGCGCACGTAATTCTGCACATCACCGGTCGAGGTCTGGATGGACATTTTCTCCTTTTCGGGATACTCCTCGACTTCCACTTCAAAGCGCAAATCCGGATTTTCAGGAAAATAGTTCAACCCCTCAAAATTTCGTTTTTGCTCGGAGGTAAGTGGACTCTGCCCATCATTGGCGAAAAATTCATCTTTTCGATGACGGAAATCTTGTAAACTGCTCATAGCGTCTCCTCTCTGGTGTTGTGGGGTTAAGATGGATGTGCACTCATTTTTCTTACGCAAGGGTATTATGGTTATGCGTCAGGTATAATATTTGCCACAATGGCCCATCGTTCCCGCATCCCACAATTCCTGGACCGAATTCAGCCTTCTGAAACAACCATGCTGTTTGGCACGGCCATCCTGGTCGGCGTCGGGACGGGATTGGGGGCTGTCGGATTCATCAAACTTATCGATATTGTCCAACATTTATTTTTCGATGGTGGGGAAAAACTGCTACAGATTGGGCGCTGGCTGATCTTTCTGATCCCAATTCTTGGAGGTTTGCTGGCCGGCCCGATCATTGCGTATTTTGCAAGCGAAGCCAAGGGTCACGGGGTGCCGGAAGTGATGCAGGCCATTGCACTGAACGGTGGGCGCATCCGCCCACGCGTGGTGGTCGCCAAAATCCTGGCTTCGTCTTTATGCATCGGCAGCGGCGGATCGGCCGGGCGCGAGGGGCCGATCGTGCAAGTCGGTGCGGCGCTGGGTTCCACGCTGGGACAATGGCTCAACCTGTCTGAGGGACGCATCCGCAACCTGGTGGCCTGCGGCGCGGCGGCTGGCATTTCGGCAACTTTCAACGCTCCCATTGCAGGCGTGGTCTTTGCCATGGAAATCATCCTGGGCGAGCTGCACCTGAGCGCTTTAGGCAATGTGGTCATTTCGGCCCTGACAGCTTCGACCATGGCACGGGTCTTCCTGGGTGAACGACCGGCTTTCATCATTCCTCATTACGGCGTGAAGACACCCTGGGAAGTCCTGCTATACGCATTCTTGGGAGTGCTGGCAGCTATCCTGGCGGTCGGATTTATTCGAATGTTGTATTGGATGGAAGATATATTCGATGGCTGGCACTTCCCCGAAGCGCTCAAACCCGCAGTCGGCGGGTTACTACTGGGTGGGATGGCTTACTTTTACCCGATGGTGCTCGGTTTGGGATTTATCCCTTCGGAGACCGGATTGATGGACCTGCCAGTTTCCACGAATATCCCACTGGTCTTCGGCTCGGGCTTCCCGGTGATCGAGGATGCGCTGCTTGGCCAACTTTCCTTCGGGTTGCTGTTCGTGTTGATCTTCCTCAAACCACTGGCGACCTCGCTGACCCTCGGCTCGGGCAACTCGGGCGGTGTGTTTGCCCCGACGCTCTTCAGCGGCGCCGTGCTGGGCGGCGCGTTCGGTAAACTGGTCGAGTTGATCGCCCCCGGGGCAACAGCCGGGCCGGGCGCTTTCGCGGTCGTCGGCATGGCCGCAGCCTTTGCCGGGGCAGCGCGCGCACCCTTCACTGCTATCCTGATCGTCTTCGAGATGACCGACGACTACCGCATGATCATCCCGCTGATGGCGGCCGTGATTATCAGCATGATCGTTTCCGAGCGTATGCTGCCTGAATCGATCTACACGCTCAAGCTGGTACGACGCGGAATCCGCTTGCATCGCGGCCGCGACGTGGACGTTATGGAGTCGGTCCGCGTAGAGGAAGTGATGGTCAATGAACCCGCCACGGTCTCGGTCGATACTCCCATCCATCACCTGGCAGACCAGTTCATCGAGACCGGGCGTCACGGCTTTCCAGTGCTGGATCATAACGGCGATCTTTTTGGCATGGTCTCCCTGGATGATTACCGCCGCGCACTGATCAAACACCAGGAAAATATCGATGGGATGACTGTGGGGGAAATTGCCACACGGGCAATTATCAGTACCTACCCGGACCAGACGGTTGGCATGGCATTGCGGCGCATGGCCCCGCGGGACTTGTCACGCTTGCCGGTGGTCTCGCGCGAAAATTCACACAACTTGCTGGGAATGGTACGCCGCAACGACATCGTCCGCGCCTATGAATTAGGCGTAACCCGCCGCAGTGAAGCCCAAATCAAAGCCAGTGAAAAACGGATCGAGGAACTGAGCGGATTGGAGACCGCCGAAATCCGCATCGTCAAAGGTTCCTCCTGTGACAGTCATCGCATGAGCGAGATCCCCTGGCCGCGAGATTGCATTATCGCCGCCATCCGCAAGGGAAAACGCGCCATCATACCCCACGGCGATGCCCTGCTGCATGCAGGGGATGTGATCGTGGTTGTAACCGAAAAACACCTATTAGCCGAGATCCGCCAATTATGCACCGAAAAAAGTGCAGCCTGAGCCCCCCACATGGATCTCTTGCCTTTTCGAATATCTTATGCTATTTTTATCCAGGAAAGTTCATGGCCCAGGAGCAGCCCCTTAAGTGGTAAAAAAGCAAAAAACTGTCATCGTAGTCGAAGACGAACCCGACGCCGCTGAAATGTTCGCGGAAATGATGCGTCTCAGCAATTACAAAGTATTGAAAACCTACTCCAGCACCCCGGCCATCACGATGATTGCCAACGAAAAGCCGGACGTGGTCATCTTGGATATGATGATGCCGGATATCTCCGGTCTGGAAGTTCTGCGTTTCATGCGCCGCGAACCGGAGCTAAGATTCATCCCGGTCATTATCGTCTCGGCGAAGAGCACACCGTCCGATATCAATAGCGGATTGGAGGCTGGTGCAGCGGCCTACCTGACTAAACCAGTCGGTTTCCAGGAATTGAAACAAGCTGTCGACCGGGTTGTGGGGGATGCGTCCGTAGAAAGCTCCACCTGAAGCCCCATGCAGAACCTGCGTGCCTTCATCGCCATCGAACTCCCTTCCGAGATCCGATCAGCCATCTACAAAGCCACGGCTGGACTACACCTGGCGTTCGACAGATCCCTGGTGCGCTGGGTAGCACAGCACAACCTGCATCTGACGCTCAAATTTCTTGGGGACGTCTCGCCGTCGAAAGTTGAACTGCTACAACAGATGCTGCTATCGGAGGCGGCGAATTACCAATCTTTCGATTTGCAAGTCGGCGGACTGGGATGTTTTCCCAGCCCCAAGCGGCCGCGAGTGATCTGGATTGGGATCCAAGCCCCACCTGGGCTGGCTTCGCTCCAGGATTCAATCGAGTTCGGCTGCCGAAGGTCTAGGTTTTCCGCGCGAAGGGCGAAGCTTCTCCCCGCATCTGACCATCGGACGCATCAACCAGCGCGCTTCACGGGCGGACCAGCAGCGCCTTGCCGTTGCACTGGAAACGACCAGGGTCGGTCCACTTGGCACAGCGCTGGTGGAAGCGGTGCTGCTCTTCAAAAGCGAATTAAAATCCGGCGGCCCTGTCTATATGAAATTATTCTCAGCCCCACTGATCGATCCAACCCATACGAGGTGACATCTGAACGCACTGGATATTGCGCATACAATTGTTGAAACACTCGAAGAAAAGAAGGGCGAAGACATCCTACTGCTCGACATCCAGGGTGTTGCTTCCTTTACCGACTATTTCGTGCTATGCACGGGCACCAGCGACCGTATGCTGGACGCCCTGGCCAAAGCCGTATTGGAAGATGTACGCCTCCAACACCGCAAGAAAACCCGGGTAGAGGGGAACTCGCGTGATGGCTGGCTGTTGATCGACTACGGCGACGTAGTCGTGCATATGTTCTCCCCGGACCAGCGCGATTATTACGACCTGGAGGGGTTATGGAACGAAGGGAAAGTTTTGGTGAGACTGCAGTGAGGACCTCAGTTAAATCCATCTCAGATATCATCATTTCGGTCCAGGATAGCGGGCCGGGTATTCCAGAAGAAGACCTTCCGCGCATCTTCGAGCGCTTCTACAAATCGTCCGATTAGATGGGGATGGGACTGGGCTTGGCCATCGCGAAATACATCATCCAGACACATGGCGGTACGATCCGGGCAGAAAGCGAAGCCGGGAGGGGCACGACGATTTCGTTCTCGTTGCCTAAAAACACTGCCTGGTATTCGCCGGGTAATTAAGAGGCGCGATTCGATCTCCCAGATACGCTAAAACATAAGTGTCGCGGCCATAAGACCACGACACTTATGTTTTAAGTTCAAATTGGTTTTAACTTATTTTTCAAAAACCCAGCGATCGACTTCACGTTTCCAATCCACCAGTTCGGCCGGTTTGAACCACAGGGCAATCTCTTGCTCGCCATTCTCGGGGCTGTCGGAGGCGTGGGTCAGGTTGCGGCCAACTTCCAGGGCGAAGTCGTGACGCAGCGTTCCGGGAGCGGCTTCCGTCGGGCGGGTAGCGCCCATTGTCTGGCGCACAGCAGCAACGGCGTTGGGGCCTTCCCAAACCATGGCCATGACCGGCGCAGATGTGATGTAGGCGATCAAGCCATCGTAAAAAGGCTTGCCCTTATGCACGGCGTAATGCGTTTCGGCCAATTTACTGCTGACCTGCATGAACTTGGCAGCCACCAGGCGCAGTCCACGATGCTCCAGTCGCGAGGTGACCTCGCCGATCAGTCCACGCTGGACACCGTCGGGCTTTACAAGTATTAGCGTTCGTTCCATCATAATCTCCAGTTTACAAAATACGAGGGCACGATGTGACTCGTACCCTCAGGATATGCCACGAATTTTACCATGCGGGGTAATGCTGCCTCACCGCATAAACTCCTCGGCCTTGGTATAAGAATCCAGCGCATCTTGCAGGCGGTTGGCGCGCATATAAGCATCGCCCAGGGCTTGCCAGATAGTCGCTTCGACCGGATACTGATAAAGTGCCTGGCGCAAATCTTCGATCACTTCGTCCAGCAAGCGACCTTTCTTGATCAGCTTGCTGTAGACCTTCAAAGCGGAGGGGATGTCGCCATGTTCGAGTTCCACTCGTGCGCTGGCCAGGTCTGCATCCTTGGAAACCGAGTTTTTCGCCTGCACGGGCGCAGCGGGAAGTTTTTCCTCGGTCACAGGGACAACCGGTTCGGGGGTGATTTCTGGAGCACCTGAGACGTCCCCGCCGGCTTCGGTCGCTTCCGGTGCGCCTGCTTGTTCATCAGCCAAATTTGCAGGCTGCCATTCGGTATGGGCGATCGGCTGGGCTGGCGGTTCTCCATCAACCTCTTCCTGCAGCCAATCGGGCAAATCATCATCGGAATCCAGCGCTTCAGCCTGCGTCTGGTCCTTTTCCAGGTCGCTCAACCAATCGGGAACTTCCTTTTCCGATTCAGATTCCGCTGACAAAGCCGAGAGATCCCCTACGAAAACCAAACGCTGCAATTCATCGAGCGTCTCGGGACCGATGCCGGCCACATCCTGCAGATCGTCCACGCTCCGGAATGGGCCGTAAGTCTCACGATAGGCATAGATGGATTCAGCCAGCATCTCGCCAATGCTGGGCAATCGAGCGAGATCTGTAATAGTAGCAAGATTGAGATCGATGGGTTCCACCAGAATATCGGCTAAAGGCTCGGTCTCCGGGGCTTCGTCGGACAACCCAGCTTCAGGCGACTCAACCAGGTCCTTCAAGAAGTCGGGCAGATCCTCATTTTGTGAGAGGGATTCCGTCATTTCGGTTTGAACCAACCACCCCGGAGTAGTCTCCTGCGCAGGTTCTTCATCTGGTTTGTTTGCGGGCTCAACACCATCCGCTTGTATCGTCCCGTTTTGCTCATCGGCCTCCAGGTTTTTCAGCCAGATGGCGGTTGCGTTGGCCGATGAGGTTGGACTTTCGGGAACTTCATTTTCCTGTTCCAGGTCCCCCTGCCAATCCTTGAGCCAGTCATCAGCAGCTGCAGGCTGCTCGTCAAGGTGCAATGTTCGTGGGTCCTGAACAAGTTCATTAATCTGCAGCTCGTCTGGTTCTTGCGGTTTTTCAGGCTCTTCAAACTCTTGGGATGCTGGGGGCTCAAAGCCCGCTCCAACGAATTCTTCCGAGAATGGGGCTTGCTGCGACTCTTCTGCCGCTGGGACCGCTTCAGGGTTTTCGGCATCACTGCTCATAGCCTTGGCCTGCTCGACCCACTCCGGCGCGTCGTCTGTACGTTCATCAGGATTGGTGACCAGTTCTTCGGCCTTGGCACCATGTTTGGAGGCCAGGCCTTCCAACCAGTTCATGGCGGCGTCCTGGTCATCCAAGGAGGTGCCCAGATCGCCGATCTGACTCTCCGCTGGGACAGGTTCGGCTTCTGATTCAACTTGCGGTTCAGGAGTTTCGTCTGAGGCCAGTTCGCGCAACCAGTCAGGATCTCCTTTTTCATCCTCAGCGCTTTCCTGGAGTTCGGGGGGCACTTCTTCTACTACTTCTGCCGCGGATTCATCCTGGATTTCAGGTTCGGGATTTTCTTCAGCAGCAGGTTCCGGCACTGCCTGACTTTCAGGCTGAGGTTCTTTTTCCATGTTTAACCTATCAAGGGTTTCAGGTTCGGGCTCAGGCTCCGCTTCGGGCGATTGCTCGTCCGCCGGCTGCGGCCAGGCAGGAACTTCCCTCTCGTCTACTGCAGGAGCCTCGGCTGGGACCTTGGTCAGATCATTCAGCCAATTTGGGGTCTCATCGAAGACCGTGGAAGCTTCGTCACCAGCTGGGCTTGCCTCGGCAGGCGTTTCTTCGGCGCTGATTTCAGCCTCGGAAGGCGCCATTGATTTGATCCAATCCGGCATTTCTCCCTGCGCCAATTCTTCGGCCGGCGTCTCTTCATCGGGGAGATCCAGCGGACCTTCGCTACCCTCACCAACCGATTCGCCCCATCCGGCCTCGCGCATCCAACCCGGGATCGCGCCATTATCTCCTTCATCGGGAGCGGACCCGGCTTCGGGTGAGTCTTCCAATTCCGCAAACGCATTCGGCTCTGCACTTGTTCCCGATTCGGATTCGCCTTCGGATAACTTCAACCAATCAGGCTGGCTTTGATCGCTCTCGTCCGAAAGCTGGATGCCCATCGAACTGGCCCAGCCCGGCTGCACGCCCACATCCTGCCCGGTAGTGTATTCCAGCCGGTCCACGCTCACGGCCGAATCCGGAACCTGGTCGGTATAGAAAATCGAACCCTTGGCAAAAGCGGCGTACGGGTCAAGTGAGTTGACGCGGTTACGGTAAGCCTTGGTGTCCTCGGCGCGACCTGTACCGGGCAAGACCTCGGTCAGAATTCGGCAGGCATCCAGGCAGAAGGGGAATTTTTTGAGCAGTTGGGTGGCAATCTCGGAGGCTTCGACCTTCTGGCCAGAATGGAAATAAGCCAGCCCCAACAGGATTTGCATGTCGGTGCGCTCAGAGTCTTCGGCCAGGACACTGCGGATCTCGGAAATAGCCTGCGGATATAGCTCCCCGGCCACGTACATATGCGCCAGGGCGCCACGCGTCATGCGGATCTTGGGTGGCTCGACCCCGTCCCGGCGGCCATACAGACGCTGCAACTCGCCCTGGACGGCCGAATTCGAGGGCTGGGCTTCGAAGGCGCGCTCCATGTGCCAGATGGAATCGTCGAGCGAGCCGTCATCGTCGCGGATGATGCTCATGCCAACGTGCGAGACAAAATCATCCGGCACGGCCATTAACACGCGCTGGAAAACATCGGTCGCGTCGGAGTAGCGCCGCGCTTCCAGGTATCCTTTGCCCAGCAGCCGATAGGCACCCAAATATTTTGGATAAGTCTTGAGAATGTGCAGGCAGTGGGCAATGGCTTCATCGACCTGCCCCTGCTCAATCAGACTTTCGATTTCGCGTATGTAGATACGGAGTGAAACTTTTGCCATAGCCGCATGCTCCTGACCATAGTATGCCCGATTCTGTAAGATTAATCAAGCGTGACGAGCCAAAAATTGTCAAAATCGTAATTAAGTTATGCAATTGCAAGATTTAATCGTAGAAAAGCGGCAATCGATTGACCGGTTCAGCGCTAAAAACGTGCGCTTCAAGCACCTGACGGCGCGCTTCTTCCAGTTTGGCCGGATCGTTGGCATGGATTGTGAAGAGCGGCTGGCCCTGCTCCACCCGGTCACCTACCTCATGCAGGATAATGAAGCCAACCGCGTGATCGACCGGATCGCCCTTGCGGGCGCGTCCCGCACCCAGGACGACAGCGGCTTCCCCGATCAGACGGGCATGAATCCGGGACAGGTAGCCGCTGCGCGGGGCCGGCACTACTTCGACCAGTTTGGCTTTCTCCAGCCGCTCGGGGTCATCCACATAAGCCAGATCCCCGCCTTGCGCCTCGACCAGCACACGGAAGCGCTCGAAGGCACTGCCATCTGCCAGGGCTTTTTCAGCCATGCGGCGACCGGTTTCCAGGTCCGGGGCACGCTGCCCCAGCACCAGCATGTGCGCGCTGACATGCAGGCAGTGCTCGCGGAGTTCGTGCGGGCCGCCATCGTGCAGCGCATCAATGGCTTCGCGCACTTCCAGCGCGTTGCCGACTGCCTGCCCCAAAGGCTGGTTCATGTCCGAGAGCAGGGCCACCACCTGACGCCCGGCCAGTTCGCCGATCGAGACCATCGCCTGGGCCAGTTGGCGGGCTTCGTCCAGGGTCTGCATGAAAGCGCCCAGCCCGGTCTTGACGTCCAGCAGGATAGCCTGTGCGCCGGCAGCGATCTTCTTGCTCATGATCGACGAAGCGATCAGGGGGATGGACGGCACGGTGCCGGTTACGTCGCGCAGGGCGTAGAGCTTGCCGTCAGCCGGGGCCAGGTCGAGCGACTGCCCGGTCAGCACGATGCCTTTTTGCTTGAGCTGCTGCTTGAATTCGGCGATACTCAGGTCGCAGCGATAGCCAGGGATCGATTCGAGTTTGTCCAGCGTGCCGCCGCTGAACCCCAGTCCGCGCCCGGACATCTTACCGACCGGCAGCCCGCAGGCCGCCACCACCGGCAGCACCACCAGGCTGGTCTTGTCACCCACCCCACCGGAGGAGTGTTTGTCGACGGCAATATCGACTACCTCACTCAGATCGAGCAGCTGGCCGGAATGCGCCATGGACAGCGTCAGATCGGTGATCTCCTGCGGACTCATGCCGTTCAAGAGCACGGCCATGGCCCAGGCTGAGACCTGGTAATCGGGAATATCACCGCGGGTGAAGCCCTGCACGAAGAAATCGATTTCCTCACGGGTCAAGATCCCCCGGTCGCGTTTTTTGATGATGATATCGACAGTGCGCATCGAAAACTCCTTTGTGAAATCCTACTCAGGTGTATTTTAACCCATTTTGGGGAGTTGTCGGACAAATGCCGCTGATCTTGAAATCCGACCGAAATCTCTATATACTGGATTATGGTTTAAGCCTCGCAACCTCAGGGAGGAGGCTATGGGGAATGCGGACAGCCCCCAAAACGGAACAAGCGTCTGTCAAAGCGTTAATCCGTTTCGGCTCAAGACCCGCATTCAGTTGGGATTTTATGTGATTCCCCACAAGGGATTACGAAGTATCCTGCAGGGTATACGGATCGTCTATAACATAGTACGAAGTGCCACCTAGTGGTATACAATCCGCATCAATCCTTAATTCGTTGGGCAATCTGTATCCATATATTTAAGGAGTTGCTATCAATTTGTCGCAAATTACACGTAGAACCGAATGAACGGCTAAATCTGTTCGTATAATAGTTAACACAAGCAACACGACTTGCATTACTATGTTGCTGTAGCAATTACATAATCTCACTACACCCCGATAGAATGAGAATCAAAAATGGAAACAGACAATAAAAATATCGCTACAATGAAAGTTGGATTATATTCATCATGGTCTTTGACAATACTGACTATGATTACATTTGGATTTGCGATGATAGCAATCCCTCCGTCTGGCCCTAATTGCCTTGGTAATTGCATGAATTATCCTTACCCTGACATTCTTTCCTATTACCCGCGAGATTACTCCTGGATGTATCTTGCAGTTTTCCAACTGTGTGCTTTTTTAATTTTTATGATCGCAAATCACTTCGTCGCCCCTGTTGAAAGGAAAATATACTCATTTATTAGCGTTGCTTTTGCACTAATAGCCACTACTGTTTTGTTGGCAGATTATATTCTTCAATTCTCTGTTATTCCAATTAGTGTCATGAAAGGTCAAACTGAAGGAATTGCATTACTTACGCAATATAATGGACACGGAATATTTATTGTTCTTGAAGAATTGGGGTTCACAATGATGAGCATTGCATTTATTTTCTTATCTCCAGTTTTTTCAATGAAAAGCCGTTTAGATAAGGCTATCCGTTGGATACTCTTAATGCCATTTGTTGTAAATGTGCTTGCATTTGTCTTTTATTCAATCCAATTTGGCCTTGACAGAGATTATCGTTACGAAGTTGCTGCTATTTCTATAAATTGGTTGGTAACTATAGTGGTAGGAGTTTTAATAGGTGTATTCTTTAAACGAGAGATGAATAAGACAAAATAAGTTGTGGTAGGTGAGAGTGCAGTCGCCATCAAAGGGCTACCCACCAATGTACGTAGTGAGTAGTGGAAGGATCAAGTCAAAAACCGTCCTGGAAAATCTGCCTAACAAAGCGTACTGGACATTCGTCCAGCACCTTGCACGCGGACGGCTGGATTCTCACCGCTAAAATGGCTTTATTCTTGGCCTTGGGTTTTATCCGCTTCGTCGGCAAGTCCACGTCCCTCCAGCCGCCAGCCTATGCCCCGAAGGGGTATATCCCCTTCGGGGACGATGTCGCAAGCCGTTGGGCCTCTAAGTTTTACATAAGTTAAATTCATACCTACTTTTCCAAAACCATAATTAGAAATCCGCACGGAAGAAAATGATGATCGGAACAAGCTTGATTTGTGGAGGTCGCAAGATATGGATACAAATCTCAAAACCAATTGGCGTCATGTAGGCGTCTTCTTAGGTCTCACCTTCGGCCTGACTTGGTTACTCGACCTGGCAATCTATCTGCGAGGTGGTCTGAGTATTCCAGGGATCGTCGCTGCCCTGCAATTACAGATGCTTCTGCCAGCATTCAGCGCTATCGTGTTGGGACTGTTCTTCTTTCCTGAGAGCCCTATCTATCGCCAAAAGCCTGTTGGGCGAGGGCGTTGGTTCTACTACTATTTTCTGTTACTCACGCTGATCTATATTCTGGGCACCCTGGTTATATGGTTCTCCCCAGCACAGAGCACAATTGCGGTGTTGGCTGCCATTCCCCTGATTCTTGCCTTCCTGGGTTTGATCTTGCTTATCGTGCTGCGCGCCACTTCTAGCCGCGGGGCAATGGCGCAAATCTGGTTGGCCTGGGGCAATGGACATTATTGGCTGCTCTTCGGCTTGGGGTTTATCGCCTTTTATGTGCTGCAGGCAGCGCTTAACGCTTTCTTTGGCTTGGGTGGAGCCAAATTAGCCCCCCCGCCTTCTCTTCCAGGCCTCAGCCCAAATATCTTCCTGATCCTGGCAGCATTACAATCGGTGCTGCTAGCGCCGATCTTGGCTATCGTTATCGCCTTTGGCGAGGAGTATGGCTGGCGAGGATACTTGCAAAGCGAACTTTTTAAACTTGGCCGGGTGCGCGGCGTGCTTCTGCTGGGTGTGATCTGGGGCGCCTGGCATTGGCCGCTCATTCTGATGGGCTATAACTATCCGGATCATCCGCTGCTTGGTATGTTGCTGATGGCACTCTATACCACTGGTCTCGCTGTGGTGCTGGGATATGCTGTGCTCCGATCAGGTAGCGTTCTGCTGTCCGCATATCTGCATGCCCTCAATAACCAAGTTGTAGCCTTTATCGTGGCGATGGGCTTCAAGCCGTTCGACACAGCTTTCTCTTTCGATATTGGCATTTTCGGGATAGCAACGCTGGCACTGGTCGCCATGCTCGTACTTCGTGACCCCATTTGGCGAGCTAAAGGTGGCGGCCTTGCCGATGCATCTTCAGAGTAAAAAAACAAGCAACAAGGTGGTCTAACAAAGCATGCATCCCGTCCCCACTGCGTAGGTCGCCCCTTCCGCTAAGCTTCAGGGATGCTTACCCTTCGGGTACGATGTCGCGAGGACGAGCGGCCGGACGCTGGGGAGCTCAAGCGCTCATGCGTTTTGGGTTGGCGACACTTGCACCGCACTGTGTTTGGTGCAGTACAGGTGTGTTCGCATGAAGCTCGCTCGCCCGATCGGCAGCATTTTCAGGCATTTTCCACGCTTCGGGCTTTTCCTGCTCCCACCTGGGTCGCACCTCAGGTGCAGACAAGCATTGTCCACGCCCGTCCCACACACCACAATCTCACTCGACTACGCCTCGAGGACGCTATCCCAGACGGGATGCTTTCCTGACCGCAAAGCCATGGGTTGTTTACTTTATTTTTTCAGGTAAAGAAATGGCCGCAAAGTTAAAGAATGACAGATTGGATCAATTGATCGACAAACTAGTCAGCCTGTGGGACGATCCGCAGGAACGCAATTTACTGACCCAAACGGTCCGGGCACTCGATATTCATTATGGGTTAAACGGGAAGATGATAAAAGAACCCGGTGTCGAGGAAATCATCGCCCAGATGGTCGGGAGGCTCGCCAATGCGATCGGTAAACTGTCCGATCTGCGGGAGATGAAGATCTTGGATATCGCCTGCGGCTCCAATACCAGTAAAGCCCCCAGTTCGGTCCAGATCAATACCCCGTTCGGCGAAATGACCATCGGCCGCCCGAAGAAAGGATATACGGCGCAATTTGAACCGTGGTTCTGCCGCCTGCTCTACGAGTTGGGCGCTGAAGTCGTTGGCGTGGATTTGGGCGACCTGGATCAAGAAGTTTTCACCCATCAGCGGGTCGATCTTGGGAAGGTCGGCGCATTGGATTTCCTGCCGGATCATTCCTTTGATGCTATCCAGGATAGCCGCCTGTTCGGCTCACCCGAGTTCACAGCGCAATTTCCTGATTATCAAGACCGCTTGCAGGTGGCCCAGGAGATCAGGCGCCAGGAGCGCAGGTTGCTCAAGACTGGCGGTATGATCATCCACTCAGACGCGCAAGCGTTGGTTGGATAAACTCACTCAGCGCAGGGAGAACCCTTGCGCTTCAGTCCAGGTAAAAACAGATGCGGTTGAAATTCAAAAAAAACTTACCCGGCTCCAGTCCCCTTCACATTAGGGGGATGAGACATAAAAATAAATACTGCGGGAAAAAGGGATATGCGGCTTTAACAAACGCTAATCCGTCACCTGGAGCGCTAAAACACTAACGAACAACCGGACTATTCAACAAGAGATATTCCTGTCAAAGCTTAAGTCAGCGAAAGGAAAATGACCATGGCAGTTGAAGAACACGATCCCTGGATCGATCTACGAACCCGTCACGATCTTGCTGCGGATGAAGTGATTTCCGCGCTCCAAAAGGAAATTCGGCGTGGACACACTGAAAACGCGGCCTTCCTCGCTTACGAAATGCTCTCAACCAGCGTGGAACTGGAAGCCAAGCTCTGGCAGCGACTACAGGTCATCAGCGTGGAAGATATCGGCTACGGGCAAACCGATGCGCCGATTTTGATTCAGGCACTCTTTCAGATGCACAACAACTTTCCACGCCCACAGGGGGACCGTTTCCTGTTTGCTTTACACGCGGTGCGCTATCTTTGCCGATGCACAAAAGACCGCTCGAGCGATGAGTTGCTTAATTGGGTCAAACATGCCATCGAAACAGAAGGACAGTCCCCGGTTGTACCCGAATATGCAATCGATATGCACACCAAAGCAGGACGGCGACTTGGGCGCGGGGAACGCCACTTTCTCGAACAAGGAGCTCTGGTCTCGCCCGAACTGGCTGACCGCGAAAAAACCTATCACCAGAGATTAATGGAATCCCTTGACGCAAAAGATAATGGATCATCTTGATCTATTGGCCGCTACAACCACTGCCAACTGCTCAATACCAGTTCCAGCGAACATTTCCAGCACTCTTTCCATGTTTTCTCGTGAAGATTTTTTGTTCTATTGAATTGAAGATTGTTTTTATGTAACATATTCTTTACATCAAAAATTACATTGTTGCGGGGCATTCGCCTGCCTATAATGACCCTCCCCAGTCCTTTACCTGGCGCGGGTTTATTTATTTAACCCAAGGAGAAATATCATGAAGAAAATTCACATTCTCACATTTATCCTATCAATTATTACTATTCTCGCAGTAGTATTCCCCTTCGGCGTCAATGCAGCGCCAATGACAAAAAATAAAGATGGCGTAAGGGTCTTTCATGGGAAGTGGGTCTCTGTCCGTGCAGGAATCCATCAAACCCTAAAGATTAGGTGTGATTCGGAGACTAATTATTGCAAATTGTCATTGGTTGCCAAGGAATCCAGATCTTGTACCGCAGCATATGGTGAGCCAACCGATGCGCTTCTCAAAGGTGAAGGACCTGTTCAGGTAATTGACCAGACCATTGAACTCTTTGTTGATGCATACTGCCTCACCAAACCTCCCACTTACACTGCCACATTCCTGGTTACATTTACCTACAACGAGATGGACGATACCCTCACGGACAATCTTGGCGCTGTTTGGTACCGTAAATAATTCAGGATTATTTATCCAATTACCTGGAAGTAGTGCAGGTGAAAACGCCACCTCCGATTTGAGGGAGGTGGCGTAGCCAATCTGCGCGATGCGGAGCCAGTCTTGTTAATCCGTCACGTCCCTGATGGGATGCTATCCCTTTCACCCTACGGGTACAGGCAGGGACGATGCCGCAAACGGTTAGGCGGCAGCCAGCACAGCACGGATACATTGAAATAAATAGTAGCTTCGGAGATTTAAAAATACGCTAATCGGAATACCGATGCAGTTGACTCGGAACTGAATTCCAGCAGGGAGGGTTAAATGAGCGCTTCAGATTTATTACTTACTTGGAGTAGTGGTGGGAAGGCATGTGCCTGGAAGGAAGCCCGGAAAGCGCAATCCACCAGGACATCGCACCGCAACCCCATGAGAAAGTGGTCTCTAAACACCGTTACTCCGCGTTTTACAACACCGATTTGGAGACCGTCTTACGCTGTCTCAAGGTCGAAGATATCGTGGTAACCGGCGTTATGACCAACTTGTGTTGCGAATCGACCGCACGCGATGCTTACTTCCGGGATTACCGGGTATTTTTCTTGGCGGACGGAACGGGCAGTGTCACCGAGGAGTTGCATCAAGCCAGCCTGCTCAACCTGTCTTTTGATTTCGCTTGGGTGACGGATGTTGAGACCATCGTGGCTCAATTGCGCGAAGAACCCATACCCAATCCATAAATTTGCTTTGGGCAGATGCATTTGGCTTGCCAACCTGCGCCTCGCAGCTCACCCACCGCTTTACGAGTATAGGCGGGTACGCGGAGCGTTCGGCCTGGCTGCGTGCCATAATGATCGAGTTGGCTTGCCCATCCGCCCTGCTGGTAAACTTATCCCCTTTCGGGGACCTTCGGCAGGGCGCTTACCCTACGGGATGGATATCGCGGACGCACACCGTTAGCCCGCTAATTACGCCACCGTTTTGAGTATTCTTGATGCCCAATTTGACAGTGAATTTCTCTGAATCTTTAGCAAGACTTATCCGCAGGCATGATGCCCCAATCGATGGCATTGAAGTCGGTCCCTGGTTCACTCCGGAGAAGATCAATTTTCTACAACACGAATACCCGGAATGGCATTTTCAATTTCATGCAAGTAGCTTCATTACCCGATATCAATATTGGCGCGGGGCACTCGACCAATTGTGCAAATACCTCGCATGTACTCAAAGCCAATGGGTTTCGTTGCATATAGAATTATTACCGGTATTGGTATACATGATGAGTTCCCGTTTTAGTTTACATCTGACCCCACCAGGTATTGAAAAAGCAAAAAGCAAGTTTATTCGATTGCTGTCAGAAGTTAGGGATGCCGTGGAACTTCCCATTATTCTCGAAAACCTACCATCATTGCCCAAAGAGAAATATGCTTATGCAGCAGACCCATCAGCAGTGAGCGATATTGTAAGAACAACTGATTCTGGGTTTCTATTAGATATACCTCACGCACGAATAGCTGCGTCATATCAGGGTATGGATGCTGAGAGTTATCTGGAAAAGTTGCCTCTTGAACGAATAGTTCAAATTCATGTAAGCGGTATCAGAAATATAGATGGCTATCTCCGAGATATGCATGAAGAGATGCAGGATGAAGACTACGCTCTATTGAAATGGGTAATGGGAAGAAGTAAGCCAAAGGTCGTGACGCTAGAGTATTTTTGAGAACTGGGTGCATTGCGAGAACAATTATGGAAGCTTCGAGAAATTATTGCGGGCTAACACAACGTACACACACACGCACACACAGATGAAAGGGGAAGTCAAGAGTGCCGATGAATTAAGAATTAGGTGGTTGCATTGTTGCGCAAGGAAGCGAAAAAGCAACAGCACCCGACCACCGCTTTTTAAAAGTTGCTTAAAAGCGTTGACAAGGGTTGTATAATATTGTTGAGCGTCGAGCCCGCAAAACCCCGCGTGGGTCTCCTTAACCGGAGTTACTTAATTGGGACGGCGCTCTCCTTTTTTTAATTTCGAGGGCGGCAATGGGATCGGTTTCTTCGAACCCCAGGGAATACTGGTCAACTCCTGCCCTATGCCCAATGCATCCAGACGCTCACGCGCAAATTGTGCCGCCGTTTGACGCCCAGGACGATTTTCCTTTCCGACTGCGTAGGCAAAGCGCAGCATTTTCTCCGATACCTTTTCAGTTTCCGCAAAGCGATCCGCAACCTTGCGAGCCAGCACATGTCAGACGGTTACCAATAACTTGCGCGCGATGGCTACTATCGCTTTGTTGTAGCCCAGCCGCGGTTGTAGTCGCGCCAACTCCGCCTTCCAATGCGGATGGCTGTTCGCCACTACGTGCGCCGCTTCCACCATCGCTACCCGCAGGTCGCGCCTGCCCGCTTTCGTTATTTTTCCCGTGCGCGTCGTCAGTCCGCTGTCGTGCACCCTGGTGCCCAATCCCGCATAGCCTACCAAGTGTTTGGCGTCTACAAATCGACAAATGTCGCCAATTGCCGCATACACCGTCACCGCAGTGATCACTCCAAAACCAGAGATATGCATCAGGCGTCCAATCTCTTCGTTCTCCGCCGCGATCCCCGTCATCTCTTTTTGTATGCGCGCTTCCTGCACCTCCGCAAATTGCAGCGTTTCCAGATCGCTTTGCAGGTTCATCTTTTCCAGTTTTCCCAGCGCCAAAGCGTTCCACCAGCCATTGTTCGTTTTCGCAAAGGGATTCCCCGCAGGCGGTTTCAGGTGATGGCGTTGGATTACCGCGTGCAGACGGTTCTTCGCCTGCGTTGCCAGGCGTGTCATCTTTTGACGCTGTGCCACCAAACCGCGCAGTTCTCGTACTTCCTGCGGCGGCACCCAGATCCCTACCAGCAGCCCTTTCGCCAGCAGTCGCGCCAGGATCGAGGCGGCGATCTTGTCGTTCATCACCTGCGATCTAGTTATCAGTGCCACATGCGGTGGATGAACCACCGTCACTGAGCCTGCATACTGGATGAGTTCATCGTATAACTGCCAGGTGTTGGTTGTCATCTCCAAGACCACTTCATCCTGGCGCGTTAGATTCTTTTTCATCCAACTTTCCAGGTTCATCAGCTCCACCCGCCGCACGGGCAGGACAACGATCAAATCCGTGTCCACGCCCAGTGCAATCAGGTAGTGCTTGTGTACATCCAGTCCGATATACCGTTTTCCTTTTTCTTCCATAGGTGTATACTCCTCTTGGTTGCGCTGGCAAAACCTGCCAGCTAAGGTCGGGCACGTTTCTTTTTTAGGGCCGCTGTATCACACACAGATGCGGGCTTGCTCTCAACCTTGTGGAGCTTCCCAGTTAAGCGGATCCGAACGGGTCAGTCACACCGTCCCGGTGTCCTTCGGGAAACACCTGAGCGGGCTTGTTCCGGGTCTAACTTGGAACTTCCCATGCACGTTTCGACTGGACCCTAACGCAACGTTCCCGGGTATGCGTTCCCGTTCACTGAACAAACGGAGAATACCCAAAAACGTGCCCGACTGCAACCCCGTCGGATTGCGTTTTCATGCTAACACCTGACCACTTTCTGCAGGATGTTTACCCTGCAGGGATGATCGCGCGAATGAAAACCATTGAACAGTAAAGTAATTTACATGGAAAATATCGAAGACTCACCCACCTTGCTCGAGACCGAGCGGTTGATCCTGAGATTCCAACAAGTTTCCGACATCGACCCGCTGGTTGACCTGTGGACTGATCCGCAGGTGACACGCCACCTGGGAGGCCCACGGAATCAGGACCAGGTCCGCTCCGCGTTTGAAGAGACGGCAAAAAATCCAACTGCCGAGCAGTCTGACCTGTGGCCGGTCATCGAAAAAGAGACGGGGACGCTGGTCGGTCATTGCGGCCTGCTCGAAAAAGAAATCGAAGGCCAAGCGGAAATCGAATTGATCTACATTTTGGCCCGCTCAGCCTGGGGGCAGGGATTTGCGACCGAGATCGGAGCCGCGCTGAAGCACTACGCCTTCGAGCAACTTGGGATAAGCCGGTTGATCGCGCTGATCGAGCCTGGAAACCGGGCCTCGGAACGCGTTGCGCAAAAGTTGGGAATGCACCTGCTTAGGGAAATTCTGCGCCCCGGGGGAAGTCTGCGAAAGATGTATGTCGTTGAACGTAACGATCACCGGGCTGCGGACTGATCCCCCATTAGCGAAGTTCCTTATACAAGCATTTCCAATATTCTTGGCAGGAAATATAAATTTTTAGGTAGGGAGACAAATCCTTCTTCTCAAAGCAGCTCTATCGTTTACCTGACCAGTCGGTTTACCCGCTAAAAATTCTGCCCTCAATGACCAAATCCGCATAAGGCGCAGGGCGGGTAGGTACCCGCCCTGCGCCTTATTACTTGTGGCCAGCAACGTAGACCTCGACTGCGGCGAGCATGAATTCCGCCAGCCGGGGATCGATCCGGTCGAAATTAGCCTTGAAGTCCGGCGAGGTGTTGTACATTTGCGCCAACCCCAACAGCTGGTCGAGATTCGGGGTCCAGAAATAGTCCATGTGCGCCCGCCAGCGTTCGACGACGGCCTGCACTTCGGGGGAATCCGCGCCCTTGGACATGGCTGCCAGCAGATCGACGTAGATCTGGTTGCCTTCGTCAAGGATGCGCTGTTTTTGTTCGGTCGAATAATTCTTCCATTTCTGGTTGGAAGCCCTGACCGTTTGCGGGTCGTACATCTGCTCGGCCTGTGCAGCATACTTCTCTTGTTGCTCTTCGCTAAAAGCGGCAAATATTTGTTTATCACTCATAGGAATGTTTCCTTTCAAATGTGCGAGTGTGTCGTCCACCGTCCGGACCAGACGCTCCAGGCGCGCGATGCGTTTGCCCAGCTCCCGCCGGTGACTTTCCAACGCCGCGAGCAGATTGAACTCACGCCCAGCCAGAATACGTTGGATCTCTTCCAGTGGCAGGTCCAGCTCACGGTAGAACAGGATCTGCTGCAGGCGCAGCAGGGACTCCTCCCCGTAGTAGCGATAGCCGTTCTCGCCCACACGGGACGGCTTGAGCAGCCCGATCTGGTCGTAATAGTGCAGTGTACGCGGGGTCACACCCGCCAGGGTGGATAACTGCTTTACGGTGTACATTTTGGTCTGTGTCTGCGAGTCCGGATTTCCCGCGGCAGCTGCGCTATCTCGCAATGACATGCAACAGTATAAACCATGACGTAACGTCAATGTCAAGAGGTCAATATGAATCCACGCTGGACGCGCTTGCCACAGATATCACAATTGTGTACTATGAAAGTACCACGAGGAGGTGGAGAGATGACAGTCTTGTCCGCAAATATTCTCATCCCGTTGATTTTCGTAGTCATTGGCTTGGTGCTGATCTTCATTTATTTTCGCAGCCTGGCGCAGATGCGTGCCTCGGAAGGCTGGTCGGCCGTTCAGGGGACGGTGGTCGAATCCTGGGTGCGACGCAGCGATACCACCGATAATGACGGCAGCGTTTCGTCCAGTTACTATCCCGAAGTCCGCTACCGATACCAGGTGATGGGCAGTGAGTTTCAGGGGGAGAAGATCACTTTCGGACCCAAAGGAGGCGGCAATCACTACGCAGCCGAGAAGGTGATCGCAAAATATCCGAGTGGCGCAAACGTGATAGTCTACTACCAGCCGGATAAGCCCGGCAATGCCGTGCTGGAACGCAGTGTTTCCAAGATGCTGTTAGTCTTTGCCATCGTCTTCGTCGCGGTAGGGATTTTCTTTTACGTCCGCTGGGGCTGAAGCCGCAAAAATCCAACCGCAGCTGGGACTGGTTCGCAGGGTTCCATAGAATTTCTCCGATCAATTCGAGGGGTTGATTCGAGCTGCGCAAGCGTATGCGGTGCTACAATTGTCCGCAATGAATATTCTTTACACGGATGAATACCTGCTTGTTATCGATAAACCGGCTGGACTGCCAGTGTTGCCTGACGGTTGGGAGCCGGATGCGCCTTTCCTGCTCAAATTGCTGGAAGAGGAAAACGGGAAGCTTTGGGTGGTCCACCGCCTGGACAAGGTCACCAGCGGTGTGATGCTCTTTGCCCGTAACGCCGAGACGCACCGCGCCTTGAGCCTGCAGTTCGAGGGGCACCAGGTCGAGAAAAGCTACCACGCACTGGTCAACGGCCAGCCGAAATGGAAGGAACACATTGCCCGCCATCCACTGCGTGCCAACGTGGGACATAAGCACCGCACAGCGGTCGACAATCACCGTGGAAAACCGGCAGAGACTGAATTCAAAGTGCTGAAACGCTTCAGCGCCCAGGCCTTGCTCGAAGCGCGCCCGCGCACCGGGCGCACGCACCAGATCCGCGTCCACGCTTACGCCCTCGGGCATCCGCTGGTTGGGGATACGCTCTACAGCGCGCCGCCTACAGACTGGATCGAGCGTCCGGCCTTGCACGCCAAAACCCTGCAAGTCACGCACCCGCTCAGCGGCGAACGGCTGACCTTCGAAGCGCCCTACCCCGAAGATTTTGTCAGCGCTTTGCAACGCGCAGAGGTTTGAATCTTGTTTTCATTCGTGGTATGCTCAAGGGCATCTTAGCGTTAGGCGAGGACCAGTATGCTTCCCAACCTGCCCAATCTACATATCCTGCCGCTCCCGTCCTTGATCCTGCACGAAGATCACGATAAACAACGCACGCTGCCCCTGGTCGAAAAATTACGCGCCCAGGGGATTTTGCGTAACCCGCCGATCGTCATGCCGTTGGACGACGGCTCGGGTCGCTACATGGTGCTGGACGGCGCCAACCGGGTGACCTCCCTGCAGGAAATGGACTTCCCTCACATCGTGGCCCAGGTGGTGGAGCGAGAGGATCCCAATGTGGCGCTGATGACCTGGAATCACATAGTCTGGGGCATGAGTGTCCGCGATTTGATCGCCGGTATCCGCGACGTGGTCGGGATCAAGCTGATGCCGATCGATCGCAATGATCCAAACCGGCCGGAGATCGACTGTGTGCCGGTCCTGCTCCAACTGGCCGACGAGCGGACATATCTGGCCTGCACCACTGAAAATCCCCTGCAGCAGGTGGCTTACCTGCACGGCATCGTTGATACCTACAAAGACCGCGCCTTCCTCGACCGTACCAGCGAACTCGATGTAACCGCCTTCAACGAAGTCTACAAAGACCTGACCGCGCTGATCATCTTCCCACACTTCGAAAACGAGACGATCCTTAACCTGGCTGGGCAGGGTTGCATGCTGCCGACCGGCATTACGCGTTTCACCGTCTCGCCGCGCGCGCTGCACCTGAATTATCCGTTGCACGAACTGTCCAGCGCCAAACCGATCGAGTACAAGGAAGCCTACCTGCAGCGCTGGGTCCAGGAACGGGTCAAGAACAAAGGCATCCGCTACTACGCCGAAGAGACCTTCCTGTTCGACGAATAGGATAGCCCAAAGCGTTATAATAATCGCACCTTTTTTTGGTATGGAGAACCGTCTACTATCATGGAACTTACCTTTGGACCAGCCCGGCTGGCTTTTCTGGTTTTGCTCACGACTATCGCACTGGCCGCCTGTGGAAGCGGGAACCAGCCCAGCTCCGCGGAAGAATTTTACAAACAGGGCCGGGATTATTACCAGCAGGGGCAGTATGCCCAGCGTTTGAACGAGTTGGGGGTCACGCCGTAATGGGCATGGATTTCTTCTTCCCCGATCAGAACCCCGACCTGAAGCGCCTCCCCCCCGAGCAGGTCCAGATCGAGAGCCTGAGTGCCGAGCCCTACCCGGACGGCGAGCGGGTACGCGTCAATCTGGACATCACGCCTTTCCTGGAACGCCCGCGCATCGAGGTGTTGCTGACAGATGCAGACGGGGAAGAAGTCGCCTCAGCCAGTTTTATCGAACCGATGTCTTGGAAACTCGAATTCACGCTGCACATGCGTGGGGCGCAAAAGAGCGGAGACTTCAAACTGAACGCGCTGCTTTTCTACCCCGACGGCCCGCAGGCAGAGCCGGTCGAGGTGACCTTTAACATTCCATCTGGCAGCTAGGATGTCGTGCGCAAGCCGTCCCTGAGAAGCTGGCTGTTGCTCACGCTGTTGATGGCCTGCGCACCGGCGCAGACACCACCCCCTACGCCGACGGCGACTCGCGCTCCGTCAGACACACCGTCAGCGACCCGGACCGCGGCTCCCAGTGTCACCCCATCCGCCACACCGACCCCTGAACCGCGTTTCTGCTCGCCGCTGGCCGGACATGCGCTGGATGAGCTGCCTGAAATCGTCTCACAACCGTTCATGGCCCCGCGCCCCGGTCACGACGATGGGCATCACGGCGTGGACCTGGGCTACTGGCGTTTCAAGGACCTCGGTCCGATCACCGGCATGCCCGTCCTGGCGGTCATGGAAGGCCAGGTGGCGGGCGTCATCCACGACCGTCCGCCTTACGGCAACATGATCGTGATCGAAACCAGCTATGCGCGCATCCCGCTTGCCTTGCGCGAGAAGGAGAAAATCATCACCGGGCAATCGCTTTACAGCCTGTATGCGCATCTCGAAACCTCCCCGGCTTTTGCGGTCGGGGACCAGGTGACCTGCGGACAGCCGCTTGGCACGGCCGGCCTGACCGGCATGACCAGCGGCCCACACTTGCACTTCGAGACCCGCTGGGGTCCGCCCGGTGAGACCTTCACAGCCATGGCCTACTACACCGCCGATGCCACACCGGAAGAGTTGGAAACCTACCAACGCTGGCGCATGAGCGGCGACTTTCACCTGTTCGACCCGATGGATTTACTCAGCCTGCCCCAGCCTTGATCCTTATGAAAACAATCTCCTGTCGTCACTCACTGATACTGTCGCTGCTGCTCATGGCGGCTATTTTATCCAGTTGCACACAACGCACCGCTGCGCCGTCTGCGCCCACGCACGACCCTGACCCAAAAGCCACGGCCGAAGTGAGCACTCCGGAACTGCCGGTCGTCTCGAACGGGGCTGCAGACAGGTTGGGACCCTTTTTCCTGTCGGTCCGCGAAGGACTGTTCGCGCATCTCTTCCTTTTTCGCAGCGACACCGGCCTGGTGCGCCTGACGGACGGCCAATGGGATGACATCACCCCTGCCCTCAGCCCGGACGGTACCCAGGTGGCCTTCGCCTCCCGCCGTAACGGTTACTTCAACCTGTACCTGCTCAACTTGCAAACCGGCGAAACCCGGCGCCTGACCGACACCCTGACCTATGACGCCTCGCCCTCCTGGTCACCTGACGGCCGCTGGCTCGCGTTTGAAACCTACCTGGATGACAACCTGGAAATCGCGATCATGCCGGTGGATGGCTCCCAGCCGCCGATCCGCCTGACGGACAATCGCGGGGTCGCTGACCATTCCCCGGCCTGGGCGCCTGAAGGCCGCATCGTCGCCTTCGTCTCCACCCGCAGCGGGGACAGCGAAATCTGGCTGGCCGACCTGGATAAGCCCGGTGACGACCGTTTCACCAACCTGAGCCGCACACCGCTGGCCTCCGACCAGCACCCGGCTTGGTCGCCGGACGGACGTTACCTGGCCTGGGGCTCGGAAACTTATGGTCCCAGCCCGCGCGAGAACGGTGTCTACATCTGGGATTCCAACCATCCCGACCGCCCGGCCCAGCGCGCTGGCGACGGCAGCTGGCCGGCCTGGAGCCCGGATGGCAAAAGCCTCCTGGCCGGTGTCTCAGGCGCCAACCAAAATTACCTGACGGCTTTCGATTTGGACGGCACTCTGCTCCTGCTGCCATTCAACCTGCCCGGTGAAGTACGCGGCCTGGTCTGGCCTTCGATTGCCATCCCCGATCCGCTGCCGCAAGCATTTGATAAAGCCGCCGAGCGGACCGCCACCCCGCTGTGGGCACCCGCTGTCACGCCCATCGCGGAGGGTCCGCAGGGACGCTGGGCGATCGTCAACCTGAAAGACGTCCAGGCCCCCTACCCGCGTCTGCACGATCTGGTCGATGAAGCCTACGGCGCCCTGCGCAGCGAGGTCATCCAGGAAGCCGGCTGGGATACCCTCGCCAACCTGCAGAACGCCTTCGTGCCTTTGAGCACACCGCTCGACCCAGGCATGGGGCAGGATTGGCTCTATACCGGGCGCGCTTTCGCCATCAACCCGATCACCCTGAGCGCCGGCTGGATGTCGGTCACGCGCCAGGATATCGGTCCGCAGACCTACTGGGGCCTGTATCTGCGTGCCCAGGCGCAGGATGGCTCGCACGGCGAGCCGCTGCACGACCTGCCCTGGGACCTGAACGCCCGGTACAACCTCGACCCCCAGGCTTACGACCAGGGAGGCCGCCTGGCCAAATCTGTCCCGATCGGCTACTGGATCGATTTCAGCACCCTGGCGGGGCAATACGGCTGGGAGCGCCTGCCAGCCCTGGCAAACTGGCGCACCTATTTCAACGGTACGCGTTTTACGGAATTTACCATGCCCAACGGCCTGGACTGGTACACAGCCATGCTAGAAATCTATCCCCCCGAAGTGCTGATCACGCCGACTATTGTCGCCAGTCCGACCATCACCCCGACGGTTACGCGCACACCGGTGCCCTGGTACACAGCCACGCAGACCTCCACCGAGACCTTTACCCCGACCCCCTACCCGACCTTTACAGCCGCCCCGTGAAAAGTCGATTTCTGCTTGCCTCGATTCTCATCCTAATCCTGACCGCCTGCAAGTCCCCGGCCCTGTCGGCATTCGAACCGACTCCGGTAATCAGCCAGAATCAGGACTGCAGCGGAGCGGACTGCGCCGCGACAGCTGTCCCAACCCCGGCGCCGACCCTGGCCCCGTTGCGCTTCGTGCTGCCCACCCCCGGGGCTGAACCGGTCTCCAACTGGCGGCCTCCACTGTACCCGGCACCGTGGGCGCCGTCCGCGCACGACCACTTTTACTTTGTGCGCCCGATCGCTGCTGACGAGGTCAACTGGCCGCTGGCCAGTTACCGTTATGGCGGGGTCTTCTTCGCACCCAACATCGTCCATACCGGCGTTGACATCGATGCCAGTACCGGCACCCCGATCCTGGCGGCGGCCCCTGGCACAGTGATCTGGGCCGGCTGGGGCCTGTTCAGCGGCGACCCGCGCAACACCAAAGACCCGTACGGGCAGGCGGTGGTATTGCGCCACGATTTCGGCTACCAGGGCCAGCAGTTGTTCACCGTCTACGCGCACATGTCCCACGTGGACGTCAAACCGGGTCAATGGGTCGATACCGGCGGCCAGCTCGGGCTGGTAGGCGACACGGGTGCCACCACCGGGCCGCACCTGCATTTCGAGGTGCGGGTGGGGACTTCCACCTTCTTCACCACCTACAATCCCGAACTGTGGCTGGTCCCACCCCAGGGCTGGGGTGTGCTGGTCGCGCGCGTGATGGACAACCTCGGCGCCCCCATCAGGCGTTACGAGATCACGGTACGCAACACCGACATCAAACGCACATGGTATATCAATACCTACGGCGGCGGGCCGGCCCATCCCGACCCGTACTACAACGAGAACATGGTGCTGAGCGACCTGCCGGCCGGCAATTACACCGTCACCATCCCTTTCGACAAGCACATCTACAATCTCGATCTACAGATCTTCCCCGGCCAGGTCAGCTACTTCACCTTCCGCGGCAAGCACGGCTACCTCACCGACCTGCCGCCCGAGCCGGGCCTGAAAGATTACACACCCGCACCCTGACCCCTTGACTTACTGAACATCTGTGCTATACTTTTTATAATTGAAGTGAAAAAGTTCCTTGGGGTTAAACAGCCTTGGAATGCCAGTATGCGAATTTACCTTTGGAGAAGTGAGAATGGCACGCAAATCCCAGCAGGATAAAAACACCAACGATGAGGCCCGCAATGCAGTGCTCGAGAAAGCCTTGGGCGATATCATCAAACGCTACGGCGAGGGCTCGATCATGCGCCTGGGTGAAGCCCACCAGATGATCACCGACGTCATCCCGACCGGGTCGCTTTCGCTCGACATCGCCCTGGGCGTGGGCGGCATCCCGCGCGGACGCATTACCGAGATCTACGGCCCTGAGTCGTCCGGCAAGACCACCATCTGCCAGCACATCGCCGCCGAGGCCCAGCACATGGGCGGCACGGTGGCTTTCATCGACATGGAGCACGCCCTCGACCCGTCTTATGCCGCCCGCTGCGGCGTGGATGTGGACAACCTGCTGGTCTCGCAACCCGATACCGGCGAGCAGGCCCTCGAGATCACCGAGACGCTGGTGCGCTCCGGCGCGGTCGAGGTGGTCATCATCGAACTCGGTGGCAGCCCTCGTCCCGCGCGCCGAACTGGAAGGCGACATGGGCGACCCGACCATGGGCGTGCACGCCCGCCTGATGTCCCAGGCGCTGCGCAAGCTCTCGGGCGCCATCAACCAGACCAAAACAGCGGTCATCTTCACCAACCAGTTGCGTCAGAAGATCGGTGTCATGTTCGGCAACCCCGAAACCACCACCGGCGGTCAGGCGCTCAAATTCTATTCGAGCGTGCGCCTGGACGTGCGCCGCATCCAATCCATCAAGGTCGGCGCGGAAATCATCGGCAACCGCACGCGCGTGCGCGTGGTCAAGAACAAGATAGCCCCGCCTTTCCGCACCGCCGAATTCGACATTATGTACAATGAAGGCATCTCCAAGGCCGGCGACCTGCTCGACCTGTCCGCCCAACTCGAGATCGTCGATAAGCGCGGCGCGTTCTACTCGTATGGCGACGTTCGCCTGGGACAGGGTCGCGAGAACTCCAAAGAGTTCCTGCGGCAGAACCCGGACCTGGCGGAAGAGATCGAAATAATCATCCGCCAGAAAGCGCTGGGCGGTGAGCTGATGCTTCCGCTGACCGAGGACATCGGTGGCGAAGACCACGACAGCAGCCCGGCGGAGGAGGACGAAGAATAAATCCGCGCCAAAGGTTAGCTTTGCAGTAGGATGGACGTGAACACAGGACTGATAAAAATTTTTCGTTTCAGCAAGGTTTGCTTCTGGCTGGCCATGAGCCTGCTCGGCCTGGCCGCCTGCGGCAGCGCCACCTCCACGCCATCCGTCGTTTACCGCCCGCCGACCGCACAGGTCCAGGCGGGCGATGCATTTAGTACGGCACTGCCCCCGCAATTCCAGCCGACCTTCCCGGCCGAGGCCGCACAATCGAGCCAGAGCCCGCCCTGTACAGACAGCCTCAGCTTCCTTAAAGACCTGACCATCCCGGACGGCAGCCAGGTCCCGCCCGGCAGCACGATCGACAAGCGCTGGCTGGTCCTGAACAGCGGGACCTGCAACTGGGACAGCAGCTACCGCCTGAAGTTCATCAGCGGTGACCTGATCGGCGCAGCCCGCGAACAGGGGCTTTACCCGGCGCGCGCCGGGGCGCAGGTCCCGCTGCGCATCCTCTTCACCGCACCCGACCAGGCCGGGACTTACAACAGCTCCTGGCAGGCTGCCGCCCCAGACGGCACGCCCTTCGGCGACGCGGTCTTCATCGAGATCGTGGTGACGCCTTAGCTGGTTGTGACGTGGGTCTCCTGACCCCGTCACTAGAGAACCACAAGTCTCCAGAATACGACAAAAAGTAACCAATCGCAAAGTAATGAGACCTTCGGTCCTGGACAGGCGCAGGTCGGGCCCTTCCCCCCTGTCGGGGACCTTCAGCAGGATGCTTCGCATATCATCCCCGAAGGGGAAAGACCACGCGCCATCTCGTCTTGATTTAAGCGCCGGCTCGGCTATACTTGGGGTAACCAAAACGGAGGCCCCAATGAGAAACCCCCTGCGCAACACATTCTTGATCCTGCTCACCGCCCTGCTGCTGGCCGCGGCTTTCCCGGTCTCGGCGCAGGCCCAGGGCATCGTCTATGGCAGCGACGTCCCGGCCGGGACGCGCGTCGAGCAGGACTTGGTGCTGGTTGGACAGAACGTGACCATCGACGGTGACGTGGTCGGCAACGTCTTCATCATGGGCAACCAGGTCACGGTCAACGGCACGATCGACGGCAGCCTGATCCTGCTGGCCCAGAATGCGGTAATCCGCGGCCAGGTCACGGGGACGACCTATACCGTCGCCTTGACGCTTGAGATGCCGGAGCAGGCAACCCTGGGCCGCGACCTGTACGCCCTGGCCGTCAGCCTGACCAGCGGGGTGCAGTCCAGCATCCAGCGCGACCTGTATGCCGTCAGCCTGGACGCCGGCCTGAACGGGCGCGTCGGGCGCAACGTGCACACCGCCATCGGACCGATCCAGCTCTACAACGGGCTGATGCGCCTGCTGGGCTTCCCGGACCTGACCATCAAGCTGCATTTCGACTTCAACCGTCCCCCAGCTACCCCGCCAGCCGCGCCCACGAGTCTGGTCCCCCCGCGCCCGCGCCTGCGGCTGGCCGCCACCGACCCGGAGCCGGGCTTCGACTGGGCTGCCTGGTCCCTCGACCGGGCGCGCGAGTGGGTCGTGCTGTCCCTGTTCGGGCTGCTGGCCTTCTGGCTGAGGCGTCCGCGCCTGAAAGCAGCCGGCGAGCCGCTGCGCCTGCGCCCCTGGCGCACGCTGGCGGTGGGACTGCTGGTGCTGCTGATCGCCGTCAACCTGTTCCTGCTGGCCCTCTTGCTGGTCGCGGCCGTCTTTTCGCTCGGGCTGGCGCTCAATTTCCTGGGACTGTGGCAGCTTTCGATCCTGCTGTGGGTCACGGCTTACGCATTGCTGGCCCTGGCGCTGGCCGCGCTGTGGTTCCTGATCGTCTACGGCTCGAAGATCATCGTCGTGTCCGTGCTGGCCGCCTGGCTGTCCGGGCTGGTCAAGCTGGAGAACGCCTGGCTGAAGGGACTGGCGCTGGCCGTCGGGCTGCTGCTCTACGCCCTGCTGGCCGCCGTGCCGTACATCGGCTGGGTCGTCGCCCTGCTGGCCAGCGCCGCCGGATTGGGCTCCACCTGGCTGGCCTGGCGCGCCGCACGCCAGCCGGTCATCGTTGAGGCCGCAGCCCCGGTCGAGGCCAAACCCGCCGCGCGCCGCAAGAAAGCCAAATAAGCCGGCCAGGATCTGTCACCTGTGAAGCTCAAACAGTACATCGACCTGCACAAAGGCGTCACCTTTCTGGCCATCCTGGCTATGATGGCTTATTACCGCCAGTGGGATAACCCCACCGCCTGGGTCTACCTGGCGCTGCACGGCACTTACGGCCAGTTGTGGGTGCTCAAGAGCCGCCTCTTCCCCGACAAGAATTGGGAACACAAGGTTAATATTTGGTACGGCGTGCTGATCGCCTGGGGCGGGCTGACGCTCTACTGGTTCCCGGCCTGGCTGGTCAACGCGCGCGGCGTAGCGGCGCCGCCCTGGCTGCCGGCCATCGCCATCAGCCTGTTCAGCTTCGGGGTCTTCTTCCACTTCGCGACCGACATGCAGAAGCACACCCACCTCAAGCTGCAGCCCGGTACGCTGATCACGGACGGGCTGTTCGCGCGCGTGCGTAACCTCAACTACTTCGGTGAATTTCTGATCTATTTTTCGTTTGCCTTGCTGGCCATCAGCTGGCTGGCTTTCATCCCGCTGGCGATCTTCATCCTCTTCTACTGGACCCCCAACATGCGCCGCAAGGACCGGTCGCTGGCACGCTACCCGGATTTCGCGGAGTACAAGCGCCGGACGAAGTGGTTCATCCCCTATATTTTCTAACCTATCATGAATGGATGTTGAGGTGAGCGCTTACGTGATCGTCGACATCAAAATTGCTG
The DNA here is from genome assembly GCA_963790075.1 of uncultured Chloroflexia bacterium. Lineage (GTDB taxonomy): Bacteria > Chloroflexota > Anaerolineae > Anaerolineales > Villigracilaceae > CAYOUV01. The sequence goes on from CAWBNG010000003.1 coordinate 636,469, forward strand.
AAAATTTCAAACCGACTAAGATACCCCGCCCAGGATGAGGGGGGCATCCTGGAACAGGGCGAGAGCATTGTACAAACGAATGGCGATCTTGTCCACAGGTACTTACCACCTGGCGGGATCGCTGCGGCGGTGCGACGGCGTTAATGAACTCGCATGGCTGTAGTGCTATAATTTTCTCATCAAATATTTAATCTTTTGCTGGATATATTTTATGGATACCATGCTGGTCATGATTTTGCAGTTTAGGTGGATGGGTGCAGCAATGGATGCAAAAAAAAGGACATATGCAACCTATAAGCAGTTATGTGGACATCGTCCACCGAATCATTCGTTGGGCGTTACAGAAAGGGAAAGATGTTAGAGGGTTACGGAGGAAGAATGACAAAAGTTAAATCGTTTTTTTGGGTCATGTTTGCGGCACTGTTAGCTCTCTCTGCCTGCAACCTGCCGACCGCCTCCTCAGTCGAGGGGACTCCATCCACCGTTCTGATGGTTAGGGTAAGCGCGGCTGCCGAATATCGCACTGGCCCCGGGCAAGAGTACAGTGTGATGGGGGTGCTCCAGCCCGGCCAGGAGGTCAAGGCGATTGGCCGCAGCCCGGATGGCAACTACTTGCTTATTCAGGATCCTGCCAATCCAGCGGCTTTGTGGTGGTTGAACAGCGGCTATGCTACATTGAGCGGCAATCCCATCGGCCTGCCGATCTCCACTTCGCCGTCCATGCCAACTTTAGTCGGTGGCTGTCCCACGCCGATCAATGGTGGTCCAACACCGGTCAGTTGTCCCACATTCGTTAGTGGTCCTGCATCGGTCGGAGGCTGTCCCACGCCGATCAATGGCGGCCCTACGCCAGTCAGCTGTCCCACGTTCGTTGGTGATCCTGCATCGGTCGGTGGCTGTCCCACACCGATCAATGGCGGCCCTACACCAGTCAGCTGTCCCACATTCGTTAGTGGTCCCGCATCTGTCGGAGGCTGTCCCACGCCGATCAATGGCGGCCCCACACCGGTCAGTTGCCCCACAATCGTTGGCGTGCCTACATTGGTTAGTGGCCCTACATCAGTTAGGCATCCAACCTCGGTTAATCATCCAACCCCGGTTGATGGTCCAACCCCGGTTAGCGGTCCAACTCCGGTTAGCGGACCTACTCCCGTAAAATAAATAGTGGGCAAGAAAGTGTTAGACGTTATAGTGAATATGCAATTGAGCAGTTCGCCCAACACAGCGTGAAGCTGACGGTAGGGATTCTGCGTGATTTTTTTGCGGTTTTCACAACCACGGCAGGATTCTGTTTTCGAGCCTTGTCCACGTCCCGCCCACTTGCGGGTATCCCCTACGGGGACAATGTCCTTTACAGGATGAAATCCTTTACAGGATGATATCCTTTACAGGATGATATCCTTACAGGATGATATCCTTACAGGATGATATCCTTGCAGGATGATATCGCCAGCCGTTGAAACTGTCGAAAAAGTAAAAGGACAAGAAAAATAGGGAAGCGACAATGTAAGTAGTTCTGTTTGAATGAAGGGTCGAGAGGCTGATGGCAAAATTCAAACCCCACAATTACGACCAATTGGTCATGCTCCCCCATCTCGCTCCAGAACCAGCTCGAACCGGGGACACTGGAATAAACGATCAACGAATTGGTCGAAAACCACACACTGGACGCTGGGGATACCAAGCGCCAATGCGCTTTGGCTGGGCGATGCTCGCTGGAAGCTCGCTCCCCCAATCTGCCTTCGTGCATTTTTCCCTGGACAGTCCGTCAGGACAGGCTGGATACGAGAGAATCAACACTTCAAATCCCGTTTGAAATCGAAATACCCTTGTAAATAACAGAAAGCGCTCTTTTCATAAGGACGTTTTTCATTGCGCGAATTCAAATCGTACAATCAATTTAATCGTTTGATACCCAGGCAGGGCAGGCTTGACGGCTTGCCCTGATTGTTTTTTGCCAAAATTTCCTTATAATGTTATCAGGCTCCAATCTGTTGTATCCCTAGTCACCATGTATCCGCTATGATCTGGTATCGGTGTGGGAGTGAAATCACCATAAATTGTCTGGATATTAGTGACCCAATGGGTGTCTAATAACGAGTTCGGAGCGAAGCGTCCAAATGGGACTACATGAAACATGAGTAACAAGAAGCCGAAGAGCTGTGTACAAGAAGACGCTCTGAAAATTACCCTGCGTCTGAATGGTTCCTTCATTACCGGGCTTTCTGTGCATTTCCTGATTTCGGGAAGAATCGCGCCAAAATGGATGCTCATGCTATTCGCCTGCCATACAATGATGAATCCGAAGGAGTAATAGAACCATCAACCTTCTTGGTAGCATCATTCGTTACACCACAAGTCTAATGAGTGTGGCTATTTCACCTTGACAAGGTAATTAGCAAGGAGCAATTGGGTTTCCTGTTTGGTATCGAGGAGATATAAGATGAATAAATCCTGGCTGTTGCTACTGGGCGTATCGCTTTTGGCAGCGTGCGGAGGCTCTCGTGACACCAACAACCCGAGCGCCACAAGCAGTCCGAGCACCGCGATCGACACGAGTGAAATTGCGTGTCCACCCGGCGAGTGGTTGACTGGCAAAAATTGTGGACCTATTCCTGAGCCTGACGATCCGCTTGACGCATGGGTCCAAGCCGGCGGTCCCCCGGCTGGGGGAGACCACCTGGTGGAAATCGATTCTGACGGAACCATCTATGTCGCAGCCTTAGGGGGAGGATTGTTTCGTTCCACTGATGGAGGAGAGACCTGGTCGCTCACAGATGTCTTTATTCCCCGCTATGGTTCGATTATTGACTTACAGATCGAGCCGACCAACCCACAGACGCTATGGGCGCAAACCGTAAATGGTACAACGGTTGATTCAATCGACCGGAAGCTGTTTAAGAGCAACACCCGCGGCGATAGCTGGATCGAAGTCTCGGGGATGGACGGCGTTCCATTAACCGGTGCTTTCGCGGTGTCCCCAACTGTATTGGGCTCGGTTATCGCCTCGACCGAAGATGGGAGGATATATATCTCCACTGACGGTGGCATATCCTGGATCGAGCGTCCAATTCCTCTCCCCGAACCTGGTCTGGAACCACCGTTGATCCGGGCTGTGGCTGCAGCCTCAGCTGGCGAATTCTGGGTTTCCGCGATTTGGGGTAACAACGGTCTATACCATACTACCAATGGGGGTGTCGATTGGACCCTGGAGCCAACCGTCACTGGCGCCACCATGCCCAACGGGTATGTCTCCGACATCCTCGTCGATCCCGCTGATGATCGTCGCATCTATGCAGCTTATAACACGCAGGGGGAACCTTCAGGTGACATCAACATGGCCCGATCAGACGACGCTGGCGTGACCTGGCAGGACATTACAGTCAGCTATCATGGATCTGTCAGAATCATAGGCCAAAGCGGTGATACCATCTTTGCCGCGAATGGCCTAAACATCGTCCGTTCAACGAATTGTGGTGCAGGTTGGGAACCGTTTGTCGGTCCTTTTGCCACCTCGGATGCCAGGGCGAATGATCCCAGTGACATCGCTGTCGACCCTGACGATCCCAACACCATCTATATTCCAACCGACGGTCTTGGTATCGCGAAGTCGACCGACGGCGGTCGGACGTGGAAACATTTCACGACTGGCTTGAATGCGGCGGATGTGCCTCTCGTCTCTGTACTTGGCGCGCCAGCCGGCGGCCTGATCGCAAGTGGTTCTCGAGGTGTCTTCCGGAGCTTTGATTGGGGACAGACGTGGACCCGGCTCCCGCTCTGGATGGGCCAGGTTGACGAGATTGCCGTGAGTGCCCAGGATACGAACCGCATATGGGTGGTTGCCGATGCGGGGTCGCTGTTTGCCAGCAACGATCGCGGCGAAACCTTCGATCTGATCTACGAAACAATGGGATCATTGGGAGGCTTTCGTTACGGATCCATCTATGCCCTCGCGATCGGTCCGGGCTCGCCCCAAAAGACTCTATGCCGTTAAGTCCGGCTTTGGGATCTGGCGCAGTGACGATGGTGGAGATCACTGGCGCTTCTTGCTGAACTCTGAGATTGACTACACCTATAGCCTGGCGGTGGACCAGAATGACGCCAACGTCATCTTCAGTGGATACAACCCCAAACCTTTCGAGACCTCGGCCAAGATTCGACGCAGTCTGGACGGTGGCGATACATGGGACACACCGCTCACCATCGACGGCTCCAGCGGGGTTACCTCGGTAGCCATCGATCCACAGGATAGCACGAAGATCTATGCCGGCAGCACGAGTACAACCGGCGGCCAAGTCTGGAAAAGCAACGACGCTGGTGCGCGCTTTTCCGCCATCAGCGGGCTTTCTTTCGCCAACGTACACGCCTTCGCAAGCAGCCCTGGCGACACTTCAAGTGCCATTGCAGCCCTATGGGGTGGAGGCACCTACATTACAGAGGACTCTGGTGAGACATGGACAAAGCTGGTCGAGCCACCCACGGTATCCGCTTCCGCGGTGTTGATCCCGGCAGGCGATCCACCCGGCTTTTATCTTGCCGACCGCGCTTCCCCCAGGATCTATCGTGCCAGCGGCAGGGGTGCGTCACCCTCCTGGTCGGTCTACTTTGATGCGGGAGAGAACTATTATCGCGTACTTACCGCAGCCCTGGCCCCAGGCAACTCTAAATGTTATCTACGCATCGATATTTGGCAAAGGCAACCCGATGGGCGGGAGCTTGTTTCGCATCGACAAATCCGGAGGAGCCAACGTCACAGGCAACCTCCCGACATTGCCGAGCGCAATTGCCGTAGACCAGGGCGACCCCAACACGTTGTATGTGGTCTGCCACGGTGCAGGCTCCGGCGTGTTCAAGAGCGTAAATGGCGGTGAATCATGGACCAACCTTAGCGGGCAGGCAAGCGGTATCCCCCAATCGCCAGCCATCGGGTTTAATGGCATTCTAATCGACCCCCACAATCCAGAGACCGTTTATTTGTTCGGGGGTTCGGACGCCTACTTCAATGCGGATCGCATAGAGAACACCGGCGCAGCACCATCCAACCTTCACACCATCTACCGCTCGCTGAACGGCGGCGCGACCTGGGTGAACCTCAACGACGGTAATCTCGGCAGCCAAAGCGGACCCATCAAGGGATTGGTTGTTTCTCAAGCGAACCCGGATCTCATTTTCGCCGCCGCGCAAAACGGCATGTTCCGAAGTAATGACGGCGGCGTCTCGTGGGCAAGCATCAACGCCGGGCTTCAATTCACCAACCTGGCGGGTGTCGCCCTCAGTGCCAATGCCCTGACGATTTACGCACCGACCCTCGGCGGTGGCATCTACGTCGGTGCGATTGATCTGGCTACGGGTGGTGTTATGTGGGAGGGCAGCAGCACGCTCACCGCTCCCGTTTACCAGGTGCAGGTCGCAGTTCAGCCGGGCGACTCGAATACTTTGTTTGCCAGTGCCTACCCCGGCGGCATATTCAAGTCCATTGACGGCGGCGGGACGTGGGCAGAAGGCAATTTTGGTTTGCCCACCATCCAGGTCGACGATCCCGTCCGCCAGGGTTATTACGCCTTTGCCATTGCCCCGTCACAACCAGAGGTGATCTATCTCGGGATATTCGGCCGCGGCATTTACAAATCAGATAATGGCGCGGAAACATGGCTCGCTAAAAACGGCAGCGGTAGTCCCAACATGGCTGATGCCACTGTCTCTGCTTTACTCGTCTCACAAACTGACGCAGATACGGTGTGGGCGAGCACTGATCGCGGTGTGTTCGAAACGACAGACGGCGGCGATACCTGGACGGATATTTCCAGTGGTCTGGGTAACCCGGATGTTCGAAACCTGATCCACCTCGCAGATGGGACCGTGATCGCGGGCACCCGGGGCGACGAGCTCTACCGCCTGGACGCTGGTGCTGACGCCTGGACACAGATGCCCCACTTGGGCGACCTCGGCCAACCGTGGCTTATGTGGGAGCGCGGTCTCTACCAGTATACGTCGGTTCTCTTCCATCCTGACGACCCTGATATCGTCTATATCGGCACCTTTCCAACCGGCATCTACAAGACCGAGGATGGCGGGGCCACCTGGCGCGAGAAGAACGTCGGCTTCACCAACGATGGGATCTTTTATATTACCTTCAAACCTGGCGAGCCGGATGTCATTTACGCAGGCACATATAACGGCGTAAACCGATCCACCGACGGCGGTGAGCACTGGAAGCGTTTGGACAATGGCTGGCCCGGTGAGCAATGGGTGTTCGATATCGCCTTTGATCCACGCGACGCAAATGTCATGTACGCCTGTTCACTAAACGGTCAGAACAAGGGGAAGGGGGTCGACGGTTTTCACGGTACGGTGATGAAAAGTACTAACGGAGGTGAGTTGTGGACAGAGATCATCACCGGCCTCCCTGACCAGCAGTTCTATAGCCTGGAGGTTAATCCGCGAACCCCCGATACCATTTATCTCGCAGGTGAGTTGGGTGTATACCGCAGCACGAATGGTGGCATGTCCTGGGAGAACTGGAGTTCAGGGCCTGCTCAATCCCATGGCGTCTCACCCCAACAACGTCACCAAACCCCTGGATATCTCCGAGGATGGACGCTACTTGTTCTTCGGTAGCGACGGGTCCGGTTTGTTTCGACGCCGGATTGCCCCATAGGTAGGCACCCTTCTCTTCGGTAGGCCACGATCCTGGGCAAGTGTACTGCAGCTGATACGCTGTAGGCGCCTCTCAGCTAAGAGTAGGGCGCATCATTATTGGAGGCAAGATTGATAGTCGATGTGCCAAGTCAGGCGAGCTTCGATCCACGATGGAACACATAAGCAACATAGTTACATTTGAGAACGGGCACAGGGATGACCTCGCCTGGCTTTGATCAGGTTGAAAAAAAAACGAAGAGCACAACTTTATTGTGTCGAAATCGCCCATTCGCTATACTTTGACTGTTCAAAATCATGTTTTTCGACAGTCTCGTTGGGTGGCTAATGAGGCAACGATAGCGATTAATATCGCTGCAGAAAGGAATTTTTACCTTGACGACTATTGGTCATACTATACCCCGTTCATCCATGAGGCACATCCACCGTGTGGTGATGTTCATACTCATCCTCGCGCTAATCGCCACAGCCTGCACGGCGAGTAGCATCACTCCAACGAAGCCATCCATCGCAACCGGCACGGCTGTATCAACACCGACGGCTATTCCGGTCACCCCACACCGCATCCAGGTGCGGGTCGTGGACGGTGTAAGTGAATTCTACGATACCCTGACAGGGGAAAAATTCGTGCCGCGCGGCGCCGACTACATTCATTGGGTGTCCAGGCCCTCGCCCGGCCGGGGCGACATCTGGGTCGATGCGCTCTTCAACACCTCCTTTGGAGAACTGGACCAGGCCGAGGCTGAACTGCAGCAGATGAAAGCGCTGGGATTCAACACGGTGCGGATGTGGAAGAACGCCTGCTGGGGTGAAGTCGGCGGCTGTATCGGTGACCCGGCCGGCGGTCTGTCGGACGCCTACCTGGATAACATCGCCGAGTTCCTACGCCTGGCCAAGCAGTATGGTATCTACGTCATCTTCACGGATGACTGGGTCCCGGATGACGGCGGTTATAGCCAGGAACTCGCCCGTGCCGCATACGTGGGCTATAACGGCATCTATTTAGATAAGCATGGCATCAAGGCCGAACGCATGTACTGGGAAGATTTTATCCATGGCCTGGGCGAGCGTGCCGCACCGCTTGACGCCATACTGGCCTACGAGTTGATGAACGAAGCCTTCTACGAGGCGGATTCCCCACCCCTGAGCCAGACCTCCGGCTCGGTCACCACGGCCAATGGGGAAACCTATGACATGGCCGATGCACAGGACCATAAGCGTATGATGGAGGAGGGCTGGCTTTTCTGGATCGAGCAGTTGCGGGATTCAATCCAGCTCATTGATCCGACCGCGCTGGTGACGATGGGTTTCTTCGTCCAGCAGGAGCCGAACCCAGTACGTGAGGGGGATCTACGCCTGGTCTATTTAAACCGGGTGGTGCGTGAGTCGCAGCTCGACTTTCTTGATTTCCATGCCTATCCTGGCTACGACTTATCAATGAAGGGGCATGTAGAAAACTTCGCCATGATCGGAGCCGGGGATAAACTGATCCTGATGGGTGAGTTTGGGGCCGACAAGGCAAACTACTCCTCGGCTGACCGCGGCGCGTCGGCTTTGCAGGCCTGGCAGGTGGAATCCTGCAAGTACGGGTTCGACGGCTGGCTGTTCTGGACCTGGGGCCAGAACCCGGGTGACGAGTTCTGGAATGCCTATGAGGGCGATAGTGTTGTTGCGACCGTGCTCGCCCCGGTCAACCGCCCCGATCCCTGCGTTTACGGCGAGTTCGATTTCATCCGCTTCAACGTGGCTCCGCAGGCTGTCATCACTGCTTCAAGCGCAATCGCCGGCTTTCCTGCCCAAAATGTAGCGGATGAGACGTCCAATCTTTGGAACGCCGCCGCGCTTTCCCCGCAATGGGTGCAGCTGTCACTGGCAGCCCCCACTGTGGTCGAGTCCATCGTGCTGACCGTTGCCCAGCAGCCGTCCGGGCGGAGCGTGCACCAGATCTGGGTGCGGCAGACAGGCGGGGAACTCAAGTTGGTGCACACCTTCGACGGCGTGACCGCTGAGGGCGATGTGCTCACTTTCACCCCAGAAGAGCCGCTGGTTGGGGTCGATCTGGTAAAAGTGGTGACAACGAGCGTCCTCGATTTGTGGCCCGCCTGGCATGAGATCGAGATCCTGACCAAGACTCCTCCAGAGTGAGTTATCGAAGGGTTCTATCTATCAAGGGCATATAGGTGCCACCCAACACAGCGTACTCCGTAACCGCTACGCGCTTCGCCCCTACGGGGTACTGCGTGAGAGCGAGCAGCTGGACATTCGTCCAGCACTTTGCACCCCATCACTGCTTCGCAGTGCGCCCCTTCCGCTACGCTTCAGGGGTACTTACCCTTCGGGGACGATGTCCTTTACAGGATGATATCCTTGCAGGATGATATCCTTGCAGGATGATATCGCGAGCCGCTAGGTGCTTTCCTTATAAACAGAGAATCTTTTATGGCATCACATGATTTTGAAAAATTTATAGTGGTGAATGATGGCGCGTGAGTCCAAGTATTTTTCGCTAAGCTTGGAGTTACTAAGGGCCTTGGGGAGCTGGGCCGCGGACTGCGCTGAGAGGGCGCTGGCGGTTTATGAGACTCATGTTGATTCGGACTCCCGGCCTCGTGCCGCGATTGAGGGCATTCGGGCGTTTGCTGATGGGGGAAAACGAACCGCTCAGTTGCGTTCCCTTGCCTTGTCGGCATATTCCGCTGCACGTGAGGCAGACGATCCCGCTGCTGCAGCAGCCGCCCGCGCCGCCGGCCTTGCAGCGTCGAGCGCTTACACGCATCCATTGGCGGATGTTCAACAAACGAAACATATTGTCGGTCCCGCAGCCTATGCCGCACTGGCGCTTGAGTTAAACCAAGGAAGCGACCATTCTATTGGTGATAATGAAGTTATTTGGGCAATTGACCATGTCACTCCAGAAGTTCGTGCAATTTTATTGCAAATGCCCGCTCGTAAAGCGGGAATCAGTCGGTTGGACAAGATCCTATATGAACTGGATGAGGGCATCCGCAGTCGAGCCTTGCCGGAAAACACTTAAAACAGCGTACTCAGTAACCGCTACGCGCTTCGCCCCTACGGGGTACTGCGTGAGAGCGAGCGGCTGGGCAAGTGGGGAGCCCCAGCGCCAGTCTGTGCCCCGAAGGGGTAGAATGTACCCATTAGCCCGCTTACATACAAAACAGGTATTATTCACAATAAGGAGATTGAATGCAATTTACTTCCGAATTAGTTACTGATGGCTTAGTAGAACGAACTTTCAACATCAATATAAATGATGATTCCGTTCCAGGGGTGATTTGGACCCTTGGCGATACATCGAAAGATCATCCAATACTTTTAATGGGTCATGGCGGTTCTCAGCACAAAAAATTTGTGGGAATTGTAAATCGAGCGAACAAGTATGTGAGAGACTATGGATTTGTAGTGGTAGCCATTGACGCACCCGGGCATGGTGATCGGACACGGTCTGAGCAATCAGTGCAATTCGTTGCTGAATTACACAAGAGAATAGCAGAACATCAGCCAGTCGGCGAAATAGTGGCAAACGAAATGGCCCGATTGGCATTGCAAGCTGTTCCAGAATGGCAAGCAACTTTGGATGCAGTCCAGACCCTTGGCCATGTAGGAACAGGTGGAGCAGTTGGCTATTGGGGCATGGCAATGGGTGGTGCCATCGGCGTACCATTAATTGCATCCGAACAGCGGATATCAGCAGCAGTTTTGGGGCTTGCTGGCTTACCATCAAATAATCAAGCGCTGGCAGATACAGCAGCTCAAATCACCATTCCCATAGAATTTTTTCTTCAGTCGGATGATGAACTAATATCACGCGACTCGGGAATCGCACTTTTCGATGCCTTTGGTTCCCAAGAGAAAACGCTGCATATAAACTCAGGCGGCCATGGAAGAATTCCAGCATGGGAATCTGAAAGTTGGGAACGGTTTTTCACTCGTCACCTTACAACAAAAATAGCGGGCTAACACTGCGTACTCCGTAACCGCTACGCGTTTCGCCCCTACGGGATACTGCGTGAGAGCGAGCGGCTGGACGATTCGTCCAGCACATTACACAGCGTACCCGCTGCACACGCAAGGTGGCGGCGTGCGTCCTTCGGGGTCTATCGGTAGGGAAGCGCCATGCCTGAGATCGGCTTGGATCAACCTGCAGGTTTTTTGATGTTTGCTACCCGCGCCAGACTTCGCCGGCCTTGAGGATCGTCCTGGGCGGAACGTCGGCCAGCACAATCGCCCCGCTGCCGACCCGCGCCCCGTCCCCGATCTGGATGCCGATCACCACACTGACGCCCATCCCGACCAGCACCTTTTCGCCGACGTGCACGTGCCCGGCCAGCAGGGCGCCCGGCGCGATGTGGGTGTACGAACCGATCACGCAATCGTGCGAGACGATTGCCCCGGTATTGACCATGCACTTCGGCCCCAGCACGGCCGACGAGCCGACGTAAGCGTTGGCAAAGATCTGCACCCCCTCCCCAACTTCAGCGCTGGCCTCGACCGTCGCGCGCGGATGCACAAGGGCCGGCAGCTCGAAGCCCAGGCCTTCCAGCAGTTCGAACAACCTGACGCGCACGTTGATGTCGACGATGCCGCCTACACCGTTGGCCGCCAGGCTGCAAGCCTTGCTCGCGCAGCCCCGGCAGGATCTCGCGCGGTCCCAGCACCGGGATGCCTAAAATATCAGTCCCGGCTGGCAGGCCGTCGTCGATGATGCCAACAATTTCGAAGACACCCACAGCGCGCGCCATTTCCATGACCGTTTTGGCGTGCCCGCCGCCGCCGTAAATCAAAAGCGATTTTCCCGGATCGACCTTCTCTAACACCGGAACTTCCAGCGCCGGTTTTCCCGCCAACTGGCGGACCACGTCTTCGGTGACCAGGCGGTCATGCGGCAGGGAAATCGGGTCCAGGCCCAGCTTACCGGCCAGGGCGCGCGCCGGTTTGGTGATGCGCAAATCGCCATCCGCTGAGGCCTGCTCCTTATTCCCGGAAATTTTCAGATCGAGCGGCTCATCCGCCGTCTCGCTGATCAGCGCCAGGCGCTCACCCACTTCCAGGATCGCCCCCTCTTCAGCCAGCAGGCGCACAAAACCGGCTTCCGGCGCTTCCACGTCCGCGGCGGCTTTGGTGGTCTCGATGGTGAACAGGATGGCGTCCTTTTCAACCGCCTGACCTTCCCTGACGTGGATTTCCACCACCCGGGCCTCCGGCTCGTTGGCGTTCAACAAGGGTACCAGCACTTCCGCTTTGATCATGCGCTCCGCCTTCTCATCCTTCTCCATGATAAAACTGCAACGCCGCCCGGGTCAGCGCCGCCTGCGAGGGCAGGATGGCCTCCTCCAAAGCTTTGGAATTGGCAATCGGCAAATCCAGGGCTGCCACCCGGCGGACTTTCAAGCCGTCGATCTCCGCTTCGGCCGCGCGCGCCAGCACTTCCGCGCCCCAGCCCAGGGTCAGGCCGCCTTCCTCCACCGTCAGCAGGCGGCGCGTGCGGTGCAGCGAAGCGAACAACGGGTCGAGCGCAAACGGGCTGAGCTGCGAGAAGAGCACGATCTCGGAAAATATTTCATATTCATACAGCAGGTCCAGCGCCGTCCGGCGCGCCAGCTCGAAATTATAGCCGTAGCAGGCCAGCGTCAGGTCGCTCCGCGGCGCACCTGCGACCCGCAAAACATGCGCCGGGTAAGCGCCGCCTGTCGTCTCGACCTGCAGGTCCTGCAAATCGCCCTGGCCCGCTTCCAGCAGCAGGCGCGTGTAAAGCAGCTTGTGCTCCACGAACAACACCGGATCGTCGTCAGAGATCGCAGCCAGCAGCAATTCCGACGGGTCGCCCAGGGTGTTGGGCGCCACGACACGCAGGCCGGGCACACCCAGGAACATCTTTTCCAGCGACTGGCTGTGGGTCGGTCCATAGCCGCGCCGCCCGCCCATCGGCAGGCGCACCACCAGCGGCACGCGCACCCCGTCGTTGTACATCCAGCGGAATTTCGAAGCATGATTGACCAACTGGTCGGCGGCCAGGGTGATGAAATCGCCAAACATGATCTCGGCCACCGGGCGCAGTCCGCGCAGGGCCAGGCCGTTCGAGAGGCCGACGATGGCCGTTTCCGAGATGGGCGTGGTCAGGACGCGTTGCGGGAATTTGCTGCTCAGGCCGCGCGTGACTTTGAAGGCGCCGCCGTACGGGTCGAGCACATCCTCGCCCAGTACGTAAACGCGTTCGTCGGTTTCCATGGCCTGGTGCAAAGCCTGATTGAGTCGTTCGAGCACAGTCGTCATGACAGGATCGGTTTCAAGGATTGGGGATCGGGGAACGGGTCAGACTCAGCCCGGGCGAAGGCGTCCGTCAAACGGGCGCTGACCTCAGCCTCGGCCTGGTCCCGCTCCGCAGCCGACAGCCGTGCGCCGTGGATCAGCAGCGGGTCCATCTCTTTGTAGCTTTCGATTTCCGCCGGATCGCGCACGTCGTCACCCTTGCTGTGGGCCGAAAAACGGTAGGTGTGCAGGATCAGACCCGCGGGACGCAGGCTGCTGCGCACGTAATTCACGGCTTCCGCTGCCGCAGACCGGACCTCCAGCACGTCGGTGGTATCGCGTTCCCAGGTCCGGATGTCGAAGGCGGCAAAACGGCCGGAGATCGAACCGGATACCCCCAATTCGATGGGCGTAGTCTGGGCGTAGCGATTGTTCTCGACCACGAACAGGATCGGCAGCGACCACAAAGAAGCGAGGTTGAGGCTTTCGTAAAGCGCGCCCTCGCCCAGTGTGCCGTCGCCGGTGAAAGCCAGTACGATCTGGTTTGTCTGCCGGGCCTTCTCGGCCAGGGCCATGCCGGTTGCAACCGGGACGATTCCACCCTGCACGCCGTTCGAATAGAAGTTGCGCCAGTGGATGTGCTGGCTGCCGCCGCGCCCGCCAACCAGGCCGCTGGCCTTGCCCATCAATTCGGCTGCCAGCAAATAAGGATCGCCGCCGTAAGCCAGGAAATGGCCGTGGCAGCGGTGGTTGCTGAAAACCACGTCTTCGGGATGGGTCACGCTGAAGATACCGGCCGCGTCGGCCTCCTGACCGATGTAGGCATGCGTGGTCCCGAAGAGCTTGCCGGCGCTGAACTCGGCCAGCAAGCGCTCCTCAAAACGGCGGATCAGGAGCATCGTGGTATAAAGTTGGATGTTATCGTTCATGACGCGTCGATTATAACCCAGCCCAACTTTTGCCGCATGCGCATGGTTTGACAAAATTAGGCTTCCGCATGGTATAATCGCAGCCCGTATGAGTTCAGAACTAATACCTAAACAGAACAAAATCTGCCCGACCTGCGGAACGCGGTTGAGCGAGAATGCCACGCGCTGCCTGGTGTGCGGCACTGAATTGACTCCGTCGACGGAAACCAAGGCACAGCAGAAAGCCGTCCAGGCCAGCCGCATGCCGGAGATCACCCTCAGCCTGCCGGCGGCATTGGGATTCCTGGCGCTGTTCCTGACAGTTGGCGCAGTACTGGTCTTCTACGCGCTGCGCTCGACCGGACGCGTGGTGGAACCGACACCGGTCTCATCGCCGACCGCCACGCTGACCGTGACGCCAACGCCGACCGAGGCTGCAACCTCCACGCCTGTTCCCACCGCCACCCTGCAGCCGCCCTTCGATTACACGGTCGTGGCGGGCGACACTTGTTCGTCGATTGCACTGACCTTCAATATCTCAGTCCAAAGCCTGATCATCCTGAACAGCCTTTCGGCTGCCTGCAACAACCTGTACATCGGCCAGGTGGTAAAAGTCCCCTACCCCACACCGACGGTGACTCCGCAAGCCACAAACACCCTGGAGCCGGCCGACGCAACCACCCAGGCTTGCGAAAAAGCATTTTACACCGTCCAGGATAACGACACGCTCTCCAGCATCGCCGCCAACTACGCCGTTCCAATGGATGCCATCAAAGCCTATAACAACCTGCCGACCGATAACGTCCCATTGGGGTATACCTTGACGATCCCCTTATGCGAACGAGCAGCCACCCCGGGGCCTACCCCCACGCCCACAATTCCGCCTCCTTATCCGGGACCGAACCTGCTCCTGCCATCGGACGGCGCCTCCTTTACTCTGGCCAACGACACCATCACCTTGCAGTGGGCCTCGATCGGCACCCTGCGCGACAACGAATCCTACCAGGTGACGATCGAAGACGTCACCGACGGCCAGGGGCGCAAACTGGTCGGGTACGTAACCGATACAAAGTTCATCGTGCCGACCTCATTCCGGCCGAACGACAACATCCCGCACGTCTTCCGTTGGTTCGTGCAGACCGTCCGCCAGACCGGCACAGACGAACAGGGTCAGCCGATCTACTCATCGGCGGGAGACCCCAGTGACCAGCGCGTATTCTCCTGGACCGGGGTAGCCTCCTCCGGAACCCAAGCTCCGTGAGCTACCAACCGCTAAAGCTAGTTGGCTTCCTGGTTCGTCCAGCATAGCCATCCGTAGATGGTCTTACAGACTGTCCCCAGGCGTTACTTCCCGCGACTCCCGCGGTAGATTGCTTCAAAATATTGATGGCCGCATTGACATCCCGATCATGGACTGTCTCTCAAACCGGACACTGCCACAGGCGCACATTCAGTGGCAGTGCTTCCATCTTCGCACCACAAACCGAGCAGGTCTTCGAAGACGGGTACCAACGGCTGATCTTTTCTACACGGCAGCCATACCACTCTCCCTTGTACCCTAGCATCGTCACGAATGCCGACCAGCCTGCATCACCGATCGACTTCGCCAAATGATAATTCGCCAACATGCCCCGTACGTTCAGGTCTTCCAGCCCGATGAATTGGTTTTCTTCAACGAGCTTTCGACTGAGCTGATGCTGAAAGTCAAGGCGTTGGTTGGCAATTTTCTCATCCAGACGGGCTAGACGCAGACGCGCTTTCTCGCGGTTGCGGCTGCCGCGCTTCTTGCGGGACAGTTGGCGGGCAAAACGGCGGCGTTTCTCCTGCGCTCTTCGGTAGTATTGCGGCGGGGCGATCTTCTCACCCGTGGACAGCGTGGCAAACTCCCCAAGACCAAGGTCCAGTCCGACTGCCCCGCCTGTAAAGACCGGCTCTTCCATTGCCATCTCCACCTGGATGCTGACGAAGTATTTCCCGCTCTTGGCTCTCAAGACCGTGACGTTCTTCATCACACCTTCCAGTGGGCGATGCAGGACCAGGCGCACGTGCCCGACCTTGGGCAGGTAGATATGCTGTCCATCCGGGCCAAGCCAGCTCTCTTTCGGTTGTGGATAGCGGATACTTTGCTTTGTCCTCTTACTCTTGAAATGCGGGTATCCCCCGCGTTTCTCAAAGAAGTTCTGAAACGCTCGATCCAGATCCTTGAGCGCTTGCTGTAAGACTTGAGAATGGGCTTCCTTTAGCCAGGCGGTCTCTGTGGACGCTTTCAGGATCGGCAACTGTTTTGTAAGATGGTTATAGCCCGGATACTTCTCCTGGCTTTGCGCAAACCCCCAGTTGTAGATGTAGCGAGTATGCCCAAACTGTACGGCCAGCTTTTGCTGCTGCTCCCGATTCGGGTAAATGCGATACTTGAATCCCTTGCGGACGATCATTGTCCTTTTTGTCCCGCTATGTACTGCTTAACAACATCCAGTGACACCGACCCCACTGATGCAATGAACCGTGAGCGTGTCCACATGGAGGGCAACCTGGACTTCATCCAAGGATATTCTTTGCGAATAGTGTAGGCTGTATAGCCCTTGATCTTACGCACAACAGTATCTTTGCCGGTTCTTGGATCCGCATCCAGCAGAAGATGCACATGGTCAGGCATGATTTCCATCTCAATCACCCTATAGCTGTACTCTTCTTGTTTTTCGATGACCAGTTCTTTGAGCCGAGCATCAATCGGAGGAATGAGTACTTTTCGCCGATATTTCGGGCAAAAGACGATGTGGTACTTACAGCTCTAAACAATTGTGCGATCCCGGTGTAATTCGGCAGAAGGCATGCAGATATTCTAATACAGAACGCATGTTCTATCAACCCTGCCGAGGGCTTCGCCCCCGGCAGGCAAGCCTTAGCCTCTTACACCCGCCCTGTACCGCAGGTAAAGGGTATCCCACCGCTTAAGCAGATGGATTTTACGGGGCGATTCATAATTTTTTCATACCCAAAAGAATCCTTCCCAAAAACGGGAAGGATTCTTTCTTATTTTGAGTTTGGATTACGGGTATAATTCTCGCGCATTTGCCAATCCATATGCGAGACATGCGTTGCAAGTGCCAGTCATCCACCCGGGGTGTTTGCATGTTTTTCAAGAATCAGGTCAATAAAACCGTCGAAGTTTATCGCGAATATCCTCGCACCTTTTGGATTCTGGTTGGATCGGTTTTCATCGACCGTTTGGGTGGGGCGCTGATCTACCCCTTCTTCGCGCTTTACATCACTTCGAAGTTCCAGGTCGGCATGACCGAGGTGGGGGTGCTGTTCTTCTTATTCTCCATCTCCAGCTTCGTCGGAAGTTTCCTGGGTGGCGCATTGACCGATCGCCTGGGGCGCAAACGCATGATCATCTTTAGCCTGATCGCCTCCTCCGCCAGCAGCGTGTTTATGGGTCTGGTCGGATCCCTGGAAGCCTTTTACGTGCTGGCACTGGTCTCCGGCATCTTTACGGATATCGGCGGGCCGGCCCAACAGGCGATTGTTGCCGACATGCTCCCGGAACAGAAGCGTGCCCAGGGTTATGGGATCATCCGCGTGGCCTTCAATCTTTCGGTGGCGATCGGTCCGATCATTGGTGGCATCATCGCCTCCCGCTCCTACCTGGCGCTGTTCATTGCGGACGCAGTCATCAGTCTGATCACGGCTTCGATCGTCTTCACAGCAATCCCCGAAACCAAACCGGAGCTCCAGCCGGGCCAGGAACAGGAAAGCGTGTCAGCCTCCTTTGGCGGGTATGGCAAGGCTTTGCGAGATTCGCCTTTCATGCTTTTTGCACTTCTCAACATCCTGATTTCCCTGGTCTATATGAACTTCAATACCACCCTGGGCGTCTTCCTGCGCGATTGGCACGGTATTCCCGAGGCCGGGTATGGCTTGCTCATCAGCCTGAACGCGACCATGGTGGTCCTGTTCCAGTTCTGGATCACGCGGCGTATCGAAAAGTACAAGCCCTTCACCATGATGGCCGTTGGGACCCTGCTCTACGGGATCGGCTTCGGTATGTATGGATTCGTCTCCAGCTTCGCCATGTTCGCCCTGGCGATGGCCATTCTGACCATTGGCGAGATGATTGCCTCGCCCACCAGCCAGGCGATTGTGGCCAAGTTTTCCCCCGAACATATGCGCGGCCGCTACATGGCAATTTTCGGCTACTCCTGGGGTATCTCCTACGCTATTGGACCCTATCTGGCCGGCATGATCATGGACAACTTCAATCCTAACTTTTTGTGGTACGCCTGTCTGCTGATTGGTTCGGTCACTGCAATGGGTTTTCTGGCAATGCAGCGCTTTGCCAAACCTCAGCCGGCTGCAGAGGCAGCCTCCTAGCCAGGGTATGGCCCTTGAATTACGAGATAAAAAATGCCCCGTCCTGATTTCAAGGACGGGGCACAATCGTTTTTGGGGGTTACCCCAGCCTTACTTCCCGGCTGCGATATCTTCCAACATTTTGGTCGTCAAAGACTTGGGGCGTTCGATCGGCTGCCCAAGCGCGCGCGCCCAGACATAGTTGGCGCTGACGCCCAGCGCACGGCCAACCCCAAATAATACGGTATAGAAGTCAAATTCCCTTATGCCGTAATAATACTGCAGCGTACCCGAAATGGCGTCCACATTGGGAGCCGGGTTCTTGGCCTTGCCCTGTTCCTTGAGCACCTGCGGTACGATCTCGAAGACCATGTCCGCGATCTGGACCAGGGTATCCTCAGCAAAACGCGCCTTGGCGAACTTCATCTGCGCCGTAAAGCGCGGATCGGGAACCCGCAGGACGGCATGGCCGTAACCCGGGATTACCTGTCCGCTATCGAGCGTGTCCCAGGCATACTTACGCAGCTGCTCCTTGGTCGGCACACCGCCAAACATGTCGCGCACACCAATCAGCCAGCCCAGGCACTCCTGGTTGGCCAATCCATGCAAAGGACCGGCCAGGGCGTTCAGGCCAGCCGAGAAGGCGTAGTAGATGTCTGAGAGAGTCGAACCTGCCAGATGGGTCGCATGCGCGGAGGCATTGCCGGATTCGTGATCAGAATGGATGATGAAATACAGGCGGGCCAGGTCAGCATAACCCTGCTGGTCTTCCACCATCATCATGGATGCAAAATTCGCACCATAGTCCAGCTTCGGATCCCACTTGGGTTCCTTGCCATCCTTGTATTTCAGGTGGTAAATATAGGCTGCAATCATCGGCAGCTTGGCAGTCAGGGACATGACATCATCCAGGGCTGCTTCCCAGTATTCGTCCTTATGCATCCCTTCGTGATACTTCCTGGCGAAGTACGAACCGTTCTGCAAGGCCAATACGCCCTGCGAGAAAAGCGTCATGGGATGGGTGTCGGCGGGCATGGCGCGCAGGGTCTTGTAAACGTATTCAGGGACTTCCGCATGCCTGGCCCATTCTGCTTCGACTGCCTGGGCTTGTTCCTTGGTTGGGACCTCACCGACAATCAACAAATAAAACAGGCCGCCAACGTAAGGCATCTGCGCCCCGTCGGGTTTGGGGAGCGCTGCCAGCACTTCGGGGATGGTCATGCCGCGAAACCGGATGCCTTCCGCGGGGTCAACAAAAGAAATGTCCGTCACCAAGCTTTTGACAGAGCGCATGCCACCATAAACCTGGGCAACCGTTACGTCACCGACAACTACTTCTCCGTGATCCTTTACCAGTTTGGTCACACGCTCACGCAACCCGGGAAGTTGTGCCGCAATTTTGTCGTGCAAAATCATTATGTACCTCCAAGATATAAGGCGCAGAGTTTTCTGCGCCCTTTATTCAAAACGCGTTAAATCTAGAGTTTTACGATGTTCTTGAGTTCCTTGGTGCTCTCGATCACCGCCGCAGCCGACTTGTCGAGGGCTGCTTTTTCATCAGCATCCAGATCATATTCGATGATCTTTTCAATACCCTTGCGCCCCAGCATGACCGGCACGCCAAAGAAGATATCATTCAGGCCGTATTCACCCTGCATATAGGCTGCGCAAGGGACAACCAGCTTCTTATCCTTCAGGATGGCTTCTGCCATCTGGGCAATCGCCGCGGCAGGCGCATAGAATGCCGAACCGGTTTTGAGCAAACCCACGATCTCCCCACCGCCCTTGCGGGTGCGATTGACGATCGCTTCCAGCTTGCCGGCTTCAATGTAATCGCGCAGCGGTACGCCAGCAACGTTCGAGTGGCGGGTCAACGGGACCATCGAATCCCCGTGGCCGCCCAGCACGTAACAATTGATGTTCTCAACGCTAACGCCGGTCTCCAATGCGACAAAGGCGCGCATACGCGCCGAATCGAGGATGCCGGCCTGGCCAATCACGCGCTCCGCTGGCAGTTTGCCAACTTTCATGGTCAGGTAAGCCATGGTATCGAGCGGGTTGGTCAGGACGATGAAGATCGCATTGGGAGAGTACTTGAGCGAACCTTCGACCGCCTTGCCGACGATTTCTGTGTTGGCTGCCAGTAAATCCTCGCGGCTCATGCCGGGTTTGCGCGGCAGGCCAGCCGTGATAACGACGATGTCCGAATTCTTGGTGTCTTCGTAACCGTTCGAACCTGTGATCCTGACGTCCTTGCCAACGATCGGCATGGCTTCGAACATATCAAGCGCTTTGCCCTGGGGCATCCCTTCGACGATATCAACCAGCACAATATCGGCGATTTCACGTTCCGCCAACCAGTGAGCCGTTGTGGAGCCAGTCATCCCGGCACCGATAATCGAGATTTTATTGGTCATCTTTCCTCCAAGATATCAATGATAATGCAGGATTCTATCCCATTCTAATACAGCCAAACAGTTCATTTTGTCATAATTTACACGGTTGTATTTGTAACTAATCGAATAAAAAAGAGACTCCTCTGCGGAAAGCAGCGAAAGTCTCCTTATTTGCAACTCAAAAACCGAGGTAGGGTTTATCCACCCTGTACCTCCGCAGTTTCATCTTGAGATTCGAGAAAGCGCGTGGCCTGGATGGCTGCTGCTGCTCCCATGCCAGCCGAGGTTACGACCTGGCGGAAATGCGGATCGGCTGCCTCCCCGGCTGCAAACACGCCGGGAACGCTGGTCTCCATCTGCATATTGGTCTTCAGGTAACCGTGTGAATCCATCTCCAACTGGCCCCTGAACATCTGCGTATTCGGGGTATGACCGATGAAGATGAAGATCCCATCGGTTTCCAAGAGACGCTCCTCGCCAGTGTTGACGTCTTTCAGGCGTACCGCTTCGACTTTTTCGTCACCGATCACTTCAGTCACGACCGTGTTCCAGATAAATCCAAGTTTTTCATTCGACCTGGCACGGTTCTGCAAGATTGCGCCGGCACGCAGTTCTTCCCTGCGGTGGATGACCGTTACCGAACTGGCGTAACGGGTCAGGAACAGTCCTTCTTCCAACGCGCTGTCCCCACCGCCGACCACGATCACCTTCTTATCCTTGAAGAACCAGCCGTCGCAGGTGGCGCAATAGGAAACGCCCCGCCCCGTCAGCTCTTTCTCGCCGGGAATGTTCAGGTGATTCGAGCTGGCACCGGTCGTAATGATCAGGGATTCGGCCAGGTATTCACCATTGTCAGTCTTGACCAGGAATGGCCGCTTTGACAGGTCGACTTCATTGGCTGTGTCGAATTCCACCTTCGCGCCGAAATGCTCGGCCTGCTTCTGGAACAGTTCGCCCAGTTGACTGCCGCCGACGCCCTCTGGGAAACCGGGATAATTCTCGATGTTAAAAGTCAGAGCAGCCTGGCCGCCGAGTTCCATGCCAGTCAGCACGACCGGCTCCAGCTCGGCCCGCGCCGCGTACAACGCAGCCGAGAATCCGGCCGGCCCGGAACCAAGCACCAAAACTTTGACCGGCGTCTTGTCCCCGCCAGTCGCTGTCCCGGAAACACTTGTCAAATTCAATTCAACCATCCAGCCTCCATTTCACCAGAAAGGCACACAACGCATTGATTTTTGCGCAGTGTACGTATTTCTTGATCAGTTTTTAACAATTGCTAACAGGTCGGTGGCATCCATGATGATGTGTTCCACACCATCCAGCTTGATCTCGGTGCCGGTGTACTTCGGAAAAAGCACCTGCTGCCCGACCTTGACATTAATCTCTTCATCGTCGCCGATGGCAATGACATCACCGATCTGGGGCTTTTCCTTCGCCGTTTCGGGCAGCAGCAAGCCGCTGGAGGTCTTGGCTTCCTGTTCGACCGGGCGCACCAACACACGCAGCCCCAGTGGTTGTATCGTTTTACTATCGCTCATCGTTCTTACTCCTTTATTGAAGATTGCAATGCTCTTAAGAGCAAGAGGTCATAAGGGATATGGCCATTTTATCAGATGCAGACGAAGCGAAAAAGTTGCAGGGCGACAGCCAGGACAAACTACTTATGCACTGCCCGATCCGTGATTTCTAGCGCCTCATCCAGCACCTTGAATCCCTCGGCCATTTGTTCCTGATTGATGATGAGCGGCGGAATAATCAACACCGTATGCCAGTGTGTATATAAAAAGACGCCGTGATCCAGGCAATACTTACGGAGCGCAGCCATCTCTGGCGAAGAGCTGTTCCAGGGAGTCATGGGTTCCCTGGTCTGGCGATCCTTGACCAGCTCCAAGATGCCAAACAACCCAATCGAGCGGACCTGCCCGACCGAGGGATGCGCCTCGCCCAAATCAGTCAGCAAACGCTTCAAAACCGGACCCATGGCCGCTGCGTGCTCGACAATTTGATCCTGTTTCATGACCTGGATGTTGGCAATTGCAGCTGCCAGCGAGACCGGATGTGCCGTATATGTCAGGCCGCCTTCATAGACCTGCTCGTCAAACCTGGCAGCGATTTCCGGCTTCATGGCAACCGCGCCCAGTGGTGCGTACGCTGAGGTCAGGCCCTTGGCCATGGTCATGATATCCGGCACCACATTCCAGTGGTCGACTGCAAACCATTTTCCCGTGCGGCCAAAACCGCACATCACCTCATCGGCTATCATAACAATCCCGTACTTATCGCACAGCGCTCTCACGCCCTGCATATAGCCTTCCGGCGGGATCAGGATGCCGTTCGTACCGGTCACACTCTCCATTAAAACCGCCGCAACCGTCTCTGGCCCTTCATACTGGATGATCTCCTCCAGGTGATTGAGGTAATCTCGCGTAAACTCCGCTTCGGAAATGTCCGGGTTTGTTCGGTGAAAGGTCGAGCGATAACGATAGGGATCCAGGAAATGCACCACCCCGGGCATCAGCAGCGGTTCCCACATCTGGCGGCGGGGATCCCCGGTGGCGGCCATCGCGCCGGCCGTCGCGCCGTGGTAAGAGCGGTAGCGGGTCAGAATTTTATGTCTGCCCGTGTAAGCACGTGCCAGTTTGATGGCGTTCTCATTGGCATCCGCGCCACCCAGCGTGAACAATACCTTGGTCAACTGTCCGCCGGGGGAAATCTCAGCCACCAGCTTGCTGGCCAGCGCACGGACCCTGGTCGTCATCCCTGGCGCGGCGTAAGGCAATTGGCGCGCTTGCGCGACCATGGCTTCGATCACCCGCTCATCCCCGTGGCCAATGTTGACACACATGGTCATCGAGTTGAGATCAAGATAACGCTTGTCATCGATGTCCCAAAAATACACCCCTTTGGCACGCTGCACTGGGATAGGATTCACTTTTCCCTGGGCCGACCAGGTCCAGAAAACATGTTCTTTCGAGATGGATAGGATTTGGTCATCAGGAAGATCAAACATGGAAGCCTCAAGGGGTAGGATTAATGGATGAAGGGAACAAAACTGTGACTTGTGCCTTCGCTCTTAATATTTATTTTCAAACCGCATTATAATACCCCGCCTGCCAAATCGTGAAAGGAAACACATGCCCAAACCATTCCCCTACCGCCGGCTGATCGTGGTCGGTGCGACCGGTTCGGGTAAATCCACGCTGGCCGAGCGGCTGGCTGAGAAACTCCGGCTGGATTATGTCGAATTGGACGCCCTGTTCTGGCTGCCCAATTGGGTCGGCACCCCGGACGAAGAATTCGCTGTAAAAGTGGATGCGGCCACGCGCGGGGAGCATTGGGTGGTCGCCGGCAATTACAGCCGCGTACGCTCGATCACGTGGCCACGCGCGCAGGCTATCATCTGGATCGACTACCCGTTCGCAACGGTATTCTGGCAGTTGCTCAAGCGCACCATCCGCCGGACATGGAATCGTGAGCTGCTGTGGAATACGAATACCGAGCGATTTCTTCCACATCTCAAAATCTGGTCGGACGAGTCGCTCTTCAGATGGTTGTTTAAAACCTACTGGAGACGGAAACGTGAGTATCCACAGTTGTTCGCCATGCCGGAAAATACGCACTTAACGATATTGCATTTCAGCTCACCGGATGAGACCGATGCCTGGCTTGCAGGATTGTAATCTGCATCTCAGAAATGAAAGGTAAAACAGGGTCGTTTAATCATATAATCGATTTGGAAAGAAGAACGGGTTGAACATCACACTTCTTCGCACACCCCTTCTTTCCACAATTTGAGAGCCCGTTGTTATACCCCACATCGAAGCCTGAACGGGCAAACGTCACCAGACATCCCAGCGACCCATCATAGCCAGAGGTGACCAAGCCGGGGCAGCGGATTATTTCTCATTATTGCCAGCCCCCACCAAACTTGACTCTTTCGTCACTGATTACTAAATAGCCGGGTCAAGTGACAAGCCCCCTTCTGACGAAGGGGGCTTTTGTTTGTATTTTATGGGATCATTCCCCGCCACGTCGCAACCAGGCCACCAGTTGCGTGATCCCCAAGGCTGCCACCAAGACCAGCAAGACCGCCCACTCAAAAGTAAGCTGAAATTGAACCAGCATGGCTGCGGTACCAATTAAAACTCCCAAGGTTGCAATGATGGTCAAGCGGGCAAGATGCGCTCTTTCGAGAGTGCTCACCTCATCCGAGGGGGCAGCGAAGCGCAAACGGCGGGTGAACTCGGTCAGATCCCAAGTCATCAAGCCACCCAAGGTGCCCACGATCATCCATCCCATTGGCAGCCCCAGCCATAATCCGCCAGCGCCGGCAATCACGCTGACAACCAGGCCCAGGGTCGAAAACCAGGCCCAGTGACGCCATTGGCTCACCGCCCACAGCAAGCCGAAGCCCCCTAATGCCTGCGCGATCATCACATATCCACCCTCAAAGAAACTCAAAGTCAGTGCCCCTATGCCCAGGACGAGGCTTCCGAACAATGCTATGCGGCTCATAGATTGCCTCCCACTGCACGCATCCAGGCAGGTGGTCTCCCTAAATGACCTTGAACCACCTTGTCAAGGGGCTTGGACACATCCCAGTTCAATAATTGAATACCGGCACGGTGTAAGCGCTGCAGGAGCAGGTCACGTTCCATGCGGACGATGCGGGCAGCCAATGCGCTATTTTTGCCATTCGGTAAACGCGCAAGTTCGAAAGCCACCGGATCTGGGCTGATTACCAGCACTTGATAACCCCGCGCGCGAAGTTGGATCAGCATATCCAGATCATCCTCGTGCAAAGGGCTGACCAGCACCACCTGTGAATGCGCCGGGAACATTTGTGTAGGAATGTAACTAAGATCAGAGAAGATCTGGCTTCCACCTGGCTCGGCATGTGCCAACGCCTGCAGGATGCGCTCGCGTTGGAGCTTGCCATAACCGGGCAGCGTCCATTGCAAGAACTGGCCGTACTGGAGCAGGCTAACGCGGTTACCCTGTGCCAGGAAGGCATCGGCCAGGGCCGCGGTTGCGGTGACTGAATGCTCGAAAAGGGATTGACCATTGCCGAAGAGGTTGGTGCGGATACGCCCGTCCAGGACAATGCCGACATCGGCCACGCGTTCCTGTTCAAATTCGTTCGTAAACAAAGCTGTGGCGTGATGCGCCGAGGCGCGCCAATTGATCCAGCGTGTGGAATCACCCGTCTGGTATTCCCGTACACCGAAGAATTCCACGCCGGGACCACCCATCCGCGCCGGAATACTTCCGGAATAGACGCGCGTTCGCCGCGGACGAATGGCGATATGGCGCAGGCGTATCACTGGTGGGAGAATAAACAACTGTCCGGGCGTGGGAATAGTCTGTTCGCGACCGACCAGGCCCAGGTGGTCACTTGATACAACCCGAACCGATGGGAATGGGTAATATCCGCGCGGGCCGCTGACTTTGTAGGTCCAGCCTGCAATTTTTCCTTTTGGCAAGCTCAGCAAGTGACGCGCGGAACCAGCCTGAATATTCAATTGCGGCGACAGATTGTCTTCGATCAATACTTCTTCCAGTGAGCGACCGACATTGGTTATTTTGATCGTCACAGCGACCGGCTCGTCGGGACCAACCCGCTCGGCGTCGAGCGTGCGCTCGACTTTTATATCGACCCCATACGGTGCGCGCAGCAGACCGCCTAATAAATAAAGCACCAGAGGAATTGACAAAGCCAGCATCTCCCCGCGCAACAGGATCAGCCCGGACAAGATCAGTCCGTAAACCAACAACCCCAACAGGAGCGAACGCCGCATGCGCTAATCCACGACCGGAACAGGGACCTTGGCGAAGACGTCCGTGATGACGTCCTCATTGACCTTGCGTGCCATCCAGTATTCAGGCTGCAGTATCAGGCGATGGCTTAAGACCGGCATGGCAAAATGCTTGACGTCATCCGGGATGATAAACTCGCGACCACCAATCGCAGCGCGCGCACGCGCCATCTTTAAAAAGGCAAGCGATCCGCGCGGGCTGGCGCCAACCGCTACACGGCGGTCAAGTCGCGTCTCATGCACCACCCGACTAATGTAATCCTCCAAATCAGCGTGAACGTGCACACCCTCAACAACCTGCCGCATTTCCAGCAATTGTTCAGCATTGGTGATCTGCCGCAACTCGACTTCATCCTGTTTGCGCTCGCGGCGGCGGCGCAGGATTTCTTTTTCCTCGTCCACACTCGGGTAGCCAACCGCCAGCTTGATCATAAAGCGATCCAGTTGTGCCTCGGGCAGTGGGAAAGTGCCCTCGTATTCAATCGGATTTTGGGTTGCCAACACCAGGAAAGGGTCTGGAAGGCGCATACTCTCGCCTTCCAGGGTCACCTGCCCCTCCTGCATGGCCTCCAGTAAAGCGGACTGCGTCTTGGGCGAGGCACGATTGATCTCGTCAGCTAAGATGATATTGGCAAAGACCGGTCCCTGGCGCAGTTCAAAGCGGTTTTCCGTCCGATTAAAGATGTAGCCGCCAGTAATATCACCCGGCAGTAGATCCGGGGTGAACTGGATGCGTTTGAATTCCAACCCCAGCACCCTAGCGAAACTGCGCGCGATCAGGGTTTTGCCCAGGCCAGGGAAATCTTCCAGCAACACATGACCACCGGCCAGAGCTGAAGCCATGATCATTTCCAACAAGTCGCGCTTACCGATCACGGCCCGCTCTAATTCCGAGACGACTGATTTACTCAATCTGGACACTTCGTGGATGTCAGTAATCAATTTTTTGTCTCCATTTGGGATTCTAGATATTCAATCACCTGGGCAATCTCAATATCGAAAGGAGTTTGCGGGAGGCGGGAAAATCTGCCGCGACGGGGATAGTCGGCAAACGATCGGTTCAATCCGGATTCAAGGTAAGCTTTCACATCCTCAGGCGGATTCCAGTCCCGTCCCTTGAGAGTGCCATTCGGAAAGGCTCCTTCCCCCTCGCGTTGGATCAGGATCGTCCGCGCCAATTCAGCCAACCGATGTGCCACCAACCATTTGAAATAAGTGCCTTGTCTGGTGCGCAAAAGATGCCAGGCTACCGTCTCGACCGGTCCGCGCTTGGGAAGATATTCCTGCTCCGAGCGCTTCTGCGGGCGAAAGCGGCCGTACAAGCTGCCGAAAGCCATCAAGGTCACGACCACTACCACCAGAACCCAAAAGATCAACTGCGCAACGGCATGATAGAACAGGGTGATGATCCACCATAGGTAGGTAATGGGTGCCAGGAACAAAGCCTGGATGAAATCTTGTAAAAAATAGGCTAATACAGCTGCAACCAGCAAAAAAGCCCCCAGGAGAATCCAGCGACGGCGGGTCATCGTTACCTCTCCACAGCCTGTACGATCGAGGAGAGACAGGCAATCGCCTCGTTGGCCTCGTCTATACTGGATTGACGCCCGCCATAGCGTGCCCGCTCAAACAAACGCGTTAACCGGCGTACCGGATCGGCCGGCAAACCAGCCTGCACCAGATGCAGGGCAAACTCATTGGGCGTCATGGCCCGCTGGCGACTGAGTCCGCGCTGCCGGCTGACAGCCGCGCTCATCCGGGCATAACATTGGATGACCGTATCCTCCCAATCCCGCCCGGCAGACAAATCGTCCAAAGCTGAGCGGGTGATACGGGCCAGATTCCGCAGTTCGCGCTGAGGCGGGCGCAGGAAACGCCAGACCAGATAGCCGATCCCACCAAGGATCAGGAAGACCACCAAACTGACTGCATATGTCAACCAGGGCGGTATAACCGGCGGGGTAAAGGTTGGGATAGTCCCAAAGTCCTGTGCCGTTTGCTGCCCTGGCTGCGCCAGCTGGCCGAGTTCCAAGGCTCCCATCGGGCGGAATTTGGTCATTGCCCAATAAATTGCGTAAGCAGTCAATCCGTAGCGAAGCATGGCTTTGAGCAGGCGTTTGCGTGCTTCCGGAGAGAGCAGTGACAAAAATAAGATCGTCAAAATGACAAATCCCCCGACCAGCATGATCGCCTCGCCAAGCGACATCGACGATACTTCTCTCAGGAAATTGTTCACTTCGGCCGGTGCTTGCGTTTCCCCAGGCATCACATAATGTTCAGCAGGTTTAAAATTAACAGTTGACAACCCGGCCGCCAGCAGAAAAAGGGTTGCAAGGCCCAGAATAGCCACGGCCAGGATTAGATAACGCTTGGTCTTTTCGTTCATGGTTGGGAGTTTCATTCTTCAGGCCATTTTACCATTACACCGATCAGTGCAATCCTGTCTCCCAATAGTATACAGGATGCGCAGAAACGATCCCCTACCCCGCAGAGGGGTCTTGAACGACCCTCTTGGTGGGTCTCCTGGCTGTGATATACTCGCCAAAGATGTCCGAATTAACTATCAACGGATCGGATTGCCAGGGAACTATCCACCCTGAAGCCATCAAAGGCATGCAACTGTTCAACGCCGGGGAATACTGGTTGGCGCACGAACACCTGGAAGAAGCCTGGAAGGCGGAGCCCGGGGCAACCCGCGAACTCTACCGTGCCATCCTGCAAACCGCGGTCGTCTACCTGCACATCACGCGGGACAACTATCGCGGAGCCGTCAAGGTTTACAAGCGGGTGCAAAAATGGATCACACCCTGGCCGGAGGTTTGTCGTGGGATCCAGATCGGGAATCTGCGCCGCGAATTGGAAGCGGTTATCGCCGAAGTCCGGCGCCTGGGACCAGACCGCCTGGCGGAATTCGACCGCTCCCTGCTAAAACCAGTGAGGTGGGCATGACCCTGCCCAAACCCCAACCTGATCCACAGAAACGACCAACGGTCCACCTTGAACGGGTCTACTTATGCGACCGCTGCGGGCATACGATGTACGAATTGAACTGCAAGATCACCTGTCCGAACTGCGGCAACCGCTTCGATTGCTCAGACTTGAATATCTACTTCGATTGAGTCTAATATCCAGGTTGTTAGATCAAAATAATCATGGAATCGCTACCCTTCACCGATAAGATCGCCCTGGTCACTGGCTCCGGACGTGGCATCGGTCGCGCCATCGCTCTGCATCTCGCCCGCAATGGCGCCGACGTGGTCGTCAACTTCTTCCGCAACCGGGCTCCCGCTGAGGGAACCGCAGCCGAGATCGAGAAACTTGGCCGTCACGCCCTACTGGTCAAGGCTGACGTCGGCGAACTGGAGGGGATCACCAGCCTGTTCGACGCGATCGAAGCCGAATTCGGCGGATTAGATATCTTCGTTCACAACGCCGCCTCGGGTTACAACCGACCGGCCATGCAGCAAAAACCCAAAGGCTGGGACTGGACGATGAACATCAACGCCCGCGCGCTGCTCTTTGCAGCCCAACGCGCCGTGCCCTTGATGGAAAAACGCGGCGGCGGACAAATCGTCAGCCTAACCAGCCCTGGTTCGATCTATGTCCTGCCGGACTATGTCGTGGTCGGGGCCAGCAAAGCCGCGCTTGAATCCCTGACGCGCTACCTGGCAGTCGAACTTGCGCCGCAGAACATCGTGGTCAACGCGGTTTCTCCCGGCGTGGTTGCAACCGAAGCCTTGCAGCATTTCGACGCCATGGATGAAGACGGCTTGATGGAGCGCATCGTTGCTGGAACACCCGCCGGACGGCTGGTCACAGCTGAGGATGTGGCTGGGGTAGTGGCCTTCCTGTGTTCGCCAGCCGCCAGCATGCTGCGCGGCCAGATCATCAACCTGGACGGGGGTTATATGCTGGTCGGACGGCGATAAGCTGGCTTATTTCCCAAGTTGGAATGTGTAAACTTGGTTATATTTTTTATCCAGCACCACATTGACTGTGCCAGTATTCATCTGATAGACGACAGACCATTGCGTGATGCCTTGCGCAACTTCCGCCAGTAAACCCATGGCATCATCCGGGGACAAAGCTCCAGCGTTCTCAGCCAGGCGGTTAACGATGCGCTTGTATCGCCCGTTATTCCCTTCAGGGTCGCTGAGGCCGGAAGCCTCCAGGAAATTGGTGGCTGCAAGCCAGGGAGCCTGGTTGGGAATGACGACCATTTCCCCTTGATAGTATTCGACCAAAACGGCCTGGCCGGTCGCATCGGCGATCAGATAATGGATCGACGGCCCAGCGCCCATGTCGACGTTGTAGCTTTGCATGATCGCGACCGCCTGATCCACCGTGGCTGCGCGGTCGAGCATCTCGCGGATCACAGTCAGCGAATCGATGCTCGGTTTGCCCGGGTCGGGAGACACGTTGCCGGGAGGCACTGCCGCCATGCCGACCACCAGTCCTTTTTCGTTCATACCGTCGAAGGGCAGGAAAGGCGCATCCAGTAATGCTTCACGCGCCTGCAACGCTGCATCTGCCAGGGAGCGGGCGTCTTCTTCCGTGAAACCCAGGTATTCGATGTCCACCATCGAGACCGAGGCGTAGGCACCAGGCGCAGCGGTGAAGAGCAGCACGGCTGGACTGAAACGCCAGTCGAAGTTGCGGCCGTAGAGCATGGCGCGGGGATCAGCCAAAGCTGCAAAGAGAGAACAGGCCCAGGCCGAGGCTGAGTTGACCGGAGGCTGCAAGTCGAAAGCTGCACTACGTCCGTGGTAATCTCCAACATAGTACATACTATACAGCGGATGATCATCCACTTGGCTGAGAGAATTGAGGGTGTCGACCTCGTC
The DNA here is from genome assembly GCA_963790075.1 of uncultured Chloroflexia bacterium. Lineage (GTDB taxonomy): Bacteria > Chloroflexota > Anaerolineae > Anaerolineales > Villigracilaceae > CAYOUV01. The sequence goes on from CAWBNG010000003.1 coordinate 667,710, forward strand.
GGCAGAAAAGCCGGAGAGGGGCACCTGTGCTTGTCGCATGGGGGTGGCGGTGGGAGTGGGCGAGAATCGAGGCCAGGCGCATCCGGCCAACAATCCCAGGGTCAGCAAAACAGGAATCCATTTTTTCATCGCAAACACTCCTGCTCATCCAATTGAGCCAGGACTTTTCAATTATGATTGTATTGCGAATCGTGGGTTGGAAGATCATACCTGGGAACGGTTCAGCCACCTTCCCGGGAAGCATTGTGCTTTTACAGCGTGATAAATAGATTCACGCGATTTTCTGGTTCGAACCTGAGCTGCCATTCCCCCACCGCGTTTAACATCCGCTTCAGGCGCTTATCCACGCTCGATCAGGATTGCCCGCGCCGGCGCCCCATCCGAGCCGACCAGCTTGAGCGGCAGACAATACAGATCATAGTCTCCGGGCGGAACTTCGGCCAGGTTGACTCCCTCCACGACGATCACACCGGCCTGAAGCAAAATCGTATGCGTCGGGACGGACTGTTCGTATGGCGCCACGGATAGGTAGTCCACGCCGACCAACCTGAGGCCGCGCTCTACCAGAAAGCGAGCGCCGTCTGGACTGATGGCCAGAAAACCGGGAAAGAACTCGGTTTCGTGCGCCCAGCGGGCAGAATTACGGCTCTTGAACAGCAGGCGCTCGGCCTGGGGGAGTGCGATGCGCTGCAATACCTCGGCAGTGACGTGGTCGACCTCGTGCGGGATTTCGACCACCGTGCAGGGACCGGTCAACACATTCAATGGCAAGGTTTCAACCGTGCGTCCGTCGTTCAGGAAATGATGCGGTGCATCGACGTGCGTACCAACGTGCACGCTGGCCGCCAGGCGTGAGACGTTGGCATGCGCGCCAGCGTCCATCAATTCGACCAGCTCAAGCGCAATGGGCGGATCGCCCGGCCAAACCGGCAAAGCCGGGGAAATCGGAAGGGATATATCGTAAATTTTCACGGCAGCCAATCGCTGGCAGTGAAATATTCCTGCAAAAAGGCCGCTCGTTCTTCGGGTGTCATTGGGCGCGGGCGCGCGAACTCCTCCAACTGGGCAGTCAGCAGTTCAGTATTAATGTAATGCCCATTATAAAAAACATGCCGGTCGAGGAACTCACGCCGTGTATCCTGGGTGATCTTACCGTCGGACATGATGTAGTTCATCTGGTCGAAGAACAGATTGCCAAGGCCGTAATGGATGAACGTGCGGCCGTCGAACTCCATCGCCTGGGCGTAATGTCCCTGACTGCCGCTGACAACCACCGCACCGGCCTGAGCCATGGCTTCGAAATCGCGCTTCTGCTGCGGGCGCGGCTCTGGCGAGTAATATTCAAAATGCTGGAAGGTCGCGATGACCTGGTAGCCGTCGGCGGTGAGTTGCTTGATGCTGTCGATCATCCATTGGTTATCACCGCAGGGAGCTGCGCCGGGCCAGCCATCCGCGCGTGCCCAAGCAAAATCCGGACCGGCGGGGTTGCAACCGATAAAGGCGATCTTGTTGCCGTTGACTTCGAATTTGGCTGGTTTCTGCGAATCGGCCAGGTCCAGCCCGCCGCCGAAATACTGCCAGCCGCGGTCTTTGTACATTTGCACGGTTAAGCGCGTAGCTTCCGGGCCCCAATCTTCGAAGTGGTTTCCGGTCAATTCGATCACATCCGCGCCAACGTAGTCCAGCAAATCGATGTATTTTGGATCAGAACAAAATATCAGGCGTCTCTGACCGGGATCGGGGTAGGGACAACCAACTGCAAAGGGGATTTCGTTGCTGATGTGAGCGATATCGGCCTGCACCAACCAGTCGCGGATGGCCTGACCAGGGTAAGTCACGCCTTTTTGTTCCATCTTGTAGGCTGTGGCACGTACCAGCGCAGTCACGCCGGTCATGACCACCGTTGCCAATTTTGAAGGATCGTAATTGGAGGGAGGCAGTGCCAAACCGGGAGCAGCACAATCCCGGCCCGTGCAGGCAAAGCTGGCCTTGAGTGGATAGGAGGCCAGGTCGAAATCCTTACGGATGGGCGATTGCCCATCGACGGTCAATACTTTCAATTTGGGTTGGATATCTTCGAAGGGGACAATAGCCCACAACGAACGGTCGGACCACAGCGCATTGACCCAGCCCTCGCCTGCCATGCTGACCGTGTTTGGATCAGGCTGGCCCCACAATGCGATAAAGGCCGCAAGCGTGGACTGGCTCACGATCAACCCATGGCCGCTGAAGTCCCCGCGTGGATCACCGCTCCAGGCAGCTCGCAATTCGTCGCTACTGACGCCATCAGTGACAGTCGGGAAAGCCGCCACCAGCGCGTAAACCCAGGTGGTCGAAAGCAGATTGCCCCCGGAGGCAGCCAGGTCCAGATGCAGCTCAGCCTGATCCGGATTCGAATCAAAAGGCATACCCCAGGCTGCAACCTGGTCCCGCAGGAGATTCGGCACGGATGGAGCCAGCCACAACGACGATACCGGTATGGGCGTCGCCGGGGTGGCGAGTTGCGGCTGGAAGGGTGTGGGAGCGCCCGTAGCAGCCAGCCCAGGACCGGGTCCGGCTTGAACCGCTGGTCCGCAGGCGGTCAATAGCATCATACCAATCAAAAAGACGAAAGTTGTTTTACGCATTTTGGTGAGCCCCAAATGTTAGGATGGAGTTGCCTTTGGCAGGTAACCCACTGGTGCGATCAGGTTAATCTGGTTCGAGTGTGATTTCCGCCAGGGAAAAATCCCTGACAGCAGCCTGGTCTATTGTAATCCCCAACCCGGGCGCGGAAGGTACGTCAATAGTACTATCCGGGTTGAGCATGAAGCGTTCGCGGGTGATGTCGCGCGTGTAATAGCGCGCCGAGGCGGAGATGTCGCCCGGTAACACGAAACCGGGCAGCGAAGCCAGCGCCAGGTTGGATGCGCGCCCGACCCCCGTCTCGAGCATGCCGCCGCACCAGACCGGCACGTCCTGCGCCCGGCACAGATCGTGGATTTCGACCGCCTGGCTCAAACCGCCCACGCGCCCGGCCTTGATGTTGATGATGCGGCAAGCCTGCATTTCGAGCGCGTAACGGGCGTGGCGCGGCGAGATGATGCTCTCGTCCAGGCACAGCGGCGTGCGGAACTGCTCCTGCAGCTTGTGATGCTCCCAAATGTCGTCTTCGAAGAGCGGCTGCTCGATCAACAGCAGGTCCAGGTCGTCCAGCGGCTGGAGCGCCTGGGCGCTCTCCAGCGTGTAAGCCGAGTTGGCGTCCACCTGCAGCTTAAGCTCGGGATACGCCTGCCGTACGGCGGAGGTATCGCCCACATCCCGGCCCGGTTTGATCTTGAGCTTGACTCGGCGGTAGCCATCCTTAAGATAGTTCTCGACGGTGCGGACTAAATCCGGAACTGACTCCTGCAGCCCGACCGAGACACCTACTGACACCTTAGCCCCCTCCCCACCCAGCATTTGGTGCAGGGATTTCCCATCACGCTTGCCCAGCAGATCCCACAGCGCCATCTCAACCCCCGCCTTGGCCAACTGGTGCCCGCGAATGCCAGAGACGCGCACCTGGTAATCCTGCGCGTCGCCCAGATCCTGCCCCAGGATCAATGGGGCGATGAAATCCTTGAGGATGTGCCAGGCCGTACCACTGGTCTCGTAGCAGTAGCCCGGATCACGATCCGCGACACACTCGCCGTAAGCGGTCATCCCTTCGGCATGCAGAGTGATAAGAATGCACTCGCGTTCGATCTCGCGCCCAAAGGAAGTCTCGAACGGCGCAACCAGCGGCATCGAGAGCTGGGTCAGGGTGATGGATGAAATTTTCATTTTATTTTCCTTGAAAACGAGGCTACCACGTCCCGGCGCGAATCAGGAACCACAGTCCCGCCAACACGTAGACCGCCAGCGTGCGCCGTGGCACCTGTGGCCAGACAACCGCCAGCAGCCCCAAAGCCGGTAAAAGGAACCAGGGATGCGCACGCGGTAACAACAACGGGATCAGCGCAGCGATCGTTCCCCAGGCCGTCACCTCTGCCAGCGGGGAGTAAGCCGGTCCTGCACGCCACATGCCCAAGATGTGCTTGAGGCCCCAGAAGGCAGCAGCAAACAGCGCCACAATCGTCATCGTCAAGGCTAAAGCAGGCAGGGCTGGCTGTAAGAAAGGTAAAAAACGACTGAGCAGGGCCAATGTAAACGGGATCGGTCCCGATAACCCGCGTGTAGATTCTGCAGCCAGGCTGGATAAGGTCTCAGGACCAATCCAAAATGGCAGCCAGAGCATCAGGGTCAGGATCGCTCCCAAAACAAGCAGGGCGGCAAATTCCTTCCAACGACGGGAACGCAATCGGACCAGCAAATCAAAGGCAGCCAATGGAACTGTCAGATATTTGACCCAGGTCGCCAGGATGAGCGTGAGAAAGCCCAACACCCGTTTCTGGCGTACCAGCATCCAGGCCGCAACCAGGACCAGCGCAGTGATCAGGACGTCATTGTGGGCATTGCCAATCCCTTCCAGCAGCACGACCGGATTCCACAGGAATAGCAGCGTCCCTTTTGCGGCTGCCTGCGGGCGGGTGTTCTTTAAAACGATGTAGATAAAGAAAGCCCCAACCAGCACGGCCACCGCTCCCAGGGTCTTGAAAAGAACCGTGGTCCGGAACGGGTCGGCATGCGCCATCCATGCCACAGCAGCAGCGATTAAGGTCCAGGCTGGTCCGTAAGGGGTCGTGATGTCGATCCAGTAATTGAAGGGAAGCAAAGGGCTGTTCGGAAAACTGACCGGGGGCTGTAAATAGGGATTGGCATGAAACCCACCACTGATCTGGCCGGAGATGGCGTAGTAAAACACGTCGGTGGCGTACAGCGGCGGCAGGAACACCAGGACCACCAGCATCAAAGCTGTGACGGCTAAAACCAGCCGCCAGGGCAATTCTGCGCTGATATTCGTTATGGCACCGAGGTAGGCAACAAAGGCAACTACCAGCAACAAAAAATGCAGCGTATGAAATGCATTCTGCCGGAAGGGAATCTCCGGCAGGGACAGCGACTGTCGATATAAGGTCGAGACTTCAACGGAATGATTGGGGCGCGGCGACCAGAATTGCGGCTGCGGAAAGCCCGCCGGGACGTTCAGAAGCAGGAGCGTGAGCGCCAGCAGGCTAAGGAATAGGACCAGGCCCCAAAAAAGCAGTGCGTTTTTTCTCAAGAGAGCAACTCTTGGTGTAAGGCTCACATATCCTGGTCTTCCGTAGGATTTTCATCAACCTGCAGGCCCCTTAAGGCATCGTCGAAACTCATGCCCTCCCGCCGCATGCCCGGTGCAGGCGTGCCGCAATACGGGCAGATATTCCACGGAAGTTCCATCAGCTTGCCGCAGTGATGACAGGCCTTCTTGAGTTTGGTATGGCAGTTGGGACAAATCTGCCAATCATCCTTGATGCGCCGTTCGCAGCCGGGACAGACCGACATTTCTTCGAGTGCTTGTAAGAGCGCTTCCTCTTCGAGCGTTTTCTGGAATTCTTCCTCCAGTGTGTGGGGCGGACGCAGGATCAAATAGACCAGCACGCCCGGTAGATTGAGCACTCCCACCAGCAGCACCGACAGGATGCGCACCAACGGGTCCCGGGCACGGTTGCGGATATCGCGGAAGGTCCAGATCACCAGGCTGATCCACAAGGCTGCCAGGAAAGCCCCGCCAAAGCCGGTCAGTACCAGCAGAAAGTTACTCAAGAAGGTCGGATCGAAAGTCATCACATTCTCCTATTCCGCCGTGCAAGAAACAAAGCCCACAGAGATAATATATAAAAACTCTAAGGACTATGTGTATTCCAAAAAGTGGCCTTCCCTTTAACCGCCAGCAATCCCGCCCTCGGTCAGTTTGCGCAAGTCCGAAAGCGCTTCCTCGACTTCAGCCACATTGACCGGTCGGTTCCCATCGCGATGCTTTAGTTCTCCTGCTTTCGCTTTTTCGACTGCCACCTCACGGATGGTGCGATTGGTCGCCAAGGCCTGCTTGACCAATTTTGCACCCTGGTTGTAACCGATGATCGGATTGAGCGCGGTCACCACGATGGCATTTCTGGCCAGCCAACCCTCGGCTTTGTCACGGTTGGCAGTTATGCCGATGACAGCCTTTTCGGTAAATGCCCGTACCGCCCCAATCGTGATTTGCATCATCTCGAACAAGTTGTGGGCAATGATCGGCATCATCACGTTCAATTCCAACTGTCCGGCCTGAGCTGCCAGCGCGAGGGCATGATCGTTCCCCTGCACGTGGAACATGGCCTGGTTGAGCATCTCGGCCAACACCGGATTGACCTTGCCGGGCATGATGCTCGACCCCGGCTGGACAACCGGCAGATTGATTTCGTCCAAACCGGTCGACGGGCCGGATGACAGAAGCCGAAAATCGTTAGCGATGCGTGTCAGGGTCACTGCCAAGGTGCGGATCGAAGCTGAGAAATCGGCTGCATCGGCGTGCGATTGCATCGACTCGAACAGGTTATCGGACTTGTAAAGCGTAAGCCCGGTTAGTTCGGACAGCCTGGCCAGCATGCGTTGATGGTATTCGGGATGGGCGTTCAGACCAGAGCCGACAGCAGTCCCGCCGATCCCCAGTCGGCGCAGCCCCTCAGCCGAGCGCCGGATGCGTTCCGAATCCCGCTCGATAGCTTTGGCGTAAGCGCCAAACTCCTGCCCAAGGCGGACGGGGACGGCATCCTGCAGGTGTGTGCGCCCGGACTTGACGATCGAGTCGAACTCCTGCGCCTTGACTTCCAGTGCCGATTGCAAATCTTTGAGAGCCGAGAGCAACTCGTCCAGGCGCCACAAAACCCCCAAGCGGATGGCTGTCGGAATGGTATCGTTGGTCGATTGCGCCATGTTGACGTGATCGTTCGGGTGGACGTAATATTCACCATAACGGCCACCCAGGAGAAGTGTGGCGCGATTCGCGATCACCTCGTTGGTATTCATGTTGTGGCTGGTGCCCGCCCCGGCCTGGAATGGATCAACCACAAACTGGTCATCCCATTTACCGTCGATCACTTCCTGGGCAGATTGCACGATGGCGTCTTTGATTTGATCGGCGGTGAAAATCCTACCGCCGACTTCGCGATCGTTGAACAGACCTAAATCATAATTGACTTCAGCTGCCGCGCGTTTGATGGTCGCCATCGACCAGATGAAAGCCCGCCAGGGGCGCAGCCCGGATATGGGAAAATTCTGCACAGCGCGCTGCGTCTGGGCGCCATAGAGCGCCTCAGCCGGGACCTTGAGCTCGCCGAGCGAATCTTTTTCGATACGGAATTCGTTATCGGTCATTTTTACTCCTTACCAATAAGATATTCCAATTGTACTACTAGGGGATTTTCCACTGAAAATACCACTCATCGCCGACCTGGTTTGAAGTGGAAGTATCGCCAATCACTTCGTAGAAGGTCTGACCGGTGTGAAGCGGCAGCGGATTTCCGGCCGGATCGGTCAGGACCAACGGCTGGTCCATGCCCACCCGCCACCAATTGGCCGGGATAACCACGCCATCGCGGAAGACGTAGGCTTTGCCAGATCCCAACAAATCGATGTGGTAGACCTGGTCTTCTTCATCGAAATGGTTGGCAAAGCGGTGCTGCACGTAAAGCATGACTACGTTGTCCGCAGTAATCTGCTGATTGGTCAGGTGATCGAACAGAGGGGCATATTCTTGCGAACGACCGTCCAGAGTGTCGTGGGTCTCCTGAAAGCGCAAGTATGTGTTCGTCTGCGGGTCATAATCCCAATAGTTATAACTGTAAGAGGAGTAGCGCGTATAAATCCGCGTAGCAGTATCGTTTGGGACCGGCGGCAACTGCGAAAACAATGTGGGTCTTAGGTCTTGACGACTGTTATCCTTACCTCTTTTGACCAGCCAATCCTGAAAATATACTGAATCGAAGAAAAAATTATTGTAATCTTGAATGGATTTGTCGCGACACATCGGTGGGCAATTGTCGGGACGTGACACCACCAGGAAGTGCAGCAGGTCACTATCTAGCAGGTAATTTTCCACGCGCTCGTCGGCATTGGCAAAGACCAGGTAGGAGTGATACATGCGCATGATATGCTCATCAAAGTAACGTCCCGAGCGCACACCGCCAACTCGATCAGGATTTTTCCCATAGAATAGCGCGATGTAACGCGTCAAGCCGTCTTCGATGTAATATTCGTAGGCGACATCAGCCATTGAAAGGCCAGACATCCACTCACGCGAGTAGCGTGGGAACAGGGTGATCTTGATCGCAATCGGACGGCGGTCGAGCAGATCCGGGTTGTCCGGGCGTAGACCGGTCAGAGGATCGATATCAGACGGAAGGCTGTTTGGGGCCACACCATAGATGCGGACCTGAGCCGGCGGCGTGTCAGTCGCATAGCCTCCAAAGGGTTGCTCGATAATAATGCCTGGTGTTGGTGTAATACCCCCAAGCGCGGTTGAGGTCGGCGAACTCAAATTGTTGTCCGTGCCGATGAGGTTGCCACCTGGTTGAAATGGTGTCGAGGTCAACTCTAACCCAGAAAGGTTTTGTTGGGCTGCAAAGGCGGAAGGCAAGCTCATTCGGGACAGACGCGCAAGCGTACCGGTTGCGATCAGAACAACCAGCAGGACGACGGAAAGTCCCCAAAAGAGAATGACGTATCGTTTTAAACGGTCGTTGCTCACGAGCTTGATTGTACAACAAAAAAGCAGCAGGCTTCCATTTCACAAACCTGATAAAATAGCGTATCACAAAACTGCCATGTACATCCTTTTAACTGTTCTGATTTTATTCCTGACTGCGCTGGGGTTGGTCATCCTACGCCTTATGCGCCCAGATTTCCAATTCGCGTGGCTTTTAGCGATTGGCGGCGCGCTGGTTACCTGGCTCGGCGTCTTGCTCTGGCAGATTCGTATGCCATTGTTGTTCTTCCTTCCCGGCTGGCAACCTGAAACTCTTTTTACCGATGCTCCCGCATTCTTGGCGGACGGCCTGTCCTGGCCATATGCACTCGCGCTCACGACCCTGGTTTTAGCCTTCATCTTAACCTCAGCCGCCCGTCCTGGATTCCCCAATTCGTATGCTTGGGCTTCCAGCCTGACTCTGACCGGACTCGGGCTGCTTGCCGTGCTGGCCGACAATCCGCTAACATTGGCACTCGTCTGGCTGGCAATCGATCTGGCTGAATTATTCAGCCAGTTGCGGTCGGTTAATAACCCGAAATCCAGCGAAAGCGTGGTGATTTCGTTCTCTACCCGCCTGGGTGGAGTGGGTGTGCTGTTGTGGGCCAATATGGTCAGCATGGCAGGCGGACAGCCGATGAACTTCCAGACCATTTCTGCACAAGCCGGTTTGTTCCTGCCCATCGCAGCCGGGCTTCGCCTGGGTGTGTTCCCATTACACCTGCCATATGCGCGTGAATCAAACCTGCGCCGCGGGTTTGGTACCATGCTCCGCTTGATCTCGGCCGCCTCCAGCCTGGTTTTACTGGCTCGCATGCCTGCCAGCAGCGTTACTTCCCCATTTACCCCACTTTTACTGGTCTTGGCCGTGTTAGCCGCTTTGTTTGGCGGTTGGATGTGGTTGCGGGCTCCCGAAGAATTGAACGGCCGGCCGTTTTGGTTGATCGGGATGGCTGCCTTGGCTGTAGCCGCCTCCTTGAGCGGGAACCCGGCGGGAAGCGTAGCCTGGGGAGTCGCGCTGATCCTGGCCGGTGGTGTGCTGTTTCTTTCGTCCACGCAACAGGTATGGGTCAAACGTGCCCTGCTTTTCTCGGTTTTTAGCTTATCAGCATTACCTTTCTCACTGACAGCCAGTGGATGGCAAAGTGGAAGCGGTATGTTCGTGCTCTTCTGGCCATTCTTTCTGATCGCTCATGCGCTTCTCATTGCCGGATTTATCCGCCATGCTCTGCGACCTGCGGATACATCCTTCGAATCACTCGAATCCTGGACCCAGGTCCTCTATATTTTGGGAATTGGTGCACTTCTTCTACTGCAAATCGTGCTCGGATTTTGGGGCTGGGATGGTGCGTTTACGATTGGTTCCTGGTGGGCTGGCTTGATCGTTATGTCGTTGACCGCCGGACTGGTGTGGCTCAGCCAGCGCATCCGTTTGCTCAATCCAATTCGCGCCCACTGGGTTCGTCCGGGAACCACCTCCTGGCTGGACTGGGTTTATCGCGGTCTGTGGGGTATTTATCAAACTGCCGGTCGCCTGAGCAATGCGATCATTGGCACACTTGAAGGTGATGGCGGTGTATTGTGGACTCTGCTCTTCCTGGCAATTTTTATCTCATTACTCTCTCAGGGAGGGCGTTAAATGTTGATTGAGATCATTTCCTGGACGGCAGTAGTTGTTCTCGTGGTTACTTCCGTCGGGCTGCTGATCAGCCGCGACTGGCGCTGGAGCCTGGGACTGCTGGCGGTCCAATATTTGGGAATGTTCTGGCTGGTGCGGTTGCATTGGCCGTTGGCGATGGCTGCAGTTAAATTGGTCACCGGGTGGATGGCAGGCTCAGCACTCAACATCACCCGTATCGGCCTCGCCCAGGATTCCAACGACGATGAAGAAGCCTGGCCGCAAGCGCGATTGTTCCGATTATTAGCTGCTGCTCTGGTCCTCTTGGTGGTTATCTCAGCGACACCGCGCGTCAATAATGTATTACCTGGAATTGGATTGCCGGCTGTCTTTGGTGGTTTGATTTTGTTCGGGATGGGCTTGTTGCATCTTGGCATCACTATTCGACCATTACGGGTCATTCTGGGACTATTGACGGTGCTTTCGGGTTTCGAGATCATTTATGCCGCCTTGGAAGGTTCGGTGTTGGTCGCAGCCCTCCTGGCCGGGATCAACCTGGGGCTGGCGTTAGTTGGCTCATACCTTTTGACTGCGGGACCCGAGCCTAAGACCGAGGAGAGTTTATGAACGCCCCGGTTATCTGGATTATTGTTCCGCTCATCTTGGCAGCCTTAACCAGCTTGTTCCGCCGCGGGCGGGTCATTGTGATTTTAGGTGGTGTTACCACGCTGCTGCTGGCAGGGATTTCCTTGCTCATTCCAATTGATACTGCCCTGGCCATTGGTCCGCTCTCACTAAAAATTGCGCCATCCCTGCAAATTCTTGGGCGCCGCATCGTACTTAATTCCGGCGAGCAGCCACTGTTGACGATCACGTATGGATTGGCAGCATTTTGGTTCTTTGGAGCAGAAGCAGCCGGTGTTGCCCGTCGACTTGTTCCGGTCGGACTCGCCATTCTCGCCTTGCTGGTAGCCTCAGTAGCTGTTGAACCGTTCCTTTACGCAGCCCTGTTAATCGAGATTGCCGTACTGCTGGCTGTCCCCTTGCTCAATCCCCCGAATCAAAAATCCGGACGCGGCGTGGTACGTTTCCTTATCTACCAAACCCTGGCCATGCCATTCATCCTGTTTGCTGGCTGGTTGTTGGCGGGAGTGGAAGCCAGCCCGGCTGACATTGCACTGGTAGCTCAAATTGCAATTTTATTGGGATTAGGGTTCGCTTTCCTTCTGGCAATCTTTCCGCTTTATACTTGGATCTTATTGCTGGCAGAAGAAACCTCTGCGTATGCTCTCGGTTTTATCCTATGGCTGTTGCCCCTGACCGTGGAGTTGTTCGGGCTGGGCTTCCTTGACCATTACACTTTCCTGCGCGAATCTCCCAGACTGGTGCAAGCGCTCCAAGTCACCGGGCTGCTGATGCTGGTCACAGGCGGACTTGGGGCTGCCTTCGAACGTCATTTGGGACGCTTAATGGGTTACGCAGTGGTAGCGCAGACCGGAATGTCGCTGCTGGCCATCAGTTTGGGTGGGCAAAACAGTATCCCCGTTTTTTTCTTGCTACTGGTCCCTCACGCGCTTGGCTTGGGTATTTGGACACTCTCACTTTCGATATTTCAACATACGCTGGAGCCAGTGCGTTTCAGCACTGTACAAGGTATGGCGCGACTCTTCCCGTTTGCCTCGGCCGGCATCGTGCTTGCAAACCTTTCAGCAGTTGGGATTCCACTGCTGGCAGGCTTCCCGGTAAGATTGGTGCTGTGGGAAGGGTTGTCGGGACAATCACTAGGGGTAGCATTTTGGTTCGGGATCGGAATACTTGGTCTGCTGGCTGGAGCGATCCGCACTCTGGCAGTCCTGGTCATGGCCCCAACCGGGACGCAATGGCAAACTCGAGAAAGCTGGCAACAACGCATTTTGCTTGGTCTGGGCATCGGGGTATTGTTTCTTTTAGGCTTGTTCCCCCAAATCATTTATCCTATCATCACAAATCTTCCCCTGGCTTACGAGCATTTAGGGCACTAAACGCTCGTGCTATAATCACAGGGCAATCATCCAACTCCACTTTCCGGAGGGATTCATGGAATTCGAACAGATCATAAAACAACTGGAATTTCTGGACGCTGAACATCGCAAAGATAAAACGGCGTTGGAGTCTCTGCAAGGACGGATCACTTCGCTGGAGGGTAGCCTCGACGCAGTTTCCAAGCAGATCAAACAATTGAGCACTGATGTTTCACAATTCTCGGCGACTGTCGGTCGTCTGAATCAATTCGACGAAATGCTTGCCAAACAACGCGCCGATTTTAACAAAGCCATTGAAGATATTGAAAAAAAATACGAGCGCCGTGAGCGTGAGGTGAGTAAAACTCACCAGACAGATCTTGAGGGTATCCGCCGCCAGCTGACAACAGCCCAAAGCTCAATCGAGGAGCTTGATATTGTCAAACGCATCCAAGCACGCATTGCTGAAGAAACCCGTTTGAACCAGGCTATCAACGAACTAAAAACCAAGATAGAGGATGTCGTTCAAAACAATGATGAAGTGCTGCGTGCCCAGAAGATGGCCGAGGAAACTCGCCGGCAGGACGTCAAACGTTTGGCTGACCTGCAGGGCGAACTGGCTGCCTTGCGTAAGCGCCTGGACGAACATCGCGACAAAATGCAAATCAACAGCGATGCGATGCGTAATACAGAAAGTCGCATCACTGAACTCCTGGCAGCAGAATCAGAACGTAAAGCCGCCCAAGCATCATTTATCGAACAACAATCACGAGCGCAGGTAGACCGTGACCATGTCTACAAAGAATGGCTCGACAAACTGGATGAGTTCAAAAAACAATCTCAAGGATTGGATTCTCAAATCATCGATTTGGACGAATCGATCCGTGCTGCAAATCGCGCCCAGGAAACCTATGTCGATCTTAACCAAAAGCTGGAGCGGCGCATCAATGAGATTACCGAGATGCAGCGCTTGGCCGAGGAGCGACTGCGCCAGGAATGGATCACCTTTAAAGCCGATGACCAGAAACGCTGGACCGGTTTCAACCTTTCGCAGGAAGAGACGCTGCGAGACATCCGTAAAGACATGGACAAGCTGGATGGGCACGCCACCACCGTTGACGATTCTATGCAGACCTTACAGGACCAACTCCACCAGACCACTGACTCAACCGAACAGCAATTACAAGAATTGATGAACTGGGCTCACGAATGGTTGACCGCTTACGAGCGCATTATGGGGCACGCACGCAAAACTTCGAGGTAAACGATGCGCGTCATCGGCACGGCCGGTCACGTTGACCACGGAAAATCCACGCTGATCGCTGCACTCACTGGCGTCCACCCGGACCGTCTGAAAGAGGAGCAGGAGCGCGAAATGACCATCGAGCTCGGATTTGGCTGGCTGGTATTGCCAGACGGCGAAGAGGTTGGCATCGTGGACGTGCCCGGTCATCGCGATTTCATTGAGAATATGCTGGCCGGTATCGGCGGTATCGACGCTGCATTGCTGGTCATCGCTGCGGATGAGGGGGTCATGCCGCAGACCAGAGAACACCTGGCCATTCTCGACCTCTTACAAATCCCGGCCGGTATCATCGTAATAACCAAAATCGATCTGGTAGAGGATCAGGACTGGCTGGACCTGGTCGAATCCGATATCCGGACTGCAGTATCGGGAACAATCCTGGCGGAGGCGCCTTGCGTGCGCGTCTCATCCAGAACCAAAGCGGGGCTTGATGAGTTGTTAGCAATTCTCGTTGAAACCTTAAAAACGCGCCCCGCCCGTCTTGACCTGGGACGTCCACGCTTACCGATTGACCGTGTCTTCAGCATGGCCGGATTTGGCACGGTTGTCACCGGCACACTGACCGATGGGCAACTTCCCATCGGAGACGAGGTGGTCATCCTACCATCCGGGCAGAAAGGGCGTGTGCGCGGCCTGCAGACTCACAAGAAGAAAGAGCAGGTCGCCCTGCCCGGCAGTCGCACAGCCGTCAACATCTCCGGTGTGGCGGTTGAGGCGATTCGTCGCGGCGAAGTGGTCGTTCGCCCCGGTCAGTATCAGGCAACCCGTCGATTGGACGTGCATTTTCGCATGCTGGCCGACGCCAGCGCCTCCTTGCAGCATGCCAGCGAGGTCAAACTCTTCATCGGCGCCAGCGAGGTGATGGCAAACGCCCGCCTGCTGGGAACAGAAGTCCTGGCGCCGGGACAGGAAGCCTGGCTTCAACTCGAACTGCGCGACCCAGTCGTAGCTGTGCGCGGCGACCATTACATCCTGCGCCGCCCATCACCGTCGGAGACGATTGGAGGCGGCGTGGTCGTCGATCACCAACCGAAGGGTCGCCATAAACGCTTCGATCAGGCAGTGTTGAAAAAACTAGCAGCCCTGTCAGTAGGCACCCCTGATGAAGTGCTTTTCGAAGCTGCGCTAGCGCTTAGTACGGCACCAATCAAGGAAGTGATCAGTCGTTCACGTTTGGAAGCAGGGACAGCCGAAACCGCGCTAAAAGATTTGTTAGATTCAGGTCGTCTGCTGGTTCTGGAAGACGGCCCTCCGGTCATTGCCAGCAATGTATTGGTCATCCCTTTGCCCCATTGGAATAGCTTTCACGATAAGATTTTACAAATCGTCGACGCCTATCATAAAAACCTTCCCTTGCGGCGCGGCCTCCCGCGCGAAGAACTCAAGAGTCGCCTAAAACTCACGCCGCGAGTCTTTAACGCGCTGATCAAACGGCTGGTTGCAGCGGACGAACTGGACGAGGCAGGCAGCGCAGTGTCAAGACCCGGGCATAGAATCAATTTCGATAACGCCCAGCAAGTCAAGGTCCAGACTCTGATGCGGCGCTTCGCGCAATCCCCTTTCAGCCCACCATCCACCAAGGAGTGCCAGGTTGAAGTTGGTGAGGAAATCGTCAATGCCTTGATCGATCTGGGAGAACTGATAGCTGTTTCGCCTGAAGTGGTTTTTCGCAAACAGGATCTCGATCAGATGGTGGGTAAAGTAGGTGGATTCATTACAGAGCGAGGCCAAATCAGCGTGGCCGACGCGCGGGACCTGTTCAACTCGAGCCGCAAATATATGCTGGCGTTGCTCGAACACCTGGACACAATTGGCATCACCGTACGCGATGGCGATTATCGCAAACTTAGGAGATAGTTTCACCGCGCAGAGACCGGGGTTGTTGAATGCTTGCGATTCCGGTCACGCCCGGCGATACTGGAGGCCCGCATGTGTGGACGTTTTACCCTAACCGTCGACCCAGCCGATCTGCAAGATGCATTTTCGGATTATATCTTTCCAGCGGAATTCGCACCGCGTTTCAACATCGCTCCGACCCAGCCAATCCTGGCTATCCCCAACGACGGCAAGCATACCGCCGATTTCTTCATCTGGGGGCTGATCCCCACCTGGGCAAAAGACCCGTCGATCGGGAATCGCCTGATCAACGCTCGCGCCGAAACGCTGGCTGAAAAACCATCCTTCCGCGGCAGCTTCAAATATCATCGTTGCCTGATCCTGGCCGATGGGTTTTACGAGTGGAAATCCCAGCCGGGTACCAAGACCAAAACGCCTTACTTCATCCATCTGAAAAATCGCCGCCCATTCGCCTTTGCGGGACTGTGGGATGAGTGGAATTCGCCGGACGGCTCGCAAATCAAATCCGGCACCATCATCACCACCCATCCAAACGAACTGATGGCGAGCTTGCATAACCGCATGCCGGTGATCTTAGCGCCCAGTGCTTACGCGCAATGGCTGGACCCGGCCGCTCAATCGCCCGAAAACTTGCAATCGCTACTCAAACCTTATCCGCCCGAGGAGATGATCGCTCACCCGGTATCAACACTGGTCAACAATCCAGCCCACGACCGGCCAGAATGCGTAGTTCCATCTTCTTGACCAGAACCAGATAAACACTTCTGACGGGTTGGATTGTGGCTGCATTCCCTGGCAACTCTGCTTTCATGACGCAAACGTCGGAATCCTCTCTCAATGCTTAGATTGCAATCCATTATTACCAACCGCTTCCCGGCGCTGTCATCGCGAGATTTTGCCATTTTCTGGTCAGGGCAGTTCCTCTCCCTGATCGGCACCTGGATGCAAAACACCACCCAACCGCTGCTGGCATACCGTCTCAGCGGACGACCCTTTGACCTGGGTTTGATTGGCTTTGCCAGCACCCTACCGACCTTGTTGCTGGCATTGCCGGGCGGTGTGATCGTCGAATACTTGGACAAGCGAAAAACAGTGATTGCCTTACAGGCCGTGATGATGTTTCAAGCCCTGGCCATGTCGTTTTTAACCCTGACCGGCGTCATCCAAATCTGGCACATTGTTATCCTGGCTTTTATCCTGGGCACAGCCAGCGCGGTCGAGATTACTGCTCGACAGGCCATGCTGATCGAATTGGTCGGGCGCGAGGCATTGCCAAACGCCATCGCATTGCAATCCACCATCTTTAACGCAGCGCGCGTGATCGGTCCATCCCTGGTGGCCCCGTTCCTGATCCTGATCCGCGAACAAGGTGAGGGCTGGGCATTCCTGGCCAATGGTTTGAGTTACCTGTTCGTTATCATCGGCCTGCTTTTCGTGCGCACCCAATACAAAGCCGAAAGTCCGACCGAACGCCGCAACCTGGTGGAGGAATTAAAAGAGGGGCAAAGCTATATCTTTAAAACGCCTCTGGTCGCCTGGCTGATTGTATTTGCCGGGCTGTTTGGCTTATTCGCTTACCCGATTGTCCAGCAAATCCCCGTTCTGGCCAAGGATGTGCTTTACCAAATTGGGGATACGGAAGCCATCGTGGCCGCCCGCAATAGTGCCCTGTATACTGCTCAGGGTGTCGGAGCCCTGATCGCTGCAGTCACTCTCTCTGCCAATAGCTCATACCGCCGCAAGGGCTTCTTGTTGACTTTCGGCCAGTACGCCTTTATTACCGGTATGATCGTACTGGCTTTTCCGCGCTCCCTGATACCTATCTTGCTCCTGATCGCAATCATGGGCTGGGGCGCTGTCACACAATTGACAACCATGAACACATTGATCCAATTACAAGCTCCCAACGGTTTGCGTGGACGGGTATTTAGTACTTACCTGTGGGCATTGCAGGGCGCTTCAACCTTCGGTAGCCTGTTGATCGGAGGCATGGTCCAGGCCTGGGGCTTACCAGTGACCGCACTGGTTGCCGGAGGAATTTGCGCACTGGCCGTCGGCGGCATCCATTTACGTATTCCATCACTGAGACTTACCGAAGCGTAAGCTCAGTGTAAGTCGTTATTGTTTACATTCTGGTAAAATGAGAGGGGTTTTTGAAAAGACCCCAAGTAATCCACACAAGGAGCAGCAGTGAGTAACTGGCCCGGGAAATTCATTATCGGTCTCACTGGCAATATTGCCACAGGGAAGAGTGTTGTCCGCCGTATGCTGGAGCATCTCGGCGCTTATAGCATAGATGCCGACGCTTTGGCACATCGCGCCATCTCCAAGGGTGCACCTGGTTATCAATCTGTGGTTGATACATTTGGAAGATGGATCGTGGAGAAGGATGAGGAAATTGATCGTGCCAAATTAGGAGATTTGGTTTTCAACAATCCCAATGCATTAATTCAACTGGAAGCGATCGTCCATCCTTTGGTTGATCAGGCGGTGGATATTTTAATCAAACGTTCCAGCCATCCGATCGTCGTCATCGAAGCCATTAAACTTCTGGAGGGGTCGCTGCACGAGGCTTGTGATACGATCTGGGTCACCGATGCCCCCGAAGATGTTCGTATCGAACGGCTGATGCGTAAACGAAACCTGAGCCGTAAAGAAGCTCTGCAGCGCATTCACGCGCAGAGTCCCCAACAAGACAAGAATTTAGCGGCAGATGTAGTCATCAAAAACAACGGCTCCTACGATGACCTGTGGAAGCAGGTAACAACGGCCTGGAAACAAATCTCCCCAATCGGCGATACTGGTCCGATGATGATTAAGACAGCCAAAACCGGCGAATTTGCGGTCCAACGCGGCCGACCGCGCAATTCGGATGTGATCGCAGATTTGGTGACCAGCCTGAGCCAGGGTCGAAAAAACATGACCAAGGATGATGTCATGGAGGCATTCGGCGAAAAAGCATATCTGCTGCTGCAAATGAATAACCAATTCGTTGGTCTGGCCGCCTGGCAAGTAGAGAACCTGGTCGCCCGAACAACGGACCTTTACATCTCGCCTGAAATACTGCTTGAACCGGCGCTGGACACCCTGGTCTCCGAACTCGAACGTGCCTCGCAGGATTTGCAATGTGAAGCTTCGCTCGTATTTCTGCCACCAGAACTGGCCGTACACGAGGATATCTGGAAGCGCCTTGGATACGAAAAACGAACCCCGGATAGCCTGGGCATACAAGCCTGGCAAGATGCAGCAACCGAGTCGCAGCCGGAAAATACGACTCTGATCTTCAAACAACTCAGACAAGACCGTATCCTGCGTCCGATTTAAATCAGGCAATTGCTGCCGGTTAATGAGGATCCTTACTTAGCGTTCCTGGCTACAAATCCTGATCCTGATTACCTAGAATTTCTGTGACTGAATTACTCAACGACCTCTTTTTTATCTTCCAACGACTGAACTGGCTGAGTGTTATCGACATTCTGCTGGTTGCATTGATTTTCTTTGGCTTACTGTATATGCTGCGAGACACGCAAGCGATTGTCTTGCTGCGCGGCATAATCTTCTTGGTAGTTTTGATCGCCTTGCTGACCAGCCTGGTCAACCTGCCAGCCTTCTCCTGGCTGGTACGCACCACCCTACCGGCCCTGCTCTTTGCCATCCCGGTCATCTTTGCGCCGGAAATCCGGCGCACGTTGGAGCGTATCGGCCGGGCTGGATCGATCTTCAGGGTTGGGGGGCAGCTTTCACACCTTGAAATTGAAGAAACCATCCAATCGGTGGTAGGCGCCTGCGCGCGCCTGTCCGCCAGGCAACACGGAGCTCTGATCATCATGCAGCGTTTGGATGGATTGGACGAGTATGTCGAAACTGGTGTTCGCATGAGCGCTAAGGTCACACCTGAATTGCTTTTGCAGGTCTTTTATCCGAACACGCCCTTGCATGACGGGGCCGTCATCATCGGCAATGCCCGTTTGATTGCGGCGGCTTGCGTCATGCCGCTCTCCGCCAGTGGCATCCTGACCCGCTCTCCCGAACGGCAAATGGGACTTCGTCACCGTGCCGCGCTGGGTATCTCGGAAGCCAGCGATGCAGTGGCAGTGGTTGTCTCGGAAGAGACAGGCTCGATCTCGATTGCGCATGCCGGGCGCATGATCCGTCGCCTGGATCCGGAACGTTTGCAAAACATCCTGACAGCTTTTTATCGAACGGAAGATAAGAACGGTAATAATTTCTTCGAGCGCGTATTCCCGTATTTCTTCCCACGGAAAGAAGAGTAGCATGCTGCGCTGGATCATCTCTAATTTGCGTACTTTTTTCCTGGCCATTGTGCTGGCTATGGCAGTCTGGGTTTCAGCTGTGACAGCCGAAGACCCGGACGAAGTGCGCACCTACCCAAACCCAATCCAGCTTGAAATCGTCGGGCAGAGCCCATCCTTGGTCATCATCGGCTCATATCCAAAACAGGTCGAAGTTACACTCCGCGCGCCTCGTTCGGTGTGGGACAAGCTGACGTCCAATCCAAAAGCAGTGCGAGCTATCCTGGATTTATCCAGCCTGAGCGCTGGAGAGCACACAGTCAACCTGCAAATTCAGGTTGCTGAACGTCCGGTACGAATCGTCTCGGTCAATCCGTCATCCGTTACTCTATCGCTGGAACCGTTGATTACGCGCACGCTCAACATTGAACCAGCCATCTCCGGCGAACCCGCGATCGGATACAAAGCCGGAGACGTGACCCTCGAACCGAAGCAGGTAGCCGTCTCGGGTCCCGAATCACTCGTCAATCACATTGCCCGAGCGCGGATTGTCATCAATCAGGCTGGTGTGCGTGAAGACATCGATCAATCCATGCCAGTCCAAATCCTGGATCAAAACAATACTGCGATCAGCGGCCTGACGGTCAACCCTGAAACGGTACATGTGACCGTTCCGGTCAGCCAGCAAGGCGGTTACCGAGACGTGGCTGTCAAGGTGGTTGTCCAGGGGTTGGTTGCCAGCGGTTACCGTTTGACCAATATCTCCGTCTTCCCGCCAGTCGTCACACTCTACTCGTCTGACCCGCAGGTGGTCAACTCCCTGCCAGGCGTGGTCGAGACCGCACCCCTGAGTCTGGATGGCGCCAAAGAGGATATCACCACGCGCCTGGCGCTCAGTCTACCTGCGAGCATCTCGGTGGTTGGCGAGCAAAACGTGCTGGTTCAGGTTGGCATTTCGCCTATCCAGAGCAGCCTGACAATATCGAACAAGAAAGTCGAAGTTATCGGCTTGCCAAATAACCTGACAGCCCAGATCTCACCTGAAACGGTGGACGTGATCCTTTCCGGTCCGCTGCCGTTGTTGGACGCGCTTTCATCACAAGATGTGCGCGTGATCGTAGATGTAACCGGGCTCGAGGCCGGAACACATCAACTCACGCCCAAGGTCGAGATCCTGGTCTCGAATATCAGCGTCGAATCGATCCTGCCGGCCACGTTGGAAGTCGTCCTGACTCCCTCTGGATCCATTTCTTCCACGCCGCTCCCCACAACCACACCTTAATATGCCCAAACCCGTTATCGCCTTAGTCGGCCGCCCTAATGTTGGGAAAAGCACCCTGTTCAATCGTCTGGCGGGAGAACGTCTCGCGATTGTAGACGACACACCCGGCACAACCCGCGACCGGTTATTCTCCGAATCCGAATGGAATGGGGTTGCCTTCAACATCATCGACACCGGTGGGATCGACCCGAACTCACGGCGGTCGGACTCCGCTTTCGATCGGTTCAGCGGACTTCATCCGAGAAATTCGAACCCAAGCCGAGATTGCCATTAACGAAGCCGATGTCGTCTTGTTCATCACAGATGGCGAAGCTGGCGTGACGCCGCCCGACCGGGAAGTGGCTGAAATCTTACGCCGCAACCAAAAGAAATTGGACGATGGCTCCTTCATGCCCCCGATTTTCCTGGCTGTCAATAAATGTGATAGCCCTGCACGCCGGCTGGCAGTAGCCGAATTCTACGAATTGGGGTTAGGGGAGCCATATCCGATCTCTGCTTTGCATGGCACCGGGACCGGCGATCTGTTGGACGAACTGGTCAGAGCCTTTCCCGTCTTAGAAGAGGAACCCGAGGACGAGAGCATCAAAATCGCCATCGTCGGCAAACCAAACGCAGGCAAGTCGAGTCTGCTCAATAAATTGGTAGGTGAGGAGCGCGCCATCGTCAGCCCAATCCCCGGTACAACGCGCGACTCGATCGATACACAAATCGAATTTGACGGGATCCTGGTCACTCTGATCGATACCGCCGGCATCCGCCGGCGTGGAAAAATCGCACCGGGCGTTGAAAAGTACAGCGTGCTGCGTTCGTTCAAATCCATCGAGCGGGCAGATGTGGTTTACCTGATGATCGATGCCGAGACGGGTATCACATCCCAGGATGCCCACATCGCGGGCTTTATTCTGGATGCCTGGAAATCGTGCGTCGTTCTGGTCAACAAGTGGGATGCGATCAGCAAAGACAACTACACCATGGAAGAGTACACCCAGCGCATTCGCCAGGATCTCAACTTCATGGATTACGTGCCGCTGTTGTTTATTTCGGCCAAGACCGGCCAGCGTGTGGATCAGGTACTGCCACTCGGGTTGGAGGTGCAGGAAGAACGACTGGCACGCCTGACCACTTCAAAGATCAACCAGATCCTGCAATCCGCCCAGGACCGACACCAGGCTCCAACGCACTCCGGGAGGCAGCTCAAGATCTTTTACGGCACGCAGGTCCGCTCGGACCCGCCAACTTTCATGATCTACGTCAACGATCCCAAGCTGATGCATTTCTCCTACCTGCGTTTTCTTGAGAATCGCATCCGCGAAGAATACGGCTTCATCGGCACCCCAATCCGGATTGTAACGAAGGGGCGACGGGATAAATAAAAACAGGGCGGCCGGCTGGCCGCCCTGTTCGTTTCACAGTTTTCTCTTACTGAATCCACCCAAAGGTGTCCATGATCTGGTCGAAGACTGCCGATTCGCTCGGCTTGTCAAACTCGGGCGGCGGGGTCTGATAGTTGCCCGGGTTGGTCGAATGCAGGACGAAGGTCATGCTGATGCAGGCGTCATTGGCGTCCGCCTTGACCGTGGAATAGGCAACCCAATCGTAGATGTTGCCTGCGGCAGCATCCGAGCCGGTTTCTTTGAAGAATGGAAGGCTGTTAATGGTCACGTTCTCAGAGGTGGCTGCGGTCCCACCACCATCCGGGCTCTTACACGGATCCGCGCCTTCCACCACGGTGACATCGACGTATTTCTCTCCCAGGTTTGTCCCTGAAGTGACGAGCGGCAGCGTGATGCGATCCGTGCCATTCGATTGGGCCGAGACGTTCGAGCCGGGCGGGAATTTGAACTGGAAGCTGTAATTGTAATTCGAGTATGTATTCCAGTTGCTGGTCGGTACGGTGGTGGCCGTGGCAGTCGGTGTCAAGCTGGCCGTCGGGCTCGGACCCGTGCTGGTATTGGTAGGAACTGGCGGCGTCGAGGTGGCTGTGGCCGGCGTCCCGGAGCCCGGGCGATAGATCATCGGAGCCACCCACAAAGCGCGATCCCCGGACGAGTAGCCCGAAGCCAGGACCGTCAGAATGAACTTGACGTTTTGTCCGGCTAGAGAACTCAAATCCAGATCGGCTGTGTAATACAAACCTTCATAGCGCTCACGAAATGCCCAGAAAGTCTTGACCGGGCCGTCACCAATTTTATAATCCAGCCGGAATGTGACATAACAACTGGTAGCACCATACTCACAGTTGACGATGCTCTGGAAGCGGTCGCCAGCTTGCACCGTGAAGGCCGGGTAGATGCCCTGAATGTAACCGTTATAGATTTGTTGTGGGAACGTGATCAGGCCCGGGCTGGATACAGTCGTGCCATTTTCAAGCTTGGGGGAATCCTTCTTAATGACAAAGCCCTTGCTATCGCCGTCTGTGCCAGGAAAAGGTAATCCACCCGCACCGCTCGACCAGGTTGCAGAACCAGCATTGGCGACAAAATCGTAACCACTTCCACTGGCCGTGCCGGAAACCTTGATCTCGACCCAGAAGGATTTATCATAGGTCGAACCAATGCCAAAAATGTGGTCTGATGCGCTGCGCAGTTTGTAGTAGCCGCGGTAGGTACCGGCGTTGTTAGGGGAGGTCAAATTGGTGGTGACATTGACCGTCCCACCGGGAACGACTGTCGAGGGCAGGTTGACCGAGGCCGGCCCGCTCATTTGTTCGCCGCTGTCGAACACCAGGGTGTAGGAATTCCAGGTGCAGGTACCGACATTCTTCAGCCGCCAGATTTTGGTAAAGGCCGTATTCGGCGCGAAAACCGTGCCATCCGGCACGTTGACATCCGCGATGAACTGGGCCCGGTCGGTGCAGGAACCACCTGGGGTCGAAGTAGGAGGCGTACCGGTCGGCGTCGGGGTAACCGTACCACCGGAACCGGCGCGCACGATGCGCGGTGCGCCCCATAAGGCCTTATCGCCGCTGGACGGGCCATAGGCCAGGATCGTCAGGATAAATTTGACATCATAACCTGCCAAGGAGCTTAGATTAATGTCGGCGTTGTAATACAGGCCCTCATAGCGCTCGCGGAAAGACCAGTAGGTCTTGACCGGGCCATTACCAATCTGATAATCCAAGCGGAAGGTCACATAGCAGTTGGTCGCGCCATATTCACAGTTGACGATGCTCTGGAAGCGATCGCCGCTCTGCACAGTGAAGGCTGGATAGACACCCTGGATGTAGCCGTTGTAGACATTCTGCGGGGTGGTCAGCAAACCGGGAGCAGAGGCGGTCACGCCGTTCTCTAGCTTGGGGGCATCCTTCTTGATGACATAGCCCTTGCTGTCGCCGTCCGTTCCAGGGAAGGACAGCACGCCTGCGCCGCTCGACCAGACTGCCGAACCAGCATTTGCGACGAAATCGTATCCAGTTTGGGAAGCGGAAGAAACCTTGATATCGACCCAGAAATCCATATTGGCGGTCGAACCGATGCCAAATAAAACGTTGCTGGCATTGCGCAGTTTCCAATAGCCGCGGTAACTGCCATTCGAATTCGGGGCGGTCATATCGACCGTCAGGTCAACTGTTCCACCGGGGGATACATTACCGGGGAAATTGATCGCTGCCGGTGCACCCATCTGCGTGCCAGAATCAAACACCAGTGCGTAGGAAGCTGACCAGGTACAGGTGCCGATATTCTTCAAGCGCCAGGTCTTGGTAAAAGTGGTGCCAGGCGCATAATTTGTACCGTCAGGCACGGTGACATCAGCCACAAATTGAGCCCAGTCACAGTAGCTGGCCGCAGCCGCATGCTCTACCGGGACAAATTGTACGGCCAGCAGCAAAATTAGTACAGAAAAGGTAAATAAGCGTCGTGATAACATAAGCAACTCTCCTCGTCACAACCTGCGCTCAAGCGCAATCTAACATAGTTCTCGTCAAAGAACCATGCCTAAGACGATCAGGTATTCGATAATGTTCCCGATTTAACCTTAATAATAGCGCATGCAGCCATTTCGCACAACACTAACTTCGTTACAAATTTTTTAAGAATTCTTGACTGAATTATCCACAAGAGCGGTCTGGTCCACGCCTTGTCCAGCCACCGTTATAATTGGTTTATGCCTCGCAAAATCCTGCACCTCGACCTGGACGCCTTTTTTTGCGCTGTGGAGGAAAATCGCACCGCCTCCTTGCGCGGCAAGCCTTTCGCTGTCGGCGGACGGCCTGATGAACGCGGCGTGGTGGCATCCTGCTCTTACGCAGCGCGACAGTTCGGGGTACGTTCAGCCATGCCAATGACCCGTGCGCTCAAGCTGTGCCCGGGATTGGTGATTGTCCAAGGGCATCACCGCCATTACAGCGAGGTTTCCAAACAGGTTATGCAGCGTCTGCATGATCTGGCACCGCTGGTCGAGCAAATCTCGATCGATGAAGCCTTCCTGGATCTCAGCGACCTGCCCGAACCCGGTGAAGCCCTGGCCCGGCGGCTCCAGGCTCAGATCCGGGATGAACTACAGTTACCTGCCTCGGTCGGCGTCGCCACCAACAAGCTGGTAGCCAAGATCGCCACTGAGGTCGGTAAGAAAGGCGCTTTAAGCGCTGGGTCAGGTGATGTCGCGGGACACTCCCCGGTTGGCCCACCCTTCGCCGTGACCGTCGTACCGCCTGGTGAGGAGGCTGCCTTCCTGGCCCCGCTGCCATCCGAGATGCTGTGGGGCGTCGGGCCAAAGACAGCCGCGCGGCTGGCCGACCTGGGCATCCACAGCATCGGCGATATTGCTCGTTGGCCAGAGCAGGACTTGATTCGTCGTTTTGGCGAAAACGGACGCGATCTGGCCCGGCATGCCAGGGGAGTTGACGAGCGCCCGATCGCCACCGAGCGCGACATTAAATCCATCAGTCAGGAGATCACTTTCGCGCGGGACGTGCGCGATGAGGCCACCCTACAGCGCACCCTGCGTGAACTGTCCGCGCAGGTTGGACGCCGCCTGCGCAAAAACGAATTAGCCGGGACGACGGTCAAGCTCAAGATCCGCTGGCCTGATTTCACAACCCTGACACGCCAGGTGACCCTGCCCATGCCAACAGACCAGGACGACGAAATCGCTTCTACGGCGCTGGATTTAATGGCAAAAGTCCGCAAATCGCAGCAGGCTGTGCGTTTGATCGGGGTTGGCGTCAGCGGTCTGGGATCGCCGCTGCGCCAGCTAAAGTTATGGGACCAGGATGCGGAGAAAGCCCGCCGACTGCAGGAAGCCGTGGATGAACTGTGTCAGAAGTATGGCGATAGAGTCATTCAACGCGGCACGCAAAAATAGGTTGCCAAAATGGGTTCAAATTTTTTTATCGAGGCCAGCAGTGATAGACACAAAATTTAAATGGTGGCAACGCGCCGTCTTCTACCAAATCTATCCGCGCTCATTCGCCGACGGGAACGGCGACGGCATCGGTGACTTCAAAGGTATGCTCGAAAAGCTGGATTACCTCCAGTCGCTGGGTGTGGACGCGCTCTGGCTATCGCCGCACTACCCCTCCCCGATGTACGACTGCGGGTACGATATTTCCGACTACACCGCCGTCGCCCCGGAGTACGGCGGCCTGGAGGAGTTCAAAACCTTCCTGCACGAAGCGCACGCACGCGGATTACGGGTCATCCTGGATCTGGTGCTCAATCACACATCTGATCAACATCCCTGGTTTCTGGAATCCAAATCCAGCCGCGACAACCTCAAATCCGACTGGTACGTCTGGTTCGACCAACCGCCCAACAACTGGCAATCCTGTTTCGACGGCCCGGCCTTCACTTACGTCCCCGAGCGCGGGCAGTATTATTATCACTACTTCATGCAGCAACAGCCGGATTTGAACTGGCACAACCCGCAAGTCAAGCAAGCCATGTGGCAAGCTGTGCGCTTCTGGCTCGACCTGGGCGCGGACGGCTTCCGGCTGGATGCTATCGGAACCTTGTTCGAAGATCCGAGTTTGCCCTCGCACTCTGTACCGCTGACTCTGGCGGAACTGCGTCTGGCCTCGGACCTGGCCAGGACCCCGGCCGAGCGCGAGCATGTGAAGCGCTACTGGCAAGAGATGTTCGTGCACCAGTTCGGACAACCCGGTTTGCACGCACTGATGAAGGAACTGCGCGCCGTGTTGGACGAGTATGACGGCGAGCGCATGCTGGTCGGCGAGGATGAGGATCTGGCCTACCTGGGGGACGGCCGGGACGAATTACAGCTGGTCTTCAACTTCCCGCTGATGCGCACGAACCGGCTGACCCCCGCCCACATCCGCGCAAACCAGGCTGAACGGCTGGCCGGCCTGTCCAGGGTCTCGAAGAACGCCTGGCCGTGCAACACGCTTGGCAACCACGACAGTCCGCGCGTCTACAGCCAATTCGGCGACGGAGAGCACGACGAACAGTTAGCCCGCTTGTCCCTGGCAACCCTGCTGACGCTTAAAGGCACACCCTTCCTGTACAACGGGGAAGAGATCGGCATGACGAACACCATCCTGACCGACATTTCGCAATTCAAGGACAGCATGGCAACCTGGTATTACCAGGCCGCTGTGGACGAACTGGGCCTCGACCCGGCTGAAGCCTTGCGCAGTGCCGCGCAGCAAACCCGCGATAAGGGACGCACGCCGCTGCAGTGGCAGAACACCCCAAACGCCGGATTCTGCCCAGCAAATGTCCAGCCCTGGCTGCCAATTAATCCGAACTTCGCCAAAGGAGTCAATGTCTCAGACCAGGATCGAGACCTCGATTCCCTGCTCAATTTCTACCGGCGCCTGATCGCGGTCCGCAGGGCGACGCCAGCTTTGATCACCGGTACGTACCAACCCTTGCACGCGCAATCTGAAGCCTACCTGGCCTTCCTGCGCCAGACAGCCGACCAAACCATATTGGTGGTTCTCAATTTCCATGAAAACCAGTTGGAAATCGACTTTTCAAACCTGACACACCAAACTGCGAGCCTGGTATTTTCAAGCGCGGCAGCAGAACGGCAGCTCTCGCTTCCCGCGCTGTCTATGGCGCCGTTCGAGATTTTGATTGCGGAGGTCAATTGAAAACCCTTTCGATCGAGCCGGGCCAGGAGGGACCAGAAACTCGTTTGATGGTCTGCGGGCGCACCATCGCCCGGCTTGATTCCTATCATCACAAAGCAGAATACCAGGGCCGGACGATTTATTTCTGCACCGAATTCTGCCTGGAAACTTTTCTGGCCGATCCCAAACCCTTCTACACTGCCCACAGCCGCGCGCGCCCACCAGATGTGGATGAATTTTAGGAATATAATTTTGTATAATTGGAACAGGGCTTACCTGCGAATGGAGTAGAGCATGGAAAAACTGGACTTGCGAAAAGAATGGAAAGAGTTATACGCGCCGTCCGCCCGGCGTGTGGATGTGGTAACCGTACCGCGCTTCCAGTTTGCCATGATCGACGGGCGGATCGAGGACGGTCAAATCCCTGAGCAGTCTGAGAACTTTCAGGAAGCACTGAATGTGCTCTACGGGATCACATACACCCTTAAGTTTATGTCCAAACTGCGTGAGGCCAAACCGATCAATTACAAAATTATGGCACTTGAAGGTTTGTGGTGGACCGAGTCAGGAGAATTCGACTTCAACCGCAAGGAAGACTGGCGTTTCACACTGATGATCGTCCAGCCGGATCACATCGATCAGAAAATGTACCAGGAAGCGATCTCAAGCCTGCGCGAGAAAAAAGGTGAAATTCCCGCCCTTGGGCAACTGCGTTTCGAAGCTTTCGAAGAGGGATTGTGCATGCAAATCCTGCACGTTGGTGCGTATGATCTGGAGCCGATGACCATCGCCCGCTTGAAGGATTTCGCAACTGACAATGGTTACCGCATCAACGGCAAACACCACGAAATCTATTTGAGCGATCCGCGCCGCGCCAAGCCCGATAAAATCCGCACCATTTTGCGTTACCCGATCGAAAAAGTTTAAATGCCCGTCCAGACTTTTCACTTGCGGCTGGAAACCCAGGGTAACGCCGACATCCTGGACATTACCGACCAGGTCAGCGGCTTCGTTGCCAAAAGCGGCCTGACGAATGGCACAGCGACGATCTTTTGCCCGTCGGCCACTTCCGGACTGACCACGATCGAATACGAGTCCGGCGCGCTGTCTGACTTGCGCCGACTGCTCGACGAAATCATCCCGCCTGACCGGGAATACGCCCACAACGCCCGCTGGCATGATGGCAACGGTCATGCTCACGTCCGGGCGGCTCTGCTTGGACCGTCATTGACTGTCCCCTTGGTGGAAAGCCGTTTAACCCTCGGAACCTGGCAGCAGATCATCTACGTCGATTTCGATACCCGCCCACGAAGACGCGAACTGGTTGTGCAAATCCTTGGAGAATGACCGGACAGGGCTGTAATTCGTTATTTGCAGGGCATTAGCTATATAATATTCCCATGAACTGTTACTACCATCCCGCCACCCTGGCCGTCGGCACCTGCAAGCACTGTCAGCGCGGACTGTGCGCGGACTGCGCTGCGCTGGTGGATGATAGCCTGGCTTGCAAGGACCGCCATGAAGAGCAGGTGCGGTTGATCAATCAGATGTTTGAACAAAATATTGCCAATTCGAAACGCGTGAAGGGCAACTACCTGCGCAGTGCACTGTTCTATTTCCTGTCGGGAGCCGCTTTTGCAGCCTTTGGCGCCTGGCAGATCAAATGGGCCGGAGCGCAAGGTATTTTCCTGCTCTTGATCGGACTTTTCCTGCTCTACGCCGCCCTGGCAAATTTCATCGAAAGCCGCAAAATTAAAAATTAGCATTCATTTGGCAGGCTTTTCATCAGCCAGTTCGCGATACAGGAACCAGCCACCCTTGCGCTGGTCTGTCCCCTTTGGCTGGCGGTCGTAATACAGTTCGAACACCCTGCCCCCCTCGACCCTGACCCGGAAATAAAAACGTCCGACGCCCCACGAACCCCGCCGTTCGGCGGAGGTTGCATGCGTGGGGCGCATATTTCGCGCGAATTGTCCGCGGCGTTCGAAATCAGACCACTCGGCCAACATTTCGATCACCTCAAAGGTCTCACCATTCCAGATGAACGCATCCGGGCAGGTGGGTTTCTTCTCCAGGACCGGTGCTGAGACAAAACGAACCTCGATCGATTCCCCAATAAAATGGATGGGTTCCGGCTCCATTTTTGGCTGCAACTTTCCCATAATCCTTGCGTAGGTAGAGATAGAAAACGAACAAGGAGATTAATCATGAATACAAACTACAGACAATTGTACCGCAGTGGCTCGAACCAGATGCTTGCGGGTGTATGTTCCGGACTGGGCGATTACCTTACGATTGACCCCACCGTTGTGCGCCTGCTGTTCCTGCTGGCCTTCTTCATGACCGGCCCCGGCATCCTGATCGCCTACCTGATCATGGCGGTCGTTATCCCGCTTGAGCCAATCCAACAGCAGTAAGACCACTGCTGCTCAAAAAAAGAGCCACGCATTTGAAATGCGCGGCTCTTGCTTATCCTTTGGCCAGCGATAAAAACACATCTTCCAGGGTTGGCTCACCCTGCTGAACTGCCTGGACTGTCAATCCGATGTCTTTCAGCTTGCGCTCGACTTGTCGGGCGTTCAAACCCTTTTCAGTGATCAAGCGTAAATGATCCCCGGACAACCCAACGCGCAGAATCCCTTTGCAATCAGCGCAATTATCCAATGCCATCTGTAAAGGTGAGGCATACACTTCCCAGACCGCTCCGGGGATGGTTCCCGCTTTCAGGGCTTCGGGAGTGTCGATAGCCAACAGCTTTCCTGCGCGCATGATACCGACGCGCTCGCAGTACTCCGCCTCGTCCATATAATGGGTAGTGACAAAGACTGTAACACCCTGCCCGGCCAGTTCATAGACCAAATCCCAGAAGACACGCCGGGCTGCTGGATCCACGCCGCTGGTCGGCTCGTCCAGGAATAACAGCCGTGGTCGGTGGACCAGGGCAATCGCCAGCGCCAGTCGCTGCCGCCAGCCCGCAGACAGGTCGCGGGTCAGTTCGCGATCGTGGCCTTTCAACCCGACCAATTCAAGGGTCTCAGTGATGCGCGCCCGCTCGGTGATGCCATACACACCACCGTAAAATGACAGATTTTCCCAAACCGTCAGATCATCGTAAAGCGCAAATTTCTGCGACATATACCCGGACCTTGCCCGGACCTCTTCCGACTGGCTGAAGGCATCGTAACCCAGTACACTTGCCTTTCCATCGCTCGGCTTCAGCAAACCGAGCAGCATACGGATGGTGGTAGTCTTGCCCGAGCCATTCGGGCCAAGATAGCCGACCACTTCTCCAGGGTAGACTTCAAACGAGACGTGATCCACGGCAATGAAGTCACCAAATTTGCGGGTCAATCCTTCAACCAACACAACCGGTTCGGTCATTGCGGGACTCCATTCATGGATTGCATTCCTTCGGAATCGGTTTCTTTGTTCTCCAACAGGGCGATGAAGACATCTTCCAGTGTTGTCCGGATCGGGCGCACCCCCGTCAGCTTGCCGCCCGCAGCCGGGACCGTCTTTTGCAGGCGCCTGATTGCCGCTGCGGTCCGCCCCTCCCGTATCCGCAGGTGCAGACGATCCCCGAAGGCTTGCACGTCTTCCACGTCAGCGTCCTGGGCGGCGATCCGGCGGAGCAATCCGATCGGCTGGCCACGCAATTCAACGATGCGATCCGCGATCGTATCGCGTAACTGAGCGGGTGTTCCTTCTGCGATAATCTGGCCGGCGCGCATAAATCCCACCCGGCTGCAGCGGGCGGCCTCATCCATGTAAGGCGTGGAAAGGATGACGGCTACGCCTCCATTTTGCTGGCCGGTCGTATTAACCAGCTGGATCAACAACTGCCAGAAATCCTGACGCGTGACCGGGTCCACCCCGGTGGTCGGCTCATCAAGCAGCAGCACGCGTGGACGTGAGACCAGCGCCGAAGCCAAGCCCAGTTTCTGCTTCATGCCGCCCGAAAGCTGACCGGATAGACGGTCTTTGAAAGCATCCAATCCGACAAACGCCAGGATTTCCATGCAGCGGGGGTACCATTCCCTGGCAGACAGACCGCGCGCTTCGGCAAAGAAGCGGATATTTTCCAAAACAGTCAGGTCTTCGTAAAGCGAAAAACGCTGCGAAAGATA
Source organism: uncultured Chloroflexia bacterium (assembly GCA_963790075.1). Classification (GTDB taxonomy): domain Bacteria; phylum Chloroflexota; class Anaerolineae; order Anaerolineales; family Villigracilaceae; genus CAYOUV01. The sequence goes on from CAWBNG010000003.1 coordinate 699,854, forward strand.
ACCAAGCTGCGCCCGTCCGTCTTCGACCTGCTGGGACATGTCATAGCCGCAAACGCTTACCTGTCCTGCATCCGGCCGGAACGCGCCGACCAGTAGACGCATGGTAGTCGTCTTTCCAGCACCGTCAGAGCCGACCAAACCGTAGATCTCGCCCGCATTGACGTGTAAATCAATTCCGTCCACAGCGCGGACTTCGCCAAAGTGCTTTTCTAAATTCGTTGCCTGGATCAGGATACTGTCATTCACGAGAACTTCCATTTTGCGACACAGGATGCAGGATGACCATCGCCAGCGAGCGCGACAGGTCTTCCAATTGGAGGCGCGTCGGTTTGGATGGCAGACGATGCAAGTGCATCATCGCCCCAACCATGCGGGGGTGGCGCTTTTGCCAGCCCTGCAGATAATCGGCGATCGCCACCGGATCGGTGACCGGCTCAGCTCGTGCATAGGATTGCCGCTGATTCACCTGGATCCGTACCTGCGGATCAGCCAGGATATTACGAAACCAATCCGCGCGCTGGCCGCGAGAGGAGGTGACGATAAATTTGCCTTCGATCTCTGAAAACTGGAGCGGTGTGACCCGCGGCTGGCCGGTCTTCCGTCCGGTGGTGGTCAGCAGCAAAACGATCTTACCCAGGATCGCCGTTCGTCCGGAGGCATACAGCCGTCGGTGCAGCCATTGCACCGGCCGGATCAAATTACACCAGATTAAGCGTTCTTTGTTCATCAAACCAGCCAATCGATAAAGCAACCTTACTTAAAGGTCACATCTGCCGGCATGCCAGCTTTGAGCTTGCCGGATGGATCGTCCACTTTTAGCTTGATGGCGTAAACGGTCGAACTGCGACCTTCCACGGTCTGGACATTGCGCGGAGTGAATTCAGCCTGATCTGAGATGTAAACCACCGTCGTATGGAAGGTCATACCAGGAAACGAGTCAACGCTCACATCGGCAGACTGGCCCAGGCTGATCTTGCCGTAGCGATCTTCGGGGACATAGACAGTAATGGTCAAATCATCGAGACGCACCAGAATAAAGGCCTGGCTGCCGGGCGAGAGAACTTCGCCGGGCTGGACGCTGCGGGTCAGCACCACGCCGTCGGCCGGAGCTGTAACCGTCAGCTTGGCAAGTTGCGTATCGATCAGAGCCAGTTGCGCCTCAGCCTGCTTGATGGCTGTTTGCACCTGCGCCAGGCCGGCCTCGGCCTGGGCGACAGCTTTTTCAGCTGCCTTCACCCGCGGGGACCGGGCACCAGTTTGCAAGGCATCCAGTTTGTCACGGGCGGTGTCAAGGCGCTCCTGGGCGACGGTCACGTCGGCACGAGCGGTCAGGATGTCGGTGCTCCCATCGGTGGTCAGGGCATCATCGTAGGCTTTTTGGGCATCCTGCAGGTCAGCTTTGGCTTCGTCGTAGGCCGTCTGGGCCGAATCACGCAAGTCCTGGTCAGCACCATTGGTACGGTCGAGCACTTCTTTGGCCACCTCGAAAGCCTGGCGCCGCTTGGCCAGGTCTATCTCGGCCATCAAGAAATCGCCGCTGGACGATTTCTGCTCGACAAAGGTCAGTTTTTCTTGTACCTTTGTCAGTGCGTCCTGCGCAGCCTGAACTTCCGCCTGAGCAGCGGTGATCAGCTCGGGTTTATCAAAGAACCAGGTCGGCTGATCGAATTCGGTCGGTTTGGATTGGCGCCAATCAGCAGTGCGACCGGCCTGTTCCTCAACCAGCGCCGCCTTGAGGGTCAGCTCATACTGGGCCTGCGCCGCATCGACCGCAGCCTGCGCCGTGGGCAAACTGGCATGAGCAGAATCCAAGCCCGCAGCGGCAACCTCACGCTGTGCCCGGAGCAGGGCATCATCCAACCGGAAGAGTTGAGCCCCGGCCTGGACCATATCGCCTTCATCTACGAAAACTTCAGCGACTTTCCCGCCCAGTTCGGGGGAGATGATCACGTTGACAGCTTCGACCGTCCCGGAAGCGGTCAGTGTTCCATCACCAGCTTTCTGCTGTTGAGTGATCACCACGTACCAGACAGACACGGCCAGGATCGCCACCACCAGGAGGATTACAGAAACAGGAGGACGTTTGTGTGCCATGAGGAAACTCCTTGAAAGTTAATCGAGGCGCTTGCGGAAACGCAGCGAAGCAGCCAGCATAATGAACACGCCGAAGAGCAACAAGGCGATGGTTTCTGATTGAATGGCCGCCAACCCAACGCCCTTGAGCAACAGCGCGCGGATGATGACCAGGTAATAGCGCAGCGGGACGATGTAAGACACCCATTGCAAGAGCTTGGGCATGGCTTCAATTGGGAAGAAGAAGCCAGCGAGGAAGATCGATGGCAGCAGCGTCATCCAGACCGTCAGCATGGCCTCCTGTTGGGTGTTGGCGATGGTGGAGGCAAACAGGCCAATCCCCAGGCCGGAGAGCAACATTAATCCGGAAAGCAAGACGATCAATCCCAGATCGCCACGGATGGGAACCTTAAACCACCAGTGACCGATTGCCAGGACTTCAAGGGTGTCCAGCAAGGCCAGGATGACGTAGGGCAGCACCTTGCCCACAATCAGTTCCCATGAGCGAATGGGGGTAACGATCAACTGCTCGATCGTACCGCGCTCGCGCTCACGGACGATGGATGTGGCGGTCAAAAGAGATGTAATAAAAAACAGGATCATGCCGATCACGCCGGGAATCATGAAGTAGGAACTGACCAGATCCGGGTTGTACCAGACCTGTGTGCGAATCTCGACCGGCGGCATGAGGACGATCGGTTTGCCGCTGCGGGCGATACGTTCCTGCAGGATATTGGTGGCATAATTCTGACCGATCAACCTGGCCGCTGAAAAAGCGGTCGAGGCGACCGTCGGGTCAGAGCCATCCAGTACAAAGGATATCTGGGCATCACCTTGCGCCAGGCGCACAGCATAGTCAGGCGGGATGATCATCCCGGCCCGGGCCTGTCCACGCTCGATCAACTGCCGGATGTCCGCTTCCGAACTGACATCGTAAGCGATTTGAAAATAATCCGCCGCGCGATAGGCGTCCAGCAAAGCGCGCGCCTCGGGGCTATGGCTCTGGTCAAAGACTGCCAGCGGCACGTTGCGCACATCGCTGGTGGCCGAATACCCGAGCAGGAAGAGCTGCATGATCGGGATGATCAAGATCAGGATCATGGTGCGCACGTCGCGCGTAATCTGGATAAATTCCTTACGGATAATGGAGAGCAGGCGAGAATTCATAGATCTCCTAACTGTTTAATCCACCACGGATGGCGAATCGTAAATACGCCGGATATCCGGCAGTTCCGTGCAATAATAATGAACCCAGATGTAAAGATGGCTGAAGGCTGCTGCCAGCAAAGCGGCTTCCGAAAGGAAAAGCAGCCCAACCACCCACAAAAGCAGGAAAGCGAATTTGTACATTCCATTAGAGGTGTACTTAAAGATACCTTGTCTTATGAATGGGATTTTGCGATAAGCCGGGTCAAAGTGGTCAATGCCCAGAGCGCGTTTCAAGCCAAAGTACTTTCCCACCGATACCAGTGCAGAGAGCGACGGGACCAATAATAAGGCTGCCAAAAGATAAGCCAGAAGGGGGTTGAGCGGCAACGTCCCGCGGTTCGAAATTGCCAGCGCGATCAGGGTCAGCGGACGGGCGATGAAGAGCAGCATGAAGCCGACGCCATAGATTAAAAAACTTTTTTCTCCAAACCAGCGCGTCCACAGCTGGTGATGCAATTCAACCCGCCAGACAAACCAGACACAAATTTGATGCACAATCGGAACCGCAATCGCAAGCATCAGCCAGATCGGTGTTCCTATGCCCCATAACTGACCTGTGAGCACATTTCCCCTGGCAAACGCAAGCACACCCGCCAGCAGAAAACCAAGAAAGATATAATGCAGTGCCTGTTTCTCAAACATGTCTACTCCTCAGCAACTGGTAAAAGAATACCGTGTAAGAAAATATCGACAAATGATTCAAAACCATGTTCCCGCAATTCTGCCGGCATGGTTTCTCCAAGCATGGCTTCGGTCATGTAGAAGGAAAAAAACATCCCCAAAAATGCGCGCAGGACCAGGGCTGGATGAATCGATCGGATTGAATTTTCGGGGGATTGCAGTCGCTGAACTAACGGCGACACTTGCGGGAGGATTTCCTCGAAAATACCGGGCAGATGTTCGGTATTGAACTCTACAATCTCGATGAACATTAATTTCAAAAAATCCGGTCTGCGCCCCAATTCGTCCACCAGGGCCTGGGCGCCATTACGGACGAACGCCTCCGTCGTGACACCCGGCGTGGCGATCAGCACCGGCAGGATCTGTTTGTAGGGATGCTTGTCATGGATGATGGCTTCAAATATCTCTTCTTTGCCAGTGAAGTGGTTGTAAATCCCGCTCACAGCCAGACCGGCGGCTTCGGCGATTTGGCGCATGGAACTGGCCGAATATCCCTGCTCGAGGAACAGGCGGTAGGCGGAATCCTGGATTACCTGGCGGGTTCGTTCGCCTTTACTCAATGATTCCGTATCCATCCGATATGCACTCCAATAAATGAACGAACGTTCGTTTATATTCTATCAAACTCGAAGGCAATGTCAAGCCCCAAAATCTTCGAAAGCGGTTAAAATCCTGCCGTGTTCCCACCAGTGCCCCCCCTCGAGCAAGAAGTCCGCTCCAACCTGCGTCACAATTTCACCGTCAATCTGTTTGATGGTGCTTTTTTTGGACTGGCCCTGGGATTTAGTTCCTTTTCGGCTTTTATTCCGATCTTTGTCGGCCGCATGACGGCTTCCGCATTGCTGATTGGCTTGGTGCCCGCCATGCATAACGTCGGTTGGCAATTACCGCAACTGATGACTGCCGGTTGGATTGCGCGTTTGCGACGCTACAAACCGACTGTCCTGTTGCTGACCATCCACGAACGCATCCCATTTTTAGGCTTGGCGCTCATCGCCTGGTTCCTACCGGGGCTGGGCAAACAGGTCGCCCTGATCCTGACCTTTCTGATGCTGGCCTGGCAGGGATTGGGGGGCGGTGTGGCAGCCAATCCCTGGCAGAGTATGATCGCCAAAATCATCCCCGGAGAACTGCGCGGGACATTTTTCGGCAGCCAGGCCGCCGCGGGTAATGCACTTTTGAGCATCGGTTCGATTGCAGCCGGCTTTTTACTTGCCAGCACCTCGGATAGAACTGATTTCAGTCTGCTTTTCCTGCTCACCTGTGGTGCGATGGCCGTCTCATGGGTATTCCTTTCCATGACGCGCGAACCGGAAGACCTTGCCAAAGTTATCCCTGCACAAAAGGCGCCTTTCTGGAAGGGCACGCGGAGCATCTTTCGGCGCGATCCCAATTTCCGCTGGTTCCTGCTTTCTCGCATGACTGTCCAAATTGCCAATATGGGCCTTGCATTTTATATCATTTATGCCGTACAGTTCTTTGGCATGGACGACATCACCGCCGGGATCATGGCCGCCACGATGACCATCACCAATATTTTCGCCAATCCGATCATGGGCTGGCTGGGAGACCGCTGGAGTCATCGATTGACCATGACATTGGGGATCATGGGTTCGATACTGGGCAATCTGCTGGCCTGGAAAGCCTCCAGCTTGGGTTGGTTCTATCTGGTGATGGTCCTGTCCGCCCTGGCGAACGTGGCCAGCTGGACGATTGCCATGACCATGACGGTCGAGTTCGGCACAGAAGCAGAGCGCCCGGTCTACATCGGTATGTCGAATACCCTGATCGCACCGGCCGCCATCCTTGCCCCGATCTTTGGCGGCTTACTGGCTGATCGCTCCGGTTATCCGGTCACATTTCTGGTCTCGGCAATCGGGGGATTCCTGACAGTCATCGTGCTGCTTCTGCTGGTCAAAGATCCACAGCCAAAAGGATCTCCCCGACGACATAATAGGCAATCTTAGGGTTCGACCGCCTCGAAAATGGCGATAATTGCCCTAACCTTAATTCCCAGTATGATCTTAAAATAATATCATTCAATTCCAACAGGAGGTAGATGATGACTTTAATCCAGGAAAAAGTAACCCAGGCAATTGATATTTTGAAAGAAAAAGAAATCGACCTGTGGATAACCTTTGTGCGTGAGACATCCGGCGTGCGTGACCCGACAATGGATTTTCTGTTTGGGCTCGGCGACCTAACCTGGCCCAGCGCGCTCATGCTGACCCGTTCGGGCGAACGCATCGCTATCGTCGGGCGTTACGAAGCCGAGGGAATAGAACGACTGGGTGTCTATTCCAAGGTGATCGGCTACGACGCGGGTATCAGCCATGTACTGGTTGAGACTATTCGACAAATCAATCCTCGCCAGATCGCGGTCAACACTTCCCGTAACAATGTCCACGCAGACGGGCTGACACACGCTATGTACGAAATGCTGACCAGCTACCTGAAGGGCAGCCCCTACGCCGAACGGCTGGTCTCGTCCGAACCCGTGATCAACGCCTTGCGCGGACGCAAGTCCCCTGCCGAGGTCGAACGCATCCGCCAAGCTATCGCAACCACGGCCGAGATCTATTCCGAGACCTTCGCTTTCTTGCGCATCGGAATGACCGAACTGGAAGTAGCGGATTTCGTCCATGGCCTGGTAAATCAACGCGGGCTGGGCACAGCCTGGGAGATTGTACAATGCCCGATGGTCAATGCCGGACCGGAATCACCCGTCGGGCACAGCGGTCCAACTGAATTAACCATCCAACCTGGACAGCTTGTACACTTCGATTTCGGTGTTCGACAGGACGATTACTGCTCCGATATCCAGCGCCTGGCTTATGTGCTGCGTCCCGGTGAGATGCAGGCTCCCCCTGAAGTGCAACACGGATTCGATGTTATCCGCCAGGCAATCGAGGCTGCACGTGCAGCGCTCAAACCCGGCCTGCCCGGCAAACAGGTAGATGCGACTGCGCGGGCTGTGGTGACCGGTGCAGGCTTTGAGGAATACAAATATGCCACCGGCCACCAGTTGGGGCGCGTGGCGCACGACGGCGGCGCGTTGCTGGGTCCGCTATGGGAGCGCTACGGCGAGTCTCCCGATCAACTGGTGGAATCGGGCAATGTCTTTACCATCGAACCGGGACTGGCTTTACCCGGTTACGGCTATGTGGGCCTGGAAGAAGACGTGTTAATAACGGAAAACGGCGCACAGTATCTGGGAGCGCCGCAGACGGATTTGGTCCTGATCCAAGCCTAGATAATACGTTGGGCATTCTGGGCCATTCCAGAATGCAAACTTTTCTATATTACATCTCCTGGTGCGTCAGCCAGTACCAGGCCTCACGCGTCAGTGGATAGAGCGGTAATTTTTCCGCTTGGTATACCGGTGAGAATTCCTTCATCAAGACCACTGCCTGCCTGAGCACTGTCCGCGAGCCGGAAAAGGGTAAATCCAGAATGGCCTGGAAGGCCGGATTTGGAAAGCTGCCGCCCAAATCCCTATAGACACGGAAACCCAACTTCCAGGCATCCAGCTCGCCATAAACCGAAAAAGCGGTCAACAGGCCCTGCTGCAAATGGCGGGCTTCATGCGCAATCAGGCTCAACATATAAGCATCATTCGTGCTGGTTTCAAGTGAATACTGCGGTGAATTGAGATAAATGCGATTGAATGGACGCCACATTGCACCCGTGTCCTGCTGCCTGAAACCAAAGTGCACCCTGCGCCGGTGCAGGTAAGCAGCCATCGCCTGCCCATCTGCTCCCGCATGGGATAGATTCTGGTGTACTTGATCGAACCAGACCCGTGTTTGCGCATCCATTATGGAGTTCTCCTATCTTCATTACTGCTTCCTGCATTTTTTCGTGAACTAATATTAATCGAATTGCTTGAATGCTTTGGAATTTGGTTCAAATATCAACGCAGCACTTTGTAGTATCTTAGCGATTGCCACAGGCTTTGTCAATCATCTTTGGCGCGGAAAAGCGCCGGGCTTTCAGATTGAATTCGTGCAATCCAGCTTGATCGTGCATTGGAGTACAATTGGGGACGCGGGCCATAAATTTTTTTTGACAGCGATACGATCCGGGCCGCCTAAATAATTGATTTCAGACAAATTTTCGCGACACTGCGCAATATATAGAGGAACATTCATGCGTCAAGTAGCCATCCTCGGCATCGGACAAACCAAAATCGATGAACACTGGGACAAATCCTTGCGTGACCTGGCGGGAGAAGCCATCTTCGCAACCCTGCAGGATGCCGGACGCGAATCAGCCGAGGGATTGTACATAGGCAACATGCTCTCGGGCATTGTCGATCACCAGAACAACCTGGGCACTTACATAGCCGACTGGGTCGGCATGCTGGGCAGCGAAGCTGTAAAAATAGAAGCCGCCTGCGCTTCCGGGGCGGCAGCCTTTCGGTCGGCTCTGATCGCGGTCGCCTCCGGGGAAATGGATTCAGCCATCGCGGTCGGTATCGAAAAGATGACCGACATTCATCCGCACGACATCACTTCAGCGCTGGCCACCGCCGCTGATGCCGACTACGAAGCCGAGCAGGGGGTCTCTTTCGTTGGTCTGAACGCGCTGATCATGCGCCGCTACATGCACGAGTACGGCTGGAAACACGCCGATTTTGCCCCCTTTTCAATCAACGCTCATACCAATGCGGTGCACAATCCGTACGCCCGCCTGCAATTCGCCATCACCCAGGACGAGTTCGACCAGGCGCACATGGTGGCTTCACCGATCAACTTGCTGGACGCTTCGCCCATCGGGGACGGCGCAGCCGCGGCTTACATCGTCCCCCTGCACGATGCCGGGCAGGTCAGGAGCGCTGTGGTCGCAGTCGCCGGATCCGCAGTAGCGACCGACACGCTGGCCATCCACCAGCGCTCCGAACCATTATACCTGACAGCCGCTTACAAATCGGCCAAACGGGCTTATGAACAAGCCGGGCTCGAACCCCAACAGATCGACGTCTTCGAACTGCATGATGCCTTCTCGATCATGACAGCGCTTTCGCTGGAGGCTTGCGGCTACGCCGAGCGCGGAGAAGCTCCCCGACTGGGCCTGGATGGCGCGATCACGCCAACTGGCAGCATTCCGATCTGTACCCGCGGCGGATTGAAAGCCCGCGGGCACCCGGTGGGCGCGACGGGCATCTACCAAATCGTCGAAGTGGTGCAGCAATTGCGCGGTGAGTGCGGGGAAACCCAGGTCGACGGCGCGAAAATCGGAATGGCGCAAAATATCGGCGGCTCCGGTGCGACAATCGTCACGCATATCCTGAAAACCGACTAGGGCATCATCACAATTCCGGATGCTAAACCGTCCCGGGAATCGGGATGTTTTTTTAATAATTAAAGTGGTTGAATCCAACCCTGTCTTGCCCTATACTATTAATTACAGGAAGGAGTCCAGGATGACAGAACAGCGAAAGAATAAACGGAGAGAATTCGGGTACTATATGCGCGTTTTGGACGATAAAAGCCATGAAGTGGTTGGCTATTTATCCGATATCAGTTCTAACGGGTTTAAGCTGGACTGCCAAAAAGAACTCGAAATCGAAAAGGACTTCCGGCTTCGCATGGACCTGACAGCAGAGGTTGCCAATAAAACCACAATGACATTTACAGCGCGCAGCAAATGGCGCCATCGAGATCAACTTGAACCGACGGTGTTTAACGTCGGCTTCGAGATCGTCAAAATCGCGCCCGAAGATGCTGGAATCTTTAAGCTCATCATGGAAAAATATGGATCGAAGGAAAAGAGTCAGGATCTTTTCTAATCGAAGCGCAAATAGACCCGCCGATCGGCGGGTCTATTATTTAAAATCCCCCAAGACCCTAAAGCAAATTCATGAAAATATTGCCTGGTTAGTTGACAACCAACTAAATTAACAGCCGGCAAAATCCGGGTTTGGTAACTTCTATTACCATATAATAGTTTTACCTTTGAAAACTGGCCTAAAATCGCACATGTGTAATTCTAAAAGGTTGTAAAATAACCCCATGCGCAACCTCATTCGTTTTATTATCAGATCAGTGATCTGGCTGGCTGTTAAAGTTGAAGTCATTGGTTTGGAAAACATTCCCAGCGGCGGCAGTTTTTTGATCGCCACCAACCACCTCGGCATCCTGGATGCGGCCCTGGCATTTTACGTCCTCGATCGCTGGGACATGTACGTCATGGTTGCCGAGAAGTGGGAGGACCATTTGCTCACACGCTGGGTGGGTCGATATTTCAATTTTATTTTTATCGACCGCTTCAACCCCGATCTGAAAGCCCTGCGCAAGATCATCGCGCTGATGAAAGATGGCAATGTCTTGGTCGTCGCACCGGAAGGAACACGCAGCCGCGTCGGTTCATTAATCGAAGGCAAACCGGGAGTGAGCTATCTGGCTACCAAACTCGGTTACCCGATCATCCCCGTTGCTCTGGCGGGCACAGAGGACCGGATCATCTTTGGCAATATGAAGCGCCTGCGCCGATCACACGTCACGGTAACTGCCGGAAAACCCTTCAGCCTCCCGCCCCTTCCCCGAGAAAATCACACCCAGGTCTTGCAGGATTATACAGATGAAATTATGTGCCGTATCGCGGTCATGTTACCGGAAAAGTATCGTGGGGTGTATGCCGGGCATCCAAAGTTGATGGAGCTGCTGCAAATCCACTGATCGTCTTTGGTAATCCTACAACCGGCTCAGGAGCCAGCTTTTAATTACCTCCACGATAAAATCGAAGACCGCCTTGAGCCAGCCGGGAACCAAGATCAGTGCCATCGCCAGAGATATCATCAGAGTCCCGACCAGCATGTGCCAGACCCCGGAAGCTCGAAATTCGAATTCCTGCAGGCGGCCGACCTTCTCAGTTGCAGCCGCACTGCCAGACAAGAGACTGATCACACCATTGGCAGCCACCATCAAGCCGATCACACCCACCAGCACCCCGGTGCCTGACGGCGAATTAAGGGCCTGAGACAAGAATCTCTCAGCCCCACCCGGGGAATACAAATCCATTCCACCAAAGATTATCAATCCTAGGCCAACCGTGATAAAAATTGCGCTCCACAATCCTGCTGGGACGCCTGATAAGGATTCAAAGCGGCTTTGCTCCAGGTTGACAAGCTCCGCCTGGCCTTTGATGGCCACACCCACCCCATTTGCAGCCACCCATAGTCCGAACAACATGAGAGCAATTGATCCCAGCCGGGGCAGCCCAAAATATTCGCTGGCCCAGACCAGTGCGCCACTAACCAGGATGGTATAGATTCCAAGCTTATTGTTCATGCTTACCTTCAAAAGCGTCAAGTAATTTAGCTTAGGCACAATCTATCGGTGAACCAATCTTCACCCGATGCGTGCAAAAGATACGTCACGGTGCAGACTGCACATTTCTACAGCCCGCACCGTGAGCATCGAGAACATTAGCAAGCGGTCAGACCAACCTGCGCATCCATCGAGGAAGCGCTCCTAGGGGTTCTGGCATTCATAGGTCGGGACGATGGCAGGGATGCTGACCCATTTACAACCAGCGGCCCGGCAGGAACTTGCGTCGTTGTAGGAGGAGCAGGCAGCGCTGACACTGCCGCAAGCCTTCAGGGCGATATCCGCCATGACCTGCGTACGCAGGGAGGTGTCACCATCCTCCTGCTGGACCACGACCTGGTACTGCAGGGTGCCCTGGTCGAAGGGTACCGAGCCACCCAGCAGGGAAGTCGGATTGAGCGTCGCCTGGTACTGGTCCCCGCCGAGGGGATTCATGGCCATGCTCTGGAAATCGCTGGAGGAATTGCCGTTCTGGTAGCGATAGAAGAGTACCACCACCTTGATATTCTTGGGTGCATTGGCACGGGCGGTGATGGCCACCGACAGCGGTCCGCAGTCTCCGCGGCCCAGATAGACCAGGTTGGTCGAGACACTCTCGATCGAAACGCCGCTGATTACGGCAGGCGTCGGGGTCGGGGTCGGCAGCGGGGGTTCGGTCGCCGGCGGCTCGGTCGCGGGAGGCGGTGTCTCGGCTCCCGCGATGATCAGATTCGTCTCCGCGTATCCGCTCCAATTGCCGCTTTTATCCTGCGCACGTAGCTGCAGCATATATTCTCCCGGCTCAGACAATCCACAGTCCTGCGTCAAAGTGACCAGCGAATTCTGCATGTCTGGGCTGGGAATGGACACGGCTGCGGCTCCATTGACCATCAGTTCGAACATTGCGATGCCATCCGGCGCAGCGCCGTGTGCCACGATTTGGCAGGGGTTGGGTGGAAAAAATACTGTATTGGGTAAAGGCGCATCAAACCAGGCACGCACACCGGACGTATTTTGATCCGTGCCTCGGGCAACCGGACCACAGGCGGAGATCAAGAAAACCGCCAATATACTATAAACCAAATTTCGCATTGCTTTCATGATTTACCTCCGCTAGTTCTAGGGGACAAAGTAGTAGATTTCCAACTGGAAATTGCCGACTCCTGATAAACAACTCCCGGAGCCATCCGTCGCCGGATAAAGGGCCTCAGCTGGGCTCAAGATAAAGCCGTGGTTTTGATCGGAATGCTGGATCCAGTTGTTGACGGCACTGGTGACGTCAACCTCAGGTGTCTTGTCCCAGCCTGACAGCGAAGTGATCGGGCTTTTGTAAGCTGGCGATAGCAGGACATCATCGTTGTAGAAGTGGATCGGGCTGCCCAGGCCGGTCCAATCTTGCTTGGCTTTGCTGACCGCGCTGACACACAAGAGCGTGTAATTGGTGGCCACGCCGCTGGCTTTATATTCGGTAAAGACCTGTGAGAACTTCAGCAGCGCCTTTTGAACCACCGCGCCTTCCGGCAGGACTGGCTGGCCGAATTCCACCGCCCCGGAATAATCTCCCTGCCGGAAACAATCAGCGTCATTGTTATCCACAATGTAACTGCCGACCAGGACTTCTCCCGGCTGGTTACCGAAGCCTGTATTCTGGTTCTTGACCACGTAGTTATCAGCCAAGCCATAGGTGTCACAATCGCCGGACTGGATCCACTGGCCGCCGGCCGTCAACCATTTGGTTGGCGTAAGCACCGTCATTTGCGGTTGCGGCGGCTGGCCGGGACAGTATGCCGTTTGGCCCGAAACCAGTTCCTGACCGGGGTTGTCGGGATCGTCGGCGAATGCCTGAACCGCATAACAGCGGTACCCCCAGGGTAACGGCACTGCAGCCACTTTTTGGTTGGGATCGAGGATGTCTTTGAGAAGTTTCTGGGCTTGAGTGGCAGGGTCGATTTCATGGACGTGGTAACCCTTGATATCATTGACCCACCAACATTTGGAAACAGTGGGCCAGCAGGTCGCCGGCTGCCATTCCCACTCGAGGACCCGATACTGTTGCACTTGTGCGTTCAGCAACCCGTCACAAACGAAGCCCGCCAACACGTTGCCATAATGTTTGGCGCAATCAGCGGTATTGAGCGGTTCGCGCAGCGCATAGGGCGAGGGAAGGGTCGGCAAACCGCCACCGAGTGTTTGTACTGGTGGAAAATCCGGAAATCCGCTTAGCTGGAACCCTGCGCCTGTCACCACCACCTGATCTTGCGGCTTCAGCGGATCGATCTTGGTCTCGCCTTCACCCAGGAATTTGAGTAAATCTCCCAACCAACCCCAGCACTGCACCTGGATGGTGGGCTGATCCGGGGTCAGCACCTTGGCGTAAGCCTGATATTTGGTCGGCCCTTTACCGAAAAAGAATTGGAAAGGTTCCTTGGGCATCTTTTCCCAGTTGCCGTCGCCGGCGGAGGTATAGCAGTAAGACTTGTCGACCGGTTCGGTCGGTGTGAATTGCCAGTGGATCAGTACCGGTTCTGACCCGCCGCCGGGATTTCCGCCACCACCTGGAGGCTCTCCATTCCCCTGGCCAGCACCCGCACCCGGTCCGCCGCCCTCAATTGGGACCTGCACCGGCTGCCCAGCTTTCAAATGATCGGTCGGGTTGATTTGCGGATTGGCGTCCGCCATCTGGTCCGGGGGCACACCAAAGTCCGCCCCGACCTGATCCAGCGTCTGACCCGGTCCCGCCGGAACCTGCATTTCCCCATCCCCGACCAGGACATTGACGATCACAGTTTGCGACTGCCCAACCTGCCCATCAGCAGCGCTGGCGCGTGCGGACAGGGTATGAACACCTGTCGGCCAGGCCTGCCAGGACCAGGAGGCACTCTCAGGTGAGTCGCTGACCACCCCCAGGGATTTCCCATCCACGAATAACTCAGCGCTGACGATTGGCTCTGGCCCGACCGCTTGCAGATTCACCGGGACATAATCCCCGGCATTTACCTCGTCACCGCTGGAGGGAGTCAGCAGAAATACCTGGACTGGCGACGAAGGCGGGGCGTTCACGCTCGGGTACTGGGAACGCATGAACCACCAGCCGCCTGCTGCCAGCAAAACGATAATCAGCAAACTACCCACAAGGCATCCTCTCAGAGAAAAACGTTTTTTCATGGCATCCTCCTTGGCATGCATGGCACGCGCAACTGGCTCCTCGGGCAGCACCTGCGGTGCTTCGACCCAAATGACCTGCCAGCCGCGTCCATCGTTGCTTCGCACTAATTTTCGATACACGCGTCGTGTCTGCATTGTTACCAGCATAGCAAAACGAGTGGCAAAAAACATGACATTTCTTGCCAGTTTCCTGAAAGTTTGTATAATCTTTGTATGAAACAAGATTTGGGAAATGCCAGTCAAAGGTTTACGGATTTCGGCTCCCTGCTCAAATACTTACGCCGCCGCGCTGGACTGACCCAACGCGACCTGTGTCTGGCAGTCGGGTACAGCGAAGCACAAATCTCGCGGCTTGAACATAACCACCGCCTGCCAGAAATCTCCATCCTGGAACCGCGCTTCATTCCCGCGCTTGGATTGGAGTCCGAACCGGAACTGGCTGAGACCCTGCTCAACCTGGCGCGTCAGGCGCACCAGGCTAGCAGCCCGGAGGCCTTCATCGCAGAAGATATGGGCTTGTTGGAAGCTATCCCGCCCCCCCAAAGCAGCGAAGTGCCGCGCCGTGAGGCTTTCGAGCAAGTAAAGGACGCGCTGGCAAGTGAAAAAGCCCTCCTGCTGTACGGCTTCCCGGGGGTTGGGAAAAGCACGCTGGCAGCCGTGCTGGCGCGTGAGGCGCTGACTGCCCGGCCAGTTTTCTGGCATACGGTCAGCAACCTGGACACTTCCCCGCTTGAAACCTTCATTCGCCGCCTGGCGCTCTTTTTAACTTCCTTGGGAAAAACAGAGGCCGCCATATTCCTGCAACCGGGTAACTTGCCACTACCAACCAGCATCAGTTCACTGGCGGTTCATTTGAAAGCTCTTCAGCCGCTGATTTGTGTGGACGAATTTCATCACCTGCAGCTTAATTCGCAGAACATCCCTCTTTTTGAACAATTGATCCACGAAAGTGAAGGCATGTTTTTGCTCATATCGCGCGAACAACTCGAACTCTCAGGCGCGACTGCCCTGCCGTTACATGGCCTGGGCGGGATGGAGGCACAACAATTATTGACCCTGTCAGGCGTGCGCCTGTCATCCGAAACTTTCAATTCCCTATATCATTTGACCCAGGGCAATCCAATGCTCATGCACCTGGCTGCCAGTGGTTTGCTCCAAAACCCATCCCAGGCGGACTCTTTTGTGGAGCGTTTAGCCACACAAAGCGAGATCGCCTCCTTCGTGATGGAAAGCGCACTGGAGGGATTGACCCCTTCAGACTTGCATGTGCTTTCCCTGCTCTCCATCTTTCGCCAGCCGATTAACCTGCTCGACGCTGACCTGGCTGAAAGCCTGCGCGACCAGAACCTGGTGGAAGACCTAAATGCAACCATCTTAAATTTGCAGCGCCGCCACTTTCTGGAGAACGCAGCCGAGGCCAGCCTGCACCCGCTCCTGCGCGAGCACCTGGCTGCCTTTTTACAGACCCGCCCGGAATTATTTCGTTCATTAAATTCCCTGGCAGCAAACTGGCTTGAAGCTTCGCGCACCAATGCCCTTGAAGCGCTTTACCATCAAGTCCAGGCGGGAAATGTTGAGGCGGCCTTGGATCTGCTGCAGGACACACTGTTTTATCTGGATTCAAGCGGGCAAGGCGAAGCCGCTGCCGATTTGATTGCTCCTTTACTTGACCAGACGCGAAACTCGCCGGAGCTGACTCCGCACCGCGAAGCGCAACTCCATTCCCTGCGCGGTCAATTGCTGATGAGCGGCCGCCGCGCCAGCGAAGCGGAATCCGACTTTCGATCGAGTTTGGCCCTGACACTCAAGGCGGGGCTTCCAGCGGATGAGCGCGCCGACGTGGAATTACGCCTGGCGCGTTGCCTGCTTCAGCACGGCAAAGTCCCCGAAGCCGATCAACTCTGCAACCAGGCCGAAGATTTGGCCGCTTCCGCCTCAGACCCGGGTCTATCGGCCGAAGTCTCTGCGGTCCGCTGCATTGTACGCTTGACCCAGACCCGCCTGGACGAGGCCTGGGACACGGCACAGGCCTGCCTGAAGCAAGTCGAACCCATTGCTTACATCGAAGTCCAGCGCGCAGCTTCCGTCCGGGCGATGGCTTACAATGTACTGGGGATTGTGGCACACATCCGTCGTGACCCGCCAGCCGCCATTGCGTTTTGGCGCCAGGCTGAAGAAGCTGCCCTGCTGGCTGGCAACCTGCGCACAGCCTTTCGCTGCAAGAGCAATATCGGCGCTTTACTGTTCGACCAGGGCGAACTGGATGAAGCGCGCCAGACCTACGAAGGCATCCTCGAGGCGGTGCAGGCAATTGGGGACATTTTCAATTTGGGGAAAATTCTCAACTCGTTAGGTGCAATCAACCACCTGCAGGGCCGTCCGGCTGAAGCCCTGGAGTGGCTGGATCGCGCCCGCCAACTCAAGCTACTGATCGGCGACCTGCAAGGTGAGGCGACTACCGAGAACCAGCGTGCCCTGGTATTGCTGGCCAGCGGGAAAGCTAAAGAAGCTCGTCGCAGCCTGGAACGCCTGCTGAAACAAACCGAGGACACCGGCGAAATGCGCTGGCGTGCGTCATATCTGGATACACTGGGAATGGCATTGCTGGCGTTGGGAGAATTTGCCTCCGCCTGTGAACAACTGCAGGCAGCGCTTTCCCTGCCCGGAGTGAGGGATGACCCTCAATTGAAGACCTATCTGTACAATCATCTGGCACTTGGCTATCTGGGACAAGGCAAGCTTGCCCAGGCAACTGCGGTTTTGGAAAATATTGCTGGCGAGTCGGAGGGTGGCACAGCCTACATCGAGAGCCGTCTGGTTGAGGCATTACTGGCATTCGACCAGCCTCAAGTGATGCTGAAACAACTCCAGGCACTGGAGCAGGAAGCCTCGCGGCGAACGCTATTTCTCTACAGCCAGGCCGCCCGGCGCGTGCGCGCCGCCTTGAAAAACGGAAGCGGTCTGGCTGAATGTTGTCAGATTGCTATTACCTGATCACTCACGCTGATTAATGAATGATCACCGGCGTGGGTGTAATGATCGTAATGTGAAGCGGTATCATCAGCGTCGGTACGCCAGAAGTTGAGCCTCCGCCGCCACAGGATGTTACAGTTGCCGCGGAAAGCAGAGCTGTGCGTGTGGAAGTATCACCACTGTTCGTCTGGATGACGGCCTGAAGTTCCAAAACGCCATCTCCAAAGCCAGCCAGCGTTCCTCCACCGAACTCGCTTTCGGGGTTGACTGCAGTCATATAAACATCCCCCCCTTGCGGATTCATGGACTTGGAGTTGAAGTCGGTCATTTTGCTGCCGTCGCTGGACTTGACCCGGTAGAAGAGCACCACAACCTTGATGCCGGCCGGATCGACCGCATTGACCTGTACGGTCAGGTCCTTTGGTGAACAACTGCCGCGATAATAAACGAGGTTACTTGAGACGCCTAAAATCGAAATGCTCGCACCCGATGGTAATGTCGGGGTCATTGTCGCAGTGGGGCTGGCTGTGGCCATAGGTGTAGTCGTCTCCTGACTGCCAACCACCACAGTTGTACTGGCAAAATTGCTCCATTTACCGCCCTTGTTCTGCGCGCGGATTTGCAACGCGTACGTGCCGGGGCCGGGCGGAGTCCAAGCGTGGGATAGGGTCACCAGCGAGTCCTGGGTATCAGGAGAGGGAATCGTCGATTCCACCTTCCCATTGACGACAAACTCGAACTGCGTCAGCCCACCCGGGTCGCTGCCATGGACCACGACCTGGCAAGGGCTGGGCGGATAACAGACCGTATTTGGCAGCGGGGCATCGAACCAGGCCTGCGGGCCGACCACTTCTGCCAGGGTATAGCCAACCCGACTAGGCCCACAGGCAGCGAGCAGTATTCCCGTTAGCAGCAAGACGATCGTAAAGTGTTTGTTCTTCATCTCGTATTCCTCCTTCTCGTGCTCTATGGAAGCGGAGGCGTGAAAAATTGAATTTCCAGTTCCAGGTTGCTGAGATGGTTCCAGCATTCGCGATGTTTGGCATCGGTCGCGATGACGTTTCTTTGAACCAAAGTATCCCAACTGGACGACATGACAAAGCCCTTGTTCAATGCGGGATGCAATACCCAATCACTGACGATACCGGTTACATCGATCTCGTTTTTATAAGGCACAATCGTCGTGATCGGCGTCATCTGAAGAGGTGATCCCAGGCTGGGGGTATTTCCATTAAGGGCATCACCCACATTCCACTGGGTCCAGTCCACTCTGGAGAACCCCAGGGTGGTGGCACACAAGGGCGGAATTTCGTTGGAGGCGGTATTCTCCTTATACAGGTTATAAGATTTGCCTTTCGTAAAGCGCAATGTCGCTTTGACGATCAGGGGTTTCCCACTCGATGATTTGGGAATCGCATTAAGATCAAATTTTATCCCGCCGGCATAGTTGTGCTGGTCGACGCAATCGCTGACGTTTGGCGGGTCGACCCACTCATCCAGGCCGACCAGAATCTCATTCGAGCCATCGGACATGTTGACGTTTTCTCCACCCAGGCCACCGCTGCCGGAGCACTTGCCGACTATAAAATTGTCCGTCGTGGTGATTAAATTCGTAGGCTTTAGAATCATTTTCTGCGGAGTCGGCTGCTGGCCGGGACAGAAAATTTGGCTGAATAGAGAATTCATCACGCCCACCAGGGGGACATTGGCATACGCGTGAACGACATAACAGCGCGCACCCCAGGGGATGGGAACAGCAGTCACTTTTTGATCCGGGTTGGGGATGTCTTTCACTAAGGAGTATTTTCCCTGGTCGATTTCGTAGATTTTAAAGCCGTCGATCTTGTTTACCACCTGCTTGCAAGGACTCCCCGGCCAGCAGGTAGTATTAACCGGCGACCAATCCCAGACCAGTGTGTAATATTCCTGGATCGGCCCATTAATTAACTTATCGCAGACCTGGTTGGCCAGGAAATTCCCGCCGTAGTGCGAGGCGCAATCGTAGACACTGGTCGCCTCACGCAGCGCATAAGGCGCCGGCACCATCAGATTTTCCCCGCCGGGAGGCGGCGATCCGCCCAACGTATGCAATTGCGGAGTCCCTTGTGGAATCCCAGCTGCCTGGAAGCCGGTGGCGTCGATCGTCAATTGATCAGGCGGTTGGAAGGTCTCGAAACTAGTCTGACCTTTCCCCAGATATTTCAACACACCGCCGGCCCAGCCCCAGCATTCCAGGGAGAGTGTCTCCTTTTGGGACACGCCAGTCAGGATCAGGGCCTGGTACCCGTCCGCCTGTCCCGGGAAGAAAGAAAATGGGTCAGCCGGCATGCGCTTCCAGGTCCCATCGCCATTCGATTGATAGCAGTACGCTTGATCCACTGAATCCTTCATTTGGATCTGCCAGTGGACCATATTGATGATGGCATTCCCGCCAGGCTTACAATCATACATAAAGCTTGCCACGGCGACCAGTTTGCTGAGACCTTCACCGGCTGCATTGAAAGCCCCGACGTAATAAAGCGCATTCACGCCGCTTTCCGGAGGTGTGGGGTCTTCAAACAGGATTGGCACGCCTGCGTTCCCCGGCCCGAGGGTCGCCGCCTTGGTAAAACCCGGTCCTCCCACCAGCCAGCGATAGACGATGAATCCGCTCGCATTGTCGCTTTTGGGCGTAATGTACAACTGAACTTTGCAATTATTTACCCCGACAGACAAATCCGGCTCGGCTGGCTGGGTTTGCGGCGAGATCAGGTTGAACACGTGGGCCTGCAACCAGAAGGACAGCGGATTGGGGGCAGACTTGGGACTCTGTGTCGGTCCGCTGGGTGGTACAGGCGGAGCCGGAGGCCCCCCGCCGTTCCCCGCACCGCTGCCGCCCGTTGGCAGGTTCACGTCCTGCCCCTGGCTGAGGGGCTGCTGTGGATCCAGGCCGGGGTTGGCAGCTGCCATTTGATCAGGAGGAAATCCAAATTGGTGGCCGATCGAGGCGAGTGTCTCGTCTTTGGCCGCCGGGAGTTGTGTCAGTCCCGGGGAAACCGTCACGATGACCTGTGTCGACTGGCCGGTACGGCCCTTTACGTCACGTGCGCGGACAAACAGGATGTGAATACCCGGCGTTGCAGCCGGCCAGGTCCAGGTTGCTTTGGTCGGCCCGGCGCTGCCATCCGACAATGCCTGCTGACCGTAAAGCTGGCCGTCCACCCACAATTCCAGGGAAGCCAGCGGATCGATTCCCAGCGCCTGAGCATCCACCGTCACAGGCTCCCCGCTGGTAACCTGCGTACCGTTGGCAGGGTTCAACAGGTCGACCAACACCGGCGACTGCGGGATCATGGCAGTCACACCCTGACGGGTCTGGGAGTAAAGCCACCAGCCAGCCGCTAGCACAGCCAGCAAGACAAATAACCCAACTGGAATCAAACAACCTCTGCGTGAGACCTTTTTTTTCATGCCGTTTCCTCCTAAAGTAGGTTGGCGGTCACTGCAAGCTGATCGTGGCTTTAACGCGAACAGGGTTGCGTGGAGAATAATTAAATCCGCCGTTGGAATCAAGGCGGATGAAATATCGCGTCTTATGCAATCCCCTAAAGACACCTGGCTACTATAGCACTCTGCGATTAAATTGCGATTAATTTTTAAATGACCTATTTTTCCTAATTGTGTGATATTTCTCAAAAAATATTTAGAGCCGGTTTGCAACCGGCTCTAAAGTGCCAATAAGCGATTGGATCCTTAATCTATTTCCCCAGCCGCACGCTCCACGAATTGCCCCATGCCGCGCTCTCCCTTCCATTCTTCCCCATCCACGATCAACTGGCCGCGCAGGAAGACTTTTTCGGGGTAACCGACCAATTCCCAACCTTCGTATAGGTTGTAATCCGTGCGATGCCGGGCATGAGCCACACCATACTTGACCTTTTTGTCCGGGTCCCAGATGAGAATGTCGGCATCCGCGCCGGGGATCAGTGCGCCTTTACGCGGGTAGAGGCCAAAAATCTTAGCGGGATTGGTACTGGTCAATGCCACAAACTGGTTGGAGGTGATGCGCCCGGCGCGCACGCCGTAGGTCCACAAAATCGGCAGACGATCTCCCACGCCCGGGAGCCCGTTGGGGATTTTGGTGAAATCTCCATTTCCCAATTCCTTGCCAGGAATGGCGATCGGCTCCCCCTCGTAGAGGATCGGCTGGGTCCCGTCAAAATAGAACGGGCAATGATCGGTTCCAATGGTATCGATCGTGCCGTCGCTCACCCCCTCCCACAGGCGGGCGTTATCGGCTTCGCTGCGCATCGGCGGCGAGCAGACCCACTTCGACCCGTCCGGGCGGCGCAGATGATCAACCGTGAAGAAGAGATACTGCGGGCAGGTCTCACCGTAGACCCGGACACCGCGTTCACGGGCATAGCGCAGCATGTCCACTTCACCGGCGGCGTTCATATGAACGATGTAGAGCTTCGCAGCGCTGACCGAGGCCATGCCGGAAAGCCGCAGCCCGGCCTCGACCGCGCCCCAGGCGGGACGTGTCAGGGCATGCCACTCTGGGCTGGTGTGGCCGGCCGCCAGCGCCTGCTCGATCAGTCGCTCGATCACATCGCCGTTTTCACAGTGCGCCATGACGAGCAGACCCAGCTCATGTGCGCGCTGCATGGCGCGGAAGATGTCCCCGTCCGCCAGGCGCAGGCGTCCGTTGTAAGCGGTGAAGACTTTCACCGATGGCATGCCTGCATCCACCAGCCAGGCCATCTCTGCGGCGATTTGTTCGTCGAAGCGCGTCAGGTTCATATGGAAAGAGTAATCAATCGCTGCTTTTTCAGTTTTTTGTTTCCAGGCAGCAACCGATTCTCGAAAAGTGGGGAAATCGAACGAGACGAAATCCATCACGGTCGTTGTCCCCCCAAATGCGGCAGCTTTATGACCTGTGTAATGGTCGTCGGATGAGACCGTGCCAAACATGGGCAGGTCGAAATGCGTGTGCGGATCGATACCGCCC
This sequence comes from uncultured Chloroflexia bacterium, assembly GCA_963790075.1. Classification (GTDB taxonomy): domain Bacteria; phylum Chloroflexota; class Anaerolineae; order Anaerolineales; family Villigracilaceae; genus CAYOUV01. Next base: position 722,255 of record CAWBNG010000003.1, read on the forward strand.
GGCATGACCAGCTTGCCGCTGGCGTCGACGATTTCGGCATCCGGTGGGTGCAGGGCCTGGCCAATCTGGATAATGGTCTGGTTGTCGACTAAAATGTCGCCCACAAAAGTCTCAGAAGCGGTGATCAGGGTTCCGGATTTTATCAATAACATGACGGCACTCCAAAATTATATGATTCAAGTTGTTCTTAAGTGTACTGCAATTTCCAGGCGCAAGCTAAAGGTATAATGGCGGCGTGAACACTCCTGCCCTGATTACCCTTGGCATCACGATCATTGCAACGGTCTTGCTGATCAGCAACTGGCTGCGGCCAGACCTGGTCGCTTTGATGGTGTTGGTTGCGCTGGGGGTAACCAAACTGGTCTCAGCCCAAGACGCCCTGGCGGGCTTCAGCGGTTCAGCCGTGATCACCATCATGGCCATTTCGATCATCGCTGAAGGTTTTCACCAAAGCGGCATCACCTACTGGCTGGGACAACAAATGAAGCGCCTGGCGGGGCAAGGGGAAACGCGCTTGTTGATTGTAGTCATGCTTTCAGGCGCAGCGCTTTCACTCTTTATGAACAACATTGCGGCCATGGCCGTGCTGTTACCGGCTACGATGGGACTGGCACGCCAGGTGCGCATGCCGCCTTCACGCTTATTAATGCCGCTGGCCTATGGTGTTGTAGCAGGCGGGATGGCGACCATCTTTACCACCTCTAACATTATCGCCAGCAGCGCCTTGCGGGACGCAGGTCTGACTCCTTTTGGGGTATTGGACTTCCTCCCGGTTGGAGTTCCCCTGGTTATCCTGGTCGTGCTCTACGTGCTCCTGCTCGGACGCAAACTGCTCCCCGTCCGCAGCCCGGCCGACCAGGCTTCCAGCTTCCACCGCCTGCGCGAGGAGCTGCTGCGCACCTACGGGATGGCAAGGACTCTTTGGGAAGTGAGCGTCCAACGCGGTTCCGCCATGGCCGGTTTGAGCATCCGCCAGGGCGAGTGGCGCACGAAAGTGCGTCTGAACGTTTTAGGGATTGCCCGTAACAGCAATTTTATTGCCGCGCCGGGATCGGATACGATCATACGTGAAGGGGACTTGCTGCTGGTCCAAGGGGAACCGCCGGGTGAAAAACTCGATGACTATGGCCTGAACCTGCTGGATGAAAATCCAGTACTGGCACAAGCCACCAACGGTGACGCTACCCTGGGCGAAATCGTCCTGGCGCCACATTCCAATCTGACCGGGAAGACTCTGCGCGAAATCCATTTCCGTGAGAAGTTCAACCTGACAGTCCTGGCACTTTGGCGCGGCGGCAAACCGATCCAGATGGGATTTGCCAGCATGCCGCTGCAGGTCGGCGATGGGCTGCTGGTGCAGGGTGCGGCGTCGAATCTGCGCATGCTTTACCAGGAACGCGACTTTATCATACTGGAGGAAGACCCCGAAGCGATCCTGCGCCCCAACAAAGCACGCCTGGCGACCGTGATCGGTCTGGTGACGCTGGCGCTGGCCATCACCGGCTGGCTGCCGATCGCGCTGGTCAGCATCGCCGGTGCGGTTGCCTTGATCCTGACCGGCTGCCTGAGCATGGACGAGGCTTACCAATCGATCGATTGGAAAGCCATTTTTCTGATTGCCGGGATGTGGCCGCTCAGTACAGCCATCCAGACCAGCGGCCTGAGCGATCAGATCGTGCAAGGGTTATTGAGCTTCGCTAAGAGTGCCAGTCCGGTATTTCTGGTTGGACTGCTTTTATTCGTCACCATGCTGCTGACCAACATCATGGCTGGACAGGCTGCCGCACCAATTGTGCTGGCACCCATCGGTCTGGCAATCGCCAAAGCGACCAGCACCGATCCGCATATGTTGCTGATGGCGATTGCCCTGGGATGTTCGCTGGCCTTTCCCACTCCGATCGGACACCCGGTCAATGTGATCGTGATGGGTTCGGGTGGCTATACTTTCAAAGATTTTTTCCGCGAGGGCTGGCTCTTGACCCTGCTGCTCATTCCCGCCATTTTATTGGGGCTGCATTTCTTCTGGGGCTTATAAGCAATCTGCTCTGCTTGCGCACAAATTAATCGAACACATTCGGGTCATAAAGAACCGGTGCTTCTTTGATTCCCAATAAAAGCGCCAAAATTGCCGGGGCAATCTCGGTTTCAGGTAACTCGCTATGATAACTCTGCGCCTAGGCAGCACGTTCGCGCAGGGATCTCCACAGCAGCCGGCGTTCGTCTGAACTCACAACCAGTACATTCAAGATCTCGGCTTTGAGCAGATGTTCCCCCGTTATGTACAAAAAAGTCGGGCGTTTCCATTTATCCGCCAGGACCGGCCGGTCTGGCTTTTCCAACACTCGATCTGGATTTTGAAGTACTCCTCGTTGGCGCGCGGACGAACCAGTTCATCGCGTAACATTTCGGCGCGGGTGGTCAACTCATGACCGCGAACCGGAGCGATAAACGCGATCCGCCCGCCGCGCTCGGCAAATGTTCCAGGCCGGTAAAAGGCCAGGGCATCCACGGCGACAACCTTGGGCGCGGTTCGAAACGGGATGCGGTACCAGCCCAACAAGCGTGCGATTTCCAGATCCTGTGGGCTTGGCAGCAGGCAGACCAGGATCAAATCCGTTGGTTGAAGCAGGCCTCGATTATATAAGGACAAGCCCGAGCAGGTCTTTGACCTGCTCGGGCTTGTAAGTACCTATTTATTCGCGTTATTCCTGTTTCGTTCCACACTCGGCGCAGAACTTGGCGCCTTCAGCCAGCTTTGCCCCGCACTTGATGCAAAACTTGTCTGCCTGGATGGCTGCACCGCACTCCGGGCAGAATTTGGCGTTTTTCGCCAGTGGTGCATTGCACTTCGGGCAAGTGGCACGCACGCCTGCCCGCCAGCTTTCGTCCTTCAGCATGGCGCGGTCTTCCTCGGCCATCTTGGAATGCGCCCAAATCTCCTCAGTCGTGCGGCTAGCCTGCGCGGCAGCCATTTCCACGCCCAGGTCAGGAGCACATTCCTTGCATAAACCGCGCTGGGTATTCCAGCAGCTCTTCTTGCAGACCCACGACGAGCAGCGCGGGCATTGAACAAAATCCGGCTTGAGTTCCTGCATGGCATTGATGAAGGCATCGTCATGCGCTTTCTGCCAAGCGGAAGAGCGTACCTGCTCGCCTACATTTGCAGCGCTGCTGAATACTCCACCGAACAAGCTGCTGGCGGTATCCAGCGCACTCGAAATCGTCCCAGCGGCGAAGGACTGAAAACGGGTACGATAGCCTGTCCCACAGCGATCGCAATTGAACTCGAATTGGAAACCGCGATCGGTGCTGAGGTCTGAATAATTCTGCGTGAATTCTATTTTTTCGCTCATCTGAGATACCTCCAAGCTATGGATTGGGACCTTGTGTAATTATATTACCGCCATTGGTTTCTGCATAGAAATTTTATCCCACCATTAAGGTCTTATTTTGAGATGATATCCCTGCGATATTGCGCTTAGTAAGAAACGGCGGTTTGATTTAACCGCCGTTTCTTACTAAATTCTTATGCACTTTTATAGTCAAAAAATCTGCAGCTTATTTCATCAACCCGACTTCGGCGTTGAACTCTTCAATCAAAGCATCGATTTCGTCCGCCTGCTTCTGAACGCCAGCCCAGTAATTATCCTCGTGCCACATTTTTAGGATCTCTTCATAGGTTTTGCCTTGCTGTTCGACCCAGGTGAAATATTTCAGGTTGTGGATGCGGCGGCGATCGGTATAGCGCAATTCGAGCAGATTATCGGTGGACTCACCTTGCAGGTAGCGGGCGAAGTCGGCTACGGCGTCCTTCTCGGTGTATTCGCCAAATTCCTGGTGCATTTCGTGCAGGCGCGAGCGATAGAGTTCCATCGAATCGGTCAGCACGGTCAACATGATATCGTTCTCGCCCATCTCGTAATACTTGGCAGCCTTGATGGCCGAGAGCACGTTGGAGATACCGGAGAAGCCCAGCAGATCGAGTTGTCCCACCAGTGCTTCCGGCACACCTTGCTCGACCAGGAATGCCCGTCCAGCCTCTTCGTTGAAGAGGCGCGCCAGGTTGACCACCGCGTTGTCGTCAATTGCCACCACCATGTCGGTGTTCTTGGTGTTGTGGATCCAGGGCACGTGTTTGTCGCCAATGCCCTCGATGCGGTGCGCGCCAAAGCCATTCTCCAGCAGGGTCGGGCATTGCAAGGCTTCGCTGGCGACGATCTTGCTGTCGGGGAAGAGTTGCTTCATGTAGTCGCCGCTGGCGATCGTCCCAGCTGAGCCGGTGGCGGAGGCCAGGCCGCGGTAGCGGTCATTAGGCCCCATCACTTGCTTGAGTACTTCTTCCATGGCATGACCGGTCACCTGGTAATGCCACAGGTAGTTGCCGAACTCATCGAACTGGTTGAAGATCATCAGGTCTTCGCCCGACTGGCGCAGTTCCCAGCACTTATCGAAGATCTCTTTGACATTTGATTCGGAGCCGGGAGTTTTGATTGTCTCGCCGGCGATCTTGGACAGCCAATCGAAGCGTTCTGAAGACATCCCCTCCGGCAAAATCGCAATCGACTCGCAGGCGAGCAGAGCAGAGTCGTAGGCGCCACCACGACAATAATTACCGGTGGACGGCCAGACTGCCTTCTGGGTGGTGGGCTCAAATTGACCCGTGACCAGGCGCGGCACCAGGCACCCAAAGGCTGCCCCGACTTTGTGCGACCCGGTTGGGAACCATTTGCCGACCAGCACAATGATGCGTGCGTCCACACCCGTCAGGGACTTGGGTAGTTCGAGATAGTTGACGCCCCCGAAACCACCACCGCTGGCCTGCGGTTCGTTATGCCAGGTAATGCGGAACAGGTTGCGGGGATGGACGTCCCACAAGCCGATCGATTTGAGTTCTTCCTTGACCTTGGCCGGTATCTTCGAGGGGTCTTTCATTTGCGCAAAGGTCGGGATGATAATATTCCGCTCGCGGGTGCGTTGTATGGCAAGAGCGCGGCGGCCTTTTTCTATCGTAAGATCAATTGTAGTCATAAGTGAAATTCCTTAATGTGGTGAAGTTGTCAGACAAATTGTATTATATCGCACAATTCATGGATTGGCTGATGCGACTTAACAGTTTTCTTAAATCCCTGCTTAAATCGCCAGAATTGTGTCTATTTTTAATGTATTTCAAAGGAATTTGTTGTATGCTGTTATTAGATAGTCGCTTCCCTATTTGAAAGGAGGTGCACGAATCGAAACGAACACCCACAATAGAGGAAAGACCGGGTGATGTAAACCCGGCAGAAGATCCTAAACCTTCTCCCGGACGTCCCCCATGACGAGAAAATGGTTTCACTGGTCTTTCTTCGGCAAGTTGCAAGAAACGGCGGATGGGCAAAACCCATCCGCCTTATTATTCCGCGATGCTTAAGGATTTGGGAGGGCTCTCTGGTAAGCCGCGATGAGCGTATCCCAGAGCCGGATTGCTTGCTCGTCAATCGTCTGACGGGACTGGTCGGCTTCAAACCAGGCCAGCGAACGACGGATTCCTTCCGCCCAGGGGACCTCACACTTGAAATCAGGCACAAAGCGCTTGATCTTACTGTTATCGAACACCAGGCTGTTCGCCTTATCGCCAATCAAGCTACCAAGCGCGTGGTTATCGTAAGCGGCGATCAAGTCGGACGGAATATGGACAATCTCCAACCCAAGACCCAACGCCCGCCCGACTTCCTGATAAGCCTGATTCCAGGTCAATACCTCGTCCGAAGTGATATGGAAAGCCTCCCCAATCGCCCTTGAATTTCCCAACAAACCTAGAAAGCCTTTGGCAAAGTCTTCGTTCCAGGTGAAGACCCAGAGCGAAGTTCCGTCACCGGGGATGATGATCTTCTTCCCCTGTTTCATGCGGTCAATCACCGTGTAGGGATGCGCCCAGCTTCCCAGGTCAAGTGGGATTTGCGCAGGACCATAGGTCAATGATGGGCGCACAATCGTGACTGGGAATCCGTCTTTTTGATAAGCTTGCATCAGCATCTCTTCGCAGGCAATCTTATCGCGTGAATACTGCCAGAAGGGATTTTCGAGCGGTGTTTCCTCCGTAATGAGATAATGCTGCGGAGGCTTTTGGTAGGCGCTGGCAGAACTGATAAAAACAAACTGGTCCGCTTTTCCACGCAACAGGCGGATGTCACGCTCGATGTCGGCCGGCGTAAAGGCGATCCAGTCCACAACTGCGTCAAAATGATGACCGGCCAGCAAGCCAGTAACTCCGCTCTCATCCTGGCGGACATCGCCTAAAAGCAGCCTGGCGCCTTGTGGCACCGGATGTTTGGTTGTTTTGCCGCGATTGAGGATAAACAAATCTAAGCCGCGTTTGATTGCCAGGTCGGAACAGGCCGAACTGATCAAACCGGTACCACCGATGAAGAGCACTTTCATATTTCCATACCTCCGCGAAGCAAATAGTCAAAAATAATCTCGAGGTTCTCTTCCAATGAATGGACGGCATCCACGATCACTCTATCTTCCTCCCAGGAGAGGTAATAATCCTTGACTCGTTCCACCTCGGACCAGGTGAGTTCGTGCCAACCTGGAATACCACGCTGTCGCTGATTAAGACGCGCACGCTGCAAGCTTTCATCGGAGCAAATACATTCGATGACCATCCACTCTGCGTTGTATTTTTCAGCCAACTCTCGCCAGGCTGAACGGATTGTTTTTGTGCCTGCAACGCTATCCAGGATGACGGATTGTCCAAGCATTAATTGGCGCTCTGCCAAAACTGTCAATAATTGGTACCCAGCCGATCCCAGGGGTTTAGCCGGGTCGGTTGGCGTCAATTCCGAACGCAACAGCGTGGCTTCCAGCCAATCCTTGGCAAAGACCGGAATACCAAATCTACGGGCTATTTCTTCAGCCAGGGCGCTCTTTCCCGTACCCGGCAGGCCGGAGAAAACGATCAGCTTCATTTGCGTGCCAATACCACCTGCAGACCACTCTGGCCGTCTGGTTTGCCGGTCAGCGAGGCGTAAAAATCAGGAGACTGGAAACCGGCACCAACCAGCATCCCGACCAAAGTATCGGCTTCGTATGCCTGCGTGGAAGAAGCAAAACGCGTCACCGCTCCACTGACAGCCTCCAGGATGTAATAGCGTTCGATGGCTACAAATTGCTCGTCATCCCAAAAGGATTCCATCAGACACAAATGCGGCGCATCGGCAAAGAGTTCGTTTTCAGCCGAGTACCAGGTCGCTGGCTGGTTACCTATCTCGTAAACCGCGTCAAAGGCTGAAACCTCCAGCAACAGCCGTCCGCCGGGATCCAGAGCCGCGTACGCTTTTTCCACGATCGACTTTGCCTCTAACGGTTTGAAAACATTGAACTCCCCAAAGATGAACATAACCAGATCATAGCCGGAACCGAAATCTGTCGCGCGCACGTCCCCCTGAGTGTAGCGACAGCCCTCGGGGGCGTGCTTGAGGGCGTATTCGATGGAGGCGGGTGAAAAGTCGATCCCGTGGCAGGCATGCCCGAGTGCGGCCAGACGCGCTGCATACAGACCAGGCCCGCAGCCCAAGTCCAGTATGCGGGAGGGCCGACGGTCCAATACGTGAGCGTTTATCCAATCCACATGCTTTTTGATGATGCTTGTCCGTCGACTGGCCGCGTCGTGCTTTTGTGACAAATGCTCCTTGAGCATGCGGCGACTAAAGTCCGGGTCATGCCAGGGAATCTTTTCACCCTCAGCCCAGGGCTGCGGATCCATATCACGCTGCAGGATATCCATCAGGTTCATCGCATCTCCCATTCTGAGAGTATTGTAACTTCAAATTCTGTCCCAAAAAACCATCTCGGCGAGGGATCAATAATCCCTCGCAATTCCTATTAGCGCAACCGGAGAGAATGTTATACTCCCTCGCTCATCGAATAGCAGACGGCAATCCAGACTGATTTTCCTGGGAGAATTTGAGGCATGGAAAGAAAATTATTTCGTCGGATTGGGTGGTTCCTGGCAGTGATGACTGGTTTGACAGCTTGCAGCAGTGCGGCTCAAACCAAAGTTCCAACCGGACCTTTGACGATCACGCTGCTTTACCCGTCCAGCAGCACCCAGATCGAGATGGGACAGACTCTAAAAGGCATTGTTCGGGTAACGGACCCAGATGGCAGACCCATTGAGGATGCACAGGTCACACTCGCCATCAGCGACCCTACCGGCAAACCCGCAGGGGAAGTCCTGGCTACGTTCGGAGAGGGAGACGTTTACCGCACCGATGCCTGGCAGATCCCGCATCGCAGGCAGGCCGGGAGGTGGACTATCAAGATACAGGTTGAGGCAGGCAAGCTGGCTGGGAGCACAAGCGCGGACTTCCAGGTGGACGAGTCCACCAGCGAGGCCCTGCTCGAGAAATATGGCTTCTGGCTGGACGCACCCACGATGCGCGGCATCGTCCCCAGCCTGGTTGCTGAAAAGGGCAACGCTCAAAATGGCCTGATCCGTTGGGGCGGCGTGCTGGCTGGCCAGCATGTATTGACCGAGAGCTGGGTTGAAGTGCAATGGCGCCAGGGACACTTCGAACTGGACGATGCGGAGGAAGTGCGCCAGTTCCTGCTGCAAGATCTGGGCGACCTGGGTTTCACACCTATCCGAGAACTGGGACCGTTTGAGCAGACACGGTTCAAGCGCTGGAAAGCCTGGCTGGTCAAAGCTCAAGGTGAGTTCTACTACGATCGGATCGAATGGATAGTTTTTTACGCACCTGAAGTGGACAAAACCTATGCTATCGGGACAACGGTTGTCAATCCGCTCAGCATGGATGCGAATGCACAACTGCGGGCAAGTTTTGAGGTTGATGCCACGATCCAGGCCAAAGGCCAGGCACCCGAACCGCTGCTGCAATTGTTGCCAGGACCGGAACTAATCAGCCCTGCACTGGGTCAACGCTTCATTGGCCCGCGTCAGCCTATCATCTTGAAGTGGAAGCCGGTCAAAGCGTTGGCCGGTGATGAGTATTACCAGGTTGCCGTGATGTACAATTATGATGAAAGCAACCTGTACGTCAATTACACCACACGCGACACACAGTTTACCCTGCCCGAGGAGCTTTACAAGACTCCTAATTGCCACGTTTTCAACTGGTCTGTAGGCTTGATGCGGACAACCACACTTTCTGCCAGCAATCACAGCGAACCACTTAGTTACAAAAGCCTGTACTGGTACGTGGAGTGGTATTATCCGCCCGATCAACCACAACCCTTCAAACCTCTATGCCCCAATCCCCAGAAGTGAAGGCAGAATTTACTTTAGAGTGAAGAAATTTATTGAAATTGTTTTACCATTTTACTGGCAGTGCACGCAAGTTCACGTTTCCCTGGGGGCATTTTCCCCGAGCTGACACAGTCGCGCCAAAACAGAAAGAGTGGCTCGCAAAGACCACTCTTTCTGTTCGATAAGAGAAGCAGCTTACAGCCTTCGCAGCTTCAGCCACAAAGCCGGGATGCGGCTCATTTTCTGCCAGACATTCAACCCGGCACGCCGGTTGAAGACGTCGTAATCATGGGCTTCGATATCGTCGAGAATGCCCTGGTAAAAGACAGAAGCCGCTCCGATTGCCATCTGTCCCTCGCGCTCGAGCATTTTCACCCCTGGCCAGGCTTCAGCGTAAAGCTTGCGCGTGCGCTCGATCTGGAAGCGCATAAATTGCCGCCAACCGGGCGTCACCTGACCCCGCGCCAGGTCATCCTCCTTGATCCAGAATCGTTCCAGTTCGTCTTGCGGCAGGTAAATACGCCCATTACGGAAGTCTTCGCCGACATCGCGCAAGATATTGGTCATCTGTAAAGCCACACCCAGGCGGATTGCGTACGGCACGGCCTTAGTTTCCCTGAAGCCGACGATGTACATGCTCATCAACCCCACGGTTGAGGCAACCCCGTAACAGTAGGTGGCCAGGTCATCGAAAGTTTCATAGCGGGACTGGGACAGGTCACGGGCAACACCGTCGATCAACTGGATGGCATAGTGACGCGGGATATGGTAGCGGGTCACGGCATCAACCCAGGCGGAGGCGATCAAGTCGCTCTCCGGAGCAACCTCCATTTGGACGATGCGCTTCCACGCCTCGAGCTGACGGTCGCGGTCCTCGTCAATCGATTCGTCCACAATATCATCAACCGTTCGGCAAAATGCATACAAAGCCCGGACGGCTGAACGCTTCTCTTCCGGCAGTAAGCCCGAAGCCAGAAAGAATGATTTGCTGTGTTGGGCTGTAACCGTATTACAGACTGCATACGCCTGCTGCAGCGCGATGTCCCCAGCCCAGTACGAGAATAACGGACGGGTGGACGGATGGGGCAAATCCCCAGCCAGACGGATCAACTGACGTTCCCATTGTGCCTGCATCTCAAACCTCCAAGGTGATTTACTCCCCATATTTTACTCAATTCATCCAATTTGTCAAGGTTTTGTATAAATATACCTTGACATATTATAGACATTGAGTATAATAAGGCTTAATCAAGCCCAGAAAGACGGGCGAAATCAGAAAAAATTTGGAGATATTTGATGACGCAAAAACCCACTGCATTAATCATTGGCGCCGGTATCGGCGGAATTGCAACTGCCGGACGCCTGGCACGTCAAGGTTATGATGTGACCGTGATCGAAAAGAACGAGAAACCTGGGGGACGCTGCAACCAGATCATTCGAGACGGTCACCGCTTCGACCTTGGTCCGACCCTGTTCCTGATGCCGGAAGTATTCGCTGAGACCTATGCAGCCCTGGGCGAACGTATGGAAGACCACCTCGATTTGCGCCGCATCGATCCCACTTACAAGGTCTATTTTGACGACGGCCTGCAGTTGCAACTGACAGCCGATATTGGCAAAATGCAGGCGCAGCTCGAGCAGGTCGAAAAAGGTGCCTTTGGTGGATTTTTGCGATATATCGCTGAAGGCAACCAGCACTACAAAATTTCGCTGGAAAAATTCGTCGGGCGCAACTTCAAAAGCCTGCTGGAATACTTCAGCCTGGGCAACCTGCCCTTGCTGTTCCGGCTCAAAGCGCTCAAAAAACACTATGCCAACACGGGTAAATTCTTCAGGGATGAACGGCTCAAGGCGGCCTTCACTTTTCAAAATATGTACCTGGGATTGAGCCCATACGACGCCCCGGCCACCTATTCCCTGCTGCAATACACCGAGCTGGCAGATGGCGTCTGGTATCCGATCGGCGGGATGTATCGTGTGATCGAAACCCTGACCGCCATCGCCGAGAAACTGGGAGTCAAGTTCATCTACGATACGCCGGTCAAGAAATTGGACACGGCCGGCGGGCGGGTCAAAGGCGCGGTCCTGGAAGACGGGCGCGCGCTGAGCGCCGATATCTTCGTCGGAAACGCTGACCTGCCTTACATCTATAATTCCTTGCTGCCGGATCGCAAAGCCGCCCAAAAGCTCGACCAGAAGGCATACACCTGCTCAACCATCATGTTCTACTGGGGCGTCGACAAGACCTATCCCCAGATCGCCCATCACAACGTCTTCCTGGCTGGCGATTACAAGACTTCGTTCAAGAAAATCTTCGACGAACACAACTTGCCGGAAGAGCCGTCCTTCTACATTCACGCGCCGGCCCGCACAGACCCAGCCGCCGCCCCCGCGGGACAGGATACGCTTTACGTATTGGTCCCGGTCGGTCATTTGGACCCGAGCCAGACCCAGGCTTGGGACAAGATGATCAAGCGCGCGCGCCGGACCGTTTTTGAGCGCCTGGCAAAAGAGATGGACGTCACCGATCTGGAAGAACATATCAAATTCGAAATCGTCTACCAACCCGACACATGGCTTGAGCGTTTCAATCTGCAAAAAGGCGCCGCCTTCGGCTTGAGCCACAACTTTTGGCAGGTAGGTTATTTACGCCCGCAAAATCGTCATAACCTGTACAAAAACTTGTACTTTGCGGGAGCCAGCACCCATCCCGGTACAGGATTGCCGATCGTTCTACTTTCTGCTAAATTGACAACTGAACGAATCTTGACAGAAGTTGGACAGTATAATGAACGTCGGACAGCACAAAGCGCGCTGACAACCGCGCAAGTTTAGCCGCTGGTTCTTCCTCGGAGCTCTTATATGCCAACCAACTCAACCCCCACTTACAACTTAAAAGCCGTCATTACTGAGACGGGTGTCAGCGCGGATACGCTTCGCGCCTGGGAGCGCCGTTACGGGCTGCCGCTGCCAGATCGCTCGGCTGGTGGGCACCGCCTGTACTCACAACGGGATATTGAAATCATCAAATGGCTGACCGCCCGTCAGCAGGAGGGCTTGAGTATCTCCCATGCGGTCGATCTATGGAACGATTTCAGCACGGGAGGACACGACCCGCTGGCCGAATCCCATCGAACTGGTTTGCCTGTCATCCAGAACGGACTGCTCGACACAACCCGCAACCAGTGGCTTTCCGCCTGTTTGTCCTTCAACGAAGCAGCTGCCGAGCAGATCCTGAATCAGGCGTTTGCACTCCACCCGGTGGAAACTGTCTGCCTGGATGTGCTTCAAAAAGGCATTTCCGAGATTGGCGCACTCTGGTACCGGGGACGCGCCTCGGTCCAGCATGAGCACTTTGCCTCGGCGCTGGCCATCCGCCACCTGGACGCATTGATCACTGCCGCCCCGGCTCCAACCCGCGCACAGACCATTTTGATCGGTTGTCCGCCGGATGAGTGGCACACCTTCTCATTGTTGGTCCTGGCTCTGTTCCTGCGCCGCCGCGGATTAAATGTGGTCTACCTGGGTGCTAACGTCCCACTCTTTCGATTTGACGAAACCATCCGCCAAATCAAACCCGACCTGGTTATTTTAGCCACTCAGCAACTGCATACTACCGACAATTTGCAGGAAGTGGCGCTCAATCTGGCGCAGGCGGGTTTGCGTATTGGATACGGCGGGCGCATTTTTAATCAATCCCCACGCCTGCGCGAACTGATCCCGGCCATATTCCTGGGTCAGGATATCGAAACGGCCCTCAAAAGCATAGAAGAAACGCTCACAGATGGTTACCAACCGCCGGTTATTCAACCCATCTCAGAGGCATACCAGTATGCTACACGGGAATTCAAACGACGCCGGGTGATGGTCGAATCACGCCTGATGTTCGACGTGACGCAAGTCAATCTACCGGTCGAGAACATGGGCATCGCCAACCAATTCCTGGGAGACAACCTGTCAGCTGCGTTGGCACTGGGCGACATCAGCCTGGTGGGGAGCGAAATCGACTGGATCAACGCTTACCTCGGCAATGTCCGCCTGGACGAGGACTATCTGGGTCGCTATCTGACTTTGTATGCCAGCGCGGTCGACAAAGAACTGGGCACCGGTGGGGAACCCATCGTCAGTTGGCTTCACGATATTGTCAAAAGGATGCACAAATAACCCTATGAACCGCAACCAGACTGCCACCCGTAATCTTTTGCTGACCGGCATATTGGCCGCGGCTGCCTGCACCGCCGTCATCTGGCTGACGGCCGGGGCGCTGCAAAGCCGCTTCGACGTGGTCAACGAGAAATATTTTGCTTTTTACTACCCCTGGCAGACCCGTAACCCTTCCAGCATGGCCTATATCACTGCTTGGGTTGGGTATGCGCTGCACAACATCGCCGCCTGGGGCATCATCTTTGCCGCCCAGCGCATTCGTCCCAAATATGACCAGGACTTCCGCTGGTTCAACTGGGCCATGCTGGCCGTCAATGCAGGCGGGTACCTGTTGCACTGGGTGCAGACCCAGCTGTGGTACGACGGGTTGGCAATTGCCGTCCCGGAAGTAACCTCGCAAGGATCAGTAGTGCTGATGCTGGTCTTCATCCTGATCCTTGAAAATCCGCGCCGCGGCCTGTTCTTCGGCAAAAAAATCAACTTCAAGCAACGCTTCACGCATGTGATCCGCCGCTATCATGGATACCTGTTCTCCTGGGGCATCATCTACACCTTTTGGTATCACCCCATGGAAAACACCTTCGGGCATCTGGCTGGTTTCTTCTACATGTTCCTACTCCTGGCACAATCGGTGCTGATCTTCAACCGCGCCCACGTCAACAAATACTGGACATTTGCCCTGGAAACTGTGGTCTTGATTCACGGCACTCTGGTAGCCATCTACCAGGGCACAGGCATGTGGCCGATGTTCTTCTTCGGCTTCGGCGCCATGATCGTCCTAACCCAGATTTACGGCCTGGGACTCAAAGCCTGGGTAACGCGTTTGTTTGGGATCGGCTTTGCGCTGGCAGCAGGTCTTTTCTACATTCTGAGCGGCGACCTGGCCGGGATCAATGAAGTGATCCGCATCCCATTCATCGAATACGTCTTGATATTCGTCTTCTACCTGCTTTTCATCCTCGGCAACGGCATAATTGGTCTGATTCGGCGTAACCGATACCCGTTACCAGCAGGGACAGATTAGGGGACTGACTATGAAAATTGCCATTGTCACCGACAGCACTTGTGACCTACCGGTCGAAGTCGTGGAACGCCACGGCATCGATATTGTTCCACTACAAATCCAGATGGGCAATGAGACCCTAATCGACGGCGTCAACCTTACAAAGGAAGAATTTTATCGCCGCCTGCCTGAATATGATCCAGCGCCAACTACGGCTACGCTGGGACCAGAAATCTTCAGGCAACACTTCGAAGCCCTGGCTGAAATTGGCGTGCAGGCCATTATTTCCATCCACATCTCGGAAACACTCAGCGCTACCATCAACTCTGCACGCCTGGCCGCCAAAGAATTTACTCGTATTCCCGTCATTGTGCTTGACTCGGGTCAACTCAGCCTGGGATTGGGCTTCCTGGTTGAGAAAGCCGCGCAATTGGCAGGAACCGGGCACAAAGTCGAGCAGATTCTGGATGGCTTGAAAAGCCTGATGCCAAAAATCCACGTCTTTGCTGCTCTCGACACACTCGAATACCTGCGCCGCAGCGGACGCATGCACGTTGCGATTGCACGTTTTGGCGAATTTCTGCACCTGAAGCCAATACTGCACATGCACCAGGGTAATCCAACGGCGCACCGCGTCCGCACTTCCAGGCGAGCCATGGAATGTCTCTTCACCTGGCTTGATGAGTATGCCCCCTTTGAGCAATTGGCTGTTCTTCACGCAGGTGTCGAATCTCGAGCGGTAGAACTACGCGACGAAGTCCGCGCTTACCTGCCGGACGCTGAAATCCCTGTGCTACAAATTACTCCCGTACTGGGATCTCATCTTGGCGTTGGCACACTCGGTTTCGCATGTATCTCAAGAAAGGAATAAACCTTGTCATTTCTCACTCTCTGGCTCAATAGCGGACTCGTTATCCTGGGCCTGATGATCCTGCTCTGGCTGGTCAGTCTGGCGTTGAAAGATTCCAGCATTGTGGACATTTTCTGGGGCGCCGGGTTTGTGATCACATTCTGGATCGCCACCTTCCTCGTCCCTGGAAATTTCCCCACCCGCATTACTCTGCTCGGGATCATCACTACCATTTGGGGGCTGCGCCTATCCTTATACATTTTCTCGCGCAATGCCGGCAAAGGCGAAGACTTCCGCTATGCCGCCTGGCGTAAAGAGGCAGGCGGTCATTGGTGGTGGCGCAGTTTCTTTAAAGTTTTTATCCTGCAAGGCTTCTTGATGTGGCTTATCGCCATCCCGCTTCTGGCTGCACAAACCGGGGAGGCTGCTGGACCGCTTAAATGCCTGGATTACACCGGGCTTGGGCTCTGGCTGGCCGGTTTCATTTTTGAAGCAGGCAGTGATTGGCAATTGGCACGCTTCAAGTCAAACCCCGAAAACAAAGGCAAGCTGCTCAACACTGGTCTCTGGAGCCTGACGCGCCACCCCAATTATTTTGGGGATGCCGCCCAATGGTGGGGGTTCTGGTTGATCGCCGCCTCCGCTGGCGCACTTTGGTCGGTCTTCAGCCCCCTCATCATGACCTTCCTGCTTATGAAAGTCTCCGGCGTGGTCATGCTCGAAAAAACGCTCAAAGACACCAAACCCGGCTACGCGGACTATGTCGCCCGCACCAGCGCTTTCTTCCCCTGGCTGCCGCGCAAGAAATAAGTGTGTTAGAGCCTCTTAGCAAGAACATTTAGAGAAAAAACTACTTAATGCTAATCGGATGCAGATCGAAAATCTGGCATGCTGCACAGAAATTCAGCGTCGACGGTGTCCACCTGCATCCCAATCATAAATAAGGAAAAATTAAATGAACATCCTAAAAATTCTGCAAATCATCGCCGTCATCGGCACCATCCTAACCGGCCTGGTTGCCTTGTTCTGGCCGCGCAACATCCAGGGCTTCACCGGCCTGACAGCTCCGGGTCCGCGCGGGATCAGTGAGTTTCGAGCTGTCTTCGGCGGGGCCTTCATCGGGCTGGGATTGGCTGTTTTACTGCTCGGAACACGTGAAGTCTATCAACTGCTGGGCATCATGTACCTGGCTATTGGCGCCGTCCGCAGCATTTCGATGCTGGTCGACAAATCGATCGAGCAATCCAACGTGATCAGCCTGGTCATCGAGGTTGTTTTCGGCTTAATCCTGGTGCTCTAATGAAAGCAGCCAAAACCATTTCCTTCCTTGGCGTAATCGCCATGACCGCCGTGCTCATTTACGGCTTTACCATCGGTGACTTTAGCGGCGAGGGCAGCCAATTGCTGTCCATGCCCTGGGGCATCGTCTCACTGGTTGACTTGTATACTGGTTTCACCCTGTTTTCGGCCTGGATCATTTACCGCGAAAAATCCCTGCCGGTGGCCATCCTGTGGACGATCGCCATGCTGACACTCGGTTTCTTTGCTGGCAGTCTGTACACATTCATTGCCCTGCAAAAAAGTAATGGCAACTGGCACAAATTCTGGCTGGGCAAATATGCCTGAAACCCAAACCACATCCCAGAACAGCAAGTGGCGCGAACTCTTCGAAGAACTCCGCCTCGTTCTGGGTTCTGGCAATCTGCTGGATGCTATCCTGCCACCGGTCATTTTCCTGATCGTTAACAGTATTTTTGATTTTCAAGCAGCTATGTGGGTCTCGTTGGGGTTGGCTGTTGTGGTCGCTGCCATGCGCTTAGGACGTAGGCAGTCCCTGCTGTATGCCCTGGCCGGTATTGGCAGTGTGGGACTGGCGATTGCCATCGTTTGGCTGTTTGGACGGGCGGAGGGGTACTTCCTGCCCGGATTGATCAGCGGCGGCATGACCTTCGCGCTGGCACTGATCAGCATGCTGATCCGCCGACCATTTGTGGCCTGGACCAGTTTTCTAGCCCGGCGCTGGCCGCTGGAATGGTACTGGCATCCGCTTGTGCGTCCGGCTTATAGCGAAGTCACTCTGGCCTGGACGGTCTTTTTCGCCGCCCGACTGCTGTGGCAGTTCTCGCTTTTCCAGGCACAGGCTGAAAGTCAACTGGCTCTCGTCAATGCACTCTTGGGCTGGCCTGCGATGATCGTCCTGCTGGTGCTCAGTTACCTGTACGGCACCTGGCGCTTAAAAAATCTAAAGGGCCCGAGTGTGGACGAATTCCGCTCGCAGGCTCCCCCGCCCTGGGGAGGGCAAAAGAGAGGTTTCTAATGAGTAACCGTGTTCAACTCGACAAAACTGCACCCGACTTTACACTCACCGATGCCGATGGACAGAAGATTCGACTCTCGGATTTTCGGCACAATTCCAATGTACTGTTGGTCTTCAACCGTGGATTCGTCTGACCATTCTGCCAGCGGCACATGGCGCAGTTGCGTCAGGACTATTCAAAATTTCAGGCCGAGGATATCGTGGTCATTGTGGTCGGACCGGAAGATGCTGGCTCTTTCAAGGAATACTTGCAGGCTCACAAACTGCCTTTTACTGGCCTGCCCGATCCGACACACAGCGTTCTCAAACTTTACGGTCAGGAAGTTAACCTGTTCAAGCTGGGACGTATGCCTGCCATGGTAATCGTGGACAAACAAGGGATCGCCCGTTACGCCCATTACGGACACGTCATGAGCGATATCCCCAAAAATGAGGAAGTTTTACTTACTTTGCAGGAGCTCAATCAAGAAGCACTGCAACGGAGAACAGCATGAAAAAACTACAGAATAAGATTGTCGTTGTCACCGGGTCTACACGCGGGTTTGGCCATGCCATTGCCGAAGCCTTGCTTAAAGCCGGTGCGACCGTCGTCATCACGGGGCGCAGCCAGGAGAGCCTCCAACAAGCATTAATCAGCCTGCAAGCCCTGGGATCGGTCCGAGGCGAGCTGTGTGATGTCACCATCGAGGGGCAAGTCCATAAACTCGCAGACCGTGTGGTCAACGAATTTGGCCGGATCGACATTTGGATCAATAACGCCGGATATTCCTCAGCGGCCGGTCACATCCTCGACTTTTATCCGAGTGAGGCGTTGGAGATGTTCAAAACCAACGACCTGGGAACGCTCTACGGGACCCAGGCAGCGCTGAAATATATGTTGCCGCGCAAGCAGGGCATACTGGTCAATATCTACGGGGCGGGCAGCTTCCTGAATCCGTCGTCGCCAACCGGCCTGTATGCCGCGACCAAAGCCTGGATCAGCTCCTTCACTCGCACACTGGCCAAGGAACTCAAAGGCAGCGGTGTGCAGCTGCTCGGTTTTAGCCCCGGCATGATGCTGACCGACATGCTGACCAGCCCGACCGTCATCGGCGAGGGCGCTCAAAAGATGATGGAACGTTATGGCTTTGTGCTGCGCTTTCTGGCGCATAAACCGGAGCAATCAGCCGAGAAACTGGTCAAGGTGCTGGCGACCAATCGCAAGTCGTTTCTGGAGTACCGCCAGTTCAAACCATGGACCCCGTTCTTGGGTCTGACTTAAAGTGCTCTGGGAAAACATTACCAAGACCGGCAAGACCCCGGAGTTCGAATTGCAATTTCGGGAAGCCTACAAATTCGAGGGCAAAAAATGATCCGCAATCAATGGTATGTCGTGTTGGAATCGGACGAGGTGGCAGGCCAGCCCGTAGGCGTGACCCGCCTGGGCGAAAAAATGGTCTTTTGGCGCGATCAAGATAAGGTCGTCCACGCCGCTGTGGACCGCTGTCCGCACCGGGGAGCTGCCCTTAGCCTCGGCAAGATCCAGAAGAATGGGCATCTCCAATGCCCGTTCCACGGCTTTGAATACGATCCTTCAGGCAGGTGTGTGCTGATCCCTGCCAACGGGCACAACGGGGTCATCCCCAACGCCATGCAGCTGCAAACCTATCCAACCCACGAAGCGTACGGGCTGATCTGGATCTGGTGGGGTAACCCATCCCCGGAAGAATTGGCCAAACCGACCTTTTTTGATAACCTTGACGACTCTTTCTACTACGGCTCAGTCCATGACCCGTGGGAGGCGCATTACTCGCGTGTCATCGAAAATCAGTTGGATGTGGTTCACCTGCCATTTGTACATGCCAGGACGATCGGTCGCGGCAACCGCATGCTCGTCGACGGTCCGCTGGTGGTGTGGAAAGGCGACAAGATGCTTTACACCTACGTCTTCAACCGCCTGGACGATGGCACGCCACCGCGCAAACCGAGCGAACTCTCGCCTAAATCCGCAACCAGCGTCCACTTGGAATTCATCTTCCCCAACCTGTGGCAGAACTACATCAGCGAGAACGTGCGCATCCTGGCCGCTTTCGTCCCGGTGGACGATGACCGCAGCTTGCTTTACCTGCGCTTCTACCAGAACTTCCTGCGCGTGCCCTGGCTAGGGAAACTGGCTGCCCGCATTGCAATGCCGAGTAATGTCTACATCGCCCACGAAGATCGCCGGGTGGTTATCACCCAGCAACCCAAGGCTACCAGTCTAAAAATCGACGAAACCCTGATTCAGGGCGACCTGCCGATCATCGAGTATCGCCGTCGCCGTGAATTATTGAAACGCCAATCCTAATCTTTTAGAGGTTTTTATGAAAAACAAACCACTTGCCTCGATTTTCTTGATCGTATTTATAGATCTGCTGGGCTTCAGCCTGATCCTGCCCTTACTGCCTTATTACGCCGAGACCTTCGGCGCCAGCGACACCCTGGTAGGTCTGCTGGTGGCATCCTATGCTGCCGCCCAATTGGTCGGTGCGCCGCTGCTCGGGCGCATCTCGGACCGGGTCGGCCGCCGACCGGTGTTGTTGATCAGCCTGTTCGGCACGCTGGTCGGATTCCTGCTTCTCGGCTTCGCCAAAACCCTGCTGGTCCTGTTCATCGCCCGCATTTTGGATGGTCTGACGGGCGGCAACATCAGCGTGGCCCAGGCTTACATCTCGGATGTGACCGATGCCAGGGACCGTTCTAAGGGGCTGGGCATGATCGGCGCGGCCTTCGGGCTGGGATTCATCATCGGCCCGGCGGCTGGCGGCTTGCTCAGCCAGTGGGGCTACGCCGTCCCGGCCTTCGTTGCCGCTGGTCTGGTGACCATTAACCTGCTGATGGTTGGGCTGTGGCTGCCCGAGTCGCTGACGCCCGAAAAACGCACCACCAAGGACGACAAAAAGCCCGCCGTTACCCTGTCGGCGCTGTTGGCTGCCCTCCAACGTCCCTATTCCGGTTCCCTGTTGATCACCCGCTTCTTCTTCGGCCTGGCTTTCGCCATCTTTCAGACTATCTTTGCCCTCTACGCCTTGCGCCGCTTCAACCTGGATGCGCGCCAGACTGGCTTCATCCTGACCTACGTCGGGGTGTTGTCAGTCATCGTGCAGGGCGGGGTGGTCGGACGCCTGAACCAGCGCTTCCGCGACGACGTACTGATCACCTTCTGCGTCGGCCTGATGGCTCTCTCGCTGCTCGGCTGGGCACTGACTCCCTCTGTGCCGGTACTGCTGATCGTCATGGCGCCAACTGCGTTCGCGGGCGGCATTCTCAACACCGTACTGTCGAGTGCGCTGACCAAGACCGTCCAACCGCATGAAATTGGCGGCATCCTCGGCCTGTCCTCTTCGATTGAGAGCCTGACGCGCGTCATCGCCCCGACCCTGGGCGGCGTGCTGCTTGAACAATTGGGCGCCTGGTCGCCAGGCGCCTTCGGCGCACTGCTACTGGCTGGCCTGCTCATCTATGTCTGGATCACCATTTACAATCATCCACTCTCCCAGCCCGTACCTGCAACTTTATAAGGTTGCGTTCCAACGCAACCCCTATGCCACTCAAAATTTCATTCCATATTTCTAAACAGGAGATCTCAAATGAAAGAAAACACAGATATTAAGTTCGCAAGATTACGGCGTTTCAACTTGATCATGGGCTTCCTGCACCTGATCCAGGGCGTTTTCATGTGGGTGGTCAGCAATGACACCACCTACCCGATTTTTACCAACTACCTCAATTTCAACACCGAAACATTATCGCTCCAGCCGAACCCACAACTCTTGTACGAATTACGCTTCGGCCCGGCTGTCGCGATATTTCTATTGATCTCTGCCGTTGCACACTTCTACCTATCCACGATCGGCTATGCAGGATATGTGGCTAAACTCAAACAAGGTATGAACCCAATCCGCTTTTACGAATATGCCCTCAGTTCCTCCTTAATGATCGTTTTGATCGGCATGCTCTCAGGTCTGTGGGACCTGGGTGCAATCATCCTGATCTTCGGCATCAACGCCATGATGAACCTGTTCGGGATTATGATGGAGTACCACAACCAGCACACAGAGAAAACGGACTGGACGGCTTTCATTTACGGCAGCATGGCCGGGATCATCCCCTGGATTGTGATCTTCCTGTACTTTATTGGCTCGGTCAGTTCAGGGGAGGCCAAGCCCCCGGCCTTCGTCTATGCCATTCTCCCGACTTTGTTTGTATTCTTCAATATTTTTGCCATCAACATGGTGCTGCAATATAAAAAGGTGGGTCCCTGGTCTGACTATTTGTTCGGTGAGCGGGTCTACATCATCCTCAGCCTGGCGGCAAAAACGGTTCTAGCCTGGTTGATTTTCGCCGGGACGCTAGCGCCGGTCTAAGCCACTCCCTCTTTCCGAGAATTTCGCATGAAACCTTCTGAAACGACCCGTTACGAACTGCCCTCTGGCGGAACTACCCTGCTCGGCTATGTGGCACGACGGATGCACAAAACCGCCTGGCTTGCGCCCATCCCTGAGTTCCTGGCGCAAGGGCGGAGTGATAAAGCACTCGAGCACGTAGCCATCTACGCCGTGGCAGCCTCAACTTCCTATGGGCGCGCTTATTACCAACCAAAATTTGATGCTACTGGCAATGCGGTCAGCGAAGCCGATCCGGCCACGGGCGCAATCGTCACCGCCCGTCTGGACAGCCGCTCGCCGCACTATCACATCTCTTATGAGGCCATCATGCCCAGCGGTGATACCTTCAAGGGCAGCGAGGAAATTACCGGCACCACGCTCGGCTTGCGCGGCCTGGGCATGCCAGCTCCTTCCCGTTACACCTTCACTTCGGGCGAATATCAGGCCGAGCTAAGCGGGCTCATCACCAGCGAACTGGCGGTGAGGTTCATCCGCCCTACGCGTATCCGTGCCTACGGTTCGCTGAATTTCAAAGACGGTCCCGGCAACATTGGTCGTCTGGAACTCACCCGCAGCGGCGACCTATCCATCACGATCAACGACCAGACGACGCACTATTCACTGACGGACCTGGCCATCCCGGATAGAACATGATGTCTCTCTGGTGGATCCGCCGCGACTTGCGCCTGGGAGATAACGCCACCCTGCAAGCTGCCCTGCGGCGCAGTGGGCAGGTCGTGCCGGTCTTTATCCTGGACCCGCACCTGCTGTCCATCACCCCGGCGCGTCGGCAAGCCTTCCTGTTTGAAGGCTTGCGCGCCATGGATGTCGACCTGCGCCAACGCGGCAGCCGTTTAATCGTTCGCCGCGGGACACCGCAGACAGCGCTGTCTGCTTTGGTTCAGGAAACACAGGCCGAGGCGATCTACGCCGAAGAGGATTTCACGCCCTACGCCCGCCGCCGCGACGGGCAAATTGCCCGCAACCTGCCGCTGACGCTGATCCACGGCCAGTCGGTACAGCACCCCCTTGGCGTGCTTAAAGCCGATTCCAAACCATACACCGTCTTCACACCGTACAGCAAAGCCTGGAAGGCGCTTTTACCAACAGATTTAGCGCCAACCCCAGCTCCGGTGAGATTCGATCCGCCACCTGCATTGGCCTCTGAATTCATCCCGCAGGCGGTCGTGAGCCCATCCTTCCCCGCCGGGGAGGCCGAAGCCCAGCGCAGATTGGGAAAATTTACTACGGAAACTACAGAGGGTCGACAAAAACCCATCGATCGCTACGCTGACCAGCGGGACCGGCTCGACCTGGATGGCACCTCCTCGCTCTCGCCATACATTCGCTTTGGTATGCTCGGATTGAGACAAGCCGTCCATGCAGCCCAACAAGCCCTGGTGTCGGCTCGAAGCACTGGAACGGAAAAGGGGGCTGAGACCTGGCTAAACGAGTTGATCTGGCGCGAGTTCTACCTCCAGATCCTGTTCCATCTCCCCTCCGTCAGCCACACAGCCTTCAAGGATTCACTGGCGGACATCCCCTGGCGGAACGACCAGGCCGAGTTCAGCGCCTGGAAGCAGGGTCGCACCGGTGTCCCGGCGGTAGATGCCGCCATGCGTCAACTTCACCAGACCGGTTGGATGCACAATCGCGCACGCATGCTTGCCGCCTCCTTCCTGGTCAAGGATTTGCTGATCGACTGGCGCTGGGGAGAAAGCTGGTTCATGCAAAACCTGCTGGATGGTGATCCGGCAGTCAACAACGGCAGCTGGCAATGGATAGCCGGGACTGGCACGGATGCCGCCCCTTACTTTCGTATCTTCAACCCTGTGCTGCAGAGCCGCAAATTTGACCCACATGGGAATTACATTCGCAAGTGGGTACCTGAGCTGGCACAAGTGACGGGTAATACGATCCATGCACCTTGGGAACAGGGTCTCAAAGTGAAAGGTTATCCGGAAATACCGCTTGTCGATCATCGCAGGGCCAGGGATCGTGCATTGCTGGCATACCAATTTTCAAAAACGACCGCTAGCAAACGCGCATGAAAAGACCATTTTTACTCTCGCGCGATCATTTCTAGTTTGGAATAAATTAATGTCACAAACTCTTACTCCTGAAACCGGCCGGGCTGTCTTGCAGGCCTTTCTCAAAGAACGCTCGCTGCTCGCGCCGCTGCGCATCATGGCCGAGCGTGTGGGGCGCTTCTTCCAGATTCCGCTGCCCGGCTTCAAGCCTTTCGTCGTTTTTGGTCCCACAGCCAACCGCCAGGTGCTGGTCGCCGAACGGGACAAAGTCTGCTGGCGCAACCCCGACCCGGTCACCGACCTGCTGCAGCGCGGCGTGCTGGTCACTGACGGCAAGGAACATGATCACTACCGCCGCTTGATGGAGCCAAGTTTGCACCCGCGCCAACTTCCACAATACGCAGACCTGATGCTGGCTCAAACCGACCGCGTCACAGCACTCTGGCGGGACGGCGCAACGGTCGATATGCTGGTCGAAGGCCGGAAAATCGCCCTGCTGATCATCATGCAGGCCCTCTTCGGAGTGGACGCCTGGGACGACCTGCCGCGCATCTGGACGCCGATCCTGAAGGCCATCGAGTACATTTCGCCCGGACCCTGGATTCTGTGGCGAAAAATTCCAAGACCCGGATTTAAAAAGCATTTACGGGTATTGGATGCATATATCTATCGAATCATCACCGGCCGCCGGCAGGCGACCGCCAAACCGGATCTGCTCCAACACTTGATCGAGGCCGGGCTGGACGACGAACGCATCCGCGACCAGATGCTGACCATGCTGATCGCCGGGCACGACACCTCCACAGCGCTGCTGGCCTGGAGTTTCGCCCTGCTCGGCCAGCACCCGGAAGTTTACCGGCGCCTGGTGACCGAACTCGACCACGCCCTCGGAAGCGAACCGCCGCCCACGACTTCTGGCTGGCAGCCGCCCCTGCTCGACCAGGTTATCAAGGAAGCCCTGCGATTGTACCCGCCCATCCATATCGGGAACCGCATGGTCGTCGAGGATATGGCGTTTGAAGGTAATCGCATTCCAGCCGGAGCGCGATTGTTCTACTCGATCTACCTCTCCCACCGCGATCCGGCCATTTGGGAACAGGCTGACACCTTCCACCCGGAGCGTTTTGCGCGCAGGCGCCAGACACCACCTTTGGCGTACGTACCTTTTGGAGGCGGACCACGCGCCTGCATCGGTGCGGCCTTCGGTCAGGCTGAAGCGCGGACCGTGATCGGGCGCCTGCTGCAAACCTTCCATTTCGAACTGCTCAATCCCGACATTCACCCCCACATGGGCGCAACGCTCGCGCCACGCCCAGGGGTGATCATGCGCATCCATCGCCGTGAACGCTAGTCTGTGGTCGCCGGGTGACGGCCTGGGCTGGCTGGTCGTCTTATATCTGTCGCGGCGGGGAGAAGGCTTGTTGGCTGTGATGTTTTTTACAGCAGACGAGTGGCTTCGGAACCCGTTGGAAAGGCCGCCGCGTGTGAGGTTAGCATGACCTATTTCGGATTCTTATGGCGCTTTTTGGCAATCCCCATCGTGATCTTCTTGGTGCTGACTTTTCTCGATCAGCGCGCCGGTCGCAAGATCAAAGGCTTAAAGGGTGGTGCCAGGGTCTGGTTCGCGATTGGCCTGCACGTGCTGGTTGCGGTGCTTTACACCACCCCCTGGGACAATTACCTGGTCGCTAGCGGCGTATGGTACTACAATCCGGCACTCGTGACCGGGATCGTCATCGGTTGGGTTCCAATCGAGGAGTACACTTTTTTCGTGCTCGAGACGATCCTGAGCGGATTGTGGTGGTGGTTCCTGGCGCGTCGGCTCTCCCCTCCCGCGCAAATGTTTAAACCCAATTGGCAAATGCGAATAGGGGCCGCAGGGAGCGTGTTCATCGCCTGGGTGATCTTCACGGCCGCATTTTTCAGTGACTGGAAACCCGGCACCTACCTGTCGATCACCCTGTTCTGGGCCCTGCCGGCCATCCTGCCGCAAATGTTGTTCGGCGCAGACATCTTATGGCACCATCGCAAGCTGGTTAGTTGGACAATCCTGCCCGTGGCGCTATATCTTTCGGCTATGGACGTGATCGCCATCACCTCCGGCACCTGGACGATCAACCCGGCCCAATCTACCGGCATCTTCATAGGCGGGCTGCCGGTCGAGGAAGCAGTTTTCTTCCTGATCACAAATCTTTTGATCGGCTTTGGCATCACCCTGCTGCTGGCTGACGAAAGCCAGGCGCGCCTGGCTGCACTTCGCGGCTGGCTGAAATCCAGGAAATGGCCATGAATCCCTGGCTCCGGACGCCGTTATTATTCCTCCGGCTTACTGTCTTTTTCACTGTGGATCAGGCCACTGGCACCTGGCAGATTTGCTTGTCGATTGCGGCCTTACGCGGATGGATCTTTACGAAAAAGCAGGGTTTATGTGAAAATTAGTCCCCGGCCAGGAAACGGACTCGCCTATTCAGACAGGTCTGTAGATTTCAATCTTCCGGCGCTTCGCGGACAATGTAAAGCGGCCGGCCTTTGGCTTCGTCATACAGACGGCCGATATATTCCCCCAGAATCCCGAGCGAGATCAATTGCACGCCACCCAAAAATAGAACCGCGATCAGCGTGGTGGCCTGACCAGTTAACTGCCCTGAGCCGGTCATACGCAAAATAATCACAACCGGGATGGCCAGGATGGCGATCCCGGCTGAACCGAATCCGAAATAGGTCGCCACCTGTAATGGGAAATAGGAAAAGCCGGTGATGGCGTTCAACGCCAGTTTCAGCATTTTTTCGAAGGGGTATTTAGTCATACCCGCGTGGCGGGCGGAGCGTTTATACTCCACCCCAATTTGTTTGAAACCGACCCAGGACGACATGCCGCGCAGGAAGCGATGACGCTCACGCATACGGTTCATCACGTCCACCACTTTGCGATCCATCAAGCGGAAGTCGCCGGTATCCAGCGGGATTTTGACATCGGTGATGCGGTAGATGATGCGGTAAAACAATGAGGCGGTAAATTTCTTGAACCAGGTCTCGCCTTCGCGTTCGGCACGCACGGCATAGACGACCTCGTAACCTTCGCGCCATTTGGCAATCAGGTCGAGCACCACCTCTGGCGGATCCTGCAAGTCAGCGTCGATGATGACCACCGCCTGGCCCCGGCTATAATCCAACCCGGCGGTGACGGCAATTTGATGACCGAAATTCCGGGCAAAGATCACCGCCCGGACGCGTGGGTCGGCTGCGGCTAAGTCGCGAATCGCATCAGTCGACCCATCGGTCGAGCCGTCATCAACCAGGATAAATTCCCAGCTTTCGCCGGTCGAATCCAGCACTTCCTTTAGCCGTGAATAGAGGTCCGCAAGATTACCGATTTCATTGTAAATTGGGGCGATGATCGAGAAGGTGATATCCATCAAGCTCAATCTTTCCGTTTAGGAAGTCGCGGCGCCTTGACCGGGCGCAGGTTCTTTTTCATAGGTATCTCTTTTGGCGGGCGTATGATCGGATGACGAGGTTGGAAAGGTGGTTGCCCCAAGATGCGTGCCCGCAGATAGCGGCCGATGATAATGATCGAAGCGATACCCGGGACGATAATCAGCACACCCAGGATGCCACTCACCATCAAGGCGACGATGATCGCAACGAAGACCAGACCTTCATGTAACTCTACGTTGCGACCCAGGATGCGAGGCTGCAGATAAACGGTCTTAAAGTAATTCAAGGCCAAATAAACGCCCAAAATCAGGACCGCATACCAGAAATAATTCATGGCCGGAAAATAATTCGAGCCCTCGAACAAACCGATGACCACCGCCAGCATCCCGGCCATAAATGGGCCCAACTCCGGGACGATGTTGAACAGACCGGTCAGTAAACCAATGATCACCGCGCCGGGCAATCCGATGATCAGCCAGGCGGCAGTGTAAATGAGCGCCAGAAATGCCATCAGGGCGATCTGACCGCGCAGGTAGCCGGACCAAACTTTTTTGATCTGCAGGAAAAGACGGCGCGCATCCTTACGGTAAGGCTCGGGTACTTGGCGCATGAACCACTCGCGGATGCGGTCCCAATCATTCAGCAGGTAGTACACCACGACGATGATCACCAGCGCCCAGGCCGCGTTGCGTGAAGTCGATTCGAGCACCTTCAATGCATTTTCCGGCACAATCGTCACCAGATTATTGATCACCTGTCCAATGCGCGGCAGTAACGTTTCAAGATGCAAGCTGTAACCAGCCAGGATAATCGGCTGGCTGAGCATGGACTGCAATCGGGTCGAGAGGTCGGTCAACTCCACAGTCAGGTCCTGAAGCTGGGACAACAAAATCGGCACCAACGTGGCCGGGATGGCCAGGATGATGCCGATACTTAGAAAATAAACCAGATTGACTGCGAGACCTTTTGAAAAATGCGCCCGGTTTCTAAACCAGTTGACCGCCGGATTGAGAATATAAGCGATCAATCCCGCCACGATCAGCGGCTGGAACATAGCGCGCACGTACCAGCCGACGACCAGAATGAACGCAATCACAAAAACCAGCGCCAGGTAGCGCGCCGGCGTACTCCAGGTACGCTTCATGGGCTAATTATAAGATATCTTTTAGGGCTGCAAGAGAAGGCTTGATTACGGGTGCTTCCTGGACAGCCTGCATAGCTGCCTTGACGTCCTTCAGTCCACTGCCGGTATTCAGCAACAGGATGGGATCATCAGCGCGGACCAAACCCAGGTCTAGCGTCTTGAGCAATCCGGCATAGGAACTCGCCCCGGCTGGTTCAGCAAAGACTCCCTGTTTACCGAGTGCGGCGATCGCAGAGAGGATATCTTCATCGCTAACCGTGACGTACTTGCCGCCGGTCTCCCGGACAGCCCGCAGCGCACGCACACCATCGCGCGGCAGATCGACGGAAATGCTGTCGGCAATCGTCTGAGCCGAGACGGGTGTGATTTCCTCTGTTCCGTCTTCGAAAGCATTGGCAATCGCGGCCGAACCCTGCGCCTGGACGCCGAAAATACGCGGTATTTGTTCGATCCAGCCGAGTGCATACAAATCCTTGAAACCTTTGTGAATGCCGGAAATGATATTGCCGTCACCGACCGGGACAAAGATCGTCAGCGGCCCATTGGGTGCAGCCTCATGACCCTTCCATTCGCTGCGGCTTTCCCCGGACCACCACTCCCAGATTTCGAGTGCGCCGGTTTTCTTTCCCTCAGCCGTGAAGGGATTGTAGCCCGTGTTGCGGCAGTACCAACCGAATTCTTGTGAAGCCTGGATGGTCAGATCGAAGGCATCATCGTAGGTGCCGTCTACCAGAATGACCTTTGCTCCAAAAACCAGTAACTGCGCCACTTTGGCTGGAGGTGCGGTCCTGGGTGCAAAGATAACCGCTTTTTGTCCCACTGCGGCCGCCATCCCGGCCAAGGCCGCCCCGGCATTGCCGGTCGAGGCCGTGACGACAACTTCGGCTTTGATCTCGCGGGCGCGGGCCACCACGACTGCGCTGGCGCGATCTTTGAAAGAGGCGGTCGGATTGCGACTCTCATCCTTCAGCCACAAATAGTTCAAGCCAAGTTTCTCGCCCAGGCGATTTAAATTAAAGACCGGCGTCCAGCCCGCAGCACGCAGGGGGGTTTCTTCGCCACCCGGGTCGGTCACCGGCAGCAGCGGCAGATAGCGCCAAAGCGAAAAATCCGTTCGGCTGGTGATATCTTCCGGCTGGTATTTTTTCTTGAGCCCGTCATAATCCAGGATGACATCCAGGTTGCCCCCATCTTGCGGACAGGTATACGTCACCTGACCAGGCATGTATTCTTGTCCACACAACGAGCAGCGATATCCTACAAATTTAGACATAATTTTCCTTTTCCAGCCTTGATTTTACCCTATATGGAAGCAGACTTGAAAAGGACTCCCCAGCTTGAAACTCCATGGTCTCCTTTTTGCTTTATTTACCTTTTCTCTCCCACAACGCTCTTGCAATCAACTCCTGATCCACCGGCAACTTGTCAATGCGGACACCAACCGCATTGTAAATCGCATTGGTGATGGCAGGTGTGGTGGGAATACTACTGATCTCCCCCACTCCCTTCGCGCCATACGGTCCCGCCTCAACCGGGTGCTCCACGATAATGGAGGTGATCTCCGGCGTGAGCATAATGCCAGGCATGCGGTAGCGGGCGAGATGGTCTGTGACGACCTGTCCCTGCTCGACGATGAATTCCTCGGTGAGGCAGTTGCCGAGGCCCATCATCACGCCGCCTTCGACCTGTCCCTGCAAGCCAAGGGGATTAACCGCCATGCCCACATCGTTGGCCGCAATGACTCGCAGAACGCACACCTCACCTGTCAATTGATTGACTTCCACCTCAGCCGCCTGTGCGGCAAAGGAGAAGGCGAAATGCATATCGCCACCCGTGCCGAGCGGCTGAGTCTTGGGCGCTTCATATTCATAACGGACCCGCGGCTGCTGCCCAAAGGCCGTCATTTCTTTGTAGACTTCCGTGTAAGTCAGGGAATGTCCATTGACATGGACCAGGCCATTCTCAAAGCGAATCTGCCTGGGACCTACATCGAATTTTTCGGCCATCGCTGCGCTGATTTGATCGCGCAGGGTCTTGGCAGCGTAACGCGAGGCATTGCCCGTGACGAAGGTCTGACGGGAAGCGGTCGTCGGGCCGCCGTTGGGTGTCAGGTCGGTGTCCATGACCAGGACGCGCACCTGTTCAGGTGGGACGGACATCTCTTCGGCCACGATCAGGCGCATGACGGTGACCAAGCCCTGGCCGAGTTCGGCCGCGGAGCTGCGAACTTCGAAAGTGCCATCTTCGAAGAGTTCCACGTCCGCGCCGGATTTATCAGGTGCGCCGCCGCCCAGGCCTGTGTTCTTGTAGGCCGCGGCAAGCCCCCAGGCTCGAACCAGGTTTGGATTGACGGGATCAACAACGGGATCGAACGGGCGCGGGTTGTGCTTCCGCATTTCCGCGTGCACTTTGTCGATACATTCCATCAAACCAACTGACTCGTTCAAGACCTGTCCTGTGTTCGTAACGCTTCCGACATGCAGCGCGTTCATGCGGCGCAGTTCGACGGGATCGAGCTTCAATTTCTCTGCAAGCATATCCATCATAGTCTCGACCGCAAAAGCGGACTGCGTGACCCCAAAGCCGCGGTAGGCGCCCGCCGGTGGGTTATTGGTGTACATAGCATAACAATCGGCCCGCACGTGCGGAATGTCATAGGGTCCAGCAGAGTGGGTGGTAGCGCGCGTCATGACCTTCTCACCCAGCGAGGCGTACGCGCCTGTGTCGCCGTAAAGTTCGGTTTCCATGGCAAGCAGGCGGCCGTCCTTCTTTGCTCCCAGCTTGACGCGTATTTGCGTGGCATGTCGCTTGGGGTGCACGAGCAAACTCTCGTGGCGGTCGAAGAGCAACTTGACGGGGCGTTTGGTCACGTTGGCAAGCATGGCAACATGGATCTGTCCCATTACGTCTTCCTTGCCGCCGAATCCGCCGCCCATCAGTTGACCCACGATGCGCACACGCTCTTCAGGCCAGCCCATCACGCGCGCCACCTGCTCCCGATCCTGATACGGGATTTGCGAGCCGACATAAATTTCCATACGACCATCGGGCATGGGCACAGCGATACTGCATTCGGGTTCCATGAAAGCATGCTCGGTCGTCGGCGTGTGGAAAGTGTGTTCAAGAATCACATCCGCTTCAGCAAAACCCGCCTGCATATCTCCTTTGCGGACCTTGATGTGTTTGAGCAAATTGCCCTTCTCGTGGATTTGCGGGACGCCATCCTGCCGCGCCTGGACCGGATTTGTGATGACGGGCTGGAGGTCGACCTCGGCTTCGATCAGACCGATAGCCTGCTCGGCGATTTCGGGTGTTTCCGCAGCGACGATGGCCAGCGCGTCCCCCACGTAGCGGACGCGTTCCCCGACGTCAACCATGACTGGCCAATCGTAAATAACCAATCCATGATTGTGTTCGACAGGAATATCCTTGGCGGTTAAAACCGCTACGACACCCTTCAATGCTTTGGCGTTGGAAATATCGAGTTTCTTCAAAAAGCCGTGCGGGATCATGGCACGCCTAGCTCTGGCATACAACATACCATCGAATTTGAGGTCATCAGTGTAGATGGCTTCGCCTGTGACCTTCTCGACCGCTTCGGGGCGCAGGTGCGAGTGTCCGACTATTTTGTGTTCGTGAATCGAATTGGGGATGTGGGTTGGTTTGCGGACAGGATCTCCGGTGCGCAGAGCCTGCGCCGCGGCTAGAATAGCATTCTCGATGGAAGGATAGCCCGCGCAACGGCAGAGCGTATCCTTGAGTGCGAAACGAATCTCATCCCCCGTCGGATTCGGGTTGCGCTTGAGCAGCGCGTAAGCGGTCAGAATCTGGCCGGGGATGCAAAAACCGCATTGCACCGCACCGTGTTCGACGAAAGCTTCCTGAAGAGGATGAAGTTTCATCTCCGCGTGAACACGCTGGGCGAGGCCTTCGATGGTGAGGATGGTTTTCCCATCCGCGCGCTCGGCGGGATAGGCGCAGGACATGATCGGCTCGCCATCCACAAGCACGGTACACGTACCGCACTCGGCCTCGTCACAACCGATTTTTGTCCCTGTCAGGCGCAGTCTCTCACGCAGGAGGGTGGAAAGTGTCTCGCCTGCGACGGGTTCGAGCGTATGCTGGGTACCGTTAACAATCAGCGTTATTTGAGTGTTCATTTTTTACTTCCTAACCTATTTGGGGGCAAAACGAACTTTAAGAGACTGCCCTGTCGAAACCATTGACTTCAAATTTGCTTTTTCATTCATTCGTTTCAGCGTTCTTATCGAGGGGAAGCGCTTCGAGGAGTGCAGCGCGTCAGCTCATAGTTACTTTACCAAAAATAATGAGTTATTATTTTGCGCGCTGCCAGGCTGTATCCAGCACTTCTTTAAACAAGCCTCCGACAATGTGCCTGCGATAGTCCGCACTGGCGCGACGGGCGCTACTTCGAAAATGAGCCTGACCCTGCAGGGCATCAAGCGCACGCGCAAAAGTTTTGGCATTTAAAGGCTGATTCCGCAGCGTGCCTTCCGCTTCCGTGGCCCGGAAGGGAGTTGCGCCACCCGGACCGACAGCGATATGAACATCTGTGGCAATTTCCTGTTTGCGTTCCAACCAGACCGCGCAATTCAAGATGGGAAGCGCCACACCCTGTGGGCGCATAATGCGCTTGAAGCAGGATGCCTGTCCCGTTCTGGTCTGAGGGAGGTAAAAGCCGACAATCAGTTCCGAACTTTTATCAAGCGCAGATTTACCCGGACCAAGGAAGAGCGAAGTGAACGGCACGCGGCGAGTCTCTGAAATTCCGGCTACTTCGACTTGTGCATCGAGGGCAGTCAGGGCAATCGTCCCATCTGCAGCCGGCAAGGCGTGCGCCACGTTGCCGCCCAGCGTGGCGGTATTGCGGACCTGTGGCCCGGCGATCAGGTCACAGGCTTCAACCAAAGCCTGGGCATGCACGACGGTCAATTGGTCGCGTGCAACGCGGTTGACCGGCACGGCTGCGCCGATGTAGAGCTGCTCGCCTCTCAGTTCGAGTGCGGTCATCTCTGGGATGAATGTCAAATCAACCAGGGTGTGAACGGGGGGATGATGGCCCTGCCGCAAGTCGAGCAGCAAATCCGTGCCGCCGGCGATTGGCATCACCGGGCCGGATGCGGAAGTTAGGGCTTGAAGAGCCTCTTTGACGGAGGTGGGGCGTTTATAATCTTGCCAAAGGTTCATTGGTGGCACCTCTTTCTGACGGCGGCACTTTTCGATGGGTTATGACCCAACGCCGCTGGTATCTCACAGCGACCACCGAACCGATGGATATTTTATTTTACTACCTGTTTGCAGTATATCAGGAAGTTTTCAAGCTGCTTCCGATGTCTGTTTGATCCCTTCCTCGGGATTCACGCCGGCCATGAGCAGACCGAGCTTTTCAGGCGTAGCGCTTTCACGCGAGACGATATCCATGATCTGGCCTTCGTAAATAACTGCAATACGATCGGAGAGGGCCAGGATCTCATCCAGGTCTTCAGAGATGAGCAGGATGGCCGCACCTTTTTTGCGCTGTTCGAGCAACTGCGCACGGACGTATTCGGTCGCGCCAATATCGAGACCGCGGGTCGGTTGCGCTGCGATGATGACGCGTGGGTTGCGCGAGATTTCACGCGCAAGCACAACTTTTTGGATATTCCCCCCTGAAAGATTCTTGGCAAGGGTTTCATGCGATGGGGTCTTAACATGATATCTTGCGATCAATTCATCTGCATGGCGGGATATATTTCTTAAATTAAGGAAACCATAATACGAGTATGGCTGCTTTTGATGTTCGCGCAGGATCATGTTCTCAGCAATGGTAAAGTCCTTGATCATGCCATCGCGCATGCGCTCTTCAGGAATGTATGAAAGCATCCGGTCTGTGATTTCGCCAGGGGCTAGACCAGTGATATCAGCGTCTTCCAGGATAACTTTGCCGCCAGTGACCTTCCGCAGGCCGGTCACAATTTCAGCCAATTCGCGTTGGCCGTTGCCCGAGACGCCTGCTATCCCGAGGATCTCGCTCGCATGCACCGCTAAGCTGACGCCACGCAAGCCCGGTGTGCCGCGGTCGCTGCCGCAGGCCACCTGCTCAAGTTGCAGGCGGACTTCGCCGATCCGAACGTTTCCGCGGTCTGGCGCAAAACCAACTTCACGTCCGACCATCCAGTTGGCAAGGTCCTGTTTCGTAGTCTCGGAAGTCGGACGGGTGCCAATCTTGCGTCCATCGCGCAGGACGGTGACGCGATCACTGATTTCGACAACTTCATGTAATTTATGAGAAATAAAAATAAGTGCGTGCCCATCCCTGACCATCTGGCGCATGATGATAAATAATTCATCCACTTCTTGAGGCGTTAGAACTGCCGTCGGTTCATCCAGGATGAGCAGGGCCGCTCCGCGATAAAGAGCCTTGATGATTTCAACACGTTGCTGTTGTCCTACGGAGAGTTGCCAAATATAGGCAGAAGGGTCAATTTTTAATCCATAAATATCGGCCAATTCAACAATTCTTTTAGAGACACGGTCGAGATCGGTCAGCACGCCGCGAGAGGATGGAAGTCCGAGTGCAACATTTTCAGCCACATTCAGGGATTGCACCAGCATGAAATGCTGATGGATCATGCCAATTCCGAGATTGATCGAATCGTTTGGGGAAGCGATGTACACCTGCTTTCCATTCAACAGGATTTCCCCTTCGTCGGGATGGTATAGGCCATAAAGGATCTTCATTAATGTGCTTTTACCAGCGCCGTTTTCACCCAGCAGGGCATGCACTTCACCCGACCTCACATCGAAGTCGACACTGTCATTCGCAAGCACGCCGGGAAATCTCTTGGTGATCCCGTGCATTTCGAGACTGTCAATGCGGGTCTTGCCGGAAGGGAGGATATTCGATTCGGTCATTGTGCCAACCTAATAATCGTTCAGGGTAAGACTTCGGAAGTCTTTATAGAGACTTCCGAAGTCCTTTATTAAAATCTACTACGGTAGGGTAATCGTGATCGTTCCGTCAGAGATGCCCTTGATGGTCGTATCCGCCAGCGTCTTGACATCCGCAGGGAGGGCGTAATCCGGATTGAACTCCATCACTTCACCACCGTTCTGAAGATTGATGGTAAAAGATTCGCCGCCGAGGGTGCCGGCCTGGATCTTGCTGATCATTTGCTTCAACACACCTTCCCAGTGATAGACCTGATTGGCAACCACAATGGAGGGAGCAAGGGAGGTCTGGTTGGATTGTGTGCCAAACCACAGGACATTGGAATCCTTGGCTTTTCCGATCGCGCCAACAACCATCTGAGCCGTGCCGGTCAGGACATCCGCGCCAGCAGAGATGTGAGTTGTCGCAGCTTCGGAAGCAAGTGCCACATCCGAGAATGATCCGATGTAATTCACGTTCACAGTGACATTGGGATTGGTCGCTGCAATACCGGCTTTGAAACCATCCACATACAGTTTCGCATCGCCAGTCTCAATGGGGCCGACCACGCCAATCACATCTGATTTGGTTAGGGAGGCTGCCATCACACCGTTCACATAGCCGCCCTCTTGGGAGGCCGCTTCATAAGCGAAGATATTGGGTTCTCCAAAGGTATCCACTGTCGTACCCCAAGCAAAACTGGTCTTGGGGAAATCGGGAGCGATTTCCTGCAGGGATGAACCATACTGCGAACCGTGAGCAATGATCAAGTCATATCCCTGGGTGGCGTAGTCACGGATAGCCGCTGCAGCGTCATCCACGACAAACAT
Source organism: uncultured Chloroflexia bacterium (assembly GCA_963790075.1). Classification (GTDB taxonomy): domain Bacteria; phylum Chloroflexota; class Anaerolineae; order Anaerolineales; family Villigracilaceae; genus CAYOUV01. The sequence goes on from CAWBNG010000003.1 coordinate 758,618, forward strand.
ATTGTCCGTATAAACGAAATCGAATTTGTCAGGCCCGCCCATTTCAGTTTGAACGCGGACGAGGGCATCATACATGCTCTGGCTGAAAGCCAGGTCATTAATGGCGCTGGGCATCACGACCGCTACGCGGAAGGGACCTGCCGCGGCGGGAGCCGTTGTAGGCTGTGCAGGTGATCCACAAGCGCTGATGGCGATAGCCACCAACATGACCAATGTCAACATCTTTGCAATTTTTTTCATCTTCATCTCCTTGTGTTGTATACGTTTTTTCGTCGACTTGCACTTTCTCTAACAGGTTGTGTCGGGTAAATTCTACAAGCAACCTCCTTTACCAAATGAACCTATTCCTCCCGCCCAAAAGGTTTCGTCAGTGCGGATGGAGAGCGAACCCTTGAAACGGTAACAACCAAAACCAGGATCGTCAGCACGTATGGCATCATCACTGCAATCTCCGATGGAATGGGGATTCCTAGGACCTGGATCCACAATTGCAAAGAGTTAACCAGACTGAACAATAACGCGCCTCCCAAAACACCCAAGGGCCGCCAGGCTCCGAAGTACACCAATGCGACCGCGATAAAACCGAGTCCGCTGGTCATGTTCTGTTGAAAAACATTAAGCAGGGCAATCGAGAGCGAAGCTCCGGCGATCCCAGAGAGAGTCCCACCCAGGATAATCGTGAAGTAACGGACACGCGCCACGCTCACGCCAAGCGAATCGGCCGCGTCCGGGTTTTCACCCACTGAGCGGATCTTCAATCCCAGATTCGTTTTATTCAACACAAAGCCTGCCAACAGGACGATAAGGTACGCGCCATAAACCAGAATATTTTGATCGAAGAATATTTCTCCAAGCCCGGGAATTTTGCTCAAGATGGGAATAGCTATTTTTGGAAAACCTTCGACCGTGTGCACGGTACCCATCAACTTTTGAAAAAGCAAGTCGCTCATTCCCAAACCGAAGAGATAAAAACCAATGCCGCTAATACCTTGCTGCGCTTGCAAATTGACGGTAACGAATGCCATGGCCAATCCCATCAGGGCACCGACAAGCATGGCTGCCAGCACGCCCAGCCAAAGATTCCCAGTATTCATTGCTACATAAAATGCGGCAAACGCACCGAGCAGCATTTGTCCTTCCACGCCGAGATTCAATACGCCGCTGCGTTGTCCGAAGGTTTCGCCGATAGCCGCATATAAATACGGCGTTGCCAGTCGGACGCCCGACGACAAGATCCCGATCAAAACGGTTACGCTAAACAGGTCCGAGATCATGAGCTTGCCTCCACAGGTTGGGAGGCATTATCCGGAGGCGGAGAATCGTCCAGATCAGCCCGTGCCAGGCGCTGGCGCTGTCTTCGTCTGCGCAGAAATTCACTACTGACCACAAACACAACTACCAAGCCATTCAGCGCGGTGATCAACGCAGATGGAACTTGCACTACCCGCTGCATTTGGTTCGCTCCGACTAAAAGAGCGCCAAACAATATTGCCGCCGGAATAGACCATATTGGATGCAACTGCCCGAACAAGGCCGCAACGATCCCATTGAAACCCGCATTGCCCGTAAAGCCCGAAGCCGAACCATCCGTAATCATGCGAAAGTTGACTCCATACACTTGAACTGCGCCTGCCAATCCAGAGAAAGCGCCACTCAGTAACAATGCCATTACAACGTACCGCGGGACTTTGATACCCGCATAGCGCGAAGCCTGCGGATTTAATCCCACCGCGCGGATTCGATATCCGAGTGTGGTACGCCATAATAAAATGTAGACCAGAATTGCAAGGACAACCGCGATCAATGCGCCAAGATGCAAACGGGTAGGCGCCCAGCGCGCTAAACGATAAGCTTCAATCAACCTGGCAGTTTGGGGAATCTTGGAAGCCTTTTGGGCTTGCACCGGATCAATCATCGGTCCGCGCAGCATGAAGTTCATGATCTGCACTGCAATAGCATTCATCATCACAGTACTTAAAATTTCGTTGACGTTAAAGTATGCCTTGAGATAACCGGGAATTCCGCCCCAAATCGCGCCGCCCAAAAAACCAGCAAATAGGCCCAGTGTGATCGCAAGCCAGCCGGGTAAGCCTGTAAATGTCAGTCCGATCCATGTGGCAAAAATACCGCCGATGATCATCTGACCTTCACCGCCGATATTGATCACGTCACCACGGAAGGAAATGCAAATTCCCAGTCCCACCAGAAGCAGCGGCGTAGCCTTGACCAGCGTTTCCGCAAAGGCGTTGGCGCTTCCGAAAGCACCATCCCACAGAGCCGCGTATGCCTCAATTGGGTTGACCTTAAGCAACAGGAGCATTACTGCCCCTACGATGAGGGCAGCCAGCGTGGCAATCACTGGCAACAAAGCGTCAAAGATGGCACTCAGTTTTGTTCGCATCGAGACCTTATCCTCCCCAGTGCCGGATCATAGGGGTGAAAACCAAGGGAACGAGTTCAAGTCCAGGCCTGTACTAATCTCAGTCGCAAGCTTGAATCGTCGAAATAATTCACACCCAGGGCAAGCGGTAGGTTGTTCTTACCATAAAACGCCACCTGTAATTGCAGAATAGTTCTGCCTGCCTCGCCTCCTAAAAATTCAAGCGTCTCCGATCCAATCAGTGTGGAATGAATATCTGTGATAGCAAATGCTATCTTTTCGTGACAATACCTATATAAGATCTCGCGGATATGGAGTTCGCCATTAATACTTTCCAGCGGCTCCCGAAGCAATGAAAGTGGGATCACATTATTCGACAGGATGACCGGCTGTTGATCAGCGATGAATAAGCGGCGCAGTAAAAGTAAATTCTCCCCCGTTTCCAGAGCCAGGGCAAGCGCTTCTTTTTCCGTTGCGGGTCTGTGCTCTACGGCGAGTGAGCGGATGGAAGGCTTGTATCCATTGCTTTCAATTAACTGCACCAGGTCCCACAAATTTCCTGAGTGCGCACTGATTTCCTGCACGCGCGCGTTCACATATGTGCCATCCCCCTGTTTGCGGATGATGAGACCATTGGCTGCCAATTTAGCAAGCGCCGTCCGTATTGTGGCGCGGCTTACCCCCAATTCATCCGACAACTCGATTTCAGAGGGCATGCGCCCAGCAGCTGGATACACACCGCCTCGAATCCGCTCAAGAAGGATTTCGTCGACCTGATTGGCAATCGTTTTCGCTTGAATGATGCGCATTGGTAATCGATTTGTTAGATGATAATCGTCTGACGTTTATTTTGTATCATATTTCACAACCGATTACAAGTGTCAAGTGACCAAATTCTGATTTTTTAAGTTATTCGGATTCGAAGGGTACTCCTAACGCGGCCGGAGGAGAAGCCCGCAGTGCACGCAGCAAACGCGAAATCAAACGGCGTGTTCCTTCCGGCATGGCAGCCAAAGTCCGCGAGACCCATTCTGCGTCGCCAATGTTAACCAGCAACAGAGTCAGGATCATCAATGGGAAGGGCGCTACTTGCAAGACTTGCGAAGGAATACCTGAAAGACTGGGTTGAAGCACCAAGCCCAGCCATTGCAGTAAGGAGAACAGATATACACCGAAGGCAGCGCGCATAGGACTCCAGCCGCCAAAGATGGTAATCGCCAGCGCGATCCAGCCGATACCGTCCAGGCCAGTTTGCGTTCCCATCCACCCGGCTTTGACATTCAGTGTATAGGCCGGTCCTGCTAATCCCCCGATTGCACCACCAATAATCGTATACACATACCGCAACCGGTTGACATTCGCGCCGCGCACAAAAGCCGCAGCCGGGCGCTCGCCAATGCCTTGCAGCACCAATCCGGGACGGGTGCGGAAGATCCACAACCAGGCTAGGATGACAACGATATAACTAAGATAGGTGACAACGTCCAGCCGGAAAAACAAAGGACCGAGGATGGGGATATCTTTCAGAAACAGAATCGGCCAGGTCGGCAGGGTAGGACCTGATATGTTCATATACGGAACACCGAGAAAATAAGCCAGGTCACGGGCGGCCAGCGCCAGCACAAACCCGACAGCCACCTGCGATTGATGCAGCGTGATACTACCAAACGCGACAATGAAGGCCACCAGCGCCCCGATCACCATCCCAGCCAGAAATCCCAGCAGCAGGCTCCCGGTCAGGTAGGCAATGGTAAAGCCGCCCATGGCCGAGAGCAGGATCGTCCCATTCCACGAAAGGTTGATGATGCCAGCCCGTTCGGTAATCGTCTCGCCGATCACGGCAAACATCACCGGCGCAGCAGCCGCCAGGACTCCGGCCAAACCGATCAAAATATTGGAATTCATCATGTCACCTAAACCTTCTTCAAAAAGCGTTCGCGCACGCCCTGACCAAGCAGGACAAGCAGCACCAGCAAATCTTGCAAAACGCCAGCAAAGGATGAATCCATTTTATATACAATCTGCAACTGGACGCTGCCGACGTTAAGCGCTGCAAAGAAAAACGCGATCGGTATGACCCAGATGGCCTGGTAATTGATCAGCATCGCTACAAGCAAACCGAGAAACCCATATCCGTTCGAGATGTTTGGCAACAAACGATGATAGACAGCCACCACCTGGATAGCACCGGCCAGTCCGACAAACGCACCGCATAGCAGGAAGGAAAACATGCTGTACTGCCAGGTGGGAACGCCCAATAGGAAAGCTGCTTTCATGTTCTTGCCAACGGCTTTCAAACGCAAGCCGAAATACGTTCCCCGCAGCAACAGATAAACGATCACCACGACAGCAATCGATATTCCCAGCGCCCAGGGACTCAAACCGGTATTGGAAATAGTCGGCAGCCAGAGTTTCTCATCGAACGGCTGCGTACCAGACATCGAACCGACCCCCGGGCGTTTCCACGGTCCAAAGACCAGATAGATCGTCAAGGCGGTGGCAACGAAATTGAGTCCCAGCCCACCAAAGATCTCGTTCACGCCGCCAAAGGTTTTCAACGCACCGGCCAGAGCCGCCCACAACGCGCCGCCGATCATGCCAAAAAGAATGCCCGAAATAATGATCAGCGCAGGCGGCACACTCGTATCTTGAAGCAAACGTAACATCCAGGTAGCGAAGATAGAGCCGAGAACCATCTGCCCTTCCACACCGATATTCCAGAGGCCGGCGGCAAACGTAATCAACACGCCTGCAGTCGTCAATAACAACGGTGACCAGGTTATGAGAACGGTCATCATGCTATGAGACGAGCCAAAGGCTCCGCTCATTATGCTTCCGTATGCTTTGAGAGGCGGTGCTCCGGCAGCAACCAAAATGAGCGTTGTGATCAACAGCGACAGGACAAGTGCGCCAGCTTGAAATCCAATGTTAATCCACAGGCTTTTTTTCATGAGTTTTTCCTCGAGGTTAATTTCGCCCAACCCATGCCGCCAATCAATTCACCCAGTTTTTCTGTGGTCAAAGTAGCCGCATCCAGCGGTGGCGTCACATCTCCGCTGAAAAACACCAGAACGCGATCACTGTATTGCAGAATCTCTTCCAGATCGGAAGAAACGAATACGATAGAGGTTCCCTGTCGGCAGCGTTCCTTGAGTTTGCTCCAGATGTAAATGGCCGATTCGATATCCAGGCCGCGCGTCGGGTGCTCTAAAAGGATCAAAGAAAGCGGATCCTGAAGCAAAGCCAGCAAAGCCCGCTGCTGATTGCCTCCCGACAGTGATTCAACTGTACTGACGGGTGTGCCGCGAATATTGAAGGACTTAATCCGTTCTTCTGCCAACTTTTTGCCCTTTTCCCGATCGACGAACAGACCCCGGGTTTCTTCGGCTAACACAAAATGTTCGGTCAAGGTCAAACCTTGGACCAATCCCTCTTCCATGCGCGAAGCTGGCATGAACGATACCCCATTGCGTTTGAAGACATGATAGGACTTGCCTGTCAGGTCTTGATCGTTTACCAACACCTGTCCATTCACCGGGCGAATCAAACCAGCACAAGCCCGGATGAACGGTCCCTGCCCGCTGCCTTCCATGCCTGCCAGGCCGATCACCTCGCTCGCGTGAAGATTGAGATTAATTCCGGAAAGACGCAGGCGAATATCTTCGATTGCCAAATCGCGCAGCTCAAGCACCTTTGCTCCAAGTTGCAATGGCTGCCGTGCGCCCAAAGAAATTTCCTTGCCAAACATCATCTCAACTAATTTCATGGCACTGAAGGGCGCTGAGGTTTCTCCAACCAACTTTCCAGCCCTCAACACTGCCACTTTGTGGCATAAAACTTCAACATCTTCCAGCTTATGGGAAACAAAGATAATCGTTTTGCCTTGCCCGGCCAGTTTGCGCAGCGTCTCGAATAGTTTATCCTTCTGAATGGCGCTGATGCCTGTGGTGGGTTCGTCCAAAATCAGGACGCGCGCTCCCAGCCAGAGCAGGCGTAAAATTTCCAATTGCTGTCTTTCGCCAACGGTGAGCGAATCGACGTAAGTCTCAGGATCGAGGGAAAAATCAAATTGGACAGCCAGATTGCGAATATCCTGAGCGATCACTTTTCGATCCGGGAACAGGCCGCCTGCGTGCCCGAGTAAGAAATTATCAAGCAGGGTCATTGGCGGAAAGTCCAATGGATCCTGATGCAGCATACCGATACCATGTTGGATGGCATCCGCAGGGGAATTGATGATCACAGGTTGGTCGTCCAGTAAAACCTCGCCGCTGTCAGCCTGAATAAATCCGGAGAGAACCTTCATAAGGGTGCTTTTGCCAGCACCATTTTCCCCCAGAATGCCCTGAATCGTACCCGCAGGAATGTTCAGGATGATATCGTCATTGGCATGGACTTTGCCAAAATGCTTTTGGATGTGGCGCAGTTCAACCTTCATCGGCCTGTCCTTGCCCTCACCCTGCCCCACCAGGAGAGATGGAGTGGATGAGGGAACCAAAAGGGGGGAAGGCTAAATGCCTCCCCCCTTCATGAACCAGATTACTTATTGAGAAACGCTTTGGCCCAGCATACCTTCCAGCAATTGTGGCAGGTACCAGATCTGCTGATCGGTAGCAACTTCGCCATCCTGAAGATAGGCTGTGCCATCTTGCAGGTTCAACGGGCCTTTCCACAGCGTCAGGCCACCGGCCAGTTCGGAAATAAATCCGTCCAGCTTGGTGGAGGCATCGGCGCTCAAGCCATTACCCTTGGCAAAGCCGACCGCGCTGGTGTCCGGGTTGTTGATATCTGCCCAGTCCGGGCCGTTCCATTGGAAGCCCTCCTGGAAGGTTCCGTCCATGGCGGACTTAATCGCTGAAACGTAGGCGGGACCCCAGTTGAAATATGGGACGCCGAGACAAATTTCAGGAGCTACGCTGCAGTTGGTCTTGTAATCGTAGGCTAAAGCGTAGGTGTCTTTACCAGCATCGTGCATCTTCTTGGCTTCGACCAGAGCTTCCGTGGTATCAATACCCGAGATGACCACATCAAAGCCGCTGTTGAAGAAATCGTCTGCGACCTGAGTTGGGTCGGAAGTCACACCAGGGATGTTGAACCAGAAGCCGATCCAGGTGACCTTGAAGGTCAGCTTGGCTGGATCGTTTTGGAGAATGTTGGTCCAGCAGTACTTGGCACCTAGGTAAGCCGAGGACGCCAGGCGGCGGGTCTCGTCGCTGATTAATGGTCCAAGGTAACCGATCTGGCCGGTTTGGGTGGTCAGCGCAGCAGCGCAACCAGCCATCATCTTGCCGTATTCCATACGGCCCATGATGTCAATCTGGTTGGGGGATACCTGGTAGTTCTTGCCATCTTTCCAGGTCCAGTCATCAGAAGCACCGATGACATAAACGTCCGGGTGAGCATTGGCGAATTTCAGGGCTTCATCCTTCATATCATCCGAATTGAAGATGATCAACTTAGCGCCTTGCGATACCAACTGCTCAGCCAACTGGGAAGCGGTTTGCCCCGGGTAGGAAGGCGATCCGGAGTAGACATTTTCGAGGTATAGCATCTTCGAATTCGGAATCATCTGCTCCACATAAAGTCCGGCATCGTAGTGAGCCTGACTCCAACCCTGGTCATTATGAGCGCCAACCAGGAGAATACCGAAGGTGAATTCCTCAGCTACCGGTGCTTCGGTCATGGCCGGGGCTTCCGTGGCTGCTGGGGCCTCGGTCATGACCGGGGCTTGGGTGGCAGGTGCCGGAGCCGCAGTCGGGGTCGGTCCACAAGCGCTCACGATCATAACGAACGCAACTGCCAGAAAGGCGACGTGCAATATTTTGTTTCGCATACTTTATCCTCCTCCTAGAGAATAGAGATAGGGTTAAACACCAATGTTAGGGAGCACAGCTTCCTAGGCTTTAATATTTTTTTCGACCTCCTTTCTCTCGGATATATTTTAGCATGAGTGGTATCCGACCACTGACCAGACATTATGAGGAGCAACTGAATTGACCTTGAACATCCTTAAGGGTAACCTGCTTGTCAGGAGTGTCAGGTGTGTTCTCAGCGATGCGCTGCCACAGAGCACATAAGGGCGCGCCCAGATATTCCGGGGATATGCGATAGCTTTCCTTCGAAAGCTGGGCAGCGCGTTTCCAGTTGCCAGAATGGGCATAGCCTTCGATGAAGACGAAACGCTCCAGCGGATCATTGGGATAATCACCGGTTGAAAAAGCCTGTTCCCCAAGTTTAACGACCTTTTGCCAATCACCCTGCTGGCGAGCCAGGTCAGCTTTTTCGAAATAGTAGCACCACCCATGGGTTGGACCGTCCCCATACAGGGATAGCGGCAGGACAGCGCCCGCACTTTGAATGGGGGCGGTTTGCGAAATTCCGGCCGCATCGCGCATCATCTCCGGGAGTAAGCGATTCCCGGGGTCGATGTCCGGCTCGAGCACACGCAAGCAGCCCGGGGGGTCATATTGGATTGCGACCGCCTGGGAAGTAGTCCCACTAAAACTGGCAGCCAGATAATCCTGCTCGATCGGCAAACCCGGCTGCAGGGCCGCAAGTCCGCGGCCCAAGCGCACCGAGACAAAGTACAGCATATAGTCCATGTGCTGGGTATGGTTGTCAGGGGCATAAATCCAGTTCAAGGGTGCGGTCAGGGTGTTGTCGCTGAAATAAGTCAGCGGCAGGTCGTTGACCAGCAGTGTCGTTCCCGGTTCAAGGCCGGGCATGCGCCAGGTCATCTGCCAGAAAAAGGCTTGCTGGAAGGCCCAGTCACGGCGGTAGGTGTTGGCCACCGTAACCTGGTACCCCGCGGAGAGTGAGACGATCAAACTCAAGACCAGCCACTTCCATAACGAGCGGCCCGGCAGCAGGCCGATCAACCCAGCCAGCACCAGGCAGGCGCCCAGCATGAAGGGTAGCGAAAAGCGGTCGCCGTTGTAATCCAGCTTGGGGAACAGTTTGACCAAATAGAAGGGAACGCCGCCGACCAGCGCTGCCCACAAACCGACCAGGATAGCAGACCTGGATGCGCTGCGCTCAGGTCCCGGAACGGACTCCCATCGCTGCTGACTCAGGAACCACAGCAAGCTCGCGGCTGTGAGGAGCACCACCCCGGCAAATAGCACCATCAGGCGATTTCCACCCTGCCCCAAAAAGGGTTGGATGAAAGGCCGGGACCAGGTTGTCACAAGCGTTACCCACAGGCTACCAACCACGGACTGGAGCAGGTGCCATGATCCGGCTAACGGAGCAGAACGGATTTCATCCAGGAGCACGTATTGGTAATTGGTGTTCTGGAACTGGAAGAAGAAAGCGCGCCAGATAGCAATCCCAAATATCAGGAACAGATAAGGCCAGTAAACCCGCAACGTACGTTTGAAACGCGCACGCCATTCGGGTATTTCATCTCCAAGAGCCACCCACAACAACACCGGACGGATGAACTCCAAAAAGAAGAAGTACTCCATCGTCAGCAAGTTGGCGAAGGATAACACCAGCGCTCCCGCATGCAACCAGGGCGCCCGGTGCGGCTGGCGGAGCGCCAACAAGTTCAGATACAAAGATCCCAGGAATGCACACAGCACGATGAAAAAATGGCTGTACATCAAAGAAATGAATTGTTCGATAAAACCGGGATAAACCAGGAAAAACAATCCGCCCCACAAGGCCAGGCTGGGATTACGCCGCCAGGTTTGGCGTAATATGCCCCAGACCAGCACCGCCGCCAACCAGCGCCAGAAAATGGCGAATAACTGCCAGCGCCAGGGAAATGGGCCGATCAAAGGAACAGTGACTTGATAAATCATCCCCCAGAATGGACGGTTGGTCGCAAAATAATGCGCCAGCCCGTCCGGGCCAAGTTGGGTGCCAATCCACAACATGACCAGCTCGTCCCAGTAAAAACCCAATTGATTGTAAAAGGGGCCATACGCCAGCAAGGCCACCAGCGCTAACAACAACGGCACTGCGATGGGAGAGACGATGATGCGAGAGAAGCGACGAATGGCGTTTTTCACTATTTTAGTCTGATGGTCAGGTTACTACATGCTCCTGGAAGAAGGATAACCTTCGCTTCCAGGCATCATTTTCAAACTCGGTTCTGGGTTGAGTGAAAATGGAAACCCCGCTCATTTCAGTAGGGAACATATCGCAAATTTCCTTCTAGATCTACTGACGGAGGCCTTCACAGGTCTCCGTCAGTAGACCAAGACTAAGGTGTAATCCAGGTGCCAGTCTCTTTATTGAGCGCGTGGCCGATATTCTCCGGATTGGTGATCAAAGCCTGCTTTCCACCGTTTTCGAGGAACCAGGTGATGGCCTTGATTTTCGGCGCCATCGAGCCTTTGGCGAAGTGAATCCCTTCAGCGAGATACTTATCAGCTTCGGCTTTGGTCATGGTGTCCAACCATTTCTGATCGGGCTTGCCGAAATTCAGTGCAACTTTCTCAACAGCAGTGGAGATCACGAACAGCTCGGCCCCGACATTTTGGGCCAGCAAGCTGGAACCGAAATCCTTGTCGATCACCGCTGCGACACCCTGCAAGTCGCCATGGTCGTCCCGGATGACAGGGATACCGCCGCCGCCGACCGCGATGACGATCGCGCCCGCAGCAATCAAAGCCTTGATCGCCTCCAGCTCGACGATTTCCTTCGGGAGCGGCGAGGCGACGACCCGTCTCCAGCCGCGGCCGGCGTCTTCGACCATGTTCCAGCCCATCTCGGACTGGCGGCGCTTGGCCTCGGCTTCGTCCATGAATCCGCCGATCGGTTTGGTCGGGTTTTTGAAGGCCGGATCTTCGCGATCGACCAGAGTCTGGGTCACAACGGTCGCCACCGGCTTATGGATGCCGCGGCGGCGCAGTTCGTTTTGCAGGTTTTGCTGCAGGGCGTATCCAATCGCGCCCTGAGTGTCGGCTCCGCAGACGTCCAGCGGGACTTCGTGCATGCCCTCGATTTTGGCGGCGATCTCCGAACGGCGCAGGATGAACCCGACCTGCGGCCCGTTTCCGTGACCGATGACCACGTCCCAACCGGCTTCGATCATGTCCGCAATGTGCAAGGCTGTTTCTGTGGCAGCCTGGTATTGATCCTCGACCGTCTGGTGAGACTTATCTTTGATCAGCGAATTGCCACCGATGGCAATAACAGCAACTTTTTTACCCATAAAATTTATTTCTCCTTTTAGCGCATGGTCAGCGCCATGACAGCTTTCTGTGCGTGCAGGCGGTTCTCGGCCTGGTCAAAGACAACCGAGTTCGGTCCATCCATCACCTCGCTGGTGACTTCGACGTCCCGGTCAGCGGGCAGCGGGTGCATGTAGATGGCATCGTCCTTGGCCAGCTTCATCTTGCGGGCATCTGTGATCCAGTTCTTGTACTGGTCCTGGATGCGCTTGCCTTCTTCAGGATCTTGGGTGGTCAGCAGCGGCCCCCAGGATTTGGCATACACCACATCGGCATCCTTGAAGGCTTTTTCCATGTCGTCCACGACCTCGAAACCGGTGTGGAATTTGCGCGCCTGTTCCTGAGCCTGCTCCATAATATCGGGCATCAGCTTGAATTCCGGCGGATGCGCCAGGACCACATCAATGCCAAAGCGCGGCATTTGCAGGATCAATGACTGCGGCACCGAAATCGGTTTGAGATACGAAGAGGCATACGCCCACGAAACAACCATTTTCTTCTTGCGCAGGTCGCGGCCCTTCTTCTCCATGATGGTCATCAAATCGGCCAGACATTGGTGCGGATGGTAAATCTCGCACTGCATGTTGAGCACCGGTACACGTGAGGCCTGGGCCACCAGATTGAGATAACGGTTGCCGATCCCCCAGTCCACATGACGGATGGCGATGCCGTCAAAATACCGACCGAAGATCTCACCCATTTCGGTCTCGGTGTCGCCGTGGGAAATCTGGGTCGTGCGGCTTTCGATGAAGGCCGCGTGACCACCCAACTGCGCCATGCCGGCTTCGAAGGAACCGCGCGTGCGTGTGCTGCTGAAGAAGAACAACATCGCCAGCACCTTGTCGCGCAGGTAAGCATGGGATTCGCCCAACGCGCGCTTGCGCTTCAGGTCCCAGGCAACCTCCAGGACAGTTTCGACTTCTTCTTTGGAAAAATCCAGGTCGCCGATCAGATCGCGACCTCTCAGGTCTGTCTGCATTTCTTTCGTCTCCTAATGATTAGTAACTACCTAGCCAAACTATTCCATCTTGCCCAGAACCAGGGCTAGCAGCGCCATGCGCATGACCACGCCGTTGAAGGCTTCCTGCCAGTAGCGGGACCAGCGGGTGATGTCCACATCGGAGGGGATTTCGTCCATGCGGGGCAGGGAGTGCAGCAGGATCGCGTCGGACTTGGCTTTGTTGGTCAGCAGGTCACGCGTGATCTTATAGTTATCGGGCGTGCTGGGCAGTTCGCCAGAGCGCTCATCACGAGATTTGGTGTAATCGGGCTGCACGGTCGGCTCGACCAGGATCACATCCGCCTCGCCGATCACATCCCCGACATGCTCAGCGTAACTGAAATCCAGAGCCATATCTTTGAAGTCTTTTTCGTATTCTTCGGGCATTTCCATGCCGGGAGGCGCCACGAAGGTGATCGGGCAGTCGAACTGTGTCAGGGCGTGACCCAATGAGTGCATGGTGCGCATGCGCATGTCCCCGACGGCAACCCAGCGCAAACCGTCAATGGTGCCGCGTTCCGTCAGGACCGTGTACAGGTCGGTCAGGATCTGGGTCGGGTGCTCACCCCAGCCGTCGCCACCGTTGAGAATCGGGATCGAAGCCCACTTGGCGGCTTCGTGCGGCGCGCCTTTCTGGAAGTGACGCATAACGATCACATCGCCGTAGTACTCCAGCATCTTGACCGTATCCTTAATCGACTCCTGGTAGAAATCGCCAGCGCGGGTCATTTTGGCGTCCGAAAAACCGGTCACGTGACCGCCCAGGCGGTGCATGGCGGCTTCGTGAGCCAGGCGCGTACGGGTGGACGGCTGATAGAAAGCCGTTACCAGGATTTTCTCGGCCAACAAGTCGGTGTTGCGACGGCTGCGAGCGATTGGCTCCAACTCATCGGCGACTTCGAAAACGTGGAAAAATTCGTTCCGTTCAAAATCCTTGAGTGACAAAATGTCACGACCAGCAAAACTACGCATTGTAAAACCTCCAGATATTTGATAATTGAGATTGTTTTTTATTGTCGCGTTTTTTTACACGGCAAGTTATCCACCCGTACCCACACGGCGCACGACGTGGAAATTAAAATAACCCGGGATGAAATAGCTCAGGGTGTAATCTACCACCCGGCTCTTTGCATCGAACAATTGTGACTCGAACTGCAGCAAGACGTCGCCACGTTGAATTTCGATGGACTTGGCCACCTCCGCGCTGGCGCCGATCGCGCTGATAGCCGTGCGCGCAACAGTCAAAGGTGCACCGCGCGCGACCAGGTGATCCAGCACCGAGCCCGAAAACGAATTAGGCAAATCTTCCAGTTTGAGCACATCTTCCGGCAGGGTATCGATCAGGTAAGCCACCGGGCGCTCGTCGGCCCGGATGACCCGACAAATGCGCGAAAGATGCGTAGCCAGGGGTACATCCAGTTGTTCGGCCAGATTCTGATCAGCAAAAATCCGCTCAGTCTGTAGATCACTGAAGGTGACTTCCAGGTTCAAGCGGCGAGCCATCGTATCCAGGCTTTCCAGGATCTCCAGCCCGCTTTCGAGCACGGGTACCTGGCCAACGACGAATGTCCCTGCACCCTGGCGACGCCGGATCAGGCCCTGGGTCTCGAAGGTACGCATGGCTTCACGTAAGGTAGCCCGCGAGACCCCCATTTTCTTGGCCAGTTCCGGTTCAGAAAGCAGACGCTGGCCAGCCGGGGTGTGAGAGATCAGATTCGCCAGTTCGGATTGCAGTCGTTGAAAGGGGAAATTTGCCATGACCCACCTTTAGATTTTCTCAAGCACCGGCACGAGCTCAAAGTGGTTGACGTCCACCAAGCCCTTGTCCGATATACGCAGGTCGGGGATGACCACCAGAGCCAGCAGGCTGAGCTGCATGTTGGGGTTGTTCAGCTTGCAACCGCAGGCGCGGAAACCCTCCAGCACAGTTTTTGCCTTGCGCGCCACTTCTTCGACGCCCTCGGTCGACATCAGCCCGGCAATGTTCAACTCGACCAGACCGATCACCTGCCCGTCCTTAACTACCACCTGTCCTCCGCCAACCTCAGCCAGCTTGTTGGCAGCCAAGGCCATATCACTCTCCTGGGTGCCCACCACCAGCATGTGGTGGCTGTCATGCGCCACAGTCGAGGCAACTGCACAGGGCTGGTTGAATCCGAACCCGCTGACCAGGCCGAGACTTATGCCACCGGTGGCCTTGTGGCGTTCGATCAGCGCGACTTTGGCCAGATCCTGCTTTAGGTCGATCTGCACCTCGTCAGAATTAATCGGGAGTTCGAGCATGATCTCGCGCGTTGGGGCCTGGTTCTCGATCACGCCGATCACGCGCGCCCTGACCTTGCCGTTATGTCCCTCTGGAGCCAGCAAGCGGAAATCATCGGCTTTGAGCGGGCGCTTCAGGTGGACCGATTTGGTAGCCCAAACCGGATACGAAACAGTGGGCAAATCAACCTGCCATTTGCCGTTCTCTGCGATTAATTGTCCTTTCGCAAACACCAGCTCAACCCGAAAATCGCGCAGGTCATCGACTACCAGGATATCGGCCCAGCGGCCGGGTGCGATCATGCCAATCTCACGCGTCAGGCCAAAGTGCTCGGCTGCGTTGAGGGTCATCATCTGGATGGCCGTCAGCGGCGCCAGCCCTTCTTTGATCGCATGGCGCAGGACGCGGTCCATGTGACCGTCCTGCGAGAGTGTCTCGGCATGCGAATCGTCGGTGCACAGGATGAAGCGACGCGGGTCGATCCCCATCTTGGTGATAGCCTTGACCTGCGAAGCCACGTCGTGCCAGGCCGATCCGTAGCGCAGCATGGGCCGCATACCCTGGCGTACGCGGGCGATGGCATCTTCCATGCGTGTCCCTTCGTGGTCGTCCTCGGCGCCGCCGGCCACGTAAGCGTGGAAGGGCAGTCCCAGGTCGGGACTGGCGTAATGCCCGCCGACGACTTTCCCGGCCGCGTGCGTGGCGGCGATCTCGGCCAGGAACTTCTCTTCCCCAGCGATCACGCCGGGGAAGTTCATCATCTCGCCCAGACCAACGATGCCAGGCCAGGTCATGGCCTCGGCCACGTCGTCGGGTCCGATTGAGGCACCCGGCGTCTCCAGTCCGGGCATAGACGGGACGCAGGAAGGCATCTGCACCCAGACGTGGACCGGCTGCTTGGCAGCTTCGTCCACCATCAGTTTGACACCTTTTAGTCCGAAGACGTTGGCGATCTCGTGCGGATCGACGAACATGCCGGTGGTACCGTGCGGCGCTACAGCGCGTACGAACTCAGTGACGGTCACCATGCCCAACTCGATGTGCATATGTGCATCCAGCAGGCCGGGGACCAGGTAGCGGTCGCCGGCATCCAGCACAAGCGTATCCTTGCTGACGCAATGCGAGGCATCTTCACCCACGTAAGCAATATGCCCGTCTTTGATCGCGATATCGGTCTTGGGGATAATCTCACCGGATTGCACGCTCACCCACTGACCGTTACGGATAACCAGGTCAGCAGGTTGGCGCCCCATGGCAACCTCGATCAGCGTGCGGGTGAGCTTTGTGGAAACGGGCATAGAACCTCCAGAACCTGAAAACCTATCGACTCAATTAGACAGTAAACGTTTGGCTGCCTGGTTATGTTTCTCGACCAGCCGGCCTTCATCCAGCGTGACGAGCTGGCCCTGTTTGACCACGAACTTGCCGCCGACGACGGTGTAATCAGCCTTGACCGGCTGGGTAAAGATCGTGGCGGCTAGCGGGTCGTGCAACGCCCCGGCATAGCCGAGGCGGTTAAGATCGATCGCGAAGAAGTCGGCGCATTTACCGGCTTCGAGCGAACCGATGTCGGAGCGACCGAGCACAGTCGCGCCGCCGCGCGTGGCCAACCACAGGACGTCGCGGGCGGTTATCAGCGTGCGGCTGGGATCATCCGAGCGCGAGAAGCCAGTGAGGCCTTCCTTGACACGTGCCAGCAGCATGGCCTGGCGTGCCTCAGCCAACAGATGCGAACCATCGTTCGAGGCAGAGCCGTCCACGCCTAACCCAACCTTGATGCCAGCCGCCATGTATTCCCTGACGGGAGCGATGCCAGAGGCCAGGCGCATGTTCGAGGAGGGACAGTGTGCCACCCCGCAGCCGTACCGCGAAAAGACGTCGATCTCTTCTTGGTTGACCCAGACAGCATGTGCAAACCAAACATCTTGACCGACCCAGTCGACTTCCTGCATGTACCCAACCGGGCGGTGGCCGAAGCGCTCGAGACAGAAGGACTCCTCGTCCTCGGTCTCGGCCAGATGGGTGTGCAGGTGCACGCCGTACTGGCGCGCCAGTTTGGCGGATTCCTTCAGCAGGTCCGTAGTGACGGAGAAGGGTGAGCAGGGTGCCAGCACGATCTGGACCGTGGCGCCGGGTTTGGCGTCGTGATAGGTCTCGATCAGACGCTGGGAATCTTTCAGGATCTGCTCCTCGCTGTCCACCACAGAATCGGGCGGCAGGCCGCCCTGCGATTCGCCCAGGGACATCGAGCCGCGCGAGGCCTGCAGCCGGACCCCAATCTCCCTGGCAGCGGCAATCTCGTCATCCAGTCTGGACCCGTTGGGAAAAAGGTACAGGTGATCGGAAGCAGTCGTGCAGCCGGAAAAAGCCAGTTCGGCCAGCGCGGTCTGGGTCGAAATGAAGATGTCATCCGGAGTCAAACGCGCCCAGATCGGATAAAGCGTCTTAAGCCAGTTGAACAGGTTGGCATCCTGAGCGGCCGGGATCGCGCGCGTCAGCGTCTGGTAGAAATGGTGATGGGTATTGACCAGGCCGGGCAGCACGACGTGACCGGCGAGATCCAGCACCTGGTCGGCGCTTTGCGGCAGATCGGAGGTCGGACCGACCTGCTCAATGAAACCGTCGCGAATAAAAAGACCACCCCCGGGAATCTCCCGCCGGTGGTCGTCCATGGTCGCCAGGACCGTCGCGTTTTTGATCAGAAATGTGCTCATAAGATTCTCGAAATAATTTGTCAGACAAATTTTTCTAAGTTTAGCAAAGAATGGGCAGGCTGTCAATTGAAAAGTGAAATAAGTCACGCATTCGGCCTGACAGAACCAAGCAGTTATTGACATTTGGCCCGGATGTGAAATAATGGGACAAACCGCAATCCCAGAGGAGGCTCACAGCATGGACAGCATCTATTCCTTCGGCATCGCCATCATCCAACGGCTGCAAACCCTTAGCCCGGGTTTGGACGGCTTGATGAAAGCCGCCACATTCCTGGGCACGGTCGAGTTTTATATCCTGTTCATTCCCCTGCTGTACTGGTGCGTTGACCAGGCTCTGGGGCTGAGGGTGTTGTTCATCCTGATCCTGACCGATGTCCCCGCCTCCTACCTAAAGCAGCTTTTCCACCAACCGCGCCCGTACTGGATCGGAAGCGTCCGGGCGCTGTCCGAAGAAACCTCCTACGGCATTCCCTCCTCGCACGCCAGCAACACGCTGGCCGTCTGGGGGTTGATCGCCTCCAGCCTGAAAAAAGCCTGGCTGTGGATTTTCGCCATTTTGCTGCTTTTGCTGATCGGCATCTCGCGTCTGTACCTGGGCGTGCACTTCCCGCAGGACGTACTGGGCGGCTGGCTGCTGGGACTGGTCGTGCTGTTCCTGTTCATCAAATATGAAAGCCGCTTCCTGGCCTGGTGGGAGCAGAAATCGCTCGAAACCCGCATCCTGCTCGGGCTGGTCTTCTCGGTTGTCCTGATCCTGGTCGGTCTGCTGGTGGTCTGGGCCATTTCCGGCACCCCCAATCCGCCAGCCTGGGCCAGCTTTGCCACGGAAGGACGCGACCTGAGCCATTACTTCACGCTGGGTGGCTTCTTGTTCGGGGCGGTAGCGGGCGTGAGCTGGATGCAGAAATACGCCCGTTTCCAGATGGCAGGCTCGCTCTGGCAGCGGATCGGCCGCTACGCACTCGGAATGGCGATCCTGTTCGCCATCTACCTGGGGCTGGACATATTATTCGCCCTGTTCGCCCCGGACGCCTCCCCACTGGGATTTTTACTGCGCTACGTCCGCTACGCCTGCGTGGCGCTGTGGGCCAGCTTCGGCGCTCCCTGGGTATTTTTGAAAGTGAGGCTAGCGAAGAAGGTCGATTAAAAAGAAACAGGACAGCAATATTGCTGTCCTGTTTTGGTCTAACAGATTGAAACCGTTTAGATAACGGTCACGTTCTCTGCTTGCAGGCCTTTTTGGCCCTGCGTCACAGTGAACTCAACGCGCTGGCCTTCTTCCAGGTTGCGGAAACCATCACCAACGATGGCGTTGAAATGTACGAATACATCTTCGCCTTCAGCACGTTGGATGAAACCGTAACCCTTGCTGCCATTGAACCACTTGACGGTGCCTTGTTCTTTTTCAGACATGATTTGGAACTCCTTTCCTTGTAGAATGTCGCTGAGTTAAGCATGGGTTCCAAATCAAAAACTTACACTTTGTATTAGAACTTCTGTTTATCAAGCAATTCAGTATAACCTACAAGCTAAATCCGTGTGTTAACCTTTTGTTAGAATTTGGCCGCTCAACCCTCGTGGGCCGCTTTGCCCTTTTTGAGCAGGGCAGCGATTTCATAAGAGGCCTCAGCCTGGGAGCAGCCTTCGACGACCGCCCATTCCTGGCAGAGCACGTTCAGGATGACGCGCTGGAATTCTGACAGCGGTCCGTACAGCGGCTTGCGCCAACCGAAGGCCGCCAGGTCCCTGATAACCTCGCAATGCGCGACGATCGTCCCCTGATTGATGTGCTCGGACAGGCTGGTCAGCAGGCCGCGGTCCGGTTTGAGTGCCTGCGGTGCCGACTGCAGCACCTGACGGCACTGTTCGAGTTCCTTTTTTTCACTCAACTTGCGCAGCCCGGAGGTGGGCAGATCGACCGGCACCCACAGGGTGGTATCCGGAATGGAGATCACATAATACCTGCGGGTGGTATTCGGTTCAAATTGCTTTTCCTCCAGGTTGGCCACATAGCCAACCCCGTGCTGCGGATGCACAACCTTGTCACCAATATCGAATTTCATATCTAAAATTTCAGTCATGGCTCTCAGTCTGCCTGCCTTTTTCAAGCAGGGATTCAATCTCAATCTGGGCTTCCGTAAGGGTTATGCCCTCCACAGCGGCCCATTCCTGACACAAGACATCCTGGGTGGTACGCAAAAAAACAGCAATAGCCCCGCTGAGCGATTTGTGCCAGCCATAGGCGGTCAGGTCGCGCACGACTTCGCAGTGAGCGGTCAGCGTCCCCTCTTTGAGATGATCGCTCAGTTCGGTCTGGCGCAAACGTGGGTCGGAGTTGAGAGGCGCAGCCGGAGCCTTTAGCAAACGGCGGCAACTGGCGACTTCACTTTTCACCGTCAGCTTTCGAATCCCGGAAGTAGTCAGACTCAAGGGCACCCACAAAGTGCTGCCCGGAAAAGATATTTCGTAATACGGACGCTTCTCTCCCGCCACAAATTGCTTGATAGCCAATTTGGTCACGTTTCCTAATCCGTGCCGCGGGTGAACCACCCGGTCCCCAACTTTAAATGTCATAACATCCTCTAAAACCGGCGGTTCCCTCCGCCGCGTTTTTGATTACGATCTCGCCCCTGAAACCCGCTGCGTTCTTCGCGCGGACGGGCAAAGTTTACCGTCAGTTGGCGTTCGTCCAGCGAATATTCATGGAACATGCTGATCGCTTTTTGAGCCTCGGCCTGCGATTCCATTTCGATAAAAGCAAATCCTTTGGATCTTCCGGTGCTGCGATCTTTGATCAAGGCCACCGAACTTACCGCACCTGCCTGCGAAAAGAGTTCGCGCAAATCCTCTTCGGTCGTATCGTACGACATATTCCCAACGTAGAGCTTTGCTTCCATTCTCCTGCTCCTTTGAAGGCGACTTGAAATTTAGCCCAAAAAAGCCGTCAAACCCGATAATAGGGGTTGACGGCAATGTGAGCGCGCTTGACCTGTTATTAGTCATTCAATTATATCATAGCCGACCCAATTTCAGCGTTTGGTGGTAAAATTAGTCTACAGTTTAATAATTGGAACTGCGTGGCACCTTGGCCGCCGTCCCTCTTATGGGACGGCGGCCATTCTATATACCGGATCATCCGGAGAAAGCAGCACAAAATGAATGCCAAGTTATACGTAGGCAACCTTAATAAAGCAACCACCCAGGAAGAACTCAGGACCCTGTTCGCCCAGGCCGGAGAAGTGGCTTTGACGGAAATCATCTCCGAACGAAACAGCGGTATATCAAAGGGCTTTGCATTTGTCACCATGGGCACGGAAGCTGAAGCCGAAAAAGCCATCCAACTCTTCAATGCCTATTCCCTGAATGACCATGAATTAAAAGTGGATGTAGCCAAGCCAAAACGCGAGAGCTAGGCTGGCCAAAGAACGTCCAGGCGTAGCCATCAGTCAAGGATTTTACATGAACGCATTCTCCGGCCCCACATATGAAAGCACGATCGGGAAGATGCGCCTTGAATTGGTGGCTGCCATTCGCAGGACCAGGTCAATCCAGATTCCGGTATGAACCTCAGAGGCCGCTTACCTTACAGGAGCAATCCTTCCTGGATCTTGGAACCAATCCCCCCGAGGAGAGAAGTCCCGCCAGATACTGCGGCATGCCTTATAAAAAGTTCGTTCGTGACGATAAGCTTCTCCGTTTGATTCCATAAGGAGTCCGCCATGGAAAAGAACCAAAAAAATCCATTGTTAGCAGGCGTGTTGAATATGCTGCTGCCCGGGTTTATCCATGTTTACATCAAGAAGGAATGGCTCAAATTTATCCTGACATTTGTCGGCTTGGAACTTGTGCTGGCAATTGTCATCTGGTTTGGGTCTTCGCTACAAAATACACGTTCCTTCGGTATCCCCCAGGGATTATGCCCGGGGGCCCTGGCACTGTTCGTTCTGGTCCCTTTGTTCGTGAGCGGCATGAAAGCCACCACAGAATACAACAAAATCCTGGATAGCGAAACCATGTATCAGTCTCAAAAAACGGTTTCCCGGGACGATGATGACGAGCAATTGAGGAAAATCCAAAAGCTTCGTGATGATGGCCTGATATCCGCGCAGCAATATGACACGCGAAAGAACCGGGTTGGCAAAAAGAAATAACAACCTTCCCGAACGAGAAGAGAAAAACCGCGATTGATTACGATCAATATGAGCTCGCTGATCTTGCGACCTGTCAGCGATGTATTCGTCTTTATTTCCACGCCGGAGAACAATTCTCAGTGGCAGTATGGGTCGATGGAATCCTCTCAAATTTCAGAGGGGAGCGTGGCGGTCGGCACAAAATTCAGCAGTTTCGGTCATTTCATGGGGCGCCGTATTCAGACCACCTTTGAAGTAACCGAGCTTGAAGCAAATAAAGCTTATGGTTTTAAAACCATTTCCGGCCCGATTCAACTGCAGACCTCCTACAATTTCGAGAGCGTCAGCCACGGAACGAACCTAACAATTCTTACCCGGGTCAGCCCGGGTGGGTTCTTCAAACTGGTGGACCCGATCGTTGCAAGAGCCGCCAGGAAGCAATTTAAGGAAAACTTTTCAAAGCTGAAGGAGTTAATGGAAGCCAGAGAATTTATTCGCCAGGAATAGCACCTATTCGAATAAAAGCCATCCTTGACAGTCCTGCCTTCATCGGTTATCGTATCAACCTTATTTATTAGTTCAGCAGTCGTTGCCGTTGTTATTTTCTTGAGCCCCCGCTCGATCCCCCTTTGACATCCGCCTGACTACTGAAGAAAAGGAACATTTGTGAACTTTGACCAGTTCAATCTGGATTCTCGCCTACAGACGGGTATCAAACGCGCCGGCTATAGCACGCCAACACCGGTTCAAACACAAGCCATCCCGGTCGCCATGGCCGGCCGCGACTTAATCGGCACCGCCCAAACCGGAACAGGCAAGACGGCTGCATTCGTGCTGCCCATTTTGCATAACCTCATCAACGGCCCGCGCAACCAGACGCGCGCCCTGATCGTTACCCCTACGCGTGAGTTAGCCGAGCAAATCAATCAGGCTATCCGCATGTTATCCGTTGGAACCGGACTGCGCAGTGGGACCATTTATGGAGGCGTGGGAGCCAACCCGCAAATCCAGGCTTTACGCAAAGGCGTTGAGATCATTGTCGCCTGCCCCGGTCGGCTGCTGGACCTGATGTCCCAGGGACATGCCCGCCTGGACCGGATCGAAGTGCTGGTCCTGGACGAAGCCGACCGCATGTTCGATATGGGATTCCTGCCCGACGTCAAACGCATCATCAAAGCCGTCCCATCCCAGCACCAGACCATGCTGTTTTCGGCAACCTTCCCGCGCGAAGTGGAGCAACTTGCCAACCAGTCGCTCAAGCAGCCAACCCGCATCGCGGTAGGGCTCAGCCGCCCGGCACACACCGTCTCGCACGCCCTCTATCCGATATCGCAACACTTGAAGCGAAACCTATTGCTGGCGCTGCTTAAACAAACTGATACGAACTCGGTGCTGATCTTCACCCGCACCAAGCACCGTGCCAGCCGTTTACAAGAACAAATCGAGAAAGCCGGCTACAGTGTCACCAGCCTGCACAGCAACCGTACGCAAGGCCAGCGTCAGACAGCACTCGCCGGCTTTAAAAACGGGAAATACCAGATCATGGTCGCGACCGACATCGCCGCCCGCGGCCTGGACGTGGACAGCATCTCGCATGTCATCAACTTCGACATGCCTGACACCGCCGACGCTTACATCCACCGCATCGGTCGCACCGGGCGGGCTGAGCGCAGCGGCGATGCTTTCACCCTGGTCACGCCGGAAGATGAAAGCATGATCCGCACCCTGGAAAAGATCATGGGGCACAAGCTGGATCGCCAAATGCTGGAAGATTTTGATTACAAGGCACCTGCCCCGCCCCGAAAAACTCAGGCGCCGCGCCAGGCGACCGAGCGGCCTACGTACAAATCCCCGCACCCTGACCGTCCCCGCTCCCTGCGGCGTCAGCACGCCAAGGCGAGTCATAAATCACAAGGACGATACTAAAATCAACACTCCCCTCCATTTGGAGGGGAGTTTGCTTAGTCACAGACCTGAGGCTATTCAATAAACTTAGAACGAGCGATTGGGTTACAAATTTGACCGCATTGCTCCAAATAAGTTACAATGGGTTGGAGAAAAATGGGACGATTCAAAGCCAGGAGCAAAATTCGATATGAAAACTTCCATCAAGTTCAGATGGGCCAGCTTGCTATTCTGCCTGCTCCTGTCTGCCTGCAACCTACCGGGGAGCGTTGGAACGTCCGCGCCACCCGCCTCCCCGTCTAACGCCCCCACGTCCGGAACCGTGGCGCCTGCCACGTCCACCTCCGCACCGTCGGCACCCGTTGAGCACCGCATCGGAATCCGCGTTGTGAACGGTGTCGGTGAATTTTTCGACCGCCAAACGGGCGAGAAATTTGTGCCGCGCGGTAACAACTACATCCGCCTCGATCCACAAAAAAGGGACGACGGCAGCCAGCAGACTTACCATTCCGTCTTCGATCCAGGACTGTATGACAAAACGGAACTCACAACCGCATTTCAGCAAATGCACGAACTGGGCTATAACACCGTGCGCGTCTTCATCAGCCAGAACACAATTGGCACCGCGGACGACGGGCTAAACCAGGCCTATATGCAGAACGTGGTCGATTTTCTCAACCTGGCGAAGGAATACGGTCTGTACATCATCTTCACCCAGGATTGGCTGCCGGGTGGCAAATACGGCCAGATCCTGAGCAAGGATTGCTGCAACACCTTCACGGGGATGAACGTCAACTTCCTTTCCCCAGCCGGGCTGGAAGCCAACATCGCTTACTTTCAGGATTTCGCCCGTTACCTGATCGGGCATGATGCGCCGATCGAGATGGTTTTTTCCTACGAACTGCGCAACGAACTGTTCTTCGACATGGACTTCCCGCCGCTTTCCTTGACCTCGGGTAATGTCACCGCTCTGGACGGGAATACTTACGATATGTCCAGCCTGGAGGACAAGAAGCGCATGATCGACTCCAATCTGGTGCTGTGGATGGACAAAGTTCGTGCGGCTATCCTGGAGGTGGATCCAGGCGTACTCGTCTCGGTTGGCTTTTTCTGGCCGCAGGAACCCAATCCGGCACGTGTAGGCGATGAGCGTTACATCAATACTGCCCCGGCCATCTGGAATTCAAAGCTCGATTTCATCGACCTGCACCCTTACCCCGGTGCAGAATTGAACTTCCCGCAATACGTGGAGAACTTTGGCATCAATGGCATGCAGGAGAAACCGATCATCATGGGTGAATTCGGAGCCGCGACCGAGGCAGTCCCCTCCGTCAGCAAGGCGGCTTCCATGCTGATGGATTGGCAGGTGCAATCCTGTGATTACGGTTTCGATGGCTGGCTGCTGTGGACCTGGGACATCTACGAAAACAATGAATTTTACAGCGCCAAAAGCGACCAGGGACAGATCGGACAAACGCTGGCACCGGTCAACCGCCCGGACCCGTGCCAGGCGAAATCCTTCGACTTCATCGAAAACAACGTGGCCTTGAATAAGAGCGTGCGGGTCTCACGCGCACTGTCCGACCAGCCGGGCGCCAACGCCGTGGATGGTACAGGGGCGCAATGGGGCGCAGGCGCCTCCCCCACCCAATGGATCCAGATCGACCTGGGGCAGACATACACGGTGAGCCTGATCCGGCTGATGGTGGGGCAATATCCGGACGGAAATACCACCCACAATGTCTATGTCGGCAACTCAGCGGATAATTTACAGCTGGTGCACAGCTTCGACGGGTTCACCAAAGACAACCAGCTCCTGGAAATCCAGCCCGAATCTCCGCTGACGGGAGTCCGATACGTGCGTATCGTGACTACCAAAAGCCCTTCCTGGGTCGCCTGGAAGGAGATCGAGGTGATTGCGCCTTGAGAGAGATTTTCCTTGTGCCGCGACATGATTTCGCCTACAATGAGACCTATCAGAGGAGGTTCGTATGAGTGAAGAGCAAATCGCAACCGAGCAAGCATCAGCACCGGAGTCCAAACAAACCTGGGTCTGGTGGCTGGTCGGTGGTGGCTGTGTGCTGCTGGCCTGCTGTGTCCTGATTGCAGTCGTCGCCGGTGCCTTTTTCATGCTCAGCCCGCAGACCGGAAGAGTCTTCAGTTCAATCACCACCGAGGTGCCATCTCTCCCCCAAACGCCCCTGGCTACTCAGCAACCTTTTGTACCGGGATCAGGCAATGTCAACCTGCCGGAGCCGCGCCAGCACCCGATGGCGGAGAGCAACCGCTTAGGCGATCCGAACGCGCCGGTCAAGATCATCGAGTACGCCGATTTCCAATGTCCCTTCTGCCTGCGCTACTGGCAGAACACTGAAGCGCAGATCATCGAGAACTATGTGGCGACCGGCAAGGTCTTCTACGAATATCGCTCGATGGGCGGATTTATCGGTCCCGAGTTCGGCTGCGGCTGCTGAAGCGGCTTATTGTGCCGGGGCGCAGAACAAATTCTGGGAATATCACGACATCCTGTACGCCAACTGGAGCGGTGAGAACGTGGGGGACTTCACGGATGCCAAACTGCGTGCCTTTGCCGCGGCACTCGGCCTGGATCAAAATGCCTTCGACCAATGCCTGAGCAGCGGCAAGTTTGCCGACCGCGTACGCCAGGATGCTGCCGACGCCCAGGCTGCGGGAATTAATGGAACCCCCGCCTTCCTGATCAACGATAAGTTGGTTCAAGGCGCACAGCCTTACAGCGATTTTGAACAGGCTATCGAAGCTGCCCTGCAGGGGAATTAAAGTCACCGTTACCTGGGGAAAATTAACACTTGTAATCAGATAATTTAAGTCGTAATATATTTCAGGGATGGCCTTGCCCGGCCATCTCTTTGTTGTTGGTGGTGTACAACCCCAAAATTCTTAGATGTATAAGGAGAAGATAAGATATGTTCAAGAAAGTTCTGAAATGGTTCGGTATTGTTCTGGGAAGTCTGCTTGGGCTGGTAATTTTGGCTGCGGCAGTATTTTTTATTAAGGGCAACCGGCGTTTCAGCAAGACCTACCAGGCCCCTACGGACCAGTTGACCATCCCAACTGATGCAGCCTCGATCGCCCGCGGCCAGCATTTTGCGGCAGCCATTTGCGAGGAATGTCACGGCTCAGACTTGAGCGGCGGCAAGATCCTGTTCCAGGCGCCTCCGCTGGGCCAGGTCAAGGCCGCCAACCTGTCCGGCGGCAAAGGCGGCCTGGGTGCCACCTTCACAGACGCCGACTGGGTACGCGCCATCCGCTATGGCGTCAAACCGGATGGCAAGTCGGTCGTGATCATGCCCTCGTATTTCTTCTACAATTTTACTGACCAGGACCTGGTCGACATCATCGCTTACATTAAAAGCGTCCCGCCGGTCGACAACCAAGTCACGACCGTTCAGGTCACGCCCTTGGTCAAAGTGTTGATCGGCGCCGGCAAGCTGAACCTGCCGTTCAGCGCCAGCCTGATCCCGTTTGAGACACAGCGGGCAGACAGCATGCAGCCCAGCCCCACTGCCGACTATGGCGCCTACCTGGTCAGCGTCAGCGGCTGCCACGAATGTCACGGCCCACAATTGTCCGGTGGCAAGGACCCCGACCCAACTGCGCCGCCCGCGCCCAACCTAACGCCGGGTGGCCTGCTGGGCAAGTGGAGCGAAGCCGACTTCATCAACACCATCCGCACCGGCGTCACACCCGAAAACCTGCACCTGGAGGATTTCATGCCCTGGAAGACATACAGCAATTATTCGGATGACGACCTGAAAGCCATCTGGGCTTATCTGCACTCCCTGCCCGTCATGGCGACCACCAGCCAGTAATACAGCGAACCACGATCTTACCGGCACCCCGTTATCAGACGGGGTGCTTTTCATTACGCAAAAGAAATCCTATAGAAAAAGAGAGCCTGTCAATAGGAATTGGCAGCCCCCCGGACGTAGGCTGGGAACAAGTTCACCATGGAGGTATTGACATGCAACTGATCTCGATCCTTCTAGCACTATTGAATTCCCTGGCTGCCATGCTTGTCTTGGGTTCCGGCCTGTCAGGTGGGAATGGGCTATCTTTGTGGGGAGCACTGAAAGTCATCTCAAGCTTGCTGGTGATCGCCAGCAGCCTCCAAGTCTGGCTGGCCAGTCTGCGTCCGATCAGCACCGGGTCGATGCTACTGAGCGGCTTGGCGCTGGTTGGGCTGGGAGCCGCCATCACCGTCTGGAGCTTGCATCTGGCTCTGGTCACCGGCAGCATCGAAAGCTGCATGTTCGCTTACGGCGGGAGCCTGATCGTCCAGGGGACCGCCTCCCAACTGGGATTTATCGCTGAGCCGCGACAGACGACCTCCTCCTAGCAATTCGATTGAAATCTTCACGGGGATTGTCCGCTATAATGGCCTTGTTTCGACGGAAGCCGTGCCATGAAAAAATCATTCAGCCTGCTGCTGCTGCTCTCTTTTACACTTTCAGCCTGTAAGCTCTCAGCCGGGTTTGTTCCACCGACGGCGACGGTTGTAATTCCAAGTCACACGCCGTCCGAGACAGCCACCCTCCCGCCCACCCCAAGTGCAACACCAAGCCTGACGCCTTCGCCCACAAACACACCCATCCCGAGCCCCACGCCAACCTACGCCATCCTGCGCGGCAAAGTCAATCTGGAGAAGGTGAGTTGCCGCTATGGTCCCGGTGCACCTTATCTGTACTTATATGGCCTGCTGCAGGGTGCTGTGCAGGATGTCATCGGACGCACAGATACCGGAAAATGGGTGCTGACCCGTTCCCACGGCGACAACAAATCCTGCTGGGTCAAGACCGAGTTTCTGGATCTTAACGGTGATGTGATGAGTCTGGAAATCGTTTATCCAGATAAGTACCAGATCCCGCCATCCAACCAGGGCTACCTGCCGCCCTGGGACGTGGCCGCTGTCCGGCACGGCGACCAGGTCGTCATTGACTGGAAGAGTGAAGCTCTGCGCCCCGGCGACGAGGAAAGCGCCACCATGGTGATTTACATCGTCGAGGTGTGGACCTGCCAGGACAGGCAGCTGACCTTCCAGCCGATCGGCACCTCGCTGACACAGGTAACCCTGACCGATGAACCCGGTTGCAGCGAGCCCTCACACGGGCGGGTCTACTTCCAGGAAAAGCACGGCTACGCCGGTCCGAGCGAAATTCCCTGGCCGCCATCCGAGCCAGCCACACAGCCTGCCCCTGCGCAGACCGGCCCGTAGTTTGACGCACAAATCCGCTAAGCAGATGGCTGAGCTGGCTATTAACCCAAAGATTTCTAACTAACAATTTTGTTTTTTGATTAAAATTTTGTTTATGATAGAATGAATCTAAGGAGAACATACCGAATTCCTGCTTGAGTGGAATCAGCTTCATCTTCTGATATTAGGGGGCAATGATAATTGGACAGGCTGAAAGCTTTTTTGACCTCTATTTATTGGTGCGCACAACAGATCCACATAAGCCTTCGACTGGTTCCCGGGAAAAGCAGGCAAACCGGTGTTTCACTTCCTTTTATGCGCGAAAGCCGTCATTAATTGCAGATAACAACATAGCGGCTGGCAACTCGTAGCAGTTGTGAGGGGCAACTGTATTCAAAGAATGGCAAGGGTAAACCTTGCCCCAAAAGGGGGCGTGCCCGCCTTTACATTCCGGCATCGGCTGAATTCGGGCGGCCTGTTTCCTCAACGAAGGGAGTAGGGAATGAACTTCAAAAAACTCGGCATACTCTTGGGGGCAATCTTGGTTATATTAACCACGGTCGTCTGTTCAACTGTCAGCCTGCCATTGGGATCCTCAGCGTCGCCCACCCCAAGCAGTATTGAAGATTGGGTAGAGGGTCACTATTGGTCCATCAAGGTCGTCAATGCTGAAACCAAAACCCAACTTGATGGAAAATCGCCACAAAATGACTTGTTCCTGCTGGTGGATGTGCAGTGGAAAGCCAATAGCCTGACCGAGTTGCACCAAATGGACGGGGTCGATTACAAGATCGTGGATAACAACGGAGATGAGTACGCCATAACCGGTATGATCTACGAAAGCGGTACCTTTGACTCCTTTTCAACCAATGCGGAATACCAAAAGGGCAAATGGAGAGTTTCCAGAGTCAGCGGAACGAAAGGGGACACGTATCGGTTGGTATTCGACCTGCCTACTACGGCTAAGGGCTTGAAGCTGTGGTTCCGCAATTACCCATTGATTGACCTCGGGCTTTAAATACTCCCCCAAACCTGCAGTGTGGCAGGCTTTTAGGGAAATTTGGCAAGGATAACTGTATCAACGGCAAAGAAAGGTGATTTCATTAGACAACCATCTGACAAATAAAATCCAATGGACCAATTATATTGAATGGAGTAGGGAATGAATTTCAAAAAGTTAAGCACACTCATAGGGGCTGTATTAATCATCTTCGCCACGGTGGTGTGTTCAAGCTCCGCCATCCCATTGGGACCCACAGCGACGCCTGAACCAACCAACACGCCACAACCCACTTCCACGCCGCGGCCCACCAACACGCCACAACCGACCGCCACCCCCATTATCCAAATCGGGGACTGGGTGGATGGCCACTTTTGGTCAGTCAAGGTGGTCAAAGTGGACACTGCCTCCGAACTGGACGGGCTAAAACCACAGAACGACCAGTTCCTGCTGGTCGATGTGCAGTGGAAGGCCAACGGCTTGACTGAGATGCATTCGATTGAAGGTGTGGATTTTATGCTGGTGGATAAAACAGGCAAGGAATACGCTATTTCCGGCATGATCTACGAAAGCGGTACATTCGATTCCTTCTCAGACAAAGCCCAATACCAGAAGAGCAAGTGGAGGATTTCTCGGGTAAGCGGTTCAAAAAGCGACACCTACCGCTTGGTTTTCGATATGCCCTCCAACGCGAATAACTTAAAACTGTGGTTCCGTGACCTGTCACCGATCGACCTCGGCTTGTAATAGTAACAAAAAAACTGGTTCGGTAATGACTGCTGGCGGCTGTTTCGGAAAACAGCCGCCAGCATTTTTTCCCTTGATTAAACCTATCCCTGGTTTCAGTTAGATATTATCTCTAATCGATTTCCCAAATCCCAAGGCTGTGCTATGATTGCGACTTGTTTCAACCCTGAAAGGTTTTCATGTTTCCCCGGATAAATCGCATCTATCACGAATTTCCTTCAAAATTTTGGGTCGTCGTGCTGGTGTCGTTCATCGACCGCATCGGCGGGACGCTGCTTTTTCCGTTCTTCTCACTCTATATTACCCAGAAATTCAACGTCGGTATGACCCAGGCCGGAATCATTCTGGGTATTTTTTCGGTATTCGGCCTGGTCGGCAGCATGGTCGGCGGTGCATTGACCGACAGATTCGGACGCCGGCGTCTGATCCTGTTCGGATTGGTCTTCAGCGCGCTTTCCACGCTCTCGCTCGGGCTGGCCAACACGCTGGCCACTCTCTATCCGCTGGCGGTCGTCATCGGTCTGCTCTCCGATGTAGCCGGTCCGGCCAATCAAGCCATGATCGCCGACTTGCTGCCTGAAAAACAGCGCTCGGAGGGCTTTGGCATCCTGCGCGTGGCTGGAAACATGGCCTGGATCATCGGGCCGACTATCGGCGGCTTCGTCGCCAACCGCTCGTTCTTCCTGCTGTTCGTGATGGATGCCGTCATCAGCTGCATCGTGGCTGTTCTCTTCTACCGGTTGATGCCCGAAACCAAACCAGAAGCCCCGGACGAAGCCCAGCCGCAAAGCATGCTACAAACCTTCGCGGGGTATTCATTTGTGCTGCGCGATTTCGCATACGGATCCTTTCTGCTGGCAGCCATGTTGATGGGCCTGGTGTACCAGCAGATGTACAACTCACTTTCGGTCTTCCTGCGCGACAACCACGGCATCACGCCCCAGGGCTACGGATTCCTGTTGACCACCAGCGCCATTACGGTCATCCTGCTCCAGTTCTGGATGACGCGTAAGATCAAACACCATCCGCCTTTCCTGATGATGGCTGCCGGGACCGTGTTTTACATGGTCGGATTCAGCATGTTTGGCTTCGTCTCGGCCTATTTCCTGTTCGCACTGGCAATCGTCGTGATCACATTCGGTGAGATGATGATTATGCCCACCAGCCTGGCGCTGGCAGCCGGCTTTGCCCCCGAAGAGATGCGCGGGCGCTACATGGCGCTCTTCAGCCTATCCTGGGCCCTGCCCGCCACGATCGGACCTGGCGCAGCCGGGCTGATCCTGGACAATTACAACCCGAACTTATTGTGGTATCTGGGCGGTATCCTGTGCGCGGTGGCAGCCCTGGCATTCTATACCTTGCACCTGCGGCTCGGGACTCAGAAACGGTTCGCCCCCGCCTCGATAGAGGAACAAGCCATGGCTGCGGATTGACCCACCAACCTGCTCCAAAACAAACCCCGCCGGGTTCTCCCGGCGGGGTACCGATTTAAAGAATCGTATTTCCTGCGTACTGGATTACATCTCGTCTTGGATTTCAGCGGCGCGCAAGGTGTTGGCCATCAGCATGGCAATCGTCATCGGGCCGACACCACGGGGGACGGGGGTAATGTAACCGGCAACTTCTTTGGCCTCATCAAAATTGACATCACCAACCAGGCGATAACCACGCTTCTTGGTTGCGTCAGGCTTGTCGTTCATACCCACGTCAATCACGGCTGCCCCAGGTTTGATCCAATCGCCGCGCACGAACTCCATCTTGCCAATCGCTGCAATTAGGATATCGGCTCGGCGCACCACGTCGGCAATATTCTTTGTGCGGGAATGGCAGACAGTCACTGTAGCATTTTCCTTCACAAGCAATAGCGCAGCGGGCATACCCACAATGTTAGAACGGCCTAAAACCACCGCGTTTGCGCCGGAAATCTGCACCCCGGCTTCCTTAAGCAGGTAGATACAGCCATAGGGCGTGCAGGGCACGAACAATGGCTCGCGACCTTTCTGCGCCAAACGACCAATATTGATCGGCGAGAAGCCGTCCACGTCTTTTTCAATGCTGATGAGCTGCAATACGCGCTCCTCGTCCAGATGATCGGGCAGCGGTAACTGCACCAGAATGCCGTTCACCTTCGGGTCGGCATTCAATTCCTTGATAAGTTTTTCCAGGTCTTCCTGGCTGATGTCAGCCGGAACCGGGTGGTGAAAAGATGTCATGCCCAGGTCGGCGCAAGCCTTCTGCTTCATACTGACATAGGTGGCCGAGTCAACTCGTTCGCCGACCAACACGGTCGCCAGACCGGGCTGGGATTTCCCCGCTGCAATCCGTTCAGCGACCTTGACCTTCACTTCGTCTCGCACTTTTTGTGCAATCGCTTGTCCATCAATTAATTGAGCTGTCATGGATCACTCCCTTTGGTATTAATTTACTGTGAAGAATTGTACAAGTTATTATACAATTCCATCCCACTCCCGATAAGTGACAAAAATCCCTACTTCAAAGTCAGGACTGCCTCCCCGTTGAAGCGGCTGTGTTTCATATCCTCCAGCGCCTGGTTGGCCTCTGCCATGGGGTACAGCTTGACAGTCGACTGGAGGCCGATCTCTTCCGCCAGTTCCAGGAATTCGACCCCGTCCTGGTAGGTGGCGTTGGCCACCGAGCGCAGCGTCCGTTCCTCGTAGATCGTCTGGTACGGGAAGGACGGGATGTCGCTCATGTAGATGGCGTTGATGGCCAGCATCCCACCCGGACGAAGCTTTTCGAGCATGAGCGGGACCAGCTTCCCGGACGGGGCGAAGATCACCGCCCGGTCCAGCGCGCGATCCGGGCTCTGGCCGGCTTCCCCGACCCAGGCCGCGCCCAGGTCCCGGGCGTGCTGCCGGTGTTCTTCCGAACGGGTGAAAACCGCAACCCGGCAATTCCAGTGATTCAAGACCTGGAGGCACAGATGCGCACTGGCTCCGAATCCGACCAAGCCGACGAGTTCTCCCGGCTGGATCTCGGCTTGCTTGAGCGAGCGATAGCCGACGATGCCGGCGCACAGCAGCGGCGCAGCCTGCTCGTCCGGAATGCCCTCCGGGAGTGGCAGCACGTAATCCGCCTCAGCCAGCAGGTACTCGGCGTACCCACCATCGACATGGAAGCCGGTAAATTTCGCGTTCGGGCACAGGTTTTCCTGGCCGTGCTGGCAGAATTCGCATTTTCCGCAGGCTGAATACAGCCAGGGCAAGCCCACCCGCTGCCCGACCTGGCGCTCCTTGACGCCTGCGCCCAGCGCCTCGACCACCCCGACCACCTGGTGTCCCGGCGTGACCGGCAGCGCAGGCGGGTGGATCTCCCCTTCGGCCGTGTGCAGGTCAGTGTGACAGGCGCCGCACAGGCTGACCCTGAGGCGCACCTGTCCCACCCCGGGTTCAGGAACTGGTACCTCGACAGATTGAATTGGCTTTTCTTCAACAGGTGCAGGTTCGAACAAACGATAGGCTTTCATATTTTATGCCCCTTATAACAATTACCTGTGTTGATTTATTATCAGATCCTCCGCCTCAAAGCGCTAGCGACCCAGCTCCTGGCCCTAGCGTCACTTCAAGTTCAGGATCTCGCCCGTCAGGCCCTCGTCAGACAGCCCGCTCAAGCGGACCGGGTCGATGCGGTTCCAGCGCGGCGCGGGCGCTGTGGCAGAGACGCGCAAATAGTTATCCGTCAGGCCCTGCATCTGCCAGCCGCGTGCGTTCATTTGCGCGGAGGCTTCCCACAGCACCGACAGCGCCTGGCCCAGGAAACGGCGGCGGTAGGCCGCCCCCATCTCGGCGAAGGCCTCGCGCAGGGCGGCATTGCGTGCCTTGCGAACAGCCTTCGGTAGCTGGTTCTTCATGCGCGCTGCCGGCGTGCCGGGTCGCGGCGAATAGGTGAAGACGTGCCCACCGGCAAAATCGATCTCGCGGATGAATTCCTGCGTCTCGGCAAATTCGGCCTCGGTCTCGCCGGGAAAGCCGGCGATCACGTCGGTGGTGATGGCGACCTGCGGCATGACCTGGCGGGCCGCCGCAACCAGGTCCCGGAAGGATTCGGGCGTGGTGTGGCGCAGCATGCGCTTGAGCACACCCCGGCTGCCGGACTGTAATGGCAGATGCAGGTGGCGGCACAAGCGCGAGTCCTGCCACAGCGCGAAGAAATCCGCATCCAGGTCCCAGGGCTCGAGCGAGGACAGACGCAGGCGCGGCGTGTCGGTCTCCTTCAGAATCGTTTCGACCAGTTGGCGCAGGTGCAGCGGCTGCTCGAACTCCTGGCCCCACGAGCCGAGATGCACGCCGGTCAGCACGATCTCCTGGGTGCCGCCGTCCAGCGCGGCTTGCACATCGGACAGTACCTCGTGGATGGTGCGCGAGCGCCCTCCGCCGCGCGCCACGGTGGTGATGCAGAAAGTGCAGGCGTTATCACAGCCGTCCTGCACCTTGATAAAAGCGCGCGTGCGCCTCCGCAGACCGGGCAACGGCTCACGGGCAATGGGATCCAGGTCGAACTTGTCCGCAGGCAGGTCCAACACATGCGGGACCAGCAGTTCCTTGCGCGCGTTGGTGACCACATGCCGGACGCCGGGCAGCGCGGCGGCTTTGGCAGGCTCGATAGTAGCCCAGCAGCCGGTCGCGACGATCTGCTCCACCCCAGCGCGGTCCGCCGCGCGGAGCTTGGAGCGCGAGTCGGCCGCGGCTTCGCGCGTCACGGTGCAGGTATTGACTACCGCCAGGTCGGCCTGGTCGGGCTCGCCGACCAGCTCATGTCCCGCCGCGCGGAACTGGCGCGCCATACGTTCGATTTCGGATTGATTCAGACGACAACCAACTGTATCAAGAAATACTTTCATCTTCCATTCCCGGCGGGAGACCTTGGTCTCCGCCCAACCTACCCAAATATGATTTACGGTTTTAATACCACAAAATTATCAAAGACCACATCCACGCCGCCCTGGTCGAAGGTGCCGGTCAGCAAACCGACATCGCCCTGGCTAAAATCAACATCCTGGCCAATGGCGACCGGCAAATCATTGATGTAAAAGGACAGGGATTGGCCGAGACAATCAGCCCGCAGATGATTGAGGTTCATCCCCGTTTGGATCGCGTCTGTCTGCTGCATCTCAGTCTGTCCGATCAGCCTGCGCTGCCCGTCCTTGACCTTGCCGATGGCGTAATAACCGTCACTGCTGTATACAAAAAAGTAAAAATTGTCGGGGTTCTGATAGCGGCAGATCAAACCAATGCGATTCTCTTCCGGGCCGCGGAATTTCAAGGCATCCGCTTCCAGCCGCACGTTGGTGAAATCCTGGCCAAGCGTTGACCAGAAATCATGGTGAGCCGCCATCACCAGCATGCGCAGACCACCGCCATCGTACCCCACGATGCCGCCGTCATTGACGGTCAGGGTCCAGCCGTTACCAGGCTGTGAAAAATCATCCTGGAAGAGCGGCTCGCCAGGCTGGGCTAACAATTCCTTAACCTGGGTTGACTGGCAACCCGCTAAAAGCACGGCCGTCAACGCCAGACCCAAGATGAACAAGCGGGGTGATTTGAGATATGTGCGGCTCACGATAAGCCCTCCATCGTCGTAAATACATTCTATCAGAAGCTGCTACGGAAAATACTGGGTGAGCAACTGCTGCACCTGTTGGCCAAGCGGGTCGTCCCCAGCCAGGGCGAGAGCCTGTTCCAACTGGCTGCGAGCCGACCCGGACTGACCTTTCTGTAAATACAAAATACCCAGGTGCAGATGGGCGGAAGCCAGGCTCGGCGCTTGTTCCAGTGCCTTCTTCAGATACTGTTCGGCATCCGCGGTTTTGCCGGAGTGTAAATAAGTCCAGCCCAGCACATCCAGAGATTGGGGATCGTTAGGCGACAGGTCCACGGCTCGCTGGGCAGCAGCCAGGCCGATCTCCGGTTCGACATCGTACTGGACGCAAAAAGTGGCCAGCAAGCGCCAATACTGCGGATTCTCCGGGCGAAGCAGTACCGCTCGCTGATAAACGGCCAGTGCTGATGACAGATCACCGCTCTGAGCCAAGGTGTCAGCCAGGATCGACAACCAGGCCGGATTACCCGGCTCGAGGCCAGCCGCCACGCGAAAATCGATCAAGGCCAGATCGAGACGGTCCTGGGCTTTCCAATACAGCCCGCGAAAAACGCGCCCTGAGACCGAGGCCGGGTTGAGCCTCAAAGCCCGATTCAATTCGGTCAGTCCATCCTGTCCCAGATGCCTGCGCGCTTCACCCATGAAAGCCCAGGCTTCGGCGTAATTTTGATTCTCCTGGATGGCCCGCTCAAAAGCATCCATTGCCAGATGCCATTCGCCCAGAAAACCGAGCGCCTGTCCTACAACGACTGCCTGGTAGGCGGGGTCGTCCAGCTGGAGCGCAGTATTCAATGCCAGGTGCATGACCTGCACCTTGGAATCCAGTGACGGATCCAGCTGGGCAGCCTGGGTAAGCTCATTCAGAGCCCGGGTAGGATCCTGGGCTGCCAATAACAATCCCAGCCGGTAATGCGCATGGGCATCCTGGGGAGAAAATTGCAACAGGCCCTGATAGGCTGCCAGCGCCTCGGGAAGATTGGGGACCTCCCCGTCATAGAAACGGGCCAGCCTTTCATATAAATCAGCGGATAACAAGCCATCGGCGCGAAGCCGGCTCCATTCAGCCAAGGCCGCAGAGCGGTCACCCAGTTGCAAGTACGCATCACCCAGGGTCAGGCGTCCCTGCGCTGTCAGCGCCT
Organism: uncultured Chloroflexia bacterium; assembly: GCA_963790075.1. Classification (GTDB taxonomy): domain Bacteria; phylum Chloroflexota; class Anaerolineae; order Anaerolineales; family Villigracilaceae; genus CAYOUV01. Next base: position 795,930 of record CAWBNG010000003.1, read on the forward strand.
CTCGGCGACGGGCCTGGAGCAAAAGGGAAACTGTCTCGTCGGGATTCCCGGCTTGAAAGGAGGCCAGACCGGCCTGCTCCCATAGGTCAGGTCGCCAGGGCAGGCGTCGCGCCGCAAAGCTATACTCCTGAGCAGCCACCCCATCCTGTCCATGCGCAAGGGATTGGTCAGCCCAGTGCAGCTGCTGCCAGCCATCCAGCAGGGAAGGTGTCACCACCAGCGCCAATATGACCGACAGGATTAATATAATGGAAAGTGGTTTGGGATGTGATTCCATCGACCCGGTAATTATACGCTGTCATTATCCTGTAAGCCTAACATTGTTGTCCGTCAGGCTTCCCCGTGCTATAATCGCTTAGAAAAGCCATGGGCCCATTTTTCGACCAGATCTTCAACCTACTGACTGTACCGCCGGGGAATTTGATTTACCACCTCGTTCTGGCGTTCTCGATTGTTGGAGCGTTGCAGGCAGCCTTTATTCACTGGCGAAGCAGCGAATTCCCCCAGGAACAACGCACCATGTTGGGGCTGACCATTCTATTGTTGGCGCAACTGATGCTGTTTATTATCAGCGGACTCGCCTGGCAGGGATTCATGAATCCAGACGCTGTCCTGCCTCCACTCGACCGGGCTGTAACCATGATCAGCCTGATTTGGGTTGCCTGGCTGTGGGCTTTTCCTGAACCTAGCCGTCCGGCCGATGTTGGGAATGTTGTACTGAATATCTTAACCCTGATCGGGCTGGCGCTCGGTCTGGCATCCTGGCTGCACGCTCCGGCGGGGTCATCCTTCAATGCAACCCTGCAAGATGCCATCTGGCAAGCCATTGCGCTCCTTTTTATCGTCCTGGTGGGTGTGCTCCTGTTTTTCCGCGAGCCGAACGGCTGGGGCAACGGCATTGCTTTCCTTACGCTGGCTTTCCTCGGGCACTTACTGAACATCCTGCTGGTCAAGCAGGGCAACTTCCCCGGGGCTTCCCGCCTGACCTACATGGCTGCTTTCTCGATCCTGATGACCATCCCGCAGCGCTTTCCAACTCCCGCGCCGCGGCCGACAACCATTAAATCGTCTGCATCAAGACAGTCCACATCGAAACAAACCACATCGGATCAGGCCACATCCCTCCCTGAACGAAGACGTTACAGCACCGATCCAAAGACTTTCCACGCCATGCTCTCCCTGGCAGCTGAGGCGAACGTCAAGAAGGTCAACCAGGCCATTACGCGCGCTATCGCACAAACGATGCTGGCTGATCTGTGTTTCCTGATCTACCTGACCGAAGATAAGAGTCAGATGCACGTAACCAGTGGTTACGATCTGATCCGTGAGGAGATTTTGGAAGGCTCCAGCCTGGAAAACGACAACGTTCCCATGCTGGCAAACGCCATCCAGCGTGGACGGCCTCTGCGCCTGCCCGCCAGTGGGACATCTACCGATCATCGAGGCTTGGGAGATTTAATTGGGTTGTCAAATCCCGGTAACCTGCTGAGTGTGCCGATCCTGCGTGGGGAGAAAGATGCCATTGGCAGCGTGCTGTTATTGTCGCCTTATTCGAATCGTCTGTGGAGTGCCGAAGACCAGAATTTCTTAGCCAGTATCGCCTCCTCATTACTGCCAATCATCGAGCGCAGTCAAAAAGTTACAACTCTTGAATCGATTGTACAAAAAAGCCAGGAACAACTGGATCTGGCCCAATCCCGCCTAAAGGAACTTGAAAGCCAAAAGGAAGAACTCGCCAATAAACTTGATCAGACGCTCAAAACAGGTTCAAAACCTGGCGATCAAGCAGATAAATTGGAAGCCATGCTGGCGCTTCAAGGCGCGGCTGAAAAGGAAATCGAACGGCTAACAAAAGAGAACGAGAAACTGCTCGCCACTCGCCAGGAATCCTCCGGCACCTCTGATGAACTCTCATATTTCGAAGAAGAACTGCGCCAGACCTTGAAAGAGGTCGCTCACTTACAAAACCAACTGGCTGAAGCCAACATAAAAATCCTTGATCTGGAAAATACTCGCGCCGCGCCGCACGCCAGCGACCAGGCTGAAGTGATTGCCTCCATTTCACAGGAATTGCGCCAGCCCATGTCGTCGATTGTCGGCTATACCGATTTGCTGCTGGGCGAATCAGTCGGCATTCTGGGCGCACTGCAACGCAAATTCGTGGAGCGCATCAAGTCCTCGACCGAACGAATTGGCAACCTGGTCGACGACCTGATCCAGATCACCACCCTCGATATGGGACTTACTGAGTTAAAGCCCGAGGCGGTCGACTTGAATCTGATCATCGATAACGCCATGGCCTACACCAGCAGCCAATTACGCGAGAAAAATATTTCCCTGCATCTGGACATCCTTAAAAACATGTCAACCATCCAGGCAGACCGCGAGGCCCTCCAACAAATCCTGATCCATTTGTTACAGAATGCAGGAGCGGCCACGCCGGTCGAAGGCCGGATCACACTGCGGGTACAGGTGGAAGATGAAGCCGGCCAGGACTACGTGTTGATCCAGGTGACCGATACCGGCGGCGGCATCTCGGCGGAGGACCTGCCACGCGTATTTACACGCCTGTACCGGGCCGATAACGTGCTGATCCAGGGCATTGGTGATACGGGTGTGGGGCTCTCGATCGCCAAGACTTTGACCGAAGCCCAATATGGCCGCATCTGGGTCGATAGCAAACAGGGCGAAGGCGCAACTTTCAGCGTACTGTTGCCGCTGGCCAAGAACGGCAACCCTGCAGAAGAGCCAATTGTGGAAGAGCTAAAATAAAGCCATGAAAACTCTGGGCCAGGTAGGATTTGGGATGGTCATCGCTTTGATATCGGTTGGGTTGCTCCTGGGCGCCCTGGCAGTTGCGCTGGCCGAGGGCTACGGAAAAACCCAGACAAACAACCCCACCCCAGTGGGCGCTATCCCGCCGACCAGCACGCAGCCTTATTACGTACCGCCATCCATTGTCGACACCCTTCCACCTGCGGCGAGCATCCCCCCTCCCACCAGTTGTCCCGTACCCACCGGCTGGGTGAGCTACATCGTCCAATCCGGCGATTCGCTGGACAGCCTGGCACAACGCTATCGAATTTCAGCCAAATCGATCTTGCTATCCAATTGCCTGCCCAGTAATGCACTGCAACCCGGCATGTACATCTCTGTCCCCTCTTCAGCAGCTTCAACGGTCATCCCCTGCCGGCCGCCATACGATTGGCTGCTTTATACCGTACAACCAGGGGATAACCTGTTCCGCATCGGTCTGGCCTATGGCATCACCGTGCCACAGTTACAGGCGGCCAATTGCATGGGCAATAACACCACCATCTACGCCGGAAAACAGATCCATGTCCCGCCATGGGCCACCGTCACCCCGACCTTCACGCTAACTTTCACCAACACCCCAACACCCAGCGATACCACCACTCCGACCGCCACCTGGACGGCTTCGCCCACCTTTACACCGACACAGACTCCCACATTTACACTTACGCCTTCACCGACGGCGACCTTCACAGAGACTTTCACGCCTACCGTTACCGACACCCCTATTACGCCCGAACCTTCAGGGTAATCCGGCATCTGCCTCACAAATGAAACGCTTCTTCCACTGGCTGATCCTATTTCCGTTCCTGCTCACTGCCTGTGGGACAGTTGCGCCGCCGGTGGCTTCTTCGTCTTCCCAACTGCCTTACCTGTTGGTTACGGCCCGGCCGGATGCATCCGCAACCCCGACTCCTTTTCAGCCGTCCTTGCCAACCCCGACCGGTGAACTGCCCGTTTACCCGACTTACACCCCCAGCCCGACCCCTCCAGCGACCAATACCCCGTTCCCCAGCCCTACGCCCACCCTCGACTTGAGCGGGCTATATGCGCCTAATGAAAGCCTGCCTAACTTCAATCCATCCGGAGACGTTCCCTCCCAGGCGCAATTGGAAGACGACCGCGACACGATCAATTTCCTGCTGATCGGCTCGGACAAACGCCCCGGAGGCAGCTTCCGGACCGACACGATGATCGTGGTCGTTCTGCGTCCCAAGGAAAAGCAGGTCTCGATGATCTCGGTCCCGCGCGATCTGTGGGTCTACATTCCTGGCTGGGGCATGCAGCGCGTCAACACTGCCTATCAGCACGGGGAACTGGTCGGATATCCGGGAGCCGGCCCAGGCTTGCTGAGGGATACGATCCTGTACAACCTGGGTATCCGCATCGACCACACCGCCATGGTCGAATTCGACGGCTTTCGGCGGATTGTCGACACCCTGGGCGGAATCGATGTCCCGGTCAGCTGCCCCTACACCGACTGGCATCTCATCGATCCCAACCTGGACCCCTACAATGAAAACAATTGGAGTCTGCTGACCGTCGGACCGGGTATCGTCCACATGGATGGCGACCTGGCGCTGTGGTACGCCCGTTCGCGGATGAAATCGTCGGACTTCGATCGTGGACGCCGCCAGCAGGAAACTTTACGGGCGATCTACGATCAGGCTTTGAGCACCAATACGCTGGGCAAGATCCCGCAACTCTACAACGACCTGAGCAGCACAGTGGTCACCGACCTGAACCTGCCGGATATCCTGCAACTGGCGCTGCTAGCGCCCCAATTCACCAACGCCGACATTCGCAGCTATTACATTCGCCCGCCGGTCGTCAGGTCCTGGATTAGCGATGCCGGCGCTTACTTGCTGTTGCCCAACCAACCGGCGCTGCAAAACCTGATCCAGGAAGCCATCTCGCCCTCAGTTCGCGCCCAACAACGCGCCAGGATCATTGTCGAGGTGCAGAATGGCACAGCCATCAACGGTCTGGACGTGCTGGCGGCGACACGCCTGAACTACGCCGGGTACGAGACGCGCATCATCCCTCCCGACCGACAGGACTACGGCTACTCGGTCGTGTTGGATTACCAGACAACCTCCGACGCGAACCAGAATGCGGCCCTGATGGCGGTACTGGGATTGTCCCCGAATTACATCGTCTCACAACCCAATCCGGAAAGCCAGGCTGCGTACCGGCTGGTGATCGGCTCAGATTATCAAAGCTGCTTCAAGCCCGAAAATCTGGCGCATTGATCCCGAGTTTCCCATTTGGGTAATTGACAATTCTTTATTTATTCATTAAACTATACGCAAATACTATGCGCTCAGTTCGATTTTAAGGAGGCGTTATGACCGCCAAATCTTCAGCCGGAACCGCCCATCTAAGCCCGCAATCCCCGCTGATGCCAGCCATCAAATCCTGGGAAATGTACCTGATCGATCAGGGCCGCACCCCGAACACTGTCAAGGCATTTATCTCCGACATCAAAATCCTGACGGAATTCCTGCCCCCCGACCGCTCGCTGGGTGCGATTACGACCGACGATTTAAACCGCTATTTCGAGTGGATGGAAAATGAACGCGGCGTGCCTTGCAGCCCTAAAACGCTGGCGCGGCGCATCACCTCCACGAAATCTTTCTTCCGCTGGTTGCACCAATATGGTGTCCTGATGATCGACCCGGCTGAGAAAGTGGTCAACCGCTCGGTCATGAGTCCGCTGCCGACCGTGCTGACCGAGGAGGAAATGCAGGCAGCACTCCAGGCGGCCGAAAGCCACCGCTTTGACCCCAAAGCAGATGCCCGTCATTACACCCTGCTCCACCTGCTGTTAGGTAGCGGCATCAAGAAAAGCGAGTGCCTGGGTATTCACCTTAACCACATCGATCTGGAAGCCCCGGACGGACCGCTGGTCTTCATCCGCTATGCCAGCCCGTCCAATCGCTACAAGGAACGCAAAATCTCCCTGCCGGAAGATTGGATTCCGTCTTTCAAGGAATATCTGGCACAATACCAGCCGGTGGACCAGCTTTTCCCCTGGTCGCCGCGCCGCCTGGAATACCTGCTGGAAGATATCGGTGAGGAAGCCGGGCTGGATAAGCACCTATCCTTCGATATGTGCCGCTGGACCTGCGCCCTGATGGACTACAAAGCCGGTATGGAACCGGATCGCATCCGTCAGAAACTGGGTATCTCTAAAATCCAGTGGCGCGAGATCAACTTGAAATTACGCAAACTATCAGGGATAGAATAAACAAAAAGATCCCCTTAAGCAAAAAGCTCCCAGTGAACAAAAATTGACTGGGAGCTTTCGTTTTTTTTATTTTACCTACATGCGCTTAACGACGATATCGCCAATCACATTGGCCGCCTCGTCGCCGCGATCAGCCGCATTGGACAGGTGACGGTAAATCTCGCGTAGTTTCAAGATTTCGACCATACCGGTCAGGTCATCGGGGGTTTTGAAGAGCGAAGCCACCGCTTCGCGGTAAACATGTTCCATCCGGTTTTCAAGCGCCTTTGCGCGCACTGCGTGATCATTGGCGACATTTGGGTGATCCTCAAGCCGCAGCACGCCGCGGTGGATCTCGACCGCCCCGTCGTGGAGCAGGGAAACCATGCGTTCCAGATAGGAGTTCGGTTTAACGCTCAACATTGCCATCTCCTCAACAGTTGTGGCGGCATAATCCAGCACGTCATCAATTGTCAGGGAAAGCGCAAAGATATCTTCGCGGTCGAAGGGCGTGACAAAAGTGCGATTCAACTCGTCGATCAAAATCCGACGCACCTCGTCCGCCTCTTTTTCGATCTTCCCCACCTCTTCAGCCAGCTCCGTTTGCGGTTCCTGCATGTAGCGGCGCAGCATGTCCATGCCCTGAACCGCGTATTCTGCCTGGTGGGTCAACAATTCCAAAAATCGGTTGTTCTTGTTCTTTTTCCTAAATAATTTCATGTCAGCATCTCACTCTCCACGCGCGTTACCGACAAATATACCACCTGTCGGGTCGAATCTGTCAAACGTACACTGTGAGCCAGGCGATAACCGGGCACCCAAACGATCTTTTCCTGATCCACCAGCAGCGGCCAATGAGCTCGTGCGCGGCGGGGTAATTTTTGGTTGATAAAAAAATCCGACAGCTTGAGCGAACTGCCATGCATACCAAGCGGTTCGAAACGGTCGCCCGGCTGGGGGAGGCGCATTTGCAGAGGTTTCACCAGCCGATCCGCATCCAGCCAGGCCTGGAAGGGATTGGCATTCTGGCGCGCCTGATCCAGAGTCGCAGCGCTTATCTCCAAACATGCACCGGTCAGTCGCCAGCCACCTCCCAGGGGGATGTCGCCGGGAACGGGAATTGCCAGCTCCCCCTGCGGAATTTGCAGCCAGCCGTACTTGGGCAAATCTGCTTCCCAGGCAGCCACGAACAGGCGTCCGCCTTCGCGGAACAACCGCACTCCCCCGCTCAGGTCGACCGGACCAGGGCTTCGGCCCTGGATCATGTCAGTGGCGCGTTCGAGGGCTGCAAAGTCCAGATCGCGCAAATCCGGACGGACACGTTCCAACGCGCGGCGGATCAAATTACGCTGCAGGCCGAGCGAGCGTGCTTCGAACGACTGCGCGTCGAAAGTGACGTACCCGGATCCCTCCTGCGCCAGGCATGCCTCCCAAGCCGATCCCAGCACTTCGTTAAGCAAGGCATAGTCGCCTGAGAGGGTTTCAGCCATGCGCAGGATCCCCTCGCGGATGCGCGGATTATATTTCTCAAGATCGGGGATCAGCACGTGCCGCAAACGATTGCGAAAGAACTGGAGCGAGGCGTTGCTTGGATCGTCACGTACAGGCAGGTTATGGTCTGCGCAGTAAGCCACTGTCTGCTCGCGCCAGATGCCCAGCAGCGGGCGGACCAGCGGAAGGTCCGCATCGAAGGTCGGCAAATATGTGCGGACCGACATGCCCTTCAGGCCGGAAAGACCGGCGCCGCGCAGGAAGTGCATCAGCACGGTTTCAACCTGATCGTCGGCCGTATGGCCGACTGCCACCGCCTGGGCTTTGTGCTTGCGTGCCACGGAAAATAAAAAACGATAGCGCAGAATGCGCGCTGCCTCTTCGATCGACAGACTCTCCTGATCGGCGAAAGCCCGCACCTCCCCACGCTCAATGACTGCAGTCAATTCCAGGCGTGATGCCAGGCCTTCCACTGCGGCGGCATCCGCATCAAACTCGGGGCGCAGGGAATGATTGTAGTGAGCCACAATTACAGGCAACCCGGCGCGCACCAGCAAATCCAGCAGGCACAGGCTGTCGGGACCGCCCGATACACCGGCAACGATCGGTCGGTCAGGCTTCAGGTGGCACTGCTCAAAAACGGCGCGGCGGAAGTCTTCAGAATCCAGCATACTTGTTATTAAACCACAAGAGCCCGGAGCGCGTACAAGCGTTTCATTGCACCCCGCAGCTTATTTATAAACAACCGAATTTATAACTGGTAAAGTTCGACCAGCACCCCATTGGTCGACTCAGGATGTACAAAGGCGTACTGCCTGCCTTCAGTTGTCGTGCGCGGCTCTTCATTGATCAGCCGGATCCCCTGCTTTTTCAGTCGCGCCAGCATGGCCGGCAAATCGTCCACTTCGACGCACAGGTGATGCATGCCGGGGCCGCGTTTGGCCAGGTATTTTGCGATGCCAGAATCATCGCTTGTCGGCCTGATCAACTCAACTTCGCTCTCGCCGGTCGGCAGGAAAGCCACCTGCGATTGTTCAGCCGGCACATCCTGCCGGTCTGACATTGCCAGACCGAGCCCATCGCGCCAAAAGGCCAGGGCCTGGTCCAAGTCTTCCACCAGCATGGCGACATGATGGATGCGTTTCACATGGGGCATAGGGTTCCTCTCAGACTTTCCAAAAAATAAGCGCCTCGCAAGCGAAGGCAACTCGGCAACTCGTCCGATCAATGGTCACTTCAACCCTGCACAACGCCATCCCCCGCCCGACTGCGTTCAGGGCAGCCGGGTCTTACGCGCGAAGTTGACCGGGACCACCGGCAATTCTTAATTGTTCGGTCAGGACAATAAGCCCCTTTGAACGATGCGGAGTTTCTGCGGCTCGGAATCAGGGATGCGCTCGATCTCGCCACGCGCTTCCAGGTCCAGCATGACCATGGTGACATACCAGGGGATCGACCCGTCAAAGCGGTTACGCAGCGTGTACTCCACCACCGAGACCAAGCCTTCGAAGGTGATCACGCCCTGCGAGCGAATGGCACGCAAAATTGCCAGGCGAATCATGTCATATTTGGCACGGCTGATATTGACGCCGTTTTTCCCTTCGGGATGCTGGGTCAGGATCTTTTCATCGTTCATTGTTCACCTCCTATTAAAAGTGTACCACAAGGGTCAACAGGACCCACAGCAGGTGAAACAGCCCGGGATCAGGATCCAGGTTCAGGCCTGGACGAGACCCGCACGTAATCCGCCTGTTTGTGGCCGAACAATCCGGCAATGAAATGATAGGTTGCGAACAATTCCAGCGAGAAGGGCAGGTAGCCGCCGTACCCCAGCAGCGGCATCTCGAAGACATGCAGCCAGTTCCCCCAGGGGACGTGGTAAACCCACTTAGGGAAGGAGTAGTAATTCCACATCTCCCAGAAAAAGGCCGTCAGCAGCACGCCCAGCCACAGCGCAATGACCGGACGCCAATCGCCGTCGCGCGTCCACTGCGCCAGCGAGCGGTTGCCCAGCCAGACGTTGAGCGGTTCGAGAATGAAATACGGGGAAATCCACACAAATGGGAAGAAAACCTGCGGCCAGGCCAGCATCAATCCCAGCGTGACCCAGCCGGCGACAAAAAAGCCGAGCGTGGTGCCCCGGTCGGTGCCGATGCGCGGACCGCGACCCAGGCGCCGCAGGAAGCCGAAACTGGCAAAGAATTCGGCGCCTCCAAAGACGGCCGGGATGACGGTGGTGAAGCTGAGCGTGGTCCAGAAAGCGTATTGCAGAAAGCTGATCCCGTCGATGCCGACGTAGATCCAGTTCTGGGTGCGCAGGTTGAGGGCTTCGAACAGCCACCAGACCGGGGCCGAGACCAGGAACAGGCCGATGTATTTACGCCAGTCACGCGTCAGCAGCGAAGTGCCGGTGCGCCAGTAGACCAGCCCGTCGATCGCCAGGCAGTAACCCAGCCACATCGGGAAGAAGCCCCAATGCGTGCGCGGACCGGGCAGGGTCCAGTTGAAGATCCAGAAGATGACGGCCAGCAGCAGACCCAGCCAGCCGTGTAACGGGAATTTCGATTTCATGGATGCTTGTCGCCGCTCAATCTGGCACGGTCATCAAACCGAATGTCCGCCACATAACCCGCATCATGGCGTGGCCGAAGTCGGGTTCCAGGAACTGGTTGGGGCACGAGCCGGGGATGACCTGGATGCCGTTGGCCCTGCAAATCTCGACCGCCTGTGGCGAGACGCTGGTCATGCCCTGCGCCAGGCCGGGCCTGGTGCCCAGCATGCAGTGCATCCAGACATGCTTGATCCCCAGGTCCGCGCACTGCTGGACGATTTCGTCCGTCACCTTGGGGTTGGTCAGGATAAAGACCGCATCCGGTTTCTCCGGGACAGACTTTAAATCCGGGTAGCAGGGATCGCCCTCGAACTGGCTGATGCGCGGATTGACCGCGAAGACCTGGTAGCCGTTAGCCTTGAATTTCCGGTACGCCAGGTTGCAGCCCGTATCGCGCTGGTCTGAGACGCCGACCACGGCGATCTTCTTCTGGGCCAGGAAATCCCCTACGAGCGTGTCGATTTTAGCCATCATCGCTCCTATCAATGATCTGAAGTAATTTTCACAAGCAATGATAGCATACCAGCGCCCTCGGGGCTACTGATATCCATCCCTGTTTGTAAAAAAGAGCTGCGATTTGAAGGCAAGTACCCGACAAAGGTGCGCACAACTCGTCCCTGCCGGGATATGCCGATCTGTTAATCCGTTGCGAATGGGTAATCTTCATAAGAACGGCTCAGGATCGAAAGGGGGCAGGACTGCATCCTCACCAATGCCGTCACGGACAGGATGTTCTATATGCAATATTACTTGCCTGCCGGCAGCATCCGCACGACCATCGGACTGAAATACGGGATGAGCCAGATGAACCAGACAGCGATACTGAATTTGTGGAAGTTGGCGATCATCTTTTCGTCTTTCTTCACCAGCACAAGCGTTGCCCAGATGGCGTGAATGAGCATCAGGATGATAGCCAGCAAGCCCGAAAGTCCGTGGATATCGTAGCTCATGCCGCCCACGTAATCGAACATCATCCCGGTTCCCCATGTATCACAAACGAGCCCGAGCCAGAAGAAAGCCGTATGCCAGATTTTGAGTCTCCCCTGAAGTCGCTCACTCCAAACCCCGATGGAGTAAAAAAGCAGGGCTAAATTGATCACGATCACAGCGGCGGGATTCATCGATGGTTTCCTCCAGCTTTTTGTTATGTTTCAAGCATTATACATATTGGCACAGGATACTTGATGTTGGCGAATACGCGCGTTGCACCCATAATGTGAACTCGGAAAATTCTAAAACCCCTGCGCCACGTATTCACCCCATACCCCGCGCAGGGTATTGCAAATCTCGCCCAGTGTCAGGTCGTGCTCGACACATTCGATCAAGAGCGACATCAGGTTTTCGTCCCCCTTGGCGGCCAATTCCAGCCGGGCGCGCAGTTCGCCTACCTTGACATTATCGCGTTTCCCGCGCAGGTCCGCCAGGCGCTGACAGGCTGCCTGCTCGATGGCCGGATCGACCCGCAGGCGCTCCAGCGCCAGGGTTTCCTCGGTCTGGAACTGGTTGAGACCCACCACGACCTGTTCGCCCTTTTCGATGGCCTGCTGGGCCTGGTAGGCCGCCTCCTGGATCTCGCCCTGCATGTAGCCGCGCTCGATGGCCGGCAGCGCGCCGCCCATCTCGTCGATCTTGGCGATGTACGCATCGGCCCGCTTTTCGATCTCATCGGTCAGGGATTCGATCAGGTACGACCCGGCCAGCGGATCGACCGAATCGGCCACCCCCGATTCATAGGCGATGACCTGCTGCGTGCGCAGCGCCACCCGCACCGACTTTTCGGTCGGCAGCCAGAGCGCCTCGTCCATCGAATTGGTGTGCAAGCTCTGCGTCCCGCCCAGCACAGCCGCCAGCGCCTGGAGCGCCACGCGCACCACGTTATTCTCCGGCTGCTGGGCGGTCAGGGTCGAACCGGCCGTCTGGGTATGGAAGCGCAGTTGCCATGAGGCCGGTCTCAGCGCCTTGAAACGTTCACGCATGATCTGCGCCCACATGCGGCGCGCAGCGCGGAACTTGGCCACCTCTTCCAACAGGTTGTTGTGGGCGTTGAAGAAGAACGACAACTGCGGGGCGAAGCTGTCCACGTCCAGACCGGCATCGATTGCGGCCTGCACGTAGGCGATGCCGTTGGAGAGCGTAAAAGCCACCTCCTGCACAGCGGTCGAACCGGCTTCGCGGATGTGGTAGCCCGAAATGCTGATCGTGTTCCAGCCCGGCACTTCGCGGGCGCAGTACTGGAAGATATCGGTGATCAGGCGCATGGACGGCGCCGGCGGGAAGATATAGGTGCCGCGCGCGATGTACTCCTTCAGGATGTCGTTCTGGATCGTGCCGCGCAGTTTCTTCACTTCCACACCCTGGCGCCTGGCAACCGCAATATACATGGCCAGCAGCACACCGGCCGGGGCGTTGATGGTCATCGAGGTCGAGACTTTATCGAGCGGAATCTGGTCGAACAGCTGGGCCATATCATCCAGGGATGAGATCGAGACGCCCACCTTGCCGACCTCGCCGCTGGCGATCGGGTCGTCGGCGTCGTAACCGATCTGGGTCGGCAGGTCGAAGGCCACCGACAAGCCGGTCTGCCCCTGCTCTAAAAGGTAGCGGTAGCGCCGGTTCGAACTCTTCGGCGCTGGCATAGCCCGCATACTGGCGCATGGTCCAGAAGCGGCCGCGGTACATGGTCGGCTGCACGCCGCGTGTAAAGGGATACTCGCCCGGGAAGCCGAGTCCGTCCGGGTAGTGCGGGTCCCCGCCCTGGGGAAGCGCGAGCCGCGGCATCTCGATCCCGGAGGAAGTCTTGAAATCAGGCCGGCGTTCGGGGTATTTGTCGGTCAGGGGTTTGAGCGTCTGTTCTTCCCAGCGTTCCAGTTCGTCCTTTAAAGTCATGCTTGCCTCGCTTGATCGCGTTTACGTTTGCTTGAAATGACAACGGTTAAAGTATACCGTCAACTCTGGACTTGCCAATGGAATTCGCGATAAAAGAGGGCTAAAATGGGAAGAAAGTCAATTGTCGAAGTGCTGCGAAAATGCTAAAGTAGTACAAGCTTGAGCCGTATTGAGGCACAATGAGATTTTCCAAGACCCTGTTGTTTGCCCTGGTGGTGCTGGCGCTGACCGGCCTGCTGGCCGCCATCAGCTGGACGGCACCCGAGGCGCTCGCGCTGCAAGCGCCGACACCGGATACCGCCATCACACCCCTGCCGACCGTCACCGGATCGCCCGGCCATCACGAAGGGCAATGGATCATCGTCAATCTGCCCCCTGACGCGCCGCAAGTGTCGGTGGGCGCCGAGATCTACCGCCTGGTGTGCCGTGATTGTCACGGCAATCGCGGCCAGGGCCTGACCCCGGAGTGGCGTGCAACCTGGGGTAAAGACCAGAACTGCTGGCAGTCGAAATGCCATGCCACTAATCATCCGATAGAAGGCTTCGATATGCCGGTCGCCCCGCCGATCACCGGTGTACCGTTCACCAGCCGCTTTGGTACCGCGCAGGACTTGTTCAATTACATCCGCCAAAACATGCCCTGGTACGCCCCGGGCAGCCTGACCGACGAGCAGGCCTGGGCCGCCTCTGCCCTGCTTCTGCAGATGAACGGCCTCGATCCGGGCGTAAGACTGGGCGAGGCGACGGCAGCAGCGATCATCATCAACGCCGAAGTGGCCTCCCGACCCACGACTCAGCCGCCAGCCGTCACGCCGGACAGCGGACCCCAATCCGGCTCCAGGCCGTCCACGGATTGGCTGATCGGAGGGGCTGGTTTGATCGTGGCCATGATCCTGGCGGGACTGGCGCTGCTCGGTAGAAAAGTTCGAGAATAAAAATTCAGCCGGACCCATTGAAACCGGGGCCGCCATTAACACGTAATTAATTCAGGAGGTTCTTATGTCCGCATTACGCATCATTGGCTACATCGCCGCTGCGATTTTAATCATATTCGGCGTATTGTTCATCCTTGGCTCCGGAGGCGCCGCAGGTGGAGGCTTGGGCTGGGTCTTCACCGGGATCGTCCTGGTGCTTCTGGGCTTCGGCCTGGTCTGGCTGGCCAGCCGCAAACCAGCCGGGGCAGCCGGCGAGGGGAACGTCACGCTGAAAGTCGACCTGCCCGGCGAGACCAAGATCTCGCAATTGAAGTGCCAGTCCTGCGGCGGGTCTCTGTCCGCGGATAATGTCAAAATGATCGCCGGTGCGCCGGTTGTCGAATGCCCATATTGCGGCTCGACCTACCAGTTGACCGAAGAACCCAAGTGGTAGCGGCACTTAACCGCATCCTTTATCCCCTCGGGAGGGACGTATGAAACGACGCCTGATTACCATCGCCATCATCCTGATCGTCGCGCTGGGACTGACCAGCAGCGCGCTGGCCCAGTCCTACTCCTTTAGCCTGGACAAGGAAACCGTCCAGGTCTACTGGAATTCAGACGGGACGCTGGCAATCGATTACATCTTCGCCTTCACCAACCAGCCGGGCGCGCATGCCATCGACTTCGTGGACGTTGGCCTGCCCAACAGCAGTTACGACTCGGGCAGCATCAGCGCTGACGTCAACGGCACCCCGGTCTCGATCTCGTCCGATTACCAGGGTACCGGGGTCGGTGTGGCCGTCGACCTGGGCTCGCAGGCCATCCAACCGGGGACAGGCGGGACGGTCCATGTCTACATCGGGCGGGTGCGTAACGTGCTCTATACCGATGAGCAGGACAAGACCTACGCCAGCGGGGTCTTCTCGCCAACCTATTTCGGCAGCCAGTACGTGACCGGCGCGACCGACCTGACCGTGGCCTTCCACCTGCCGCCCGGCGTCAAACCCGACGAACCCCGCTACCATACCCCGAGCAGCAGCTGGCCCGGCGCGCAAGACCCGCAGACCGCGCTCGACTCGAACGGGCGCGTGCTGTACACCTGGCAGGCCCAGGCCAATGCTTACACCCAGTACAAATTCGGCGCCTCCTTCCCGCAGAGCTACATCCCCGCTTCGGCGATCGTGCGCCCCTCCATCTGGGAAACGCTGGGCATCTCCTCGACCACATTGTTCAACTGCGCCTGCTTTGGCTTCTTCGGCCTGCTGTTCTTCGGCATCCCGGTAATGACCGCTGTCGGACAGCGCCGCCGCAAACTGCAATACCTGCCGCCCAAGATCTCGATCGAGGGCCACGGGATCAAGCGCGGTCTGACCGCTGTCGAAGCCGGCATCCTGATGCAGGAACCGCTCGACAAGGTCATGACCATGATCCTGTTCGGGGTGATCAAGAAGAATGCGGCCGAAGTGATCACCCGCGAACCGCTTAAATTGAAAGTCGCCAGTCCGCTGCCCGAGGATTTGCATCCCTACGAGAAGCAGTTCCTGGAGGCTTTCCAGGTAGATGACTTGAAGAAACGCCGCGATGACCTGCAGGCCATGACCGTCGCGTTGATCAAAAGCGTGCAGGAGAAGATGAAGGGTTTCAGCAGCCGCGAGAAGTCTCGCCTATTACAAGAACATCATGGAGCGCGCCTGGCAGCAAATCGAAGCCGCCGACACGCCCGAGGTCAAAAGCCAGAAGTTCGACGAGGCCCTGGAATGGACCATGCTCGACAAGAATTACGATGATCGCACGCGGCGCGTCTTTACCGGTCCGGTCTTCGTACCCATGTGGTGGGGCCGCTACGATCCTGGTTTTGGAGGCGCGGCCAGCGCCGGGAGTGTCAGTGCGGGTGGTGGAATGCCGGCCATGACCTCCACCCAGGGCGTAGGACCCTCGATGTCCATGCCACGCCTGCCGGGTTCGGACTTTGCCGCCTCGATGGTGGGCGGCGTGCAGACATTCTCCAGCAAGGTGATCGGCGACCTGACCGGCTTCACCAGCAAAGTCACCAACGTGACCAATCCCCCACCCAAACCCAGTACCAGCAGCCGCGGCGGTTGGAGTTCCGGAGGCGGCGGAGGCTGCGCCTGTGCTTGCGCCTGCGCTGGCTGCGCCTGCGCCTGTGCGGGTGGCGGCCGCTAAGGTCTGTTACCACAAACTTATAGGATTACAGGTATGTCACTCGTAGATTCGCTAAAAACAACCTTCCGACGTCAGCAGAACCCTGAGGCTCCATCTGCAGGGCTCTACCATTACCGTTTCGATTCTGAGGACGAGAAGTCGCGCATCCACCTGCGGCTGGATCCGGACGGCCACGGCACCTTGATCGTCAATGCCAACCGGGTCATGCATCTCAACCCGACCGCGGCGCTGATGGCACACCTGATCCTCGAAAAAACGCCCGAGGCGCAGGCCGTGCGTACCGTCCAGGGGCAATACAAAGTCAGCGCAAAGCAGGCGCTGGCCGACCTGCAAACCATCGATGACCAATTAGCTGCCCTGATCCGCCCGGACGGCGCCTGCCCGATCCACGACCTGGGGCTGGAGACGACCGCGCCGTTCAGCGCCCGCCCCTCTGCGCCCTATCGCATGGACCTGGCGCTGACCTACCACTGCAACAATGATTGTGCCCACTGTTACAACGCCCGCGCGCGCAGCTTCCCTGAACTCAGCACCCAGGAGTGGAAGCAGGTCCTGGACAAGGTCTGGGAGTTGGGCATCCCGCACGTGGTCTTCACCGGCGGCGAGCCGACCCTGCGGGCTGACCTGCCGGAGCTGATCGCCCACGCCGAAGCCAACGGCCAGATCACGGGCCTGAACAGCAACGCCCGGCGTTTGTCCGATCCGCACTTCGTCGAGCAACTGGTGACTGCCGGCCTGGACCACGTCCAGATCACGCTCGAATCCTGCCAGCCTGAAACCCACGACCGGATGGTGCGCGCCAAGGGCGCCTTCCCGCAGACGGTCAGGGGTATCCGCAACGCGCTGGCCACGCCGCTGTACGTCATGACCAACACGACCATGCTGCAGGACAACGTTGACAGCATCCCGGCCACGCTGGACTTCCTGGCGGAACTGGGCGTACCGACCGTCGGCCTGAACGCGCTGATCTACTCGGGCCACGGCGCAACTGTCGGCACCGGGCTGCCGGAGGAGAGCCTCCAACCGCTGTTGGAGATCGCCCGTCAGAAGACCGAGGCGCACGGCCAGCGCCTGATCTGGTATACGCCCACGCAGTACTGCCACTTCGACCCGATGCAACTCGACCTGGGCGTCAAAGGCTGCACCGCCGCGCTGTACAACATGTGCATCGAGCCGGACGGCGCGGTGCTGCCCTGCCAGTCATACTATCGCCCGGTTGGAAACATCCTGACCGACCCCTGGGACGCCATCTGGAACCACGAATTGTCCGTGCGGCTGCGCGAGCGCCAGGGTCTGCCCGAAAAATGCAACGACTGCGCGCTGCTGTCTGAATGCGGCGGCGGCTGTCCGCTGCAATTCGAACCGCAAGCTGAATTGAATTCGCTCTAGTCACTCCACTGGGAGGGAACATGAAAATCGTCAACCGTCTCGCCGACCGCTTCGCCAAGATCCAGCCTCTGCCGGAAGGCCTGCACCACACGCAGGTCACGCCCGAGGACAAACCACCGTACCGCCTGCACCTGCGCCTGCGCGCCGACGGTTCAGGCCTGCTGGTGGTCAATGCCGCGACCATCCTGCACCTCAACCCGACCGCCGCCGAGTATGCCTACCACTTCATCAAGGGCACTCCCCCAGCGGAGGCTGCCAAGGAAATCGCCTCGCGCTACCGCATCAGCAAGGGCCTGGCGCTGGAAGATTACCAGGAATTCGTCGAGCGGGTCGAAACATTGATCGAGACTCCCGACCTGGACCCGGTCACCTTTCTAGACTTCGAGCGGGTCGACCCGCATTCGGCCGAACTCAGCGCCCCCTTGCGGCTGGACTGTGCCCTGACCTACCGCCTGTCGAAGGGGACCAAAGCCGAATATGCCCCCACCAGGCGCGTCGAGCGCGAATTGACCACCGCAGAGTGGTATGCGATCCTCGACAAAGCCTGGGCAGTGGGCATCCCACATGTCACCTTTACTGGCGGTGAACCGACCCTGCGCAAGGACCTGTCCAACCTGATCGCCCGCGCCGAGAAGAACGGCCAGGTCTGCGGCCTGCTCTCGGATGGCTTGAAGCTGGCCGACGAGAAATATCTCGATCTGCTGCTGCAAACCGGCCTCGACCACCTGCTCTTCCTGCTCCAGCCGGGAAACAAAGCCTCATGGAAGGCGCTCGAGACGATCATGCCCGCCGATCTGTTCACCACCGTGCACCTGACGCTTACAGCCAAGAACCTCAAGGGTGCCGACCAAACGCTTGACAAATTGGCAAAATTGGGCGTCACCAGCCTATCGCTCAGTGCGCCGGACCCCTCCCTGCACGCGGCCTTCGACGAACTACGGGATCAGGCAGCCCATCTCGGTCTGACCCTGCGCTGGGATTTGCCAGTCCCTTACTCGGCTGACAACCCCGTCACGCTGGAAACTGCCGCAGACGAAGTCCCGGCCGGCGCCGGCAAAGCCTGGCTGTACGTTGAGCCGGATGGGGACGTGCTCCCGGCACAGGGCATGGCTGACAAGATTTTGGGCAACTTCCTGAGGGACTCCTGGGAAGAGATCTACCGCTCTAAAGCCTGACGTATTTTTGCACCGGCTGATCGATCCAGGCGCTCCGGATCCGCGCAGATTACTGTCTCATGCATAAATAAATGAACTTTCTTACCAGTATTGCCAGGTAAAAACGAGTGCCGGAGTACAAATATATTCGCAGCACACAGTAGAGTAAGGAGGTCAGAAAATGTTCCGCAGCATCTTTAATATCATCTTCCTGATCGGCCTGATTGTTTACCTGTTCACAATTTACATGCCGCGCATCCGGCAGTACAAGCGCGGGAAAAGCACCGGCATGCAATCCTCGCCGCTCGATGTTGCACTCGACTTCCTGGCGTTCATCGGCTGGATGTTGATCCCCGCGATCTACATTTTCACATCCTGGCTGAATTTTGCAGACTACAGGCTCCCGGATTGGCTCGCCTGGTTCGGTGTGCTGGTCTTCAGCGGATCGATCTGGATCTTTGGCCAGGCTTACAGCGCCTTGGGGGGCAACTGGTCCCCGCGCATCGAGATCATGGACGAGCACACCCTGGTGACCGACGGCATCTACGCCTACATCCGCCACCCGGTTTATTCAGCCATGTGGCTGTGGGCGCTCTCCCAGCCGCTGCTGCTGCACAACTGGATCGCCGGGTTCGGACTACTGGTCTGCTTCCTGCCGCTGTACCTGCTGCGCGTTCCGCGCGAAGAACAGATGATGCTGGAACACTTCGGTAAAAACTACCAGATCTACCTGGAACGAACCGGGCGCATCCTGCCTAAATTCGGAGACAAGGATCGTTCCTGATGCTGGAAACAGCGGATCAGGCAGTCGCACGCATGCGGGAAGGATATTCCTGTTCGCAGGCGGTCTTCGCCAGCTTTGCGCCACGCTTCGGATTCCACGAGGACCTGGCCTTGAAGATGACGGCTCCGTTCGGCGGCGGTATCGCGCGTCACGGCTATGTCTGCGGGGCAGTCACCGGCGCGCTGCTGATCCTCGGTCTGCGTTTCGGTTCGACCCTGCCCAAGGATAACCAAACCGCCTACGAGATCACCAACGAATTCATCCGCCGCTTCGAAGCCCGGCACGGGGAAATCCTGTGCCGCAAGCTGATCGGTTTCGACATCAGCACCCCGGAAGGCAGCCAGACAGCCAAAGAAAGCGGCATCTTCCAGACGCGCTGCCCCGAACTGGTGCGCAGTGCGGCCGGGATCACCGCTGAATTACTCGAGCAGGGGATCGACCGCTCAGAAACATAGTAAAATCCACCCATGCGACGGAAAAAGACCATCAAACGCACGGCACAGCTCATCCATCCCTGCCAGTGCGTTTTTGTTTACTCAATCAGCCATGCATAATTCCAGCCGTCCCATCCCCAAATCATACTGGGTTGTGCCGAATCGCTTCCTGGCCGGTGAATATCCCGGGCTGCGGGACTATGAACGCACCCGCCAGCGTCTCGAGGCTTTTCTGGAGGCTGGCTTCGACACCTTCATCGACCTGACCACGCCGGGCGAGTGCGAACCGTACCAGTCTTTCCTGAGCGAAGAAGCTGCGAATTACGAAAAGGAGATCCGCTATCAGCGCTTCCCAATCGGCGACTTTGGCCTGCCCACGCGCGAGAACATGCGCGCTATTCTGGACCGCCTCGATGCATCCTTGGCCGAAGGCCGCAGGCTTTACCTGCACTGCCAGGCTGGCATTGGGCGCACCGGTACGGCTGTCGGCTGCTACCTCGTCCGGCATGGGCTGACAGGGCCTGAGGCCCTGCGCCAATTGGCGCAGTGGTGGCAGGCTGTACCCAAGAGCTCCTACTACGCGCATTCACCGGAAACAGACGAACAAGTGAAATTCATTCTGAAGTGGGCCGGGTGAGGGGCATGGACTGGCACGCGCGCTTCACACAGCAAGCCGGCTGGACGCGCAATCTGCGCCAGTATCTGTTCGCGCAATGCGGATTGGATAGCGCGCTGCGCATTTTGGAAGTCGGTTGTGGAACCGGCGCGGTGCTGGCCGAGTTGGAAACCATCGCCGCGGTTCACGGCCTGGACCTCGATCCGGCCCGGCTGGCTCAGGCAGGCGCCCACGTCCCGGGCGCGCACCTGCTTTGCGCAGACGGGCACGCGCTGCCTTACCCGGACCTGGCTTTCGATCTCAGTTTTTGCCACTTCCTGTTGCTGTGGGTGCGCGATCCGCTGCAGGTTTTACGCGAGATGCGCCGCGTCACCCGGCCGGGCGGGGCCGTGCTGGCACTGGCCGAACCGGATTACACCCAGCGGGTCGATCAACCGCATGAGCTGGCCGAACTTGGCCGCTGGCAAACTCAGGCGCTGCACAAAATGGGCGCTGACCCTGCCATCGGAGCCCAGCTGGGAGAGCTGTTCGTCGAGGCGGGGCTCGAACTGGTCGAATTCGGATCGCTCGCCCCGGAGGCGTCCGATCCGCTCACGCCCGATGAACGGGAGATGGAATGGGCGGTGATCGAGGCCGATCTGGCGGGAACTGTCCCCGGCGCGGACCTCAAACGCCTGAAAAAAATCGATCAGGCTGCCTGGGCAGACGGGACACGCGTCTTGTATGTACCCACCCATTACGCCTGGGGCTGGGCCTGAAATTCCCCGGGTACGACTGGTTTAACCCAAAAGGAAGTATAATCTCCGGCAGCTAGATTTCGGAGGTAAATTTTTGGATACAATGCAAACAGAGAGCGAACTGCAGCCTGCCGGGGAGCAACCGACAGAGGAGCAACCCAAGACTTCGGTGTTCTGGCAGTTCATGCTCGATCTTTTTGAAACAGTTTTACTGGCGGTGGTGCTGTTTTTGGGAATCAATGCGGTTTCGGCTCGCGTTCGGGTGGATGGATTTAGCATGCTGCCGACCCTGCAGGATAGCGAATTCGTACTGGTCAACAAGCTGGCCTACAAAGTGGGGCAGCCGCATCGCGGGGATATCATCGTCTTCCGCTACCCGGGGCAGCCGCCGCAGGATCTGATCAAACGCGTGATCGGTCTGCCCGGCGACCAGATTCTGGTACGCGACGGGCATGTATTCGTCAATGGCGCGCAGATCGAGGAGCCCTACATCGCCGCCGCACCGCGTTACTCGGGAAACTGGACCGTGACCGAAGGCAGTCTCTTCGTCCTGGGTGATAACCGCAACAACTCGTCTGATTCGCACTCCTGGGGCTTGGTGCCCGAAGGAAACGTGGTCGGTAAAGGCATTTTGATCTACTGGCCGCCGCCGGAATGGGCGATGATCGACCACGCCAAGGTGGCCGTTGCCGCACCGTAGAAAATAATGATAAACTTAATTAGCGAAGCGGTTTTTCCGATCGATGCAACATCGCGGCGAGGAGCCTACCAATGAGCGATACATCCCTGCCTCAACCATTTCCCTGCACCGAATGCCAGGCCGGCATGATGCATTTGCGCTACATCACCTACTTCACCTGGCTAAGCGACGAGCTGATCACCGTCCCGAATTTCCCGGCCTGGATCTGCGACTTTTGCGGGCGGCGGGAATACGACGAGCGGGCGATCTCCTGGCTGACCATGCTGCTCAATCCGAACGCCGGGAAGCCATCTTCAGCGAACTATACCCAGCGTCCCAGCGCTCACAAGCGAGATAGCGACCGCCAACAGCCAACGACCAAATAATCCAGCCGTATCGCCAATTCAGGAGCAACATCATGGCCATGGATACCGTTCCGCGCACGCATCGTTTCATAAACGCTGATATCCTGACAACCAGCTATCGCGTGGTGGGTAAAATGCTGGTGAGCAGCCCCGGTGTGACCGGCGTCATGAACGATACGACCTCCGCTTTTATGGAAGTGCACGATGCGCGCCTGGCGCGCCTGCACATGCCCAGTAAACTGGTCGATCACTTCGAGGTCGTACGCCTGGTCAAGTCGCAAGTATTTGCAGTTTGCATGACCCGGCGCGAGGATCTGGGTCCGGCAGCTCTGGCGCGCGGCGGCTTTGCGAACCTGACCGAGTTTCCCATTCGGATGACCACGCAGGTCTACGAGGTGGAAGGCACGCTGGAATGGTCGGGGCGCTTTGAATTTACCGCCATCATGTCTGAGGGGACGCGTAATTTCATTCCGCTGTATGAAACGAAATTGACAGCGGTGCTGATCCCGGCCTTGAAAATAAATAGTCCGGCCATGATGTTCAACCGCCACCAGGTGGATATGCTGGCCCTGCTTCGCGATCGCTTCGAAGAATAGCAATCCGGTCGAAATGCTTGACCGTTGTGCGGCGGGATGATAAAATCCCGTCGCTCTATAAGCCCCCATCGTCTAGTGGACCAGGACGCAGCCCTTTCAAGGCTAAAACCGGAGTTCGAATCTCCGTGGGGGCATCAGACTTAAAGAAGCCGCCAACAGATGATGTTGAGCGGTTTTTGTCTATGCTAAGGTTTGATTCAAGGGAAAAACTGGATCAATTGAACATTGAGCTTGGTACATTGGGTGCAAAAACAAGAAAATAAGTGTTCGATTCCTTGTGGGGGTACTCGTTTTTACGAAGCCGCCAACAGATGATTGAGCAGTTTCTTGCTACAATTTATACTCCACCGATTGTGGCTGCATCCGCAAAATGCTGGAAGAACCGCAATCCTCAATGTGAATACAGACTTCGCTCACTCGGTTGCTAGCCGGTTGGCAGTGAAATGATCTGTAACCAGGATATTAATCCAATGCCCGCGTAAGGCCCCCAAGATGGCAGTATATTTTCGAGAGCCGCCTGCCACGCCAATAGCACGACTTACTTTGCTCAATTGTTCCAGACTTATTGAGATGACCCGGTTTTCTAACCCGGTTTCCACCAAATCTCCATTTTGGTCAAAAAAACGCAGTAATATATCGCCCACTGCATTTGCCTGGCGCAGTAATTCCAATTCCTGAGGGGCAAAGATATTACCGCTCTGCGCCAGTAAAGGAGATGGATCGATTGCTCCAATACCGACAAGCGCAGTTGTGACTTGATCAAACAGTCTGATTGCTTGCTGGGTCACTTCGTCAGCTATCAGAACGTCTCGTGCGGCTTCAGTTGCGAGTATCCCTGAGACCGGCAAATAAACGGCATCTCCATTAACCAACTGCGCCATCCGTGAAGTCAGGTAAGTGGCGGCATGAGCCTCGGCAGCAGGGTTGCCGATCCCACCTAGTATTTGGACAATTTTTACACCGGGTTTGCGCGGTAGAGAGTGGAGGGCATCCACCAGCGCCAGCAGTGTCTCACTCCAAGAAGAGATCCCAATCACCTCGTTGGGGCGAATTGCCGATTCCAAATAATAAGCGGTGGCTGCGCCCAGGTCACGCTGGATCAGTTTTTCGTTATCATCCAGGCTATCCACCACAATAGCATCACGCAGACCAAATTTCTTGACCAGGTTTTCTTCCAATTCAGTGTATACACCGTTTGGAAGGTTGACCGAAATACGAATAATCCCTTCTTTTATGGAGCGGTTAAGCAGCCGTGAGACGGTTGCTTGAGAAAGGCCGAGCTGTTTGGCAATTTCCGACTGACGTAGGTTCCACTCGTAATACATACGCGCCACACGCGCAATCAATCTCAATTCATCAACTCTTGCCATATCCTGTCCTTGAATAAAAGTTGTTGCATGAATAATTATTCATTTTCTCTTGAAATCTTCATTGCTATTGTGTATTATATTACAAGATGAATTATATTGCAACTAGGAATAATTATTCATGCCCCTAACACCAACACCTCCTCAACTTTCTCTCGAAAAAATAAGGCTTCTTGAGTCCAAATCCATCTTGTACCGCAGGATCATCCTGAAAATGATATTCATGGCAGGAGCAGGTCATACTGGCGGCAGCCTTTCTTGTGTCGATATTCTCAATGTTCTTTACAATCACATCATGAATATCAGCCCGCAGAACTTCTTGGAGGTGAATCGGGATCATTACATTCATAGCAAAGGGCATTCAGTTGAAGCGCTATATGCAGTGTTGGCAGATAAAGACTTCTTTCCCATCGAGTTGCTTGATAGCATCGAGAAATACGCTTCCGATTTTATCGGTCATCCTACCCGGAGTGTCTTTGGGATAGAGCAAAATACAGGCGCGCTCGGTCATGGCCTCTCCGTATCGGTCGGGATGGCATTAGCGGCAAAAAAAGATGGGCGTCATGATAGAGTTTTTACAATTATGGGCGATGGCGAATTGACCGAAGGTTCCATTTGGGAGGCTTCTGCAAGCGCGGCACACTACCATCTCGATAACCTGGTTACCATTATCGATCGCAATACGTTGCAAATTACCGGGCGAACCGAAAACGTGATGGCGATGGAACCGCTGGAAGAAAAATTTACCGCGTTTGGCTATGCTGTCCGCCATGTGGATGGTAATAACGTGGCAATTGACTGATTTGCTTGAAAATATGCCCTTCGAACCAGGAAAGCCAAACCTGGTGTTGGCGCATACGGTCAAAGGGAAGGGAATAAGCTTTATGGAAGATCAATTCCAATGGCATCATCGTCTTCCAACTGACGCAGAATATTCCGTAGCATTGCGAGAACTGGAACAGGCAGAAAAAGCCTTGGAGAAAACGTATGGGCACCAATAACCTGCCAATTGGCAAGACCAACCTCGATATTTTTGCCCAAACGCTGATCGAACTGGCGGCAAATGACCGTGATATTCTGGTTGTCACCAGCGATTCGTGCGGCTCAGGTCGGGTTACGCCTTTTGCCGAGAAATTCCCTGAACAGATCGTAGAGATCGGGATTGCCGAACAAAATATGGTAGGCGTTTCTGCCGGGCTGGCATCAGCGGGAAAAAAGGTTTTTATAGTTTCTCCTGCCTGTTTCCTGACAGCGCGCGCTATTGAGCAAATCAAAAACGATGTCGCTTACTCCGACCAACCGGTAAAGATTATCGGGATCAGCGCGGGCGTGAGTTATGGTGCATTGGGTACCACTCATCATTCCCTGCATGATTTTGCCGCATTGCAGGCATCAATAATATCGATATTGTCGCCCCGGCAGATAACTTTGAAACGGTTCAGGTTATCCAGGCAGCGGTTCACTATCCGCGTCCAATTTATATCCGCTTCGGGAAGAAAGCCATGCCGAACCTGCACTCCTCGGATACTCATTTCGAGATTGGCAAAGCAATTCAACTAACCCCAGAGCGTGAAAATTATGATGTCGCATTCATCGCCACCGGTGAAACAGTTGCTCCGGCTTATTTGGCAAGCCAAGCGTTGCTTGAGACAGGGCATCACTTGCTGCGTTTTGAGTTTGCACAGCATTCGTCCCTTTGATGAGGAAGCCGTTCAACAGGCAGCCGAACGCTCCAAAGTAGTGATAACCGTGGAAGAGCATAGCGTCAACGGTGGGCTTAGGCAGCCGGGTGGCTTCTTTCCTGATGCAAGCCGGAATTTTTCGCCCGTTGCGTATCGTCGGTATTCCCGACGAACATACTGTTACCGGCAGCCAGGCTGAAATATTCAACCATTATGGCATTTCACCACAGGGCCTTTCGCAAATTGCCTTACATCTCCTGAAAAAGGAACCAGAACAGTGAATTCCACTGGCTTATTTATCGCCATTACCAGAGTACTCCTCCACGAAAGCCATGTTATTCACACCGGATGGGCAGTCTGCTGGATCAGGAATGGCTTTCTGCACCGCCAGATATATCCCAGCGCCGGTTGGGTGGAACATGATGCCGATGAAATTTACAGCAACACTCTGAAGACAGCTTCAAGTTTATTACAGCGCCATCTCTGAAGCAATGGAACAATCTGATCTGGCGCTCAGTATCACCAATCAACGCGAGACCTTTGTGCTTTTTGACCGAAAACCGGTCAGCCATTGTATAACGCTATCGTCTGGCAATGCCGCCGGGGAGACGATATCTGCAAACAATTGGTATCTGCTGGCAAAGAGGATCTTGTTCACGAATTAACCGGGCTAAAAATCGATACTTATTTCCCAGCGAGCAAATTGCGCTGGCTGCTGGATGCCCGCCCCGATCTACGCGCCAAACTGAAGAATGGCTCAGCTTTATTCGGCACGATCGATACCTATCTAATCTATCGCCTGACTGGCGGCAAGGTATACGCTACCGATCATACCAACGCATCCCGTACATTGTTTTACGATATTGAGAAATTAGGCTGGAGCCAGGAATTATGCGATGTTTTTGGATTGGAATTCGGTGAACTGCCTGATGTGCGTGAAAGCGCCGCATGGTATGGCGATACAGATTTAGGCGGCTATCTCAATCGGCGAATTCCCATTTGCGGTGTGATGGGAGATTACAGGCTGCATTGTTTGCCCAACGCTGTTTTGCGCCAGGCGGCGCAAAAGTAACTTTCGGCACTGGTTCTTCAATCTTGCTAAACATCGGACATGAGAAACGTCTATCGGCACATGGGACGGTAACAGCCTCGGCTGGGTATTGCAGGGACAACCAACCTATCATTTGAAGGGATTATTAATTTCACCGGGGCACAATTTCCTGGTTGCGCGATCAATTACAGTTGATTAAAGATCCTGCTGAAACAGAAACGCTGGCACAGTCGGTTACCGACAGTGATGGCGTTTATTTTATTCCAGCGTTTGTGGGTTTAAGTGCGCCTTATTGGCGCTCGGATGCCCGCGCCGCTATTCTAGGCATGACCCCATCCACAACCCGCGCCCATATCGTCCGCGCCGCATTGGAATTTATCGGCTATATCGTCACCGATGTACTCAAGGCAATGTGCGAGGATGCTGGGAGTGAAACTGAGTATAGTTCACGCCGACGGAGGAGCTGTTCGAAATGCTTTTTTGATGCAATTTGTGGCTGATATGAATCAATTGAATGTACGTGCAGCCCAGACACCCGAACTATCAGCATTAGGAGCGCGTCTTTAGTGGTTGGCTTGGATTGAAAATTTATACATCCTGGATGAATTAAAAATCTTCCGTACAGGTTTTACTGAATACAGATCTTCGATGAGCTCTGCCCGTGCCAGCGAATTGTTTACAGGCTGGCAGGCAGCCGTGCAGCAGGTTTTGTATCAACCTAAACAAGGATAAATGCATGAAACGAATCACACCAGCCAAATCGGTTTTGCTCTTGCAGTTCTAGTTATCTTATTATGCTGATCGGGCGCTATGGGTTCACTGTCGTCAAAATTGCCGATGAAGAAAAAATTGCCCAAAGCGAAGTTTTTGACCCGGCTGCATATGTGGATAGCATTTGGGCCAGCAAACTCATCCCAACTTTTGACCAAAAAGCGGTGGATCTTTCCAAAATTCTGCAGAAATGCAGCCGGATGCAAACGGAACCGCTTCAAAAGACAGCCTGATCGAAATTGCCAAGAAGTATGGCCTGATCACCGTCGGTGAGGCGCATGTTTACATGGTCAAAGGCAGTGGCAAGATTGTCAGTGTTAACACCGAGACCAGCCTGGGGACGGCGGAAGTGGCTCTGGATGGCTACAGCGGCCCAATCAAGGTATTGCTATATATCGGCACGCGTATCCCTAGCGACGATACTTCAGTGCGGGATGCGTTGGGCTTTATCACCCTGGGCAATTTCAAGGACCAGACCGAATACGGCAAAGCCGGTTCGGAAATCAACAAACGCGTTCTCACCCAGGTGGTTGATCCTTTGGATAAGAACAATCTGATTGGGCAAAACGATCTCCTTCACGGGTGCTTTTTCCATCCGCACTTTCAACCTGATCCAGATAAACATCCAAAAAATAAACATTATCCCGGTTGAGATCAAGCTAGGAGAATAACCAATGCCTGAAACAACTCCCGTTCTCGACCCGCAGTCAGCTCCGGTATTGGAACGCGATTCTGGCGAAACCATCCTGATCGCTGAAAATATTACAAAAATCTTCCCGGGTACGGTGGCGCTGGAAGACGTCACGTTTCACGTCCGCAAGGGGCAGGTGAATGTTTTGATTGGGGAAAACGGCGCGGGGAAGTCTACGCTGATGAAGATCTTGGCTGGTGTGGAGCGTCCCACCCATGGGAAAATCCTACTGGATGGTCAGGAAATCAATTTGAATTCCCCCTTGGATGCAACCCGCCTGGGCATCGGAATTATCTACCAGGAGCTCAATCTGTGCCTCAATCTGAGCGTGGCGGACAATATTTACCTGGCACGCGAAATTACCCAAAACGGGCTGGTTGACCAAAAGGCAGAAAAACAGCGCGCTCGGGAATTAGTGAAGCGGCTCGAACAAAATATTGACCCGAATGCATTGGCCGGCGATTTGCGTATCGGGCAGCAGCAGATTGTCGAAATCGCCAAATCACTGACCCAGGAGGTACGCATCCTGATCATGGACGAGCCAACTTCGGCGTTGAGCGCTGCCGAGGTGGAAGTCCTGTTCCGGGTGATCCGTGGCTTAAATCGCAAGGGGTTGCCATCATTTATATTTAACATAAGCTCGAAGAATTACTCCAAATCGGCGATCAAATCACATTCTGAGGGATGGCCGCAAAGTTGCAGAAGAAGAAGCCCAAAATGTAAAAGTCCCCTGGCTGATCGAGAAAATGGTGGGGCGAAACCCGGCGGCTTTATTCACGCGCAAAGAACGTCCTTTGGGCAATGTTCTGCTTAAGGTGGAAAACTTGACCCTGCCACGACTTGGAGGCGGGTATGCGCTTGACCATGTCTCTTTCGATTTGCGCGAAGGCGAAATTTTGGGCTTTTATGGCCTGATGGGCGCCGGGCGCTCCGATTTGGTGGACTGCCTGGCAGGCGCGAACTTGCAGACAGAAGGGAAAATCTGGCTGAATGGCGTTTCAGTAACCTCCACAAACTGTTTCAGAGCGGATCGAAGCCGGGTTCGTGCTGGTTCCTGAAGACCGTCAACGTTATGGCCTGGTGCAACCGCTTTCGGTCATAGATAACATGCTGCTTGCCAGCCTGAAGAATTATCTAAAGGGAATTTTTCTGGCACGCAAGCAGGAAAAAGAGGCCACGAAACAGCAAATCAAGGAGTTATCCATTCGCGTGGCAAATCCGCAGCAGCCGATTACTTCCCTGAGCGGCGGTAACCAGCAAAAGGTGGTAGTGGCCAAGGGCCTGCTAACAAAACCAAAAGTACTGTTGCTCGACGAGCCGACGCGCGGCATTGATGTGGGCGCAAAATCGGAAATATTCGAGATCATGAATCACCTGGCATCGCAAGAATATGGGGTGATTTTCGTCTCATCGGAACTGAAGGAAATTCTGGCGATGTCCGATCGGATTCTGGTCATGTCGAAGGGCGCCGTTACGGGTGAATTTACTCATCAAAATGCAACCGAAGAAAAATTGGTTGCGGCTTCGGCCATTGGTCATGGTCCATCAAACGGAGGTAATCATCATGCAACAGGAAACTAAACCGAACCCGGCGTCTTCAAAAAAGAGGCGCAGTATCACCAAGACAGACATTCAACAGTTTCTGCTGCGAGGCAGAGCCTTTATTGCGCTCATCCTGGTACTGGTTGTTTTTACATCGATCTCGCCGAAATTTGTAAGTGGCGAGAATATTGTGATTATGTCGAAGCATGTAGCCATCAATGCGATACTGGCTATTGGCATGACTTTTGTCATACTGACCGCTGGCATTGACTTGTCTGTAGGCTCGCTTGTAGGACTGACTGCCATGATTGCCGGCGGATTGATTAATGAGGGCATCAGCCTGCCGGCACTTGGGATTATCCTTTATCCCCATATCTGGACGATTATCCTGATTTCACTGGCGCTGGGGACCTTGATGGGCGCCTTTCAAGGTTGGATTATCACGCGTTTCAATGTGGCTCCGTTCATTGCCACCCTCGGCGGCTTTTATGTGTTTCGCGGACTAGCCGGTTTGCGCAACAATGGTTACACTTTTCCCAATCTTGTCGGGCGGCCTGAATATGGCAATACCGGGTTTTCAATTCTGGGGGCAGGCAGTTTTTTGGGAGTTAACTATTCCATCTGGTTGATGTTCGTTTTTGCACTCCTGGCCTACATCGTGGCCAGCCGTCTGTCCTTTGGACGCCATGTGTATGCGGTTGGCGGGAACGAACGTGCGGCTGAGCTTTCCGGTGTCCATGTCAACCGCACGAAAGTAATTGTCTACAGCATCAGCGGGCTTTGCGCGGCGATGGTCGGTTTGATTATTGCCTCACAACTCGTGGCAGCGCACCCCGCAAGCGGCGAGAGTTATGAGTTGACCGCGATTGCTGCCGTGGTTTTGGGCGGCACTTCCCTGGATGGTGGGCGCGGCAGTATCGGTGGAACCTTGATTGGCGCATTCGTTATCGGCGTGTTAGCCGATGGTCTGGTGATGATGGGCGTTTCATCCTTCTGGCAGCAAGTGATCAAAGGCGCTGTCATCGTGCTGGCTGTGATTATCGATCAGGTTCAGGCGCGTATGCAGGAACGAATTGCACTTCAGAAACACAGGAAATGAAGTGGTTTCAGAAGTTTTTTGAGAGCAATCTTCGGAAAGGAGTTTACATATCGAACAAGAAACCAAATTTCAATTCCCTTGGTTGAGTTTTTCCAAATTTTCAACTCAACTACTTAATAAAGAGGAGAATAAGATGTCTAACAAGAAGTTTGTCGTTTTCCTGAGTCTGCTTGCCGGTACTTGGCATGGTACTCAGCGCCTGTGGCAGCCCTGCAGCTACGGAGGCTCCTGCTACGGAAGCCCTGCTGCTTCTGCGGGTGGCTTGATCTGCGTGATCGTCCCGTCAGTCGACAACCCGTTCTTTGGCTCGGAGCAGAAAATTGCAGCGCGAAGGCAGAAGAGCTTGGCTATACAACTCTGAAACTTGTCCATGACGACGATGCCCAAAAACAGAGTGACGAGATCGATACCTGTATTGCCCAGAAGGCTGTGGCGATTATCCTCGATAACGCCGGAGCCGATGCGAGCATCGCAGCTATCCAAAAAGCCAAGGATGCGGGCATCCCGTCCTTCTTGATCGACCGCGAGATCTCAAAGAAGGCGTGGCTGTTGCACAGATCGTTTCCAACAACTACCAAGGCGCAACTCTTGTGGCTGAAGAATTTGCCCGCCTGATGGGCGAGAAGGGCAAATATATCGAACTGACCGGCAAGGACACTGATACCAACGCCCACGTCCGCTCACAGGGCTATCACGATGTGCTCGACGCAATGCCCGATATGACGATGGTTGCCCAGCAGACCGCTAACTGGGACCAGACCGAAGCCTACAGCGTGATGGAAAGCCTGCTCCAGGCTAATCCCGATATCACGGGCGTGATCTGCGGCAACGACACGATGGCGCTGGGCGCTGAAGCCGCATTGCTTGCGGCAGGCCGCAGCGATGTCATCGTAGCAGGTTTCGATGGTTCTGATGACGTCAATACGTCCATCATGAACGGCGAAATCAAGGTTGGAGGCTTGCAGCCAGTAGCGGAAATGGCTAATCAGGCGGCTATCCAGGCCGACCAATACATCCGCACTGGCAGCACCGGCAAACCCGAAAAGCAGTCCATCGATATGGTATTGCTCACCTCCGAAAATGCCTGCCAGTACACCCAGTTTGCCCCCAACGGCAAAACCAGTTGCGCGCTGCCCCTGCCCCTGCTGCTTCTGCGGGTGGCTTGATCTGCGTGATCGTCCCGTCAGTCGACAACCCGTTCTTTGGCTCGGAGCAGAAAATTGCAGCTGCGAAGGCCGAAGAGCTTGGCTATACCACTCTGAAACTTGTCCATGACGACGATGCCCAAAAACAGAGTGACGAGATCGATACCTGTATTGCCCAGAAGGCCGTGGCGATTATCCTCGATAACGCCGGAGCCGATGCGAGCGTCGCAGCCATCCAAAAAGCCAAGGATGCGGGCATCCCGTCCTTCTTGATCGACCGCGAGATCACTAAAGAAGGCGTGGCTGTAGCACAGATCGTCTCCAACAACTACCAGGGCGCAACCCTTGTGGCTGAAGAATTTGCCCGCCTGATGGGTGAGAAGGGCAAATACATCGAACTGACCGGCAACGACACCGACACCAATGCGCATGTCCGCTCACAGGGCTATCACGATGTGCTCGACGCAATGCCCAATATGACGATGGTTGCCCAGCAGACCGCTAACTGGGACCAGACCGAAGCCTACAGCGTGATGGAAAGCCTGCTCCAGGCCAATCCCGATATCACGGGCGTGATCTGCGGCAACGACACGATGGCGCTGGGCGCTGAAGCCGCATTGCTTGCGGCAGGCCGCAGCGACGTAATTGTAGCAGGTTTCGATGGTTCTGATGACGTCAACACGTCCATCATGAAAGGCGAAATCAAGGTTGGAGGCTTGCAGCCTGTAGCGGAAATGGCTAATCAGGCAGCTATCCAGGCCGACCAGTACATCCGCACTGGCAGCACCGGCAAACCCGAAAAGCAGTCCATCGATATGGTTTTGCTGACCCCCGAAAATGCCTGCCAGTACACCCAGTTTGCCCCCAACGGCAAAACCAGTTGTCCGTAGTAAGAATTGCATCTAAAAACTGACGTCGTTACAGTAAAGGTGTAATAAAAGGAGAGGTGGCGGGCGGTTTTACAAACCGTCCGGCCACCTCCGAAGGGGACACCTGCGACATGGAATCGGATTCACAGCCAGACACATGCACGGTAAGGTGTCCCCATAATTATAAGTCTGGTATTTGCTAAGATAAAGAAGTAACAACATGAATATTGTCGTGGTCGGTAGTCTCAACATGGATCTGGTTGTGCGGATGCCGCGAATCCCCAAACCAGGGGAAACGCTCCTGGGAGGTGTTTTCAAGACGTTTCCCGGTGGCAAGGGCGCAAACCAGGCCGTTGCAGCCGCGCGCCTGAGCGCGCAGGTTACGATGATCGGCTGTGTCGGCGATGACGCCTTTGGACAGGAAATGC
Organism: uncultured Chloroflexia bacterium; assembly: GCA_963790075.1. Classification (GTDB taxonomy): domain Bacteria; phylum Chloroflexota; class Anaerolineae; order Anaerolineales; family Villigracilaceae; genus CAYOUV01. Next base: position 829,461 of record CAWBNG010000003.1, read on the forward strand.
GGAATACGCTGATCACGGAAGGGATTGACACCACACATATTCTGATTCATCCCGAATCCGCAAGCGGTGTGGCGCTTATTCAGGTGGACGCAAAGGGGCAAAACAGCATTGCGGTGGCTTCCGGAGCAAATTTTCAACTGAGCTGCCGATGTCGAAAAAGCATGCAGTCCATCGGAAGTTCGATGTCCTCGTAATGCCGCTCGAGACTACGCTTGAAACAATTTACACTGCCGCAAAAATCGCCTCCCTGCGAGGGGCGAAAGTCATTCTGAACCCGGCCCCCGCTCAAGTGTTGAATAAAGACCTGCTTGAACTCGTGGATGTGTTGATACCCAACGAGTATGAAATTGCCCTGATGACCGGGGTTCCGCCGCTGCAATCTGCTGCCGATGCCCGAAGCGCTGCAGAAAAACTGCTTTCCCTTGGCGCCAAGAATTTTCTAGTAACAATGGGCAGTCGGGGTGCAATTCTTTTTGATGGGAAAATGGAATCGAATATTTCAGCCTGCCCGGTGCAGGCTGTTGATACTACCGCTGCCGGGGATTGTTTTGTCGGCGCTCTGGCGGTAGGACTATGTGAAAGAAAATCAATTGTGTCTTCTGCCGAATTTGCCAGTGCGGCGGCAGCTATTTCAGTCACCCGCGATGGAGCGCAGCCTTCTCTTCCCCGTCGTGAAGAAGTCTTACAATTTATGAATGAAAGAAGTAAGTCCAAATGAAAAAGATTGGAATTATCAACGCACCCATCTCAACCGTGATTGCCCATCTTGAACACTCCGACATGCTGACCGTTGCCGATGCTGGACTGCCTGTCCCTGCTACAACGCAGCGCATTGACCTGGCGCTGAAGCCCGGGGTCCCAGGCTTTTTGGAGACTTTTGAAATTGTGCTGAGCGAAATGTTTGTCGAAAAAGCATATGTTTCCGAGGAGATTTTGACTAAAAGCCCTCACATTCATGCCGGGATTCAAAAATTATTGGGTAACGTACCTATCGAGACCCTGCCACACCCGGAATTCAAAAATTTGACCGGCTCCACCAAAGCCATTATCCGCACCGCTGAATTTACGCCCTTCGCCAACGTCATTCTCGTGGCTGGAGCCTGGGGCTTCAAATTATAAATAGCAAGATTATGATTAGTGTATCAAGATAAGGAGAAATATCATGAACACCACTTTGGGAGTCATCTTTGGCAATCGAGACTTTTTCCCCGACCATCTCGTCAGCGAGGCGCGACAGGATATCCTTGCCCTGTTCAAGGAAATGAGCATTGAGGGAGTAATGCTCGGTGAGCAGGATACCAAACTCGGATCGGTGGAAACCTATGCCCATGCCAAAGCCTGTGCTGACCTGTTCAAAGCCAATCGTGACCGCATTGAGGGCATCCTCGTCGTTTTGCCTAATTTTGGCGATGAAAAGGGCGTGGCGGACACTATCAAATTTCAGGGCTGAATGTTCCAATTTTGGTGCAAGCCTATCCTGAAATCTAGAGGCTTTCAACGTTGAGCGCCGCCGCGATGCCTTCTGTGGCAAGATTTCGGTTTGCAACAACCTACGACAATATGGGTATGATTTTTCCCTAACCAGCCTGCACACCAGCCATCCAACTTCGGATGCGTTCAAAGAGGATTTGCAGAAGTTTATAAGCGTCTGTCATGTGGTCAAGGGATTACGTTCTGCCCGATTGGGAGCCATCGGCGCACGCCCTGGCGCATTCAACACCGTTCGCTATAGTGAAAAAATCTTGCAGGCCAGCGGTATAACCGTGACAACTGTGGATCTGTCCGAGATCCTGGGTGACTCTTCCCGCCTGAGTGACGACTTGCCGCGCGTGAAGTCAAAGTTGGACGAGATTCACGCCTATGCCAAACATGATACAGTTCCTTCGCCTGCTCTGGTGCGTATGGCCAAGCTGGGCGTTGTGATTTCTGATTGGATGGAAGCCAATGATCTGCAGGCGACTGCCCTCCAGTGCTGGACCTCCATCCAAAAAAACTATGGCATCAACGCTTGTACCCTGATGAGTATGATGAGCAATCAGCTCATGCCCTCCGCCTGCGAAACGGATATCACCGGCGTGGTCTCGATGTACGCCCTGCAACTGGCCTCCAACTCTCCCGGTGCACTTGTGGACTGGAATAACAATTACGCCGATGATCCCGATCGCTGTGTTTTATTCCACTGCGGCAACTGGGCGAAGTCCTTTGTCCCCGAAATAGAGATCAAGACTGCACCGATTTTGGGAACTACCATCGGTGAAGAAAATACATATGGAGCCATGGCTGGCCGCGCCGCCTCTGGACCCATGACGTTTGCACGCGTCGGCACTGACGATACCAACGGAGTTATCCGCGCTTATACAGGCGAAGGCGAGCTCACCAACGATCCGCTGGACACCTTCGGTCACCGCGCTGTGCTACACACTCCCGATCTGCAAAAATTGCTTGCATACCTTTGTAGGAATGGGTTCGAGCATCATGTTGCCATGACGATGGGCAATGTTGCAGGAGCCCTCGATGAAGCCTTTACAAATTACATGGGCTGGGAAAATTACAATCATTCATAGGGTGAGCTGGCTTTTTATTTCATCCGTTCAGATTTGTGAGGTTAAACAGCGAGATTCGAAGACACAAAAAACTGACGTTTGAAGGTCAGTTATTTTTCACTTTCTAAAAAGTGTTTCACTGTTGGGTACTTTGCCTCTAAAGGAAATTGACAAGATGATCAGTAATATAAAAGATTGCACTCTGTTAAACAACGGGCTTAAAATGCCCTGGTTGGGGTTTGGCGTTTTTCAGATTAACGATGGTCAGGAAGTGGAACATGCGGTTAAGTCTGCCTTGGAAATCGGCTATCGCAGTATTGATACGGCGACCGTATATGGAAATGAACGCGGCGTCGGCAAAGCGATCCGAGAGAGCGGTATCCTGCGTGAGGATATTTTTTTGACCACCAAGGTGTGGAATGATGACCAGCGCGAGAAGCGAACACTGGCGGCTTTTGAAGAAAGCCTGAAACGCTTAGAGACTGAGTACGTGGATTTGTACCTGGTCCATTGGCCCGTGAAGGGTTGTTATCAAGAGACGTGGCAGGTGATGGAGGAGATTTATCAAAGTGGCCGCGCCAAAGCGATTGGTGTCAGTAATTTTATGGTGCATCATCTTGAAGATATTTTGCGTGATAGCCAGATAGTCCCCAGCGTGAATCAGGTAGAGTTCCATCCGTTTCTTGTCCAACCCGAACTATTAAGATTTTGTCAAAGTCACAAGATTTAGGTGGAAGCCTGGAGTTCTTTAATGGATGGAAAAATTACCAATGAACAAGTTGTTCAAAAGCTGGCCGAAAAATATCATAAGACCCCGGCACAGATTGCTCTACGCTGGGATTTACAGCATGAAGTGGTTACGATTCCCAAATCAACCCACTCCAACCGCATCGCCGAGAACAGTCAGATTTTCGACTTTGAGCTTTCACCGGCAGACATGAATTGTTGGATGCGCTGGATGAAGGAAAGCGCGTTGGACCAGATCCGGATAGTTTTAATTTTTGAGTGTGTACCAATTCAATTTGAGTTGCGAGAGTTCGTTGACATAACAATGATTGTAGACATGAATAATTTCTACCCCCAAAAAGACAAGAAGGAGCGGCTTGCCGAACTACGCAAACAGTCCACCGAGATGAAACAGGGTGTTTATCATCATCAATGAATAGTTTGTCGGCGACATTTCACATACTCATGGCGTCACCACTACCACTGCAACGTGGTAGAAAGTTCGAAGTCATAAGGAAAATAAGTAACACTAATGTTCCTTGACGATTTCTCAAGATTCAATCAAATTCGTAAAAAGGTAATCCGTATGTACCGTATTTTCCCCTGATTTTAGGGAGGGGTGCGGTTCGGAACAGATCCACGTGGGGGCACACTGAGGCCGTCTGATTAGACGGTCCTTTCGGCTAAAACCGGAGCCCCCGTTCAGGGGAGACTACACCCAGCAGGGATGTTATCCGCATTTCCGTGCCATCTCCCGCTTACGGGGACCTGCGATAGAAAGCTGCGCAAGGGGGACCTATCTAAATCGATACCCTGTTCTTCAGCTCGACCATCAAACCCCAAGGATACCCGGTTTTGGCACTTGCGTTATACATAGTTGTGCTATAAAATGTGAACAACCACTATTGTTATTCATATTTAATCAGTAAAGTATGAATAACAGCAGGCCTTATTCATACTTTTTAAGAAGAAAACGAAAGCATGCGACCAAACGATTTCAACGCTAACGCTTCCGGGCAAGTCACCAAAACCCTGACCGGCTACTGGGCTTTCGTGCCTAAGCCCCTGCCTCCGCAAATCGCCTGGACCGACCACCTGCTTTCCCAGCTCTCGAAAGCGGATCGCAGCCTGGCGCGCCTGTCTGAAGTGGGCGGGGCTTTTCCGGCTCCGCAGGTTGTTGTGCGTCCTTTTATCCGACAGGAGGCGGTGCTCTCTTCGCGGATTGAAGGCACGCATACGGATCTCGAAGGGCTCTACACCTACGAAGCCCGGCAACTCTTGCTCTTTGAGAACCAGCCTGATGCTCACGAAGTGTTCAATTACGTGCGCGCCCTGGACTACGGCCTGGAGCGGGTCAAGCGCTTGCCGGTCAGCGTCAGATTGCTGGGTGAACTACATGCCCATTTGTTGGAAGGCGTGCGTGGTGAACTCCTGACCCCCGGAGAAATGCGGCGTAGCCAGAACTGGATCGGTGCGCCAGGTGCCACCATCCAGACGGCCAAGTTCGTACCGCCGCCAGTGGATGAGATGCATGCGTGTTTGGCGCAGCTCGAACGGTTCATCCACGACCCATCCGACCTGCCTCCCTTGATCCGCCTGGGGATGATCCACTACCAGTTCGAAGCCATTCATCCCTTCCTGGACGGGAATGGCCGGGTGGGGCGCTTGCTGGTCAGCCTGCTGCTTTGCGGCTGGGAGCTTCTCCCGCAGCCGCTGCTGTACTTGAGCGCCTTCTTTGAAACGCATCGCCAGGAATATTACGACCATCTGCAGGCAATCAGCCAGCAGGGAGCCTGGGAAGCCTGGCTGGATTTCTTCTTGACTGGGATCGATACGCAGGCCCGCGAGTCCCTCGGTCTCTTGCATCGTCTGGAACGTTTGTTGGATGAGTTGTATGCCCGTGTGAAAAGCGAGCGCATGCGCCAGCCCTTGAGAGAACTGATCGCATACTTGATCGGTCACCCGATCACCAGCGTGCGTCAAGCACAGCAGGGATTGGGATTGAAACACTACGACCCTGCCCAGCGTTATATCGAGAAGTTGGTTGAGTTGGGGATCTTGCAGCAGGTCGGCCAACGCGCCCGCAACCGTCTGTATCGCGCTCCGCAGATCATGCGCGCCATTGAAGGCGAGACGGATTAGGGGGGAAATTCAGGTATCCAGAAAAACCGGGGGGGAGTTTCGCGATCCTCGCGCTGCCAAATGAGAGCTGGCAGGATGCTGCACGAGGGGCATACTTTAAGACAAAACCAGTCAGAATTCCATCGAAGTTAAGGAGTTTCTGGCTGGTTTGCGTTTTGAGCACCAGAGTGAACTAATGGTCTTCCCCCAAGGCAAGTTCTGCTACGAAAACATCCATTCACACTTGGTCGAATTCAATCAAGTGGAACGAGACAAACTTTCATCCAACCTTTCTCTTTTCAAGTGGATGTCGACCCACCACGGTGGTTCCCTTGATGCCAGGGTGTTATTAGGCGTTTTAAGATTTCCAATAATCCGACCATTCCAACACCCAAAATCACAACAATCAACAGGATGGAATACATATCAACCATGCGCATGGTTTCCCATGAAAGCCAGAGTGCCGCCCCCAAACCTTTATTACCAAAAACCATTTCAATGCCGATCGTGAGGGTCAGCGCGTTGCGCAAAGACAAGCGCGCCCCGGTTAGAACAAAGGGCAAACTCCCGGGCCAAACAACCTTTCGGAAAATATCGAATCGCGTAGCGCCATAACTCTCCACAACATCATAATAGGTTGGGGAAATCTGCAGCACCCCCGCCATTGAATTGATCAGGAGGGGAAAGAAGGCTCCGAGACTGATCATTGCGATCCGGGAAGTTTCGCCGATCCCTAAAAAGATGATAAAAAGTGGTAACAATGCGAACTTGGGGATGGGATGAAGCCCTGCGATGATAGGATCAAGGACAGCACGCAGCCGACGGGACCAACCCATCAGTAGGCCCAAAACCATCCCAGCCCCGCCTCCGATAAGAAAGCTTGAAATAATCCGGATGAAAGAAATCCTCAAATCCTGAGTGTATTTTCCATCAAGCAATCCGTTGAAAAAAGACGCGAAAATCAGCGTGGGCGCAGGGAATAAAATCTTGGACAATTTCCCGGTCTGTGCAAACGCTTCCCATACAGCTAAAAATCCCAATACCAAAACCAGGCTAACAAGACCTCCGCGCCTGCGCAGAAATTCATCAACAGCTGTCGTGTTTAGCTTAGCCGAAGCTCTTGGCGTACTTCTTTTTCCAGAATTTCCCAAATTTGCCATCTAATTTCCTTCAACACTGGATGGTCTTTCGCGGTGAGGTCCCGCGGCCGCTTAATATCCACCCGGATATCTTCATATATTCTTCCGGGGCGGTCGGTCAAGACAATGACACGATCACCCAAAAGAATAGCCTCATCGATATCATGGGTAACGAATAAGACCGTCTTACGCTCAACGCGCCAGATCTTCAGCAATTCTTCCTGGAGAATGATGCGAGTCTGAGCATCCAAAGCGGCAAATGGCTCATCCATCAGCAAAATATCAGGGTTGGTGAGAAAGGCGCGCGCCAAGGCAACCCTTTGACGCATCCCGCCGGACAGTTCGTGAGGATAATGATCCTGAAAACCGTCAAGTTTAATACGCTTCATAAACGCGATCACCTGGGCTTTGCGGATTGCGCTGGGAACTCTCTTTAATTCCAATCCCAACCCGATATTTTCCATGACAGTCATCCAGGGCAATAAGCCCTGGTCTTGGAAGACGAATGCCACACTGGGTTGCGTACTGCCAAGATATGAAATCTCACCCGTGCTAGGCTTTAGCAGCCCGGCAACAATCTTTAGTAAAGTCGTTTTGCCACAGCCGCTTGGCCCAACAATAGAGACAAATTCGTGCTCTTCGATCTCAAAATTGATGTCGGTTAATGCATCGACTTCACGCTTGGTATTTTTTGCAAAATCTTTACTGATATTTTTGAGAATGATTTTCATGAGGGATGGTTTTTCTTACCGTATTCATCCAATATAGGTATTTAGTATTTCTGCCAAATAAATCACAGCAGGCTCGAACAAGATGCTACCATGATAACAATCCAGTTCATGGATCGCCAACTCCCCAATCTTGATTTGATCCCATCCATTGGATGGGTAAGTGTTGTAGGGCCCACGTTGAGCCTTAAACAGTATGACGCGTCCAGGGTAGGGTTTTGGGTGATACTTAAGTCCAGCAGCCTTGTTAGCATTCTCGGTTTGTTTAATATCTTCTGATACAGAGGAACTCTTATGTATACGCCTGAGCCTAACATACCTTTTGAGGATGCTGTCCAGTTCTGTAAAAAGCTTCTCTCGATAAAACTTCAAATAATCCAACCGGCCTTGCCAACTCGAATGCAGCAGGATTGTAAGGTGTTTTTTAAACAACATCCAATAATAACGAGGGCTGCTCTCATCAAATATGTACTCAGCCATGTTATAGGTATCCAACATGGCCAAAATGGGAATTTCTTCCCCCATTTGGACAAGCTGGCAAGCCATATCATAGGCAACCTTTCCTCCCATTGATTCGCCCACAAGAATGTACGGACCATGGGGGACAACTTTTTTGATTGCATTAATATAGAAGGTGGCCTTTGACTCAATTCGCCGCAGCGGTTTATGCTCACTCACCCCCGATAATTCCTGCAGAGCATAGACTGGCGTCTCTGATTCTATTTCTCGTGCCAGGTACCGGATGCGGGTTGGATAACCAGCCTTGCCCGGAATGAAAAACAGGGGGGCATGATTTCCCTGTGATTTGATGGTTATGACCGTTGAAAAATCCTGGCTGGTGTCCTGGTCTCTGATAATTTCAGCCTGTCTGCGAATTGTGGAGGCGGATAGCAAAGTTGATACCGGTAAATTCCGACCCAAAACTCGTTCAATCTGGATGAAGAGCAGGACGCCAATCAACAAATCGCCGCCCACTTCGAAGAAATCATCCGAAACACCAATCCCATCTATCCCGATTTCATCTTCCCAGATTTTCACCAGGGTTGCTTCCAATTCATTTGAAGGAGGCTCGTAGGGGTTAGATAGCTGCGGGCGCATCATTTTCGGAACAGGCAGCTGGTTCCGCGCCAATTTGCCTGTATGCGTCAATGGAAATTGCTCAAGTTTTATGAAGTAATGGGGTAATAACTGAGTAGGCAGTCGTTCTGCTAAAAATTTTCGCAAATCCGAAGTCGGGATCGCTATCCCTTGCTCTCCTATGTAATAGGCTACCAATTTCTTATTGCCCTTTCGGTCATCAAACGCCTTGAACGCAACTTGAACGATTCCAGGGTATTTCAACATATGTGCTTCGAGGCTGTTCAGCTCAATGCGAACCCCCTTGATCTTGACCATATCATCCAATCGTCCGAGATGGAATAACTGGCCATCCTTTCGCAGTTTACCGCGATCACCCGTCCGATAGTAATGATAGGTTGGTTTTTTCGGATCTTGGATAAATCTTTCTTTTGTCAATTTCGGGTTGTTGATATAACCTTGCGCCAGGGTATCGCCATATACCACGATCTCGCCTGTTTCACCAACCGGCAATTCATTACCGTTACCATCCCAAATCAAAACCTTTATGCCTTCGTTTGGAATGCCGCATGGAATTTCACTCTCTTCAAAATCATAATTGGGTGGAAACAGTTTGCTCGCGATCCCCAAGGTTTCCGTGGAGCCAAAACTAACATAAATATAATCCAGATTTGGAAAATGTTTTTTAAGGTTCTTAATATCACCGGGCAAAACTTTTTCTCCTCCCACATGCCCGAAGGTTACGGTTGGAAATTGATCACCTGGTCTCAACGTGTTCGCCCAGGTGCGAAATACGGTTGCGGATGAGCTATAACTAGTAATTTTTTGTTTTCGTATCCAATCAGCCAGCCCTACAAATCCATCTTCCTTGATATTGTAATAATAAAGGGTCAATCCAATCATCAACGCAGCAAATACAAGGGTATGTGGCGCGGAGAATGTAAAGCTGGATAGTTGCAATACCCGGTCCCGCGCATTGTGATTGCGTGTTGTGCATTTTTGATATGCTCCGTATGCCAAATAGCGATAGGTTTCGATTGCCCCCTTTGGCTCACCACTAGAACCAGAGGTGAACAATATTTGCACCCAATCATCCGGTTGATAATGAACGATTGGCTCCGGGACCTGAGCAGCGAGATCAAGCGCGTCAAAATTCAGGAGCGCAGTTCCCGGTCCAATTAGGGATTTTGCTTGGGTAAAATTCTCCTGGTCGGTCAGGATGATTTTTATTTCAGCATCATCCAGGATGGAATTCAATGTTCTGGCAGGAAATGTGACGTCCAAAGGGACGAAATAATATCCTGCTTTGAGCGTTCCCATCATCGCAGGAATAATTTTAAGCGGATCGTTGAGGAATAGCCCGACACCGACCTTGGCAGACTGAGAGCGGCCAAGTAGAGCTGCACAAATTACATTGGCCTGGAGATTTACTTCCTTGTAGGTCAATTTTCCGTTTTTTGAAACAATAAAATCCTTATCAGAAAAACGGTTGACCGTCTCATTGATCAATTCCCAAAAGTTGTCTAATACACCTTTTTTTGTATAAGGATTGTGTGATAAATCAATTGTCATTTTTTACCTAATAAAAAAGGGTTAGGCAGTAATATTCCTTTACCTAACCCTTTGTGTTTTGGTTTATTTTGAAGGGTTTGTTGTCTGATCCAACTGAGTCAGAGCTTCCTTCAATAAGCTCGGATCCCAAAACTGCTCTTCCGTAATTGCATGATCGAGGGACCCCTGTTCAATGCTCCACTGCTGGAAGCCAGCCACAGAAGCTTTAAAGTCAATTGAGCCGTCATTGTTTATCGTTACCCAACAAGCGTTTCGCAGTATCTCTGGGCTTTCACTAGTATATTTAGCCATAATCTCAACGTTGCGGTCAGTTTTGCCTTCATTGTACTGCCGGACACCCCTCAGGTAAGCAGTCAAAAAACGAATGCCTGCCTCGCAATTCGTGACCAGCAAATTCTTACCAAATACCAAAACAGATGTTTGATATGAACCATATACATCTGCGCCGCGAGCAGCCAAAACCGCATTACCGCTACTCAATACGCGGGAAATCGTTAATTCAGTGGTTGCTACAGCATCTATTGTCCCATTGGACAGCGCATCCGCAAAGCTGGCAGTCGGAACGTCACTGATGTTGACATCCTCAAAGGTCAAACCAGCCTGCGCCAGATAGAGACTGAGAAGATAACCACTGGGGCCGGTTGTCACAGAGGCAATTGTGCGCCCGGCCAGATCTGCAGGTCCCGTCACCGCTCCACTGTCATATAAATCTTTTCGAACCAAGATGCCGTGGTAAGTGCAAGAATCGTCAGGGGAAACATGACCACGATCCGCCACCACCTTGATGCTATCTTCCTGCCCCAGGACATTTAAAAGGCCAGAACTAAGAGCACCGGCATAAACATCCAAATCGCCATTAACGATCAAAGGAATCGCTTCAGTCGAACGATTGAAAGTAACATATTCGATTTTGATCCCAGCTTCCTCGAAATAGCCTTCAGCCTCTGCAATGAATATCGGGGCATAGCTGGTCAGGGCGGCACTGTTCATTTTCAGCGTGATCATTTCCGGCTCAGCAGGTTGCGCAGCCGAGTTCTTCCCGCCGCTACAGGACGTTACCAACAGAATCAGCACCACGGACAAAATTGCGTATTTGTTCGCTTTCACGTAGACCTCCTAATAAATTCAAAGTTGGGCAAATTTAAAACTTATTTACTGACAGAACTTTAAAACGGTTGATATTCACGGGATAAGACAAGATTAGGTGTTCGGGATTAAAGGAGCTGCGCCCATGGGCATCGGCAACAAATTGTACACTCACTCGGAAATGGCATTCGTGCCATTGGTAGCTACCAGTCACGCACATCGTCTTTCGAATTGGTTATGGATCGTGAGTGGCATTTTGTAGCGAATCGGATTCTAACACTCATTATTCTTAATCACTATGTTTCCAAAATAGTTACGCCCAATCATAAAGCAGCCCCAGATCCGGAATTTTGGGATGATTTATAATTCCATAGATATGAAGATTTTAGAATTTTGAAACCTAACGCGCAGCCGAAGGAATAGCACAACATTGATCAATCCAAACGCCCAATTATCTAACTCGCATCGAACAATAATTGAACCCATGCACGGTTGGTTTAACCTCAACCTCAGGGAGCTTTGGACGTATCGCGAATTGTTCTGGATCCTGGCTTTGCGCGAAGTTCAATTGCGGTATCGGCAAACCATACTGGGTGTTGCCTGGGTTGTGATACAACCCCTGATGACAACTGCTATCTTCACAGTTATATTTGGGCGGCTGTTGAATATCACCTCAGATAATGTTTCATATGAATTATTTGCCTTTGCCGGGCTTTTGCCCTGGGGCATCTTTTCGCAATCCATCCAGAGGGCTGGCATCAGCCTGACACGCGATATTCGCCTCATCACCCGGATATTTTTCCCGAGAATTATTATTCCTGTTGCAAACGCCATGTCGACTCTGGTTGACTTTTTGGTATCCTTGACGATTTTTATCTTCCTGTTGGTAGTTTATAAAATTCCGATATCCGTCAATATATTATCAATTCCAATCTTTCTCATTTTCAACCTACTTTTGGCAATAGGGGTCGGTATTATTTTTGCAGCCCTAAATGTCTATTATCGTGATTTCACTTATGTATTGCCATTTGTGATCCAGATTTGGTTGTACGCTTCCCCTTTGGTCTATTCTTCGACAGTGATTCCCAAAAATTGGGCCTGGATTTATGACTTAAATCCAATGGTTGGGATTATTGATGGCTTTCGCTGGGCATTTTTTGGAACAACCGATTTCCCCTTAGCTTCCTTGAGTTATTCAATCGTTGTCAGCCTGGTTATTTTCTTGATTGGCTTGGTTATATTCCAACGCTTGGAGCGAAAATTCGCGGACGTAATCTGATGACGGAAGCAATCATTCAAGTCAGTAATTTATCGAAGCTCTACCGCATTCGCCCTAACACCGGAATTGGTTTGAGGTACAGCCGAACCATCCTGGTTGATGATATTGCCCGCCTGGCAAACCGAATACGGGGAGCAGAAGCCAGCGACAAAAAAATAGACTTTTGGGCTCTTAGGAACATTTCCTTTGAAGCACACCAGGGCGACACGATCGGGATTATCGGTAGAAACGGCGCAGGGAAAAGCACTCTTTTAAAGATATTGGGGCGGGTGACAAGTCCAACTTCAGGGCGTGCTGAAATTCTGGGTCGGGTTGGCTCTTTACTGGAAGTTGGCACAGGTTTTCATTCTGAATTAACCGGGCGGGAAAACATTTTTATAAGCGGTGCAATTTTAGGTATGCCGCGGGCAGAGATCAAACGAAAATTTGACGAGATCGTTGCCTTTTCCGGCGTCGAAGATTTTTTGGAAACCCCGGTTAAAAGATTTTCTTCTGGCATGGAAGTTCGACTCGCTTTTTCAGTAGCTGTCCATCTAAAACCAAGTGTCCTATTGGTCGATGAGGTCCTATCAGTTGGTGATGCAACTTTTCGAGAAAAAAGTCTTCAGAAAATTCGAGATTTTTCCAAAAATGGCGGTACGATCCTGTTTGTCAGCCATAACATGACAACGGTTGCTTCGTTATGCAATAAAGCCCTCGTCATCGAGGATGGACAAATCACTTACCCTGTTGGACCGGTTCAACCTGCGATTGAACATTATCTGACGCGGTCACTACCAAAATGACTCCTTGGCCATAACAAAAGGAAAGATCGGACTGCAGCTCAGGAGCGGGGTTTGCATTCCCGGTGGAGCATCTGCAAATGGTAACTCAAATGAAAGCTGGCATTCCCCGGCTGGTGGGCCAGGATCAGGGCATCAAGAACGGAGTGTAGAGCAAAAACCCACTTAACAGATATGTTAGGTATAAAATTAAAAAAAAAGATATAATGAAAAAGATTTCAAGTACTTCATGAGAGGCAAGTATGATATCAACGGTTACGACATCCACCGTTACGACCCTGACAAGTATCTCCCTGGCTGGAACGCTCGGCCTGATTGGAGTTATATTCCTGTTAACCCTGTTGATCCAAAAAGAGATCAGCACGACTGTCACTGGCAAGAAGATGGAACGTTGGTCACACGCCTTGAATGTTGCAATCCCACCCCTACTGATCGTTTTCGTCACCATCGTCATTGTCCGCATCGCGATCGCCTTGAATTAGACGCGTACGAATAACAATAAGCCGTACAGAAAAACTGTACGGCTTTTATGTTTAATGAGACGAAGAAAGGAATTTGTCTTCAGCGTAAAATCAGTGGAAGAATGATATACAGTGTGACATTTGTGATGCCATGCGCCAAGGTAACGCCCAAGATGGAGCGGGTTTTGAGAGCAAAATAACCGAAGAACAGGCCAACCGAAGCGGCGAAAAACACATCGAAGGTTGAGAAATATCCGATGTGCAAAATCCCAAACAAAATCGAAATGATCCAGATGGCAGTCCCACCTAATGATTGGACTCCGGTCACTTGTAGTAAGCTGCGGAAAATGAGTTCCTCCAAGAAGCCAGTGAAAATTAACAGGATAAACACGCCCATGGCAATGTTAAACCAACTGGTGGAAGGAACCAGAGCTTGCGGGTGCAGGATGAAGTATTCATAAACACCCAAGACAAACCCGTTCAGGCTGAACAGGAGCTGAAATGGCCAACCCTTCCAGGTGAAATACAAGCGGTTAGCAGTCAGGCCGACGCTGCGGGCGGAAAAATAGGCTGCCAGAAAGAGTGGAACTCCCACAATCACGTAGCGGTACATGATTGGAATATCGAACATCGCCAGGGGCAGAGAAAGACTCAAGAGGCGGATGAGGGGAGCCAGCGCCAGGATGATCAGGTAACGCCGGAAGGGTCCCTGCTGGAGAATCGAACCGTGTATGATCAAGCCGATCATAATGGTGGCATGAAAAATGATCCCTGTAGCAGGGTCGTCGAGCACAGTGACGATCTCAGCGGCGCTGATCAGCAGGAGATAGATGATCGCGATGGCAAGGTTCCGGAAGAAGGGGATGTAGTAAAAGCGCGAGAGGGTTCGCCAGCGAAAGTCACGAACGCGCCACCGGGGAGTTCGAACCGGGGCGATTGCCGGTGAGCGGACGGCAGGCTGAGTAACTCCCAGGGTATCCGCTTCAGCGGGGGGGGCTGGGGCGAGGATGAGGGTGGCGTCGGCTGGGGAGAGTTCCGAGAGAGCCCAGTCGAGGCCGTCACTGGCGACCGGGTTGGTTGGGGCGAGGATGAGGGCGGCGTCGGCTGGGGAGAGTTCCGATAGGGCCCAGTCGAGGCCGTCGCGCGCGACCGGATTGGTTGGGTCGAGGGTGAGGGCACGCTGGAAGTAGATGGCGGCGCTGCGGGCATCTGCTGCGGACCAGCCGAGGAGGATCAAGGGGGTGGGATTGTGGGGCTGCCTCTCAACCTGATTGAACAGGGAGCGACGCAAGGCGTGGGGCGGGGGCTCGGAGGGAACCGCCCCGGGGAGTACCCGTGCAGTGAGTTGGGCAACCTCCCCGGTCGGGGAGGTTGCAGCCAATTCCTTGGATCCCGAAGGATATGCCACCCGGTCAAGGATGACCGTATCCGGGGGGGAGACTTTCGCTTCGGGCGGACGCTTCTTGAAAGGCACGGGTTATTTTCCGACCAGTTGGAGGATGTAGGAACCCAATCCCGGGGCGGGTAGGAAGACCTGTCCACTGGGGATGAGCAGTTCGGGTCCGACCAGTTCCTGATTGACGACCACGCCGGGCTGGTTGAGGATGCAGCTCACATCCAACATCTGGCTGACGCTGAAGTCGGTGAGGATGTTATCGTGGAAGACGTCGACGAGGTACGGTAGCCGGTCCCAGTTCCGGGGGGTGAGCAGGGATTGATAGACAGCCTGAATGATCAACTCCTGGCGGTCAAAACGGTCCCATATGCCCTTATTGTCGATACGCACAAGATCGAGGGCCATCGCGCCGGTCAGATGCTGGGCGCCGGCGGGGAAATAGCCAAAGCCTTCCGAACGACCGTCCACAACGACAGGCAGGACGACGTCCACCCCACCCAGGGCGTTAATGAAATCGGCGAAGGCGGCCTGCTTGATGACAAAGTAATGCTCGGGGGTGTAGCCGAAGTTGGCCTGCAGGGTGCTGCCGAAGAGGTTGACGGCTGCCAGCATGCGCGCTCGGTCATCTCCGGAGGCAAAGGTCTTGCCCTTGAGATAGACGTCGTTGAGGGTCGCGCCGCCAATGCCACGGTCAGCCAGGCCCGGGGTGGCGACCCACAGCTCGGAGGGCAGGGCGAGGATGTCGATGCGCTTGTTGTCGTAATCGACACGCACCAGGCGGATGGCGTCGGTGCCGCGCGGGGGCTGGCTTTCGCCCAGCGCCATGAAGACCATCGACCCGGTCCGGCAGGCGCTCCCCGAGGGGATAACCGTGGAGACCGCTCCCACCGGGGGGGCATCGTACGGGGTAAAGGTAGGGGTGGGACCGGCCAGGGACAATTTCGGTCCAAGGCGGACGAACATCAAGACCACGACGATCAGGATCAGGATGAGGACGATTCCAACAGCAATGGCAATCCAAACTCCGCGTTTCATAGTTGATTCTCCTTTTCTAGCGCATCCTTATCCATACCCAGGAATTTCAAGGATGGTTCGAACTGATGAATAGGATTTTTAACCTATTTAGCGAACCGACCATACAATCACAAAAAATGTTATCCATCATCCCTTCCAACTTGTTGTGTGGCGCGATTTCCAACACAAACGCGTCATCTTTTTAGGTTATCAGTGCTCCCCGCGAAAATCTGGAGGATAAGCACATTCGAGCTAAGCACTTCTGGATAGTTTTCATTCAAAGATTAGATTGGTCAAATGTAGCCAGAGTCACTCTCAAGTCATCAGTATTTTCCAGTTCGCAACGCACTTGAAGAAACGGAAAGTATGAAAAGCAAGCAGAGGGATAAAATCTATTCTTCAACATTAATCCAAAAGTGAAGTGAACGATAAACTTCATCGTCAGCGTTCTTATAGAGTAATATTTGGAGCTTTTCGTTAGTGCCACCTTTTAGAGCGGAAAAGTAAATCTGTTTTTGAGCGGTCTCCCCTTGCTGTAAAACAAATGACTCTGAATAAACCAACAAAGTATCAAACCTAATATCTAACTTATATTCAGTCTGTTCATATTCATTATTACCGATGCCGAGAGTAAAATAAATCGGGTCATTCAAATTAAGGTTTAGTGGGGATTCTTGGGACAGGAATCCCGGGTCTTGGATATATATTTCTGTGAACTTTTCATTATTATTTGGTCGAACAAGATCAACGATAAACAATGATCCCGCAACTATTGAAAAAAGTACCGCGATACCTACAAAATATTTATCCCCTTTACGCAAACTAATGCCGCGTATTTTAGGAATTATTATTTGCAATTCTTTCTTTATATTTAACATTCCTCCGTTTAATCGCAATTATTGAACCCACACAATAAATTGAGAATATACAAATAAGAACAGTGAACGAATTTATACCTATGGTTAGGTTCAGTAATGTCCCAAGAACTAGCACAACCGGGATACTCAATCCTACACTTATACAACTGATTTCAACAAAGCTAAACTTATTTTCATTTGAGATAGCTGAAAATAATGAATAACCAGGGATATAAGTTATGATGATTATTCCAAGGAGAATACGCAAGGAATGAACAAGGATTAAAATATCACCAAGACAGTATCACAAACAATGATAATAAAGAGAGTAATCAAATCGGCGTGTATCAGGAAATCTTTTCATATTCCTCTTCCTCTTTTTCTTTAAAATCCTATTGGATACCAAATAACCCATCCCTTCAGCAGCCCCTCTAAAGAGACCCTGTATTATTGTAATTTTACGAAACTTTAATTAAATAATAAACAAAATTTGAGGGAAATTCGAATAATATGAACCAAAAGAAGAAAATGAAAAGTTGAAAATTGGTTGCATATTTTGAGCGATAAATAAATCTATTTCGGATAAAATATCGCAATTTGTTACTTGGAACTTTATTTAAAGAGACCGACCCCTTATGAAAGATTTTAGAAGCTGGAACTACAACTATAGAAAACCCTTTTCTCCCTGCCCGCGTACAAAAGTCTGTATCCTCAACTTGATAATAATATTCTTCACATAACAGCCCGATCATCTCAAAAACATCTCGTTTGACTAATAGACATGCTCCTAGAGCAGTTTCAATATTGGTATATGTTGCTTTAGGATTAACCCTCACCGTTTGCAAGTGAAGGACCATACCAACTAATAAACATTCCTTGGTTCTGAATATAATTCTGTTTATGATAATCAAGAATAGTTGGTGTTAGTACACCTATTTTTTTATCTTTCTCCGCGGTTTCCAACATCAAATTTAAAGAACCAGGGGCAACAATAGTGTCATTGTTTAATCGGAGAATAAAATCCGCCCCCCCACACTGAGCGCATACTTTATCCCAATATTATTTCCCCCAGCAAAACCATTATTGGTTTCACTCCTTATCGTATATACCCAACGATAATCAGCCTCTAATACTTCATTTTCATATTCATCAGAACCATTATCAATAACAACAACTTTTACATTTTTGTAATCAATTTTAGCTAATAGATCTAAACATTCAATAGTGTCGTTTAATCCATTCCAATTTAAGATAATAATAACAATGAAAGGAGATTTATCCAACATTACCTAATCCTTATCAAATTTTCTTTTGAGCGCTAATAATCACAGAAGGACCTTTATGGACCATGGCGCTGACAACAGTAAAAGGCAAAAATAAATATGCGGAGTATTTACCAATTTTCTTTATGAACCTTTTTAAATGCCCGTTACGAAACAAATCGTCTAAACTCATCGCGAAAGAGACTGGGGAAGGACTATACCCTATCCGCCCAACTTTAAAACCGTTCAGACATAGCATTTCAATAAGCGTCGCGGGAGTAAATAAATACAAATGGCGGGGCAAGTCAAGCGCGCTCCATTTCTTCCTAAAGAGCTTAGCCTCAAAACTATCGAAGTTGGGAACTTCAAGAACAAATTTACCTTCATCTTTTAAGAATTCTATAAATCTCCTTTATTAATTCTGATGGATCGTAGATATGTTCTAAAACGTGTATCATAACAATCGCGTCGAAGAAATTACTTGGATAGCGAGCATCCTTGAGATTCCCAATGAATATATCAATTCCTTTTTTTTGTGCCTCAACTGCTGCAACTTCGCTGACATCTAGGCCAAAAACCGTCAGCCAGTTGCTTAGTTTTACTAAATATTTTCCAGAACCACAACCGATATCAAGGATATTTCCTTTCATTGAAGATGGGAGATAAATAAGTTCTACCGTAAAGAGCGAAAGGAAATGTTCCCAAATTCTTTCTAACCATTGTTCATTACTCTCTTGAGAAAACGGGGGATAATTAGTGGGATAATTTTGCTACATATCCCCTTTTTGCGGACAAGGATTCAAATACACAAGTCCACATTTTCGGCAACAGACCAATGAGAATTCTCCAGGGAGATCAAACCATTGGTCCCTAACTGAAAATAAAACTTTCGGTCTTACTTCCGCACAAATTGCAGTGGGTTAATTCCAACATTTTTCGCTTTACTACTTCATTTGTGACACACTAAATACAAGCCACAGATCAAAATCACCATTTGAATATATTTTGTCAAAATTCGTTTCATTATTTATCATCAGAAAATCTTCGGGTAAAACCCTCACCGGGTTTCGAGGAATAATTAATTCATAGAACTTATCATAAGAAGATATAGGTAAATAATATAATTTATAACGTTCAACTGGTTTTCTTTTAGGAATAATCAAAGTGATCGGGAAAGTTAATGGTCTCTCCCCATTTCTGTTGAATGGGTGTGAAAAACTTGTCAACATATCGGAATCCTTTTCAAACCAGATGGAAAGACAAACTTGATTGTGATGAAGTAGGACAGGGATCGAATTGTCCCGATTATTTGCCAACCATTCCATTCCTGATAATTGCTCCGGAAGAGATTTGCTAATTCAACCTGAAAGTTCCGGGCGATGGAAAAAAACCAAACACTCCAATGGTATATGAGAAGAAAATAACACTGGTAGCTGCCGTTACCGACAGAAGCTTTCTTGGGTTCATATTTTTTATAGTTCTAAAAATATAATTTTTCATGACCATACTTCCAAGAAACCCCATCATCACTGGGGAGATTAATAAATAATGCCATGGACCGCCAGTAAGAAACGGCTCCCGATCCACCAAACAAGACAATTACAAACATAGCAAACTGAGAAAATAAGTAAACAGTCAGGGGTATAACACGTCTTGATTGAGGATTGATCATCCAACTTCGGAAAGATAGAAAACCCGCCACCAGCACCAGCCCCATGTACAAAATATCATGCCCATTCATCCTAACCAAGAGTAATATAGAATTCAATTGTCGAAACATTGATGGTTTCCAATTGATTAAACTTCAGCAGCACCGCCCTCACCCAATGCACTTATCGCATTCACCAATTCATTCACGGTCATCGACCAAAAGAGAAGTTCATCGTAAGCCAAGTGATGAAGATAAGTAAATAAGAACAATATTTATCGAATGCTTCAGGATTTGTCCCTATTCTCAAAGATATTCCCAGTCTAAAAATCTCCACTGCTGATAAACCAATTATCAGGCTTATGCATACAACAGGATGAATGAAAACAGTCGCTACACTGGCTACAATCAGCATCATCCGAAAAGCTAATGAATTATGTTGTATTACTTTATGATAGAGCCAAAGAATAAAAAGCACGTCTGTAAATCCCAACACTGTAGGCCATACTTCATAATTGATTGACGAAGAAGATTATGCAACTCGAGAGCATACAGAGTGCTAACGAAAATTGATTGGTCAATATTTCCTTAGACAATAAGTAATTGAACAGAAGTAACAATAGGGAAATGTGGTCAGTGTTATGTATTGAACCACTTGAAGGGGATCTACAGCGATCAGTGTGCATATGAATGCAAGCAAGTACATTGGTGCGGGATAGATCACACCGCTGGAAGGACGGTCGTAAACAGGAAGATGACCCAGAGACACTATATCTTGAACTCTGCCTGCGTGAATTAATATCTCTGATCTTCCAAAAGCAGCATATCCTCGCAAGACAGGTAAAAGAATAATCAGAGCAGTATTAAACGCAACAATGAAAAAACCCACCATCCAGTATTTCGAATTACTGTCCCGAGGATTTATCACAGGTATTAGCGCTGCCAGGATTTCTATTAAACTGCTCAGTAAAACCATATACCAAAATATGCTTGGTAATGCCGTATAAATAGAGGGTTCGTAGCCTGTGCTCTGTTTAATTGTATAAAGGAAATAAACCTCAATATCAATTAAAACGATGCTAACTATCCAAAAAAAATATAGATATCGTGGAATCTTTATATATTTATAAGATTTTTCTAGGGTCATTTTTGTCTCAATAGCGTAATTTAATATAACTTATGAAAATATGATGATACTAATTTATTTACATCTGGTTTATGTCTCGAATTATCCTGGATATTAAATTGTTATCCGGTTTCAATGGAAATATTAACTCGCGTGATTTAAGACTTTCTGGGTTTGTTATTTCACTCACAAGCCACCGATGTTTGAGCTTGCTTTGAGGAAAAATAAATGAATAAGCATTAACATATCGAGGGAATATACCTATGATACTTAAACTTGGACTGTAATAATCATCCATCGAAGATGTTTCAAATAAATAGGCAAAATTCTGCTTCAAAGGCACTTGACGTATATAATAATTTTTATTCTGCCAGGTTGTACAACGGAATATTCCAGTAGGCAATCCAGAATCACTAATTTTTATTTTTGTTTTACTAAAAGATAATAAATATCTAACCAATCCCAATTTCCGTAGTAGAGATATTTCTTCATTATCCAAGTGGGTAAATCTATAATCAAAAAAACCTAAAAATAATGGAAAATTATAGACTATCCTGTCCCCCAAGATTACCAGATCATCACCCAAGAAAGACCAACCTTCATTGCTACGCAATAAATTCATCATCAACGTCGTTTTATACGCACCACCTCGACCATAAAACAAATAAGCATTACCATCTTTAACTGCAGAAGCACTGTGAACCAAGTGGTGCCCTTTCTTATGCAAGTGGTATGCCAAGATTTGTTTTAATATCAACGACTCTGCTAAAAGGCCTGGCGCGATTAACTGCTTGAGATCTATTCCATAGCTAAAAAAACGGATATAGGTTTTCCCTTCTTCAAAACCATTGATTTCGATTTTCCACTTATAAGGACCCCAAACATCTTGACAATATAAAAAATTTTCTTTCACATAATATTTATGGTCAACAACATAACATCCACTAATTGCCGGTGTAAAATCAGATACTTCCAAAGTGATATCCGGTTCATGAACTGCAGTTGCTACTTCAAAAAAACGAAATGGCTTGCTAATTTCTGGAATCAAATCCCATCGCGAGTATCTATGAATTCTCCATTGAGACTAAATTATGGAAGTTATAAAATTCAACTTGCGTCTTTTGAATTGCCAAATCAGCCACCTTATCAATCTAATTTCAAAACGAAAAACAATTCATCCAATATTTCATTGCCAATGTGTTGAGGAAAAACAATCTCATAATAGTCAATCCCTTCCCCAAGTGTTAATTGAAGTTTCTTTTCATACTCAGTCCAATAGTTAGAAAAGAAAGAACCTTGGAAAACACATCGATATTCATCGATACATTGACTAATAAAAGGGAATTCAAGAATTAGGTTTATTACTGTTCTATCGATTACAACTTCCCTTGATATCTCTCGGGGACCTATAAATCGATCTCGCGTGACAATGGAAAAAAATTTATTAAGATCGGAATTGTTTTGTATGGCATTTCCCAACAATCGTAGTGGAGAAATGGGTAAAAATATTTTTATATACCCCTTTGTCAGGAAGTATACAGCCATCACAATTCTATATTTTATTTTTTCATATAACGATAATTTTTTCCATGTGTCCCTGTTTATATTGTAGCCAAAAAAATTAATATCAGACAATAAGCCCCACATTTTATTTATTCCGATTATCATAAAATTGTCCCCCATATATTTGAAACCTTTTGTCTGAACCGCATTCAATGCCGTGGTCGTTTTTCCTCCGCCCCCTCTGGCAGAAAATACCACTCCGACCTCATTTTTCGAAACACCAGAAGCATGGATAAGCGAATACCCTTTTTGGGTCAGAATATAACCAATAAAGAAATCGATTATTCGCCCAGCAACAAATGGAGAACCTGTAATATTCGAGTTTATATGCAAAGTAACATGATCTTGCTCAAGACCAATTACATCAAAACGGATTTTACCGCCCAGCTTACTCCTTACATAATCAACGTACAAGTAATCTTCTTTCATATAAAAGTTATTATCAATCTTAATACACCCGTTAATATCCGGGTCAAATGTTCCCAAAATTACTTCAATATCTGATCTGGTTTCCCCTTCCTGCTCAAATAAATAAGCCATATACCGATCATGAACTCCGATCAATCGATTAAGAAAGCTACGCTGATCGCATATCTTAATGGATAAAAGATCGTGTATGTTGAAATGGAAGGTTCTTTTAGACATAGATTTATTTGTTCCTGGCATATAATAGCAAGACCCTACCAGCAAAAAGCGAAATAACCAATTGTGATGAGAGCCAGCCCAACCCTGTAGAAACGATACCGAATTTTCCAATAAAAACAACCGTGACGAAAAGATATACAGTCGCGGATACTAAACTAACCATAAACAGTTCCTTGATCCGTTTCTCTACTTTTAGAATGGAAAAATATAGTGAATTCAAGACAACAAGAATGGCAGGTAGGATCAACCATTTTAGTAATGATGTTGCATCAAGGGAATATGCTTTTCCAAATAACGCCAATATTTGCGGGGATATTATAAAGGTTATAATTGAAATTAAAATTGTGACAAGAAGAGCTTTCTTTAGAGATCTAATTATTAATAAAGGCAGTTGAGCTGGAGTGTTTGACCCTTCCGAAAAAACAGATGCTGCCAATGATTGTCCAGGGGTAGTAATTATCCAACCTATCATCCAAGCGAAGTAGACGCTGGCACTGGCTTTTGCCTCCAAAAAATACAGCACGATCGATGGTGTAACGAGCAAAGGAGCCCGATAAAAAAGATCGGCAAAAAAACTTCCAATAGAATAGGGCAATATTCTTTTATAGAATTTAAACGAATACTCAAATCGGAAAGAAAAATTATTCATCAACTTCGGGAGAAAATAAAAATAACTAACCAAATTAGCAATAAGCAGACTTAAAGCCTGAAGGGGGACGACTTCCGAACTTTTGCAAGCCCAGATAATGAAATGCAACAAGCAGAATCAGTCCTAAAATATCCCAAATGATAATATGCCAAAATGCAAACCGCGACTCCCGGAATCCCTGAAAAGAGTATTGAACCAGTGTGCTCAGGCTGACAAGGCAAATAAAAACAACAATTCCCACTGAGAAACCAAGATCATGTGCTACATACCAACTATTTTGAGATATCTTGATATTGAGAGACAATATGTAAAGTGCCCCAACCACGACACTCAAAATAATATTATTTATTATGGACGTCTTAAGTAATAGAGATGAATCCCCTTCCTCGGACAAATGCCTGATTATTCCCGGACCTACCCCAAGTCCAGAGATAATTGCCAGGAAGGAAGATATAGAAATCAATGCGGAGGCTATGCCTATGTCTTCCTGTGAAAAAAACCTTGCCGATACCACCCAAAAAACGAAACCCAAGATTGCGCCAATTAAATTAATACCCAATAAATACCCGGTATTTTTATATAATGAATTATTTGAGAGGAAATTGTAATAATCGGATAGTTTTGGAAGTATTCTTTGCATCATAACTCTTTATCAGTAAAAATACTTTGATACTTTCTTAAAAGTACTCTACGTGATATTCCGTGCTTCTGCCCATAAAGTCAGTTGCTTGCGCAGAGCAGCCGTTAATTGCGAATTGTTCAAGGTTTTGGTTTCAAGGTCTGCCACCTGATCAATTGCTTGAAGCAGGCTTTCCCTGGTAAGTTGCATTACCAAGACGACTTTTCTTTGCAATGCTAGAGCGTGGGCAAGTTGATATTGATGGTCATTATGACTTTCACCATATTGTCGTCGTCGCGGTGCAATAATTAGAGGTTTTCCGATTTGGAATACTTGGATTATGGTTCCTGCGCCAGCATGTGCAATAACAACACGAGCTTCTATCATTATGCTCTCGATTTCACGACTTGTCGCCCACTGAAAACTTTGTGCAGAAATGGGAATGTAAGGTGAACTACCTCGTTGAATAATTACCTTTTCGCTAGATATGGTTGCATATTCATCTGCAGCTTTTATTAAACGGTCAAAACCTTTTATATGGGTCCCTACGGTAACAAAGATCATATTACTGATCCTTTGTATTTGGCCTGAGGGTAACGAACTTGTAACTGTGGCCACTGAACCCAGAACTCATCCACCCACCTATATGCAATTCTTCCGGTAACGGAAAGATCCTCTACCCTGCACCAACTTTCGATATAAATCGTTTTCATACCGAAAAGTTTGCCCCAAAAGAAAAACGGTAATGCGATGTGAGGGCCCAAACTAATAATCACATCTGGCTTTTCTTGCATAAGGACTTTGATTGCCCAGAAAAAAATCATTAGAAATCTAAAAATGTTTGTATCGACCTTTCTTGAAAATATAACAGGAGCAATATTAATTAACTCTTGGTCACTCACGCTGTGTGGGATGACAAAGAAAAAATCATACCCTTCTATTGCATCTAGAAGCTGCATTGTTTCAGTGAGATGTCCTCCACGGGTGCATATCAAAGCAATCCTCATTTTACTAACATCTCCTTGTAGAGAGAAAGATAGGAATCCACCATTTGATCCCATGAAAACCGTCGAGCGGGTATTTCGTTCCACTTTTTACGCCAGATGCGAATAACTCCCTGTGCAATGGCGTGAGGCGATCCAATAGGGACTAACACGTGCCTTCCCGAGATCACCTCTGGCAAAGATCCAGCATCCGTAGCGACAACTGGTATATTTAGAGCACATGCCTCGGCAGCAGTCAAACCAAAGCCTTCGGTGCGTGAAGGAATAACAATACAATCAGCTTCACGTAGAACGTCCGCAAGCTGTTGGCGTGGTTTGGTAGGTAAGATCAGGATATCAGCCTTTTCGCGTAGTTTTTCCGCTAAACGACAACGATCAATATATTGACGGCGTGGTTGATTAGCTAGTATCAAAACCAATTTTGCGCTTGGAATATGCTGCTGGATTTCGGGAGCTGCTTCTAAGAGATCGTCCACCCCTTTTGTGATTCCTGGTCGACCAAAATAGAGATAGAGAAATGCATCTTTCGGGATTTTATAGCGATTTCGCAAAGAATTGGATCTTTGACCAGGGGTGAAAATAGCATCTACACCCGGGTAAATAACACAACCCTTTTCCGCGTCCATACCATGGGTGATACAATCATTCAATGTCGCCTTTGAAATGGAAACAAATCGATCATAGGGTAGATTTACCGTTATTTTCTCAAAAGCGCGATAAGCAATTGCTTTCATAAAATTTGGTTCCACTTGATGCCAACGAGAACCAAGGACTTCCAGGGCAGTAAAGACGATCGGTCGGGAAGCTTTTCGCGCAGCCAGAAAGGCTGGAACTGCTCCATTATAAGGAGCCGTATGAATGATATCGCTCCACCGAGCAGTTCGACTTGATGGCAAGATCCCAAATAAGGTAAAGAAATGACGATCCGCATATGGTGGGACTTTTACACGTTCAATCTCAACACCATTCACAGTTTCGGTTTGGAGCGTCTGATGTAAACGTGTTGTCACAACTTTCACAAAATGCCCACGACGTACAAGACCCTCAGCCAAGTTTTGAAAAAGACTCTCCAAACCACCCACATAAGGAAAATAGTATTGTAAAACAAAAAGGATATGCACAATTACCTACCGTTCAAATAGCTTAGTGAATGGTTATAACTTCCTCGGAAAATTCACACTAATGATGCAAAATTAGGAAATTTTATGGGGCTCTTTCAGGTATAGTCACATTGCGATTCGATTAAAAAAGGAAATATTTCGAATATTCTTCTCGGAATTGAGAGAGCTATTTATTACCTTGCGACCTTAAAATCTCCAAAAGCAACCCTCTTACGGAATGCAGCATGAATCCGGTGGAGATGAGGATCATTCCCAGCACCGATAAGAGGACGCAGATGAGGGCATAGCCGACGGCAAGATGCCCGGTAGATATTGAAGCGGTTCACCACGACAACCCCCCAGGCGACACCGACCAGCAAAAGGGTCACGCCGGGGACGCTGAAAAACATGAGCGGGCGGTACTGACCGGTGAACTTGAGGATGCCGTTGAGGACGTCAATGCCATGGCGGACAGGGTTGCGCTTGGCGGGTTCCTCGTAGAGGGCGTGGATGGGGACTTCGACCAGACGCAGTTGTTTTTCGCGGGCAAGGAACTGCATCTCCGACTCGACCGAAAAGCCCTCGGATTCGAAATCGAGGGCGTTCAACGCCTGGCGGGAAAAGGAGCGGAAGCCGCTCTGGGAATCGGTGACGTTGAAACCGGAACTGAGATTGGTGACGGCGGTGAGGGCATGCTGCCCAAAGATACGCCAACGGGGGATGCGGCTTTTCACTTGCAGGAAACGCGAGCCGATGACGATATCCGCTTCGCCAGCTAGGATCGGGGCGGTCATAGCCGGGATGTCGCTGCAAGAGTGCTGGCTGTCGCCATCCAGGATGATGACCGCCAGGTGCTTATCCTTGATTGCCTTCGTCATCCGGCGGATGTAGAAGAACCCGGAGTTCAAGGCGGAGGCTTTACCTCGGTTGGTTTCATGCTGCACAAGTTCCGCCCCGGCCTCCCGGGCGATGAGGGCGGTATCATCCTTCGAGCCGTCGTCGACCACGATGACGGTCGCAGCGTACTGGCGCGCCTGGATGACCAGGCTGCCGATGAAGCGTTCCTCGTTATAGGCGGGGATGAGGACCACCCTGTGGGCACGCATGGATTTTTCAGTTAGTGGAGACTTTGACTCTTGTGCGGCCATGAGAATAACTGCTCCTTGTAAGTCATTTTTTATTTTACCCAATAAAAAGAGAATTACCGTTACAAATGCATAGTGGCGGACAGCGGGGGTGTGAAGATTGCATTTTCCTGGTTCATATAGGTGGTCGAGGTCAACTATCAGGGTAACGTCGTCTTACGTGACTCACTCGCTCTCATCCATATTTCTGACGCGCCTGCTGGCTTCCTTGGCGGAAGTGGCTCTGATCTACCAGCTCGCCACCTTGCTGCGTCTGCTGAAGGCAGGCCGCCTCAGCTGGGTGGATGGACTATCATGGGGCAAGACGATATAATCCATTCATGCCCGAAGGGCTACTCGAAACCAAACTCTTTGCCCCGCCGCTGCGGCTCAACCTAGTGTCGCGTACTTCCTTGCTGGAGAAACTCGACCGTGCCATGGAATCTCTGAAGAAAATGCTCGTGTAACCAGACTCACTGCCAATTAAATCCAAATGCCACATATTCGCAAACTTCTCTCCTTCGTCAAACCCTACTGGAAGCGCAGCCTGCTGGCCTTGTTCCTGCTGACCACGGTGGTCCTGATGGACCTGGCTATTCCGCGCCTGATCGAACGCATCATCGACCAGGGCATCACCCCCAGGGACATGGGAGTGGTGGTCGGCACCACGGCCTGGATGCTGGGCATCTCTCTGGTGCAAACCCTCTTTGCGGTCGGCAACAATATCCTGTCGGTGCAAGTCGGCGAGGGCGTTGGGCGCGACATGCGTGAAGCGCTCTTCGTCAAGATCCAGTCCTTTTCCTTTGGCAACCTGGACCGGCACAACACCGGACAGTTGATGGTGCGCATGTCGAGCGACACCAGCGTTTTTCAGCGGCTGGTACAGATCTCGCTGCGGATCGGTACGCGCGCCCCGCTCCTGATGGTCGGCAGCCTGATCCTGATGTTCAACACCGACACCCACCTGGCGCTGATGATGCTGCCGGTGCTGCTGGTGACCGCCATCGTGATTGTTTTCTTCGTCTCGAAGATGGAGCCGCTCTTCCGCAGCGTGCAGCAAAAATTGGACTGGCTCAACACCGTCCTGCAGGAAAACATCGCCGGGGTGCAGGTGGTCAAGGCCTTTGTGCGCGCGGAGCGCGAGGCGGAGCGCTTCGCAGAATCCAATGAGGCCTACACCCAGCACTCGATCCGGGTGATGGAATTCATGTCGACCCTCTCTCCGATCATGACCATCCTGGTCGACGTCGGGATCGTGACGGTCATCTGGGCTGGCGGGATGCAGTCCATCCGCGGAGAGGTGACAGTCGGGCAAATCGTAGCCTTTATCAACTACCTGCAAACCACGCTGGGGCCGCTGACCATCATGGTCATGCTGGCCAACATACTGGCAGCTGGCAGCGCCTCGGCCGAACGCATCAACCAGGTGCTGGAGACCACGCCTGAGGTCCAGGATGCACCGCATCCGCTCCAGCTTCCGGAACGAACCGAACCGCGCATCGTCTTCGAGCAGGTCGGCTTCCACTACAACGGCGCCAGCGGCCGGCCGGTACTGCAAGGCGTCGACCTGGTGGCTGAGCCCGGCCAGACCATCGCCATCCTGGGCGCGACCGGCTCGGGCAAGTCATCGCTGATCAACCTGATCCCGCGCTTCTACGACGTTTCGGCTGGACGGGTGCTGCTGAACGGGGTCGACATCCGCCAGGTCCCGCAGGACGAACTGCTGGCCCAGGTCGGCATCGTGCCGCAGGAGACAGTCCTGTTCTCGGGTACGGTGCGCGATAATATTCGCTACGGCCGCCCACAGGCCAGCGACGAGGAAGTGGTAGCCGCAGCCAAAGCGGCCCAGGCGCACAAATTTATCCTCAAGCTGCCGGACGGGTACGACACCCACATCGAGGAACGCGGCGTCAACCTGTCAGGCGGACAGAAGCAGCGCATTGCCATCGCCCGTGCCCTGCTGGTGCGCCCGGCGATCCTGATCCTGGACGACAGCACCAGTTCGGTAGACGTGGCGACTGAGACAAAAATCCAGGAAGCCCTGAAGGTGTACATGCACGGCCGGACCAGTTTCGTGGTAGCGCAGCGTATCAGCACCGTGCTCAAAGCTGACAAGATCCTCGTCATCGACCAGGGCCGCATCGCCGCCGAAGGAACCCACAGCCAATTGATGCATTCCAGCCCGATCTACCAGGAAATCTATGCCTCACAACTGGGCGACGGGCTCAAACTGGAAGAAGCGCAGTAGATGACCGACCAATCCAAAGCTTCCCCGCAGGATAATCTCAAGACCATGCGCGCCGCAATGGGACGCGGCCCTATGCGCCCCGGCACGATCGAAAAGGCGCGTGACCCGCGCGGGGCGCTGCTGCGGCTGGCGCTTTACCTGCGCTCCTACCGGGTTCCGCTGATCCTGGTCCTGGTCTTCGTGCTGATCTACACCGTGTTGGGACTGTTCGAGCCGTACCTGATCGGGGTGGCGATCGACCGCTTCATTTCCACCGAGCAGGCCCAGGGCCTGGTGCGCATCGCGTTGATCCTGCTGCTGATCTACCTGCTGGACAACGGGTTCCAGGCCATCTCGAGCTGGATCATGGCACGCATTTCGCAGGACGCGCTCAGGCAGGTTCGCCGCGACCTGTTCGGGCACCTGCAAAGCCTGTCGATCCAGTTCTTCGACCAGCACACGGCCGGGGAGTTGATGAGCCGCCTGACCAACGACATCGACGCCATCAACCAGACCGTCTCTCAAAATATAGTCTCGCTGGTGGCCAGCACGCTCTCGATGATCGGCATCCTGATCGCCATGTTCGTGCTGAACGCCTGGCTGGCATTGGCGTCCCTGGTCGTGGTGCCGATCATGGTCTGGTTCGCAGATTTCGTGGCGCGCTATACCCGCAAGGGCTTCCGTAACCTGCAGCTACAGCTGGGCGGGCTCAACAGCGTCATGGAGGAAGCCATCAGCGGGCAAAAGGTGGTCAAGGCTTTCCGACGCAGCGACTCGGCCATCGTCGAATTCCGCCGCCACAACCAGCTGGTCTACCAGGCCGGAATCTACGCCAACAGCTACGCCCTGCTGCTGATGCCGCTGACCAACGTGCTGGGCAACCTGTTCGTGATCGTGCTGGTCGGGTTGGGCGGCTACCTGGCGCTGCAGGGATTGGCCACCATCGGCATCATCGCCACCTTCATCGCCTACGGGCGCAACTTCATCCAGCCGCTGCGCCAACTGGCCAACATGTACAACTCGATCCAGGCTGCGCTGGCCGGGGCAGAACGCGTCTTCGAGATCATCGATACGCCGATGGAAATCGACGAAGCGCCGGACGCCGTCCCGCTCGAGCACGTGCGCGGCGAGGTGCGCTTCGAAGAGGTGCGCTTCGGCTACCTGCCGGATACGCCGGTCATCAAAAATATGTCACTGGAAGCCAGGGCCGGGCAAACCGTGGCACTGGTCGGGCCGACCGGGGCGGGCAAGACCACCCTGATCAACCTGCTGATGCGCTTCTACGAAGTGGACAGTGGACGCATCACCATCGACGGGCACGACCTGCGCCAGCTCAAGAAGGCCGACCTGCGCCGCCAGTTGGGACTGGTGCTGCAGGACACTTTCCTGTTCTCCGATACGGTCATGGAGAACATCCGCTACGGGCGGCTGGAAGCCACTGACGAAGAGGTGATCCAGGCCGCACAGCTGGCTGGCGCGGACAGCTTCATCCGCCAGCTGCCGCAGGGCTACCAGACGAAACTGTCGGAACGGGCCAGCAATCTGAGCCAGGGACAGCGCCAGATGCTGTCAATCGCCCGCGCCGTGCTGGCCGACCCCGGCATCCTGATCCTGGACGAGGCTACCAGCAGCGTCGACACGCGCACGGAAGCCCACATCCAGCAAGCCCTGCTGCGCCTGATGCGGGGCCGCACCAGTTTCGTCATCGCCCACCGCCTGAGCACCATTCGCGACGCGGACCAGGTCATCGTCGTCAACGACGGCCAGATCGTCGAGCAGGGCAGCCACCAGGCGCTGCTGGACGCCAAAGGTTTCTATTACGATCTATATGTCAGCCAGTTCAAGGGGATTGCGATTTAAACACTTGCGCACCCAAGAGTGCAGTGAGGACGGAGTGCAAAGTGCTGGACGAATGTCCAGCCGCTCGCTCTCACGCAGTACCCCATAGGGGCGAAGCGCGTAGCGGTTACGGAGTGCGCATTGTTAGGTGGCCTTTATTCCTCCAGCACAAATCTAAACAATAGCGCATGAATGAGTACCGAAACGGCAACAGTGGCAATCCACCAGATAATCGGATTAGATAATCCATTTGCGGTTACAAAGTAAGCCGCATAAATGGAAATGGCAAATTGGAGACTTGCCATAACCAGACCAGGATTCCATTCTTTGCGCCGCACACCTTGAAAAATGTGTGTAAGACAATTGATAACGCTAAACACAATAATAAACAGACCAAATCCAATGTTGACAAGCGCTAGAACACCAAAAACAGTAAAGGCTACCCACACTAATAGGATATTTATCCAAAAGACCTTTGTATCAGTCAGTGTTTCTTCATCTTCTGGCAAATTGTTAATAACATGATTGATGTAATTTTTGAATCCGCCTGGCCAAAGATGCTCTTCAGTTTGATGGAACAGGTAAAGAGGAATATTTATCAATGCCCAAAAGAGCGCCTGAGTCGGTTTAAAGAGCCAAAACAACCCAATCGTAGCTGCTATTCCAAGAACAGGGGCAATCTTCGCCCAATTCTGATTTTTCGACCATTGTTGGATTATCATTTTTCTCCAAATCACCGTTAGTGAAGCCACCAAACGGTGTGCGACATCATCCTGCCGCAGGTCCCCGGTAGGGGGTAAAGGACATCGTCCCTCCAGGGAGTGGGGTCGACAGGCGCTGCTTGCGCACCATTCGTCCAGCTTGACTGGATCCGAAAGGTGAAGCGCGTACGGTGTGCGGGGAGCGTGTGTTCGGCGGGATATTATTATAGAAGGCAATCTCCTTACCAATATATTACCAAAAGCCTGTTAAATCTGCCGATCTTATTTTAAATAGCGAAATCGAACTGACATTATTTTATGACCGTGAAATAAAATACCGAACTAAATCCCACGAAAAATAACAGCCAGATCCTTGCGCTGGCCATGAATCGTTTCCATTCTTCTTTGTTGAAGGTCAGGATTTTAACCACGGATTTGAGGTTGTTGACCATGATCGTCAGCCACAGGCTTAGGAATGCGAAGAATACGACAACGGTCCAGGAAATGAGCGCCCGGACGAATTCCAGCGGCGGGTTCATGACGCTGCTTAGGCCGGGGATTTTGAAGACCGTAGACCCAAACGCCTTGACGTTATAGCCATTACAAAAGAAGGAATCCATTCCCAGTTTGCTGACGATCAGGTAGTTACAATTTGTATAAGGCTTGAAAGTTTGTTTGAGGATCAGGTTGAAAAGGAATACCGCGAGGACAAGCAGGATACCACTGACAAGTAAGGGGCGTTTCCAGACGTAAAGTAGGCCTGCCCAGATTTTTTTGCCCAGTTTTCGAATGTTTTTCACAAGCTTTGTGTTTTTTGCCATGTCTCTACTCCTAAAGTGAATTGTGAAATTTGATCGTCGCAGTGCGTTATTGATCATTCTGAAAGCTCTTACCAATCCAAAAATCTATTTTACTCGCGAAAGCTCTGCTGAACTCATACGCTATACCCGTCGATATTATTATTAAAGGCTATTAGGAAAGTTATAACCGTTTGGCGCGTTTCCCGGGCCCGCGTGCAAAGTGCTGGACGAATGTCCAGTACGCTTTGTTAGGCAGCTCACAACCAATTGCAGCATGGGGTTGAAACAGACCAGGATTTTCCTTAAGCGCGCTCATTCAGGGAATGGTAAGAAGTCGAGGTCGCCCGGCAACTCACCATAGCCGGTCAGCAGCGTGGCGGCTTCGCTGCGGTGCTGTGTGGCATGGATGATGACCTCCAGCAGGATGTGCCACACGACACGCTCGCGTATCGCACCGGGGATGACATAGCGGATCGGGCCGTTCAGCGTTTCCTCGGTCAATCTGTCGAGATACGCCCGCATCTCCTGTTGTTCTATCCTCCAGCGCTCTCGCAGCACGGCGAGTGTCGGAAAGGCGTCTTCGTGAAGCTCGGTCGCGTCATAGGCTGCCTCGTCTGCCAGAGGTTCTTGGTAATACCCCTGGAGTGTGATCCGCTGCTGCCAGAGGTTGTCCAGTATGTGGACCATAATGGCGCGCAGCCCTCCGCGCCCATAGGAGGCCGGGGCGGCGTACTGCTCCGGCCTCACCCTAGCGCAGGCCGCCAGAATGCGCGCATCCGCCCAGTCATTGTAATCATACAAGAGCTTGATTTCATCAATTTTCATCGTAGTATCTCTATAAGAGGATCAGGAAATTTAGACACGAAAACGGGCATAATTAAGGTGCAGTTTGTGGAGAGAAAACCATGCCGTCGCGGTAGGGAGGGCAGTTACCCACCCTCCCCCCGCACAGATCCCGGCGTGCGGAACTACCGCACCGGGCTCTTCACCTGTACCTGCGGTACTGGCGCAGGCAGAGATACTCGCTTCCGTATGATAGCCTATTTGACTACCAATTGCTTGTTTCCCGCAGTGAGGTTGGCACAAGGTATTCGGCCCTGCATGTCCGATTTGTGTTTCCTTTGCGGGTTGCGTATCCCTGTCAGCTCCTTCCCCGTGTGAACGGCTTTCCCGTCTCAGAGTACTATGAGCTGATCCGACCCCCGAAGGCCATCGGCTACCCTACTTGTCGTTTCGGATATGCCTACCTGTCACCATTGTGGTGGACAAAACCAATGCACAATTGGCGCAGGAGCCATTCGGGTCTCCCAAGTTCTTGACGTTTCTCTCCACACATGCCACGCTCTTTATGGACCCCGGCAGACCCTCCAAGAGCTCACCAAATCGCTCTCTTTGTATTGGCTTCTGAACCGTTGAAGTCATTGCCATCTGCTTTGGGGTGGCTTTCGCCACCGACGCAAATAACGGGGCTGTATCAAGTCTTCAGGAAGTACGGCCATCCTTGTGGCCTATGTGGTTCCCTGTGTACGCTTCACTTGTATCGTTCGGCTTTCGCCTCCTTTACAACTGCAACACTCGGTATGAATGGCTGGTTAGGCCTTGTTCAGCAGAGACTTTCACCCTGCAAGAAACGCCAAGCTTCGCTTGGCGCACCAACGGTTTGCGGTACCAGCGGGGTGGATTGGCAAGAACTCATTGAAATTATGGCACGATTTCTAGTAAAACGCGCCTATTCATCGGGGCGCATAGCCCCGTCTGGTGCACCCAAGAAGATGGCAGGCCATCATTTTTTACGAGAGAACGCTATGTTGGCTGGCATGGATTCTATACGGGAGTTTCCAAATTCAAGTGAACGGTTGCTTTGCGTAGCCTAACGCATTAGATTAGAGGCTGGCAATTATGTCTGCGGGTTGGGCACGATCGTCCACCTTTGTTGATCGGTATATAAATATAATCTTTCCAGAAGCATTAATGACCAGCGCAGAGGGCATTGCGATATCCTGTTCTTTGGCGCCAAACAGGATGCGGTCATACCAGGGGGCACCACGTTGATCCCGCGCACCAATCTCATCGAGTAGCGATTCTGGAACGTTGCATAGGATTGTGATTTTGTCTCCGACATACTGTTGTATTGGTGCTGCTTCAGCTGTTTCATCCACAGAGGCAGCAAAGATAGTTAATCCTGCTTCGCAGAGGCTTTCATAATCATTAACGATTTCGCCAAGTTGTGATTTGCTCGATGGGCACCACCAACCGCGATATAGCACGAGCAAAGTCGGAGCACTTGCAATTAAATCTTGTTCGGTAACTTGTCTGCCGTCGGTTGTCAGGAGGTCTAGCTGAGGAAGGCGATCGCCAACCCGCAGTTTGAGGTGCTTTGATCCAGTGAGCTTCAACTCATGCCTTGTTACAGGAAACCAGGCAACACCTAGAATGACAGTGATTAATGTAACCACGGCATTGCCACCGAAGGCCCAGCCTATGAGCGTTGCTGCAATTCCCAATCCAATAATGACATCGAATATCCATGTTCGGTATGTGAAACCATGAATCACGAACAAAAGAATGAGATAGGAAAAGAAGCCAGCTAGAACGATTAATAACCCTATTGTTGTCATTGATCCGATATTCATCTTTTATGAATCCTCTAAATCTATCTGAGCAGGACATTCAGCATCTTGTAAGTTGTCAACCCTAAATTCTAGAATTATCTACAATCTCACTAATTTCAGCTATGTGAACTTGGAAGTACCAGCCAACGGCGCCGAGCTGAGCCACCTTGCGGCTGCCACAATGTTACCAAACTTGGCCTGAAGTACTGCAAAGGCAAGACCAGCCCTAAAAGGATTCTCAATAGCAAGGTCGGTTCCAGGGATTTGTTGGGCGGTCATCATCGGAATAGCTATACGGACTCTAAAATCTCCAAAGCCCCTGGCCGCCATTGACGCGAACTCGATCGCCGGTCTTTATACGCATTGTGGCATCACCGCGCAGCCGACGACCGCTGGTATCCCCGGCTTCGTACTAGAGATAGATTCTCAACTCTCCGACTGAAGGCATCTGGACTCTCTTGTAGGTCGAAGTAGCTTCATCCCACAGCAGCCATACGTACCGGTTATCTTCTAGGGGATAAGCAAACGTGAAGGCAGCCTGGGCAATCCGCCCATCGCTGGTCATTTGGGTGACCTCCACCGTCACCTCACTCAAGGCAACCACCTGACCAACCTGCATGGGATTCTGGGGGTTGTAGAAAAATCCCTCGAGCGTCCGGTACACGTTTTCCAGATGGACGTGAGTCACCATCCCGGTGGCATCGTCTACGATAGGGCCGGGCAGCGGTGTGTAGCCGCCCTCCGGCGTCACGATAATCGTCCGATCATCCACCCGCTCGATGTGTACAGGCGTGAATCCAGACGAGAGGTAATTGATCGAAGCGGGAATTGGCTCGTCGGTGAACAACCGCTGAGGCAGACCGGCAGCATAGATCATCGTCCCGGGCGGGTTGATCACGTACAGATGCTGCTGGGATAGCTCCGGATCGCTCCCAAATTCAGCCACCTGAGCCTGACCCTCCGCCATCGTGCGCGTGGAAGCCGGGTTTGAAATCACCACAATGGGGGAAACGATGAGATACATGATCAGGAGGACGGGGGTGGCAATCTTCAGTAGCACCACCTGGAATGTGGTCAGTGGCCCTGACCTCTTGACGGTGGCGACATCGACAAAGAGTTGCCCCGCCAACGCCATCACGCCGAGGCTAACAAGCCCAAGATTGCGATTTTGGGGTATGCCCGAAACGAGTGGGATCACCGCGACCAGCAGCCCGATGAACCAGAAGGCCGATGTTCGATGCGCCTTCAAGACAGGATAGGCAGCCAACGCCAACAACCCAAGGGGAATCAAGCAGATCGCGGCAAGAACCCCTGCTGCCTGTGGCGAGAAGGCGAGGACCAATTCGACCACCGGCAGCCCAACAGCGCTGAATAAGAGCACTGGGAAGCGAGTGAGCATCTGCGTAATGAAATCGACCGGGTTCAGAATCGGATCGATGTAGAGGAGCGTTCCACTGGCCCCATAACCCAACGCTGTATATGTCAATCGCCAGACCAACGTAATCAGGACAAATGGAACGATCCGTTTAACCCTGCCCAGCCATTTGTCGCGGTCCAGTACCAACAGATAGGCGAAGAGATAGGCGAAGGTGACCAGACCCATTTCGGAGGCAAGCAGGGCCAGCAGGTAGACGCCACACGCCCCGGCGATGTAAGACCATTTCCGCCTCGACACCCCCTGATGGTACAGCCACACACACAGCACGCTAAAGACCATGGCAATCATGGCGTGCCGGTTGCTGATCCAGCCCGCCGGGCCTGTGAACACGTCGTCCACTACGAGCAGCAGGATGCTGATCCCAGCTACGACAGCGCTGCCGGATACGCTTCGGTACAACCGGTAGGCCAGAAGGATCAGCAGGCAGAACCACAACAGGCTTTGAATGTGCATCAGCAAGGGCGTGTCCGGCCACAGGCTGTAGTCAAAGGCCAGCGTCAGTGAGGATAAGGGCCGGAAGAAGTTGGTCTTTATCTGGTCTGAGGTCCACCAGGGAGAGCTCCCCTTATCTAGCTGAAAGGCAAATCGAGTTGGTCCCCCCGACGAAAAGCCATACAAGTTCACTGGGGAATTCAAGATGACCTCTTCCGGCACATTGAGCTTCTCATAGGCCTCCGGGGAGAAATTAAGACGGAAACCATAATCATCTTGAAAGAAGCCAGAGAAGAGGAAGGGGGTATACAGGAGGATGGCAGCGATCAAGACAATGACGATCCAGTGTCGCAGGGCGATGACGGGTCGAGCCACCTGCCCGATGCGATGGTAGAGTGGAAATGAATACGAGTTTTTTGCTTCCATTGTGCTTGCACCTTTCGTGCTATGCCTTCAATAATCGTGGCAACTCTGACAATGTCAACTTGGACCACTAATCGATGCTTGTATGCTTAAAATGCAACGGCATATTGAAGAGCCTGATGACCGCCCAGCTAATGATTCGGTGGACGATGTCCACATAACTGCTTATAGGTTGCATTTATCCTTTTTTTGCATCAATTGCTGCACCCGTCCACCTAATCCGCAAAAAAATGACTAACGCATCACCTGACACAGCAGGTCTTCAAGCAATAAAATTCCGTCCCAGTTTGATCTAAGAATAGTATAGCACTCCCGTCAAATCTCTTCTCCAGCCAATTGGTGTTTATACAGTCTGCATACTCCTACGCAGCATGGAAAAATATAGCAACATGCAAAATGGAACAAGTGGAGTAATTCAATGAAAAGTCAAACGAACTAATGGATACGAAAAAGAAGACTGCCGAATTGACAGTCTTCTTTTTAATCCACGAAAAGCCATCTCGCAAATCAAATCAGCGTTACTCGAGCTCCAGGCCACCGATGAACTCGCGGATGACCGAATCTTTTGGCACCAGGTTGTCATCATCCACCTGCATAACCTGCGTCAGCAGTTTGTGGATGCGCTCGGCGCGCTGGAAGGCATCCAGGTGCAGCGGGTCGGACCTGTATTTTTCCACCCAATTCCCGAAATGCTCGAATAATTTCGACTTGTAGAGCGGCAGTTCGTAGGGCATGCCGCTGTTGATGATGTAGTCGGCTGCGCTGATGTAGGGGATGATGCCGCGCAGTTCCCCCGCCCGCACGTAATGCCAGTGGGTCAGCGTTTTTTCGTAATCGTAGGCCCGGTGGACCAAATCACGCAGCATCCTGCGCATCAAGCGAATATCGGTCCAGTGCACGTACTCACCGTCCCGGTCCTTCATTTGCAGCAGGGGTTCGATGTAAAGGTTGACCTTGTTATCGGCGATGCCGTCCGTCAGGGGCGGGTACAGGCCGTACAGGCTGTCGATCAGGATGATTTCGCCCGCTTTCAATTTCATCGGCGTTTTGTCGGGATGTCGCTTGCCGGTCTTGAAATCATAATAAGGCAGCAGCACTTCATTCCCGGCCAGCAGCTGGTGCAGATGCTGGTTGATCAGATCGATGTCCAGCGCCTGCGGGGTCTCGAAGTCATAATCCCCAAATTCGTCCTTGGGATGCAGTTCCAGATCGAAATAGTAATTGTCGAGGTTCACTTCGACGAACTGCAGGCCTTCCTTCGCCAGCCCGAGAGCGATCTTGGAGGTGGTGGTCGTCTTCCCGGACGAGGACGGCCCGGCGACGGTCACGATGCGCACCTGCTCCCGGCGCTCCTGCAACATGGCGGTCACGGTCTGAATGTCCCGGGCGTAAGCCGCCTCGGATTCAGCCACGACCTGCGGGAATTCTCCCTGCTGGATGCGCCCGTTCAGCTTTTCGACCGTATTCAAGCCGTGGTCGATGCTCCAATCCAGGACACCCCAGATCTTGGCCCAGGGGATGTATTCCGAGCGCTGGGCGGAACGCGATTGTTCCTTATTCCGGCGCCGGTTGCGTTCCTCGCGGTAGAGAATATAGGCTTTCGAGACCCTGGCATGACCGTTTTCGATCAGCACCTTTTCGACAAGATCCTGGATCTCTTCCACCGTGGGATATTTCTTCGGTCCAAAGCGGGATTCCAGGATCTCGACCACCTGCTTGCTGAGTCCTTCGGCGATACCGCGGTCCCTGCCGCCAACTTCGACCGCAGCGCGGTAAATCGCGTTGGTGATGCGGTCCTGGGAAAAGGGAACCGTGGCACCATTTCGTTTGACGACGTATTTGATCTTAGCCATAAACGCCTCGCAAAAATAAACTAAACCTTAGCCGCCTCGACGATCCCGACGAAGGAACGCGCCTTCAGGCTGGCCCCCCCGACCAGCGCCCCGTCGATCTCAGGCTGCCTGAAAAATTGGGCTGCGTTGTCCGGGTCGACCGAGCCGCCGTACAGTACGCGTACGCCCTGCGCGATCCCTTCACCAAACAAGCCTTCCAGCGTGGGCCGGATCACGTTGCGGATCAGCATATCGACCGCCTCAGCCGTGGCGGCACGTCCGGTGCCAATCGCCCAGACCGGCTCATAAGCGATCACGATCCTGTCCGCCTCCTGAATATCCAGTCCTGCCAGCGCTTCGTGCACCTGGCGCGAAACCACACCCGCAGCCTGGCCGGCTTCGTTT
The DNA here is from genome assembly GCA_963790075.1 of uncultured Chloroflexia bacterium. Taxonomy (GTDB): domain Bacteria; phylum Chloroflexota; class Anaerolineae; order Anaerolineales; family Villigracilaceae; genus CAYOUV01. Next base: position 869,691 of record CAWBNG010000003.1, read on the forward strand.
TGTTCCAGGTTCTCCCCCACACAAATCAAGGGGACCAAAGCATGCGCCAGCGCTGCCCGCACCTTGCGGTTGACCGTCTCATTCGTCTCACCGAAATACATCCGGCGCTCCGAATGTCCGATGATGACGTACTGGCAGAATTCGGCCAACATGCGCGCTGAAATCTCACCGGTGTAAGCGCCCCGGTCTTCCCAATACATGTCCTGCGCCCCCAAACGCAGATCGCTGTCCATAATTAAACGAGAAACTGCCATCAAGGCAGTAAAAGGCGGGCAAACCAACTTCTCGACCCCCTTGATGCTCCGAAAGCCCGGGAGCATCTCAGCCACCAGCTTGTAGGCCTCGGTGGCGGTTTTATTCAGTTTCCAGTTGCCGGCGACCAGGGGCAGCCGCGATGTAGCCATTAATCCTCCAACGACTCGATGTAGAGCGAATCGACGATCCCGACGATCAGGGAAATGATGCAGCCATCCGGCAGGTTGAGCACATCGCGCGCGCCGTTGCCCTCGCGGTTGACCAGCACCGTGTCCCCGATCCCAGCCTGGGTGTTGTCCAGCGCGACGAAATCCCCGTCAGGCGGATCGCCGGGCAGGGTCAAGGGCTGGACGACCAGCAGCCGGCGATTCTTGTAGTGTGGGTGGCTGATGGTGGTCACGATCGTGCCGGTCACTTTGCCGAGCATCATATCGGGAATCTCCTCGGAAGGAAATTTAAACACGAAGAGGCACACAAGGTGATCCTTTGTGCCGCTTGGCGCACTGCGTGGGTAATGAAACTATGCATATCGATCATGTGTACTTCGTGTTGCCCTGTTTGAGCGTAAAATCGAACTCGCCGTCCGGGTGCACGACCAGTTCGTCGACGATGCCGACCAGGGCCAGGTCGACCGGCACGAACTTGTGTTCGCGCAACGCCAGCGAGGCCTCGCGCGAACGGACCATGACGCACAGGTCCCCGGGACCGGCCTGGACCACATCCACCGCCACCTGCATTGGCCCGACCGCTTGCATGTGCTTGTCCAGCGGCTGCACGACCAGCAGTTTCATGCCCTGCAGGTCAGGGTATTTGATGGAACAGATCGCCGTGCCGTGCACGCGCCCGAATAGCATTGACCGGCCTTATTTGGTGTTGATGCTCTTGAGCACGCGCTGGACGATGGTCTCCAGCAGTTTGGGGTCGACCGCGTTGCCCAGGCGGGACAGGGCAGCCTGGTAGACGCGCTGCTGCAGGTCGTCCCCGCTGGCTGACGGTTTGGCGGCTGCGGCTGGAACCGGTCCGCTCGATGGGGCAGCCAGATTCGGCGCATCCCCGGCCGAGGGCGACTGCCCCTTGGCGATGTACGGCCGCTCGGGAGCCGCCGGCGGCTTGTCATTTCCGCGCAGCAGTTCCAGCTTGAGCCTGCGGGCTTTCTCATAGGCCAGGTCGGTCAGCGCCACGTCGTCATCCACGATCAGGGATTTGACGCCCTGGCGGACCAGGTCTTCGATATCGCGTTCGGTATAAAATGTCTTGGGCATAAAAAACTCCCTCGAACAGAATTAGAACTCGCTGGTCTTGCCTTCCAGATCTTCCAGCGCCCGGATGGCCGCGTCGCGCGCCGTCTGAGCTTCGGATTCGGTGCCGGACAGCCACATGCGTCCGAAACGCCCAACCGAGCTGACGTGCACGATGTCGATGCTGGCTTTCTTCTCGGCTTCATTGCAGGCGTAATTGATGTAAGCCGCCGGGAAGCATTCCACCACCAGCAGCGTCTGGCCGGGGACCAGCATGCTGCCGCGCCGGAAGCGGTTGAGCAGCTGCGCCTGGTATGGGTCGACGTTGGTGATCAACTGCACCGAGGCCACCTGCGGCCGGATGCGGTCTTCGATGTTCAGACCCAGGCGCTGCAACACAATGCGGCCGGACTCGAGCACCGCTGCCTGGTTGTGCGAATGGACCTCGAACATGCCGAATTCGCGCTCGACGATCTGCGCGCCGGGTTTGGCTTCGGTCGCTTTGACCGCGATGTCCACCGTGCGGAAGACTTCGTTTCCGGGAGACATTTCGATATACAGCGAGGCCATGCCTTCGGTCGGCAGGTCACCCTGGGTCACGGTACCGACGAAGGCCGCATACTGCGGTTGCATGCGATTCAGGTAACAGTAACAACGCAATGAAAATTCGTCAGAAGCCATTAATTCTCCTTGATATTTGCGGCGCTAGGACTCCGCTATTTTGTCATGCAGGGCAATGCCCAGCGGGGTGACGAAAAGCGGTCGCTGTGGGACATAGGTTGGCAAGCCGCTGTACTCTTCGACCACCCCGGCGATGCCGGGAAATCGGGTGGTACCGCCTACCAGGACCAACTGGTCGACCGTATCGCCGCTCTGCTCCTGGTAAATCCGGACGTGCCGGGCAACGATGCTGGCGACCTTTTCCATCACTGGTCGGATGGTCGGGAACAGGCGCGCCTGCTGGGACGGATCGGTCTTCATCGCTTCCGCCGCCTCGAAGGGGATGTCGTGCGCCCCGGCGATCACCAGCGAGAAATGCGTCCCGCCGGTGGCTTCGTCCGCGGTGTAGACCACTTCCCCATCCCGCAGGATGGCGATGCCGGTCGTCCCGCCGCCGACGTCCACGATGGCGCCGTTGTCCAGTCCTAGCAAGGCGTTGGCCGCCGTCGGCTCGTCCACCAGACCGGTGCAGTACAGGCCGGCGGCTTCGATCACATTGGCGGTGGCGCGCACTTCCGCCTGGGGCACGCCCGGCGGATAACCGCTGGAGGCGTGTTTCAACTCGCGTCCCAGGCGCTGTTCGACGCGCCGCTTCATGGCGCTCAAACGATCCACCGCGCCGACGAAATCGACCACCAAACCATCCCGGACCACCTGGGCAAATTGATATTCACCGGTGAGCGGCTGCCCGTGCTGGTCAAGCACGACCAGCACCAGGTAGGCGGTGCCCAGGTCGACACCGACCTGCAACGGTCCGTCTGGAGGCGATTCCAGTGGCGGCTCTTGGGGCGGGTCGCGCAGAGGCTCAGCCACCCAACGGATGACCGCTTCGGCGCGTTCGAGAGTCTGGAGCAGATCGGGCCGGGCGAGAAACTCCCGGGCGATTATTTCTTCTCTCCGCCTGAGCGACCGCCGAAGCCGCCCTTGCTGCTTTGCGGCAGGATCATCTCGACGTTTTCGTGCGGGCGTGGGATGACGTGGATCGAAACCAGTTCGCCAACCCGCTTGGCCGCCGCGCCGCCGGCATCCGTTGCAGCCTTGACCGCGCCAACGTCGCCACGCACCATCACGGTCACGTAGCCGCCGCCGACGTATTCCGAGCCGATCAGGACCACATTGGCCGCCTTGACCATGGCATCGGCCGCCTCGATGGCGCCTACCAGGCCGCGCGTCTCGACCATTCCTAAAGCGATAAATGCAGGATCTTGAGCCATTCTTTACTCCTTAAAATGAGTTTGGTGAATACACCAGATTTTCGTTCGAAAGTTCCGTCAGGCCTTCAAAATTTCCCTGACGACCTCTTCAACCACCGCCGCGATCTGCTGCGGGTCGGGACCTTTCACCGGTCCAGCCGGGACCGTTCCGGGTCGCAGAGCAGCTTCCGGAGGTTTTACAACTTCAAACGCCATACGTTTGACGTTGAACAGGTGATAAACCGTGATGTTGTCGCCGGTGATCGCACCCCCGATGCCGCCCGACCCCAGGGTCAGCGAGGGCATGAGCTTGGTCGTCAGACCGATCGCGCCCAGGGTGGCCATGGTGTTGACCGCAATGCGAAAGACCGGTTTCTCCAGGCCAAAGGCCATGATGACCTTTTCGTCCGTGGCATGGATTACCAGACTATGACCGCGCCCCCCAAACTGGATCAGCTCGAGGCAGCGGTCGCAGCCGGCTTCCCAGCCATCGGCTTCATACCAGCCCAGGACGGTGGTCAGCTTTTCGCGCGAGAGCGGTTCGTCCCGCCCAACCCTGTCCAAACGGGCTACCAGGATGCGGGCTGACTGCGGCACCTGGAAACCAGCCATGGCTGCCAGGTATTGCGGTGACTTGCCGACCGACGCCGGGTTGATGGCTCCATTGGGCTGGAACAGGACCGCGCTCAAGGCCTGTGCCTGGGCTTTGTCCACGAAATAAGCGCCTTCGGCCTGCATCAACTGCGCCAGCCGGTTCGCAATCGGGCGATCCGCAACCACCGCCTGTTCCGTGGCACAAATGGTCGAATGGTCGAAAGCCTTGCTGGCCACGATGTATCTGGCTGCCTGCTCCAGATCGGCGCTGCGGTCGACATAGACCGGCACATTCCCCGGTCCGACCCCATAAGCCGGTTTACCCTGCGAGTGGGCCACGCGCACCATCTCGCTGCCGCCGGTCGCCAGGATGACCGCTACCCGTTTGTTGGCCATCAGTTCCTGGGTCCCGGGCAGGCTGACCTGCGTCAGGCAGTTGATCAAACCTTTCGGCGCGCCAGCGCTCTCAGCCGCTGCCGCCATCAGCCTGGCCGTCTGCAGGCAGCAGTTGATCGCCGCCGGATGAGGTGCAACCACGATCGCATCCCGGGCCTTAACTGAGATCAGGATCTTGTTCATGACCGTGGAAGTCGGATTGGTGCTGGGGATCAGCCCCGCTACCACACCCATCGGCCAGGCGATCTCGTAGATCTTGTTCTCGACATCGTGGTGGATGACCCCAACCGTCTTGATGTCCTTGATGCTCTCCCAAACGTGCCTGGATGCAAATTCGTTCTTGAGCTTCTTGTGCTCCGGGACGCCAAAGCCAGTCTCTTCGGCTGCCATGCGACCCAGGCGCTCCGCGGCCAGGTAAGCGGCATCAGCCATGGCGGCGCAGACGCGATCGACCTGGGCCTGTGAGGCTTTGGCCCAAATCTGTTGGGCCGCATAAGCCCGCTCCGCCATCTGGCGGGCTTCCTGAAGGGAGAGCAAATCTTTATCGGTTAGAGCCATCACGTAATCCTTTACCAGTTAGCAATCCAGGGAATACAAAGTCTCCCGATTAAGCCAACGACAGGAGTTGTCGTACTCCTTTTCTATTCCTTGCGGTAGACAACCTGGCCGCCAACTTCGAGATGGTCGATCACGGCCATGATGACCGCGTCCACCGGGCTGTTCCGGGTGATATCGGTCTGGCGGCCGCTCGAGCCGTGAGCGGTCAGCACCAGATCGCCGATTCCAGCGTCCAGCGTATCCACCGCCACGTAAGGCTTGCCGACGGGCGTGCCCGTCTCATCCGTCTGGCGCAGGATGAGCAGCTTGCGGCCGGTCAGCTTATCGTCCTTGATGGTCGAGACCGTTGTTCCGATGACTTTGGCGATCAGCATCCGTGCTCACTCCTTGCGAAATACCACTTGCCCATCGACTTCGAGATGGTCGATCACGGCCATCACGACCGCGTCGACCGGGCAGTCCTTGGTCAAATACGTCTGGCGGGCGCTGGATCCGTGATCGCTCAGCACCAGCTCGCCTTCTCCGGCATCGACCAGATCGACCGCCACATAGGGCTGGCCGATGTTCTGCGTCCCGGTCTGGTCCGTCTGCTGCAGGATCAGCAATTTATCCTCCCGAACTTTTGGGTCTTTGATGGTCGAAATTGCTGTTCCGATCACTCTGGCGATCAACATCCGCTTCTCTCAATAAGCCTGGGCCAGGACCGGCTTGGCGACAGCTTCGGACTTCTGGTCGGAGGCGCCCTGGACGATCTTGACGCCCGCGCTGGCCCCGATGCGGGTTGCACCCGCAGCGACCAGGCTTTGGGCTTCCTCGAAATTGTGAACGCCGCCCGAGGCTTTGACGCCCATCTCCGGGCCGACCACACGGCGCATCAAGGCCACGTCTTCAACCGTCGCCCCACCGCCGGCAAAACCGGTGGAGGTCTTGACGAAATCCGCGCCGGCTTCTTTGGACAGCAGGCAGGCCTTGACTTTTTCTTCTTCGGTCAGGAGGGAGGTTTCGATGATCACCTTGACGATCGCACCGGCGTTATGGGCTGTCTCGACCACACCGCGGATGTCCTGCGCGACCCAGGTGAAATCACCGCCCTTGAGGGCGCCGATATTGATGACCATGTCGATCTCGGTTGCGCCGTCGCGCAGGGCGGTTTCGGTCTCGTAGACCTTGGCCTCCGGCGAGGTAGCGCCCAGTGGGAAGCCGATCACGGTGCAGACTTTGACATCCGAACCGCGCAACAGGTCGGCGCACAACTTGACGTGCCCGGGATTGATGCAGACCGAAGCAAACCCGTATTTGCGGGCTTCGTAACATAATTGGGCGATCTGGTCAGGGGTAACGTCCGGTTTGAGCAGGGTGTGGTCGATCATGGAGGCGATATTCAAATCCTGCGGGATGCCACCCAGCGTGGACGTGAGACGCTCCGCTCCGGCACTGATGACGTGACCGACATTGTCGAAGCAGGTTTGGACGCAAATCCCGTCCGCGCATTCATGTTCACAATGTTCGCCAACCGCGGCAGCGCGCTGATCTTGCTCAGCCAGCGCCAGCAGCACTTCACGGGTGACGACCTCGACGATCTTTTCTATTTCTTTCGATTCGATTGGCATGCTAACTTCCAGACTTCATAAATTTATTTTCGATTGCCGTGATTTTATCCACACGGCGCGCGTGACGCCCGCCACCGAATTCGGTTGCGAGCCAGGTATCCACGATCTGACGGGCCAGGGCATCCCCGATCAGGCCCGCGCCCAGGGTGAGCACGTTGGCATCATTGTGTTCCCGGCTGTTGACAGCCGTGGCGTAGTCATAACACATGGCCGCGCGCACACCGGGAAGCTTGTTGGCGGTCATGCAACTGCCAATCCCGGCCCCATCGACGATGATCCCTCGCCAGGCTTTCCCCTGACCGACCAGTTCAGCGACCGCCAGGGCAAAATCGGGATAATCCACTGATTCGGTGCTGTTCGTGCCGCAGTCAATCACTTGAAAACCCGTCTTGGTCAGGTGCGCTTTGAGCATTTCCTTCATCAGGTAACCACCGTGGTCCGCGCCTAAGGCAACACTGCGCTGCTCAGGTGAGCTGGCAACGGATTGATCCTTTTTTTCAGACACGTCCTCAGCGCGTACGTTCAGGCCGTGCAGCGTACGCTGCACTACTTTTTCGACGATAGCCTGAAGTTCCGAGTCCGATATAAGGGTCATCAATCTCAGCTCGCATGGATTGGCAGCCTGCGGAAAGTCGCTTCGTTGGAAATGGATTGCAGGCGCAGGTTGGTGTAAAAACGAAAACGGTCTGCCCGGAGTTCCGAGTCCACATATTCTATCACCTCGCCCGAGGCCAGGTAGGTTTCGCGGTGAAAGATCAAGACCACTGCCGGCGGGGTCAATCCCAGCAGACGAGTCACCTCAGGTGTCGCCAGTCCCGCCTCGATCTCCTGGCCGGCGTTATACGGGCGACGATTGTAAACCGTCGAAAGTGTCTCGTAGAGGGAGCCTTCGCTAAAATCGTATTGCAGGATACCCGGGCATAAAGCATGCGGCAAGTAGGAGCGCTCGATCGCCACCGGTTCAGCGTCCATCAGGCGCACCCGGTACAGGAAAACCACTTCGGCGCCCAGTTGCAACTTCATGCGCCGGGTCAGGAGCGGGTCAGCACTGATCAGCCTGGCTTCGATCACCCGGCTGGTAATCGTCTTTTGGTGCAGGTCCATTTCCTGCGAGAAGCCGTACAGGTATTCGGCCGTCTTGGGCAGGCGGATATCCTGGACAAAAGTGCCCAGTCCGGGGACCGTCTTCAGGATGCCGTCGTTGACCAGTTCGCTGAGCGCTCGCCGGACGGTGTTGCGCGCGACCGAATACTGTTCGCACAACTCGCTTTCGGAAGGCAAGCGGTCGTTCGGTTTCAGCTCGCCCGATTCGATCTGGGCCAAGAGCGCGTCCGAAACGATCTGGTAAAGGGGCTTGGCCTGCTGCTCGATTTTCATAAAGAATCCTGTTCCATTCCTTCGCAATCAACATATACCAACCTGTACCTACAGGTCTATACTTATTGTAACATCTTTTTCTGGTGAATACAAGCACTTTGTTGTCGCAACCCCCTTGGGATGCCCACACAATAGCGAACCGTGCGCCGGACAGCCGGGATTGCGCTAATAATACTTTTCGATCCCGCCGAATCCGATCAGCCGGTTCTGCGCGGTCATGCGGATGAAATAGCGCAAGCGCTTCTGAAACTCCTGCGGCCGCTTGCGAACCCCCGCGATGAAAGCGATGCGGATGCGTTTGTAAGGTTCCGAAAACTTCTGGTAATTCTCCCAAGCTTCCGGATTGGCCTGGATGGCCTCCAGGATATCGGGTGGAAAGATAAACTCATCTGCCAGGACCTCATCCAGGGTGGCGCGCACTTCCGGAATCACCTTTCCCTGACTGACAAGCCAGCGCAGGCGCTCCTTGTTGGCCTGCGAATACCCGGCCTTCGGTTTCCTGGGCGAGAAGCGCTGGACGCTGCGTTCGTGATCAAGCGACTTGACCAGGCTGTCGATCCAGCCGAAACACAGCGCCTGCTCGACCGCATCATTGTAGGTGATGCGCGGCTTACCAGTGGCTTTCTTATAATAGATCAGCCAGATTTCTGTATCGGAGGCGTAATGCTTTTCCAGCCAGGCGCGCCAATCTTCCGGGTCGGTCACATAGAGCGTTTGGGTAATTTCCATACTCGGCTGACTTTTCTTGACCATTATAATGGGACTATGCCCATCTAGCCCGGCTGTCTGATCCAGTCCTTCACTGACATGCCGGTCGCAGTAAAATATTGCATAATTTTTATTCCCCTCAGGAGCTGAATGTGCCCATTCCCATCGACCGTCTGATCCGCAGCCGCCGGCGCAGCCTCGCGTTAATCGTCGAACCCAACGGCTCGCTGACCGTTCGCGCGCCGCTGCGCACGCCCGAAAAGCAAATCCGCGCCTTCGTCGAGAGCAAGGCCAGCATGGGTCGCGCGGAAGCAGGCCGAGGCGCGGGCGAAATATGTCCCGGCGAAGCAATACGTCGAAGGGGAAGTCTTTCTATATCTGGGTAAGTCCTATCCCCTCAAGATTGTCAAATCCCAGCGCCCGGCGCTGGCCCTGGATGGCAGCCTGCGTCTGTCACGCACCGCGCTGCCCAAGGCTGAGGCGACATTCACCCGCTGGTACAAGGCGCAAGCGGCGGAGGTGATTGGCGCACGCGTGGCGCATTACGCCAACCTTTACGGATTTCAGTACGGGCGCATCCGCATCTCATCGGCGCGCACGCGCTGGGGTTCCTGCAGCACCCAGGAGACGCTGAGTTTCACCTGGCGGCTGATCATGGCTCCTTTGGAAGTGATCGATTATGTCGTGGTCCACGAGCTGGTGCATCTCAAACACAGGAATCATTCGAAGCAGTTCTGGGGGGGCGTGGCAGCCATCATACCAACCTATAAAAAACATGTCCGCTGGCTGAAGACCAACGGAAGGCTATTGACACTGGACGCAAAATAGATGCAACTTTTCCCCACCTACCCGCATCCAAAGAGCAGATTTACCAACCATTTGCAATGAGCAAAGGAGGCTCGACATGAAGGTAAACGAAGCAGCCTGGGATCGGATTCTCCGGGTCGTCGTGGGCATTGTGTTCTTTTTCCTTGGAATTACTGGTGCTGCCAGCGGGGCCTGGATGTGGGTCGTTTATGTGCTGGGTGTAGTCTTGCTCCTGACCGGCATCACCGGCTTCTGCCCGCTATACTCTCTGTTCCATATCAGCACCAACAAGGCCTGATATTTCCTTTAACAACTCAGCCTAGAGTTCGAAAGCGCCCGCAATTGCGGGCGCTTTCGACTCTCACGCTCGAGATCTAGGAATTTGTCTTCCGGAAACGCTTGGTTATCTCTTTCTTCAAGAGCTTTTCGGCTGACTGGTGACCGGCTGCGACCGCCAGATCAACCGGCCGTTTGCCGTCATCCGTCTCGGCTTTCAGGTCAGACGCATTGAAAAGCAGCAACTGGATCATCGGAAGGTCGCCATTCTGGGCAGCGGAATGCAGGGGGGTAAAGCCGCCAGCTTGCCGGGCGTTGGTGTCAGCACCATGCTCGATCAGCACGCTGGCAATCGTAACGTGTCTCCTGGCTGCAGCCGAATGCAGCGGCATGACACGCGTCTCATTCTGCGAAGCCGCATTAACCGGTGCCCCGGCCCTGATCAAGTATTCGACCGCCTCCTTGTGCCCGAAAAAAGCGGCCAGCCCGAGCGGCTGGAATCCGTCATGCGAGTACGCGCTGACCAGGTCCGGCCGCTTGGCCAGCAGACGGATGATTTGCGTCACCTTGCCAGTTGCAGCAGCTTCGAAGATCGTCAGCAAGACCTTGCGATTGGCAAGCAGATCCGCCAGATCAGTATGGCCATGATATGCAGCAGCCAGGATCGGCGAAAGTCCCTGATCGTCCTCAGCATGTACCAATTGAGGATCCTCAGCCAGCATGCGCCCGACTTCGACTATATCCCCCGCATATATTGCTTCAAAAAATTCAGCACTCATCTTCCCTGGCCTCTCAAATCTGCTACACAGGTGATTGGCTTATATGCCTTAAATCACCTTGGTCAGGCATTATCATGATTCTCTCGAACCAACCCTAAAATATTATACGCTAATTAGGGGAAAAAGACCTTTCATCTTCCTTAGGTCCAAG
>CAWBNG010000004.1:0-227500 GCA_963790075.1 uncultured Chloroflexia bacterium
GGGTGTCAGAAAGTCGATGAGTTAGCCTAGAAACACGGGCGGCCCCGAGAGCACGGTCAACGGGCGGGAGCCGCCTTACAACAACTAAAAGATAGTAGTTAGGTAAAAAAAAGAAGCTATAATCTTAATGGGAATAAGGAGAATGGCTTGAATATAAATTTTGATACTCTGCGTATTGGAAAAGAGTATGATCGACCATTTTTAGCTTCGCTATGGGGATATAAAAGTTTTCACCCACTATCCAGAGGAGTAGTTACGCCAAGCAATAAAAAATTTATTATTCTATTTGTTACAAAAGAAAAACAAGAAGCCTTGCAACAATACAATGATTACATAGATGAAAATCTGTTATTTTGGGAGGGCGAGGACAAACATGGATCAGACAATAGAATAATAAAATCAGGGGATCATGGGGACGAAATCCATCTGTTCTACCGCGATACTCATCATAAGTCCTTTATATATTATGGGAAAATAAGTCTTATTGAGTACCAAGAAAACATCAACAAACCAAGCGAATTTATTTTTTTAATAGAGACGTTACCAATTACTCAAACTATTTTCGACGATTTGAATTCACATTTTGATGAATATAGATATTTACCCGAAACGGAACAACAGACTCTGGTAAATAGCCGTATAGGTCAAGGAAAATTTAGAGAAAATCTCATCAAGTTATGGGGAAGTTGCTCATTGACAGGGATAAGTAATTTGTCCTTAATAAAAGCGTCGCATATAAAACCTTGGAGAAATTCTACAAATTCGGAAAGATTAAATCCTTACAATGGTCTTCTTTTGACTCCTAATTATGATTTGTTGTTTGATCGTGGATTTATTTCATTTAGAGAAAACGGCTCAATAATCATATCAACCGAATTGTCAAATCGTGATGTGGAAGTATTTCACATTGCAGATTATCAAAAGTTACGTATGGTGTTTCCCGAAAATAAGCTATTTTTAGAATATCATCGTGAAAAAATTTTAAAAAATTAATGCAAGACTAGATTTTTAGATACTTTGGAGTGTTATGTTATTCCCACTATGAATAAAATAGTTTTAATATCCTGCGTAAGCAAGAAGCGTGACCATAAGTGCATGGCGCGCGATCTGTATATCAGCCCGCTTTTCAAAAAGAACTTGCAATATGCTTCTATGCTTGCACCGGATACAATCTTTATCCTATCTGCAAAATATGGTCTGGTGGGATTAGAGCAGGAAATCGAGCCGTATGACCTTACGCTTAACAACATGTCCAGCGCGAATATCAAACGTTGGGCTGCCTATGTAATACGCCAGTTAGCCGAATACACGGATCTGAAGGAAGATCGATTCGTTTTTCTGGCAGGCGAAAAATACCGGAGATATTTGGTTCCGTATATGACGCATGTTCAAATTCCGTTGGAAGGACTCTCCATCGGTCGGCAATTGCAACGACTGACCGCATTGATCGAAGGGAGTAATCATGCTCGATGACTCGCGTTTGAACCTGATCACGCAGAAGTTGTTGGAGTTTGGGAAAACGATTGAAAATGAAAGACTCTTTCCAACGGTGGTCCCGGAAGCAGAGCCGTTGATCCAGAATGACCCCTACGCCTTCATTCTTGCTGTTTGTCTGGATCGCGGAGCTAAAGCAGAAGTCATTTGGACGGTACCATATGATATAAAAAATGACTTGGGGCATCTCGATCCGCAGCTCATACATCAAATGTCCTTGGAAGAATTGGGGAAACTTATTAATCGCTTGCCGCGAAAGCCACGCTATACGAATGCCGCCCCTAGAACCATCAAGGAAATAACTCGCATTGTGGTGGAAGAATGTGATGGGGATGCAGCCAATCTGTGGAGGGACAAACGGGCAGCCGATGTTGACCGTACACTGCAATCTATTTATGGGGTCGGTGAAGGGATTGCCAATATGGGGGTGTTATTGATCGAAAAAGGATTTGGAGTGCGCTTCAGTGACCGCACCCGCATGGATATCAAATCGGATGTCCATACCATGCGGGTAGCATACCGCCTGGGAGTTAGCGAGGAAATCACAGAAGAAGCGGCGATGGCCGCCACGCGAAAGATGCATCCCGCCTTCCCTGGCGAATTAGATGCACCATTGTGGGAAATTGGTCGTCGCTGGTGTTTTGCATTGAAACCAAACTGTACAGATTGTCCAATGAACAAAGATTGCGCGCGGAGGTTTGACAGACCGGCTAGAAAGGATTGATGCATATGAAAAAACATGGCGAGTTGACAGCAGAAATCGCAAATGGCCTAAAACTTGATGGGTGCGATGTATATTACGATCATGGTGTATCGGGAGATAAGGTCGGGAAAATCGTATCCACGCTTGAGAAGGAGTATGGCAAACAAGACGAATTAAGCCAACTGGATATCGCCATTGTCGAGCAAAGCTCAGGTAAAACTCTCGTCTTGGTTGAAATCGAGGAAACATCCGATCGGCCCAAAACTTTTTTGGGGGATATCTTCGGCGTGTTGTTCGGAAACTATATTTTCTTTAAAAGAGAGAAACTAAATGTCGGGGAGTTTACCATGCTGATCGTGGTGGGGATAAGTGAAGTTGAACACAAGAAAAGAAACGATCATATTAAAGCTCAAGTGGATAAAATCAAAGACCAACTGGACACAAAGAATTCCGTTATTGGAGAGGTGATGATCGAGACTTATACGGATGAAAAGGGATTGTCCAGGCTGCTACCGCCGATTTTGGAAGAAGCGTGTAAGCCTTTGCTGGGTACCTAGGCGAGTAGGCTTGTGAAATGAGAATTGCCTGTCCCAAATGCGATTTTAGTCCATCCCCGAGGTTGCTGTGGCAATGCCGGCCCGGCTGCGGGCAAGCTTGGCACACCTTTGCCACGCTTGGCATTTGTCCGCGTTGTGCGAAAGTCTGGCACGACACCCAGTGTCCGCGCTGCCTCCCAAATTAATCAGCGGCGAAATGCCGGTGCGCTGGTAAGGTAGCTTATTGCTAACGCCTGAAAGGGGGAAAGTGATCCACGCAGATTTGATTAAGTTTTAGATTGCAAACTATAGTTTGCGGTGGTATACTCATGGCAAAACAGGTCTGTCGATGCCCACAACCTCCAAAACCGTGATCGTCTACCATGACACAGCCGGCAAAGAGCCCTTCAACGACTGGCTGTTGGGCCTGCGCGATGCTGGTACCCGGCGGCGCATTCTCCAGCGTCTCTTTCGGCTCGAAAGCGGCAACTTCGGTGATTGCAAACCGGTCGGCGGTGGGGTCAGCGAACTGCGCTTCTTTTTTGGCTCCGGCTACCGAGTTTATTTTGGCGAAGACGGCGACACAATTGTGGTCTTGTTGTGTGGCGGCGATAAAGACAGCCAGCGCAGGGACATCCGGCAGGCCCAGGCTTACTGGAAGGAGTATTTGAGCCATGACTGATTATCGCAATTTGGATCAAATCAGCGTTGAATATTTCACAGAGCGCCCCGAAGAGATCGAAGATTTTTTGAACGAAATCTTCGGCGATTATGCCCGGGATGGCGATTCAGCCGCCCTGCTTTCGGCTTTGCGCGTGATCGCCCGCGTCAAGGGACTTTCGACGATGGCCGCAGAGATCGGTATGACCCGCCAGGGCTTGCAAAAAGCGCTCTCCGCCAAAGGCAACCCGCGCCTGGATAGTATCAACGCTATCATGCGGGCGATGGGATACCAGCTTAAGCCCTATCGTTTGGAAGTTTCTGCTGAATAGTTTGACGTCATACCATGATGGTGTACCCTGCGGTGCGATGAGGCTTGTGAAATGAGAATTGCCTGTCCCAAATGCGATTTCAGCCCCTCCCCGAGGCTGCTGTGGCAATGCAAACCGGGCTGCGGGCATAACTGGCACACCTTTGCCACCCACGGCATCTGTCCGCGCTGTGCGAAAGTCTGGCACGACACCCAGTGTCCGCGCTGCAAGATGTGGTCCCCGATCGACGATTGGTATCACGAAGATGTACCCGTGCCAGGCCTGGCGGCTGAGCAGGAAGAGCCCGCAACGGAAGCGGCCTGATCCGCGCTGTACACGCTGGCTTTCGGTGGCCGACGAAATCGGGAAAAAACAGGGTGATCTCAACCAAGCGACTCTGATGATGGATACTATGAGGAAATGCCGTGTGGACTGCAATCGCACAGAAACTGCCTGATGCGGTTGGTATCGCATTAAGTGCGATGCCAATCGCAGGACTTCTTCTCATGCTGACCTCCGCTCAGGCAGGCCAGGCAAAGGCGTTCGCATATTCTTTGGGATGGATGTTTGCGTTGTCTGGCACAGTCACCCTGACCATATTGGCCAGTCAAGCTGTCACGCAGGCGTTGGGAGGCAGCGCGGTGATTTGGGTCGGCTCCCTTGAGATTCTGCTTGGCGTCATTCAACTCTACCTGGGTTTCATCACCATTCGCAGACGTCCGAAGAAACCTTCCGAGGTGAAAAAACCAAAATGGATGGAGGCCGTTGACAGGCTATCTCTCAGCAGCGCTTTCCTTCTGGGCGCGTTGATGATCGTCACAAATGGCAAAAACCTGACGCTGTCCATTGCTGCAGGAGCGTCATTCATCAGAGCAAGACTGGGTTACGGGCAACTTGCGGCCGCGATAGCCGTGTTCACCTTGATCGGATCGATCTCAATCCTCGGCCCCGTGCTCCTGACCCTGGTTGCTTCCAGGCGTTCTGCTTCATTCCTGGTCGAGGCGCGCGAGTGGTTGATCGCCAATAACGTCATCATCCTGACCCTGGTATTCTGGATCGTGGGCGCTATTATTTTGGTCTCGGGACTGAGGATGCTGGGCTTGTAAAACGAACGGCCTGACTTATCACAGGATAGCTGATCAACGATGAATAACCGGTTTTTTCGATTTGCCTTAAGTTTCTCGGGATTGCTGTTAACGTTTGTTAATCGCACGAATGGAACACTGGTCTCACAGGGTAGGAAACGCTCCTACTTGCTGTATGTGCCTGAGGCCTACAACCCGGCCACTCCCACCCCGCTCGTTATCAGTTTGCATGGTTTTGGTGAATGGCCCGCGCACCAGATGCAAATCAGCCATTGGAACGATCTCGCCAGGCGATATGGCTTCATTGTGGTCTATCCATGTGGAACGCAAATCCCACTGCGCTGGCACACGTACCCCATGCCAGACAGCGACATCGACCTGATGGATGACGTCACCTTTATCTCGGATTTGATCGGCAAATTGGAAGCCGAATACAGCGTAGATCCCACCCGTATCTATGTGAATGGCCTGTCCAACGGTGGTGGTATGGCATTTGTCCTGTCTTGTAAACTCCCGGACCGTATTGCTGCCATCGGTTCTGTTTCGGGTTTTTACCCGTTCTCATGGAGTGAATTTCATCCATCCCGACCAGTGCCAACCATCGTTTTTCATGGCACAAAAGATCCGATCGTCCCATACCTGGGCCGGCCAGCTGGGTCGACCGCCTTCTCTTTACCTTCCATCCCGGAGTGGGTGGCTGCCCTGGCTGGCTATAATGGATGCGAGGATGTGCCGCTTGATCTACCTGCCATAGGGGCTGTGAGCGGTATCCAATTCAAAAATAACATTGGTAATGGCGATGTGATTTTTTATTCTATCTCTGGTGGGGGGCATTCCTGGCCGGGAGGAGGCGCTTTGCCAAAAATAATTGTTGGGAATATCAACCGGGATATCGATGCCACCGAAATCATGTGGGATTTTTTTCGCCAGCATTCTCTCCCGGAAAATAGGTGATCACGAGATAAGTGGCGCGGAAGTCCGCAGCCTGTCCCGCAAGCGGAGCGCGGCGGGATTGAGGGGGAAGGTTAACCATTCATTTACCTGGTAAGGGAAATGATGCCCATCCATTCAGGGGCGGTTGACAAGCCCGGCGTTCGGTCTAATAATCACCTGTACACAAAAAAAGAAACCGGCCCAGAAGGAAATTCACATGTCCGATGAGATCGTACTGATCGTGAATGGCAGGCCGCACACCGTCCAGTCCGCCGCGGATACGCCGCTGCTGTACGTGCTGCGGAACGAGCTGGGACTGACCGGTCCGCAGTTTGGCTGCGGCGAGGAGACCTGCGGCGCCTGCATGGTCCTGGTCGGGGCCCGGGCCAGGCCGTCGTGCAAATTGGCGGTAGCGGATGTCGGCCGGGCGCGTATCACCACGCTCGAAGGCCTGATCGCAGAAGGGGAACTGCACCCGGTGCAGCAGGCCTTCCTCGAAGAACAGGCGGCCCAATGCGGCTACTGCCTGAACGGGTTGATCATCCGGACCGCCGCCCTGCTGTGGGAAACGCCGCACCCGAGCGACGCGCAAGTCCGGGAAGCGCTGGACGGGAACCTGTGCCGCTGCGGCTCGCACCTGCGCATCCTGCGCGCTGTGCGGCGGGCCGAGGCCCTGTTATCCGGATTGGAGGCCTGATGGCAGCACAAAATTGGACCCCCAATCCCGGAAAAAGCCGGCGCACTGAACGTCCCGGCTCAGGCCGGCGCGAAGCGGTCTGGGGCCAGGTCAGCGACAACCTGGATGACTGGCTGGCGATCGAGCCCGACAATACGGTGACCGCCTTCAGCGGAAAAGTCGAACTGGGAACCGGCGTGCGCACCGCCCTGGCGCAGATCGTGGCCGAGGAACTGGACCTGCCGCTCGAGCGGGTGCGGATGGTCATGGGGGATACCGAACTGACGCCCGATGAGGGCTACACCGCCGGAAGCATGACGATCAGCGGTAGCGGTACGGCGCTGCGCCAGGCTGCGGCCGAGGCGCGGCAGGCCATGCTCGCGATGGCGGCCGAACGCCTGGATGTAGAGCCGGATGAGTTGAGCGTGCGTGAGGGAGTCATCTCGGTCGAGAAGAATCCCGAACGTTCGGTGACCTACGCCGAACTGATGGCTGGCAAACTGTTCGAGCTGCAGGTAACGAGCCGCGCTCCGCTGAAGCCGCCGGAGAGCTACCGGATTGTCGGCACGTCGACGCCGCGCGAAGACCTGCCGCGTAAGGTGGCCGGCCAGCCCAGCTTCATCCAGGACGTACGCGTCCCCGGGATGCTGCACGCGCGCCTGGTGCGCCCGCCCAGCCCTGGGGCGGTGCTGGTCGCGCTGGACGAAAGCTCCGTGAAGGACGTCCCCGGATTGGTGAAGGTGGTGCAGCGCGGCAATTTCATCGGGGTGGTGGCGGAACGCGAAGCGGGGGCCATCCAGGCCGCCGAGCGGCTCAAGGTCGAATGGCAGGAGACGGCGGTATATCCGCGCATGGAAGACCTGTATACCGCACTGCGCGATCAGCCGACCGACGATAACATCCTGGAGCCAGCAGGGGGATTTCGAGCAAGCCTATGCGGGGGCGACCCGAAAGCTGCACGCCACGTATTACCAGCCGTTCCACGCCCACGCCTCGATCGGGCCTTCCTGCGCCGTGGCCGAAGTGAAGGGCGACCAGGTCACGGTCTGGGCCAGCACGCCCGGACCTTATCCGCTGAGCGGCGCGCTGGCAGGCTTGCTCGACCTGCCGCCCGAAAACGTCCATTTGATCCACGTGGAAGGCGCGGGAAGCTACGGACAGAACGGCTCGGACGATGCGGCCGCGGATGCCGCCATCCTGGCCCAGGCGGTCGGCCGGCCGGTGCGGGTGCAGTGGACGCGCCAGGAAGAGTTCGTCTGGGAGCCGAAGTCCCCGGCGATGGTGATGGAAGTGCGCGGCGGCTTGGACGCGCAGGGGGAGGTGGTCGCCTGGGATTACCAGGTCTGGTCGCCCTCGCACGTGGCCCGCGCGCGCTTTGCGGGCCAGCTTGTGGCGGCGCAACTGCTCTCCGGGCAGCCCGCACCGCAGTCCCGCTTCTCCTTTGGGGCCGAGCGCAACGCCTCGACCAATTACGCCTTCCCGGTCCAGCGCGTGACGGTCCATTATTTGCCGAATTCGCTGCTGCGTGCCTCCTCCTTCCGCAGCCTGGGCGGCTGCGAGAACACCTTTGCCAACGAATCGTTCATGGACGAGCTGGCGGCGGCGGCGGGTGTCGACCCGCTGGAATACAGGCTGCGCTATCTGAAGGACCCGCGCGAGCGGATGGTCCTGGAGGCCGCCGCCGAGCGGGCCGGTTGGCAGGTGCGCCCGGCGCCAGCCTCACACAAAAAGGAGGCCGAACTGGCCGAAGGGCGCGGGGTTGCCTTCGCCCGTTACGAGAACGACCAGGCCATCGTGGCCTGCATCGCCGAGGTGCAGGTGGAGCTGTCCAGCGGCGTCGTGCGCGTGGAGCGCATCGTCGTGGCGCACGACTGCGGGCTGATCATCAACCCGGACGGGGTGAAGAATCAAATCGAGGGCAACGTGATCCAGTCCCTCAGCCGGGCGCTCAAGGAAGAAGTGCAGTTCGATGAAATGGGCATCACCAGCGTCGATTGGGAGACCTATCCGATCCTGACCTTTTCCGAGGTGCCCGAGGTGGAGATCGTGCTGATCGACCGTCCCGACCAGCCGGCGGTGGGCGCGGGAGAGCCTTCGACGGTGACGACTGCTGCGGCGGTGGCCAATGCCGTCTTCGACGCCACGGGCGTACGCCTGCGCCAGATCCCGTTCACTCCCGAGCGGGTCCGGGAGTCCCTGGCTGGCCGCTGAAACGAAAGGGATATCCCACCCGAACGGTCCTGAAGCAGGCTGCGTTGATGAATAACTGGAAAAATCGGACTTGTCCGATTTTTCCAGTTTATGGCATTCTAAAATCGCATTCCAGATGTGCGAGCGAAGTGACATTGTACCCGAAGCATAGCGGAGCGGTAGGTGCCGCTTCGTGCCCGCAGGGTAAAGGCGGTGGGGGTCGTGATCCCCGCTGCCCCCCCGCCGGTTCCGGTGTAGAATCAAGGTGGAGGAACTAACATGGATCATTTAACGGTAGATACCCGGCGTGACGCGCAGCCCATCCGCCTGTTCGAGTCCGATTTTCTGGAATTCTTCACCCACATCAGCCCGCTGACGATTATCCTAATCTGGCTGCCCGTGGCGGTACTTTTTCATCGTCTCTGCCGTGCTGAAAGCCCCCGGCCCGGCCTTCCCGGTTTATATTCCGCTGGGTTTCCTGGCGGGTCTCTTCATCTGGACCCTGGCTGAGTATACGCTGCACCGCTTCCTTTTCCATTACAAGCCCCGCACTCCGCGCCAGGAACGCATCTTTTTCATGTTCCACGGCATCCACCATGCCCAGCCGCAGGTAAAAACCCGCCTGGTCATGCCGCTCCCGGTCAGCCTCCCGGGGCTGGTCGTCTTCTACGGCTCCTTCTACCTGATCCTGGCCGTCCTGCTCCAGGCTCCGCAGTGGGTCGCGCCGCTCATGTCGGGTTTCATCATCGGGTACCTGGCATACGACCTGACCCATTACGCCACGCACCACTTCCCGATGCGCGCGGGATATGCAAAATATATCAAACGTTACCATATGCAGCATCACTATAAGGATGCGGACACCCGTTTTGGCGTCAGCTCCCCGATCTGGGATTGGGTCTTCGGTACGCGGGGCCTCGCAGGATGAATTTTCCGGGCCTGCCCGAACTCAGCGCGCATTTCCCCGACCTGGGCAGCGCGCCGGGACGGCTCAAGCTGGGACTGCGCGCGCTGGCCGTCTTTGTGCTGGCAACGCTGTTCTTCCTGTGGAGCGACCGTCTGATCCCGGATTGGCAGCCGGACGGGCAAATCCTGGCCCTGACGCTGGGCTTCGTGATCACGGGTCAATTCTTCTGGCGCAGGCGTGCCTACCAGGCCAAATACGCGAACTGGCCTACCGGGAGGCTTTCGTGCGTTTCGTGCTGCCGGGGCTGGCGGTTATCTTTGCGACCGTGGCCCACTGCGCCTATATGCCCGGCATCGAAATCCCGGCTGTCTGGTGGAAGGTCTACCTGTACTTGCTGGGCTGGGTCTTTCTGAATATCGGCGCAGCCTTGTGGGCGCGCGGCATCTGGACCTTCGGTGCGGACAATCTGGCCTTGCTGTACGTCTACTATCCCGCCGAAAGCCGCCTGGTGGATCGGCAGATTTACAGCATCCTGCGCCACCCGGTCTACTCGGGTGTGCTGCGGGTGATCATCGGCCTGTGCCTGCTGAACGGTACCTGGCCGGCGCTGGTCTTTGCCCTGCTGGCCCCGCTGGGGATGACGGGCTGGACCCGCCTGGTCGAGGAGCGCGAACTGCTGGAGCGTTTTCCCGGCTATGCGGAATACCGTCAGCGTGTGCCCGCTTTCTGGACCTGGCAGGCGGTCAAGTTCTGGCGCTTTTTATTGCGTGGGGGATAGAATGGCGGTTATCTTTGTGATGAAAATTAAAAAGGAGGCCTGAACCATGTCCGAGATCAAATATGAGATCCTGAAACAGGTGGGCGTGCTCTCCAAGTCCGCTTCAGGCTGGACCAAGGAGCTCAACCTGGTCAGCTGGAACGAGCGGGAAGCCAGATACGATCTGCGCGACTGGTCGCCGGATCGCAAGCGGCGCGGCAAAGGCGTGACCCTGTCCGTAGAGGAGCTGCTGGCGCTGAAGGAGCTGCTGGCTACGCTGGAATTATAGTTGGGGGAGGGGGATACAAAGGCTGAATAGTGTTATACTTTTTTGCATAAAAGTATAACAAGGAGCCTGATATGACCTCTCTGAGGATATCCAATAAGGGCTGGGTGGTGATCCCTGCCGAATTGAGAAAAAAATACCATCTTACGCCAGGCACCGAAGTGGTGATTGTAGATTATGGCGGCGTGCTGTCGATTGTCCCGGCCTTAAAAGACCCCATCAAAGGTGGGCGTGGTTTATTGAAAGACTTGCCTGGCCTGACGGATGATCTATTGAAAGAACGTGCCAGGGAACGTGAACGCGAAGATTCCAGGGGGTAAACGCAATGGCTGATTTGCCTGGCCTGATCCTGGACAGCTTTGCTCTTTTAGCTTATCTGACCGACGAGCCGGCTGCAGCACGGATCGAAACACTTTTCGAAGAAGCCAGGAAAGAAAAATACCGCCTGCTTTTGCCGCTCATCAACCTGGGTGAAATCCTTTACATAACAGAGCGTAGGGGAGGAATAACCAAGGCGCAGGATACGCTGGCATTGTTGCGACAATTGCCGATTGAAATCCTGCCTGTCGACGAACAGTCTGTGCTATCAGCTGCGCATATCAAAGCCAACTATGCCCTTTCTTACGCAGACGCCTTGGTCGTCGCGGCTTCCCAGCGGGAAGGCGCTATGATCCTCACAGGTGATCGGGAATTTCGAACAGTCGAAGAACTGGTCAGCCTCGAGTGGCTTGATTGAACAGAAATTCGTTTCAGATATTTGCGCCGCACTCCGTAATTGGGGGAGGGGGCAGTACAGCCCGAAGATGATGGGTGTAAAATTTCCAGCCTCCAGCACGTCCATCTCTTTGAAAGGAAAAAACTATGCCTACTAAAGGATCGCTTGCCATGCGCAGGCTGGGAAAGACGGACATCCGGGTCACGCCGATCGGATTGGGGATGATGGAATTCGCGGGTGGTGGCGGCTTGGTGGGTTCCGCCTTCCCGGTCATCGCACAGGAGCAAAAGAACGCCATCGTCAAGGCCGGGCTGGAGGGCGGGATCAACTGGTTCGACACGGCCGAGTTGTACGGCGGCGGGGTCTCCGAGGCCTCGCTTTCTACGGCGTTAAAGGCTGCCGGGAAAAAGGATGCGGAAGTCCTGGTGGCGACCAAGTGGTGGCCGCTTTTTCGAACCGCCCGCAACATCCCGCACACAATTCAGGAGCGGCTGCGTTATTTAGACGGCTATTCGATCGGCCTGTACATGGTGCATCAGCCCTTCGGCTTCTCCTCGCCGGAGGTGGAAATGGAAGCCATGGCCGACCTGGTCGAGGCCGGCCAGATCCGCTCGGTGGGGGTCAGCAATTTCAACCCCGAGCGCATGCGCCGGGCGCACGCCGCTTTGCAAAAGCGCGGGCTGCCCCTGGCAGTCAACCAGGTGCGCTACAGCCTGTTGGACCGCTCGATCGAAACGGACGGCATCCTGGAGACCGCCCGGGAACTGGGCGTGACGCTCATTGCCTATACCCCGCTGGCCTCGGGCTTGTTGACCGGTAAGTATCACCAGAACCCAGAACTATTAGGGCATAAATCCTGGTTCTGGCGCGCCAGGCTGCGCGGCGGGGTCGAGAAAAGCGCGTGCGCTGGTCGCGGCGCTGGAGGAGATCGGGCACAAATACAACGCTACGCCCGGGCAGGCGGCCTTGAACTGGGTGATCAATGCGCAGGGGGATGCGGTCGTGACCATCCCCGGCGTGACCAAGGTGCGCCAGGCGCAGGAAAACGCCGCGGCGATGAAATTCAAGTTATCGGAAGACGAGATCGCCCGGCTGAACGAACTGTCCAGCCGGTGGCGGTAGCCCTCTCCCCCTTGTCGGCACCGGCGTGCTCGCGGCACGAACGGTGTCGCAGGGTCGGGAGACCTTATAGCATCGTCTCCCGCCTTCGCGTGCGACGACGGGAGACGTCACATCCCCTTTCCCCTTTGCGTCCCAGGGCTTTCGGCGCGAGCTACGAGATCAATTTGGACTGGATCTCCCGCTTCCTCTTCTGGTAGTCCGCTTCACTGATTTGATTGGCGTCCCGCATGGATTTCAGTTCTTCGATCTGGGCCAGGGCAATTTGGGCCTGGTTGAGTCTCTCCGAGGCTCGAACCTGCGCCGGCTCCAGCCCGCCCAGGCCTGCCGCCGGGACCGCCGCTCGCTTCGCGTTTCCGCCTTTGAACATCCTTTGTAGGAGCGGGAGCAGGAAAATGAACAGCCCCAGCCCATCGAAGAACACGAAAAACGCGCTGCCGAGCAGCAAACCGCTGCCTTCGCTGCCCATCCAGCCCCGGCTCTCGACCGGGCTATACGGGTTGGCCGGATCGTAGTAGATGTCCTCGGTCTGGCGCCCAACCGTGCTGGGATCCGGTTTGGGATCGCAAATATCGCCCGTGTAGGAGCGGGTTTCCCCGGACCTGGTGGTGAACTCGTACACCGGGCAAAAATCCGGGGTGCCGTAATTACGATCGGGCTCCCATTTGGTCACCGTGGCCGTAGCCGGCTCGTAGCTGGCGAAAAGGGCCTGCTCGTGCCGGTAGTTGAGAAACCCCAACCCGAGGGACAGCACGCCGAGCGCGACAAAAAACCATGCCAATGGGGAACTGCAGCCTTTCATCTTGACCTCCACGTTAACGCTAAAGTTATCCAGGATCAGTTGACCGGCGCCAGTAAAATGTCGGGACTCGGGAATGCGCAGGCGGGTCGAATAAACAGGTATTGTAGGGTTCCAAATATGCGCTTCAATCCCCCATTCGGGCTATTCGGTCGGCCTGTAGATGCTGCACCAACCCTTCGGCTTTTCCTCGCCGGAAGCGGAAATGGAAGCCATGGCCGACCTGGTCGCGGCGCTGGAGGAGATCGGACGCAAATACAACGCTACGCCCAGTCCGCGCGATGCGTATGTCATGTTCTTCGATCCGACCCGGCACAGCTTTATCATCTACGGCGGAATGGACACCCAACGTTATTCGCTGGATGATATGTGGGAATACACGCCGCCCGAACCGGGCTCGTAGGTGGAGCGCGCGGATTTCGGTAAGGCCGGCTTGACAGACTTTAAATCCGGCTTATAATAGGACCAACTACTATCCAAACGCATCGACCGGGACGAGTAAGCGGCCCGGCGCCTGCCAGGGAGAGCGCGGCCACAGACTGAAAGCCGGCTCCAGGCCCACCTGCTGAAGACCCCCCGCGAGCGGAAATTCGAAAGTTGACGGTAGTTGGCTGTCAACGAGTAAAAAGAACGGCTGGCCCCGTTACAGGCTGCAAGAGATACTCCGCAGGTCGCGGCGTGCGCAGCACAACGCGAGACCCAGGGAGTAAATCGGGTGGAACCGCGTGAGCAATATCCTGTAAAGGACGCCTCTCGCCCCGGAATGGGCGAGAGGTTTTTTATTTAGGACCCCACGTCCCCTCACCCCGTCCGCAAGGGGGGAGGGCAGAGAGGTAAGGAGATAGACATGGCTGAACATAAGAACGAACGCTACCAGGATTCGCAGCTTTATCGCATCCGCCACTCGGCCGCGCACGTCATGGCGCAGGCCGTGCTCGAGAAGTTCCCGGAAGCCAAGTACACCATCGGTCCGCCGGTCGAGAACGGCTTTTACTACGACTTCGACCTGCCCGAGCCGCTCAAGGAAGAGGACCTGGATGCGATCCAGAAACGCATGCGCCAGATCATCGCCGGCCAGCACGACTTCGTCAAGGTAGTGGTCCCGGCGGACGAAGCGCGCAAGATCTTCAAGGACCAGCCCTACAAGCTGGAATTGATCGACGGGCTGGAGCAGGGCGGCTTCGATGAGTACGGCGAGCCGCTGGACGAGAAGCCGGAGATCTCGATCTACAGGCAGGACGACTTTGTCGATCTGTGCCGCGGCCCGCATGTGGCGAACACCAAGGAGATCAACCCGTCAGCCATCAAGCTGATGTCGGTCGCCGGGGCTTACTGGCGCGGCGACGAGAACAACAAGATGCTGACGCGCATCTACGGCACGGCCTGGCAGAAGCCGGACGAGTTGAAAGCATACCTGCACATGCTGGAGGAAGCCAAAAAGCGCGACCACCGCAAGCTGGGCAAGGAACTGGAGATCTTCATCTTCGATGACGAGGTCGGCCCCGGCCTGCCGCTCTGGCTGCCGAATGGCGGCGTGATGATTGAGGAACTGGAAGATCTGGCCAAGGAAATGGAAACCAAGGCTGGCTACGTGCGCGTGCGTACGCCGCACCTGACGAAAGAAGACCTGTTCATCCGCTCCGGTCACCTGCCGTACTACGCCGAATCGATGTACCCGCCCATGGAGCTGGAGGGCGTGCGCTACTATGTCAAGCCGATGAACTGCCCGATGCACCACAAGATCTTCGGAGCCCGGCCGCGCTCGTACCGCGAGCTGCCGCTGCGCCTGGCCGAATACGGCACCTGCTACCGCTACGAGAAATCCGGTGAGCTGTTTGGCCTGATGCGCGTGCGCTCGATGCAGATGAACGATGCCCATATCTACTGCGCTGAGGAACAGTTCGAGCAGGAGTTCCTGGGCGTGATCGACCTGTACAAGAAATACTTCGACCTGTTCGGGATCGAAAAGTACATCATGCGCCTGTCGCTGCACGGCAAGGCCGGACTCGGCAAGAAGTATGTCGATAACGAGCGCCTGTGGCTCAAGACGGAGGACATGGTGCGCCGCGCGATGGACAACGGTGGTGTGCCATATGTGGAAGTCGCAGACGAGGCCGCGTTCTACGGGCCCAAGATCGACGTCCAGATCTGGTCGGCCATCGGACGCGAGTTCACGCTGGCGACCAACCAGGTCGATTTTGCGGTGCCCGAGCGCTTCGACCTGAAATTCACGAACCGTGACGGGCAGGATGAGGTGCCGTTGTGCATCCACCGCGCGCCGCTCAGCACGCACGAGCGCATGATCGGCTTCCTGATCGAACACTACGCCGGGGCTTTCCCGGTCTGGCTGGCGCCGGAACAGGTGCGCGTCATCCCGATCACGGACGGGCAGAACGAATATGCCGAGGACATCGCCGGGCAATTGAAGCAGGCCGGCCTGCGGGCCAGCGCCGACCTGGGCTCCGACCGCATGAACGCCAAGATCCGCAATGCGCAGTTGATGAAGGTTCCGTATATGCTGGTGGTGGGTAATAATGAAATGGAAGCCGGGACGGTCTCGCTGCGGGTGCGGGATGGCAGCCAGGAGAACGACATTCCGTTGAGCGCCTTCATTGCGCGCGCCACGGACCGGATTGGCAGCCGCTCGAGCGAGCTGTAGTCTTCTGATTGGTTGATCAGCCGATCACGGCACCCAGAGATTGCCTCAGGAATAGAAGAAAGGCAGGTCATGCAAGATGTGCGACCTGCCTTTTTGGTATCTGCGCCTATCGGGGAGCGACTTGGATCGCAAAGCGCCCGGATCTAAAAGGGAAAATCGGCGCCAGCCCGTAAATTTGTAACGAGAGTGTAATGTAGAATCGAATTATGCAAACCCTTACTCTTGTTATAGAATAGTAGTACGATCGTCGGCCGAAAAAAAGAGGGTAGGATGTCCAAAGAAGAAAACATTCGGGCTGGTATCGCGGCAGCCAAGGGGGGTGATTTAGAGCGCGCCGCCGCGTACTTTGCGCAAGTGGTCAAGGAAGATCCGCAATCGGAGCAGGGCTGGTTTTTACTGGGCGCCAGTTGTTCCGATCCTGCCCAGCGCGAATATTGTTTTCGGCGGGTCCTAACCATCAATCCCGGCCATGCTGGAGCCAAACAGCTCTTGGAGCGCCTGTCGGAGCCAGCGCCCAGCGCACCCGCTCCCAACTCGCAGGAACCCAGCCCAGCAGCGCCTGCTGACGCAGACCAGCCTCCCGGCCCGGAAGCGATCAAGCCCGAAGTAGCCTCAGATGAATCCCGGGATGAGCCAGCACCCGGCCCACTTTCTCCTGCTGACGCGGACCAACCTACCGTCCCGGAAGCGATCAAGCCCGAAGTAGCCTCAGGTGAATCCCCGGTTGCACCCGAACCCAGCTTACCAGCGCTTGCTGACGCGGACCAGCCTCCCGGCCCGGAAGCGATCAATCCCGAAGTAGCCTCAGATGAATCCCGGGATGAGCCAGCGCCCAGCCCACTTTCTCCTGCTGACGCAGACCAGCCTCCCGGCCCGGAAGCGATCAAGCCCGAAGAGTTCCCGGATGAATCCCCGGATGCAGCCAGAACCCAGCCCGCCAGCTCCTGCTTTCGCGGACCAACCTCCCGGCCCGGAGGCGATCAAGCCCGAAGAGTTCCCGGATGAATCCCCGGTTGCACCTGAACCCAACCCACCAGCGCCTGCTTTCGCGGACCAACCTCCCGTCCCGGAGGCGATCAGGCCTGAAGTACCTTCAGATGAATCCTTGGACGTACCAGCGCCCAGCCCGCCAGCGCCTGCTTTCGCGGACCAACCTCCCGTCCCGGAGGCGATCAGGTCCGAAGAGTTTCCGGATGAATCCCGGGACGTACCAGCGTCCAGCCCACATTCGCCTTTTTATGCGGACCAACCTCCCGTCCCGGAGGCGCTCAAGCCTGAAGTGCTCCCGGATGACCCTCGGAATATGCCAGCGCCTTTTTACGCGGACCAGCCTCCCGGCCCGGAAGCGCTCAAACCCGAAGAGTCCCAAAAAGGATCCCCGACTGCTCCCGCGCCTTCTAAGGAAGATGATTTCAGAGATCAACTGCTTGACGCGCAAAAGCCTTTACCGCCTCTGCCAATCTCGGCCGCCGTACCCCGTGAAGTCCAGCCTGCTGCGCCCCCGCGCAAACGCTCGCGCACGGGTCTCGTCATCGCGCTGCTCTTCATCGCGGCGTTGATCGTTTGTGGTGCGGGGGTCGTTTTTCTGTATCTCAACGGCCAGTTGACCCAATTGCTTTCGCCGGTTCCCGTCGATATCCCGACAGCCCTACTGCTCCCGGCGCAGACGGCCACGAATAACCCGGCCGATCCAACCTCCGAGCCGACAGCGACGCTCATCCCGCCGACGAGCCTCCCCACCCCAAGACCGACAGTCGCCTACACCCCCCTTTTCCAGGAAGAGGCCTGTGCCTTTGACACCCCCCTGGGAGTGGACGTTGAATGCGGGTATGTGGTAGTCCCCGAAGATCGCAGCGGCGACCCGTCGCATACGATCCGTCTGGCAGTGGCGGTATACCGCAGCTTTAGCGACAACCCGCAGCCCGACCCGGTCATTTTCCTGCAGGGAGGACCGGGCGCCCAGGCGGTCCAGCTGAGCGCGGATGCCTACCACGTGCTGGTCGAACCCTTTTTAGCTGAGCGCGACTTCATCGTCTTCGATCAGCGCGGGACCGGCTTGTCCGACCCCTCCCTGCCGTGCGATGAACTGACCAAAACCTATTCCCAGGATATTCACGGCCTGATCGCAGGCAGCACCCGCGAGCTGGTCTATTCCACTTCCTTTTACTCATGCCAGGGGATCATGACCGCCAAGGGGATTGATTTAAAAGCTTATACAACCCTCGAAAGCGCAGCCGACGTCAAGGATATCGTCGACCTGCTGGGCTATCGCAAAGTGAATTTGTATGGCGCTTCCTACGGAACACGCCTGGCGCAGGTCATCATGCGTGATTATCCTGAAATCGTCCAGACCGCAGTGCTGGACTCGGTCGTGCCGGTGGAAACCAACCTGTTTAGCAAGTATCCGGAGGCAATCGATTCGGGACTGAAGACCTTATTCGCAGCCTGCGCGCTTGACCCCCGCTGCAATGCAGCTTATCCCGACCTTGAAACTGCATTTTGGGATCTGATCGATAAATTGGATGCTGATCCCGTCACGGTGACTACCTCCAATTATCCGAGCGGAACGATTACGGAGACGGTCACCGGCACGACCGTGATGAACATCATCCTGGGCTCGATCAAGAATTCCCGCTTCATCTCCACCGCGCCCCAGTCCATTTATCGCTTCAAGGCGGGTGATTATTCCACCCTGGTCATCGAACAATCCGGCCTGCCGTTCATGTTCGATGGCATCAGCCCCGGCTTGTTCATCAGCATGATGTGCCATGAGCAAATCCTGTCGACCACGCCGGAAGAACTGCAGAACGCTTCCGATCGCCAGATCATCAAAGAGTATGCCTGGCTGCCATTCTACGGGGATGCGAAGAATATCTTCAATACCTGCAAATCCTGGGGGGCGAGCGGACCGGTAGCGGGCGAGAATTATCCGGTGATCAGCGATATCCCCTCCCTGATCATCACCGGCGCTTATGATCCAACCACGCCGCCCATGTACGCCAGGCAGATCGCAGCCCAACTGAGCCACAGTTATTATTTCGAATTCCCATACCAGGGTCACACACCGACAGCCAGCGATTCGTCCGGTTGTGCGATGCATGTCGTGCTCCAGTTTCTGGATGATCCGTCCACCGAGCCGGACCGCGCCTGCCTGAATGAATTGCAGCCGGTTGATTTTGTGGTCCCCTATACCGGGGAGCCTCCCATAGAGTTGAAAAATGTGCGCGTAGGTGGGGTCAGCCTGGATGTCCCGTCAGATTGGAATTCCCTCGAGGGCGGCTTTTACTACCGGGGCAACTCGCCCTTTGATATTACCGAGGTGGGAATCCTGCGCGTCCCGATCAGCTCGACGGATGTCGAAGATTGGTTGTCACAGAAGGCTTACGGCTACCGGGGTCTTGACAGCGCGCTCATCCCAGCCGGTCAGCGCATAGCCCATGGATTTACCTGGAAGCTGTTTACTTCATCATCCTATGGCCGCCCGGTTGATATCGCCATGGCGGATGA
Organism: uncultured Chloroflexia bacterium; assembly: GCA_963790075.1. Classification (GTDB taxonomy): domain Bacteria; phylum Chloroflexota; class Anaerolineae; order Anaerolineales; family Villigracilaceae; genus CAYOUV01. The sequence goes on from CAWBNG010000004.1 coordinate 19,338, forward strand.
TGGGGGCTGGTCGAATGTGGTGGTCATGTTCTGCAACCAGGATGAACACGATGCGCTCTACCAGACCGTCTTTTTGTCGATGCTCGATTCTGCGAATTAATAGCGGTTATAATAGCAACCGTAGCTTGCGGATATTCCCGGATCATCTTTTGTCAAATTGCCTGCAGGCTGCATGAACCTGGTTTAAATTTTACGCAAAACGCTGCAAAATCCAGCAGTCATCGTCATTCTTGTTGACGATTCACAGTGGGATATGGTATTATCTGTCCGCTAAAAACCAGCCTTGGGCTGGTCGTCGGTTTTTAGATGACGTAGAAGGAGAAGCATATCAGCGCTAACGAATTTCGAGTAAATGAGGGCATTCGCGTTGCAGAAGTACGCCTGATCGGCGCCGATGGCGAGAACGTCGGTGTGGTACCGATCAACAAAGCGCTCGAGATTGCCCACCAGGCCGACCTCGACCTGGTAGAGGTCTCACCCAATGCGGACCCGCCTGTTTGCCGTGTGATGGACTTTGGAAAGTTCGTCTACGAACGGGCGAAGAAGGATCGGGAAGCACGCAAAGCGCAGATCAAGGTCGAGATGAAAGAGATCCGCCTGCGACCCAAGACCAACGAACACCACCGCGGCTTCAAGGTGAAAGATGCCCGCCGCTGGCTGGAAAACGGGATGAAAGTCCGGGTCACGATCCGCTTCCGCGGCCGCGAGATGGATTACCCCGAAATTGCTCTCAATGATCTCAAAGAGATTGCCCAGGAGCTGTCCGACATCGGTGTGATCGAGCAAACCCCTTCGATGGATGGTCGCACGATGACCCTGGTCCTGGGTCCAAACAAAGGCAAGAAGACTTAAACCAAGCGCTGAAATATTCCCCAAGGAAGTGCATTCCCGCGGGAGAACGACCGAACCCGCGGATTTTATATGAAAGGAGTGATTCGCTGTGCCTCGCAAGCAAAAATCCAGTAAATTCAAGCTAAAGACCCATAAGGCGACGTCCAAACGTTTCCGCCTGACCGGGGCTGGTAAGCTGGTACGCACCAAGGGTGGCAAGAGCCACATGCGCCGCCGCACATCCAAGCGCACCAAGGCCTTGTTGGCTGAGATGATTCCTGTGGAAGGTCGCGGAATTATCAAGCGTGTCAAGCGCCTGGCGCCCAATATGGAAGAGTAAGAGCACATTCCGACGTGTTCTTGCGATTATCGGATTCAATTAATTTGCGGCTTCTGGGTGTACGCAACTGGCGCAACCCGCCGACGCCCCGGGGTACGCAGGAGGTAGAACATGGCAAGAGTTAAAGGCGGTCCGCAAGGATATCGCCGTCATAAAAAAGTTTTGAAGCTGACCAAGGGCCAGCGCGGCACCAAGAGCAAGCTCTTCCGTCGCGCCAACGAGGCCATGCTGAAGAGTTTGTGGTACTCACACCGTGACCGGCGTGTCCGCCGGCGTGATCTGCGCAAGCTGTGGATCGCCCGCATCAATGCCGCCGCCCGCCAGAATGGCACCACGTACAGCCGCCTGGTAGCAGCCCTGAAAAAGGCAGATATCAGCCTCAACCGCAAGATATTAGCCGACCTGGCCGTGCGCGACCCGCAGGCTTTCGCCGCAGTGGTGGCCCAGGCCTTGAAATAACAACTGGATCATTGATTTCTCTACCGGGGCACAGCGTCGCTGTGCCCCGGTTATGTTTAATGGGATAAAATAAAATCATGAATAACGTGTTGAGCGAACAGACTTTCCCTTCCGGGCAGATACTGCAAATCGTGCAGGGCGATATCACCGCCGAAGCAGTGGATGCCATCGTCAACGCGGCCAACAGCCATTTGCAGCACGGCGGCGGGGTGGCAGGTGTCATCGCGCGGCGCGGCGGAGCGGCCATCCAACGCGAATCGAATGAGTGGGTGCGGACCCACGGCCCGGTCTCGCACGCGGCCCCAGCCTGGACTTCGGGCGGCTCCCTGCCTGCCAGGTATGTGATCCATGCCGTAGGTCCCGTCTGGAGCGATGGCGACGAGACCCGTGGTGAGCGAAGTCGGAGCGATGCCAACCTGGCGGCTGCCGTCGATGGTTCGCTGCGCCTGGCCGACCAACTCCAGCTGGCCTCGATTTCCCTGCCGGCTGTCTCAACCGGCATCTTTGGCTTCCCCAAAGAGCGTGCGGCCGGCGTGATGTTCGCGGCCATCGAGGGGTATTTTGTCGAGCAACCCGCGTCCGGGATCAAGTCGGTCCGGCTGGTGTTGTTCGATCAGCCCACCCTGGAAGCGTTTCAGAAAGTCTGGCGAGAGCAGGGCCGGGGCGGGTGATCACTTCATCCCAGAATGCCAAGCTCAAACTGGTGCGTGCTTTGCAGGGCCGCCCAAAGGAACGCCGTGCAGCCGGGGCTTTCCTGGCCGAAGGCGTGCGCCTGTTGGAGGAGGCCCAGACGGCGGGCTGGGGCTTCCGCTTTGTGCTGTATGACCAGACGCTCAGCGCGCGAGGCCGGGAACTGGTCCAAAGCCTCCGGGCGCAGGGGGTCGACGTGGAGGAAGTCGCGGCCCACCTGATGAAATCCATCAGTGAGACCGAGACGCCGCAGGGCATCCTGGCGGCGCTGGTGCTCAAGCCGCTGCCGGTTCCCGCTAAGCTAACCTTTGCCCTGATCCCTGACGAAATCCGCGATCCCGGCAACCTGGGCACCCTGCTGCGCACGGCGCTGGCAGCCGGTGTGGAGGCGGTTTTCATTCCGCCTGAAACAGCCGACGCTTTCGCGCCGAAGGTGGTCCGGGCCGGGATGGGAGCGCACTTTCGTTTGCCGGTGCTCCCCCTGGGCTGGGACGAGATCCGCACGCGCCTGTCCGGGCTGCAAATCTACCTGGCAGATGCGGCCGGCGATAAATCCTGTTGGCAGGCTGAATTCCGTTACCCGCTGGCGCTGATCGTGGGCGGGGAGGCCGAAGGGGCCAGCGGATCCGCGCGGCAGCTGGCGGATGAGTCCATCCATATCCCCATGCCCGGCCAGGCCGAATCGCTTAACGCGGGGGTGGCGGGGTCGATCCTGATGTTTGAAGTGGTGAGACAGAGACAATGAAAATTCGCTCGATTACTTATTTTTGCAATCCCGGCTGGCCGTTGGAGGCGAAGAAGCTGAAAGCGGCGGGGGTCTTCCTGGCCGAAGCCAGGAACAGCTTCGAAGCTGCAGGTTTTGAAGTACAGACCACCCGGCTGGCGTGCACGCCTTTCCCGCTGCTGCTGGACAGGAAGGAAATTGATCGTTTGCCGGAGCTGGCGCAGGCCATCGAAGCCGCAGCCTTGCAGGCCGGCATCGATTATGCCGCCCTCGGCCCGGCCCTGCCGGACCTGCCGGAAAGCTATACCGTCATCCCGGATGCCATCGCGGCGACCCAGAACGTTTTCTTTTCCGGCCTGATGGCGGAGCGGGTGAAAGGTCTTTCGCTGGCGGCGGTCAGAGCCTGCGCCGAGGTGATCACACGCTGCGCCCCCATTACGTCGGACGGCTTTGCCAACCTGCGTTTTGCAGCCCTGGCCAATGTGCCGCCCGGTGCACCGTTCTTCCCGGCGGCCTACCACGAGGGGCGTGAACCGGCCTTCGCGATTGCCACCGAAGCCGCTGACCTGGCGGTGGAGGCCTTTGCGAGAGCCAAAAGCGTGGCCGCGGGCAGCGAAAGCCTGGTTTCCGCCCTGGAGGGGCAGGCCCGGCGCATGTGCGACGTGGCGGATTTTTTGAAATTCAGGTTTACCACTCGCTTTGGTGGGATCGATTTTTCCCTGGCGCCCTTCCCGGACGAATCGACCTCACTCGGAGCGGCGGTTGAGCGTCTGGGTGTGCCCGAGGTTGGACTGCACGGTTCGCTGGCAGCGGCCGCCATCCTGACCGAGGCAGTCGAGCGAGCCGACTTCCCGCATGTGGGCTTCAGTGGTTTCATGCAGCCGGTGCTCGAAGATGCCGTGCTGGCCCGGCGCGCCGCCGAGGGGAGGCTGACGGTCAAGGATTTGCTGATGTATTCGGCGGTCTGCGGCACAGGACTGGACACCGTCCCGTTGCCGGGCGATACCAGCCCCGCTCAAATTGCGGCGCTACTGCTGGACCTGTCCGCGCTGGCCTTGCGGCTGGATAAACCCCTGACCGCGCGCCTGATGCCCATTCCTGGCAAGCAGGTCGGCGACCCAACTGCGTTCGATTTCGGTTATTTTGCCAACAGCCGGGTCATGGCGCTGGAAGCGCAAAGCCTGCAGAAGGCTCTCGGGGGCATGGAAAGTTTCCACCTGGGATACAGAAAGCAGCAGGAGTGATCCTGCTGCTTTTCTAAAGCTCGAATATTCTAGCGCTGATTCTCGACTCGCCAGTAATCCCCGCCTCCGCCCTCGCGCTGCATCAAGCCGTAACCGACCAGTTCGCGGCGCAGGCTGGCGGTGTCCGCGTGGAAGCGGGCCAGGATTTGATTGACTTGTTTCTCGCTGTAGTGCTGGCCCGGCTTGAAGGACTTGACCACGTAGCGCAGGACAGCCTCCAGCTTTTTGCGCTGGGCAGGCAGAGTTTTCAGGCTGCCGTCGGTCCGGGAGTAGTCATTCACGACTTTGCGGTCGTAGGCGTCCAGGTCGACATCCTCGGCAACGCTGGTCAGGTCGTCGCGTGAAAACAGCAGGCGGGTCTTGAGCAGGGCGGCTTCCTCCAACTGATAGACGCTGTAATAGCCCTCTGCCCGGGCGCTGACCAGGCCGACCTCCGCCAGTTTCGATAAATGATGCGAGACGGTCGGCGGCTTGAGTTCCAGCAGGGCAGCCAGTTCTTCCACGCTGTAAGGCCGTTGGGCCAGCAGGCCGACGATTTTTAAGCGATTCGCGTCGGCCAGCGCTTTGAAGAAGGCCACCAACTCGGTGTTGGGGGTGCCGGTCATCGGGGGCCTTCATCGGCAGCTGGTTTTTCCGGTCGCCAGTAGCGCGAGCCGTCGCGCTCGCGCGCCAATAAGCCGGCATCGACCAGATCGCGGCGCAGCCCCGAAACGTCCAGGTGGAAGCGGCGGATGAGGGTGTTGACCTCCTTCTCGGTGTAATTCTGGCCGGGTGCGAAGGCGGTGATCAGGTAATCCAGGATCACTTTCAGTTTGGCCGGTTGCTGCGGGATCTGGCGGATCGTGCCGTCCGGGTTGAGGTAGGTTGCCAGCACCTTGCGCGCCTTTTGGTCCAGGTCTGGCGCCGGGATGTAGCCTTCGCGCCGGTCCAATAACTGGCTGCGGGCCAGCTTTCCCATGCCAGGCGTATCCAGTTCGTAAACGCCGTCCTGCTCATGCAGGATACCGACCTGGGAAAGAAAGGCCAGGTGGTTAAAGGTGTCTCGAAAGGGGAGACTGAGCTGCTCGGCTACCTGTTTGGCAGGCGTCGGGGCCTGGGCCAATACGCCAATGATGCGCAAGCGGTCGGAATCGGAGATCGCCTTGACGAAATCGACCATCTCCTGCGAGGGTTGGTTCTCTGCATCCATTTTTATATATCCTAATCTAATTCGATATTTATCGAATTAGATTATATGCACATCCCCTGGCATGTCAAGGGTAATTTAGGGATAACCTCCCTCAGACAGGGCTCGGAGTAAGACGAGCGCGTTAGAGTATAATTGTGCCCGCCAAGCCTGTCTCTCATTCCAAAGGAGGTGCTCAGTGGAGCTTCCCATTCATGCATATTTCGAGGGAAAGATCGTCCCTTATTCTGAGGCGAAGGTCGGTGTGGCGACACACGCTTTCAATTATGGTACCGGTGTATTTGGCGGTATCCGCGGTTACTGGAACGAAGAGAAGCAAAAGCTCTTCGTTTTTCGTCCTTTTGACCACTATCGGCGCTTGCTGCACTCAGCCCACATGATGTGCATGGAGATCGGACACGATGAGCAGAGCCTGATCCAGGTGACCCTGGACCTGCTGCGGGCTGACGCTTACCAGCGCGATATCTATGTTCGCCCCCTGATTTATAAAGCCACTGAAGGAATCGGGGTGCGGCTGCACGACCTGCGCGATGCGATCACCATTTTTGCCCTGCCGTTCGACAAATATGTCAAGAACGATACCAGCGCCCACGTGACGATTTCATCCTGGAGGCGGATCGACGATAACATGATCCCGGCGCGCGGGAAGGTCAGCGGGGCGTATGCCAACTCGGCCCTGATCAAAACGGACGCTGCCCGCGCCGGTTTTGACGAAGCCCTGGTTCTCGACCAGGTCGGGCATGTCTCTGAAGGCAGCGCCATGAATATCTTCATGGTTCGCGATGGGGTCTTGATCACCCCGCCGGTGACCGACAACATCCTGGAGGGCATCACGCGCCGTTCGGTCATCGAACTGGCAAAAAATGAACTGGGTCTGACGGTCGTGGAGCGTTCGATCGATCGTACAGAGGTGTTCATTTGTGATGAGCTCTTTATGACCGGCACAGCGGCGCAGATCACGGTTGCGACCAGGGTGGATTACCGCACGATTGGCACTGGCGAGATGGGGCCGATCTCCAGCCAGATGCGCGAGCTGTTCGCGGATATCTTGCACGGTAAGAATCCAAAATACGCTCACTGGAATGTGGCAGTGTAGGTTAAGTCGAACAGAGCGCGGCAGAAGCCGCGCTCTGGTTTTAGTTGGCTGTTATAGTCGCTATTTGACTTTCTTGAAACGGATCAGGCTCAGATTCTTGTCACACGCAGTGTAGGTGTTGAAGTAGATCTTGTCCGAAAGTGGCAGCCCGCTCTGGTCGAGCACCTGGATCCATAGGGTGTTTTTAGAACTCGATTGGCACCGTCCCTAGCTGGAATTCAAAACCAGCCGGCCCGTATTGGGGAGAGGTCCCGCTGACGGTCAGGAAATCTTCGTTTTGATCCCCCAGCTTCCCGCTCAAATGAACCGTAATGGCATTAATCGGGCTGTTGTCCTTGTCCAGCACCTGTCCGCCTACGCCCAGCCAGCTACAACCCGCTTCGGGATGAATGATCGTGCTGTCGATCGGGGTCACCGAGGCCGTGAACGGAAAACTCGGTTTGGGAGTCTTGGAGGGAACGGCCGTATTGGTTGGGGTGTAAAGCGAGGCGGGTGCCTCGGTCCAGTACGGCGTCCAGGTAGGGGCCTGGGTGCGTGAGGCGGTTGGTGCGAATGTAGGTGTGGCGGTCCAGGTTGGCTCAAGTTGGATGGGGGTGATCGTGGCTGTTGCCAGACCTTTTACCATTACCCCGGCAGGTGGCGCCAGTGGGTTGATCGGACTGTTGGGATTGACAAAGATCAGCAAGAAATAACCAGCCATGCACAGCGTAACCACCAGAACGCCGATAGTTAAGATGTCCCAAAAGGATATGCCGCGCCGAGGAGTATCGGCGTCATAGGGCTGATCGGTGAAGTCGTAATTGTCCATTTATCCTCTCCTACCTACGGCTGTATGACGATCTTGCTGTTCTGCCGTTGTTGTTGCAACCAATCTGTCAGCGCTTTCTCCTGCATGGCCAAATAAGCGTCAGGTGTGAGCGGATGTTGCGGATCGCGTTCCAGCACTTTGATGATGTCGAAGCCTACCTCGGTGCTGATGATATCGCTGTACTGGCCAGGCTGTAGGGCAAAAGCCGCGTCCTCTATTTTTATGTCCAGCAGGTAGCCGCGGGGGAACCAGCCCAATTCGCCGCGCGTAGCCGGGTCGTTGCGGGCTGCCAATTGGTCGAAATCGGTGCCGGCTTTCAACTGGTCGAGCACTTGTTGTGCTGTGTCTTGATTATAGAGCAGAATTTGCTGAACGTGTACTTGATCGGCAGTACCGGGAACGCCGTTAATGATTTTATCGCGCATCCAAGCAGCTTCAATCGAGCGGCGTAAGGCGATCTTGAAGCTCTCGTCCGTATAGCCGTGAGAGGCGATCCAGGTATTGAGCGCTTCCCCTCCCCCGGCTTTTTGCGCCAGCGTACTCAGGCGGGAGGCGAGGCTGGCGTCATCGACCTGGAAGCCGGCCTGGCGCGCTTGCTGTGCGAGCAGTACCTGATCGATCAAGTCGTCCAGTACGCGGGTCTTGGCATCCTCGGGTGAGGCGGTTTTGCCCAGAGCGGACTGCGAGGCCAGGTAGCGTTCAACTTCCGCGTTCAAGTCGGCGACGGGGATTTCCTCGCCGTTAACAGTCGCCGCCGCCGGTTCCGGTGTGGCGGTCGGGGGTGCAATGGTGGGAGTCGGCGATTCGGGCGTCGGGCTGGCGGTGGGGGAGGCCAATCCGCAGGCGGTCAGGCTCAAGGTTGCGAGCAGGATGATTGGAATAAGCAGTTTACGGGAAAGCATTCTTCCGATTATACCAATGAAAAAAGTCGAAATTCGGGTCGAGAGTAAATCAAGTCGATTGCTCGATTTCCCCGCCGGAAGCAAAACTGCCCCGGAAACCCGGGGCAGTTTGATTTGATTTTTAATACTCAGGCATCGGAGGCGGAGCCGGTTTGTCCTTCTCCGGGATGTCGGTGATCAACGCCTCGGTGGTCAGGATCATGGCAGCGATGGAAGCCGCATTCTCCAGCGCGCCGCGCGTGACCTTGGCCGGATCGATCACGCCGTCCTTGATCATGTTAACGTACTCTTCCTTGAGCACATTATAGCCAATATTCAGGTCTTTCTTCTCGGCCTGCTTGCGGCGAACGTTCTCGATGATGACTGCGCCGTCCTTGCCAGCGTTCTCAGCGATCTTGCTCATCGGGGCGACAAGTGCTTTGCGGACGGTATTGATACCGGTGTTCTCGTCCTCGTTGTGGCCCTTCAGGTCATCCAGAGCCGACAAGGCGTTGATCAGCGCCACGCCACCGCCGGGAACGATGCCTTCTTCAACAGCCGCGCGGGTGGCGGACAGGGCATCCTCGACGCGGTGCTTCTTTTCCTTGAGTTCGGTCTCGGTCGCAGCGCCAACACGGATGATGGCGACGCCGCCGGACAGCTTGGCCAGGCGTTCCTGTAATTTCTCGCGGTCGTAGTCGCTGGTGCTCTTGTCGATCTCGACGCGGATCTCGGCGATGCGCTGCTTGATGGCGGCCTCTTCACCTTTACCGCTGACAATGGTCGTGTTCTCTTTGTCGGAGACGACCTTAGAAGCTTGGCCCAGATCCTGGATGGTGACGGTCTCGAGCTTGCGCCCGGTCTCCTCGGAGATGACCGTACCACCCGTCAGCACGGAGATGTCCTGCAGCATCGCCTTGCGGCGGTCACCGAAGCCCGGGGCCTTGACGGCCAGCACGTTCAACATACCGCGCAACTTGTTCAACACCAGTGTGGCCAGCGCCTCGCCATCGATGTCTTCGGCAATGATGACCAGCTCACGCTTGCCAACCTGGACCAGTTTCTCCAGAATGGGCACAATGTCCTGGGCGGCCGAGATTTTCTTGTCATAGATCAGGATGTATGGCTCTTCGATCACGGATTCCATGTGCTCACCTTCAGTGATGAAATAAGGCGAGATGTAACCGCGGTCAAACTGCATACCTTCGACGTAATCAGTCTCGAATTGCAGACCCTTGGATTCTTCCACGGTGATGACGCCGTCTTTGCCGACTTTGTCCATCACATCGGCGATCAGTTCACCGATCTCCCGATCCTGCGCAGAAATCGAGGCTACGTTGGCAATGTCATCCTTGGAGTCCACCTCGATGGCCAGTTCGTTGATTTTAGTGGCAACTGCCTTGGCGGCCATTTCGATGCCGTGCTTGAGCAGCATGGCGTTCGAACCGGCGGCCAGGCTCTTCAGGCCTTCGCTGACAATGGCGTGCGCCAGGACAGTGGAGGTGGTTGTGCCGTCACCGGCAATATCGTTGGTTTTGGTTGCGGCTTCCTTGAGAAGCTGCGCGCCCATGTTTTCAAACGGATCTTCCAGTTCGATTTCCTTGGCCACGGTTACGCCATCGTGCGTGATGGTGGGAGATCCGAACTTGCGGTCCAGGGCTACGTTGCGTCCCTTGGGACCCAGGGTGGTCGCGACGGCTGACGCGACGACGTCGATGCCGTTCTTGAGACGACGGCGGGCATCTTCAGAAAATACGATTTGTTTGGCTGCCATACTAGCAATTCCTCCAGTTTGTAAATTAATTAGCCTTCGACAATAGCGAGCAGGTCGCTTTCGCGCAGGATGAGTAATTTCTTGCTGTCCTGCTTGAATTCCGTCCCGGAGTATTTGGCGAAGAGCACCTTATCACCGACTTTGACGTCCATGGGGACGCGATCGCCTTTTTCGTTGCGGTCACCAGGACCGGCGGCCAGGACGACGCCCTGTTGGGGTTTTTCCTTAGCGGTTTCGGGCAGAACGATGCCGCCAGCAGTGATGTCTTCCTGCTCGACGGGTTCGACGACAATACGATTGCCGAGGGGTTTGAGGGATAGAGCCATTTGCGCCTCCTGAATAAAAGTGTTGACACATGAATTTAGCACTCAACACGGTCGAGTGCTAATTTATACTTATCATACTTGTCTTTGAGGTGCAAGTCAAGGGGGCTTTCGCGATATTAACAAAACTCTGAGAATCGGCCCCATCTCCCCCTTTGGACAGGCTTACGGCGTATTAGAGGAGGCCAGCGACTGACAGATTTCCTCGCCCGCCTGGACGATGCTCATGATCGTCGTGTCCCCGCCAAAGGCGGTTTTTACCTCACCCAGCACTTGAACTGCATCCGGACAATAATTCCGGTCGGGGCGGCTCAAGGCTGCCAGCACTGAACCGTAGGTGTAGTAATACACGACGGTGTTCGGGGAGAGGGGCAATCCCGAGACCGCGACACCCGGATCATCTGCGGTGCATTGTTCCAACCCGCGGCCCAGGCAGGACTCGTCTGCGGTGCAGCCGCGCACTGCACATTTCAGGGTTGGAATCGAACCTTCGTAATTGCGAGATTTGAAGTAGATCACGCCAAGTTGTCCATAAATGTCGGCGTTGGCCGGGCTGAAGGACAGTGCTTTTTGTACATTACGCGCAGCGATGAAAAATTCGCCCATCTGCGAATAGGTCTTGGCAATCGAAAGATATGGAATTGGGTCCTGGATTTGCAACTGTTCGTTGATGCGGGCAGCCTTGGCAAAGTAAACGAGTGCCTGGTTGTAGAGTTCCGTTTGAGACTCGGGGTTGGTGGCTTTGAATCCCAGGGTGCGGTAATTGGCGCCAGCCCGCAGGTACAGGAAAGTCAGGTTGGGTGCGATGGTGATCGCCGTATCGTACTCTTGAATGGCCTGGTTGTACTGCCCTAACGTTTCAAGCACATAGGCATTGACTCGGTGCACATCCATCAGAGAGGGGTCGCGCGCCAGTGCTTGCTGGATGTATTGTTCGGCTTCGGACCATTTTTGCTGGTCAACCAATATCTCGGCATAGAAGGCCAACGCCAGCGTATTGGTGGAATCCTGTTGCAGTGCCTGGAGGGCTTCCTGCGAAGCCTCGGCCAGGTAGGATTGGACTTGTTTGTCGTCCACCAGGGTTGGATTGGCGTTCCAGTCCAGCACAAATGCACGGATGGCATGGACGGTGCTGTCGTCAGGGTTGATTTTGACAGCCTGGTTGATCGAATCGAGCGCATCTTGCAGGCGTTGTCTCTGCTCTGCATCGGTGGTCAATAACGCGGATGAGTAGGTTTGGATACGAGCCAGCTTGGCCCACACTTCGGCGTTGTTGGGGTCCACGGTAACGGCCTGACGGTAAGCCGTGATGGCCGCATCCAGTTTGCCAGCGGTGAACTGCGCGTCGCCCTCCAGGGCATAAGAGTCAGCTGTGCGCGTCGGCGTCGGCGTCGGCAGGAAAAGCGGTTGGACGTCGCCTTGATTCACCTGGCGGATCAGCCAGACCCCGATCAAGATCAAAACAATCCACAGGAACAGGCGGTACAGGTTGTTTTGGGGGTGGTGATAAAAGAGGTTACGCCGCTTGATCGTTTTCATGGGCTTGCGGTTGGTGTGCCCGTTGACTCTGGCGTGCTCGTAGCTTCAGGGGCCAGGGTAGCCGTGGGAGTGACATTGATGTTCGCCTGGCACAGGCGAATGGCTTCATTGGCGTTGAATACGGAGACTTCATCGCCGGGCAGTTTGGCCAGGATGGACTGAGACACCGGGAGCGCTTCGCCGCAGTGAAACGTGCGTGCCAGCACCAGGGCATAGGTATAGAAATATTCTGCGATGCGCGCATCGTTGCTCAGCGTCAGGGGCGTGACCTGTTGTCCGTCAGCGGTCAGGCCGCCAACCGTGGCCAATTTAAGTTCGGCTGCAGCTTCGGGCCACTGGAAATTGCGATATAGCCACACACCCAGGTTGCCATGCAGAGCCGGGTCGCCGGGATTGTCCTTGACGGCTTGTTCTGCATACTGGGCAGCTTTGGCGTATTCACCGATGCGGCCGTAAGTGCGGGAGATCAGGTATTCCGGGGTCGGGTCGGTGGGATTGAGCGTGTTCGCGCGCGTGAATTCTTCCACTGCCTTATCGTTGACTTGCAGGACGTAATAGTTGCGTCCCAGCGCCAAATGCAGGTCAGCGATGTTATTGTTGATCGCCAGGGCAGCCTGGTATTCGCGGATGGCGTCCTCATAGTTGCCGGTTACTTCCAATATGTAACCACGAGCGCGATGGGTTTCCAGGGTGTTTGGAGCCAGGCTCTGGGCGGTCTTCAACTCTTCAATGGCCTGATTGACGGCATCAAAAGGTCCGGTGCCGCCGATATAAGAATCAGCCAGAATTTCAGCATAATAGGCGTGAGCTGCGGCGTTGTTGGGGTCGAGTTCCAATGCGCGCTTGATGGCTGTCTCGGCAGCCAGGTAATCCCCTTGAAAATCCAACGCCCAGGCGCGGACGGCAAAGGCTGTGGAGTTGTTCGGGTTGAGAAGTAAAGCATCCTCGGCGCTGGTCTGGGCCTCTTTGTATTGTCCGTTAAAAACTTGCACCCGGGCCAGAGCGACGAAGTAAGACGGATCGTTGGGTTTGATCTGGATGGCTTGTTTGTAAGCATCGATCGATTGGTTCAGCTTACCCTGGGCGAAAAGCGCTTCGGCCTCGCTGATAAATGACTCCGGCTCGCGCGTGGCAGTTGGCGTGGGGACGAACGGATTGGGGTTGGCCGGGATCACAAAGCGGTCAACATAGGCGCCTGTCAGAATCAACATGGCCAGCAAGATCAACCAGAACCAGTTGATGCGCCGGCGTTTGCGGGTCATGCTCCACTTGTTGCCTCGTAAGTACATAAATTCATCTTATCATTGCTAAATCGGCAACGTCAAGGTGGACAAGTTAATCCCCGATGAGAATATTTGCTGAAGCAGCCATTTTCCCCCTGGATGAAAACCAGAACCATCCGTTTGAGCTGGCGCGGACGGTTCTGGTTCGGGTGTCGCGTGGCTGCGCAGGTCTGAGGGGCAGGCCAGCGGTCTTTGTAACTATGCAGCCGGTTTAGAGCCCCCAGTAGCGCGCGGTTGCCATGCAGATTAGGGCCAGGATCAGTGCAAATGTGCTGATGGGAGCCACTACTTTTAGCTGCTTTTGCGCCGCCTGGATTTTCCCCAATTGTTCCGGGTTGGGCGGCCCCTGGATCTGGGCGGCCATATTTCCCAGGATGCCGACGTTCTTGCCGACGAGGAGGCCGAAAGCCAGGCCGATAAATCCCAACAAACCGCCGATGCCAAAGCCCCAACCGGGACCGGCGCTGGTCCATTTGGAGGTAAAGCCGTTCGAGTCGATCCAGTACAACCACGAACCAGCCAGAACGGTCAGGATGGCTGAGACGGTGATGGCGCCGGTGATGCGTGCCCGGGTTACCAGGTGGGCCATGAATTTTTGGCCTGCATCAGAAATGGCAGCCACGGTGGGGGTGACGAAGAAACCGAGGAAAACCGAACTGCCGACCCAGAAGACGCCGCTGAGGATGTGGACCAAACGCAGGGTCAAAACCAATATTTTCATCTTGTCTCCTTGACATATTAATAAAACTTATGATATATTGAATACAGTAATGATATAATTAATATTCAAAAGAGTCAAGAGGCAATGCCGAGGAAAACGCCCCCGAAACGCAAATATGACTCCTCGCGCCGCAAAGAACAGGCGCGCCAGACTCGCTTGCAGATTGCCGAGGCGGCCCGCAAGCTGTTCTCGGAGCGTGGGTATGCCGGGGCGACGATCGAAGCGATTGCCCAGGAAGCCGGTGTGGCGCCGGAGACCATTTATGCGACTTTCAAAAACAAGCACCGGGTGCTGGGATTCCTGCTGGACATTTCACTGGGCGGGGACGATCAACCCATACGCCTGCTCGACCGCCAAAAACCTCAAGCCATCCTGGAACAAAGCGATCAGCGCCAGCAGCTGGACGGCTTTTCGCAGGATATGGCCGACATCCTGGGGCGCGCCGCGCCTGTCTTCGAGATCATGCGCCTGGCAGCTAAAACCGAACCTGAGATCGCCCGGCGGGTCAAGCGCCTGCTCAAGGAACGTTTGGAGAACCTGACCGAATTCGTCTCGCACCTGGCCGGGAATGGACCTTTACGGGACGGGCTGGACCTGTCCCGGGCGGGCGAGATCGTCTGGACCATCACCAGTCCTGAAGTGTTCCTGCTGCTGACGCGGGACCGAGACTGGTCGAAGGAGGTTTATGCGGCCTGGCTGTATGACACGCTGACCAGGCTGCTGCTGCCCTGAACCCGAATTGATAATTCCCCCGAAGGCACAACCAATCTTAAATGTATGGAGAAAATATGATTACCGGTAAAAAGATTAAATTGCTTGCCATAACCTACAGCCTGCTGCTGGCAACCCTGGCCTGTACGCTATCCGGCGCAAAGCCCAACCCTGGGGGAAGTAGCAGCGCAGGGGCGCCCACTTCGGCTGTTCTCATCTCCGACCCTGCTACCGCCATCCACAACGTGCTGCAGGCTGCCGCCCAGGCACCCGCCTACCATGCCTCCTTGAGCGTGAATTCAAACGGCAGTACTACCCAGATCGAGGGCGACGTAATTCTGCCGGACAAATTCCACGTCACCACCACGCACGATGCCAAGACCAGCGAATTTATCGTGGTGGGCAGTCAGAGCTATAACAAGTTAAATGGTTCTTGGAATGTATCGTCGTTCGACCTGGCTGATCTAACCGCCAGTTTTACGGGCGTTTTGAGTCAGGACACAAGCATTACGGAGGCGAAGTTCGTCCAGATGGATTCCGTTGCTGGAAAGCCAGCGCTGGTCTACAGCTTCAACGCGCAATACAGGACCGGGGACCTGGTCATCAACTCGGCCACAACTATGTGGGTCGATTCTCTCAGTGGCTTGCCTGTCAAGCTGGAAGTGGACAGCGATGCAAGTGGCATCAAGTCGCACACGGAAGAGACGATCAGGTACGATCCGGGTATCACGATCGAGGCACCCATGCCCTGATGCACGCATGTACACTCAGGGGATAGTGTCTCTAAGCGGAAACAACAACCGGGGCGTCTGAATCGCGGCTCCCCGGTTATAATTAAAAAAAATTTCCAACCAAAACCGTGAAAAAAACTGCCTTCTTTGCGCTTCCTCTGTTTTTCATTGGGATCCTGTTAACCCTGTTGATCGCCGCTGGCACAGCCTGGGGGGACATGGAAGCCACGTATTATGGTTTCGACAACCTGGGCGATCATACCCTGACAACGCTGCAATGCCCGGTGTTCATGACGCGTGGTGAAACCAATATGGTTTCGGCGACTTTCCGCAACAGCAGCGACCGGCACCAGCAATTTATCGTGCGCGCTGACATCAGTGCACCTGGTCTGCTGGATAGCACTCAACAGTTCGTGGCACTCGATGCGGGCAAATCTGAAAAAGTTGAATGGGGCGTATCTCCTGATAACATCGATCTGGAATATTTCATCCTCGTCAAAGTTTTCCAGTATGCGGCTTATCAAATGCCATTGCGCCAGGCTACCTGCGGAATTTTAATCCTGCCAGCTTCGCCGTTGACTGGGACTCAGATCCTGATCATCTTTCTGGCAATTGGTTTATCAAGCATTGCGGGCGGCTGGTTGCTCTGGGCGAGGGTCGATCGTGCTGCCAACAAGCGGAGCCCAAGCATCCAGCGCGCCTCGGGAATTCTGGCGTTGGTCGTTTTGCTGGCCTTGATCGTCAGCCTGCTGGGCAATTGGATGTTCGGCATCCTGCTGATCTTCCTGAGCATCTTCTTGATGCTGGGGCTGGGTTTTTATGTGCTGATGCGCTGACAAAGAATCTAAAAGACCGGCTGGGTTTCAGCCGGTCTTTTAGATTCCAATCTGAAATTATTTCACCATCTTGCGCAGCACAGTGTGCAGGATGCCGCCGTTGCGGTAGTACTCCACTTCCACCGGGGTATTCAGCAGGACGGTCACCTTGAACTCGACGAGGCTGCCATCCTCTTTCCTGGCCTTGACCGTGACCTCGCTTTGCGGGGCCAGGTCGTTGCTCAGACCGGTGATGTCGTACTGCTCGTCGCCTTTCAGACCGAGCGATTCAGCATTCTGCCCGTTCTTGAATTGCAGCGGCAGCACGCCCATCCCCACCAGGTTGGAACGGTGGATGCGCTCAAAGGATTGGGCGATCACGGCCTTGACCCCCAGCAAAAGCGTACCCTTGGCAGCCCAATCGCGGCTGGAGCCGGTCCCGTATTCCTTGCCGGCGATCACGATCAGCGGCGTGGCTTGCTGTTGGTATTCCACAGAAGCCGCGTAGATGCTGGTTTGTTCGCCGTCTGGCTGGACGCGGGTAAAGCCGCCTTCCACACCGGGCACGAGGTGGTTCTTCAGGCGGATATTGGCAAAGGTGCCGCGGGTCATCACCTGGTCATTGCCGCGCCGCGAGCCGAATGAGTTGAAATCGCGCGGCTGGACGTTGTGTTCCTGTAGGTACTTACCGGCCGGGCCATTGGCGGGAATCGCGCCGGCCGGGGAAATGTGGTCGGTGGTGATCGAGTCGCCCAGCAGCGCCAGCACGCGCGCGTCACGGATGTCTTCGATCGAGGGTACGTCTGCGGTTACTTGCTGGAAGAAGGGCGGATGCTGGATGTAGGTCGAGCTTTCGTCCCAGGCGTAGATGTCGCCACCCGAGACCTTGATCTCGTTCCATAGCTCGCTGCCCTTGAAGACATGCGCATATTTGCGCTCGAACATCTCCGAAGAGAGGCTGGTCGCGATCGTATCGATGATTTCCTTCTGGCTGGGCCAGATTTCCTTTAAATAAACCGGCTTCCCATCTTTGTCGGTCCCGAGCGGGTCGCGGTCCAGGTCGATGTCGACCGTGCCGGCCAGGGCGTAGGCTACCACCAGCGGTGGGGAGGCCAGGAAATTGGCCTTGACCAGCGGGTGCACGCGGCCTTCGAAGTTGCGGTTGCCCGAAAGCACTGCCGCAGCCACCAGGTCGCTGCTGGTGATGGCTTTGGCCACCTCGCCGGGCAGCGGTCCGGAATTGCCGATGCAGGTCGTGCAGCCATAGCCGACCAGGTTAAAGCCCAGCTTGGCCAGGGGATCGAGTAATTTGGCCTGCGTCAGGTACTCGGTCACCACGCGCGAGCCCGGGGCCAGGGAGGTCTTGACGTGCGGCTGGACGGTCAGGCCGCGCTCGATGGCTTTTTTCGCCAGCAGCCCTGCGCCGACCATCACGGACGGGTTGGAGGTGTTGGTGCAGGAGGTGATGGCAGCGATGACGACTGCGCCGTGCCCGATCTGGTAAGAGCCACCGTTGGTGCCGATCGTGCCGGTCTGCTGGCGCGCTTCGGGGCTCAGCTCGAAACCGCGTTCCTTGACCGGGGCAGCCAGCGATTTCTCGAAGGTTTCCTTCATCTCGTTCATCGGGACGCGGTCCTGGGGACGTTTGGGTCCAGCCAGGGACGGCACGACCTCGCCCAGATCAAGTTCGAGCCGGTCGCTGTATTCGGGTTCAGTGATGTGTTCTTCGTGGAATAGTCCTTGTGCGCGCAGGTATGCCTCCGTTCGCTCAACGGCTTCTTCCGGTCGGCCGGTCATGCGCATATAGCGCAGCGTCTCTTTGTCGACCGGGAAGAAGCCCATTGTCGCGCCGTACTCGGGCGACATGTTGGCGATGGTGGCGCGGTCGGGCAGGGCCATGCTTGCCAGACCCGGACCGTAGAATTCGACGAACTTGCCGACCACACCCTTTGCGCGCAGCATCTGCGTGACGGTCAGGACCAGGTCGGTGGCGGTGACGCCTTCGCGCAGCTTGCCATACACCTTGAAGCCGATCACGTCCGGCAGCAGCATGTCCATCGCCTGGCCGAGCATGACCGCCTCGGCTTCGATGCCACCCACGCCCCAGCCGACCACACCCAGGCCGTTGATCATGGTGGTGTGCGAGTCGGTGCCGACCAGCGTGTCAGGGAAGGCCAGCACCTGGTCGCCATCCTGCTTGGTCATGACCACTTCGGCTAGATATTCCAGGTTGACCTGGTGGACGATACCGGTCATGGGTGGTACGACGCGGAAATTGTCAAAGGCCTGCTGTCCCCACTTGAGGAACTCGTATCGTTCGCGGTTGCGCTGAAATTCGATCTCGGTGTTGCGCTGCAGCGCGTCGGAAGTGGCGAAGAAATCGACCTGGATCGAGTGGTCGATCACCAGGTCGACCCGCACCACCGGATTGATCCGCTTGGGATCGCCCTTCAGGCGGGCGACAGCCGAGCGCATGGCAGCCAGGTCGACCACGGCGGGTACGCCGGTGAAATCCTGCATGATGACGCGCGCCGGCAGGAAGGAGATGCCGGGGCGATTTGAGTCGACCGGCTTCCAGGCTGCGATGGTCTTGACGTCTTGCTGGGTGATCTCCCGATCGTTACACTGACGCAGGGCCAATTCGAGCATGACGCGGATCGAAAAAGGCAGCTTGCTGAGATTAGTCAACCCGGCTTGCTCAAGTGCGTCCAGCCGGAAGATGCTGTAATCGCCGTGTTTGGTTTTGAGCGTTTCACGGGCTTTGAAAAAATCTTGTGACATAGGGACTCCTTTGAGAAGCATATCTTTCCCACCACAGAGACCGAAAAGGCGCAAAGGTGCGCCTTTGTCGTCCTTTCGGCCTGCGTGGTGAAATCCTGCAGTGTTGCAGTCTTCCTATTCTACCAAAGTAGCGGGGAGTGTAGCAAGTTTGGCTTTGGAAAGCACTGGGTCCGGATGAGCTATTGTCCCGGCTCATTTTTGACGGTATAGTAATAACAAACAGCAGTTGGTCAAAGCTCACATTTTGAGATTTGGCGCTGCGATTGCACTTCGTTGAGGCTCCAAAATCGCAGCATAAGTTTTGTGTGAGACAATTGAAGTAAAATAAAAACCAAAGCGGTCTGATCCCGAATGGTTTGATAACAAAAGTAGGAGCGTCGGCAATGATGATTGGGCTGGCATTGCAGACAGAACGGACTGATGAATTTATATGCCCAACTATTCCGGAAGGAAAACGAGATGAGCCAGGATCAGCAGGACAAAATGGAACAGATGAAAAAAGAGCGCCAGGAACTGGACCGGCAACAGGAGCTGGAACGAAAGGTAATGCAAGACGAACGGCAGCAGCTGGAGAAAGAACAGGAACAAAAACGAAAATCACAACGAGAGGAACAGCGGCTGCAGGATCAACAGCAGGAACAAGAACGAAAGCAGCGCCGGCAGGACCAGGAGCAGGTGGATCAAAACCAGCAACAGAAATTGGAAACCTGGAAAGAGGAACAGAAGGGAAAATAGCCGAAAAGCATCAGCTCGCGGATGTGCATACTACGCGTTCCAGGCATAAGCTTCTTCAGTATAATCAGGATCATCTGTCCTACCTGGGAGCAGCGTCTCAGGAATTGATATGGAGTGACACACAATAACTTGAGGGATGGATTATGCGATCGTATATACCTATCACAGTAGTTGTCGTCGGTCTGGTGCTTATCGCTGCGGGCATACTGATGCAACAGATCATGCCGGTACTTGGCCGGGCAGCCTTTCAGGCTGCGGCTGCCGGGAGTTACAATCCCGGCGATTATCGCCTCAATCTGACCTGGTATTATCTCATAGCGGGCATAATCATTGGATTGGGGGCGGTTGCTCAGGCTATGGAGAAAAAGAAATAATATTCGGTACAAACCTGAAAAACAAAAAAACAGCCCTGCTCGTTCGAGCAGGGCTGCTGATTTTAGGGGAAACGATCTAATTTCCCAGCTCTTTTTCTAATTTGGTGACCAATTCCAGGCGCTCCGCTTCCGACAAGAAAGCAGCTTTAGCTGCTGCCAGTATGCGTTGTTTGAGAACCTGACGTGGCAGGCCCAGGTCCTCGCAGGCCAGCTGGTATTCGTTGCTCAAGGTGATGCGCGAAACGCTTGGGTCGTCGGTGTTGATGGTGACCTCCAAACCGGCTTGCAGCATACGCGGCAGTGGATGGGCACTCAGGGCGGGCACGACGCCGGACTGGTAGTTGCTGGTAATGCACACCTCGAAGGTTGTCCCGCGCTCGCGCGCCAGTTGAATGACGCTTTCATCTTCCAGCACGCGTACGCCATGGCCGATGCGCTCGGCACTGAGTTGTTCGATTGCCTCGCGTACGTTGTCCGCGCCGTCCCATTCCCCGGCGTGGATCGTCACGTGCAGGCCTGCCTGGTGGGCTTCCTTGAAAATGCCGGCGAACGGTAGGGCGGGAAATTCGGCCTCGTTGCCGGCCAGGTCGATGCCGACAATGCCCTGCTGTTTGAAATCACCCGCCAGCCGGATCACTTGCTCGGCCAACTCCAGGCTCTCATGCCGGTTGACGCTGACGATCAGGCGCACGATTACGCCAAAGTCGTGCGCAGCCCGTTCTGCGGATTTGCAGACCCAGTTGATCACCTCGTGTAGCGGATAGCGTTCCGCCCGGCTCAATGCCACCGGCGTGAAATGAAGTTCCAGGTAGCGCACCTGATCCCGGGCGGCGTCTTCGATTGCTTCCCGGGTGATGCGTCGGATCACTCCCGGGGAACGATAGAAAAGGCGCAGTGTGTTGAACTTGGCCAGGAAGTTCTGGAATGTGAAAGCTTCACGTTCTTGCATCTGCACCAGGGGACTCAGGCCAAGGCTGTCCCGTTGTACGTCGATGCCAAGTGCCCAGGCGACCTCCAGCATGGTTTCCAATCGCAAAGACCCCTCTAAATGGCGGTGTAAATCCACCTTTGGAAGGGTCTCGTAGAAGGGGCTCATATTAGAGCGGCTCAAATTGCACCTGCATGTCTGAACATGCCTCTATTTTAGTGCCGTTTTCGCTTCTTTTTCTTACCAGATTTATCGGGTTTCCTGGTTTTGGCGGCAGCTGGTGCAACGACCTCTGTCGATTCGAGTGCTACGGTGTTCCACTGCCGCGGCTGATAAGAAAAGATGCGGCTGATGACCGTCCCGCGAATGTCCTCCACCAATGCCTGGAACATCTCGGAAGCCTGGCTTTTATATTCCACCAAAGGATCGCGCTGGGCATATGCCTCCAGTCCGATCGAGACGCGCAGGGCTTCCACCCGGGTCAGGTAATCAACCCATTGTTCGGTGATGGCGCCGAGCAGCAATTGACGGTAAATCTGGTTGAAGGCGCGGTAGCCCAATTCTTCGGACAGGATCTCGCGTTCGGACTCGGTCAGAGTCGTGACCGGTTGATCGAGCCGTCCCGGGTCCAGTTCATTGGCAGCCGGCCCGAAGTCCTGGATGCGTTCCGCGTTCTGCCGCAGACGGGCAAATTCACTCTGGCCCCAGGCCTCTTCCAGCGCTTCCTGGGCCTGCTCCAGATGGTCGAGCACGTCCTCGCTGACGGCTTCGGCGGTTTGGTTTTCAAGCAATTGGGCTGCGTGGAAGGCATAACTGAAGCGCGTGTAGACCTGCTTGATCTGGCGGTGGGTGCGTTTGTCGAAATCGGTGCGCGTACCCTGGGCCAGTGATGACAACAGACGGATTTTGCCCGAGTCGTTTTCGACGTTTTCGCGCTGCAGCAATGCATCCAGGTCGCGCAGGATTTGTCCATTCTCACCGACCAGGCGTTGCTGCTGTGATTCCATTAATTCTCTGGCGGTGCCCAGGACGGTATCGGCCAGTTCGTCCCAGTCCATTTGGGCCAGTTCGTTCTTGTTCAGGTCAAGCAATTCGTTCAGGCGGTATTCGATTGCGCCCAGGACTCGCGTGGCGTTGAGCAGAGTGAGCTGGGTTTCGATGTAGTCGCGCAGATCGTCTTCGATCTCTTCGGGGTCGTCAGAGAGGGTGCGCAGCTGCTGGTTGGACAGACGCAGCGGCATGCGGATCACGTTCGCGAGTTCGTCAGCCACTTCTTGGGCGCGGCGCGGCTCTTCATTGTCACGCTGGCCTTCCAGGAACGTATCGAGCAAGTCGAAGCGTTCCTCGATCTGGGTGTCGAGCGCTTCGCCGGTGCGATCGATCAGGACCTGGATGGCGTTCAGGGTGTGGTTGTTCTCGGCTTGCACCGCCTGGCGGACCACTTCCAGCACTGCCTGGCGCACATCCTGGCCGGTCTGGTTCAGTTCATTCAGCAGCAAACGGAAGCCATAGGACGGGTAGATCTGATCCTCGTCGTAAGCAAAGGGCGGTTGGACGCCGTCCAGCCAGGCCAGCAAGCGCCAGGGTCCTTCTTCGTCTTCAAAGGCCTGTGGCACGCGCTTTTCGACTTCAGCCTGCAACAGATCGTCGATGTCTTCGCTCAGGTCTTCCTTGGTAAAGACCCGGTCGCGTTGGGAATAGATCCGTTCGCGCTGGCTGTTGAGCACGTCGTCGTATTCGAGCAGGTGTTTGCGGACGTCGAAGTTGGCGCCCTCCACCCGTTGCTGGGACTGCTCGACGATGTTGCTGACCATGCGGTTCTCGAGCGGCATGGCATCGTCCACGCGCAGACGCTCCATCAGGTTGCCGACCTGTTCGCCGCCGAACAGGCGCATCAGGTCGTCTTCGAGCGAGAGATAAAAACGGGATGAGCCGGGGTCGCCCTGGCGGGCGGCACGGCCGCGCAACTGGTTGTCGATACGGCGCGCTTCGTGGCGTTCCGAGCCAATCACGTGCAAACCGCCCAGCGCCTTGACGCGCTCCATGTCATCGAAGTATTGCAGGAAGGTCTTGACTTGCTCCTCGTAGATGCCAAAATTGGAGGGGTCGGCCTTCAGCAAAGCCTGGCGGCGCTCCTCGTGCGACATCTCGTATGGGTCTTCGACCCCGATGCGGCGCAGTACGCGGTTGACGGCGGCGATGACTTCTTCGCTCAACTCGCCACCCAGTTTGATATCGACGCCACGCCCGGCCATATTGGTGGCGATGGTGACGGCCCCAAAGGCGCCTGCCCCGGCGATGATCTGGCTTTCCTCGGTATGGCGGCGGGCGTTGAGCACGTTGTGCGGAACACCGCCCTGCAGCACGGAACTGAGCCGTTCGCTGTGTTCTGCATCCAGATAGAGCAGTTCGAGCAGCAGGGACAGGTTGTCTGGGTCTTCAGGGTTGATCGACAAATCCAGCGGTTTGGCGAACTGCCGCAATTGGGATGGGTCGATTTTTTCCAACGGGGCGTTGAGCGGCTGGAGTTCCTCGATCAGGCGCCCGTCCTCGACACGCTCGTTAGCCTGTAACCAGGTATGGCGGATGAGCATGATCTGCATCATTCGCCGGATTGGTTCTGCACGCAGCCGCCCGGACAGGCGGTCGGAGCTTTCGACCGAAGTGGTTCCGATCAGCAGCGGCCGTCCCAGCACGTGGAAGCGCACGATCTCGCTCACGGTGGCGCGCAGTTTGGCTTCGTCGGTGCGGAAGATGATATCGGGGTAGTCTTTACGTTTGAACAGCACCGGCGTGGCATCCGGCGGGTCATCGCGGTGGATGTAATAAGTGTACTCGTACCCCTCATCATCCTTTTCCTTGCGGGCGGTCAGGGCTGCGCCCGAACCGAAGGCCTGGTATTCCAGGTTGGTCGGGATTGGCAGCACTTCCAGCTTGTAGATCTTGTCGAACTCTTCCGCCTCGGTCAGGGCCGTACCGGTCATACCAGACAGTTTTTTATACATGCGGAAGTAGTTTTGCAGGGTGATGGTGGCGTAAGTGATGTTTTCTGGCTCGATGCGCACACCTTCTTTGGCTTCCACGGCTTGGTGCAACCCGTCGCTCCAGCGGCGGCCGGGCATCAGGCGGCCGGTGAACTCGTCCACGATAATGACTTTGCCGGCCTGGACCAGATAATCCTTATTGCGTCTGAAAAGATATTGGGCGCGCAGGGCTTGTTCAAGGTAGCCCAGCAGCCGGGCCTGTTCGGGCGTTACATCTTCCGGCCGGTCGGGGTCCTGCAAAGGCTGGCCCAGCAATTGCTCGACGTGGGCCACGCCCAGTTCGGTCAGGTTGATCGAACGGTCCTTCTCGTTGACCTCGTAGTCTTCAGGTTTAAGCTGTTTGACGATCTGCGCCATGCGCCCATACCATTCCAGATCACCCTGGGCCGGACCGGAGATGATCAACGGCGTGCGCGCCTCGTCGACCAGCACGTTGTCGACCTCGTCGATGATGGCGAAGTGGTGGCCGCGCTGGACACGGTCTTCCAGGCGCATGGCCATATTGTCGCGCAGGTAGTCGAAACCGAACTCAGAGTTGGTGCCGTAGGTGACGTCGGCGCGGTAAGCCTCGACGCGATCCACCAGGCGCAATTGATGCTGGTCTTCGTGCGGCGATTCTTTCTGCGGGTCGACCAGGAAGGCTTTCTGGCCGTTCTCGGTGGCGGCTGCCATCTGCAGCACACCGACCGACAGGCCCAGGAAGTTGAAAATCGGCGCCATCCAGCGCGCATCACGCCGCGCCAGATAGTCGTTGACGGTGATCAGATGTGTGCCGCGCCTGGATAGGGCGTTGAGGTAGAGCGGCAGGGTGGCGACCAGGGTCTTGCCTTCGCCGGTGCGCATTTCGGCAATCTCTCCGCGGTGCAGCACGATTCCGCCAATCAACTGTACGTCGTAATGCCGCAAGCCGAGGGTGCGTTTGGATGCCTCGCGTACGGCTGCAAAGGCCTCGGGCAAGATTTCTTCTAAAACATCCTGCTCGACTTCAAAGCGCTCTTCGTCGTCTTCGATGCCGTCGGTGGCTTCTTTGAGCTGGGCACGAAATTCGTCAGTCTTGGCCCGCAGGGTTTCGTCACTTAAGGCTTCGAATTGTGCCTCAAGGACATTGACCTGCTCGACTCTGTCACTCAGCTTCAAGATATTCTTGCGATGGGGGTCGCCCCCCAGGATTTTTACGAAACTCTGGAGCATAATGTCCCTTTCAAAGGGGCAATTATAGCATAGCGGTCACCAGGCCTGCCATTAGAATGGTATAAGAAAAACCGATCGGGGCACGACCTGGCCAGCATAGTTTGAAACCCGGCCATTCTACCCCCAAAGGGCCTGTTGTATTTTGGATTTCGGAAGGTTACAATGGTTACGAGGAGATGTGACCCATGAAACCTAAATATTTGTTGATCCTGGCCGCGTGCATAAGCGCACTGTTGTTGGTCGGGTGTACCCTGCCATCGTCATCCGTTTGTCCCCCGGACCAACTCGTCGCACCAGCCCTGAATGCCCCTGCCATGTGGGCGGTAGTCAGTTCCCTGACGCCCACCCTCTCATGGACCTCTGCAGATTCCAGCGTGCCCTATCCCTACGACAGTTGTCATCCGAGCGGTTACCGGGTCAGATTGAGTACCGGCCCGTTCTTTTATGACACAACGTACGGTTATACCGGGCCCGGAGACACGGATTGGGCTCCCTACAGCCCGCTGCAGCCTGGGACCGAATATGCCTGGGCGGTCCAGCCAGAGAGCGGCAGCAGCTTCGGACCGATCGCCGGCAATCGCTACTTTTTCACCGGGCCGATCTGTGCCACGTCTGCTTTGGTGGCCCCGGACCTGATGCAGCCGGGCAACGGTATGGTGGTCAATGAGTTGAGCCCGTCCCTGATCTGGAAATATCCCGATCCCTGCGTTCCGGAAGGCTATCGCATCGACCTGTCGACCGATCCTTCCTTTGCCGATACCAGCCTGAGCGGCGGGACGGGGAATCCCTCCACGCGTTGGGGACCTGGCAGCGACCTGACGGACTGCACCTGGTACTACTGGCGGGTGGCGCCCATCAACGGCACAACCCTGGGACCATTTTCCATTACACGCAGCTTCATGGTCAACATGGGCACCTGTCTCTATCCGATGCCCACCGTGGCTGGTCCGATCGTGACCATCGTGCCTCTGACCCTGATACCCCTGCCTATCGCCACAGCCCCGCCTTTTGAGAATCCGATCTGGACTTTGATCCAAAATGCCAACTGCCGCTACGGGGATAGCCAGGTGTTCGAACCCCTGTCCTCCTACTATTCCGGCAAGTCCTTCCCGGCCGATGGCCGCAACGAAACTTCGACCTGGGTGCGTGTACAGCTGAACGCCAACAGCCGCTGCTGGTTCTCGGTCGTCACGGGCGAATTGAACGTCGACATGAAATTGCTGCCGGTCATCGCATCCCCACCCACGCCGGTGCCGACGCCAAAACCAAATAAGGTTAACTCTTGTTCGGACTATAAGACCATCGATCAATGCCGCCGAGATCCTGGGAATTTCGGCAATTGCGCCTGGGACCAGAAGGCCAATACTTGCCAGACGATTAAAAAATGAGCCTTGTGACTCCCTAACCCCCAAGTTTTGTTAGGATGGAAAACTCCCGCGAGATTGTGCGCGGGAGTCTTTTTTGGGGCTGCTTCCTTATGGGAATCCCTCACAGCCGGTGATCGCGAACAGGTAAGCCCTTGGCCGCGCGAACAAGCCCTGATACCAGGTGGGCTGGCTGGCCATCATTTCGACTGAGAAGCGCGACGAGGTCCCCCCGGCGTAGACGTAGGTCGCGCCAGTGGCGCAGATCTTTTCCAACGCCTCCCGGCTGTCGAGGGAGATATTGTGCGGCCATTTCTTCGTCTGGTGGCCGGTCAGTGGCGTGATCCAAATGCCTCCGTCGACACCGAAGGTCTGGTTGGGGGTGCGGTTGCTGGCGATCAGGATCATGGCTTCAGGCGGCAGGTTTTCACGGATCCAGGCGTAGGCGGCCAGGTCGTCCTGCGTCACCAACTGGCAGCAGGGAGAGGGCGCAAAATCATAGCCCCGCAGGGCGTTCAAGCTCACGACCAGGCACAGGGACAGGTACAGAAAGGGCCACAGTCTTTTTTGGAAGCCCGCCCACTTGCGAGTTGACGGCTGCCGCAAGGTGCGTTTCAGGCCGGCCAGGCCTGCGCCGCCGATCAGCGTCAGCGGCAGGAAGAGCGTCATCTGCACGAAGGGCCGGTCCAGCAGGGACAGGTATCCCAGGCGTTCGAGCGCGCCCGGGGAGGGGGTCAGGGCGGAGAGCAGCAGGATCAGCTGCCAGAACAGCCCGGCCAGCGTCGCCTGCGGGAAATGCTTGAGTCCGTAAGGGATCAACAGCACTACCAGCAGCGACGGGAGCAGGCCTTCCAGCAAGTAAGGCTGCAGCATAAAGAGCAGACTTTGATCCCCGGCGATTTGGCGCGCGAGCCAAACCAGCAAGGCAGTAAAGGCGGTTGCCATCCCGATCCGCCAGGTACGATTAGCCTGCAGGGCTTTCCCGGCTGCGAACCAACTGCCGGCTGCCGCGATCAATAAGATCGCGCTGCGGGTGTGGGCCAGCGTGGATAGCGCGGCGGCCAGCAACGCCAGGCCGAACAGCCTCCGGCGCTCCTTTTTATCAAGGGAAGAAAAGGCCAGGAGAGCGACTCCCAGTCCGAATGGGAAGGTGGCGATGCCGGTCAGGGCCGGGTACTTGCCCCAGTTGCTGGCGAAGGCCGGCATGCGCCAGCCCAACCCGGCCAGCAGCACGCCGAACAGCGCCGCGGCGTCGCTCCTGGTGGCGGCTTTGAGGGGAAAGTACAGCGAGATCGGAATCAGCGCCTGCAGCAGTTGACCCAGCACCAGGATCGCATCAGCCGGGGAGGCGCCCGTCAGGCTGCTGACCCAGGCGCCCAGCGCGTGGAAACCGAAGTGGTAATAACGTTGGGTGATGCGGGCCAGGGTGTAGAAAGCCTGCGGCGGCCCCTCCGGGTGCAGCAGGTCGTTGACGATCTGGTAATGTTCGACCGAATCGAAATAGGGCGGCAGGCTCAGACCGCGCAGAAAGCTTAGGCGCAGCAGGGTCAACCCGGCCAGCAGCAGCGCCAACCCGGCTAACGTCCATGTCCCCCCGGAGCTGGCTGTTTTTCGCTGGCGGTGCAGCAGCAGGGTTCCGAGACCCAGCCCGCTGGCCAGCAGCAGGAAGATAGTCTGGAAATCCAGCGCAACCCCTCGGAGCGCCCCCCAAGCTAGGACCGGGAACACGACCAGGATCAGGACCAGCGGCGCGCCGCTCAGCCCCAGGGACAGCGCGCTGGCCCGGTCGAGGTCCTGCCCGGTAATGGCCTGCAGCAGGGAAATGATGAATAGCGCCCCCAAGATGATCGAAAGACCGGCTACGAGCGCAATCCGCCAGCGGGGGTCAGGCAGCCCCGAGGACAACCACGACTTACCCAGGCTGACGAAGATGCTCCAGTCCATTGCAGGGTCAGTATAACTCGAATTCTGCAGGGATTGTCTTGATATTGCAAGCGTACATTCACCGGCATTACGCCACCCGCAGCGCGCTGCGGGTGGCGTTCAGGGTGGTATTTTTGAAATAGATTCTCCTAAATGGCGATATTTTAAGGCGGGCGTATATTGTTTATCGAACGCTCGTGCTATAATCCAAGCAGGCCCCTCTTTAACGTAATTTCGTCTACCCTTCATCCTACCAATTTATGTCTTTTGCCCATCTCCACGTCCATACCGAATACTCGCTGCTCGACGGTTTCTCGAATATCAAGAAGCTGGTCAAGCGCGTCAAGGAACTGGAGATGCCGGCCGTGGCGATCACCGATCACGGTACCATGTTCGGCGTGATCGAATTCTGGAACGCCGCCAGGAAGGAAGGCATCAAGCCGATCATCGGCATGGAAGCCTACATGGCGGCGCGCGGTATGACCGACCGCGATTCAAAACTGGACAAAAAATCCTTCCACCTGCTGCTGCTGGCCGAGAACGAGATCGGCTACCGCAACCTGTTGACTATCGCCTCGGCTGCCCAGTTGGAAGGCTTTTATTATTATCCGCGCATCGACCACGACTTCCTGGCACAGCACGCCGAAGGGCTGATCTGCACCTCGGGCTGCATGTCGGCCGAGATTCCGCGCGCACTGCTGGACGAGAATCCCGAGGAAGCCGTGCGGCGCATGAACTGGTATTACGAGGTCTTTGGGCCGGACCGGTTCTACGTCGAACTCCAGCAGCACAACATCGACGAGATCACCACGCTCAACAAACGCCTGGTCGAACTGGGGGCCAGATACGAGGCCAAATACGTCGCCACCAACGACGTGCACTACATCAACCCGAACGACGCGCGCCTGCAGGACATCCTGCTGGCGATACAAACCGGCTCCTTGATCAGCGACCCGGACCGCATGCGCATGACCGACAACTCGTACTACCTGCGTTCGCCGCAGGAAATGAACGCGCTGTTCAACGAAGTGCCCGGTTCGCTCAGCAATACGCTCGAGATCGCCGAGCGCTGCAATGTTGACTTGTCCTTCAAGGGCTACCACCTGCCTGACTTCGACGTGCCGCAGGGGCACACGCCCGAATCCTACCTGCGCCACCTGTGCGAAGAAGGCCTCGAACGTCGCTACGGCGAGCGTGCCCAGGATTCGCTCATCCGGGAGCAACTCAATTACGAACTGGGCATCATCCACCAGATGGGCTTCGACGCCTATTTCCTGATCGTCTGGGACCTGTGCCGCTATGCGCGCGAGAACGGCATCTGGTATAACGCGCGCGGTTCGGCAGCCGGCTCGATCGTGGCCTTCACGCTGGACATCACGCTGGTCGACCCGATTGAGCACGACCTCATTTTTGAACGCTTCCTCAATCCGGGCCGCGTCTCGATGCCCGACATCGACCTGGATTTCCGCGACGACCTGCGTCCCAAGATGATGGAATACTGCGCCCACAAGTATGGCGATGACAAGGTGGCCCAGATCATCACCTTTGGCACGCTGGGCGCCAAGGCCGCCATCCGCGACGTGGGGCGCGTGATGGACATTCCGCTCAACGAGGTCGATCGCGTCGCCAAGCTGGTGCCGTCTGTGCCCGGCAAGGCTTCAACCATCGCCTCCACCTTAGAAAACGTCCCCGAGTTCAAGGAGATTTACGATACGACCCCGCACATCCGTGAACTGATCGACACCGCCGCGCAGATGGAAGGCGTGGTGCGCAACGCCGGGACGCACGCCGCCGGGGTGGTGATCGCCGACAAACCCTTGATCGAGTACCTGCCGCTGCACCGTCCGACCAGCAACTCGGAGGACACGCCGGTCAAGTCGGTCACGCAGTTCGAGATGGGCATCCTGGACTCGCTGGGAATGCTCAAGGTCGACTTCCTGGGTTTGTCCACCTTGACGGTCATGGCGCGCGCCTGCGACCTGATCCGCGAGCGGCATGGCGTGGAACTCAACCTGGGCAACATTCCGCTGGCTGACCCCAAAGCCTTTGAGTTGATGGGCAACGGCCAGACAGCGGGCGTCTTCCAGTTGGAAGGCGGCGGGATGACCCGCTGGCTGGTGCAGATGAAACCGACCAACCTGGAGCACGTCATCGCCATGGTGGCGCTCTACCGGCCCGGCCCGATGGCGTTCATCCCCGATTACATCAGCCGCATGCACGGCGAATCCCAGGTCGAGTACCGCCACGAATCCCTGCGCCCGATCTTCGAGTCAACCTATGGCATCCCGGTTTACCAGGAGCAGTTGATGCGTGCGGCGGTCGAGCTGGCGGGTTATACCCCGGCCGAATCGGACGACCTGCGCAAAGCGATTGCCAAAAAGATCAAAGAAAAACTGGAAAAGCACCGCGAGAAATTCGTCAAGGGTGCGATCCGTAAGGGCATCCCCGAAAAGATCGCCAACCTGATCTTCAGCGACTGGGAAGAGTTTGCGCGCTACGGCTTCAACAAATCCCATGCTGCAGACTACGGCGTGATCGCCGTCCAGACCGCATACCTGAAAGCGCACTATCCGGCCGAGTATATGGCCGCGCTGCTTTCGGTCTGGAAGAATGAGACCGGCAAGGTGGCGCTGTACGTCTCCGAAGCGCGCAATATGGGCGTGCCGGTCCTGCCACCGGACGTCAATGTCAGCGGTTACGATTTCACGATCGAGGATTTGGAAGAAGGCCAGTCCATCCGTTTTGGGATGGGCGCGGTCAAGAATGTCGGGCAGGGTCCGGTCGACACCATCTTGCAGGCGCGCGGAACCGAACCCTTTACCAACCTGGACGACTTCGCCCGCCGTACCGACCTGCGCTCGGTCGGGAAACGTGCGCTCGAAAGCCTGGTCAAAGTCGGCGCGCTCGATCGCTTCGGGGGGCGCACGAGCCTGCTGGCGGCCGCCGACCGGTTGAGCTCGGTCAGTTCCAGCCACTTCCGGGCAGCCGAAGCCGGGCAGATGAGCCTGTTCGGCGCGACCACCGGGGTCAGCGAACAGATCGTGCTGCCCGAGGTCAACGAAGTGGACCGGCGCGAGATGCTCAACTGGGAACGCGAGCTGATCGGCCTGTACATCTCCGACCATCCGCTCACGCCCTACCAGAATACCCTGTCCCAACTGGTCAGCTACTTCTCCAGCCAGCTGGTCGAAGCAGAGCACGAGGAGCGGGTGCGCGTAGCCGGTTTGGTAGTTGCCATCCGTCCCTACCAGACCAAGACCGGCAAACCGATGGGCTTCACAACCATCGAAGACATCCAGGGAACGATCGAACTGGTGCTCTTCCCCAGGACCTGGACCAACTTCTCGGGACTGCTGGAAATCGGCAAGATCATCCTGGTCGAGGGCAAAGTGGATGCCAACAGCAGTCCGCCCAAGATCCTGGTGGATGCGATCAAGACCGAGCTGACCTTGAAGATGTCGGCCGCCGAACTGGAGGCGCCAGGGGCGCCCGGATCGGAGGAGCGCGGACCAGCCCGGCAAAACTTCGGGGCGATCCGCAAACCGGGCCCGACCTCGCGCGTGGCGAATGTGCCGGAAGCAGCCTACGCCTCCGATGAGGACGTCGATTGGGATGACGGGGAAATCCCGCCGCCGCCCGAGGCCTTCCCGCCCGGCTGGGACCAGAGCTGGCAGCCATCTTTTGAGGCCGCAGCGCTTGCGTCCAAGCCTGAACCGAAGGTGACTCCGAATGCACCGGTCACCCCGCCGAAGGCGCTTGCGCCCGACCCTGAGCCAGAGGCCGAGCCCGAAGATCAGCCGGAGTCGGCCGAAGCGCTGGTGGTCGATGCGCTGCAGCCGCAATCCATAGCGATTGTCCGGTCGATGGAGGCCGGATCGGATTCGAAACCCATCCCGCCGCTGCCGTCCCTGTACAGCATCCCGCGCACCGCAGTCGAAGAGACCGACCACGCGCCGCAGCAAATCACCCTGCTGTTACGTCCGACCGGCGACCCGGAACGCGATAAACGCCGCATCAAAACTTTGTACGGCACGTTGATCTCGTTCCACGGGCACGACCGCTTTTCATTCCAGATTTTTGAAAACAGTCACGGACACTTGATCGATTTTCCCAGCGACACAACCCGCATCTGTCCGGAAGTGCTTTCCCGCCTGGAAAAGCTGATGGGGGAGCAAGCCTGGCGGATCGAGCCGATCACCTATCAATAAAGTTTTGCAAGTAATCCAAATAAAACTGTAGGGCAGGTGTCAAACCTGCCCTACCATGGTTTTACGGACTGCGTTGCAGCGTTCGCAATCGGCCTGCTGGCATAACAATGCCAGCGGGTCTTTTTCCATTAAATGCGTGACGATGTCGAAGAGTTCCCAGAGCGGCATGGCCTGGACGAAAGCCTTCCCGACCTGCACACTACGCCGCGCGCGTTTAACTTCCGGTTCGATGGCCTGGAAACCGCGCGAGCAGCCGGGAAAACCGGGGCATTCGATGATACGCCGCGGGGTCAGCCCCCAGCGGATGAACTGCTTGCGCCCGTTGAGTTTCTCGGCGTAGTGCAGACTGGTGTTGACCGTTTGGTCCACGCCCAGCAGCAATACCCAACCGTCCTGCTTGTAGAGCGAATAGATCGGGGCCAGGGGATCGAAGATGGTCTGCGAGTCGAGAGCTTCGTCGGCGTTGATGCCGGCAAAGGAAAGGATGGGGTGCCGCGTACGCCGGGCTTTGGGATGCTGGCGCAGCTTTTCGGGCAGGATTCCCATTAGTTTATCGGACGGCATGTTGGGGCGGAAGGGGACCGCCATGCGGTTGAGGCTGTGTTCGCTGCCGTATTGGATGCCGTTGTTGGGCGGCCCAACTTCGGGTGTGACCATGGTTTTGTAGGTGAACGTCGGCATGACCAGCGCGCCGACCGAGTCCAGTACGGCGCCCAGCAGCGCCTCGGCGCCTCCCTGGATTTCCCCAAAGGCGTTTAACGAGGCATGCGCAATTACAGGATGTTTGCGTAACCCCAATTCTTCAAATGCGAGGATCAAATCCCGATATCCGAGCATGCCGATTAGACCTTGTCTGCTTCCTTGTAAGCTGTCATGTCGCAGGTTGGAATTATTTTCCTTTCCACTCCGCTTTGCGTTTTTCGATGAAGGCCTGCATGCCTTCCTTTTGATCGTCACTGGCAAAAAGCATGTAGAAGGCGCGCCGTTCCGCTTCCAATCCCTCGCTCAGCGACAGTTCGAAGGCTTTATTGACCATCGCTTTGCCAAACTGGATTGCCAGCGGCGCACGTGCGGCGACCTCCGCTGCCAGGCTCAGGGCCTCGTCCAGGAAACGTTCGGGCGGGACGACGCGGTTGACCAGCCCGAAGCCCAGTGCCTCCTGCGCCGAAAGCGTGCGGTTGCCGAGCACCATCTCCATTGCCAGCGCCTTACCGACCGCGTGGGTCAGGCGCTGAGTTCCACCTGCGCCGGGAATGACGCCCAGGTTGACTTCTGGTTGACCGAATTTGGCCGTCTCGGAGGCGACGATCATGTCACAGGACATGGCCAGCTCACAGCCGCCCCCCAGGGCAAAGCCCGACACGGCGGCGATGATCGGTTTTTTGATCTTGCGGATGCGGTCGAAGGTTTCGACGAAGGAACCATTCAGCATTTCCACAGCCGTGGCTCCGCTCATTTCCTTGATGTCGGCTCCGGCGGCGAAAGATCGCGGGCTGCCGCTGATGACTATTGCACCGATCTGCGGGTCGGCGTCGTAGGTTTCCAGCGCTTCCATAAGTTCCGAGAGCAGCGTGCCGTTGAGCGCATTCAGCGTCTCGGGACGATTTAGGGTGACCAGCCCAACCTGCCCGCGGGTCTCGGTCAGAATCGTGGTGTAGCTCACAGGTGCCTCCCGCCATTGAATTCTTAGAATATGCTAATGATTATACGTGAAATTTTCCCTTGACAATCAAATTGCGAAGGTTATAATCCTGAATAGTCAATATTGACTATTAACCATATGGACAGAAAACTTTTATTACTAGGGTTATTGAGACGCCAGGAAATGCACGGCTACCAGTTGCATGAGTTTATCGACCGCAACCTGGCGCTGTGCACGGACCTGAAGAAACCGACGGCATACTACCTGCTCGATAAAATGGCGGCTGATGGTTGGCTGACAACCGAGACCGAGCAGGAAGGCAACCGCCCGCCGCGCCGCGTCTACGGGCTGACCCCGGCTGGCGAGCAAGCTTTCCAACGCCTGCTGCGCGAGAACCTGGCGCAGTACGCGCCGGTCAATTTTCCCGGTGACATCGGGCTGGCCTTCCTGGAATGGCTCGAACCGGAGGAAGCGCTGGACTTGTTGCAGAAACAGCGCGCGGATCTGGAAACGCACTTGCAGGATATGCGCGCCGTACCGGAGCATCAGGGCAGCCTGCAGTTGGTTTTCTCACACCAGATCCGCCATCTGCAGGCAGAACTGGATTGGCTGGATGAAGTGATCGTGAGGCTTCAACAAGATTCTGCGCAATAAATTCCAAGGAGATTTTGATGACTGTTCTATTAACCATTCATTCATTAGTGCGTTGGCTGATCGTCATCCTGGCGGTCGCCGCGATCGTCAAGCTGGCGCTCGGTTGGCGCAAGGGCCAGGCTTTCGACAAAATGTCGGCCGGACTGGTCTCGGGCTATACCGGCTTGCTGGATTTGCAGTTGCTGCTCGGCCTGATGTATTTCCTGCTCACCGGCTTCGGTGGTCTGGGCTTCCCGACCTATCGCTGGGAGCATTTCATCACCATGACGGTGGCGATCGTGGTGGCGCACCTGTCCGCGATCTGGAAGAAGGCTGACGATCAGACCCGCTATCGCAACACGCTGCTGGTCGTTCTGCTTTCGCTGCTGATCATCTTTGTCGGTATCATTCCCATCGGCGGCTGGGCGCGCTGGTGGCATATCACCGGACTTTTCTAGGAGGTTTTAGGTTCTGATGAGCACTGCATCCGTAGAAAACGCTGCTGAAAAACTGGATTTCAAGAAAATCTTACCAGTCCTGGTGATCGTCATGGTGGACCTGCTGGGACTGTCGATCATCATCCCGCTGCTGCCGCTGTATGCGGCGCGCTTCGGCGCCGATCCACTGGTGATCGGGCTGCTGGCGGCGGCTTACCCGGTGATGCAATTCATCGGCGCGCCGATCCTGGGCCGGCTCTCGGACCGCTTCGGACGCAAGCCGATCCTGCTGATCAGCCAGGCCGGCAGCTTCCTGGGCTTCCTGCTGCTGGGCTTTTCGAATGCCTTGTGGCTGCTGTTCGTCTCGCGCATCATCGACGGGCTTTCGGGCGCCAACATTGCCACGGCGCAGGCCGTCATCAGCGATTTGACCAACGAGAAGACGCGCACCCAGGGGCTGGGGCTGATCGGTGCGGCCTTCGGGCTGGGATTCATCCTGGGACCGGTGATCGCCTTCATCGTTTTGATGGCAACCGGTGGCAGCTACCAGGCCGTCGCCTTTGCCGCAGCCTTCTTCTCATTCCTCTCTATTTTGCTGACCTGGTTCTGGCTGCACGAGACGCTCGACCGCCAGGGACTGGCCGAAAATCCGCGCCGCAAGTCGTTCTCTTTCCAGGCCATGTTCCAGGCGCTGGGCCGCCCGACAATCGGCTTGTTGCTGGTCCTGATGTTCTTCCAGCAGGTGGCCTTCGGCGGCTACGAGCAGTTGTTCTCGCTCTTCACGCTCAACCGCCTGGGCATGGACGCCACCAGCACGGCCGGCCTGTTCGTGGTGGCGGGACTGTTCATCGTGGTCGTGCAGGGCGGATTCGTTGGACGCTGGAGCAAGAAATATGGCGACCGCTGGCTGGTGATGATGGGCCTCTCGACGCTGGCGCTGGGCCTGATCCTGACTTCCACTACACCGCGCGTGCCCGTGCCGTGGTACGACCAGGCCAAGGTCACAGCCGAGTTGCAGGGACAGAGCCAGGGCGCGCTGCCGAGCGAGGCTTCGACCCAAAATATCAACGTCAGCCTGCCGGACGAGTTTAAAAAAGGCTGGCTGGGCATCATCTGGCTGCTGCTGGGCAGCTTCCCGGCCGCACTGGGCGGCGGCGTACTGCAGCCAGCCATCAACAGTCTGATCACCAAGGCGGCCGATAAGGGCGAGATAGGAGGTATCCTGGGGATTTCCTCGGGCTTCCTGAGCGCCGCCAACGCGATCGCGCCTTTGTTCTACGGGACCTTGTTCCAATGGCTGGGCGCGCCGGTGCCGTTCTTCCTGGGCGGCCTGATCCTGGCGGTCCTCTGGCTGGTGGCCATGCGCAAGGTGAAGATGCCCACGCCGGCCGGCTGAGCCGCTGACAATCAAGGCGGAGGGCAACCTCCGCCTTTTGCTTTTATGAGTCACACACGTTTTCTCAAACTCTCGGCCCTGGCCGGGATGGTTGGTCCGCTGTGGTTTGCAGGCGTTGCCCTCGGTTTGACGCTGGCCCAGGTCGACTTCCTGCGCTCGCTGGGCTGGGACCCGCTGCGCGCGCCAACTTTGGACTGGCCGAGCGGCCTGTCACTCGGGCCTTATGGCTGGCTGATGACGGCTACCTTCCTCTTGAGCGGTGGGCTGATGGCCATCTTTGCGCTGGGCCTGCGCCGGGTCCTGAGCGGTGAAAACGTGCGCCGGGCAACGGCGCTCTTCATCCTGGCCGGGCTGGCGATGGCGCTGCTGGCTTCGCCGACCGACCCGACACATCGCAATACGCCCGCCACCTGGCACGGGGTCTTGCACGACGCGGCCTTCGTCGCGCTGGGGCTGGCGCTTTTCTCGGCCATGTCCCTGCTGGGCTTTGTCTTTCGGCGGGACGAGTCCTGGCGCGGACTGGGCGTCTACACCTGGGGCACGCTGGCCCTGGCCGCCCCGGCTTTTTTTCTGAAGGGTCTGGCCTTTTACGCCTTCCTGGCGGCAATCCTGATTTGGAGCGAGCTGGTGGCCCTGCGGTTGTATCGCTTGGCTGGCGAAAAGATTTGACGGGGGTGCTATACTATTTTTAGAATGGTTTGGGTTTGTAAACTTTTATTACAGGAATCAAGGGATGGTCATTTTTTTTGCGGATTAGGTGGGCAGGTGCAGCAATTGATGCAAAAAAGGACAAATGCAACCCTTAATTCGTTAGGTGGACATCGTCCACCGAATCATTCGTTAGCTGGCATGATTTGAATATCCATATCCGAAAGGAAAGAATATGGAAATTAATGAAGAAAAGATTGATGAAGTTGTATTGGCACTTCTCTATTTGAACTTTCACGGCGACCATGGTGCGGTAAGAGCATGGAAGAGTTTTGACTGGGATGCAATGGATCGCTTGCACAAAAAAGGATTTATAAGTGATCCGAAGAGTAAAGCAAAATCAGTGCTTGTAACCGAAGAAGGTCAAAGGGTTGCCAAAGAACTGTTTGAGGAATATTTTGGCTCCTGATGTTTGTATCGAAAATTGCCTATGATTACTTTGCGATTGACCCACAAGCTTCAGAAATTGCTTGAGATTGATCTCACTGAACCACTTAAACCAACAACGAGCAAGTTGGGAGATTGGTACGCAAATTTAGTCCCTACCTATGCGGGAGATCTAATAATCTTCGTGAATGAGAAAACGTTATTGTCAGTAGCCATCCCGATTTGGGAATCTGACAATTTGTTTTTATTATTTCGCTTGAGAATTGGGAACCTGTTAGGCATGATTGGAATACAGTCCAAAGCAATTGACCACGAACTCCGTCATTACAGCCATATTCAATTTGACAAAACAAGAAGTCGTAGCGTTTTAGGATCAATGAATGATATTGCTTTTCAATACCAAATTATCGCAGAAGAAGCGGAGAACAAGGCAAACTTAAGTCTTTCTAACGCAGAGTCCCAACTGAGCCAAATGCCTTGTAAGCCAATTGCTTACAGGACTCCTTCTGATGTTGTAAAGGAATTATTGATGTAAGAGAGCAAATGTCAGCTAACACAGCCTGCAGCCGACAAGTGGGATTCGTCGCGTTTTACAGGCTTCATCTACACTTTGGCGGGATTCCGTTTCCAAGCCTTGTCTGCATCCCGCCCACCAGCGGGTAACGCTCACAGTTGGGCGCACAAATATAAGCAAGCACTGGAGGCTATTATGACCAAAGCGGTCGCAATTAATGGTAGTCCCCGAAAAGCAAAAGGGAATACAGCGATAGTTTTGACATCTTTCGTACAGGGGCTAACAAAGAGTGGGGCTGATGTAGAACTATTCTACGCCAGTAAATTGAAAGTAAAACCATGTGCCTGCGGGGAAATGCGGTGTTGGTATGAAGCCCCTGGAGAATGTTGCATCAAGGATGATATGCAACCCATCTATCCAAAGCTCAAAGCTGCTGAGATTCTCATACTTGCAACTCCAGTTTACATTCCACTTCCCGGCGATATGCAAAATGTGATCAACAGACTATGTCCACTAATAGAGCCATACCTTGGATATCGTCAGGGGCGTACTCGAGCGCGGCTTCACCAGGATGTAAAAATTCAAAAAATGGTACTTGTATCAACCGGTGGTTGGTGGGAAAAAGAAAATATGGGAACGGTAGTACGAATAGTTGAAGAACTAGCAGAAGATGCGAACGTTGAATTTGGGGGAGCAATATTGAGACCACACGCATTCTTGATGAAGAAAGATGGAATAGTTACAGAAGAGGGAGAAGAGATATTGAGTGCGGTGGAAAAGGCAGGAAACGAACTGATCGATATTGGCAAAATGAGCCAAGAGACTCTGGAATTTATCAGCCGCCCATTGATAACCGAAGAAGAGCTTCGACAAAGGTACAACCAGTTATTGTGAAAAACTTATGCTTTTCCCGCGATCAAGTGCGCCTTACAAAGCGTGCACGCGGACGGCTGGATCCTCGGCGCTCATGCGCCGGGATGGGCGGCGGTCGCAGGGAATTGCTCCCCCATCCGATCACACCGCCAAATTGGCTTTGTTCGTGACATTGGGTTATATCCGTTTCGTGGGCAAGTCCCCGTCCGCCCCAGCGCCAGCCTGTGCCCCGAAGGGGTATGTTCCCTACAGGGACGATGTCCCTTACAGGATGGTATCCTTACAGGATGGTATCCTTACAGGATGGTATCGCGAGCCGCTGGCTGGCGCTTAGCGTTTGACGTTTAGCGCATCGCGTTATATAATCAATGTGTGATCAAGTCCTTTGAGAGCAAAGAAACTGAGCAGATATTTGCTCGCCATCGTTCCCGCAAACTTCCTCAAGACATACAGCAGATCGCCTACCGCAAACTTCGAATGCTGAACAATGCAGTCAGCCTGGAAGATCTGCGCATTCCACCAGCCAACCGCCTGGAGAAACTCAAAGGAGACCGTTCTGGTCAATACAGTATTCGCATCAATGACCAATGGCGAATTTGCTTTATATGGCGTCAGGGAGATGCTCATCAAGTGAAGATCACGGATTATCACTAGTCAATTTAGAGAAGGTATAGAAAATGACTGAAGAAAAATTAATACCTGTTCATCCTGGCGAGGTGCTTCTTGAAGAGTTCCTGAAGCCTATGGAGCTAAGTCAAAGCCGCCTAGCGCTGGATATTGGAGTCCATCCGCGTCGTATCAATGAGATTGTCCTGGGCAAGCGTAGAATTACTGCTGATACCGCTTTACGCCTCTCGCGCTTCTTTGGCACATCCCCCCAATTCTGGATGGGCTTACAGTCCGATTACGATCTCGATGTTGCAGAAGATACCTTGGGAGACCGACTACAGCGCGAAGTCCGGTCCTATGCTTCCGCAGACTAAAGCGCCAGCTGATACCGCGTGCATCCCTTCCCCACTGCGTGGGTCGCCCCTTTCGCTAAGCTTCAGGGATGCTTTGTGAGGACGAAGCGGCCGGACGCTGGGGAGCCCAAGCGCTCATGGGCTTTGGGTGGGCGACACTTGCACCGCACTGTGTTTGGTGCAGTGCAGGTGTGTCGCATGAAGCTCATTCGCCCGATCTGCGCCGTTTCCCAGCCTTTTTCAGGCCTTAGCATTTTCCTCATCGGACGGCGTTTCCCCGTCCGCCCCAGCGCAGGTACCCTCACCCCCTTCGGGGACCTGCGGCAGGGCGATGTCCCTGACGGGATGATATCGCGAATGCAGACCGTTGAAACTGTCGAAAAAGTCTCTCCTCAAAAATAATTTTTGAAAAGTGGGAGAGAAATGTTGAAAAGCACCTGGTTTTGGGTGCCCCACACCACAATTTGGCAACATTTTAGTGATTTTTGAGCCTGTGGTGGGAGATTTTTATGAGCATTTTTCAAATTAAGGGTTTTTCGACAGTCTCGTTGGGCCGCTCATCTAGGTAAAAAGTGTAACAGATGTACAATCACGCCCCAGAAAATTATGCTTGTCCCTTTTGTTCCCTTGTACAAGGAACAGAAAATAAAGATGTGCTTTCAGTTCAAAGTGATGTTATTTATCACGACAAAACGGTCACCGCTTTCATCGGTTCTCACCAATGGCCAAACAATCATGGGAATGTAATCATTGTTCCTAATGAGCACTATGAGAATATCTTCGAATTACCACTAAGGTACGCTCAAGACATTCAAAGAGTCGCAAAGGGTCTAGCCTTAGCAATGAAAA
Source organism: uncultured Chloroflexia bacterium (assembly GCA_963790075.1). GTDB lineage: Bacteria > Chloroflexota > Anaerolineae > Anaerolineales > Villigracilaceae > CAYOUV01. Next base: position 60,443 of record CAWBNG010000004.1, read on the forward strand.
CTGTTTATTCTTGCGATGGTATTTCAACACGCCAGCACAATGAACCAGCAGGAAATCAAGATGTATGGCATTACCATCTTCATGTAACTCCACGCTATGAGAATGACAACTTTTACAGAACTCAGCGGGAGGTCATGTCAGTCGAAAATAGGGCAGAACATGCTAATGTACTTAGGGCGGCTCTTATGGGGACAATTTTTAGCGATTGAAATATTGAAAGTGAGCAACATTCCTATCAAAGGAAAAGCGGTCCAACAACGCTTGAACGGGACGTGGAAAGCACGAGCCAGGATCCCCTTCACCCTATGGGTACAGCGTGATGCATCAAGACCAAATGTTACCGTGAGATTTTCCAAAGATTGGCGACTTTCACATCGATCGATGTTCTGAGTTGAACCGGATTAAGTTGGACATACAGGTTGGTCAAACGGGCCTTGGTTTCGAGCGGAATATCTTTTGCGGCCAAGACACGCTGGAAAGGGGTAGCGGCCGTATCATAGCGTTTGATGAGTTTTTTGTCCACGTGTTCTTTTGAGACCAGTTTCAAAACGGGCTGGAAGAAGTTGGCATATAAGCGCAGGTCTGCGTAGATGCTTTGTAAGAGCAGGTATTCGGCTTTGGTTTCGAAACGGTCATAGCCGATCAGACGACGGACGACAGACCAGTTCTTCTGCTCAACATGCGCCTGGTCGTTCTTGTGGTAAGGGCGCGAGCGGGTAAAGGTGATCTTTTCGGTCAGGCAGTAGCGGTAGAGTAGGTCGTTGATAAACTCACCGCCATTGTCTGAGTCGAGGCCGAGCAAGAGAAAAGGCAGGTAAGTGCGCATGGCCTGGATGGCTTCGAAAACAGCCTGCTGGGTGCGCTGGTACACAGCCAGGCACTCGATCCAGCCGGTGGAGAGGTCCACACAGGTCAAAGTATTGAGATACTGGCCTTCAACGGATCCGCCACAGTGCGCCACCAGGTCAATTTCCAGGAATCCGGGCTGGTCTTCATCCCAGGGAGTATAGGTGCGCACCGGGATGGCTTTCTTGAGCAGGCTGCCGGGTTTGGTGGTGCTCAGGCCGTGCGGATGCTCAAAGCGAGCTAGGCCCAGACAACGGTCGATGGTGGCAGAACTCATCTTCAATAAAAGCCTTTTGGTTTCTGCAGCCAGTTGCAATTCGCCACATCGCTCCAGCACTTTCACCATCTCTGGGAGGAAGGGCTGCAGCCGCTTTGCCTGCACCAGTGCCGCAGGCACAGGCGAGCAGATCCGCCCGCATACTTCCCAGATCTGTTCCAGTGCCACCACCACTTCACCCTGATAGACTTTGTGGAATCCGTGCTGCTTGCCACTCTGCCGAGGGCGACCATGTTTCAGGATCCGGGTTGCATATTTGCGATGGTAACCCGTCGCAGCCACAAACTCATCCAGCATGGTCTTCTTCTCTGCTTTCTTGGCTCTCAGATATCGCGGCCGTATCTCTTCCAATAACTCTCGCTTGCTTCGTTGACTCATCATAGGCTCCCTCGCCAGTCTTGCAGTCTCTGGCGTAGGGTAACATTTTTCTTGATGCAACGATACTTTCAATAGTAAGATTCAACTTGATGCAATGCGTACAGGAGAGGGGACTTGATGGGGATGCTATAATGATTTCAACAATTTATTTCGATCTGACGGAAGGCGGCTGTAACCGATGAGGTTGCAGCATGTTAGTTTGATGGAGGAGTGGAATGTCCGAGATCCGGAGTGAATCTGGCATGGCAGACATCGATGGCGCCGACCTGTATTACGAGCTTGCGGGCCAGGGGTGGCCTTTTGTAATGGTCCACGCCGGCGTGGCCGACAGCCGCCAGTGGAATAACGAGTTCCCCTATCTCGTGCAGCGCTACCGGGTGCTGCGTTACGATATGCGCGGCTATGGTAAAAGCGAACCGGTCACGGGCCAATTCAGCCATCTGCAGGACCTGAAGACCCTGTTTGAATACCTGGAGCTTGATGGCCCCTTTATCATGATGGGATGTTCGATGGGCGGTGGGATGGCCATGGATTTCGCCTTGACGAACCCGCAGTTGGTCCGGGCCTTGATCATGGTCGGCTCAGCCCCGAGCGGCCTGGAACTGGATACGCCCACCCCGGCCAAATTCGAACAGGCTGAACAGGCTTATAACGACGGTGACCTCGACCGGGTGGCTGAGCTTGAGACCCAAATCTGGTTCGACGGGGAAGGGCGCACGCCCGAGCAGGTGGATCCGGCCATGCGCCGGTTGGCTTACGAAATGGATCGCCTGGTACTCGCGCACGAGTCCAAACGCCTCGGTACCAAGTTGCCTGATAGCCTGGTGCCAGCCGTGGAGCGCCTGCACCAGCTGCAAATTCCGGTCCTGGTCGTGGTCGGTACGCACGACACGCCATTTTTACTGGCCGCGGCTGACTACATGGTGGATGCGATCCCCAATGCGCGCAAGGTGCTCATCCAGGATGCCGCACACCTGCCCAATCTGGACCAACCCGCTGAATTCCAGCGCATCCTGACCGAATTCCTGGATACGCTCCCGGATTAGCGCTCGAACGACCGCCGCTGGGCGGTTGATAACCAAGCAGGATCGAACCAACAGGTTGGATTAGACCCCGATAATTGCTATGTTATTCAAGGCCACTTTACTCGTTGATCTTTCGGCGATGGCCATCACGCTCTGGATGGCGTTCTATCTCTTTGCACGAGGTTTCCCAAGCCGGATCACATTAAGGGCGGTGATCGTATTACTGGCCCTGTCCATATTTTTCTTCAGCGCTTATACCAATCTCTTTCACCAGGTGACGGGCACAGCCGCAATACGTGCAGTGATGTTGATTATTGGGTTGGGAACCTGGTACAGCCTGACCGATCAACTGGCAGCTGGTCGCAACCGCCACCGACTGTTCTGGCCGGGCATTGGCATCTACCTTTTAGGGGTGGTTGCCGCTTTTCTGCTGGTCATCCATCGCAATGCCTTCATTGGGGAGCAGGGAAATTTGCTTTTTGTGGCCCACATGGGAGTTGGCCTGCCTTATATTCTTTACGGCATTTTTCAATTCATAGCGTGTGCTGGTATTCTGTACCATTTGTTGAGAGGCAACCAGATCGGTCTCACCTCGCAGGGACGTTATTTTCTGTTTGCCTCCGTATTTCCAGCTGCCGGGGTTGTATACGGCGTACTCGCGTTGGCAATCGCGCCTCCCATGCCGAGATTAATCCAGGACCTGCTTGTTTTCGGCGGGGTCTTCTTCCTGGGATTGTCCGTCATTCGCCATCAAGCCATGGTCGAGAGACGTACGACCTTGCGTGATTTCCCATTGACCAGTTTGACCGTTTTTTTCATCGCTTTCATCTATGCTCTTCTGGGCCTGCAGTTGGGTCTCCCGCTGGAAATGACGGCCAGTATTGTGGCATTTGCCGTGATCACAGTTGCTATCTATGACCTGGCGCGGGAATACCTGGAACGTTTGCGCATTCGCAAGGAAAGTCTTTTTCGGAAACAATTACGGCAGTTCGAGAGTGACAGCCCAGCTGACGAAGTGCTCAAGGTTCATCTGCAGAACGGGTTGGACCTTCTTTGCCAGACCCTCAAGACGACCGGCGGGCTGATCGCCATTCGCCAGGGCGACGAATTTCTCGTGACCGCCAGCCGGCGCTCGATCCCGGTTGAGAGTCGGCTGGCTGCCTCTCTGGTTTCCTGTGACGATGTCTGCCAACCGGATGCAGATCAGCTTCCGTATCTGGCCTGGATCGCTCCGTCCTTTGAAGGCCAGACACAGGTGGCGGTTGTCGGGATCGGAAGACCGAAGGCCAGGCTGGAATATTCTGCCGGAAACCTGGACCTGCTATCCGAAGTTGCTGACCAGATCGGAACGATCGTTTCGCTGAGCAATCTGCGTCCCAATCGGCAGGATCAAATCAGCCAGCTGGTCGCCGAATCCCATGCCAATGATTCCGAATTGAGCTCCATCGCAGGCGGGATGATCGAGACGATCGAGATCAACCCCGACCCGGAGTTCATCAAAACCGTCGAAGATGGATTGCGCAATCTGCCGGATTATATCGTCCTGGGACAATCTGCGCTCGCAGTCAGGTTGGCGATCAAGGGTGCCTCCCATGTTGAACGCGGCAAACAACTCCGCCAGCTTATCGTCGAATCCATTCAATCCCTCAGGCCGGCGGAGAAGCGCCCGGCTGAACCACTGCCGCGGGTCTGGTACAACTACGCCGTCCTTTACGATGCCTATGTGGAGGAAGTCCCCAACCGCGAGATCATGGCCCGCCTGTATATCTCCGAAGGTACTTTCAACCGGACGCGCAGGAATGCCATACGCGGGCTGGCCAGGTTGTTGTTAGAGAAAAAATGAGGCGTTGAAAATAGCATAATTTTCCAAATGAGAACTTAGAGACCCTAAAGGTTGCCATGGCCTTTAGGGTCTCTTTTTAAATTGGCGTCTTTTGGCAGTTCCTTCTCTGGTTTTGGCAGTTGGAAAGTTCGATAGTGGGGATACGAAAGGAAATTGCCATGAACCAGCATACCCTCTTCACGAAAGTTCAAGACTACTACGCGGATTTGGTCAACCAGCTTGCCACCGCTCAAAACAGCATTTCGATGACCTACCTTGCATTTGACAGTGGGGAATGGGCCGAACGGATTTCCCGGATCCTGGTTGGCAGAGCCGCGGCCGGGGTGCGTGTACGGCTGATGGTGGATGAACTCGGGCAAGTGCTGGATGAACCCCGTCACGTACTGCAAAACCGTGCGCTGTTCGATCATCTGCGCTCACATGGTGTCCGGGTGGATGTATATCGGCCAGCAGCTCCGCTCCGGATCAATAACAGACTGCATTGCAAGTTTGCTGCCATCGATGATCGCACCGTCTTCCTGGGAGGTTCGAACATTGGCGATTACTACACGACCTGGAAGGATACCAATCTGCGCGTGGACGGCTCCCTGGGAAATACCTTTCATCACATCTACGATTTTTTACATGGCTACTCTCGGGATGGGGATCTGAAGGCTCGCCGGCTGGATACGCATGCTCTGTGGGTTGGCGATGACCGCCTGTGGTTCACCCTGCCCCGCCAGCGCTATGACATCCGCGAAGCGTTAATCGATTTGATTTTGAAGGCTGACAAGTCCATCTATATCCGCACTTGGTACTTCCTGCCGGATGATGAAATGCTGAACGCCTTATGTGAACAGGCCAGCCGGGGCCTGCAGGTGAACGTCTTACTCTCACACGAAACACGCGTCCGCCCGGTGGATTTTGCGAACCATATCCACGTCCACAAGCTGGTGAATGCGGGTGGGAAGGTCTACCGTTTTGCGGGCAGGTACATGCACAGCAAGGCCGCCTGGAACAATCGTGGAGAGGTTTTATTCGGCTCGGCCAACCTGGACGCACACTCGATGCGCCTCAACTTTGAATCCTGCCTGAAGATCAACGACCCGAAACTGGCTGCAGAACTGCGCAGCTCGTTCTGCGCAGATTTGGCCGCCAGCTACAGGCAAACCCCCGAATCCTACTTACAGCGTTCCCTGGCGGGCAAAGCCCTGTCACGGGCCTGCGTTCTGGCTTCACCCTGGTTATGAAATGACGTTCGATTAACGGAGGCTGTCATGAAGAAACACAAATTATTCACCAAAACTTTTCTGATAATTACGACCCTGGGGTTGCTGTGGCGGTACCGGCAGCCGCTCATGGAAATCCTGCAGATTATCGGCGACCAAAAGGCTGTATCGAATTACTTGCAAGGGTATGGCTCGTTTGGCCCGGTGGTTCTTTTCGGTTTGTTAGTGGCGCAGGTATTTGTAGCCTTCATCCCGGGCCATGCGTTAATGGTTACCGCCGGTTATGTCTACGGTGCGGTTGGGCTTTGTGTGGTGATCGTCAGCACCGTTTTTGGAAGCCAGGTCGCCTTTCTCATCGCCCGCAGGTATGGGCGTGACCTGATTTACAAACTTGCCTCCCCGGAGATCATCGAACGCTGGGAGAAGGTCGCCCGTCAACAGGGCATCCTGTTCTATTTCTTCAGCTTCGTTCTGCCGATCTTTCCCAGCGACCTGATGTGCTACGTGGCAGGCATTTCCACGATCTCGCCCCGCCGATTCTTTGTCGCCAACGTCCTCGGGCGCACCTGCTGTGCAGTCTTCATCACACTCATCGGTATCTACGGCATGCGGCCGCCGGTTGAGTTTTGGATCGTTGCGGCGGTTGGAATGATAACGCTCTTCGTCGGTTGGGCAGTCTATAAAAAAAGGAGTCAGAATGAGAATCGCTTATCTATCTCAATCGTACCCGCCCATGATTAGCGGGGCAGCATTTTTCGCGCGTGATCTGGCAGAGGCGATGGCAAGGCACGGGCATCAGGTTTTGGTCATCGCTGCCAGCGACAAAGAACACCCGTATCTCGATCAAAAAGAAAACCTGGCTGTTCTGCGGTTACGTTCATTTTTCAATCCCATGCGGGTCGGACAGCGCTTCCTGCTCTATCCACGCCGGGATGTGTTGAAAGCCTTACGCGAATTTCGGCCGGATGTGATTCATATGCATGAACCTTTGCAAATGGGCTTGCTCGGCCTGGAATACGCAAAGCGCACAAATATTCCGACTACGTTGACCCTGCACCAACTCCCGTGGTTCGTCGCGAGTTACCTGCCGAAAAGAATCCGCCCATCTGTCGAGGCAATCTTGTGGACGTATGCTCGCTGGCTGCTTAGGCAATTCACATCCATTATTGCGCCAACCCAAACCATATCGACCATCGTTACGCAGATGACCGGCCTCGACCCCACCGTTATCGGTTATGGATTGGATTTGGAGATGTTTTATCCGCCCCTCTCTCGTGACCAAGAGTGGGCCGCGCGTCAAAAATGGAATCTGCCCCCGGGCAAGCCACTCATCCTCCATGTGGGGCGTTTGGATACCGATAAACGTGTTGACCGCGTCATCCTGGCGGCCGCACAAGCCATGCGCGCGTCTGACGCGCATCTGATCGTCGTCGGTGACGGACAGCAGAAGAATTATCTGATCCAGTTATGTAAGAACCTGGGAATTGCGGAGCGAGTCCATTTCACGGGCTATGTCCTGGCAGGACAAGGCCTGCCGGAAATATATCGTATGGCAAATCTTTTTGTTACAGCCTCGGAAATAGAAACACAGGGAATTGTCCTGCTCGAGGCCGCTGCCAGCGAATTGCCTCTGGTGGCGGTCTGCGCGACCTGCATCCCTGAAATTGTGCATCACGAAATCAATGGTTTTCTGGCCGAGCCCGGGGATATCCATGCGCTGGCCGAATCGATGGGCAGAATTCTAAAAAATCCCCGTCTGGCAAGCGCCATGGGAAAGAAGAGCCGCACCCTGGCGGAAAGGCACGATGCGCAGATCAAACTCGAAAAACACGAAAAGTTGTATCAACAATTGAGCCAAGGTTTGTTCCCAGCAAAACAACTTTTGAATTTGAAGACAGGTAAGCCTGTTAGCCCAACGAAAAACCTGGACTCGTAAAAAGATCCACGCTTAAATGCCGAGAGCTGGAACAAGGAATGAGTCGAAAATTTCGCTGGGATGTCAGTTTGTAGAGCTAGACAATGATTTCTGGTATACAAAGGCTCGATCCTTCTCCCAGCCTCGCGGGCTTGCATCGTGCAATGATAATACCAGGACCGACCAGGCGAAACCGTCCGACCGGTCTTGTGTTTAACCCGGTGCATTCAAGGCCGGAAGCTTCAATCAACTCTGGCTGAATTGATGGAGGAAAAGCATGCACCCTGATTCCCAAAACGAGTCGCTGGCAGCCTTACAAAAACTGTGCGCCGGTAACCTGCGTTACCGTACTCAGGGCCCCTTCCACCGGGTGGATAGCCTGCACCGGAAGGGCTTGCTGGAAGGTCAGCATCCGTTTGCAGCCGTTCTGGCCTGCTCCAATTCGCGTGTGCCGCCCGAGATCGTCTTTGACCAGCGCCTGGGTGATCTTTTCGTGATCCGCAATGCCGGACATGTCCTGGATGAGGCCGTGCTGGGAAGCCTCGAATTTGCGCTTGTGCAACTGCGAGTTCCGCTGGTGGTCGTGCTGGGGCACGAGAACTGCGGCGCCGTGACTGCCGCGCTTAGCCCGGAATCGGTCGGGAGCCATCTAGCGCGCTTGCTGGAACGCATCCGGCCGGGGCTGGATCGGGGCTGCTCGTCCGGGGGAGAGGCGGTCGCCCTTGCCGTCGAGGCCCATATCCGCGCCACAGTTGCGTCCTTGAAGTGCGAAGCGTTGTTCGCGGAGCACCTGCGGCAGGGGAAGTTGAAGATTGTTGGTCTGCGCTACAATTTGAGCGCTGGCACACTGACCGCGGTCGCTGACTGAGGCTAAGCTCCGGCTGGCTGCGCGTTCCTTACGGGCCAGTTTGAAGCGGAATATCAAGCAGGCCGGCGTGGTACTGGTATCTTCGCCGGGATTATAGACTTCCAAATCGAACCCCAATTCGGAATAAATCAGCACCAAGGGCCTGTCTGACTGATTCCTGGATTCGTAGCGATGCAATCCAGTCCGTGGATAGGTGCGGTCACTATAAACCACGGAACTGAAATCCGGGGAAAAGACATGGGTCTTTTCTACATAATCGGTCCCTTGGCTGTCATCTGAGGCTTTACAGCCGGCTTCGATGGTTTCACGCCAATACTGGTGCGTGCCCATATTAATTTCTTCGGGTGTTGGTGAGGGTGTTGCGGTTGGGATGGGCGTGCCCATCAAGAACTGGCAGGACAATTGCGAGAGAATCAAAACCAGGCTGGGGATCATAAAATGTTTCATTAGGCCTCCTTTTGAACTAAAAATTTTCGCAGTTCGCTCGGGAAACCCGAAACAGTCGCTTGCCCACCCTGGTTCGCCCTCCCACAGAGAACGGGTAGATGACTTGCACAGGCGGAAAGCGCATGCGCGATCCGTCAGGTGTGAAGCAAGACCTCCGTCAATTCCGGCGTGTTGGCAAGGATCAGGTCCGCCCCCGTGCGGCGCAGTTCGGCGGCCTCGCCGAAGCCGCACAGCACGCCGACCGTCTGAGCGCCGGCTGCCTTCCCGGCACGGATGTCGACAGTGGTGTCGCCGACCATCAGGCACCGCTCAGGAGCCACGGCCATGGCTTTGGCGGCGTACAGCACCGGGTCCGGGTAGGGTTTGGTGTGTTCGGCGGTCTGGGCGGTGACAATCTCGTCAAAATACCTGGTCAGGTCGAATTGATCGAGAAAAGTCCGCGTCCCGCGTTCGTCCCGGGCGCTGACGACCGCCATCGGAAAGTGTCCGTGCAGCCGCGCGAGCATCTGCTGCACCCCGGGTACGATCAGGAAATGCTTCATCGGGCGTGGGCGCTTGCGGTTCAGCCATTCGGCCAGGGCCAGCATTTCATCGTCCAGGCCGAGTGAATCCGGCACCCCGATCAACAGGTTGCCAGGCGTCTCGGACCACATGATCAGGCGCCGGGCGGCGCGCTGGTAATTCCGATCCCGAAATAAAAAACGCAGCAGGCGCAGATAGCGGCTGAGGCTCTGCACGTACAGGTCGTCGGTATCGCTCAGTGTGCCGTCTACGTCGAAGCACAAGGCCTGGATGCGGGGGATATCAAGCGGCATGCTTTACCAAAAGGCGATGTAGGCTGCAAAGACGCTGGCTACCAGGCTCAAAGCCAGGCAAGCCACCAGTACCATCACGCCGCAGGACAGGAAAATGTTCTGGTTGGTTGCTTTGGATGTCTGTTCCACGCCCCTATTTTAGCATGCACTTCACATTGGTTCCGTAATTCAGTCAAAAGGTGCAATTGTGCTATACTTTTAGCGATGACGCCCTCAGAAAGCACATTATTGCATCTCGAATGCCCGGAGTGTCACAAGACCTTTGATGCGGGTCGGTTGCAGACCTTTTGTCTCGATTGCCGCTCGCCTTTACTGGCGCGTTATGACCTGAAAGCCGCCAAAAAGCTGGAACCGGAGCAAGTTGCGCAGCGACCACGCGGGCTGTGGCGTTGGGCGGAATTATTGCCTGTACGAGGTGCGGCCTATCGCTTGACTCTGGGAGAGGGCGATACGCCTCTGCTCCCGGCCGCGCGGACCGGGCTCAGCCTGGGCCTGTCCAGCCTTTTCATCAAGGACGAATCCATCAACCCGACCGGGTCTTTCAAGGCGCGTGGGCTGGTGATGGCTGTTTCGAAAGCGCTCGAACTGGGCGTGCGCAATTTCGTCATCCCGACTGCCGGCAATGCGGGCGGAGCGCTGGCTGCTTACGCTGCGCGCGGAAGGGCCACCGCCCACGTCTACATGCCGCAGGATGCGCCGCCGGCCAACCAGGCTGAAGTCAGGGCTTTTGGCGCGCACCTGCATCTGGTCGACGGTCTGATCTCTGAGGCTGCCAAACAAGCTGCCGCCGAGGGGATCCGCCAGGGCTGGTTTGACGTCTCTACTTTTAAAGAGCCTTACCGGGTAGAGGGCAAGAAAACCATGGGGCTTGAACTGGCGCAGGCCTTTGACTGGGATTTGCCAGAAGTGATCGTCTATCCCACCGGCGGAGGCACGGGATTGGTGGGCATGTGGAAAGCATTTGCTGAGTTGGAAGAGTTGGGCTGGATCGGGTCGAAGCGTCCGCGCATGGTCAGTGTGCAGGCCGATGGCTGTGCCCCGATCGTGCGCGCTTTTCATACGGGCGCAGAGCGGGCTGAAGTCTGGGAAAATGCCCAAACGCTGGCCTCCGGCTTGCGGGTCCCATCTGCATTTGCAGACCGGCTGATCCTGCGTGCGCTGCACGAGAGTCACGGCACCGCAATTGCGGTCAGTGACGAAGAGATCCTGCGTGCAGGGCAGGAGATGTCACACTTGGAAGGAATTTTCCCTGCTCCGGAGGGTGCTGCTACGCTGGCGGCTTTGCGGCATTTAATCGATAATGGATGGGTCCGTAAAGATGAGCGGGTGGTGTTGTTTAACACGGGCAGCGGCTTGAAGTATATCTGAGCGAGGCAAGGCATGGCGAACGAAGATCACACGCGGGTATTGCTTGAACTGCTTTACCACGTCAGCCGCGAGGTTGCCACAGCGCTGGATTTGCGCACTGTGTTGCAACGCGTGCTTTACGAAGCTGTGCAGAACGTGGGCGGGGAACGCGGTAGTATCGTCGTCATGGACGATAACGAGCGGCCGATCGACTCAACCATTATTTACGGCAATCAATTTCTCCAACACACCACCCAACAACTGCGGGAAACGGTCGAGCGTGGTCTCGCAGGTTGGGTGGTGCACAATCGCAAGGCTGCTCTGGTCCCGGATACCAGTAAGGACGAACGCTGGCTGCGCCGCCCGGACGATGACGCCAATCAGAGCGGAGCCAAGGCCGCCATCTGTGTGCCCCTGCTGGCACGGGAGAAACTGGTCGGTGTATTGACGCTGGTGCACCCGCTGCCGAACGCATTTGGTACGGAACACCTGGAATTGATGCAAGCCATTGCCGATCAGGCCGGGATTGCGGTGCTCAACGCCCGGCTTTATACCGAAAGCCAGCGGCAGGCACGGGTCATGACCGCCCTGGTCGAAGGTGCGGTGACGATCAACTCGTCCCTGCATTTGACCGAAGTCTTGGACCGCATCCTGGATCAGATGCTCCAGGCCATGCAGGTCGAAATGGTGGCGCTGGCCCTCACGGAGGCCTCGACTGGAGACCTGATCTTCCGTGCAGCCAAGGGGAAGGATTCCGAGAAAATCATTGGGCAGCGCATTCCGGCGGGTCAAGGGATCGCCGGATGGGTAGCCAAAGAAAACCGTGGTGCGGTGATTGGCCCGGTCACGCAAGATTCGCGCTATGCAGCCGTGGAGCGTTTCAGCGGTGTGCAGGTCCACGCGATTGCAGCTGCGCCAATCCAGGTGCAGGGAGCGGTGATTGGTATTCTCGAAGCGATCAATCCGATTTCAGGATCGTTCGACTCGGATACCTTGTTGGTTATGACCGGTATCGGCAGCCTGGCCGGAACCACCATCCAGAATGCACAATTATTTGAGCAACTGCAGGCGGCGCACACGCGATATCGCGAGCTGTTCGAAGACAGTATCGACCCGATCATCATCACCGATCCACAGGGACGTATCATCGAAGTCAACCGCCAGGCCGAAGCCTTGAGCGGTTATCCAAGTGAACAATTGCGCATGTTGACCATGGAGCAGCTTCACGATGTCAATTTGAACAAAATCGGGCAGGAAATTGATCATCTTGAGGCCAATAAAACTCATAGTTATGAATTGATGTTGCACAGGCACGAGGGTGGACCTCTTCCGGTTGAAATCTATGTCCGCAAAGTGTCGTTCGAAGAATCATCCTTGTTGCAGTGGATTCTGCGCGACATCAGTGAGCGTAAAGAACTCGATTCCCTGCGTGAAGACATGACAGCCATGATCTACCATGATCTGCGATCGCCACTGGCGAACATCGTTTCCAGCCTGGACGTTTTGGAAGGTATGCTCGTTTCTCAGGATGACGAATCGATCAAAACCCTCTTTACGATTGCCAGCAATTCCACCTCCCGTATCCATCGTTTGATCAGTTCGCTGCTTGACATCAACCGGCTGGAATCCGGACAGAAAATTGTTTCGCAACAGTTGGTAGACCCTGTCGCCCTGGTGCAGCAAGCGGTCAAGGATGTGCAGCCTTCGGCCAACAGCCGCCGCCAGACGATTGAAGTCGACCTGCCCGACAGTTTGCCAAGTCTTTGGGTTGATGAGGATATGTCCCGGCGCATTTTGATCAATTTGCTCGAAAACGCGGTGAAATACGCGCCGGCAGAAAGTCCGATCAAGATTGGTGCGCAAGCGGAGGATAAGATGGTGCGCTTCTGGGTGCAGGACTCTGGTCCCGGTATCCCGGCCGACGAACGGGAGCACATCTTCGATAAATTCACCCGCCTCAAGTCCAAGGAATCTTCCGGAGGGCTGGGAGTCGGGCTGGCTTTTTGCCGTTTGGCCGTGCAGGGACATGGTGGGCGCATCTGGATCGAGAGCGAATTGGACCAGGGCGCGCGCTTTCAATTTACTTTACCCGTTGCAAGCTCAGATTCTTAATTGCTGTAAGGAGTGTGGATGCAATCCATTTCAGACAATGTTTATGTTGAAGACCAATTTCCCGGCGTAACGCTCGGGGTGATCGCTCATCCGCATGGCTTAATTCAGATTGACGCACCTCCCTCGCCTGATGATGGACGTAGCTGGCGTGCTGCCATGTTGAACCTGGGTGGCGGCCCGGAACGCATCCTGATCAACCTGGATGCGCACCCGGATCGGACCTTGGGCGCGCGTGCCATGGATTGTCCGGTCATCGCCCACGAGAAAACCTCCCAGATCTTTCGCAATCGTCCGACCACGTTCAAAGTCCAGGTCGACGAGACCGGCGCGGATTGGGAGAATATTCCCGGCATCAGCAGCGTGCGCTGGGTAATACCCGAAATATCCTTTTCCCAGACCATGACTCTGCACTGGGGTGATACGCCAATTATATTGGAGCATCATCCCGGCCCGGCTGTCGGCGCGGTCTGGGTCATTATGCCCGAAGAAAAAGTCGTCTTCATCGGCGACGCGGTGGTGAAGAACCAGCCGCCCTTCCTAGCAAGTGCCAACCTGCCGGTCTGGATTGATGAACTTGAATACTTGTTAAGCCAGGAATTTCGCGGCTTTACGGTGGTCAGCGGACGCGGTGGCTCGTGTGCCAATTCGACCATCCGCAACCAGCAGGATTTCCTGAAGAAGGCTTTCGCAAAGCTTGAGAAATTGTCGGGCAAACAATCCCCTCCGGAGGCGACCGAAATCCATGATCCAGTCGCTGTTATCGACAATTAAGTTTGGAGTTTCCCTGCAGGAGCATTACACCCGGCGCCTGCGTTACGGGCTGCAAAATTATTATCAACGACATTACTGGCCATTACCCAACGGGGCTGAGGAGTAACCAGTGTCTGAACCCTATGCACCCATCTTTGAATTGACACGTGGTACGACAGTCGAATCGATCCATTACGGGGCAGCCGCCGTTGTCGATTCGGGCGGAAAATTACTGACTTCGATTGGTGACCCGCAAGCGGTCACCTTTTTACGCTCAAGCGCCAAGCCCTTTCAAGCCTTGCCGTTCATCGAACGCGGCGGCCATAAAACTTTCGATTTCACGCTGCGTGAAGTCGCCCTGATCTGCGCCTCGCACGCTGGAACCGACATGCATGCTGAAGCTGTGCAGGCCTTGCAGGCCAAGATCGGCATCCGGGAAAGTGATTTGCAGTGCGGCACGCATCCACCCTATGACAAAGCCACCTGGATCAGGCTGCTCAAAGCCGACGAATCGCCCACCTCGAACCGCCATAATTGTTCCGGAAAACATACCGGGATGCTGGCGCATGCCAAATTGCGTGACTTACCGCTCGACACATATCTTGAAATGGATCATCCGATCCAACAGGATATTCTGCGTGGTTTCGCCGAGATGTGCTCGTTGAAGCCCGCAGAAGTTCACCTGGGCACGGATGGCTGTTCGGCGCCTAACTTTGCCGTGCCGCTCTATCATGCCGCCCTGGCTTATGCCCGGCTGTGCGACCCGCAGGAACTCTCCGCGCAGCGCGCCAAGGCTTGCCGGACGATCACATCCGCCATGACCGCCTATCCCGAAATGGTCAGCGGCTTCGGGAATTTCGACACCCGCTTGATGCAGGTGGGCGCTGGCAAGCTGCTGGCCAAGGGCGGGGCGGAAGGTTATATGGCGATTGGCCTTCTGCCCGGCACGCTTGGTAAGGATTTGCCCGGGGTGGGCCTGGTCCTGAAAGTCTCGGATGGCGATCTGGCGGTTCACAAGGATGATGACGAAAACGATAAAAGCCGCGTCCGCCCGGCGGTCATACTCGAAATTCTGCGGCAGCTGGGAGCTTTATCTGAAACCCAACTGGCCGCGTTGTCCGAATTTGGCCCGGAGCTGGAGATCCACAACTGGCGCGACCTGGTGGTCGGTCACAGTCGCCCGATCTTTGAATTGCAGCGCGTTTTGCAAAACCTCGGATAATCTACGCCAGATACCCGCAAAGCGGGGCCACCCGGCCCCGCTTTCTTTTATAATTAGCCTATCACTCAACTGGCGACCCGATTTCCGCAGCTCGTCTCGGGACCCTACCGGTGGGTGATCGAGACGGTTTTGAATTTGATCGAGGAGGCTGGATATTGATGAGCGATAAAGACCTGCGCCAGTGCGCAATGGATGTGCATAAGCGCTTGCTGGATTTCTACGGCGAGCCGACCTGGCGTAACCCCCTGCCGCCGGTGGACGAACTGGTCTCGACCATCCTGTCGCAGAACACCAACGATGTCAACCGCGACCGCGCCTTCGAGGCGCTGCGCAAACGTTTCCCAACCTGGGAGGCTATACGCGATGCCCCGGCTCAACAGATCGTGGCGGCTATCCGCCCGGCCGGCCTGGCCAACCAGAAGGGGCCGCGTATCAAGCAGGTCTTGCAGGAGATTACAAAGGAGCGCGGCTCGCTGGACCTGTCCTTCCTGTCCGAGCTACCACTGGAAGACGCGCGCGCCTGGCTGACCAAGTTCAAGGGCGTCGGCCCCAAGACAGCAGCGATCGTGCTGCTGTTTTCGCTGGATCGCCCGGCTTTTCCGGTGGACACGCACATCTACCGGGTCACTGGACGGATTGGCCTGCGCCCGGAACGGATGACGGTCGAGCAGGCGCACCAGCACCTGGAGCAGCTCTTCCCCCCCGAGAGTTTTTACGCTGCGCACTTGAACCTCATTCGCCTGGGCCGCGAGATCTGCGGGGCGCGCAAACCGGATTGCCCCAAATGCCCGCTCAACGACTTGTGTGACTACGGCAAGAAGGTGCTCCATGGATGAGGCCCCTCCCGTCAGCCACGCCTTGGATGAACTGGGCCTACCTCATCGAATTTTCCGCCATAGCGGATCGGTCCGCTCGCTCGAGCAGGCTGCCCAGGAACGCGGCCAACGTCCCGAACAGGTCGTACGCAGCATCCTGTTCCGCCTGGAAGAGAACGAATTTTTGATGGTGCTGGTGGCTGGTCCCGCTCAAATTTCATGGAAGGCTTTGCGCCAATATCTCAACCGTTCCCGGATCAGCATGGCCAGCCCCGAAGAGGTGCTGGATGTCACCGGTTATCCGATCGGGGCGGTCTCGCCTTTCGGATTGCCGGGGCCGCTGCGGATCCTGGTTGACACGAGTTTATTCGCGGAAGATGAATTGTCGATCGGGTCAGGCGTTCGGGGTGTGGCGGTCATCCTGCAAAAAGACGACCTGTTGCGTGCTTTGGGGGAAGTGGAAACAGTCGATCTGCTGGCAACCTGAGCTGGCCCTAGCTTAGCTGGCTTTCTTCTCGATCACCCAAAAGTGAGACAGTCCCAGCCAGCGCAGGGGGGTGCGCTCCAAAAATTGCAGCAGTGCTCTTGAAAATTTCCCCAATCCGCCGAAGCGGGCGATCAGGTTATCGTAAGCCCCAAAAATGACCGTACGCTTGATAAAAGTCACGGGGAGTCCATCGAAAAGCTTTTGCAGGTCACGCCGGGAATAAACTCTCACGTGCGGGGCCAGGCGATCTCGCCAGCGACGTGGCAGGTAGTTGATGAAGGGCTTGTTGCCGAAATGATACTGGTCGTGCCAGTAGAGGCCGTGCGTCTCGAAGGGATAGCCGCGGTTCGGGCAGAAGAGCGCGATCCGGCCGCCGGGCTTGAGGGCTCGCAGCATCTCAGCCACCGCCAGCCGGTCGTCCTGAACGTGTTCGATCACCTCGTGGCTCAGGATCAGGTCGAAAGTCCCATCGGGGAAGGGCAGGTCTTCTCCCGCAGCATTCAGGATGTGCGGGGAATGCTGATGGGCATCGGCTGCGCGTTCGAAATCGTACTCCAGCCCGAACACCGTCCCACCATACGGAGCCAGGTGCTCGACGTACATGCCTACGCCGCAACCATTCTCCAGGATCTGACCCTTGACTCGTTCCCCAGCCGCGCGGACGATCATCCCCAAACGGCGCTCTTGTCCTGCCCGCCAGACGTATGAAGGCTCGCCGCGCAGGGCGGCTTTTTCCATGTCACGTTCGTTCATTTCTCAGCCCAATGAATTGCAATCGTGCCAAACATCAGACGCCGGAATTCGATCTTTTGGAAACCGACCATCGCTAGACGGGCACCAAGCTCCTCAGCCCGCAGGAAATTCTCGGTCGATTCGGTCAGGTAGCGATATGCCGCCCGGTCTCTGGCGATCAGCCAGCCCAGGAAGGGGATGACCAGGTGCAGGTGCAGCCAGATGAACGGCCACAACAGGTTTTTCTTGGGCCGGGTGGTATCCAGGATGACGATGCGTCCGCTGGGTTTGAGCACGCGAAATTGCTCGCTCAGCGCCTGCTGAACATCGCTCACGTTACGCATCAAAAAACCGGAAACGACCGCCTCGAAAGCCTGATCCGGATACGGGAGTTGCAGTGCATCGGCTGCCGTCCAGCGCAAGGCAGCTCGCCCCTGTCCAACACGCATCATCTTCAGGGTGAAATCTGCTGCCACGGGCAGACTGTCCGGGACCTGCCGCAGCGCCTCGCGGCCCAGGTCACCGGTGCCAGCCCCGAGATCCAGCAGGTACGCGCCGGAGGTAAGCCGTGCGCGGCGGATGACTGTCTGCCGCCAGCGTACATCCTGCCCACCGGTCATCAGACGATTCATCAAAACGTAGCGGCTGGCCAGCCGCCCAAACAGATCGCGGACATAGTCCGCCTTTTTTTCATTTGAAGGTATCACAACGTCTCCAGAACGGAAGGATTATACCCGAAGCGCATCCTGTGAAGGGTGATATAATTTTTGCGTTAAGGAATTTTCCCAGGAGAATAATTGTGACTGATCCCCGCATTGAAAAGTTTGCGAAAGTACTTGTTGAACATTCGGCCCGCATCAAACCGGGCGACCGCGTGCTGATCGAGGCGACCACTGCTGCTGAGCCTTTGGTGCGCGAGCTCTTCCTGCAGATCCTCGAAAAGGGCGGACACCCACACCCTCTGATCGCACTGCCTGGCATGACCTTCTTTGCGCAGGAGGAATTGCTGGTCCGTTATGGCAACGACAAACAACTGGATTTTGTTCCGAGCTTTTATAAGCTGGCTTACGACCAATTCGAGTCGCGTATCCGCATTCATTCAGCGGTCAATACGCGTGCACTGACCAACATCGACCCCGCCCGCATGCAGCGGCGCGGCAAGGCGACCGGGGTGATCACCGAGACCCAAATGCGACGCGGCGCGGAAGGATCGTTCAAGTGGGTCACGACCCAATTCCCAACCGAAGCCTACGCGATGGAAGCCAGTATGAGCCTGTCGGAGTATGAGGATTTCCTGTACGGAGCCTGCCATGCTAATGCAAAGGACCCGATCGCTTTCTGGAAGGATGTCGAGAAAAAGCAAAAGAAGATCGTGGAGTGGCTTGACGGCCGCAACCAGGTCAAAGTGCAGGGACCGAACGTCGAGTTGTCCCTGTCGATAAAAGGGCGCAAGTTCATGAATTCATACGGCACGCACAATATGCCCGATGGCGAGGTCTTTACCGGCCCGGTGGAAGATTCGGTCAACGGCTGGGTGCGTTTTACGTACCCGGCCCTTTACGGCGGCGTATTGGTCGAAGGCGTGGAATTGCAATTCACCAATGGCAAGGTCAGCCAGGCGTCGGCCACCAGCAACCAGGATTACTTGTTCAAGATGCTGGAGTCTGATCCCGGTGCGCGTTACCTGGGCGAGTTCGCCATCGGCCTGAATTTCGAGATCGATCGTTTTACCCGCAACATCCTGTTCGACGAAAAAATCGGTGGAACCTTCCATATGGCGCTCGGCGCGGGGTATCCGGAGACCGGAGCCAAGAACCGCAGTTCGATCCACTGGGATATGATCTGCGATATGCGTAAAGACGCGGAAATCGTCATCGACGGCGATCTGTTCTACAAGAACGGACAGGTCGTGATTAAATAAAAAGAAAAGGGCGCATGTCGCCCTCTTCCCCTTACCCGCAGGGACACCCAAACCGTGTCCCTGCGTTTTTAATACCTGCCTACTGAAGGGTCGACCAAACGGGCATAGGCTTCAATTCCGCCGCCCACGCTGCGTACATTTATCCAATCCTGGCCCAGCAGCCAGGCGGTGACTTCCGCGCTGCGCACGCCCAGGTGACACAGCACGCAGATTTCAGCTTGTTTGTTCTGGGCTGCTTCAGGCATTGCCGTGGTCCCGATTTGTGCCAGGCGGCTCATGGGTACTACCGCGAGATGGGGATCGCGGATCATGGCATGTTCCAGTTCCCAGGCCTCGCGCACGTCCAGCAGGATAAAATCCTCGTCTGCCGCCAGCTTGCGTGCCAGTTCCTGCACCGCGATCTCGGGGATTTCATGTGCGCTCATGCCCGCCAGAATCCGGCTCGCACCGGGCGCACTTCTTCGGAGGTGACAAAAGCTTCCGAGTCGATCTCGTGAATGATCTTCTGCACCGCCAGCACTTCCTTGCGGCGCACGCTCAGGCTCAAAACGCTGACCATGCCGTCGCGGCCGCGGGCCGGGATTTCGGTCACGCCGAACCCCTCGTCGCGCAGTTTTTGCGCCAGCGCCACGCCGCGCCTGGGACTGATGATCTGCAAATGCATGAAGCCAATCGCCAGGCGTTCTTCGATCAGCATACCGACTACGTTTCCGGTGGCGAAGCCGGCTGCGTAGCCGACCACATTCAGCGGGTTCCCCAGGTTTTTTAAAACTGAAGTAATCGCAATCACAAAGATCAGCGACTGGCAGAAACCCAGCACCCAGGCCACCCTTTTCCGGCCGCGCACCACGAACAACAAGCGCAGCGTATCGAAGCTCATGTCGCTGACGCGCAGCAGGAAAATCCCAAGAGCACCCAGCCAGGCAGCAGGGGAAAGTAAATATTCAAGCATCTATACCTCCTAATCATTTTGGGGCGGCCAACTCCGGTCGCCCCCTCTGTTAGGCGTCTTTATCTGGCATTGCGGGGACATACAGGCGATCTACATATTCCTTGACCATGCGGCGTGTGCTGAACGCGGGCGTGATGGTGCGCAGCGCTTCTTTGATGCGCTCCATCCACTCGTGCGGCACTTCGTCTCCGTTGCGGCCATTGTAATAGGTCGGGATGATCTCATTCTCGAGGATCTGGTACAGGCTTTCGGCATCCGCCTGGTCCTGCACCTCTTTGTCGGGCTCGGCGTCTTCCCCGATGGCCCAGCCGTTTTGGCCATTATAGGCCTCGCGCCACCAGCCATCCAGCACGGAGAAGTTGAGCACGCCATTGATGGCGGCTTTCATCCCCGATGTGCCGGAGGCCTCGTTGGGCCGGCGCGGGGTGTTCATCCACACATCCACACCCTGGACCAGGTAGCGGGCGATGTTCATGTCGTAATCTTCCAGGAAGACCAGCCGCCCGCCATTCTCGGCCATCTTGACGGCACGATACACTTCCTGGATCAGCTGCTTGCCCGGCTCGTCAGCCGGATGGGCTTTGCCGGCGAAGATGATCTGCACAGGGCGGTTGGGCTGGTTGATCAGTTTCAGCAGCCGGTCGATGTCGCTCAGGATCAGGTTGGCGCGTTTATAGGTCGCAAAACGGCGCGCGAATCCGATTGTCAGCGCGTAGGGATCAAGCAGTACGCCGGAGGCGACCACCTGCACCGGATGGAAGCCGCCCTGCATCCAGCGCTTACGTGTGCGTTCCTGCATGTAAAAGACCAGTTTGCGCTTGAGGTGCATGCGCACCTCCCACAGTTCGCGGTCCGGAATATTGCTGATCTCCTGCCAGATTTCGGGGTCGTCGAGTTGCTCCAGCCAGTCTCCAGGCAGGTATTTGTCATAAAGGACGCGCATGCGCCGCGCCAGCCAGGTGGGGATGTGCACGCCATTAGTGACATAGGTGATCGGCACCTCGTCTTCGGTACGGTCAGGCCACAGTTCCTGCCACATGCGGCGTGCAACACGGCCGTGCAGCTCCGAGACACCATTGCGACCATCAGAATTGCGCAGTGCCAGAATCGGCATACTGAAGGTCTCGCCCCAGGATTGGTGGTGGCGGGCCAGGTCGACGAACTGGTCACGGGTCAGGCCCAGTTCGGGCCACAGCGTGGCCAGGTACTTGTCCAGCAGCCAGAGCGGGAACTCGTCATTGCCGGCTGAAACCGGGGTATGCGTGGTGAAGACGTTGTTGTGGCGGGTCTGCTCGATGGCTTCATCGAAGCTCATCCCCTGGGCCACCAGCTCACGCGCGCGTTCCATGGTCAGGAAAGCCGCATGGCCTTCGTTCATGTGCCAGACGGTCGGGTTGAGGCCCAGGGCGCGTAAAGCGCGAACGCCGCCCACACCCAGCACCACCTCTTGCATCACGCGCAGGTTCAGGTCGCTCCAGTACAGGCGCGCCGTCAACTGGCGGTCTTCCGGGGCATTGCTTTCCACGTCCGAATCCAGCAGATATAACGGGACGCGGCCGACGCGCAGTTCCCAGATGCGCAACGCCACGGCCCGGTCCGGGAATTTAACCGTCACGGTCAGAGGCTGGTCGTCTTCCCCGGTCACTAGCAGCACTGGCAAGTTTGCAAAGTTGAGCGGATTGTTGAGCGCTTCCTGCCAGCCGTCTTCCGAAATGCGCTGGGAGAAATATCCCTGCGAATACATCAGGCCAACGCCGTACAACGGCAGGCCCAGGTCACTGGCTTCCTTCAAGTGGTCGCCTGACAGTACACCCAGTCCGCCGGAATAGATCGGCAGGGTCTCGTGCAGGCCGAATTCCATCGAGAAGTAGGCAATTGACTGGCCGCAGCGGTCGGGGTGCTCGCCGGTGCACCAGGTATCGGCGCGATTTAAATAGGCATCGAATTCAGCAAAGACACCATCGTATAGTTCAAGATAGTGGTTGTTCTGTGCAGCTGCATTGATTGCGGCGCGCTCCACTTTTCTCAGGAAGATAATCGGATTGTGGTTGACACGTTCCCATAGCTCGTTGTCGATGCGGCTGAAAAGATGCAGAGCGTAAGGATTCCAGGTCCACCACAGGTTGTAAGCCAACTCGCCCAAGCGTTTGATGCGGCGGGGTAGGTCGAAATGGTTCGGGATGTGCGTACGGAAATCGGGCATGTTCTACCTTATTTTTTGATTTAACGGGGCAATCATACCACAGCCAACTGCCGGGATTGTTAACCGACTTGACATTTTTGGTTTACAATTTCGATGGGAAAAACACATGTCGAAAACCGTCCAGTTGTTCGTCACCTGCCTGGTGGACACCTTCTTCCCGCGAACCGGCGAAGCGATGCTGGAAGTGCTGACCCGCTGCGGCCTGCAGGTCGAATTCCCGCCGGACCAGACCTGCTGCGGGCAGCCGCAGTTCAACGCCGGGCTGCGGCGGGACGCACGTTCCCTGGCTGAACACACGATAGAGATCTTCGAATCCTCGCCGGGTGAGATCATCCTGCCTTCCGGCTCGTGCGCGCACATGCTGCGTCACGGCTACCCGGAGCTGTTCGCGGGCGACCCGGCCTGGCTGCCGCGGGCGCAGTCGCTGGCCAAAAGGACTTTCGAGTTCAGCGAATACCTGGTGGACGTGCTGGGCGTGACTGACCTGGGTGCGCGCTGGGACGGCCCGCTGACTTACCATCCCTCCTGTCATTTGTTGCGCGGCCTGGGCATTGACCGCCAGCCGCGCGCCTTGCTGGCAGCGTTGCAGGGTGCGACGCTCGTCGAACTGCCGAACGCCGAAGAGTGCTGCGGCTTCGGAGGCATCTTCTCTGTTGTGCAGCCCGAAGTCTCGAAGGAGATGCTTGCGCGCAAGATCGACAACCTGGAACAGTCCAATGCGCCGACACTGGTGGTGGCCGATACCGGCTGCTTGATGCACATCGCGGGCGGCCTGCAGCGCAACAAAAAACCGCAAAAGGTGGTACATCTTGTAGAGGTACTCAACCACCGATGAAGAAAATAATCCCCCCCGCTTTAGCTTTGTGGCTGGTCGCGCCGATCTTCGGCGAGTTGTTTTCCGGCTCTTCCCCCCTGAACGAATACCTGCAGCCGCTTACCTTCCTGACTCTCAGCCTGCTGTATGGCTGCGGGGCCATCATTGTGCGCGAACTGGTCGTACGCTGGAAGAAAGGCTGGTTGGCTGTGCTGCTGCTCGGCCTGGCCTATGGCATCTACGAAGAGGGTTTGCTGGTGCAGTCCTTCTTCGACCCCACCTGGATGGACCTTGGCCAGCTGGCCGTCTACGGCCGTGCCCTGGGCGTCAACTGGGTCTGGGCCGAGCACCTGACAATCTACCACGCACTGATCAGCATCGCCGCCAGCATTGCCTTCGTCGAGGCGCTCTATCCCGACCGACGGGACGCGTCCTGGGTCGATGGCCGCTGGTGGTGGATTGCCAACTGGGCCGGATTCCTCGGCATCTACCTGGTCTGGGAAACCTTCACGACCTACGACCCGGGCTTCTGGAAAGTGCTCTCCTGGCTGGCGGTGCTGCTGCTGGGGCTGCTGGCCCGCTTGCTGCCGGCGCGCGTCCTGCGGCCGGTGGACAGGCTACATGTTTCTCCTGCCCGCTTCTGGTGGACCGGCTTCCTCGGTTACCTGCTGCATTTCCTGCTGGTCTACCTGCCTTCAGAGAACGGTGGTCTGCCCTTCCCGCTTGAGATGGTGATCGTCCTGGCCTTCGACCTGTTCGTGCTGTGGCTGGTCTTGCGCTGGAACGGCAATGGCGCGGCCTGGGATGACCGCCAGCGCCTGGCGCTGATCAGCGGCGCGCTGAGTTTCTTCCTGCTGGTCGGCCTGTTGTCGGTCGCCAGGCAGTCCCCGATCGTCTATCTCACCAACCCGCTCTTCCTGCTCTGGCTGTGGTGGATCGCCCGCCGGGTTGGAAAACGCTACCCCACCACACAAAGAACTGTGAGCCAGCCGGCATGAGCCATCCCATCTTTCGCGAACGCATCCGCGCTTCGATCGCGGATCCAAACTTACAGGCCGCCCTGGACGCCAACGCCGAGCGGCGGGTGAATGGACGCATAGCTGCTTTCGCCTCGCTGCCTGATTGGCAGGAACGCCGCCAGCGCGCCCACGCCGTGCGCGCCGAGGTGATCGCGAAACTGGACGAATATCTTGAGAAGTTCATCGAAAAGGCGGAAACTAACGGCCTGACCATCCACCAGGCGCAAGATGCGGACCAGGCTGTCCAGATCGTGTTAGAGATTGTAGGAGATACAACACAAAGGAACACAAAGGGAAAACATCACGATAACTCGCTGCCCCTTCGTGGCCTTAGTGGTTCAACAAAACTGGTTGCAAAATCAAAAAGCATGGTCTCGGAGGAGATCGAGCTCAACCATGCCCTGGAAGCCGCCGGTCACCGCGTGGTCGAGACCGACCTGGGCGAGTACATTGTGCAGTTACGCGGCGAACGGCCGTCCCACATTATCACCCCCGCCGTGCACCTGCGCCGAGCCGAGATTGGACAGCTCTTCCATGAAAAACTCGGTATTCCCTATACCGTTGACATCCCGACCCTGACGGATACCGCACGCCAGCTGCTGCGCGAAGTCTTCCTGACGGCCGACGTCGGTGTCAGCGGCGTCAACTTTGGGGTAGCCGAGACCGGCACGCTGTGCATTGTTACCAACGAGGGCAACGGGCGCATGGTCACTACCTTGCCGCCGGTCCACATTGCGCTGATGGGCATCGAGCGCCTGGTCCCGCGGCTGGACGACCTGGCGCTGATGCTCTCGCTGCTGCCGCGCTCGGCCACCGGGCAAAAGCTGAGTGTTTACACCCAGTTGCTGCAGCGACCCGAGCCGGGGCAGGCGCGCCACCTGGTGCTGGTTGACAATGGGCGCGCGGACCTGCGCGATTCGCCGCTGCGCGAGGCGCTCTACTGCATCCGCTGCGGGGCCTGCCTGAACGCCTGCCCGGTCTTTCGCGAGTTGGGCGGACACGCCTACATCGGCGCGGACGGCACCAGCGCGCCCTACCCCGGCCCGATTGGCTCAGTCGTCTCGCCAGGGCTGCTGGGCGGGAACTTTGTCCAGTTGGCGCAGGCTTCGTCCCTGTGCGGGGCCTGTAAGGATGCCTGCCCGGTTGACATCGACTTGCCCCGGCTGCTGACGCGTGTGCGCGCCGGACTGCTCCCGCAAGTGGACGAAAAATCCTCCGACGGCCGGGGGCTGCCGCCGCTGGTTAAACTGGGCTTGAAAGCCTACACGCGGGTCACGGTCAGCCCGGTTCTGTTCGGCCTGGCGCAGCGGCTGCTGGGATTACTCTCAATCCCCTGGGCTCACTCCGGTTGGATCGGCCTGCCGGCTGCCAGCGGCTGGGGCCTGAGCAAGGACCTGCCGCGCCCGGCGGCGCGATCCTTCCGCGGGCGCTGGAAAAGTTTGAAGCAAGCAGGTGGAAAAGAAGTAACGCTTTCGGAAATCGAACCGAAAGTGACGCACAAAGCGCATTCCGCTGGCATGTCCGCCAACCTGGTCGGGCGCTTCGCCGAGGAGCTGCTGTTGCTGGGCGGGAGTCTCACGCTTTGTAAGCCGGACGAACTGACACCCAAACTGCTCGCTTTCCTGCAGGAACGCAGCATCCAGCGCATCCAGGCCTGGGATAGGGTTCCAGGTCTGGACCTGACCGATTTGACGGAAGCCGGGGTCGGCGTGGAAGGTTCCGCTGCGACTGAGATCGAGGCCGGTCTGACCGGGGCGCTGGCAGGCATCGCCGAGACGGGCACGCTGGTCATTCCTGGCGGCGCGGGTCGTCCCCTGAGCGCCTCGCTGCTGCCCGGGCTGCACCTCGCCGTTCTGCGTAAATCCGCGCTGGTGCCCGACCTGGAGACGGCGCTGGCGCTGCCCGAAGTTGTGGCAGCCCCGGCGACGGTGCTGGTCAGCGGACCCAGCCGCACGGCCGACATCGAAATGACCCTGACCATCGGCGTGCACGGACCGGGTGCGCTGCAGGTCTTCGTGATTGACGATTCAGGGGGGCTCTGATAAAATCAGCGCGCTACCCGGCAGGCAGACGCCCCCATCGTCTAGCGGCCCAGGACGTGGCCCTCTCAAGGCCAAAACAGGGGTTCGAGTCCCCTTGGGGGCACTGGAACATATAGACCACATGGAGCAATGATTCCATGTGGTCTAATTTTTTTACTGCATCTGCCTTTATGATATTTACTTCGCCTCGTATTCCGATAGAGAACCCCCCAATCTTGCATTCCGCAGGATAACCAGGAAAAATAATGTCACATGTGTTTTTTATTTCCATTCAGCCCATAAACCTTCTCTTCCTTATATAATAGTCAATGGATAGGAAAGATTTAATCTTTTCATCAACCCCGTCCAGAAATGCACCAAGCATGCATATCACCCTTCTCACTTATGGAACACGCGGTGACACACAACCCTTTCTCGCCCTGGCTATTGCATTAAAAAAAGCCGGGCACACCATCCGACTAGCGGGACCGGAACGCTTTTCCGATCTGGCAGCGCGGCATGGGGTACCATTTACCCCACTGGTTGGAAATCCGGCTGATATCAGCTTGTCCATGAGCGATGCTGGGGTGAATGTCTATCGTATGGTAAAAACCGTGAAAGATCATATTTTTACCATTGCGTCCCAAGTAGTCCAACAAGCACGAACGGCAGTAAAAGGAGCTGACCTTTTAGTTCACTCGTTCCTCTTTACCACCGGAGCCCATAGTTTTGCGTGCGAGATGGACATTCCCGATATTTCAGTCCAGACGTTTCCGATGTTTGCCACGACCCGGGCTTTCCCCAGTCCAGCTTTCGCAAATATCCCTCCGGGAACGCTCAGCTCTCTCTCGCATTGGATGGCGAAAGAAATATTCTGGCATGGTGGAAACTTCGGATTCGAGAAGCTACGAAAGGATTCACCAAAGGACTTTCCGCAAAAGTTGTATTGGCCCTTCCGACTGACAGGCAGCCGCCTACCCACCCCGTTGGTATTTGCATACAGCCCAGCGGTCCTTCCGAAACCTGTTGATTGGACTGCATCCAATATTTTTGTACCAGGCTACTTTTTTCTCGATGAACCAGGATACAACCCGCCACCGGAACTGACCGAATTCCTAGAGAGAGGTGAACCACCCATCTGTTTTTCATTCGGCAGTACGGTGCACCGTGAATCCGAGCGTATCGGAAAAGTGGTGCTGGAGGCTATAAAAGAAATCAGAGGACGCGGGGTGATCCTTACCGGCTGGGGCGGTTGGAAACCCACATCCATGCCCAAAGATGTCTGTTATCTGGAAGAGGCTCCACATGACTGGTTGTTTCCCCGCTGCACAGCCATTATTCACCACGGCGGCGCAGGAACCACAGGAGTCGGTCTACGTACGGGGGTTCCCAATATCATCATCCCCCATGGTGCCGATCAACCGTTCTGGGGTAAGCGCGTCGCTGATATCGGGGCAGGGCCAATCCCGATCCCTGTGAAAAGGTTGGATGTAGATGCTCTTTCCACCGCCTTGCATCAAGCGCTGCACGACACGGCTATGCGACGGGCTGCTGAGGAAATAGGTAAACAGATCCGTGAAGAAGATGGGGTTAAGGCAGCCGTCCAGTTGATCGAAGCCTGGGCATCAGCTTTCTCATCCAGGTGAAGTCTTTTGGAAAATATACCGCCCTCTCAAACCTCTATTATCCCTATATACAATACTCCCTTGGGGGCACACATGCTCTATATGTTCTATATATTCCATACAATACGCCCTAATCCAGGGCGTATTCATTTTATATCCGGCTGAACTTAATTGAGCCTTAGTGGAAGCAATTACGTTCTCTGGCTCTTAAGGGTAAGCGCTTTGAAAACTTGGACGAACTGACATCCGCTTTGAATCAAGCTCTGGATTACTGGAATGCTCATCGCCATCCTTATGTTTGGAAAAAGAAACCACAAGAACAGGTGACTTTAATTAGCGGCTATGGCGTTTGTAAAGGTTCAGATATTTCACTAACTTAGCGAGAGAACCACTTAGTATCATCATCCACAAAGGAAAGACTTTCGTGATGGATGATTTGGAGGTTGTCATTTTACTTTCCACACATGAACGATAGGCTTGGCTCCGTCAGCGTAGAGTTCCAGGACATAAAGCAGACCGTTCACCCGGTCATAAGAAACATCACCGATGCGCAAACGGCGTTGATCACCCCAGCCAAGGTCAACCAAATCCCATTCTGGCGGTTTCAGATACAGGTGTTCATCAATATCAATCGTTGCGTAAGGCTGCGGCTGCCATGGTTCCAATTGACCTGTTGCAACTTTCGCCAGGTCAGCGGGATTATACAGGATGAATTCAGCGTCGAAGCGCGTCGTCCACCAGCCGCGATTGGAGACACATGCCCCCGAGGCCCCATCACAACAACCTGAGAAATCCTCCCGTGGGCAGACCGAGCCATCGGCCATGCGGCAAGTGGGGAAATCGGTGACTTCAGCATCCACACAGGCCAACTGTGGGCCATTGGGATTGATATAGCCATACCAATATTTTGTCCCAGTGCTCTTCGTTCCGGCAAACAGGACTGCCCCCTTGCCGGAGGCAGTTGTAATCCAGGCCCCGCCCTCCCACGAGTCGGGATGCTGGTAACCGTTCAGACTGCGAACGATTTCTTCTGTATTGTAGGCATTTTCATAGAGCAAGAGTGGGACTTCTTCAAGGCGCGCTCCCGATGGCGGCGGAGTGCCATCCGCCAGCCAGGGACGGTAGGCAAAGATGGTCGGTCCCATGCCGCCCTGTCCGCCATCGCGCATGCGCCCGGTGGCAAGGTAGCGTCCGCCAGTGTAGACGTCGGCCCATTGGGCCGGGATCTCGAACATGTAGCCGTTGACGCTGTACAGATCCTGATTCCCTATGAACCAGGTGCCTTGAAAACCAGGATTTGACAAGGTTGGATTGAACCAGCCATGCGAGGGAATGTCCTGCGGTTGGAGGTGCTGGCCCCAGGCGATGTGAACCTTGGGTCCGGTCTCGGGCCGGTTGAGATATTGCAGCCCAACTTTGGGGATTTCTTCCAGTTCGGTAAAGTGACCGGCGGTTACATTCGCAAAGTCCTGGATGAAATCAGCCGTGTTGAGGTCTGCGATGTTCCGGGAATTGACCGGCACGGGAATGCTGACCTCCGCCACCTGGTCGCCATCCGGGACGGCGCCGTAGGCAATGCGGTCGTGTCCCGTAATGAACAATGTGCCGGGGAAACTGTCCTGCGCGCCGGACGGGTCGCCATCAGGGTTGAAGGTCATGGCGTTGCCGCCGTAGGCAAATGTCTGTGGAGGCTCTTCGCCGCCGGGCAGGCGGAACGCGCCGAGGTATTCGATGTCAGCGGGCTGGATGACGGCATCCGGGTCTAACGGCGGCGGCAGGGGGGCAGATGTGGCCGGGGAGCTTGAGGCCGTTTCTTTTGCCAGGGGCAGGCTGGGGGGAGCCTGCCCTGCTGGTGGTTGGATGAGATTACAGGCCAGCAGGATGAGCAGTGTGGCGCTGATAAGCAGGATGTTTCGTCTATTTTTCATGACAGGTTCCTTTGACGGTATACATCAATCGTCACCGCTTGAACCCCGGCAGACTTTGAAGAGGGTTGACCATCTGCCAGAGTCGGATCTGCGGTCTGATGCATGGAAGCTGTAGTTGATGGCATAGTATCCGGGATCGTCCCAACTGGCGTCACAGGTGGGAGAGTTGAGGTCGTTGAAGAAGCCATACTCGTATTCGGGGTCATAGTAGGGTCAAGGAAGATCGGCACGCCGTGCGCGTCTGAGCGGGCATGTGAAACACGATATTCGATTTCGAAGGCCTCTCCCGCTGCTGAGCGGGTGACGGCATCCCATGCAAACGGCGGGATCAAAAGATCGATCTGCCCGGCAGAGATGGCTTCGGTGCCGCCCAGCACACCGACGCATTCGAGCGAGGCGGGCAGGGGCTGGTTGCCAGGCCAGAGCAGCACAGGCGCAGATGGCGCAGCCAGGTGGGGAGTCATATCCCAAGCGCCGCCGCCCAGCGATGCAAATGATTCGTCAGTGGTTTGGTCAGAATCCACATCAGGGTGCAAAACAGTTCAAGCCAGTGTCGTGTTTTCATATACATCTCCTTTGGTTGGATGGTCACGTAATAAGACCAAAAGCCACAAAACAGTTTCTTTTGCAAGATAAGGTTATTATATGCCAGCGACGAGTTGCACTGCAACCTTGGCGCCTTCGCACAATTCGCGATAAGCGTTGTCTGGACAGTGCGGTCCCTGCACATCACGGCTCGTTTATTTCCTCAATTTGAACCGTTAGTGAAACCCTTCCGTATCCGGTTACGTCTTCTAATATGATCTCGGCTGGGAGCGGTTCGTTTGCCGCGATGGTGTGTCGGGCATGGAAAAGTCGATGGTCGCTTCCATAAGCCTCCTCATCCCAGATACTCCCGCCGAAGCTCAAATCATCACCAGGATTCAATTCGACAATGATGTGGTTGACGTCTGGCGCATGACCGTCTTCTTCGGCGCGCATAGCGTTGAACATCCCAGCAATATTGTAGCGGCCGACGCTGACAGCATAGCCATTGCACGAGAATATCCACAGGACCGACCAGCATCTGCCGCCATCAAAACCCAATGTCAGTATGTCGGAGCCGGATGTCGCATAAAATGTACCGTAGATGGGACCACGGCCGGTATAATCGCCGCCGATATACTGTAAATCTGTGTCCATGTATGCAAACGTGACCTTCACCTGGCGCAGACACGGTTTGCCAGTCCAGGCCTGGGTGTTGCTGAGAGGCGAACGAATTTCGCCGTGGTCTTGATAGGCAAACATCTGGAAGTAGACAGTCTCGCCACAGGCGGGTCGATAGTCCGCAATATTGAGGGAACGCATTCCAGGATGGGGGATATCGATGGTTGCCGCCGAACTGATACTGCTGATGGACAGGCCAAAGCCGTCAATTTGAGCGCTATCGCCACCCCAGCGCCAGCTCAAGGTGTAGGGGCCTTCACCAATCGGGCCGGTAGTGATCGGCGCTAAATCGGGAATCTGGAGCGCTTCCTGGTCGCAGGATGGGGAACAGATCCGATAGGAAATCATCAGGTTGTCACTGTCTCCCGGGATATGCGCCGTCAGGGCGCGCCCGTCCCATTCACCGGATGGGTGTTCGAGACTGATTTCGCCAGAGTACGCCAACTCTCCGCTTCCTGGTTCGGATCCGAAACAAGTAATCCGGATGCGCAAGGGATCGCCCAACGGCTGTAACAGGTGCAGGCTGTTCTCGCCGCCAAGAACTTCAGCGGCGTTCCAATGCCGTTCACCCAGTGTCTCAAAATCATACCGGCGCATATCTTCCTCGTTTAGACGGACATAACACCAAATATTTTCGTAATCCCTGCCCACCAGCATCTCTACGGCTTCGAGTTCAAGCTGAACATAAATTCGGAGAGGGGGAACAAAGAAGGGAAGTCCAAGACCAGGCTCAACAGGATCGCCGCCCGGTAACGGAGGGTCAACACCAGGGATGGGTTCAGGCGGCACACTATCATCCACGCCAGACTCCGGAGCTGCTTCAGGGCAGCCATCGACACCCCTACCCGGTTCAGAAGGACAGGCATCGCTGGCATCGCCAACTCCATCCCCATCGGCATCGTGACAGCCGTGTGCCAGGGGCGATCCGGCTACTTCGGGGCAGGCATCGGCTTCATTTAATACGCCATCCCCATCGTGGTCTGATTCATTAGGCGCCGGGCAGCCGTCTCCAGGCATACCGGCAACATCGGGGCAGGCATCACTGGCATCTGCGATTCCATCAAAGTCGCGGTCGGGACATCCGTCGGCTGCCGGGTTGCCCTGTTGATCGGGACAGCTATCGGCTTCATCTGCAACTGTATCTCCATCCCGGTCGGCAAGTGCCACGGCTTCAACGGTAATCGCCGTCTGTGAAGTTGCATTGCGGCTGTTGAAAGCACGCGCAATCAAAGTATGCGTCCCAGCTTGAGGAACCCAGGTGGTCAACAATGGGAAGGGACTGATCCCATTTCGGATACTGCTGGTTTCTACATCCAACAACTGCCCATCCACCCATAACTCAAGACGCACAATCTTCTGGTCGCCGCGTGCCAGCGCACGCACCTGTACCGGTTGTCCCGCTTCAACCTGCTCGCCATCTTGAGGCGAGCGGATGAATACCACCGATTGCGAAGCGGCGCTGGCCGTCAGGTAAAAGTACCCACCCAGAACGATAACCACAAAGAGCATCCCCAGTATTCCCAGGCACCCCAGGATAATAGGCCAGCTCCTATTTCTTCCCTGGCGTGGGTTAGGCGCAGACGGTTGATAGTAATTATTGTTATTCATCTTTTTTCTCCTGAGACCCGATCAATTCAAAATAATTGAGAAGGTCGAAGGCGCTGACCAATTGCTGTAATTACCAGCGCCATCCTGGGCGCGTACCATCCAGCGGTAGATGTCGCCACATTGGACATTGACATTCACCTGTTTGCCGGTGACAGGTCCATAACCCCCAACCGAATTCCACTGGCCCGGTTTTACCTGCATTTCCAATTTGACGTAATAGCCGGAGATGCCGCTGGGATCGGTGACCGGCAGCCAAGCCAGGGTCTGGGTTGACCGGCAGGTGAGTTCCAATCCGTTTGCGGGAACAGCGGGGGCCGGAGCCGGTGGCGGTGTGGTATCTGTGGCAGGTGGGGGAACTTCAGCGGGCGGGGCAGGCGGTTCGGTTACACAGGAACCTGTCACGTTGATATTCAGCGTGCGGCGTTCCTCTGTCCCATCGTAGTTGACCACCGTGAGTGTGTACTGCGCGTCGGCGCACAGGCAAGCGCTGTACGATCCGCTAAAAGGTTGTTCTATTCCGCTAAAGATAACCCGCTGGACATTCTCAACTTGCCAGTAGATCGTGGCGCAGGACCCGGCGCTAATATCTGGCGGATAAGAATAGAAATTGACAATATTTGCTGGCAGCGGTGGTGTGACCGAAATCACAGGGGTGGGAGTGTCGGTGATTACGGGTGTGACCGAAATCACAGGTGTAACGGTAATCATCGGGACGGGTACTTCCCCTCGGACTTCAACCGAAACTGTCGCCGGGCTGCCAGGTTGACCTTGCCGGTCATACCCCTGGACTTGAAGTATATAAGTGCCCGCTTCAGCCGGGATCCACTCTTGCTGCATCGAAACGAAGTCTGGTTTCGCTTCGGAAGGAACATCGCGCCGGTAAGGCTCTCCGTTTACTGAGAGCACTACCTCCGCTACCCCTTCCCGCGCAAATATGTGAGAGATGACGTTCACCGAGGCGCCCACAGGCACAGACGCCCCATCGCCGGGGTAATCGATCCATGACTGGGGGTAAGACGCGGTTCCACTACAAGATGTTATTCCCCATGCCAAAAGAATGATAGTGATCCATATCAATCCCCTCAATTTATTTTTTTGGTTCATAGCAGCCTCCTCAAAATGAGTTTCAAATATCAGACTTCTCCATCCACTTTCTTACAAGGTCCAGGTCCAACTCGTCTTTAGGAATAAAAGCTTCTGCTCCGCTTTCCTGTGCCGATTTTTGGAACAACTGGGCGCTATCGTGGTGTGCGCTTACCAGGATGACCCGTAGATTTTCCGCCAGGGCTTTGAGCTTGGATATGCCTGCCACCCCGCTCTCCCCCGGCAGCATCACATCGACGATGGCAATATCCGGCTTTAGCTCGCGAACCAACTCTTTTGCGGCAGGGATATCACCCGCTTCACCGACAACTGTCAACCCAGCATGGGACAACAATTGGCGCAAGTGACGGCGAAAAGAAGGTTGGTCATCAACGATCAGGACACGGGTCATAGGCTCACAGGCAGCTTGCAACAGAAAGGACGGATTTCCAGTCATATAGTAGCAAATAGCCTGTTCCCGTGTCATCGAGGCAAAGTACCATTTCAGTACTAGCTTTTAAATAAAATACCGGTACCACGGTACCGGTATTTTATAATTATCGCAAACTACACTTAACTACTGTTCTGACAGCACTTCAAGCAGGACTACTGACTGGTTCGGACCCAAACTGACACTTGTTACCGGTGCATAATCTATACTCCAAGCTGATACATTACCATCAGCGGGGACAATGCCGCCGCCATGAGGGAATGCCCGGTAATAGGTTTTCTCAAAGAGTATTTCCTGTAATTTGTCAGATGGATTAACCAGCACCAGTCCATTGCTATAAGTTCGGGCATAAACCTTCCAGTCAGATCGCCACAGTGAGCTGATCGAAGCCGGGGTGCCTCCTATAGGAATTCCGATGGGAATCTCATATTCGGGAAACCATTCTGGTTCTGATGAAAATTCGAGGTTGAGATAAGTGTAGCGTCCCTTGACCAGCAGATAACTCCCGAGCAAGAACATGCGGTCTTCATAATCATCTTTGTTCACATATTGTTGTAACAAGACGATTTTATCCAGATTGACCATGCCCAGGATGCGCCCCATTTGCAACTGCCAGTCTTCTTCTTGTGCCAGAAAATACTCTCCGCCAGACCATCTGCCAAATCCCTCAACCATGACGCCATCGGCACCGGAATAGTCCGTAACGTCACGCCTATTCACCCACGCGCCAGCGTTTGGAATGAAATAATAATCGGCCAGCTCCCCGCTTTGTCCAAAAGCGATGAAAGCCTCAATTTGGGATGACCAGGTGCTTTCGAAAGATTGATTCAGGTCAGGAAGATTGGGATCGAATTTATCACCGCCATAATAATTGGGAGGAAATAGACCATCAACGAAGATCCCGTCAGCCGCATTGGCGTGCAGTTGGCGCAAAACCTCACCGACCCAGTACTCTCTCCAGGAGGCATTGCTGATGTCCATTAGATACCATCCCCAATCGCAAAAGAGTACGCGTTGGCCTCCAAATTTAAAAAACCACTCGTCCGGAGGGTTTTCAGGATATTCGCGCACCCATTTCTCTCCCTCAATCACTTCCAACCATTTGCCATTGGGTTCGCAATCCCCGGTGATGTTTTGATATCCCAAGCCCAACCCCAGGCGATAGTTCAGGATGATAAAGTTTGGATTGTGAGCACGCAAGCGACGGGCGTCAGAGGCAAAAACCTTCTGGGTGCCTGCATAGTGGGTGGCAGCAAATTCAAATTGCGCTTCACTCATTTCCCAGAGATCCAATTGGTCATTGAAAACGTGAATATTCTCCAACGTATCGGGAAAAGCGCGAATGGTTATCGGTAAGTCTGGCGTTCTGGCTGCCAAGGGTGTGGACAACACAACACCCAGACCAGCTTTTTTCTGCAAGTTGGAAACCGATATCCATAGCACAGAAAACAATAGGATAAAGATCAACATCGAAATACCCGCAAAGCCCCATTTCGCTTTGCGAGATAAAGGTTTTACGCCAGGACTGTCTGAGCGTAACGATGAAGCTCCTCCAATCTTAATCTCTGTCATTGTAGTTCCCCTTCAGCACGCCAACTGACAGACACGGTTGTCCCAGCTCCAGGCCTCGATTTCAACGACCATTCTCCGCCAATCAGACCAATCCGCTCTCTCATTCCAGCCAGACCAAAGTGACTTTGAGCCGTCAACCCATGCAAGGTATCTGGAGTATTAAATCCCATCCCATCATCCTCAATGCTCATGACCAATTGATTTTCTTCCCAGGCCAGAGATACTTTTACATGCCGGGCTTTGGCATGTCTGGCAATGTTAACCAAAGCTTCCTGAGCCACCCTGTAAAGATTGACAGCTACTTCTCCAGGCAATGAACGTAAATTGGCATCCGAACACAAGTTGAGTTGCGTCTCAAGGGTGTTTTGGTCAGACCACTCCGTAACAAGGGCGCGCAAGGCTGCGCCCAAACCCAGCGTATCCAACATGGGTGGGCGTAAATCAGCGCAAACCTGACGTAATTCAGATGAAAGCTGGCGTACTTCAGCGCGCATTTCTTGGAGAGATTCGAATGTAGCAGAATTATGTTCTTTTGAATTCAAAAGCAAACCCAGTTGAATGTTTAAACCGATCAGCGCTTGAATAGGACTATCATGCAGGTCGCGCGCCAAACGCGCTCTCTCTTCTTCGCGGGAGCGTAACAACTGGTGCTGGGTATGAGCCAGTTCTTCCCGGCTGGCGCGAATCTCATCCAACTGGCTGCGCAGCTTTTCAATCATAAAAGCATTATTCAATGCTATTTCAGCTTGCTGTGCCAGGGTATGAAGAATTCGGTGATCGGCACCAGATAGGTCATCGCCATCTCGATGCAAGCCTACCATCCATTGAGCCGGGGTATCAGCTTGAAACATAAAGCGAAAGCGAGTTTGCATCGGCGACGCAGCGGGAAACGTGGAATTTTGATTACCGATCCACAGGTGCGAACTACTCAATTGCATCAAATCAGAAATCCGGTTGGCAAGAACATCGGTAATTTGTTCACGGGTGTTGCTCCGCGCCAGCGCATCACTAATGATCTCGACAACTGCCGGGTAATCATACCAACCGCCATAGAAAAGCCGATCCACCAATCTTTGCGCGCGAGTCCGCATCCAATCAAAAGTCCACCCAATCCATAATGTCAGTCCGAAAATAAAGGCCAAATGAATAAATAAATCATCTGGAAGGTACTGATAAAGGAACAAGTAAGGTCCCAGATAAACAATGAAAATTCCCAGAGACAGGATCGCGTAAACAAGTGTCCGGTTGATCAAACGGTCGATACCAAACAGGTTGTAACGCAACGTCGCGTACAGATAACCAAATGGAGCCATTATCAAAAATAGAGCCGCTGCCCACTCTGGCATCACATAAGGAGAATCAATGGCCCTGGGCAACAGGTAAAACAGAATAGGCGGGATGCCAGCCATCAACGTCCCAAAAACAATGATACGGGTGCGGCGCCGTTCATCTGGAGAGGACCGATACTGATATACATACAGCATGAATGCAATCGCCGCTGCGATAGCCAGGCTGAAAAAAAGAATACTCAACTGCATCCCCAGTTGATTTTCCCGCAACCAACCCCAGAATACAACCGGCGTAAAAGCATAGAGAAGGATCAAACCCCAATAGCGCTGGCGGCGATAACCAAGTTTGATAGGAAAAGTAATTGTGTAATGCAAAAACAGGGGGGCTACTAAATCAAATCCGGCAATACTCAAAGGAAGCAGCCAGCCCGGTGGGTTCCAGGGTTCTTGAAAAGACAATGGAAACAGGATTGTAATAGCAATGGTTTGAGATAACAAAAATAGCAAGCGAATCTCTGGATACCAAAACCGGCGTACAAACAACAAAGCTCCAATTCCCCAAAAAGCCAACACAACAACGATTGCGCTGGCCAGAGACAGGTAATTAAGTTGGAAGACACGTACGGTTGGCACAGCCAAGGGGAATTGCTCTCCTCTACGTTCGACTTTCAAGATGTGAGTTCGCCCTATTTGTGGCGCATACCAAAGCCCAAATGGGACATCATCCACCGTCAAAACGACATCACCTGCCTGTAGGCCAGCTGCCTCAGCCTGGCCGCCCGGGACGACACTATGCACGGTTGAAGAACCTGGACTATCCAGATAAAAATCCATTGTAGGGGAATGCCACTGAAGGTAGAGATCAACTCCCACCAGAACAGGTACAACCAGGATTAGAAAAGCCAGAAAACCACCCCAGACAGAATTCCAAACACCCTTTTCAGGAATCATTGGGCGAATTCTCTCATCGATTAAGTCACGTGAGTCAATCCATGGCGAAGCGCATATAACATCGCCTCGGTTCGTGAGGTAACCTCCAATTTCCCATAAATGTTGCTGATGTGATTTTGTACCGTGCGTTTTGTGATGGTCAAACTATCAGCAATTGCCGTATTATCAAGTCCTTCAGCCAGCAAACACAGTATTTCGAGTTCGCGCTGGGTGAGATTTTCGATGGTTGGTGTTAAGGGAGCTTTTTCTACGGTATCTGCCTGTTGCCCGACGACCCTTTGAACAACCAGGCTGGCAACTGTTGGGCTCAGCCAGCTTTTCCCGCTCGCCGCAGCTCGAACTGCACTGGTCAACGTTTCCAGGGCTTCATCTTTGAGCACATAACCAATGGCGCCATTTTCCAGCAATTCAAAGATTAATTGAGAATCATTATGTGCGGTCAGGATCAGAATTGCCGTAGACGAGTTTTGGGTCTGTAACTGGCGGGTTACATCAATACCACTCTTGTCAGGCAGATTAATATCCAACACCAACACACCTGGATGGTATTCATCGACCATTTGGAGAGCCTCGCCCCCACTTCCCCCTTCAGCCAACACAACAATATCATCACAAGATTCCAGAATGGTCCGCATACCCGCGCGGACAATTGGATGATCGTCTACAATCGCGACAGTGATCATAGGAGCTTCTTTGCCAAAAGTTAAACTCTTCGATGATCATACTATTGTAGCGTAAAAAGAGTACTTGGGAAATAGTGCGGGCATATTTTAAATGTGAAGACGGCCAAACGCACGCAGTAGAGTGAGCCGGCGAATCATACCGCTAAATACAAACGAACTGTGGGCTATCCCTGCTGCAATTTGATGATTTATGGCATTGCTTGACTTGTTTATAAAATACCGAGGAGGTCTCATACCCTCTCAAAAATTCAATACATAATTGATCCGTATCCCCTTGGGGGCACACATATGGTCTATATATTCCATCTGTTCCACATCATACGCCCTAGGATCTGGGCGTATTCTCTTTTTGGGGCGGATTATTGACAACGCGAACATTGCTATAATATAGTATCCGTGCTATCATATATCAATGATCCAGAATTTCAAAACCAGGGGCACGGAAGATATCTTCAACGGCATCAGCTCCCGGGAAGCAAGGCAAACCTGCCCAAATGTCCTTTGGCAAGTCGTAGTCCATAAATTGGATCAGCTCAATTCGGTCGAAATGCTTAATGAACTGCGCATACCGCCAGGTATTAGGCTGGAGCAACTCTCAGGAGAACGTAAAGGCCAATATAGTATTCGAATCAATGATCAGTACAGGATTTGTTTCTTGTGGACAGGCTCAGGCCCAGATCAGGTAGAAATCGTTGATTATCATTAGTTCAGCAGGAAGGTAAATATGATTCGTATTCCGACAAACCGTACCCCGACACATCCGGGAGAGATGTTACTCGAAGAATTTCTCGTCCCCATGGGGCTCACCCAGCGTGAGCTGGCAGATGCAATCCACGTTCCCTATCAGCGTGTCAATGACCTGGTCAATGGACGGCGTGGGGTCACCCCTAACACTGCACTGCGTCTCGCTAAATATTTCGGCAATACGGCTGCTTTTTGGATGAATCTGCAACTGCGTTGGGACTTATTTTTTGCTAATCAGGCAGAAAAGCAAGTATTGAAAAAAATATCACCCCACCAAGTTCATACGACAGGGGACTAGTTATTACCCAACCTGACTCAGACCAACCTCTCAACTAACTATTATCCATATATACAGTATTCCCTTGGGGGCATAACATATGGACTGTATAGTCCATGGATTCAATAAGGACTCAAACATTCTTGGGTTTGTGAGTGGGAGAAGTGTATTGTCCCCATCAGGGAATTAATCGAAAAAAGAAAAGTGATAAATATATTTCCTCTCAAGGCCCGTTGTACGGCGGGATTTCCAGGGCCGGCTGACGGGATTTTCATCCGTTCGGTGGCTTTCAGCATTTGCTGAAAGCTGGCAAATCAGTGAAAATGCTGCAATAGTAACCAAGAGCGTCGAATTGTAACAAGGCTGTCCGAGCTTACCCACCTGCCAGCCCCAACAATTCCAGTGCGCTGAAAAAGTAGTAGAAGGCCTCCGGGACTGTTTTCTTGCCCTTGTTCAACTTGTTGTAATCCAGGTTTGCGATTTGCCAGGAACTCAGATCTTCCCCTCTAAATGAAAGTGCGAATCGCACCTGTCGGGCCGCTCGCTCCAATGAGCAAACCGAGTACGAAGTGTACGCGGCGTTTGTTGGTACTATTGTTATACATGCATCCAGACTGGCCAGTTTCAATCTCAAAACTCAAGAACAGAACAACCTCTCGAACAACTCTTTTGCAACCTTTTGACCCACCTCAGTCACAACCACTGACTTCGCCTTAGTCTTAGGATCACTGATAAAACCTTTTTCATATAAATGGTCCATCGCTGTCCAGTCAAGACTCTTCCATGCTCTTACGGTGTATTTATCACCATGGAAGTTAAGGTAAAGAAGAGCAAGAACGACTTCATCAATCTTATCCTGGTTGTATTCCATAGTATTGTCCTCAATCTAAAAAGCAATGATGCCCTGAGAGTGCCAGCGTCGCGGTAGGGAGGGCAATTACCCGCCCTCCAAATCGTCGTCTCTCATCCTTTCTCATCAACTTTTCCAACATGCGCAGTCCCGTCTGGTACACCCAAGAAGATGGCGAGCCCTCA
The DNA here is from genome assembly GCA_963790075.1 of uncultured Chloroflexia bacterium. GTDB lineage: Bacteria > Chloroflexota > Anaerolineae > Anaerolineales > Villigracilaceae > CAYOUV01. The sequence continues at coordinate 100,912 of CAWBNG010000004.1, forward strand.
TTTTTACGGAAGAACATGCTGATGTTCTGAGAACCGGGTATCAGGCAGCGCCTTCATCTCCAAATGCAGATTGCCACCGTTCCTTCGGATCATTAAACTGAACCTCTTCTGGATTAAAATGCTCTGGGTCAAATGATCCGCCTATCCATTCCAGCATTCGCTCGTGATCGTTATGATTCGGATCCTTAATTTCCCGGATAAGAGCTTCATATCCCCATGTCCCGCCAACATCTTCTGGAGGGCAAGCCCGCGCGCCAGCCACACAGCCTGGATATTCAAATCCTGGTTGGGCTTGTTCAATTCTCTCTAAACGGATTCGATGTCGCCAGCCATCTCCAAAATCATAAACATAGGTTGCACTCCGGTTATCCATCGTGAAGTAATCTGCGATTGGAATTTCCCAGCCCGGCAGTGTAGCCCTAGACCAATCAAAATCATCATCTGGAATGCCGATGCGCAATTCCTCCTGGTTCTTCGAATTGACCATCTTGAACTCATGGAGATGACAATCTTCCCACCCCATCGCATCTTGAATTGCAACGTGTAAGTCTCAAAAGCTGTAATCCTCGGGAACTTGGATGCGACGCCATATGGCTGGTTTTACTCCAGCCAGGGTAACCTTGAATTGAAAAATATTCAGTGTTTTCTTTGCCATCATTTGTGCACCTTTTCGTCGACCAAATAGAATACGAGGTTGGCGAACGTTTTGTGTAACCCTTCGCCGGTGCTGGCAAGGCTAATAAAAAATAGTTAGATGAGCCTCGGTATAGTGCCTCAGCATGTCCGCGCTGCTGGCGAGCAGGCGGAGGCGGTGTTAGCCTGTTTAGGCTGGTGAAAAAACTGACTGCAAAAATTTCTTATATCTTCTTTGACAATTATAGAGAATGGAAGGTGAAATTACAACTTGATTTTCGGACACAAATCCGATATACTGTAATTGCAGTATTTCTGCATTAGCAGATATGCATACAAGGAGAGCTATGGAACTTACAATCCAAGTCCGAGAGCGCGGTGTGGTCACGCTCCCTGCCGAACTGCGCGAAAAGTATAATATCGAAAACGGGAAAATCTTCCGTCTGGTGGATCTTGACGGCATCTTTGTATTTGTACCGATGGTGCCAATGGTTCCAGAGCTGGCCAACGAGATCGAACGGATTCGTCTGGAAGCTGGCCTGAGCCTTGATGAGCTCTTGGATGATCTCCGCAAACAACGCGAACGGTACAACAAGGAAAAGTATGGCAAACAAGCCACCTAAGCCGCGCATCTTCGTAGATGCCGATGTGCTTTTTGCGGGTGCAGCTTCACCAAACGAGCATAGTGCCAGTTTGGTGATCCTCCGTATGGCAGAAATCACATTGATCGAAGCGGTGGCCAGTGAGCAGGTCATCACAGAGGTAGAACGGAACCTGGAAGAAAAGATGCCGGCCGCAATGCCGGCATTTCAAATGTTAGTGAGTCATTGTCTTCATGTGGTTTCTAATCCGACTGTGGCAGAAATCAGGGCGTTGTCGAAGGCCGCTGACCCCAAGGACCTACCCATTTTGGCTGCTGCTGTGCGCGAAGGATGCGTTTACCTTACCACTTACAATATCCGACATTTTCAACCCGGCGTAGAATCTGTAACAGTGCTTAAACCCGGCGATTTGGTACAACGTGTACGGTATCTGCTGGCTCAAATGTCTTCAGAGTGATCGAAATCAGAGCCGAGGTCCAGCCATTCTGGCCCACGAATAAGCTTTTAGGCGGGTTGAGATCCAAATATCGAGTCAACAGTCTAACACCCTCTCACCTTTATATTATCCGTATTTATGGTACCCCCTTGAGGGCACACACTATAATCCGCTATAGAGGCGGATTATTGATTCTCAAAACCGGAGTCCCTATTGGAGGCAAAAGGCTATAAAGTGCAAAAGTTTCCAATAGTCTTTTTTATATGAGCGGGGGGAAATGCAAACCTCCACAACGAAAAATTATTCCCCTTATTTCCAAGGTATCTATGCAAAGCTATATTCGAGTTTTTAAATCGACGATAGCATCATGCGTTCTGACCTGCTCACTACCAACCGGTTAGAGCTTTTAATGATATTATTTAATTAATAATGTCAGAAGACATCACAAAATAAATGCCACGCATATTTTGTGGTATCTCCCCGGAATCTCTCTATGGTGGTGGAAATAATATGAGCGATCCAAATGTATTGATGGGCATCCGGGCCGCAGCGGCGGGCGATTTCCAGCAAGCCCGCGATTGTTTGTCCTTTGTCGTGCAGGCTGAACCTGCCAACGAAGAAGCTTGGCTTTTGCTAGGTCATTGTCTGCAGGATGATCCTGCCCAGCGCCGCGCCTGCTATCAACGGGTGTTGGAACTCAACCCATCCAACGAACTGGCGCGCATCAGTCTCTCCAGGGCAGAGCCTGCGCAGCCTGCACTGTCAGAAGCGATACCAGCTCCCACCGCCAAGCCCCCCATTATTCAGGCCACACGCAAGGGGAACCCTGTACTACGCAGGGTGCTGATTGCCTGTCTGCTGCTGGTTGCGGTGCCCATTGCGTATTTTGCCTGGCGTCAAACCAGTCAGCCTGTTTTCTCCGGCCCCACTCCGCAAAGCGGTATGTTCCTGGCGGATGGTACACTCATCACCGCAGCACCATTCCCAACCACCTTGGGAGATGGTTCAGCCCCCACGGCACTGCCGCATTCCATTACTCTGATAGATGGGACAGTTATTACTTCGGAATCGGGTTTCATTATCGGGCCGAACGGTGCAGTCGTTACACCGGGGCCGGCTCAGCCCGTAGATGAAAACACTGCTCAAGCTATCAAGTTAATGAACAATCAGGATTATGCCGGGGCTATCATGGCCTGGGATCAAGTTATCGCGCTTGCCCCACAAAACGACAATGCCTATTACGAGCGCGCCGTTTGTTACTACATCCTGGCCAAAGGCCAAAACGCCCAGGATGTCTACCTCTCAGACCTGCGCTCCGCCGCCAGCGATCTGCAGCAGGCCATCCGTCTGCTGCCGGATAAGCTTGACTACATCCTGTTGCGCCGCCAGGTCCTGACGGACTATGCTTATTCACAAGACTTGCGTGTCGACCGCGATCTACTCTTTGGGCTGGCCGCCGCGGAGGGTCGCAAGGCATTAACTCTGAAACAGCCGCTCGCTCAGATTCTTTTTCTCAAACGCCAAACAGCCGAAAACTTGATCGAGGCGGGGCGCTGCCAAAATGGTCTGGACCTGCTCAAAGAAGTAGCCGACCAGACCCCCACCAGCGATGATTTCTATGGCGGTGTGCTGATGATCGAATCCAAAGGCCAGGCCTGCCTGGGTCACCTGGATCTGGCCTTGCAAAACATCGATGCATCCACATTCAACGGAAGCTCACTGGATACCAAAGCCTACCTCAAAGCTCTTTACCTCTACCAGGACGGGCGCAGCGCCGAAGCGCGGCAGGTCATTGACCAGACCATCCAGCAAACCCCGGCTTTCTCCGGCTGGCGCTATTACCTGCGCGCCGTCCTGCAAGCCGAGGCTGGCAACACCCAGGCGGCCAGTCAGGATCTGGATACGGGGGCGATGTACACCTGGGACCGCAACGGTCTCTACAGCTATGCCCGCGCCAAACTAGCCCTGGCCTCTGGCGACCAGCCTGACGGCGTCAAGTGGCTGCAGCATGCCGAGGCTTCGCTGATGACCAATGCCGTTCCCCTGCGCGAGCGCATTCTGGATGAACTCGCTGCGCTGGATGCCTTTCCCCTGCAACCCACCCCCTCCATCGATTTCCCCGGCCTGAACGACCTCACCCCTATCCCATGAGCCCCACATGAGAGAACATTGATGACTGACGAGAACCTGACAAACGGCATCCGGGCAGCCCAAGCCGGAGAAAACGACCTGGCCCGCGCCAGTCTGGCTAAAGCCGTCAAGCTTGACCCGGCCTCGCAGGATGGCTGGTTGTGGCTCGGGCATGTGCTCAATGAACCTGAGCGTCGCCGCTACTGTTACCAGCGTGTCCTGGCGCTCAACCCAATCCACGCCGAAGCTTGGCGGGCCTTGGATAAACTTTCCAACCCGCCCGTGGAATCTGAAATAATTACGCCACCTATCCAGTCGGGAACCGCGCCCGAGACCCCGCCGCCCGCCCCTGCCCCTTTACGATTGTCCCGCCGCGAACGGCGCCGCCGCGCCCTCAAGCAGCAGGCCGAACTGCGCAACAAGACCCATATCTGGCCCAGCCTGCTCTTTGGTTTTCTGCTCAGCTTGCTGCTGGTCGCTCTGCCGCTTGGCATCTTGATCCTGCGCGGCAACCTGGATGAATATCTGATCACCCAAAATCTGGTCAACCTGCCGCCCATGCCCCCGCTCTATGTCCATTGGGTCGATCAGTTCGTCACGCCCACATCCGTGCCCATTCCTTCCGAGCCTTACAACCAACGACTGGATAAGGCCGGGCCAGGGATGTTGAAAGCCTTCGGGCTCTTAATGTCCGGCCAGTGCGCAGAAGCCATGCCCCTGTTGGATGAGGCGGTTTTGCTGGTGCCCGAGTACCCGGATGTCTACTATGAGCGCGCCTACTGTTATTCCATCTTGCTGCAGAACCAACGCCAGATCGGCGAAAATCTCTCCAACATTTATGCCGGCCTAGCTGATATCGATCGTGCCATTGCCCTGCGCCCAGACAAGGGAGATTACTATGCACTCCGTGGTATTCTCTACTGGAACTGGGCCGGGTTGGAAGAATTGTCCGTCAACCGCAATGCGCTTTATAACGTTGCCCTCGACAACCTCAAGGCTGCGTCGGCTCTGGGCATCACGCTTAACTATCCGCTGGAAGCCACCAGCATCAGCGCCCTGGAAGAATCCGGCCAGTGCGAAGAAGCCCTGGCTCGCTCCCAGGCTTTCCTAAGCGTTTCCAAACCGGTCACGTCGCATTATACAGATGTGCAGGTCATGCAGGTGCGCGCCTATGCATGCCTGGGACGTTTGTCCGAGGCACTCAGCAGCCTGCGCCAAGTTATGAATCATGGGGATGTCACCGGTGAGCAGAAGATGCTTGAAGCCAGCATTCTTTACCAGCAAGGTTACCCGGATGAGGCTCTGCAAATCCTCGACAACCTGCTGATCCAGATGCCCGAATACAATGGAGAACGTTACTATCTTCGTGGATTGATCATGTATGAGAAGGGTAAGCGCGACGAAGCCTATAACAGCCTGATGATGGGCAGCGGGCAGACCTGGTTTCACGGTGGTTTGTACAGCTATGTGCAGGGCCTTATGGGATTGGAACTGATTGGCGCGGACAATCGTGCCAAGGCACTGGACGCTCTACAATACGCAGAAGCCAGCCTGAATCCCACCTATAACATTCTACGCAAACGGATGCAAAAGGAACTGAATGACCTGAGTGTTTCTCCGCTCGATCCACCTGTCTCGGTTCCCATCATCACCCCCGTCCCTGCTTTTGTGCCGCGCCCTACCGCCCGGCCCAGCCTGACCCCTACACTTTATCTCACGCCCACCCTGACCCCCACACCGCAGGCTAGCCCCACCTTAAGCGCCACACCTACCGAGGGAACGCTTACGCCGGAAGCATCTCCAACCGTTACGGCGAGCGCAACCGCGACAGCGACTGTGCCTGCAATCGTCTACATCCCACCAGATATGATCGGGATCATCGTCGATTTGCAGGTGGGCAGCGGCCCACTCATTCTGACCCTCGGCGAGCGCCAAGTGCTGCGTTTCCAACCCGCTGCGGCGCTTTCCATCCAGGATGTCCAGAGCCTGACGATCATCTTGGAAACGGATGCCGATAAAAACGCTCCGCCGCCCTCCCTCGAACTCTGGAACCCATTCACAGGTATCTGGACTGCTTTGCAGCCGAAGTGGGGAGAGACCCTGGTCAAATATCCTGGCAATTACGTCCTGCCAGAAGGTGATATCTATATTGCAATGCGCAGCCCAGGCGCACGCCTGGAGTTGACCAATTTCTCGCTGCGCCTGGTGATCCTGGATTCGGATGGTCAGCTTGCTGTTTATGGGAGACCTTAGAGATGCGCAACAAGCTTAATAAAATCCTGGTCGTGCTGCTGGGCATGGCGTTGGGCTGCCTGGCTTCGGCAGCTGTTGCCAGCCAGTTGGTGCAAATCCGCGCCGCACAACTAAACCGGATGATTGGAGCTGCTCCGACTGCCACCGAGGATGTCGCCGATCCTGCCATTTACAACCTGCTGGCCCAGGCCGACCAAAACATACAGACAGGTAACCCGCAAGCCGCCATTGACCAGCTCGCCCCAGTCATCGAGACTTGGCGTTCCAACTTCGACAAAACCACCGGCTACCAAATGCTGGCCGTGGCCGAGCTGAATCTGCAACATCCTCAACGCGCCATCCCCTATGCCAAAAAGATGACCGAACTTACCCCCAGCTCTTTCAGCTACCAAATGCTGGCAGTTTCCTACGACGCCTCCGGCGATTTGCCCAATGCCTTGGCTGCTTACCAGCAGATGATGATGTGGAATGACAACGACGCCCGCTCTGACTTTAACACTGCCCGCAGCCGTATCATCGACATCAGCCAAACTCTGGGGACGCAAGTTCCGTAAAAATAGTAGCATCATTCTGCTCAATTTCTATCTATCGTACCGAAAGTGTTTGTGGAGGAAATCGGTACTGTATAGGTCATTTTGGCGTTAACTTTCAATTTAGTGCATATGCTGTAATTGGTCTATGAGCGTTTTTCTAGATTCCGCGGCATTGAAATCTAGCTTTGGCTCAAACATCTATACCTTCTCAACATCTAACACCGAAGTATAAAGTGTCCCTTTGGGGGACACAAGACCAGGGATTGAATTTTTGCCTTCCCGTACCAATCTGGAGGGGGGAAGGTCTTGATCCTACTTCCACCTTGCGCCCTGTGCATCCTCTTAGTAACGGGGCTCACCTCTATGTTAAATTGCTGGCACTTGCCCGGAAATTATTAGTGACTCACGCCATACCGCGTGAGTCACTAATAATCAAAGTGCTGCCGGGTTGCTCATTACCCCGTTGTTTATCGTTTATTTCACTTTAAAGTAATTAGACGTCCAATCGCTGGGATTGATTTGGCCGATGGCACGCACCCGCCAGTAGACCAGTGTCTTGCGAGGCATCTTGGTAGATGAGGTGTATGTTGAATCTGATGAATTGCTTTCATCGAGCAAATCAGAAAAATCACTGGAAGTGGATATCTGAATTATGTAACTCGTTGCCTCAGGCACATCGTTCCAGTCAAATGTGGGTCGAACCGATGGAATAATTTTGCCATTGATGGGATATAACAGAACGGGCGCATTCAATTGTGGTGGCAACACCGTGAACGGCGCATCCGAGTAATCGATGGTGGAGCCATAGCCGGTTTCGTAGGCTATGATCTCAATCGTAAACTGCGTGTTGGTTGTGTTGCCAACGAACACTGTCCAGTCGTAGTAACCTGTATTCGGGATATTGTTGGCAATCCAATCCAGGCAGCTTGGGCACGACTTGTATCCCAGAGTGACTTTATCGATGTTTGGCGAGGAATTCCAGGTGATCCGATAGGTAGTTCCCACCGTCAGCACTTCACCGCCATTGGGTGCCGTGAGCGTAACCCAACGCGTGGTCGGAATCGGCGTGGGCGTGGATGTTGGTATCTGCCCTGGTAGCACCGTGAACGGCGCGTCTGATTCGTCCGTGACCGATCCCACACCGGTTTCGTAGCCGATGATCTCGATCGTAAATTGCGTGTTGGTTGTGTTGCCAACGAAAACTGTCCAGTCATAGTACCCTGTATTCGGGATATTGTTGGCAATCCAATCCAGGCAGCTTGGGCACGACTTGTATCCCAGAGTGACTTTATCGATGTTTGGCGAGGAATCCCAGGTGATCCGATAGGTAGTTCCCACCGTCAGCACTTCACCGCCATTGGGGGCTGTGATCGCAATCCACCGTGCTGCGGTCGGTGTTGGAGTTGACGTTGGTAAAGGCTCCTGCTGAACTATTTTGGAATCTTTTGCGGCCTGTACCAATGTCATTGGCCAAACAAACGCCAGAACAAAAACAATGATGGATGCGGTTTTGAAAGTTTTGTGTGTCATTTTTTATCCTCCCGAACCTCAGTTTAAACCTGCCCTTTAGAATTGAGGTAATAACAATCACCATTAAGTATAGACAATTAGGAGCGGGTTTTCAATCCCCAATTTGAACTTCCTGGCAGTACTTCATTAGAATTAACTGCCGCCTAAAACCAATAAGTGAATCGGGAACAGGTCACTTTTTCCCATTTTCGGTCACAGATTCCCCTTTCCTGGCAGGAGAGGGGCGGTGGTGAGGCACTACCACCGTACCTCGCGTCTGGACTTGAAATTCGGGCCGATTTTTTATAAAGGGGGTAAGTCATACCCGCAGGTAAAAGTCTTGTATTTTAGGACAAGAGACCCTTTGCCTGCCTCTTTGCTGCGCTCGCCTGTGCCTGCGGCTCGGAGTCTTCGCGCGGATTGGTATTTTAATTGTGAGAATCAAACCCCAAATCTTTCGATCAGTGTCTCCACGTAGCGCGATTTGAACTGCTCGGTCGCCATGGTACGTTTGAGTGGCGGCAGGCGCAGGATCACGCCTAGGACAGCTGCCAGCGCGCGGTGGTTCCACAGCACGCGGTTGTCGAAGATCAGGTCTTGCAGGTCGCCGCGCTCGATCGCCATCATGACCACCCGGCGGGTGGAGTTGAGCGGGGTGATGATGCGCTCCGGGCGCGAGCGCAGGGATAGCCCCTCTTGGGAGCAGGTGCGCACGCACACGCCGCAGCCCAGGCAGGCATCTTCGTCCACTTTGGCCTTTTTCATCTTGGGATGCTGTGGTTCGTTGGTCGAGACCAGCGTCATGGCTTCCACCGGGCAGGCATTGACGCATTTCCCGCAGCCGTTGCAGGTGCTTTTGTCCACCACCGGCAGGAAGTTGGTGGTGTGCACCGGGTTGAGCAGGCCGAACTTGCGGGCAGCGATCATGGCTTCGCAGCAGCAGCCGCAGCAGTTGCAGATGAAGTTGACGTGCTCGCGCACGTTCTCGCCGAACTGCACCAGATTTCGCTCGTAGGCTTGCTGGAGCAGGTCCAGGCCCTCGCTGACGTCCACCAGGCGCGCATAACCGTGGCGGGTCAGCGCGGCGGCGGTGTTGTTGAAGGTCATGCAGATCTCCATGGGCGCGTCGCAGTTGCGCCCCATGTGCTGCATCTTATGACGGCAGTAGCACACGCCGATCCCGCGATGCGTGGCAGTCTGAATGACCCGGCTGGCGCGTTCGTAATCCAGCACCTGCAGGGCGTTTTCGTTGGAGAGCACTCGTTCGTGCACGAAAACGCGCCCCAGTTGGGTTTCGCCATCCGTGAACAAGGCTTTGATGAAGTCCTCTTCCACATTCATGTACTGGTAGAACAGTTCCCCCAGGACTTTCTGGTCCACGTCGCCGCGCAGACGCATCATCGAGAATTCGAAGAAGCCGGCCATGGGTGGCGGCAGAACGTAGGTCGTTTTTCCATGCGATTCGATATCCACCAGGATGGCGCGGCTGGCGAGTTCATCTAGCACTTTCCGGCTCTCGGCCAAACTCGTTTTCCAGACGCGGCTGGCTTTTTCGGCCGTGAAGGGTTGGATTGGCAGCAAGGCGACCAGTTCCGCTTCACGTTCACTGAACAGGATCTCCAAAATCTTGTAAAGCGTTTCGGAGGGCGGCGCGCCCTGCGGGAAACGGTTCAAGCGCTCGACCAGTTCGGTGTATCCGGATTTCAAGCTGGTGTGTGACATGTCGGCCTGCCCTCAATTCTGTCTATTTCTAAGCTGATGATTAACTATAGTCAGAAATTTTAAAGCGGGCAACAAACATTATTCCCCTTTGGGTATGACCTTTGTCCTGGCCCTGCCGCCGGAGGCGCTCAACTTCTCCCCGTAAGTGATCGTGGTCGCAGTGGGAGTCGCGTGGTATTTGCTTCTATTTCAACAAATAATCACCACACGCCCGGGATGAGTGCTTTGCGTTCCCGCGGGTACTCGCTGAACCTTTTGATGTACCACTTGTGATGAGACCAGGCGCGCGGGGTCAGGTTGGCGAAGGTCCAGACAGCGAAAGCCAGCCCCGGCAGCGACCAGGTGGCCAGCGCCCAACCGATCCATTCGATGATCTCGCCGAAATAATTGGGACAGGAAATAAAGCGGTACAGCCCGCCATAAGGGATCTTGTAGCCGGTCTCGCCAGGACGGCGCAGACCGCGCAGGGTGTTATCGGCCCAAAGGTTGATGCCGAATCCGACCACGAATAGGGCTGCGCCCGCAATAAAGCGCGGTTCCAGCAACCAGTCTGTAGCGTAGCGTTCCCCTGCGAAATGGAACAGGTAACGGCCGTTGATGTAGGTATTACCAAGGTTGAACCCCGCCGCTATCAGGGGGATGGCCAGCGGCATCTTCTTTTGCCCGTCGCGCAGCAGGAATGGATAGACGAACGAACGTTGAAGGTAGTGCGCTTCCCACATCAGCAGGAAGATGACCAGGGTCGCTGTCTTAGGCGCATCGCCGATGACGAACATGACCAGCATCCCGATGGCGGAGATCGCCTCCATCAGCAGCCAGCCCAGCCAGTTGGGCAGGGGTGGTCCCCAGCCGCGCCGGATGTGGCGTCCGTAGGGAGCGGAGACGAAGAAAAGCGTGATGAAAGTCCCGGCCGCGACGATGAAGCTGAGGCTCAGCAGGATTCGAAAGACTGCGGCTTCGGTCATGGATTTTCTCTGTCTCGTTCCGCAAACCAGCCCAAGGTGTCCCGCAGGGTTTGCTCGAAAGGACGCGGCGCGTAGCCCAGGTCTTTGGCAGCGCGGGCGTGGCTGACCTGCCGGTTGGAGCGCAGCGCGTTGAGCATGGCTTGGGTGTAGAGTGGCTGTAAGTCGTTGATGCGGGCCAGCCCCGTCATGAGCGGCTGGAACAGGTCTGCCAGCCAGATGGGAACTACCGAGCGCGGCGCGGACCGGCCGGTGATTTCGGCGCTGATTTGTGCCAGTTCTCTCAGCGAGTGCCAGTGACCGGACAGGATGTAGCGGCTCCCACCCCGCCCCAAACGTTCTGCCTGGATTGCACCTTGGACCACATCCCGCACGTCGACCCAATCGTAGCCGCCGCGCACCAGCGCCGGGATGCGCCCGCCGGCCAGCATCTGCAGGGCCTGCCCGAGATAGGAGGGGCGAAAATCGTAAGGCCCGAGGATGGCGGTCGGGATGATGATGACGCTGTCCAGTCCATGCTGCGGAGCCTGGCGCACGAGGCGTTCGGCCGCAGCCTTGGAGCGTTCGTAAGGCGGGAGGCGCTCGTCGCTCAGCAGCGGCCGGTCTTCATCCAAGGGGAGTTCGAAAGGCTCCTGCCGGTAGGCATGGATCGAACTGAAGTAGACCAACTTTTCGACGCCGCAGCGCAGGCAGGCTGCGATCACATTACCCGTGCCCGCAACATTGACGCGCTGCAATTCGTCCCAGTTGTCCATGCGGATCGAGATGGAACCGGCCAGGTGGTAAACGACCTGAGCGCCGCGGAAAGCCTGCTCGAGCGAGGCGGGATCGGCCAGGTCGGCAGAGGCGATTTCTACATCCAGGCCATCGATGGCGCGGCGGTCGCGATGGACCAGCGCGCGCACGGAACGTCCCTGCGCCAGCAAAGCCCGCATGAGGTTGCCGCCCACCAGCCCGGATGCTCCTGTGATAACGATCATTGGACCGGGAGTCTCCTGTCGAGGGGGAGAACACTCCTGCCGCTGATGAGTTGCTGATCGAAGGCTGGAGAACCAAAAGAGCGACCTGTCCCCAGAGCTGCCCCCCAGGTCGCTCTTTTTATTTGTTCCAGAAATTTACTGGCTCGATATGGAAATTCCTTAGTGAAATCCCGGAAAATCACTAGAGAAATTTCGAATAATAACTGGCATAATCAAACGAAATAGCTAGCTAAATCTTTTGAATAAGCTTACTATTTTTACGCATTAAGCCGCTTGATTCCTGAAATCAAGCGGCTTAATTTTCACATCTTTGTTCGAACACGAGTTGGCTACTGATAAAAAGCCTGGTTGCGCCGGATGCTTTCGCGCAGGTCGAGCACTTCGCCGGGCGCCAACTGGCGGGCGCTCGCGAGCACCACCGCCGCGCCATGCTGGTCGGTGCCCTGGTAGCCTCCGCCCAGGCCGGGCTGGTTGAGCCACTCGCCGCCCTTGGCGCGATAGGTGGACGGGACTTCGTCCTCAGGGAAGATCGCCGAGTAGGGGCATTCGGGCACGCAGGCGCCGCAGTCGATGCAGGTGGCGGGGTCGACGTAGTAGGTCGGCCAACTCTGCGCCGGCTCCCCGGCGCTGATGCACTCCACCGGGCAGACAGCGCTGCAGCCGTTGTCGCGCAGGCACAAACTGGTGATCACGTGGGTCATGTTTTACTCTCCTTAACGCTAAAGCTTTTGGATTGCACCCATATTTTTACGGGGTTACCCATATAGTCGTTATATGCAAAGAAAAGTTACTGCCAGCTCCCGGAAAGATCTAACCGCGCAGGCGGCACCGTTCGTCCGCTGGATCGCTACGCTGATGCCGCGAACCTCGGCAGCACGCCGGTGCGAGGCGGCAAAGCGCGCCGAGATATTTTTGGATTCTCTTCACGTTCCTGACGTCCTTGGCGGTTCCAGATTTTGAGCGCTCCCCAAAGCTCTTTTCCATGCCATAATATACACATGCTGATCCTGCCCCTCTCTTCTCCCGAAGCGAGCCTGGAAAACGCCGGCGGCAAAGGCGCCAGCCTGGCCCGCCTGACGCGCCTGGGCCTGCAAGTCCCGCCCGGTTTCATGCTCGTCACCGAAGGCTACCGCGCCTTTGTCGCAGCCAACGATTTAGATGGACGCATCGCCTCCGCGCTCGGAGGGCTCACGGCCGAAGATGCGGCGGGACTGGAGCGCGCCTCGGCGCAAATCCGCGCGGCTTTTACGGCGGGGAAGCTGCCGGACGAAATCGTGCAGGCGCTGACCGAAGCCTACCGCGCGCTCGGCGCCCCACCTGTGGCCGTGCGCTCCTCGGCCACCACCGAAGACCTGCCCGAGCTGTCCTTCGCCGGGCAGCAGGACACCTTCCTGAACGTGGTCGGCAAATCGCAGCTGCGCGCAGCCGTGGTCGATTGCTGGAGCAGTCTCTGGACGGCGCGCGCCATCGGCTACCGGCTGCGTAACGCCATCCCGCATGACGAGGCCGCGCTGGCGGTGGTGGTGCAGGAGCTGGTGCCGAGTGAGACCTCGGGCGTGCTCTTCACCGCCAATCCGCTGACCGGGCTTTTGAGCGAAGCGGTCATCGACGCGACCTACGGGTTGGGCGAGGCGCTGGTTTTGGGGCAGGTCGAGCCGGATCACTTCGTGGCCAACTCGTTCAGCGGCGAGATCCGCGCGCTCAGCCTGGGGGGCAAGGGGACGGCCACGCGCGTTAAAGTGGGTGGGGGCGTGGAAAACGTCCGCGCAGAGGCGGCCGGGCGGCGGACGCTCTCGGCTGAGCAGGTGCGCCAGCTGGCTGCTGTGGGCCAGCGAATTCAGAAAGAATACGGTACTCCGCAGGACATCGAGTGGGCCTTCGCGGGCGGGGAGCTGTTCATCCTGCAGTCGCGCCCGATCACCTCGCTCTTTCCCGTCCCGCGCGTCTCCTTCGACCCGCTGATCGTCTGGTTCTCGTTCGGGGCGGTGCAGGGGTTGGTTGGGCCGCTGACCCCGCTCGGGCTGGAGGCCATCCAGCGCGTGGTGCTGGGCATAGGGCAAAAGCTGGGCGTACAGATCGCGTACGAAGAGCAGGACGTGATGGCCCTGGCGGGCGAGCGCATCTGGATCAAGATCAGCGACATGCTGCGCCACCCGCTCGGCTACCGCCTGACCGGTGGTTTCCTGGAGTTCGTCGAACCCAGCGTGGGGCAGATCCTGCGCTCGCTGCTGGCCGACCCGCGTCTGGGTGCTGGTCAGGGGCGCTTCAAACTCAGCACCCTGCGCCGCCTGCTGGGCTTCTTCCTGCCCGTGGCCTGGAATAGCTTATGGAACATGCTGGACCCCGCGCGCGCCCGCGCGCGTTTCGACGCCCGGCTGGAGGCCTATTTAAAGACGATCCGCATCCCCTCCGGCGCGGACCGCTTCGAGCGGCTGGCGAACTTTGCCGCCTTTATGGACGCGCAGGGCGGCCTGGCCGAGGCCCTGCCAACGCTGCTGCCGCGCTTCATCCCGGTCTTCGCGCCGGCCATGGCCTCGCTCAACCTGATCGGTCACCTGCTGCCCGGGGCATACTCGGGCGAGGACAGTTTTTCGAGCTCCGCCCTGGAAGTGACCCGCGGCCTGCCGCGCAACGTCACGACCGAGATGGACCTGGCCTTGTGGGGGACGGCGACCGCCATCCGCGCTGACGCCCAGGCGGCGCAAGCCTTCCAAGACCTGGACGCCTCTGCGCTGGCCGCCCGTTACCTGGAGGTAGGGCTGCCTCCCGCGGCGCAAGCTGCCGTGGAGGTCTTCCTGGATAGATACGGCATGCGCGGGGTGGGGGAGATCGACCTGGGCCAGCCGCGCTGGCGGGAGGACCCGACCCCGGTCATGCAGTCGCTGCAGAGTTATCTGCAAATCGCGCCCGAGTATGCCCCGGATGCGCTCTTCGCGCAGGGCGCCAGGAAGGCCGAAGAAGCCATCGAACGCCTGGCGGCCGAGGCGCGCCGCCAGCGCGGCGGCTGGCTCAAGGAAAAACTGCTGCGCGGCGCGGCGCGCCGGGTGCGCCTGCTGATGGGCGCCCGCGAAAGCCCCAAGTTTATCGCCGTGCGCGCCATGGGCATCGTGCGGGAGTTCCTGCTCGAAACCGGGCACGCGTTCGCCGCCGCGGGTACGCTCGCCCGACCCGACGACCTGTTCTTCCTGCACGTGAACGAATTGGAAGCGCTCTCCCGCCATGTTGATCGCGACTGGCGGGCGCTGGTCGCTGAACGCCGCCAGACCTTCGCGCGTGAGCTGCGCCGCCGGCAGGTGCCGCGCGTGCTGGTCAGCGACGGGCGCGCCTTCTACGAAGGCATCGGTGCGGAAGTCGACACTGGCCAGGTCATCAGCGGCAGCCCGGTTTCGCCGGGCGTGGTCGAAGGCCTGGTGCACGTGGTGCTCGACCCGCGCGAAGCCCGGCTGGCCCCCGGCGAGATCCTGGTTTGCCCCGGCACCGATCCGGCCTGGACGCCGCTCTTCATGGCGGCCGGCGGGCTGGTGATGGAGGTGGGCGGCATGATGACCCACGGCTCGGTGGTGGCGCGCGAATACGGCATCCCGGCAGTGGTCGGCGTGCACCAGGCCACACTGCGGCTGAAAGACGGCCAGCGCATCCGGCTGGACGGTTCGAGCGGAAGAATTGTGATGCTCCCACCGGCAGGGCCAGCGACATCGAACCAGAGTACTGCTTGAAACGTACCCCAAAAAACGCTAAGATGTAGTTACTCCGGGGAACTACCGGGACAAATTACGGCACGTTCAACGCCGGGTCTGCCTGCAGAATTCACGACCCACATCCCAGCACATCAATACAAACAAGTCCATTGTCGCCACGCGCCATTTGCAGCAGGAATGCCCAAAAGGAGGTGATTGCATCGGGATTTCAACGCCTATATTTTTTCGCCTTTGGGTAACGAGCTTTTCGTTGCCGGGCAATATACGTATTCGTATCAAGGAAGGAGGATAAAAAATGAAGAAATTTGCAGTCGCGATCGTACTGGTACTGGCTCTGGTCCTGAGCACCGTCGGGGTGGTTAGCGCGATCACCAACGGACAGCCGGATGGAAATAATCATCCCTACGTAGGCCTGCTGGTTTTCGATGTTGGCGGCGTCCCGGCCTGGCGCTGCAGCGGGGCTTTGATCGCACCTAACGTGGTCCTGACCGCCGGTCACTGCACCGATGGGGCCGATGCGGCGCGCATCTGGTTTGCCGAGGATGTCACCTATGATGCAGTCCCCTTCCCGCTGTATCCCTACGGAGGTCCGGGTAGCGGCGCAACCGAGGGCACGCCCTACACTAATCCGGACTACGACAGCCCTGATAATCCTTATGGTGGCGGCAACGGTCTGCCGGCCTTCTCCTACCGCGATGTAGGCATTGTCGTTCTGGACGAGCCGGTCGATGTAGGTGGCTTTGCTGCCCTTCCTACAGCGGGACTGGTGGATTCGCTCAAGAACAAGACCGCCATCGATTTCGTCGGCTATGGCGTGCAGTTTCAGGCCCAAATCCCCGGGAAGGAACTGCCGCAGCCGCCGCCCTACTACCGCTGGACGGGACCGCGGGTCCGCATGTACGCCCCGAGCGAAATGGTCTCCGGGAATTTCGTGCACAGCGCCGAATATATGAAGCTGGCCTTGAATCCCGGTGGCGGTTCCGGCGGGACCTGCTTCGGTGACTCTGGCGGGCCGGACCTGCTGGGCGGCTCGAACGTCGTCCTGGCGGTTAACTCGTACGTGACCAACGTCAATTGCTCCGGCGTGGGCTATTCCGCACGCGTGGATGTTCCCGAAGTGCTGGACTGGATCTACACGTTCATGCCGTAACGATCAGAAATAGAAACCAGGCCAATCAGGGCGTTGCCCACAGCAACGCCCTGATCGATCTAATGATCCAAGAATCTGCTGCCCACCAATTTTGAAAAATACTTGATTCTCATTCAGTTTTAATATAATATTCTATACAACCTTACAATTTTGTAAGCTCCGCAAAACATGCCCAGCGCAAGGAGGAGACGCAGTCACAAACGTACGCCAGGCAGTAGAAAACAAATCTATTGTTCCAAACCGGTCTTTCATCATCATAGATTACCATCCAACTGACGACTGTGTGTTCGAAAGCTAAGCGCTGGGCCGCACACGCATGGGAAAACTGTCCATTCTGTGCCTGTGTATTTTGTTGGTGAGAGGAGGTGATGCAAATCAGGGAAGTCCATCCACAAGAATAGCCCAAGCATACCAACCAAAATAGAGGAGAATATAAAGATGCATCGAAAAATTGTTTATATTGTGTTGATTCTTGCCATGGCGTTATCCGTGTCGACTTCTGTGTCGGCCCAGGGAAGTCAATCGCCACTTGCGAAAAGCAACGCAAAGTCATACATTGTCGTCATGGCGGCTGATCCGATCATTGCTTACGAAGGCAATGTAGCCGGATACGCGGCTACCAAACCTGGCAAGGGTGAAAAGATCAATCCCAATAGTGCCCATGTGCGCAAGTATGAAAAATTCCTGGAAAAGAGTCATAACAACACCCTGGCCTCGGCGGGCGTCTCGGCCAATTCGAAGATCAATGATTATACGTTTGCGCTGAATGGGTACTCTGCCATCCTGACCGATGCTGAAGTCAAGCAGGTCAGGGGACAGGCTGGCGTGATGATGGTTCTGGAGGATGAACTGCGTCAGCCAACGACGGACAGCAGCCCGGGTTTCCTGGGTTTGACTGGTCCAACTGGCGCCTGGCAGAAGGGCTACACCGGCGAGAATGTGGTGGTCGGTGTGATCGATACCGGGATCTGGCCGGAGCATCCCAGCTTTGCCGACGACGGCAGCTACGCTTCATTGCCGGATTATGCAGGCTTGCCTTGTGAATTCGGCAACACTGCGCAAAACCCGAACGATGCGCCTTTCACCTGTAACAATAAGCTGCTTGGCGCGCGCCAGATGTTGAATACCTACCGCTTGTATTATCTCGATCCGGATGAGTTTGACTCGGCTCGCGATGACGGCGGTCATGGCACGCACACTGCTTCGACAGCTGCCGGTAATTCCGGCGTGGAAGCCAATGTCCTGGGTGTGCCGCGCGGCAGCATTTCCGGCATGGCCCCGCGTGCACGCGTGATCGCCTATAAAGCCTTGGGCAACCTGGGCGGCTTTGGCTCCGATCTGGCTGCGGCCATCGACCAGGCTGTTGCGGATGGCGTGGATGTGATCAATTACTCGATCGGTTCCAGTTCTTACGCACTTGGTCCCGATGATATCGCTTTCCTGTTTGCAGCGGATGCGGGTGTGTTCGTCGCCACATCCAACGGCAACAGCGGTCCGGCCCCGGCTACGACCGGTTCGCCTTCATCCGTACCCTGGCTGACCAGTGTTGGCGCCAGCACGCAGGCTCGCTACTTCCAGGGCTCGGCCAGTTCCAGCGATGGCTGGGAGTACTTCGGTGCTTCGATCACCGGGGGCACCGACGAGTTGCCGCTGGTGGATGCGGCCAATGCCGGTGACGAATTGTGCGGTCCCGGAAATCTAAATGCCTCGGTGGCCGGTAAAATTGTGCTTTGTAAGCGTGGCGCCTATGATCGTATCCAAAAAAGCTACGCAGTTTATCTGGCGGGCGGCGCGGGCATGATCATGTATAACGCCTTTGACGGCCAGGATCAGGAGACCGATACGCATTGGGTCCCCTCGGTTCATATCACTTATTCCGACGGCCTGGCGATCAAGAGTTATATTGCAGGTTCGGCCAGCCCCGTGGCCAGGATCAACGGTGGTGAGAAGATCACGGTCGATGCACCCTGGATGGCTGCTTTCTCATCCCGTGGCCCCAACCGGCTCTCCGGCGATATCGTCAAACCCGATCTCACCGCTCCCGGCGTGCAAATCCTGGCCGGTTACTCGCCCTTCCCCGATCCAGGTGAAGTTCCGGGCGAATTGTTTGTAGCCATTGCAGGCACCTCCATGGCCAGCCCGCACGTCGCTGGTATTTTTGCGCTGCTCAAACAGGCTCACCCGGATTGGACTCCGGCCATGGCCAAATCTGCGCTGATGACCACTGCCTATGGGAACGTCATGAAGGAAGATGGCGTCACCCCGGCCGATCCATTCGATATGGGTTCCGGTCAGGTCAATCCGGGCAGCCCGGTCCACAAAGGCTCTGCCTTCCAGCCTGGCCTGGTTTATGATGCTGGCCTGTTCG
Source organism: uncultured Chloroflexia bacterium (assembly GCA_963790075.1). Taxonomy (GTDB): domain Bacteria; phylum Chloroflexota; class Anaerolineae; order Anaerolineales; family Villigracilaceae; genus CAYOUV01. Next base: position 119,888 of record CAWBNG010000004.1, read on the forward strand.
AGTACGCCGCTTTCACCTGCGGCGCTAATCTGGGTGTCTTTACCGCTGGCACCTGCGCCTTCCTTGATTCGGTTGGCGTTCCCAGCGATCCCAGCGACCTGAACCTGCCCTCGATCGGTATCGAGGGACTGGCTTCGAGCCAGACCGTGCAGCGCACAGTCACCAGTGTTGCCAAGGAAAACGGCTGGCGTGAGTACACAGTTTCGGTTCATCCGCCTGCAGGCTACGATGTCTCTGTTAGCCCATCGACGATCCGCCTCAAGAGTGGTCAATCTGCCACATACTACGTGACCGTTACAAATGTGTCCGGCTCGGCTGATGTGTGGAGCCATGGGTCACTGACCTGGACTGACAAGACTGGCAACTACAGTGTCTACAGCCCGATTTCAGTCAGTGGAGCACTGTTCGATGCTCCACCCTCGATCACAGGCAGCGGCGCCTCCGGCTCGGCCAACTTTGATATCGGCTTCGGCTATACCGGTGCATACACGGCTGCCCCGCATGGCTTGGTAGCGCCAATCTTCTTTTCTGACAGCATTGGTCAGGACCCTGATCAAACTTATCCAAGCGGAGATGATAGCCCTGTCGGAGTACAAAAGTGGAACTTACCCATTAGTGGGGCCGCGTTTTTACGGATTAAGCTCGTGATACCCGGCCCGGATGATATCGACCTGTTCCTCGAGAATTCTTCAGGGGACATCGTTGCATCCAGCGGCAATGGGGGCACCGACGAATTGATCGAACTAACGTTACCAGCCGACGATACATATACGTTGGTTGTCCACGGCTGGTCCGTTCCCAGTGCGCCGTTACCATACACGGTGTCAACGTGGATTGTGCCCCTGGCATCAGGTGGAAGCCTGAGTGTCGATAGCGCACCAGCCTCGGCTGTGAGCGGGACCTCCGGAACAGTGAATGTAAGCTGGTCTGGTCTCGCTCCCGGTACGCAGTATCTTGGAGCTGTCTCCCATTCCGATGGTTCCGGCCTGATTGGCCTGACCCTGGTTGATGTAACCAGCCCCTAGGAGACTCCGGCTCATAAGACAGGCGAGTAGTTCGTAAACTTGCCTGACAAAAAACTACCGCCCATAGAATTCTATGGGCGGTAGTGTATGTTATTTCCCCTCACCGGGAGGAATGCCGTTGTCAGGCGCTGAGGGCGTGGGGCTGTTTTTGTCGAATGCGGGCGGGGTGAGATTCTGTATGTCGAGCTGCGCCGGTGCTTCAGGGCCCTTATCCGATTTTTCACAAAGGAACAGCCCGCGGTTGCCGCCGTAGTGATATTCATAGTTAATCCCATCGGCCTGAAGGACGATCAAACTGCCATCTTTAGGGACCTGAATGTAGGCCATACCTGGCTGGGGACAGCCCAGGCTGGCATCCGGCCAGACGACATTTTTAGCCTCCACCAGACTGATTTGCGTGATCGAAATGGACAGGCGCTGGGCCAAATCTTGCTTGGCTTGCTCGATCAGCCGCTGCAGACCGGGATCCGCGGGGCTTGAGATAGTAGGGGGCATGTTCGTATCATCCTTCTGGTTGGCTTGCTTGGGAACTGAGGTTTGGGCCGGATCCGAATTCCCGACGCTGGATGTCCCAGCTGGGAGGGCGGGTGCTGTTTGCATGTCGGAGGCGATCATCTGGTTGCAGCCTCCTAATAGCCATATCCAGCTCAAGATCAGAGCAATTTTGAACCAAGTAGTGTTCATCACTTACCTCTTCTAGTCATGCCAGCGTTTACACAAATATACCTGCTATTTAGACGCTAGCGCTCTCGAATAAGTTCCTGTACATTCCGCATTGTAGCAGGTTGCAGTTTTCCCCGGATGCGTTTCTTATACAATGCCAACTTTTAATTTTCTCTTTTCTTATACTTGGGAAGTACCATTATCACACTTCAATCGAAAACTGAATGGTGAAAAGGAGTAACCGAGATGACTTACTATATTCAAACTTCCCCCCGTCACATGTTTCGCCGCTGGATGTCCACTGATCAGACCCCTGAGGCGGATCAAGATCTGCCAGTCAACGTCCGCGAAGAGGACAACGGCTATACTTTGACTGCCGTGGTTCCCGGCTTGAAAGCCGACGACCTGAATATCCAGGTGCTCGACGGTGTTGTCCGCATCGAAGGCGAGTACAAGCTGGACGACGGTGATTACATGCTGGCCGAACTGCCCAACGGCAAATTCCGCCGCACACTGCGCATGCCGGCTTCTGTTGAAGCCGACAAAGTCGAGGCCAAGATCAAAGACGGTGTGCTGATCCTGCGTCTGCCTAAGGCCGAATCGGCACTGCCCAAGAAGATCAAAGTTAACGTCAAATAACGCCTCACAACCCCCTCTCCACCACGAAGCCCGCCACACCGGCGGGCTTCTGCGCGTTATAATGGGGAAAATCGACCTTTAATGGAGCGTGTCCCTTGCGACAAAAATCTACGATCTTTTTGAGCCTTATTCTTATTCTGGCAGTTCTCCTGAGCGGCTGCAGCCTGGGCGGAACATCCACGCCAGCCGCGCCTGAGGCGACGGATACACCCACCTCTGCGCCTGTCTCGACTCCCACCCCTGTCACCCCGCTGGCGGTGCTGGTCATCCCGACCGACCTCGATCAGCAGACCTCGAACCTGTACCAGAAGACCGTCTATGACCTGGCTCAGCAGTCCGGTTATCGCTTCCAGGTACTCAATTCGTTGACCCCGGCAGACCTCGATCCGGGTCTGAAAGTAGCCATTGTCCTGCCTCCTGATCCCGGCCTCAAGGAGTTGGCTGCCGCCGCGCCGCAGGCGCAATTCCTGGCCGTCAATATTCCGGATGTACAGCCGGGTGGCAACCTCAGCGTGCTGGCCCAGAACACCCGCATCGATATTACCGCCTTTCTGGCTGGCTACATGGCTGCCTTGACCACCGACGATTACCGTACCGGTATTATCATTCCGCGCGATGACCAGGATGGGCAAAATGCTTACACAGCCTTCACTAACGGCCAGCAATATTATTGTGGGGTCTGCAATCCAACCACGCCGCCCTGGGAGAGTTATCCCCTGGTGCAGGATATCCCTTCCGATGCCAAATCGAGCGAATATGGCGCTTATGCCGATATCCTCATCCGGCACAAGGTGTTTACCATATTCGTCTACCCCAGCCTGGGAACGGCTGATTTGATCGATTACCTGGGCACAGCCGGCATCCTGGTCATCGGGACCAAGACCCCGGACAAGCAGTGGAGCAACTGGATTGTGACCATCCAGCCTGACATCATCCAAGCCATCCAGAGCGCCTGGCCGGATCTGGCGGCGGGGAACGGCGGCAAGACGGTCAACTCGCCGTTGACCTTAGCGGACGTCAATTCCGACCTGCTCACGCCCGGCAAACAACGTCTGGCGCAGCAGGTGCTGGACGACTTGCTGAGCGGTACGATCTCGACTGGCGTGAATCCTTAAAGTAACATTAATTGCTCTTGACATTTTTGAAATAGCTGTGATAAACTACCGCCGCTAAAATTCTATGAAAGGAGACGCACAAAAAATGGCAATTAAATCCCTCTACATCATCTGCTGCTCGTGCACCGCTGATTTCGGCGGTGGAGTTGCTATGCCTTCTTGGAGTGCGCCTATTGACCGGTAAGTTATACGCATAAGCGTTTTGCGGCCACGGTGCACCCCGCCCGTGGCCGTTTTGTTTTACCCAGGAATCCCTGTGTAATCGGCCGCGGACCAGCACCGTGGCCGATTCTTTTTAAGATATTGAAAGGAAAACAGCTATGACATACACAATCTTCTTGATAACCAGTTGTCTCGCCTGACCGTTTCGTGCGGTCGAAAGGCAAATGTATTGACGAGCAATTTTATGATTGGCCGAATACGGCTAATCCCCCGAAACCTATCGGAGGCAACCATGTACGACATGCAAATCCAGCTGTTCGATGGACAGCGGATCCGTCTAACTGAAATCGATTATGACAAGGATTACGAAATCGAATCGCGCTGGACTCATGATTCCGAGTTCATGCGTCTGCTCGAGTTCGGACCTGCTTACCCGCTTTCACCTGCCCAGATCAAGAAACGCTATGAAGCGCTTGAGAAGCAGGTTCGGGAAGAGAAGAATCTGTTCCCCTTCCGCATCCGCGTGCGCGAAGACGACCGCCTGATTGGTCTGGCCAGTATTGAATGGATTGAATGGACCAATGGCAACGGTTTCCTGAAGTTGGGAATCGGCTCGGCGCAAGATCGCAGCCAGGGTTTGGGAGCCGAGACGTTGCAAATACTGCTGCGTTACGCCTTTGACGAATTGAACCTGTTTCGCCTGACAGCCATGGTGCAGGAGTATAACCAGGCCGCCATTGCGTTGTTGCACAAGGCCGGTTTCATGGAAGAGGTTCGCCGGCGCCAATGCCTGCTGCGTGACGGCCGCCGTTGGGACCTGATCAATTTTGGCTTGCTGCAATCTGAATGGCAGGAGCAGTCATGAACAGCGCTCTCTACACCGGAAAACTGGTCCACCTGACAGCTGTCGATCCTGAAACCTATGCAGCTTCGATGGTCAAATGGCGGCGGGACAGCGAATTCTTGCGCTTGATGGATAGCGATCCCGCACGCCATTTCTCGGCCAAGGAAATGAAGGAGTGGGCAGAGAAACAACAAGAGAAAGACCCGCCGGCCAGCTACTGGTTCCTGATTCGCAAGCTGGATCAGGATCAGATCATCGGTGACATTGGCCTGTTCGAGGTCAGCTGGCCGGCGGGCGACAGTTTCGTCGGGATTGGCATCGGAGAGCGGGACTTGTGGGGCAATGGCTACGGCACGGATGCAATGAACGTCATCCTGCGCTATGCCTTCACTGAGTTATGCCTGCACCGAGTCTCGCTCAATGTCTTCGAATACAACCCGCGCGGACTGCGCTCCTACCAAAAGTGCGGGTTCCGTGAAGAAGGTCGAATGCGCCAGTATCTGCATCGCGACGGCCGCCGCTGGGACCTGATTTTCATGGGCCTCCTGCGGGAAGAATGGCAAAAGCTCAATCCGGAATCGTGATGGCGTGGAACATCTCGAAAAAGATGGCACCATGTCATCAAAGGAAAATAAAATGTCTACACCACAAGCAACGAAAATCAGCAACCTTTCTGATGCGCCGCAAATCCCAGGCCTGACCTTTCGCGCCTTTCGGGGTGAAGAAGACTATCCCCACATGCTGGCTGTCATTGAAGGCAGCAAGGATGCCGACGGCGTAGAACGTTCCACGACAGTCGAGGAAATCGCCAACACCTATCGTCACCTGACCAACTGCGACCCCTACCAGGATATGCTTTTCGCCGAGATCAACGGTGAAGTGGTGGCTTACAGCCGCTTTTTCTGGGAGCAGGAACAAGACGGTAAACGCATCTATACCATCTTCGGTTTCATGTTGCCCGCCTGGCGGCGCAAGGGGATTGGCAGCGCCATGCTGGGTTACGGCGAAGGCCGTCTGCGCCAAATTGCTGCTGATCATCCCCATGATGGACCACGTTTCTTTCAGTCATGGGCGCAGAAAACCGAACTGGGCGTCATTGCCTTGTTGGAAGGGCAAAGCTATAAGCCGGTGCGCTGGAACTTCGAAATGGTGCGCGATCTCTCCGATCCCTTCCCGGAAGCGCCCATGCCGCCGGGGCTCGAAGTGCGCCCCACAAAGCCCGAGCACGTCCGCGCTGTCTGGGAAGCGGCCAGTGAAGCTTTCCAGGATCACTGGGGTTATGTCCCGCCCACCGAAGAGAATTTCCAGGAATGGAAGGAAGATCCGACTTTCAATCCCGGCCTGTGGAAAATCGCCTGGGACGGCGACCAGGTTGCCGGGATGGTGCAGAATTTCGTCAAACAGAATGAAAACGATGAGTATGAACGCCAGCGCGGTTACACCGAAGGGATCTGCGTGCGCCGGCCGTGGCGCAAGCGCGGCCTGGCCCGTTCGTTGATCGTCCAGAGCATGCAAATGTTCAAAGGGATGGGTATGACCGAAACCGCTCTGGGGGTGGACACGCAGAACCTGAGCGGGGCGCTTAACTTGTACCAAGGCGTCGGTTACCGGCAGGTCAAGACCTTTTTAATCTACCGCAAACTGATGGAATAAGCATCCAACCTGGCAATCCGGACTGTTAGGCCCCGCCAGGGTTGTTGAGGAAAATCTGATGGAAATCACCATGCAAACCAAGAAAAAGGAACCGCTGCTCAGCAGTCTCTTGCTGCTGTTCATCGCCCCCCAGACCGCGCTCCGGACTTTTTACCTGAGCTGGGCCATGTTCGGGACCGGTGTCGGGCTGCTGAGTCTGGTTTATTCATCGCTGATCAGCAAAGCTGTCCCGGAAAAGCTGCGCGGCACGGCCTTTGGCCTGTTGACCATCCTCCCGGTCTTGTTTAAGTTCAAACTACCCGACGAGAAAGCAGGCGAGACCACCCCTTTGTCCGCGGAAATGCCTGTCAAGGCTTGAGAAATATACAGGAGTAATCGCATGACTCATTTCAAAGAAAACCAATCCATCCGCTCGCTGCCGGAAGGCTTTACCGCTCGCGGCGCTACTTTTGAGGACATTGCGCCTTCGATCGAAATGTACAACCTGTGGTCGCGCTCGGTGATCGGTGAAGACGAGATCACTGATCCCGAAATCCTGCGCAATGAATGGGTTTCACCCGGTTTCGACCCGGCGCGCGATATTCGTCTGGTCTTCGCGCCGGACGGGACCCTGGTCGGCTACATCGAGCTCTGGACCACGGCCAAACCGCCGGTCCATCCCTGGATCTGGGGCCGGGTGCACCCGCAGTACGAAGGTCTGGGGGTTGGGACCTTCCTGTTGAACTGGGCTGAAGAACGCGCCAGCAAGGTTCTGGCTGAAGTCCCCTCCGAATTGCGGATTGCGCCGCGCCTGGGCATTTATCGCCAGGCGGAGAGCGCCAAACAGTTGTTTGAAAACTACGGCTACACATACATTCGCAGCAACTACCGTATGTTGATCGAGATGCACGCACCACCGCCCGAGCCGGTCTGGCCGCAGGGCATTTCTTTACGGACCTACGATCTGGAGCGCGACGCCGAAGCGGTCTATCGTGCGCAGGTCGAATCTTTCCGCGATCATTTCGGTTTTGTCGAGGAGTCTTTCGAGGAGGGGTTCGAACGCTTCATGCACGCCATGACCGAACACGAGGCCTTCGAACCATCCCTATGGTTCCTGGCCATGGACGGCGATCAAATCGCGGGCATGAGCCTGTGCCGCCCGTATGCCTTCGATGTCCCTGACCGCGGACATGTCAACATATTGGCCGTGCGCCGTCCCTGGCGCAAGCGCGGCATCGGTCTGGCTTTGTTGCAGCATTCGTTTGCTGAGTTCTACCGCCGGGGCAAGCGCGCAGTCAGCCTGGGCGTGGACGCTGAGAACCTGACCGGCGCGCTGCGCCTGTACGTTAAAGCCGGCATGCACGTTCATCTGGCCTTCGATACGTACGAAAAGGAGATTCGTCCCGGTCAAGAAATCAGTGTACAATCACTTCAGGAATAACCCTTTTTCCCTGGTTTATTCGGGATCTTGGATGCATTACCGCCCTTTTTACTGAAAGGAGATCGAAATGCAACTGCGCTGTTCTTACTGCCAGACGATGTTTGCCTTGAGCCGCGACGAAATGCTCGCCGGGCTGCAACACATGAGTGCTGAAAACCTGAACTATTACGATGCCCATTGCCCTAAGTGCCGCCGCGCCAATCGCGTCGAGCGTAAACGCATGGAAATGTTCTTTCCGCAATGGAAAGAGGCCATCAAGGTGATGGCCAAGGAAGCGACCCAGGCTGAGAAAGAGACAGCCCCGGCAAAACCTGCCCCAGCTGAGAAGAAACCAGCCTCGCCCAAGCCCGCCGCCAAAAAACCAGCCAAGAGGAATCCGGCCAGCAGCAAAAAAGCAACCGGCGGGGCCAAGAAGAAATGATTCGGGCGGTCTACTTTGATTTGGGAGGCGTGATCCTGCGTACCGAGTACCAGGCTCCGCGCGAACATCTGGCCGCAAGGCTGAACATGGAATACGAGGACCTGGTCAAGCTGGTCTTCAACAGTCCGTCCGGCCGCAAAGCCTCGGTGGGCGAGATCAGCGACCAGCAGCACTGGGCCAATGTCATGCGCAAGCTGCATTTGCCCGCCTCCGAGATCGAACTCGGTACGGGATGAGTTCTTCGCCGGGGATATCCTGGACCGCGAACTGCTGGATTTTACCCACAGTCTGCGGCCGCAGTACAAGATTGGACTGATCTCCAATGCCTGGTCCGATTTGCGCGACTACATCGTCAGGCAGGGTTTCGACGATGCCTTCGATGCCATGGTCATTTCAGCTGAGGTGGGCGTGGTGAAGCCCGAGGCGCGCATCTATCGGGTTGCCCTGGAAAAATTGGGTGTGGCGCCTGAAGAGGCCGTTTTCCTGGACGACTTCTTCGAAAATGTGGAAGGCGCGCAGCAGGTTGGGATGCACGCCATTCACTTTAGAGAACCTGACCAAGCCCTTACGGAGCTAAAGCAACTCTTAGACGGACAATGACGGACACAATTGAACACACCAATAGTACAGTGAAAGACCTAGGCGCAGGCTTGATCCTGCGCCGTGCTACGCCTGATGACGCCGAGGCCCTGGTGGAGATCAATTCCAGGATGCACAGCGACGACGGTCCTGACAAGCCGGACGAGCGCGTCGGGGCCTGGGTGCGGGACCTGCTGACGCGCCCGCATCCGACCTTTCGACCTGACGATTTTACCGTTGTGGAAGACACGACGACCGGACAGATCGTCTCGACCCTCAACCTGATCTCGCAGACCTGGTCGTACGAGGGCATTCCATTTGGGGTGGGGCGACCCGAGCTGGTCTGCACCTTGCCCGAATACCGCAACCGCGGACTGATCCGCGCCCAGTTCGAAGTGGTTCACCAGTGGAGCGCTGAGCGTGGACAGTTGGTCCAGGCCATTACCGGCATCCCCTTCTATTACCGCCAGTTTGGCTACGAAATGGCCATGGATCTGGGCGGGCGGCGTCTTGGGTATGAAGCGCATGTGCCTGAGTTAAAAGATGGCGAGGGTGAGCCGTACCTGATCCGCCCGGCGACTGAGGACGACCTCCTGTTCCTGGACCGGCTCTACCGGCAGGCCAACCAGCGCTACCCACTGGCGGTCGTGCGCGATCCGGCCATCTGGAAATACGAACTGAACGGGCAGAGCCGTGAGAACGCCAACCATAACGAACTCCGGGTCATCACCCAAAGCGACGGCGAGCCGGTCGGTTACCTGATCCACCCCTGGTACAACTGGCGCTCCGGTCTGGCGGCGACCGGCTACGAACTGAAGGCTGGAGTTTCCTGGCTGGCGGTCACGCCCAGCGTCATCCGTTACTTGTGGGGGACCGGCGGCGAGTACGCCAAAAGCAAGGATGAAGAACGCACGGCTTTCTGCTTTGGACTGGGCGCGGAGCATCCGGCTTACCAGGCTTGCGCGGGACGCTTGCCGGATGTGCGCCCGCCTTACGCCTGGTATCTGCGCGTACTGGACCTGCCCGGATTCCTGCGTCACATCGCACCGGTGTTGGAGAAGCGCTTGGCGCACTCCATTGCTGTCGGGCATACCGGCAAGCTGCGCATCAACCGCTACAGCCAGATGCTGGTGCTGAACTTCGAAAGCGGGGAGCTGACCGGCGTGGATGAAGAAAAGCGCAGTGCCACCGATTACGGCGACCTGGCGCTGCCGGAATTGACCATTCTGCAAATGATTTTTGGGCGTTCATCCTTCGCAGAACTGCACGCCGCCTTCCCGGACGCCTACTTCAACAGCGACGAAGCTGTCGTCCTGTTCGATATTTTGTTCCCTAAACGGCACTCCGATGTGCTAGGCGTGGCCTGACCGGCTCTCAACCAGGGGTTTAAGATCCTGGAAAAGCTGTTTATAACCTACCAACATGCGTAAACGTCTTCACTACGCCTACATCCAACCGATCCAATCTTTTAAGCGGTCGGCTCGATTATTCCTGCTGATGACCATCATCGACGGGGTCATCCTGTCATCCTGGCAGTTGTTCTTCAATTTCTACATACTGGAAAGTGGCTACAACCGCGATTTCCTCGGCCTGGTCAACTCGTTGCCATCCTTTGCGGCCTTGCTGTTAGGTATTCCGATCGGACGCCTGTCCGACCGCATTGGGCGCAAGCCCTCCATCATTCTGGGTATCGGCTTGGCCAGTTTGAGCATGTTGGTGCAGGTCACCGTCCACCAACCGGTCGTGATCGCCATTGCTGCCTTCCTAACCGGCATCTTCAACATGCTCTTCATCGTCAGCCAGGCACCGTTGATGATGAAACTGGCTGAAGGAGATAATCGCACATTACTCTTCAGTCTGAACTTTGGCCTGCAGACCATCGCTGGCGCGGTCGGCAATTTGTTCGCCGGGCAACTTCCGGTGGTCTTCGGTTCGCTGCTGAATGTGGGGGCGCGCAGTGCGACCGCGTATCAAGCCGTGTTGGTCACCAGCGTATTGTTGGGGACAACTGCCATTCTCCCGTTGTGGGCCATGAAGGAACCACAGTCGGCCCAAATCGCCTCTCGGGTTGGGGGTGCGCGATCCGGCCTTTCGCCCGACCTGAGGTCGCTGACCATTAAAATGGCAACTCCCCAGGTCCTGATCGGCTTTGGGGCGGCCATCCTGATCCCGTACATGAATGTTTTCTTCCTGGACAAATTCATGGTCTCAGACAAGCTGCTGGGACTGCTCTTCAGTTTGTCGTCGCTGCTGATCGGCATCGGCAGCCTGATCGGGCCGCGTCTGGCCACCCGGCTGGGCAGCAAGGTGAGGGCGGTGGCCGTTACCCAATTCGGCAGCCTGGTCTTCCTGATGCTGATCGGCTTCTCACCTTTCCTCTGGCTGGCTGCCATCGGTTTCTGGATGCGCGCCGCCTTGATGAACATGGCCGCGCCGCTCTACAGCGCTTTTTGCATGGAGCGTGTCCCTGAAAACGACCAGGGCGTCGTCAACAGCATTCTGAACCTGTCCTGGCAGGTCGGCTGGGCGGTGGGTCCCTACATCTCCGGGGTGGTGCAGGAGAATTATGGCTTCAGCCCGTTGTTCATCGCCACTGGCCTGCTTTACCTGAGTTCCGTGGTCATCTTGTGGTCCTTTTTCCGTAATACTGAGCGGGACCAACCAGCCATATCTGAAGAAGCGCTCTCTGAAATTGTGTAAAGAATTCAAGAATTTAGCGAGGAAACGGCACAAGGTTTGTGATCTTGCGCTATCGGCTCCCGAGAAGCCACATGCCGCTTAAAAGCTGTTGAGGGTATAATTTCACACTGCGATTGGGAAAGCGTGATAAATCCTTTTTGTTTTGTTCCCTCAATTCATTTGATAGCCTGATAGACGGAGTTCATGGATGAAGCAAGTGATCCTGAAAGTATTCAAGAACGAGACCTTCATTGCGGTTCTCTTGGTTTCTTTGACCACCCTGATCACTTACGGGGTCAGCATCCCCAGGCTGGGATTCTATTACGATGATTGGTATGTGCTTTGGTCCGGACAGGCCCGGGGCGCAGCCAGCCTGATCCCCTTGTTCAGCACCGATCGCCCGTTCATGGGAGTAGTCTATTCGCAGGTTTACCAACTGCTGGGGGATACGATCGTCAACTGGCATTTGTACGCGCTGCTGTGGCGTATGATCGGTGGATTGGCTTTCCTATGGATCTTACGCTTGCTCTGGCCGGAACACAAATACCTGACGACTTTGATGGCCGTGCTATTCGTCATTTACCCGGGCTTCCTTTCCCAGCCGGACGCCAATACGAAGCAAAACCACCTGTACGGCTTCGGGACTGCGCTGCTATCGATCGGGTTCATGCTGCAGGCCGTCAAGTTTAAGAGCAAGGTCTGGAAAATCGTATTTTTTGCCTTTTCCATTTTACTGACAGTAAACTATCTCTTTATTTACGAGTACATGATTGGTCTGGAGGGTATGCGATTAGTGTTGCTTGGCTTGCTGCTCTACCAGCAGGGTTTCAAGAAATATCGCACCTTGGCTGTCGAGGTCTTCAAACGCTGGTGGCCGTTCGTGTTGGCCGCTGCAGGCTTTCTTTACTGGCGCTTCTTCATCTTCGAAAGCAGCCGGGTTGCGACGAATCCGGCCAGGCTGGCCGGCAGCTACCTGGGGAACCTGCGCCACACGTCCATCCGTTTGGTACTCGAAATCACCAAGGACTTCCTGGATACCTCGATCTTCGCCTGGTTCGTCAAGCCATACTTCTTGATTTCCGGTGCACAGTATTCGGACCTGGGCTTCGCGCTGCTGGTTGCCGCGCTCGTGATCGTCCTGGTCTGGCTGTATTTATTCCTCTCCAAAAAATGGTGGGGAACCGACTATCAGGCGGAAGAGAAGCCCAGGCCGTTCGTGCAATTCCTGTGGATTGGGGCTTTTATCACGCTGTGCGCGGTCGCGCCGGTCATTGCTTCCGGCCGCAATGTGGACCTGACCGATTCTTACAAGAGTTATGGCCTGCACCCGATCGGTGGGGTGGTGATTTTCGTCGCTGGACTGGTGCTGATGCTGCAGCCCAAATTCCGCCGGCTGATCCTGATCGCTTTGATCGGCATCTCGGTCTCGGCCCAGGTCTTGAACGCCTCCGGTTTCTGGGCCCAGTTCTGGAAATACGAACGGGAAACCTGGTGGCAGTTGACCTGGCGCGCGCCCGATATCCGAGATGGAACCCTGGTGATGGCCTACCTGCCGGATGGCTACCGCCTGCAGCAGGACTACGAAATCTGGGGGCCGGTGAATTTGATCTACCGGCCCGGACCGGCTGAGTTGCCGGCCATCCCGGCTGAAGTTCTGACCCAGGATACGGCTTACGATATTTTCACAGGAGATGTGATTGACAATCGTGTACGTGATATCAAGCTGCACAAGGACTACAACGATTTGTTGCTGATCAGCCTGCCAGCGCGTAATGCCTGCATCCACCTGATCGATGGGACCCTGCCGGTCTATTCGGAAAACGAATCGCTTTTATTGCAGCAAGTCGGCGGATATTCTCACATTGATCGAATTATCCCAACTGGCAAAGCGCCCGTCCCACCAGCGGCGATTTTTGGGCCTGAACCGCCGCACACTTGGTGCTATTACTACCAAAAAGCCGCCCTGGCCCGCCAGGTTGGTGATTGGAAGGAGATCGGCAAGTTGTATGATCAGACGATTGCTCTGGGTCTCGAACCCAGCGACCAATCCGAGATTATCCCGTTTTTTGAAGGGCTGGTCAATCTGGGCCGCATCGACGAGGCCAAAAAGATTTATAACCAGGAAATCAAGGGACGCAAACAGCTGCGCTATCCCTTATGCAACTTTCTGTCCAAAGATCCGGGGTATCCGCCAGAGTTTCACTATGATTACCAGATGATCGACGAGATTCTGTGTAAGTCATAGCGCTTTTTACCCAAGGAAACTGGCATGTAACTTAAAAAGTGACCGGCATTGCATAAGTCCGGTCACTTTTGTTTTTTAAATAGTTATTTGACTTTCCAAGCCATCTTCATATAAACATCTCCTTGCTCTAATTCATCCAGCATCTGGTTCAGGCGTTTTTCCTGCGTCTCGGGGCGTTTGGCGCGTGTGATCCAGCCGACGTAATCGTTCTGCTGGTAAGGCGGACGGGCGTGGTAGACCGCCATCAACTTGCGAGACTCGAGCGCTTCACGGATGAAGTTGGGCATGGGGTAGCGGGGGCGAGGGGGCATAGCATTCTCCTTTTCCTGTGACTTTATCCCAAGCGGTTGATGCCGTCGAAGGTAGCGATTTTGTAGCACTTAGCCAGGGTGGGATGGTTGAAGGCGTTGTTGATGAAATGTTTTCCCTGTCCGCTGAAGGTCATGACCGCCTGACCGATGTGCAGCAGTTCGCTGGTGCTTTGGCCCAGGATAATGTATGGACTGGTCATTAATGCCCACCCGTAGATATGCCAGGGTGGGTATTTTTACTCCCATATATACCCTATTTCAGGCCAGTACTGGTCATTCCTGGAGCGACATTATGACCAGATGTAATTTTCGAAATGGTCATTATTCCTTGTAAGCGAAACCAAGCTTTGAGCATTTCGCCAAAATGAGAAAATCCTTAGAATGGTATCAACCTTGAACTTATCTTATTCGGCAGAGCACATCGATGAAGAAACGAGAATACAGACAAATGTTCCTTGGACAGTACCACTCCTCGATAGATAGCAAAAGCCGTTTGACGATCCCCGCCCGATTCCATCAGGAATTGGCTAATGGCGCATATGTTTCACAAGGATTTGACCGCAACCTGATTGTCCTGCCTACGAGGACTTTTGAAGAAATCTATCAACGCGTCGTCTCCATGAATATCGCCGATCCGCTTGCGAGGTTACTTCTTCGCATGATTTTGGGGACTGCTTCTGAATTAGAACTGGATACGAAAGGCAACTTCTTGGTCCCGAAAAAATTACGGGAATTTGCTGGTCTGATCGACGAGGCAGTCCTGGTCGGTCAGGGTGATTATTTGGAACTTTGGGCGCCCGAGTTGTGGAGCCAGCAGGAGATCCATCTTCAAAATGTTGAGAACAACGCTCAGCAATTTGCAGCGCTGGATCTTGCCAGACATTGATTTGGGACCGCACAGAAAAACAAGAGGAAATCATGAGTATCTTCGATTATACATTGGCAAAAGATTTTGACCGAGCATGGTTGAACTTCGAATTGGATCTGCCACTCAAGCCAGGTGAGAATGGAGAACCTAATCCATTCTATATTGATCGACCGGGGAACCCAATTGCGGAATTGATCGATGCACTCCTGGCTCCTTTTTATCGTCCCCCGAAATTCTTCTTCTCCGGACATCGTGGCTGCGGCAAATCGACCGAATTGCTGCATCTCTTGGCCCACCCGGAAATCCAGAAAAAATACTGGCCGATCAACTTCAGCATCCGCGAAGAAGCCGACGTAATCGACCTGGATTTTCGCGATGTGCTGCTGGCTATCGGTGGTCGCATGTACCGCGAGTATCGCAAGGCCGGTGGCGACCTGCCCGAACAACTATTGAAAGAACTTAATAGCTGGCGCGGCAAAGTCGAGAAGCAGGTCCAGACCGTCCAGGCCGGACGGACCTCGACCGAGGTTGGCGCCAATCTGGATTATTTCTTCGCCAACGCTGGCCTGAAAATGAAGCTGGAACCAGCCACCCGGATTGAAATCAGGCAGGTGCTGGATAACGATATCACTGGTTTGATTGCGGTGATCAATAACATTGCTGCGGCGATCTACAGCAAAGAACGAAGAATCCCGCTGATCCTGATCGACGACATGGATAAGCCTGAACTGGAAACCGCCAGGGCTATTTTCCACGACCGGCGCGAAATCATGATGCAGCCGAACTGTGCCATCGTCTATACCGTCTCGAGCGCACTGTTCTACAGCAAGGAATTTGATGCGATTCGTGACCAGGCGATTTTCCTGCCCAATATCAAACTGCACCCCCCGTTGGACGCCGAGCAGCATTATCCGGAAGGATATGACACCTTGCAGCGCTTCGTCCACACCCGCATGGATCCGGAATTGATCGACCCGCAGGCTTTGGACGATACGATCACTTACAGCGGTGGTGTCTTCCGTGAGATGGCTCGCATCATGCGTACTGCTATTGGCCGCAGCAGAAGGCGGGAAGCCACCCGATTGGAAGTGGAAGATGTTGAATGGGCCTCTACAGAAATCCGCAACGAATACCGGCGAATTCTGGATAAGGAAGACCTTAAGTATTTGAAACGCGTTCATACGACCAATCGCCTGGAGTACAACGATCGCCTGAGGCCGCTGCTGCAGTTATTAGCGATATTGGAATATCGAAACGGCGAAAATTGGTGCGATATCCATCCAGTTCTAAGGAAATTACTAGATGAATAGCGAAAACATGAATACCCTTTCCAGCCTGGAACCATTTGAGGACCGAATAGACATTTTGTTTCGGGAGCTTGAACTGGCTGTCAATTGGGATCGCCCCTCGATTTTGTTGGCAATTTACGGTTCCGACTATATTCGCTCGGATGCCGTTCATGCTTTGAAAAACCGTCTGAGCAGCATCGGCCAGGACACCGTTCACCTCAATATTCGAAGTGCTGAACACTTCGACATCCCAGCCCATTTTGCAGCCCCGGAATTGTGGGAAAAATCAATCTATTTTGTCAGTGGATTAGGAAGTGTTTCGAGCAATTCTCGCGCCAATGCCTATACCTCCCTCAGTCGCGGACGGGAATTCTTTATCGACAACAAGATTCGAATAGTGATCTGGTTGACCGAGGATGAAGCCATCAACCTGGCTCACTGCGCTCCGGATTATTGGGCTTATCGCCATCGCGTGATCGAGTTCACTGAGTCGCCCAAGCCGGAACAAATCCTGTCTCGTGCACTGGAATTTGCCTGGCAGGGTATTGGAGAATATACAGATTCTCTGGAAGACACCGATGCTCAAATCATATTGCGTGAGGCGATGCTTGCCGATCTGCCCGATCAAGATGAAGTAACTGCGATCCGCGCAAATCTGTTGTTGACCTTGGGCATTCTGCATTGGCGCAAAGGCGAGTTTGAAAAGGCGGACAAGTTCCTGCAGACCGCATTTCAGGCTGCCGCTAAGATGGAAGATAACTGGTTCAAAGCTGAATGCTCCAACGCGATCGCGTTGGTTAAATCAGATCTGGGTATGGTCGAGGAGGCGATTGATGCATACAAATACGCCATTCGCCTGGCTCCCGACCAGATTTTCCCCTGGAACAATCTGGGAAACCTGTGTATCAAGCTTGATAGATTCGATGATGCGTTTTCTGCATTTGAAAAGGCAATCGAACACAATCCCTGTGATGCTGTCAGTTGGAATGGTCTGGGAAATCTATATCAAAAATTGAAGCGGGAGGACGATGCGATTGCGGCTTACCACAAGGCGATTGAATATTCGTCAGATTTCGCGAGTCCCTGGAACGGTATTGGCAGCGTCCTTTATGAAACTGGACAATTCGAAGATGCCATTCGCGTTTATCAAAAAGCGATTGAGGTGAACAATCGATTTGCAGTAGCCTGGATCGGTTTGGGTGATGTATTCAAGCAGCAGAATCGCAATGGAAATGCAGCCCTAGCATACGAGAAAGCCCTTGAGATCGACCCTAAAAATGCTCTGGTTTGGCATGAGTTAGGCCGTATTTTCTATCGACTTGGCAAACTGGATGAGGCAAATCAGGCTTATAAGAACTCCACCCAATTAAATCCTGCTTCCGGTTGGTTATATGGGGATTTGGGACAATTATATGCGCGCCTGGATCAGCATCAGAACGCCATCACTCTATACCTCAAGAGCCTTGAAATGCTGACCGCTCCCGAAGACCAGGCAGTGATGTGGAATCGATTGGGAAGTGTATACCGACAAATAAACGAATATGAAAAAGCCATTAGTGCTTACCAAACTGCTGACGAGTTGGATGGTGGCGAAAGCGTTTTCGATGAGAACTGGCTCGATATGGAGCCCATCGATGATAGCCAGGCACTCGTGGACGATGAATTTTCTGACTGGTTGAACGGTTTAACTGCGGATTACAGCGAAGAGAATTGTGAACCAGTCGAAACCATTCGACTTGGTGAACATAAACATGTAGAAGAAGATGACTACGCATTCGACGAACCGAGCGAACTCAAGCAAGAGGCTGCTCCGGCAGGAGGCACAGGACCGATAGCTGGCAGCGGACTGGCGATGGGAATGCAAGTTGTGGAGCAAGAAACCATGCTGGCGGAACTGGAACCGAGCCAGGCTGAAGGTGCCCAGGAAATGGTGTGGACCGTTGCCGAAGAAGAGACAACTGAACAGCAGGGCGCCGAAGCAGATGATGACGAAGCGGAAGCTTCTGGAGAAAGCCCGGTAGAAGAGGTTGAGAGCGTACAAGCGAGTGCGGAAATAGATCCGGAAGGGCTGCCGTACCGAGGTGCAGCGGATCAAATGGAAGCCGAAACCGACTCGAAGAATGCGCACATCTGGAACGAACTGGGCAACATCTACTTCACGACGGGAGCGTATGAGCAGGCGGTCAAAGCCTACAAGAACGCGATCCAGTTGGACGGGCGCTATGGCTGGCCGTATGGGAACCTGGGGCTGACGTATGCGCACCAGGGGCAATACGAAGAAGCGATCCCGTTGTACCAGCAGAGTCTGGAACTATTGAGCAGCGAGAAGGACCAGGCAGTCATGTGGAATCGGCTGGGGAACGCCTACCGGCGTTTGAATGACTATGAAAATGCTGCCAAAGCCTACCGCATGGCCGATGGGCTTGGACCAAATCAGATTTCCTTGTTGACTCGTGCGCGATTTAGTTTGTTGAGTAATTGCCATGTTGACTGAAATCATCGTTTCACCTCAATTGTACATAACAGGAGGATACAATGAGCGAGCTTGAACTCTGGCATGAACTGGGCAATATTTACTTTAATGTCGGTGATTACGATAAGGCGATTGACGCTTACGGCAAGGTCCTTAAGTTGGATCCCGGATTCGGTTGGCTGTATAGTAACCTGGGTCAAGCTTATGCCCATCAGGGACGCAATGCGGATGCCATTCCGTTGTATCGTAAGAGTCTTGAGTTGCTGGAGAACGACAAGGAAAAGGCTATTACCTGGAACCGCTTGGGGAACGCCTACCGGCGACTGAATGACTACGAAAACGCTCTGGCCGCCTTCAAATTGGCTGACGAATTCAACCTTGACAGTTCTATTTTCAAGGATGATTCAGAGCAGGTCAATCAAGATTGGGGCACGGTCGAGATGTCCCCGGAGCTGTCTGATGCTGTCATGCAGTATAAGACCCAAATGCGGGTAATGAGGGAGACGCTTCAGTCCGAAATGGCTTCGCTCGAGAACGAGTTGGGAGCGGTTGATGAAGCCTCAGCCCTCGCTGAAGATCTGGCTGATGAATCGCTTTCAACAGGTGAACAGACCGAGACAATTGCGCCAGTCGCGGACGATTCCGAAGCGGCGCAGGCAGTTGAGCCTGAACCAACTGAAGCTGTTAGCGAAGATGTTGTGGCAGAAGCGTCCGCTTCCGATGAACTGGAAGAAGCTGTTGTCCTGGCCGCGGTTGAGCCTGAAGTGGTTGAAGTTGTCTCCGAAGAGGCAGTGACTGAAGCACCTGCCGCCGCAGATGCGGTTGAGCCCGAACCCGTTGTAGCTGTCGCAGAAGCCCCCGCCGTCGTGGAACCCGAAGAAGCCGTTGCAGCGCAGGCAATTGAGCCTGAACCAACTGAAGCTGTTAGCGAAGATGCTGTGGTTGATGCGCCCGCTTCCGATGAACTGGAAGAAGCCGTTGCCCCGGCTGCGGTTGAGCCTGAACCGGCTGAAGCTACCGTTGAAGATGTTGTGGCTGAAGCACCTGCCGCCGAGGAATTGGAAGAGCCCGTAGCCACGGAGGAAGTTGAGTCTGAACCTGTGGAAAAAGCTGTGGCCGAAGCACAAGTTGCCGAGGAGCCGGGCGAAGCAGTTGTGCCTGAGCAAACCGAAGCTGCCGTGGAAGAAGCTGTGGCTGAAGCGCCTGCTGCCGAGGAACCCGAAGAAGCTGTTGCCCCGGCTGCGGTTGAGCTCGAACCTGTTGAAGTATCTGCCACCGAAGATGCCTTTGTGGAATCGCCCACCACGGATGCCCCGGTTGAAGCAGTTGCTCCAGATGTGGATGAGCCCGAATTGGTCCCGGTTGAAGGCAAATTGGAGGCCGAAGCGCTGACATCATCCGTAGAGTTGGAAGAGGTTGTCACTTTGGCTGAAGCTTCACCAGATTTGGCCGAAGAAGCAGAATCGAATGATCTGGAAGTAGGACTAAAAATGGATCTGCTCACTGCGGACCCCTATGACGCATTCAACTTAATGTTGAAGGGTGGACTGGTTGAAGTGGAGGAAAAAATGGCTGCAAAGGTTGAAGGAAATGGGAACTTGCAGCCGGCAACGCTCCATGACAACACAGCCACTCTCCCTGTCAGCGAGCGAGTAAATGGTGGTAGTTCTGCTGCTGGCGATGCAAAGGAAGATCAGCAAGAGGCTGCTCCGGCAGGAGGCACAGGACCGATAGCTGGCAGCGGACTGGCGATGGGAATGCAAGTTGTGGAGCAAGAAACCATGCTGGCGGAACTGGAACCGAGCCAGGCTGAAGGTGCCCAGGAAATGGTGTGGACCGTTGCCGAAGAAGAGACAACTGAACAGCAGGGCGCCGAAGCAGATGATGACGAAGCGGAAGCTTCTGGAGAAAGCCCGGTAGAAGAGGTTGAGAGCGTACAAGCGAGTGCGGAAATAGATCCGGAAGGGCTGCCGTACCGAGGTGCAGCGGATCAAATGGAAGCCGAAACCGACTCGAAGAATGCGCACATCTGGAACGAACTGGGCAACATCTACTTCACGACGGGAGCGTATGAGCAGGCGGTCAAAGCCTACAAGAACGCGATCCAGTTGGACGGGCGCTATGGCTGGCCGTATGGGAACCTGGGGCTGACGTATGCGCACCAGGGGCAATACGAAGAAGCGATCCCGTTGTACCAGCAGAGTCTGGAACTATTGAGCAGCGAGAAGGACCAGGCAGTCATGTGGAATCGGCTGGGGAACGCCTACCGGCGTTTGAATGACTATGAAAATGCTGCCAAAGCCTACCGCATGGCCGATGGGCTTGATACTAAAACGTCGCGAAGCTGATGAATATTAATTACTCGTTAGCATTTCCCATACTGAGTGAAACCTTTGTTTCACCATTTATGCATAGCAGGAGGATACAATGAGCGAGCTTGAACTCTGGCATGAGCTTGGCAATGTCTATGAGGCCGTTGTAACGTATCAAAAGGCCATTGAGTCAGACAAACGCTCTGCTTACTACTGGATTCGATTGGGAAACATCTTCGAAAAGCAAAAACGCAGCGAGGATGCAATCAAAGCCTACAAAAAGGCACTCGAAATCGATCCCAAAAATGTACAAATCTGGGATCAACTGGGGAATGTCTACTCTAATTTAGGCGCACACGAAAAGGCAGTCGAAGCCTATAATTTTGCGATTCAAGTGAATCCGGAATATGGGTGGCCGTACTGTAATCTTGCCTTGACTTATATCTACCAGCGCCGGCATTCTGAAGCGATCCTGCTGTACCAAAAAAGCCTGGACTTGCTCGATCACGACAAGGATAAGGCCATGGCTTGGAATCGTTTGGGAGATGTCTATCGGCGTTTGAATGATTATCAAAATGCCTTGGCTGCATACCAAAAAGCTGACGAATTGGATCCGGACCAGGCATTGTTCAAGGATGACCTGGACAAGAGCCATAGCGCATCAGCAGATTTCGACGGTGAAACTCCTGTCGCTGCAATAGGGTCGAAAGGTGTGCCAACCGCAGACCAGGCGAAATCGGAAGAAAATGTAGTCGAGGAGGTTGCCGTGGATTCGCAACCCTCAGATGCATTGGATGAAGTCGTTGCGCCGGAAGTGGTTGAAGCTGCTGACGAAGACCCGATAGCTGAAGCGCCTATCGCCGAGGAATCAAACGAGACAACCGCCCCGACCGCAGTTGAGGCAGAAGTGGCTGAAGCTGTCGCCGAAGAAGCAGTTGCCGAGTCACTTTCCACGGATGAACCAGAAGAAGTCGTTGCGCCAGCCGCAGACGAGTCCGAAATGATGGAAGCCGTTGTCGCAGAAGCTCCGGTGAATTTGCCCTCTGCTGAGCAGCCGCAAGAAACAGACGTCCCTGCAACAGTTGATCCCAAAGTGGCTGAAGCTGTCGCCGAAGAGGTAGTGGCTGAAGCCCCTGCCGTCGTAGAACCCGAAGAAACCGTTGCCCCGGCTGCGGTTAAGCCCGAACCGGTTGAAGCTGTCGTCGAAGAGGCAATAGCTGAAGCACCTGCAGCCGATGAACCAGAAGAAGCCGTTGTCGCCGCAGACGCGGTTGAGCCTGAATCGGCTGAAGCTACCGTTGAAGATGTTGTGGCTGAAGCACCTGCAGCCGAGGAATCGGAAGAGGCCGTAGCCACGGAGGAAGTTGAGCCCCAAGTGGCTGAAGCTGTAACCGAAGAACCGGAAATGGCAATTGCGCCAGCCGCGGACGAGTCCGAAATGACAGAAGCTGTTGTCCCAGAGGCTCCGGTGGAATCGCCCTCCGCCGAGCAAACGCCAGTGACTGACGTCCCTGCAGCAGTTGAGCCCGAATCGGCTGAACCTGTCGCTGAAGTACCAGAAGAAGTAGTTACGCCAGCTGCAGACGAGTCCGAAATGACAGAAGCCGTTGTCGCAGAGGCTCCGGTGGAATCGCCCTCCGCCGAGCAGCTGCAAGAGGCTGATGCCTCGGCTGCAGTTGAGCCTGAAATGGTTGAAGTAATCCTCGAAGAGGCTGTCGCCGAAGAACAGGTTATGAAACAGTCCTTGGCCGATGAGCCTGCCGAGGTGGAGTTTCCAGTCGTTGAAGCGCCTGAAGAAGTCGAAGTTGTGGCTGAAGTGCAGGAAAACGCTCAGATGGCATTGCCCATATTCAATGTAGAAGATCACTCAGCTGTTGTTCCGGATGGCGATATCCCCGATGTCGCTGTTTGGAAAAATCTTGGAGATACCTGTCTGGCGAATGGGGACTATGATCAGGCAATCAGTGCTTACAGAAAAGCTACCATGCTGGAGCCTGAGTCTGGGTGGTTGTTTAGCAATATGGGATTGGTATATGCACACCTGGGTCAATATGAGAACGCAATCAAGTTCTATAAGATAAGCGTAGATCTGTTCGATCAAGCAAAAGATAAAGCCGTAGCATTAAATCGCTTGGGACATGCTTATCGAAAGCACAAGGACTACAACAATGCTATGCAGTCATATCAAGAAGCTGACGCACTTTTACGGGTGGCCGCGGCTTGTTAACCGCGTGTTTCTGGCCACGGGTACCCGTGAAGTCAACTGTTGATAACTCTGGAGGTTGCAGTGAGCGAACTTGAGTTGTGGAACGAATTGGGGAATGTTTATTTCAATACTGGTGCTTATGATCAGGCAGTCCATGCCTATAAACGCGCTATCCAGTTGGATCCTGATTTCGGATGGGCTTACAGCAACCTAGCTCAAGCATACGTGCATCAGAATCAATACACCGAAGCTATCCCGATTTACATCAAGAGTTTGGAATTACTTCAGGATGGTAAAGATAAAGCCGAATCGTGGAACCGCCTGGGGACGGCTTTTCGCCAATTACGAGATTACCCAAATGCTTTAGCAGCATATCAAAAAGCAGTTGAATTTGACGGGACAAATGTCTTGTTCAAAGAAGATTTGGGTCGCATTTACCATGATCTCGGCGATCTCTATGAGTCTCTGGCTAATGGTCAGCAAGGCTCGGAAGAAACGCGTTTCGATGATGAAACGGTCTTGGAAAGGAATCCTGAAGAATCGGATGAATGGAGCGAGCCTGACGAATCCACTCGTCTGGAATCCGAAGAAGATATCTTGCTGCTTGGAGGAACATTGTTTTCCAAGGAAGAGCTGGCAGCTGCACTGGAACGCGATGTAACCGTTGGGGGTGTGGAGTTGACGGATAGTGATGCTCAGGCGACCATATCAGAAAGCATGGCAACAGGTCAGAATGATCTTGATATCGGTGATGAGGCTCTAGTGGAAATATCAGATTCGGATTCGTCCGCATCCGAAGATACGGAAGATTCGTTGGGAACACAGCTGTTGGAGGATGAAAGTTTAGCAAAGTTGCCTTTGGATTCGGAAGCACTCGCCGCCCCAGAAGCTGATGAAAGCATAGAAGTTGAACTGTTGGTGGATGAAGAACCGACAGAGGAAGAGACTTCGGAATTAGAAACACCGGCTGCTGCGGAGTTGGAAGATGCAATCATCGTGGAATCTGTTATGGATGGTGAACAACCGGCAGAAGAAGCCCCGGATCCGGATACTTTAATTACCGATGATACGGAAGAAACCTCGGAAACATTATTGCTGGCCGATGAGCCGGTAATGGATGAAACCCCGAGCGTGGAAGTGCCCGTCACATCAGAAATGGGTGAAACCATAGGAACGGAACAATCCGTGGATGAAGAATCGGTAACCGAAGGAATCCCGGGTGTGGAAAGGCCTGGAGAGCAGGAATTGCCGATAAACGAGGCCCCAGATACAGAAAAAGTCCAAGATATGGAGTTGTCATCTGATGATATGACAGAAGTCGACCAGTCTGTCCCCGCCGAAGAAGCTCATACAGATACAGCGGAAGTTGTTGAACAGGATGTCGAACCCCAAACGGATCAAATGTCTCAACCTCAAGATGTAGAAAAAGACAGCCGGTCTGGTGATGACTCGGATGAGTCGGAAGCTGCGCTGGAAACGAATATGGAATATTGGAAGTTTGATGAGCATACCTCGTCCAATGGAAATGGTTCGATGGGCGGAAGAGTTGTGGAACCCCAAAAACAGGATACCCGAGTAGAAACTTTGGTAGCTTTGGATGAGCCAGTTGCGGACGAACGTGCGGAATCACGGGGTATACCGTGGGTCATGGCTCAAGAGGAGCAAATTGTTGAGTCATCCCAGGATCAGGATCATGAAGTTGATCATCTAAATAAGTCTGAAGAGTTAGAAAAAGACATAGCCAAATTTAAACGAGTAGTTGAAATTAATCCCGGGAATGCTTTCGCCTGGGATACCTTGGGCGGTCTTTATAAAGCCAAGGGAAGATATGCCGAGGCGATTTCTGCATTTGAACAAGCCGTAGTGCTTAGCCCGGATAAGTCCTTTTACCATTATCACTTGGGTTTGGTATACGCTGCTCAAAAAAGATACGATGAAGCAATTCATGCTTTCGAAAGCGTTATCAAACTCGACCCACAATATAGTCTTGCCCATGCTACCCTGGCCGGGTATTATCGAAAACTTGACCGGGAAGCGGATGCGCAAAACCATATCCGAATTGCCCAATCGCTCATGATGGGCGAAAATGAATATAATCGCGCTTGTTTTGAAGCCATTTGTGGCAACGCAGACCAGGCCATTGAATTGCTAAAAATAGCGCTAGACAAGAAACAAACCCCAATGGACTGGGCTAAACGTGATCCGGACCTCGACTTTATTCGTGAAGATCCACGATATCTGGCTTTGGTGGAAAATCCTTAAAGTAGTGAGCCGACTGTCATCCAAAATATTTTGAAGAGGTTGTTATTTGAATGATTGAATGTAATTGAGGAAGGGTTAACACGAAAGTATTTTAAATAGAATCGGGATAAAAAGGACAGTCAAAGACTGTCCTTTTCTTTTGAAGTAGGATCCTATTAAATCCCAATCATTTATTCGATACGGATGGGCCTGCGCGGGGAGAGCGGTGAAATTTTTGGTCTTGGAGTGCTTGTGGGTTTGGGAGCGCTGGTGGGAAGCCCGATGATACGGATGATCCTCGGCGTAGCCCAAATAGCCTTGTTATCTGTCGACGAATTTAGTGCAAAGACGGATAAGACGAACTTCACGTTTTGTCCTGCCAGAGGCGTCAGATCGAGATCAATTTTAGTTGCCTTGCCATCATTCCTCTCACCTGTAGCCCAAAGATCATGGATGATCCCATCACTGTCAATGTAGCTCACACGGAAAAGCACAGCACAATTTTTTGCATCATCTTCGCAACTGATAGTTGCTTCGAATCTATCGCCAGTCTGTATATTGATATATGGATAGATGCCCAGAAT
Source organism: uncultured Chloroflexia bacterium (assembly GCA_963790075.1). Lineage (GTDB taxonomy): Bacteria > Chloroflexota > Anaerolineae > Anaerolineales > Villigracilaceae > CAYOUV01. The sequence continues at coordinate 145,617 of CAWBNG010000004.1, forward strand.
AAAGCCGTTTTCGCTCAGCTGCGGAACTGTCAGCAGCCCTGGTTGCGCCTGGATATTAAGCCCCTCTAATCCTGCTGAACTCAACTTCAAGACGAACCCCCGGGTGTCGCCTGAGACACCTGGACAGGATAAAACGCCGCTGCCACTTACCCATTGGGCGTTACATAAATTGTTTACAAAATCATAGGTCGTAATTACATAAGGTGTTGGAGCTATCGTTGGAGTAAGCGTATAGGTCGCTGTGGCGGTTGGCGTGAAGGTTGGAGTAGATGTAAAGGTGGCCGTCGGAGATGGTGTGAAAGTCGAGGTGGGTGTATAAGTCGCCGTTGCGCTTGGTGTAAATGTTGGAGTAGGTGTGAAGGTCGCAGTGGCGGTTGGTGTGGGGGTCAGGGTGGGCGTGAAGGTCGGAGTCGCCGTGAAGGTTGCCGTAGCGGTTGGCGTGAAAGTGAGTGTAGGTGTGTAGGTCGCAGTAGCCGTAAAGGTTGCCGTAGCGGTTGGTGTGAATGTTGGCGTGGATGTGAAGGTCGTGGTGGCGGTGGGCGTAAATGTTGGCGTGGGTGTGAGGGTCGCAGTGGCGGTGGGCGTGAAGGTTGGAGTAGGCGTGAAGGTGGCCGTCGGAGATGGTGTGAAAGTCGAGGTAGGTGTATAAGTCGCCGTTGCGGTTGGTGTAAACGTTGGCGTAGATGTGAAGGTCGCGGTGGCGGTTGGCGTGAAGGTTGGAGTAGGCGTGAAGGTCGCGGTGGGGGTGGGTGTAAATGTTGGCGTAGACGTGTAGGTCGCCGTAGCCGTGGGCGTGAAGGTCGGAGTCGCTGTGAAGGTCGCCGAAGCGATGGGCGTGAAAGTAAGTGTAGGAGTGTGGGTCGCAGTAGCCGTAAAGGTCGCCGTTGCAGTAGGCGTGAATGTTGGCGTAAGTGTGTAGGTGGCAGTTGGCGTGAAGGTTGGGGTGGGTGTGCGAGTCACGGTGGCGGTGGGTGTGAAGGTCGGAGTAGCCGTAAAGGTCGCGGTGGGGGTGGGTGTAAAAGTGAGTGTAGGTGTGTAGGTCGCAGTAGCCGTAAAGGTCGCCGTTGCAGTGGGCGTGAATGTTGGCGTAAGTGTGTAGGTGGCAGTTGGCGTGAAGGTCGGAGTAGGCGTGCGAGTTGCCGTGGCGGTGGGTGTGCGAGTTGCGGTGGCGGTAGGTGTGTAGGTCGCAGTAGCCGTAAAGGTCGCCGTTGCAGTAGGCGTAAAGGTGGGGGTGGGTGTGCGAGTCGCGGTGGCGGTGGGCGTGAAGGTCGAGGTAGGCGTGTTCGTTATCGTCGGAGATGGCGTGAAATCCGGATCGAGACAGACTGGGGTCGAATCGCCCAGTCCCGCAGGATTGCGCGTGGAACCATACTGGTCATAAAGCTTGACGTAACGGACGCCGGGGATCTGTTTGATGGTTGCGAAGAGAGGTTGGGAGATGTTGTAAGGAGAGCCATTGGACTGGCAGGAACCCTGCAGGTAGAGACGCACAATCCCATCCGCGAATTCGGCTTTGGTGTAACCGGTGAAGCCATTGGTGACGACGATCAAGCCGTCTTCCTGCTCGAACTCGCTTGGACCTCTGAAGTACTGATCGATGACCGCGCCGAGCAGATTGGCAGAAGAGGGGATGTAGCGCGAGACACCGACTTGATGGTAAGGGAGCGCCCGATTAGACAGGCTGTTTTTGTGATTGAAGTAAATGGTCGCCTTGATCCATTGCGGCGTAAAGGTTGGGGTGGGTGTGTGGGTCGGCGTAAAAGTGGCGGTGGCGGTGGGCGTGAAGGTTGGAGTAGGCGTACGAGTCGCGGTAGCTGTTGGTGTAAAGGTTGGTGTAGACGTGAAGGTGGCCGTTGGAGAAGGGGTGAAGGTCGGCGTGGAGGTGAATGTGGCTGTGGGAGATGGTGTGAAGGTCGGTGTAAACGTGAAGGTAGATGTGAGGGTAGGCGTGTAGGTTGCCGTGGGTGAAGGCGTGAAGGTCGGAGTAAGCGTGCGAGTTGCCGTGGCGGTGGGTGTGAAGGTCGGGGTGGGTGTGCGAGTCGCTGTAGCGGTGGGCGTGAAGGTCGAGGTAGGCGTGTTCGTTATCGTCGGAGATGGCGTGAAATCCGGATCGAGACAGACTGGGGTCGAATCGCCCAGTCCCGCAGGATTGCGCGTGGAACCATACTGGTCATAAAGCTTGACGTAACGGACGCCGGGGATCTGTTTGATGGTTGCGAAGAGAGGTTGGGAGATGTTGTAAGGAGAGCCATTGGACTGGCAGGAACCCTGCAGGTAGAGACGCACAATCCCATCCGCGAATTCGGCTTTGGTGTAACCGGTGAAGCCATTGGTGACGACGATCAAGCCGTCTTCCTGCTCGAACTCGCTTGGACCTCTGAAGTACTGATCGATGACCGCGCCGAGCAGATTGGCCGAGGAAGGGACGTAGCGCGGAACACCGATTTGATAGTAGGGGAGCGCCCGATTAGACAGGCTGTTTTTGTGATTGAAGTAAATGGTCGCCTTGATCCATTGCGGCGTAAAGGTTGGGGTGGGTGTGTGGGTCGGCGTAAAAGTGGCGGTGGCGGTGGGCGTGAAGGTTGGAGTAGGCGTACGAGTCGCGGTAGCTGTTGGTGTAAAGGTTGGTGTAGACGTGAAGGTGGCTGTTGGAGAAGGGGTGAAGGTCGGCGTGGAAGTGAATGTGGCTGTGGGAGATGGTGTGAAGGTCGGTGTAAACGTGAAGGTAGATGTGGGTGAGAAGGTGGCTGAGGGTTTTACAGTATTAAATGAAAAAGATTGTAAAGATTTTGCCGCGGTAGATGATGGCGTAAAGGTAGGGGTGTGGGTTGGAAATTTGGTGTGGGTAGGGGATGGTGTGATCGATTTTGTGGGGGTTGGAGTAATGGTGCGCGTCAGAGTTGGGGTATTTTGTGGTTTGGGTGTTGCTGTGAAGGTCGAAGTCGAGGGGATTGTCGGCATCGTGCTAGCCGTAACGATTGGTACCGTAGCGGAGTTCGCCAATGTGTTCGTGGGCGATTTTTCTACCGGCGAGGATGTGATCGTCGGATTTAGCTTAACTGTTGCCGTAGATGGAACAACTGTAGGAATTGGTTGCGTCGGGAGTTCGCGTTTTTCAAATGGTTTCCCAATGACCAGAAGTGCGCCACCCAGGCTGACCATAATCACCCCGATGCCGAATGCCCGCCAGCTAGCAGCGATCTGCTGTCTCCGCCGGGGCCAATTGTCGATCCGGCGGCTGCTCTGGATGGAGCGAAGGCTGGAGCGAAGACTAAGGCCTCCTCCCAGCAATAATATCGCAGCAAAAATAATGATACCCATGCGGATATCCATGCGGGCATTATAGCATAGGGTCTTATTGTGCGAAAACTTGTTCTGTCATCAAGAGTAGCTCAGGCCAATAGGAAGCATACCAGTACCGGTCGGTATTACCCTGGAAGAAATGATTATCGGAGTTTGATGTGCATATTACCTTGATAACGTGTTACGGCCGGGTGGCAAAATAAGCCTAAAAGAGCTGGCAGCGTTGCCGTGTCAGCTCTTTGGAATTGCGTGCTCTCGGGATTGAATATTTTCCGGTAGCCTCACGCCAATTATAGATTAATTTATTGGCTCTCTAAAATCATAAATGCCATCTTCGATGGCCCACTGTTGCCTGCAGTGATTACAGATCATACGATCTTTCTTTTCTTCCAACGGTGCGCGGCCACACTTTGGGCATTGGAAGAAGGCACCGATTGGTGCAACGGCTGGTTGATCACCTGCCGCTTGTGCGCGTATAAAGACGCTGGGAGTCAATTGCCACAGGGCACCTGTCCACTGGGCCAGTGAATCGAGCCAAACCAGCAATCCGGTTGGCAAAAAGCGTTTTATAAATCCAACCCGAAAGTGTGAGACGCTTAGAGTCTTATTGGGCTGGAAGCCTGTTTCCGCCAGCCAGTTGCGGACTTCCTGCGGGTGGAAGTCAAAGTTCAGGGCTGCGAATTCGACCGGTTCGAGCGCGAACGGACTCCAGCTTTGTCTACCTAGCAGGTAGCGCAGGATGGCTTTCAGGTTGAGTTTGTTGGCGTATTCCAGGATGAAGGTCGCCTGAGGTTGCAGTACCCGTCGGACTTGGGCCAACGCCTGGGGGGCATCCGCCATGTGGTGCAGGGTGCGGATCATGGTTGCACCGTCGAACAAGCTGTCCACAAAGGGCAAACGGTAGATGTCTGCGGAGACGTATACGAAACGTTCGGAATTGCCCAAGCGCTGCTGAGCCTGCTGCAACTGGGTGCGCGAGTAATCGAGCAAGACAATGCGCTTGAAACCGGCATAGCGTGCTGTGTTGCGGCCGGCCCCCGCTCCAAGTTCCAGCATCAAATGACCGTCTTTCGGCAGAAGGCGTTTTAATGCGATAGCCTCGACGCGGTCCTCATAATCGCGCCCACCCTTATCCCAAAAGGTTGCTTGGTAATCGGAGCCTTCGTAATCACAAACAGGGGGTCTCGTCATATGATCTGCATTCCCAAAAACAAATAGTCGGGTTATTTTACCCGACTATTTGTCCCGTGCAGTAGTGCAGCTTGGAATTATTCTACGTCAAATCCGCGCCCAACGCCGCGATAAATGAAACCCATGGCTTTCATTTTGGCCGGGTCGTAAATGTTGCGGGCATCGAAGATGACCGGTTTTTTTAGGGTGCTCTTAATGCGCTTAAGATCCAATTGTTTGAACTCGTTCCATTCTGTGACGACTATCAGCGCATCGCAACCCTTGGCCATCTTGTAGGGATCGTCGAACATTTCAACCGCTGGCAGGATGCCACGAGCGTTTTCCATTGCAACCGGATCGAAACCCCGAACTGTTGCACCGTCGGCATTTAGCTCCTGAGCGATGTCGATCGATGGGGCATCACGCATGTCGTCCGTATTGGGTTTGAAAGCTAAACCAAGCAAACCAACCGTCTTACCTTTTAGATCGCCGACCATCTCGGTCACGTGCTTCACAGCATCCTTACGGCGATCGTAGTTGACTTCCATGACCGAGTTCAGGATTTGCGGTTCTAGACCTTTCTCCTCGGCCATGTATGCCAGTGCTTTGACGTCCTTTGGGAAACACGATCCACCCCAGCCCAGGCCGGCATCCAGGAAATGTCGGCCAATGCGTGCGTCATAGCCCATCCCCGCAGCGACTTCCTTTACGTCTGCACCAAGAGCTTCGCAGATGTTGGCTACTTCGTTAATGAAAGAGATCTTGGTTGCTAAAAAGGCGTTCGAAGCATATTTGATCATCTCTGCCGTGCGCAGATCTGTGATCAGGATCGGAGCGCGCAGTGGCAGGTGCAACTGCGCTACCTTTTCGGCAGCATCCTTGTCGGTTGAGCCCAGGACTGTGCGGTGTGGACTCATGAAATCGCCGATTGCTGAACCCTCGCGCAGGAACTCAGGGCAGGAGACCACCGAAAATTTCGTTGGCTTAGTTTGGGCACGTTTCAGAATATCGGCCACCCAGTCTCCGGTCCCGACCGGAACCGTGGATTTGTTGATGATGATCAAGGGAGCCGTCATGTTTTCGGCGATGGATTTGGCTGCCATGGCGACGTATTGTAAATCTGCTTCACCGTTCACACCGGAAGGGGTACCGACAGCAATGAAGGCGAATTCTGTTCCATCCAATGCTTCCTTGTAGGAAGTGGTGAACGTCAATCGTCCGGCCTTGACATTGCGTTCAACTAATTCTTCAAGCCCGGGCTCATAGATGGGCATCACGCCTTTCTTCAACCCCTCGATGCGCTCCTGGTTGACATCCAGGGCAATGACCCGGTTACCCAGGTCGGCGAAGCATGCGCCGGTCACCAGACCCACGTAGCCGACGCCAATGACAGAGATTTGTTTCATAGCTTGACCTCTTTAAAATGGTGTAAATATTCACAAGTGGAAGTGCTAATATACCACGAACAATGGAAACTGGCAGAGTCGGATGGCCAATTCGTTTTCAGGACCATCTTGATCATTGATGAGTGTGCGTGGATGGGTGTGCTATGCCAGGCGTGGGGGATTGGCGAGACAGTGTCCAAAAGTTTAGTTGGATTGCTTCCGGGTTTTGCCAATCGAAGACGAAACGATTTTGATTAGATACTCTACGTTAATCGGTTTGGAAATATACCCATCGCATCCGGCCTCTAACGCACGCATACGATCGCCAGGCAGCGTGTGCGCGGTCAAAGCCAAGAGTGGGATGGCTTTCGTTTCTGGCTCAGCTTTGATCTTTTGCGCAGCGGTCCATCCGTCCATCTCCGGCATGGATAGGTCCATTAGGATCAGATCCGGTTTTTCACGCATGGCTGTTTCAACCCCCTCCCTGCCATTGACTGCAGAAATTACTTCAAACCCGTCACGCTCGAGCAAAAAACGCACGAGTTGGAAATTGTCTTCGTTATCTTCTACGATTAATATTCGGCCCTTGCTCATTCAACGCCTCAATCGGTTGATGTGGTTAAAATATACTACGGCTTGATGGATCCGGCAACTTGGCAGGAGTTGTCTTTGTTGGTATATTCAACCCGCTTGGAGGCACAATGCGGTTACTTTTCGTGGCTGATGGCCGATCTCCGATCGCGATGAATTGGATACGTTACTGGATACACCGTGGGGACGAAGTGCATCTGGTCTCGACCTTTGCTTGCGAACCCGATCTGGAGTTGGCCAGCCTGAAGATCATCCCGGTGGCCTTCAGTGGGGTCAAAAAAGCCGGGAACGGATCGGGACTCAATTCCAGCCGCAACCCGCTAAACGGAGCGGCGGCCATCTGGTTGCGTGCCCGTTTCCGCCAGTGGCTGGGACCGGTCACAATCCGCAGAGCTGCTCAACGCTTACGCGGGGAAATTCTGGATCTCAAACCCGACCTGGTACATGCCATGCGCATCCCCTATGAGGGAATGCTGGCTGCAGATGCTTATGGCCTTGCACCGCTGATTGTCTCGGTCTGGGGCAACGACTTTACACTGCATGCGCCCTCTTCGCCATTGATGCGTCATTATACCGAATGGACGCTCAAGGTCGTGGATGGACTGCATGCCGATTGTCGCCGGGATGTGCGTCTGGCGCGCCAGTGGGGCTTTGCCATTGACCGGCCAGTGGTCATCTTGCCGGGCAACGGCGGCATTGACCTGGAAATATTCCATCCCTCATCTGAAGAAAGATCAGAGCCACTGGTCATCAACCCGCGGGGTTTCCGCGGTTACGTGCGCAACGATACCTTCTTCCGCGCCATTCCGCTGGTGCTGGCACAGCAACCGGATGCCCGTTTTGTCTGTCCGGCCATGTCCGGTGAGCCTCAAGTCCAGCGTTGGATTGCGGAATTGGATATTGCACATGCCGTCGAGTTGCTGCCGGCGCAGCCCCGCCCTCAGTTAGCGGAATTGTTCCGCAGCGCACAGGTGCTGGTCTCACCCAGCACGCATGATGGTACACCGAATTCTCTTTTGGAAGGGATGGCCTGCGGTTGTTTCCCCGTGGCAGGCGACCTTGAATCGATCCGTGAGTGGATTACACCGGGACAGAATGGCTTGTTGGTCGATCCAGCCGATCCGCAGGCCCTGGCAAATGCAATCCTGAAAGCTCTTAAAGAAAAGGACCTGCGTCAGCAAGCGGCTGAGCGCAATACCGCGATCATCGCGGAACGCGCTGAATACCACCGCTGCATGGCGCAGGCGAAAGGCTTTTACGAGCGAGTTTTGGCTGGGGCTTGAGCTATTCCTTAACGCTGGGCGCGCGCAGGGTCTCTAAATGATCCTGGAGTTCGATGCGGCGGGTATCCGCAGCCTGGCGGATCTCGGCGAAAAAGGCATCCCCGCGTTCGCGAATCCGGTTGCGCAGCAATTCACCGGAATCGGGGGCCAGGAGCAGGGCAACCGTTGAACCGATCAGGCCCCCGACAACCGCACCGAGTAAAAAGCCAAAAATCTTACGCATGTTTCTCTCCTTTGTTGCTGGATGGCTTGTCAATGCCTCGTATCAATAAAATTATAGAGCAAATTAGAGATTGCCGCAAATGGGCTTTTGTGGAATAATAGACTCGCTGCGCGTATCTGATGAGCGCGACGGCGAACCAAAAATCTCTTTTTAAAGTGGCTGTTTGAGCATGGCGTAAGAGGCAGAATGCCGCGCTCTTCACGGCCCCTACCTGCAAAGGAGGGTACCTTGTCCACAACATCTCCCACTGTCAGCACGTCGCAACGCAAGAAGGTGACCACTCTCACCCTTCACCAAAAGAAGGCTAAGGGCGAGCCAATCACCATGTTGACTGCTTACGACTACCCCACTGCCCTGGCGATGGACCTGGCCGGAATCGACTCGATCCTGGTTGGCGATTCGCTTGGCATGGTCGTCCTTGGCTATGAAAACACCTTGCCGGTCACCATGGAAGATATGTTGCACCACTGCCAGGCCGTTTCGCGTGGAGCCAAAACAGCTTTTTTAATCGGGGATATGCCGTTCATGTCCTACCAGGTCTCGATCCAGGAAGCCGTGCGTAATGCCGGACGCTTCCTGCAGGAAGCTGGCATGGATGCGGTCAAACTGGAAGGTGGGCGCGAGCGCGCCGAGGCAGTCAAAGCCATTGCCGGCTCCGGCATCCCCGTTATGGGACACCTGGGCTTGACGCCGCAGTCCGTGCACCAGTTGGGCGGGTTTCGCCCGCAGGGGCGCAATGCCGTGGCCGCCAAACGATTGTTCGAAGATGCGCTGATCCTGCAAGAAGCAGGCTGTTTCAGTCTGGTGCTCGAATCGGTTCCCGCACGGCTGGCCGGACTGGTCTCCCAGCGGCTGTCCATTCCAACGATCGGTATCGGTGCCGGCGTCGGCTGTGATGGTCAGGTACTGGTCTCGCATGACCTGCTGGGTCTGTTCGACCGCTTCACCCCCAAATTCGTCAAGCAATATGCCGATTTCCACGCTGAGATGAAGCGCGCCTTCAACGCGTACATGGCTGAGGTGGAAGCGCGCAGCTTCCCGGCCGCCGAGCATACGATCGAGATGCCAGATGATGAGTGGGACGCCTTCTTAAAGGAAGTCGATCACAAATAGCTGATGGATAACGAAATATTGATTGTTGGTACCGGCGCACTGGCCTCGTTGTTCGCCGCCCGTTTAGCAGCGATTGGCCAGCACGTGACCATGCTAGGCAGTTGGATAGCCGGCCTGGATGCGCTGCGCAGGGAAGGCGTCCGTCTGACGGGAGCGGATGGCCTCGAGCAGGCTTATCCGGTACGCGTCACGGATGACCCGACAACCTGTGGATACGCGCGGTATGCGCTGGTACTGGTCAAATCCTGGCAGACGGAACGGGCAGCCTCGCAATTGGCCCGCTGCCTGGAAGAGGATGGGTTGGCGCTGACGCTACAAAATGGGGTTGGCAACCGCGAGATCCTTGCGCGGACCCTCGGCTTGCCGCGTGTGGCCCTGGGCGTGACCACCACCGGAGCGACGTTGCTCGGTCCCGGATTGGTACGGGCGGGCGGTGATGGGACCGTTTCCATCGAGCAGCACCCGCGTTTGAAGCTGCTCGCGGAGGCATTGCGCGTCGCCGGTTTCAACGTGGATGTGGTCTCAGACGCCCAAACCCTGATCTGGGGCAAACTGGTCATCAACGCGGCCATCAATCCGTTGACGGCTCTGCTGCGCGTGCCCAACGGGGCTTTGCTGGATCGCCCCACAGCCCGCCGGCTGATGGCTGATTTGGCCGTGGAAGCGGCTGCAGTGGCCGGGGCGCAGGGGGTTCGTTTGCCCTTCCAGGATCCGGTGCGAGCGGCCGAGGATGTGGCCCGGCGCACTGCAGCTAATCATTCCTCCATGTTCCAGGATGTACGCCGGGGCGCGCCAACCGAGATCGACGCCATTTGCGGGGCGGTTGTGCAGTCCGGGAAGCAGCATGGTGTTCCAGCCCCAGTGAACGATGTTTGTTGGCGTCTGGTCAAGGCCATTGCCGTATCGGTTTGAGTCACTCTCTCCCCTCCAGGGTTCTTTTCCACGCTTGCCTTACATGGTAAGATTAAAAAACAAATTTGCACCCTGGAGGCGTTCATGCGCAAATGGCTGGCTTTCTTCGTCCTGCTGGTGGCCCTGCTGGTCTCATCCTCGGTCAGTGCTCAGGGCGAAATTAGGTTAAGTGCGCTCACTGTAGAATTATTGCCTGAATATGATCAGCCCAGCATGCTGGTCATTCAACGCTTTACCCTGTTGCCCGCTGCCAATCTGCCGGTTGACTTGAATTTCCGTATCCCCGCGGATGCTACTTTATCGGCAGTAGCATTCGAGGAGAATGGTAGTTTGTTAAATGCCGACTACCGGCCACAGGCCAAGCAGGGCGATTGGCAGGGACTCACTTTGACGGTTGATAAACCGCTTGAATACCGGATTGAATATTACGCTCCTCTAACTCGTGATGGGATTACACGCCAATTTGCTTATACCTGGGAAGGGGATTATGCAGTCGATCAATTCCTGGTCCGCCTGCAAGTCCCGGATGGAGCGACAAATGTTGTCACGGATCCGCAACTGGCGGAGAATACACCCTACTACGAAGCAACCCTTAATGGACTTGGGTCAGGACAAAAATTCAACCTGAAGGTCGAATATCAGCGGCAAAGTGACGCCCTGACGGTAACTGGCAAACCGGTCCAACCGATTGGGGGTTCCTTGGACGAAAATACAGCTGGCCGACTTAATCGGTATTTGCCTTATATCATCGCTGCCCTGGGTCTGGCATTGATCCTCGGCGGTGGGATCTGGTATTGGCAGGTCAGCCAGGGAAGTAGAAACGGCTCTTCCCGCAAGCGCCACGCCCCGCGTAAGAGCGACGAAGCTTCTGGTGGTGAGCCAGCCTACTGTTATCAGTGCGGCCAACGCGCGCAACCGGGAGACCGGTTCTGCCGCGTCTGTGGGACACGCCTGCGGCGCGAATAGCCTTCTTCGGTCAATTCCATGCAGACTTAATTTGACTACATCATCCTGGTTTACTTCCTATATGGGTTAGCCTTTTTTAGTATGGGTCTGCTGGTTGCAATTGAGGGTGGCCGGGCGCCAGATTTGCGTTTGCGCAAAGCGTTGCGTCCGTTGGCAGGTTTTGGCCTGATCCACGGTTTGCATGAATGGGTGGATATGCTCGACCAAATGGAAAAGATGGTGGGGCGGACGGATACCATCGTTCCTGATCCGGTGCGTCTGGCGGTCCTGGCGTTTTCGTTCATCTCCTTGATGGCTTTTGGTAGCTACCTGCTGGCTAATTCAGAAACCAGCCAGCGCTTGGTGATGTTGATCCCCTTATCGATGGAAGGGGTATGGGTATTTGGTTTGCTGGTTTTCCAGGGGCGGTATGCGGGCAGTGACTTGTGGGCGGTAGCCGAGGTCTGGACGCGTTATACGCTAGCCATCCCGGCCAGCCTGATGGCTGCCATTGGGTTGATCGCCCAACAGCGTGCCTTCCGGCGCTCCGGCTTGGTGCGCTTTGGCCAGGACAGCCTGTGGGCAGCGGTGTCTTTCGCCTGGTACGGTGTGATCGGCCAGATATTCGTGCGCGTGAGCCCTCTGCCACCCTCAGATGTGGTCAATGCCGTCTTGTTTGAAAACCTGTTCGGTTTTCCCATTCAATTGCTGCGTGCCCTGTCAGCCATAGCCGCTGCATTTTTTGTGGTGCGTTTTTTGCGTGCCTTCCAGGTGGAGACCGACCGCAAGATTGCCGATCTCCAGGAAGCGCAGTTGAAGGAATCGCGTAAACGCGAATCTTTACGAGGTGAGTTGTATCGGCGTGTGGTTGCGGCCCAAGAATCCGAGCGCCAACGGATTGCCCGGGACTTGCATGATGCTACCGGCCAATCATTGACTGCTATCGGGATGGGTTTGCGCGGTCTTTCCACGACCATCCTTACGAACAAGGATCCCAAACAATCCGTGCTGACATTGCGCCGGTTGGAAAGTATGAGTACCGATGCGCTGGAGGAATTGCAACGCCTGATTGCGGACTTGCGCCCATCGCACCTGGACGATCTTGGCCTACCGGCAACCATTCGTTGGTATGCCGGGCAAATCCAGGACCGCACGAACTTGAAGATCAAGGTCGAAGTGACCGGAGAAGAACGGTCGATTTCTTCGACCGTCAAAATTGCCATGTTCCGGATTGTTCAGGAAGCGTTGAATAATATCATCAAGCACGCCAATGCCCAGAACGTTAGAATCCATATCTATTGCGAAGAAAAAGAAATGCTGGTTGCCGTGGAGGATGACGGACGCGGCTTCAATACCCAGCAGGTCAATTCTGCACAGGCTCGCCGCCAGCCATTGGGACTGGTAGGTATGCAGGAACGAGCTGCCTTATTGGGTGGAAATGTACACATCCATTCGGAACCGGGGATGGGGACTCTGATCGAGGTGGAAATTCCATATGTTGAAAAAGATTTTGAGGTGAGCGATGGCGATGCGCCTGCTACTGGTGGATGACCATGCCGTGGTCCGCTCAGGGCTGCGGATGCTCCTGGGCAATGAGAGCGACGTGGAAATTGTAGGAGAGGCAGGAACTGCCCAGGAGGCGCTGGATGCGGTGGCCATGTTCAAGCCGGATGTGATCCTGATGGATATCGGCTTACCAGATAAATCTGGCATCGAGGCGACGCGTGAAATCAAAGAGCGTTTCCCCAAGATTGCGGTGGTCGCCCTGACCATTCACGAAGACGAAGAATATTTTTTCAAGATGCTGGAGGCCGGCGCTTCGGGCTATGTCCCCAAGCGAGCGGCTCCCGAAGAGCTTTTAACTGCTATACGTGCTGCCGCTTTGGGCGAGGTTTACCTGTATCCATCCTTGGCCAAGCTATTAGTACGGGATTTTTTGACGCAGGAACGTCCGGATGAAGCCGAAGCCTTGAGCGACCTGACTGAGCGCGAGCAGGAAGTGTTGACCTACCTGGCAGAGGGGGCCAGTAATGACGAAATCGCAGAGGCGCTGGTTATCAGCCCCAAGACAGTAGCCCGGCACCGTGAAAATATCATGCGCAAGCTGAATATGCATTCTCGCGCCGAGTTGGTGCGCTACGCCATCCGCAAAGGCATCATTCAAGCTTGAGATTGGGTTAGGTTTCCCAACGACCAGTCCGCCCTGTATGGGGCGGACTGGTCGTTTAATGGGGGATTCGTCCCATATCGAGCGAATTGATACTAGTGTAAAGCATGGGGGATTACCCACAGATCGGGGCTGAGTTTGTGTACCTTGGTCCATTAAAGATGGGATGCCTGCCGAATTTACTTCTCATACTCTTTTAACCTATACTGATAGTGAAGAAAGACACAAGAAAGAAGGAGGATGCGATGACCACCATGCTGCTGCTGACGGTTTTCCGACTAGTAATCCCTTTGGGGCTGCTGCTGATTTTGGGAGAGTGGCTGCACAAGCATTCAGGCACGCATACACCCAGAAGGTGAGGTGACTTATGACTTGGCTTGAAACATTCCTTGCGATCATGACCGGTGTCGTGCTTCGTCTGGCATTTCCGCTGGCGATCACGGCTTTAATCATTTACTTCCTGCGCAAGATGGATGCGCGCTGGCAAACTGAGGCAGAGACCCTGGCTCAGCTGCCAGTGGTTGAGAAACCTGAATGTTGGAAGATCATGAACTGCACCGAAGAAGAGCGCGCACGCTGCCAGGCGTTGAACGCACCGCAACCTTGCTGGCAGGTTAATCGCCAACCCAACGGTTACCTGGCAGAGAAATGCATTGGTTGTAACATATTCCGTACTGCGCCAGTGCCAGTCCATGCATAACCAAAATCATTGAGGAGAACCAACGATGTTTTCTAAAATTGAACGATTATTGATCGCGCTGATGTTCGCTCTGGTGTTTGCAGGAGTGACTTTGGTCATTGCCCAGGCCAAAGCCCAACCGGCGCCAGTCATGCAGGCTACACCTGATAATTGCGGTGCCTGCCACTCTGACTTCATGCATTCCTGGCAGGATGGCCCGCACGGAGAAGCATTCTCCGATCCGGTCTTCCAGCAAGGCTGGGCCGATCAGGGCAAACCCGGAGCCTGCCTGGTCTGCCATACAACCGGTTATGACCCGGCGACTGGGACCTGGAGCCAGGATGGCGTGGCCTGCATTTCGTGTCACAACCCGGTCCCGGCCAACCATCCAAAGGATCCGATGCCGGTTGACAAAAGCACAGATTTGTGTGGCACTTGCCACAGCGACACGCGTTTTGATTGGCAAGATTGGAAAATCAGTGCGCATTACCAACGCAACATGACCTGCGTAGTGTGTCACGATGCGCACTCAGCTGGACTAAAGAAAGTGGATACCCAAAACTCGGCAAATTCTTCCACCACTGACGATGTTTCAGCGCTGTGCATTACCTGCCACCAAGAGTATGCCATGAACTTCTCATATTCCTCGCATCACCAGCAAGGTTTGTCATGCGTGGACTGCCACCTGCTTCACATAGAAAAAACAACGGATGGCAGCACTGCACACCAGATCCCGGATCATAGCTTTACGGCCTCCCTAACGACCTGCAACACCTGTCACGAGAATCAAATGCACGGCCCGACTCAGCCATCCGTGGATACCTCCGCGGCTGAGACTACGACTCCTGCTCTATCCCAGTCGAATCCCTCAATGCAATTTTCGTCGGTAACCCCTGAGCCACAGCCAGTCAGCCCGCTGGGCTTTGCTGGTTTGGCTGGTCTGCTCGGTCTGGCATTTGGTATGGTGCTCTCACCGTGGTTGGAACGCGCTTACCACATCGTGATCAAGAAGGACAAAGATAAAGAGGAGGACGAGCATGAGTGATAATAAGATCAGTCGCCGCGACTTTCTCAAAATCACTGCCGTTGGTGCAGCAGCGGTAGCCGGATATCGCTCCATTCGCCCGGCAATCGCATCTGGACCCACTCAGGCTGGTCCCCATCAATGGGTGATGGTGATCGACCAATCCAAATGCACCGGCTGCGAGTACTGCACCATGGCTTGTCGGGCGCATAATGACGTTCCCCCGGATATCTCCTGGAATGAGGTCTTCGAAGTTGGCGAGTTGGATGGACAAAAAGTGTTTTTGCCCCGTCCGTGTATGCAGTGTACCGAAGCTCCTTGTGTCGAGGTTTGCCCGGTGGCGGCCAGCTATTACCGCTCCGACGGCATCGTGATGATGGACTATGATCGTTGTATCGGCTGCCGGTATTGCGAAGTGGCCTGTCCATACGGTGCGCGCTCCTTCAACTGGAAGAAATTCGATGGTCCTAACCCGGCCGTACCAGAATGGGGCCAGCCAGAAGTCGCGCGACGGCCGCGTGGCGTGCCTGAAAAGTGTGCGTTTTGCTACCAGCGCATTGATCGCGGCCTGGCCGCTGGTCTCAAGCCGGGGATTGACCCAGATGCGACCCCCGCTTGTGTGGTCGCCTGTCCGACCGGCGCGCGTATTTTCGGTGACATCAACGATCCCGAGTCGAACGTTAGTAAGCTGTTGAAATCTACCAACACCTATCGTTTGCGCGAAGACCTGGGTACATCGCCGCGGGTTTATTACATCGCAGCCGATCCTGCGAAGATGAAGATGGAGGTGAGCTCATGAAAGCCCTGCGCGCAAAACTGCCTTCGCTTGCGTTTAATTGGTGGCTGGCTTGGCTCATTTTCTTGGGTTTATTCCTGGCTGGCGGACTGACGGCAGGTATCCTGGTCTTCTGGAAAGGATTGTCGCTCACCAACCTGACTGACCTGGTCCCCTGGGGGCTGTGGATCACGATTGACCTGTCGTCGATTGCCCTGAGCGCTGGAGCGTTCAGCTTGTGCGCAGGGGTCTATCTGATCGGGTTGAAGCGCTACGAGCCAGTAGCCCGCACGGCTACCTTTATTGGCCTGACCGGCTATTCCATGGCGATGCTCTCGCTCTTACTGGATATCGGCCGCCCGGACCGTTTCTGGCATTCGATGGTCTACTGGAACGAACACTCCCTGTTGTGGGAAGTGACCATGTGCGTCTGCCTCTACCTGACTGTGCTGCTGTTTAAGTCGATGCCGATCATCGCCAACTTCGAATGGCTGCGCAAGCGCTTCCCCAAATTGGCTGAAAAAATGTCGTACGTCCACCACTACGCCCCTTATCTGGCGATCGCTGGCCTGGGTCTTTCGAGCCTGCACCAGTCCTCGCTGGGCGCGGTCTATGGGGTGCTCAAGGCGCGGCCGATCTGGTACAAACCGGGGTTATCGGTTCTATTCATGCTCTCGGCCATTGTGGGCGGGATTGCTTTGACCCTTTTCGCATCGATGCTAGCCTCGCGGCTGACCCCCAAGGCCCGGATCAACGACGGGCTGATCGAACGCTTGTCCCACTTCCTGGGCTGGTTGCTGGTGGCTTATTTCTACTGGCGTGTCTGGGATATCCTGGCGATGACTTACACCTACCAACCCGGTCGCACCGAGGGACTGCACCTGCTGACTAGTGGTCCGTTGGCTTTCAACTTCTGGGTTGGCGAGATGTTGTTGGGTATCTTTTTACCGATGGTGTTGCTGCTGTGGCGCAAGACCCGCCTCAATCTTTTCTGGCGCATGCTGGCGCTATTGATGGTCGCGGGCGGCCTGGTAGCTTATCGCTGGGATACCAATCTTTCCGGCCTGCTGGTAGTGCTATCCTACCTGCCGGGCGAACTGGGGGTGGGATACACTGCTTATAAGCCGTCCCTGATCGAATTTGTGGCTGGCTTTGGCGTGATCTCCTACGGCCTGCTGGCCTTCTCGCTGGGAGTGCGCTACCTCCGTGTGGTCGATCACCGCTTTGTCTCCGAAGTGCACGAACCTGTGGAAGTGCAGGCAGTAGAGTCGGTTACTGCTTAGAAGCTTAATGAGGAAAAAGCCGCCCACGCGGGCGGCTTTTTCATTTTTGGTGCACCACTTATTTTTGGTGAGCACCAGTATCGATCCATTGGATCACCAGGTCAAGCTCTTCCGGGGTCAAATTGGCGAAATGCTTGGCGCTCTGGATTTGGACTAACTTGCTGTTGGCCGAATCGCCAGGCACGATGACCGGTCCGTCTTTTCCGCCTTTCATCGCATCCGCAAAATCGGTCAGGTTCAAGCCTGCCAGTTTGGTTTCTCCATGACAGGAACTGCAGCGGTTGTCGAAGACTGGTTGGACGTTGGCAGCATATGTGGGTATGCCGCCAATCACCGGCGCTAGCGTGGTTGGTGGGGCAGTCGGCTTGGCGGGCAGTTGGGACTGAAGAATCTCGCGCAGCTTGGGTGCATCGAACCCGGCATAAGTGTACACGCTACCATGGCAGGCACTGTTGGAGCAGAAGGATGTGTTGCTGGTGCCGCCCGGATCCTCGATCGTGTGGCAACTGGAGCACAGCTTTGGATCGAATGCGTTATGGTGCAAATTGATCCAGTTTGGATTGAGGTGCGTTTCTGGTTCGGGTCCACGGCTGATTTCGATCTTGGTCGTAAAGTCTTGGGCCGTGGCGACCACAGGAATCGAGTGGCATAGGTTACATTCCAGTCGAATGGCTTGTTGGTTTTGATCGAGGTGTTTGCCATCGTGGCAGCGGAAGCAGCCCGGCGAATAGATATGACCTACGTTGTTGGGATGAGTGGTCCAATCAACTTTTTGCTCGGGGAAGAAGGTCTGGTCGTAGATGCCCTTGATCGCCTGAACTGCCTGACTGATCTGATCGCTGTGGTCCGCATAGTAATCAGTCGCCTTGTAATTCTCTTCGATCCCGTCGATGGCTTGCATGGCAGCTTCGCGCGTTTCATATGTGGCATAAAGCACCTGCACCGCATTCTGGTGAATCCCGGGAATCTCTGGGCTGATCAATCCGCGTGCCATGGCCTCGTCAATCGAAACTTCAGGTGGTTTGAAATTGTGCGAGACTCGATTATGGCAGGTCGTGCATTCCATCTTTTTTAATTTGGTCTCATCGATCGTAGCAGGGTCAATCCCAAATTCGACATCCACATATTCCGTGTATGTACCGTCATCGTTCATGACGCGCACATACGGGATTATCTGGTTCTCGATGTCATTCGAGTAGTAATAGACGGGATTGATAATATGCCAATGGATCCCGCGCCCCAATCCTTCGACCTTGGCACCACCGCCAGTCTTCAAGATCAAATATGTGGTCGTGGCTGTGTTGTTGACGTCATTTGTGAAATGTGTGATGGTTTGCAGAGAATCACTTGAGAAAGTCTCCGGCAAGTGACATTTTTCGCACGTCAGAAGATCGGGTTTGGTACGTGTGGCACGAATTGGGAATTCATAGAGGTGGAAAACCATTGAGTAAAGTTCATAGACGTCCTCGGATTTTCGCGCCAGTTGCTGACCGACGAAAGCGCGCCCAATGTGACATTCAGTGCAATACACGTTGGCATGGGGTGATATTTTGTAGGTTGCGTTCTGCGGCGGCATAGTGTGACAGGTTGTGCCGCAGAATTGTGGAGAGTTGGTATAGTCCCAGCCATAAGCCCCACCAACCAGTAGAAAGATGGTCAATATTCCCAGGATTGTATAAGGCAGTATATACATCCAACGTGGTGATCCTTGAGGTGGAAAAAAGAAGTTGCGAAGCTTTGTGCGCAGTTTGGTCATGACGAGAGAGACTCCTCCTTAGTTTTCTGGAGCGCCAGCAGCGATCCAATCCAAGATAATTTGAATATCAGCATCAGACAACTTGCCAGTTGGAGGCATCACGGCTCCTTGGGTACCCGTGATGCGCTGGGCCAGGATGCTATTGGTAATATCGCCAGCGATGACGACCGGTCCATTCTTGCCGGTGCTTGTGACGGCTTGATATGAGGTCGAATCCCAACCCCCGGACGATGTTTTTGAGTTATGGCAGACCTGGCACCTGGTTTGCAGGAGCGGCGCAACTTGTCCGGAGAAACTGACCGACGTAGCGACACGGGTAGCCGGAGGGGCGCCTCCCAGAACGCGGAGATAGTGGACCAGCAATTGGATTTGTTCGGCGGAGAGGTTTTCTCCCCAGGCCACCATCGGGGTGGCAGTATGACCATTGCTGATGGTGTCAAACAGGGCCTGATCGTCATATTTGTCTTGGAAATCCTGGGTGTTTAAAGCCGGGCCAACCCCGCCTTCTCCCTGAGCGCCATGGCAACTGGCGCAGGCGATCGCGTAAAGTTGCCCACCTGTCAGGCTGGGTATGGGCTCCGGCGTGGGAGCACTTGCCTCTGGAGTCGGTGGCGGGGTTTCGGTGGCGAAGGTCGGCGGCTCTTCCACTGGCGGGTTGGCCTCCCAACTGCGGAGGTATTCTACGACAGCGTCCAGTTGCTCATCACTAAATGGACCGCCGTTTGCATCACCGAAGGAGGGCATGCCCAGACTCGGTTGACCCTGTGAGATGATATTTCTCAATGTAGTATCGTCACGGGTTTTCAAGAATTCCGCAGTGCTGATTGGCGGGATAATATCACCCGCATGGGCAGGATTTGGACCACCTTCGCCAAACTGACCATGACAGGCACTGCAGTTCTGGGCAAAGAGATTGGCACCAATTCCAGTACCGCCGCCCTGGCTGGTTTCGTAAGTATATCTTAACCAGTGCATCCAATTGTTCGGGTGTGAGAATATTGCCCCAAACAGGCATGGTGATATGCGGACCACCGCTACTGATGATTTTGATCGCGCTTTCTTTATCCGGTGCGGACGGGACCTTGTCGCCGTGACAGGCGGCACAATGTTGGCCGAATAAAGCTGCCCCGCCTGATTCAGACTTCGGATCGACGACATAGGCAGCCAGGGTATTCAAGTCGGCCTCGCTCAGGGTTCCCTTCCAAGCCGGCATGG
Source organism: uncultured Chloroflexia bacterium (assembly GCA_963790075.1). Taxonomy (GTDB): domain Bacteria; phylum Chloroflexota; class Anaerolineae; order Anaerolineales; family Villigracilaceae; genus CAYOUV01. Next base: position 165,441 of record CAWBNG010000004.1, read on the forward strand.
ACAAATGTTGTCCGCCTTGCGAGATCAATGTGCGAAGTTCATCTTCCGTGCCCGAAAAAGCCACACCCTGTCCATGGCAGCCCGCGCAGTTGATTGCAAATAAACGCTGTCCATCCGGCGCGGCCAGGAAGTTTAGTAAGGCATTCTGCCCGTCAGAAGTGAGCACCTTGCTCCAGTCGGGGATGTCCAACCCTTCATGGCTGGGGTAATTGGCGCCTTCTGTAAAGACACGTTGAAGTTCCAGCGGATTGCCGATGGCCTGGACCATCTGCGTGTGGCAGGTTTCGCAATACTGGACGTAAAGGGCGCTGCCATTCGGTGACAGGATAAATCCGGCCAGTTGATCGATTTCGTCAGTGCTCAGGTCGCCACCCCAGGCTGGCATGCCTTCATGCGTACCCGCGGCAATTACCTTGTGTAAATCTGTTCCGGGTGGAATATCGATACTGGGGCCGTGGCAATTGGCGCAATTCGCAGCATACAAAGCTGCTGCTTGATCCACAACCACTTTTTCCTGCGGCGGAGGCGCTGCGGTCGCCGCCAGAATAGTCAGTATACCAATCCCGGCAACAACGGCCAGGGCTGTCAAGGAAGCAAACGGACGGTTGCGGAAGTGGCGTTTGGCGCTCTTGTCAATGAATGGCAGGGCGAGCAAGAGTAGAATAAACAATCCAGGCAAGATCATGGCCCCGATTACTTCCAGGTTGCCGGGGAAATACTTAAGCAGCTGAAATAAGAATAGGAAATACCATTCGGGCCGCGGGGTGTAACTGGTATCGTTGGGATTTGCCCGAGCATCTACCGGCGCGCCGATAAAATACGCCAGGGCAACCAAAATCAGGAAAACCACCAGGGATATAACTACATCCTTGAAGATGATGTCCGGGAAAAAGGGCACACCTTTTTCTTTGGCTTCCTTATAGCGCTGCAAGTAGGATTTTTTCTCTTGATCGTTCATGACTATTCATCCTTTTCCGGCACGGCCGAGATGCCAATTCGGATGATCAGATAGAGGTGGACCCCAATCAAAGTTGCGAGTGAAGCTGGCAGGACCCAAACGTGGGTCCCAAAAAAGCGCGCCAATGTGACCGCAGATAAATCCGGACCGCCGCGAGCGATTCTGAGGATCCAATCTCCAACGAACGGCGCGACGCCTGCGATTTTCGTCCCTACTGTCGTTGCCCAATAGGCTTTTTGATCCCACGGCAGCAGGTAGCCGGTGAACCCGAAGCCAACCACGACCAGCAGCAGGAATACGCCTGTGATCCAGGTCATTTCGCGTGGATATTTATATGCCCCATAGAAGAATACCCGCAGCATGTGTGCTACAACCAGCACAATCATTGCGCTGGCTCCCCAGTGGTGCAGGCCGCGGATGAACCAGCCCATCGGCAGTTGGGTGGTGATGTACACCACGCTGTCGTAAGCATGGGTCGGGTCAGGGACGTAATAGAATGTCAGCAAGATGCCGGTAATTCCCTGTAATGTCGCGACGAAGAGTGTTGCGCTGCCCAGTGTATATAACCAGTTGACATGCGGGATCTTGCGCAGGAAAATGGCCTCCCAGACCTGTCGCCACTGGAAGCGTTCATCAAGCCAATCACCAAGTTTTGCCAACATTATGAACCTCGCTTTACGAAGAGGATTCCATCTTCAACTTTGCTCTCGAAATGGTTCAGAGGGCGCGGCGGGGGGCCGGAAACAACCTTGCCATCTTTGGAAAAGACACCGTTATGGCAGGGACAGAAAAACCCCTCTCGTTCAGGAATCCAGCGCACCCGGCAGCCCAGATGCGTGCAAACATTGGACATGCTGGTGAAATCCTGGCCGTTTTCGGTCAGCACATAGACTGAAAACTCCTCGTCTGTACTGATCCAACCTGTCTGAAGTCTTGATGGTCGTTTTGAAAAGAGTTGGGACATCCAACTCGACTTTGCTGACGGCTCCCAAACGTACCCAGCCTTCGTCACCCTGTTTCAGGGCCGGGCCGATAATATAGGGGATGGCGGGAATTCCAATTGCCCCGCCGATAACACCGCCGATAGTAAAGATGGCGGCCTTCATAAAATTCCGACGACTTACCTGGGGATCCTTAGATTTGGTCATAGCAATTCACCTCATAAATTAACATCAAAAACTGCTGGGTAAAAAGGCAGCCTCACGAAGATCGAACCGCGCAAATTGGGATGGTGCACAGCCAAGCCCGGTCTGCACTAGGTGGTTATACCGATGGTTGAATATCTTTTTCGATGGGAATATAAGCAGTATTTATTCACGGCAAAACACCTCCAAGTTTCATTTATTCAGCCAATGAATGGCGACCGAGACTCTGTGGCGAAGCAGAATACTCGGAAATCGAAAAATTAATTCGGTATTTTATTTCTCCCAAACACCCGCGTCATCTATTTTGCGCAGCAATTTCGAACTGAAGCACCCATGTTCGATCGGGCACTTTAACTCATTGGTATCGGGTGATAATCCGTAGAAAGCTGATTGGAGGGAAAATGCAGCTGTGAGGTATTGCAGAATATGGGCAGTTTCTGGTCTTCATTTGCATTCTCCTCAACGCAATTATAGATGGAAACGCTAATTTTGAAGTAATTATTAAGATGAGATTAAAAAGAGTGCAGAATTAATGTGTCTGCACTCTTTTTAATTATTTGATGGCTACTTTTCGAGAGCGCCTTGATCGATCCAATCCGCGATTTGGGACAGTTCATCGGGGGTCAGCTGGCCGTAGTGGCCGCCGGCGGCCTGGATCTGGTACAGCTTGCTGTTGGCCGAATCGCCGGGTACGATGACTGGCCCATCCTGCCCGCCTTGCATAGCCCCGGCATAGGTGGTCAGATTCAGGCCGCCCGAAACCCGGCTGGCGTTATGGCAGGTTAAGCATTTCTGGGCGAAGAGCGGTCCGGCGTATCCGTCCCAGGTGAGGCTAGGAGCATTGGGTCCGCTGGTAGCTGCCTCGCCGCCCGGGGTCGGGGTGGCAGTTGGCGTTTGCGTCGGAACCGGGGTGGCTGTGGGCGGCAGAGTCGGCAGCGGGGTAGGCGTCTCGGGCGCATATACTGTGACTTGGATTGGCGCTGGCGGAATAGTCTTGATCGAGGACTGCTCGCCGTTGACGAAGCCGTATACACCTCCCAGCATGACGATCGCCAGTACGCTCGCAATTGGATAATAGACTATCTGGCGTTTGCGTAGCACGGACGGGGCGACCGGACGCTCGGCAATGCCGGCCTTGAGGTCGGCTAGTTCGAGCGGATGCTCTTCCAGCATCTCTTCCTCGGTCAGTTTCCCGGTCCACATGGCTTTGTTGAAGCGTTTGAGATGCACGGCGTACATGTGCCAGACGATAATGGCCAGCACCGCCAGGATAGCTTCGGCGCCGTGGGCGGCCTTGGCCGCCGGGATAATCTCACCAGGTAGAAGCTTGACCGTGGTGATCGGGTTCCACATGGCGAAACCGGTCAGGCCCATGATGACCGTACCCCAGACCAGCGCCCAGTATTCCATTTTTTCTTCGAAGGTATATCGTCCCATCTGGGGGCGCGTTTTGGAAAGCCCAAAATTGTACATCAGGGCCTTCCAGCCGTCCTTGACATCCTGCAGACCAGGCAGGATCGAGATACTCTTTCTCAAAACAAAGAAGTGGTATCCCGCGAACAGGATATGCCAGATGGCGACCAGCATCAGCACGGTTGCGGCGGAATGATGGATCAAGCGTGCATTATCGATACCACCCACCAGACGTATGATGGCGATCGATACGCCGTCCGTGGGGAATTTTTGCGGCAAACCGGTAAAAGCCAGGGTTGTGAAGGAAAGCAGCATCGCCAGGTGCTCGATCCGCGTAGGGAGCGAGAAGCGCGTGTAATTGCGGTGTTTCTTTGGAGCAGAGGTTGTCTTGGCCATTAGTGTTTTGCTCCTTTCCGGCGTTCGATCAGGCGTCGGATGATGTCTGAAATCACATAGATCAGCATGCCGCCCAGAACGGTTGGGATCATGATCTTATAGAACAGGTTGACGAAATAGACAATTGGGTGCTGCTCGGGGCTGGGAATGTAGTGTCCCAGCCAGGCATCCGGGAAGCTGGCAGTCGCGTCAGGGTGGCAGCGCTGGCATTTCACCAGCAGGTTTTGTTTAATCGCGATACCTGTTTTAGGATCATTTACATTGGTAATATCGTGAACGCCATGACAGTCGGTGCAGACAGCTTTATTGGTAAAGGTATTCGGGGAAGTCTCTTCGAACAAGGTCACGGTCGTACCGTGGAAATCGGAAACGTAGGTGTTGAGCACCTGGGTGGATATGCCGTACTTGGACATGATGGCATTATTGGTATGGCATTTGGCGCACAGCAATGGTGTGTCATTGCGGAATTGAGCCGTGGTCGGGTCCTGGATGTTGTGCACGCCGTGGCAGTCGATGCAGGTCGGCACGTCGGTGTTGCCTTCCTGGGTCAGGGCTGCGCCATGCACGCTGTTTTTATAGGTGATATAGATGGTGCTGTGGCAGCGGGCGCAGGTCTGCGGGATTTGCAGGCGCGCACTCGGCAGGAGCGCGCCTGTGGCAGGATCGGTGATGCGGGTCTGGGTATGCGGGTTGTGGCAGTCGGTGCAGACAGCCGCATTTTTATTGCCGCCAGCCAATGCCTTTTGATGGACGCTGTCCAGGACTTTGTCGTATTGCTCGATGTGGCATTGCCTGCAGGTGGTGTAGAAGGTGGTGGCCACGTCGCGCAGCGTGTCGGCCTTCAATTCCGGATGCGGGAAAGTTTTGATGTTCGTGTGGCATTGCACGCAGGTGATGTTGTTCTCGGCGTGGACCGAGGCCGCGAAATGGTCAGCATCGATCGTAAGGTAAAGAACCTCGCCACTGGGCAGGGTTTTGGTCATACCTGGCTTGCCGTGGCAGTACAGGCAGGCTTCGTCGCTTGGTCCGGAGGTTTGTGGTTGTTGCGGCGCTGCATTGGCAGACATGCTGAACCCGGCGATGATCAATACCAGCAAGCCCAGGACGATGCCAACTGTTCGCAGGCGCTGTTTCCGAAATATGGTCAGTAAATTGCTCATTGCACGCTCCTGTGGTCGATGCCCTTCATTTTAGCAGAAGATAGTTGGGTGTCTACCCTCTTTTGGAATAATCGACCCTAAGGTTATCCCGGCGAATAGTTTGTGACAGCTTGCATTTTTTTGGGCAGTTCTCATTCAAAATAAAGCCCCAGGGAAAATGTAACAACCCGTTAGGTGTCCCATTGGGACATACACCCCAATTTTATGGATTTTTCCGGATTGCATAAGTGCTGAATATCACGAAAACGGTATGATTAGAGAAATGATAACGATAAAAAACAGGGCTGGCATTGACCAGCCCTGTTTTTTTTTGCGTATTCTTTGCTGGGTTGCTTACTTCAACGCTTCCAAGGCTGCATCGAGCATAGCATTGGCGTAGGTCGAATTGTGCACACCCATGCTCTTGTCTTCCTCAACGAAGAGGTAGTTCCAGAGAGCAGCAGCTTGGGCTTCGGGATAGTCACCGACGACGATCACGCCATCTTTATCGAGCAGACCCTTGGCTTGCAGGGCAGTCTTGACTTCCTCGAGTTTGCCCTCAACCTCAGTCTGTACGCCGTTGATGTCGAAGTCTGTGGCATCGGCATGGCAGGTTGTGCAGGTGGCAACATTCGGGGTGAAGCTGTGATTGGCGTCTGCGCCTGCGCCGCCCATGTGGCAGGTCACGCAGGTGTCTTCCACCATTGAGTAATGCGCGCTGGGTTTGCCTTCCACGCCACCCGCGCCGTTAACGCCGAGCAACATCGCGTCCACGGGCCCGTGATGGCCACCCCAGTGGGTGCTGTCAACCGAGACCATGCCATCCGTCGCTGCCGGGAAGGCAGTCCGCGGCTGGTGGCAGTGAGCGCACAGGTTGCCCTGGCCGCCGTCGAAGCTCGCACCATCGACCGCGATGAGCGCTACCGGGTCGGTGGACGCAAGCGCCCAGTCATCGCCGGTGTAGCTGGTGTGGATCTGGTGGCAGGCGCGGCAATCGATGCGGCTCGGGTTCACGAGCGCAGAATCTTGTGCGGCAGCATTATCGACTCCCGCTGCAATCGCGGCGCTGAAACCGCTGCCGGAGTGACAACCGGTGCAGGTCGCATTGTTACCTGCATGACTAAAGGCTGGCCCGCTCCCATGAAAGGACGTTTCCCAGGCTGTATCCTTGCCGGTGATCAGCGAGGTGTCATTGTGGCACGTGGTGCAGGATAGATCAGCAGTTGTCATGGCCGGGCCTGCGGGGCCTGCCGGGCCAGCGGGGCCTGCCGGGCCGGCAGGGCCGGCTGGCCCGGCGCATGCCGCCAAAACGACTGCGGCGACGAGCAGCGTGCCGAAGAGAGCTATTTTTTTGATAGACATTTGTGCAATCTCCTTAAGATTGGGTTCGATACGTAATTTGAAAGTGTAAGGGATTCCTCGGGCAAACACCTCCTTTGACGAGTCGATATGTCCAAAGCTTCACAAAAACAGTGAGACATATTAGGGTTATAAACCCAATTGAAATTAAAAACAAGTTAAAAACAGCGCAATCTACTGTGATGTTTGTCACACTCGGATGGGTACACTTAGAAGTAGGATTGGGGACCTGACTGGTGTAGAATACCCAATAGAGATGTACGCTACCGGTTTGCACTTTGATGTTTTGTTGGTTTTCTTTGTTTATGGCCTGGCCTTTGTTTTGATGGGCCTGGCAATAGCCTTGGAGTCCGGTCGTACCCCTGCGCTGGCGGGCAAAGGCTTACTGCATCCACTGGCAGCCTTTGGCGTTTTACATGGCGCCCATGAGTGGCTGGAACTTTTTTTGATGCAAATCGTTTGGTTCGGGGAAACTTATCCGACCTGGACCGGTTGGTTTCGTGTGGCGTTGCTGACCGCTTCATTTATTGCACTGATCATTTATGGAATTGAGGCCTTTCGTCTGCCGCGCCATCGCCTGGAAGCGAACTCCATCGTCTACCTGGGTATTTTGTTCATCTACTTGATCGCGATTTTGACTGCTGTCGTACTTACGGGAAGACCAGAAGGCCAATCGGATTTTGGCTTTTACGACACCCTGGTCCGTTATTTCATGGCGGTGCCGGGTGCAGCCCTGGCCGGCTGGGGATTGCGAGCCCAGTCGTTGCAGGCTCGTGACCAGGGACGGATTCTGCTGTCAAGATATTTGAATTGGGCCGCGCTCGCTTTTCTGATTTATGGCTTCACTCAATTTTTCGTATCGCCCAATCTGATGGTCCCTGCGCGTTGGGTCAACTCGGAAGCTTTCCTGGCTTTAACGAAGGTACCAATCCAGTTGGTCCGGGCAGCTATGGCTTTGGTGGTCATGATCGCGGTGCTGCGATCCATCCAGCAAGTGGAGCAAGAGCGCAAACACCAACTGTTGGCTGCTCAGCAAGCCCGCCTGGAAGCCCTCGAACAAATCCAGGATGAGCTGACCAGGCGCGAGAGCATGCGTCGTGAATTGTTGCGCCACATCGTGCAGGCGCAGGAAGACGAACGTGCCCGGATCGCTCGGGAATTGCACGATGAGACCGCCCAGGTGCTCTCCGCCTTTACTTTGGAACTGGCGACGCTGCGCAACAGCTTACGCCGACGCTCGGAGCTGACCCAGTTGGTGGATAGGTTGCAAGACCTCAGCCGCCGCATGTCCCAAGGTTTGTATCACTTGGTCCATGACTTGCGTCCGGCTCAACTCGACGACCTGGGATTGATTCCAGCCATCAAATATATTCTCGAACAGGATTGCTGCCCCAAGGGTGTGCAAGTCGATTTCACGATTGATGGTTCAGTACGCCGTTTTGATCCGCTGGTTGAGACCGTCTTGTTCCGTGTGGCCCAGGAGGCGCTGACCAACGTCGTCCGTCACTCCGGGACAAATCAAGCCAGGGTTGAAATCCATTATGAGAGCGGTTGTATCTGCCTGCGCGTGGCCGATGCCGGCGCGGGCTTTGATCCGACAGCCGTCTTCCATCCTCCTCGTGGTTGGGGAATTGCGGGCATGCGCGAACGGGTGGAGTCGGTCGGTGGAAAGTTACAGATCGAATCTGCTCCCGGAGACGGAACGCTGGTCGAAGCGTGTATCCCTGTCTCAGAAGTAGTCATAGGAGAAATGGAGGGGAATGATGGAACCGATCAAGTTAATGCTGGTTGACGATCACGATGTGGTACGAACCGGCTTGCGCTCATTCCTGCAATCGCAGGGAGGCTTCCAGGTGATTGCTGAGGCGCGAACCGGTGAAGAGGCCGTCCAGCGCGCAATGCAATACCAGCCGGATATCATCCTGATGGACATTACCATGCCCGGTATGGATGGGCTGGAAGCCACGCGCCAGTTGAAAAAACTGGCTCCCAATTGTCTGATCCTGGCCCTGACCGTGCACGAAGATAAGCAGTATTTCATGGAGATGCTGGTGGCGGGTGCCTCGGGCTACATTACCAAGCAAGCCGCAGCCGACGAATTGGTGGCTGCCATCCAAGCCATTGCGGATGGGCACGTCTATCTGCAGCCGGCATTGGCCCGTTGGTTGCTGGATGATTACCAGCGCCTGTCCAAGAAAGTTGGGGCCTCGACCGTCCCGAAGCCGGAGGAAAGACCGGAAGACGTGGTCGGTCTGGAAGCCTTGAGCGCGCGCGAACGTCAGGTGCTCGAACTGGTTGGGCAGGGCCATAACAACCAGCACATCGGAAAAAATCTAGGGCTCAGCCCGAAGACAATCGCCCGTCACCGCGAGCGCATCATGAAAAAGCTCAATCTGCACTCTCGCACGGAACTGGTCAAGTTCGCCATCCGCACTGGATTGATTTCGTTGGATTAAAACGCAGGAGGGGCAGGGGGTAATTTTAATCCCGACTTAATAGGATAAAATAGGGTAATATTCGTGACATCTATCCAACCCCTTCTCAGCGTGTATTAATCTAAATATGGAAAAATGAGACTCGCGGGATGGGGTCCTGCCAAAATCCTTTTTATCTTTACCAAATAACTCTGGAGGCAAAACATGAATAAGGTTTCGAGCCTTTTGCAAGGTCGCTTTAAATTCATTATGGGTGGCTTGTTGATTCTGGCTGCGGTGATTTATTTAATCGTATCTTCGACTCAGGCCAGCGCAGAATATTTTATGACCGTCGATGAATTAAAAGCCAAAGGGCAAAGCGTGGTTGATAAGAACCTGCGAGTCTCCGGTGCCGTGATCGGTGACACGATTCAATACGACGCCCAGTCTCTGACCCTGTCCTTTGAGGTGGCCCAAGTGACGGGCGACAACAAGGAGATCGAGGCCCAGGGCGGCCTGGCTGCGGTCTTGCACCAGGCCGTGATCGACCCTTCCCGTAACCGCGTCAAGATTGTCTATGTCGGTCCCAAACCTGACCTGCTGCGCGACGAAGCCCAGGCGATTGTCACTGGTCATCTGGGTCCGGATGGCGTCTTCTACGCCGACGAACTGCTGCTTAAGTGCCCAACCAAATATGAAGAGGCAGTGCCACAGCAGGTTGACGGATAACGGCAGTGATTACAGGAGATCATCATGCTGGCTGAATTTGGTTTTGGCGTTTTAGTAGTAACCTTCCTGCTCGCACTTTATAGTGTTGGGGCAGCCATTTATGGAGAGTCCAAAAAGTCAGCGGCCTTGGTGGAAAGCGCGCGGCGCGCGATGCTGCTCACTTGGCCGTTGATCACACTATCAGCACTGACCTTGATCTATATGCTGGTAACCAATCATTTTGAAGTCGAGTACGTCTATTCGGTTACCAGCCGCAGCATGCCGTCCTATCTGAAGGTCACGGCGCTGTGGGGCGGACAGGCTGGATCGCTGGTCTTCTGGTCCTGGCTGATGTCCGCTTTTGCCTCGGCCGTCACCCTGCGCAAATGGGATCGGGATCGCGAGTTCTTGCCCTGGGTGATTGTGGTCTCCTCGGTGACGATGGCGTTCTTTATCGGCATGGTGATCTTCTTCGAAAATCCTTTTGCCCGTTTCTGGCAAACGACTGGCGGGAGCGTTATCACCAGCATGTTCCAACCGGCCGGTGCCTCCGCCTTTGCCCCGGCAGATGGGCGCGGACTGAATCCGCTCCTGCGCCATCCGGGGATGATCATCCATCCGCCAATGCTTTACCTGGGATTCGTCTCTTTCGTCATCCCCTTCGCCTTTGCGATCGCGGCGCTGGTCACCGGCCGCACTGATGACCGCTGGATTCGCATCACCCGCCGTTGGACGCTGGTGGCCTGGCTGTTCCTCTCGCTTGGCCTGGTTTTGGGCGGCCGCTGGGCCTACGACGTGCTCGGTTGGGGGGGCTACTGGGGCTGGGACCCGGTCGAAATTGCAGCCTTCATGCCCTGGCTGACCGGTACGGCCTTCCTGCACTCGGTCATGATCCAGGAGAAACGGGGCATGCTCAAGCAGTGGAACATGATCCTGATCATCCTGACCTACGACCTGGTCATCTTCGGCACCTTCCTGACCCGCTCCGGGGTGCTTTCCTCGGTGCACGCCTTTGCCCAGAGCGCCATTGGCCCGTTCTTCTTCGCTTTCATTGGCCTGACCTTCGTTACTTCGATCGCCCTGTTGATCCATCGCTGGGATGAATTAAAAGCCGAAGCGCCGCTGAAATCGATGCTCTCGCGTGAAGCGCTGTTCCTGCTCAATAACCTACTCTTCTTGAGCGTGCTGGTGGTTTGTTTCTGGGGTGTGATCTTCCCCTTGATTTCCGAACTGTTCACCGGTCAAAAAGTGACTGTCGGCCCGCCTTTCTACAACCGTGCCAATGCCCCGCTCTTTGGTGCCCTGATGGCCCTGATGGCAATTGCTCCGCTTTCGGCCTGGGGGCACTCCACGATCAAGACCCTTGGGCGAGCGATCTGGAAACCAGCCGCCTTTTCCCTGGTGGTGCTGGCCGCAATCTTCTTGAGTGGCATGCACAATTGGATTGGATTGATAGGTTTCTGGCTGGTAGCGCTGGTCATCTCGGTCACGCTTTTCGAATTCTGGCGCGCAGCCCGAGCACGTGGCCGCTCGCAAAACGAGAATCTTTTTGTAGCGCTTGGGCGTCTGGCCGGACGCAATCGGCGGCGGTATGGAGGCTATATTATTCACATCAGCATGATGCTGATGGCGATTGGCATCCTGGGAATGGAGTTATTCCAGACCCAGACACAGGGAACTGTGGCGATTGGCCAGTCGCTTGATCTGGCCGGCTACCAGGTCAAGTATGATTCGATCGCGCAATTTATGTACACCAGTGATCATCAGGTAACGCGCGCAGTTGTGAGTGTTTATAAAGATGGAAAGTATCTGGGTGACCTGCATCCGCGTATCGACTATTATGCCGATGCCCAGCAAACCATGACCATCCCCGGTCAGCGCAGCACCTTGGCAGATGATCTGTACGTCTTGTTGGTGGATTGGCAGCCGGTTTCGGCCCAAGGAGCCACATTGAAGATCTATCACAATCCGCTGATCAACTGGCTTTGGATTGGCGCAATTATCTTCATCTTTGGCCTGTTCGTGGCAGCCTGGCCGGATAAGGACCCGGAGTACGTTCCCGAGCGGACTCGTTCCAGGAAAGCCCTGGGAACCAGCGGCGCAGATTAGGATTTGGAATACCCTTGGAAGGTTGCAGGAAGGTTAGCTTGCAACCTTCCAGATTGTCAGTGGAGTAAAAATGAAGAAATTGATCTGGATTACTTTGATCGTGGTTGCTCTGGCGGCCATTTGGACGGGTATGGCCGCTGCCCAGCAGCCAACCCCTTCGGATGACGAGGTCAACGCCGTGGCTCACCAGTTGTATTGCCCGGTGTGCGAGAATACACCGCTGGATGTCTGCCCGACCCAAGCCTGCGCGCAGTGGCGTGACCTGATCCGTCAGAAATTGGCCGAAGGCTGGTCGCAGGACCAGATCAAGCAATACTTTGTGGAAAACTACGGTGCGCGTGTTCTCGCCGAGCCGCCGCGCCAGGGACTCAACTGGCTGGCCTACATTATTCCGCCGGTCATCATTCTGGTCGGCGCGTTCGTGCTGTTTCGCGCGCTCAAGGCGTGGACCCAGCCTGCTATGCGGGACTCGGCTCCGGCTGAGTCTGAGACGCCGGCAAATAAATCGGAAGATGATTATGTTGCACGTTTCGAGGAAGAACTTCGCAAGCATAAATAGTCAGAATATCCCCGACGTTTTGATCGTCGGTTATTGAACTGGAGAATGGAATGACAGATAATATGAACACGGATCCGCAGCCGACCCGCCGTGGTGTGCCGCTCTGGGCTCAGATTACAATCTGGGTGGCCCTGGTGGCGCTGCTGGTAATTCTGGCGCTTGGACTGCGGCGTTCACAACAGGGCACTGTGCAACCCGGGGATATAATCCCGGATTTTTCCCTGAAGATGTTTGATGGCTATAATTTCCAGGGGAAATCCGAGGTCAAGCTCTCGGAACTGCGTGGCAATGTCGTGGTGATCAACTTCTGGGCTTCGTGGTGCAAGCCTTGTGAGCAGGAAGCCGCCGACCTTGAACAGGCCTGGCAGTATTACCAGCCGAGCGGTGATGTGGTCTTCCTGGGGGCGGACTACGTGGATACCGAACCGGAAGCCCGTGCTTACCTGGAAAAGTTCAATATCTCCTTCCCGAACGGTCCGGATATGGGCACGCGCATCTCGCAGATGTTCCGCATCAAGGGCGTCCCTGAAACGTATTTCATCGACCGGGAAGGCGTACTGCAGTACATCCAGGTAGGGCCTTTTGCTTCGATTGGTCAAATCCAGTCGATTGTTGATAAATTGCTGGCACAGTAGGCGAGGCATATCATGGATCTTGGTGCAATTTTCCTGCTGTTGGCCCTGTTGATTCTGGTGGGTTTGTTCGTTTTTACGCCATTTTCGGAGCGGCGCGCGCGGCGCGTTTCACAAGAGGACCAGGAAACCTCAGCCCTGATGGCTGAACGTGACCGGGCGATCAACTCACTGCAGGAGCTCGACTTCGATTTTAGCCTGGGTAAGATCCCGGCTGAAGATTACCCTGATCAGCGTGCTGCGCTCCTGAAACGCGGTGCGGAGATTCTGCGTCAGTTGGACGATCACCACTCGGAAGCCACTGCGAGCGATGCTGAAAGCCGGCTGGAAGCTGCTGTGGCAGCCCGACGGGCTGATGCGGCCGTGGTCAAGGACCAGGTGCTGGACGCCGATGATGAACTCGAATCGCTGATCATTTCGCGGCGCAAGTCGCGCAAGGCCAAGTCGGTTGGCTTTTGTCCCAGTTGCGGCAAACCTGTCCTGGGCAGCGATAGCTTTTGCCCGCATTGCGGCAAACCCGTTCGATAATTACACAGAAATCATGATAGAGGCTTGATGAAGAAATCTCTTCTGGTATTTATGCTTGTCATGCTTGCCCTCTTGCTGGTGGCTTGCGACTTCAGCCTGGCAGAGGATATTACTCCGCCGCCAAATTATGCGTCGCCGACCCCACCACCTACCCTGGGTCCATTGTTCCCGGCCCAGGCGCCCGATCTCGTCAGTGGTGCGGCGATCTTTGCCCAAAAATGCGAGCCCTGCCACGGAGTGGCCGGCATGGGCGACGGCCCGCAGGCCGCGCAATTGTCCAACCCGCCGGCTGCATTGGCAGAAGCCGATGTGGCTCGACCAGTTTCACCGGCAAAATGGTTCACGGTCGTCTCCCAGGGCGATATGCGGAATTTCATGCCGCCTTTTTCTGGCAGCCTGACCGAGCAGCAACGTTGGGATGTGGTTGCGTATGCCATGTCCCTCAGCACCACTGCCGACCAGATCGCTCAAGGCAAATCATTGTACGCTGCCAACTGCGCCGAATGTCACGGCCAGAATGGGAAAACCGTCGCCCAGGCGGATTTCACTGATCAGGCCAGCATGGCCAAACTCTCGGCCCAGGATATCTTTTATGCAATAACGCAAGGTATGTCTCCCTCGATGCCTGCTCTGGGGGATAAATTGAGCGAGGATCAGAGTTTTGCTTTGGCAGCCTACGTGCGGACCTTTACCTTTGCCCGCCCCCAGGCGGCTGCGACCCCGGTGGGTGAGATCGCTACGACTGGTACTCCCGCGGGTGAAATTGCTTCCACTGAATCACCACCCAGCGATCTGAACACTACGCCAGTGGCTGGTATGGGTACGGTGACTGGCAAGCTGAGTAATGGGTCCGGTGATACGATTCCCAGCGGGTTGACGGTGGACTTGCAGGCCTTCGACCAGGACGCCAGTGGCAACTTTAACCAAGCGGTGCAACTATCTGCAGCGGTGGCCGCCGACGGCAGCTACTCTTTCAAGAATGTCGAAATGCCCGACCAGCGCGCCTTCATCGCCACGCTGATGTACGAGGATGTCGAATATTCGTCGGAGCCGGTCTTTGTGACCGCCGGCCAAAACCAGATCGACCTGCCGGTCACTTTCTATGAAACCAGCACCGACACGCAACCCTTGTCGGTCGACCGCTGGCACATATTCTTCGATTTTAGTAGTGACACTACTGTCCAGGTGATCGAGTTGGTGGTGGTGACCAACCCGACCAACAAGACCATTGTTCCCGCCAAACAGGGACAGCCGATCCTGAATTTCACCACCCCGCAAGACGCGACCAACCTGCAATTCGAAGACACCACCCCCGGCCGCTTCATTCAAACGGACAATGGTTTCGGAGACACTTCGCCGATCCTGCCCGGCTCCGGGCAGCACCAGGTCGTCTTTGCTTACGATATGCCCTACAACAAGCAGCTCGAATTATCGCGCAAAATAGATCTTCCAGTCAATGCGGCGACCATCTTGGTGCCTGATGGCTTGACGGTCAAGAGCGACCTTTTGACCAGCCAGGGCCCGAGCGACTTCCAGGGTGTGACATACAACGTATACAGCAGCCAACCTCTGCCGGCCGGCGCAATCCTGGAGATGAGTTTTTCCGGGAAGCCCAAATCGACGGGCACATCAGGCGTCACGACTGACTCGCGCCAAAACCTGCTGATTGGACTGGGAGCCCTTGGCGTGGTATTGGTCTTGGGGGGCATCTTCCTGTTCGTGCGAGACCGCCGTCGCAGCCAGTCGGACGATGAAGACGAACTGGATGTAGAAAGTATCGATGAACTCGACGATGCTGACAGCATTATGGACGCCATCATTGCCCTGGATGATCTGCACCGTGCCGGGAAGATCGCCGACGAAACCTATGAGACCCGCCGTGCGGAACTGAAGGCGCGCCTGAAAGAATTGCTCTAAGCATGATCGAAGTCCGTAAACTCGTCAAACGCTTTGGCCTGAAGACCGTCCTGCGCGGGTTGGATTTTCAAGCCCAACCCGGCGAGTTCGTAGCCTTGCTGGGTCCCAACGGGGCGGGCAAGACCACCTTCCTGCGCATCCTGTCTTCACTTTCACGTCCTTCGATCGGGGAAGTGCGCATCGCTGGTTTTCAACTGCCGAGCCAGGCGGCTGCAGTGCGCAACCGGCTGGGGGTGGTTTCGCATCAGCCGCTGCTCTATGGCGATTTGACCGCCGAGGAAAATCTGCGGTTTTATGGTCGCATGTACAGCGTGGAGAATCTGGATGCCCGCATCAGCGAAGTGCTGGAATTGGTGGGATTGGAACCTCGCCGGCGCGACCTGGTGCGCAACTTCTCGCGCGGTATGCAGCAGCGGCTGGCGATCGGCCGCGCGGTCCTGCATGACCCGGACGTGATGCTCTTCGATGAGCCGTATACCGGTCTGGACCAGGATGCCTCATCCATGC
Organism: uncultured Chloroflexia bacterium; assembly: GCA_963790075.1. Taxonomy (GTDB): domain Bacteria; phylum Chloroflexota; class Anaerolineae; order Anaerolineales; family Villigracilaceae; genus CAYOUV01. The sequence goes on from CAWBNG010000004.1 coordinate 181,225, forward strand.
TGGACGATGTCCTGCGTTCTGTCGCGGGTAAAGGGCGAACGGTCGTAATGACCTCCCACGACCTGGCGCGGGCTGAGGACTTGGCGACTCGATTCGACATCCTGTCTCGGGGCATGATCGCAGCCTCTTCCAGTCGTGCCGATCTGGGAACGGGTAATTTGCTGACATTCTACAAAAATGCACTGGCAGGCTGAGATGGCAATCGACGAAATTAATGTGACCAAAAAACGTCAGGCGGGTGCGACAAATTTTTTACGTGCCGTCGGAGCGGTGGTCTGGAAAGACCTGTCGGCTGAATTGCGCTCGCGCGAATTGCTCTCAGCCATGCTGGTCTTTGCCCTGCTGGTCATCCTGATCTTCAACTTCGCGCTTGAACTGGACCTCCAGACCCGCCGATCTGTGACTTCCGGTGTGCTGTGGGTGACCTTCGCTTTCGCCGGGACGCTGGGTTTAAACCGTTCGATGGCGGTCGAAAAGGATCGCGGTTGCCTGGACGGCTTGCTCCTGGCACCGGTCGATCGCTCGGCGATTTATTTCGGTAAAGCCATCAGCAACCTGGCATTTATGATGATCGTCGAAGCCATCGTTCTGCCGGTCTACAGCCTGCTGTACAATATCAATCTGTTTCAGCCCGGCCTGTTGCTGGTCATCCTGCTTGGATCGCTGGGTTATGTGGCGGTCGGGACACTGCTGGCCAGCATGGCTGTCCAAAGCCGCACGCGGGATGTGTTGTTGCCGATCTTGCTCTTCCCGGTCGTTGTGCCGATTTTGATCGCAGCTGTCAAGGCCAGCGGCGGTTACCTGAGCGGGGCAGAGATGAGCGAGATCATGCCCTGGCTTAATCTATTGATCGTTTACGATGTGATCTTTACGGCCATTGCCTTTATGGTCTTTGATTATGTCGTCGAAGAATAAATACTTATCTGTTTTGCGAGGAGCCTTATGAAATCCAAGCCCCGTTTTCTAATAATCCTGGACATTGCCTCTGTTCTGCTGCTAGCGGTGTCAGCCTACCTGGCGTTGATCTATGCTCCGGAAGAAGCTGTAATGGGACAGGTGCAGCGGGTGTTCTACTTTCATGTTGCGACTGCCTGGGTCGGTATGCTCGGCTTTATTGCCGCCGGTGTGGCCGGAATCGCCTTCCTGCGCACGGCTAACCTGAAGTGGGACATCATCGGGATTGCAGCGGTTGAGATCAGCCTGGTTTTCTTCCTGATCGCAATCATCCTGGGCTCGATCTGGGCCAGACCCGTCTGGAATACCTGGTGGACCTGGGATCCGCGCCTGACCACGGCTGCCATCACCGAACTGATTTATGTGGCTTACTTCATGCTGCGCCAGGGTATCGAAGATCCGGATCGTCGTGCTCGCTTTGGGGCTGTCTACACACTGGTCGGCGCGGTCAGTGTCCCGATCACGTTCATGGCAATCCGTTTATTCCGTACCATTCATCCGGTTGTGATTGGATCGCAAAGCGCACAAGCACAAGGCGGTTTTAATATGGTTGGTGGCATGAAGGTTGCCTTCTTCTTTGCGCTATTTGCCTTTACTGTGATTTTTGTCGACCTGTTTTGGAATCGCATTCGCCTGGGTAACCTGGCCCAGAAGGTCGAACAATTGAAACTTAAGATCATGTCCTAAGGAGTCATGATGTATTTCCAAGCCCCCCCTCCTGATACCAGTTCTTATATGATCGGTGGATACACAATCTTCGCCGTCGTAATGGTCGTTTATCTGGTCAGCCTGTTCTTGCGCTGGCGCAATCTGAAACAGGAACTCTCCCTCTTGGAAGAGATGGAAGAAAATAATAAATAACGAAAAAAGGTTGAAATCAGTCAAAGGTTCGCTATAATAGTAGCGAGCCTTTAATTTATAAAGGGGAGATGATGAAGCACTTGCACCAGGTTCGATTGTTGGTGATCGGTTTGATATTGACTGCTTGGTTTGTGTCGCCAGCTCAGCCTGGAACCATGCCTGCGTTTGCAGCTCCAAACAATGATCCGCCTGGGCCGGACCGCTACACTTCGATTCGCGTGGATTACACCAAATACACCTGGTGGCTGGCGCGTTGGTCGAACAGTAAGGTTGTGTGTGAGATTACGGTTGACCACGATGGTCAGCCCTCCCTGGGGGAAGTTTATCGGGATTGCGATCAGGATGTTTACGATAATTGGATCGTACAGGAGCCCTGTCCGCAATTAACCCTGGCTGAAGATCCCTCCGGTTGTAAGGGTTATTACATGCATTTTGTCGACTCATTCCCGGCGCAGAAGGAGATTCCGGTGGCCCTGCCGCCGCCGGTCATCTGGGTCTCCCTGGAAAATTGCAGCCCGAGTATGGGCACATTCAAGTGTTCCGGAGAACCGTATCTCATTTTGAGCGGTGATGAGCCGCTGCCGAATGAACATATCGAACGTATTGAAGGCCTGATGGATGGTGAACCATTTACCTGCGGGGCGATCTGCCCGCTGGAATTATTCCCCACTTCTGAGATTGGCATTGTGGTTGAGTTTTGGGCCTACTCAAGTTATGGGGATAGCAGTCAAATATTTTCGGCGGAAGTACGCGTCACGCCTGTGGATCAGGAAAACCTGGATGATCGCAATTATTACATTGACGTGCTCAGTTCCCAGTGGGCAGGCCAGCCACGTGCCAGTTGTGCTGAGACCTGGGAAGCCTTCCCACCGGTAGGCGGCACACCACCCTGGCTGACAACGCCCGAAGAAAGCTCACAATTGAATTCGACCATCCCATATTCCTACCTGGCTGGTAACCTGATCATGCAAGGTGTGGTGGATGCTGGCGATTGTGTCGATGGCGGCCTGATGCCGGACGGCAGCGCCAACTCGTGTGGAATGGATAAAGCCCGCCTGGAAGTCGATGTGTGGCAGAATCGTTTTGATGACCTGATTTTAAAGGCGGCCCGGGATAGTGAAGTCCCGGCGCAATTATTAAAAAACCTGTTTGCACGCGAAAGTCAATTATGGCCGGGTGTTTATACGGCTTTGGGCGAAGCCGGTTTCGGCCAGTTGACTGAAGATGGCGCTGACACCACGCTATTGTGGAATCCTTCATTTTATGAACAATACTGCCCACTGGTGTTACCTTGGGACACCTGTAAGGATGGATATCTTAATTTGAAAGAAAAAGAGCGTGAACTGCTGCGCAATGCACTGGTGAGCAGTGTCGTCGCCAGGTGCTCGAATTGCGTGGCTGGTCTCGATCTGAGTCAGGCCGATTTCAGCATTTCTGTGTTCGCGAACACCCTGTTGGCAAGCTGCGAGCAAACCGGTCGCATTGTTCGTAATGTGTCCCGGACAACACCAGGGAAGGCAGCCTCCTATGAGGATTTGTGGAAAATGACATTAGCAAATTACAATGCCGGCCCTGGCTGTTTGTCTGAAGCCGTGCAGGCAGCTTTTCGTTCGGGCCAAAAATTAACCTGGGAGGATGTGGCGCATCAACTTGACCCCGCCTGCCAGGGCGCGGTTGAGTACGTGGCTGATATCAGTAAATAAGTTAGTGATCATAAGATAGAAAAAAGAGAGTGGAAATTGCCCCACCTCTTTTTCGTTTACATGTGATCCGACCCCGCTTCGAGCTTGTGTACAGATACAACCTGTCCAATTTTGACGTTTGCAATCCTTCTATCCAGGCTTTTCCTGTTAATTGAACTTGTGCTAAACTATTACCTAATCCGTTCGCCCGGAGACAGTCGAGGGGCTGCTCCGTTAGCAATCTAACCACCGGAGGACATATTCATGCTCACGCTTGTTGAGAAAATCCTGTTCGCGCTGGCTGTAGTGGTTTCACTGTATTTCACCTGGCGTGGTGTGGAACGTATCATTAAGATGATCAGCCGCGGCCAAGGGAAACCTGACTGGTCGCTGGCCTGGAAGCGACTGGGCCAAGTCGTCCTCAAAGTCGGCACCTTCCAGCCGGTGCTGCGCTTCCGTCTGGTGCCGAGCATCTTCCACGTTATGATTGGATGGGGTTTCCTTTACTTTGTTCTCGTAAATTTTGCAGATTTGTTGAACGCCTATCTCCCCGGCTACCGCTTCCTTGAGAATGCAGGCCTGGCCGGAGGTATTTATCGTCTGCTGGCGGATTTGTTTGGGGCGGGTGTGGTGATTGGGATTGTGGCGATGGAAATCCGCCGCTTCATCCTCAAACCGGAGGTTTAAGCATCCGCCAGACGACAAAACTCGATCCTCGGGCGCGGACCGGCATCCGCCTTGACTCGGCCATTGTGGCAGCCTTCATCTTCGTTCATGTTACCTCCCGCCTGACGGGCGAAGCGATGTATCTGGCCCAGCACGCAATCACTGATGCCTGGCAGCCGGTCGCCACAGCGCTGGCCGGCCTGCTGTCCGGGATGAATCCGTTGGGCCTGGAGATTGGGCAGCATGTGACCTTCTGGTTGTCGCTGGGTGCGATCGTAGCCTTTCTCCCCTATTTCCCCTATTCCAAACACATCCACTTGTTCTTCGCTCCGTTTAATTACCTGCTCAAGCCGGAACGCAAGTCGATTGGTGAATTGAGCAAAATTGACTTCGACGACGAGAGCCTCGAGCAATTCGGCGCGACCAACCTGGAGCACCTGGGCTGGGAGCAGATCATGGACGCCTATGCCTGCATCATGTGTAACCGCTGCCAGGAAGTCTGCCCGGCTTATACAACCGGTAAGGTGCTCTCGCCATCAGCGTTGGAGGTCAACAAGCGTTATTACCTGAGCCATGCAGGTGCTGCCTTCGCGGCTGGTGAGCCGAGTAAACCGTTGCTGGAATTTGCGATTAGCGAGGAAGCGGTCTGGGCCTGTACCTCCTGCGGCGCGTGCGTGGACATCTGCCCCGTCGGCAACGAACCGATGCGCGATATCCTCAGTATCCGTCGCTCGCTGGTGCTGATGGATAACTCCTTCCCCAAACAATTGGAGAATGCTTTCCGCGGTATGGAGCGCAATGTCAACCCGTGGAATATCGCCCCAGCAGAACGCATGAAATGGGCTGAGGGGCTGGACGTGCCGACCATCGAGCAGAATCCCGCTCCCGAAATTCTGTGGTGGGTGGGTTGTGCCCCTGCCACTGACGCCCGCGCGCAAAAAACCGCCCAGGCCTTTACCAAGATCTTGAACGCGGCTGGCGTAAATTATGCGGTGCTCGGCCAGAACGAGCAGTGTTCGGGCGACTCGGCCCGTCGTGCCGGGAATGAGTACCTGTTTTTTGAGCTGGCCAATGCCAACGTTGAAATCCTGAACGATGTGGCCCCCAAACGCATCGTGACCACTTGTCCGCATTGCCTGCATACTCTCAAGAACGAATACCCGGCTTTTGGCGGGAACTACGAAGTCATCCATCACACGCAGTTGATCAACGAACTGGTCGGCGCGGGCAAGATCCAGATGGATTTGGAGGGCGACAATATGAAAGTGACCTTCCACGATCCGTGTTACCTGGGCCGCCAAAACAAGATCTTTGACGCTCCCCGTAAGGACTTGAAAGCTGCCCGGCTGGAAGTTGTCGAAATGCCGCGCCACGCCGAAAAATCCTTCTGCTGCGGCGCGGGGGGCGCACAAATGTGGAAGGAAGAAGAGCACGGTACGACCAACGTCAATAAGGCGCGTTTTGCTGAGGCCAAGGCTACCGGTGCGGAAACGCTTGCGGTCGGCTGCCCGTTCTGTATGGTCATGCTGACTGACGCCTCCAAAGCCGACGACAGTTCAGTCCAGGTCAAGGATGTAGCTGAGATAGTGGCTGATCGAATGAAGTAGATTGGAATTGAGTCTCATAAATTCTGGGGCGGGTTTTAGGTCTGCCCCATTTTGATTTATTGGCTGTCAAGACATTGTTTCAAGCGCCACACGCCCTGTTCGATTTCACCCGAATCGTAAAATGAAATCCCCAAGCGCAGGTATTCGCGCATCCCGCCCCGGCTGGAAAAGCGTACCCCGGGCCGAAAGTTGACTTTGAAGGCCTCGGCCTCGCATGGCAGCGCCAGCGTATCAACGCCGGGCAGGCGCACCCAGAAGAAGAATCCGCCATGTGGACAGGCGTATTGCGCTTGGGGGATATTGTTTTTCAGGGCAGCGTCCATCACTGCAACCCGCGCACTGTAAACATCGATTAACTTTGAGATATTTCGCTCCAGCCCGCCGCCCTCGATCACGCCGCGCACAATAGCGGATGTGAACGGATTCATCCCGCCGCCGCTATCGAGCAGACCGCAACCGACCAGACGTTGAATGGTTTTTGAGTGAGCCTGGATCCAACCCAGGCGCAAGCCGGGGGCCAGGATTTTCGAGAATGAGTTGAGCGAGACCACGTTTTCAACATGGGTGTAGGCAGCGAAAGGTTGGGGAGGAGTCTGTGTATAGCTCAGAAATTGATAGACCTCATCTGCCAGAATGAAAAATCCATATTCCTGGCTCAATGCGACCAGCTGCTCGCGGCGTTCCCGGGGTAAAGTGTGCCCACTCGGATTCTGGAAGGTGGGAATGACATAAATGAATTTCGGGCGCACCTCGACCAGTTTTTCCTGCAGCGCTTCGATCATCAGGCCCTGCTCGTCGGTCTGAATGGGCACAATCTGCAGCCCGTGGTCTTCGAAGATGCGCAGCGCCAGGAAATAAGACGGCTCCTCGACGAAGATCGTGTCACCGGGGTTAGTGAAGAGATTGCAAAGCAGATCCAGACCCCCGGAGGCGCCGTTTGTGATGAACAAGCTTGCGGAAGCCACTGAGATCCCGTATTTTTGGCTCAGGAAATCTGCCAGCGCTAGCCGGAAATTGCCGTCCCCCTGCTCGGCCCCGTATTGCAGGAACGACGGGTCCCTCTGGGCCAGGCGTTCTTCCGCAGCCCGGCGGAGTAGATCGAGCGGCAGCAGTGAAAACTGGGGATCGCCCAGTCCCAGGTCGATGACGCCGGGGGGGATATTTACTTGTGAAGTTTGATCAATCGACATGTGATTTAACCCTAAATGAGGATCCTGTATATGAATTATCTCATACCTATGATGCGGATAAAAAGAAAGCCGGCTTTCCTAAAGAAGCTGCAACAGATGGCCATTTGCCAGGTGAGCCAGATTTATTGATGCTGATATGATGGAACAGTAGCCATAATTGCTTTGGTCGTGTGCTAATATAATTGTAGCGAGCCTGAGGAGAAGAAGGTAATGAAAACTGCGCTTACGATCGGTCTGGTGTTGGCGCTGGCAGGATTGCTGGTGGCTTCTTTTGGTGCCATACAGGTAGGCGGAGGAGGTCTGGCCTCCAGTATGGCCGCTGAAGCGACGGCCAGCGCGACGCCCGCGTTGACTTCCACTCCCGCACCTGCTCCGGTTTTCGCCCTGATCAATATGCCGGATAAAAGTGTTTTGTCGATGCGAGCCGGGCCGGGGTTGGATTATCGTCGTGTGGGCGGCGTGGAAGCCAATATGGTCAATCTCCCGTTGACCGGGAGAATAAAAGGGACAACCCCCAGGGTCTGGTATGAACTCAGGCGTTCGGGTGGCGGGACCGGCTGGATCACTTCGTTTTATGTGGCTGAGTATGTTGGCCCCGATGTATTCTGCCAGGATGATCGACCCAAGGCTTTGATTACGAATTTTGCCAAAGCGGTAAACGATTCGGACGGTCAGTTGATCGCTTCGTTGGTCAGTCCGATGCACGGTGTGACGCTGCGCCTGTGGCGGGATCAACTGGCCTTGAACTATTTACGCTATGCACCTTATCTCTTTTCCAGTGATTACCCGGTGAATTGGGGGCCGCCGCCCGGAGGAGTCAAAGGCGAGGTCGGCTCTCTGCGGGATGCCATCTATCCGCGTTTGAAGGACGTCTTCGGGGCAGACTATGAGTTGTACTGCAATGATGCCAGCAAGGTCAGTACAGCTTTTCAACCCTGGCGGTCGGAATACAAGAATATCAATTTTTACACGGTCTACAAGCCGGAGTCGCAGGATGGCAAACGGGATTGGCGAGCCTGGCTGGTGGGTGTGGATTATATGGACGGGAATCCCTATCTCTTTTCTTTGACCAATTTCCAGTTAGAACCATAAAACCGGCTTTGATGCTTTTTGAGTGCAACGGCGGGTAAGATTTGCCCTCCGTTTGTTTTCTATATTTAGGACACTGCTAATATGATATACTTTCTGTTGTAAAAACTTGCAATAAGGAACCCTATGACTTGCGCCTCCCTGTATGCGGATCAAATTCGCGCGCGCGGTTATCGCATGACGCCGCAGCGCATGACAATTTTGCATATCCTGCACCACCATGGTGGTCATCTAACCCCTGCCGAAGTTTACGCGCAAGCCTTGGTCGATTTACCCGGCATGACCGAGACCACTGTTTACCGTACGCTTGAATTCCTGACCGAAAATGGGCTGGTCCATCAGGCATATCTGGCAAACGGTCATCTGGCTTACGAGATCGCCAGGGAAGACCATCATCACCTGGTCTGCCGTAATTGTGGCGACAATCTCGAAATTGAGCATTCCCTGCTTGAAAAACTCTACCGTCAGTTGGAGGCGGCCAGCGGTTTCAAGCTAACGGGCGGGCACGTGACCTTCTTCGGTCTGTGCCCTGCGTGTAAAAAGAATCAGAGTGAAACAGGAGAATAAAACATGTTATATGCACCTGCTCCCATGCACATCCCGGATGGATTCCTCAGCCTGGCAATCTCGATCTTTAGCTGGGTGATGACAGTCGCAATCCTGGCGATTGCGATCCGCAAGACGAACAAGGCTCTGGGCGAACGCCAGGTCCCATTGATGGGAATCATGGCGGCCTTTATTTTCGCAGCCCAGATGATCAACTTCCCGGTCGCCGGTGGGACCTCCGGCCACCTGCTCGGTGGGGCGCTGGCAGCAATCATCCTGGGACCCTGGGCCGGCATGCTGGTTATGACAGCTGTGATCGCTGTCCAGGGTTTGCTCTTCCAGGATGGTGGCCTGTTGGTGATGGGTGCCAACATTTTCAATATGGGCTTGCTGACAGCAGCGGTTGGCTACGGCTTGTATCGTATCGTGATCGGCCGGAGCAATCGCACGAAATTAATCGTCGCTGGTCTGGCAGCCTGGGTCTCGGTGATGACCGGCGCCCTGGCGACCTCGCTGGAATTGTGGTTGAGCGGAACAGCCAAACTGAATATCGTCGTCCCGGCCATGCTGGGAGTCCACGGCTTGATCGGCATTGGTGAGGCGCTGGTGACCGTCGCGGCACTGGCATTTATCTTCCGCACCCGCCCCGATCTGCTTGGCGAGCAAAGCGTGTCGGCCAAGGGCGGACGCGGGTGGGTGGTGGCCGGGGCGTTGATCACGCTGGCGGTTGTACTGCTTTCGCCTCTGGCTTCGGTCGATCCGGACGGGTTGAACCGCGTGGCGCTAAACCTGGGCTTCTTTGCGACTGAAACAGCTTCCCCAATCAAAGTCCTGGGTGGGTATGCCATCCCATTTTTGGGGGAGACGCCGCTTTCCAGGATTTTGGCTGGCGGGTTGGGCGTATTGGTTGTGGCTGGCGTAGCGCTCCTGGCCGCCCGTTTGTTGCGCAAGCGGACCGAAAGCACCTAGAAAGAAAATATTGAATGCATGATAACGTTTTTGACCGGTTCCATAGCGGAGAAAGCCTGCTGCATCGCTTGGATCCGCGCGTCAAAGTGGTGGTTACGGTCATTTTTATCATTTCGAATGTCTTACTGCCGGATGCAGCTTGGTTGGCATTTGGGCTGTCATGGCTGCTCTTACTAGGCGCGAACAGGCTTTCCGGGTTGGGAATCTGGTTCACTTTCAAACGTTCGTTTGTGGCACTTCCCTTTGCGCTTGCGGCAGTGACGGCCATCTTTTCGATCCCCGGGAACGCCCTATGGCACTGGCAGATTGGTTTGCTGACGCTGACCGCCACCGATGCTGGCGTTTTACGATTCCTGAGTATCCTGGTACGCTCGTGGCTTTCGGTGCAGATGGCGATTTTATTGGTCGCTGTGACTCCTTTCCCGGACCTGATTCACGCTTTTGAGCACTTACGCGTTCCCGCGATCCTGACCACGATCGTCGCCTTTCTTTACCGTTATCTATTCGTGCTGACGGACGAGGTGATGCGCTTGATACGGGCGCGCGAGTCGCGCAGCGCCACCCTCCCCGGATACAAGTCCGGTGGAAACGTTTTCTGGAGGGCGCGGGTGGTTGGGAATATGACTGGGCAGCTTTTCCTGCGCAGCTTCGAGCGCAGTGACCGCATCTATAATGCCATGCTGGCGCGCGGCTACCAAGGGCAGATCCGTACCCTCCACGCACACACCATGCACCGAGCGGACTGGCTGTACGGCCTCGTGGCGGTTGTTTTAATATTAAGCTTACACGTTGTGGGACATTTCCCACTGGGATAGATCTATGCCTGTAGCACATAAGTCTAAATTTGATTTTGCACTACCCGAATGTGACGGGGACGTTTTGCAGATCAGCAAGTTGGAATTTTCTTATCCTGACGGCCATCAGGCCTTGTACGGCGTCTCGCTGAATTTGTGCCAGGGCGACAAGGTCGCTCTGGTCGGCCCAAATGGCGCGGGGAAATCCACGCTGATGCTGCACCTGAATGGGATTTTAAGCGGCCAGGGTCATGTTAATGTGGGTGGCATGGAACTGACTCATGAAAACCTGCCCATCGTCAGGGCCATGGTTGGGCTGGTCTTCCAGAACCCGGACGATCAATTATTCTCCCCGACCGTCTTCGAGGATGTGGCCTTTGGCCCGCTGCATATGGGGTTGCCCGAGGTGGAAGTGCGCGCGCGCGTATCTGAAGCACTGGAGCAGGTCCGCATGAGCAATTTTCGTGACCGCCTGTCGCACCATTTAAGCATGGGCGAGAAGAAACGTATCGCCATAGCAACGGTGCTATCCATGCGCCCACAGATTTTGGTGCTCGATGAACCTTCGGCCGGGCTCGATCCGCGTGCGCGCCGCTCGCTGATTAATCTGCTGCGCGATCTTCCGATTACGATGCTGGTGTCGACTCACGACCTGGCGATGGTCAAGGAACTTTTCCCGCGCATGGTGATCATGGATGAAGGCCGCATCGTGTCCGACGGGTTGACGATGGAATTATTAGATGATCAAGAGTTGTTAGAAGCGCATGGGTTGGAAAAGCCATAAAAACGCTTAACGACGTAGATATAAAAAGTGCCCCTTCAAATCTCGGGGGCACTTTTTGCTGGTACTCACTACAGCCCGGCAGCTTTTTTCAAGCCATCGGCTTTGTCGGTTCGTTCCCAGGGGAATTCGACATCGTCGCGGCCAAAGTGACCATAGGCGGCCGTCGTGCGGTAGATGGGTTTACGCAAACCCAGCTCGCGGATGATCGCGCCTGGACGCAGATCGAAGTGTTCGCTTACCAGATCGGCGATTTTTTCATCGGCGATCTTTCCCGTACCAAAGGTTTCGACATTGACCGAGAGCGGACGTGCCACTCCGATGGCGTACGCTACCTGGATCTCGCAGCGATCGGCTAGACCAGCGGCAACCACGTTCTTGGCAGCCCAGCGTGCGGCATAAGCAGCCGAGCGGTCGACCTTCGTCGGATCTTTACCGGAGAAGGCGCCACCGCCATGACGCCCCATGCCGCCATAGGTGTCGACGATGATCTTGCGGCCGGTCACACCGGCGTCACCCTGCGGGCCGCCGATCACGAAACGCCCGGTTGGGTTGACGTAGAACTTGATGTCTTTGTCAACCATCCCTTCGGGCATGCTGGGCAGGATGATGTGTTCGATGACCTGCTCGCGGATGTCAGCCTGGGACATATCGGGCGCGTGCTGGGTGGAGACCAACACTGTATCAACGCGCTTGGGTTTGCCATACGAGTATTCGACGGTTACCTGGCTCTTACCGTCCGGGCGCAGCCAGGGCAGGCTGCCGTTCCGGCGTAATTCAGCCAGGCGGCGAGTCAGTTTGTGCGCCAGATAGATTGGCATCGGCATCAGTTCAGGAGTCTCGTTGCAGGCATAACCGAACATCATGCCCTGGTCGCCGGCACCGATCGATTCGATCTCTTCTTCGGACATCTCGCCGATCTTGGCTTCCAGGGCTTTGTCAACGCCCATGGCGATGTCGCCGGACTGCTTGGCGATGGCAATTAGCACGCCGCAGGTATTGCCATCCAGGCCTTTGTCGCTGTTATCATAACCAATATCCAGGATGGCTTTGCGGACCAAATCATCGAAGTTGATCTGGGCGCGGGTGGTGATCTCACCCAAGAGCATCACGAAGCCGGTTTTCGTGGCTGTCTCGCAAGCCACACGCGAATACGGATCCTGTTCCAGGCAGGCATCCAGCACCGCATCGCTGATCTGGTCACAGAGTTTGTCGGGGTGACCTTCGGTCACCGACTCGGATGTGAACATCAGCTTGGGCGAAGTCATAAATGTACTACTCATACTGTTCACCTTTCTTAAAATTAAAATGCCCTTTCCGGTGATCGTGAAAGGGCAATACGCAAAAACACGGCTGCCCTCTCATCTTCCAGAACATCCGTCTGCCGGAATTGGCACCGTCCGCTGACTTGCGTCAGTTAGGGGTTGCCGAGGCTTCACAGGGCCGGTCCCTCCGCCTCTCTGGATAAGAGTGCCGATTAGGGCTATGAAATTGTTGGCGGGATAATACCACAGGTGATTGGTTGCGTCAATCTAATATACAGGCCGCCAGAACGTTCTGGCGGCCTGTGCTTGTCAACCGATCGGGGCTATTTATTGGCTGCGCAGCGGATGCCGATACGATCGTTGGCCTGTCCCATGTAGGCCTCGGATTTACTGTCAGCGGTCAGGTCGGGCGCCAGGGAGAAACCGCGGTTGGAGACGCGCAGTTCCTTGAAACCGTCAGCCCATGATCCGCCACGGATGACCTTGCGTGGACCGTTCGCACCGGCCACCGGGCCGGTTGGGTTGCCTTCGGGAGCGCCACTGTAATAGGTGGGGCTGTAGAAATCGGCTACCCATTCCCAGACGTTGCCAGCCAGGTCCAGCACGCCGAAGGGGCTGGCTCCACTTGGGAAGCTGCCCACACGGGTGGTGTCGCCGAATTGGTAGTCGTAGTTGGCCAGCGAGTTGGTCGGGCTGTCTTCGCCCCAGGGGAAGCGGCGGTAGTCGGCGCTGCCTCGGGCGGCGTATTCCCATTCGGCCTCGGTTGGCAGACGACGCCCAGCCCAGGTGCAGTAGTTGTTGGCATCTTGCCAGGAAACGTAGACGACCGGGTAATCCTTGAAGTCGGGGCTGGTGAAGTAATTGTCACGCGTAGCAGATTTGAATTCGCGCGGCGGATCGCAGGCACCGGCCTGGACACATAGTGAGTACATGTAATTGGTGACTTCAACTTTATCCATCCAGAAACCAGTCAGGGTGACCTTGTGCAGCGGTTTTTCGTCCGGTTGGGCATCCGAGTCAACACCACCCATTTGGAAACTGCCATCCGGGACGAAGACTTGGGCCATTCCATCTGCTTTGGCACTGCGTTCGTCCCCGGCCTTGGCGTTATCCGGGCGTGCGGTGGGGTTGGTGCCAACTTCCTGGGTCGGTAGGGCGGTTGGCAAACTGATTGGCGTTGGCTTAGCCTGCCCCGACGATGATCCACAAGCTGTCGCGATCAGCGTCAAAACGGCCAGCACGACGTAGACTTTTTTCATCTTGCTACCTCCTTTTGGGGTACGGGATTCGCCCCTAGTATATCGGTCAATAGCAAGCGCCACTATCACCCATTTGTAAGGCACAAAGCTTAAGGATTTTGGGAGGCGTAGTTGAGCGCGTACTGTGCGTCGGCATACCCGGGACGGGCCTGCAGGGCTTTGTTCCAGTCGGCCATGGCGCCATTTTTGTCCCCCTGGCGGTAGAGCGCCCAGCCGTGCCACAGCAGCGTTTCTTCAGAATTGGGCGTGCGCTGTAAGGCATATTTGGTCAGGGTCAGCAGGTCATCGATGCGGTTGGATTGGAAATAAGCGATGAATGGGCCGAACTGGTAGCGCAGCATGCGCTGCGGCAAGCCCAGGTCACGGGCCTGGTCATAAGCCTGGGCTGCCTCGGCATAGCGCTCGGAGGCAACCAGATTAGTGCCCAGATTGAACCAGGCGAAGGCGTCGGACGGATGGTTAGTGGTGGCGGTTTGGGAAGCGGATAAGGCTCGCTGGCGGTTGACGTCCGGGTCCCAGTCCGGACCGAGGATGGTCCGTAGTTGGGATTCCTGCTCTGGCAGGTAGACCAGCATGTAAACGTAATTGAAGGATTCCCAATCCTGCATCAACCGCTCATAACCGACTCGCTGGTCGGGTCCCTCGTAGGAATCCTGGGTGGTGAAGCTCTGGGTCGCGTCGTCGTAACCGGTCAGCAGCAGGTAATGCGCCGCCCACAAGTCGTCATTGGGCCAGTAGGGGCCGCGGAAGGTGAAGGTCTCCTCGATGATGACGGGGAAACCAGCTGCCAGCAAACGTTTGAGCAGAGTCAGGTTCCCGTTGACGCGGTATTCGGCACGCAGCCAGCCGGCGTGGTTGCGGACGAAGTAGATCATCTCGCTGAGGTTGACGTTACGATCCTGCTCGACTGGTTTGATGATGTCAGAGATGTCGTACTGGCTCCCTTTCCAGCCGAACATGCGCAGGGCCAGGGCCAACGTAGCCGGCCCGCAGTTGTTGGCGCCCTGGGCCTCGTAACTCGGTTTTGGTAACTGGACGGAGGGCGGCAGCGGGGCGGGGGTGGCGGTTGGGGTTGCCGTGGGCTGGTTGCTGGTCGGGGTTGGCTGCGGAGAAGGGGTGGCGGTGCTGGCCTCGGCCAGCGGCGTCGCTGGACGGGCGGTCGGGACGGGTCCGGCTGGCTGGAGTATGCCGCGCAGGTAGGTGCGGGCGATGTCGATGCGCCAGGACAGGTGGCGCTGGATGGGTGGAATCTGGTAAAGCAGGACGGCCGCCAGCAGCAGGCCGAACAGCACCAGGAAAAGTCTCTTTTTGGACATGGGCAGAAGTGTATCAGAATCGATTGTGACTGTCGAATAGACGTTGGGATAAAAGTAATGGTTCCGGGAAATTCGATTTTCCCCTACGAAATATCGGTAGCCTGTCTATTCTTTCCTGGCTTCCCACTCTCGGACCCGATCGAATAATTCCCCCAGAGGTTTCAGATCGACAACCGGCACGGCCAAATTCCTGGTGCGCGTGCGGCTGTATTGGTAGACGCGACTACCGGCTGGGACGACCTCCGCCCGGCGGCGAAACTCGTCGCGGGTAAGATACCCGGTCAACAGCAGGCCCAAGCCGTAGACCCAGATGTTGCCCCATTCGAGCGGTGCGATCAAATAGGTCTCGCTGCGGGCGGGACAATGCAGGCCCAGGCGTCCTTGCGGGAGCAGGTCCACGTGCAGGTAATCCAGGGCGTAGAACTCGGATTGCAGTTCGACGCGCGTCCTTGGGCTGAGCGTGACCGTCTCGGTCAGGAAGTCACGCGTTTCATCCTGACCGCCAACCTCTATTCTCAAATCCTGGTCGGATTCGCTCTTAAGAGCAATTTTTCCGAGCGGGTGCCAGGCCTGCGGGCGGGCCCATTCCTTGGGCAGCGGGTGGACCAGGTAGAGCGGCTGCCCGGTGGCGACGGCCTTGTGCAGGTCAGCCTGTAAGGATGTGATCAGGCTGGTCAGGAAGGCGAACAAATACAGGTCTTGCTGGTTGTGGCTTTCCGAGACAAACTGGTCCATCGGCACCAGGGCTTGAGCCTGAAGCAGGCATCCCGGGTCGCGGCGGATCTGCTTGATCTGGCTTCGGCGTGTGATCAGGTAGGATTTTAAGTCGCAGCGGTGACCGCCCAGCGAGATATCGTAGCGGTCGGGATTGGTGAAGGGCGTGGCGCCTTGGACGTTGAAGGGAATACCTTGCTCGCCGAGGTAGCGCCGCAAGGCCAGTTCCACCGCCACCCCGCCGACGATACGGCGCAGCCGGTCGAAAGGCGAGCCGCCCATGCGGTTGTAGGTGTAAGGTAGTGAGCGGCAGGCGTAAGCGATGCCGCCCTCGGTCAGGTCGGGGGTAAAAGGCAGGTGGATCAGGTCGGGAGGGGTGAGCATGGGGAGTGTTCGATCATCAGTAATCTGTGAATAGCTGGCGGCAGGCGGATTATTTTTTCTTTTCGAACCATCTGACTTTTTCGAGGTCCTGTAAATCGGCATCCTGTGTCCACAATTCAGCGTCTAAGGCATGTGCGGTGGCAAGGATCATGCTGTCTGCCATGGGGATTTGTAAATCGCCAGAGAGTTTAGCGGCGTTGAGTGCCAGCGTTGAATCAAAGTCAATGACCTGCCCTTGCATCATGGCTGTAACCGCTTGCAGCGCCGCCTCGTCGCCTTTCTGCTGGCGCATACGCTTGAAGACTTCAAAAATAATGATGGTTGGCACAACCAACTCATCCGTTTTTTCGATGGCAGGCGCGAAGAAATCTGCGTTGACGTCATCAGCAAAATATTCCAGCCAGCCGGATGAATCGACCACGTTCATACGCGGTCAGCCTCGCGCTGAACGGAAGTGTCAATTCCCCTGGCGAAACCACGCAGTTTTTCGACCGGAGTTAAAGGAACAAGCTCAATGCGTCCCTGATACACTACAACCTGTATTTTCTGACCAACGCGGATGCCCAATGCTTTTCGGATATTTTTGGGGATGACAACCTGATATTTTGGGGAAACAGTCACAGTTTCCATACGAAACTCCTATCGATGAGTAAAACGTATTACGAAATAACAATAGCTCATTTGCGAAAAGAATGCAACCTCCTTGTTTGTCACAGCGAGTCCCCGCAGGCTATAAACTCTATTCCTTACTCCTCCTTCCTGAACTGCAGGCAATAGTGGTGGAAGGTATTGCTGACCCAGGCGCTGTTCATGCCGTAGGGGGCCAGACGCTGGTTGTCCTGGCACCAGATTTTTTCGTCTTTGAGCGTGTAGGTCTTGCCCAACTCGCGCCCCAGGTCCCAGGCCAGCGGGTAGATTTTGCCGCCTTTCTTGACGTTCTTGACGATGATCGTCAGGTAAGCCTTGTCGCGCAGCAGCGGCTTAAGCCCAGCGTAGATGCCGACCAGCGTGGACAAAAATGCTTCGTAGTCATGCAGGTTGCCCACGTCGTGGGGGTCGTCCGAGTAGAAGACGTCCAGGGCGGCGGACGAGCGACGCTTCTTCTGGGTTCCCGCGCCGCGGGCGTGCAGCATGTCCCAGTAGGGGGGGCTGGTGAGCAGATAGTCGATGATCGGCAGCCCGTAGCTGGCAGCCTGCTTGGCGTCGCCGGTGACGACCTTGGATGTTAGACCTTGGACCGTTTCGCCCAGCGCAGCACGCTCTTCCTGCACGATTTGCTCTGCGATGGCGGCATATTTGGAATTGAGTTCGATGCCGTAGGAATTGCGTCCGGCCCGGAGCGCTGCCACCAGCATGGACCCCGTGCCGGCCATTGGATCGAGCACTGTTTCCCCGCTTTTGGTAAAGAATTCGATGAATTCCTGGGCCAGGGTCTCCGGGAATTTGGCCGGGTGCACCAGCACGCCTTTCTTGCGTGGGGGCGGATTGTGCGTGAACCAGGATTTCTGGAATTTGAGCCAGGACTTGGGATCGAGGTCGTTGAGTTTATTGGGCATATGAAAATTATACACGCAGTGCCCGGCCGCCCTGTTTCTAGGGGGTGACGATGGGCGTGCGCGTTGGCGTAGGCGTCTTGGATGGCGTGGGACTGGGGGTCGGGCTGACGTAGCTGACATCCTGGATCGTCAGGTCGGAGAAGGTGATTGTCACGGCGTTCTCGCCGCCCGAGCGGGCAAAGACCCCCAATGTGCCAAATTTGTAGACCGGGTCATTCAGGCCGAATTGAAAGTGGCCGTTCAGGAAGAAGCGCAGCTCCGGGCCGACAGCCCAGACGCCGATCCGCACCTGGCCGGGAGAGCCGGGTGGGACGTCGCCGCTGGGCAGGCGCTGTTGCAGCAGGGCGATGACTCCGCCCTGCACGCGCTCGAGGCGCACGGTCCGGTCACAGGCCAGTACCAGCCGGTAATAATCCGAGGTCCCCTGCGCGCGGAAGAGTAAACCGAACTCATCCGGTCCCTGGCACAGGCTGGTGCTGGCATTGATCTCGGCATAAAAGTCGGTCAGGAGCGGTTCGCTGCGCAGGCTGAACAGATACAGGCGCGGCTGGCGGATGGCCAGCGTGATGCGTCCGTTGGCAACGATCACGCTGCTGCTGTCGGATTCGCGTACGGACCACAACGCCGGGTTTTCGAAGGTATCAGTGGCGATCACCTGGCCCAGTCCGGGGCGAGTCTCTTCGGTTGGCGAAGGGGTCAGGGGCGGGCGGGCTGTCGTTGTGCTGGTGGGAGGAAACCAGACCGTCGCCAGCGTGGCGACGGCGGGTTCGGTCGCGGGCGGGGGCGTCGGCGTGGTCTGCGCCGGGCTGAGCGTGGCGCAGGCGTCCAGCACCAGCAAGCAGAGTGCCATGCAAATCGGGGTGAGCTTGTGCGTCAATCGGCGAATCATGTGAATTTTGTCTGCGAGGCTGATAACAATCGACGGTAAGATTTTCCGGCAGGGTGATGTAAAATAAATGATGAGCGTCACAATCGCGGTGCGCTCCCTCATTCTAGCACAAAGTCCCCGAAGGGGGACAAAGGAGAGAAACATGAGCCAGAAAGCTGTCCTGGTCACCGGTGCGTGCGGAGAAATTGGCCAGGCTCTGGTGCAAGGCTTGAGCAGCCAGGGAGGCTACCGTATTGTTACAGCGGATTTAATGCCGCTGCCCGATAGCATCCGGTCACTTTCGGCCGAGCACGTCCAGGGAGATTTGCTCGACAAGGCCAAGCAATTTTACGATTACGATTTTGAGATTATCTATCACCTGGCTGCCTCGCTTTCTTCCAAAGCCGAAATCGCGCCCGAAGCGGCTCACCGCATCAACGTCGAAGGGACGATGCAATTGCTGCAACTGGCAGCCTATAAAACCGAGAAGTATAAAAAGCCGGTCAAGTTCCTGTTCCCCAGTTCGATCGCGGCTTACGGCTTCAACGATTTGCAAACAAAAACTAATGCCGGTCGTGTCTGCGAAGATGAATGGAATTGCCCGCATACCATGTACGGCACAAATAAATTGTCTTGTGAGAAGTTAGGCGCATACTACAGTCGCTTTTACAGACAGCGCCACCTCGAACCCAATCCGCCGGTCATGCTGGACTTCCGCGCGATCCGCTTTCCGGGCTTGATCAGCGCTTTCACGCTGCCCAGCGGCGGCACAAGCGATTATGGCCCCGAGATGCTGCATGCTGCGGCGCAGGGCAAGCCCTATACCTGCTTTGTACGCGAGGATACCCGTATCTCGTTCATGGCCATGCCGGACGCAGTCGAGTCTTTGCAGATGCTGACCGAGGCGCCGCGCGAGAATTTGACGCGTGTGGTTTATAATATTTCCAGTTTCAGCCTGATGGCTGGCGAATTTCGCGAACGGACACTCAAGTATTTCCCGGACGCGCAAATCAGCTTCGAGCCGAATATCAAGCGGCAGGGAATCGTCGATTCGTGGCCGGAAGATTTGGATGACTCCTCCGCCCGCTCTGATTGGGACTGGAAACCCGATTACGACGTGGAGCGTTTCTTCGATGAATATTTTGTGCCGGAGATCAAGAAACGTTACGGAAAGTGATCTCGACACGAAAAATGTATTCTTGAAAAAAGGAGACCGCCCATTCGGGCGGTTTCTGGTTGTGGATCCATATTGTGCGCCGCCGACGATCTGGAGCTGCATATGCATTTCCTGAGTATATTGAAAATTCATGATATCAGAGGCGGAAATGATATAATCCGTGCGACGATTGCCTATGAAAAGACACCTATTTGTGATTGGCCTGTTCCTGTTAGCGGTGCTGTTAATGCAGATGTCGCTGACGGTGCAGGCTTCGCCAGCAGCGCAACTGCCGCAGTATTCCACGCCTACCCCCGGCGCGGATGGACGCATCATTTACATTGTGAAGGAAGGCGACAACTGCATCCGTGTCGCACTGCTGAACGGGATTTCGACAGAAACGCTGCGTTCCTATAATCCGGGCCTGGACGAGAATTGTGTATTGCAGGTCAACCAGCAATTAATGATCGGTCTGGCCGGGCCGGCCGGCGCCACGCAAACCGCCGGGCCCTCTCCGACCCCGACGGTTGCCTTGCCGACTCCCACACCTTTCAACGGGACTACCCAGGTCTGCGTGCTGCTCTTCGATGACGTGAATGGCGACTCGCTGCGGCAGGATACGGAAGTGGGTCTGGCTGGCGGTGAGGTCAGCGTGACCAACGTCAACGGATCATACTCGAAGACGCAGACGACGGTCTCGCAGGTGGATGCGGATACCGGCTTACCGGTTTCGGTCTGCTTCACGGATGTGCCGGAGGGTAAGTACAACGTCAGCATGGCCATTCCGGATGGCTACAATCCAACCATGGATTTGAACTACACGCTGGATGTCAAAGCCGGCGACCAGGCTTTTGTTGATTTCGGCGCCCAATCCAAGCAAAACACTACAACACCGGCGGATGGCGGCGGGAGTGGTGGTTTTCGCTCGGTTGTGATGGGAATATTGGGGTCAATTCTTCTGCTGGGTGGTGGCGGGCTGGGTTGGTATGCTTATCGGATGCGCCAACCGAAAAGCTCTGTGCTGGGCAGGGAATATCCGGGCTTGAAAAAGAAATAAGCAAATAACTTGATCGGGGTGCGAACGCTCGCACCCCGTTTTTTATCCCATTGGAAAACGCATGCGTTGCCCACCGATCAGGTGCAGGTGCAGATGAAAGACAGTCTGCCCCCCGTGCGAACCGGTGTTGACGATCATACGGTAGCCGCTCTGGTCCACACCATCCTGCACGGCGAGCTGTCTGCCAACGATGAACATGTGCCCGATCAAAGTCGCATTTTCCTCGGTCAATTCGTTAACGGAGGGAATGTGTTTGTTGGGCACAATCAGGATGTGCGTTGGCGCTACGGGATGGATGTCGCGAAAGGCGGTCACCTGATCATCACGGTAGACGATGTTGGCGGGAGCATCCTCCGCGACGATTTTGCAAAACACGCAGGAACGGGACATTTTGTTGAGCATGGCGGCGATGGGGGCGAGCCGCGCCCTAAGGCGTAACAGTCGGGATGGGACCATAAGTCGGTGCGCACATGATGTCGTAGTATTCCAGTTCAGTGGTCTTGTTCTGCGCGGCGTAGGCTGCGGCGTCTTTACCGATCACGCGGACTGTGTCCAGGTGGGAGCGGGCATCCGTATCCCAGTAGCGTGGCAGGGTCAGGAGCGGATCGCCGGCTGAACCTTCGGGAATGTAGCTCGGGCGCATCGGATCGCTCTGTTCGGATTGTGGAATCCAGTTGAACATCAGCGGACCGCGTGGATTGATGGTGAAGCCGAGCTTGTAGCCAACCTGACGCGCAAGTTCAACCGAGCGTTTGCTAAATCCACCACCAGGCCAGATAATGGCGATGGGTGTTTTGTTGAAATGCTGCTTTATAGCGTCAATCGAACCTTGTAATTCGCCCAGCATATACTGGTCCGACGAATTGGGACCCATCGGGATGTTGTGCACCACGCCGTGCGCCTGGTGGTCGACCCATCCTTCCGCTTCGAGTTGGGCGTTCTCGCCCCAGAGTTGTTGCGGGGTATCCTTGGCGCTGATCCAGGAATTGATCACTTTCCAGCCCCAATCTTCATAGTATTGGCGGAAAGCCACGTCGAAATATTCGCGGTAGTGACGGTCGTCAACTACCAGCAACACCGAGCGCTGCGGGATTTTGGCGTTGTTGTACATGAAATCTGACAGTTGCTGCATGTCAATGGCCTCAAAGCCCATATCGTGCAGGTCATTCATCAGCTTGCGCAGGTCAGGGATGCTGATCTGGTTGGGTTCAGTCACTTCGCCTTTGGTGATGGAATGGAACATGATCACCATCACGATCGTCCCAGGCGCGGCGTTGTTAGGATCCCACTTCAATTTGAGATACTGGCAGGTATCCGGGAGATAGCTCTGCGGCTGGTCGTTGGGGTTGAGGGCGTTCGTCTCGAAGGTTCCCGGCAGGGCTGGTGGGGTGCGCGGCGCGCTGGAGGTGGGTGTGGGCGAAGGTGCTGGGGTTTCGGTCGGAGGGGCGGCGGTCGCGGTCAAGCCGGCATAGGCGGTTTGTACGGCCTGGGTCAGGGCGGTGTTCAGGTTTGGATCAGCGGGGGTGGCGGTCGCTGCTGGTGTCCCGCAAGCCGTGGCAATAACGCCGGCCAGGACCAGGCTTGAAATGATGCGTACTGTACGGTTAAAGGATTGAGTCATGTGTCGAATTTTAGCAGAAATTTTCGGGGGCGACCAACTGGTCGCCCCACGGGTTTTTATTCGTTCGTTTCGCCCTTGATGAAGGCTTCGGTCATCTCACGGCAGACGCTGTCGCGGAATTGCTTGGGCGGGGTTTTGAAGAAATAGGAAGACGGGCCGATGATCGGGCCGGACAGGCCGCGGTCGAGCGCCAGCTTGGCGCAGCGCACGGCATCGATGATCACTCCGGCCGAGTTGGGACTGTCCCAGACTTCGAGTTTGGTTTCCAGATTGAGCGGCACGTTGCCAAAGGTGGTGCCTTCCATGCGGATGTAGCACCACTTGCGGTCGGACAGCCACGGCACATGATCCGATGGGCCAACATGCACATTGCCGGCGTCCAACTGGTAGGGGATCATGCTGGTGACGGCACCGGTCTTTGAGATTTTCTTTGATTCGAGGCGTTCGCGCTCGAGCATGTTCAGAAAGTCGGTGTTGCCGCCAAAGTTGAGTTGGTAAGTGCGGTCGATGCGCACTCCCCGATCGACGAACAGGCTGGTCAGTACGCGGTGCAGTATGGTCGCGCCGACCTGGGATTTGATGTCGTCGCCAAGGATCGGCAGGCCGGCGTCTTTGAAGCGCTGCCCCCAATAATCGGAAGATGCAATGAAGACCGGAATGGCGTTGACGAAGGCGCAGCCGGCATCCAGGATCTGCTCAACGTACCACTTGGTGGCCATTTCCGACCCGACGGGTAGATAAGATACGACGACGTCGGTCTTGGTCTCCTTGAGCAGCTTGACGATGTCAGCGGTTGGACCGGGAGCTTTGGTGATGACCTGCGCCAGGTACTTACCGATGCCATCATGAGTCATACCGCGCACCACAGGGACGTTCATGTTGGGGACATCGGTGAATTTAAAGGTGTTGTTGGGTTCAGCAAAAATGGCTTCGGATAGGTCTTTGCCAACCTTGGTGATATTCACGTCGATGCCCAGAGTGAATTCGATGTCCTTGACGTGGTAACCGCCCAGATTGACGTGCATCAAACCGGGGACGGTGGCGTCGTCGGGCGTATCCTTATAGAAATGCACACCTTGGATTAGCGAAGAAGCACAATTTCCAACGCCGATGATCGCGACGCGCACTTTTTTCTTTGTCATAAAATCTCTCTCCTTAAGAAATTGTAATCAGAGGTTGCATGCTGCTGCCTCAATATTGCCATGCTATAATCTTAGTACATTTCTGATATTTAGGTGGCTATGACTACAGAAGAACGCGCTCAACTCCTTGAACGGCTCCTTGAGGTCACTCGCAATCTGAGTGCCGCAATGGATTCGGAATCCTTCTTGCAATCAGTCACCTCGATTGCCTGTGAGTTGACATCCAGTGAAGCGGCCTCGATCATGGAGTATGATGAGATTGATGGTCAACTCCGGTTCGTGGCCATGCCCTGGTTTCACGGCGACTCATTGCGCGGTGTCAGAATTCCATTGACGGACAACGCAGCGGGGGAAGCTTTTCGACTGGGCAAGCCGCTGACTATTCAGGATATAAAGAGTGATCCACGCCATTATAAATCCATTGACAAGCTAACCGGTTTCGAAACCCGTTCTTTGTTGGCAGCTCCTATTTTTCTTATGGGAGGGCCGGTCGGTGTCATTGAAGTACTCAATAAAAAAGACAATGCCAATTATACCGAGGAAGATGTATACATTCTAGAAACACTGGCATCACAAACTTCAATCGTCTTTCAGAACCTGCGTTTAGAGATGCGGGTCCAGTCGGTATACGATGAACTTGCCGAACTTGACCGCATGAAGAATGATTTTATCGCAATTACTTCACATGAGTTGCGTACGCCTTTGGGATTAATTCTTGGTCATGCCACCTTTTTGCGTGAAGTGATCGGGGAAGAACATCATGAACAGCTTGATACGATTATCTACAGCGCTAAACGGCTCAAGGAGATTATCGAAAGCCTGTCCAGCGTAGATAACTTCGAAAGCGGTGCGGCCCGCCTCCGCAGCCGGCAAATCTCACTTAATCGGGTGCTTGATGAAGTAGTCGATTCTTTTCAATTGGAAGCCAACGAAAAGCAGATCTCTCTGCGGGTTGATACCGGCCACAAGGACCTGGTTGTCGAAGGGGATTCGGGTAAAATTGTAATTGCTCTGAGCAGCTTGATCAAAAACGCAATTACGTTTACCGAGAAGGGTGGAAAGATCATCGTCGTTGCTGAAAATATCCCCGGCTATGTTAAAGTGTCAGTCGTCGACAATGGGATCGGTATCCCAGCAAATGACCTGCCGCGAATCTTCGAGCGTTTTTATCAGGTAGAAACACATCTGACGCGCCGTTATGGCGGCATGGGCTTGGGCCTTTCGGTCGCTAAGGTCATGATCGAAATGCACGGTGGCCGAATCTGGGCTGAGAGTACCGAGGGCAAGGGGAGCAACTTTACCTTCCTGTTACCAACCGAGGCTCCTCAAGTAGATGATTCTGACCGTCCTGTCCAATCTTGATGTGTCCTGATTTTGTAATTACCGGCCGTTTGAGTCGGGAGTATGTCTTACCTCCTTTGGGCAATCCGATCCTGGATGTTGCCGGGGGCAATTTGCTTTATGCGGCTGGAGGAGTCAGCATATGGGACCGGAGTGTAGGTCTGGTTGGCCGTGTAGGTGAGGATTACCCACGCAACTGGTTGCGCTGGTTCGAATCTTATGGCCTGGACACGCTTGGGATCCGGATCCTGCCGCAGGCCTTGGACCTGCGTTCGTTCGTAGCCTATACGCTTGATATGGAACCGAATCGCTCTAACCCGGTCGCGCATTTTGCGCGTCTCGGTTTGCCGTTTCCGAAGGCTTTGCTTGGCTATCAACCATCCAGCGATACCCAAAACGGGCGCGACCAATCTGATCCTGCCATCCCTGGAGTGACCGACGTACCAGAAGAATATCTAAATACCTCGGCTTTGCATCTCTGCCCGATGGATATTACCTCTCAGAGTCGATTGCTGGCGAAGTTTAAACAGGGCAATGTCACAACCATCAGCCTGGACCCCTCAGCCAGCTACATGCAGCCGGCCTACCAGGACGAACTGCGCTCTTTGATGCTGGGCACCACGATCTTCATGCCCTCTCAGGAAGAACTGCGCGGACTGTTCTGGGGCAAGACCAACGACCTGTGGGAAATGGCAGAGGAAATCGCCTCCTTCGGCTGCGAACTGATTGTGATCAAATGTGGCAGCCAGGGACAGTTGTTGTACGATGGAATGGGCAAACATCACTGGGAAATCCCGGCCTATCCGGCCCGGGTTGCCGACCCAACCGGTGCGGGCGATTCGTATTGTGGTGGTTTCCTGGCCGGATATCGGGTGAATTATGATCCACTGGAGGCGGCAATGTATGGCAACGTTTCGGCTTCCCTCAATATTGAAGGAAGTGGCCCGTTCTACGCTTTGGACGTGGTTCCCGGCCTGGCACACGCCCGCCTTGCATCCCTCAGAGATATCATCCGCGAGGTTTGATGACCGACATTACCGATCGCATGCTCGATTTGGCAATTGAAATTCAGCAAATCCCGGCGCCGACTTTCGCAGAAGGGCAGCGGGCCGGGTTCGTGCATGGACTGTTTCTGGAAGAAAATCTGGCTGATGTCTCGATCGACAGAGTCGGAAATGTCTATGGCAGATTGATGGGAAGTAGTGATTCTGCCCCGCTAATCGTCAGCGCTCACCTTGATACGGTTTTTCCAATCGAGACGAATTTACAGGTCACTCGCCAGCCAGACCGGATTGCCGGTCCCGGTATTGGGGATAATTCTCTCGGTGTGGCTGGCTTGTTTGGTCTGTTGTGGGCCTTGCGCGAGCGAAAAGTGAAATTACCGGGTGATGTATGGTTGGTGGCCAATGTCTGTGAAGAGGGTTTGGGCGACCTGCAAGGAATGCGTGCTGTGGTCGAGCGCTTCGGTGGAGATGTGTTGGCTTATCTCGTGCTGGAAGGAATGGCGCTTGGGCATATTTACCATCGTGCGCTGGGTGTCTCGCGTTACCGGATTTCTGTAAAAACTGCCGGAGGCCATTCCTGGATCGATTATGGTCGCCCTTCTGCAGTACATGAGCTGGCATCGCTGATTACCAACCTGACCTCTATGGCCCTACCCTTTGAACCGCGGACAACGCTCAATGTGGGTCGGATCGAGGGTGGGACCTCCGTCAATACTGTGGCTGCCGAGGCCCATTTGGAATTGGACCTGCGCTCCGAGAGTACAGAGATGCTTTTCAGTCTGGTGCGCAAGGTGGAAGCTTTGGCCAATGGATACCAGCGCGAGGGCGTGAGCATAACCATGGAGAATATCGGACAACGCCCTGTTGGAGAAATCCCAGCCGATCATCATCTGGTGATCTTGGCCGAGGAATGTTTGCGCGAGCAAGGCCTCAATCCGGTCCTGACCATTGGTTCGACCGACGCGAATATCCCGCTTAACCGGGGTTACCCCGCCATCTGTCTGGGGATTACCTCCGGCGCTGGAGCACATACAATCCTGGAGTTCGCTTACACCGAACTCGCAGCAAGTGGGATCGACCAGTTATTGAGCTTTGTGAGTAAAGTGTGGGATAAGAAGTATGGGTAATCCGGTCGACCAGGCGGCCTGCTATTTCAATCCAAGCACTTCCAATATTTCAATGGATTGACTTTTGCCTTTGACTGCCAGAGGCGCATATCCTCTGGCGTTCACTATTTTCTTGACACGTTCGTATGCAATTCTGCTGATTAAGATCTGGTTCACTGCGGCATTTTCCTGGGTGCGCTTGGTGGTATCGACGCTATCGCCGATGGCAGTGTATTCCAGTAAATTGTCATGCAATAACTTTGGGCGGGTCTCTTCTGTCATCCCCTTAATTTTACGCCGGATGCGGTAAATATTGCCTGACTGTCTTCCATGCACGTTCGAGCAAGCCACCGGCTGTGTATTTCCAGATAACCAGACTGGCGTGATGTGCGCGTTCCACGTCCCCCGGTCGCGGGCTGTAAAATGAAGTCTGGTGTTCCTCAACCAGAGTTTGGATGGCTGGGGCGGCGCCTGGGATAATTTCAGTTAGGACGCGGGCACGTTCGGCTGGTGTGTCGTGATAGGTGGGTGGCTTGCCAAGCCAGCGCAGGCTGGTGTTGATGGTCTCAAAAGCCCGTTCGATTGGATTGGCGCGCGCCATGCGAGCTGCACGCAGCAACCACTCAGGTGCGTTCAGGTCATTCCGTTCCAGAGTGGCGATCAAGGCCAGGATGAGAACGTTGCTCAATCCAAACCGGCGGTTTAGCAGCCAGAACAACAGGATGAGCGCAAGCGGGATTACCCAGATAGCAATTGTGCGGGCCTGGACCCACAACCAAAAGGCTGCATTTGGCCCGATCGGAATCTGTTGTTCTTCGGGAATTGGCAGCTCGCGATCTCGTTGGGCCAGAGTCGGAAGGTTTAGACCGTTTGCGCCGGACTGGGTCGGATCCTGTTCACGGCCTTGTGGGCGAATGAGTGGGTCCTGGTTAGCGGTCGGTTCGAATTCAACCCAGCCGACTCCCGGAAAAAAGACTTCCGGCCAGGCGTGATAGTCACGGTGACGTACAATGTAATCGTTCCTATCGTTCAGTTTACCTTGAGCAAACCCAACTGCTATCCGAGCCGGAATGCCGAGTGAGCGCAACATCAGCACCTCAGATGTGGCGTAATAATTGCAAAAGCCTTCTTTGTAGTCAAATAAAAACCATTCGATCGGATTTTCCTCTGCCGGTGGTGTCCGAATCGAAGGGGAGTATTTGATTTCCCTGCGCAGCCATTGGGTAATGGCTGCCGCCTTGTCGTAGGGTGTCTCAGCCTCTTGGGTTATTTGTTGAGCCAGGTTGCGGATGCGCATCGGGAAATCCTGTGGAAGTTCCAGGTAGCGCTCCGTGACCCAAGCCGGATAATCAGTTCCAGCCCCGCGCATCTGAATGACGGTCGGATTGCCGATGGCAGCGCGCGTCTGGTAGGTTTCTCCGGCTTCGAGCAACTCTCTGGCTTGAAACAGATAAACATCCGTATAGCCTTCCGGGGTGTAGGAAAGCGTCACCTCCGTCGGTCGACTAACCCATAGCGGCTGGGATGCGTCATATAAGGTGTACTGGCGCACATTGAGCGTAAATGCAAAATCCACAATGCGACGGCCGAAAGCATCCGGGATGGGCAGGTTTGTGTCTTTTGGAGAAAACGATTGGATTGATTTGGAAGAGGTCTTCCATTGATTATTTTCATAATCGTCATACACGCGGCCACGCCAGTAGTAACGAGGTGGATTGTTGCTCAACGATTGAGGATGAACGCTGAATACCACCTCATCACTTAACGATACACCGGTTCCCAGGGCAAGTTGGTTGCCAAAAAATTCTGTACCGACAATCTCGGTTCCCTGTATGGAAGCCAGAGCATCCGAAATGCGGTCACGCAATCCCTGCCAGGGTTGTGAGACCTGATCCCAGGTGTCAGCCACAAAGGGGATCTTTGAGAGTGTTCCAGGCAAAGTCCAGGAAGCCAGCACGATAATGGCTGAAGCGATGAGTGTTCCATTGATTAAGTCCATACTGGTTTCGGGGGCCAGGAAGACACGACGCTTGCGCCATTCCAGGTTGTTGCGCAGGTAATTCAAGCGCCCCAGCAATAACAGTGCCAGGAAAATAAAGAATGCCAGGAACCAGATGCGTAGAGGGGAAGTCTTGTCGTAAACCTGAACGATCATGATCTCTAAGCCGGATGGCAGGATGGCAACCAAAAAATTAGCATGCCGTGTCAGCCAGTAACCCGCTACCAATCCGATCGTCCAGTAAATGATTGCCAGCACGCTAATGAAAAACAGCCAATCCTCTACAGGCTGTTTTTGTGAGAATTGACCGAGCGAGTAAGCCAGGCGACCGCCCAGGCTGACCAGGCGTTCGTTGGTATTTAAATCACCGGAAATGGCCAGGGAAAGTTGCAATGGGATAATGAACAGGCTATAGCCTAAAGCCAGGAATGCTACTGTACGCCGATTGAAAAGGCTTTGCCCGAGCACGATTCCCAGAAGCACGCCAATGACGGTCAGGGCCTCGACATGATCCAGATGTGGGGCCCATTGGGTCACACCCAAACGCCCAACCGCAGTGAATACCGCGGCCAGTAAAATTCCTGCCGAGGGTAGGTCCCACCAGCGCGTGGGTGAGTTTTCCATGTATTGAGTGTACAATAACGTCACCTGCCCGTCAATTCTACGCAGGTATGGATACGACTAGTACTGCAAGGTGGTATCGCCTGGCTCCTGTCTGTCAAGGATTGTTTTGTCTGGCCGGCAACCTGTCGAAAAATACATACTTAAACACTAGAAGAGATGCGAGGAATCCTCCTATCCATAGAGTGAATTAGGGAGGTAACCTTGATTTGTACATCTCAGTAGGCAAACCTTACTGATTTGTCCATTATTTCTGAGGATGCAATCTGATATAATCGACGGGATTAAGGTTGCAGACAATCCCATGTGGAGATTAGAATAGCAGCATGACCCTCGAACGTGGAACGTTGTTGCATAAACGCTATCGGATCGTCGAGATTCTCGGTCAGGGCGGGATGGGTTCTGTCTATCGCGCGGTGGATGAGAATCTAGGCGTCGAAGTGGCTGTAAAAGAAAACCTTTTTACGACGGATGAATACGCACGCCAGTTTCGCCTAGAAGCCGTCATCCTTGCAAATTTGCGGCACCCAAACCTGCCTCGCGTAACCGATCATTTTGTCATCGGTGACCAAGGTCAGTATCTCGTAATGGATTACATCGAGGGGGAAGACCTGCGCCAGCGCATGGAGCGTCAGAGCACGATCCCCGAAGAAGAAGCCATTCTGATCGGTGCTGCGATGTGTGACGCCCTGGCGTATTTACACAGCCGAAAGCCGACGATTATTCATCGCGATATCAAACCAGGTAACGTCAAGATTACATCCACGGGCGAGATCTATCTGGTTGATTTCGGTTTGGCCAAAGTCGTTCAGGGTAGCCAAGCCACGACGACCGGTGCTCGCGCCATGACCCCCGGATATTCCCCGCCGGAACAATACGGTACGGCGCGCACAGATTCCAGAACCGATGTTTATTCCCTGGGTGCGACCCTGTATGCAGCTCTAACCGGCATCATCCCTGAGGATGGGCTGGCACGCGCGATGGACAACGCCGAATTGACTCCCATCCGCAGACGCAACCCGAAAGTCTCGCGCCGACTAGCGGCTGCAGTTGAAAAGGCCATGGCTGTCAAGTCGGAAGACCGGTTCCAGACGGCCGATGAATTCAAAAAAGCGCTGCTGAGTTCAAATTCCAAAACGCAGCGCGTGATGAGTGATTTTGTTGTTCCTCCTGCTCCTGAAATTGAAGAACAACCCGGGGATGAGAAAAACAATGTCAGGATTGATTCTCCTCAGATTTCACCGATTACGCCTCCTTCTTCGATTAACACTGTTCCACCCTCTCAACCACCTTCTCAGCCCATCTTAGGGAAGGATTTGGGTTGCGGGCCAATTGCACTGGTCGTGATATCGTTGGTCATTGTCATTTCTTTATTTTTTGCATTTAATTCAAAATTGCGCGCATCGGTAGTCGGTATTTTTATCCCATCGCCTACACCTTCACCTACCCCGACACAGATCGCTTCAACCCCAACACCGTTAGAATCTCGCACTTCCACGCCGACATTAACGCTTACACCCAGGCCAAGCTCCACACCCACCCCGACCAATACGCCTACAGTCACGCCGACGCCTTTAGGCGGCAGCGTGGGGCAAATCGCTTTTGTTTCCAATCGTACCGGCGTAGCTCAACTCTATGTCATCAATGTGGACGGTAGTAATTTGCATCCCATTACGAATGTCCCGGATGGCGCATGCCAGCCATCCTGGTCACCGGATGGGAAACGTTTAGTATTTATTTCGCCCTGTGCATGGAGTAAGGAATTCTATCAAACGACTTACCCCGACTCCACCCTTTATACAATCAGAGCGGATGGGACCGGTTTACAACAATTATTAACTGAGCCTGGAGGGGATTTCGACCCCGCCTGGTCTCCGGATGGCAAGCATATTGCGTTTACTTCATTGCGCGATGGATATATGCAAATTTATTCCTACAATCTGACCGACCAATCCCTGGTGCGCCTGACCGAAACGCCCAAGAACGAAGAAACACGCCAGCCGGCTTGGTCGCCATCCAGCAACCAGCTCTTATATGTCCTCAAGCGTTTCGGTGCCTACCAGATCTTTGCGATGACCGATTTGGGTCAGAATCCGATCCAGATTGCGCGCCGGGGAACGCAATATTGGGATCTGCTCCCGGCCTGGGCGCCGGATGGGGAGACGATCTATTTTAGTGAACGACCTTCGGATGGCCCGACCCAGCCCTGGTTAATGACCATAGGTTATGAGGAACGTGGAACGGAAGGTGAGCGTGTGTCGATCGCAAATCCACCAATTCTAGACGTGGATGTTTCACCCGATGGGTCCTGGATGGCCTATGAAGGGATCGTATCTTCTAATAATGACATCTTTTTGTTGAACCTGACGGATGGGGAGACCAAACGCCTGACCAAGGATCCCGGCAATGATTGGGACCCGACCTGGCGACCAAGTCCGCCTTAGAAACCGAAAAACTCCCGCCGAACCTTCGGCGGGAGTTTTAGTTTTATCGGGATTTCAGGCTCGATAAGCCAACAGGCGCAAACCGTTCAATACCACGATGACGGTGCTGCCTTCATGGCCAACCACACCGAGTGGCAGGGCCAGATTGGCACCGAAGGCGCTCGCGACGAGAATGACAATCACCGCCAGGGCAAATGTCAGGTTCTGCCAGACCACGCGTTTGGCATGCCGCGCCAGTCCAATTGCAAAAGGAATTTTGTGCAGATCATCGGACATAAGCACCACATCGGCGGTTTCGATGGCAACGTCCGTGCCAGCCCCACCCATGGCGATGCCAATGTCGGCCGTGGCCAGAGATGGCGCGTCGTTGACGCCGTCCCCAACCATTGCTACCGGGCCGTATCTCTGTTGGATGCTTTTAAGAACGGTGACCTTGTCTTGCGGCAGCAGCCCGGCATGAAATTCGTCCACTCCAGCGCGCTCGGCAATCGCGGCTGCCACGCGCTCATTGTCGCCGGTCAGCATGACGACGCGCTCGATGCCGGCTTGTTTGAGGGCCTTGATCATCTCAATTGCATCTTCGCGCAGCGAATCCGCCACAGCGATCAAGCCCAGCCAGCGCGGAAGCCCGCTCTGGGAATTGGCGCAATAGACATACATGGCCGTCTGTCCGTCTTCTTCCAGGCTGCGGGCGTGTGCCAGGATTTCCTGCGGAATGTCGACACCGCGCTCGGTAAAAAGACGCTCGTTCCCAATCCACAGCGTGCGGTCATCGAGGTGGCCCTCCACTCCCTGTCCGGGGATGGCGCGGAATCCGGTAGCAGTTGGCAACTCTAGGTCCCGGTTATGAGCCGCCTGGACAATCGTCCTGGCCAATGGGTGCTCGGAGCGCGATTCAATCGCTGCCGCCAGACGTAGCAATTCGTCTTCTCCCATGTGATTGTAAGTTTTGATGACAGTCAGCTTGGGTGTGCCCGACGTCAATGTTCCGGTCTTGTCGAAGGCCAGGGCTTTGAGCGTTGCGGTTTTCTCCAGGTGTACGCCGCCCTTGAAGAGCACGCCGTTGCGTGCGCCGTTGGCGATCGCCGAGAGAATACTGGCTGGGGTGGAAATAACCAGCGCGCAAGGCGAAGCGACGACCAGCCAGGTCATGGCGCGATAGAATGTGGATTGAAAATCGTTGCCGAGGAAGAAATATGGCACGACGACCAGCAGGAGTGCTGCGCCAAGCACGAAAATTGCATAGCGTTGTTCGAAATCATCCAAAGCGCGCTGCGTATTGGCTTTGGTCGATTGGGCTTCCTCGACCATTTGGACGATGCGTGCCAGGGTGGTGTCCTTGGCAAGACGTGTGACACGGATCTCCAGCGCGCCGGTCCCATTGACCGTCCCGGCAAAGACCGGATCGCCACCTCCTTTGTGGACCGGCATCGACTCGCCGGTGATGGTGGCTTGGTCGACATCGGAGGTACCGCTGGTGACCTCGCCGTCGATCGGGAAGCGCTCGCCGGGGCGGACGATGACCATGTCGCCCAGGGTCAACTTATCGATTGGTATATTAACCAACCGCGATCCTCGTCGGACAGTGGCGATCGAAGGCCGGAGATCGAGCAGTTTTTCAATGGCCTTGCGGCTGCGGTCCATGGCATAGGTTTGCAGCGTGTTGGAAAGCGAGAAGAGGAACAACAAGGTTGCTCCCTCGGCCGGCTGGTTGACGATGGCCGCGCCTAAAGCGGCCACGATCATCAGCAGATCCACGTTAAGGGTTTTTTGTTTGAGGGCGCGGATGCTGGCCAGCAGTCCAAACCAGCCACCAGCAACGTAAGCGACAGCAAAGAGCACGACAACTGCAACAATGTTCAATCCCAGCCTGGAACCGATAAAAGCTGCCAGGGTGGTCACGGCGGTCAGGATGGTGAAGGTAATTTCGAGCTTGTCCTGGGGAATGCCTTTCGAGGCCTGCTTTTCTTCTTTTTCTGGCCTCAGGAATGTCGCTTCGACTTCCAGGTTTTCAGTGGTCATCAGGCGCGGCTGGTTGAGCCGGACTTCGATGATGTTATTGTGAAATTCGGCTTTTGGGAGTTCAGCCGCTATTTGGTATTGGCTGACGAGTTGCTGTGATAATTCGCCAGCGCAGCCAGCACAGGCTTCTTCGCCGCGGGCTGCTTTGGCAGCGCATTGCGCGACCCGGGTTGAAGCGACCTGCCCGGCTTTTTGAATGATATGCAGCGCGTGCTCATTGCTTAGAATTCGCGGATCAAATACAGCTTTCAGGCTGCCGGTGTTATAGTCATAATCAACTTCATGAATACCGGCATATCCCTGCAGTGTGTCTGAAAAGACGTCCGTGCAGCGTGTGCCTGAAATGGGGAGTTCGGTTTCGGTGTTTCCTTTGGAGGTCATGTGGGTGGTGTCCTCGGTCATGATTTGTGTTGGCAATCGGGGCATAGTCCGTAATACAGGACGCGGGCGCCAAGTAGTTTATAGCCGGAGGCTTCGGTAATTTCTGCATCCAGGTGAAGTACATGTTGGCTGGGGATATCGACAATCTTATTACAAGATAGACATGCCAGATTTACATGGGGTTCTGTATTCGGGTCGTAATGAACCGTGTCATCGCCGGCCGAACCCAGGATGTTGATCGCTCCCAGGCTGACCAGCCTATCCAGCGTGTTGTAAACTGTCGCCAGGCTGAGGGAGGTGAACTGCGGTTTTATTTCGTCATAGATCGTGGCCGCGGTTGGATGTTCTTCGCTTTCAGCCAGTAGTTTGCAAATTGCAACCCGCTGCGGGGTAATCCGCATGCCGGCATGTTGCAGGGTAGTCGATAAGGTTTTGAAATCTGACATGTTCCGTCCTAAATTAGAACTATTATAAATTTGTAATTATTATAAATAAAATTAAGATTTTGTCAAGTTGTTCTAAGGCTACTTACGGTAACTCTTACGTTCCTCTTATTGACTGACATTTTCAGGCATGTTATCATTATTGACGCAAAGTTAGCACTCTCAAATCGAGAGTGCTAATACAAATGGAAACCTTTTATGCCTGAACTGACGGAACGCCAAAAAAAACTATTGCTGCTGGTCATTCGCGAATACATCGAATTGGCTCAGCCGGTAGGCTCAAAGTACCTGGTCGACCACTATCATCTCGATATGAGTTCAGCCACGGTGCGCAACGAGATGGCAGCATTGACTGAAATGGGATTCCTGCGCCAGCCACACACTTCGGCGGGGCGCGTTCCCTCTGAGGATGGCTACCGTTATTTCGTCAGCCAGATGATGC
Source organism: uncultured Chloroflexia bacterium (assembly GCA_963790075.1). GTDB lineage: Bacteria > Chloroflexota > Anaerolineae > Anaerolineales > Villigracilaceae > CAYOUV01. The sequence goes on from CAWBNG010000004.1 coordinate 216,505, forward strand.
ACCAGGCTGAGCTGCCGGAAACGATCCAGCATACGATCGCGCACCAATTCTACCAAGCCCGGCCCGATGTAGACCAGTGGATGCATCTGGCGGCTTCGATCCTGGCACACCAATCGCAAGCGGTTTCGATGGTCACTGCACCACGCGCCGAGCAGGCACGTTTCAAACATGTCGAATTGATTTCCACCCAGGGACGCCAGGTCTTGATGGTCTTGGTGATGCTTGGTGGGGAAGTCTCGCAGCAGATCCTGACCCTGGCCGAACCAGTCTCACAAGAACGCCTGACTCAGACGACCATACAACTCAACCAGGTGCTGGCCGGCCGGAGTGTGAAAGAGATTGCTGCACTCCCGACGCGTACGGACGCCCTCGAGCAAGACATCCTGACGCTGATCTTGCAGGATGTGCGCGAGACAGCTGAGCATGTATCGGGTGAGATTTACCTGGATGGTCTGACTAACGTATTAGCCGAACCGGAATTCGCTGAATCCGACGATGCCCGGCGCGCGCTGCGCTTGTTCGAGGAACGTTCCATGCTCCAGGATTTGCTGGCCAGAACGATCATGCGCAGTAGTGTCGGCGGCATGCAGGTTCTGATCGGTGGTGATGGCGGCCGGGAAGAATTGCGCCAGTGCTCGATGGTCTTGGCGCGTTACGGTGTACCCGGCTTGGCGACCGGTATGTTGGGCGTGCTTGGCCCGATGCGCATGTCCTATGCGAAGACGATCCCCACAGTTCGTTTTGTAGCCGGACTGTTGAGTGATTTTGTAAATGATAATATTGCTGGAGAGTAACCGTATGACTAACAAACAAAAAAAAGACCTGCACGAGGAATTAGACGAAGAAATCGAAGAGACACCAGAATTGTTGGCTGAACCTGAAACTGTCTCCGGTGAAGAATACGGTTTGTTACGAGGGCAGCTGGAAGAGGCCGAAACCAGAGCGGCGGAGAACCTGGATGGTTGGCAGCGAGCCCAGGCGGAGTTCGTAAATTACAAGAACCGTGTCCAACGCGACCGTGAGATGAGTTACACGTCCATGAAGGGCGATATCATCAAACAGGTATTACCTGTTATCGATGACCTGGAGCGCGCCCTGCAAAATCGGCCACAAGGCGAGACGGTTAAGGGCTGGGTAGATGGGATCGAACTGATCTATCGCAAGCTGCAGGGACTGCTGGATGTGCAGAACGTAACGCGCATCGAGGCCAAAGGTCAGCCCTTCGACCCGAATTTCCACGAGGCGATCTCCCATGAGCCAAGTGATGAAGTCGAAAGTGGTTGCGTTATCGAAGTTATCCAACAAGGGTACATGATCGGTGAGCGCGTTATCCGCCCAGCGCTGGTCCGTGTTGCACAATAAGACTGAAAGTGAACAACCGTGATCAGTGAAAAGCCGCGGTCGTTCGCCCGCCATCGAAATTTAAGGAGAAATTATTCATGGCAAAAATTATTGGAATCGATCTGGGTACGACCAATTCTGTAGCAGCCGTTATGTCCGGGGGCGAACCCGTTGTCATTCCTTCAGCGGAGGGCGAGCGGCTGGTCCCCTCGGTCGTGGCTGTCAATAAGAACCACGAACGACTGGTCGGGCGTGTGGCGCGCAATCAGTCCATTACTAACCCTGAAAACACCATATTTTCGATCAAACGATTTATGGGACGTAAGGCTGACGATCCCGAGGTGGAACGTACCAAGAAACGTATGCCGTACAAAGTTAGCGGAGCTTCGAATGGGGATGTGCGTGTCACGCTGGACGAAAAAGAATATTCACCGCCCGAGGTTTCGGCGATGATATTGACCAAGATCAAAGCGGATGCGGAAGCCTATCTGGGCGAACCTGTGACCCAGGCTGTGATCACCGTCCCGGCCTATTTCAACGATGCTCAACGCAATGCCACCAAGGATGCCGGCAAGATTGCTGGTCTGGAAGTGCTGCGCATCATCAACGAACCGACCGCTTCTTCTCTGGCGTATGGCCTGGATAAGAAGACCAATGAGGTTATCGCCGTCTATGACTTGGGCGGCGGTACCTTCGATATTTCCATCCTGGAAGTCGGAGACGGCGTGTTCCAGGTGCGCTCGACCAGCGGAGACACCTTCCTGGGCGGTGACGACTTCGACCAGCGTATCATGGATCACCTGATGGAAGAGTTCAAAAAGGAAAACGGGATTGACCTGGGTCAGGACCGCCAGGCCTTGCAGCGTCTCAAAGAGGCAGCCGAGAAAGCTAAGATCGAACTCTCCACGGTCATGCAGACAGAAATCAACCTGCCGTATCTGACGGCGGATGCCAGCGGCCCGAAGCATCTGGTGATGACGCTAACACGCGCCAAACTGGAGCAGCTTACCAGCGATCTGGTCGACCGCACCATCGCACCCGTCAAGCAGGCTTTGGCTGACGCCGGATTGAATGCGGGTGACATCAACGAGATCGTCATGGTCGGCGGCATGACGCGTATGCCTGCTGTGCAAGACCGGGTACGTGCTTTCTTCGGCAAGGAGCCGCACAAGGGTGTCAATCCGGACGAAGTTGTGGCGATTGGCGCTGCCATTCAGGGCGGCGTGCTGGGCGGCGAAGTCAAAGATATTTTACTGCTCGACGTTACGCCCCTGACACTTTCGGTTGAGACATTGGGCGGAGTAGCCACTCCGCTGATCGAACGCAATACCACGATCCCATCCCGCCGCGGCCAGGTTTTTTCAACTGCCAGCGACAGCCAGACCCAGGTTGAAATCCATGTCCTGCAGGGTGAACGTCCGATGGCTGCAGACAATAAATCGCTGGGCAAGTTCGTCCTGGACGGAATCCCACCTGCGCCGCGCGGTGTTCCGCAGATCGAAGTAACTTTTGACATCGATGCCAACGGTATCCTCAAGGTCACTGCCCAGGATAAAGCCAGCGGTCGCAGCCAGCATATTACCATCACGGCCTCCTCCGGTCTTTCGGATGCCGAGGTTGAGCAGATGAGGAAAGACGCCGAAGCCAATGCCGAGGAAGATCGCAAGCGCAAGGAATTGATCGAGGTTCGCAACCAGGCCGACAATACTGCCTATGCGGCCGAGAAGGCGCTTAAGGAATTCGGTGACAAAGTGCCAGCGGAGGTCAAGAGTGAGATCGATGCCGGAGTTGCTGAAGTTCGTCAGGTGGCGGAAGGTGATGATCCAGAAGCCATCAAGCAGGCCACCGAGAAGCTGGGACAGCTGATCCAGAAGATCGGCGCCAGCGTATATGAAAATCCGCAAGCGGAAGCTGCCTCGGGTGAGTCTGAACCGGGCGATTCGTCCGACGAGGGCGAAGTAGTTGATGGCGAAGTCAAAGAGTGAGTGGTCTATTTGAGCTGCACGGCGGAGCTAAGAAACGGCAAGCGCGTCTCCTGAGGTTGCTCGGGATTTTTCCCCGTTACGCAAGCCCGCATTAAAGATAAAAAATGATGACCCAACGCGATTATTATGAAGTCCTCGGTGTCTCGCGGACGGCCTCGGTCGATGAGATCAAGTCCGCCTTCCGCAAGCTGGCGCGCCAGTTCCATCCGGACGTCAACAAGGAGCCGGATGCTGAGGAAAAATTCAAAGAGATCAACGAAGCTTACGGCGTGCTTTCCGACCCGGATAAGCGTGCGCGCTATGACCGCTTTGGCCATGCCGGTCTGGGTGACCTGGGCGGTATGCCCGACTTCACCACCGACTTTGCCGACTTATTTGATGAAATCTTCGGCAGTTTCGGTTTCGGTATGGGTGGGCGGCGCTCACGTCGCTCTCCACGCCGTGGACGCGACTTACAGATGCAGGTTTCCCTGACTTTCGAGGAAGCGATCTTTGGCGTTGAGAAGGAGATCCAGTTCCAGCGGGACGAGGTTTGCTCGACCTGTGCTGGATCGGGAGCGGAACCCGGCACGACCCCCCAGCGCTGCACTACCTGTGGCGGACAGGGCGAGGTGCGCCAGGTGCGCCAGACTTTCCTGGGCCAGATGGTCCAGACGGCTGCCTGCCCGACTTGCAATGGTCGCGGCGAAGTGATTACATCGCCGTGCCACACCTGCCGCGGTGGGGGGCTGGAGCGCAAGACGGTTACCAAAAAGGTCCAGATACCCGCAGGTGTGGACCAGGGTACGCAAATCCGCCTGGCAGGCGAAGGCCAACCGGGCGTCAACGGTGGACCGAACGGCAACCTGTATCTGCTGCTGGATGTCGGCAAGCATAAATTCTTCAAACGCCGCGAAAATGACATCCTGCTCAATATTGACATCAATATTGCTCAGGCTGCGCTTGGCGCGCAGATCGAAGTCCCGACCGTGGATGGAGATGAAAAATTGCATATCCCGGCTGGCACGCAGCCTGGCAAAGTCTTTACACTCAAAGGAAAAGGCGTACCCCACGTACGCCGCAACGGGCGCGGCGATCAAAAGGTTTTCGTCAATGTGAATGTTCCCGCAAAATTGAGCCACGAGCAGCGGGAGTTGTTCGAGAAGCTGGCCGAGACTCTGGGCACCACCCCGCAGCCGAACGAAAGAGGTTTTTTGGATTGGTTGAATGAGACCTTGGGAGGCTAGCAGAAATTAAGGGAGACCTTGGAATAGACTGGGTTCTATTCTTATTTTCAATGAACTGGCTTGAAGTATCCCTCACGTTAGACGGTGAACTGGCCGAAGCGGTGGCAGATGTTTTAGCGCGCTTCGCTCCCAACGGTGTGGCCGTGGAGAGCGGTGTGCGCTTTAGAAACGCCGATGATCCCGGCACGCCGGCTGGACCGGTGACGGTCCGCGCTTATTTACCCGTGGACGAAAACCTGGAAGAGAGACGCCAGAAGCTCGAAGAAGCACTCTGGTATCTGGGGCGCATCCAGCCGCTACCCCCCGCAGCCTTTACACCGATTGCAGATCAGAATTGGATGGAAGCCTGGAAGCAGCATTACCAGCCCATCCCGGTTGGTATGCGCTTGATCATCGTCCCGATTTGGTTAGATTCGCCGGAGCCAGAGCGCATCCCCATCCGCATCGATCCGGGAATGGCTTTTGGAACCGGCACGCACCCAACCACCCAGTTGTGCCTTGAATTGCTCGAAGAATGGGTGCCAATCGATGACGTGGTGATCGACGTTGGCTGTGGTTCGGGTATCCTGTCCATTGCGGCTCTCAAACTGGGCGCGACGCATGCCCTGGGCGTGGATATCGAAGATGAAGCCGTCCGCTCAGCACGCGAAAACGCCGACGCGAATGGCATCGGCGCTGAATTTGTGCTCGGCCATGGTTCGGTACGCGAGATAATTGATGAGCAATATCCTTACGACAACGCGCCACTGGTGATCACCAATATCCTGGCCCCGATCATTCTGCATCTCTTGGACGAGGGTTTGGCTGACCTGGTGGCGCAGGACGGCGCGCTGATCTTGTCGGGCATCCTGCAGGAGCAGGCCGAATCCGTCATTTCTGCCACACAAGCGCATGGCTTGGATCTGGTCGAACAACGCCAAATGGGGGATTGGGTCGCTCAGGTTTACGAATATAATCAGGATGAGTAATACCTGAGCGTCTCCTATTCCCGGATGTGAAAATGAAATTCAAGCGCCTCGCCCCCTTGTTTGCAGGGGTCTTTTTAACTCTGGCTTGCGAATTTTCAACTGTCGTAACGCCAACCCCGACCCTTGTACTTTCGACGGACACACCACCGGACACGGTTCCAGCCAAGATTGATCCGCCAACCGTGACCATGACGCCAACCCTGCCTGAACCGCAGACCGCTACCGCCGTACCTCCGGTTGGTCCACTCATCACGCACCTATCAGCCGGGCAGGCGATCAAGCTGACCTACATCCATATGCTGAACCTGATGAATGGCTGGGCGATTGGCGGCCTGGATGGCGCCAGCAACCATGCCTTCCACACCTCTGATGGCGGCTTGACCTGGCAGGACCGGACCCCGCCCGAACCAGCTTCGGCTGATCCGAGCCAACCCCAAAAAGCTGTTGGGACATTTTTAGATGACCTGAATGGCTGGGTAGTGTATTCTAACTTGGAGCCGATAGCCCCCTCGGCGGCTTACGTTTGGTTTACCCACGATGGCGGTGCGACCTGGGATTACAGCGGTTTGATTGAGCCGGCGCTCTATCAGGAATCCTTCCTGCCTGAGGCGCCTTTCTTCCTGGACGCCCAGCATGGTTGGCTGCTGGTGCACGTCGGGGCTGGGATGAACCACGATTATTACGTTTTGTTGGGCAGCAATGATGGGGGCCAAACCTGGGGAACGCTGGTATCGCCCATGAATGATTTGAGCGGTACGCAAAGTTGTTCCAAAACAGGTTTGGTGTTTGCCACAATCCAAAATGGCTGGATGACGATCGACTGTCGTGGCGTGGCGCCGATCCCCCATTTCTTCAAAACCCAAGATGGCGGCGCGACCTGGGACGAAGTGGGATTACCAGCCCCGGCCGGTACGACTGACCTGTTCAATCAGTGGTACTGCGGCCTCCACTCCCCGCTGTTGTTCACGGAACAGGCCGGTGATTTTGTGCTTAAATGCGATCAGTTCAATAATGGACAGAAAATCAGCCAGTTTTATCTCTATCAGACCCAAGATAACGGTTTAAGTTGGGCTACCTATCCTTATCCCGGCGGAGACCTGAAATTCATCGGACAGATGACCGCTTTTGCGTTGGGCCGCGATATCCAGCGCTCAGACGATACCGGTCATACCTGGACGAAGGTCAAAACTGTCAACTGGGATGGTCAGTTTAGTTTTGTGGATGCCAACAGCATCTGGGCTGTAGCCCGTGACGGCGATCAGATTGCCCTGGTCAAATCAGTTGACGGGGCATCGACCTGGCAGGAAATTAAGCCAAAAGTTGGGCCATAATGAGAATCTCCATCCATTACTTTGCATTGGGCTAAGTTCTCCACAAAGAGCTTGACCATTAAAACACATTCAACCTTACAGGAAATATTTCAGTAGTCTTACAAATTGATTTACCCGGGATATTTTGTGCCAAATTTTTAAAAAATTCCCCATCCGCATCTTACTTTGTGCTATTATACAAGGTATATGCGTGAGCCGCGTCGCTTGCTGTTGTATCTGCTGTTAAACGTCATCGTATCGGCCAGTGTGACCGGAGCGATCCTGTTCTGGCACGACCGGGCCATGCGCAATGTACCGCAGCCCTCCCAACCGGTTGCGCCTGCAGCAGCGACGTCGGCCCCAGTCTCTGCTGCGACGCCCTCTTCTCCGCTGCCCACTGCCAACCAGGACGAGCCAATGCCGGTCGAGATCGTCAGTGTTGTCGGGGCCGGGACACTCGGGTCTGAGACGGTCTTGATCCGCTATAACGGTGAGGGCGAGCTTGATTTGACCGGATGGCAACTGCAGAATGGTGATGGCGATGCCTACATTTTTCCGACACTCAAGCTTTACAAAAACGGAGCTGTTCAGGTTCATTCCGGCTTTGGCAACGACACGGTCATCGATTTGTACTGGGGCCGAACTCGGACCGTTTGGAAGTCTGGCGAGTTGGCCAGCCTGGTAGACGCACAGGGAAGCGTACGGGCGATTTATCGTATTCCTTAGGGATTTTCTCAAGTATTATGTCTCAAGCTCTTTATCGAAAATGGCGACCCCAAAAATGGGATGAAGTGATTGGTCAGCAGCACGTGGTGCAGACCTTGCGCAACGCGTTAATGGCAGATCGTGTCGGCCATGCCTACCTGTTCTCCGGTCCGCGCGGTACGGGCAAGACCACCGTTGCTCGTTTGCTGGCCAAGGCGGTCAACTGCCAGGCGGAAGATGTGTCTGCGCGTCCCTGTAATGCATGCCCACACTGTAAAGCGGTCATCGAGAACCGCTTCCTCGACTTAATCGAGATCGATGCGGCTTCCAATACCAGCGTTGATGATATCCGCAACTTGCGCGACAAGATAAATTTTTCGCCAACGCAGGGTAAGTATAAGATCTATATCATCGACGAAGTCCACATGCTTTCGACAGCCGCCTTCAATGCTCTCTTGAAAACCCTCGAAGAGCCGCCGCCCCATGCTATTTTCGTGCTGGCAACGACCGAAATTCACAAAATTCCGGCTACCGTGCTCTCGCGCTGCCAGCGCCACGAGTTCCGTCGTGTGCCGGTGGATGATATCGTTCTCAATCTCAAACAGATCGTCAAGGAAGAGAAACTCAAAGCCGAAGATGACGCCCTGACCCTGATTGCCCGTCAGGCAACCGGTAGCGTGCGAGATGCCCAATCATTGCTGGATCAATTGGCCTCTACGGGAGAAAAGATCACCCTGTCCTTGACGCAGACCGTGCTTGGCACGGCTACCAGCCAAACTGTGCTGGATCTGGTCGATTCGATCCGGGACCAGCAGCCTGCAGCCGGGTTGGAGACTATTCACACTGCCCTCGACTCTGGAACTGACCCACGTGCACTAGCGCGGCAGATTGTGGACTACTTCCGGTCGTTGATGTTGTTTCAGTTGGGCAACGCGGAAGAAGTTGAGAATACCAAAGATGTAAAACAGCGCATGTCCGAGCACGCGCAGGTATTTGCCACATCGGACGTGCTGCGTATGATCAAAACTTTCAATGCTGCAGCGACTGATTTACGCGGTGGCTGGCAGCCTGCACTCAGCCTCGAACTGGCGTTGGCCGAGGTGCTCGATCAGCCGACAAAGGAAGCACTCCTCCCGACTAAAACCGAAAAACGCCCGGCGTCCCAACCCAAGGATTCCCCAGTGGGCGAACCTCCAGTTAAAGAGAAGGGTAGCAAGCCTAAGGCGAAGTCCGAAGCGCCTATCAACAAGGCTGATGCGCCGCTTATCCCGGCCGGCCAGATCATCAATAACTGGAAACGGGTAGCGGCATCTGTCAGGGCCAGTTCCCCCAATCTGGCCGCGCTGCTCAACTCGTGCAAGTCGATCGATGTACAGGGTAATGAACTGATCCTGGGTTTCACCAGCGATGTGCTGATTTCTAAAATGGAAAAACCTGAACACCTTGAACTGACCAGCAAGGTATTAGCAGATTTATTGGATGTTGACTTGAAAATCCGTTGTGTGGTGACGAATGCAAAAGGAAAACTCCCCCCGAACGTTAAGCAGGATGGCATGGTGGCGGCCGCACTGCAACATGGGGGAGAGATCGTGGATATTCAAGAATAGGAGTATCTTATGGCAAAGGGATTCAATCGGCCGCCTGGGGGCGGCGGACAGGGTGGTATGATGCAGCAGATCCAAAAACTGCAGCAGCAACTTGCGGAGGCACAAGCCAAGCTGGCCGAGGAGATCGTTACTGCTACGGCTGGCGGCGGTGCGATCACGGTTAGCATGACCGGTGACCAGAAGTGCACGGCGGTTGAGATCGATCCGGCTTTGCTCAAGGATGCCGATGCTGAAATGTTGCAAGACTTGGTGCTCACAGCAGTCAACCTGGCTTTGGACCGCTCGCGTGAATTGGCGGCGGAGCGCCTGGGTCCGCTGTCCGGCGGATTGCCGTTCTAGTCTGTGAAGCGCCAGACTGTGTTTCTACGAAAATGATCCTCCCTGAACCCCTTCAAAACCTGATTAACGCATTCGAACGCCTGCCGGGAATTGGCCCGAAATCGGCCTCGCGGCTGGCGTTCTATCTATTGCGCGCGCCGCGAGATATCTCCCAGGAACTGGCAGAAGCACTGACTGATATCAAAGACCGCGTTGCGTTCTGCCAGGAGTGTTTCAATTTCACGGTAGCTGGACGCGAGCGCTGCGAAGTCTGCGATAGCCCGAGTCGTGATGGCGCAGTGATTTGCGTCGTGGAGGAAGCGCTGGATGTGCTGGCTTTGGAGCGTACAGGCGGTTTTCAAGGAAAATATCACGTATTGCATGGTGTCCTTTCTCCAATCGAGGGGATTGGGCCGGATGATTTGAAAATCCAAGCGTTGGTTGACCGGGTTGCAAAAGGGGACGCCAAAGAAATTATCCTGGCAACTAATCCGAGCATGGAAGGGGATGCCACAGCGCTCTACCTGCAACAGCAACTAGAGCCTTATGGGGTGCGGATTACACGTCTGGCGCGTGGTTTACCCGTCGGGGGAGATTTGGAATATGCGGACCAGAATACGCTCCTGCGGGCGCTGGCTGGCCGGCAAGTAATGGATTAGTACTCACCAAAGGCAGGTTAGAACCTGCTCATTTTATTTTTCCAAATGCAGCATGAAAATCACGATTCTCACCTATGGCTCGCGGGGTGATGTCCAACCCTTCCTCGCGCTGGGTCGGGTTGCAGAAGATGGGGTGGGGAATGCGGTTCATTTGATCGCGTTGTACGTTCAAGGTTGGCGGAAATCGTCTTAACCAACGATTTCTTTGCCTATAATGTCTGACAAATGCAAGAATCCCTTGACAGATCGACCGGAGGGCGTATAATTACGCCTTCGTCCAGGGTCTGCGAAATTGGCGGAGCGAGAGAAAACGGGCAATTTTTCATGAAAACCTTGACAAATAGATTGGCATGTGTATAATTAGCAGGCCAGTCAATCAGAGAACGATCTCGCCTTTCCAAGACAGATCGCTTACAATTGAGTAGAGACGTCCCGTCAGAGACACAAGCCAAAAGGTTTCGCAGTCTGACGCCCCGATGTTGAACTAAGAACATCGGTAATTTTGTCTCTGTCCGTAGAAAGTCTTGACAGGCCAACTTGATGCGGGTAGAATTTAGCCCGCTTCGTTGACGGAACCTTAACAACTGAAAAGTGATAGGAAGCAACAAAACCTGTCAAATCCAGTAAAACTCCGTATGTAATCCCCCACTCGAAAGAGTGATTTTTTTGCGGAGAGTTTGATCCTGGCTCAGGATGAACGCTGGCGGCGTGCCTAATACATGCAAGTCGAACGAGGAGCCTTTGAGCTTGCTTAGAGGCTTCCTAGTGGCGAACGGGTGAGTAACGCGTTGGTGACCTACCCCGAAGCGGGGGATAACAGATCGAAAGGTCTGCTAATACCCCATGTGGTCACGAGGGTTAGATACCTTGTGTCTAA
>CAWBNG010000004.1:230000-1421267 GCA_963790075.1 uncultured Chloroflexia bacterium
GTGCGCGGTGCTATGCCTGACGGCGTGCCTCTTGGAGAATGAGCCTGCGAGTTAATCTCAGTGGCAAGGTTAAGGGAGTTACACCCGTAGCCGTAGCGAAAGCGAGTTCTGAATAGGGCGTATAGTCGCTGGGATTAGACACGAAACCGGGTGAGCTACCCATGGCCAGGGTGAAGCGAGTTTAAACGCTCGTGGAGGCCCGAACCCATTAATGTTGCAAAATTATGGGATGAGCTGTGGGTAGAGGTGATATGCCAAACGAACTCGGAGATAGCTTGTTCTCCCCGAAATAGCTTTAGGGCTAGCGTCATGCGTTTAGTACCGGAGGTACAGCACTGAATGGGCTATGGGGCTTACCGCTTACAGAACCCAATCAAACTCGGAATGCCGGTACTCCATAGCATGGCAGTCGGACGGCGGGAGATGAGTTTCGTCGTCGAAAGGGAAACAGCCCAGACCATCGGCTAAGGTCCTCAAATCCAGACTAAGTGGGAAACGAGGTGAGGTTACTCGAACAACCAGGAGGTTGGCTTAGAAGCAGCCACCCTTTAAAGAGTGCGTAATAGCTCACTGGTCTAGTGACCTTGCGCGGAAAATCCAACGGGGCTAAGTTTGGTACCGAAGCTATGGATCTCAGCGCAAGCTGGGGTAGTAGGGGAGCGTTCCGTCTGCGGTGAAGGTCGACCGACAAGGGCGGCTGGAGCGGGCGGAAGTGAGAATGCAGGCATGAGTAGCGTATAAACACGTGAGAACCGTGTTCGCCGTAAGTCTAAGGTTTCCGACGCCAGGTCATTCCGCGTCGGGTTAGTCGGGTCCTTAGCCGAGGCCGAAAGGCGTAGGTGATGGACATCCGGTCAACATTCCGGAACCATTCAAGATGAGTGATGGGGGGACGCAGCGAGGTAGGCCAGCCTGCGATTGGTTGTGCAGGTGCGATCCGCTTAGGTGTTGAGGTCTGTAGGTAAATCCGCAGACTGAGCTGAGGCGAGAGCGAGCCCTTGAGGCATAAGTGGTTGAGCCTTGCTGCCAAGAAAAGCCTCTAAACGTTGAATTTTGAATGCCCGTACCGCAATCCGACACTGGTAGACGGGTAGAGTATACCAAGGCGAACGGGAGAACCTTCGTTAAGGAATTAGGCAAATTAGCCCCGTAACTTAGGGATAAGGGGTGCCTCCTGGTGTGAGGTTAATCCAAAGCACCGGGGGGTCGCAGTGAAATGGCTCTAGTGACTGGTTAACAAAACCACAGGTCTCTGCTAAGCCGAAAGGCGATGTATAGGGGCTGACACCTGCCCAGTGCCGGAAGGTTAAAGAGAGAGGTTAGCGTAAGCGAAGCTTTGAACTGAAGCCCCGGTGAACGGCGGCCGTAACTATAACGGTCCTAAGGTAGCGAAATTCCTTGTCGGGTAAGTTCCGACCCGCACGAACGGTGTAACAACTAGAGCACTGTCTCAACGAAGGACCCGGTGAAATTGAAATGGCTGTGAAGATGCGGCCTACCCGCAGCAGGACAAAAAGACCCCGTGGAGCTTTACTGCAGCTTGGCATTGCGTTTGGGTATGGTTTGTGTAGGATAGGTGGGAGGCTTTGAAGCTGGGGCGCTAGCCTCGGTGGAGCCGTCAGTGAAATACCACCCTGACTATGCCTAGACCCTAACCCCACACCGTAAACCGGGTGGGGGACCGTGCCAGGTGGGCAGTTTGACTGGGGCGGTCGCCTCCTAAAAGGTAACGGAGGCGCCCAAAGGTTCCCTCAGGTAGAATGGAAACCTACCAAAGAGTGCAAAGGCATAAGGGAGCTTGACTGCAAGACCAACGCGTCGAGCAGATACGAAAGTAGGGCTTAGTGATCCCACGGTACCGAGTGGAAGGGCCGTGGCTTACCGGATAAAAGCTACCCCGGGGATAACAGGCTGGTGAAGTCCAAGAGTTCACATCGACGACTTCGCTCGGCACCTCGATGTCGGCTCATCGCATCCTGGGGCTGGACAAGGTCCCAAGGGTCGGGCTGTTCGCCCGTTAAAGCGGTACGCGAGCTGGGTTCAGACCGTCGTGAGACAGGTCGGTCTCTATCCGCTGTGGGCGTAAGGGATTTGAGAGGATCTGCCCCTAGTACGAGAGGACCGGGGTGGACGGACCGCTGGTGTGCCAGTTGTCGTGCCAACGGCATCGCTGGGTAGCTACGTCCGGCAGAGATAACCGCTGAAAGCATCTAAGTGGGAAACTCGCCTCAAGATGAGATCCCTGTAATCCCATCAAGGGAGTAAGACCGCAGGTAGACCACCTGCTATATAGGCGGCGTGTGTAAGTACAGTAATGTATTGAGCTAAGCCGTACTAATGGTCGAGGGCTTATAATCCCGTGGTGCGGAGAACTTGGTACTTCTCGCATGTGAGTCATATTGCTGTTCAGAACTTTATACTTGTGAAAACGTCCCTTGGTGATTGGAGCGACGGGGGCACACCCGGCTACATCTCGAACCCGGTAGTTAAGCCCGTCAGCGCTGATGGTACTTGGGGGGTAACCCCCCGGGAGAGTAGGTCATTGCCAAGGGACTTTTCGTATCTATTTCCGGCTACCTCTTTTCAGTCAATCCTTTATTTGGTATAATCTTATACGCAGTATGCGTTGAGTGGACGGATTTGTCCATCCCTTAACACCACAGTCGAGGAGTTACCAGCGGACATTTTGACTACTTTGTTGAAAGTTGGTGGGCTGACTTATAGCCTCGGCTGAATCTGCGCCTCAGCCGGGTTTTTTGTTTTCTATGGCTATTATTTCCTTTTTTTTGGAAGGAGGTGAGTACATTGGCAACTGTAGTGCTGCGCTCCGGTGAGTCTCAGGATGGGCTACTCAAACGATTCCGTAAGAAAGTTGTGAAGAGCGGCGTATTGAGTACTGTTCGTCGAAAACGCTGGTTTGTTTCTAAAAGCGAACTGCGTCGAATGGAAAAGAAAAAATCCGTCCGACGAATTAAGCGACGTCAGTCTAAAGACAACGAATAATGTATAGTTACCGGCCGATCTTCCTTTTGGACCGACCGGTATAGGAGGCGTGTATGGCGAAGGATGAGGGAAAAATTAAGATGGAAGGAACGGTAATCGAGGCGTTACCCGGGACTCAATTCCGGGTGGTGCTGGATAACGGCCACGAAGTTCTCGCCTACCTATCCGGCAAAATGCGCAAATATTATATTCGTATTTTGCTGGGCGATCATGTTCAAGTGGAGATGTCTCCTTACGACCTTTCTCGTGGACGGATTACCTACCGGCAGAAGAAGAACGCTCCCTCTAATGTGGAACAAAGTTAGCCGACCGCCTCGCTCTGGTTATCATAAAAAGCCCCCAATCGGGGGCTTTTTGTTTGCCGTGGTTTTAGACTAAGGGAGATCGATCCAGGAATTGAGCACTTTCATATAGTTGGCCCGTTCGAAGGCGGCAGGTTCAGCCACGGATTGTTGGCTCATGCTTCCCTGCATTTGCTTGATCGACTCGTACTCATGTTCCTGCATCCATTTTTGTAATTCGGCCAGCATCGCCGGTACGCGTTGTACGCCGTTGTGTAGCAGTTCGGACGCCATCATGGCTACTTTAGCGCCAGCCATCATTGACTTGAGTACATCTTTGGAAGTGTGGACACCACTGGTGAGAGCAAAATCGGCATCGATTTTGCCATATAAGATCGAAATCCAGCGCAGCGGCAGCCGTAGATCACTGGAAGTGCTAAGCTCCAGGTTGGGCACCACTTCAAGCTCTTCCAGGTCGAAATCGGGTTGATAGAAGCGATTGAACAACACCAGACCATTGGCTCCGGCTTCGACCAGACGGCGCGTAATATTGGCTAATGAGGTGGCGAACGGGCTCAGTTTGATTGCCAGCGGAATGGTGATCGCCGATTTAACCTCTTTGACCAAATCGATCTGCGCCGCCTCCAGATCCTGACTCTTCAGGTCTGGGTTGGTTGCAAGGTAGTACAGGTTGAGTTCGAGCGCATCAGCGCCAGCCTCCTGAATGTAGCGAGCGTACCTGACCCAACCGCCTTTCGAAACACCGTTTAAGCTGCCAATCACTGGCACACTGACAGCTTTCTTAACTGCGCTCAGGTGATCGAGATACTTATCCGGGCCCATGCTGTAAGTGCCCGTTTCTGGAAGATAGGTTAATGCTTCGGCAAATGATTCGGTGCCGCGGGTCAGGTAATGGTCGAGTTCCAGGCTTTCGTGAATGATCTGTTCTTCGAAGAGCGAGTACATCACGATAGCGCCAACCCCGGCCTGTTCCAGTTTTTGGACAGTACTGATTTTCTTCGAGAGCGGTGAGGCCGAGGCTACGAGTGGGTTTTTGAGCTCAAGTCCAAGATAAGTGGTATTCAGATCCGTCATGATTCCCTTCCTTGTGAATACAATGGGGACAGGGATTTGTCCCTATCCCCATTGGCATCGATTAATGTTTTTCTTCGCTGCCGGTCTCATCGTTGTAGTGCATGGCGGCCATTTGCTGGTAAAGTGTCCAGCGGGATTTGACGTCTTGTTGGGCTTCTTTGAGTAATTTCTCGGCGCGCTCTTCGTTACTCTGGAGCAGCATCTTGTAACGCGTCTCATTGTAGACGTAATCAGATAGTGGAATGCTAGGCTCTTTGGATTCGATGATCAACGGATTGGTACCGGCCTCGGCCAGGCGCGGATCGTAGCGATAGATCGGCCAGGCGCCCGATTGGACCGCCAGTTTCTGCTGTTGAAGGCCGCGGGCCAAATCGTAACCGTGGCTGATGCAATGACTGTAGGCGATGATCAGTGATGGGCCATCATAAGACTCGGCTTCCAGGAAGGCTCGCAGCGTCTGCTGGTCGTTGTAACCCATTGCCACGCGCGCCACGTAGACGTACCCGTAAGCCATGGCGATCAGGCCCAGGTCCTTTTTGGGCAGGCCTTTACCACTCATGGCGAACTTGGCGACCGCACCCCGCGGAGTGGCCTTGGAAGCCTGTCCGCCTGTGTTGGAGTACACTTCGGTATCGAGCACCAGCACGTTGACGTTACGTCCCGAGGCCAATACGTGATCGAGCCCACCGTAGCCAATGTCATAGGCCCAACCGTCACCGCCGATGATCCAGACTGAGCGCTTAACCAGACTGTCGGCCAGGCTGAGCAGGTCCTTCGCACGCGGGTCGTTTACCTTGGCCAGTTTCTGCTTGAGTTCCACGACGCGTTTACGTTGTTGGTTGATACCGGATTCATCGCTCAGATCGGCGTTGAGCAGGTCGTCGACCAGAGAATCACCGAGTACTCTGGTTATCTGCGGCAGTTTTACGAGTTCGCGGGCAAACTCAGTTTGCTTGTCAACCGTCAGGCGCATACCCAGACCGAACTCGGCATTGTCTTCGAAAAGCGAGTTAGACCAGGCCGGACCGCGGCCAGCTGCGTTGACTGACCATGGAGTGGTTGGTAGATTGCCTCCGTAAATGGATGAGCAGCCGGTCGCGTTGGCAATGATGGCGCGATCGCCGAAGAGCTGCGAGACCAGCTTAACGTAGGGGGTCTCACCGCAGCCGGCACAGGCACCGGAGAACTCAAATAGCGGTCGCAGCAGCTGGGAATTCTTGATCGTCGATGGGTTGACCAAGGTGCGGTCAACGTCCGGCAGGCTCATGAAGTAGTCCCAGTTGGCGGCTTCGGTCTCGCGCAATGCGGGCTGCGGAGCCATATTGATGGCTTTACGACCGACCTGTGTCTTGTCTTTGACCGGGCAGGCGTCCACGCAAAGTGTGCAGCCGGTGCAGTCTTCAGGCGCGACCTGGACGGTATAAGCCATATCCGGGAATTCGCGGAATTTGGAGTCCATGTGTTTGAAGGTTTTGGGAGCATCTTTGAGCAGTGCCGTATCGTAGACCTTGTGACGGATCACAGCGTGCGGGCAGACCATGACACATTTGCCACATTGGATGCACAGGTCCGGTTCCCAGACCGGGATCTCAAGGGCGATGTTGCGCTTTTCCCACTGCGTCGTGGCTGACGGATAAGTGCCATCATCAGGCAGGGCTGAGACCGGGACGTCGTCGCCTTCGAAGGCGATCATCGGACCAAGCACCTCACGGACGAACTTGGGCGCCTGCTCCGGCACCGGGGCGCGGCGTGTGAGCGTACTGGTCGCTTTAGCCGGAACCTTGACTTCGTGCAGGTTGACCAGGGTCTGGTCGACGGCGTTAAAGTTCTGTTTCACAACTGCCTCGCCGCGCTTGCCGTATGTTTTCTCGATCGCATGCTTGATTTCAGCAATGGCTTGTTCACGCGGTAAAACGCCGGAAATCGCGAAGAAGCAGGTCTGCATGATGGTATTGATGCGATTGCCCATGCCGGTTTTCTCGGCTACATCATAAGCATTGATGACGTGAAATTTCAGGTTCTTGTCTAAAATGGCCTGTTGGGCTTCACGGGGTAGGGTGTCCCAGACTTCGTCTGGACCGTAGAAGCTGTTCAATAAGAAGACGCTACCAGGTTGGGAATATTTCAGGATGTCGAAGCGTTCAAGAAATGTGAACTGGTGGCAGGCAACAAAGTTCGCAGTATTGGGGGCGATCAGGTACGGGGCTTCGATTGGTTTAGGGCCAAAGCGCAGATGCGAGATGGTCAGCGAGCCGGATTTCTTCGAGTTGTAGACGAAATAACCCTGGGCATAGTTCTGGGTTTCCTCGCCGATGATTTTGATCGAGTTCTTATTGGCGCCCACCGTGCCATCCGAGCCGAGGCCGAAGAACAAGCAGCGAACGGTCTCGGGGTGCTCGACTGAGAAGGCTGGATCGTACAACAAGCTGGTATGCGAAAGATCGTCGTTGATCCCGATGGTAAAGTGATTCTTAGGCGTGGGCTTGGTGAGTTCATCCAGTACGCCTTTGACCATGGCGGGCGTGAACTCTTTCGACGACAAGCCATAGCGTCCACCGATAACTTTGATCCCGGTTCGACCGGATTCAACCAACGCATTGACGATATCGAGATAGAGAGGTTCGCCACCTGATCCGGGTTCCTTGGTGCGGTCCAGCACAGCGATGGTTTTAACCGTCTTGGGCAGGGCAGCGACGAAGTGTTCCATCGAGAATGGACGGTACAGCCGCACGCGGATCGCAGCGACTTTTTCACCCTTCTCGGCTAGATATTTAACCGTCGCTTCAGCCGTCTCGCCGCCGGATCCCATCAAGATGATGATCCGCTCAGCTTCGGGATGACCGCTGTAATCGAACAGGTGGTAGGCGCGTCCGACAATCTGGGTGAATTGATCCATCACCTCCTGGACAATCCCCGGCGTCTTGGCGTAATACGGGTTGACGGTCTCGCGGGCCTGGAAGAATACATCCGGGTTTTGCGCGGTACCGCGAATGAAAGGATGATCCGGTGAAAGTCCGCGTGAACGGTGCTGGCGGATAGCGTCCTCGTCGATTAACGGGGCCAGATCGTCATTGCTTAATTGTTCGATTTTGGTGACTTCATGGGAAGTACGGAAGCCATCGAAGAAATGTAGGAACGGTACACGAGTCTTCAGCGTCGCTGCCTGTGCGATGGCGGCAAAATCGTGAGCCTCCTGAACCGAGCCTGATGATAGCAGGGCGAAGCCAGTTTGCCGCGTAGCCATCACGTCCGAGTGATCTCCGAAGATCGAGAGTGCCTGGGCAGCAATCGAGCGTGCTGCCACGTTGAAAACCGTGCTGGTCAACTCGCCGGCAATCTTGAACATGTTCGGAATCATCAGGAGCAAGCCTTGCGAGGCTGTGAAAGTAGTGGTCAGCGCGCCAGCTTGCAGCGCACCGTGCACTGCACCAGCCGCGCCACCTTCAGATTGCATCTCGATCACCTGGGGAATGGTGCCCCAGAGATTGGGTTTGCCCTTGGAAGCCCATTCATCGGCAAATTCGCCCATCGGGGAGGATGGGGTGATGGGATAAATTGCGACAACCTCGTTCAGGCGAAAGGCAACCGAGGCGGCAGCTTCATTCCCGTCGATCGTTACCACTGTTTTTTTCATAACAACTCCTTCAATGAAAACGCAGGTGGGGATACCTGCAATTTAGCTAAATGTGAATTTTATCACTAATTTTATTGGAGCTAATTTTACCCAGTTACAAGTTTATTCCCCATTCTCCTCTTATGTTAGTAATTAAAAGCCTGTATAAGCCTGCGAGTTGTCATATTTCGGATAAAAATACGCAGGATAGTGGGATTGATTGAATTAATGATTATGCCAGGAGCTTTTCTAAGTGTGTTCTGGTCATGCATAAAGCTGCCAATGATTTCGCATCCGGCATTTCCCCGTTTTCTGCCATGCTGAGAGCCTTTTTTATGGAAATCGCTTCTACCTGCAGGAATTCATCTGCGTCCGGATCAAGCGGGTCGTAACGCAAGTCGGTAGCCAAATATACGACCATGAGTTCGGTCGAATATCCAGGTGCAAGATAAAATTGACCGATTTCTTTCATCTGCCCTGCTGCCATGCCCGTCTCTTCCCGGATCTCGCGTAAGGCGCAGGCAAGGGGTTCTTCGCCTTCATCCAAAGTTCCAGCAGGCAACTCAAGCAAATCCTTGGCTGCTGCATGACGGTACTGCCGTACGAAGAGCACCTCCCCTTTTTCATTAATAGGCAGCAACACCACAGAACCATGATGTTCGACGATATCGAAATCGGTTGTGCGCCCATCCGGTAATTTGACCTGGTCGCGGCGGATGGCAAAGGCGCGGCCATGATACATGGTTTCACTACTAAGCAGTTCGAATGACATGCTCTTTCTCCCTAAGAAAACGCCCAAGCAGTGGTTTCTCTGCTTGGGCGTTCGGGTCAAAGTTTTAGGTTACGGGATCGTAATTTGCTGTCCCATCGTGAGAGTAGCCGAGAGCGCCAGGCTGTTGGTCTGCGCGATGGAATTGGGATCGATGTCACCGTAGTAGCAGGCCACGCCGTAGATGGTTTCGTCCGCTTTGCTGACCACGAAGGTTGCAGGATGGGGGTGCCAGGCGCGCGTGCCGGGGAAGGGATTCCCGGTCTGCGGGATCTTGAGCACCAGGCCTGGTTGGAAGACCATGCCATCGGTCAGACCATTCAGCGAAAGCAATTCATCCGGGTTGAGATTGAAGCGGCGGGCGATGCAGTAGGGGAATTCACCGCTCTGTAGTGCATAGCTGGTCGGCAGCGTGCCGACAGCGGGCGGGGTGGAGGTGATCGAGGTCGTACCCGGCGTCGAGGTGGAGATGATTGAGATCTGGGTGGCGGTCGATGTGCTCCCCGTCATCACTTCAGGTGTGGCTGTAGCTGTGACGCCAGTCTCCGGTGTAATTTCGCTGGGAGTCATATTGGGATCCACTGTTCCAGGTGTTTCAGCCATCGCCGTTTGGGTGATCAGCCCCTCAACAAAGTCCATTGAGGTCGGTAATGGAGTCGGAAATACACTGGTTGGGATTAAAAGTAGGCGTCGCCTGGGGGGCCTGTGATAGCGACCGC
The DNA here is from genome assembly GCA_963790075.1 of uncultured Chloroflexia bacterium. Lineage (GTDB taxonomy): Bacteria > Chloroflexota > Anaerolineae > Anaerolineales > Villigracilaceae > CAYOUV01. The sequence goes on from CAWBNG010000004.1 coordinate 239,481, forward strand.
TCGCATGCGGTGGTCGTTGTGATAAGAAGAATCAGGGCAAACACCATGATCGCCCGACCTTTGTTTTGCACCATTTGCTCATCTCCTCGAAACGGTCGTTTGACTTTAGATTTAGAATGATGGTAGCACAACCCTGTGAGCACGTCAAGTTGCACAGAATCCCGAAAAACCTAAGAAATAACCGAAATTCTTGACCCTACGCGCGAAATATTGCCATATATTGGGGTTAACCTTTTGGTCGATATCCAAACTGCTCAGCGTACTACAGGCTTGACGGATTTGGTGTCCCTTATCCATCTGGTCGGTAATAGCAATGGCATCCACTCAAATGTATCCTCAGGATTCATCTTTATTTTAAATACCGATTGTTGACATTTGCCCAGGTAATGCGCAACCTTCGATGTTCTAATGTGTTATATTTGTTGACAAACGAACATAATTTATGTAATATATAAACAATATCGAACAAATACTCAATTGATATATCTTTGGACAAAAAGCCGATTGAATTCTGTAATCTGATAACCAAGAGATCATGATGGATAAATTTATTGATGTAATTTCATTGGCTTGTCATTCTGAAGTGTTGAAGCTGATATGAACGCGATGGAAAGACAGAACAGAATTGTTGAACATATTCTGGAAGAAGGGCAAATCGAAATTCCAGAGATATGTGAAATGTTCTCTGTCTCCGAGATGACTGCCCGGCGCGACCTTAATGAACTAGATCGACAGGGGATGTTGCGGCGTATTCACGGGGGTGCCGTAGCCAGCTTGGGACGGAGCTATGAACCGCCGTTCCAGACGCGTTCTTCAAAGAATCAAGCTGCTAAGAAAGCGATTGGTCTCAAAGCTGCCGAATTGATCTACGACGGCGATAGCATTGCTCTGGATGTCGGGACGACCACACTCGAAATTGTTGGGGGGTTGAAAGAGAAACGCAATCTGACGATCGTGACGAATTGCTTGCAAATTGCAAATCACGTTGTCGATCATCTTTCACTGGAGATCGATGCGCGCTTGATTTTGACGGGAGGCATTCTACGTCCCCGCGAGCTGTCTATGATCGGACCAATCCCGGAGCACGTCTATCAGGATTTGCATGTTGACAAAGCCTTCATCGGGATTGGCGGGATCAGTCTCGAGGACGGCTTGACCGAATACAATATCGAAGATACCCAGATCAAGCAAATGTTGATCCACAGCGCTCGCGAGAAGATTGTTGTCACGGATAGCTCCAAGTTTGGCGTGACCACTTTTGCCTCAGTCGGCCCGCTCAATGCTGTCGACAAAATCGTCACCGATAAAGGGGTGCCGCCGGAGATGGTCGAGAAAATTCGCAAACTCGGCGTTGAGGTCATACTGGCCGGATAGATCAGACGATTGGGATCCAAAAGGAGAATACAAGATGGAATTCAAGCTAGACTCACAAACCAAAGTGCAGCCTGAACAAACCGAAACTTATATGAAGTTCCGCACATCCATTCCCAAGCCTACTGAAGAGGACGCGCATCTACGTCATATTTTGCGTTTTTACATTGCACGTGCCATGCAGAAGCGCGGCTTGCAGGATATCCACATTCTGCCAGAGCTCACCTTGAGTGAGGGCAAGGTCCGGGTCGACGTTATCGGTGGCACACCGGGAAACTATACGATTGCAATTTGCGAACCGGACTCGGTGACCTCCGAAACCGAGGAAATCCTTGAACTACTCAAAGATCTGGACGGAACCGAGACGATCGTGCTGCATTCGCAATATGGGAAACCTGGCAATGTGATGGAAAAATTCCAGCCGCAACTCGAGTCGAAAAAATTCCGGCTGCTGGCGGTTGTCCCGCCGCCGTTTGACGATGTGTACGAATACGATATTTGGATGTTTGAAACAACCTTCCGAGATCTATTCGCTGAGGATTAATCTATGTCTGCGAATAGCAACACCGGGAAAGTTTATAAGATCGTGGTTGCCTGTGGCACAGCTATCGCCACATCCACACATGTATCGATCAAAGTCAAGGAATTTCTCGAAGAGCGCGGCTTGCAGGCTATTACCATTCAATGCCGTGTTACCGAGGTGCCCAATTTAGCGCCGAATGCCGACCTGGTGATTTCAACCGCACAAGTTCCCTTTGACCTGGATATTCCCGTGGTGGATGGGATTCCTTCTTTAACAGGCATTGGCATCAAGGAGGTGATTGACAGAATCGAAGAAATTTTGCGTTCCCGCTGATCTAAAGATTTTATAATCAATAAGGAGAATGATAAATGGAAACCGTAAAAGCAATTGGGGATTTTCTGACAGGTCTTGGAGCACCCGTCATGCTGCCTATCGTGATCTTCATTCTAGGGGTCATCCTCGGGCAGAAAGTAAGTCGGGCCTTCATCTCCGCCATAACGGTTGGTGTTGGTTTCATTGGCCTGGGCCTGGTGATCACACTGCTGTTCCAGGCGCTGGGACCAGCCACAGATGCGTTGGTGAAAGCCACCGGTATCCAGTTGACTTCATTGGATGTGGGCTGGGGTGTTGCGGCGGCAATCGCCTTTGGAACGACGGTTGGGGCCCTCGTGATTCCCCTGGCCTTTGGCTTGAATATCATCATGTTGCTCTTCAAGTGGACCAAAACCCTCAACGTCGATATGTGGAACTTCTGGCACTATGCCTTTACTGGCTCGCTGGTCTACCTGGTCTCGGGCAATAACCTGCTGCTGGGTTTGATCGCTGCCACAATTCACGCCGCCGTTGCATTGCTGATTGCTGACTGGACTGCCAAGGATGTACAAGATTTCTTCAAGATTCCTGGCGTTTCAATTCCGCAAGGATGGGCAATCACCAGTGTTCCGATCATCAAGATCTTGAACTGGATTGTGGAAAAGATCCCGGGCCTGCGCGACATCCACTGGGATTTTGAATCCCTCGAGAAACGTCTGGGTATATTCGGCCAGCCGATCGTCATGGGTGCCATCCTCGGTCTGCTCTTCGGCTTGATCGCCTATGGATTCGATACGCGAGTGCTGACCTTGGCCGTCCAGATGGCAGCTGTGATGCTGCTCATCCCGCGCATCATCGCCATCTTTATGGAAGGGCTGACACCGCTCTCCGAGGCTGCCCGGGCCTTCATGCAGAAGCGCTTTTCGGACCGTGAGTTCTATATTGGGCTCGACTCAGCCATCCTGATCGGCCATCCGATCACCATCGCCGCTGGCATCATCCTGATCCCGGTGACGCTCTTCCTGGCTGCCATCCTGCCTGGCAACACGACCCTGCCAGCTGCTGACCTGGCTGCCACTGCCTTCTTCGTGGCCATGGTCCCGCCTTTGACGCGTGGTAACCTGTTCCGCTCGATCCTGTACGGTACGATTATCATGATCGTAGTGCTCTACATTTCGAGCTCCTTCGCTCCATTGATGACCGAGATCGCCAAGAGCATTGGCTATGCCATCCCCGAGGGTGCGGTCCAGATTACCGGCCTGTCTGGCGGCAACTGGATTGCCTGGGTGCTGACCAACATTACCAAACTTTTCTTCGGCGGCTAAACCGAAGCAGCATTTCCTCAGGTTGGAGAAGAGACTTCGGTAGTCTCTTCTCCAACCATGCAATCATTTCAAATGTTATTGTGAAAGACGGCTTTTATGAATCTCGACAACATGCAACTACTTGAGCAACTTTGTGCCATTCATGCCGTCTCCGGTCGCGAAGATGCGATGACGGCCTTTGTACGTGACATGATCCGTCCTCTGGTGGATGAGGTCAGCGTCGACAATTTGGGTAACGTGGTGGGGATCATTAAGGGCACCTCCTATCCGGATCACAAGTTGATGCTTCAAGCCCACATGGACGAATTAGGCCTGATTGTGCGCAACATCACCGATGACGGATTCTTGCTGATCGAACGCGTGGGCGGCATCCCGGAGAAGACCCTGATGGGCCAGCGTATGGATATCATGACCGACGATGGAAAGCTGATTCCCGCCTATGTCGGTGCCAAGTCGCACCACATCACCGGATCGGATGAAAAATATCGAGTTCCAAATGTACACGAAATGTTTCTGGATCTGGGTTTGCCCAGCCGCCAAGCCGTGGAACGGGCCGGGATCCAGGTCGGGGATCCTGTGACCTACCATCCCAATTTTCATCGTTTTGGGGATGGATTGATCTGCTCGAAAGCACTGGATAACCGGGTTGGCGTTTTCGTGATCCTTGATGCGCTCAGGTTTTTCGCCGAACATCGACCGCCTTCCACGCTCATTTTCTCGTTCACTGTGTTGGAAGAATTCTCCATACGTGGCTCATTACCGACTGTGACACGCACCCGGCCGGATGCTATTATTTCGATCGATATTACCATTGCGCCGGATACCCCCATTGATCAGCCGCTGCATCCGGTACAAATGCGCAAAGGTCCGGCGGTCAAATTGATGGACTTTCACGGCCGCGGTACACTGGGGGGATTATTCTCCTCGCCTAAATTGCGCCGATTTATCGAAGCGACATCTAGGCAAGAAGGTCTCCCTCTGCAGCGGGAAGTCATCGTCGGCGTAATCACGGACCCGGCTTTCCAGCTGTACTTGGGAGATCAGGGATTCGTGATCGCAGGATTATCCATCCCGCAGCGCTACAGCCATGCCTCCATTCAAATGTGCCATGAAACCGATGTGGTGCAGATGCTTCAACTTGTCAAAGCTGTGGCTGCAGCCTTTACCCCTCAAGTCGATTTGACCCGAGGGTGATTTGAGTTTTCAATTCCATAGCAAACGAGGTATTCATGAAGACTTGGATTAAAGAACTCTTTGGAACTGAAAAGCCGGTGATCGGGATGTGCCACATGCAAGCCCTACCTGGCGATCCCGGATACGATCCTGAAAAAGGGTTGGATTCGGTCTACGCATGTGCCCGCGCGGATTTGCTGGCCTTACAGCAGGGTGGTGTGGACGCCGTGCTCTTTTCCAACGAGTTCAGTCTCCCCTATTTGACGCAAGTCGAAACCATCACCGTGGCCTGCATGGCCAATGTGATTGCTGAGATGAAATCGGAAATTAAGATCCCATATGGTGTCAACGTATTGTGGGATCCGAAGGCCTCCATCGATCTGGCTATGGCAACCGGTGCGCAATTTGTACGTGAGATTTTTACCGGTGTTTACGCCAGCGACTTTGGCCTATGGAATACCAATATCGGTGAAACGATCAGGCACCAGTCCGCTGTGGGAGCACAACACGTGCGCCTGCTGTTCAACATTGTCCCGGAGTCGGCTGTATACCTGGGCAACCGCCAGATCGCTGATATTGCACGCTCGACAGTCTTCAACAATCGCCCCGACGCTTTGTGCGTATCGGGCTTGACAGCTGGCGTCGAAACTTCTGCCCAAACTCTGAAACTGGTTGCGGAAGCTGTGCCGGATACGCCGGTTTTTGCCAATACTGGCGTTCGACTCGAGAATGTCGCCGATCAGCTGTTAAATGCGGACGGGGCTATCATTGGGACGGCCTTCAAAGATGATGGCGATACCTGGAATGCCGTCAACGTAGAACGGGTCCGGGCCATTATGAATAGGGTGAAGGAAATCAGGAAGGGATAATTGTGTCATTTCGCATTGCGCCATCCCTGGCGTCTGCCCCATCGGACCATTTGGGCGAGGTCATTGTCGAATTGGAGATTGCTGGAGCAGATTACATCCATTTCGATATCGAAGACGGCTCGTTCGTCCCGGTTATGACGCTTGGGACCAAGCTGATTGCCGATTTGCGGCGTTATACTCGCTTGCCTTTTGATGTACATTTGATGATGGGTAATCCGGAATGGCTGGTACCGGAATTGGTCACGATAGGTGCGAATCGTATTTCGGTACACTACGAAGCCTGTCTTTATCCGCGGCGCGTGCTAAGGCGGATCGTTTCATCCGGAGTCGAAGCCGGGATTGCTTTTAACCCGGCGACTCCTGTTCCCGATCTGACATACTTGAAACCCTACCTGTCGTTTGTCCTGATCCTGACCTCCGAACCAGAAATGCCGGATTGCCCGTTCCTGCCCGAAGTATTGGATAAAGTCCGGCAAGGCAAGCAGACCAAAGGCTTGGAGGGAATCGAATGGGTCGTGGATGGTGGGGTCAATTCCGAGAATCTGGCCTCCGTGATCGCGGCTGGCACCGATACGGTCGTTGTTGGCCGTTCTGTATTCAAGGAAAATAAGATCGCCGAGAATATTCGAACATTGAGAGACAGTGCCTGACATTGGAGCGGTATGCAATATACACTGGTGGATCTACTAAAGGTTGAACATATCGTGGTAGGCCTCGACGCGCTGGATGCGCAGGATGCAGTCAGCAAGCTGACTCAAAAACTTGTTGCGACGGAGCATGTTACGCGCGAATTTTCCGAGGATGTCTGGCAGCGCGAGGCGACTTTCCCTACCGGTCTGCCCACCCAACCGCTGGCGGTCGCGATCCCACATGCGGACCCGGATCATGTCCTCAAGTCGGCAGTTTGCATCGGAGTGCTCAAGTCACCGGTCAGGTTCGCGCAGATGGGCACGGACGGTTCCACGGTCCTGGAGGCGCATATTCTCTTTATGCTGGCAATCAAAGAACGCGAGAAACAAGTCGAGATGATCCAGCAATTGATGACTTTGATCCAGTCCCCGGCGCTGCTGGAGGGGCTGACGAAAACACATGATCCGGATAGTGCGATAGAATTGATCCGGCAGACATTGAACGAGGCATAGATGCAAACATCTGTATTAATCGTGACCGATGATGTCGGTCTGCACGCCCGGCCGGCATCCGAATTCGTCAGGCTGGCAGGGCAGTTCAAGTCCAGCCTGCAAATACGGAATTTAACCAAGCAGTCGGACTGGGTGGATGCCAAGAGTATTTTGATGGTACTGACTCTGGGCGTAGAGCAAAATCACGAGATTGAATTGATGGCTGAGGGGGAAGATGAAGGGGCTGCGATTCGATCCATGGAGGAGTTAGTACAGCATAACTTTAAAGGTTGATCGTTTGGAGGTGTAAGTTGTTAGATAATAAAGTTGCCATTGTCACCGGAGCCAACAGCGGGATTGGCCGGGCGATTGCCTTGGGATTGGCCAAGGCCGGCGCTTCAGTGACCATCGATTATGTTGCCAATCCCGAATCGGCCGAGGCGTTGGAACAAGAAATCAACAAATTGGGAAAAAAAACGCTGATGGTGGATGCGGACGTCAGCCAGGTCGCTGATTTACAAATGCTGGTGCAAAAAACGGTCGAGATGTTTGGCCGGCTGGACATTTTGGTCAATAACGCCGGGATCGAGACGCGTACGTCTGTGCTGGATACGACCGAGAAACAGTATGACAAGGTCATGGCGGTTAATTTGAAGGGCGCCTTCTTCGGCACCCAACTGGCCGCCAAGCAAATGATAAATCAGGGTGGCGGCGGGCGTATCATCAACATTTCTTCGGTGCATGAAGATTGGCCGATGCCGGGCAACACGCCCTACTGCTGTTCCAAAGGCGGGATGCGTATGCTGACGCGTACGGCTGGCGTCGAACTGGCGCAGCACGACATCACAGTGGTTGGTGTGGGGCCGGGCGCGGTAGCAACGCCGATCAACCAAAGCACCATGAGCGACCCCGAGAAACTATCCAGGCTCAATGCTGCCATCCCGATGGGCCGGGTGGCAGACCCGGCAGACATCGCCAATCTGGTTGTCTGGCTGGCGTCCGATGAAGCTGGATATATCACCGCCACCACATACTTTGTGGACGGCGGGATTATGCAATCCAGTCCGGGGTTGTAATCCATATTTTTAATATTGCGGCTGATTCGAGCTGCCGACAAGTGCATGTGTTATAAAAAGTGCGCCAGATCAAATATCTGGCGCACTCATCATTGTCTCATTCGTCTTGAACTGCCGCTCGTTCTTTTCGGCGTGCCAATAATTTGCGGATGCGGGTATGCTTCTCGCGCGTCAGCGGGTAGAACCAGGCCAAGATCACCGCGCTGAATAACAAAACCGCGCCAAAGGGACCGATCAGGATGCGAATGGCTGTCAGGGCTGAGGCTGGCTGGGTGAACTGTGTCACACCTTCGGGCGGGGACTGGTAGCCGAACCAGCCCAGCACCTGCAAGGCGATGAAAATCGCCAGCGCACCGGTCAGTTTGCGGATGAAGTTCTTGACGCCATAGTAAATGCCCTCCTGGCGGCGGCGTGTACGCAGCTCATCCCACTCGATCACATCCGGGAAGATCGAGTTGGGCAGTACGTGCGCGGTCGAGACCGAGATGCCAGCCATGACTGCCAATACCAGCACGTAAGTGATTTGTCCCGGCTGGATGGTAAAGATCAACAATTGCACGACCGCCCAGAAGCTCATGCCGATGATGTAAGCGATATGCTTGCTGAGTTTGCCTGAGAGCCAGACCCAGAAGGGCAGCATCAGCACTGAGGTGATCAGCAGGAAGGCGAAGACGGTCGATTCGAGCGGCAGGCCGAGCGCCTTCTGCAACAGGTTGCCGCGCGCCACCCAGTACAGCATGAAGAACGGCAGCACCAGCGCCACCAGATCAAAGGTGATCCAATTTAGCATGTAAAGTACTGTTGCAAAGCGGAAGGGGATGTTCGACCAGGCCACGCGCACCGTCTCCAGGAAGGGCGTATCTTGCTCTTGCTGGATCTCCTCTTCTGAGCGTACGCGTTCCTTGACCACGAAGAAGATTAGCAGGAAAGGAAAGACTGCCAGTCCGCCGAAGAGCGCCGCGACGACCATGTAACCCTGCTGCTGGGTCGCGCCGGAAGCCAGGACCGCGTCCACGATCGCAGGAGCAGCCACGGCCGTCACCAGAGACGCGAAAAGGTTGAAAAACATGCGAAAGCCGGTCAGGCTGGTTCGCTCATCGTAATCAGGCGTGATTTCTGGTGTCAGCGAATAGTAGGGCACGCTGACGAAGGTCTGCAGTGTGTCGCTCAGCATGAAAGCCACCGAAACGGTCACGGCCAGCGCGATCTGGTTCTGGAAGGGTGGGGCCCACCACAACATCAGGAAAGCCAGCGCGAAGGGGATCGAAAAGAACAGCAGGAACGGGCGGCGACGGCCCCAGCGTGTGCGTACCCTGTCGCTGATCGTGCCGACGATTGGATCGTTGACCGCGTCCCAGATGATGCCGACCAGCGCGGCCACCGAGGCGATGCGCGGTTCCAGCCCGACCACGTCGGTCAGAAAGATGGCATAAAAGATCTGGCGCAGGGTGCCGAAGCTGGCCAGGCTCCAGTCACCGGTCCCATAGGCCAGTTTGAGCCATAGCGAAAGGTGGCCTTCTCTGGCAGTTTGCTTCTGCATTGCATACTCCTTTGGCGAGGGTTGTCAACTTTGCTGCATTGGGTATAACAAATCTAACACCGATAACTGCAAATCACCTCGCCAAGCAACAGGCAATAGGTTTTCACGTTACAATATCCGCATGTCCTCCCTGGCAGATAAACTCAAAGCTTTGGGCGTCAAACTCGGGACCTCCGAGTTAAGCCCCCCCAAGGTCAGGCACGGCACTCCGATCGAGAAGATTTTGGAGGGGCAATTCCAAACCACGCCGCGTGGCGAGGCCTTCGTGGTCGAACAGCAACATCCGATGGAGTACCGCCACGGGATTTTCCCGATTCGCCTGGAGTCGCCGCTGGAGGTGGTCGCGGCTTGGGCGCAGGACGCGCGTCTCGCAAGCTTCGATCCGGCTTCCTTTATCTTCCTGGATACCGAGACCAGCGGACTGTCTGGCGGGACTGGGACGTACGCCTTCATGGTAGGTGCGGGACGCTTCGAAACGACCGAGCAGGGTGAACGCTTCCACTTGCGGCAGTTCTTCATGCGCGATCCAGCTGAGGAACCGGCTATGTTGGAGGCTCTGGCTGAATTCCTGGCCCCGGCCCGGGCATTGGTGACCTATAACGGCAAAGCCTTCGATCTGCCATTGTTGCGTACGCGCTACATCCTGCATAACATCCCGCTGCCTTTCGAAAATTATGCCCACGTGGACCTGCTGCCGCTGGCGCGTCGCTTGTGGCGCGACCGTCTGCCCAGCCGCACCCTGAAGTATATCGAAGAGAACGTGATGCTGGCTCCGCGCACCAGCGAGGAAGTGCCCGGTTACGAAATTCCCTGGCTGTACTTTGACTACCTGCGCAGCGGGGATGCCACGCCGCTCAGGGGCGTTTTCTACCATAACGCAATGGACATCCTGGCCTTGGCGGCTTTGCTCAATCACACAGCCGGGCTGCTGTCCGATCCGCTTAACGGGCAGGTCGAGCACGGACTTGACCTGGTGGCGATCGCAAAATTATATGAAGACCTGAGCCGCTGGGATCAGGCGGCGCGCATCTATGAGCGCGGGCTGGAGATGGAACTCGACCAAAACGACTTTGCCCAGGCGGCGCACAGGCTTTCGATCCTGCATAAACGCCGCGGCGATCTGGACCAGGCCGTCCGCTGGTGGGAGCAGGCCGCCGCCGAAGGACACATCTACGCCCATGTGGAACTGGCCAAGTACTACGAGCACCGCCAAAAGGATTACGCCAAAGCCCTGCGCTGGACGCGGGCTGCGCTGGCGCATGTTAATGAAACAGACTTTCCACCCTACGCCAGGCAATACTGGCTGGAGGAGCTGGAACACAGAGCATCCCGGCTGGAAAGAAAGTATGCAAAGGAATAATTAATTATGTTTGGCGTGCTTGCTGCACTTGGTACGCATCAACATATTATATGAAAGGTTGTAAACGTAGATGGATTTAACTCGCGCTCTTGGAAGTATTTTGCTGTCGCTTGTGCTGACCGTGGTAGGTTTTGCCCTGGCTGTAGTTGCCATGCGCCGCGTTGGTTACGACCAGAAGACTGGTAAGGTGAGCTCTCGCTCGGCCGCTCCGCTGGTGGTCGGGCTGCTCATGAACTTGCTGATCCTGGCGGGGACGCTGGCGATCTACGCCTTCGTCGCGCGACGCCCGTTGGGGGCGATGGGCTTTCAGTTCGACGGGAGCGATCTGGCATTTTCGATTTTGATCCTGTTTGTCACCAGCCTGCTGGCTTATCTGATCGTTCGGCGCCAACGTTTCGCTACTGCGCAATCCACAACCGAGGCGTCTCCAGCAGGCGCATCAACCCAGCCTGGCCTGCAAGCGATGTTGATCGCTACCTTGTTTGCGGCTGCTCTGCAAGAGGAGGTCCTTTACCGCGGCATGCTGGTCACGCTGCTCTGGCCGTATGGCTTGCTGGTCGCGCTGCTTGTCTCAAGCCTGTTGTTCACACTGGTCCACTTCGTAACCAGCAAGGTCGCCTGGCAGCAAGCCGTCAACTGGTTTGTAGGCGGATTGACACTCTTCGCTGTTTATGTCTTCAGCGGTTCGGTCTGGGTGGCTGCGCTGGTTCATCTGGCGCGTAATCTGGCCAACAGCTTCATCCTGACCGATACGCCCGGCGTCTCATTCATCAAACCCCGAACACCTCTGTCCGAGAAAACCAAATTGGTCTACTATACGCTGCTCTCACTGATCGTTATACTCCTGGCTTTGTTCTGGTATGCTTCCCTGGCTTAAATCTGGAACTATTTGTTCCAATTCGCATCTAAAAATGATCCGAATACTAGGAAAGTAAGTTATGCCTAAAAAATCGACCCACCGCAGTAAGAGGAGTAAGCGCAAGCGCAATCCTGTCGCAAGCTTCTTTCGTAAACCGCTGGTGCAGCTCGGCATCATTGTTATCGCAGCCCTGGCGATCTTTCTGATCGTGACCGGCGGTAACCGGCCTGCAATACAATCGGCTGAGGTAAGTGCCGACCAAGCTTACCAGTTGTATCAGCAAGGCGCCTTGGTGCTGGACGTACGCAACCAGCAGGAGTGGACCCAGTCCCATATCCCCAACGCTGTCCTGATCCCTCTGGAGGAGCTACCCCAGCGTCTCGACCAACTACCGCACAACCGCCAGATCATCGTGGTTTGTCGTACTGGGGTTCGCAGCCGGACTGGGCGCGACATCTTGCTGCAGGCCGGCTTTGAGAATGTCACCTGTTTGTACGGCGGCATAACTGCCTGGCAAGCAGCGGGATTTCCGACTGTGAGCGGACCTTGAGCTATTCTCTGCCACGCTTTGGTTTCGATCCGGCCCTTTCGTTCTCGTAAGCGGAAGGACTGCTCGACTAATGCGGTTCGCGTCCTTGACAAATGGCAGAGTGATACTATAATTGAAAATCATTTTCAATAAGCTTATGTCCTCGAATACTTGGCTTGATCAACTCCGCGAAAACGGCTACCGCCTAACCGAATCTCGGCGCGCGGTGGTAGAGGTGGTTGCCGCTACTGAACGGGCGCTGACCCCGGTCGAGGTTTTCGATGCGGCTCGCAGCCGGTATCCCGCTCTCGGGCTGGTGACGGTCTACCGCACCCTGGAAAAATTGGAGCAATTAGGATTAGTGCAGCGGGTGCACCAGGAAAATGGATGTAACGCCTATCTGACTCATGCGCGTGGGCACCAGCACCTGATTATCTGTAAGACCTGCGGGCGAGCCGAGTATTTTTCGGGCGATGATATCAGCAGCCTGATCCAGCGAGTCAGTCAGCAGCATGGCTTCACTGTCAAGGATCACTGGCTGCAGTTGAGTGGGTTGTGTCCCGACTGCCAAAAATTGGGGGACGAAGGAGATGATTGACATGTGCGCGTTCTGTGCATCGGTTCCGGTCGTGGCGGCTCTGGGGGTTTCCATGCAGGCCAAACAACGCGCCCGGCAGGCATCTTCTGCTCAAGCGGGGCAGGGCAGGCCGGTCGAGCTCCCAATCAAGCAGATCACCCTGGTGACGGTCGGTGCCTTAGTGGTAGGGTCAGCCATCACCCATAGCCGGATGAATTTCTAGCGTCATCAAGCGGGACGTTTCGGTATCCTGCCTTCTTTGTGGCCTTTTATTGAAACAGAATTTCATTTTCATGTACGGAGGGAAAATGACACATAAAATTTCTTTTCGCTTGGTAGGGTTTGTAATATCGGCTAGCTTACTGCTCTCTGCCTGCGGTGCACAAGCTGGTACGACAACCACCACAGGAACCCTTAAGGTGGTCGCCACCACCACCATGGTCGGGGACGTGGTCCGGCAGGTGGGCGGCCAGTCCATCCAACTGACTGTCCTGCTGCCGGTGGGGGCTGATCCGCATGAGTACGACCCGCGCCCGCAGGACATCGCCGCCGTGGCTGACGCGCAGCTGGTCTTCGCCAGCGGGGCCGGGCTGGAGGCCTTCCTCCAGCCGCTGATCGACAACGCCGGTGGCCAGGCTCAGGTGGTGCAGGTCTCAGACGGCATCCAGTTGCTGGCTTTCGCCGATGAATATCAGGGGATTGCGACCGAAGAAGGCCTGAGCACTGACCCGCACACCTGGCTGGATCCCAACAATGTCATCGTCTGGACGCAGAATATCGCCGCGGCCCTGATCCAGGCCGATCCGGTCCATGCCGACCAGTATGCTGCCAATGCCGCGGCTTATACCCAACAATTAATGGACTTGGACAGCTGGATCCGCCAGCAGGTGGGGCAAATCCCGCCTGCGCACCGCAAGCTAGTAACCGACCACGCCGAGTTCGGTTATTTCGCCAAACAATACGGCTTAGACCTGACTGGCACGATCGTTGCTTCATTTACTACTGGCGCCTCGCCCTCGGCCCAGGAAATGGCCAAACTGGAGGATTCGATCCGCTCATACGGAGTGCCGGCCGTGTTCGTCAGTACCACCGTCAACCCGAACCTGGCGGACCAGGTGGCGCAGGATACCGGCATCAAAGTCGTGCAGGTCTACGTTGGCTCGCTGAGCACGGCGGATGGCCCGGCCGATTTGTATCTGAATCTGATGCGATATAATGTCTCAGCATTTGTGAATGCCTTGAAATAAATTCGAACTCAAGCTAAGGTCCGGCATGTACCCCCACTATCATCATCAACAAGATAAACCGATCCTGGACGTCCAAAAAGTCAGCGTGCGCTACAACGGGCACCTGGCTCTGGAAGACGTGAGCTTTCAACTGCACGTCGGCGAACGCATAGCGGTGGTCGGACCGAATGGAGCCGGCAAGAGCACGCTCTTCAAGGTCGTCGCAGGCGTCATGCCACCGACCTCCGGTACGGTTACCGTCTATGGGTCGGACCCGGACGTGCACGTTTGCATCGCCTACGTCCCCCAGCGCAGCCAGGTGGATTGGAGCTTCCCGGTTACGGTTGCGGATGTGGTTATGATGGGCCGCATCGCCAAGCTGGGGATTGGCGGCTGGCCGCGCAAACGCGACTGGGATATCGTCCATGCAGCGCTCGAGACGGTCGATTTGAACGATCTGGCCAAACGCCAGATCCGCCAGCTTTCCGGAGGGCAGCAGCAGCGTATGTTCATCGCCCGCGCGCTGGCCCAGGAAGCCGAGTTGATGCTGATGGACGAGCCGCTAAGCGGCCTGGACGTCCCCTCACAAGAAGGCATTTTGTCCCTGTTGGACAGGCTTCAGGAACAAAATGTGACCGTCATGGTTGCCACGCATGACCTGGAACAGGCCACGCAGCACTTCGACCGCATCATGCTGCTCAACCATACCCTGCTGGGATTTGGCAAGGCGGAGGATGTCCTGGCGCCTGAGCGCCTGCTCGAAGCCTACGGCGGACGCTTGCGCGTGGTTTCCCCGGACGGGAAGGTCCTGGCGCTGGGCGATGAGGGGTGCTGTGACGAGGGGGAGGAGCCCAAGCATGCTCACCTGGCTGGTTGAACCGCTGCAATACGCCTTCATGGTGCGCGGCTTGATCGCCGCTGTGTTGGTTGGGATCGTCTGCGCTGTGGTCGGGACCTACGTCGTCCTGCGCGGCATGGCCTTTTTTGGTGACGCCCTGGCGCACACCATCCTGCCGGGCATCGCCCTGGGTTACCTGGTCAGCGGCGGGGCGCGTGAATCGCTTTTCTGGTGGGCGCTGGTTACGGCTGTCATCGCTGCGCTTGGCATCGGCGCCATCAGCAAGAGCGCGCAGATCAAAGAGGACACCGCCATCGGCATCATCTTCGCCGGCATGTTCGCGCTGGGCATCGCCCTGATCTCAACCGTTCGCAGCTATGCCGTCGACTTGAGTCATTTCCTGTTCGGCGACGTCCTGGGCGTCTCGTCCCAAAGCCTATGGCTGACTGCCGTCTTTGGCGGATTGGTGCTGCTGCTGATCTTTATCTTTTACAAGGAATTCCTGACCTTATCCTTCGATCCCATCCTGGCCGTTACACTCAGACTCCCGGTTGGTCTGCTCAACAACCTGCTGCTGAGCTTGATGGCTGTGACCATCGCTGTCTCGCTGCAAACCGTCGGCGTGGCGCTGATGGTCGCCATGCTGGTTACGCCGGCCGCGACGGCTTATCTGCTCACCTATCGCCTGCCGGTCATGATGGCCCTGGCGGCGCTCTTCGCTTCGCTTTCGGGCGTGATCGGGCTGTACCTCTCGTATTACATCAGCATCGCGTCCGGAGCCGCCATTGTGCTGACTGCCACCGCCTTGTTCCTGCTGGTCTTCCTGTTCAACCCCAGGCAGGGGGTCTTGTGGAGATCGGCCAACAGATAAGCTCGAATAAATCGCAACCAAGGATACGGATTGTGACAGCCCGTATCCTTTTCTTATCTGCCTGCTTCCTGTCAGCCTGCACGACTGGAACCCCTGTAACTCCGGTTGTCCCGCCGCCCCCTCCAGCCGGTGAGACAATTACAGTCACCCCGCCTACCAGGACTCCAAGCCCCTCGCCCACTGCCTCCCCCACTTCCACCTCCAGCCTGCGTCCGCAATACCGCCTCGATCTGTTACTCGATTACGAAAAACATACAGCCGATGTGCATGAGCGGATTCTTTATCCCAATCCAACCGGCGGGGTATTGGATAGCCTGAGGCTGGCGGTCGAGCCCAGCCTGTGGCCGGGCTGCTTTTTCCTCGAAAGCCTGAGCGTGGACGGGCAGGCCTTTAGCGACCTGGCTCCCGCGGATGGGCGCCTGGATTTGCCCCTGCCGGCCGTACTGCCCCCGGACAGGAATCTCCTGATCGAAATCCATTACCAACTCAAGCTGCCTGAGACCCGCCGCGGCCCGGATGATCGTATCCGCGAGCAGATCTTCGGCTACACCGACCGCCAGCTCAACCTGGTCGACTGGTACCCCTTGGTCGTGCCGTACGAGGCCGGCCGCGGCTGGCTCTGGAACCGTCCGGCTAACTACGGCGAACACCTGGTCTACGACCCGGCCGATTTCGAGGTCACGGTCCGCTTCGAGGGAAATGTCGTGCCGGTCCTGGCCGCGCCGGGAGTGGAAACGCCTGCGCCCGATGGAAGGCGCTTCGTGCTGCAGGACGCGCGCACCTTTGCCCTGTCCGCCAGCCCGGATTATGCTGTCGCAAGTACGCTGGTAGACGGCATCAGCCTCCGCTCGGTCTACCTGGCCGAGGACGCCGCTGGCGGGCAAGCCGTGCTGGATGCGACCGCCCGCGCGCTGCGACTCTTCGGGGAACTTTTTGCGCCTTATCCGCATCCTGTCCTCGTGGCTGTGCAGGGCGATTTCGTGCCCAGCATGGAGTACGACGGGCTGTTCTTCGTCGGTCACCCCTTTTACCACTACGTCAACGGCACGCCGCGCGACTACCTGATCGTCATCACCGTCCACGAGACGGCCCACCAGTGGTGGTTCGCGCTGGTCGGCAGCGACCAGGCCAACGAGCCCTGGCTGGACGAGGCGCTGGCGACCTACTCCGAGCGCATCTTTTACGAGCGGGTTTACCCGGATGACGTCGACTGGTGGTGGAACCTGCGCATCGCCAGCCACGAACCGCTGGCCGGCTGGGTCGATTCGACCATCTACGACACCGACCGGGTCTATCTGGACGCGGTCTACCTGCGCGGGGCCGAGTTTCTGGGGGCGCTGCGGGAGCAGGTCGGCGATCCGGCCTTTTTTGCCTTCCTCAACGATTATGCCCGGACTTACAGTCACCGCCGCGCCACGGGTCGGGATTTTTTTAACCTGCTCGAAACGCACAGTGGGGCTGACATTTCCGGCCTTCTCAGGCTATACTTTAGGCATCTTCCTTAGGACCAGACGCATGCACCTCCGACGCCTTTTCTTGACTGCCCTGATTGCGACCCTTCTGCTGACCGCCTGCGCGGATCGGACTCAGCCCTTGGCCAACTCCAGCGCGACAGCGGCTTCGCCGTCTGCGACCGCTGCCCAGGCCACCCCGACTGACGCTCTGACACCTGAGCCGTCCCCAACCCCGCTGCCGTATCAAAGGCCGCAGTATACCCTGCAGCTCACGCTCGACTACCGCTTCAAAAAGGCTGAGGTAGTGGAGAGCATCCTGTATCCCAATCTGACAGGGGTGGCGCTCGACAAATTGGTACTGGCGGTCGAGCCGAACCTGTGGTCGAATTGCTTTACGCTTAAATCGATCACCCTGGAGGATGGCTCAACTCCCTCCTACACCCTGGACGGGCAGCGCCTGGAAATCCGCCCGGTGGGAGGCCTGCAGCCCAATACTGCCCTGACCTTGAATCTTCAGTTTAGCCTGGCCATTCCCCAGATTCCGTCAGACCTCGATCCCAACAAAGTACGTCCACAGATTTTCGGCTACACATCGCGCCAGATCAACCTGGTGGATTGGTATGCGTTCGTGGTCCCGTTCGACCCGGCAGGCGATTGGGTGCTGCACGATCCCTGGTACTACGGCGAGCACCTGGTATACCCAGCCGCCGATTTCGACGTGCGGGTCAAACCTGCCGATCCAGCTTACGCGCCCGTCCTGGCTACCAGCGCGCCCTCCGAACCGGACGGCGAATGGACCCGCTACCGCCTGACCGCCGGCCGCAGCTTTGTCATCTCGGCCAGCACCGAGTACAAGGTTGCCAGTGCCGAAGCGGGGCCGGTCAAGGTTTACAGCTATTATTTCGCTTTCAACGAAGCCCCAGGGCAGGCTGCGCTGGACGCGGCGACCAGGGCGGTCGAGATCTTCAGCCAGCGCTACGGTCCCTACCCGCACCTAAAGCTCAGTGTGGTGCAGGGCGATTTCAACGACGGCATGGAATTCTCGGGGCTGTTCTTCCTTCCCTTTGATTTTTACAACCTGTACCAGGGTAGCCCCCAGGGCTACCTGACCATCGTCGCTGCCCACGAGACCTCGCACCAGTGGTGGTTCGAGGCCGTTGCAAATGACCAGGCCACCCAACCCTGGCTGGACGAATCCCTGGCGACCTACAGCGAGCGGGTCTTCTTCGAATCTGCCTATCCGAATCTGGTGCCCTGGTGGTGGGCTTACCGCGTGGACTATTACCAGCCCGAGGGTTACGTCGATATTCCGGTCGCGGACAGCGGCGGCTTCCGGCCCTACACCAATGCGGTCTACTTCCGGGGCGCGCACTTCCTGGAGGATCTCAGAACCCGCATCGGTGATCAGGCTTTCTTCGGCTTCCTGCAGGACTACTACCAACAGGAAGACGGCCGCATCGCCACCAGCGCAGATTTCTTCCGCATCTTGCGCCAGCACACCAGCGCCGACTTCTCCGACCTGCTCAAGACCTACTTCAAGAACAGCTATTAACGCATGCACCGATCCAGACCACATCTAAAGCATCTTCTTATCCTTCTGATCCTGGGCGTGACTTTGTTGTCCGCCTGCAACCTGGGCGTGCAGGCCCCGCCGCAGCAGGCGCTCGGACCCTACCAGCTGGTGACTGCCAACCCGCTTGCCACTGTCACGGCGACGCCTTTCCAGCCGGCCCAGCCGACCGCGACCCCAATTCTGCCCACGCCGGTCTTGCCGACGCCTACACAAGTCCCGCCTACCCCAACCCCACTTCCGCCGACGCCGACCTCCACTCCTGCCCCGACCCAGCCGCCGCCCAGTCCGAACGGAGAGCGCACGCAGTACACCATGTACCTGGTGCTGGATTACGCGAGTCAGAATATGAAAGTGGACGAGACCATCCATTACACCAATCACACTGGCAGCGTGCTGAACGAGTTGATGCTGGCGGTCGAGCCGAATTTGTGGGGCGGCGCCTTCTCGCTGGTCGGCCTGAACGTAGACGGCGTGGTTGCCAACTACAGCCTGTCCGGACAGTCTATGCAGATCACGTTACCAAAGCCGCTCCAACCTGGCAGCGGGGTCAGCATTACCATGCAATTTTATCTATACATCCCCTACAAGTCCGCGCGTGGCATCTTTGGCTACGACGGTTACCAGCTCAACCTGATCGACTGGTACCCATTCGTGGTGCCTTACGTCCCCGGCCAGGGCTGGGTGCTGCACAACGCCTGGCCTGACGGCGAGCACCTGGTCTACGACGCCTCCGACTTTGAGATCAACCTGCGGCAGACCGATCCGTCCATGGGATTGGTGATCGCCGCCAGCGCGCCGGGTGAGGCCAACGGCGACTGGACTCGCTACCGTCTTAACGCCGGGCGCTCTTTTACGCTGGCCGCCAGTCCTTACTTCCAGGTGACCAGCATCGTGGCCGGGAACGTGGTCGTCAACAGCTATTACTACGCTGGCAACGCCTCCGCCGGCCAGGCTGTGGCCGATTACGTCGGCAAGGCCATGCAAACCTACAGCAGCCACTTCGGTCCGGCACCCTATCCGATACTCAGCATCGTCGAAACAGACTACCCGGATGGCATGGAAAGCGACGGCCTGATCTTCCTCAGCAGCGCCTTTTACAGCCAGTACGACGGCACGCCCCAGAACAACCTGACCTCGATCGGGGTGCACGAAGCGGCGCACCAGTGGTGGTTCGCGCTGGTCGGTAACGACCAGGCTATGCAGCCCTGGCTAGACGAGGCTCTCGCCTTGTATTCGGAACGCGTCTTCTACGAGGACAATTACCCCTATCTGGTTTCGTGGTGGTGGAACTTCCGCGTCTATTACTTCCAGCCGGGTGGCTGGGTGGATACCAATATCTACGATGCAGGCGGCTTCCGTCCCTACGTCAACGCCGTCTACCTGCGCGGCGCGGAGTTTTTAGAAGATTTGCGCGTGCGCATAGGCGACCAGGCTTTCTTCGGCTTCCTGCAGGATTATGCCGCGCGTTACGCGCACGGACGGGCTACCTCTGCCGATTTCTTTGCCCTGCTGCGTGAGCACACCAGTGCCAATATTTCGGATTTGATCCATGCCTACTTCCAGGGAGCCTACTAGGCCAGCAGGATCGCCTCGGCTTGCGGGCCGCGGTTGGCGGGTAGAAAGGCAAGGCTCAGTTGATTTAACGTAAATCCCTCCAAAATACAATTAATGTGTCCACCACAGGTTTTCAGGGATCAACAACAAGATGATGCCACCTACGATAGCTATTATAGAAGCCAACAAGGTCATTTTCCAAATCGAACGAGCTTTTGCTTTTGATTGATCAAACTCCCTTGGGCGATAGTAGGACAAAGCCATTACAAGTTGAGAAATCCCAACTACGAGGAGAATGGTTACTAACTGCCAACCGTGCATCCCTTTACCTCCTCGATCGTTTTGCACAAGCGTGCAATAGTAGATCTGTCTTACTTACTTCAATTGTCTAAAAATGCCTTTGCACTTGGCCCGGTGACCGTTACTGGGTTCAAGGGGACATCGATATACGCGCCGACCTGCTCGCCATCCATATCTCCTACGTGGCCTACGACGATGATGCGGATCTCGATCGGCGTCGATAAACCTGGCACGTAGGGTAGTTCGCCGACGTTCAGACCTAAAGGATATTCACTCGTGGTGGGTAAATAGTACGGCTGGCTGCCATTAAAGAAATTGTTGGAGATATCGGTCCACTTGCCTCCATCCCAGGTCAAGACTCGGATGCCAAAGTCGCCTGGGAAGACGATCGGTTTGTCGGATAAATTTATTAGATGTATTTGCATCAAATCCCCATTTTGATGGGAATTTCCCATCTCGCGGGAGTCTTCCAGCTTGATCCAGGTGTTCATCCTGTCTGGGGGAATGTCGATCCCGGGCAAAGAGCCTGGGGTAGCCGAGTTTGGCACGCAACAGACCAACAGGAATGCGGCAGCCATCAAGGTCAGGAGGATGTGGTGTTTTTTTATTTTTATATTGTATCGCCTAATTATTTATGGTCAATCAAATTAAAATGATCATTGCGAACGTCATGCTAATCCTGTAAGGCATCCGGCTTTGTGCCTTATTTTGGATAGCTTTTGGCACTTAGTGGGGCGATAAATCCGATGAAATACCCTATAATGGATAGGAAAATGACTATTAATTCATCTCACAACATTTGGGACTTTCAAGCGCGCCTGACGCGCTGGCTGCTGGCCTGGGCTGTGCTCAGCATCGGTTTAGGCTTTGCGCTGCTGGCAGTCGGCAATGACTTCTGGCAGGGATTCGGCCTGCAGGCCGCCGTCTGGGGCCTGGTGGACGCCGGTATCGCCTGGCTGAGCCGCCGTTCGGCCCGCAAACGCCAGGCGGCCGCTGGTGACTCCGAGCGTGTCGCAGCCGACGAGGCACGCAACCTGCGCCGCCTGCTGCGGATCAACGTCTTCCTGGACGTGTTGTATGTCCTGTTCGGCGTCTGGCTGGCGCGCGGACCGGGCCTGACGAATGTCTTCTGGCTGGGAGGCGGCTGGGGTATCCTGGTTCAGGGCGGTTTTCTGCTGTTCTTCGACAGCCTGCACGCGCTGCGTGTCCCCCAGGCAGTAGACAACTAATGGAAATCGAACACAGCTTCATCGCGACGGACGGCCTCCGCCTGCACGTGGTCCAGGCCGGGCCAACAGATGGACCGCCGCTGTTGCTGCTGCATGGCTTCCCCGAATTCTGGCGTGGCTGGGAAAACCAGATCGAACCGCTGGCCAAAGCAGGCTATCGTGTCATCGTGCCGGACCAGCGCGGCTACAATCTGTCGGACAAGCCGCGCGGGGTGCGAGCCTACGGCGTGGATCGTCTGGTCGCGGACGTGCTCGGGCTGGTGGAGATGCTTGGCTACCACAAAGTCAACCTGGTTGGGCACGACTGGGGCGCGGTGGTGGCCTGGGCTTTTGCGCTCTGGCACCCAGAGCGTTTGTCCAAGCTGGTCATCCTGAATGTGCCGCACCCGGCCGTCATGCTGCGCTTCCTGAAACGTGACCGGGAGCAGCTGCGCCGCTCGTGGTACGTCTTCTTCTTCCAACTGCCCTGGCTGCCCGAAGCCATCTTCCGGGCCGGGAACTTCCGCGGCGGCACGCGTATGCTGCGCGGCAGCGGAAAGCTGCACACCTTCACCAGTCAGGATGTGGCCGCCTATAAGCAAGCCTGGTCCCAACCCGGCGGGCTGACCGGGATGATCAACTGGTATCGGGCTCTCTTCTGGCACCGGCCGCAGTTACCCGGGGATTTGCACATACACGTCCCGACCCTGATGTTATGGGGCCAGCAGGACGTCGCTCTCAGCCATCGCATGGCGCAGCCCAGCATCGATCTCTGTGACGACGGACAGTTGGTTTTCTTCGAGCAGGCCAGCCACTGGGTGCAGCACGATGAGGCCGAAGCGGTGACCGGCCAACTGCTGGATTTCCTGCGGCCGGACGGGTAGGAAAAGCGGATTCCAGCGCATCTAAATCGCTGTTAACAGGAGCTTAAAACATGGATCGTCCTTTTGTCTTCCTCAACGTTGCCATGAGCGCCGATGGCAAGATCGACAGCTTCGAGCGCCGCGGTGCAACGCTCTCGTCTGCGCGCGACAAGGATCGCGTGGACCGTCTGCGCGCCTCGGCTGACGCGGTCATGGTCGGCGGGCGTACGCTGCTGGACGAGGATCCCAGGCTGACGGTCAAATCTGCCGACCTGCGCGCCGAACGCCAGGCGCGCGGCTTGCCGCCTAATCCCGTCAAAGTCGGGATCGTCTCGCGCGCCGACCTGCGGCCGGATTCCGAATTCCTGAACGCCGGCCCCGCGCGCGTCCTGCTCTTTACCACTGCGCAGACCTTGGCCGCGCAAGTCGAAACCCTGCAGGCCTGCGGCGCGGAAGTCTTCCTGCTGGGCGAGCGGCGCGTGGACCTGGAAGCCGCCTTGAGTGTGCTCAAAGAACTGGGCCTGCAACGCCTGATGGTCGAAGGCGGCGCGACGCTCAACTTTGAGTTGCTACGCCTGGGCCTGGTGGACGAAATGACAGTCTACCTCGCGCCGCTGGTGCTGGGCGGGGAAAACGCCCCGACCCTGGCAGGCGGCCCGGGCCTGGTCCGTTTCGATGCGCTGCCCTTGTCCCTGGTCTCGGCCGAGGCCTGGGAGGACGGCGGTGTGCTGCTGTATTATCGAATCTCATAGACTACTGCTAAGCAAAGTGGTATATCTAACATCAGGAGAGAGCCATGACTTTTTCACATACTGCAATCGAAGCCCTGCTGGAGGAAAATCGCAACCACCACTGCGAAGGGCTGGGTAAGGACCACGTCTGCGTGCGGGTCGAGGCGGTGGCTGAACTGCCTTCGCGCTTTGGCAGCTTCCACGTGATCGGTTTCTGGAACAACCGTGATGGCAAGGACCACGCCGCCTTCGTCCACGGCGACGTGATCGGCGCCGATGACGTGCCGGTGCGCCTGCACTCCGAGTGTCTGACCGGGGATGCAATCGGCTCGCTGCGCTGCGACTGCCGCGACCAGCTCGAGACCGCCCTGCGCATGATCGGCGAGATGGACAAGGGCATCCTGCTTTACCTGCGCCAGGAAGGACGCGGCATCGGCCTGACCAACAAGATTCGCGCTTACAGCTTGCAGGACCAGGGCCTGGACACGGTCGAGGCTAACCTGGCTTTGGGCTTCCGCGACGACGAGCGCGATTATGCCGTCGCCGCCCACATGCTGATGTCGCTCAAGGTCAAGTCGATCCGGCTGATCACCAACAACCCGCGTAAGGTCAAGCAATTGACCGATTACGGCATCCAGATCAATGACCGCATCCCGATCGTCATCCCGCCCAATGATTACAACCGCTTCTACCTGGAGACCAAGGCCCACAAATCCGGCCACTGGATTGACTTCAGTGGCAAGGAGCATCTCGAGGAACAGCACGATCGCCCGATCGTCAAGGGCATGACCTTGGACCAGATCAAAGCGCTGTACGAGTAGAGAGTCTGGCGTTAGAGATTAGGAATTCGTATGAATTTTGAAGGAAGGGTATTCGTGATCAGCGGCGCGACTGGCGGCCTGGGACGTATCGCCGTCCGGGCGTTTGCGGAACGCGGGGCCGCGCTGGCGCTCTTGAGCACCGATCAGGACAAACTTGACGCACTGGCGGCTGAGCTGTCTTTGCCGGAGGCACGCGTCCTGACCCACGCTGCGGACCTGACCGATGGGGACGCGGTGCAAGCCGCCGCTGCGGCCGTGCGCGCCAAATTCGGCCGGGTAGACGGCCTGATCCACCTGGTCGGCGGTTGGACCGGCGGCCAAACCCTGGCCGAGGCTGACCCGCAGGCGTTTGCCTCGATGCTTGAACAGCATGCCTGGACCACCTTTCATTTGCTGCAGGCTTTTGTACCCGCCCTGGTCGAGAATGGCTGGGGACGCGTGATCGCGGTTTCCTCGCCGCTGGCGATGCATCCGTCTGCCAGAATGGGCCCTTATGCTGTTGCCAAAGCTGCTCAGGAGACGCTGCTGCTGACCCTGGCCCAGGAACTGCAAGGCAGTGGCGTGACCGCCAACCTGCTGCAGGTTAAAGCGATCGATGTCAGCCACAAGGGCCAGGGCACACCGCCCGAAGAGATCCTGGCCGCCATGCTCTACCTGTGCACGGACGAGGCCGGGATGGTCAATGGCGTGCGCTTACCGCTGGTCGGCAGCCCGGCTTGAAGATTTGATGCTAAAGAACACGGCATCACACCTGCCACGCTTTTTTGATCCGGTATAATCGGCGAAATCCATTACGGAGGCCTCATGCCAGAACAACAATATCCCGAACCAACCACGGGCGTCTTCATTTTCAACCCGCAGGGCGAACTGCTGTTACTGCGCTCGCACAAGTGGCCGGACAGGTACGTCGTCCCCGGCGGGCACATCGAGTTGGGCGAACACATCGAGCAGGCGGCTATCCGCGAAGCCAAAGAGGAGACCGGGCTGGAGGTGTCCGACCTGGAATTCATCAACTTTCAGCAATTTATCTATGACCCGGCTTTCTGGAAGCCAAGGCATTTTCTCTTCTTCGATTATGCTGCCTTCACGGAGAGCACGCAGGTCAAGTTGAACGACGAGGCCGAGTCTTATATTTGGGTCGAACCACAAGCAGCGCTGGACCTGGAACTGGACCAGTACACGCGCACTTCGCTGCAGAATTATCTGGCGCGCAAGGGGTAGGGCGACACTCTTTAAATAATTTCCAAAATATTATCATTCTGCCTACGCCAGTGCCGCAGGCACAGGTGAGGCGCGGAGCGACGAAGAATCTAAAAGCAGGTCACGTTTCAAACGTGACCTGCTTTTAATTTATCTCGATGGATAAGATCGCCTCAATCCTCTACGACCAGCGCCATTTCGATCGGGAAGTGGTCGCTGAAACCTTCCTGGTTGGGCGGTTTGCTTATCCCGCCTGGGTGCTCGGGAGCAAACTTATTTTTTGCCCACAATCAGCGTGAAGGTGGTGAACTCATCGACATTCCCGCTCCCCAGGGTTGCAGATTTGTTCCACTTATATTCCTTTTCAGCCACAATTCCCACCGGATTTCCTTTTGTGGAGTGCATCGCCCATTGATTTACGACCATCTCGTCCGGAGCATGTGACATGATAAACAAACCACCCCAGATATCTCCCAGGGCTCCATTAAGAGTGCCACCAGAAACCTTGCCATTCACACACTGTGCATTGATTTTACTCTGCTTGCCTCCCACGCTATATTCGGCCATTCCAAAATCCTGAAGCACACCCGCTGCGTAGACAGGAGATAACCGGGTGACCGTGAAGGTACTGCCTGCCAGTGTATTGAGTTTGAAGTTCGAACATCCCGGAGCGTTTACATCGAACAGAGTGTATTGCAGATTCCCGCTGCCGCTCAGGAACGACGTCCGGGCGCTGCGATCGAATTTCCATTTGAGCGGAATCGTCGTCGTGACCGCCGCGCTCGTGGTAACACCGTCCTGATCATAAGAGATGGAGGAGACAATCTTCAAATACACTTTGCATTTTTTGAGGTTTTCGCCCAATTGATCGATATAGCTTTGGCCATATTTCAACTTGAATTTCAACGCCAGCATCTCCGAAAACTGGCCTTTGGGTCCCCACAGCTTTTCTGCCACTTCCTGGGCCGCGGTATCATCCGCTGAAAAGCAGGTGCCCTTATTCTTGTCCAGAAGGGACTTGGCTCTTTCCACCAGCTTATCCCAGATTTTGGTGTTGATCTTGTTCAGGCCTGGGAGATCGTTGCCGGCTGCAAGATATTCCTGGAAATTCTGCAAAACTTCATTGAATTTCGGCCAACTGTCGGTGGCGTTGGCTTTTTCCAGAGTGCTTTGGGCCCGTTCGATCACCTGAGGATCTATTTTAGGCGTGTTCAGATCAAGCGGTGCCAGCTCGTCAGGTATCTCTTCTTTAACCTGGATAACAGCCATTTCCAGAGAGGACTGGTCACCCGGATCGGAAGGTGAATTTGTCTTGGCGATATCTACGATTTCCTGAGGCCAGCGTGCAATCCCGATGTTGATCAATCTATCTCCGATATTTATCGCAGTCTCTCCCGAAGTTTGATGATTCGTCCCCTGCGACAAACTGGCCAATCTCACTCCCGCAGTGGGATTTGCGCTTAATGCGTCTGAGGGTACGCCCTTCGGGACCAGGTGGAATTGACTCCCATCGCCCTGGTAGGCAAATCCGACATCGTACATTCCATTTGTGATGGCGGGTGTTCCTTCCGGCATCGAAATGATCAAAGTGGCAGGGACATCCAGGGTAAATCCCGCGGGTTCAATTTTGACCGCACCCAACAGGCTGCCGTTTTGAGGCAGATCTTCAATGCTCTGGATGGGGGTCAGGGTAATTACGATCGAACCTTCCACCGCTCCTTCTGGTACATTCAAGCTATAGGTCACGCCATCCGGGCTGGTGACTGTGATCGTGCCGCCATCCGGGCCGATGATCTCGGAGGCGGACGGGAAGGTCATCACGCTCGAGGGATCGAATGCCTCCGGATTGTTCGGGTCGAAACCGGGTGGGTAATAATCGTTGGGATCGATATTCGGATTATTTGGGTCGACCGTCGGTGGTGCCCAGATTACCGGCTGATAAACCTTGGCTTTGACCGTGATCGGGTTGGGCGTCGCCAGGGTGGTGGTCACCGTCACTGTCTCCCCGGCACTCGTCTCCGAGCCTGTGACCGTCCGCAAGCGGTATATCAATTCAGTCTCTTGGGGGACCGGGAAATCTTCGAACGCGGTTTGATCTGCAGTCAGTTCTGCGAGCGGAATAAAATCCTCTTGGCCGATGCGCACATCGATCAGATATAT
Source organism: uncultured Chloroflexia bacterium (assembly GCA_963790075.1). Lineage (GTDB taxonomy): Bacteria > Chloroflexota > Anaerolineae > Anaerolineales > Villigracilaceae > CAYOUV01. The sequence continues at coordinate 266,915 of CAWBNG010000004.1, forward strand.
TTCCACCCCCTTGACTGCTAGCCAGGTGAGCTTCACACTCACCGGCGAAGTCGCCTCGGCGGAAAAACCGTCCCTGCCAACGCTGGATGGCTGATTGCCGTTCGGCGTGGACCCGCCTATTAAATTACAAGCCAGAGAAACGAGTAAAAAAATCGAAAAGAGGGGAAGTAGTTTCCTGTTAATCATCACCTTATGGTCCTTTACACACTTCAACGAAGGATGTCGGAAATAGAATCATCCACCCAAACCGCCGTCCTCGGCGATCGGGTCCGGAGGTCGAATCATAATGGAGTAAATTTACCTGGCACAATCCGTATAAGGGTTGCGATTTATAGCCCCCATTTTGCGTTCTCCATATCAGGACATAATATACTCGATTTATCTGAATTTTGATAGGATATTGGGGTCGAGCGAGTTACAAATTACAGGGTCACTCGGAACCTGTCTTGCTCAAAAAGGTTCTCCCAAGCCCCGGTTTGGAGCAGGGGTACCATCCTGTAAGTAATAGCATCCAGTTAAAGCCCTCCTCCCCGCAGGGAGAATTAGCCAAAGGGTCTGCTGAAGCCATTGTTTGCCTGCTTATCGAAACCTTTTTCTCTTCTTTATTTGCTTTGCAAATACTCATATGCTACTCATATATAAGTGATAATGTGGACAATAATAGTCTATTTAAAATGATCCAATCCCTCAAGTTTACATAGAAAACGAAGGTATATCACTTGATTAAAAATTCTAAATTCTCCATCATCCAACCAGACCGGTTTTGGATGATAGCCGTATTTATGAGTATCGTTTTGCTTGCCACTGCTTGCGCAAGCTCGAGCGCTAGAACAGCAAATCCGGGGGATAATTCGGACAACCTTTCACCGGCCTCAGCCTCTGTTACAGCTCCTACCCAGGTTGCAGCGGAAGTAAATCCTGCTTCCAACACGACTGACGCCTGTACTTTGCTGACAAAAGACGATGTCAGCCAGGTTTTGGGCACACCAGTCGATACGGCCGTAGCCTCCGGCCTGGGTGGCGTGTGTACCTACACCTCCGTGAATTTGAGGATTGATTTTACGATTGCTGGGCATACGGGCGGCATCCAGGCCATGAATACTACCCTGGCAAACCTTGGCGATCTCGCACTCGTCGTTCCGGGATTGGGGGATCTGGCTTTCTACAATACCAATTCTGCTTACGCACTGTTCGTCCTCAAGGGCGATGCTGAATATCTCTTCGGGATGAACGACGTGAACTATCAACCCCTTGACCCGGCCGTCGTGCAAGCTACAGAAAAGGCACTGGCTGTGCAATTGCTCAGCCATTTACCTTGATCAAGTTCTATATATAGAGAAAACACGAACTATTCCCAGATAAACTTTTAAGAAAATCAAAGCTATTTAACTTCGCAGATGCTGTCGGTCTGGCGTGCGCGGAGTTCTTTCTGTGCGCAAGCGCTGCGGCTGAGGGAACAATACGAACCGTATCAGATGATTGTGTAATAAGGATGAATCTGTGCGGATAATATCGAGATGATAATCGGTTGCAACGATTGGATCAATGAAAAAGAGGTTATTGGATGTTTACTAAAGGGCTTTTACTTAAGGTAATCTTTGGCAGCCTGGTTGGACTTGCTGCTGCAACTGGATATATTTTTATAGCCTATATCAAACCGTTGGCGCCAACAATCCTGGATGTCACGATCCCGAATAACAGCGCGTCTTTATATGAAAATTGTGGTCCGGTTATCCATTTTCGCGACAATTCCCAGAATGAGGACGAATTTAGGGTCTATCGCCGGAATCTGGGCGCTTCCGCTTTTACCCTGATACGCATCCTGGGTCCCAATGCGGGAATGGGAAAGCAGGTCAGCTTCACCGATTTACCGCTTCCATTAGGAACGTATCAATACAAGGTCAGTGCTTATAACCAGTTCGGAGAGTCTTCCAGCGGTGTTAAGCAGGGTACCGTGGTCTGGTCCAATTGTTTTTATGTCAAATCCGTAGACCCTTCCACAGTGCCCATGAACCCGATCATTGTCAGCCTTTCCATTATCAATGATTGCAGCGTGCATATTTCGTACCGCGACAATTCCACCAATGAGCAGGGGTTCAAAATATATCGCATGGGAGCAGGAGGTTGGTCCCTGATAAAGGCTTTGGGACCGCATGCCGGCGTCCCGGGGACCTATAATGACAACACCAAACTGCCCATTGGCTTGTACGTATACCAGATGATTGCATACAATCAAAATGGCAAATCGGACAGCAATTACAGTTTGATCGAAGTCAATTCAGTCTGCAATCCCGACGTGAAAGCCCTGCCCACTAGCAAAGCGCCATTGGTACTCCCCACTCTCCAGAAACTTTCAGGCGGGTCGTGTACCTGGCAGGCGGCGGCGAATGTGTTCCTTCTCAAAGGGCCAGGTGTGGGCACCTATCCGCGTCTTACTGATGTGGAAGCCGGGCAAGGTTTCCCGGTCATCGGGCAAAGCGAAGACGGGCAGTTCTGGGCCGTGGAGGTTGCTCCGGGTGTCGTGGGCTATATCACTAAATCGGAAAATTACAGCCTGACCAATGGGGATTGTTCAACTGTGCCCCCCTTAACAGATCCTGCGCCGCCGGTAATAGCGCCAACCCCAACGAAGAAGACCGGTAGCAAGAGTAACGGAGCCGCCACGCCGTGCCCGGTCGGCGCTGTCTGCCCATAACAATTGCCGCACGCTGTACGCAGGCCCCAAAAAACGACGCCGACGCAACTCTTGGATTGGAGGTAGCAAGCTTGAACCGAGTTTTTCACATTCGGTGGGCGTTCGATCCACATACAGGCAACGGCGCGGGCTATCGCCGAGCCTTCTTGTTGGTGCGGGTCCTGGCCCTGGCGCTCGGTACTGTGCTTCGGCCCAGGGCAGGCGCGAGCTGGGGTGGTGAGCAGCAAGGCAATGGTCTGCGTCTGGCTGCCGTTAGCAGCCAGAGGGTAAGGTGTTCAGGTTTTTTTAGCCCGCCTGATACCCCGTTTTGGTTAGTTGAGAGAGGCAAGGAATCGGTCGGTAATATAGGTTGCAGCCTGGGCGGCGGGTGACCACTCAGGATGGTACAAATCGAATCCATGATCCGTGTCGGGTAATTCCAACAGGAAAGCAGAGCACCCGGCATCCCTGAGCCCTGCGTAGAGCTGGCGGACTTCAGGAGCTGCACCACTGAAATCGTGGGCGCCCTGTAATAAAAGGGTTGGCGGGCAATGTTTCCCTATATGGTTGGAAGGAGAACCGAGATCGTATAACTCCGGGACTTCCAAAGGCGTACCTCCCAGAAATTTTGGGAGCAGGCTGTGAACCGGAAGGGGCTCAAAGCCGAAGCGTGATTCCAGCAAAGTCATGAACAGGCGCTCAACTCTGGTTTTCCCGGTCAAGCCTGGCAGCTCATTGAACCGATCGAACTGTGCCCTTAGATCGGGAGGCCCATAATACGAAACAACTCCGCAAACGGATGCGTCGCCGGTAATATCTGGGGGATCGAACTTCGGATGGTTTGGTGTGTATCCTGCCAACAAAGCCAGATGGCCGCCTGCGGATCCGCCCATTAGAACGATGTGGTTGGCACTGATACCCAATTCCTGAGCATGCTTTTTCATCCAATCAATAGCACGCTTGACGTCAGCCACCATCCCGAACAGGTCTGTATCAGGCGCAAGTGTGTATGCAAGATCGGCAATGAGATGACCTTGTCTTGCCAGGTGGCGGAAAAAGTTGCGGGTCCCAAAATCCTTGTCTGCGTAATGCCACCCACTTCCATGAAGATAGATAATCCCCAACCCCGATCTGTTCTCTGTGCTGGCGGGACGCCACAGGTCAGCCAGAAGCGAGTCGCCTGTCTCGGTATGTTGACCTATGCGGACATCCTGCTGCCACGGAATGTCAGAACCCTCTCGCCAAACCACAATCCAGGGATATGACAACATTCCTCCTTGTGGCTTGCCTGAACTCATCGCCACAAGGCCCTGGTTGATCTTTAGACTACGCTTGACAATTCGATAGATGTGCCTGGCTGATATAGCGGCAGCACCGATCCCCAGTCCAACCGAAACAATATCCCCGTACATGAGCCAACCCAAGATTGCACTGGCGAGACCCAAAGCGCCAATAACACAAATGAAAGAGCCGGCGAAAAGTTTCGGGATAAATAGAGCGAGACGTCCCCAGCCGCTCCTTGGACGAATAAGCGTGAATCCGGAAAGTACGAAGAAAAGGAAGGCTAGAAGGCGAGGAAGAATGGGCATTTAGATGAAGCCAGACGAAACTCAAATTAATGCAGGCAGATTGCCATGCGCTCCGGCTCGGGTCAGCTACTTTACTAACTTTTCATCGGGTGGGCAAATCTCCGCTGCTGAGGCCAGCATTTCCGGCGCGGACGAGACTGTCCCGCCAAACAGGCGCTTTTGGAAGTAGAAGGCCACATTTACCAGCCCGATCATGACCGGTACTTCGATCAGGGGACCGATCACCGCCGCAAAAGCTGCGCCGCTGTTGATGCCAAAGACCGCCACTGCCACGGCAATTGCCAGTTCGAAGTTGTTACTGGCGGCTGTGAAAGACAGCGTAGTGGTCTTGGAGTAATCTGCGCCAATGGCTCGTCCCATGAAAAACGAGACCAGGAACATGATCACGAAATAAAACAGCAGCGGGATGGCGATCCGCACCACATCCAGCGGGATGGTCAGGATCAATTCACCCTTGAGCGAGAACATGACCACGATGGTGAAGAGCAGGGCGATCAACGTCAGTGGGCTGATCCTGGACACGAATTCCCTGTGGTACCAATCCTTGCCTTTGGCACGCACCAGGAAGTAACGCGTGAGGAACCCCGCCAGGAAGGGGATCCCCAGGTAAATGAACACGCTCCGGGCGATCTCGCCGATGGAAATGTCCACGATGTTGCCGGACAGCCCGAACCAGGTGGGCAGCACGGTGATGAAGATCCAGGCGTACAGGCTGTAGAACAATACCTGGAAGATGCTGTTGAAAGCCACCAGTCCGGCGGCGTACTCAGTGTCACCCTTGGCAAGTTCGTTCCAGACGATCACCATCGCAATGCAGCGCGCCAACCCGATCAGGATCAGGCCGGTCATGTATTCGGGATACCCGCGCAGGAAGATGATCGCCAGCACGAACATCAGGATTGGCCCGATGAGCCAGTTCTGCACCAGCGATAATCCCAGAATCTTCCAATTGCTGAACACGTCACGCAGTTCGTCGTAGTGCACTTTGGCCAGCGGCGGGTACATCATCAGGATCAATCCAAGCGCGATCGGGATGTTGGTCGTGCCAACCGAGACGGCCGTGTTGAAGTTCCGCACCGCAGACGGGAAGAGAAACCCGATCCCCACACCGACTGCCATGGCCAGGAAGATCCACAGCGTCAGGTAGCGGTCCAGGAACGAAAGCCGTTTGGGGGAGGCTGGTGTCATGCTGTCTCCATTTTTAATAGTGTAATGGTATGGGGAATTTCAAGCGCATTGCCGCCGGTGTTGGCCGGTCTGCGAATGAAAGACATAGCTCTGGGACGGCAAGGATCGCGAATACAATCCCGGTAGTCGCTAGGGCATGTTGCCAAGAGCGTTGGATAGTGCCGCACTGAGGGCGTGTGGATAGCCGGTCAGGATAACTTCCGGCAGGGGGGATCCGGCGGTTTCGATGCTGAAGTTGGAAATCCCAACCATGCGGTCGAAAATATTCTGTTGGGTAGAGTAATTGGTGATCCTGGAGAAGGGCACAACCTTTTCACTCTTCCCAAGCAGGCCATTTGTCAGGATCAGGCAATCCTCGGTAATTTCGAGTTTCTCGGTAAAGTGTGCGATCAATCTCATATTCACCAGTGACCACCAACGGACTGTGGGTCGATAAGTTTGCATGGAAATTCTCCTTTTTACATGATGGGTCGATGCCCGAGTATTTTATCTGTGTTTTTGTAAATTGGATATAAATTCCAGGCTGGCTTGGGATTTGTGTTGGCAGTAACATCCTGTAAGGGCATTGTCCTGCCGCGGGTCCCCGGTAGGGGACAAAGGGTGTCATCCTGTAAGGGTATCATCCTGCTAGAATTTCATCACACGATCAAGTCCACGATGCAGGCCAATTAAATTCCCTACTTCTCGAATGGCTAAAAGTGCCCCATTCACATAGGGCTCTGCACTTGAACCTGCCTCGTGCCGTAAAATTAATTTCTGATCCGGCATCCCAAAGATAGCATCGATAGAAATAACATATCCCGGCAATCGAACCGAGTGAACTTGGGTTCCCTGCAATCGCGCACCACGACTTTCGCTTAAGCCGTCTATTTTATCTAAAGGAACTTCAAGTTTTGCCTCCCGGATCCTGGAAAGGCGGTTTGCCAGCTCGCGAGCGGTTCCGCTTGGCGCATCTTGCTTAGCGGAATGAGCGTAATCTATGATTTCCCAATCAGGTATGTATTTGGCTGCCATCTCGGCAAACTTCTGAAGCAGAACGACGGTCAGCGCAAAATTTCCCACTGCCAAAACGCCGCGTTTGACTGCATTTGCAGCGCTATTTATTTCTTCATAATCTTCACTGCTCAGTCCCGACGTTCCAATGACAACCTGCGCACCGCCCTTTAATGCCGATAAAACATGAGCTTTTGCCACATCCGGTTTGGTGTATTCGACAAACACATCGGGATTGGTTTCGAGCGCTGCCTCCACGGTCCCAAAAATGGGCGTGGTCAGCCCCTCGATACCAATGACTTCATCTAGGGTTTTCCCGGCGTTCTTGCGGGAAATGGCGGCTGCCAACTCCATATCGGCGGCATCGAATATCCCTCGGGACAGGGCTGACCCGGCCCATCCAGTTGCACCTGCTACGCATATTTTTAATTTGTCCATATTTCTCTCTATTTTAAAAGCAAGTTATTGGCGAATGACCGCTTATCGATTCGCGGCATGATCCAGTACGGGATATCATCCATTATAGAATATCATACTGAAGTGCAGATCATCCCCTCAGAGGCATTCTCCCCGCCCGTCGCCTCGGACTCCCAAGGCGATGCCCTCGGCGCTGTACCGGGTGTTGGGTGGATTCTATATGGGGCCTGGTGTCCGGTTGTCGCGCTCCCAGCGTTGGATTGCGCGTTCAAGCCAAACCGTGCGATTGCCTTGCGGGAATTGACTGCGCTCGTACGCGATCAAACGCTCTGCGGCTGTGCGGTCGCCGCCGACCTTGGTCAATAGATCGTTGAACAGCCTGGCCTGGCTGATCGAGGCTTCGAACAGTTCGTCTGCCGGATAGGGTTTCCCGGTGACTTGGTGGAATAATCGATCGAGCCGCATTCCCAGCTTTTTTGGGGCGACGAGCGCTGCGTGCGTACCTGAAGGGTGAAGCAAGTACAGATCGCACGCGGTGACAGGCTCTTACCCCATCCCCACACGTTCTGCGCACATCGCGACCGCCGGGACCTGGTTTCCACGTGCTGAGCGGATAAGGAACCGCGCAGGACGCAGCGCCAGCACGCGCCACCCGTGCTCGAGGGCGAACAACCCCTTCAGTTCATCCTCCCGGACCTGCCGCGGCGCGTTCGGAACAGGGGAGTCAAAGGCAAAGCCGAGCAGGTAATACCGGCCACCGATAGGCAGCGTAGCAGCGAGTTCGTGTACAAAGTGTTCTCGGTCGGGTGAGCAGAGCAGGTGGAAGAAACCGGAGTCGACCACTGCCCCGAACGGTTCTGCTAGCAGGCTGGGATTGAGCGCGTCGCCGACACGGAATTCGGAAAGACGGCCAACCGCTGGTCCAGCTGCGACAGCCTTGGCACGGGCTTGGGAAATCGCGGTCTCGGCAAGATCGATACCCAGAACAGTGAGGCCACGCTGGGCTAGCGCAAGGGCGAGGTCGCCAGAACCGCAACCGACGTCAAGCACAGGAGCGCTTGGTGGATACTCGTCGAGCAGCTCGATCAGCGCTGGCTGCGGCTCGCCGATGTCCCAGGGAGGTGTCTCGCGATAGTTCAAATCGAAGGAATTGTTTGATTGGCCAGGGTCAGATGTGGACATGAATGCTTCTCCGTGTTAATTGGGGAAAGGACCAACGGGTTGGCTCAACGGCAGCGGTGGGACCGTGATACTTTTATCATTTTATAGAGTGCTGCGTAAATATTCGAACCAAAACCTCGCCATTTTCGACAATATGATACAAGCAGGTTCAGATATTTATACAAGAAGCAGTAGTGCCATTTTTGATAAATCGCGCAGCAGCCCAACGGCTCGCGTTAGCCGTTGTTTATGACTAGAAATACGTTGACCAATTGGTTGAGGCTTTCTTGAAAATGACATATCAGCGGTTCCAAGAAAATGGGGTTAATGGTTACGCTGTCTGGAAAGTACGAAACCTGTAATCCCTGTAGCTGTTATAAAGGCGGATGCATGAACCAGGAGCGAATTAGGAGTCAGGTATTCCATAATACCCAACGGGAGGAAACGGTATGAAATCGAAAAGATGATTGCGGTCGCAAATGTAGTAAGCAGACCAACTACTACGAAAATCGAAAAAACGAGTCGGCTTCTATCGGCCCGATAAGTGACGAACCATGCCAGCAAAAGCAAAGATCCCGCTAAGACAAGATTGGCGACACTAGCTAACCATAAAAAGGGGATAAGGGAATTTGTATCTGGTCCTCGTAGTCGTAACTGCTCAATCCATCGGTCAAAGCCATAGGCCATAAGAAAAACAGCTACAATTCCTGACAATGAAATTGCTGTATTAATGTCTATTCCTCAATTCGCAATAAACCGCACTTGTCGTGGATTTCGTAGTAAAGCGGCTAACGGTGAGCATTAGCTGCAGCAGTTGGAGGGACGAGACTCGCTTACAAAATGGAGGTAACCCAAAGCCACAAAAAAGGCTAATTTAGCGGTGTGATCGGGCGAAGGAGCGATCCATTGCGACTATCGTCCATCCCAGCGCATGAGCGCTGGGCATCCAGCCGTCCGCGTGCGCGCTCTGTTAGGCAGTTCTAAAGGCATTTCATTTCCGATTTTGGAAGTTGCTGAAATTCCGGATGCGATTCGATTATCCTGTTTATGAGCATCACTAATTCTCGCAACTGGTTGACCTTATTATATTCCGGTTTTGTGATAACGCTACCATCCCACCTTACAAAATTGCTCATATTGCCGTTCAATATTCCAAGCTCATAGTTGGAGGATGGCGCCTCGAAACCAATCGCCATGCTTTCAGGAACAACAAAAAAGGAGGGGTAATTAAAGAAATCGATAGACACAGCCTTCTGATATATGGAGTCCATTTCTTGATCGGTTAGTCTAAATGGAACTGAGTATATGGTCGCGTCACCGAGCGGGGTATAGATCAATACATGATGGCTGGCGTCTAAAGTATACATTGGGACATTGCTACATGCGAAATAGCGATATACAAGTGAAAAATTGTCTACACGTGATTCGAGGGGTAAAGCTGTGGATGTGGCGGTTTCCGTTGGTGCTGCTTTGACGCCCGGCCCGCAGGCGGCGATGAAAGGAACGACAATCAGGATGATGAATGATTTTATTTTCATGGTAACCCCGGTACCCAAATGAACTGCCTGGTTTGTGTTTATGCGGATTGCATACCCCTGCGGGGGTACTTCGTTATATCTTTTAGGTGGAAGATATAAAACCCAAAATTAATATGGGGCGGAAACTGCGGCTTTAGCGACGAAGAATAACCGCTGAATCAGTATACAGAGTTTTCGACCCCCATTCAACACCGGCGCGGAAAAATATTTTCAAACCTGAAAGCTTCCCCGCCTTATGACTTGATCGAACCCGGCGCCGGGTCGGGATCCCAGCCGCGCTCCGACCCAAGCGCCAAGCTTGTACAATCGAAGAAAGAAACTTAGCTATACACATAATCTAATTAGTAAATTCAAATGTAAGTGACGAAAGTTATGTGACATCAGTTTTCCCGCTCTTTTGAATTGGGATTATGTTGTATATAGTTTTTATAAACTCATCGTTATTTATTGATTTTTTTAATTCATTTGGTGTCATAACTCTGGGCAAATATTCTGCAATCCAATATCTAAGACTAAGTGAAGGAATATATTCAGTAAATGGTGTAACACCTATTGGGAGAATAAAATCAAAACCTGATATATCATAATTTGTTCCTATAGGATGAGCAGCAAGCCATCTTGCTTTCTCGTCGATTTGATCGAGTACATTATTGACGATTTGATTTCTGAAACGAATGGAATTTGGATCGCCCCGCGAAAATCCGATTGATTTACCAATCGCCTTGCATTCAATAATTATTAGACGATTATTTAAGGCATAAGATGCATCAATTTGTTTTTTACTTCCATCTAAAGCAACACAACTTTTCACCGGAAGGACGTTTTCTCTATCACGGACTAATTCTTCCAATGCTGCACCCTTGAAATTCTGATCAGATAAGCTAACACCTAAGAATAAATGATACAACCTTCTAATAATCCATACATAGTCAATAAATAGTCGATCTGTGCCATAGGGTAAAAATATGCTGTGAGGACCTGCGTAGACTAAATCAATTCTCGACCTGGTATTGTTGTTCAATTCCCAAAATTTCATTGCATTTATTAGGTCATCTTCGGAGATTTCCCCCTCTTCAATGCCAAGCAAATGAATTGCCTCAGGCAAGAAGCTGAAGATTTCTTTTATTATGTATTCCCTCGTATATGGACCTTCGTAGGCTCGTTGCCAATATTTAATAATGTTTTTATATCCTTCATCTTTCCAAATAAAGAAAATTCTTTGCAGAATAGATGCAACAACAGCCAGTACGGCATTCAGACTAACATTATATTTGTTCTCAAATGCTTCCGCAAATGGGGTATGACTTTTTTTGAATTGGCGAAGAGCAAATATAACCCAAATGAAATTGGGAGGAAATTCTTTGGTACTTTCTGCGAACCTAATCCCGAGTATTTCAAATAAACCTTCAAACTCTCTAAGAGGTATCTCACTAATATTATAGGCTGGAACAAAAATTGGCCCCAGATCTTTAGGTGTCGCTTCTTCAAAATCGAATACGAGGCCGGTTGCTGACAATAAATATTGTTCTTCATGGTTTCGAGTATCAAATATTGTAACCAACCTATCCAATTCATCTGATCTAAAATCAAAAACCCATGATTTAAAATCCGCTACAATAATTGGCGCTCCTTTTCCAATTATTCTCAGCATAGCCGAACTACGCCATATTTCATAAGCTAGACGTTCAATATCGTAAAATTGCTTTAATTCATTAGAGCTAAATCCAGTTAGAACCAATTGTTTGTTTGATAATAATAGTTCACGTTCGATTGAAAACTCGTCAGACATCAATATCCCACCCAAAATTTTGTTTATGGGAATTTCACCTGTCACCCCAACGCGATTACATGGATAAAACTTTGCATATTTTTAAATCGCTGCTTCTAATGTTGCCCTAACACTAAAAATCGTTGCAACATCTTCATTTTCTCCAATGGGACCTGGATATAACCGCCTATAAAGATGTAACCAGTACGCAATCGAATTTCTACTTATTATATCTTTCAACTCATTCTCAACTAATGAAATGTAACTTTGTACAAGTTGTCTTGCTTCAAGTGATTCATATTGTCGATATGGTAACAAACTCCAATACCGCTTTCTAATTGGATGAGGAAGCTTTGAATTGTATCCACTCTTTGATAATTCATTATGAAGTAATATAAATGCTCTTTGATAATAATCTAAGAAAATATATAATGAGCCAGAATCCTCTAATTCGTCTTTATTGATCTGATTCTGATCAACCATTTGTATTGCCTCAAATCCTGTGATAAATAGATGTGTAACTGCTTATGAACAAGGTGAGATGAAACTGATATATGGTAATTGATCTAAAATATATATGCCCTGTTCAGGATGCCCCCCTCATCCTGGGCGGGGCATCTTGGTTATACCTCAATTTACCTTCACTTGAAAAAACCTTTTTCAGTGTCAATCTGGCAGTATTATTAAAAAATAGCTAGCTATTCTCGAAGATTAAGCTAGCTATTTTTCGCGATTAAGCATAGTATTTTGTTTGATTAAGCATAGTATTTCATTCGATTAAGCATACTATTTTTGGAAATATATCAAGGAAATCAAAATTCGAGCCAGCCAACGGTTTGCGTTACTGGCGGGGCGGGCTTTGGCGGACAAAGCCACCAGACGCCAAATCCGCCATTGGGACAGAATCCCCAAAGTGCGGCCAACGGCCCGCACTTGTCCGGTGCACGCGGTGTTGGGCAGTTTTTACTTGAAAAATCACTTCATCGGAGCACAAAATATTTGCCTTTCAATGAGTGGTATCAAACCATCCAACTATAATTTTATTTTCAAATGACCATATCGTAGCTTTTTTGCTTTGAAGGTCAACCAATCTGAATTCATGGTTTTTGAAGTCATCTTTTGAAATGGTGCTTATTAATTTACTGCTATCTGAATTCCAGATAATATTTAATGCGCCTTCATCCTCGATACAATAATTTGTTATTTTGCCAGTCTTAATCTCCATTACTGCCAATTGCCATTTAGGTTTTTCATCGCCTATTTCTAACCAAAAGGCGGCATATTCATTGTTTGGAGACCAAGAAAATGAATGTATTGTAGTTTTTTCTTTAGTTGTCCAAAATGTCAGGCGTTTACTTTCTCCATCTCGATTAGCCAGAAATATTTCATTTCCGCCAACATAAGGTAAATTGTCTGATACGTTGCTATATGTTTTTCCTGAATAAGTAGTGTAGTAAGGTGGGAGACTAATAACAAAATAAGTTCCATCTCCGTTCCAGGCAATATCACTAAAAGGATAGAGATTTTGAAAACGAGTTATCTCTTGTTTTTTTTGAACATCCCACAAAATAACATATTCATTTTCAGAAGTTGCGACTGGATAAATAACACGAGTAATAGTGGGGTCGTATGCTGTTAACGAATATGAATACTTACCAAAACGAGGCGGGCCTGAAATATAATTATAAATATTTGGGTAGTCTGGCAAAAACTAAGCACTTTGTCCGTTTGTTATATCAAGAAAAATCGTAGATGAAGGTGGATACCACCCCCCATCAGAACGAAATGGCATATTACCAATAAGTAAATGCTCACTGTCAGGCCAATCGAGAATTTCTATCCAATTTTCTGGGGCGGCAACGGAAAAAAGAATTTCACCGCCAGATGAAACTATTTTTACTTGGTTTTTATCATCATCAATATAGGCGATTTTTTGATATTTAGAAATAACTCCCGTTCCAGATTGCCACTCGGCCTATAGTTAATTTCTCGTTGGTTATGAGATTATACAATTCAACATCGTTGGAGTCGTTTTTGTTTAAGAGTGAACCGCTTAGGGCAGGGGCATCTTGAATTTTTTCAGGGTAAATACATTCAAGTGAATTACTAAAATATTCTGTAGCGATGGGAGAAGGTTGTGAGATAGATGTCGCAGAAGGAACAGGGGTCGAAGTTGAACGAACAACCGTTTCTGTCGGAGTAACGGTAATCTTTGGCGCACAAGATACCAAAGTGACAAACAAAAGCAAAACTGTAAGGAGAGTTTTTATTTTCACTTTATCTTTTGATTAGCAAAGGAGCTGCCAACGGTTAGCGTAAGCTGCGGACGGAATGGCGGCGAAAAATAACATTGCTATCAGTCATTATCTGATAGTGTTCAAGCTAGTTAGCCGTCTCGCCGCCACCGTTCCGACAGCTTCACGCTGTGTTGGACGAACGTGTTATGGAGTTTACGTTGGTTAAATTATAACCTTATCAATGCATCAAACCTTATTGGACGGACATTCACTACAGGAAAAACCATCAATAAGAACACACAATAACTCTGAGGATGGGCAAAAACAGGCTGGTTTTGGAGATCATACACAAATCACCCATCCCACCGAAGGGCTGGATATTCTGAAGGCGAGTCAAGGCGAAGAAAAACTCCATTTTTCAAATACTCCCAACACAGGTCCAAATTTCCGACCTGGTCTCAGAATCCCCTGGCCACACTTTGGACACAGACGCGGATCCGTTTCCGTCTGTAGGATCTGCTTCAACCACTCGATCAACTTCAATTGCAGGATCACCGGCAGTTGCATGGGCAATCCCAGTAAGCGCCAAGCCTGCAGAAGCTTTTTGCGGCAAGTCCCGTGATGCAAGCCGAAATGCCGAATACGTACAAATCGACTGGGGAGTACATGTGCTAGAAAATGACCGATGAACTTCACAGCAGGAAGGGTCATCTGTTTTTGCTGACCTTTGAACCTATGCTCCTCACGATAGTCATAATACTGGAAGGTGACCTGCCCCTGCTTCACCCCCAGAATGCGATGATTGCTGATTGCAATCCTAAAAAACGTAACGGCCCAGGTATTCGATCAATTTCTCCGGTCCATACAGTGGTGCCTGGATGAATACTTCCCACTTTGTCGCTTCCGCTTTGCGCAACATACCGGTCACATCCAGATTGCCATCGCATGTATTAAGTCTGCCTGCTTGCCACAATTTCTGTACACCCATGCAAAACGCAGCGCGAAAGTCTCGTGAAAATTCTTCCACAGGAAAAAGATAATTGTGTTTGGCAGCCTGCCAGCGATATCCTTCAATTGTCTTGACCAGCGCACCACCTGTCACAATGCAATGCACATGCGGATGTTTCTGTAGGGTTTGTCCCCAAGTGTGCAAGACAAGCGTGAACCCTAATTCTCCACCCAGATGCCGCTGACCATATGCCTTCAATATCTTTGCGGCTGTTTCGATCAAATGTGAATACATCACTTCCTGATTCCACCAGACCAGTGGATTGAAAACATGATCGATCGTGAAGACCACATGGAAATAGGGGATCGGTAATAACCAGATCTTCTGAGCTTCCAGCCATTGTGCTTTTTCGAATGCTCCACACTTGGGACAATTTCGATTTTTACAAGACTTGTAGCTGAACTCCTGATGTCCACACCCATTGCTACAACTATTCAATACGCCACCCAATGCCGGTGTCCGGTAATTCATGATCGCCCGCGTTGCCTGGCGCTGTTCATAAGACAACTTGTGCACTTGCTCATATTCTTTCAAGTGCTTGCGAAATATATCCGCGACTTCGAACTTGACAGGTGATCTCACTGCCATTTTGTTTCCCAGGCATCTTACATTGTTTATAGAACAAAAGTTCGTTCAACTAGTGTATAAGCGGATTTCATAATAGCTTTTAGACGATCCGCATAAGCACCTAATTGATTAGGTCGTTAGGCGGAATTGTATTAAAAATAGCATGAGAAAATTATAGCACTTTAGCAAAATATTTATCAATTGCGCTGGCAGCACTAACTGTGATCACGCTGAATAAAAAATCTTTGTGGACAAGTCAACCTATCGGGGGTGTTCCTTATTCCACATTGCGACCAGGTCGTCGCTGTTCTTGCCGATATTCTCGCGAAACTCGATTGGTCGGTGAACAGGCCGTATGTGTTGAGTGAATTCTTTTTGAAGTTTACTCAAAAACATTTAGAAGTGTTTTCAAAAACTTTTAGAAGTTTTTTGAAAAACTCTTAGAAGTTTTTTCAAAAACTCTTACTGCTTCTTGCATAAATATCTGAACCCGCTTGTATCATATTGCTCGAAAATGGCGAGGTTTTGGTTCGAATATTTACGCAGCACTCTGTAGAAGTGTTGCTATACCCTCCCCCAAATAACTGGATTTGGGGGAGGGTATGTGGATTTTAACCGTCAAGCCTTCTCAAACTGGATACCTTCCAGCACCTTTTTGAACTCTTTGCCAGCGTTGAAGCGCGGCAGCAGGGTCATGATCTGCTTGGTTGGAAGTTCCTGCGCGCTGGCGGCTCCATACCAGTCTAGGGAAATTCGAGTTAATTGTGATGGCTTATCCTGGCTTCGCTTCTGACGCGGTTGGGCCAGGTCTCCGGCCTCACTTGGCCTGCGCGAAAGCGCTGAGCACGATTTTATCCACCAGGCCCGGCAGGATGGGCGCCAGCAGCTGGCCCAGCTTTTCCCTCGGCGACATGGCCTCGCGCCGGCGTTTGGCGGCTGCTTTCAGGATGCTGCGCGCACAAGCCTGCGGTGATATCGCCCCCTGCTCGTGAGAAATGATTTTGCCATACGGTTTCCCGTCCGCTCCAGGCGCTCTGGCGGAAATGCCCGTGGCGACCCAGTCCGGGTAGATCGAGGTCACGCTCACCTGGCTGGCTGCAAGCTCGACGCGCAGCGTGTCGTAGAAACCGGCCAGGGCATGTTTGCTTGCCCCGTAACCGCAGGCGCCGGGGGCTGCAAACAAACCGCCGCCGCTCAGGATGCCGACAATGCGGCCCCGGCTTGCCTTTAGGTGAGGAATGGCGTAATGCGTGCAGTACACGCTGCCCCAGAAATTGACGCGCATGACCGTTTCCATCACCGCCAGGTCGGGCAGTTGGTCGAAGCGCGCGCGCATCCCGATCCCGGCGTTGTTGATCAGAGTGTCCAGGCGGCCGTAGGCTGCCTGGCATCGTTTGATCAATGCCTGGCACTGGGACGGGTCCGAGACGTCCGTGGTCACAGCCTCGGCCTTAGCACCCAGGTCGCGACACAGGCCGGCGACTCGTTCGAGCTCGTCAGCGTGGCGGGCTGCCAGGACCAGCCAGGCTCCCTTTTCAGCCAACTGCAAAGCCAACTGGCGTCCGATGCCGAGCGAAGCTCCGGTCACGATGACTGAATTCTGGAAAAATGGATCTGGTTGCATATTGAGTGCCTCCCGGTAAAACGCGGACCAAGTCTCTGCAGCATCGTCCCCGCCTGTACCCGCAGGGTGAAGGGAATATCATCCTATCAGGGACCTCAGCCAGGCTAACTTGCCGCGCTCCACCGCAATAGTGAATAGATGGACATTATGCAACTTGCTCGAAAACATTTTGTATGTGTATCGCTTGCCTTCTTGCCTAGAAAAATTGTAGCATTTTGGCTGGTCGGATTCAATTGTTTGACCAGCAAACTGCCTGTCCGGCCGTCTCGCACGCGCGCAGCAGTGTTCGGCGCTCGCATCGAAGGTAGCGGCTCCCTGTGGGACGTCTGCTGGATTGGCGGGTGGCAAAGAGCCGGTCATAAGGACCGGCTCTTGCGCCTGCGATGTTGAGGATTGCCCTCACGTGCGTTGCGGAAAACGCCTATTTTAACGGTCGCCCTCCGGATAGGGAAGCAATCCCTTCCAATTGATGGTAATTTCGATCGGTTCCTTGCCGAGGCGATATTGTTCTCGATCTTCGGTCATCCACTGCTTCTCGATCTGCCACAATTCATCGAAGGTCGGGTAACCGTAACTGTGGGTGAAGCGTATGTTACCGACGATATAATCCTGCTGGCCGGTGAGGGTGAAGGTGTGGAATTCGGGCGTTTGGTTATAGAGGTACTGATGTACTAGGCGGTAATGAAGGATCGGCTGTTCGGGATCTTTCGGGTCGAAGACGTCGAAGGCGCCGATCACGTAGCCCCCGGTCACGTTCGGGATTAGTTCCGCCTTATCGATGAAAGGCGTATCGATCACCCAGGCCAGTTCGGGCAACTTTTGGATCAGGCCTGAATTGGGGTAGGTGAAGTGCACGTCGTGGTAGTGAATCGAATTCCACGAGCGTTCGACGAACTCGGTGGAAATTGTCACCCAGGTGCCCTGTGGAACCGGTTTTTCGGACAAATCCCAGTCGACGGTCAGCTCGCGCCGCGGTTGGGCTTCAGTGATGCTGGGGGTACCCGGCCAATCGAGCCATGTCCGGTAGGACAGGATATCGACGTCGGTGCCGACCCGGTAGTGAAGATCGGTGGCGGGCTGCTTGGCGGTTTGTTGGATTTGGTAAGAGCCTATGACTCGCACTGCGTTCGGTCCTGAACTCCCTTGTGTGGGTGAGAGCGTGACAATATGTTTGATATAGGGATGGGTGGCGCCATAATTAAAATACCAGCCATTCCCTTCGTTTGCGCCACCCGGATTGGGGTTGTTGTAGGCGTCGTAAGTATACGCCTGCACGTCCCCGCCGGTATCGGTATCCGAGTTGGTCACCCGTACCCCCGTGGGGTTGGCCGTGAGGGTTTGACTGCTGAAGGTGGTGTCTCCCCAGGCAGTTATGGCGTGACCGCCATTGCCCACCGTGGCGCCAGCGACCGGCCAGCTGATGCTCAGCCCCACGAAATTGCACGCGCGCAGTTCGTTCCCGATGTCCATGGCGCCATTCGCGTTGGCCCAGGGGTTTTTGGGACTTTTGTTGCCGTACACGGTAACCACGGTATAGGGATTGTTCGTCCAGGTGTTATTGGCAGACCCGAGCCACCATTGGAGCGCGGAGTCGATCCACCCGCCGTTGAAGTCCCCGTTGGGTTGCTGGTAATGTGCATCCATGTCGTTCCAGATGTCATTCACACGGTCTTCCAGTGTGGTGCCGGTTCCATAACCGGCGCCTGCCAGCATGTTCGCGGCCGTGTGCAGCCAGCATGAGCCGTCACCTGCAGGGACAGGCAAGGGCTTATCCGAATCCGCTGGCGGATCCATTTTCATGTAGGGGTTGACGGGAGTAGCCGGTGCAACAGTTGGCGTGCAACCGACGGCCAGGATCACGAGGAAAGCGGCAAGCAAGACCATTCCTGCCCGGCGAGAGACGGATGTACGCTTCATTCTAAGCCTCCTTTTCGAATTTGGGAGAAAGGATACGATCGGATGAAATTACTGTTTGAATATCCCTCATAAGCCTCCTTACCTGACTTGTGAAAAAGGAGTTGCCAGACGAAGTTTCTTATTAAAATATCCCACGTATAAAGAAAACAAAAAACCTGCATCAAATGCAGGCCGGGCTATTTGGAGTTCATCCACTATGCATTCCCGCCCTTCGATGGTAACCTGGGCTAAGCTTTATTTGCGCAATGTTGGATTGATAAATATATATTACCTGAAAAAATGCACATATTCAAGGAATTTACTGCATTGCGGATGTGAGGGTGTGACAACCGAAGCGATGGGTACGGAGGGCAGGCTGTATCGACCATAAACCCTTTCATGTCGTCAAGTTAATACTTGGCCGTACCCAAATAAAAAAACTCCCCGCATTGTGCGGGGAGCAATTGATTCGCCAGCGGAATTATTACAGTCCCTTGAAAAGCAATCCCGCAACCAGTAACGCGAAACCGACAACAACAAACCAGAATGCGTACGCGCTCACAAAGGGAATGGCAACAAAAGAACCGATCAAGCCGAGTAAACCAAGAATTACGGAAATCCAAAAGGTG
Source organism: uncultured Chloroflexia bacterium (assembly GCA_963790075.1). Classification (GTDB taxonomy): domain Bacteria; phylum Chloroflexota; class Anaerolineae; order Anaerolineales; family Villigracilaceae; genus CAYOUV01. The sequence goes on from CAWBNG010000004.1 coordinate 286,205, forward strand.
AGTTGTGTTGGCGGTGTTAATTTCATCTTATTCTCCTTTGAATAGAAACAAATCGCCTGGCGAATCAATAATTTTATAGCACACTCTGCTTGTGGAGGCAATCGGGAATTCGGTTATTTACTTTTCAAGCGCCTGAAAATATCCACGACCGCCAGAATCACACCCACTCCCATCAAACCATAGCCGACCAACCTGCTATCCCCGAACAGGATCCCTGCCAGGACAAATCCAAAGGCCAGGCCGGCCAGCGGCGTGATCCTGTTTTCGCTTTTCCCCTTATTTACGAAAAAGACCAGCAGGGCGACGATTGCCAGAACGACGATGGATACGAGGATATAGAATTGTGAAGGTATCATGGGAATTCCTTTCCTTCGAAGCCAATCACAGGCCGGTGATCGCCCGCTGAACAAACGCCAAAATGGCTGCGACGAAGAACAGGATGACCGCCGAGATGGTCCACCCGCTGCCCGCCTCGGCGGCGATACCGATCATACCTCCCAGGCCCGCAAAATAAAGCACCACGTAACTGATGACCATCCATTGTGTTTGGCGGAAATCGAACTTAAAGATGTAATCCACCAGGAAGAGAACCATCAACCAGACCAGCATAACCACGATCTGAACGAAGTACAGGAAGGGACGGTCTAACTCGGGCGCTTTGATCAGGAGATAACCGAGTGGGAAGGCCATTAACAGGATGGGAATTCCGATCCAATGCCCGGGTTGAGTTTTGAATAGCATGCGGGATGAGAATGTGAGGATACTCGAGATAAAAATCATGTGGGCTACGATTGCCCCGAGTAGGTCCAACTTTTCTTTCATGCCAATACTCCAAGTCGCCTGCTCCCCATCATCTTTTGATAGACAGTGGGATTGATCATTGGCTGGACGCGGACCAAACGCCATTGCAGACATCATCAGCAAAAGTCCCTTCCATCGTATTCCCGGAAACGGTCCCAGACCATTGGTTATATGGCGAATGGATCTCGATCTTGTTCCCGGACAGAATCCAGGGAATTTCCTCAACATTTGTTTGACCGGCGCCGCTGAGTGTGACACTGACCATCCCATTCGTCTTGAAATCCAGGATTAATGACCAGAGGGGATTGTTATCACAAAGCCATTGTGCAGAGCCGCTCCATTTGCCAATAAGTTCTTGTGAAGGATCACCAGTGGGTGAAGCCTCAGCTTGTGGAGAAGGTTTCTGTGTCGGAGTGATCGTTGGGGTGGGCGTATAGACTTCGATGGGGTCGGCGACGTGGGTGAGCGAATCCACTTGACCTTGAAGTCCGCCAATTTGCATTGCCAGGCGTTGACCAAGGTTACATGACAAAGAGAATATACAGATTATCGTGATAGCGATTGCGCTGATCTTCCTTTTACTCATGTTATCTACCATCTCCTTATTCCAAGACACATTTTTCTATCCGGCGGCAGGTGTTCGCGACAGCATATCCGCCAGTAACCGCAGGCGGTAGGGGATCTGCACGGCGCATTGGAAAGGCAGCGCTCCAGGATGAAAAAATGCTCCTTTCCCGGGACGGGAGGGGCAGGTAGCGCCCTGTTTGGTACAAAAACTCACAAACGATGATTCAGTATACAAAATATTCAGCCCAAATTCAATCTTGTTTACCAGCCGCTGCGGACAGGAAACATTCGAGACGGAATTGTCAGCCAATTGATAGTGTTCAAAGGCACAAAATAGGCGCATAATTAGATAGGCAGGCCTGCGCCTGCCCGGTTCTGTATGATAGTTGCCCTCAACCTCAGGAGGGCAAGGAGTAAGTATGAAACCCCGACATTCCTTTGTTAGGCTTGCCAGCATGCTGGTTGTCAGTCTGCTGGTCTTCGAGTTGGCCTTTGCCTTCCCCAGCCAGCGTGCTGCTGCGGTCGCTGCCTGCAACGCGGCCAGCTTCGTGGCCGATGTGACCGTACCGGATGGCAGTAGTTTCCCGGCCGGGACAAGTTTCACCAAGACCTGGCGGTTGATGAACAGCGGTACCTGTACCTGGACCACTGCCTACAGCCTGGTCTTTTCCAGCGGTGCGCAGATGGGTGCCCCGGCCTCGGTCGCTCTTCCGAACAGCGTGGCCCCCGGCCAGACGTTGGACCTGACCTTGTCGCTGACCGCCCCGGCTGTAGCCGGACATTACCGCGGCGACTGGCTGCTGGCGGACGCTTCCGCTGTACACTTTGGGCTGGGCGCCGGTGCGGACAGTCCCTTCTGGGTCGACATCAACGTCAGCGGGACGGCTGGCGCGAGCCCGACCCCGGTCACGACCGGACTGGCCTTGAACGGCGTCGTCCGCTTGGACGGGGCTGGCCTGCCCGGGGTGAAGATCTACCGGAGCTATGCCGGTTATGACGGAGTGCTGGTGGCTACCAGCGGTTCGGACGGGAGCTATACCGCAGCAGCCAGCTACATCCCTGGTGACGAGACGGTCACGGTCTGGGCCGAACTGGCCGGGTACAGCTTTTCCCCAGACAACTTTTCCTGGCGTCATTACGCCGGGTTGGAAACCAAGACCATTGATTTCGAAGCCACCCGGGCCGGATCTACAGGAACGCCGGGCGTGTCATTCGATTTCACTTCCAATGTGTGTGAAGCACAATGGTGGAGCGGCTACCAGTATAGCGCGTTGCCCTGTCCGCTGTCGGATGGCGATGCACGCGGTTACGCGGTGATCTCCACGGCTCCGCAGTTGGAGAACGGTGCAACTGACGGGGGGCCGGGACTGATCGTCGGGCCGCAGAACAAATACAATGGCTATATCCAGGGCTACTACCCTGAGTACGTGGTGCAACCGGGTGACCATTTCCAGGCCACGGTGGGCTGTGCCTACGGTTCGTCGTGCTATGTGACCTACCGGCTGGACTACCGCATCCTGGGCGGGAGCGAGCGGGGCGATCACGACCCTATGGAGTTGGAAGGAACGGAATGATGGGCTGGTCTACCAGGTCGACAAGGACCTGAGTTTCCTGGCGGGCAAGCGGGTCAGCTTCATCCTGACGCTGCTGGCGACGGGCTCGGCGACGGGGGACCGGGCGGTTTGGGGGCAGCCGCGCATCGTCAATGCCAGCTACGTACCGCCTATCCCCGCCCCGAGCGATTGGCTGACTTACACCAATACAACTTGGGGTTATCAGTTCCAGTATCCGCCGGGTAGCACCATCAATACCGATGACGGGACCTCGCTCTGGCTTTATTTGCCTAGACAGGCAGGAACAGACCTGGGATCGAAATTCCTGATTACTGGCGCTTCGGACACGGGCAACGCGTGCCACGAATATCAGGATCCCGAAGTCACACCGCAACCTAATACAGTTGTGATCAACGGCTTGACTTTCTTTACCTGGCCGAGCTCAGATGCGGGTATGAGCAAGATCTACACTACTACGAACTATGCCGTGGGGCACGGGACAGCATGTATCAGACTGAGTTTTACGCTGACACAGGTCACGGCTGCTTACCCACCACCTCCGCACTACGACGAGGCTGCAGAATCAGCGGTCTTTGGTCAGATCATGCAGACCTTCCATTTCCTGGAATCCACGCCGACGCCGACCACGGTTACGCCTGAACCATCGACCACCCCGACCACAGTCACGCCTGAGCCATCGACTACCCCGGTCACACCGACCACACCACCGACGGCCGTACCGAGTTTACCGCCGGCACCCGGTGCCTCCTTCGATTTCACTTCCAATGTGTGTGAAGCACAATGGTGGAGCGGCTACCAGTATAGCGCGCTGCCCTGTCCGCTGTCGGATGGCGACGCACGCGGTTACGCGGTGATCTCCACGGCTCCGCAGTTGGAGAACGGTGCAACTGACGGGGGGCCGGGACTGATCGTCGGGCCGCAGAACAAATACAATGGCTATATCCAGGGCTACTACCCTGAGTACGTGGTGCAACCGGGTGACCATTTCCAGGCCACGGTGGGCTGTGCCTACGGTTCGTCGTGCTATGTGACCTACCGGCTGGACTACCGCATCCTGGGCGGGAGCAGCGGGGCGATCACGACCCTATGGAGTTGGAAGGAACGGAATGATGGGCTGGTCTACCAGGTTGACAAGGACCTGAGCTTCCTGGCGGGCAAGCGGGTCAGCTTCATCCTGACGCTGCTGGCGACGGGCTCGGCGACGGGGGACCGGGCGGTCTGGGGGCAGCCGCGCATCGTCAATGCCAATCCCGCCGGCCCGACCCCGACCCAAATTGCCGGACCAGTCATTACAGCCAGTGTGACGGTCACGCCGCCGGGCAACGTCTACTGCATGGGCCCGAACCCTATTGAATTCATAGGTTCGGTCACGACGAATGGCCCTGCCACGGTCGCATTTCATTGGGAAATTGGTGGGGATCTGAACTCCTGGTTAGCTGGAGGAACCCTGGTCTTTACCGGTGCGGGAACTCAGACGATCAATCAGGGTGCTTACAAGGTGGACTGCGGCAACTACACGATGAGTCTGGTGATCGATAGCCCTAACAGCCTGGCCTCTGCGGCGGTGCCTTTCTCGGTTTTTCCGCCGGGTGGTCTGACCCTCACGCCGGGTCCATCGCCGACGCCTGTGCCGAGCATCCCGCCAGCCGCTGGCAGTTCGTATGACTTCACGGCGAACGTATGTGCGGCGCAGTGGTGGAGCGGCTACCAGTATAGCGCGCTGCCCTGTCCGCTGTCGGATGGCGACGCACGCGGTTACGCGGTGATCTCCACGGCTCCGCAGTTGGAGAACGGTGCAACTGACGGGGGGCCGGGACTGATCGTCGGGCCGCAGAACAAATACAATGGCTATATCCAGGGCTACTACCCTGAGTACGTGGTGCAACCGGGTGACCATTTCCAGGCCACGGTGGGCTGTGCCTACGGTTCGTCGTGCTATGTGACCTACCGGCTGGACTACCGCATCCTGGGCGGGAGCAGCGGGGCGATCACGACCCTATGGAGTTGGAAGGAACGGAATGATGGGCTGGTCTACCAGGTTGACAAGGACCTGAGCTTCCTGGCGGGCAAGCGGGTCAGCTTCATCCTGACGCTGCTGGCGACGGGCTCGGCGACGGGGGACCGGGCGGTCTGGGGGCAGCCGCGCATCGTCAATGCCAGCTACGTCCCGCCCACGCCTACCCCCATTCCAGCTGCCGGAGAAGTCAGCGCGGCCAGTGTAACGGTCACGCTGCCTGGTAGCGTGTATTGTATGGGACCGAATCCGGTCGATTTCCTGGGTTCGATCACCACCAACGGTCCGTCTACGGTGACCTATCACTGGGAGATCGGTGGGGATAATAGCGCCACCACGTCCGACGAGACGCTGGCCTTCAGCGCCGCGGGCACGCAGACGATTTTCCCCGGCGCTTACAAGGTGGACTGCGGCAATTACAACGTGCGGCTGGTGGTCACCAGCCCCAACAACCTGGTTTCAGAGACGGTGCCGTTCTCAGTCTTTGCACCGGGCAGCGCAACCGGGGTCACGGCTTCGATCAGCGTGCCGCCTTACGTCAACTGCGCCGGCACCCTGAATGCGGATCTGCTGGGCGCTATCACCACCAATGGGGCTTCCACGGTGACCTATCACTGGGAGATCAGCGGCGCGGCCAGCTACACTTCACCGGATACGATCCTGGTCTTCGGCTCAGCCACGACCCTGCCGGCGGAATTGAACGATTACCCTATGAACTGCGGGAGCTATACTGCCAGACTGGTGACGACGAATCCGAACGTAAGGCTGTCCCAGGCCTCGGTCACGCTCAGTATCCCAAGCGTGCTGCCGGTCTATAACTTCGACACCTTCCAGGTGCTGGGAACGATGGCCTGCAGCGATGTGGCCAGTCACAGCTGGGTAGCGGAGACCTGCAACGGCGAATCGGGCGGTTGCCAGGCCAGCCAGGATCCGCTGTTCGGTGCCAGCCACGCCGGCTTCCTGCGCGTGGACGGCAACACCATCTGCGGCTTGAACCTGCCGTAGGCCTGTAATTTGAACTTCATAGTGGGCAAAGTTAGCTTATAAAAGAGCAACTTTGCCCACCTTTTTTGAAATTATGAGGTGTAAAGGCCTACAAAAACACGTCTTACGGTGGAAAGTAGGCGTTTACACCGCCGGCGATCAACTTGCGATTAATTCCCTTGCCAGGTAGGTTTAGAAGCAAAGATTGCCTATTGAATTTCGAAATCGCGCGAGCTATAATCAGCGTGTAAAATTCCCATAAATTGGATCTGAACTGTAATATTTATGGCGTGTGAGAACGGATTCTGGTATTAAGATTTATTAAAGGTGAGAAATATGAACCGGGATGCTCATGTTCGCCAAGCCTTATTCCTTGCGGCAAGGAGTAGGGCTTTATTTCATCGTATTTTCCTGATTGCATTCCTGATGGCGTTCGGCGTCGATAGTGCAGGCCAAACGATACCGGCCCAGGCTGCAGCGCCAGCCCAGCAGACAGTGAATTGGACCACAACATATTCTATGCACGTTCATTTGCCTCCTGACCTAATTTGTGCCGGAAAAGATTACAACATAGCTGTGGAGGTGGTGGGTACATCGCAGGCCACTATTGGCGGGGAAAGTGTCCATGTTGAGGATTATATGTACGGCATCACGGTGGATGCGCACATGACCGATAAAAGTATTGCCACGATATCCCCTGATTCGGAAGTAACCGGCGATGCATTGTTGGCAAGTCCTGGAGGTATCTCGCCAATTGAAGCCGAATTCGTGCTTCACGCAGTGAAAGCTGGAACCACTTCCGTTACTTTTCATCCAACGATCCAGGGTGCCAATACTGCCAATTGGCAGCCTCATTTTCTGATCAAGGTCGTCAACTGCAAGTATAAGGTTACGCTCAATTCGAGCTGGTTTTTTAGCATCTCTGTCGGCGGCTACACAGGCTCCTCCCATCTGACGGAGAGTTCGAAAGGAGAAATGCAGCTGAATGACTCGGATAATTCATTGAATGGCACGGCTGACGTGACTTGGGCTATGAGTTCCATCTCGCCAGGCTGCCCCCAGTCTCACAAGATTGCAACTTCTACGGCGAAGTTGGTCGGCACCCCGATCCAGAACGGTTCCCCGATCATGGGGGGGACCATGTATAAGGTGCAGGTTACTTTTGATCAGACCACTCTCGACTCTATTCATTGTATGGGGACCTCAACGGGTCAATTTGCGCCGCCACCGATTGAAGTCTCTATCCCAAACTCAGGCGGGGCCAAGAGTGTGGACCACCCATTCGTACTGGGTGAGGAGGATTTGCGCGGTATTACAACCGTCTATCTAATCCCGATCAGCGCTCCATGACGATCTGGATGTTGATGTTATATATCGGTGTTTCTTCAAGAAGGAAACTCACATGAGCAAAACTCTGCTGAAACGATGGATGATCCCCGGGTTCATCCTTTTTGCATTATCCGTTTCAATTGCCTGTAGCGTTTTGGCTGGCAGCCCGTCTACCGCCTCGAATCCTGAGGAATTGACCGTAAAACAAGATCTGGTCTTTGGTTCCGGCTCTTTTATCCTGCCGGATGCCAAGGCAGGCCTTTCTGATCTACCCAGTTATAAAGCCACGCTGAGCCTCTCTTTTGAAGGGACTCGCGCTGGGCAGTCCGCAAAATGGTCGAAGACCTACCTCATGCTCGTTTCGAAGGAACCAGCGGTCCGCCAATTGACGATTGAGACAACCGGCATTGCCAATCCCGAAACGGTCTTTATGGCCGAGTTGGATGGGGTGGATTATGAAAGCCGCGGCGCGAATGCCTGCTCGGCAACCGCAATCGAACAGGGGAACTCGCTCAGCGACCGGTTGGAACCGGCCAGCTTCCTGCATTCCGTCATCGGTGCAGATGAAGCCGGTAGTGAGACCGTCAACGGTGCGGCGGCGAATGCCTACACCTTTGATCAGCGCGCGCTGGGTCAACAGGGCCTGACCCAATCGAATGGAGAGCTGTGGGTTGCCTCCGAAGGAGGCTACGTCGTCAAGTATCTGCTGACCACCAAAGCGAAAGCAGATTACTTTGGCGATGGGAACGAAGGCACACTGACCTGGGATTATGAATTAACCGAGGTGGGTCAACCCGTCCAGATAAATTTGCCATCCGGCTGTCCTGCGGGAATGGTCAATGCACCGCAGTTACCGGATGCGTCCAACGTGGTCAATGTGCCCGGCATGTTGACATACGATACCTCCACTAGCCTGGCCGATGCCGCCGCATTCTACCAGGACAAACTCCCAGCGCTGGGCTGGGATATCCAGGGTCAAGCCGACGTCAAGGAGACGACGGCTTTGCTGGATTTCCAGCAGGGCGATCAGGAAATGAGCGTTTTCATAACTGCAGATGCAGGCGTGACGAGTGTTAGCCTTCTGTTGCTCCATTTACAGAGATAACGATTACCCCGATTTATTACTAGAAGTGATTGTGGAACAGATCGCTGAGACGATCCACAGCGTGCCCAAAGCCCGGAGACTTTCGCGAAGCATGCTATAAGCCTAAAACTCCGGGTTCTCTTTTCCACTAGCCGGAGTTTGATCCCGGAGTTACTCCCAAGGACAGTCGTTATCGCATGAACTCCATTTGAAGGTTACTTTTCTTGTTCGCATCCAGGCTATCCCTTGACGTAAGATAACTTTTTGCAGATGGAACCGTTTTTCACCTGGAATATATCCCCCCCCGAAAATGCCCTTCTTCCCCATCTGCGTTCAGCCAGTTGTACCTCCAGCGCATAATGCAGCGCTCACCCAAGCCAAAAATCTCCTCGATCTCGATCTGGGCCTGAGGCGACTCGCGGAAGAAATCCTGCCAAAACTGCGTGATGGCTTCCTTCCCCGCGTACACCGCGCTATCCGGGGCAGGAGCAATGTTTTCGAAGACGCAATCGTCGCTCATCAGCTGCATCATCCCGGCGATGTCATGGCGGTTGAAGGCCTGATGGAATGCAAACACGACGCGCAGCGCTGTTTCTAAGCGTGCCAAGCGGGTCGGTCTCATCTTGTTTACACCTCCTTCAGTCAAATGCCAACTGGCTGCCAGGCCAGCCAGGACCCGCTGTTCGGCGCCAGCCAAGCCAGCTTCCTGCGCTTCGACGGCAACACCATCAGAGGCTTGAACCTGCCGTAGCGCAGCCGGACGCACTTTGTTTTATAAAAGTCCGCCTTCATCGTGTAGTGCATCCCAATTGTTGGACATAGGGACTTTTTGTGTGGCGTGGGATTGGTTGGGAAAATCAGCTCTCTAATTCGTATAAATAAGATTGTATTTGTCCCAAAAAGTGTGTATAATGATCCAGTCTGAATAGATATTCTTGGAGGAGAATGTCTTGCCCGACCGCTCTCCCGCGTGATTTCAGCGACCAGTTTAGATCCGCGGAGGAGAGTCGTTCAAGCGTCTCAAACTATACGCAGCCATCTCACCTCAATCATTTCAACTCAATAGAATAGGCTGACTCCTCCACAAACGCCAGGCCTGCCCGCATGAAGAAACGCTTTCGGTGCGGCGCTTTTAGACTTTGCGGTGAAGAAGAATGTGACAGCTGCGCCTATTGTCGGCTCTCACGCTGCTCCCTCACCGGCAATTACTGATAGAGGAGAATGTAATGAAACGAACGAGCAGATATGTATTGATTGTGATTGCTATTTTACTAGCCTTGATCCTACCGGCCTGCGGGCCAGAGCCCGGGCTGGTCCCGGATGTCTACCTGTCGCCCAGCGGCAGCGATTCCGGGAACTGCCAGACCCCGGCTACGGCCTGCGCAACCTTCGGGCGGGCCCTGCCCCTAGTCGAGCGCGGCGGCACAGTCCACCTGGCAGCCGGCAGCTACCAGCCCGACCAGGTTGTAATCCAGAAATTGGTGACCGTGGAAGGCGCGGGGCGCGGTACGACCACCCTGTATTCCAGGCCCGGCGTGGGGGCGATCTTCGAAGTACGCTGGGACGGCTGGCTGCTGCTCAGCGGCGTGACCCTTTCGGGCGAACGGGTGACGGGCGCTGCCGCCATTTGGGGCATCCATCAGCAGGAAGGCTCGCTGCTCAGCGTCATTGATTGCGCGATCAATAATTACACGGCCAGTCTCTCGGGAGGCATCGCCAATGATGGCGGCATGCTGGTGGTCGAGAACACTCAGTTTTCGAATAACATGATTGGAATCGGCAATGCCAATTTGCACGGCTCACGCACCCACGTGTCTGCCAGCGATTTCAATGGAAATACGGAAGGGTTTAGAAACGAAACCAGCGGCTACGGGATCATCGACAATGAAACCCGCTTTGCGGGAAATGCCTTGGGAGCCCACAACTTTGGCACCCTGCGTATCAACGACTCGAGTTTCGATGGTAGCACGAGTGTGGCCATCACCAACGTTGGCCCCCTGCTGGCGCTCACCCGCGTCTACATCTACGGCTCGCTTGATTGGGGCGTACGAAATGAACTGGGCCGGGTGACAATCAATGCCTCGACCCTTTCCAACAATCCCGGGCCGGCGATTTCGATTACAGCGGGAAGCCTTGAAATTATCCACAGTGTCATTCGGGATAATGGCGGGCATGGGATTTCGATTGGCACCTTCCCGGATAATGGGGTCGCCATCGATGTCCGGGTCACCCAGACTGCCATCGTGCGCAACCAGGGGGATGGAATTTACAGTACGGCCGGGGCTGCGACGAACTACCTGCAAAATGTGACCATCAGCCGCAACAACCTGTCCGATTCAGCGGACGGAGGCATCATTTTGATCCGCGGCGGAAATCTAACGGTCGAAGATGCGACCATTGTACGCAATCAGGGCTCCGGCTTCTATTCCGGCAGTCCCTCGACGATTACCTTCCGTCGTTCGGTGGTGGCAGTCAATACCGTCTCGCAGTGCGGGGGAACCGGGGGTACATCTTTTGTGATGGATAATGATTACATGTGCGGCGATGGAATCACGCTGGGGATGCTGCACATGGGCGAGTTGACCAACGAAGGCGATACGATCGTGCACCCTCTGCTGGACGGCAGCCCGCTGATCGACACAGCCGCCCCGGGCTGCCCGGGCGTGGACCAGCGCAACGCCGCGCGTCCGGTCGGGGGCGGCTGCGATATCGGAGCCTACGAGTACCAGTTGGCGCTGACCGCGGGCGAGGGGACACAGGGCATCATCCCGCTACCGACCGAGACGCCCGAGTCACAGCCCAACCCTGACCTGACCTTCACGACCGACACGAACTGCCGCAGCGGGCCGGGGACGCGCTATAACGTGCTGAGCCAGGTGGCAGCCGGGACGATGCTGGAAGCCCAGGGGCGCAGCGCGGACAATGCCTGGTGGTACGTGGTACCGGGTCAGGCGGCGCAGGGCTGCTGGGTCGGGGATTCGACGGTGGATAAGCAGGGCTCGCCTGAAGGAGCGACAGTGATGACCGGCCCGACGCTGCCAGATCCGCCGGAAGGTTTCGACGCGAAACAGGCCTGCGATACGCAAGCCAAGACCCACATCCACATCGTCAAGCTGAACTGGATCGGGCAGGCAGGGGCGACGGGTTACCGCATCTACCGTAACGGAAAGCTGGTGAGTGCGCCGGGAGCGAACGCGAGCAGCTACAACGACAACGCGCCGTTTGGAGGCACGGGCTTGCTGTACGAGATCGAGAGTCTCAATGAGGACGGGGCTTCGATCCGCGTACCGCTGAGCGTACCGCCCTGCGGGTAAGCCAGCTAGAGCGGAGATGAGAATCAAGATGAGCCGAAGACTGTACTTGAACCTGTTTACAATTGTTATTTTGTTGGGAAGTCTGCTCGCTGCCTGCGGGCCAGAAGCTGGATTGGTCCCGGACGTCTACCTATCGCCAGGCGGCGACAATTCCATGAATTGCCAGACCGCGGCCACAGCCTGCGCGACCTTCGCGCGAGCCCTGCCCCTGGTCGAGCGCGGCGGTACGGTCCACCTGGCATCCGGCAGCTACCAGCCCGATCAGGTCGTGATCCAAAAGCTGGTGACCGTGGCAGGCGCAAGGCGCGGTGCGACCATCCTGTACGCCACTCCCGGCCGGAGGTCGATCTTCGAAGTGCGTTCGTGGCTGCTACTCAGCGGCGTGACCCTCTCCGGCGAACGGCTGACAGGCGATGGCGCTTTTTGGGGGATCCATCAGCAAGATGGCTCGCTGGTCAGTGTCATTGATTGCGCTATCCAGGATTACACGGGGATTAATTCGGTCGGTATCTCCAATGATGGCGGTATGCTGGTGGTCGAGAATACCCAGTTTACCAACAACTACACAGCCATCGAAAATGCCAATTTACACGGTTCGCGCACCCATATATCTGCCAGTCAATTCAATGGAAATACGGAAGGATTTCATAACGGGTGGACAGGCTACGCGATCATCGACGACGACACCGAGTTCAGGGATAATTACAGAGGAGCCGGCAACCAGGGTATCCTGCGCATCAGCGACACCAATTTCTCGGGCAGCAGGCATACAGGTATCGCAAATGTTGGTTCCATTGATAGTTTGCTGGTCCTCACCCGCGTCTACATCAACGGCTCGGTGGAATGGGGCGTGCGAAATGATGTGGGACATTTGACGATCAATGCTTCGGATCTGGCCGGCAATCCCGGGACGGCGATTTCGATTACCAGAGGGAGCCTTGAAGTAATTCGCAGTCTTATCCATGAAAATGGTAACGGGATTTTGATCGGTAACTTTCCGGCTGAAGGTAGGAAAAATATCTCGGTCCGGGTCACCCAAACCGCGATTGTGCGCAACCAAAAGTATGGGATTGCCAGTTCAGTCGTGACCGGGCCGATCTACCTGCAAAACGTGACTGTCAGCAGCAACAACCTCTCGTGGACAGTGGGCCATGGCATCAGCTTGTTAGACGGCGGAAATCTAACGGTCGAAGATTCGTCCATCGTGCACAACCAGGGCGCTGGCATCATAGTATCCGGCGGCACTTCGACGGTTGACATCCGTCGTTCGGTGGTGGCGGACAATACCGGCGGGCAGTGCGAAGGCTCGGCTTTGCCGTTTGCGATCGATAATCCCGTGTATGCCTGCGCTGAGGAACTCACCTTGGGGATGCTGCACATAGGCGACTTGACGTACGAAGGTGGGACGTTCGTGCACCCGCTGCTGGACGGCAGCCCGCTGATCGACACAGCCGCCCCGGGCTGCCCGGGCGTGGACCAGCGCAACGCAGCGCGTCCGGTCGGGGGCGGCTGCGATATCGGAGCCTACGAGTACCAGTTTGCCTTGACCGCGGGCGAGGGGACACAGGGCATCATCCCGCTACCGACCGAGACGCCCGAGTCACAGCCCAACCCTGACCTGACCTTCACGACCGACACGAACTGCCGCAGGGGGCCGGGGACCAATTACACTGTCCTGACCAACGTGTCACGAGGAACGACGGTCAGCGCTGAAGGTCGCAATGAAGATAGTTCCTGGTGGTATATCCGGCCGTCAGATACGCAACCGGCCTGTTGGGTGGCGGATTCGACGGTGGACAAACAGGGCTCACCCGAAGGGGTGCCGGTGATGGTCGGACCGCAGCTGCCGGACCCGCCGGAAGGCTTCGATGCGGTCCCGGTGTGCGACACGAAAGCCAAGACTTACATCGTCAAGCTGAATTGGATCGGGCAGGCGGGAGCGACGGGTTACCGGCTGTATCGTAACGGGCAGGTGCTGGCGCAGGTGAATGCAAACACGACCAGTTACAAGGATAGTCCTTCGGTTGGCGGGCAGGGATTCAGCTATGGGATCGAATCCATCGGCACGGACGGTGTTTCCACCCTGATTGGGCTGAGCGTGCCGGCCTGCGAGTGAACAGTCATTCGAAAGGACAAACTGAAGATGCCAAAAAAGAGGTTAATACTATTGTTCGTTTTTGCTTTTTTCTCCGGGCTGCAAGCCTGTACACTGCCAGACTATACGCCCACTCCCCCGGGGCCGGCGGCCTGGCAGGTGGCTCCCGATGGGAATGACAGCAACGATTGCCACACACGGACGACTGCCTGCCTGACCGTGAATGGTGCCCTGGCAAAGGCCGCTTCCGGCGATACTATTGATATCGCCGCAGGCACCTATGTGAACCATGCCGAGGCGCCGCAGGTGGCAAGCCCTGTGGTCATTGATAAGTCAATCAACCTGGTCGGTGCGGGATCAGACGCGACAGTGCTGGATGGCGGCGGGATCACCACGGTCGTGCTGGTTTATGGGCCGGTGGTAGCCACGCTTCGTGACATGACCCTGACGAACGGTGGTTACAATCCCTCCAGCGTTCCAGGTGGGGGGCTGAAGGTCGGCAATATAGAAACCCGAGTTATCCTGACTAATATGATCATCCGCAATAACCGTGCGCAAAGTGAGGCTTATGGGGGGGCGGGCATTCTTAATTTTGGCGACATATTGCTCTATAACGTGCGAGTAGAAGACAATCTTCTGGTTGTATCTGCTCCCCACACAGGTCAGGGTATGGGGGGAGGCATTTTCAATCTCGGGACGCTAAGGATGCAAGGAGGCACCATCCGTGGAAATCAGGTCCCGCGCTGGCGCGGAGGCGGTCTGGCCAATGGGAATCATGCGGACAAGCAGGTTAGTCTCTTTGACGTCTGGATTGACAATAACCAGGCGGGCGATTTTGGTGGTGGCGTGTTGAACAACGGTGGTTCGATATCCATTCAGCGCTCGACGATCAGTCACAACCGCCCGGATGGGATTTACCACCTCGGTACGGGTTTGTTCGAGATGGAGAATAGCACCGTCAGTGGTAACTTAGAAACCGGAATCCAAGCATATGCGTCTATGACTCTCAACTTTATAACTGTCAGCGACAATCGTTTTGGGGTCCGTTGGTATCCACGAGGAACGGGTGATGCGCTCAATATTTCAAATTCGATTGTTGCCGGCAATCACGACTACTCGATGAATTCCAGTGCCTACTTATGGATCTGGAATAACCGATTCGATGGATATCACAACCTCTTTGGACCTTTTGAGGTGACTTCGGGGCCAGTTGCGACGATCAGCGATGCAGGACTTGCGCCCCTGGGGGACTATGGCGGGAGTACGCTTACCCATGCGTTGCGTCCGGATAGCCCGGCCATCGATTTTGCTGGCAGTGAGTGTCCGATCAGCGACCAGCGGTTCTTCCCTCGCCCGCGGCCTCTCCGCGGATTATGCGACTCCGGGGCTTTTGAGTTTGATCCCGAGCACGATTTGATCGCAGCTAGTCTGCCCGGAACTGTGGTGTTCGTTACAGTAACCCCGACACCCAAGCCGAATATCGATCTAACTGTGGACAAAAATACGAACTGCCGTAAGGGACCGGGGACGAACTACACTGTCCTGACCAACGTGCCGCAAGGGACGACCGTCAGCGCAGAAGGCCGCAATGAAGACAGCTCCTGGTGGTATATCCAGCCGTCAGATACGCAACCGGCCTGTTGGGTGGCGGATTCGACGGTGGATAAACTGGGCTCGCCCGAAGGGGTGCCGGTGATGGTCGGGCCGGTTCTGCCGGACCCGCCGGAGGGTTTCGACGCGGTACCGGTGTGCGATACGAAAGCCAAGACCTATATCGTCAAGCTGAATTGGATCGGGCAGACTGGAGCGACGGGTTACCGGCTTTACCGCAACGGCCAGGTGCTGGCGCAGGTGAATGCGAACACGACCAGTTACAAGGATAGTCCCTCGGTTGGCGGGCAGGGGTTCACTTATGGGATCGAATCCATCGGCGCGGACGGGGCTTCGATCCGCGTGCCGCTGAGCGTACCAGCTTGCGGTTGAGCAGAATCGGCTGAATGGGTGCGTGAGGCTGTGAGAACAAATCGGAATTGAGTTTGCGTTATATCACTCACCCTCAGCCGGCAACCTCGTCATCTCCTTTGTGACGAAAGTTTTTATGACCCCTTCTTCCTCATATGTTTGATGGAAGCTCCATTTGCTATCTTCGGGATGCCAGATAAAGGTGTTAAAGAGTTCGGTCTGTCCATACTCGAATAAAAATGGAAGGGTGTTGCCAACGCGCTTTCCAAGACCCACGACACACTTTAATGGGACTTCAGTCGTGTCGAGCAGGTGCATGACAAAGGTCTGGTCATTCTCGTTATACCCGAGATGGTAAACCGCTTCGTATTTGTGGGTTGGATTGTCCCGCGGCGTAACAGACTGTGCATACATCCATAGGAAAGTGTTGCCCAGTACCCACCTGGCTGTCACCAGCTGACGGAGTTCGACTTCCCTCATTTTTCCGGTCAGCATCCATTGACCAACTAGGTGGTTCAAGAAATCGTGATGGTCATCCATGGTTGCACCTCTGCTTCGCGCTTCGAATCTCCTTGAAATCATATTGTAATTCAGATCAGAAGAGTGTATTTTTAAACTGCTGACCCTTTCAGCCAATCCGCGCCGGGGGAACATACCAGTACACTTCATCGCGCGGCGCCGCGATGTCCCAGGAATTTAAGGAGGAAAATATGTTGAGGTTGTTTTGCTGTAAATCTGCCCAATACGTTGAGTTGATCAGTAATCAAGTCATCACCGCACCTTCCCAACCCTTCGGCCCGGGATACGATGTGCTCTTCGATTCCGAAATCCCGGTCATCGGGTGGAAGGAGGTGCGGGTCTGGGTGCACGTCTTCGTCGAGAATTACGAAACCACACCTGTCACGAGCGCCACCAAGCTGGAACTGCGCTTCATGCACAACTTTGTCGGTGCCAACTCCTTCGATTACGAGAAGGTGACCCTGCCTTATAACAACGTGACTTCATACATCAACGGCTATTCCATCCAGCCGATCATTGGCTCCAAGTTGCGCCTGCTCTGTCACCCGATCAACCTGCCCGCCGGTCCTTACCGCGTCTCGGTCACCTACTTGCTGGTCCGCTAAAGAGCATAAACCTGCCCGGCGAACAGGCGCAACAGCTGCTCGCCGGCCGGGCTTTCCAGGGTCCGGTTGACCTCTTCGGAAGCGAACCAGCCCGGAGCATCCGCCCGGCGGCGCAGCGTCAACGCGCCGAGCGCCAAGCGTTCGATGTGCCGAGACCGGTACCAGCGCAGCCACTTTTGCCGGGTCTTTTGTGCAGCCTGCGGATCGTTCCGCGCCAGGAGTTTAAGCCACAGGTCGGCGTAAGCAGCCGGTCCTTTGGATCCGTTGTAGATCAAACAGGCGTCTACTGGACTGTTTTCGAGCGCGCGGCGGATGGGCTCAGACCAGTCCTGGTCCGTCCCGTGAACCCAATTGAGCAGCAGCTGGGCAAACCCACCTAAGTTTAGGACAGCCGGGAGCTGTTCGAGCCATGTCTGCAAGCTGGCCCGGTCGGCACTGCGGTAGCGCCGCCGTTTTTCGGGGCTGATCACGTAGGGCAGGTTGGCGAGGATTAGGTCGAAGCCTTCACCCTGGACCGGTTCGAAGTAACTGCCAAGGCGCGTTTCGATGTTCTCCAAGCCATTCATCCCGGCGTTGAGACGCGTCAGCGCCAGCGCGCGTGAGTTGATATCTGTGGCGATGACTTGTTCGCTGTGGCGCGCCGCCAGCAGGGCTTGCAGCCCGCAGCCGCAGCCCAGGTCAAGCGTCCGCGCAGCCGGCCGGCGGATGGTCAGCAGCGCCAGGTATTTGCCCGCCGGGCCGACCGGCAGCACAAAGTCCGGGTCGGATTCCCAGCCGACGAAATCCGAAAAGAAGATCAGGCCTGCGTACTGCTGGGCCTGGAAGCGCGCCCTGACCCGGTCCTGCCTTATTTCCAGCAAACCACTTTCGAGTAGCAGGTCCCGCGCAGCTGGACCCAGGCTCTGACAGGCCAGGTCTGACTCGAGCTCAAGGCCGCGCACGAATATGCTCGTCAGCACGTCAGGCATGTCCGCCTCGGAAGCTGCAGGCTGCCCGGTAAAGCCCGGTGTAGCGAAAATCCCATGCAGCGCTTCCAGAGCAGCCGGGGTCGGGTTTGGAACAGGAGGCACGCGCCCTTTAGGGGCTAGCAGGACGCGTGCTATCAGATCGGGGATTTTCACACGTTGAACCCTGGTGCAGCTATTCTTTCATGAACTGCCCGCCGCCATCATCTGGCGGGCCAGGCGGCTTGTTTCCTGGCCCGGAGGGTTTGACCGAGCCGTCACCCATTTCGATCTTGCCGAATTGGCTGGCAGCGTCCGAGGGCGGGCCAGGCGGTCTGACCGAGCCATCCCCGAACTCGATCTTGGCGAATTGGTCGGAGCCATCACCCATTTCGATTTTAGCGAACTGGTCGGAGCCGTCACCCATCTCGATCTTGGCGAACTGGTCGGCGGCGTCCCAGGGCGGTCCGGGCGGCCGGTTGGGATTCGGGGGTTTGTTCGGGCTGGGTGGTTTGTTAGGGCTCGGGGGATGGATACCTCTGACCACGATGATCAGCGCCCCGGCCAGCAAGGCGATCAAGACCGCTGGCAACAGCCATCCGGGTGTGCCGGAGGTCGAACTCGGGCCTGGGTTTTGAACGGCCGGTAGCGCACGTGCATTGATTCCACCGGTACCGCCGCCGTCCGCGTTTGGCAGGCTGGCTGGGACCAGGGTCGGAGTCGCGGTGCAGATCTGACCGGTCAACTCCGAAAGGCAGGTGGGGGGCGGCGGACAATTTTCCCTGGCCATCCGAACCGGATCATTCCACCAGGCAGGCGGGCACTGGGTGGGCTTGCGATCTGGCAGATAAGTGGGGGTCGGCGTTGAGGTAAGTGTCGAGGTCGGGGTGGCGGTCGAAGTCGGAGTGGAAGTAGCTTTGGGTGGAGGCGGTGGGGGCGGGGTCTTGGTCGGTTTTTTCTTGCCTCCGCCTCCGCCGGAGGGCGGGCAGGCCGGTTGACCGGGTAAGCCGCAGCTTTGAGCCTGGACGGACTGCGGGACATAAACTGAAGCGGCCCCCACCAGGCAGATTGCCAGGAAAAGGGCCAAAGTGAACTTACGCGCGTTCATGCTACACTCCTAAAAGTTGACAGACCAGATACGGTTAAAGTTGAACAAATCTATGTTACTCCGTTTGAACCGAATGTCAATAGGCATTCCTGACCGAGGCCAGTACCTTTAAAGTACCAACCGGCAGGCCTGCGCCTGCCGGTTATAACAATCGAGTGAGCCCGTGGGGATCAATTTTTTACTTTGGCGAAAAGCACTTGCTCGTGCAGTTCGGACAGGGCGTCGCCGGCCAGCAGGGCTTCGTAAAGTAGCTCGTATTTGAGCAGGGTATTGTCCAGCCCGTGATACTTGGCCCGTTTCAGACTGGCCTGGCCCATTTCGGCCCAGCGTTCGGGATGGTCGGCCAGCAGGGCTATGCAACGGGCAGCGTCGGCCGGGTCGCTCGGGCGGAACAGGTAGCCGTTGACGCCCGGCGTGACCAGCTCCGGTAAGGCGACCGCATCCGCTAGAAGCACCGGACGAGCCGAGGCCATGGCCTCCAGCGAGGCCAGACTGAGCAGTTCGGCTTCGCTCGGCATGGTGAAGATATCGACGCTGTTCAGCAACACATGCAAGTCTTCGTTGGGTACGAAACCGGTGAAGTGCACCCGCTCGCCCAACTGCAGGGATGCGGCCAGCGCCTTGAGTTCTTCCATGGCGGAACCACGCCCAGCGATCGCCAGTTGGATGTCATCCCGCTCGAGCAGGCTCAGGGCATGCAGCAGCACGTCGATCTTCTTCTCGCCGTCCACGCGGCCGACGAACAGGAAGATCGTTCGCTTGGGATCCAGGCCGTAACGCGCGCGGCAGGCCGTTCGGTCCGCGTTGAGATCGGGGTGGAAGCGCTTCAGGTCGATCCCGCACGAGACGGGGAAGATCGGCACGCGCAGACCCTGCATTCGCACCAGGTCCGCCGCGCGCTGGGATTGGGCGGTCGCCACGTCGACCCGATTGTAAGTGTCCAGCATCCAGCGCCACAGGATCCAGTCATAAACTGGCTTGATCCTGGACAGTCCCGGCACATACGGCGCCAGGTTCTCGGGCATGAAATGATTGGTGGCAGCCACCTTGATGCCGTGCCGGCGCGCCTCACGCAGGACTACCCGGCTGAGCGGATAGTGATCCTGGATGTGCACGATCTCAGGCTTGAATTCATCGAACAGCTTGCGGACCGCATGGCCTGGGAAGGGGGAAAAGAAGGCGTCGGCGTGCCACAACCCCAGACCGAGCGAATGCACGGCCGCCATCTGCACGCCCTTACGCTCGCGGCGGTAAGCGCGGCCTTCGTCGGAGGGGAAGACCATCAGGACCTGATGCCCGTGTTTGGCCAGGCCTTCGGCCAGGTTGACTGTAAAAATCGACTGCCCGTTCAAGGCAGGGTAATAGGTTGTACCTGCAATTAATATTCGCATCACATTATTCCTTTTTATTGACCACTATCCAGATCCAATTCCGTATTTTGACGACTGCGTTTTTTTAGCCAGCGGCGCCCCCAAAACAGCAGCAAAGCCACAAATACGATCGAGCCGGTCAGCACGGCATACTCAATTCCGCGCTCCACACGTTTCATAGCCTCGGTGGTGTAGTAGCCAATCACCACCAGCGAGCCGGTCCAGATTATCTCGGCTCCGAATACAGCTGGGAACCAGCGCCGCCAGGGTGCTTTGACCAATCCAGCAGCCACCAGCGAGGGGATCACAAAGCTGACGGTCAGCTTGGCCAGGAACAGGAATTTGGTTGTGTGTTCCAGCATGCCTACTTCCAGGCGTTCCAACATATCCCGCCGAATGCCAAGGCGGCGTCCGAAGCGGAAAAGCCACTCGATGCGGCCCATGTAGCCCATTAAATACCAGAGTGAATCGGCGGTCAGGTTGCCGGCAGAAGCCGCAAAGAAGACCGGTATGGGACGCATAAAACCGGCCGAAGCCGCCGCAGCGCCCAACAGGGTGGCAATTGGACCCTCAACCGCTACCAGCACTGCCAGCAGCAGATATGTCCAGGTCCCCAATTCTGGTAGCTGGAAGAGGCTCTGTGAGGGGGTTAGATTTTGAATGATGGCGATCAAATCTGACAAGGTTCACCATGTTCTTGATTTATTTCCCGGACGGGTATTCGTCCAGGGCACATTCGTGCCGTTGCGCACAATCCGATTGTACGCCCAAACCGGCCACAAAAAACAATCTGCTGGCAACAGTTAGGTTACCATAGATAAATTAAACTCTGATGAATACGGCTTATTGGATTTTGGGACGCAAATGATTGAACGAGCGGCTAATCCCCATCCACCAAATCACGTGCCTGCTCCACATAGGCCAGGCTTTGATGGCGGAAGTAAGTATTGTACAGCGTGGCGTAATGCCCGCCCTGCGTCAGCAAACCGTCGTGATCGCCTTCCTCGATGATGCGGCCGTGATCCATGACGATGATCCGGTCGGCAGACTTGACAGTCGAGAGGCGATGGGCGATCAGGATGCTGGTCGATTCAGCCAGGATCAGGTTCAGCGCCTGCTGGATCTGCCATTCGGTGAACGGATCGATCGAAGCCGTGGCCTCGTCCAGGATGAAAATGGCCGGCTTCTGCACCAGCACGCGCATCAAAGCCACCAACTGGCGTTGTCCCATCGAGAGGCGGTTGCCGCGTTCCCCGACTTCACAATTCAACCCGTCGGGCAGTGTCTCCAGCCATTCGCCGTCCCCGATGCGGCTGGCCATGGCCTGGATTTCCGCGTCGCTGACTTCGGGCGCGGCATAGCGGATGTTCTCGGCCACCGTGCCGGAAAACAGGAAGGGGATTTGCGAGACGATGCCCAACTGGTGACGGTAATCAGTCAGGTCGAAGGTGCGGATGTCCATCTTGTCGATCATGATTCGCCCTGACTGGTACTCGTAGAACCGCGCCACCAGCTTGGCAATCGATGATTTGCCTGCGCCGGTGTGCCCGACCAGGGCTAGATTCTCGCCTGGACGGATGCACAGGTCGAAGTTGTCCAGCACCGGTTCCTTGTCCGTGTAACGAAAATGCAGGTTTTCGAAACAAATCTCGCCTTTCAGCGGCGGGACCTTGATCGAATCGACCTGGACAACGTTGGGGTCGGCATCGATCAGAGCGAAGACGCGCTCGGCGGCTCCCAGTCCCTGCTGGATCTGGGCCCAGAAGGCGGACAGGTTCAGCACCGGCCAGAAGAAGTTATCCAGGCTGAGGATGAACAGGTACCAGGCGCCGGCCGAGACCAGTCCCTGGGCCGCGCTCAGCCCGCCGACGTAGACCAGGATGGCCACACCGATCCCGCCCAGCGCGTTGAGGGTTGGGAAGACCAGCGATAGCACCAATCCGCGCTGCACGTTGACATGATACGATTGCTGGTTGGAGGCGTCGAAATCATCGAAGATGCTGGCTTCCTGGCGGAAGTTCTTGGCAATCGCGATCCCGCTGACAGTTTCCTTGATGGCCGCATTGACGTCCGCCATGGCCTGCATGCCGCGCTTGGTCACCCGGCGCGCCAATCCGCGGAAGCCCATTGCCACCCCGAAGATGACCGGCAGGAACGAAAGCAACAGCAGGGTCAGCTTCCACTCGGTGCGGAAGAGTACCACGCCCAGGATGAAGGCCTGCACGATTTGCGAGATCAGGTCGGTGATGATGACCACCAGTTGACCGAAGTCCTGTGTGTCGGAGGTGATGCGCGAGACGATGCGGCCGGAGGAAAACTGGTCATAGAACGACAGGTCATGCTCCGCTGCAGCCCGGAAAGCGCGTGTACGCAGCTCCAGCACCACATCACCTACCGAGCGGACGGTCAGACTACGCCGGGCCCAGTTCAATCCCCACAAGCCGACACCGACCAGTAAAATGGCTGTCCCGAACAGACCGATAGAATCGAGCGTCGGCTGCTGCTTGAGCAGGTCGACGCTGCGGGCGACCACCACCGGCTGTGCCACCCCAACCACCGCAATCCCGGCCACAAAAAATGAGATCGCAATCAGGCGTTTGCCCTGCGGCTTGAAATAACCGGCAATGCGTTTGACCAGCGTTTGGTCAGAGTACTGGCGGTCGTATTTTTCTTCGTTCAGTCCGGCAAAGAAACCCATATAGAATGTCTGCTTTCAGAAATCAAAGATAACGCAGGAAGCGGTTGTGTTCGTCGACCAGGATGACCTTGGCTTTAATCGGCTGGTCGCTCAGTTCGAAACCCATGATGATTACCTGCTCGCCGGTTTTGATCAGATGCGCGGCGGCACCGTTCATGGCAATCTTTCCCGAGCCGGGTTCACCGGCAAGCACGTAGGTTTCCAGGCGCACACCGCTGGTGTTGCTGACGACCATTACTTTTTCTCCCAGCCACAGCCCCACCTTTTCGATCAAATCCTGGTCGATGGTGATGCTGCCGACATAGTTCAAGTCGGCTTCGGTAACCGTCCCCTGATGGATTTTCGAGCGTAATACCCAACGCACGGCTAAAACTCCTTCAATTAAACCTGTAAATTTATTCGGTAAAGATGCGGCGGTAGGCCTCGGAGGTCTCCATCAATGTTTCATGATTGCCCATCGCGGCAATCCGTCCCTTGCGCATAACGATGATCAGGTCTGCCCAGCGGATCTGCGACAGGCGGTGCGTGATGATGAAGGTCGTCCGTCCGCGCGAGGCGGCTGAGATGGCGCGCTGGATCATGTCCTCAGTGGCCGAATCGATAGCGGAGGTCGAATCGTCCAGCACCAGGATGCGTGGATCGGTCAGGAAGGCGCGGGCCAGTGCCAGTCGCTGGCGTTGACCGCCGGAAAGCGTCGCTCCGCGTTCGCCGATGACGGTCTCGTAGCCTTTGTCGAAGTCCAAAATGAATTCGTGCGCCTGCGCAGCCTTGGCAGCTGCCTCGATTTCCGCATGCGTCGCATCCTGCCTGCCGAAGGCAATGTTCTGCCCGACCGAGCGCGAGAACAGAAAGATGTCCTGCTCGATGATCGAGATTTGCTGGCGCAGGGAGGCCAGATTCCAGTCGCGAACATCCACGCCGTCCACCAGCACTTTCCCTTGCTGGATATCGTAGATGCGGTTGATCAGTTTGACCAGGCTGGTCTTCCCGGCGCCGGTCTGCCCGACAATTGCCACCGTCTGCCCGGGCTGGACGTGGAACGAGATGTCCTGCAAAATCGTATCGCCGTCGGGGTAAGCAAAGGATACGTTTTGGAACTCGACTTCGCCGCGCATGGCAGTTGTGTAGCCGGTCTTGTTCTGGTCGAGCAGAGTCTCGCGGTTCATCAATTCCAGGATGCGGCGTCCGCTGGAGACACCCAGCGAAAGCTGGCTGTAGGCAAAAATGGAGGTGAAGGTTGGGAATTCGAGCATACGCAGCAGACCGAAGTAGGCCACCACAGCTCCAACGTTGATCAGGCCGGCGCGGAAGAGCAGCAGCGCGTGCGTCAACCCAACGGCGTAGGCGATGCCGAGCAGCAGCATGGGCAGGAAGCGCGCTTCCAAATCTCCTTGCCGGACGAAAGCGTTGCGTACGTTGCGCGCATTGAAATCGAAGCGACCGACTTCGGCTTCTTCCTGGGCCGCACCCTTGACAATCTCCACCCCGTCCAGCGCTTCAGCCAGGCGGGTGTTCATTGTGCCGAACGAGCTGCGTACTTCGTCGGTGATGGGCGATAAGGTGCGCAGGTAGTGCCACAGCGCAATGATGTATGCAATCGTAAACAGGGCCGGTGTGAGCACCAGCCAGGGGTTGTAGCGCGGCGCAAAGATGAACGGCATGACGATGAACAGGAATGAGCCAACCACCAGGTTGACGCCCGGGCTGAACATGTAGTTGATCTCGCGCACATCGTTGGTCGAGCGGGCCATGGTGTCCCCGACCGGCTGCAGGTTATGGAAGGTCATGCTCTTGCCAAGCAGGGAAATATACAACTCGTCGCGGATGTCGCGCTCGACCTTCTGCGCCATCAACTCGGCCCCGAAATTGCGCCCAAACTGCAGCACACCGCGCAGGATTTGCGAACCCCCGATGGTCAGCGCCAGGGGCAACAGTATGCTCAAATCCGGCGTAGCTTTGAGCATAGCGTTGAAGGCGTCGCCGGTCAGCACCGGGACGTAAGCCGCGAGAGCTGCGTTCCCGGTAGCACCGATCACCAGCATGACCAGGATCGGCCAGTAGCGGATGGCGTGCGACCAAATCCAACGCACGGGATTGCGCTTGTCAGATGTATGGCGACGAGGGAGTGTGAATTCAGCAGCAGAAGATACGGAAGTCATCGGATTCTCAGTATTATGGGGTACGGATAAACGAACTACATTTTACCCTGTTTCCCGGCGATCTCCTTGCAAGGAGAAACCGTGGCGAAATGCCTAGTTTCGCCACGGTTCGAGCTGGATCAGTTAGCCGGATCCGGCTATCAATTCCTGGCTAACCTGCCACAAACGCCGGGCAGAATCGCGGTCATAGCTGTTTGGATCAGATTCAATTTCCTGTTTGTCTTCGAAATACTTGCCAGTCAAGCCTTCGACATCGGGAGACGAAGCCAGGTAAATCGAGGTAGCCGCACCCTCATCCGACTGGCGGGTGAAGTGACCGATCAGGTTCATGGCCAGGCGCACGATTGGGCCGTTGTTCTTGGCAAAACCGGTGCTGACGAAACCGGGATGCAAGGCATTCACAGTGACGCCTGTCCCTTCCAGTCGGCGTGCCAGTTCGTAGGTGAAAAGCAGGTTGGCGAGCTTCGACTGCCCGTAGGCTGTCATTCCAGTGTAGCCATTTTCGAACATCAGATCCTCGAAATTGATCCTGGCTCCGCGGTGCGCGCCTGAAGAGACGTTGATGATGCGTGCCGGAGCGCTGGACTTGATCAAGTCCAGCAACAGATTGGTCAGATAAAAATATCCCAGGTGGTTGAGCGCGAAGGTCAGCTCCAGGCCGTCCCCTGAAAGCTGGCGTTGCAGGAACAATGCCCCCGCGTTGTTTATCAAAACATCCAGACGTTTGTGGCTTTGCTTGAATGCCTGAGCCGCTTGCTCGACACCGGCTTTGTTGGAGAGATCGGCAGCGATATATGCCAACTGCGGATTAGCCGTCTCCTGTTTGAGTTGGTCGACCGTCGCGGCGCATTTGTCTGCACTGCGGCTGACGATCACCACTTTTGCGCCCATTCTCGCCAGTTCGCGAGCCGTCACCAGGCCGATGCCGTTGGTCGCACCAGTAATCAGAACGGTTTTATCTTGCATCGATGTATTCAATGTAGCCTCCATAATATGCAGGCGCATTATAGCTGCGTAGGCTGAAATCGGAGTAAGAGGAGTGTATGAGAATTATTGTAGGCCGCAAAACGGAGTTCGCGGCCTATATTATCAGGCGAAATGTTCTGTTGAGAAGCAACAACTAGCGCAAGCTTTTATTTCTTGACCCAGCCCAGGCTAATGCGACCTCTTTCCGCTTCGATCTTCAGGATCTCGACCTCGACAATATCGCCCACTTTCAGCACGGTTCCAAACGGGATTTGGCTTTTGTGCAGCAAACCGTCCTGCTTGACGCCAATGTCCACGAAGGCGCCGAAATCGACCACATTGCGGACAGTGCCCTTCAGGCTCATGCCGCCGACCAGGTCTTCCATTTTCAGCACATCCGAACGCAGGATGGGGGCAGGAGTGTCGCTGCGCGGGTCGCGTCCCGGGCGGATAAGCTGTTCGAGCATATCTCTCAAGGTCGGGATGCCGCAGCCCAGCTCGGCGGCCAGCCCTTCAAGTGGGATTTTAGCGGTCAGGGCTTCGAGGGCGGGTTGGCGGTCACCGATGGCGGAAGTCGGCGAAAGTCCGGCGCGAGCGAGCAGGGCTTCGGCGATGGCGTAGGATTCGGGGTGGATGGCGGAAGCATCCAGGGGATGAATCCCGTTCAGAATTCGCAGGAAACCAGCGCTTTGTTCGTAGGCTTTTGGACCCAGGCCGGATACGCTGCGCAATTCGTCGCGCGATTTAAAAGCCCCCCTGGCATCGCGATGGGCGACAATGTTTTCAGCCAGCTTGGGGCCGACCCCTGCTACATGGGTCAGCAAGGCCGGGCTGGCGGTGTTCAGGTCGACGCCGACGTGGTTGACGACCAATTCGACCACCCCGTCGAGGGCGTGCGTCAGAGCACTCTGGTCCACGTCGTGCTGGTAGAGTCCGACGCCGATGGATTTGGGGTCGATCTTGACCAGCTCGGCCAGCGGGTCCTGGGCGCGGCGCGCAATGGAGACCGCGCCACGGATGGACACATCCAGGTCAGGGAATTCGCTGCGGGCCAGAGCGGATGCGCTGTAAACCGAGGCGCCTGCTTCGTTGACAATCAGATATTTGGTAGCCGGTGCGCTGCGGGTCAGTTCAGCGACCAGTTTCTCCGTCTCGCGCGAGGCGGTGCCGTTGCCAATGGTGATCAAAGTGACATGATGACGGTTGAGCATATCTTCAAGTGTCTGGAGCGCACCCCGCCAGTCGTTTTTAGGCTCGTGCGGATAGATCGTGCCGGTGTCCAGCAGCTTGCCGGTTGGGTCTACAACTGCGACCTTGCAGCCGGTGCGAAAGCCGGGGTCGAGGCCCAGCGTGGTCTGCCCGGCCAACGGCGGCTGGGATAGCAGCGCGCGCAGGTTGGTAGCAAAGACCTGGATGGCGCGCCCGTCCGCTTTTTGGCTGAGTTCGCGTCGCACGTCGCGTTCGATAGATGGCAGCAGCAGACGCTCGGCGGAATCCCGGATGGCAAGTTCGAGTTGTTCGGCGAAGGGGCTGAGGATGTCCTGCTCGAATTCGGCTTGGACCGGATCGAGCCAGTCGCGCTCGGGAATCTGGACCCGTACCTTGAGCACGCCTTCTTTTTCGCCGCGATTGAGAGCCAGGATCTGGTGCGGCTGCAGACGGTCGACGCGCCCCTGGAATTGGTAATAACTTTCGTAAACCCGCTTTTCATCCTTGGCATCTTCCACTTTTTCAGCGGTTAGCGTGGCGAATTTCAGCGCTTTTTCGCGCGTGGCCTGGCGCACATTTGCATTATCGCTGATGGTTTCGGCCACGATATCACGCGCGCCTTGTAGGGCGTCCTCCACGGAGGGGATGTCGTCGTTCAAGAACTGCGCGGCAGCCTCTTCTGGGACCAGGTCTGATACCTGCGAAAGGATCATATCTGCCAGCGGTTCCAGTCCGCGTTCACGGGCGACCATGGCTCGCGTGCGGCGTTTGGGACGATAGGGCGCGTACAGATCCTCGAGCGAGGTCAGTGTCTCAGCTGATTGAATGACAGCGCGCAGTTCGTCAGTCAGTTTGCCTTGTGCCTCGATCGATGCCAGGATTGTCGCGCGGCGCTCATCCATGGCACGCAGCCGGACGATCTCGTCCGCAACGGAGCGCACCTGCTCGTCGTCGAGGGATCCGGTCATTTCCTTGCGATAGCGGGCGATGAAGGGAACGGTATTGCCTTCATCCAGCAAGCGAATGGTAGCCTCAATCTGGGAAGGCTTGGCAGCAATGAGACGGGCGATTTTTTCAGCGTGGGTCATGGCCGAGATTTTACCACTGAGAACCCTTGTAGGTATCGAAAAATAATCAGAAGTCCGCAACCAGAAATACGATGAAGTTTTATTTAGGTTGGCAATTCTGCCAGCCCTCATCGCCAAATGAGAAGATTGTAAAAATGAAAATGCCGTCCGCTATTTCTACCTGGTGTATGATCATTTATTTCTTGCTCGCTGGATTGGCCGCATTTATCCCGGCAACCGCCTCCATGCCCTGGCTGATGGGCATCTTCGTCCTCGGCGCTGCAGTATTTCTTTTCAGCGGCAAGTAATTTGCCCCTGCGTTGTGTTCAGCCTCCCAATCCTGGGAGGCTGAGTTTTTAAGTGTCTAAACTCACCCCAAAACCCGGATTTCTCCCGTTTGACTTGCCTTTTTATCTGTTGTACACTGTTTCTAATACCGATTCCCCAAGAGAGAGAACAGCCCATGTCAAAACCTAACCGCTACCGCTGGTTCGTCGTTGCCATCTTTTTCTTTTTTATGCTCCTGCATCAGAGCGACAAATTGTTAATTGGGCCGCTGACGCCGGACATCATTAAAGAATTCAACATTACCAAGACCCAGATGGGCGCGGTGCTGACCGGCGCACTGATCGTCGGGACGATCCTGTATCCAATTTGGGGTTACCTGTATGATCGCTTCTCACGCGCAAAGTTGCTGGCTCTGGCATCTTTCATTTGGGGCTCGACCACCTGGTTGAGCGCGATCGTGCGCACCTACCCGTCCTTTCTGGCTACTCGTGCAACTACCGGCATCGACAACTCTTCCTACCCCGGTTTGTACAGCCTGATCGCCGACTATTTTGGCCCAAACGTGCGCGGCAAGATTTATGGTTTGTTGCAACTGACACAGCCGATTGGCTACCTGGTCGGCATGCTGCTGGCCCTGCTGCTGGCGCCTGTCATTGGCTGGCGCTCGGTCTTTTACATCACTGGCTCACTGGGGCTGGTGCTGGCAGTGATGATCTTCTTTGGCGTCAAAGAGATGCCGCGCGGACAGGCTGAGCCGGAACTCCAGGACCTGGATATTGGACAGTACAAATTCTCGTGGGAGGCCGCCAAAGATGTCATCAAGAAGCGCACCATGTGGTTCATCTTCCTGCAGGGGTTTGCAGGCGTTTTCCCCTGGAACGTGATCACCTACTGGTTTTTCACCTACCTGGCCGAGGAGCGCGGCTATGATCAAAATGGCATCCTGCTCACCATGGCTCCGGTCATCCTGATCCTGGCGGGCGGCTACTTCGTGGGTGGGGCGCTGGGTGACTGGCTGTTCAAGCGCACCACCAAAGGCCGCATCCTGATCTCAAGCGTAGGCGTGCTGATGGGCGCTATCTTCCTGTTTCTGGCATTGCAAACCCCAGTTGGTGCGCGTTCCACTTTCTTCGTTTTCATGATCCTGACGGCCATCTTCATGCCGCTCTCCTCCCCCAACGTCATCTCGACCGTCTACGACATCACCATGCCCGAAGTTCGCTCGACCGCCCAGGCAGTCGAATATTTCATCGAGAACGCCGGTGCGGCCTTTGCCCCCCTGCTGGCCGGTATCATTGCCGACGCCTCCAATCTGTATACCGCCATTCTAGCGATCTGCATCACTGCCTGGCTGTTGTGTTTCGTCTTTTATCTGGGCGCACTGTTTTTCGTGGATGGTGATATCAAATCATTGCGTGCGCAGATGTCTGAGCGAGCCGCGCTCGAACGAGCCAAACAATCTGCATAACACACAGGGGCAGGTTTGAAGCCCGCCCCTGTGTTCTTGTGAGAGCAGATGAAAATCGTTGAAATTGATTTAGACAACAAACGACAGGTAAAGGATTTTCTAGATCTGCCGTTCCATATTTACAGGGAGATTCCCCAGTGGGTTCCGCCCCTGGAAATGGATGTGCAGATCGTGTTGCAACCCAGGCGATATCCGTATTACAGGCATTCGCAGGCCGCCTTTTTCCTGGCCTACGTTGATGACGGCAGTGTGATCGGGCGCATTGCTGTCCTGGATAACCGTCGCTACAACGAATACAACCACGAAAAGACAGCCTTCTTCTATTTATTCGAGTGCAAAGATAATCCCGAGGCTGCCCAGGGACTGTTCGAGGCGTCCATTGCCTGGGCGCGGGTCCGCGGCCTGGACAAGATGATCGGTCCGAAGGGTTTTACTCCGATGGATGGCGGTGGCCTGCTGGTTCAGGGCTTTGAGCATCGTCCCGCCTTCGGCATGCCCTACAATCCGGCATATTATCCCAAGCTGCTCGAGGCCGCCGGATTCGAGCTTTACAATGAAACCGTCTCCGGCTACCTGGGTACCGAGATTGATTTTCCGATGCGCATTCACGAACTCTCGGCTCGCGTGCAAAAACGTCGCGGACTACATATCGCCCGCTATCGTACCCGCAAGGACCTGCGCGCCCTGGCTTCGGTGCTTAAGGAGCTTTACAACGGTTCGCTGGGCGGTACGCGCCAGAATACTCCGCTGACCGACGAGGAAGTTAAGGTTCTGGCCAACCAGTTTCTGTGGTTTGCGGACCCGCGTCTGGTCAAGATCGTCATGAAAGATGACCAGCCAGTTGGTTTTCTGTTGGCCTATCCTGATGTTTCGGCTGCATTACAAAAAAACAGGGGCAAACTCTGGCCTTTCGGTTGGATCAGCTTGCTGCGGGAACTGAAGCGCACCGACTGGCTCAACATCAATGGTGCCGGGCTGACCGAAGAATACCGCGGACTGGGCGGAACGGCGATCCTGTTTAGTGAGATATACAAATCAGTAGTCGAGTCCGGTCAGTTCCGCCACGCGGATGTGGTGCAAATCGGTACGGATAACGAAATTATGCTGCGCGAGATGGAAAACTTCGGCATCGAATTCTACAAGCGGCACCGTGTCTACAAATGCGAGTTTGAATAGTATGAAATTTGACGATGACATCGGTCTGTTGCTAAAGGCGATTGGCTTTTCAGCAGAGAAGCATCGTAACCAGCGGCGTAAAGACATCCCGCATTCGCCGTATATCAATCATCCGATTGAAGTTCTGGAAACATTGTGGGAGCTTGGCGGGGTACGCGATGAGGCCATCCTGCTGGCAGCCATATTGCATGACACGATCGAGGATACCAACACCACATCTGAGGAGATCGAGGCTCTTTTCGGCCCGCAAGTCCTGTCGCTGGTGCTGGAGGTCAGTGATGACAAGTCTATGCCCAAGGCCATACGCAAACAACTGCAAATTGAGACTGCCCCTCATAAATCCGAAGGAGCAAAGTTGATCAAACTGGCCGACAAGCTTTGCAATGTGCGCGACACGCTGTACTCGCCACCAGTCAGTTGGCCGAAAAAACGGCAGATGGAATACCTGCTGTGGACCGAGAAAGTTGTGCAGGGCTTGCGTGGTATCAACCAGTCAATGGAAGAAGCGTATGACTCGCTCATGGCTGAAGGAAAGCAGAAATTTATGATAAAAGACACGTAACTGCCAGAATAACGAAAGAAAACTTTCAATCCATTCGATCCAATTCAACAGGAGTTATCAAATCATGGTCAAGATTGTTGGCGATACAACTGCTGGACTTCCACCCGAAATAACCCAGCGATTGGACATTTCGATCATCCCGCAGATCGTTATTTTTGGGGAGGAATTCTTACCGTGATGATACCGAACTGGACACGGAGACATTTCTTTCCAAACTGCGGACATCTCCCACCCTACCCAAGACAGCCGCACCGCCCCCGACGCTGTACAATTCGATCTTCGCAGCCGCTGAAAAGACCGGAGAAACGGTGATCGTCATTGCGCCTTCGGCCAAAGTCAGCGGGACTGTGCGCTCGGCGGAAGTCGCAGCCCAGGATTATCCCAAAGCCGATATCCGCATTATCGATTCCCTGACCCTGGCTGGGAATCTGGGCACCATGATCCTGCTGGCGGACGAGTGGGCGAAAGAGGGTTGCCAGCCGGACGAGATCGTTGCCCGGGTGAACGACCTGATCGCACGTGAGCGAATTTACTTTTTGGTGGATACACTCGAGTACCTGCACAAAGGTGGACGCATCGGCGGTGCCAAAGCCCTGCTGGGCGAGATGCTGCAGGTCAAGCCAATCCTGACCATGCGGAACGGACAGGCCGAACCTTATGAACAACAACGCACCAAAAAACGCGCATTAGTGCGATTAGTCGAGATGGTCGAGGAGCAAGCTCCAAAGGGGGATAAGAGCCATCTTTGCGTGATGCATGTTGATGCCGAGGCAGAAGCCCGGGAACTGGCAGCCGAATTGAAATCACGCATGAACGTATCGCAGGTACCCATTTATGTGCTGCCCCCGGCCATTGTCGTCCATGCCGGACCGAAGGCATTGGCTGTCGGTTTCTTTGTAAAAGCCTAGCATATCCACGGTAAAAAAACAAAGGCGAACATCAAGCTCACCTTTTTTTAATCGGCTGCTTGCGGGGCTTCCCTACTTAATTGCACCGTCTCTGGCACATAGTGTTGGACAATCCAGGCACCGAGCAGCAAGGATAGTCCTCCTATGATGAAGGGCAACTGGAAGGAACGTACCGCCAGGATACCGGCCATCAGGGGTCCCAGCGCAACACCCAGACCGAATCCCATGGTGATGATGCTCATCTGGCGACCCTCGCCCCCTGCTTTGGACAGATCCCCTGCTATCGCGAAAGCCGGAGCAGCCACGCCGGCTGAACCAACTCCCTGCACCAGCCGCAAGAGGGTCAATTGCAGCGTAGATGTAGCGTACCCCAGCAAGGCTGTGGAAGGCACCATCAACAGTAGCCCGCCGATGATCAGTGGTTTGCGACCAATCCGATCGGACAAGCTGCCCAAAGGCACTTGGGTGATGACGCGGCTGACCATCAGAGCGCTAAAAGCCACCGCAAAGCTAAAGGCATTCCCGTTCAGGCGGGTATTGAATTGGGTTTCCAATGGCACCATCATTGAAAATGCGCTGGCCATGACCAGAGTCGCGAATGCAGCTCCCAAAATACCGGGACCGAGCAATTTTGGATCGATGATGCGGAAACGGGATTTGGCCTGCGCCACTTGCTTGACCGGTATTTCCTTTACCCACAGCTGTACCAGAATTAATCCCAGGAAAATGAAACCAGCACCTGCGAAGAATGCCAGGTTAAAACCATAATGATCGTAGAGGGCTCCACCCAACAGCGGCCCGACGACGAGTCCGCCCATGCGCAAGGTTGAGTAGATTCCCATCGAACCACCGCGCGACTGTTTCTGGCTGGCGCCGACCATGATCGCCATGGCAGCAGGAATAGTGACAGCCACGCCAATCCCTTGAAGGGCGCGCAGCGCAAGTAAGGTTGAAAAAGTCTTGGCAAACACAAAGCCCAGCGTGGCGATAATCATGATCACCAACCCAATCTGGATGAACAATTTGCGCTTGCCTGCTCGGTCACTCCAGGCACCTGCAAAAGGCTGAAAGAATGTATTAACCAGACCGAACATGGCGATCAAAATGCCCACCCGCACCGATTCCGGTAATGGAAAAACAGGCGAGGGCAGCTTGGCCACAAATAAGGGCAAGACGATGAATAGGATACTATTGCCGACGGCATCCCCCAGGCGTGCCATGGACAGCGCCACGACGACGCGATTTCCTCCGATCTGGTTGAATTTCTCTCGTAATGTCACTTTCAAGGATAGTAATCCCTTCTTTTTGGTCGTTATTGCCAGCGAGACATTATAACCCGGTGTACATGGACCTTGACTTTAACGTCACATTAATCCCTAAAAACACAAAATGCCGTGGGCTGCAAAATAGGTCGCTATGGTATAATCTCACAAACTTTCCCAAAAGCATTTCCGCTAATCAGCGGGTTCATTTCAAGGAGATTGTGTATGTCCGGACACAGCCATTGGGCGACGATTCGTCGCAAGAAAGGTGCAGCTGACGCCAAGCGCGGAGCAGTTTTCACCCGCCTGGCGCATGAAATTGTGATTGCAGCGCGTGAGGGCGGAGGCGATCCCGGTGCAAATGTACGCCTGGCCTTGGCTATCGAAAAAGCCCGCGCCCAGAACATGCCCAAAGACAATATCGAACGCGCGATCAAACGCGGTACCGGTGAAGACAAAGAAGGCGGCGCGATTGAGGAGATCACATATGAAGGATACGGTCCGCACGGCATTGCCATGATGATCGACTGCGTGACGGATAATCGCAACCGTTCAGTCTCCGATATTCGGCATATACTGAGTCGCTTTGGGGGCGGTATGGGCGAACTCGGTTCAGTTTCCTGGCAGTTCGACCGCAAAGCTTATTTCTCCTTTGAATCCAGCGCCTTGGACTACGAAAAAGCTTTCGAACTGGCGATCGAGGCCGGCGCGGACGATGTAAATGAAGAAGATGATTATATTGAAATCATTGGACCAGTCGAATCATACAAGAAGATTGCCGACAGCCTGCATGCTGTGAAGGTCAACCCTGAGGAATCCGGGTTGCGCATGGTCCCCAAGCAGGAACTTGAGCTCGAGGTCGATGAAACCTTGCAAGTCATGAAAGTCGTTGAAACCCTGGAAGAACTGGACGACGTACTGGACGTCTATCACAATATGAGGATATCCGAGCAGGCATTAGCCGCCCTCGAGGCGGAATAGCCATGACGCCTCAGACCAGCGCAGGAGCTATACTTGCGCTGGGGATCGACCCCGGGATCGCTACCACCGGATACGGTCTGGTGCGCGAACTGCAGGACGGCAGCCTGGAGACGGTCGAGTTTGGGACTATCACCACCCCGGCTGGTCAGCCTGTACCCGAGCGCCTGGCTCAACTCTATCATCGCCTGCAAGAAATTTTGCTTCTCCACCGCCCGGATTCTTGTGCGGTGGAGAAGTTGTTTTTTCAGAAAAATGTCAGCACGGCCATTGCAGTGGGTGAGGCACGCGGGGTGATCTTACTGGCATTGGCCGAAGCCAAACTCGCGGTTGCTGAATACGCCCCCAACGAGATCAAGCAAGCTGTGGCCGGATACGGATCGGCCGGCAAACAGCAGGTACAGGAGATGGTTCGCGTCTTGCTGATGCTCGATGCAATTCCCCGCCCCGACGACGCCGCTGATGCGCTGGCGGTGGCCATCACGCATTTGCACACCAACCAATACAAGTGATCGACCAACGAAAAATTGGAGATTAAAAATTTGTGGTCTTGGGTCCCTTCGTGGTAAAAATAGTGCATGATCGCAACCTTACGTGGTGAAATCACCCAAATCGAAGATACCGCTCTGATCATCGAAGTCGCCGGCGTGGGCCTGCGGGTCTTTGTCCCGGTTCCGTTGCGCGGACGTGCGAAAGCCGGCGAGAGCCTGCTGCTTTATACTCATCTGGTCGTGCGTGAGACCGAGCTCTCGTTATATGGATTCGAATCTCAGGCTGACCGAGATCTTTTCAATTTGTTGCTCGGCGTGGACGGAGTTGGTCCCAAAGCGGCGCTGTCGGTTCTTTCCACGCTGACGTTTGATTCCGTGCAGCGAGCCGTCTTCAGCGAGGAACCGGAACTGCTCAACCGCGTCCCGGGCGTAGGTAAAAAGACTGCCCAGAAGATCGTGCTCTACCTGCACGACCGGCTCAAACCGACGGATACACTCCAGAGCGTGGCTGCCATGTCAGACACGGACAGCGAAGTGCTGGCCGCACTGACCGCCCTGGGTTATTCGGTGGTCGAGGCGCAGACAGCCATCCAGTCCCTGCCTAAAGAGTCTTCCGATGACGTGGAACAGCGTCTGCGGGCTGCCTTGCAATACTTCACGGGAAAATGATCCGGGCCGGCGCTGAGATCCGCGTAGAAGCCTACAAGGCTGACGGGTCATGGTACCGTAAGTGGCATGCGACAATCGAGTCTGTCGATCCAAACTCGATTGTCACAATTTCTCCGCCCGGAGGCCTGGTCGAAGACAAGCACAAGGGGAATTGGAAGACCGAAAATATTCTACGTGCCTATTACTGGTTTGACAAACCCTACAATCTGATCGAGGTCTTCAAACCGGATGGCCGTCTCGAAGAACTTTACGTCAATGTTGCTTCCCCGGCTGAAATCAAAGACGGCATCCTGCGCTTCACGGATTACGAATTAGATGTTGCACGTATCCTCCCGGAGGTAGCCAAGATTTACGATCGCGAAGAGTTTGACGAAGCTGCCCAAAAATACGGATATTCTGAGGATTTCCAGCGCCAAGCCCACCAGACCGCACAGTTAGTTGTCCAACTGGTTGATCACTGGCAGGCAAAAAGCGCACCCAAATTTAGAGGATGACATGCTCAACAAAAAAATTTCTTTTATCGGTCCCGGCGTGATGGCTGAAGCCATGATTGCTGGCCTGTTACGCCAAAATTTAGCCAAGCCAGAAGAACTACTTGCCTCCGGTCCGCGTGCAGAACGCGGCCAGGAGCTCACCCAAAAATACGGCATCCAATCCACGACCGACAATGGCGTGGCTGCTTCCGGGACGGACGTGGTGGTGCTGTCGGTCAAGCCGCAGAGACTGTCCGCTGTGCTGAGCGGTCTTGATCAGATCAAATCTGAAGCGCTGGTACTCTCGATCATAGCAGGCGCCTCGATCAAGAAGATCGGCGGTAGCTTGAAGCACAAGGCGGTGGTGCGCTCGATGCCCAACACGCCTGGTCAGATCGGGGCAGGGATCAGTGTCTGGACCGCTTCCGGGGAAACCAGCGAAGAACAACGCGAATTGGCGCGCCAGATCCTGGGCGCGCTGGGGGACCAGGTCTTCGTCGAGGATG
Source organism: uncultured Chloroflexia bacterium (assembly GCA_963790075.1). Classification (GTDB taxonomy): domain Bacteria; phylum Chloroflexota; class Anaerolineae; order Anaerolineales; family Villigracilaceae; genus CAYOUV01. The sequence continues at coordinate 323,355 of CAWBNG010000004.1, forward strand.
AGTATTACCTCGATATGGCCACCGCCCTCTCTGGCACCGGTCCCGCGTATGTCTTTTTGTTCATGGAAGCCCTGATCGACGCCGGTGTCCACCTGGGCTTCCCGCGCCGCATCGCCGAGCAATTGGTTCTGCAAACCATCCGCGGCTCGGTCGCGTATTACGAAAATGCGGGACGGCACCCGGCCACGCTGCGCAACCAGGTCACCTCGCCGGGTGGGACCTCGGCTGAGGCGCTGTACTACCTCGACAAAGCCGGCTTCCGCACTGCCATCTCCCGTGCGGTCTGGGCCGCTTACCAACGCTCGCTTGAGTTGGGAAAAGAAACGCCGGTTCACTTTCCGGAGAATGATCCCCTGGAGGGTCTTGGATCCTGACAGAAGTGGTAAAATATCGCCCCCACGGGTGATGGAGTCCACCACTAACCGCCGCAGATGCTGATGACTCCTACGAATTCCAATTCGCAAGGAGTCGCACATGGGCTATGTCGTATTGGTTGGGATCGGTGGCTTCATCGGTTCGGCGCTGCGCTACCTGGTCGGGGGTTGGGCGCAGCGACTGAGCCAGAGCATCGCCTTCCCCTACGGTACCCTGACTGTCAATTTGATAGGCTGTTTCGTCATCGGCCTGCTCTCCGAGTTGGCCGAGTCGCACGGCCTGTTTTCGCCCGAGGCGCGGGCGGTGGTCTTGATCGGCCTGTTGGGTGGTTTTACAACCTTTTCCACCTTTAGCAATGAGACCTATAATCTGGCACGAGGCGGCCAATCTCTGGCATCGCTGGTCTATCTGGGAGCGCACATCCTATTTGGACTGGGATTTGCCTGGTTTGGCCATATCGTGGCACAATTGATCTGGAGGTAAGCCATGGACAAGCTCCCTGAAGAAGGCTATTTATTACGCATCTTCATCGGTGAAGCGGACAAATACGAAGGCAAGCCCTTGTACGAATGGCTGGTGCTGCAAGCCCGTCAGCAGGGCTTGGCCGGGGCAACTGTCCTGCGCGGCATGCTGGGCTACGGTGCCAACAGCCGCGAGATCCAGACCTTCAAGATCACCCGATTGTCTGAAGACCTGCCGATCGTGGTTGAGATCGTCGACAGCCGAGAAAAATTAGATAGGTACCTGACTTCGATAGAAGGCAGTATCCAGGCCGGGATGGTCACGCTCGAAAAGGCCACCATCCGGATTTACCGTAGTAATGGGAAGTAAATCGGTGAGCGGGCGGACAAAATCCGCCCGCTTGCTTTATAATCTGGCAGGCGCAAATCTGCCATCATTCTTTGCAATAGTGATCAATTCCTGATGTCTGTCATCACTGCCAACAACCTCTCCAAATCCTACGGCCCCGAAGATATTTTCTCCGGGCTGAATTTCAGCGTTGCCAAAGGCTCTCGCCTGGCACTGGTCGGACCGAACGGGGCCGGCAAGACGACCTTGCTGCGCATTCTAGTTGGCGAGGAAGAGGCCTCGGGTGGCACGGTCATACGCGCCAAAACAATGCGCTTGGGTTATCTGCCGCAGGAAGCTGAATTCGAGACTTCCGGAACTGTTTGGGACGAATGCCTGTCAGTCTTTACTCATTTGCAAAAACAACAGGACGAGCTGCACCGCCTGGAGGCGGCGATGGCCGATCCTGCCAAGGTCGAAGAGACCATGACGCGCTACGGCAAGCTGCAGGAGGATTTCGAACGCAGGGGCGGTTACACTTACCAAACTCGCATCCAGCAGGTCTTGACCGGCTTGGGCTTTGACCGCTCCGATTATCACTTGAAGCTTGACCATCTTTCGGGCGGACAGCGTACACGCGCCTTCCTGGCACGCCTGCTGCTTTCCAATCCCGATCTACTGCTGCTCGACGAGCCGACCAACCATCTCGACATCTCCGCTGTCGAGTGGCTGGAGGGTTATCTCTCGCAGTGGGAGGGCGCTGCGGTCATCGTCTCGCACGACCGCTACTTCCTGGACAAGGCCTGCAATGTCATCCTTGAGATGCTGCCGTCCGGATTCGAACTGTATCACGGTAACTATTCGGCTTACCTGCACCAGCGGCAGGAACGAGCCGAGCGTCGCCAGCAAGTCTTCGAGTCAGAACGCGAGAAACTCTTCAAGGATCTCGAATACATCAAGAAAAATATCTCCGGCCAGAACGTGCTGCAGGCCAAGGGCAAGCTCAAGCGCCTGACCCGCGTTATCCAAGCCATCGAGCAGGTCGGTCTGGAAAGCGTGCTCAATACCCAATGGTCCCAGTTGGATGTGGAGACCACCACCTCGCCTTTCGGCGTGGACGAGGCTGAACGGCGGCTGCGCGCCCTCAGGTCTCCGGTGCGAACCCTGCCACGCCTGCACCTGCAACTGGCTTCCCAGAAACGCTCCGGCGACCTGGTCATCCGTACGCGTGACTTGCAAATTGGCTATCCCGGTCGGCTGCTCTTCACTGCCCCGGATATCGAACTACGCCGTCGCGAATGTGCTGCGCTGATCGGGCCTAACGGCGCCGGAAAGACGACCTTCCTGAAGACGGTCCTCGATCAGCTCGAACCGCTGTCTGGCGAGGTCATCCTGGGGGCCAGCCTGCAGGTCGGATATTTCGCGCAGGCGCATGAGGGCCTTGATCCGCACAAGACGCTGGTCGAGGAGATTAACACCATCGTCCCATCCATGCTGCCGGGACAGGTGCGCGACTACCTCGGCAAGTACCTTTTTTCGGGGGATGACGTCTTCAAACAGGTCAGCGTGCTTTCTGGCGGCGAGCGCGGACGCCTGGCACTGGCCAAGCTGGCATTGCAGGAAACCAATCTGTTGCTGCTCGACGAGCCGACCAATCACCTTGACATCCCTTCGCAGGAAATCTTGCAGGCTGTGCTGGACGATTACGCCGGTACGATCCTGCTGGTGACCCACGACCGTTACCTGATCGATGCCCTGGCAACCCAAATTTGGGAGATCGACCCGGACAAATTGCAATTGACCGTGTTCCTGGGTACATACAGCCAGATGAAGGAAGAACGCGAAAAGCAAGCCGCAAGCCTCGAGCTGGAAGCCCGAAGTCTCGCGAGTTCTGGAGATGATGCCGGGAAAGCGCGCCGAAGAGAGTCGTCGCAGTCTGCGAAGGATGAACGTCGCCGCGTTGCGCGCATGCAGGAATTGGAGAATCAAATTGCTGCGCTGGAAACACGATTGGCCGAACTTGGGAGAAAATTGGAAAATCCACCTGATGACCCGGCAGAAGTTGCCAAACTCGGAGCGGAATATAATCGCGTTCAAAAAGAAATGGACGGCAAGCTTGGCGAGTGGGAAGGGCTGCAGAATTAAGTCCCTAAATTTCTTGTGGATCTATTACGACTCTTGTAAAAGTTTATAATGATTAGCGTGAATGCTCCGACTCCGATCGATCCAACCGCACTGAGCTTTGAATATTTCCGCGCCTCAGGCCCGGGCGGGCAGAACGTCAACAAGGTCGCTACCGCGGTGCGTCTGCGCTTCGACCTGGACAGAGCCTCCCTGCCGGAGGGCGTCAAAGCGCGCCTGGCGAAACTGGCTGGCAGCAAGCTGACTGAAGACGAGGTCTTGATCATCGAGGCGCAGCGCTTTCGCACCCAGGAGCGTAACCAGCAGGACGCTCTTGAGCGTCTGGAAAAGCTGCTGGCGCGCGCCTGGCAGCCGCCGAAAAAACGTAAATCCACCAGACCGACCAAAGCCGCGGTCGAGCGCCGCTTGTCTGAGAAAAAGCGCCGCGGGCAGATCAAGCGCGCACGTGGTTCGACCGGGGATGAAATTTGACAATCAACCGCACTCCCCTGCTTGGAAAAATCTTCCCGCCGGATGGCCGGCCGACAGTCGTCGAATTTGTCCTGTGGGGGCTTGGTTTGGTTCTGGGCGTGAGCCTGTTCATCCTGACGCGTAATTTCGTCGCCGGCTGGACCCTGACCCCGCTGCCCGGCCTCCCCGTCTCATCCTTGCCGGAAAAGCTGCCACTTTCCAGCGAGACGCCAACGCCGCAGACGCCGCAAGTCCAACTGCCTAAACCCTGGGACGGCGCCAGCCGCGTGACGGTGCTGTTCCTTGGCCTGGATGCGCGTGACTGGGTGGCTGGGGAAGGCGCACCGCGGTCTGATACCATGATGCTGTTGACGGTCGATCCGCAGAGCAAGACCGCCGGGATGTTGTCGATCCCGCGCGACATGTGGGTTCCGATACCTGGCATCGGCTATAGCAAGATCAACACTGCCTTCGCCTATGGCCAGGCTGCCAAACTGCCTGGGGGCGGACCGGGACTGGCCATGAAAACGGTTGAAGCCTTCATCGGCGTGCCGATCGACCATTACATCCAGGTGGATTTCACCGCCTTTGAAGAGGCAATCGACGGGATGGGCGGGCTGGACCTGTGCATTGACGAGAAGATCCGGGTCGACCCTATCGGTCCCATGCTCCCGAAGGTGATCAAGCCCGGATGCCAGACCCTGCCGGGTTATATGGTGCTGGCCTACGCTCGCCAGCGCAAGGATACGCGAGAAGGCGATATCGACCGCGCCCGCCACCAGCAGAAGGTCGTCCTGGCGCTGCGTGACAAAATCCTCGATCCGGCCTATTTCCCGAAATTACTTGCCAAAGCACCGGAGTTGTATCTCAAAATTTCATCTGGAGTGCACACCGATTTGAGCCTGGACGAGATGCTGCGGCTGGCTGCATTGGGACAGCAAATCCCGGTCGAGAACATCCGGCACGGTGTAATCGATTACAGTATGGCCCCCTTGGACAGTGTGATGGTGGACGGGCTGCGTGCCAGCATCCTGCGTCCCATTCCGGATAAAATCCGCGAGCTGCGCGACGAGATCTTCGACCCCGCCGGTGTTTTGGGGCCTTCAGCGCAAGGCGACCCGGTCGCGTTGATGAAAGCCGAGGGCGCGCACCTGAAGTTATTAAACGGCTCGACCGACAGCAAGCTGGCGGAACAGACCCAGCAATACCTGAACGCCCAAGGTGCGCATGTGGACCAGGTTGGCACAGCTGACCAGCATTACAGCAGCACGGTCGTCACGCTATACAGCTACAATCTTTATACCCTGCGCTACCTGTCTGCACTATTCAAGTTAAGCACCCCAGGGCAGGTCCGTTTCAAATTTGACCCAACTTCGCCGATCGATGTGGAAGTCATCCTTGGCAAGGACTGGCAGCGGAACAATCCGATGCCCAAATAAGAACAACAGCCCGGCATAGCACAAATCGTTTATGTGTAAAAACCTGCGCGTTCGAAAATTTTCACTGCGGCCACCCCCGAAGAGGACGAAATCGTTGGGCGACATTTCAATACCTGAAAGATCTGACCGAGAAGGGCGTGATGATCCTGGTCGGACGTACGCTCAACACGGATGAGTCGACCTTCGGTATCGCCGCCTTTGAAGCACAGGCTGAAGTCGCGATGCGCGTCCTCGTGTACAACGACCCGGCGATCAAACAGGGGGTCATGACGGCCACCCTGTTTCCCTATCGCGTGGCATTGATGCGTGCATAACCGGGTTCACCCCCTGGCGCAAACCACCTTCTGAAACCAAATTTGGTATATTTATAGGTAGGAGGTGTAAGTAATGTCCAAAATTATTTTTAGGGGTAGTGAATACGATACGATTGACGCATTGCCCCCCGAGATACGTCAGGCTTACCAAGAACAGCTGCACAGGCGCATCGACCAGGAAATGGGTGGACAATATGAATTTAATCTGGATCATATTCCTTCGGATGTCCAGGAAATCTACGAACAGGTATTGGGTCGACTGCAAGAAAAGGCCGCACCCCCCAGACCGGTAGACAATTTGCCAAGTATGCAGGATTTGTTCGACCGGGCCGCCCCCTCAGCCAAACAAAACATGAGTTCTGATAAGAACTCATTTCGTCCATCCCCACCATTGATCAATTCGAGGCAGCCGGCCATCGAAGCAGAAAGTCGTGCCCGCCGGATGGCTCTGGGGATCCTGCTGGCAGCCATCCTGTTGGCTGGCGTGGTCGTCGCTGTTGCTCTGGTTTTACATTAAGCGAGACTTAATTTCAAGCAAAAGGCCAAGGATACTCATACCCTTGGCCTTTTTGAATTTATGCATCGCTTTTAGCGATCCAATTCAATATCGTCCAGGGAAATTTCGTCTTCGATGGCTTCAAGATGAGTAATGACGACTGCATCGCCAATTGCTGTGCGGATGTCGCGTTCAAGATCTTCAGCAATGTGGTGAGAATCGTGAACCGTCCAATCCCCAGGTACAAGCACGTGCACTGAGACGAAACGGCGTGAGGCCGCTTCACGGGTGCGCAGGGCATGGAAATCGATGCCTTTTTCGCGATATTGGTTCAGCACCGCTTCGATTTTTTGCTGCTCGGAATCAGGCAGTGAGGCATCCATCAGACCGGCTACCGAACGGCGGATCAACCGGATCCCAGTCCAGACAATATTAACAGCAACACCCAGCGCCACCAGTGGATCGAGGATTTGCCAGCCTGTGAGAGCAACGGCTCCAACCCCGCCGATTACGCCGACTGAGGTCCACACGTCGGTCATCAAGTGGTTGGCATCCGCTTCAAGCGTGATCGAGCGGTAATTTTTCCCCGCCGAAAGCAGGATGCGTGAAACTGCAAAGTTGACCAGAGTGGCTGCCAACGAGACTCCCAGACCGATCCCCAACTGTTCCAACGGGATTGGATTGAGCAGGCGCTCGATGGCGGTATAGGCAATTCCAATTGCGGCCACCAGGATTAGAATTCCTTCTGCGGTGCTTGAAAAATATTCGGCTTTGCCATGCCCATACATGTGACTCTCGTCTGGCGGGCGGGCTGCAACCGTCAGCATCCATAAGGCGAATCCGGCTGCCACCAGATTGATCAGCGACTCAATGGCATCCGAGAGCAAACCAACTGAGTCGGTTAATAGATATGCTCCAGTCTTAAGGGTAATGGTCAGGATCGCTGCCACAATTGAAAGCCAGGCAAAGCGAGTTAAAGACGCGCGATTTGTAATTCTTTTGGGTGTCTGGTCGGATGACATAAGGTGTCCTCAATTTTCGAGCATGAGGCCGCCGGTCGTAGAATTCAATTGATACGATTGGGAGAATCAGCCGTAGCTACGACTTTGAAAAACTGGCGCCGATAGTAAAATGATACCTAAATTCACATCCCATGATAAGGGACAAATGTCATAGATCGATTAGCTCGGGGCGGGTCTTAGACCCGCCCCGAGGCCCAATTTGCTAAATCACACCCAGTTGCTTGCCGACCTTGGCGAAGGCTTCCAGGCCCTTGTCCAGATCGTCCCGGCTGTGCGCAGCGGAGATCATCACACGGATACGCGCCTTGCCCTGCGGCACGGTCGGATAGCCGATCGCCATGCCGAACACGCCGGCTTCGTACAAGTCTCGGCTGAACTGCTGTGCCAGTTTTGCATCCCCCAGCATGATCGGTGTGATGGGAGTCTGGCTCTGACCGGTGTCGAAGCCCAGCTTCTTCATCTCAGCTTTGAAGTACTTGGCGTTGTCCCATAACTTATCAACCAGTTCGGTCGATTCTTCCAGCAAGTCGACTGCAGCAAGACAGGCGGCTGTATCCGGAACTGTCATGGCCGAGGAGAACAGGAATGGCCGTCCGCGCTGGTGTAGCCATTCGACAATGGCCGCGTTGCCTGCCACCACCCCGCCCACCACGCCGAAGGCCTTGGAGAGTGTGCCGACTTCCACGTCCACCTTGCCGTGCAGTCCAAAGTGATCGACGATGCCGCGTCCGCCCTTGCCGAGGACGCCCTCGCCGTGCGCGTCGTCCACCATGAGCAGGATGTCGTAGCGGTCGGCCACCTCGTAAATCTTATCGAGCGGGGCGATATCGCCGTCCATGCTGAAGACACCGTCGGTCACGATTAACGCTCGGCGGTAGTCCGATAGGTTGTCTTTGATGGCGATTTCCAACGCTTTGGGGTTGTTGTGTTCGTAGGCGATGATCTTGGCACCCGAAAGGCGGCAGCCATCGATGATGCTGGCGTGGTTCAGCCGGTCGGAGAAGATCACATCATCCTTGCCAATCAGGGCCGGGATAGTAGCCAAATTGGCGTTAAAGCCGGACTGGAAGGTAATGGCGGCCTCCACGCCTTTGAACTTGGCCAGGCGTTTTTCGAGCTCGACGTGCAGGTCCATCGTCCCGGCAATCGAACGCACCGCGCCCGGGCCGACGCCGTATTTGTCGCATGCTTGTTTGGCGGCCTGGACCAGCTTCGGGTGGTTCGCCAGCCCGAGGTAATTATTTGAGCAAAAGTTCAACACCTGCTTGCCATCCACTACCAGCCAGGCACCCTGTGGCGAAGACAAAGTGCGGATGTGGTTGTACAGGCCGGCTTCTTTCAAGCCTTCGATTTCTTGTTTGACCCAGTCGATTTTGGACATCAGTTTCTCCCTTTGAGTGTGAGTTGATGGAAAACGGTAACCTGGGAGGGGCTACTCGTGCGGCTTATCACTATCAATTATATCCTTATTCGTTTCGTCCTCAGCCAGCAGGCCAAGTTCAACCAGCGCTGCCCGGACCTTGGATTGTGCCCCCTCTTTAACGATCACGGTGGTGGGACCCAGTGGCTCAGACAGAAAGCGTCCCGCTCTGGATTTGCGCAGCTCGTTCAGCACCTCGGGGCTGCTGACCCTTAAAACGACCGGATGCTCGACCCGAGCCTCGGTCCCGTTTCGCTCCCAACGTTTGAGCGCCTTGACCAATGTCGGCGGGAGGCCTGCGGCAGCATGTTTGGCCAATAAAGCCAGCAAATGCTCAACTTTTAGCCCCTGTTCCTGGGCGTGTTTGAGCGAGGTAGTGGTCACTTGATAGCGGTATTCGTCCCCTTTCTCGTCCAGCCATTCACAAAAGCGGGCGACCTGGTAGCGCACTGCCCGGGGTACTGTCCGCGCTACGACGATTTTTCCCTGCGAGGAGACGTGTAACTTGCCATTTTCGTTCGAGGCTATTGGTTCGGAGCGGAGTCGAAAGGCAGTCGCTGGCCGATCAGCCTCGGGTGCGGCCAGATCGAGCGTTCCCAGCCAGAATAAAGGGCCGGTCATAAGGTAACTTACCAATCTGCCATCGATAGCATCCCAATTGGCGAAACCGCGCAGGTACTCGCCGTCAGATTGGCGCTTGACGAACCACGAATCGTAGTCGCCAGCCGGGCGCTGGAAATCGGGATACCTGTCCTTGATGGCGCGGATAAATGCCGGCATACTCCACCATTTACCCTCGGGTATGGCTTCCAGCAAGTGAAGCAAAAATTCGCGCGTTACCAGCGGCTGATTGGTCCACTCGCCTTCAAAGGTCAGACCAGGCAACTGGCGCAATTCATTAAGACTTCTCGCTATTCAACCAGGCGTCAGTCAGCATGCGCAAAGCCTCGGCGCGCGAGGCTTCGAGGAATGTTTTTACAGGGTCAGGCTGCGGAACGGCATGGCGCATCAAACCGGCTGCTGCCAGCAGGTCTAATAAAAATTGCTGAGAGACCCGCAGAGAGGGCGGTTCCATCCCCAGCCGCAGGGCAACCAACAGCGTGCAGGCATCATCCAAGATCGCATCTGAAGCCGGGACGGCTACGGTCCTTTCAGCTGGTGTGGCCGGGTGTCCCAGGGGTTCGGATGGGTTTGCGGATGGGATCGATTTTTGGAGAGTCTCTTTGGGTCTTGTGCTTTTAAGCAGCGGCAGCAAATCGTCAGGGATGTAGGCAAATTCCTGCAGGCCTTTGGATGTTTCGAAGAAAGCGCGTGCCAGTAGCGCGCGGTAATACAGCATCTCGGCCGCTGAGAATGGCGTGCGGTGTGGGTGTTCGCGATCGCGACGGCCGGGACCCATCTCGCGGATCTCGCCGAAACGGCGTACGAAGGAGGCCCAAGGTAAGCGCCCGTTCTTGGCCAGCAGTGCTAACAATCCCTCGCGCGCCTCAACGGGCAAAGCCTCTGTAATTTCAAGGATCAAACCGGGATCATGCAGCGCTGCGACCAGTTCGTCGCGGGCAGCCTCGATATCTATGGCTGATAGCAGCACACCCCACAATTCCGCAACGATACGAAGGTGCCCAAGGTCGTGGCTGTAAAGGGAGTGCTCAAGGTCCGGCATACGTCAAATCAGGGTCGCACAACCCGGATTGCGCTGGGGAAGGTCGTAATCGAAAGTTGGCGTACATTGGTGCCAAAGCCGGAGAAAATTTCGCCGTCGGCATGGATGTAGAGCGGCCGGTCGGATGTCAGGCTCATTTGGGTACAGGTTCCCAGATGCACCTGCTTGAAGCGCCCGTGTGTGCCTTTCATCACTTCTGGAATCAGCCGAAACATCATCGGGCGCGAGACTTTGCGAATAAATGCAAAGTCGAGCAGGCCATCGTCGAGTTTGGCGTTCGGGGCGACCAGGAACCCGCCCCCTTCGCGCGGACCATTGCACAGGGTCAGCATCAGGGCCGGCACGTCCCAGCTCTGGTCATCGACCTCAATGTGCAGCCCCATGGCGTCAAAATTCAGGATAATGGTCTGGATGACTGCGGTCAGATACATCAAAAAGCCACGCACGATTGGCAGCTTATGTGAGCGGATGGTGACCACCGCGTCAAACCCAATCCCCAGCGAGTTATCGAAGTACTCGGCGTGGTCGTGTTCGTCACGGAAGAGAGCCAGGTCGATCGGCTTGGGCTCGGCAGTCAAGGCGAAGCGCAGGGCCTCAACCGGATTGGTCGGGATGCCGATCGCATGTGCAAAGTCGTTGCCCGAGCCGACTGGGACGACGCCCAGAATCGGGCGCTTCTTCTCGCGCACCTGCATCAATCCGTTGACCACTTCGTGAACGGTTCCATCGCCACCCACAGCGACTACCATATCGTAGCCATCCTTGGCAGCCTGTTGGGCTAATTCGATTGCATGGGTCGGATAAACCGTACCGGTCCAGTCGGCAGTGCCAAATTCACTGACGATCGGACGTAAATCAGCGGCTACCGACCAGGATTGACCGAGATCTGCCATCGGGTTGAAGATCAATTTGACTTTGTGAGGCATTGCAATTCTCCAAAAGGGGGATTTGTAAACATTATAACCCCCGTCAAAGCAAACGGAGGCCGTGCAGGCCTCCGTAATTATGAAGTTTCGCCAACCAATTGCCCCGTGGGGCCGCGGGCCACTACGAATGAGCCACGATTATGCTTCTTGGCTCGGTATAGGGCTTCATCAGCGGAGCGCAGCAGACCGGCTGCTGTCACCGCATGGACCGGGTAAAGTGCTATCCCGCCAGACATGCTGAGGGAAATGTTATCCCCATTGGGTGCCTTGAATTTAAATCTCTCAAATTTCTCAACCATTTTCTCAGCCACAATCAAAGCCGAAGAAAGGTCAGTCTGACTCAGGATCAGGGTTAACTCATCGCCACCATAGCGAGCCAAAAAGTCGGATGACCGCAATCCGGTGGCTAAGTAATTGAATGCAACCCGCAAAACGTCATCACCGGTTGCGTGACCGTAGTTATCATTGACAGCCTTGAATTCATCCACGTCCATCATAACCACAGCAAAGGAAAATCCGGTGCGGCGCGCCTTCAGGATCTCTTCATCCAAGTGTTCATCCAGGGCACGTCGGTTTGGTAAGCCCGTGACAGTATCGCTGTTTGCTTGTTGGCTGACGATTTCATGCAAGCGGGCATTGAACACCGCTACAGAAGCCTGATCCGCCAACAGCTGGAGCAACCGTAATTCTGCTGGGCTGAAGCCGCCGTGGATCGAACGCGACAGGTTCATGACCCCGACAACATCCTCGCCGATTTTGAGAGGGATCCCGATGATCGATCCCGACCAGGTCGGGGGCACTCCCTCATAGAGAGGATGGTTTGACATGTCCTCGACCAGGATGGTTTCCCCTTTTCGGGCTACGGTGTAGGTCAATCCACGTGGGCGGGGTTTTGCATACACTTTGTCGCGATTTCCGTCCGAATCCAGGGCGGCACCGAATTCCAAATTGCCGTTGATATATAGGAAAATATGTGCCGTGCGGGCGTTTTTAACCAGCCGCATGGCCTCTATTACAACTGCGTGCAAGACTGTTGATAAATCCAGGCTGGATGTCAAATTCAGGCTAAGCTTTTTGAGGGCGTCCAGTTCATCCGCTTGTTGGCGCAGGAGGGTTAGTAAATGGTGATTTGAGATTAATTCATCGGTTACATGGTGAGCGGATTCGACAATACTTTCTTCCCCCTTGACATTTACAATAGAAACAACCAACAAATCGAGAAGCCTCAACAGATATTCTCGTTCGTTAGGCGAAGCATCGCTTTCATTTAGGAGACGACGCGCTTCTTCCAGCACCTGCAATCGTGCGTCGGTCATTTCCCAAAACCCATGACTTAATATAGCATAGAACCGTATATCTTACACATTGGTAATTAATTCCATTTGGCGCTTAGAGTCGGCAGGAAATTTAAAAATTTTTAGTAGTCCCCGCACTGTTTGTGCGAGACAGACCGGCAAATCGTTCTATGTTAGAATGACAGCATCAATCGAAACATTCGGAGGCAACTGTGCCCGATACCAACATACCTACTGCTACACCGTTGCAACCACGCCGCCGGGGAATCGTCGTCGGCGCCTCGAGCGGAATCGGTGCGGCTTTAGCCCGTCGCCTGTCAAAAGAAGGGTATTTCCTGGCGCTTGTCGCTCGTCGAAGTGACCTGCTCAACCGGGTCTGTATGGATATCAATAGCGAGTATCATGAAGTGCGCGTCATTCCCTTTGTCCATGATGTGACAGAATTCGAATCTGTCCCAGAATTGCTGCGCAAGATCGTCGCAGAACTGGGTGGACTTGATTTGGTGGTTTACAACGCCGGGGTCAATTTCCCACCTGGAATAGACCAGTACGATTTCGCAAAAGACCGCGCGATGCTTGAGGTCAATTTAATGGGAGCCATGGCTTGGCTGAACCCGGTCGCTGCCATGTTCCAGAGCGCCGGAAGTGGCCAGATTGTCGGGATTTCATCCGTCGCCGGAGACCGGGGACGGGTTGGCAATCCCGGCTATAACACCTCCAAAGCCGCTCTTTCTACTTACCTGGAAGCCCTGCGCAACCGGCTCACTCGTCACGGGGTGAACGTACTGACCGTCAAACCCGGCTTTGTTGAAACTGAGATGCTCAAAGCCGCCCAACGCGTTTTGTTCGCCATCCCACCCGAAATAGCTGCTGACGATATTTGGAAAGCCATACGCAGGCGTAAGCAGCAAATTTACACCCCCCGGATTTGGTACTGGATCATGCTCGTCATCCGCAATATTCCTTCGCTCATCTTCCGGCGGATGTCCTTCTAGCCAAAGGAGGGTAGGTGAGGTGAAAATTCTCTCCAAGAAGAGCAAAATGAACTCAACATTCTCTCTCGAAACATCCTTTCACGTTTTTGAAAATTTTGGCCATTCTTTGTGTACGGCGGGTTATCGTATCCAGCCTACAGATACCGGGCAAATCGCAGCCGCTTTCCAACTGGCAAAAAAATCCGGACTGACGGTCACTTTACGCGGGGCCGGTCGCAGTTACAATGACGCCTCGCTGAATGGCGGCGGGATTGTACTCGACCTGACCGCCATGAACCACATCCTGGAATGGGATCCCGCGACGGGATTGGTCAAAGCCGAACCGGGGGTCACCCTCGAACAGTTGTGGCATCAGGTCCTGCCGGATGGCTGGTGGCCGCCGGTGGTTTCGGGCACGATGTACACTACCCTGGGTGGCTGCCTGGGTGCCAACATCCACGGCAAGAACAACTTCAAGATGGGCACGATTGGCGAGCATGTGCTTGAATTCAGCGCCTTGCTGCCCACCGGGGCGGAAATCACCTGCTCACCGAAGAAGAATGCCGACCTGTTTTATGCCTTCATCAGCGGGTTGGGGATGCTGGGCGTGTTTACCTCGATCACTTTGCAGATGAAAAAGATGTATTCAGGTCTGCTGAGGGTGCACGCCGCCCCGGTCAGGAACCTGGGCGAACATTTGGTTTACCTGCTGGAGAACGCTCCCGGGCACGATTATACGGTCGGCTGGCTGGATGCCACAGCGGGCGGCAAAGGCCTTGGGCGCGGGCAGATGCACCTGGCCGATTATCTGCACGAGGGCGAAGACCCCGAGCCGAACAAGACCATGCGCGTAGAATACCAGACATTGCCATCTACCATTTTGGGTTTGCCCAAGAGCACCCTGCACTATTTCATGGCGCCTTTCAGTATCGCGCCGCTGTGGGCCATAGTCAACACAGCCAAGTACTTCACTGGGCTGCGCGAGCATGACGTCCAGCAATCGCACGCTGCCTTCCACTTTCTGCTGGATTACATACCCAACTGGGAACTTGCTTATGGCCGCGGCGGGCTGATCCAGCATCAGTCCTTCCTGCCCAAGGAGACGGCGCTCGATGCCTGGACTGAGTTGCTGAGGCTCTCGCACAAGCGCGGACTGCCCTCTTATCTGGGGGTAACCAAGCGCCACCGCCCTGACAAATTCCTGCTCAGCCATGCCTTGGACGGATTCTCATTGGCTTTGGATTTCAAAGTCACGGATGGCAACCGCTCCAAGCTTTCAGACATGCTGCAGGAATTTGATCAGATCGTGTTGGCAGCCGGCGGCCGCTTCTACTTCGCCAAGAACAGTGAAACCTCACCGGAGACTGCTCTGCGGTTCCTGGGAGTAGAGACGATCGAGCGTTTCAAGAAACTCAAGAGGCGTACCGACCCAAATAATTTGCTTGAATCCGATTTGTATCGGCGAATCTTCGAAATCTAAAATGCAGGGGCAGGCCGAAAACCTGCCCCTGTGGGATTTGCGGTATGGAATGCAACGTTCACGACCTTGGCTTGATCGACTATGTAAGGGCCTGGAAATTACAGGATGATCTGGCAGCGGAAATCGCAGCCGGCCTGCGCCCGCCGACATTGTTGCTGCTCGAACATCCGCCTGTCTACACCTTTGGGCGCCAGGGACATGCCGAAAACCTGCTCTGGGGGGAGATGGAACTGAAAAAACGCGGCGTGGATATCCACTGGGTTGACCGGGGCGGCGACGTGACCTATCACGGACCGGGACAATTGGTCGGTTATCCGCTGTTGCCCTTGGGTAGGGTCGACCAGCACGAACATCTCCCTCAAGCCGATTACGTCGGTTATGTGCGCAGGTTGGAGCAAACCCTGATCGAAGGGTTAGCAAACCTCGGCCTGGTCGCCGGTCAAATGTCCGGTTTGACCGGCGTTTGGGTCCAGGCTGACGTCTGGTCGCGTTGTGTGCGCTGCCGTCCGGAAGATCGACTGAAGCCGGCCAAAGTTGCAGCAATTGGGGTGAAAGTGGATGTGCGTGGCGTCTCACATCACGGGTTTGCCTTGAATGTCGCCCCGGATATGTCTTTTTGGGATGGAATTGTCGCCTGCGGATTAAGTGCTTATCCCGTGGCCAGCCTGACCGATATCCTCAATCCGCTGCCTGACATGCTTCAGGTAAAGCAGGAAATCACGAAGGCCTTCGGGAAAGTGTTTGATTACAATATGGTGCTTAAGAGCGATTTGCCAATTGATTGACTTTTTTGCTCGAAGCTTGTAAACTAATCACATAATCATTTAACTGCTTTTATGGAGGAGAAGGCATGACAGATCAATTCCAACTCGTAATGCGCTCCGGACCTACTCCAGGCACCACGTTTAAACTCGAAGGTGGACTGATCACTATCGGACGTGATGCGTCGAATTCAATCTCGATCAATGATGTAGAAGTATCCCGTAGCCATGCACAAATGATTTTGCAGGGTGGTAAGTATGTGATTGAAGATAAAGGTTCCACCAATGGTACTTTTGTAAATGGTCAACGATTGGCTGGTCCACACGTATTGAAGTCGGGCGAACTGATTTCCCTGGGCGAACAAATCGTACTGATATATGAAGCCGAGTTTTACGATCCAAATGCGACCATAGCATCGGCTCCCAAGGCGTCCCAGGTTCGCGCTGCCGCCGCCGCGGCACAGTCCCAGCCGCCGGTACCGAAACAGAATTATGCCGGACAGATTCCAGCCGGGCCGGCTCCTGCTCCTGTCACACCCGCCGAGCTAGGTAAAAAGAGCAATGTATTGCCAATCGTGATCGGAGTCGCGGCGCTTCTGTTCGTCTGTGCTTGCGGATTATTCTTCTATTACGTAGACGCAAACTATCTTTGGTGCAATTTCTTCCCATTCATCCCTGGTTGCGGATAAAAATTCTCTGCTAGAGTTACCCCCACAGTTTGTTGTGGGGGTATTTTTTTATTATTTATTTGCCAAACCGCTTGCCAGCATATAGAATAGATGTAATAGGAGCATGGATAAATGAGTGAAACGCCAACCACACCTGCGTCTCCCCCTTGGGGGACCAGCCTTAAGCTGGTCATCGGGCTGACCTTTGTCGCAATTGCGGCTGGACTGCTGATCCGTTTTCACACGATCATCGGTCCGTTGATGATGGCTTTCATTTTGGCTTACCTGCTGCATCCGGTGGCAAATTTTATGAATTGGGTGCTGCCCATCCCTTGGCGTCCTGCAGTAAATGTGATCTATTTGGTTTTCATTATTTTCTTTGTGGGATTGCTGACGCTGGGCGGAGTGGGCTTGGTAAACCAGATCCAAAGCCTGATCGGATTGATCCAAAATAGCTTGGTGGTATTGCCCAACCTGATCGACCAGTTTTCCAACCAGGTGATCAGGATCGGTACGCTCAAGGTTGATCTGGCTACCCTGGATTTGAATACCATCAGTCAGCAAGTACTATCTTTCGTTCAGCCTGTGCTCGGTCAGACTGGCACGCTGGTTGGTACGCTGGCAACAGGTGCGGTCGAAATCTTCGGCTGGGCAGCCTTCGTGTTGGTGGTCTCCTACTTTATCCTGATCGAAACCGGCGGCCTGCGCGAACGCATCGTGAGTGTGGAAATCCCCGGTTACGGTGAAGATATCCGCCGCTTGGGTAAAGAGTTGGGCCAAATCTGGAATGCTTTTCTGCGTGGTCAGGTGATCATCTTTGGGTTGACACTGATCGTCTATTCGATTGTGCTCAGCATTTTGGGCGTACGGTATGCCATCGGTCTGGCTTTGCTGGCAGGACTGGCAAAGTTCCTGCCTTACATTGGTCCAGCTATCAATTGGGTCGTGCTGGGATTGGTGGCTTTTTTCCAAACCTACAAGCTCTTTGGATTGCAGCCATTTACCTACACCGTCATCGTGGTTGTGACTGCGTTAATCATCGACCAGACCTTCGATAACTTGATCAGTCCACGAATTATGGCGCAGGCATTGCGTGTACACCCGGCGGCAGTTCTGGTGGCAGCCTTGGTTGCGGCGAATCTGATCGGTCTGCTAGGTGTAGTGATTGCAGCTCCTATCCTGGCAACACTCAAATTGTTCGGACAATACACCGCGCGCAAGATGCTGGATATGGATCCCTGGCTAGAACCGGAAGAACCGCCACCTGACCAACCCAAACCCAGCATCCCCAAACGCCTGCGCGATAAGTGGTTGTCTCTGCGTAAAAAGCGCAGCAAATAGATGCTGGAAATCGAGCGTAATGCTATATAATTTGAATCAGAAAGTCGATCCCAAAAGGAGTCCGAATGGCAGACAATACCGAACCTAAAACCGAGACGATCGCTGAAACAGACAATTACCTGGCCTGGAAAGCTGAAGAAAGCGATGGCGAAACCACCTATCACCTGGAATTGAATAACGTCACCCTGCATTTCTTCGAAGAAGAGTGGGGAGAGTTTCGCGAACTCGTTCGCTCAATTGGTTAACTCGTATGTAAATGCAGATGAGCCCAGGGGTTCATCTGCATTTACTTTAAGAAGCATATGACTCTCAAAAACAGCATAACCGATGTTCCGGGGATAGAAGTTGGGCACGCCCAAAACGACGAAGCGCTGACAGGCTGCACGGTTGTCTTATGTCGAAAAGGCGCAGTCGCTGGTGTAGATCAACGCGGTGGCGCTCCTGGCACGCGCGAGACGGATTTACTCAATCCAGTCAACCTGGTCGAGAAAGTACATGCCGTTTTATTGGCCGGCGGCTCGGCTTTTGGACTGGATGCGGCAACGGGTGTGATGCGTTATTTGGAAGAACAAAAAATTGGTTATGACACGGGGACGGTTAAAGTCCCGATTGTTCCGGCTGCGATCCTGTTCGACCTCGGATTAGGGGACGCCACGGTTCGTCCCGACGCCGAAATGGGCTACCGCGCTTCTGCTGCCGCTACGTCCAAGGAATCTGCGGAAGGCAACATCGGCGCAGGGACCGGGGCCTCGGTCGGCAAAGTCTTCGGCATGAAGAGCGCTATGAAAGCTGGGTTGGGCACGGCCAGTATGGATATCGGCGGCGGGCTGATCGTAGGTGCGATCGTGGCAGTCAACGCCTTCGGGGATGTGATCGACCCGCACAGCGACCGGATCCTGGCCGGCGCGCGCTCGACCAAAGTGGGTCCGATCAGGCTGGGTTCGCCGGAATATTTTGCCGACACGCTTGAAACCATGAAAACTTTTGTCGGGCGGACGGTGCTGGGATTTGCTACCCGCGCCAACACCGTGATTGGCGTGGTTGCCACGAATGCCAGATTGAACAAGGCTGAGACAACCAAGGTGGCCCAGATGGCACACGACGGCCTGGCTCGTACCATTCGCCCGGCTCACACCATGCTGGATGGCGATACGATTTTTGCCCTGTCGACCGGCAGCAAGAAAGCCGATCCGTCCACGGTCGGAAGCTTTGCCGCCGAAGTTTTTGCACAGGCCGTCGTACGCGCGGTTCTGACGGCTGCACCGACCGGTGGGTTGCCCGGATTGAAGGAATAAGCCTGGCTTGGAAATCAAAAGGCGTCCTGCAGAAAAAAAAGGACGCCTTTTTTATCGAATTATCGGATTAGTGATGGCGGCTGCGCAGTTCATCTTTCAAGATCAGGCTGAGCAAAATGCTGACCAGGCTGACAACCAGAGCTCCCAGCAAGGAATTCCAAAAGACCGGATCGGCAATGACCAGGCCAAAACCGAGCGCTTGTCCGACCACGCTGGTCAGCCAGAAGAGGAAGGTGTTGATCAGTAAAGCGAACAAGCCCAGCGTCAATATGATCAACGGGCAGGTTAGAACTTTGAGCAGCGGCCGCAACAGCGCGTTGATCAATCCAAAGATCAATGCCAGCCATAAAATGGATACCCAGTTGCCAAACAAAGTGATCCCTGGCACGATGATGACCGCCAGATACAGGGCTACCGCGTTGATTGCCCAACGCAAAATAAATTTAGTCATGGTTTGTTCCTTTCTTAAAAGGATATACGGGGAAGTTATGAATGGGTTGCACCGTCAGCACGCATCCAAATCAAGGTGCGATGTGGAACAAATCCGGCGGCCTGAAAGGACTCAACGGCCATTCCGGCCGGGATCTCAGCTGACAGCGAGCGCCGAAAAGATAACTCCTTGCGGACATGTACTAAGAGGGTCGTAATGGCATCCGGATCTGCATCTGGCCCGATAGCCAGCCAGAGCAAGTTAGATGAACCACGTTCTGGTAGCCATGCGGCAACAGCGTGTAATTGTCCGTCGCGGACGGCAGCCCATTGCCGTAGATTAAGTTCCACAAAAACGCGATACAGCCACTGCCATAACCCGGGCTTGAGGATATTCCAATTAGGCGTGCGATACCAGGTTGTTTTTACAGGATAGACGCGATCCAACCAGGCACGTTGAAGCGGCCAGAATCGTGCAGCCCGGTTGGTAACCGTAAAATCGTAGTCGTTGCCAGGGATGGTGGCATCCAGTGAAGCCTGCCAGGTGGTGCGGCGAGTCACTTGGCTGAAACCGAGTTCCTCATAGAGTGAAATCGCGCCGGGATTGTCGTCCCGGACGTGCAGCCAGACTGAGTCGGCGCCTCGCTGACGGGCGTGGGTCAGGCCCTTTTCGGTCAGCACCCGGGCAATCCCCTGTCGGCGATATTCCGGATGGACCGCTACGTTGGCAACCAGAAAAATACGTTTCCCTTTGTGACGAAAAGGCACCAGGCTGACATTGCCAACGATATGTCCGCTTTCCTCCCAGACGTAACCGGATAGCGGCATGGAGACCGTCTCGACTGCGTGCGTAGCCCAACGCAAGAAACTGTCGTCGCGGCTGGCCCGACGCATATTTTGCAGGTAGCGCTGACCGTCATCGTCCATTGTTTTATAGAAGCACAGTTCGATCAGATCGGCTACTGCCCCTAGATCGCGGATCACGTTCACTGGACGCAGGTGGCCGGTGACGGCTGCTTGGTTCTTGGATAAGGTCACTGCGGACATTATTGCCTATTATAGTCTTGAGTTTGCAATTCCGGTGTAAACGAGTAGAATTGAACAGAGCGATTTAATTAATGAGTGTGCCAGATATCAAACCCCCTTCAACCAAGACACGGCTGCGGCATATCCTGCGCCAACTGGTCAAACAGGTTTCGCTAGAGCGACGCGCCGAAGTCCAGGTGCAACTGCGCGAGGCTGCCCACCCTGACTTCGATTTTTTCTTTTTAGTGATCCTTTCGAGCGTGATCGCCACCCTCGGGCTCCTGACAAATTCGGCTGCAGTCATCATCGGGGCCATGCTGGTCGCACCTTTGATGTCCCCAATCATTGCCTTGGGTTTGGCATCTATGTCCGGCGACGAAAAGCTGCTGCGCGATTCTGGTTCGGCGCTGGTGCGTGGTGCCATAGTGTCCATCCTGATTGCCATCCTGTTGGCCTGGAGCAATCGCTTCCTGCCCTTCGTGACTTTGCAGGAATTGCCGGTGGAAATTCTCTCGCGTACCCGGCCCAGCCCGATTGACCTGACGATTGCCCTGGCTGGCGGAATGGCGGCTGCTTTCGCGCTGGCCCAGCCGCAGTTGTCGGCTGCCTTGCCAGGCGTGGCCATTGCTACCGCCTTGATGCCGCCGCTTTGCACGGTCGGTGTCGGTGTCGCTCTGGGACGCTGGGACATCGCCGGCGGCGCACTATTGCTCTTCATCACTAACTCGGTCACCATTGCCTTTGCCGCCATGCTGATCTTTTTCCTGCTCGGATTCACTCCCCACCGCACCGACGGCAGCAAGCTCCCACGTGGCTTGGTGTATTCCGCCTTGTTCACGCTGGCGCTGTTGATCCCCCTGACTTTGTTGAGCGCGCACTTCGTCCGCCAGGCCACCGAGAACCGCGATATCAATAATGTGGTTGCACAGGAAGTCCGCAAGGTTGGTGGGGAGATGACAGACTTGCAATTAACCCAAAGTGGTGACACGTTGCAAATGAGCCTGACCATTCGTACCACCACGCGGCTTGAATACAAGGACGTGGTCAGCTTGCAGCGCGATATTGCCTACCGCCTTCAGAAACCGGTTTCCATTGTCGTCAACCAGATCATCGCAGCGCGCCTGGACCCGCTTATTCCACCGACCTTCACCTCAACTGCGACCCCGGTTACGCTGACCCCCACGCTGACCAATACTCCAACTGCCACAGCTACCTCCACTGCTACGGCTACACCCATCCCGCCCACCCCAACCGCCACGCCATCCACAGCCCGCATCGCTAACACCAATGGCCGCACCTACATCGACCTTCTGCAAACTCCGGGTGGCCCGTCGATCGGCCGGCTGCGCATCGGAGATCACGTGCTAGTGTTGGATGATTCTCAAGTCGCGAATGGATTGGTCTGGATGGAAGTGCAGGATAAAGAAGGTCGAATAGGCTGGATCCCGCAAATCAACCTGCTAACTATCACCCTGACGCCGTCGCCTACTTTACGGGTTACCCCGGCAACGCTGACCGTCACGCCCTGAATCTAATAGAACTCTTACGCGGATTTGCCGCCTCGCCAATGCGCCTTTGTTATAATCGCCCTTACAGGGCATAAGCCCTGAGATGAAAGGATTTCGCTTATGATGCGATTTGACCGCTTTACCGAGCGTGCCCAAGAAGCCGCTCAACGGGCTGCTGAAATTATCCAGCGCTACGGTCATAACCAGATTGACACCGAGCACATCCTGCTGGCGCTGATCGAGCAACCCGGGGGTGTTATTCCCCAAATACTTGAAAATTTGAGTGTTAGTTCCGAGGCGATTGCCGAGCGACTGGACGCGACTTTGCGTTCCAGTCCCAAGGCCAATATCTTTGGCGGTGGTGCGGGGCAGATTTTTATCACCCCGCGCGTCAAGCGCATTATTGACCTGGCCAACGAAGAAGCCAATCGTCTCAAGGACGAATACATTTCCACTGAACATATTTTCCTGGCGATCCTGACCGAACGGAATACGCCCGCCGCGCGGATCTTGGAAAGCGCCGGCCTGTCGCGCGAACGCGTCTACGATGCCGTGCAGCAAATCCGGGGCGGGCAGCGGGTCACCGACCCCCAGGCCGAATCCCGTTATCGAACCCTGGAGAAATACTCCCGTGACCTGACCCAACTGGCCCGCGAGGG
Source organism: uncultured Chloroflexia bacterium (assembly GCA_963790075.1). GTDB lineage: Bacteria > Chloroflexota > Anaerolineae > Anaerolineales > Villigracilaceae > CAYOUV01. The sequence goes on from CAWBNG010000004.1 coordinate 345,827, forward strand.
CAAGCTGGATCCGGTCATCGGCCGCGACAATGAAATCCTGCGCCTGATCCAGATCCTATCGCGCCGCACCAAGAACAACCCGGTGCTGATCGGCGAGGCCGGGGTCGGCAAGACTGCCATCGTCGAAGGTTTGGCCCAGAAGATCGCCACCAATGATGTGCCCGAAATCCTGAGCGGCAAGAGAGTTATCTCACTGGATTTGGGCAGCCTGATCGCCGGCTCCCGCTTCCGCGGCGAGTTCGAAGAACGGCTCAAAGCCGTGATCGAAGAAGTACAGCGTGCTCAGGGTGAGGTCATCATGATGATCGACGAGCTGCACACCGTGGTTGGCGCAGGCGCAGCCCAGGGTGCGATGGATGCCAGCAACATGCTCAAGCCGGCCTTGGCACGCGGCGAACTGCAGTGCATCGGGGCAACCACGCTGGACGAATTCCATAAATATATCGAGAAGGACGCGGCTCTCGAGCGGCGCTTTGCCCCCATTTACGTTGAAGAACCGACCGTCGAAGACACGATCCGCATGTTGCAGGGCCTGCGTGATCGCTACGAGGCGCATCACAAGGTGCGTTTCTCGGACGAGGCCTTGGTGGATGCGGCTCGCATGGCCGACCGCTATGTCACCGACCGCCGCCTGCCGGACAAAGCCATTGACCTGATGGACGAAGCGGCTGCCAAGCTGCGGGTGGCGCTTTACTCCATGCCGCCTGAGCTCAAAAGCCTTAAGAGTGAGATCGATCGCCTGCAAGCCGAGGAAGAACAATCCGGGGTGGAACGCGATTACGAACGCGCCGCCCAAAAGAAGTCCGAGCGGCTGCGGCTGGATACCGAATTCCGGGAGAAACGCGACAAATGGGAGTCCGAGCACCAGCTCGACGAAGTCGTGGATGTCAACGATATCGCCTCTGTGGTCCACCAATGGACCGGCATTCCGGTCAGCCAATTGATGGAAACCGAGGCCGAAAAACTGCTTCAGATGGAAGATCGCATTCACGAACGCATTGTCGGGCAGGATGAAGCCATCCATGCCATTTCCGATGCAATCCGCCGCGCCCGTTCCGGTTTGAAAGACCCGAGCCGGCCAATTGGTTCATTCATCTTCATCGGTCCGTCGGGCGTCGGCAAGACCGAGCTGGCCAAGGCCCTGGCCTGGTTCATGTTCGACGATGAGGACGCACTGGTGCGCATTGACATGTCCGAGTATCGCGAACAGCATACCGTCAGCCGCTTGTTCGGCGCACCCCCAGGATATGTTGGCTACGAAGAAGGCGGCCAGTTGACAGAGGCTGTACGCCGCCGTCCCTACCGCGTGGTGTTATTCGACGAGGTGGAGAAGGCGCATCCCGAAGTGTGGAACGCCTTGCTGCAAATCCTGGACGACGGGCGCCTGACGGATGGCCAGGGAAACATTGTGGATTTCCGCAATACGGTCATCATCATGACCTCCAACCTGGGCACCGAGTTCGTCCACCGCAGTGGCTCGCTGGGTTTCCTGCAAAAAGCCGAAAATGACGAGGAACGCGAGTCCCACGACAAAATCGAGAAAGCGCTCAAGGGCACCTTCCGGCCTGAGTTCCTGAACCGTATCGATGAGATCATCATGTTCTCGGCGCTCAGCCTGGAAGAGATGGAAGAGATCGTGTCGCTGCATTTGAATGAGGTGCAGGAGCGCCTGAACGAATACAACATCAGCGTCGACCTGACCGAGGAAGCCCGCGCCTGGCTGGCCAAGGAAGGCTCCGATCCCGACTTTGGCGCGCGACCGTTGCGCCGTGCTATCCAGAAGTACGTCGAGAGCCCGCTTTCGATTGAATTGCTGGGTGGCAAATTCAGCCAGGGAGGCAAGGTGCTGGTGGACGTTGACACAAAGAAGAACACGCTGATTTTCAAGAGCAGCGAAGCTGTCAAGACCAAGCAGCCGGTTGAGGCTTCGTAGGGTCCGATCAAGGCGGCAGGAATTCCTGCCGCCTTTTGATTCCAACCGGTCAAGTGCATTGAATTCTTAATCGAAAATTAAACAAAATCGGGTAAGATTAGCCACTACTTTTTGTGAGGTAAACCAAGTATGCAAAAATCTTCCGGCTCCAAAGTTGTGACGATCGTTGTTATCATAGTCGTTGTCCTTTGCTGTTGCCTGCTGCTGGTCCTGGGCGGGTCTTACGGCCTGTACAAATTGCTCAATCTTTCGGGAACGAGCACCGTCTTTGTGACTGATACGCCTGGGGCTCCGGTGGTAGTGACCCGTCCGCCGGTGGACAGCATCCCAACCGATACCCTCAGCCTGTTGGAACAGACCATCGTTCCCAATAACGACCCGCGCGACCTGGCCTGCCGGCTGCAGGGCAAATGCAACATCCCGGAGGTGGTGGCCACCAGCGCGCCGGACCGTCCGGTTGGCGACGCTGACAAGTTCTGGCTGACGGACACGGACACGAACCAATCCTTCCAGATCGACGCCACGCTGGAATATGTGACCCCGCACGTTTATTTTTGGGTGGAGAACGGAGTCGATTTCAAGCAGCAAGACATGCAAGACCTGGTCAATACCTTCGAGAATAAAATCTATCCTACCGACCGGGCATTTTTCGGCAGCGAGTGGACCCCGGGCATCGATGGCGACGTGCATATCTACATTTTGTACGCCCGCGGCATCGGCCAGCGCGTGGCCGGATATTTCTCCTCGGCGGACGAGATCAGCCCGCAGGCGCACAAGTACTCCAACGCGCACGAGATGTTCCTGTTCAACGCCGACAACAGCCCGTTGAATGATCCCTACACCTACGGCGTGCTGGCGCACGAGTTCCAGCACATGATCCACTGGCATCTCGACCGCAACGAAACCTCCTGGATCAACGAAGGCTTCTCCGAACTGGCAGTCTTCCTGAACGGGTACACCATCGGTGGCCAGGACTGGGCCTTCCTGCGCAGCCCTGACCTGCAGCTGACCGACTGGCCCAATGATCCCAGCGCGACCGGACCGCACTACGGTGCAGGCTTCCTGTTCACGGATTATTTCCTGAATCGCTTCGGCGAACAGGCCACCCAGGCGCTGGTGCGCGATCCCGAGAATGGCCTGGAGAGCGTGGACGACGTGCTCAAATCCATCGGCGCAACCGATCCGCAGAGCGGCCAGCCGATCACGGCCGATGATGTGGTTATCGACTGGATGACGGCCAATTACCTGCAGGATAGCAGTGTCGCAGACGGTCGCTTCGCTTACCAGAATTACCCCGACGCGCCCAAGGCCGCCGCCACCGAGAAAATCGACACCTGCCCGCAGGACAACAATTACTCCGTCAAGCAGTACGGCGCGGAATACATCGACATCACCTGCAAAGGTAATTTCACCTTGAACTTCACCGGCTCGACTCAAACCGGGCTGCTGCCGGAGAGCCCGCATTCGGGTAACTTCGCTTTCTGGTCGAACAAGGGCGACGAATCGGACATGACCCTGACCCACAGCTTCGATTTCAGCCAGGTCAGCGGCCCGCTCAGCATTTCCTTCTGGACCTGGTACGATATCGAAAAGGATTACGATTACATCTACCTGGAAGTTTCGGAGGACGGCAAAACCTGGCAGATCATCAAGACCCCCTCCGGAACCGATCAGGACCCTTCGGGTAATTCCTACGGCTGGGGCTACAACGGCACCAGCGGCGGCGGCCCGCAGTGGATCCAGGAGACGGTCGACCTGTCGCAGTATGCCGGCAAGCAGGTCCAGCTGCGCTTCGAGTACGTGACCGATGCGGCCGTCAACGGCGAGGGCCTGCTGCTGGACGACGTCTCGATCCCGGCCATCAACTACACGACCGATTTCGAGAGCGATGACGGCGGCTGGGATGCGGCCGGGTTCGTCCGCATCCAGAACGCGCTACCGCAGACCTATCGCCTGGCCCTGATCCTGAAGGGCAAGACCACCAGCGTGCAGATGATCGCTGTCAGCCAGGACCAGAGCGCCTCGATCCCGCTCGACCTGAGCGGGGACACCCGCGAAGCGATCCTGGTCGTGACCGGCACGACGCGCTTTACGCGCGAGCAGGCCAGCTATACCATCAGCATCAAGTAATACCCGACATATCCGGAGGCAAGATGTCTACGACACCCAAAGCACAAATCCTGGCCATGACCGGCCTGGTCGATTACCAGGATGGGGCGGTGGTCAGCCGCCAGATCATCAAAGGCGAGAGCGGCAATGTGACCCTGTTCGCCTTCGACGAGGGGCAGGAGCTGAGTGAGCACACCACGCCCTTCGACGCGCTTGCCCAGGTGCTCGAAGGCCAGGTCGAGATCAAGATCGCCGGCCAGCCGTTCGCGCTCAAAGCCGGGGAGGGAATCGTCATGCCGGCGGACCAGCCGCATGCTGTGCTGGCCACAAAACGCTTCAAGATGCTGCTGACCATGATCCGCGCTTAATTTGAAGGAAATTAGATAATGAAAAGAAATAATCTGTACGTCGCCGCCGGTCTGGTAGGATTTGTCATCCTGGCCCTGGCCGGCTATCTGCTCTTCGAAAAGCCCTACCAGTATCACGGCTCGGTCATCGATCCGCCCTTCGCGGCCAAAGACTTCACGCTGGCCGATTACGACGGGAACAGCTTCCAGTTGAGCCAGCAGCGCGGCAAGCTGGTGCTGCTGTTCTTCGGCTACACTTCCTGCCCGGACGTCTGCCCGACCACGCTGGCCACGTTCAAACAACTGGAGGAGAGGCTGGGCGCGCAGGCTAAGGATGCGGAAGTGGTCTTCGTGACCGTCGACCCGGCGCGCGACACGCCCGCCAAGCTGGGGGAATACCTGGCGCTCTTTAGCCCGGACTTCATCGGCCTGACCGACGATCCGGCCGCGCTGGGGGCTGTCTACCAGGAATACGGGGTCTACGTCGAGAAGCAGGACAGCGGGTGATCCGAATAATTACGGGGTCGCGCACACCTCGTCGGTCTTCGTGATCGACCCCAACGGCGATCTGCGCCTGACCTTCCCCTACGGGATGGCCGTCGCGGACATGGCCTCCGACGTGCAGCAGCTGCTGAAAGAAAAGAGCAACTGATCTTTTTCCCGGGAGGGAACATGAAAAAACTGACGGTTTTGCTACTGGCGGGCCTGGTCCTGCTGAGCGCCTGCGGCGGGGCCAAAGCGCTGACGGTTGAAAATGCCTGGGCGCGTCCGGCGCCGACCGGCGGGACGGGCGGGGCTTTCTTCACGATCCACAACCCCGTCGGAGTGGCCGACCGCCTGCTGAGCGCCCAATCCCCGGTGGCCGGGATGGCCGAACTGCACCTCTCCAAGATGGAGAACGGCGTGGCCTCGATGGTCAGGCAGGATTACGTCGAGGTTCCGGCCGGGGGAGATTTAAGCTTCGCGCCGGGCGGTTACCACGTCATGCTGATGGGATTGAAGCAGGAGCTCAAGCCGGGCGACAGCTTCCCGCTGATGCTGACCTTCGAAAAGGCCGGGCAAGTTGACCGTGCAGGTGGAGGTGCAGAGCGCCGTAATACATCTGGGGGTCGATTCACCACAGATGAAGGGGGATCAAAGCAGATCGTGGCATCTGAGCGGGTCCACACAGCGCGAAGGTCAATGCGGATAGTATAGAACAGTAATACCAGACCCAGGTGCTACGCGAAGCAGGTATTCGCCTGGCGTAGGGCTGGTATTTTTCGCGCTTACTGCCAGCGGACAGGTTTAGGAATTCATCGCTGCGCTCGACTAAAAGCTATCCACCTGAATGAAGATAGGATTAGGGGGACTACCGCAGGCTCCCCGATTGTATTTTCCCATCTAGTATTGAATTTGGATTGATAACTCTGTATACTGGACTATAGTTCTCCGAATTACATTCAAGGGAGGATATAGATCATTATGCGGCACCGCTGAAGAATTAAATGATCCTTCCTTTTTATGGATTCCCGTTTTGACAAGAGATGAAAACCACTGCAATCTGATCGGGATACCAACCTAACCTCAGATATAGGATTTCGAACCCAAGTCGTCGCTCAGCCCTTCAGCCGCCGAACCGAAACTGCACAAAATGGGGCCATCAGTCAAATAAGTGCAACTCCAAGTACACACGTGTAAAAAGATGGGAAATTAATTTAGGAGGCGCAAATGAAGGTCAGAATTTGTCCCAATTGCGGAAAACACAATCCGGAAGATACCTGGAACTGTGCCAATTGCGGTGAAACGCTCTCCATGAACACTTTGGCAGACGTCGAACACCTACCTGAGCCGTCATCAGCAGGTACACCCCGGAAAGATCCTTCCGAGCCTTCGCAGGAGATCATCGTCTACCAATCCGCGGATGCCTTTATCTCCAACCGTCAGATTATTATTGCGGGCGAAAGCTTCCGTCCACATCAGGTTGCATCGGTAGAAGTGGTGATATCCGATGCCAGACAACTTCCGCCCAACGCCAAAGGTGAACGAAATCCCAGAGCTGAAGATGTGCTCTTCGGGGCGGGGCTTATGGTCCGATCCATCCGCTCCCTGACCGGTATTGGTATGAAACGCTACATTCTGCGAATACACCTGCGCAGAGGACGCACCCACAACTTTAACTTTAAATCTGAGAAGAGTGCCAGCGCGCTGCTGGCTGCGCTCAATCAGGTTATCACAAATTGATCCTGAGTGCGATGAAAGCCCAACCCGCAAGTTGATGTCAGCACATTGGATAATGAATAACTTAAAAATCAAAAAGCGCCCAACAAAACGTACACCCCATCACTGCTTCGCAGTGCGCCCCTTCCGCTACGCTTCAGGGATACTTACCCTACACCCTACAAGTACAGGCGGGTACGATGTCCCTAACGGGATGATATCGCGGACGCAAACCGTTAGGCGCAATCCTGCGCGATCAAATCAAAGGGAGATAATGTCATGAAAAAATCAATCAGGTCAGTTTTCATTGTGCTTGTATTTCTAACGATTTTGCTGAGTGGATGCGCTCCTGCTTCAACACCTGTTCCATCCACATTTACGCCTTCGCCTATACCGCCCACATTCACACCTGAGCCAACTTCAACCGCTACGCCTTTGCCAAGTGCAACTCCCACCAGTATTCCTACTGATACACCAACTTCTCCACCAGATCCAAACCAGCTCTCGATCAGTGATACACAGACGGTAGAGTTCATTGGTAAGAAATTTGAATTGAATTGGAAAGTTACGGATCAACCTATCCGAATCTATGTATACTACCCTCCCAATGAAACCCCTTCTGACTGGATCGAGTTGGTTGAGTTTCAAATCTACCCTGTGAATCCAGACGGCAATATACCAATAGATTTTGCCGAGAGAATCGGCAAGGGGTATAAACAACAGTATCCGGGTTTCGACTACCTCTTATTAGCCGATAAGCACTCCGACGCAGTTTTATTAGAAATTCTTTACCCTACTTCCACCCACAAGGAGGAGGGCAAGAAATTCTTAGAGATGGATATATTTAAATTTTATAGTGACCCCAACAGTTCTCAAGTTATTTCCTTCCTTTATTCAAAGAATATTGACGCTAGCTCATCTCGTTCATCCGATGACGTTATTAGTGAGATGAATAATACAACAACAAAAGTAAATCCGGCTATGGCAGAATTTCCGCTTTTTAGTCAGTGAAACAATGGGATATCAAGAAATCGGAAACACACATAGAACTGCGCCCAACAAAGCGTCCACCCGACGCTGATGAGCCCAAGCGCAGGTACCCTTACCCCCTTCGGGGACCTTCGGCAGAGCGCTTACCCTACACCCTACAGGTACAGACGGGTACGATGTCCCTAACGGGATGATATCGCGGGCGCAAGCCGTTGGGTGGCTTAGTCAATGAGGTCTTAAGGTATGGCTAATTTAGACTTTCAATCAAAACAAGGCGCGACTATTCAAAACAGTAAACCCAAAAGAAAACTTTGGCTTTGGGCATGTGTTGGATTTGCGATACTGATTTGCGTAGTTCTTGGGATATTTGCATTTATTGTTTTTTCTCCATCGAGCGGGTCGTTTCCATTGAATGGGAAAGTCTCGTTTCCCTCCACTGTTAAGAAAGGTGATGATTTCGACTTCACCATTACTGTAACTAATCCGACAACAAATCCTGTTTTTATTAAACATTTCGCATTGCAAAGTGATTTGAATGCGCCAAGCCTTTTGGATGGTGCCAGAGTTATGAGTGTTGAGCCTAACATGGAATCTGAGGCTATTGTTGGAAAGGATGTGCAATTTCCATATTTTCGAGAAATCAAGTCGGGTGAGACATTGACCGTGATTTTTCATATGCGAGCGGAAAATACAGGAACCTACTACGAAGATGTGGGCGTTTATTCAAGGCATCCTTTCCTCGCTGACCCTGCCTTCATTACTGTCTTCCAATTTGGCCCTGCCGAGATCGTGATTACGCCTTAGGAGGAAGTCAAGCAAATGTTTGTTCGTAACAGCAACCCAACACAGTGTTCATGCGGACGGCTGGATTCTCACCGCTAAACTCGCTTTTTTCGTGACTTTCGGTTTTGTCCGTTTCGTTGGCAAGTCCACGTCCCTCCATTCGCCAATATCCCCTACGGGGATGCTGTCCTTTACAGGATGGTATCGCGAGCCGTTGGGCGGCTACTTGAGCCAGTGAGTCGCTAAAATCATTTTTTGCATTCGAAATGTAGTTAGGAGACTGAGCATGCATCAAACCGGATCAAACTCACCTATAAAAAAAGAAACTGGAAAGAACAGGAATAGATTAGGATTGATTTTTGGGTTCATAGGTATTTGTATTTTTTTAACGATAGTTTTGTTATTTGTCGGCAACAGTGTACTTGACCCACTTCTTCGCTCAGTCTTTGGCTCATACAGAAGTTATTCAGATATTAGTGGTTCATTCGTAGGTGGAAAATATACATCCCCAACAGGCGATTTCACTTGCGAGTTTCCAAATCGTAATATAGCGGGTGACACTCTCAAGGATACGTTTGACCAAAACAGCGGGAGAGTAGTTTTTTTTGACGATTTCGGCGAGGGTGTAAGAAAAAGTGTGTAAATGGGTTATCCTAAAACCCGAAAGGAAACCCAATGAACAAGCAAAAGGATCCTGAAAAGAAAGACATACAATCGCATATGCCCAGTGCCGAAGAAGTGGCGCAAGAATTAGGGAAAGCCACTTCAATTGATGATTTCTATGGCAAAGACGGCATCTTTGCAAAGCTGTTCTCAAAAACAATCGAGGATATGCTGGAAGCAGAACTGACTTCAGAACTGGGCTATGAGCGCTATGAGACCGAGGGGCACAATTCTGGGAATAACCGTAACGGGCATTACACCCGCAAAATGCGTACGTCTGGCGGCGATGCAGAAATCAAAGTGCCTCGAGATCGAAACGGTGAATTCCAATCAGCGCTGTTGAAAAAGAACAGCAACGAGATCGAACGGAAGGTCATCGCCATGTATGCGAAGGGGATGTCCACACGAGACATCCAGGATCTGCTGACCGAGCTGTACGGTATCGATGTTTCGCCAGAAACGATCAGCGCCATTACGGATAAGGTCTGGCCGCTGGTGGAGGGCTGGCAAAACCGTCCCCTGGCAGAGATCTATGCGATCCTGTATCTGGACGCCATCCATATCAAGCTCAAAAAGGATGGCAAGATCGCCAATATTGCGGTCTATAACGTGATAGGCGTTGATCTGGACGGCCACAGAGAACCATTGGGCCATTGGATTGGAGACGGCGGCGAAGGAGCCAACTTTTGGCTCTCGGTTGTCACCGACCTGCAAACCCGTGGGGTACAGGATATATTCATTGCATCCATTGACGGATTGACGGGTTTCAAGGATGCCATTCAGTCTGTTTTCCCGGAGACAAAAGTACAACGCTGTGTGATCCATCAAATCCGTTACAGCCTGAAGTATGTGGTTTGGAAAGATCGCAAGGCATTTGTCGCCGACCTGAAAACCGTTTATCAGGCAGCAACTCGAGAAGAAGCTGAAGCCAATCTGCAAAAACTGGAGCAAACCTGGAAGAACAAGTACGCTGCCGCGGTACGTTCCTGGCAAAACAACTGGGATGATTTGGCCACCTTCTTTGAGTTTCCAAGGGAAATCCGCCGCCTGATCTATACCACCAATACGGTGGAAGGTTATCATCGCCAATTGAGAAAAGTGACCAAGAACAAAGGCTCTTTCCCAACCGAGCAAGCTGTGAGAAAATTGCTTTATCTGGCCACGATGGACATTACCAGGAAATGGACGGCTCCCATTCAAAACTGGCCGTTGATCCTCAATCAGTTAGCCATTCGCTTTGAAGATCGCTGGCCTGTATAATGCCCATTTACACAAGATTTCTGACACTCCCATTTTGGCACCTTACTTAGCGTTGACTACATTGACAATGGTCAGCTTTCTGTATTTGGAGACCCAGATGAGGAAAAATCATATCTGGAAGAAGCCCTCGCTTCTCTGATGCAAAGCATGTTCGTTCCCGCATCACCTACCAGTAGTATTTCATACAAAGAGTTCTTGAACAATAAAAACCAAGTGATTCTCTATGCAGTTATCAATTTCCCAAAGGGTTCTACTTTGGCTGATAGCAAAACAGGCGAAAAACTTGATGCACTGAGAAGGAGTTTTCATCTTCAACAAAGGCAAGTACCTTTATATGTTGAATTCTCAATCGGGAGTTTTTGATCCCAACAATTCGAGTAGCATTGAAAATCTAAAAAAAGATCTAGAGGAATTTTATAACACTTGTGAATTTAAATAATATAGGTTGAGCATCGCTTTTCAAATACAACCGCCCGACAAAGCGCGCACCCATCACTGCTTCGCAGTGCGCCCTTTCTGCTACGCTTCAGGGATACTTACCCTACACCCTGCAAGTACAGGCGGGTACGATGTCTCTAACTGGATGATATCGCGGACGCAAACCGTTAGGAGCAATCCTGCGCGATCAAATCAAAGGGAGATAATGTCATGAAAAAATCAATCAGGTCAGTTTTCATTGTGCTTGTATTTCTAACGATTTTGCTGAGTGGATGCGCTCCTGCTCCCACACCTATTCCGCCCACATTTACACCTGAACCGACTTCGACGGCAACTCAATCACAAATCATAATTTTTGAAGCGCCGGGAAACCTTAAATCCACGCAGGACATTGGTTGCGTGCCAATTTCTGACTTGAAAAACACCTTTACCCCTCCGGATCTTTATAACGGTTTTGTGGAGTGTATAAATCAGGATAACTACTCTTCCGCGGTTTTCTTTTTTGCGTTGGCGGGAACGTACGCCTATTATGACAACTTCCGCGTAGCCGATATCACTGCACATGATGCCAAATCCGTTCTAATCCAGCAAACCCTTGTCTCTCTTGATAGCATACACAAAAACGCTTTCGAGCAAGAATTACAAAATACTATCGGGAATAGCGACAAACTTCTAGAGATTTGTAATGAGATATCACGCATAGGAGCTCTGCAATATTACCCTCGCTATATGATCCAACATGGAATGAATGCCTTTACTGACGGTAATTCTGGAGACGGACTGGTGAAGAATTTCGATTCAGATACGGCATGGAAAACAAGCTTGGATAGCTATCTGCACTGCCCAAATCCTACGCCTTGAAATTATTGGTGATAGTTAAGCTTAAAACCTGCCCATCACAGCGTGCACCCTATCACTGCTTCGCAGTGCGGGGCGAGCGGCTGGACGCTGGGAATTCTGCGGCATTTTCAAGCATTTTTCCCTGGACTGTCCTTCCGCCGTCCGTGCCGCGAGCACGTCGGTGCGAAACGGCAGGACAGGCTATCAGAATTAACCGAACTTTCCCCGCCTGGTATTGCAAATGATTTAAAAATTCTGTATACTGAGTGATCGTTCGTCATTCGGCGAGCCAGGGAGGACTTTATGTGGGGTCTGTTTCTCACCCAGCGTACCAAAATGCTCAAGGGACTCGCATTCGCAGGGCTCACCAGCAGGGTAGGCAATGAGACCAGATATCACCCGATGTCGGAGGTGAAATGAATTACTCACGACGACTTCAGCAGATTTTGATCGCAGCTTTACCCGTTGCTATCGTTATAGCTCAACTGGCATGTGTTAGTAGCGTGCCACATCCACCTCTGCGCCGCCCGGGATGCCTATAAGCTTGCGGACTCACCCCCTTTACAATCAGATATGGAGCAAATCGATGCTGCCTCGAAACAATCCATGCAGGACAGTTTGGTCTACAAAGAGACCTCGAGATGCAATTGACGCTCCATGCCATCCAGCTTCTCCCGAGCCCATCCTTTCCCTGAGGGTTTGGACGGACGCATTACCGAACGCCGGCGTCACCACTGCATCGATGCGTATCACACCCAGAATGAAGGCCGAATTAGTTGCAGCCGACCCGGATGCTTTTGTCATTAAGGCGCTACATGACAAGCCAGAACAGCTTTTATTTCGATAGAATTAACAGAATGGCGCTGGAATGTCACATCGAAGAAGAGTGGGAGAAAAATTAACGCTGGCTGTATATCGGCCAGTTAACTTTGATGTTGAGGAACAATGGCGGCTCATTTCTTACGAAAGGACTATCGAAGTTCAAGTAATCTTGTGGCAAATACTTGAGAGAGTAAATTGGGAATGGTTGCTTGGGATCGTCTTTACTAGTCTGTTGATCTCTGCCATATGGCGCTGCGTAGATAAACGAAAGAAGAAGAGAGCAAAGCGAAAGGCATAATAATACCCGATGCATCAACTCAAGCCGGGCGACAGCTTCCGTTGATGGACAACGTTGGGCCGCTTAATTTAGACTGTGTGAACGCATATGAGAACCGCGTATGACACGAAGCAGATAAAGTAAATCGAGCACTTCTGAGGAAAAGGGTATCGACTTCATCAACACTCTTATCGCTGAAGCAGCGATTACTGCTTTACTCTTCGTCGGTATGACTTCATTAGTGCCTACGATTTCTTATTCAACGATCTAGAATCCAAAATACACCCAGGACAGTCATTGGACCTATTTATTCCCTATGGCCCGTCACGACTTAGATAGGCAACTTCGCATTTCAAGCCTCGAATGGATTGTAGCTATTCTTCTCCATCGTTATCAGTGAAGAAACCCACTAAGATGAAGAAGATTATGGTCTTGATCAACGTCGCATAGTTCTTTGAGCTATAGCATATTTATCGATACGCTTAATAAGTTTTAAGATGGCCTTCTCTTAGCACTAATAATTGCCCAACGCCAGCACTCACGGACGTACGGCTCTACGCTTGCCCGATGATCTGCACCCTAAATACGTAGCTTCTTGCTCTCGCGATTTCCTCTTACCTGTTGATGAACCAAACCGTCATCACTCAATGTGACTGATTATGAATATGCTCTCCAGGCTCAACGACCCCGGCAACTCTTTTCCAAAATGGATCGCATTATTTTGTGGAATTACTCTCCACGCTCTTTTCAGAAGAAAAGACACTTAAGAAACATTTTTGTGATTGGCAACTATTTTGTATTCCATTTTGAAGCTTAGAGGATGGGATCTGAAAAAAACAAAAACGAGTATTTCGTCAGCTTGCGGGGAGCATACATACAAGCCACAAACCTACTCAACCGGAAACCAACTTATCCTATAGATTCTACTGGCAGCCATCTTCACGCGCGGTGTCACAGTGATGGACTACAACGGTGCGGACGCACTGTGACCGAATGCCACGTCGAGACCTACGACTATGGGGTGTGAGACAATGCCTATCCAAGCGCCGCGTGCGAGATCCAAATGACGGTAAGGACGCATCGTCTGCACCTGGGAGCGGCACCCAGACTGTGGTTGCACGCAGTGGGAATTGTCGATTTGAAAAAGGGTTGAATAATTTACGAAAATCACAAAAATTTTTTAGCAGCACAAATTTATATGGATAGGCAAGTATTTCTAAATATATATGATGTATAGTATTTACAAAGATCGTTGTCCAATGTGTTGAGAAAAGACTAACCATTTTATACTGGCAAGAATAATTATGGCGTATCTAAATTTACAACTTAATTTCTTTTTATAAACTAGGAGGAAAATATGTTTTTAAGCTGTGAAGAGAAAGAAATACAAAAAAAACGCAAAGATCAAATAAATAAATTAACTGAAGAATATAATAGACTCGGTGCTTAATACCAGAATGAAGTAGAACAATATACCAGAAGCAAATCGCAAAAATGGGAGTATTCTCAAATCAGTACAAAAGACAATAATTTTTGGGAAAGAATTAAAGAACTAGGTAGATTTGGGTGGGAGATGGTTGGAATTACAACCTTTTCTGAAGGAGCTACCATCGGAGGTGCGGGAAATTACACAATACATACTATATATGTATAAAAAGAGACCTGTGCCAAAGTCTACTGACGAGTTGACGGAAAAATATAAAGATAATGCAAGGATTTTTCTGTAAATTCGGTCAAGAGCATCCTCAAAAAGATCAATCAGAACCTTAAAAACTTAGATACTTCCTTCCAATCAACCACTCCTCGCTGATCTCGTTCAGTACCGCTGAAACCAATCGCAAACACGAAGCCTGATTAGGAAAGATCGAGACCACGCGTGCCCTGCGGCGGACTTCGCGATGCAAGCGCTCCACGCCATTGGTGGTGCGAATGAGCCGCCGGTGAGCAGTTGGGAAGGAGAAGACCGTCAATCCTTCCGGGAGATTGTCAGCCATCCAGGTCGCCAGTCGGGAAGCGCTCTTCTGGTATTTCTCCACAGCTTTGGCCAGATAGACCTCTGCAGTGGCGCGGTCCGGAGCGTTGAATATTGTGCGGATGTCTTCGGCGACTTCGGCTTGCATCTGCTTACGAGGCACATAGGCTTGCGCATTTTGTTGCAGATGAAACTGACACCTCTGCCAGGGGATGCTCCCGAAAACGGCCTGGCGAGCCGCCTTGAGGCCTGCATGGTCGTCGCTGGTGATCAGCTGCATGCCACCCAGACTGCGAGCCTTCAGACTTTCCAGGAAGGCTCTCCAGTGTACTTCGTGCTCGCTCAAGGACACTGAAACGCCCAGGATCTCGCGTTTCCCGTCCCAGTTGATGCCCACAGCCGATAACACGGCCAGATCGCGCACCTGTCCATCTTCTCGGACCCGCTCGTAGTAGGCATCCAGGTATAGATAGGGGTACTCTCCAAGCGGCCGGTTGCGCCATTTCTCCAGTTCATCGTCGAGCAGCTTCGCCGCTTGGCTGACCTGAGTGGAGGAGACACTCACACCACACAGCTGCTCGGTAATGGCTTTCACCTTGCGGGTGGAGACGCCTTGCACGTACATCTCGGCCAGCGCCAGGGTCAGCGCCCGCTCACTACGCAGCCCTTTCTCCAGCGCTTCTGGGTAGAAGCCGCCCTCGCGCACTTGCGGGATCGAGAAGGTGATGTCACCCACCCTGGTGTGGACCGTCTTCGGCTTGTACCCATTGGCATGCCCTTGGCGTTCCTCGGTATGTTGGTAAGGTGCTGCTTTCAAGTGCTGCTGTCGCTCTGCTTGCATCGCCGCATTGATGATCACCTGAATCAGCTCCGGCAGAATGTCAAAGCCTTGCTTGCTGACTTGTTCCAGAAGTTCGGCGGGTAGGGTAAAATCCTCTCGGTAGGTCATGTGCTTCTCCTTTTTGGTGTGGTAACCGTGAGGATAACACCTGACCTACTTTTTTGTAATTACAGAAAAAAGTTTACACTACTAATATAAAACTTTAATGAATCTGTTAAAATAAATAGATAAATTAAAGTCTAAATAGATTGCGATATAATCTCAAGAGTGAAAGAATTTAAGGGGACGAATATGAAATATCAAGCAGCAAAGAGTCAAATCAAAACACCAAGTGAGGTGAGTATTTTCGCCGTCTTACAATTAAAGGGTGTAAGAAAAAGTGTGTAAATGGGTTATCCTAAAACCCGAAAGGAAACCCAATGAACAAGCAAAAGGATCCTGAAAAGAAAGACATACAATCGCATATGCCCAGTGCCGAAGAAGTGGCGCAAGAATTAGGGAAAGCCACTTCAATTGATGATTTCTATGGCAAAGACGGCATCTTTGCAAAGCTGTTCTCAAAAACAATCGAGGATATGCTGGAAGCAGAACTGACTTCAGAACTGGGCTATGAGCGCTATGAGACCGAGGGGCACAATTCTGGGAATAACCGTAACGGGCATTACACCCGCAAAATGCGTACGTCTGGCGGCGATGCAGAAATCAAAGTGCCTCGAGATCGAAACGGTGAATTCCAATCAGCGCTGTTGAAAAAGAACAGCAACGAGATCGAACGGAAGGTCATCGCCATGTATGCGAAGGGGATGTCCACACGAGACATCCAGGATCTGCTGACCGAGCTGTACGGTATCGATGTTTCGCCAGAAACGATCAGCGCCATTACGGATAAGGTCTGGCCGCTGGTGGAGGGCTGGCAAAACCGTCCCCTGGCAGAGATCTATGCGATCCTGTATCTGGACGCCATCCATATCAAGCTCAAAAAGGATGGCAAGATCGCCAATATTGCGGTCTATAACGTGATAGGCGTTGATCTGGACGGCCACAGAGAACCATTGGGCCATTGGATTGGAGACGGCGGCGAAGGAGCCAACTTTTGGCTCTCGGTTGTCACCGACCTGCAAACCCGTGGGGTACAGGATATATTCATTGCATCCATTGACGGATTGACGGGTTTCAAGGATGCCATTCAGTCTGTTTTCCCGGAGACAAAAGTACAACGCTGTGTGATCCATCAAATCCGTTACAGCCTGAAGTATGTGGTTTGGAAAGATCGCAAGGCATTTGTCGCCGACCTGAAAACCGTTTATCAGGCAGCAACTCGAGAAGAAGCTGAAGCCAATCTGCAAAAACTGGAGCAAACCTGGAAGAACAAGTACGCTGCCGCGGTACGTTCCTGGCAAAACAACTGGGATGATTTGGCCACCTTCTTTGAGTTTCCAAGGGAAATCCGCCGCCTGATCTATACCACCAATACGGTGGAAGGTTATCATCGCCAATTGAGAAAAGTGACCAAGAACAAAGGCTCTTTCCCAACCGAGCAAGCTGTGAGAAAATTGCTTTATCTGGCCACGATGGACATTACCAGGAAATGGACGGCTCCCATTCAAAACTGGCCGTTGATCCTCAATCAGTTAGCCATTCGCTTTGAAGATCGCTGGCCTGTATAATGCCCATTTACACAAGATTTCTGACACTCCCGTTTTACCCAGAATTAGATTCTTATTATTCTTGGAATGGTGTTCATACTTATTTTAATACTTGGTATCGGTATTATGTACATATTTGTTGAAAATAGTTCTTCAATTATTATCGCATCGCCTACTCCTATGATTACATCGCCTATTACATCGCCTACACGATTGTTACCAACTGCTTCACCTATTCCAACCTACGCATACAAACCGACCTTTACTCCTTATCCAACTTCTACTTCTTTTGTATTATCGCCTTTGGATCGTCCAACTTCAACACAGCAACCATCACAGTCCAATCCGATTACTAATCCTTCATCAGGGAACTCATCATCTGGCTGCTCAGCAGAGTTAGCATACGCAGAAGCAATGCATCAATATTACTTGGATTTTATTGATTATATACACAGCCCAATGATAAATTATTACCAACAACTACTTGATGAAGCACTTCGGAATCGAGACGCGCTTGGTGTAACGCAGGCACAACAAGGCTTGGACAATGAGAAGGCGCAGGTAAATGCAGAGAAGGCTACAGAGAACAAACGGTATAAAGCAGAGCGAGCCAAGATCCTTGCAAATTGCCAATAACATCAAATCACTTCCTAGCAAGTAGGTTTTGCTTCACGAGTGCGAGGCAGCATTACAGGCCGGCTGCGGCGTTTTGTTATCCCAACCCTGTGCCAGGTTCGATAAAATCATCGGGCGGGGAAGCTTTCAGGTTTGAAAATAAGTTTTCCGCGCCGGAGTTGAATGGGGGGTGAAAACTCTGTATACTGATTCAGCGGTTCTTCTTAGGGTAAAGCGGCAGTTCATGACCTGTATTGTTTCGGGGTTTTAGACGTAGCGGCGAAAAGGTGATCCACCGCTGACAGAGCGCGTGCCTCATTTCGATGACAAGGAAAACGACAATGAAACCAAAAAGACTAATCCCGTTAGGGTTCTGGCTGCTTGCCAGCTTGGCCTGCCTCATCCCGGGACTGGAGGCTCCGGCCCCCGCTCCCGTCGAGGCCAACCGGCTTCCGACCCTGATCGTGATGACGGCCAATGCAGCCGCTTCGCAGACGGCCGTGGCGCAGCCCCTGGCGACCGGGGTTCCCGGGGTCTCCAAAGACCCCACCCTGACGGGCGGGGTCGTGGAACGGCTTCAGGATGGGAGCACCCAATACAACGATCAGGATGGTGGTTTCGAAGTCATCTTCCCGGTTGGATGGCTGGCGCTCATCCCGAATTCGGACGCGTTCAATACCACCCTGGCAAAGGATGCCGCGGACAATCCGATGCTGGGCGTTCAAATGACTTCCGACCTGGCCGGATATGAGGCCGGCTTCGACCGGCTCTATGCCTATATTCTGCGACCCGATCTTAAAAAGAATGTCCTCCTTGGATACTCAAAGCTGGCCTGGGACCTGGATGATACGACCCTGATCGACAATTTCGCGATGGGGGAGCTGGTACGGGGCCTGGAATCTTCGGGAGGCATTCCAGGATTCCGCGCCAGCACGGCCCAGATCCGTGAGAACGGGAATGGGATCAAGCTGATCGAGATCGGCGGGCATTATTCGATCAGCGATGGAGAGGGCGGCACCATCCCATTCTATTTGACAGTCGTATTTTTCAAACCCAGCTCCACTTCGCTCACTCGAATCACTTTTTCCTTCTTACAGGACTACAATGACCAGATCTCGACCGACGTGAATTCCATCATCGAGTCGATCAAGCTGGTTAGCCCTTAGGGATCATCGGGGCTGGAACCAATCGCGGCAGATCATTGCCAGGAAAGCATTATTGCGGCGCAGGTCGTCATCCGCTCGCAGAAGTGGGCAAGCTGCGGCGGTGCGACGGCGTTAACGAACTCGCATGGCTGTAGTGCTTCTATGTTAGCGATTTTGTCAAGGGGCTGAGGAGGGGCAATATTCTCAGGCCAACCTTGCGCAGGTCGTTTCGGGACCAATTATTTAGTTTGAAACTCAGGATCCGCGAGAGCCAATGACTTCGAGGGACACTTCCTTGTGGTCAATGCTGGTAGCTTCGGGAAGCGTGAAAGCGTGTTTGCCTCCACAAGCTTCTATCCGTGTCGATGCAGGATCGAGCACCCGATATCTTTTTCGCGAGAAGGCGAACGAAGCTTTTAGGAGCGGCCCCATCTATAATTCGGTTCCTGCGAGAGGAAACCCGCACTAAACTACGGGCCGCATCCACCAGAAAGCCAGGGAAGTAATTCGTCCTTCGGCAGTCGATGGCTCAAGTCTCGCTGATCACAGCGCCTTTCGGCGGAACGCCGGTTTCGAGGTACTGCCAAAGGGCAATCAGGAGCTTGCGCGCCAGAGCCACAATCCCAATGCGTCTCAGGCGTTTGCCGCCATGAGCAAAGCGCTGCTCATACCAGCGGCTCAATTCGCTGTCCGGTTGGAAGCGCAGCCAAGCCCACGCGATCTCAATCGCCATCGCACGAACGTGACGGTTGCCGGCCTTGCCAACCCCGCACTCTCTGGCATTCTCGCCGCTCTGATAAGGTGTGGGCGTCAAGCCGGCCAACGAACCCACTTCCCGCCGGTTGTGAAAATCACGCCACGCGAAGAACTCCATCACATCCAGCCAGGCTGAATTCACACCGATGCCTCTCAAACGCAGCAAGCGGCGCACTTGTTCCGCTGCCGGATCCTTCGAAGTACGAATGGCTTCTTTCCGTTGCTGTTCCAACTGGCGAACGTGCTCCTGGACTTGTTGTATCCGTTCGTACTCTCTCACCAGACAGCCCTGCAACCCCTTAGGCAGCTTGGAACCATCCCACAGTCGCACTTCTTCCACCCGAGCGAGAAAGTCGGTCTTGACATCCAGCACCACTCCCTGGCTGGCCAGCAATCCTTTAATCCGATTGATGTGATGCGTTCTCTCCGCCTTCAGCGCCCGCAGCTCACGATACAATTGGCGTTGGTCTTCCACGGCCGGGCTGGGAACATGCACTACGCTCCACACTTTCTTCTCTCCGTGGTGATAACGCAACAGCATGGTGAGCAACTTGCCTACATCCAGACGATCCGTTTTGGCCCTTCGGGCGCGTCGATTGACCTCGATGCTGGATGAGTCAACCACCAGATTGTGAACACCTTGCGTCTCCAGATAGCGATGGAGCCAGAAACCGTCTCGCCCTGCTTCATAGCAACTCCACACTTCTGTCTCCTCCGCCAATCCGAAGCGGACTTTGGCCAAATGGATTTCTTCGAGCAAGCTCGCCAGTTCTCGTGCCCGCAAACTGCGCACCCGCGGGGCTTGCCCGAACCCGATCGTGAACCCCAGTTTCCACTCTTCTTTGCTCAATTCGAGCGCCATGTATAACTGAGGAGATTCCGTAGTATCATTTTCTTTATGGGTCGTTTTTGGAACCATCGGTTCCTCCTTTCTGTCTCCCATAGGAGCTTACCAGAAACGACCCACTTGCTCAAATCGAGCATAGTATCTATAATTTTCTCATCAAATATTTATCTTTTGCTGTATATATTTTATGGATACCATGCTGGTCATGATTTTGCGGTTTAGGTGGATGGGTGCAGCAATAGATGCAAAAAAATGACATTTGCAACCTATAAGCAGTTAAGTGGACAGTGTCAACCGAATCATTAGTTGGGCCCTGGAAGTATAGAGAGGAGAGCACGATGAGCAACGAACAGGTGGCACCTGAGACGAAAGGTATTACGGTGAAGTTACTTGCAACGGTTGACCTTGGCCCTGAGATCGAGGGCATGGCAGGGCGCCAACTTCGAATGCGTATGGTGACCTTCGAGCCTGGAGGCGTCTTCGGCCCGATTCACGACCATATAGACAGACCTGGCATCGTCTACATATTGCAAGGAACGATCACTGACCATCGAAATGGAGTCGCTACGGACTATGGGCCGGGAGTGGGCTGGCCCGAGGATAGGAACACCACACACTGGCTTGAGAACAGAGCAACGATTCCGGCGGTGGAGATCTCGGTCGATATAGTCAGGCAAGAGTAAGCTCAAGTCCGCCCAGGATTTAAGAAATTTGAGATTGTCCGGAACAAAGACTCAAAAGCCTGGGCTTAACACAGCGTACTCCGTAACCGCTCCGCAGTTCGCCCCTTCCGCTACGCTTCAGGGATGCTTACACTTCGCCCTACGGGTACAGGCGGGTACGATGTCGTGAGGGCGAGCCGTTATACGCCGCTTTAACTGATATTCGCGAAAGGATGTTCGCCATCATGTTCAGGAGAACCATCGTCTCGGATGTCGTGCAGGGAATCATCATTGGCGGCGTGCTGACAGGGAACAGTGCCGAGCGGCATGCCGCACATATCCTCGCCGAACAACTCAGTGCTTGGTATTGGCCGGGTGCTTGTGGTCAGTGACGGCGATCTCCCAACCGCTTATGGCCTCGCAACGCAGATGCAGCTTGCACCGTTAAGCTCAAATTTATAAGGAAAATAATATGAACAATAAAACTTCCATTTATCTGATGGTACTCAACATCGTGATATGCGGCTATTTCTTCATATCTTCATTCGTTTTTGGTCACTTTTTTACCGCTTCAAGAACTGTGCGGAGTGATGTGGTGCAGGGCATCCTCATCGGCTTCGCGTTGGCGTTTGTCGCGGCCCAAATCTACGCGAGGATCAAGGCCATTAAGGTCAATGGCTGGATCACCATGTTCGGATTAGGCGAGCCCGGCAACGGCATGTTGTTGCGAGCCGCACACGCCCAAATATTTCCCGGCCCGGTAAACGTGCCGCAAGAGGCGATGTATTGGACGACGTCCGGAGACGGCGCGGGGCATACGCTCTCCGGAAAGCACGCCTACATCATACACTTCCCGCCGGGCGGTCTTCCGCCGAACAATGCATTCTGGTCGCTGACCATGGGCGATGCAAAAAATCACTTTGTGCCGAATCCGCTCAATCGGTACAGCGTGAGCGATCGCACTGGACTCGTGCCGAATGCCGACGGCTCCGTTGACATTTATCTTCAGAACGCCGCGCCGGCAGGCCATGAATCCAACTGGCTGCCCGCGCCTGTAGACAACTTCATCCTCTGGCTGCGTGTGTATATCCCCGGCGCGGCCATTCTCAATGGCGAGTATACGGTACCGCCGATTGTCGAGGTGACATGATGACTCATGTGGAGCATGTGCTTTTATTCGGTTCGTTCATGGTCGCGTCATGGTTCCTTTTTACCTATTTTTGGCCACGGTTGTTGCTGTCCGTGTACAAGAGAGCACTCCTCGTTAAAGGGTTCGGCGAGGGACCCATCCCGATCAATACGCTCTGGACGGAGCCGCCAACGCTTTTTGCAGATCCCCTCCACGCGTCCGCCTCGGGTTCAAACTTGGCGACAACTGGCGTGAACCGCGACACGCTCCCGACGGCCGGTTGGCTCGATCTCTCCAAAGGGCCGCAAGTCTTGCATGTGCCGGACTTCTCCGAGCGCTACTACAGCGTGCAGTTCACCAATCCTTCGTACAATACGAACTTTGCCTATGTCGGCACACGCACCACGGGTACGCAGGCGGGCGACTATCTCATTACAGGGCCAGGTTGGAAAGGACAGGTGCCGAGCGGCATGACGCAGATCTCCTCGCCGAACAACTCGGTGCTCGTGCTCGGCCGCGTCCTCGTATACAGCGACAGCGACCTGTCGACTGCCTATGATCTTTCGAAGCAGATACAACTAACACCGCTACGCGGCTGGCAACCCAGCCAGCCTGTGCCACCCGTGCCCTGAAAGGGTATAAAAGGGTATAGCACATAAATACTGACATGCGTTTTATTGTCCAAGGTATCGGATGGCGTATAACACAGCGTGCACACGGAGGAGGCTGTCGCCCGCGAAAAACAGGCGCGCTTGGCTAGATTTCGTGCAATAATATCAAGTCAGTTTGCAAATCCGCCCGCAGGCCGCAGGGCGAAATCAGTAGAAATAATATAAGGACGGTTACGATTGCGCTTTCAACCCGCCTGGTTGGAAGTGTCGGATACATTCAACGAAAGCTTGAAAGGAGTGAAAAATGAATATGCTTAAGAAAATCCTGAAAGGTTTACAGGTTTTATTGGTGGTGCTGGGGTTTGTGATGATGGTCAGCAATATTGTGGACACCTCCAGGCTCGGGCTGCCTCCCAGCGTATATGACCAGCAAGTATTCCTGGCACATTTGCTCAACGCCGTCCAGGTTCTGGTCATGTTCGGAGCTGCCATCGCCCTGGATACCCTGATAACCAAAATAAAAACCGGAGAAGCCTGAGAGGCGCGCTACTGGTGCAATTTCCAGGCGTTTATCACGAAATGATCGATCAAGAAGAATACGACCGCATTACCCGCGTCCTGCCTATCTTACAACGCGCCGATGCGCAAATGGTCCACGAATTCCAACAGGTTGCCACTTTTGCGCGCATCCCCGTGGGTCGTGATGTCTTTATCGAAGGGGATCTTGTGGATGGGATTGCCCTGCTGATCTCCGGCGTCGTGCGTGTGTACAAGATCGGTGAGACAGGACGCGAAATCACCCTCTACCGTTTTGGGTTGGGCGAATCCTGCATTCTGACTGCCAACGCTATTCTCAGCCAAAAAAGCTTTCCCGCCATCGCCACGGTCGAGCAGGAAGCAGAGGCAGTGATGATACCCGCTGACAAGTTCCGCGATTGGGTTGGCCGTTACGACTTGTGGCGCGAATTCGTCTTTGACTTACTATCCCAGCGACTTTCGAGTGTACTAATGATCCTGGATGAAGTTGCCTTTCGCCGAATGGATCTACGCATCGCATCCTTCCTGTTGAAGCGCAGCCTTATTCAAAATCCTATTCGCACGACCCACCAGGAAATTGCCTCTGAATTGGGCAGTTCGCGCGAAGTCATCAGCCGCATTCTTGAAGATTTCTCTGAACAGGGTATCATTCGTTCCGGACGCGGCGAAGTCGAGGTCCTGGATTCCGGGGCCTTGAAATCCCTCTCTCTTATGTGACTTTGTCACTGACAAAAAATATCCTATCTTTTATACTGATGGAAAGATAAATAACCCACCATATAAAGGAGATATTAAAATGAACTCTTTCTGCACTTTCATGGCTTCAACTACTGGTCGAATAATCCGCATCGTAGCAGGCATCGTTTTAATCGTTTGGGGCTGGATGGGACTTGGCGGCACCGCCGGCATCGTCGTTGCTCATTATCGGCTTAGTCCCGTTATTGGCTGGTCTGTTTGACTTCTGTGTCTTTGCCCCGCTGTTTGGTTGCCCCTTGAGCGGACCAAAGATTTGCGCGGGAAAGTAGGTGTCCAGTTTTTGTGACCAGAGGCATCATGCATCCACATGCGTGATGCCTTTTTTTACAATACTTATTGCGTAGGCTGGCAAATCCGCCCTGCCGGTACCCTAAGGGCGTTACACTGCGTTCCGCGAATGCAATCCGTTAGGCCGAGCAAGTGCATGGACTGAAGGAACTCGTAGGAATGGAAATTGAAACCGGGAAGATCTACCCCGATTGTGCTACTTTCACCAGAACAGTTAATGCAGGCGGCCTGACGAAATCGGAACTTATCCAGGAATTGAAGAGAAACACTATTTCGATGAATGCGCATGGAGAGAGGCTGTTCGCTGACGATCGTTTCACAACCGCTGAAACTCGATACTCCGTGACGACCGTCGAACTTAGCGTCCGCAACCTTGGCTTCCCTCGCGGGGCCACCATCGCTGAGATCTATCAGAGAGCAGGGGAGCTTGCTCTCGGTCTCTGCCCGCTTGAGCTGGGCTCTGCCCTGAGGTTGCAGTATCTTGTTCAGCCGGAAGGCCATCGGGGAAAGCCCTCTGTGCAACACCAGGCTCCATACGGCTCCATCACAGTAGCGTTGGAGAAACTAACCGAAGACGACGACTTTCCGAAAGGCTTCTATCTGAGATGAATCAAGGGTGTGCTATGGTTGCGCGGATACAATCAATCATTCCCACCACAATTTCCAATTATCCGCTCTGGTGGGAGCGGTCGGAGGGCATTCCAAAATTCCTACCCTTGACCCTTCCGGTTTCCATCAGGCAAAGGCGAATACTGCGCTAATTCGGATTGCATGGAAACCTGGGGCCGTGTCAGGCGCACCCAGACGTAGACCAGCAGCAGGCCCAACAGGAAAGCGAAAACTCCCATCAGGCCGCCTTCTGGGCCGAAGGCTCCACCGGTCCAGACAGCCGGGCCGGTTTGTTGGGTGGCTATCAGGGCCAGGTGTTGATCAGATCCGCTTACAGGGAAGCCAAAAATGTAACCCTGGGCGAAATTCCATCCTATATGCAAGCCGATGGGGATTGCCAAGTCGCTGGTCAGGACATAACCCAATCCCAGGAACAATCCGGCCAGAACTAAATTGAGTGAACTGACCAATGTGGCATTCTGGTTAAAGCCATGCAGGAAACCGAAGACGATGGAGATAAGTATATAGGAGATTAACAAGGCTGTTTTGGAGCTGATGCGCGGTAAGTTTAGTCCTTCGGCCAGGTTCTTGATCAAGTAGCCGCGAAAAAACAACTCTTCCCTGACACCAACGAGGACAAAACCCAAAAAGCCGTCCACTAGCAATTGCCAAAAAGAAAGTTTTGGCTGGTCATTCCTGAAAAATCCGCTTACCGAGGCCCACCCGAACAGGTACTCAATGCCGAAAACCACGCCCACTAAAACCATTCCCACAAAGATTGCGATACCCAATTCGCGCCACCAGGTGGGATTGAAATGAAAGCCATAATCCCGCCAGGAACGGCGATCGATCCACCGGGCCAGTAAAACAAATGCTAATCCGACCAATACAAGTATGATCAGGGCTCGAAAACCGGCAAGAATGGGTAGCCTGGCAAACGCCGCATTTATTGCTTGTGTCAACTCCTGTGTTTTCCCAAGAGCACTAAAAGGTATTTGAGCAGTAATCAAGAGCAAAAGGGTGATAATGAAAAGCGCCAATCCGTTTAAAAATCCCAGAACTAAAAATGCCAGCAAAATTCCAATCAGCAAGCGCCATGCAGCACGAAGACGTCCTTCGGAATGATTATAAAAAACACTTAGGAATTTAGTCACGATTATTTTCCTCCTTATTTGAGATCAGGTCAGCATATTGAACGAATGTTATGCAAAAACCCTCAATAATTTAACCCGAAAATATTCTAATACTTAAGAATTCAAATCCATATTAGAAAAATATGAGAGTCGCATCATTTGAACGGATTGATAATAAAACTAATAAACGTAATTACTGACAAATCCATGGAAGAGTCCTTTTATTGAGTATCTTGGAAACCATACTTAAAGTTGTGTTGCAATCGCCCAAAAACACCGCTCGATATTGTTTCCGGTTTTTGCAACGATTTTCGTCGCCATATGTTAAGGTGGCTGGAGTCGCACCAACACCAAATAGAATCTCACAGCCCCGCCAATTGCGCGGGGCTGTCTCATATCTGAATATTCTCTTGCGGGCTAAATGTGGATGCCCTGGCCCTCGGCCACGTGCGCGGCTTCCATCAGCACTTCGGACAGGGTCGGGTGGGCGTGCACGTTGCGGGCGATCTCGTTGGGAGTCAGCTCCATCATGTGCGCCAGGGTCAGCTCGGGCAGCAGTTCGGTCACTTCGGGGCCGATCATCGAAGCCCCCAGCAGCTCGCCGTATTTCTCATCGACCACCAGCTTGACCCAACCACTGTAATCGCCCAATCCCAGCGCCTTGCCGTTGGCCTGGAAGGGGAAGCGCCCGATCTTGACGTCGTAGCCGCGCTCTTTGGCCTGGGCTTCGCTCAGCCCGAAGGAGGCGATCTGCGGCTGGCAGTAGGTGGCGCGCGGCATCATCTCGTAATCCAGCGTGACGGTCTCGGCCCCGGCGATGTTCTCGGCGCAGACGATGCCCATGGCTGAGCCGACATGCGCCAGCATCAGCTTGCCGGTCACGTCGCCGATGGCCCAGATGCCCGGCACGTTGGTGGCCATGCGCCCGTCGATCTCGACGAAGCCGCGCTCGCTGAGCTTGGCGCCGACTTCTTCCAGTCCCAGTCCTTGGGAGTTGGGGCGGAAGCCGATCGCCACCAGGGCCTGGTCTGCTTCGAGGGTCTGCTCGCCGTCCTGGTTGGAAACCTTGACCTTGACGCCGTTCTTGACGGCTTCCACCGCTTCGACCTTGTGGCCAGTCAGGACTTTGATGCCGCGTTTGGTGAAGGCCTTCTCGAGCTCCTTGCTGACCTCCTCGTCCTCCAGCGGGACCAGGCGCGGCAGCATCTCGACGATGGTCACTTCCACGCCGTAGGAGTGCCAGATGGTGGCGAACTCGACACCGATGGCGCCCGAGCCGATGATGACCACCGACTTGGGCAGCTTCTCCTGCAGGATGGCTTCCAGGTAGGTGACGACTTTTTCCCCGTCGACTTTCCAGGCGCCGGGGACCATCGCCGTGGCGCCAGTGGCGACGACGATATTCTTGCCCTTGAGTTCGCTGGTCTTGCCGTCCGCGTCGGTCAGGCTGAGGGTGTCTTTGGCGGTGAATTTGGCGCTCGCCATGTGGACCTCGATCTTGTTCTTCTTCATCAGGAAGCCGACGCCCTTGGTCAGGCGGTCCGAGTTCTGGCGTGAGCGCTTGACCGCGGCCGGGTAGTCCAGTTTCAGGTTTTCAAAGGAAAAGCCGAAGTCCTTGCCGCGTTCGCGCAGGAGGTGGGCGATCTCGGCATTGCGCAGCAGCGATTTGGAAGGGATGCAGCCCACGTTCAGGCAGACGCCGCCCAGCCACTGCTTGTCGACGATGGCGGTCTTCTGTCCCAGTTGTGCGGCGCGGATGGCGCAGACGTAGCCGGCCGGCCCGGCGCCGATTACAATCGTGTCATAGGTTTCGGTCATGAAAATCTCCGTTCGAGAGGTTGGTCTTTGTTTAGACTGTTATTTGCCGGGTGAATTATACCTTTAAGCTTACAACCAGCGCCGCACGTGGGATTTGTACTGGGAATACACCCCGCCGAATTTGCCTTCCAGATAGGTTTCCTCGGCGCGGATGACCAGGCGATTGAAGGCCCAGATCATCACTGGGGCCAGCAGCAGGCCCCACAGCGTGCCGGACAATAAAGTCACACCGAGGAAAACGTGCAGGAAGCCCAGATAGATCGGATTGCGCGTGAAACGATACGGTCCCCCCCGCACAAGGGCCGTCACCGGCTGGTGCGGGTCGGGCGTGGTCTCGGCTTTGACCATCTGCGAGACGGCCAGACCGGTCAGGATTACGCCAACCAGCAGGGCCAACCCGCCGGTCCAGCGCAAGGCCAGCAGCCAGGGGTTGGGGATCGGCACGATCCAGCCCAGAACCAGGGCCAGTATCAAAAAGCCCAGGAAGATCAGCGGTGGATGGATAGCCACTTGTGCGTGGTCGCTGTGTTCAATCATTTTTTCTCTCCAATTCTAAAATTTATCTCAAGGTTGTCACCCTGAGTCAGCACCCTGAACGGACATTATGCCGAAGCTCTGAGCGTAGCGAAAAGCCTGGCGAAGTGGAAGTCGAAGGAGCTGCAACAGGTTTTAAATAAGTAGTTTACTTGCTCAATCCATGCAAATAACACGAAATCCTGACAAAGGTTACCCAAAAACCAGAAGGTTGCTTACAAATCAAAGGTACGTTATTATAATTGGAGTATGCCAAAAAATACTAAGCCTAACATTTTCCTGTTTACTATCCTCTTATTTATCGGCATTATAAGCTTGGTAGTTGCATTTTTTGCGCATACTATCGGAATAGACCATAATGTAGCGTGGGGCTTAAAACGAATTGCGATTCTGATTTTCGGAATCGCCCTAACACTTTGCGCGTTCATATATTATCGTCATATAACTATACTCCTGTCCTTATTGCATAAGTTTGAAATCCTGATTGACAATCACCCTATTTCTGAATGGGCTCGTAATAATCGAGATGTTGAGTATATTGTAAAAATATTTAAAACGTATTATTTTACCCTTCCGATAATTCTTTTCGTTTTTATTGCATACGTTTGGTTCATTAGTGCTGGCTTGTGGACAACATGGCCTCCGCGCACCAGCTACTATGCTTTTCTCGCAAAAGGATTCCAAGACGGTCAACTTTCTCTCCCACTCAAACCCGATAAAGCTCTTCTCGCATTATCAAACCCATATGACCCCGTACAGCGAGAGATAATTAAGGATGAAGGTGTTCGCATACCGCTTGATTTTTCACTATATAAAGGAAAATTTTATCTGTATTGGGGACCTGTACCTGCACTGATTCTTGATGCGGCTAGTTTAGTCGTAAAAGGTAGAATCGGTGACATATATCTCGTCTTTGGCTTTGTCTGTGGAATATTTTTATTGCAATTTTTGTTAATCATCACGATCTGGGATCGTTTTTTTTCAAATCTGCCAAATTGGATTCTCCTCGTATCAATTTTAGTGGTCGGGTTAGTTTGCCCATCTACTTTTTTGTTAAACAACGCAAGAATTTATGAAGCATCTATTTCTGGCGGTCAGTTTTTCATTATCGGTGGTTTCCTGGCAGCTCTCTCTGCACTAGATCGACCAGTCCCTTCTAATATGAGATTGTGCGTTGCAGGTGGATTATGGGCTTTAGCAGTTGGTACGAGATTGGCATTGGTGATACCGATTGGTTTCCTTGTGTTTGCTGTAGCTTATAGAATATATAAAAGTTGTCAACCCCCATTGGTAAATGCTTTTGGGAATCTATTCTTTCTAAGCTTACCATTAGCTTTTGGCGCCATTTCCCTCGGATGGTATAACTGGGCCCGATTCGGTTCTGTTTTTGAGACCGGTTTCTCTTATCAACTCGCAGGACCAAACCTACAAAAGAATCTAGGCAACCTGTTTTCTCTTATTTATATTCCTCAAAATATATATAATTATTTGCTTAATCCATTTTTTACTGGCGGAAGATTTCCGTTTATTTATCCAAATCATGGAAATGTAAAAGCTATATTTCCCTTTTATCCATTACCCGATATATATGACGCAAATTCAGTCACGGGTATCTTGTATTCTGTGCCTTTTGTGCTATTTGCATTGATACCTGTTTTTAAATTGGTTATAAATTATCGAAAGAATAATAAGAAAAATAGAATAACCAAAGCTCATGTTTTTTTCAACTGGGTTCTCATCAGCCTGGCCAGTTCATCTTTATTAGCCTTCATTTTGCTTATGATGTTTTTTTGGACAGGGATGCGTTATATTCAAGATTTCATGCCAGCATTAATACTGTTTAGTGTTATAGGATTCTGGCAGGGATACAAAATCTTGATTCAAAAACCAGTCGTACTGCGGCTTTATTCAACTATCGGGCTTGTTTTATCAGGTTATTCTATTATTGTCAGTTCACTCCTGGCAATATCAGGAAACATTGTTCGCTTTCTACAGGAAAGCCCTGATGTATTGAACTGGCTTATTGGTATATTTCCTCGATTTGGGGGGTAAAGTCCATAGGGTTTTTTACTAGTGCAATATTAATTTCCCCAGTTTTCCAGGGTCTCTTTGACTGTGGATAAAAAGGCGTCCGCGCTGGCTCCGTCCAGGATGCGGTGATCGAAGACGAAGGACAGATAGAGCATCGGGCGGATGGCGATCGAGTCGTTCCCATCCGCGTCGGTCAGGACGACGACGCGCTTTTGCAGGGCGCCGACGCCCAGGATGCCGCACTGCGGCTGGTTGATGACCGGGAAGGCAAACAGCGAGCCGCTGATGCCGTGGTTGGTCAGGGTGAAGGTGCCGCCCTTGACCTCGTCGGGCTGCAATTTCTTGGCGCGGGCGCGATCCGCCAGGTCGTTGACCGCGCGGGCCATGCCCAGCAGGGACAGCCCGTCCGCATGCTTGATGACCGGCACGATCAACCCGTCCGGGCCGAGCGAGGTGGCCATACCCAGGTTGATGGCAGCATGGATGAGCAGTCCCTCGTCTGTCCAGGAGGAGTTGACGTTGGGGTAGGCGCGCAAGCCGGCTACGATGGCCTGCATGAAGTAGGCGGTGTAGGTCAAATTGACGCCGTCGTGGGCGAAGGCGGTTTTGTTGGCTGCCCGGTGCGCCACCACGTGGCTCAGGTCAACCTCCATCACGGTCAGTACATGCGGCGAAGTGCGCTTGGACAGCAGCATGTGCTCGGCGATCTGCCGCCGGATGGTGTTGTGCGGGATCAACTGGTCGCCCTGCAGCGAAGCCGGGACGGGGGCGGTTGGCGCAGCACCAGCAGGCGGGGTCTTCAGCCCTTCGACGTAAGCCAGCACGTCCTTCTTGGTGATGCGCCCGTTCAGGCCGGTGCCGGACACCTGCCCCAAATCCAGGTTATGCTCGGCGGCGATCTTGGCCACCACGGGGGAGATGAAGCCCAGGTCACGGTTGGCGGGGATTGGTTGGCCTTTTGCGGACGGTGTAGCCGGGCTCTTTGTTTCTGGTTTTGGCTCAACTTTGGCCGCTTCACCGCCTGCTGCCGACTGTTCACTGCTG
Source organism: uncultured Chloroflexia bacterium (assembly GCA_963790075.1). GTDB lineage: Bacteria > Chloroflexota > Anaerolineae > Anaerolineales > Villigracilaceae > CAYOUV01. The sequence continues at coordinate 377,462 of CAWBNG010000004.1, forward strand.
AGTGCCTCGCCCGGTTCCCCGATCCAGGCCAGGATCTGTCCGACCTTGGCGGGGGTGTTTTCCCCCATGACGATTTTCAAGACCGTCCCGCTGGCCGGAGCCGGGATCTCGGTATCGACCTTGTCGGTGTTGACCTCCAGCAGCGGCTCGAGCTCGTTGATCTGCTCGCCCTCCTGCTTGAGCCACTTGGTCACCGTGACTTCTTCAACGCCTTCGCCAAGGCGCGGGACAAGTACTTTGGTTGCCATGATTTCTCTCCTTCTTCACCGCAGACGCGGAGAGTACGGGATGTTCGAACCGCAAAAGTCGCGAAGAAAAATGCCGAACTTCCCGGTACGCTTTGCGGTTAACGGATTTTCGGATAGGCTGCCGGATCGACCTCGTGCATCATTTCGTAGACAGCATCAAAGATGCTCTCGGCGTTGGGCTTTGACCAGTAGTCGCCGTCCGAGCCGTAGGCGGGACGGTGCTGCGTACTGGACAGGGTACGCGGTGGGGAATCGAGCCAGTAATAGCCGCCCTGCTTCTCGATCACCTCGCGCAGCATGTAGGCGGTTGTGCCGCCGGGCACGTCTTCGTCCACGAACAGGATGCGGCTGGTCTTCTTGAGCAACTCGACGATCCGGCTGTGGATGTCGAAGGGCAGCAGGGACTGCACATCGATCACTTCGATGTCGATGCCCACTTTGGCCAGTTGCTCTGCGGATTCCAGGGCGATGCGGCAGCAGGCGCCGTAGGTGACCAAGGTCAGGTCCTCACCCGGGCGGATGACCTCGGGCACGCCCAGGGGCACGCTCAGTTCACCGATGTTGGCGGGCAGGCGCTCTTTGACGCGATAGCCATTGAGCACCTCGATGATCAGGGCCGGTTCGTCGGATTGCAGCATGGTGTTGTAGAAGCCCGCGGCGTGGGTCATGTCGCGCGGGACCAGCAGGTACATGCCGCGGATCAGGTTCATGATGCCGGAGATCAGCGAGCCCGAATGCCAGATGCCTTCCAGGCGGTGGCCGCGGGTGCGCACGATGACCGGCGCTTTTTGCCCGCCCGCCGTGCGCCAGTGCAGCGTGGCCAGGTCGTCGGATATGATTTGCAGGGCGTAGAGCAGGTAGTCCAGGTACTGGATCTCGCAGATCGGGCGCAGACCGCGCATGGCCATGCCGATCGCCTGGCCCAGGATGGTGGCTTCGCGGATGCCGGTGTCGGTCACGCGCAACGCGCCGTACTTCTCCTGCATGTCCTTGAAACCCTGGTTGACGTCGCCCAGTTGGCCGACGTCTTCGCCGAAAGCGATCAGGCGCGGTTCGCGCGCCAGGGCTGCGTCGAAGCAGGCGTTGATCACCTCGAAGCCCATTTCGACCGGCGAGTCGTCCTTGTAGACCGGCTTGACTTCCGGCACTTTCATTGCGGATTGGTCGCTCTGGCTGTACAGGTGCGAGCTGTAACGCTGTTGATTGACTGCATCCTGCTCGTTCTTCCACTGTACCAGCACCTGCTTGGAAGGGTTGGGATCGTCGCGCAGAACGCGCAGAGCTTCGTGTAGATGAGTGTGAATGTCGCGCCGGATCGGGTTGGGGACTGACGCCAGGCGCGCTTTGATTTCTTTTAGTTCGTCCGTGTGGGAGGAGGTGGTCGCCACCTCGTCCAGCATGTCCAGCACCTGCTGGCGTTCTTCCAGGATGGGTGTCAGGAAGGCTTCCCAGGCTGTCTTGCGGATGCCCTCGACTTGCTGGTATTCCTCTGCTTCCCAGGCTTTCAGCTCTTTTTCCGAGGCCAGCTTGCTTGCCAACAGCCACTCGCGCATCTTGCGCACGCAGTCGAACTCTTCTTCCCATTTCAGCCGCTCGGGAGATTTATAGCGTTCCTGCGAACCAGAGGTGCTGTGTCCCTGCGGCTGGGTCAGCTCGGTGACGTGCACCAGCGCGGGGATGTGGTACTGGCGGGCGATCTCGGCCGCAGTCTGGTAGGTCTCGATCAGCGCGGGATAGTCCCAGCCGTTGACCTGGTACAGGTCGTAGCCGCGCTCGCATTCCGGCTCCGGACAGGGATCGCGCTGGAAGCCCTTCAGGATGGTGTAGATATTCTCCTTGACCATCTGGAACTGGTTGGGGACCGAGATCCCGTAACCGTCGTCATAAACGGTCAGCACAGCCGGGGCCTGGAGCACGCCGATGGCGTTGACGGCTTCCCAGAACATGCCCTCGGCAGTGGAGGCGTTGCCGATCGCGGCAAACAGCACTTCGTTCCCATTTTTGGAGAATTGCTTGAATTTCTTGAGCGCTTGCAATTCGCGGTAGACGACCGAGGCGTAAGCCAGTCCGACCGAACGCGGCATCTGCGAGCCGGTTGGCGAAACATCGGCTGAGACGTTGTACATTTCGGTCTGGTCCTTCCAACTGCCGTCCGGATTCAGGTAGCGGGTGGCAAAATGGGCGTTCATCGAGCGCCCGCCGGTGGCCGGTTCGGCCTCCAGGTCGGCGTGGGCGTAAAGTTCGGCAAAAAAAGCCTGGATGCTGTAGGCCTCCAGGGCGAACATCCAGGTCTGGTCACGGTAGTAGCCGGCGCGCCAATCCCCCTTTTGGAAGGAGCGGGCGATGGCGATGTTGGCCAGTTCTTTGCCATCGCCGAAGATCCCGAATTTGGCTTTGCCGGACAGTACTTCGCGTCGGCCGATCAGCGATGCCTGGCGGCTCTTGTAAGCCAGGCGGTAATCTTTGAGGATTTCTTCTACTGGAAGGGGAAGGTCAGAAGTTTTCTTTTTTTGCATTTATCTCTCCTGCCTGACAGCGGGTATCGCCGGAGCTTGATGTCTTCGACGCGCATAATCGATTGTCACTGCATAGCATTATTGGCTGAAAGAAGCAGTATTTGGGTATAGTCTGTCCAGATTATAGTACAGTTCGGGAGCGGCTGCCACTTTGGCGGACGAAAGCCTTCGCCCGGCTGTCTCAAGCCGTCACAGCCCGGCGCTGCGCAGCCACCAGCAGGAAGATGCTGAGCGCGGTCAGGACCGCAGCGGTCGGAAAGGCGGCGAAGACCGTTCCCTTGGTCACCAGGCTGCCGATGGCCGGCCCGATCATCACCCCGATATTGACCGGCAGGTAGGCGAAAGCCATCACCCGTCCGCGCACCTGGCTGGAGGCCGAAGCCGCCAGCACCGAAAACGAGAGCGCGAAGACGCCCGAACCCAACCCGTTGACCAGGGCGTAGGTCACAGCAAATCCGTTCAAGTCGCGGAAGACGGCCAGCAGCGGCCAAAGCAGTACCTCGATCACGGCGCCAGTGATCAGCACGCGCCACATCCCAAGCTTATCTGCCAGCGCGCCCAGGGCGGGACCCAGCACCAGCGCCACGAATCCGCCCGCGCCGAGCACGATCCCGACCATCGTGGCCGGGTCCGTGCCGGTGTAGATCTGCCCGACCGCCACCGGGACGTAGGTCATGGCCAGCATCCAGCCGGCGAAGAGTGCGAACAAGGCTGGGAATAGCATCCGCAGGCGCTGGCTGGTGGTGATGATGCGTACCGAGTCGAGTGCCATATGCCAGATCGAACCGCGGTCCGTGCCCTGGTAGTCGTCGTGATAACCAAAGGTCAGGCTGAGAATGACGATGGCAAGCAGGGCGATGTCGATCAGCAGCAGGCTCGGGAAGCCCCAGCGATCGACGACCGGACCGCCGATCAGCGGGCCGAGAAAGACGCCCACGGGGGCGGCGCTGTTCATGATCGAGAAGGCCAGTCCCTGCCGCGCGGAGGGCGCGCGTTCAGAGAGCGTGGTCATCATCAGACCACTGTTGCCCAGCGCCAGGCCGGTGATCGAGCGCCCGATCAGGAAGACCCAGATGTTGCCAGCCACGGCCAGCACCGAGCCGGCCAGCAGGTGCACCACGAAGGAGCGGATGATGATCGGCTTGCGGGCGTAGCGATCCGCCAGTGCGCCCCAGAAAGGCAGGAACAGCAGGCCGGGGATGCCGGCCAGCGAGGTGATCAGGCCAATCCAGAAAGGCACATCTGCCGGGGCGATGCCCAGTTGCGGCAGGTAGAGCGGCGTGAAGGCGCTCAACTGGCCGTAGAAGGTGGTCTCGATCAGGCTGCCGAAGGTGTACAGCACCAGCAACCAGACCCAGGAACGTCTCTTTGGCAATACTTCTGAAAACATAGCAAATCCTTAATTGGACGAAATTGCTCACATTATAACGGTTGCTTGGGTAAATCCATTCAATAAAAAAGAATTCGGAAGCCAGTCTCGAATATCAGCTTAATCCAATCGTGAGACAGGCTTACGCTCCAAATAAAGCGCCTCGCGACTGGCTATTCTACAATGGGATGCGTGACTTCGGTCATAAATTCGATGAATTCGAGGAAATACTTATGAAGGAACATGCGCATAAAACACCTACCTGGCGGCATGCTGCCATCGCTTTGGTGCGCATAGCTTTTGGCCTGGTTTGGGCAATCGACGCTTATTTCAAATGGCAGCCAGCTTTCCAAAATAATTTCGTCGGTTACATCCAGGAAGCTCTTGTTGGACAACCTCCGGCGATGCAGGCCTGGTTGAATACCTGGATCAACTTGGTGAGCCTCAATCCCCACTTGTTTGCCTTTATCGTTGCTCTCGGCGAGACAGCGATTGCCATCGGTCTGACCTTCGGTCTTTTCAGCAACCTGGCTTATGTCGGCGGCACAGTGCTGGCGCTGGTCATCTGGGCTACTGCTGAAGGGCTGGGTGGTCCATACACAACTGGAGCAACAGATATCGGGACAGGCATCATTTACGTCTTTGGCTTTGCCGGTTTGTTTTTGCTTTCAGCGGGACAATACTTTGGTCTGGACCGGATCCTGCATCCAAGGCTGGGGTGCTGGGGTTTCTTAAGCTCCGGTCCAGTCGATAGGGAGACAGAATGAGCACTTAAGTGTAGTCCTTGGATAAATGACCCATCGCGCACTCCAAAGTCAGCGCTCAAGAAACCCCTTTATGCTATACTGACTTCAAGGGACATGAAGGCTTCTGGTCTGTTCGTAGCTGTGCGCGCTCGTCTTTCACGCCTGTCGCTCTTCCAGCGCATCGCGGCGGGCAACGCCGTCGTGATCGTGCTCGGTGCCGTGGCGGGGACGCTGCTTACACGTCACCTGGCTGAGCGGGCGGCGGACGTGTGGCTGATCGTTTTGTTCGCGGCCACGGGCATCCTGCTCAGTCTGGTCGTCAATTTCTGGACTGTGGGAATGGCCCTGCAACCCTTGCGCGATCTGGGCCGGTTGGTGCGCCGCCTGCAGAGCGGTGACCAGGCCATCGATCCCTCCGAACTAAAAAATCCCGATCCTTACACCACACGCGTGGCCAGCACCCTGCATTCGCTGGTGCTGCAGCTGGAAGAACGCAACCGCGAATTGCAGGCCCTGTCCGAACGGGCGATCAACGCCCAGGAGGAAGAACGGCGCGCGATTGCCCGCAGCCTGCACGATGACACCGGCCAGGCGCTGTCGATGCTGATCATTCACCTTGACCGCATCGACGAGCACGTCCCGTCCAAGGACAGCCGCCTGAAAAAGCAGGTCAGCGAAGCGCGCGAACTGGCGGCCAACTCGTTGACCGAGCTGCGCGGCATCCTGGCCGGGCTGCGCCCGGCCATCCTGGATGACCTGGGCCTGGTCCCGGCCATACGCTGGTACGCGCGCACCAACCTGGAACGCGCCGGGGTAAAGGTAGCCATCAAAGCCCCAGGCGTGTCGCTGGAATTGCCGCCGGCTGTTTCGATCACCCTGTTCCGCATCGTGCAGGAGGCGGTCAACAACATCGTGCGCCATTCCAGCGCGACCTCGGCGACAATCGTGCTGCAGTTGAGCCAGGGACAGGTCCAGCTGCGGGTCGAGGATGACGGCCGGGGCTTCGACCGCGAGCGCGTCTCGCGCAGCGCGGTTCAATCTCACCGCCTGGGCTTGCTCGGCATCCGCGAACGAGCTGAACTACTCGGTGGCCAGGTCACGGTCGAGGCTGCGCCTGGGCAGGGTTCGCGCCTGCAGGTTTCCATCCCGCTGACGGATCAAGGAGAAGGACAGCATGGATAGTATCCGCATCTTGCTGGCTGACGATCACACCATTCTGCGCAACGGCATCCGCGCCCTGCTGGAGGACGAGCCGGGTATGAGTGTGGTCGGTGAAGCGGAGGACGGGCGGGCAGCGGTGGGTCTGGCCTGCCAGCTCAAACCGGATGTGCTGATAATGGACATCGCCATGCCGCTCCTGAACGGCCTGGAAGCCAGCCGTCAGATCAAGCAGCAGTGCCCGGACGTTAAGGTGCTGATCCTGACCATGCACGACAACGAGGAGTACATCCGCCAGGTGCTGGAGGCCGGGGCGATGGGGTACATCCTGAAAGATGCCGCCGCCCGCGAACTGATCAGCGCTATCCGCACTGTGTATCGCGGCGAGGCTGTGCTCTCGCCGGCGGTGACGCGCCTGGTGATCGAGGATTACCTGCGCTGGGGCGGCGTGCGTCCGCAGGAAGAAGCCAATGGGCTCAGCCCGCGCGAGCGCGAGGTGCTGCAACTGATCGCCGAGGGGTACACCAACAAGCAGATCGCTGAAATCCTGTCGATCTCGGTCAAGACGGTACAGGCCCATCGCAACAACCTGATGCAGAAACTGGACCTGCATGACCGGGGTGAGTTGATCAAATACGCCATCCAGAAGAAGATCATCGAGATCTAGTTTTCCATAAAGACAAAGCAGCCGGGTAATGGAGGGACCCTTTTAGGTCGAAGGGACGTCTGGGAATTAATAATCGGGGAAATTACGAAACCTACAAAGTGTATTTGATATTTAATATGGAGGTTTTGAGATGAAAGCCTTATGGGTTTCAATTATCGTCCTGCTCGTGGCTGGCCTTACGGGCTGTTCAGCGTTTTCCTATCCCAATCAGATGGCAACAATGACTGCGCCTGACGTTCCAATGTCAAGTGGAACGACCTCAGCCTCGCCGGCCCTGGCTGTCACGGTGAGACCGCCCTCGATTTTTCTGGGTCCCGGTTCTCCACCCGCAAATTCAGCCCCCACACCGCTTCCCAATCTCCCCCAGGGTTGGCTGTCGTTTACCAGTCCCAGCCTGGGCGTGAGCGTGGAGTATCCAGCGGATTGGTTCGTCGATCAACAAGCCAACGAAATTGCCTTCCGCTCTCCGCAAGGCTGGACAATTTTCCTGCAATTGGACAGTGTCAACAAGGATCAAATGACCGATAAGAACCAGGATTGTACGACTTTGATTAATGCTTATGGTCTGAGCAGCGAAGTTTGCGTTGATGCCTCATCTTCCACTTACAGCGCCAGCTTCGAACTTGTGACGGCTGACGGAACAGCCCAGCGAATCGTCTTATCTACCATGGATAAGGAAGCCTTGGATGTGTATCGGGGTATGCTTAACTCCCTGCGATTTTCAAAGTAGTCTCGAGCTATCAAAATAGCGGGTATCGGCTATTGTACCGATACCCGCTATTGGGACTCCTTGTGAATTGGGTTACGGTGTTATCTCACATGGAGTCTGTCTTGTTTGCATCGCCTCATACGAGCGAATTTCTAAGAGGGTAAGCTCCGACTAATGGGCATGCATAATGTGATGGCCGGACCCACCGTTGGGTTTCGGTTTGGAACCTGCGATTGCAGCCGTTCCGTCACCCGGTGAAACAAAGCGGATCAGGTAATTGACCATTTGATCGGTTGTTGGAGAACCCAGGCCGGTTGCGGCGTCCCAGCCGGGACCAGCCTCGAAGCCTTGGATGGCGACATCCTCAACGACCGAGTTATTCCCGCTGGTTACGTCGAAGAACGAAGCTGCGTAGTGGGATTGTGCTTGGCCGATATGGTAAAGCGCCTTGTTGATGAAGCCCAGCCGTTTACCGGCCTTCTGGTCGGCAATGGCGATGATGGCGGCCCATTGGGGCGAACCGGCGCTGGTGCCGCCAAAGAGGTACATGCCGACCGGGATCCCTGGAATGTCGAGATAGGTCAGCACGCCATGATAGACGGCTGCGCTGTATGATACGTCGGGTACGCCCAGTTGTTTCCCTTTGATCATGCTTTTCTGGTAGGACGGCTCGTCGTACAGGACACTGAAACCGCCGCCGCTGCCGATGCTATTGCCGAACTCATTCCAAACAACCTCACCCTGGTAAGTTCCCGGGGCCGGGTTGGCAGAGGGGTCGCAGCCGAGCTGTGATAGGCAGTAATCCGCGGCGTGCAGTTCGGTGCCACCGACTGCCGTTACCAGGGGATCGCTGGCGGGCGATGAGGCTGCTTTGACATAAGACGAGCCATCACAGGTTGGCTGTGCTGCGCCTTCATCTCCTGAAGAGGCAAAGAGGGTAATATTCTTCTGCGTTGCTTCGGCGAAGACCTGATGCTGTTGTACAAGCAGGTTCGAATCCATACAGCTTTCGTTCTCGCCGAAACTCTGGGAGATGACATCGCCGATATTGTTATCTACGGCATACTTGGTGGCGCTCAGGATGTCGGCATCATCATTCGATTTGGCCAGATCCAGTACGATATTTGCGCCGGGGGCAATGGCATGCGCCCAAAGTACATCCAACGAAATTTCTTCAGCCCAGCCGACCATATTGCCGTCATTCGCATCGAAGGCTGTCAGGCCATCCGGTGCAATCTGGGTAAAAGTACCCAGGTTGGGATCATTGGGGTTACCCAGCCCATTCAGGCTTGGTAGGCCATAGAAATTATTGTAGTAATTGAGCTGCGCTACGATATTGGGGGACTGGAATGCGTCGACAATCACGATTGTCCTTCCGTGGCCGTCGAAGCCAGCGTTAATGAGGCTGTCGGTATTGTAGGCATGACGCATCTGAAACGGGTCATAACAGACCGCAGCGGACAGGCCCACCTGGCAGCTGAAAAGGCCGTAATTCGGGCCGGCGACACTGGCCGGGACCGCTTGTGGCCCTTTCACGAGAAGCGGCGCGGCCGAGGTACTCGTGCTTACCAGTCCGCCTGCCATTGGGAAGCCTGCACCCAGCAGCATGGTAACGCTTAGAAGAACACTGAAGAACTTGGCTTTCATATGTTATTCCTCCATGTGAAATTTTGAGACGGTTCAATACGGCTAAAGTTGGGATATATGTTTAAATTTATTTCCACACCTCCTGTAGAACAAAACAACCGCCGAATGAGATTCGGCGGCCTGTCAACCTGTATGCCTTCTGCAGATTGGGCAGGTCATACGTTTGCAATCCCTTTTCAGGCGGAATTGCATTTGGCAACTGACTTCTAATACTATATTACCAATTCATTAAAATTTCAATACTAATTTCATGAATATTATCTAATACAAACCTATCCCCTTTTTAGAAGTCACCCTCGCTGCAATCACCGATACAGGTTTTCTGTCCTGGGAAGGTCAGTACTCGTCCCTGCAAACGCTCGACCGACCGGTCGGTAGGGTGACGATCTGGTTGAATTAAGGTCTGCACCCTAGGGTATTTCAGGCCTAGGCTTGATTTCAATCGCGCCCCATCCCTGTATGCTGTAGGTAGAGCTTTTCCATCATCAGCATTCTGGAGGTGGCTTATGAGTCTTCCAAAACGACGTAGGTCATTGCGTCTGGCCTTGATCATCCTGGGGGCACTGACCTTGCTGCTGGTCGCGGCAGCCTGGCATGGCCAAACAGCCATCGCCCGCGCCGGTCGATCCATCGACCAGACAGCCCAGGCATTGAACGCGGTCCCGGTGAGCATCAGCCCGCCCACTCCGGAAGAAAACAGCTGCCTGCATTGTCACATTGGCGGCGAGAATAAGAACCTGTGGACCCCGCTGGCGCGCTGGTCGGTCTTCGGGACCTTCGGACTGGTGTTTGTCTTTGGTATATACCGCTCAGCCAGTGTCTGGACCCAGCGCAAACCCTGGAAGCCGCTCTCCGTCCGCACCGCTGAGTGGGTCGATGAGCGCTACCAAATTTCCCAGCCGCTCTCCAAAATCTTGAGTAAGCCTGTGCCGCGCTTCGCCCTCAAGTGGTGGTACTGCCTGGGGGGCATCACGGCTTTCCTGTTCGTGGTCCAGGGCCTAACCGGCATCATGCTGGCCTTCTACTACAAGCCCAGCGCCGACCTGGCCTACGCCAGCATCCAGTTTATCGAAAACGAAGTGCGCTTCGGCGCAGCGGTCCGCGCCATCCATCACTGGGCGGCCAACGGCATGATCGTCCTGTGCGTGGCGCACATGCTGCGGGTCTTCGTTATGGGGGCCTACAAAAAGCCGCGCGAACTGAACTGGGTCAGCGGCGTGACCCTGCTGATCCTGACCCTGGCCTTTGGGTTCACCGGTTACTTGCTGCCCTGGGACCAGCGTGCCTTTTGGGCCACCACCGTTGGCACGGAGATCGCGGCCAGCATCCCGGTTATTGGGCAGTTGGCGCTGGTCTTCCTGCGCGTCGGCTGGGACGTAGCTGACCTGACGCTCAGCCGCTTTTACGGCCTGCATATCATCATCGTCCCGCTGGCGACAGTGGCTTTCATGCTGGTGCATTTCATGATGGTGCGCCGGCTGGGCATCAAGCAACCTTTGTAGGAGGAGAGCATGGCAACCACTAATCCTGAAACCCACAAGGACACAATTCCCTTTTATCCGGATCATCTCAGCACGGAGGTCAAGGTCATGATCGGGATCGTCGTGCTGGCGCTGCTGGTCGGGGTCCTGGGTATGCTCTTCCCGGTTGGCCTGCAGCCTCCAGCTGACCCGATGGACACGCCTGCCCACGTCAAACCGGAGTGGTATTTCCTGGCTTTGTACCAATTGCTGAAATTCATCCCTAAGACGATCGGGGCGCTGATCCCGGTGTTGCTGGTGCTGGTGCTGGCCTTGTGGCCCTTCTTCGATAGGAAGCAGGACACGAAAAAGGCGACCCGCATCCGCCTGATCGCCGTGACGGCCGGTTTGATCCTGCTGATCGCACTAACCATCTGGGGGGAGGTGAGCTGAGATGAATCGCCGCGACTTCCTCAAACTTTTTGGATCGCTGATCGGGGTCGGCGTGATCGGGACGCCGGTCGTATCCTATTTTTACCCTCCCAAGCTGGAAGAGATGCCCACCGAGCCGGTGCTGGTCTGCGCCGAGGACGAGTTGCCGCTTGGCGCGGCGAAGATGGTCAAATTTGGACGCTACCCGGCCATTGTGGTGCACATTTCGGAAGGGCTGAAAGCCTACTCTGCGGTCTGTACCCACTTCGCCTGCATCGTCAAGTGGAACGCAGAGGCGCAGCGCCTGGACTGCCCCTGCCACGACGGTTATTTCAGCCCGCAGGACGGCAGCGTGGTTTCCGGCCCGCCGCCCGCTCCGCTGATGGCGCTGGTGGCTGAAGTATCGGAAGGGCAAATCTATATCAACGTTGGAGGTGCCTCATGAGCGTCGAAGCCAACGCCAAGCCCAAGGCCAAAATCTCCTGGGAGGCCTTGCGCGTCAAGACCTTCCCGCGCCTGCGCGATTTCTTTGTGCACGTGCTGGGGCAGGTACGCATCCTGAAGAAAGCTTATCCCGGCCTGATGCACGCCCTGCTCTTCTGGGGTGTGACCATCCAGGTGATCGGCACGGCCATCAATCTGATGCAGATGCAGCTCTTCACGCCTTTCGCGCTGACGGATTTTCCGCGCCAGGGCTGGTACCTGGCCTACGAGTTGACCATGGACCTGGCCGGGGTCGCCATCCTGCTGGGCGTCCTGCTGGCGGCTTTCCGCCGCTACGTGCTGCGTCCCAAGACGCTTGAGACGCGCTGGGACGATAGCTACGCTCTGGCGATGCTGTTCGGGATCGCGCTGGTCGGTTTCACCAACGAGGGGTTGCGCTTACTGGTCACCAAACCAGCCTGGGCGGTTTGGTCGCCGGTTGGGAACTGGGTCGCCGGGCTGCTGGCAGCCGCCGGGGTCTCGCCTCAAGCGGCCGTGATCTGGCATGACCCGTTGGTTTACCTGCACGTTGGCCTGGCCCTGACGCTGGTGGCCAGCATTCCTTTCACCAAATTGCGCCACCTGGTCAACACGCCGCTCAACATTTTGACACGCAGACTGCGCCAGACCGGGACATTAGAAAAGATCGAAGAGATCGAGACCACCGAGTTGCTTGGGGCTGGCAAGATCACGGAGTTTACCTCGCAGCAATTGCTCTCGTTCGACGCCTGCGTGCGCTGCGGGCGTTGTGAAGAGGTCTGCCCGGCCAACTTCAGCGGCATGCCCTACTCGCCACGCGAGTTAATCCAGTCCCTGCGGACGGCCATGCTGGAAACGCTGGTCGCGGGCAATGGTCACGGCGACAAGGAATTGCTCGGTGGGGTGCTGCCCGAAGCGCTGCCCTGGTACTGCACCACCTGCGGTGCCTGCGTGGAAAAGTGCCCGGCCTTTGTCAGCCCGGTGGACGAGATCATCGACCTGCGTCGTTACCAGGTACTGACCACCGGACAGATGCCCAAGTCGGTCGGAGATACGATGCGCAACATGGAACGCCAGGGTAATCCCTGGGGCTTGCCGCCGGAAAACCGCATGGCCTGGGCCGAGGGGCTGGAAGTGCGCGAATTGTCTCCCGGTGATCAGACGGATGTGCTGCTCTTCACCGGATGTGCTGCGGCCTTCGACGAGCGCAATAAGAAAGTCGTGCGCGCGCTGGTGCGGTTGATGCAGAAAGCCGGCGTGGATTTTGCCGTATTGGGTTACGACGAGATGTGCTGCGGTGAGACCGCCCGCCGCCTGGGGCACGAGTACCTGTTCCAGGAGTTTGCCAAACAAAATATCGAAACTCTGGGTCGGGTCAAGTTCGAGCGCTTGGTCACGGCCTGTCCGCACTGCTTTAACACGCTCAAGAACGAATACCCGCAGATGGGCGGGGACTTCAAAGTGTTGCACTATACCGAACTATTGACCGAGTTGAGTTTGCCGGTTAACCAGGCAGGCGGGAACGGCGCGCACGGAAGCGTCACCTACCACGACTCCTGTTACCTGGGCCGATACAACGGGATTTATGCCCAGCCGCGCCAGTTGCTCGATCAGGCTGGGGTGCAGCGGGTCGAGATGGCACGCCAGGGAGAGAACTCCTTCTGCTGCGGTGGCGGTGGCGGTCAAATGTGGCTTGAAACGGATGCCAACACGCGCATCAATCATCGCCGCCTGGCCGACTCGCTGGATGCCAAAGCCGAAGTGGTCGCCACGGCCTGTCCGTACTGTCTGCTGATGTTTGACGACGCCATCCGTTCCAAGGGTCTGGGCGACCAGATTAAAGTCTTGGATATTGTCGAAATCCTGGAAACCCGGATGCAGGAAGAAGCTTCTGGAGGTAAATCATGAACACTGAATGGACCTTGAATACGCACGGCGATCCGCTTGGTACCTTGCAAAAATTTATCGCGGCGTTGTGGAGACAAACCAATCTGGACGCGATGGTTGTCACCCCCGGTATTGAGAACGGATCCTTACTAAAGACGCCGGAGCAACTGAAATCGGTCAATCCGTTCCAACCGCTGATGAAAGCCAATACCGCCCGCCGGGTGGTCGAGGCGGCCCAAAAATCTTCAGGAGCACGTCTGGGCGTGCTCCTGCGCCCGTGCGAGATGCGCGCCTTGCATGAGATGGCTGCTCGTGGCGCAGTCAGGACGCAGGACCTGTTAATCATTTGTGTGGACTGCCTGGGCACCTTCCCGGCGGAAGAGTTCGAATGGCGCGCCGCGCGCTCAGCCAAGAGCCTGACCAAAGAAGCTTTGCGCTTCGCTCCACAAGGTGGGATTTCCGCTTACCGCTACCGACCGGCTTGTCAGATGTGCACTCAACCCGGTGCCATGGGCGGGGATGTCAATATTGGGGTGCTCGGCCTGCCGGTGCGCCAGTCCATGCTGGTTCAGGCTCGCAATGGCAAACTTGTGCTCGAGTCCATCACGGATGGAATGGCTGATGGGGTTTTGGTCGCAAAGCGGGAGAAAATGCTGGCCAAGATTTCCGATCGTCACAGCCAGACCCGCAAACGTGTAATCAACGGTCTGAATGCAAATTTGCCGGTTGATCTGGATACACTCATGGACCAGTTCGAGGCCTGTGGCGAATGCCAAAGCTGCCTGGATGTCTGTCCGATCTGTTCGGTGGATTATCCGCGCCGGGTCAAAGGGGGTCGGATGCAACGTGAAGATCTGGTCAACTGGTTGGTCTCATGTGCTGGCTGCGGCATGTGTGAGCAGGCCTGCCCGAAATCCATGCCATTGAGCGGCATTTTTAGCCGCGTCCGCGATCAGATCGAAGTCGAGCTGGCCCTTTAGAGGTGCGAATCCAGGGGCAGGGTACGCGTTTGAAGTACCCTGCCCCTCTTTTGTTTCAGGATATTTCTAGGCGATTATCCCAAAAATCTGTTAGCTCGAGTAAAATCAGCGTACACTACGTAGCAACAGGTTTGGGTTGGGCGAGCTCAAAGGTGAAATTTCTCGCTTTTGACCCAAATTCTTTGCTCCTCATCGCCGATACGATCTAGTGAATTCAAGGTTTTGTCACGAAAGGTAGTTTCGATTCCTTCTGACGGCTGTATGGATATCGGGTAATGAATCGCGTTAAAACTTTTCTACAGGTTTCTCTCAGCTCTGAAACTTTGCACAATTCAATCAGGCGTTACGTTCCTTACCTGCTGATCCTTGGGACCATGCTGCTGGCTTACGGTTTCCAGTTGGGCCGCCTTGGATTCTACTGGGATGATTGGGTGTACGTCTATCGCTATCAAACCTTGGGGATTTTCAATACCATCTTTTACGGCGGACCCCGTCAGGTTGGTGTGTTGGCACTTTTGCCGGGGTTTCTCATCTCCACAGACAACCCATTGCGCTGGCATATTTACAGTTTACTGTTGCGTTTTGTCCTCGGGGGGATCATGTGGTGGACATTGGACAATTTGTGGCCTGATCATCGTACTTCCGTCACCTTAATGGTCATTTTGTTCAGCGTTTACCCGGCATTTTCCCAAAATTCCATCGCGGTCGTCTATAGCGTCCATTTCTTTGCCTACGCAGCCTTTTTGACCTCGCTGGGACTGATGATCGCTGCCGAAAGGAAACCGCATCGTCTCTGGCTTTTCACGATTCTTTCGTTGGCATTTGAAGCTCTGCACCTGGTTATTCTGGAATACTTCTTCGGGTTGGAATTCCTGCGTCCGATCATTCTGTTTTTCCAGGAAAAGGAGTCACGACCGTCGAAGCGCGTCGGCAAGGTCATCTGGAAATGGTTGCCGTATCTATTGATCCTTGGCATGTACCAGATTTGGCGTCTCGGCCTCTTCGGTCCCGGATTTGTCACCTATGGAACGAAAAGCGTCCTGGATAATTTCCGTCAGGAGCCGGTGCAAGCCGCATTGGATTTCATTCGTTTTGGGGTGCAAGATATACTTACCCTTCTGGTGACTGCCTGGCAGACTGCGATCACTCCGGGTTTGATCGACTGGGCGCAACCATACAACCTTTTCTCGCTGTTGATCGGGGTCGCCACCGCGCTGGGATTGACTGTGGTACTTTCCCGATTGAAATTCGAGGCTCAAGATCAATCCAAAGATAGTTATTTGCAGCAGGCTGTTGTGCTTGGCTTAGCGGCTGTCGTGCTGGGCTTCCTGCCGGCCTGGTACGTCGAGCGGCATATCAGCACACCAGGTATTTTTGGCGATCGCTACAGCTTGCCGAGCATCTTCGGCGCCAGCCTGTTATTCATTGCGGCGATCGATTTTTTCGGTAACCGCAGACAAAACCGCCAAATCCTGCTGACATCCGTTTTGATTGGCTTGGCGGTCGGGATGCAGATGCGCAATACGAATAACTACCGCTGGGAATGGACCCAGCAGTTGCGTCTCTACTGGCAAATTTATTGGCGCGCACCGGCCCTTAAACCTGGAACAGTCCTGGTAGGCAATCGGTCGATTTCGAAAAATACTCCCCTGTATACCAGTGCCTTCGCAATCAATGAACTATATGATACGTTTTCGACGTCTTCTCAGCCTCCAATCTGGTATGTGGACTATTATCGCACCTTACTGGTGGCGAATCAGGACAAGTTCCTGGCAGGGGACTTGAACTATGAAGACCAGGTCTCGACGTATTCCTTCCCGGTCACCCCGGACAACAGTCTGGGTGTCTATAACGACCCGGAGCAATGCCTGTGGGTGATCGTTCCGGGTGACCTGACGAATGAAGAGCTGCCAGACGATTTTCGCCCTGTAGTGAACTTTTCCCGGCCGGACCTGATAGTGCCGAGAGGATCCGAACGGCCTCCGGCCTACATCTTCGGCCCTGAACCTGTTCCCACTTGGTGCACCTATTTTCAAAAAGCGGAACTGGCTCGCCAGCAGGGGGAGTGGGAGCAAATCGTCAAATATGGAAAAGAAGCCAACCAATCCGGCCTCGAACCATCGAATGCATTGGAAAACCTTCCATTCATCGAAGCGTACGGCAGACTCGGGGATTGGGACGCCGCCCTGAGCCTCAGCTTGCGCACCTTCGAACACCTGCCCAGATCAAGAGTGGACCTCTGTTCGCTTTGGGATTCAGTTTCCGCGGGCGAGACAAACCTCTCAGCATATCAGGCAACGCGCTCGACGCTGAACGCGCAACTCAGCTGTCCATCCAATTGAGGAAAAGTTGGATATACTACATCGTACAGGTAGGATCGAAAGATGAACTGTCCAAAATGCGGCACAGAATTGGTGAAGAAGTCCTACAAAGGACTGTTCGAAACGGATACTTGCCCGAATTGCCGCGGGATGTGGCTGGATTTCGACGAACTTGACCGGTTGGAAGATACGGTCTTCGATCAGGATGAGCGCAAAGGCTCTTTGGTACATCGTCCCCAAACCACAAAGTATCGCTGTCCGATTTGTGATGGACCCCTGCAGGAATTCCAGTACCGGCTCTACGACCTGAAACTGGAATATTGTGCGCAGAACGATCATGGTTTCTGGTTGGATACCGGCGAGGGGGGGAAGATTGTCGAGATCATGCAGCGGCATGCTGCCAACAATCAACGCAAATTGACGTCTGAAACCGAGTGGCGCCATTTCCTCAAGGATATGCATGCTTTCATCAAGAAACAGCCCTGATAAAATCGGTTATACTTTCAGGCTGCTTCTATGACGACTTTCATCCGCAATTTCTGCATTATCGCCCACATCGACCACGGTAAATCTACCCTGGCCGACCGTCTGTTGCAACTAACCGGCACCATCTCCGAGCGTGATATGACGGAGCAGGTGCTGGACACTATGGATTTAGAGCGGGAAAAGGGCGTGACCATCAAAGCCTCGGCGGTGCGCATGAATTACACAGCCAAAGATGGCCAGGCTTATGAACTCAATCTGATCGATACTCCCGGTCACGTAGACTTCGGGTACGAGGTCAGCCGCGCGCTCAATGCTTGCGAGGGTGCAGTTCTGGTAGTGGATGCATCGCAGGGGATCGAGGCGCAAACGCTGGCGAATTTATACTCTGCCATTGAAGCGGATTTAGTGATCATTCCCGTCATCAACAAAATCGACCTGCCTTCTGCCCGCCCGGATGAAGTGGCTGAGGATATCGCCTCGCTGCTGGGTGTCGAGGCTGACGACGTGATTCGCATCTCGGCCAAATCTGGTTTGAACGTTGAAGAGGTGTTGGAAGCTGTCGTCGAAAAGGTGCCCCCGCCCCCGGGTGAGTCCGATTCGCTGTTGCGGGCGCTGGTTTTCGATTCGCATTATGACGCCTACAAGGGGGTGATCGCCTACATCCGCGTCGTCGAAGGGTCCATCTCGTCGACAGACACCCTGCGCATGATGGCAACCAGGACGAATATAAAGCCGGTCGAGATCGGCATATTTGCTCCCAATCTTAAACCGGTCAAAGACCTGTCGGCCGGTGAGGTCGGTTATATCGCCACCGGCTTGAAGACCGTGCAGGAATGCCGCGTTGGTGACACCTTTACCAAAGCCTCCGCCCCGGCAGATGAGGCACTGCCCGGTTATCGCCAGCCCAAACCGATGGTCTTTGCCGGTATCTACCCGGTCGACGCTGACGATTATCCCGACCTGCGCGATGCGCTCGACAAGTTGCAACTCAACGATGCTTCGCTGGTTTTCCAACCCGAGACATCCCAGGCATTGGGCTTCGGCTTTCGTGCTGGTTTCCTGGGTCTGTTCCATATGGAGATCATCCAGGAACGTCTGGAGCGTGAATACCTGTTGGATGTGCTCTTCACCGCCCCATCGGTCGAATACGAAGTCGTGCTGCGCGATGGCTCGAAGACCCTGATCGATTCGCCGGCCGAATTACCGGACGAAGCCCAGGTCGTCGAAATTCGCGAGCCGTGGATGACGATTGAGATCATCACCCCGACCGACTATTACGGTCCGATCATGGATCTGGTCACCAAGCGGCGCGGCGAGTTCAACGGGCAGGATTATCCCGCCCCTCACCGGGTGCAGCTGAATTACACCATCCCGCTCTCCGAGTTGATCGTCGATTTCTTCGACGAACTTAAATCGCGCACGCGCGGTTACGCCTCGCTCGATTATCAGTTTGCCGAATACCGCACTGATGACCTGCAAAAACTGGAAATCCTGGTCAACGGCGAGCCGGTTGATGCGCTGGCTTCCATCGTCCACGAAAAAGATGCCTATCACAAGGGACAGCGCTTTATCACCAAGCTGAAAGGGATCATCCCGCGCCAGCTTTTCGAGGTTGCCATCCAGGCTGTGGCCGGTGGACGGGTCATCAGCCGCGCCAACGTCAAGGCTGTGCGCAAAGATGTGCTGGCGAAGTGCTACGGCGGTGACATCTCCCGCAAGAAAAAGCTGCTCGAGAAACAAAAACGCGGTAAAAAACGTCTGAAGATGGTCGGCAACGTGGAAATCCCACAAGAAGCTTTCATGGCCGTGCTCAGATTGGAAGAGGAATAAGATCGATTTGGCGGGCAACAGGCTGCCTTGCCCGAATGGAAGAAATTATGTCTCGTATCCTGAAAGAATCCCGCCGCTGGTTGCCCGGTGTGCTCATCAGCTTGATTTTCATCATCGTCCTCGCCCGCAGCGTGGATTGGCAAAGCGCGGGGAAGGCCATCCGAACGCTCGATTACCGTTATCTCGTCCCTTTTACCCTGCTTTACTTCGCTTCCACCGGCAGCCGCGCTATGGCCAACCGTACTCTCTTGAACGGCAAGCCGACCTTTGGTCAGTCTTTCGGTGCCTTGATGCAGGGCTACCTGCTCAACAACATTTTGCCGCTGCGCCTGGGTGAATTAGGACGGGCTTTCTTACTCGGACGCAAAGCGGACCTGGCCACCTTTCACGCGCTCTCTTCCATTGTGATCGAACGGGCTTACGACCTGGCCTTTGCCGCCATGCTGCTGATCGGGACTTTGCCCTTCGTCCTGGGCGACGAGGTAGCCTGGGCCCGTCCCGCAGCTCTGACCACCCTCGGACTGGTCGTCGTCGGTCTGCTATCGCTGCACTTGATCGCTCGTTTCCGCCTGCCCTTGCGCCGTTGGGTGGATCGTCTTGCTGGACGGATTCCTGCCCTTGCGCAACATGTCTTGCCGCGGATCGACTCATTCCTGGATGGTTTATCAGCCTTGACCAGTCTGCCGCGCTTTGCGCTCAGCTCCTTCTGGATGCTTTCGACCTGGTTCTTTGGGGCTGCCAACTACTACGTTTTGCTGCTGGGATTTGTGAAAAGTACCCCGTTATGGGCCAGCATCTTCAGTATGGGCGCCGTCTCGCTGGGCATCGCCCTCCCCTCTGCCCCTGCTTCGCTGGGTGTGTTCGAAGGGACCATGGTGGCAGCCCTGGCCGTGATCGGCATCGGTAGCGGTACGGCTTTGGCTTACGCTGTCTTGCTGCATTTCTTACATATCATTTTCTCCGGTGCCATCGGTATGCTGGTCTTCGCACGTGATGGGGAAAGCTTGATGGGTGTCTATGCCCATTTGATGCCAAACAAAAAAGAACCTACGACAATCGATCACCTGGATTGATCTGGAGCGCCAATGATGAAAAAATATTTAATTACCGGCGGAGCCGGCTTTATTGGTTCGAACTACGTTCATCGTCTGCTCGAACGCGGCGAGAACGTCACCATTTTTGACAACCTTTCCCGCGCCGGAGCACCGCGCAATCTGGACTGGCTAAAATCCGTGCATGGCGAGAACGCATTCGAGTTGGTGGTCGGCGATGTGCGCGATGCCGACTCGATTGCCAAAACTGCGCGCGCTGCAGATGTGATCGTTCACCTGGCAGCCCAGGTGGCCGTGACCACTTCAGTCACCGATCCGCGCCCGGATTTCGAGATCAACGCCCTGGGTACCTTCAACGTGCTCGAAGGGGCGCGTCTTTCGGGGCGCAACCCGATCGTTGTTTATGCCTCGACCAACAAGGTTTACGGCGGCATGGACGACGTGAAGGTGGTCGAGGAAGCCACCCGCTGGTGCTACGCTGACCTGCCTTTCGGTGCACCCGAAACCCAACCGCTGGACTTCCACTCACCGTATGGCTGCTCAAAAGGGACGGGTGATCAGTACGTGCGCGATTATTCCCGCATCTATGGCTTGCCGACAGTGGTCATGCGCCAGTCCTGCATCTACGGCCCGCGCCAATTCGGGGTGGAGGACCAGGGCTGGGTAGCCTGGTTCGTGATCGCCGCTGTGACCGGACGCCCGATCACGGTCTACGGCGACGGCAAACAGGTGCGCGATTTATTGCACGTCTACGATTTACTGGATGCATACGACCTGGCGCTGGACAAAATTGAGACCACAGCCGGGCAGGTCTTCAATTTGGGCGGCGGCGCCCAAAACACCATCGCCATCTGGACCGAGTTCTGTCCCTTGCTGGAAAAGCTGCTTGGCAAAACGCTGCCCGTATCGCGCGGCGACTGGCGTCCCGGCGACCAGAAGGTCTTTGTGGCTGATATCCGCAAGGCCGGGCAGGTGCTGGGCTGGAAGCCCAAATACGACGTCGAAACCGGCCTGAAGCAGCTATTTGACTGGGTCAGCGCTAACAAGGACCTTTTCTAAAAACTTGTAAGGCGAGAAGCAGGCGCCCTGTCAAATCTTGTGTTAATATACATCGATTAGAATTTACCCATCATGAGCCATTCCCACACCCATTTTGGTGATGTCACCCGTCAAACTGTCCGCCGCCTGGCGTTTTCGCTGGGACTGACGTTGCTGTTTGTAGTGGTCGAGATCTTTGCCGGCGTGTTTGCCAACTCCCTGGCGCTGTTGACCGACGCGGCGCATAACTTCACCGATGTACTGGCGCTGGGCTTGAGTTGGTGGGCACTGCGCGTCACCACCCGTCCGGCTGATTCCGAGAAGACTTACGGTTACCATCGGGCTGGGATTCTGGTTGCGTTGATCAATTCGACCACGCTGGTCGTGATCGCGCTGGGTATTTTTTATGAGGCTTACCATCGGTTGATGAACCCACCTCAGGTCCAGGCTGATGTATTGATTGGAGTCGGGATCGTGGCGGTCATCGTCAACCTGGTCACGGCCTTGATGGTAAGGCGTGGTTCGGAGCACGACCTTAATCTGCGTTCCGCTTTCCTGCACCTGATGGGCGACGTGCTTTCCACGATTGGCGCGGTCGTGGCTGGATTTATCATTCGCTTTACCGGCGCAAATTGGGTCGATCCACTCGTCAGCCTGCTGATCGGCCTGCTGATCCTGTGGAGCGCCTGGGGCATCCTGCGCGAGTCGGTCGACATCCTGATGGAAGCCACTCCGGCCGGGATCGACATCGACCAGATGATCACCGATATCCAGGCAGTTGCGGGCGTGCGGGATATTCACGATCTGCACGTCTGGAGCATCAGTCGGGGATTGCGTACGCTCTCGGCTCACCTTGTCACCGACGACCTCACCATCAGCCAGGGCGCGGACATCCAAACGCGGATCAGCGAATTGCTGTTCCATAAATATGAAATCGCCCACGCCACCTTGCAACTCGAATGCGAAGGCTGCTATCCGGGCCTGCTGTATTGCGATATCACCGAAGTCAATCACCAACACACCTAATGCGCATTCTTACCGTCCTGACTTATTATCGTCCACACACCTCCGGTCTGACGATCTACGCCGAACGCCTGGCGCGGGCTCTCGCGCGGCGCGGTCACGAAGTAACCGTCATGACTACCCAATACGATAAATCCCTGCCACGTGAAGAGAAGCTGGATGGCGTGCGGATCATCCGCATCCCGGTCGCTTTTCGGATCAGCAAGGGCACGCTTGCCCCGACATTTGGCTGGGTTGCCACCAAACTTGTCTCCCAGCACGATGTGGTCCAGTTACACCTGCCGCAATTCGACGCGCCCGGCGTGGCCTTCCGCGGGCGGCTGTTTGGCAAACCCACTGTCTTGACGTATCACTGCGACCTGTTGTTGCCACCCGGGCCTTTCAACCGAATAGTGAATCTGGTGATGGATTTCCAGAACAATATGGCTGGCCTGCTGTCCGATCATATTGTCACCTATACCCAGGATTATGCTGATAACTCGCCGTACCTCTCGCGCTATAAGCACAAACTGACTCCGATTCTGCCGCCGGTTGAACTTCCCCCGGCAGAACGCGGTTCGATCGAAGCGTTTGCCCGCGACCATCATACTGCTGAACGCCGTCCGGTGATCGGTATGGCTGCACGATTCGCGGCGGAGAAAGGCGTTGAGATCCTGCTGGATGCGCTGCCCCGCATCCTGGAGCAATATCCCCTTGCTCAGGTGCTTTTCGCCGGGCAGTATCAGGACGTGATGGGCGAAGGGATCTACCATGACCGGCTCATGCCGCGCATCCGCGAGTACGAAGCCAATGAACATTGGAAATTCCTGGGGATACTCAGTCCGGCACAGATGACAGCTTTTTACCCTAACCTGGACGTGCTGGTCGTCCCGTCGCTCAATTCTACCGAAGCCTTTGGCCTGGTCCAGGTTGAAGCCATGCTGAACAATGTTCCATGTGTGGCTTCTGCGTTGCCGGGAGTACGCCAGCCGGTCAAAATGACCGGGATGGGTAAGGTGGCTCCCATCGGTGATGCCAGAGGATTGGCAGACGCCATCCTGCAGATCGTGGCCGAGCCACTTAAATATCGTCGCGATCCAGCCGAGATCGCGCGTCCCTTCGATCCCGATTCTGTGGCGGCAAAATATGAGCAATTGTTCGCACGCTTGAAAACCAAATGAGCGGGGTGCGATTTCCACGCTTGGACGAGTAGACATTGCCCTGACGGAGAACACTTGAAAGATTTCCTCTTCCTCCAAATCCGTGACCTGCCCTATTTCCGCGGTTTGCTGCGCGCTTTCGAGTCGCGCTTCTATCAGGGGCTCGAAATTCCCTCGCCCACACTGGACGTAGGTTGCGGTGACGGCGATTTTGCCCAGTTGACCTTCGAGCGCAAATTGGAGGTTGGCCTCGATCCGTGGTGGCTGCCGATCAAAGAAGCTGGGGAACGTGACGTCTACGACTTGCTGACCCAGGTCGATGGTGCCTTCATGCCCTATCCAAACGCGTACTTTGCTTCCGCGATCAGCAACTCAGTACTTGAGCATATTCCGCACTTGGATGAAGTGCTGGTCGAAACAGCACGAGTGCTCAAACCGGGTGCCCCGTTCATTTTCTGCGTTCCCAACCACAACTTCCTCCCTAACCTTTCCGTGGCGCGTTTTTTTGATGCCCTCGGGCTGAAACCCTTGGCGGCAGCTTACCGTGCCTTTTTTAATCGGATTTCCCGACACCATCACTGCGATGATCCCGAAACCTGGGAAAAGCGCTTAGGCCTGGCTGGGTTTAAGATCGAAAAATATTGGCATTATTTCTCCCCTGCAGCGCTGGCTGCCCTCGAATGGGGGCATTACCTGGGTCTGCCGGCCCTGGTGTCCAAAAAATTGTTCGGCCGCTGGATTCTGGTGCCTACTCGCTGGAACTTATGGTTGATCCTGTCCCTTTTGCGTAGGTACTATAATGAACCCGTTCCGCAGGAACGCGGCGCATACACGTTTTACATTGCCAGACGGATGTAGCAAAACCACAAAAACCTTATCGGAGAGAGTTTTGCAGTATGGAAGAGCCTAGCATTCTGGATTACTTAAAATCGAAGCTGCCTTGGAGCAGGCGGCACATCGAAATCCCTGCGGTCGATCAGGATGAAGTGCCGCCGGAAGTGAAGGAAGAAAAGCCAGCCGTGTATTTGGGGCCCTATCCCTGGCGTTCTTTACTGGCGCTTGGCCTGGGACTCTTTGCTCAATTACAGCTTGAACCATCCCCAGTATCGAAAAGCCTGGCGCTGGTATTTTACGGGCTGGCGTTTGGAATGTTGCTCTGGGCTTTCTATATCCATGAATGGACGCTTGTGCCTCTGCGCCCATCCGAATTAGCGTATGATCCACTCACATATCGACTCATTTATTTGATTGTTTCCCTGCCCCTGGCGCTGGCAGCTTTCCTGGCCTTCGGCGGAAATCTGTTCACGCCACTAAACCTGACTTTATGGCTGTTGGCGCTGGCGTTGTACATCCACGGCATCTGGCTGGTAAGGCCAGGTGAGCCAACAGTCTTGACCCGCTTCAAGCGATTTTTAAGCCAGGATCACTGGCAGATCAATATCACCCGCTGGAGTATTCTCCTGCTGACCGTCCTTGCCATTGCTCTGTTCTATCGTTTCTACAATTTGAGCGGTACGCCTGCGGAACCTTTCAGTGATCACGCTGAAAAACTACTCGACGTTTATGATGTTTCTGTTGGCCAGACGCACATCTTCTTCCCACGCAATACCGGGCGCGAAGCCATTCAGATGTACCTGACATTTTTTGTATCATGGCTGTTCGGTACGGGGCTCTCTTTCATGAGTTTGAAGATCGGGACTGTCCTGGCGGGCGTGTTTACACTCCCGTATGTCTATCTGCTTGGCAAAGAGGTCGGCGGACGAAGGGTGGCGCTTTTTGCGCTATTCTTGACGGGGATTGCCTACTGGCCGAATGTCATCAGCCGCGTAGGACTGCGCTTCCCGCTATATCCGGTTTTTGCTGCGCCAACGCTTTACTACCTTGTGCGCGGACTGCGTACACAGAACCGCAATGACTTCATCCTTTCCGGATTGTTCCTGGGTATTGGTTTGCATGGATATACAGCCTATCGCTTCATGCCGCTGGTGGTGACTGCAGCCATCGGGATCTACATATTACATGCACGCAAAGAGATGCGCACCCAAACGGTCTTG
Source organism: uncultured Chloroflexia bacterium (assembly GCA_963790075.1). GTDB lineage: Bacteria > Chloroflexota > Anaerolineae > Anaerolineales > Villigracilaceae > CAYOUV01. The sequence continues at coordinate 402,686 of CAWBNG010000004.1, forward strand.
ATGTTCATCATTGTGGCATTGACATCCTTGCTGGTTTTCCTGCCTTTGTTGCGCTACGCCACTGAAAATCCAGGTGCATTTATGTTTCGCATCATGACTCGCATGACCGGTGCCGAAACGCAGTTATCTGGTCCGCCCTGGCAGATTTTTCTGCACAACCTGTGGAATGCCATGTTCACCATGAACGTCAACAATGGTGATGTCTGGGTTCATTCCGTGCCCAACCGTCCGGCGCTTGATATCGTTTCGGCAACGTTGTTTGCTTTTGGGTTTGTGCTGGTACTGGTGCGTTATGCGCGCGAGCGCCACTGGCTGGACCTGTTTCTGCTGGTCTCTATACCGCTCTTGATGATGCCGTCCATTCTTTCATTGGCCTTCCCCAATGAAAACCCGTCGCTCAATCGTACGGGCGGAGCTTACATCCCGGTATTCATCATTGTCGGGTTAGCCTTGGATGGCCTGTATAAAAGCTTGCGAGGAGTTGGTAAAGCGCGCTCGTCGCGAGTCTTGGCTTCTTTTGTCTTGGGTATTTTGTTCCTCTGGGCAGGTGCCCAGAACTACTCATTGATATTTTAATCAGTACAGCCAGGAGTTTCGGTTGGCATCCTGGAACACATCCGACATGGGTAGGGTGATCAAGGCATTTGTGGCCGAGGGGAATCCGATGGAAAACGCCTGGGTTGTGCCGTATCCGTACTGGGTCGACACCCGCTTGGTGGGAATCCAGGCGGGCTACCCCAAGCGTGATGCTGCGCTTGAGCGCGATGCTTTGCCCTCGACACTGGACATCTCTGGCAGTAAACTCTTTCTGGTCAAAGAAGAAGATACAGAAACGCTGGATGCTTTGCGTCAGCTTTATCCGCTGGGCGCGCTCAACTTGTTCCAGGCTTCCGTTCCGGGCCGTAACTTCTGGATTTTCTTCGTGGCGAATAACCAATTCGCGACCCCATCATCATGAAGAATACAAAACTCTCACATCCCTGGGTTTACGACCTGCTGTTGATTGTCGTGCTGCTGGTTGCGGCATATTTGCGTCTGGTTGGACTAAACTGGGACGTAAGTCAGCACCTGCACCCCGATGAGCGCTTCCTGACTATGGTCGAGACCGGCATCAGTCCGGTCAATGGCTGCAAAGTTACCAATCTCTCGTTGTCCGATTGCCCCAATCTGCAAAAAGAATGGGTCAGCCTGTCGGAGTATTTTAATACAAATACCTCCCCGCTGAATCCCAATAATTCGGGGTTCGGTTTCTTCGTCTACGGTACCCTGCCGATCTTCGTCGTACGCTATGTGGCCGAGTTGCTCAACCAGACCGGTTACGACCAGGTTTTCCTGGTTGGGCGCCAGATCTCAGCCCTGGCGGATCTGGGTACGATCCTTTTGCTGTATTTCATAACCGCAAGGTTGTATAAACGCAAAGTCGCTCTGTTGGCTGCGACTTTCTCAGCCCTGGCGGTATTGCAAATCCAGCAGTCGCATTTCTTCACAGTTGACACCTTTGCCAACTTCTTCATCTTCTTAGCCACCTACTTTGCCGTACGCGTCCAGGAAGAAGCCTTCAAGTGGGACCCGTCGGAGATGCCCAGCCTGCGCACTTTTGCACGGCATCCGCTCTTCTGGTGGAGCCTGGCATTCGGATTGGCGTTAGGTATGGCGGTGGCTTCCAAGCTGAATGCGGCGCCGCTGGCGATATTGCTCCCAGCCGCCTTCCTGATTGGCGCTTTACGTCCCGGCAGCATTGTGAGGCGTAGTACCCCCGAAGCATTCAATCACGTCCTGACTTTGGCGATTGGATTTATTTTGGTTGGCGCGATCGCTTCAGCGGTCTCCTTCCGTATCTTCCAGCCTTACGCTTTCAATGGACCCGGTCTGCTGGGCCTCAGGCCAAACCCGAACTGGATTGCCAATATCCGTGAACAACGCGGGCAGGCTAACGGCGATATCGACGTGCCATTCGCGCTGCAATGGGCCCGGCGCTCGCACCTGTTTTCATTTGAAAACCTGACCAAGTGGGGGCTTGGATTGCCGCTGGGCATCCTGGCCTGGATCGGATTTCTATGGATGGGCTGGCGCATGCTGAAAGGGGATTGGCCGAAACACGCCTTGTTATGGAGCTGGACAGCCGCTTATTTCCTATGGCAGTCCCTCCAGTTCAATCCGACCATGCGTTACCAGTTGCCGATCTATCCCCTGCTGGCCTTGATGGCTGGCTGGGCAGTCTTCCAATTTGGGAAATGGACGGTTGGCAAGGCGAAATCGATCACGATCAACTTAAAGCCATTGGGATGGGTTGTCGGCATCGTAGTGCTCCTGCTGACCACTGCCTGGGCTTTCGCCTTCGTCCATATTTACCAGGTACCGCACACGCGCGTAGCCGCAACCCGTTGGATTTATTCCAACGTATCCGCCCCGATCAACTTGGAAGTGCTTCAATCTGGCTCGCACACCCAGCAACCGGTTCCGTTCCCGAACGGCCTCTCCATCCAGCCGGACGTGCCCTTTCTCACACCGGTCGTTGCCAATGAAAGCGGCACGATCAGTCAGGTGTATTTGCCGCACGTCAGCCGGGCAATCACGCGTCAGCGAACGCTACTGTTGACAGTTCTGCAGCAAGTTGGCAGCGACTCACATATTATTTCCCATGCCACCCTGACCGGCACCTTCGCCCCACCAGTCGACCAGGCTTCGGCAGCTCAGGTATTTAATCTTGATATCCCGGTCACTTTACAAATCGGGCAGACGTATGCCATTCACATCAGCATTGCTGACGAGATTACCGATCCGGTTGATTTGTGTGGGTTGATCAAGCTGCCTTTAAATGGAGCCGATGATCCAAACGCCCAGGTTGTAGAGGCACCGGTGGATTGTAAGATCACTCCCGGAAAACCATATCAGGCATCCTTTACAAACCAATTCGACGGCGAGCTGATGAACATTGTTGCCAGCCATCTGCAAGATGTGGCTCCATCGACAGGCCCGCAGACACTCAACCTGACCCTATCCACCGCACCCGACCCGGCTTCCGATCAGGTGCTGGGACAAGCGGCCGTCACGGCCGACTTCAGCACCCCAGACGGATCGCGTGGCGCGGGCTACACCCTCAAACTGGATAAATCCGTCTCGTTCGTTGCCGGGCAGACTTATTTCCTGGATATTAAATCAACCGATCCGATTACGCTGATGGGCGCGGCCCCGATCAACGAATCGTCCTGGGATGATGGCCTGCCACTGCGCATGGACGGTTATGACGGCTATAGCGGTCTTTACCAACCCGGCCTGAACTTCGAGATGTACTGGGATGATAATCCCGATAAACTGGCGCGCTTTGTCAATACGCTCAACCAAGGCGATTATATTTTCATGTCTTCCAATCGCCAGTGGGCCACGATCACCCGCGTCCCGGAACGCTACCCGCTTTCAACAGCTTATTATCGCGCGCTGGTTGGTTGTCCGCCCGACAAGGACATCATCTGGTGTTACAACGTCGCCAAGCCAGGCCAGTTCCAGGGGCAGTTGGGCTATGAACTGGTCAAAGTATTCGAATCTTATCCAACCCTGGATATCCCGTATCTGGGCACTATGCAAATCAACGACCAGTTCGCGGAAGAAGCCTTCACCGTCTACGATCACCCCAAAGTGCTGATCTTCAAGAAAAGTGATACTTACGACCCGGCCAAGGTGCAGGCCCTCCTTGGAAGCGTGGACTTGAGCCATGTCGTCCATCTGACACCGCGCCGGGCCGGCTCCTACAAGGATTTGATGTTGCCCGCCAGCCGCTGGGCGGAACAACAGTTGAGTGGCACCTGGTCGCAGTTGTTCAACTACGACTGGCTGCAGAACCGCTACCCGTTCCTGGGGCTGGTGATCTGGTATATCTTCGTCTTAATCCTCGGGTTGGCAACCTATCCGATCATACGGCTGGCCTTCCCGGGCTTATCTGACCGCGGTTATCCGCTGGCGCGCGCGCTGGGACTGGTGTTGCTGGCATATTTCTCCTGGCTGGCTGGTTCGGTCGGCATCCCCTACAGCCGTCTTACCATTGCCGTCGTCTTTGGCGGGATTCTTGTGACCGGAGCTGTCCTGGGGCATCTGCAGCGGGATGAATTGATCCACGAATTCAAGACTCGCAAGCGCTACTTCCTGACCGTTGAGGGGCTGTTCCTGCTGTTCTTTGCTTTCGACCTGCTCATCCGCCTGGGCAACCCTGACCTGTGGCATCCGTCCAAGGGCGGCGAGCGACCGATGGATTTCTCCTACTTCAACGCTGTTTTAAAGAGCACCGGTTTCCCGCCTTATGACCCGTGGTTTGCGGGCGGATACATCAACTACTACTATTACGGCTTCGTCCTGGTCGGCACCCCGGTCAAGTTGCTTGGCATCGTGCCGTCCATTGCTTACAATTTTATTCTGCCAACGATGTTCGCCACAGTTGCCATCAGCGCTTTCTCGGTAGGCTGGAATTTCCTGGGTGAGAAAACCGACGCGGATGATGGCGGGTCATCGATATTCAGTCCGCGCCTGCTGGCCGGGATTGCGGCTGCCTTATTGATGGTGGTGCTCGGAAATCTGGGAACCATCCGCATGATCTTCCAGGGGCTGCAGCGTCTGGCTGACCCGAATGCCATCACTGCCAATGTGAACATTTTCCAGCGCTGGGTCTGGGCTGCCCAAGGTTTTGTCGCCTCCTTCAAAAGCGGTGGCCTGCCTTTTGGTCCCGGTGACTGGTACTGGTTCCCCAGTCGCGTCATACCCGCGCCGGGCGACGTTGAGCCGATCACCGAATTCCCCTTTTTCACCTTCCTGTACAGCGACATGCACGCCCACATGCTGGTCCTGCCGCTGACTTTGTTGACGATTGCCTGGGCGCTTTCATTCGTCAAAGCGCGCGCCAAATTCGCCGGTCGCGGCGCGATGGTCCTGAGCTTTTTTGTCGGCGCGCTGGTCATTGGTGCCATCCGCCCGACCAATACTTGGGACTTTTACACATACCTGCCACTGGCAGCGCTGGCAGTTGGCTATGCCGTCTTTCGCTATACTGAAATTGACCGTTCGCGTTACGGTTTTTCACCCGCCGGGCAGCGTTTGCTGCTGGCGGTTGGCAGCATGCTCGTGCTTTACCTGTTGTCCACCCTGCTCTACCAACCTTACCTGCACTGGTATGGGCAGGCGTACGGCGCCGTGGACCGCTGGAAAGGCTCGCACACCCCAATTTGGTCTTACCTGACTCATTGGGGAGTGTTCTTGTTCCTGATCGTCTGCTGGATGGCCTGGGAGACGCGCGAGTGGATGGCTAATACGCCGGTCTCGGCCTTGAATAAGCTAAAAAAGCATCAATTGATCATCGAATTGGCGACAGCGGCATTCCTGTCAATTCTGGTCTACCTGGCATATCTTAAGGTGCAAATTGGTTGGTTGGCGCTGCCGCTGGCGGCCTGGGCCGGGATACTGATCCTGCGACCCGGTCTCTCGGATGCCAAGCGCGGTGTGTTGTTCATGGTTGGGACCGGATTGGTGTTGACCATCATCGTTGAAGTGATCGTGCTGCGCGGCGATATCGGCCGCATGAACACTGTTTTCAAGCTGTATCTGCAGGCCTGGACGCTTTTCGCCATCAGCGCAGCGGCTGCATTTGGCTGGGTTTTACCGGCCGTTCCGTCCTGGCTGCCGCGCTGGCGGACCTTCTGGCAGACCGGTGTGACCTTGCTGGTCGCTGGAGCAGCCATGTTCACCCTCACCGCCACCCTGGACAAGGTCAAGGACCGCATGGCGCCGAACGCTCCGCACACGCTCGACGCGATGACCTTTATGGAATATGCCAAATACTGGGACGCGCAGGATATGGACCTGAGCCAGGACTATCATGCCATCCGCTGGATGCAGGATAACGTGCAGGGTTCGCCAGTCATTGTTGAGACCAACTGCCCTGAATACCGCTGGTGTTCGCGTTTCACGATCTACAGCGGCCTGCCCGGTGTGGTTGGCTGGAACTGGCATCAGCGTCAGCAGCGCGGTTCCATCGTCCCCTCAGACTGGATCACCGGCCGCATCGACGAGATTTCGAATTTCTACAATACCACCGACCCGGCTCAGGCTGTAGCTTTCTTGAAGAAGTACAACGTCAAATACATTGTCGTCGGTCAGCTTGAGCATATCTACTACCCCGGCCCGGGTCTTGACAAATTTAAAACCCTGGACGGGATGCTCTGGCGCCAGGTTTATCACATCGGCGAAACGACGATTTACGAGGTCAATCCATGAGTGAAACAATCATCCACCTGACATCCCGCCAGGCTTGGGAGTCCGCGCAGCAAGATGGCGACTATCGTGCCGCTTCGCTCGATGCTGAGGGTTTCATCCATTGCTCAACCGTAGATCAAATCGTGCGTGTGGCGAACGTCTTCTACACCGGGCAACACGGGTTGGTACTGCTGCTGGTCGAGCCGGAGGCGCTGATGGCTGAACTAAAATGGGAGCCGCCCGCCGGGCCGCCCCCGGATAATTCTGCCACCAGTGAACTTTTTCCGCATATCTATGGACCGCTCAACCGGGAAGCTGTAGTCGAGGTGCTGCCCTTTGAACCTGATCCTGACGGACGGTTTTCACTGCCATCGGTCCTGAGTAAATAAGCGATGACTGCATTCATCTCCTGGTACATCACCATCACCCTGCTTGGCTGGTTGACTTTTCCCCTGGTTTTCAAGCTATTCCCCGGACTGGCTGACCGCGGCTATCCTCTGGCCCGCGTTGTCGCTCTGCTGGTCTGGGGCTACGCCTTCTGGTTGCTGGCTTCCCTGCATCTGGCGCAGAACAATCTTGGCGGGCTGCTGCTCGGTATCTTGGTGTTGCTTGGCTTGAGTGCCTGGGCTCTCTACCGGGAAGGGGAGCAGCTGCTGGCCTGGATCAAGTCCCGCCTGGGGCTGATCGCAGTGGTTGAAGTGCTTTTCCTGGTGGCCTTCGCTTTTCTGGCGGTTGTGCGGGCTGCCAATCCGGAGGCGACCGGGACCGAAAAGCCGATGGAACTGGCTTTCATCAACGCCATCCTGCGCTCGCCGTCATTTCCACCGAATGATCCCTGGCTCTCGGGTTATGCCATCTCATACTACTACTTTGGCTATGTAATGACTGCCATGCTGGCCAAGCTGACCAGCGTGTCTGGCAGCGTGGCTTTCAACTTGATGCTCGCGCTGGTTTTTGGGCTGAGCGCCAGCGGCGCTTACGGATTGATCTACAATCTGCTGGCAGCCCGGAAAAAAGATGAGCGTCCGGCAGTTTTTCGTTCCTTGTTGGGACCGCTGTTCCTGTTGTTGGTCAGTAACCTGGAAGGCTTTCTGGAAGTGCTGCACCAGCGCGGCCTGTTCTGGACCTTCCAGCCGGATGGCAGCGCCAGTTCTACTTTCTGGTCCTGGCTGGATATGAAGGATTTGTCCCAGCCACCCAACCTGCCTTTGAGCTGGATTCCGGACCGCTTCTGGTGGTGGTGGCGTGCCTCGCGCGTGGTACACGATTACGACCTGCAGCACAATTTCAATGAGGTGATCGACGAATTTCCTTGGTTCTCCTACCTGCTGGGCGATTTGCATCCGCACGTGCTGGCCATGCCCTTTGGCTTGCTGGCGGTGGCAGTAGCGCTTAACCTGTTCCTGGGTGGCTGGAAGGGAAAAATCGATTTATTCGTCACGCGCTTATACATCCGTCCGGAGGGATTCCTGTTCTCAGCGCTTGTGCTCGGTGGACTGGCTTTCCTGAACACCTGGGACATCCTGGTGGCGGCGGCAATGATCGTGGGGGCTTACGTGCTGCTGCGTGTTCGCGAAGGAGGCTGGCATTGGGAGCGCCTGGAGGACTTACTGGGCTTTGGTTTGCCGGTCGGTGCCTTGGCTTTTCTGCTCTACCTGCCCTTTTACATCGGTTTTTCGTCGCAAGCCGGCGGCTTACTGCCCAATGTCATCTTTCCCACCCGCGGCGTCTACCTGTGGATCATGTTTGGCTCGCTGTTCGTACCGCTGCTGGCTTGGTTGATCTTCATGACTGTTCGCAAGCCGCGCGTCAATTGGCGGATCGGGTTCGGCCTGTCCATCGGGATCGTGCTGGCGTTGGGGATTTTTGGTTGGCTCTCGGCCAATCTGGCGGTGCGCTTTAGCCCGGACCTGGCTTCATCCTTCCTGCAGTCGCAGGGAGGGCTGAGTGTGGGCGAGCTTTTTAACGCCGGGCTGCGCCTGCGGCTGGCGCGGATCGGCGGATTGCTGACCCTGGTGTTCTTGCTTGGTCCGGCGCTGAGCTTCCTGATCCCCATCTGGCGCGCTGATCTGCCAGGCGAGGCATCGGAAAACGATTCGCCCGCCCTCTTCGTGATGCTGCTGATCGCGCTCGGCGCATTGTTGGTGCTGGCTCCTGAATTCGTCTATCTGCGAGACCAGTTCAGCACGCGCATGAACACCATCTTCAAGTTTTATTACCAGGCCTGGATGTTGTGGAGCCTGGCAGCGGCGTTCGGTGTGGCCGTGCTGCTCCAGTCCTTACGCGGTGTTTGGAACGTGATCTATCGGGTCGTTCTAGCCCTTGTCTTGTTCATGGCCTTAACCTATCCGGTGTTAAGCGTCTTCAATAAAACCAATAATTTCCACCCATTTTTTGGCTGGACCCTGGATGGTGCAGCGCACCTGCAGCGCGAAATCCCGGACGATGCGGCCGGGATCCAATTCTTGCAGCAGGCGCCTTTTGGCATCCTGGCCGAAGCGGTCGGTGGCAGCTACACTGGATATGCCCGCATGTCCGAATACTCTGGCCTGCCAACCGTGCTGGGTTGGGTTGGGCATGAGGGCCAGTGGCGCGGTTCTTACGCACCGCAGGGGTCACGCCAGGCGGATATTCAGACGCTGTACGAGACCAATGACTGGTCGGTGGCCGTTTCCATCCTGCAGCAATATCACATCCGCTATATTGTGGTCGGCAGCCTTGAACGTAACACCTATCATGTCCATGAACAAAAATTCCAAAAAAACCTGCCTTTGGCCTTTCAACAGGGGACGATCATAATTTACGAGGTGCCTTAGAAGAACAGTCTCCGGTCGTCCCAAAAACACCGGAAGGCTGTTTATTTTCCGTGCTAAAATTGGCGCATGCTTTCGCGGCGTAAATTCCCTGAATTCTCTTTTTACATTATTGCTTTTGCGTTAGCCATTGCGCTGCGCTTCATTCAACTTGGTGCGCTCCCACTGACCGATGCGGAGGCAACCTGGGCCTTGCAAGCTTGGAAAGTCGCGCAGGGGGCCAAGCCGTTGGTCGGTCCCAATCCGGCTTACGTACTCCTGACCAGCCTGCTCTTTTATGTTTTAGGGACCAGCAATTTGCTGGCTCGCTTGGTCCCGGCGCTGGTTGGGTCTGCCCTGGTCTTTGTCCCTTACCTGTTTCGTGAGCGGATTAAACCGCGTCCCGCGGCTTTGCTGGCTGTCTTCCTGGCGGTCGACCCGGGCCTGACGGCATTATCACGCCAGGCAGGGAGCGCAATCCTGGCCATCACCTTTATCCTTTTTGCCTGGGCATGTTTCTACAACAAACAGCAGCGGGTGGGTGGCGTATTCGTCGGGCTGGCTTTGCTCTCCGGGCCGGCGGTTTGGGTCGGCTTGCTGGGTCTGGGCATTGCCTGGGCCTTGCGTCAGGGGATGACACGCAGTCCGAATCCGGATGAGAATACAAATGGCGGCTTGAACGCACTTCGATCCGGTTTGAAGCAATTCGCGCCGGCGATTTGGTACGGATTGGGGACCATCCTGCTCGGGGGTACGCTGTTCTTCCTCGCTCCCAACGGCTTGAGTGCCTGGCTCTCTTCCCTGCCCGATTATTTCAAGGGATGGTACAGTCCCTCGGGTGTGCCAGCCGGGCGCTTGCTCTTTGCGCTGTTGGCCTACCAACCGCTGGCCTTGATTCTGGCGCTGCTCTCGCTGGTGCGCGGTTGGACGAACGGTTTGCGCCGCGTGATCATGCTCAGCGTCTGGCTGCTGGTGACACTGCTGCTGGTATTATTTTACCCAGCCAGGCAGGTGACAGATCTGGGCTGGGTGATCGTCCCGCTCTGGGCTTTGGCAGCCCTGGAACTGGCTCACCATTTTGAAATCCCGGCCGAAATCACCCGCGAAGTCTCTGGCGTGATCGTGTTGACCCTCATCATCCTGACTTTCGCCTGGCTCGATCTGGCCAGTCTGGTGGGCCTGCCGTCTGCATCCGCTGATGCGAATCAGAGGCTGGTGGTCTTCCTGGCGACGATCCTGTTGCTGATTCTCAGTCTGGGACTGGTTGCCCTGGGCTGGACAGTAAAAATCGCCAAATTGGGCGGGTTGTGGGGTTTGGTCGTGGCTCTGGGAGTGTATACACTGGCCATGGCTTGGGGAGCCAGCGGAATGCGCACCCCTCAGGGTGTGGAATTGTGGGCACCCAGGGCGCGGATTGGCGAGGCTGATTTGATGCTCAAGTCCGTGGATCAGCTTTCCGATTGGAGCAATGGACAAAAAGATTCGCAGTCGGTAACCATTGTCGGCCTGGATTCTCCAGCCCTGGAGTGGCTGTTGCGCGACCATCATATCACCACTGCTGACGCGTTGGACCCCAGCAGTTCTCCGCCGCTGGTCATTACCCCGACAGGTGTAAACACTGTCGAGGTTACGCCGCAGGTTAACCAACCGAACCTGGCCTCCAGCTACCGCGGCCAGGACTTTGTCTGGCGGCAAATTCCCGCTTGGGACATCGTCGTTCCATCCAATTGGATCGACTGGCTGGTCTTTCACAAGCTCCCACAAGATTCGGAGCGTGTCATCCTGTGGGCGCGCAACGACCTGTTCCTCGATGCGCAGACACCCAGCACGACACCATAAGTAAAGCAACAAAGTATGTCTTCGAAGAAACCAACCCCCAACATCATCGCTATTGATGGCCCAGCGGCTTCCGGAAAATCGACGCTGGGCTATCGTTTGGCCGTTAAACTCGGGTATTTATTTTTTGATACCGGTGTGATGTACCGTGCCGTCACCTGGCTGGTTTTGCAGCGCGGCCTGGATATTAATGACGAATCCCAGGTCACAACCCTGACCGAGCAGATTCCAGTTGAGGTATTGCCTGCCAGCATAGAAGATGGTCGTTCGTGTGACGTATTGGTCTCTGGACAGGATATCACCTGGGATGTCCGTAGCCGCAAAGTCGATGCCAATGTCTCGATTGTGGCCGCTTATCCGGGCGTGCGCCAGGCGCTATCCATGCAGCAGCGTCGCATCGGTATGCGCGGGCGGGTGGTCATGGTCGGACGCGATATCGGCACGGTTGTATTGCCCAATGCCGACCTGAAAATCTATCTGGATGCTTCGGCTGAGGAACGTGCGCGCCGCCGTTACGAGGAGATCATAGCCCGCGGCGGGCAAGCCGACCTCGATGAGATTTTGGCCAAAGTCAGGGAGCGCGACCGGATCGATTCGACCCGGGCAGTGGCACCCTTACGACCGGCGCAGGATGCTGTCATCCTCGACACCGACGGCTTAAGTGCTGATCAGGTTTTCGAGAGAATTTTATCGCTATGTCAAGCTTGAAACATTACCAACCACCACTACACAGCCGTATATTACGGCCCCTGATCAAGTTGTCCATCCGGCAGCTCTTCCGCATTTTGGCACCGATCAAAATCACCGGCCAGGAAAACATTCCCTTCGGGCAAACCTATGTAACCGCAGCCAACCACGTATCGATTTACGACCCGCCTTTCCTGCTGTCCTTCTGGCCGGAGATGATGGAAGCCATCGGCGCAGCCGACGTGTTCGACAAGCCCGGCCAGGGTCAGTTGCTGCGCATGTACGGAGTCATTCCTGTCCACCGAGGAGATTACGACCGGGTCTTGATTGACACCATCCAGGCGATCTTGAAAGCCGGTCGTCCGTTGTTGATCGCTCCGGAAGGCGGGCGTTCGCACGTGCCTGCCATGCGGCGTGCCAAAGCCGGCATCGCTCACATCGTCGAGCAAGGCCAGGTGAAGGTTTTGCCGGTTGGCATCGTTGGCACCACCGACAATTTCTGGGCCCGCGCCTCACATGGCGAACGGCCTCAGCTTGAAATGCGGATTGGCAAACCGGTTGAATTGCCACCCGTGACGGGCAAAGGTGCCGACCGGCGCGAATCCCGCCAGCGTAATGCCGATCTGGTCATGTCCTACATTGCCGGATTGCTGCCCGAAGAATATCGAGGGGTCTATGCCGACAGCGCCATCCCCCCCGCCCAAACCAGTTAGTGAAATATGGCGACCGGACCTGGTCGCTTTACCCCGCCATACATTCTGGCGGCGAACCTTTCGTGCTCTGATCCGCCGGATTTTCCGTTTGGTCTTGTGGTGCCTGACCCGTCCAAGCGTGCGCGGACTGGAGAACTTCCCCGAACGAGGCCCGGTCATCATCGTCATCAATCACCTGGGGGACGCGGATGCTGCCCTGGCCGCGGCTTATTTTCCACGCCTGCCAGACGCCCTGGCCAAGATCGAAATGTATGATTTCCCAATCGTTGGTAAATTGATGCATGCTTACGGAGTGATCTGGTTGCATCGCGGCCAGCCCGATCTGCGCGCACTCAGGGCTGCACTGGATGGTCTCGATCAGGGAAGGGTGATCGCCATCGCTCCTGAAGGGCGTTACAGCCTGATCAGAGGCCTGGAAGAAGGTGCGGGGGGAGCCGCCTATCTGGCACTCAAGGCCAAAGTTCCCGTTTTGCCGGTGACGGTGACGGGCACGGAAAACGCCCACGTCTACGGAAGCCTGCGTCGGCTGCGGCGCGCGCCGGTCTCGCTCACCTTTGGCGAGACATTCTATCTTGATCCACATCCGGACCGGCACAAAGCCATCCGGCTGGGCACAAAACAGATCATGTCCGCCTTGGCCGATCTGTTGCCGCCAGAATATCGCGGCGTTTACCGAGACGAATGAAGTCCTGTGGTAAATTCGAAGGTAAATATTTTGACGCTATAATGAAGCCATAATTGCCATGACTTTCCTTGGCACGCTTCTTTCATCCCTTCCGTATATCAATTGGCCGACCCTCGCGGGCTGGTCTGTCTGGTTATTACTACTCGGGCTGATCCTCTGGCTCGCCTATCGCTGGCGAAGTTACAACCCTGCTTTTAAAACCAATCACTGGTTGGGATTCGCCGGATTGGTCCTGTTTGCCCCTCTGACTACATTATTCATCGGATTACAGCTCACCAGCGGATCCACTCTCCCGCTGCCGGGATTGCCGACTGAGGTTTTACGCCCGGCGTTGATGGTCTTCTCGGCTCTTCCTTGGATCCTGGCCGGAGGAGTGCTCGGCCCGCTCCCGGCCGCCAGCTTAGGTTTGATGAGCGGTCTGATCCGCAGCTTCTGGGGCACGCACAGCGTTTTTACCCCGCTCGATCTGGCGCTGATCGGGCTCCTCTTCAGTGTGGTTGTGCGCCAGCGGTATCGAACCTTTACCTTCCGCTTGTTGCGCCAGCCAATCGTTGCGGGGCTGGTAATGGTCCCGGTTTACGCAATGCTTTACCTGCTGGGTACATCTTTCAGCTTGCCCGCGGCCACTCTGACTGCCCGTCTGGATTATGCCTTGAGCAGTTTGGGAGCCGTCCTCCTGACGACCACAGGTGAGTTGCTGATCGCCGGACTCTTTGCGCAGGTCATTGCAGTTGCCTTTCCATTAAGTTGGGGACCACAGAAACCTTTGCAACCCTCCCCCGCTGAGCGCAGTTTGGAGACGCGCTTCGTGGTTGGTACTGGAGCACTGATCACGCTGCTGCTGCTGACGCTGCTGGCCGGCGACTGGATCGTTGCCGGAAATGCCGCCCGGAACATGCTGCATGAACGCCTGGCCAATACCGCACAGATGGCATCTGAAAGTGTGCCTTATTTCCTGGAAACCGGTCAAAACCTCGGGACACAAATGGCCGGCGATCCGCGTTTATTGGCTGCTGAGGGGCCGGAACTGTCGGCTTTAGTTGGCGAAAAGATGCAATTCGCCCCTTATTTCGATCAGGTCGTGGTCATCGATCCGGCCGACCAAAGCCTGCTGGGCGGTTATCCGGAAGCCGTGCGCCAGAACTTTACACTTTATCCGGACGAATCAGCCGGGATCGGATTTGCCGTTGACGGCGTGCCAGTCCAGGTTTACTCCATTCCACCAGCAGATCCAGGTGGTACGGCGCGCGTTTCCTTTCTGATCGGCCTGACAGATAGTTCCGGTCAGGTCCGGCGTGTGCTGCTTGGGCGAACAGGTTTGGCCACCAATCCGCTGACCCAGCCGCTGCTCAACAGTCTGGATAACCTGAAAAAGCTCAACGGCAGCGGTCTCCTGCTGGACGATAAGGGACGTATTCTTTATTCGACCAATGCCTCGCAAGTCATGGATACCTACCAGGGGAAACACGGTAGTGAAGTGGATTTTTACGACGATACCGGTTCGAGCGGAACCCGCGAACTGGTCTATTACCAACCGGTGGTAGGTCATCCCTGGGCGGTTGTACTGAGCGTCCCTGCCCAGCAGGCCCAGCAATTAGCGCTCAACATTGCCGCGCCGTTGTCGGTGATGATCCTTCTGTTGGCCCTGGTAGCGTTGATTTCGCTGCGTTTTGGCCTGCGTGTGGTGACCGGCTCGCTGCAAAACCTGGCGAGTGAAGCTAATCGCATCACGCAGGGTAATCTGGACCACCCTTTGCAGGTCAACGGCGCGGACGAGGTGGGTCAATTGCGACGCTCTTTTGAGCAGATGCGTTCCAGCCTGAAAGACCGCATGGACGAACTCAACCAGTTGCTGGTGGTCAGCCAGGGTGTAGCCTCCAGCCTGGATGTGCAAGATGCTGTCAAACCGGTGCTCGCAGCACTCCGCGCGACCGGGGCGAATGCAGTGCGAGTGGTCCTGTCTCCGACTGCTGGCCTCGATCCTACCCAGGAAACCCTGACGCGCTTTGCAGTCGGTCCCATGGCCGAGACCTATGCTTCCTTAGACGAGCAAATCATGGGCCTGACCCAAAAACAAGAGAAACTGGTGTTACCTAATCTGGGACGTGCGCGTGCCGGGCTGCAACTGGATCCGCGCCAGACAAATCCGGGCGCCATCCTGGCCGTCGCTTTACGCCATGAAACCCTGTTCTATGGCGTGTTGTGGACAGCTTTTGATCAGCCGCACAACTTCTCCGATTCAGATGTGCGCTTCAATACTATGCTGGCCAGTCAGGCAGCCTTGGCGGCGGCCAATGCCCACCTGTTCCAGAGCGCCGAGGTCGGGCGCAAGCAAATGGAAGCCATCCTCGACTCAACCCCGGACCCGGTGCTGGTCACCGACAATCAGAATCGCCTGCTGTTGGCCAACCCGGCAGCGGTGCAGTTGCTCGGTCCGCAAGCCATGACCGGGGAGGGCAAGGCTATCGAAAAAACCGTCAGCCAACGCGAATTATTTGCCCTGCTGCAGGCTTCCTCGACCGAGAAGCAATCTGCGGAAATCACCTTCTCGGATGGACAGGTATATCTGGCGACTGCCTCCTCGGTTGTTGCGGAAGGACAGCCGGTCGGTCGCGTGTGCATCCTGCGTGACGTGACCCACCTCAAGGAATTGGATACGCTCAAGTCCGACTTTGTGGCAACGGTCAGCCATGACCTGCGCTCGCCGCTGACTTTGTTGCGAGGCTATGCCACCATGTTGGAGATGGTCGGGGAACTGAACGAGCAGCAAAAAGGCTACACCAGCAAGATTGTCGTTGGGGTTGAGAATATGTCCCGCCTGGTCAATAATCTGCTCGACCTGGGGCGGATCGAGATTGGGGTTGGCTTGCAGATCGAAGCTGTTCCCGTCCTGGATATCCTCGACCGCGTCACCAGTGCCCTGCAACTCCAGGCCAGTCAGAAAGAGATTACTTTGGAGGTCGAAACCCCCAGAGATATGCCCCGGACAGTGGAAGCTGATCAAGCGCTGTTGCACCAAGCGGTATATAATCTAGTTGAAAATGCTCTAAAATACACTCCCAATCGAGGCCGGGTCACGGTTCGGATGCGGCCTGCGCCAGATAGCCTGACCTTTGAAGTCATCGATACCGGGATTGGCATTTCCCCACCTGACCTGCCGCACCTGTTTGAAAAATTTTATCGCGGCAAGCAGCGCGAGGCACGCGCCCAGCATGGTACCGGCCTGGGACTGGCAATCGTGCACTCGATTGTGGAACGGCATGGCGGTCGTGTCTGGGTCGAGAGCGAATTGGGCCAAGGCAGCACTTTCTTTTTACGGATACCATTGGCGCAACCCAAAGAAAGTCAATCTGTATAAAATCAGATTCGGTATATAATAGGCCTTCGCTCTCGCCCTGCGGGAGTGTTGTTTTGTGTCGTAACAGGTAAGAAAGTTAGGGAACATGGTTGATCCTGAGAATGACAGCCAGTCACCGATCATGCATCGGTCGACGGCTTACACACCGCCGCGGTCGCTTAGTCATTACCTGATCGGGCGGCCTTTGCCCACCGCAGACGCTCCTCACCAAACTATCGGCAAGGCCATCGGCCTGGCCGTTTTTGCGTCTGATGCGCTTTCATCCACAGCGTATGCTACGCAGGAAATTCTGGTCATCCTGGCGGCCGCTGGGACGCTGGCCTTCGGCTACGTCTTCCCCATTTCGGTTGCGATTGTGGCTCTCCTGACGATCGTGGCCTTATCCTACGAACAAACCATCCATGCCTATCCGGATGGCGGCGGCGCGTACATTGTGGCGCGCGACAATCTGGGTGAATTCCCGGCATTGGTCGCCGGTGCATCCCTGCTGACGGACTATATCCTGACCGTCTCGGTTTCGATCTCCTCGGGAATCGCTCAAATCACATCGGCCTTCCCGTCAATGGACGTCTATCGTGTTCCGATTGGCGTGGCGGCCGTGTTGTTCATCATGCTGATCAACCTGCGCGGTGTGAAGGAATCCGGCTCAACTTTTGCTGTCCCGACCTATTTCTTCGTAACCTTGATGTACGTCACGGTTGGGGTCGGCTTCGTGCGCTTCCTGTTTGGGTCGCTGGGGACGGTTCCCAATCCGCCTTCGTTCGAGGCTCTCAAACCCCTGGCAACCGTTACACCATTTTTGATCTTGCACGCGTTTGCCAGCGGGACGGCTGCCTTGACCGGGGTGGAGGCTATATCAAATGGCATCACCGCCTTTAAAGAACCGCGCAGCCGCAACGCCGGGCTCACCCTGATCTGGATGACGGTCATCCTCGGATCGCTGTTCCTGGGCATCTCGTTCCTGACCGGCCGGATCGGGGCCGTTCCGTCGGAGCAAGAGACGGTCATTTCACAATTGGCGCGAACCATTTACAACGGACAGGGATTATTCTATTTGATGACCATCACGGCCACAACTATCATCTTGATTATGGCCGCCAACACCGCCTTTGCGGACTTTCCGCGCCTGAGTGCGCTGGCTGCCAAAGACGGATTCCTGCCGCGCCAGTTGACCTACCGCGGCAGCCGCCTGGTTTATTCATACGGGATTGCCAGCCTGTCGCTGATCGCCTCGGTCTTGGTCATTATCTTCAAGGCCAGCGTCACGCGCCTGATCCCGCTCTATGCCATCGGTGTATTCCTGTCGTTCACATTGTCCCAGTTTGGGATGGCGCTGCGCTGGTGGAAAATCGGCCACCTGAAACCAGGCGAAGAGATTGTCGAACGTGGTTCCACCTTGCGCTTCGAGGGCAAGTGGGAATCCAAGATGATCATCAATGGTTTCGGTTCCTTGTGTACCGCGGTTGTCATGCTGGTCTTTGCCATCACCAAGTTCCATGATGGCGCCTGGGTCGTGTTGATCCTGATCCCAGTAATGGTGGTAATTTTTATGGGTATCCACCGCCATTACCGCAACCTGGCTCAGGGTCTGACCCTCGATCAGTTTGGCGGGCCGCCGCCGCAAGCTACCCGTCACCGCGTGATCATGCCGGTCAGCGGCGTGCACCAGGGAACCCTGGCAGCCTTGCGCTATGCCCGCGTGCTCTCAGACGACATCACCGCTGTGCATGTTTCGATCGACCCGGATGAGGCCGAGAAGGTCAAGGAAAAGTGGGAGACCTGGGGTGACGGTACCCGTCTGGTCATCCTTGATTCGCCTTATCGTCTCTTCCTTGAGCCGTTGTTGGCTTACATTGAAGAGATCATCGCCCAGAGGCAGCCAAATGAGACGATTACGATTGTTGTGCCGCAGTTTGTCCCAGCTAAACGCTGGCATAATGCCCTGCACACGCAGACCGCCAACCTGCTGCGGAGCGAATTACTTTCAAAACCCGGCGTGGTCATCACGGACGTACCTTACCAGGTGATGTAAGCCGGTTGAGTGGATTGCCAGTCAAGGAGTAAGTATGAACTTCATCGTTGTCGGTTGCGGTCGCGTTGGATCCGAATTAGCCTTCCGCCTGTTCCAAAGTGGCCATCAAGTTGTCGTCGTCGACAGCAACAAAGCATCTTTCAAGCGCCTGCACCCCGATTTCCGCGGACGTACCGTCGAAGGTGAAGCCCTGTCGGAAAAAGTGCTGGAGCGCGCTGGTATTACCGAAGCGGACGGCTTGGCTGCCGTGACCAACCTGGATGCCTTGAACGCCGTGGTCGCGCATACTGCCCAGGCTGTATACAGCGTGCCCAACGTGGTGGCGCGCAATTATGACCCCCAATTACGCCCGATGATCGAGGCTTTTGGCGTGCACATGGTCAGCTCGACCAGTTGGGGCGCACAGCGCGTGGAGGAATTGTTGACCGATTTGTCCCTGCGCACGGTCTTTTCAGCCGGGAATGGCGAGGTCGAAGTTTACGAGACTGTCATCACCGAAAGCTGGGACGGGCACAGCCTGGTTGAGTTGCTGGGGCCGAACCGTGATTGCCTGCCCGTGGCCCTGACCCGCGCCGGTCGCGCCTCTCTGCCGACGCTCGAGTCGACCCTGAAAACCGGGGATGTGCTCAACGTCAGCACGACTTTTACAGGGATCAGCGCTCTCAGAGCACGCCTGTCCAATGGAACGGAGGCCTGAGATGTTTGTCTTTGTTGCAGGAGGCGGACGAACTGGATCGCAACTGGCTTCCCTGCTGCTTTCCGAAGGATACCAGGTTCGCTTAATCGAGGGACGGCCAGAATTGTTGGCGCGTTTGCACCAGGAATTACCCACCGAGGTGATCTATGAAGGGGTTGAGACCAACCCGGCCATCCTGGAAGAGGCCGGATTGCGAGATGCCAATGTGATGGCAGCCTGTACCAGTGACGATGCCACCAATCTGGCTGTGTGCTTTATGGCCCGAAAAGTTTTCAATGTGCCGCGTATCATTGCCCGCGTCAACAATCCGCGCAATGCCTGGTTATTCAACGAACAATTCAACGTCGATGTGGCGCTCAACTCGGCCAATGTCATGGCGCACCTGATCCAGGAGGAAATGTCACTGGGCGATATGATGACCCTGCTCAAGCTGCGCCGTGGAGATTATTCGCTGGTCGAGGAGAAGGTCCCGCCGGGAGCCAAAGCGATTGGTACGGCCATCAAAGACCTGGGTCTGCCCGAACAATGCGTGATTGCCGCCATCATCCGCAGCGGCAAGATCCACCTACCGCGCGGCGACACCACATTTCAGGAAGACGATGAGATCCTGGCAGTGACCAACTCGGAGGGGGCCAAGGAGCTGGCCAGACTGCTTGCCCCTTCAAAATAGCGCCTGCCTCAAAACAGACGAAAACCTATCGGGCTGTCATCTGTTATCGTTATATATGAGCATATTGGGTGACAATTGACGCATCATTGCAGCCGTGCTATCATGCTATACATTATCATTTATTTGATTTGATCATTAAAAGGAGTTATTCATGAGTATTGAATTTGTTTTTCGTATTATTGGCATGGTTATTTTTGGCGTATTAGGGGGTTATTTCGGTGCCTGGATTGGTCGTTACAACGCAGCGGAAATTTCCCTCTATACGATGACCTTCGGCCTGGTCGGTGCCTTGGCCGGGTTGATCCTGACGCCCTTTATCACAACGCGTCCGGCACGCGGCCTGCGCTCGATATTGGGACAGATTGCAGCTGAAACGCTCTTTTCCGGATTGATTGGTCTGGTCATCGGTTTGCTGACTGCTGCCTTGCTGGCATTCCCGCTGTCCCTGCTGCCCCAGCCGTTTGGGGAAGTGTTACCCTTCGTTGGCGTACTGGTTTTCTCTTATCTTGGTATTTCGCTGTTCGTCATGCGCCAGGGCGATATCATGGGCATGCTTTCCTCGATCACCAGTCGCGGAGAGGGCGGTGGTGGCAGCAATTGGTCGCGTACGAACCGCACCATCCTGCTGGACACCAGCGTGATCATCGATGGGCGCGTGGCCGATATCGCCAAGACGGGTTTCCTGCCCGGCACACTGCTCATCCCGCGCTTTGTGTTGAACGAATTGCAATACATTGCTGACTCACCCGACGGATTGCGCCGCCAACGCGGACGCCGGGGCATGGAAGTGCTGGCCGAACTGCAGAAAACGCCGGATGTCATGGTACGCATCAGCGATATCGACGTGGACGGCGTGCGCGAGGTGGACTTTAAACTGGTCGTCCTGGCGCGCCAGATGCAATGTCCGATCCTGACCAACGACTATAACCTGAACCGCGTGGCTGAATTGCAGGGTGTCACCATCCTGAACATCAACGAACTGACCAACGCCGTCAAATCAGTCGTCCTGCCGGGGGAAGAAATGCGCATCAATGTCATCCAGGAAGGCAAGGAAGTCGGTCAGGGCGTCGGTTATATGGACGATGGCACGATGGTCGTGATCGAGAACGGCCACGATTACATCGGCAACTACATCCCGGTGCATGTCACCAAGGTCTTACAGACAGCTGCCGGGCGCATGATTTTCGCCCGGGTTGAAGAAGAAGCCGAAAACAACCAGAAAAACTAGGAGTACTTGATGTTGCGTGTTTACAACACCTTGACCCGTAAAAAAGAAGAGTTCCAAACGATCGAACCCGGCAAGGTGCGTATGTACGTCTGCGGACCGACTGTCTACGACAAGGCCCACGTCGGGCACGCCATGTCGGCCCTGGTCTTCGACGTGGTCCGCCGCTACCTGGCTTACCGCGGATACGACATCAAGTTCGTCATGAATTTCACCGACGTGGACGATAAGATCATCGCCCGCGCCAAGGGACTCAAGGTCGATCCTTTCGAGCTGGCCGAGGGCTACATCCAGCAGTTCGAAGAACACCTGGCCGACCTGAACATCCTGCCTGCCACCTCAAACCCACGCGCCACGCGCACGATCAACAAGATTATCGAGATGGTGCAGGGATTGGTCGATAAGGGCTACGCTTACCCCGCGCCCAACGGCGACGTCTATTTCCGCATCACCCGGGACAAGGAATATGGCAAGCTCTCCGGCCGCAAACTGGACGACATGCAGGCCGGGGCGCGCATCGAGGTCGAAGAGCAAAAAGAACACCCGATGGACTTCGCCATCTGGAAGAGCGCCAAACCCGGCGAACCCGCCTGGGACAGCCCCTGGGGCCAGGGTCGCCCCGGCTGGCACATCGAGTGCTCGGCCATGAACCTGGACATCCTGGGCGAGCAGATCGACATCCACGGCGGCGGCAACGACCTGATCTTCCCGCACCACGAGAACGAGATCGCCCAATCCGAATCGTTTACTGGCAAGCCCTTCGCCCGCTACTGGATGCACAACGGCATGCTGCAGCTCAGCGGCGAGAAGATGTCCAAATCGCTCGGCAACCTGGTGACCATCGAGGAGTTCCTCTCCAAGCACGAAGGCGACGTGATGCGCATGCTGGTGCTGACCGGCAACTACCGCGGACCGCTGGCCTTCACCGACGAGGCGATCGACTCGGCCGAGAAGGGCCTCGAGCGGCTCAAATCCGGCCTCCGTCCGGCCTCCACTGCGGCGGGCGGACTGGCGGCTGAGGCCGCCTCCGCGCTCGCCTCCCAGGCCGAAGAGGTCCGTGAAGCCTTCACGGCTGCCATGGACGACGACTTCAACAGCGCCGGGGCGCTCAGCCACCTGTTCGAGCTGACCCGCGCGCTCAACACCGCGCGCGACGGCGGCGCGACTGCCGAGCAGTTGAAGCCGGCGCAGGAGACCCTGCGCGAATTGAGCGGCGTGCTCGGGCTGCGCCTGGCCGAAAAGACCGGTTCAAGTGGGGCCGACGAATTCATCGACCTGCTGGTCGAAGTGCGCGGCCAGGTCCGGGAGCAAAAGCTGTGGGCGCTCTCGGACACCATCCGCGACCGGCTTAAAGAGCTGGGGGTGGTGATCGAGGACAGCAAGGACGGCACCAGCTGGAGATGGGGATAAATCAGCAAAAATGACGAAAAACTTCCGACGAAAAACTCGGAAGTTTTTTCTTTTGGCGCTATACTAATTTCAAGGATTGGTCGGATAATTCCCTGTTCTGTACTAAGCATCTAAGCATTAGGATAAATGATTGTAATGAATTTTAAAGCTTTGACTCCTGTTGATATTATTTTCTTTTTGCCCCTCATCTTTTTGACTTTAATGTCCCTCTATCAAGCGTGGGAAAACTTGATCAGAAAAAGGGTATCGAAATATTCTTATGATGCCTTTCTTATTTTCATCTCGAGTAAATTTGCCAGTCCGGAGAATCATAGACGCACGCTGCAGTTTAGTAGAGATCCAAAAAGATTATTCATGATGGGTGTATTTGCTTTTCTAGTATTCGTTGGCGGTGTACAAGCAACTTATATGTGGTATGTAAAAATTATTTTACCGGGGAAGTGAGACTGATCATTGAAGGCAATATCTGGCATGTTGAAATACCAAAGAACTTGCCAATGTACAGGCGCAGATAGAAACGTGGATATGGTAGGGTTCGAGAAATGCGATTTCAGGAGGAAGCTATGAAACCTCGGCAATTTCTCCTATCGCTGAGTTTAGGAATCGTCATGCTGCTGGCCTTTGGCTGCGGGCCATCCACCGCTATATTGGGAACACCGTCTGGCAGGGGACAAACTAGTTGATAAAAAAAGTATCTCAGTGATAAACATGAATATCTATCGACTTCTTTCCGCTTTTCTCATCTTAGCTTTGACAGCCTGCCGTTCGCAAGGGTCCGCGAATCAAGTGGATTCATATGAAGAAATATTTTCTAATGCTGATATCAATCAGACCATCACCATTTCAGCGCCGTCGGGATTGAACACTTTTAGACTTAACGATGGTTATTTAATGATATCGGTCTTGTTGGAATCCGATCACTCTGTAATTTTTAATGTCAATGATTTTAAGATTTATTTGAACCAAGAGAATTGATGGGTCCAAGTTCCATATCAAAGCCCACATAAAGGTATGAGATATATTATCGAACCAAATGAAGTGCCGGCACTGAGATCGGCTGAGATCTCAGTAATCCCAAATTTAGAGAAAGTTTCTGTTCCTGTGATGCTACGGATTGTGGTAGTTGGCAATATCTATGACAACGAGGTTTTAGGCGACCCGGTGTATGCGTATATTGACGTGACTTTGCATCCTTGAGGCTCCTCTCCATGTAAATGTTGTAGGCTGCTTCGAACAGCTTCTGGGTTATCTTACGGCAACGCCTATGATTACCAAGCTCCTAAGACATAATATATCCAAGAGGCTGAATATGAAGACCAGTCGTATTCTAATGACTCTTTTCATCATTACCTTGACAGCCTGCCGTTCGCAAGGACCGGTGAATCAGGCTGGTTCATATGAAGAAATATTTTCTAATGCTGATATCAACCGGACCATCACCGTTTCAGCAGGGCCGGAATTTAACACATACACTCTAGACGATGCCGTAATGATATCGGTCTTGTTGGAATCCGATCACACCGTAATTTTCAATGATCACGATATCAAGATTTATGTAAACCAGGATAACCAGTGGATTCAGATTCAAAATCAAAACCCACACCCTGATATGGCATATGTTATTGAACCAACTGAAACACCAGAACTTAGATTTGCAGATGTTTTTGTGTTTCCCAATTTGGGGACAATTTCTGTTCCTGTGATGCTACGAATTGTGGTAGTGGGCAATATCTATGACAACGGGGTCAGGGGTAAGCCAGTCTTTGCCTATGTTGACGTGACTTTGCACCCTTAATTTTCCTCTCGTTCCGTCGGCGCATGGTCTCCGATTACTAATTCAATTCACCGGAGAAAATTAGGGATAAGTCTACTGTAAAAAAAACTATAACCACGAAGGATACGAAGTACACAAAGGAATTACGAAGGTGTTTATGAAGAACCTCGAATTTCAGCGCAGTAAATTTCAAGAACCTTCGTGCCCTTTGTATCCTTTGTGATAAAAACCAGACCTCCAGGTGCGGTCATGTGTGTTAGCATCGGCTTGAAATGGAATTCCCGAACGGATTTGAGAAGACCTGATACCTTTTGATAGCCTCCGCAAGCCTGGCTCTGCTATGCTGAAGCGAAATCACCGAGGAGGTGCTCGTGAAAACCCATTCGAACCGACTGTGGATCGTGGCCCTGGCCCTGGGCTGGGCCTTCGATTTCCTGTTCTGGAAGAAGGCGCCCGGCGTCAATTTTGCGATTTACGTACTCTTATGCCTGATCGGCGGCTTCTACCTGCTGTTACAGGCCGGGACGCGTCCGGCGCGTACAAGCTTGTGGCTGCTGTTGCCGATCGGCTTCCTGGCCGCCATGTCCTTCTTGCGCCAGGAACCGCTGACTTCCTTCCTGGCCTACGCCATGACCCTGTTCCTGCTGGCCCTCCTGGCCGTAACTTACCTGGGCGGACGCTGGTTC
The DNA here is from genome assembly GCA_963790075.1 of uncultured Chloroflexia bacterium. Classification (GTDB taxonomy): domain Bacteria; phylum Chloroflexota; class Anaerolineae; order Anaerolineales; family Villigracilaceae; genus CAYOUV01. The sequence continues at coordinate 427,488 of CAWBNG010000004.1, forward strand.
TGGTACAGCCTGGCGGATTACGTCGTAGGATTCCTGCGCGTGGCAGGTAGCATGCTGGCCCGTCCACTGGGATTCGCCAACGAAGTGCGCCGCGAGCGGCCCGAGGCCGAATCCCGTTCCGCAGGTGTGAAGATCTGGCCGGTCGTGCGCGGCCTGCTGATCGCCCTGCCGGTGGTGGCCATCTTCGCGGCCCTGTTATCTTCGGCCGACCTGATCTTCGCCCAGCGCCTGGATGATTTCATCGCCCTGTTCAACCTTGAAAAACTGCCGGAGTACATCTTCCGCGGGGTCTACATCCTGATCGGGGCCTACTTGCTGGCGGGCGTCTTCCTGCACGCAGCCGAAAAGAGCCGCGACGAAAAGCTCTTCGGCCAGGACAAGCCGCTGCTGGCGCCTTTCCTGGGCTTTACCGAGACCGGCATCGTCCTCGGCAGCCTGCTGGTGCTGTTCGCGGTCTTTGTGGTCATCCAGTTCCAGTACTTCTTCGGCGGACAGGCCAACATCAACATCGAAGGCTTCACCTATGCCGAGTACGCCCGCCGCGGTTTCGGCGAGCTGGTGACGGTGGCCTTCTTCTCCCTGCTGCTGCTGCTGGGGCTGAGCGCCATCACGCGCCGCGAGTCGTACGCGCAGCGCCGCGCCTTTTCGGGCCTGGGCATCGGGTTGGTGGCGCTGGTGATCGTCATGCTGGTCTCGGCTTTCTACCGCCTGGTGCTGTACGAAAGCGCCTACGGCTTTTCGCGCCTGCGCACCTACACCCACGTCTTCATCATCTGGCTGGGACTGCTGCTGGTGGTTGTCGTGGCGCTCGAGATCCTGCACCGCGAGCGGGTCTTTGCCCTGGCGGCTGTGCTGGCTTCGCTGGGATTCGTGCTGACCCTGCCTCTTATGAACGTGGACGCCTTCATCGTGCGCCAAAACGTGACGCGCGCCGTCCAGGGGCAGGAGCTGGACGTTTCCTATCTGGCCAGCCTCTCGGATGACGCCATCCCGGCCCTGGCGGGGGCTTACCAGAATGCCTCGCTGGCGGAAAAAGTGCACGAGGAGTTGGGCGCCACGCTGGCTTGTATGGATTTCAACCGGACGGACCTGAGGCCGCGTCCCTGGCAGTCCTTCCATTATTCCAACTGGAAGGCGGATCAAAGCCTGCAGGCGCTGCGCTCTGATTTGAAGTCTTATCAGCTCAAGGAAGGGGATTGGCCGGTCCTGGTGACCGGACCGAGCGGGGTCGAGTATCAATGCTGGAATTACGGCTACGATTAGGTGGGAGTCATGAATCATCCCGATTAACCTCGTCCCCCCTTCCTGGGAAGGGGGGACTATAGGGGGGATGGGATTCATCCTCAACTGAAAGCTATGATTTGAGATGAGTCATTGTTTTATTTGAACAACGATGTCGCCCAAAGTGAAACGAAGGGACTATTGTCCCGCAAGAAACGGGTGGATTTTGGCAGGGATTTCCATAAAATAGGAAGCGTATCGCCTATAATCCCTGAAAGGTAGTCGGTTATGAACTCCAATTCCCAACAGTCTTCTGAAGATTATGTGCGCGTCGAGCAGGCCCTGCGTTACCTGACCGCCAACCGCGACCGCCAGCCCGGCTTGGGCGAACTGGCTGCGAGCTTGCACCTGAGCGAGTACCACTTCCAGCGCCTGTTCAAGCGCTGGGCGGGCATCAGCCCCAAGCGCTTCCTGCAGTTCCTGACCAAGGAGCACGCCAAGGAGTTGCTGGTCGATGCGGCCAGCCTGCTTGAAGCGACCTACGCCAGCGGACTATCCAGTCCGGGCCGGCTGCACGACCTGTTCGTGCAGACCGAAGCGGTCACGCCGGGGGAATATAAACGCCGCGGCCAGGGGTTGCAAATCTTCTACGGTTTCCACCCCACGCCTTTCGGGGAATGCCTGCTGGCGCTCACCGAACGCGGCATCTGCCATCTCTCGTTTGTCCAGGGGGACGGCCGCGGCGCGGCCCTCGCCTTGCTTAAAATGGACTGGCCCAGGGCGCAGTTGGTCGAGGTGCCCGAGCGGACAGCGCCGTTTGCCAAGCGTATCTTCACATATAATACGGGGGAGTCGACGCCTCTCAACCTGCACCTGCGCGGCACGAATTTCCAGCTCAAGGTCTGGGAGGCGCTGCTGCGTATCCCGCCCGGGGAGCTAACCAGCTACGAACGTATCGCGGCTGAGATCGGGCGACCAGGGGCGACGCGCGCGGTGGGCAATGCGCTGGCGCACAATCCGGTGGCCTACCTGATCCCCTGTCACCGCGTGATCCGCAAACTGGGAGATTTTGGGAACTACCGCCACGGACCGCTGCGCAAGCAGGCCCTCCTGGGCTGGGAGATGGCGCATAGGCAGCAAACGATCCCCGAATGAAACGGGGATCGTTTTTATGTATTCAGGTTATCGAGCAATTCCCGGTATAGGTCGGTCGTGCCGGGCAGCGGCTCGATGTCCATTTCACTGGCAAGGACGCGCTTCAGGTCCTGGTACTGCTGGGCCAAGCCGGTCCGGTCGCCGATGGCTGCGTAGGCGCGCATAGCCTGGCAGTACATGCCCTCGGAAAGCGGCTCAACCCGGATCGCTTTCCGGGCCAGATCGAGCGCCTCACGCGGCTTGTCCCGTTTGAGTTGGTAGTCGATCAGCCAGCGCAGCGCGTCGCTGTAGGCTTGGGCCAGGCGGCGGCGTTCGGGAAATACCCAATCGAAATACAGGTTTTGCATGTATTCGCCCTGGTACAGCGCAACCGCCTGCGAAAAACATTCGGCCGCACCTTCGGCGTTTGTGGAAGCGCGCGCCCTGGCGATGGCGGCATCGAATTCGTCCACATCGATCTTGAAATAAGCTGCGTCCAGCCAGTAGTCCCCGGACTCCACCAGCACGAAGCGCGCGGTGGATTTATCGCTGCGTAAAGCGTTGCGCAGGCGCGAAAGGGCAGTGTGGAAGGCGGTCTTGCTGCGTCCTTCCTTTTCACCCCAAATGGCTTCGAAGGCGCGTTCACCCGGGATGTGCTCGCTGCGAAAGGTGACGAAATACGCCAGCAGGTCGCGCGCTTTGGTCGAGACCCAGCGTTCCTGGGATATTTCCTGACCGCCGAGAAAGATCCGCAGGGTCCCCAGACAATTCACTGTGATGGCCGAATTGTTGGCGATCTCGGGTGCGGCTTTCCCAGCCCCGGCAGGCATCAGTTCACGCAGCCGTTCCAGGAAGGGGCTGCCAACGCCCGCCTGTTCCAGCACCTGGCAGACGAGGCGCGTGCGTTCGCCCTGATCGAGGAACAGCTGGACGGCGCGCGACGGTTCGATTGCCCGCAGGGCTTGGCGGGCGTACTCCAGGCCGCTATCACGCCGGTTGGTTTCCAGGTGGATGTAAGCCAGGCCGAAATAGACCATCGCCAGTGGGATGCGGAACTGGCGGCGCTCGCCCACCTCGACCAGCTCGCTGTACAGGCTCTCGGCTTTCTCCAGCTGGTGGTTTTCCAGGGCCACGTCGGCCAGTACGCTGCGGCAGACGTAGGCTTCGTAGGTGTCGGGGTTGCCGGTATAGGACCACAGCGCGCCTTCGGCCAACTGCCAGGCCTCGTCTGTGCGGCCCTGACCATACAGGTTGTAAGCCAGGTAGCCGGTGGCCATCAACTGCTCGTAGGAGGCCAGGCCGAGAGCCTGTGCCAGTTCCATCGACTTGCGCAGGGCGGTTTCAGCGCGCGCGGGCTCGCCCAGCCGGGTGAGTACATTGCCCAGGGCGGTGTAAGCGCTGGGGAGCAATTCTTTCAGGTGGAGGGTCTGGGTAATCTCGAGTCCGCGCTCGGCGTAATGCAAGGCGACATCGAACTCGCGCCAGTAGAGATGCGGCGAGACCATCGAGATGTAGGCCTGGGCGGCAATTGGGGAGAGTTCATCAGGAGCCAGCTGCAGCGCTTCCTGACAGTAGCGTACGGTGGCCTGCGGGTCGCCGTGCCACCAGCAGATCTGGCCCAGGGACTGCAGGAAGCTGGCGCGCTCCAGCGGAGAAAGCTCATCGCCAGCCTGGCGGTCTTCCTCAACGGCCTGTTCTGCCAGGGTGCGGCCTTCGTCCATGCCGCTCAAAAAGCCGGTGCTTTTGGCGCGGGCCATCAGGGCATCTGCGCGGGCGATATGATCGTCGGGCGGGGCGGCTTGCAGGGCTTCGGAAGCCAGGCCTTCTGCCTGACGGTAGTTCCCCTGCGCGCGATTAACCTCAGCCAGGCGGGTTAGCGCCCGGCTGAGGCCGGCCTGATCGTTGTGAGCGGCAAAACCGGCGCGCGCATCTTCGTAAGAAGTGATCGCCAATCCGGCCTCACCCAGACGACGGTGGACGTTGCCGTGCTGCAGCAGCAACTCAGGATGCTCGCGTTTGATCTCCCCGGGCAGGGCGCTCAGGTAACGGTGCATGACTTCCACCCGCCCGCGTTCGACGTAATCCGCAGCAAAGACGGAAATGACAGCGGCTGCCGAAGCATATTCCCGGGCTTCGAGATAATGGCGATAAGCGATTTCCAGCTCTCCCTGACGTTCATAATACTGACCGGCGGTCTGCTGTAACTGGTGGACCGGATCGGGTCGTTCGCGGCGCAGTTTGCTGAGCAGAAAGTCGCGGAACAGGTGGTGGTAACGATACCAGCGACGCTGGGTGTCAAGGCTGGTCAGGAACAGGTTTTGCCGTTCCAGGGCCTCCAGAATAGCTTGCGAATTCTCGAAAGAAGCGATCGCATTGCAGGCTTCGGCGTCCATCTGTTCCAGCACGGAAGTACGCAGCAGGAATTGCTGGTGCTCGTCCGGCTGGCGGCGGAAGACCTCGTCGGCCAGGTATTCGAAGACGTAACGGTTCGATCCGCTCAGTCCGGCGATCACCCGGTCGGCGCTGGCGGCATCCTGGCCGCTCAGGGACGAGCGCACGATCTGCAGCGCTGCGGCCCAGCCTTCGGTCTTTTCGCTGAGCAAAGTCAGGCTTTCACTCGAAATACCCGGCACATGCTCCGACATCCAGTGCGAAATTTCGTCGGCACGGAAACGCAGATCGCTGGCGCGCAGTTCGGCCAGTTGACCGTGCGCGCGCAGGCGCGCCAGTTCGAGCGGCGGATCGGCGCGGGTGGAGATGATCAGGCGCAGCCCGGGCGGCGCATTTTCGAGTAAAAAGTCCACCAGTTGGTGGACAATCGGATTGGTGACGTAGTGATAATCTTCCAGGACCACCAGCCAGGTTTCATCGAGCTCTTCGGCCAGTTCGTTGATCAGCACGGTCAGCACGCGTCGGTGAGAGATGGCCGCCTCGGTCGTCTCGAGCAGGGATTGAGCTGTCTGACCGGTGGCCTGGGTGACGGATTTGGGCGCGCGCGTCATGCGCCGCAGGGCTTCGATCAGGTAGGTCAGGAAAACCGTCGGGTCGCTGTCGTTCGCATCCAGCTGGTACCAGGCAAAAGCCTGGGAGGTGACCGCCAGGTAATCTGCCAGCAGGGTGGTCTTGCCGTATCCCGGCGGGGCCGAGATCAGGACCAGGCGCTTATCCTGCTGGGCTTCCATCCAGTCGCTCAGGTGCGGGCGGGGAAAATGCCCTTCGCTGGGATGGGGAACCAGGAATTTGGTGCGTAGCAGAATTGACGGTTTCATATAGAAGAATTATAAACTTGCCCGGACGGGTTTTGCAAATTTTTTGAAAGCTCCTTATGCTACCATGGTAGCGTCATTCATATTGCTAAGCCAAACGAGGAGAGATAAATGAATCGCAAACCATTGTTCGTTTCAATTCTGTTGCTGCTTGTCCTTTTGGTCAGCGCCTGCGGACCGCAAGCAACCCCAGCGCCGGCCCAACCGCCGGCAGCCAGCCAGGCTCCGGCAGCGACCGAAGCGCCGACGGCCGCGCCGAGCGTGCTCAAGATCGCCAATACGGCCAATATCACCACCTGGGACCCGGTCAAATCGTTCTCGACCGAAGCGGCCTATATGGCCAATATCTACGAGCAGTTGCTGCGCATCAACCCGCCCGGCGCTGCCGAGAAATACACGCCTTTGCTGGCGACGAGTTGGGAATCCAGTGCTGATGGTCTGACCTGGACCTTCCACCTGCGCCCGAACGTCAAATTCCATGACGGCGAGCCCTTGACGGCGGAAGCGGTCAAGATGTCGATCGAAGCAGCCAAGGATCATGGCGGCGCGTCCTTCATCTGGCTGCCACTCGACAGCGTGGAGGTTGTGGATGACCTGACGGTTCAGTTCAACCTGAGCTATGCTGCACCGCTGGATCTGATTGCTTCCTCGCTGTACGACGCCTGGATCGTCAGCCCCAAGGCGCTCGAAGCTGCAGCCTCGACCGATAACTATTTTGAAGCCCCGGTCGATGCCGGGACCGGTCCTTACATGATCGAATCCTACACCCCCGACCAGGAAATCGTCTTCACCCGCTTTGATGATTACTGGGGCGGCTGGCAGCCTGGTCAATACGATAAGGTGCTGGTTCAAATCGTGCCTGAAGCTGTCACGCAGCAACAGATGTTCGAAGCCGGTGACGTAGACCTGGTCACCCGCATTCCGGTTGAAAACCTGGACACTTTCCGCAACAACCCTGACTACACGGTTGACGAAGAACCGTCGTTCTTCAACTTTATTGGCTTCTTCAACACTCTGCGCCCGCCGCTGGATAACGTCAAAGTCCGCCAGGCGCTTTCGTATGCCATCCCTTACGATGACATCATCACGATTGGTGCCAAGGGACTGGGAACCCAAAGCCGCGGTCCAGTACCGGCGGGTGTCTGGCCGTGGTCGCCGGATGTCAAGCAGTACACCTATGACCTGCAGAAGGCCAAGGATTTGCTCAAAGCTGCCGGATATGATGGCGGCGGTTTCAGTCTGAAGTTGACCTACGCCTCGGAGAATGACACCGAAGCAGCTTTCGCTCCCCTGATCAAGGACTCCTTCGCCCAGATCGGCGTGGACGTCTCGATCGAGCCGACGCAGTTTACCCAGCAGTGGGAACTGGCCAAGACCGATCCGGCCAATGCCCAGGATATGTTCCTGCTTCTGTACTGGCCGACCTACTCAGATGCCGGTTCGGACAACCTGTGGTCGATGTTCTACGGGACGGGTGATTCGCCCTACCTGAATGTGACCAAGTTCAACCTGTCCTACTGGAAGGACGACCAATTCAATACCCTGTTGGACAACGCCATCAACGAAACGGTCACCGATCCGACCAAATCCCAGCAGGATTACATCGATGCCATGAATTTGCTGGTGGACCAGGCGCCCGGGGTGTTCTTCTTCGATACCAAGACCGTCTTCGTCATTCCCAGCCACATCCAGGGATTCCAGTACAATTTGAACTATCCCTTCGTCCAATATTTCTTCTACCAGCTTCACCCTTCCAGCTAATCTGACCGATTAGCAAAACGATCAAACCCGGGAGCGGAATCTCGATCCGACTCCGCTCCCGGCCGGTTCTTGCCACAGGTGCTTTTTCTGTTCCTTCGTGGTTAAATAAACTCATGCGTAAACTTGAATTCATCCTCCTTCGGACGGCCGCCTCGCTGCTCGTATTGGTGGGCGCCTCCATTATCACCTTCTTCCTGGCCCGTGTTGTCCCCAGCAACCCGGCAGCCTTGTACATCGGTCCAAAGGCCAGGCAGGATGAGATCGACCGCGTCACCAAGCAGTTGGGTTTGGACAGGCCACTGCCGGTCCAGTACGCAATCTATATGCGTGAACTGCTGCATGGCGACCTGGGGATTTCCATCGGCACCAAGCGTCCCGTGCTGCAGGAAATTACCGGCCGCTTACCCGCTACGCTGGAACTTTTGCTGGCCGGGATGATCCTGGCGGCCGTGCTCGGCGTGCCTCTGGGAGTCCTGAGCGCCCGCTGGCAGGGCAAGCCACCGGATGTCGCCGTGCGCACCGTTTCGATCATGGGTGTCTCGATGCCCGCATTTTATCTCGGCCTATTATTGCAAATTCTATTTTTCCGCAATCTCGATCTCCTGCCTCTGGCCGGGCGCGTCAGTAACGACCTGCGTTTTACTCACCCGGTCGAGACCATTACGCATTTCATCATTCTTGATTCGATCCTGACCCACAACTGGTTCGCCCTGAAAGATGCCCTGCGGCATATCATCCTGCCGGCCATGACCCTGGCGGCTTACCCGCTCGGCCTGATTGCGCGCATGACCCGTGCCGCCATGTTGGAGGTCCTGGAGCAGGATTACATCCGCACCGCCCGTGCATACGGCATTAAGGATCACGTCATTATTTACCTTTACGCGTTGAAAAACGCAATCAGCCCAACCCTGACCGTGCTCGGCCTGACTTTTGCTTTTGCGCTGACCGGCACATTTTTTGTTGAGATCATCTTCAACTGGCCGGGATTGGGCCTGTTCACCGTCCGGTCACTGCTCAATGTGGATTATCCAGCCATCATGGGCGTGACGCTCTTTGGAGCCTCCGGTTATGTGCTGATCAATCTGGTGGTTGATCTGCTCCAGGCGTGGATCGATCCGCGCATCAGCTTGAGATAAAGCATGGCCACAACCGATATCGCCAATCTCGAATCCAGACAAAGCCTGCGCACGACGCGACATGTATTTCGCGTTATCCTGCGCGACCCACTTTCGCTGGCGAGTACGATCGTCATCGTTTTGTTCATCCTGATGGCGATTTTTGCCTACCAGGTTGCGCCCTATCCTGCGGAAGGTGCAGGCAAGACCAACGTGGACAACACCATGCTGGCGCCCTCGTCCGCGCATATCTTTGGCGCTGACCGCCTGGGTCGTGATATGCTCAGCCGCGTGATCATGGGTGCCCGTCCAGCCTTGATCGTACCGATCGGTGTGGTGTTTTTGGCGGTCCTGATCGGGGCGCCGCTGGGTGCGATTGCCGGTTATAAGGGCGGCTGGATCGATGAAGTCATTATGCGCATCACGGATCTGTTCCTGGCCTTCCCGTCGCTGCTGCTGGCGATGGCGATCACCTCGGCTCTGGGACGGGGCTTGCAGAACGCGGCCATTGCATTGATCGTCTCCTGGTGGCCGTGGTATACCCGTCTGGTGCGCGGGGTGACCATCAGCCTGCGACAGCGCTACTTCGTCGAAGCAGCCAAGGCAGTGGGTGTGCGCGATTCGGTCATCATCTTGCGGCACATTCTGCCTAACACGCTCTCACCGATTTTGGTCCAGGTCACGGTTGACCTGGGTACCGTCATCATCGCCATGGGCGGATTGGCCTTCCTGGGCCTGGGTACGCAGCCGCCTTATCCGGATTGGGGTTTAATGGTCAGCCAGGGGCGTGAGTTCATCCTGAAACAATGGTGGATTTCGACCTTTCCGGGTGTGGCGATTTTTATTGTGGTCCTGGCTTTCAACTTATTAGGCGACACGCTGCGTGATATCTTCGATCCGAGGCAGTACAAATGACGAGCGTCCAAGAGCACAGCACGATGCGCTCGCTGGAAGCGCAGTCGCTGCTGGAAGTCAGGGACCTGTTTTTGGAGTTCAAGACCGATCGCGGTCGTTTGCAGGTTTTGAACGGCATCAGCTTCGATGTGCGGAAGGGCGAGGTATTTGGGCTGGTGGGTGAGACCGGCTGCGGCAAGACGGTTACCGGTTTGTCGGTGCTGCGTTTGCTGCCAGGTTCGGCGCGCATCACGCACGGTGAAATTGTCTTCGAGGGGGTGGATATGCTGGGCCTTTCCCGTCGCGAGGTCGAGGACGTGCGCGGGGGCAAGATCGCGATGATCTTCCAGGACCCGTCTTCTTCACTCAACCCGGTCTTCAGTATCGGCAAGCAGATTGAACGTGTCATTCGCCAACACCTGAATATGCCCAAGTCCGAGGTCCGGGCGCATGCCCTATCAATGCTGGAGGCGGTTGGTTTGCCGGACGTGAAGCGCATCCTGAACTCCTACCCTCACCAGCTCTCCGGCGGACAGCAGCAGCGGGTAATGATTGCCATGGCGCTCTCCTGCCGTCCAACCCTGTTGATCGCCGATGAGCCGACCACCGCGCTGGACGTGACCATCCAGGCACAGATATTGCAATTGCTGCGTGACCTGCAACAAAAATTCGACATCTCCGTGATTTTGATCACCCACAATCTGGGCGTCGTGGCTCAAACCTGTGACCGGCTGGCGGTTCTTTACGCCGGGCGCGTGGCTGAAATCGGGCCGGCACGGGAGATCTTCCACGATCCACAGCACCCGTATACGCGCGGCTTGATGAACGCCATCCCGCGCCCGGGTTCGCGTGGTAGGAAGATGGCTGCCATCCCGGGGACAGTGCCGTCCAACCCGGGAGAGATTGTCGGTTGTGCATTCGCTCCGCGCTGTCAGTTTGCTTTTGAACGCTGCCACGTGGAAAGTCCGTCATTTTATGAGATCAAGCCAGGTCATTCAAGCGCCTGCTTTTTAAGTGAGGCCGGATGATGAGCGCCAATTCCGCCATCCCATTGGTCGAGTTGACCAGCCTGAAGAAACATTTCCTGCTGCCTGGCGGCTGGCTATCCGGCGGAAAGCGCCGGGTCTACGCGGTGGATGGGGTGAGCCTGTCGATCGCGGCTGGTGAGGTGTTCGGGTTGGTAGGTGAATCGGGCTGTGGCAAGACCACACTGGGACGGATGGTCCTGCGGCTGATCGAACCGACCAACGGGAGTGTCTCGTTTGACGGTCGCGACCTGACTACCTTATCCAGTTCCGAGATGAGACACATGCGCCAGCAAATGCAGATCGTCTTCCAGAATCCACTCTCATCGCTTAGCCCGCGTATGCGGGTGGAGCAAATCGTGGCCGAACCGTTGCGCACACATCACATTCTGCCTCGCGAAGCAGTCCGTGAACGTGTGGTGGCGTTGCTCGAACTGGTGGGACTCGGCAGCCAGCATCTGGACCGCTTCCCGCACGAGATGTCCGGCGGGCAGTGCCAGCGTGTGGCTGTAGCACGTGCGCTGGCGGTCAACCCCCGGCTGATTGTGTTGGACGAGCCGACCTCGGCGCTGGATGTCTCTGTGCAGGCGCAAATCATCAATCTGCTCGAAGAACTCAAGCAGACCCATGGATTGACCTACCTGTTCATTTCACACGATTTGAATGTGATCCAGCACATCAGCGATCGCATAGGGGTGATGTACCTCGGCCAACTGGTCGAACTGGGGCCGAGCGAAGCCTTGTTTGAGACGCCGTTGCACCCGTACACGCAGGCTTTGTTGGGGGCTATCCCCATGCCTGTCGTAGATGGTAAACACGAATTAACCGTACTCGAGGGCAATGTACCGTCCGCGGTTTCACCGCCAACGGGGTGCCGCTTCCACACACGTTGCCCCCTGGCCGAGACGATCTGCAGGCAGGTAGAACCGGAATTCCGCCAGGTTCGCCCAGGCCGGTTTGTCGCCTGCCACCTGGTTGAAGCAAACAAAAAATTGGGAGAGACACCATGACACGTTTATTCGGTATTGCTGGTGTCCAGATGTCGGTCGTGCCCTGGGATGCGCACGCCACCATCGACAAAATAGCCGATATTACCATGAACATCCACCTGAATTTTCCGTGGGTGCAGATGGTGATGTTCCACGAGCTGGCCGTGCCTGGGCTGGTGCAGTTCGTGACCACTGAGAAGCCGGATACCTGGAAGCAGAATGCCGAGCCGATTCCCGGCCCCCAGACCGAACGTCTGTGTGAACTGGCGCGCCAGACCCGGCAATGGTTGATCCCTGGATCACTTTACGAGCGTGTGGGGGATAAAATCTACAATACGGCAATCGTTATCTCGCCCCAGGGCGAGATCGTAACCAAATATCGCAAAATGTTTCCCTGGCTTCCTTACGAAAAGGCTACCACGCCTGGCGACCAGTTCTGTGTTTTCGATGTGCCGGATGTGGGCCGTTTCGGGTTGATGATCTGTTACGATGTGTGGTTCCCGGAAGTCTCGCGTACACTGGCCTGGATGGGGGCGGAGGTCATCTTGCAACCCACCATGACGCCCACCTCGGATCGTACGCTGGAACTGGTCATGTGCCAGGCAAATGCGATTTTCAACCAGGCTTACTTCGTAAGCGTGAACGGGATCGGGGTATGGGGTGGCGGCCGGTCCTTGATCGTCGATCCGGACGGACGCGTTTTGCAGGAGGCCAGCACCAACCAGACCATCCTGACCGAGATGCTTGACCTGGACAACGTCACGCGGACGCGCGAATACGGGACACTGGGCTTGTCGCAATCGCTCAAACAGTTACGCGATGCCGATCACAACTTCCCGGTTTATAAAGATGGCCGGTTATCGGAGGGGGGGTTCAAACAATTGGGTCCGTTGGCACTCCATCGCAATGGCGGCTTGCCGAAGAAAAAGGGTTGACTTTCTATCAATTTGCAACTCGGACCATCATTTACTTTATGCACAAAAAAGCCCATCTTCAGCAGATGGGCTTTGACGAACTGGTTGTGTGGATTTTATTTCAGGTTGGAATGTAAGCGGGTAGTCAGATCGCGCAATTGGGTGAAGGATATCGGCTTGATGAGAACAAAGTCGGCCTCGTCTCGGAAGGAATCGCCCATGCGTGCGTCAGCAGTCGCTACGATCACAATCGTATCTTTCAGCCGTTCATCAGACTGGATTTGTGATAGCAAGTCGGCGCCGGAAATATGTGGCAAGTGCATGTCCAGCAAAACCAGCGCAGGCTGTGTTTGTGTTAAGCGCTCTTTGGCGACGTGACCGTCGCGGATGATCTCGGTTTCAAAGCCGGCTGTATTTAAAGCTTCTGCGAATATTGCAGACAAGTCCTGATCATCTTCGATCACTAATGCAAGGTTATTCATCCTTATTCTCCTCTGTTATCTCGTTTGAAATCAACGGGAGGGTAATCGTAAAAGTGCTGCCAACGCCTTCCTGACTCTTTACTGTCACGTTTCCGCCCATTAAACCGGCCAGTTGTTTGACGATGGATAACCCTAATCCAAATCCGCCGTGTTCACGGGTAGCGGCGCTCCCAACCTGCTGGAAAGTTTCAAATATTTTGGGTATTTCATTTTCCGCTATCCCACGGCCTGTGTCAAGTACTTCCAGCGCCCAGTTCTTTGGGTCCAATCGTTTTAAGCGGATTTGAACTGACCCGCTGTCGGTGAATTTAATCGCATTATTGGTCAAGTTCACCAGGATTTGTTGTAATCGTGCGAGATCGCCATTCAGGGATTGCGGCAATTCCGGATCGATGCTGCTGGTCAGGGAAAGGCCTTTGTCGGCTGCAGCCTTATCCATGATGGCATGCACGTTTTCCAGTAATTCGCTGGGGCTGAAGGGACGCATTTTGATCGTCATCTTGCCCGCCTCGATCTGAGCCTGATCGAGCAGATCGCTAACGATGCTCAGCAAACGTTGCGTGTTGCTCATGATACGGTCAGAAGCTCTTGCCTGATTTTCATTGATCGGACCGAGAATCAATTCCTTTAGCATCTCGGCATATCCAATGATGGCGTTCAAGGGAGTGCGCAACTCATGTGAGACGATGGCTAGAAACGAGTTTTTCATCTTCTCGATCTCAGCTTCCCGCGTGAAGTCGCGGAATACACCAACCGTACCGATCATATCTCCATCCGGATCAAGGACTATCGCGGCGCTAACGGATAGGGTTTTCTTGTCCCACTCGACACGCTGCGATGCGATTTGATAGCCGGGATCGTTCAATAAGTGTTCCAGTGTGTCACGATATTTGGGGTCAAGTTGATCGAAATGTGTCAGTTGATTTACCGTGGATTGAATGATCTGGTCGAAAGGAATGTTCAGAAGCCGGCTGAGAGCGGGATTGGCCTGGATCGCCTTGCCGTGCAGGTCGTAAACTACCACACCATCGGCGATACTTTCCAGGATGGCCTGGCTGCGTCTGGCCTCAATCTGTTCACGGCTCAATGATTCTACCAGGGCTTGGGTGCGTTCTGCCACGATTTGATCCAGGTCGGCGTTGATGACCCGCAGATCTCTCAACGCATTTTCCAGGCTACGCGAGGAAAGCCAGGAGACCATAGCAAGCATGAAGAAGCCAATGATGGCTGGGAGGTTGGGAATAATGGAGACCGATAGCGCTAGTCCTGTAATAATTAAACTGCTGAGTCCTGCAAAGTAAAAACTGGCTAGTGGTTGAAGTAGAAGACTGGCAATAGCAATTGGGATCGCATAGACAAAAATCGAGCGACCATTAGCAAGTTGTTCGGGCGAATCACTCAAGGAAAAGGTGAAAGTGAGTAATAACAAAAAAAGAATTGCAGCAAAGGTGCCGAATTTGCGATTAAGAATTAAGATCCCAACACTTCCCACAATAAATATTAAACTGCTTAGGAAAATTAATGTGGCGTCTTTTCCTTGCCAAGTATTCGTTAAAACTGCGTAGATAGCAAACCCTAGCGATCCAACAATTGCTGAACCGACAATGCCAACCAAGAGAATATTTAATAATCGCCTCCGGCGAGCATCATCTGGATCACTAATTTCTACGTAAATAATCTTTTGAATCCAAGCAACCATCAAAATTATCCTTCGTAAGCTAGTTTTAATGCGCTTAGAATTGCAGAACGTACTACGATTTCTGGTGAGTATAACCCTTTTCCAATCCATAATGGGGGATAGGTTTGTTCTGAATTACATTCGAGCCACGAACGACCATTTTTGATCACTTTGTTCGAAACCTTACCACCATTTTTTCTCCAAATTTGAAGTGCTTGAATGCAATATGCGGTTTCCTCTGCGGTTGGCATTTGGTATCCCCAGGAACCATCCTTCCGTTGGGTGTGTATTATCCATCCAATCGAATTTTCAATAAGGGAGTTGGCATATCCAGCACAAGCAATTATTGCATGAGCCGTTGAGTAAAAGGGTGAAAGGTGCCATTTGTCGAACCAATGAGTATTTTCAATCAGTGAATGTTGAAGATAATTGATTGTCTTCTGAACCGGATTTGCCTTATGCTCAAGGTTGGCTTGTCGTAATGCTCCCAGCATATGGATGTTCACACTGTTTGAGCTGTTCGCTTCCAGGTGATAGGTTCGAAAATGTTCCCCTTCTTCAAACGAGAGTAAGGCTTCGATATCTGGATCATACCCGAAGCGATGGAGTACTTCAAACACCAATGAAGTATCATCGCCATCCGGAATGCTATAGCCAGTAGATAACCCGATACCCACCCCAGGTTTCCAAGCGGCGTTGAGATCCTCGGTCAGGGACTTCATGGTGCCAAGCGTTATTTCATCCCAAGAACCAGAAATGGCCATATTCCAGAGCACCCAAGATTTTTCAAAGACATCGAAAGGAATTAAAATCTGGCACCCCCCCCGACGGGCTCACTGTTTTGCGAAGGTATTCCAGTGCTGGGGTGTTTCTCGGTTTGACATGAAGGGCTAAATATGCACTTGCTGAGGGGCTG
The DNA here is from genome assembly GCA_963790075.1 of uncultured Chloroflexia bacterium. Taxonomy (GTDB): domain Bacteria; phylum Chloroflexota; class Anaerolineae; order Anaerolineales; family Villigracilaceae; genus CAYOUV01. Next base: position 442,883 of record CAWBNG010000004.1, read on the forward strand.
TGCCCAACGGATCCATTGGTTTCCTGCAAATTTTCAATATCCAGGATTTGATGCCCATCGGATCCTGCCATCTCAGATGAAAAAGCAGCGGTCATATTGCGGTTAATAACTCTCCCTTGGAGCAAACTTAACTTGATTTGTCGTCTCTGAGCGAGCTGCCCCAGGATTTGCTCTCCTCGTTGTGTGATTAGTCCAAGCCTTTCGGCTTCTGCCACCAAAGTCGGGACGATCATCTCGAAGCCGACAGTTCCCCCATTGAGATCAGCTAGCAAACCCTCATCGGCTCCATCGGTAATTTTTTCCAGCGCGATCAGACCTCGCTCGATTTTCTTTTTGTCTTGTGTACGGCGACCGCGGTAGGTCAGGGCGATCATGGCAGCCAGCGTGCTGATAACCCGGTCGTGATAGTAGAAAGGCTCCTTGGCTCCCCAGGAGCCGTCCTCCAGTTGATTGTCGGCTAACCAGGCCAGCGCACGGCTGCTCAATTCCCAATCGATTTCGCCCAGGCGCGCAACCCAGGCTGTGTCGTAAGCCAGGCTGGACATAGTCCCCGGTCCGACGCGTTTGAGCAGGTCGATTACCTCTGTATCAGTAGAAATTGGAGTCACGACAACTGTCCCTGGTCCGTATTTGGAATCCACACACCAGACTTCAACTCACCGGTTCCCAGAATTACATCCTGGTTCGCGTGGTAAAAAACCCGCAACGCTTCAACCTCTTCCGGGGACATTTCTGTGTATTCCGGCTCGGGATGACGCCGGGTGTACAGGTGGTCGAATAAAATTTTTCGCAACTGGCCTGCGGTCAAATATGGCGAAGGGGCAACGGTGAAATACAGATCTTCCGCACCGGTGTTTAACAAGGGGTAGTCAAAGACGCTCAGCCTGTCGAAGCCGATGAACAGGCTGACGGGGGGGATGGCTTCGCCGTAATATTCTTCCACTAGTGCGGCTTTCTGAGGGGTATGGCCGAACTGTTTGAAATAATCGACCGCCAGTTCAGCGATCCTGTCGGTGGCATCCTGCGCGAAAACACCATAGAACAAGCGAAAGCGTTGGTGTTCTTTCGTTCGTTCTGTTGCTTGATCGAACAATTCGGAGAGGTATGCCAGCGGTGTTCCGCGCAGGGATTCGCGATGCGCGCCATAGAAACGCACCCTGACTTGATATTCGTCATAAAAATCCAGGAAGAGCGGGTCGCTGGCCAGGCGTGCCAGCCCGCCCGCGCCGATGCGCTGGACGTACTCGTCGCCACGCAGCAGCAAATCCGGCCCAAAGACCGGCGTCAGTAAAGTATCGATGCCGTGATCGAAAAACAGCTTATACAGGCCGATATGGTTTTGGCTGGCGATATCCATGTAAGCTGCGATCGGGTCGTCCCCGACCTCGTCTGCGTGTTCGAGTAGGAACCAGCGCCGCGTGCCATTGATTGGGAAGACGCATACTTTCGGGCCGCTCGCTTTTACGATCGTAGCAATTTCTTGAGTGGTAAGTTGCGAGAATTCTTTAATGTTAATCATCTTTTCATCCACGGTCTGGGCAAGAATTGGGAGGTCCGATCCATATATGCTACATAATCAGGCAGGGTTACGCTTAACAATTCCTCCTCCTGAAGCGCTGCATGATAAAAATCCCAGAAAATATAAATTGCAATGGCTAGTGTAGTCCAAGCCGGATTGATGAGAAATATCCCGAATACAAAAACAAAGAAGGATGTAATAATGGGGTGGCGCACTATTGCATAGGGGCCGGTATCGATGATGTGATGGTCGGATTGGACTTCGATTCGCTCGGTATAGTATTTTTTTAAATTAACGCGAGCCCAGATATGAAAAGTAAAGGACGCAATCACGCATAAAAGCCCCATGACCTGAATTGCGATCCCCCAGGGTGATATAACTCGCCAGCTAAGTTGTGGCAATAATATCGGCTGGAGGATGATGATTAATCCAAGTAACATGGTGAATAGTGTGTAATCCCAAGCCCATCCTTTCTGATTGTCCGTGCGTGCAGGATCGAAGTGCTGCATAAAATAAAAATCCATACCATAAAAAAGAGCTACGATCAAGAATAAGATAAAAGATACAGGGTAGCCGGTGATCATACTGATCCAATCAGGCGATTAGCCAATCTCCGGATGAGTGTGTTGCTGGATGTGAACATGCTATTGTTATTTGTCTCCATGCTAAATCCCAAACGACTTTTTACATCGTAAGCGCCGCTACCCAGGTGGATACGCCGTACTTTTTCTTCAAATGCGATCTGGAGGGTGGCATATATGAGTAAGAAGTATACATTGGGGATGTCTTCCGCCAATCCGAGTGCGGTTGCATATTGCACTTTCTCGTCGCGCAGTAACAAGCCGCAGCCGACCAGGCGTTGCTCCTGATGCACCTCCAGCCAGGTGCTGTTCACCATGTGCATGTGCTCCAGCATACCCCGAAACCACGGGTTGGGAGCGGACTGATGTCTAACCTCCACGCCGTGGATCAGGCTCAGGGCAGTCTCCATATCAGAGACGGCTTCAGGACGGGTCAATACCAATCCTGTTTCTTTCGCCAGGCGCAAACTGCGTTTGTAATGTTGTCGATCCTTTTTGTTGCCGGATTCCAGGTAAGCCCCGAAATCATCCCAGGTTACATCCATCCAGGTTCCGGGATCAGAGACTTTCATGGATTGGAATTCCCGCGGCCAATCCGGCCATCCGATCTGGGTGGTTTCGATGAAGTCGAAGATCAGGAAGGAACCTGATTCACGTTGAAGCTCTTGCTGCGCAGATTGAGCGATTAATTCCAGGCAGGCGCCTCTCAGCGGCGCTTCAGGCAGAATCAGCCCGGAATTGTTCGCCAATGGCGAGCGGCAGATCAGCAGCGGCCAGCGGCGCTGGAACGATTCGAGGGCTTTCCGCAGGGGTAAAAAAGGGATGGGCAGGGGTTCGTTGGAAATCCACCAAAAAGCGGCTCGGGCAATTGGTTTTCCGTCACGGCGCAGCATTAGATAGTGCGGCAGATCGCCGGATTCGGTTAAAACCTTTTCCCCATAGGCATACCATTGGTAACTCTGGAACGGCTGCCCGTCGCTCAATGCGTCCCATTCCTGGGAGTTGAATTCAGCCAGCCGATTGGTAATTTGGAGATCGATTGCCGCCTTTGCCATGCACTCCACCACTCGATCAGGTATGTTGTTGTACGAACTTGTACCCCTTCTATTATATCGTCAGTTGGAAGATTGGAAAATTTTCAATTAGCGTTCCGCTTCCGGCTTATCTCAGGTGTATAGCAAAGTCAGTCTCTCGACTATAATCGTGAGCGTTGATGATTTGATCGTTTTTAAAGGACGAGGCGAACAGATGACAGAATTCGATTCGATCAGGCAGCTGGTCGTGGACGCCTGCCGGGAATTGGTGGCAAGCGGTTACTTAAGTGGGACCGGAGGGAACGTTTCTGCACGGGTAGGTGATGGCCAAGCCTTTGCCATCACCCCCTCCGATTTCGACTATATGGAAATGCGCTCACAGGATATCTGTGTGTTGGATTTTGACTTGCAGTTGCTGGAAGGCGAGCGAAAACCGTCGGTGGAAAGCGGCATGCATGCCGGCATCTATCAGGCGCGCGCGGATGTCAACGCTGTTGTGCATACGCACCAGGTGTATGCCAGTGCACTGGCCCTGATCAACGCGCCCATCCCGGCTTTGTTCGACGAGCAGGTACTCTTTCTGGGTCGCTCAGTGGATATCATCCCCTACGCGCCTTCGGGCACGAATGCATTAAAGGACAATGTCGTCCGGGCCAGCCGGAACCACCATAATGCTTATATCATCCAGAACCATGGGGCGCTGTGTTTTGGACCTGACATGCGCCGTGCTATCCATAACACCAAGGTACTAGATAAATGCTCGCTGGCGTATTTGCTGGCGTTGTGTACTGATAGAGAAACCTCCACCATCCCGGTAGAAATTCGGGAGATGATGTTTGCCAGGCTGCGCGAAGACCAGAAGAAGCTGGAACAGGATGGTGGAAATGCCTGAGCTGCTGGTTCTTTCCAAACACGCTGACGAATACTGCGCGTTATTGCAAACTGTGCACCTGCCGCAATTGGACATTGTGACCGCGCCCTCCCCAAAGGCGGAGATCGTCTTTGGCGAACCTGACCTGATCTGCGAGGCGCTTGATTTGCTTCCAGCCCTGGTCTGGGTTCAGTCCACCTGGGCGGGAGTCGAACCCCTGCTAAATCCCAACCTGCGCCGCGATTACATCCTGACAAATGCTCGCGGCGTCTTTGGCCCCCTGATGTCTGAATTCGTCTTTGGTTACCTGCTACTACAGGAACGGAAAATCTTGCAGCGCCTGGATGCCCAGCGTCAACACTGCTGGGACCCAACATTAACCGGGACCCTACGTGGCAAGACCCTCGGTTTGCTCGGGGTTGGCTCGATTGGCGCGCACCTGGCATCCACTGCCAAGCACTTCGGCTTGCAGGTGCGCGGATTCACGCGCAGCAGTGAGAATTGCGCTGACGTGGATACCTATTTTCACGCTAACTTGCCTGCCTTCGCCTCTGGTTTGGATTATCTCGTCAGCCTGCTGCCCAATACTGCCGACACAAAACAAATCATCGACGCTGACCTGTTGCATGCGCTGCCAGCGCATGCAATCCTGATCAACGCGGGACGTGGCTCTGCCGTGAACGAGCTGGCGCTGGTCGCGGCACTCGAAGCGGGCAAACTTGCATTGGCCGTGTTGGACGTATTCGAACAGGAACCGCTTCCAACCGAGCATATCTTCTGGCGTACCAAGAATTTACTGATTACCAGTCACACGGCTGCTCCTAGTTTCCCAACGGACATCTTCAGGTTGTTTATTGAGAACTATCATTTGTACGTGGACCATAAACCACTCCTGTATCGGGTCGATTTCGAGCGTGGTTACTAGGGCAGTCGGTCCCCGGGAAACCGGGGATTTTGTTTTTACGACCTCACGCTCGCAGGAGAAAAATTTTCATGGGCTCATCATTGCTCGGAAATAAAATATCTACACTTTGCCCATAAATCTGCACATCTTCTTCACAAATGACAGCTATGCTTGCCCGTGAATATTGCTTGCAAGCACTCATAAGGAGACTCTGCATGAAAATCAATCTGAAAAAGATTAGCAAAAAATGGTGGATCATCGGCGGCGTGGTCTTATTGCTGCTGATCGTGGTAGTCTTCGTGCGCTCTCGTTCCTCGGCCTCGACCAGCACTGCCACGTTGCAGACTGTCAAAGCGGAAACCGGTACGCTTTCCCAAACGATTGGGGCGACCGGCACAGTTCGAGCCAGCCAATCTGCGGTGCTGACTTGGGGCACCAGCGGAAATATTGCCTCTGTCAATGCCCATATCGGAGATACCGTTAGCGCCGATCAGGTTCTGGCTGCGCTCGATCCGGCTTCGGTACCCCAGAGTGTCATTCTGGCAGCTTCGGACCTGGTCAGCGCCCAGCAGGAATTGCAGCAGGCCAAAGAATCAGACTTGGGCCGCGCCCAGGCTGAACAAGCCGTGGTGACCGCGCAGCAGGCTGTCGATGACGCGCAGAAGAAGTTTGATAGTCTCAATTACCCGCGTGCGTCGGATGCGATCATCCAAAATACCGAAGCCCAGATTCAGTTGGCACAACGGCAATTGGCTAAGGCATCCGATAGCTATCATAGTGTTGTAAGGATGCAGGATAAGAACCCACTAAAGGCGCAAGCGCTGTTAGATATGACCAATGCCCAGATCAAGCTTAATAACCTGATCGCCAACTATAACTGGTATACCGGCCAGCCATCTTCACTCGATTACGCCAATGCCAAGGCGGCGCTGGACATTGCCAAAGCGCAGCTGCTGGACGCGCAGCAAACCTTGGACAAATATCAGAATGGACCCAATCCGGATGACGTGGCCGCAGCCCAGGCCAAGGTGAATGCGGCGCAAGCCACTTTGAATCAGGCTAAGATTATTGCTCCTTTCACCGGCATGGTGACTGGGGCGGATGCCCAGGTGGGAGATATAGTCACTTCTGGCACGTCCGCTTTCCGCCTGGATAATATGTCCCATTTGTTGATCGATTTGCAGGTCTCCGAAGTGGATATCAACAATATCAAGGTCGGCCAGCCGGTTACCGTGCAGTTCGATGCCATTCAGGGCAAGACCTATGATGGCAAGCTTACTAAAGTGAATCTAGCCGGCGATGTGTCCTCGAATGCGGTCAATTTCACTGTAACCGCAGAGTTGACAAGTGCTGATTTAATGGTCAAGCCGGGCATGACAGCCGTGGTTACGATCATGATCAACCAAAAAGAGAATGCCCTGATTGTGCCGAATACGGCCATCCATGAGCTCAATAACAATAAAGTAGTATACGTGGAGAGCTCGGGAAGTGGGGTCAGGCCGGTTCAGATCGAGGTGGGCATGGTCACCGACACGGCTAGTGAAGTGACTAGCGGAAACCTTAAGGCCGGGGATATCCTTGTCCTGAATCCGACTTCCCTATCAAGCAGCAGCAGCAGTAGCGGCTTCAGTCTCTTCAGGATCTTCGGCGGTGGCGGCGGTGGCGCTGGCGGCGGATTCCGCGGCGGACCCAGGCCGGGCGGCGGTTAGGATCGAAGGTAAATATGAGCGAATCAGTCATTGAAGCGAAGGACCTGACCAAGGTCTACCAGATGGGTGATGTAGAAGTGCGCGCCTTGCGCGGCCTGTCTATGCAGGTTAAACGCGGGGAAGTGGTGGCCGTCATGGGGCCGTCGGGATCCGGCAAGTCCACCCTGATGAACATCATCGGCTGTCTGGACCGTCCCACCTCGGGCGATTACACCCTGGACGGCGAACGGGTCGCCGGCCTGGACGATGACCAGCTGGCAAATATCCGCAACCGCAAGATCGGGTTCGTCTTCCAGTCCTTCAACCTGCTTTCTCGTACTTCAGCGCTCTCCAACGTGGAACTTCCCTTGCGCTATGCCGGGTTGCAGGACCATCGCCAGGAGCGGGCGGAAGAAGCGCTGGAGGCGGTTGGCTTGGGAGACCGCATGCACCACAAACCGACCGAGTTGTCCGGTGGTCAACAGCAGCGCGTGGCGATTGCCCGGGCGCTGGTTAATGATCCGGCTATCATCCTGGCTGACGAACCGACTGGCAACCTGGATTCGAAGGCCGGGCAGGAGATTTTGGATTTGCTGCTTGATTTGAACCGCGAGCGCGGTACCACTTTGGTAATTGTCACGCACGATCCGCGCATTGCCGACCAGACTCAGCGGATGATTCACGTTCGCGATGGTGTGGTGGACGGGAGATCAAAATGACAATTGGACAAATCCTCATCGAAGCCTTGGAAAGCCTGAATTCCAATAAAATGCGTTCCGGACTGACCATCCTGGGGATCGTGATCGGCGTGGCAGCCGTGATCGCCATGCTGGCGGTCGGGCAGGGTGCCCAGAATTCGATCACCAGTTCGATCAATGGCATCGGCACGAACGTACTGTTTGTCAACTCGGGAAACCGCACCAATGAAAATGTCCGCAACCAAAAGCCTTTGACATTGGATGACGCCAATGCCCTGGCAGATAAATTCCAGGCGCCTTCGATCGCAGCGGTCGCACCGGTCCTGGAAGGAAATGTCACGATTACGGCCCAGCAGGGCACATCGACCAATTCCAGTTTGTATGGCGTTACTCCGGCTTATGCCCAGGTGCGCAACGTGAATGTGGCGCAGGGTTCTTTTATCACCCAGCAGCAGCTGAACAGTCATGCCTCGGTCGCGGTAATCGGCCCTGATCTGGCGACCTCCTTGTTCGGGACGACCAATGGCCTGATCGGGAAAAACATTCGCATCGGCGGCAGCATTTTCCAGATTATCGGAATCCTGGAGTCACAAGGGGGCACATCGTTTGGCAACGCCGATAATCAGATCATCATCCCGCTCACAACTACCCGTGATCGGATTGCGCGGCGCCCCTCCGCTGCAAATGCGGTGGATACCATCTACGTTCAAGCCACCAGTGCAGACACTGTTAGCGCAGCTACCGAACAAATTAACCAAATCCTGCGAGCGCGGCATCACAATGCTGTTGGTGCGGAGGATTTCAGCGTTTTCTCCCAAGCTACTCTGTTGCAGACCGCCACATCGATTACCGGTGTCCTGACCATTTTCCTGGGCGGTATCGCAGCCATTTCCCTGCTGGTGGGTGGGATCGGCATTATGAATATCATGCTGGTCTCGGTTGCCGAGCGGACGCGGGAGATCGGTCTGCGCAAAGCGCTCGGCGCGCGCAAACGCGACATTTTGATCCAGTTCCTGGCCGAATCGTCCCTGCTCAGCCTGCTGGGTGGATTGGTAGGTATTTTGCTCGGCTGGGTCATCGGGCTCATTATTGGACAAGTTGCTACAGCCAGCGGCAATGCATTCAGCCCAGCCGTTAGTGTGAGCGCAATTCTGATGGCGACATTGTTTTCTACCGCAGTAGGTTTATTCTTTGGGATCTACCCGGCCAATCGGGCTGCCACGTTACAGCCAGTTGAAGCGCTGCGGTACGAGTAACGACTATTCCATGGCGTTGAAAAAGACAGGAAAGGTGCGTAACGCAATCTGAATATCACTCTCCGTTCCTGGGTGCGATTGTATTGGTGTGCCTGGCATTGAATCCTGGTTTTCGGTTGGTAGAAATTTAATGTGACCGACAGCCCGGTTGCCAAACCGATATAGATGCGTCATAATCAAAATTATGCCAAAGAAAATATTAGTGATCGACGACGAACCTAAGATCGTTGAGATCTGCTGCGACTACTTGAAAGCCGCTGGTTTTGACGTGATCGTGGCCGGGGATGGACCGCAGGGGTTGTCGCAGGCGCGCACGCAAAAACCCGATCTGGTCGTGTTGGATTTAATGCTGCCTGGTATGGACGGACTGGATGTATGTCGCGCCCTGCGGCACGACAGCGAAATTCCAATCATTATGCTGACCGCGCGCGTGGAAGAGGCCGATAAGTTGGTGGGGCTGGAGCTGGGCGCTGACGATTACATCACCAAACCCTTCAGCCCGCGTGAACTGGTCGCTCGCGTGCGGACTGTCTTGCGCCGGGCGGGAGGCGATCCAACCAGTGAAGTCATCCGGGTGGGGGAGGTCACCCTGGACCGCACTCGTTACGAAGTGGATTTGCCAAATCATATCATCCCACTCACGCCAACCGAGTTCGAAATTCTGGCTACATTGATGAGTCAGCCCGGACGTATATTTTCGCGTTCACAGTTATTGATGGCGGTTCATGGCGTGGCATTTGAGAGCTATGAGCGGGCGATTGATTCGCATATTCGGAACCTGCGGCGCAAGCTGGAGAGCGCGCCGGAGGCGGGATCGTACATTGTAACTGTCCATGGGGTGGGCTATAAATTCGAAGGCAAGCATGCAAACTGAAACCATCCGAGCCATTCGTCGTCGATTGTTCATGTTATTGCTGCGCGCTTTTGCAGTATCGGTAGTACTGACCCTGGTTTTTATGCTGGCAAGCACCGCGGTCTTGATCAATCGGACCAACCAGCGCGCACCCTTCGTCAGGTTGAATGTCACCCCCTTGCTGGAAACATACTATCTTAGTAAAGGCACTTGGGATGGCGTCCAGAATGTATTCGCCTCAGACGTCAACGGGCAAGCCAACCACGAATGGAACGATGGCCTTTTGCTGGATGCTCAGGATCGAGTTATAGCCAATCATGGTTCGGTGGCCGCCCCCAATGTTGGGAAAACCTACACTCCCAAGCCGGACGATAAACTGGTCCCATTACGTGTCAATGGAATGCAAGTGGGTAGTTTTGTGGTCTCGAACGGGAAATTTCCGACTCCCGAGGGCTTTATTTTTGACCTTTTGGGGCGTGTCGCCCTACTCTCGACTTTCTTCGCTCTTTCGACGATCCTGATCGTCATGTGGTTGTTATCGCGCCGCATCATAACGCCCCTGGCCCAGGTAACCGGCGCGGCCCGGGCTGTGACTGATGGTCAGCTTGGTACGCGGGTCAAGATCGAAGGCTATGACGACCTGGGCGTTTTAAGCCAGAGTTTCAATCAAATGGCCGAAGCTCTGGAGCGCAACGATCAGGAACGTCGCAACTTATTTGCTGATATTGCTCATGAGTTACGCACCCCGCTTTCGGTATTACGCGGCCGCCTGGAAGGCATCGTGGACGGCGTCTATCAAGCCGAGCCGGAACAGATCGTTCCAGCTCTGGAAGAGACTTATCTGCTGGAACGCCTGGTGGATGATTTGCGGCTGCTGACGATGGCCGAGACTCGTCAACTGCATTACGATCTCAAGCAGGTCGACTTGGCTGAACTGGCGGGGCGTGCCATCGATCTGTTCCGGGCGGAAGCGGACGAGAAGCGCATCGAACTCAGCCTGCAGACGCGTACTGAAAAAGCCGAGATCACTGCTGATCCGCTGCGTACCGAACAGGTAATCGGTAATTTGCTCTCGAATGCTCTGCGTTACGTCCCCGAAGGCGGGAAAATTGAAATTGCGATCGAGAGATTTGATGGCAAAGTTACCTTGAGCATCAACGATAACGGCCCCGGCATCCCCGAAGCCGATTTGCCTTACATCTTCGACCGCTTTTGGCGGGGCGATAAGTCGCGTTCGCGCTCTTCCGGTGGCGCAGGATTGGGTCTGGCCATCGCCAGGCAACTCGTCGAGGCCCAGGGAGGCAGGATTACGGCCTCCAACCTGCCAGACAGCGGCTTGCAGATTAAGTGCGCATTTTCCGTCTAACCAATACCGCCCGATGCAATTCGGGCGGTATTTGATATAAATATAACAATTGTCTCTAAACTTCGCGATTAATCATCTATCATTTGGAAGGACGCATGAAATCCCAAGAGATTCTTCCGGTTGTATTCTCGATCGTGGTCATTATCCTGGTCGCCATCCTGGAAAAGCAAAGTCGCTTGGTCGCTGCGCTGACCGCTACCATGCCGTTGACAGCCGCGTTAGCCTTGTGGATCGTCTACGCATCCAGCAGCGGGGAGCAAAGCTCCGTTACGCAGTTCAGCCTGAGCATGGTGCTCGGCTTTCTACCGACCCTGGCCTTTATGGTTGCTGTCTGGTTATCGGCGCGGGCTGGGATGAAGCTTATCCCGATGTTGCTGACCGGATATGGTGTGTGGGCCGTCGGGGCGGGAGCGCTGATTTTGATGAGGAAACTGATAGGTTTGGGATAGGTTTTTAGAGAACGCACCGACTCGCCTTTAAACACATTGTGTTCCAGAAGCTGTTGCTACTCATAGCGTAGGGCTTTCACAATATCCATGCTCGCCGCCTGGCGGGCCGGGATCAGTGCAGCTATCACGCCAAACAGCAGCCCAATCGCAATCGCGGCTAAAATCCCGGTCAGCGGGAAGGTGTATCCCAACGGAAAGATCACCGCCATTGAAATGACGAAGATATAACCCAGGTATAGTCCTGCCAACAGCCCGAAGGCGGTGCCCACGGCTGCCAGCAAGATAGCCTCCACCAGCACCATGTTATATACCTGTTTGCGGGTTGTCCCGACAGCGCGCAACATACCAATCTCGCGCGTACGCTCGATCACGCCGATTGCCAGCGTGTTGAGCATGGCGATCAAGGATGGCAATGCCAACAGCGCCAGGATGAAGTACATACCTGCAAAGGCTACCTTCATCAGAGATTTCATCTGGGCCACATAGGCGTGACCCGCGACGACCCGGAATTGTGGATAATTGGCCGCGATGACCTTGATCTGCGCCCCGGCCGCCTGATCGTCAGCGCCGGGTTTTAGGTTCAATTGCAGGAAGACGTCTTCGGTCTTGCCGAAATCAGCCTGCAGGTTTGTCTGGGAGATGAAGGCTGTCGTAACCTTTTGGTCGAGTAGGTCAGTTGCTACGGCGACGATCGTGTAGGTTGCCTTGCCATTGGGTGTGTCCAGTTCGACCGTGTCACCGAGTTTCGTGCCGGTAGCAGCCAGAAAAGCGCCATTGGCGATCATATTACGGCCGGCTGCCAGGGATTGGTAAGCTGAGGCGTTGCCTTGCATGAAATGCAGCCCGGAGACTTTCGGAAAGACGACCGGATCGATACCCAGAATCGAAACCGAAGTGCCGTCCAGAGCCGAACTGGCGAAGCGCAGCGTGCTGACGTCGGCGACTCCGTTTACTGCACGCAGTTGATCGGCAAAACCTTGTCCGGCTCCCAGGTCAATACTCCAGACGGAGATCGAGGGTGGGATGAACAGATAATCGCTGTCCAGGTTCTTGCTCAGCAGGTCAGACATGCTAATCGTCAGGCTCGAGACCAGTCCGCCGGCGGCAACGATGATTGCCAGGGCCAACATCGTCGAACTGGCTGTGATGGCCGCTCGCGACGGCTGGCGGGTCAGATTGCTTTCAGCCAGCTCACCGATCCCCTGCCGGGCGTAGACCCAGGTCAGCATTCCCCCAAATACTTTGGCAATTGGGCTGACAAGTGCCGGAGTAACCAGTACCAGACCGATCAAGAAGATAATACTCCCGGGAGCGATAAAAGCCACGTTTCCGGAGATGATTGCCAGTACCGCCAGGACGATCAGCACGACTCCAGCCACGAACCGTCGGCCGGCCCGTCGCACAAATTCCACATCGGCTACGGACGGCCGTAAGGCATCGAGCGGCGTCACCTTGCTGGCATTGAACGCCGGGATCAATCCTGCCAGGACGGTTACCCCTACGCCGAGAAAAATCGAAACTGCCACGATCCAGGGTGTCACGACTGGATTACCCAACTTTAAATTAATGAACTGGTTCATGAGCGGTTCGGCAAGCCTGATCGTGCCCAGACTGAACAAATAACCGAGCAACAATCCAGCCACCGATCCGATAATTCCCTGTAACAGGCTTTCGGTCAGGATCATGCCGAGGATGGTGCGGCGACTGGCTCCAATTGCACGCAGCATGCCAATGTCACGCCGACGCTCGGTGACCACTGTCCGAAAGGTGTTAAAGATGATGAAGGCGCCCATGAATAGTGCCAGCACGCCGAACAAGTTGAAGGCTGCCTGGGCTATCTTGAAGGTCCCGGCAAACTCATCCCCGGGAATCGGGCTGCCAATCTTGTAGCCATCACCCAGGGCGGCCGTAATCCTGGCAATTGTTTGTTCGCGTGCAGCAACATCGGTGGTGTTCAGGTCGGCGTCGATTTTGGTGATCTTACCCGGCTGGCCCGTCAGCATTTGGGCTTCCGGCAAGGTGACAACCACCTCTTCATTTCCGGGACCGATATTTGGGATAAGCAGGCCGACCACGCTCAGTTCGGTTGTGCCAGTGACCGATGGGATTGTGAATGTATCGCCTACTTTTACGGATAACGAATTGGCCAGGGTTTGGCTGATCAAAGCCGAGGCGGTGTCCCCCTCTTCGAGATAGCGGCCAGCCATCAGTGGGAATGCCCGAACCGTCTTGGCCAGATAAGGGTCAATTCCTACCAGGGCGAGTGCCCGGATGGCGTCTGTCTTTCCCGGATTATGATCGTAAAAGTCCCCGGGTAAGTTGATCGTCCGATTGAGAGAGGGTGAGATGGCGCGCAAGCCCTCAACCGCCTGTACTTTTGCCAAGATATCCTGCGGAAAAGCATCGCCACTGGCATTGGTGATGGTCACGTCGACATTACCCCCGGCAGCCATCGCATTGGCTTGCAGACTGGTCAGCATGGTTGGCAGGATGCTGTTCATGCCGGAGATGACCAGCACGCCGAACATGATTGCCAGGGTGGTCAAAAAGGTGCGGAGTTTGCGCCCATTTAGATAGCGGGCGGCCAGAGTAAGTTGGAGTTTCATGCTCGATCCATTGGATTGCGTGCCCATTCAGCGATTTATTTCGGTCATCGGAAGAATGGTCGCACGTTGAAGGTTAATCACCGATCTCATTCATCTTGTCGGTTACCAATTCAATATTTTTGACCTTCCTTGTTTCCAGCAAGGTCTCATCCACCACTTTGCCGTCTTTCAAGAAAACGATGCGGTCGGCGTAGGCAGCGATGCGTGGATCGTGGGTGACCATAATGACCGTGCGTCCGAATTTCTTGGAAACATCCCGCAGCAACCCGGCGATCTCGTCGCCGGAGCGCGTATCCAGGTTGCCGGTCGGTTCGTCGGCCAGGATCAAGGCCGGTTCTGCCACTAGCGCGCGGGAAATTGCGACCCGCTGCTGTTGGCCGCCGGAGAGTTGGTCGGGACGGTTATTCTGACGATCCCCGAGCCCGAAGCGTTTGAGCCATTCCGCCGCCCTGGCGCGTGATTCGGTCGGTTTGATTCCATCCAGGGTTACCGGGAGGGCAGCATTTTCGATCGCACTTAATACCGGGATCAGATTGTAGAACTGGAATACGAAGCCGATCTTGCGGCGGCGCATCTCGGTCAGCGTGTCGTCGCTCATTTTGGCAATCGATGCGCCTTCGATGACCACCTGGCCTTCGGACGGTTTGTCCAATCCGCCCAGCAGGTGCAATAAGGTGGACTTGCCACAGCCGCTGGGTCCCATCACGGCCACGAATTCGCCTTGGTTGACTTTGAGATTAACGTGATCCAGAGCAATCACAGCAGTTGAACCGGAACCGTAGATCTTGGTCAGGTTTTGGGTTTCGATGAGGGGCATGGGGAACTCCTTCGATTGACGATTAGCGCGTCTGGTCGGCGCAACGCCACCAGACGAACGTAGCGATAAGCCCGGAGATGAGCGCCAGCACGACTACAATATAGCTGTGCAGACCGAGATGGTCGGCGTTCGGCTTGACCATCCCGCTGACCAAAACCGGGATAGCCCACGGGAACCAATCTCCCCAGCCCAGTAGACTGACCATGTTGGCAAAGCCGAGTGTTAGGATTGTCCAACCGAGTGGAAGTAAGTAGCCGCGTCCGAAGCTGGCAAACAAGGCGACTAAAGGCATGAGTAGGATGGTCAAAAAAGCGGTGAGCACGGTGGTCCAAAAAGTATTCCACGCAAGCCCGATGGACCAACCGGGGATGCCTACCGCCATGCCAACGCCTAACCCAACCAGGAAAACCAACAGAGTCAGCAATAACGCCCAGAGCGCTACCAACAGGAGCTTTGCGCTAACGATGGTCCCGCGCGGTGTGGGAAGGGCCAGCCAATCTTTCACTGTATGGTCGGAAAATTCGCGGCCAAAAACCCAGGCGGTAATGAAGGCGAACATGATTGCTCCCAAGCCAGCAATGCCCTGTGAGATTATGCTAAAAAATGACGGCCAATCAGCCCCCAGCCCGGTGATCTGGGATTTGGCGCTGATCAATCCCATTTCGCGGGCCTTCTCGGGATCCTTCACAATGATCATAAATAATCCACCCGCCAGAGGCAGGATCAAGAATCCGGCTACCGTCAGCAAAGACATTTTTGAGCGGCGGGCTTTGAGGATCTCAGCCCATAAAGCTGCAAGGAAAGCGTTCATAGTTTTTCTTTCGTCAGGCGCAGGAAATACTGCTCTAAGTCTTCCTGTTCCACGGCCAGGCGGGTGGGAGGCGTCCCAGCGTTGACCAGAAGGGTCGCTACCTCGGCAGGCGACTGGATCGCGCGTTCATCAGTCACCAGGATCGTCCCTTCCTCATCCCTGACGGCAAAGCCTGCCTGGGTGAGTGTGCGCCGGGCGGCTTCGATGTCAAGCGCTTTGATCTCCAGGCGCTGCGCCCGCATTTCCTCTATCTGAGTGGCTTCAAGTTCCTCGATCAACCGCCCCTTGTGGATGATGCCGATGCGAGTCGCCAGACGGTCCACCTCTGTCAGGATGTGGCTGGACATGAGGACAGTCACACCTTTCTCGCGGGCGAGGTTTGCCAGTAGTGCGCGAATCTCTACCACACCGGCCGGGTCCAGGCCGTTGGCGGGTTCATCGAGTAGGAGAAGTTCCGGCTCGTGCAGCAAGGCGCGCGCCAGCCCCAAACGTTGGAAGTTACCCGTTGAAAGCGTACCGGCTTTCCGGTCCGCATAGGGAGCCAGTCCCAGGTGCTCGATGACGCGCGATGTAGCTGCTCGATTGGAAATTCCACGCAAACGGCGAGCAACCTCCAGATTCTCCCGGACAGTCAACTCCGGGTACGCAGATGGCATCTCGACCAGGTGGCCGACCTGCCCCCACGGCCCACGTCCGTACGGACCGACGACCTGCCCCAACACTTTGACAGTCCCTGCATGCGGGCGAATCATGCCCAGCAGAAGACGGATGGTGGTAGTCTTGCCGGCTCCGTTAAGACCGAGGAAACCGTAGATTTCTCCGAGCTTCACCCGGAGATTCACAGACTCCACAGCATGAACTGGACCAAAGTATTTGGATAGGTCGTTGGTTTCGATGGCAAGATCCATATTAGCTATTCCGTCTTCTTTGGCCGGCCACGCCGCCGGATTTCCGGTTCGGGCAGCGGTTGGTTTTTAACTTCATCCAGCCGGGTTTCGACTATGTCGAGCCAACGCAAATCGGCCTCCAAATGCATGATGGCTTTATCGACCAGCAGGATCTGGGCGATCTCCACGCGTGGATCGAAACTATCGCGCAGGCTGGTTGCTGCGTGCAATTCCTGAAAAAGATATGCGCGCTGGGTTTGGATCAAGCGCCAGGGATCGGCCTTGCCAGAGGCCAATCCAACCATCAGCTTGACAAAGAACTCGTCCCGCTGGTGTTCGGGCGTCACTCCGTTGGCAAACCAGTCCTGCAAGACGCCCTCGCCCTGCTTGGTAATGGCGTAAATCCGCCGCGAGGGCTCGTCACCTTCGCCCAGGTCCGAGGTGCGCTCCACCAATCCCGCTTCTTCCAGGCGGTCAAGGGTGGTGTAGACCTGAGCCGGTTTGACGTCCCAGTTTTTATCCCCACCCACGACGGCCTCAAAGGCTGCGCGCAAGTCATATCCATGGCGTGGGTGTTGGGCCAGCAACCCGAGAATTGCGTTGCGTACCGACATATTAATTAGTAAACTGTATATTATTTTTCATGTCGGACAAAATGGTATACCAGTTAGTTATTTTTGTCAAGGTATATTTTTTATGTGTAAACCAAACTTTAAAAGTGAACCATTCAACGTTCAAAAGTGAACCGATATCAGCTGAAAAGTGAACCGTATTCACTTCAAAAGTGAACAGGTATATTTGTTATGTCCCCTCTTTCCGAAACCCCATAAACAGGTTTATTCGGGATTAGGGTGCTGTTATAATCAAAAATCAACCATTCGAAGGAAGCCAATATCTTATTATGAACAAAAAATATCGGGCGATATTGCTGGTTCTATTTATCGTATCCATTGGTATTAGGTTGTCGTTAGCACTGGTAAATCGAGAAGCAAATGACGATCACATGCAGGTCGTAAAAATTATGCTTCAGCGAGGGCGATTGCCCGTTAAAGATGATTGTGAAGAATGCTTTCAGCCGAAGCTCTACCATAGCATAGTAGCTTCCACCATAAAATTATTTTCTATCACTGATCAAAATTTTCAGATTATTACTGGCCAGTTGATCAATTTACTTGCTAGCATTGCCATGCTCTGGGTTTTATGGCAATTTATCAAAATTTTGCAAGTTGAATGGGATGGCTTGAAGTTGTTAACCTTTGGGCTGGTTGCTCTAAATCCGCGTCTGGTGGCAATCAATGCTCAGGCGACAAATGACACATTCGTTATCACTTTTTCCTCGATAGCTTTATTCTTTGCCTTCCTTTTTATTATCCAGAAAAAATACCGATATTTGCTCTTAACCATTATTTTTTCAATATTAACTGTACTCTCAAAAATAAATGGGATAACGACAGTGTTTGCTATTGGATTAGCATTTTTTCTGGATACTATTATTAAACGTGACGAATTTGCTGGAAGAAAAATTAAAGGTTTTCTACTTCTAGGAATATACCTGATAATCGTTTCGATATCAGTGGTATCAAGTCCCCTTAGCCAGTTCATAATTAACTATCAGAAATATGGCTCGCCAGTCACTCTGAATATCGCCGTCCCTCCACAACCATTTCCCAAACTCCTGGAAAAGACGGACACATATAAACCTGGTATTCTGTCCATTCAAGATGCATTCCTGACCTTTAAGTTACGCGATCTGCTAATATACCCACAACTTACGACCAAGGAAAAAAATTATCCCGTTCACCGAACTTCATTCTGGACTATTCTATATGCACGTGCTAACTTCATTCAATATAATCAATTCCCACCATCCTGGGAAACCTCAAGCCCAACCATAAAAAGATTGGGAAGAAGAATTTATCTCCTCGCTTTATTGCCTCTAATTATCATTTTACTTGGGTTTATCTTGGAAACAAAAAATTTATATAAGTGGATTATGGATGCAAAAAAGACAGATTCAATGCCTACCAGCTCTGGCTTATTGCTTCTGACATGGTTGGGGTACCTAGCTTTTCAGATGGCTTATGCATTGCGATATCGTACCTATTACATCATCAAAGACATTTATATCTATCCCGCAATCCTGGCACTTACCTTATTCTTTGTGATTGGATATAACTATATTTATCGATTATTCCTAAGAAAGAAGCTCTGGCTGAACTATCTTTTTGTCACTCCTATGATTTTCTTGTTGGTCTCTACACACTCGACGCAATTGCTCTTTTTCTCCAATTAAAATTTCCCGGTTGATACACACATAACCAATTACAGCTGGCAGACATTCTTGATACAATCACCACATGTCAATCGCGCGTCTGCTCTCAATCTGGCGCAGGGACCCGCTGACTGAACCCAACCTGCCTGTCTGGCAGACAACGCCGCCACGCCCCGCGGACCTGCGCCCCTTCCCACCCGACCTTCCGCCGGCCATTCAGGAATCCCTGCGTGGAAGCGGTGTCACGGCGCTGTACAGCCACCAGGCGCTGGCCTGGCAGTATGTGCAGCAGGGGGATCATCTGGCGCTGGCGACTGGCACGGCCAGCGGCAAGACCCTGGCCTACAATCTGCCAGTGCTGGCGGCCTTGTTTGCGGATCCCGAAGCACGCGCGTTGTATCTCTTTCCCACCAAGGCATTGACTCAAGACCAACATGCTGCGCTAAATAACCTGCTTTATGCGATCCCGCAGAGTAACGCGCAACTTTCAGCAGCCATCTACGATGGAGATACCAGACAGCATGAGCGTGTTGCCATCCGCAAGCATGCTCGTATCATTTTTAGCAACCCTGACATGCTGCATACCGGCATCCTGCCGCATCACACCAACTGGGCGGATTTCTTCCGTGGTCTGAAGTTCGTAGTGATCGACGAGATGCACACTTATCGCGGTGTATTTGGTTCGCACGTGGCTAATGTCATTCGCAGGCTGAAGCGTGTGGCCGCTTTTTATGGAGCAACTCCGCAATTCATACTGACCTCCGCCACTATCGGCAATCCGCAGGAACTGGCCGAACGGCTGGTCGAATCACCGGTGAGGCTGATCGACCAGGACGGCTCATCGCGCGGGGAACGGCATTTCCTGATTTTCAATCCACCGGTCACCGACCCGCTGCTGGGACTGCGCAAGTCGTCCCTGCTCGAGACCGTCCGTTTGGCGCAGGATGTGCTGGCCAGCCAGGTGCAAGCTGTCATTTTTGCGCGTTCACGCCGCAGCGTGGAGATTGTCTTGAAATACCTGCAAGAGAGCGCTCCTCAAAACCCTAAATTTGGGGATGGATGGGAGCGGACGATTCGCGGGTATCGCTCGGGTTACCTCCCCGGTCAAAGGCGCGAGATCGAGCGCGGATTGAGGGATGGATCCGTCCGGCTGGTGGTGGCGACCACTGCGCTCGAACTGGGCATCGACATCGGCGGCTTGGGCGCGGCCCTTCTGGTCGGTTATCCCGGCAGCATCGCCTCCACCTGGCAGCAAGCCGGGCGCGCCGGACGCGGGGATGCGCCGGCTGCGGCTGTCCTGGTGAGTACGGCTGCCCCGCTGGACCAGTTCCTGGCGCATCATCCCGAATACTTTTTCGCGCGTTCGCCCGAGCAGGCGCTGATCAACCCCGATCACCTGCTGATCCTGCTCGAACACCTGCGCTGCGCAGCCTTCGAACTGCCCTTCCAACAAGGGGAAGCTTTTGGCCGCCTGCCAGCAGAGCAATTGCGTGAGTTCCTGGATTTTCTAACCGAAGGCGGCGAATTGCATGCTTCGGACGAGAAATATTTCTGGATGGCGGACGCCTACCCGGCGGCGAATGTCTCCTTGCGTGCGGCCTCTCCAGACAAAGTGCTGCTGCAGGTGGATGCCGGCCAGACCCCGGAAGAGAGGCAGCCCCGTACGCTGGGTGAGGTCGACCTGGCCTCCGCACCCTGGCTGGTGCATCCGCGCGCCATCTACCTGCACCAGGGCCAGCAGTACTTCGTCCAGGACCTGGATTTGGAGCGTAAGATCGCCGCCTTGATCCCGGTTACGCTGGACTACTACACCGAACCGCAGCGCCGCAGCGAGGTACAGTTGCTGGAACAGTTGGCTCAGTCCCCCGTGATGGGCGGGACCCGCGGATATGGCGAACTGCAGATCAGCACGCAGGTGGTCGGATTCAAGAAATTACGCTGGTTCTCGCACGAGAACTTGGGCCAGGAATTGCTTGACCTGCCCCCGGCTGAGTTTCAGACCACTGGCTACTGGTTCTCGCTCGCTGATGAAACCGTATCAGCGCTGCGCGATGCCGGTGCCTGGTCCAACGACCCAAATGATTACGGCCCCGACTGGCCGCGCATCCGGGAAGCAGTGCGTGCGCGCGACGGCTACCGCTGCCAGGTATGCGGCGCGCCCGAAAACGGGAAACAGCATGAGGTGCATCACAAGACTCCCTTCCGGGCCTTCACTTCGGCTGCTGTGGCCAACCGCCTGGACAACCTGGTCAGCTTATGCCCGGCCTGCCATCACAAGGTGGAGCAGAATGTGCGCATGCGCTCAGGGCTGGCGGGCCTGGGCTATGTCTTGAGCAACCTGGCGCCGCTGTTCCTGATGTGCGATCCCGGAGATTTGGGCCTGCATAGCGACCCGCAGTCTCCGCTGGCAAACGGGCAGCCGGCCGTGATCTTGTACGATAACGTCCCGGCCGGAATTGGCTTCAGCCAGAAGTTGTTTGAGCTGCATGATGAACTGGTAACCCATGCGCTGGAACTGGTAGCTGCCTGTCCTTGTCAAGATGGTTGTCCCTCCTGCGTCGGGCCCGGTGGGGAGAATGGGACTGGCGGCAAGCAGGAGACGCTGGCATTATTGAACCGATTAATCGGTAACCAATTGAGAAAGAAAGCCAAACCATGAAACCGAAATTTATCCCCTTGAGGTCGTATCGCGAATATTCGGTAGATGAGATGAAACAACGGGCGGCCGACTTCCGGGCCGAGATGCAACAGCGGCGGACTGTGCGCACTTTTTCCAATCGCTCTGTCCCACGCGAAGTGATCGAAGAGTGTTTGCGGGCTGCCGGGACAGCACCCAACGGCGCCAACATGCAACCCTGGCACTTCGTGGTTGTCAGTGATCCGGAAATTAAACGCCAGATCCGCCTAGAGGCTGAAAAAGAGGAATACGATTTCTACACGCGCCGTGCCCCGCAGGAGTGGCTCGAGGCCCTGGCTCCGCTCGGCACGGATTGGCCCAAGCCTTTCCTTGAAGATGCGCCTTACCTGATCGTGATCTTCGGGTTGAGCACCACGCGCCTGCCGGACGGACGGATATTAAAGAACTATTACGTCAACGAATCCGTCGGGATCGCCACCGGCATTCTGATCACCGCCCTGCATCATGCTGGTCTGGCGACGTTGACTCATACACCAAGTCCGATGGCTTTCCTGAACCAGATCCTCGGCCGCCCGGATAACGAACGTCCCTTCCTGGTGCTGGTGACCGGGTACCCGGCTGAAGGGACGCTTGTTCCGGAGATCCGGAAGAAAACACTGGCTGAGATTACCACCTTTATCTGACGTGCAGAATACGCTGGTTGGGGGGGAAGTAAAGTCAGGCCGGCTTCGAAACAAATATCAAAATCCATCCTGGAACCCTACCCAAGAACTGCTAGGGCAGGATAAGGTGGGCTTAAGTTGCCGTTATGCCTGGCCTAAAGACAAGCTGGGAAGTACGTATTAGTATGAAAGCATTATTGGTTTAGTATGATTCGCAGAAGGAGGCGATCATGGAAATCACAATGCACGCAGATGCCCTTTGCACAGACGGCTTATTTGGAAAAGTCTCCTGTGTGATCATTGACCCTAAGAAACGCGTGATCTCAGACATCGTGATCAAGGAGAATCATTCCCCGCACACAAAGCGTGTGATTCCCATTTGGCATGTAAAAACAACCTTGCCTACAAGTATCGAGTTTGATTTTGACCTGGAAAAGCTTCAGTCCTTTGACTTATTCGTAGAACCCCGGTATGTTGAGATTCCAAGGGTGATGCCGAATTATATTCTGGATGAAAGCGTCGGTACGCCAATGACATTTGTTGAGAACATCCCGGTGGTGATCAAGGAAGAACACGTTCCAGCAGGAGAAGTAGGCATCCATCGGGGTGCGCAGGTACGATCCACGAATGGGGTTGTCGGTCGCGTCGATGAATTCCTGTTCGATGGGGATGACGAACACATTACGCACCTGGTCATGCGCGAAGGCCATCTCTGGGGTCAAAAGGATATTTCGATCCCCATATCAGCTATCGACCGCATGCAGGGCGATACAGTCTACGTAAACCTGGATAAAAAAGGTGTTGAAAATCTGCCCGTAGTCCCAATCCCGCAATAAGCCGATTTCTCTAAAGCGCTCAAACCGGTGCAACAAGCACCGGTCGTTTTAGCAACGCAAGGATACATTTCAGTGTTTGGCGACCTGTGCCAGGCTCGCCAACTGCTCACGGTTGGTGATACTGTATTCGGTGCGGGTGATATCGATAATGCCTTCGTCGGCGAAACGGTGCAAGAAACGGCAGACCATCTCACGCGTGGAACCGATCCGCGCAGCCATTTCATCCAGGGTCAGACTGCGGTTGATGGTCTTCTGCGATTCTTCCTGGGCAGTGTCGATCAGCAGTTTTGCTAGGCGGCCTGCCACAGGTTGAAAAGCCATCTCCTCCAGAATTTCATTTGCCCGTACCATGCGGTTGATCATCAACCGCGTCAATTCCCACGATAACTCCCCTTCGCTTTTCAAAAAGGGCAGCATCCGTTCGCGCGACCAGACGAAGATCTCGGTCGCCTCCCCGGCTTGCAGGGTGACCGGCATCGGCATCTCATCGAAGAAAAAGGCCAGCCCCCAGAAGATGTCCCCGGGGACGAAGCTGGTCACGATCAAGCTGCGTCCTTCAGCCAATTCTTTGAGCGCCCTAAGTTTGCCATTTATCACGATGAATAAATATGGCCAGATATCACCCGCATGGGTGACAAGCTCGCTTTTCTGATACTTACGTGAAATGGCAAGGTCGATCAACTCTTGATGTCTGGGTTGGGGCAGGGCGCTGAAGACTGGATTTTGAGCAAACAAGTCTACTGTAGAATTCATAGTGTTCCCTTTTCCACAGGTTAAATATATCAGATAAAGAAAGAACCCCTGGTTAGAATTTTAATTGGGATGGACCTTATTGTTCCTGACTACTTGAAAGCAATGTGATCAGTTAACGAGAGTGAGAAGAGGATGAAACCTTACAAGTATTGTGTGCAAATTTCAACATTCGTGATATGTGGGATGGTAGCCAGCACACTTGCGATTATAATTTGTGGGCCCTTGTGCATACCAGCGCCGCCCCGGCTTATTACCGTACAGGCGCAGGTTTTTCGCAGAGCCAGGTAATAAGAAATAGAGACAGGTTTTTTAGCTGTCTATTCACCTCGATCGTTTTAGGAGTACGCGATGAAGTCCGTTGCTGCCAAATTACATCTTTACTGGCCACTGATCAAAAGTACCCAGACTGGCTTGCTACTATCCACCGGGGTTGCCGGATATTTAAGCGCCCACCATCAGGTCAACTTGGTGGCCTTGCTTGGGCTGGCTGGCAGCTTGTTCTTGTCGATCAGCGGTAGCACCATCCTGAATATGTGGTACGACCACGACATCGACGCCAAAATGAAGCGCACGCATAAGCGTCCGCTGGCGTCAGGAGAACTCAGCCAACGGGAAGTATTTCGTCTGGGAATGGTCATCTCAATTCTCGGAGTGGGCTGGGCGATTGCTATGAGTGCCCTCTACGGGCTGGTGGTCTTTGCCGGATTATTCTTCGATGTGGCGGTCTATACACTCTGGCTTAAACGGCGCACCTGCTGGAGCATCCTCTGGGGCGGCATTTCGGGCGCCATGCCAATTTTGGCCGGGCGCGTGCTGGCTGAAGGACGGATCGACCTGATCGGCATTTTGCTGGCCTCGGCTGTGCTCTTCTGGATCCCGACACATACCCTGACCTTCAGCATGAAATTTTTCGAGGATTACCACGCAGCGGGAGTTCCGACTTTCCCGTCCACCTACGGTTTCGGTTTTACACGCGCTACGATTGCCATCTCGGCCGTACTGGCTTCCGTGGCTATCGGCAGTGCCAGTTTGTTGATTGGCATGCAGGCCGGGTTCTTGCGCCTGCTTGGCGTGCTGACCTCTGGCTTGCTGTTGTTAGCTTTTGCCACACTACGCGTGCAATCCGAACGGGTCAACTTTGGATTGTTCAAGTATGCTTCCTTGTATATGCTAAGTGCCATGATCTTGCTGTCCATCCGGGTACTGGTATAAGGCGATATGAAAACTACCAATGTCGACCAACTCTTGCTTTTAACCACTGTGCTGATTGCCGCTTACCAGGTGGCTGTGGGAATTGACGGTCTGTCCAGGCTACCGATTACAGCCTATACGATTGGATTTGGGGTCCTGCTGGTGGCTGGCCTGTTGATGATCATCCTGGGTTTTGAAGTGCTTGACAGCCCGCTCGTGGTTATCGCTTCAACTGTGATTCCGTTAAGTCTTTCGCTGGGTCTGGTCTGGGAATATGTCGCTACGTGGCGGAGCCTATACCTGATCTTCGTCCTGTTGGGCTTCCTGGCTGTGGTCCTTACTCGCTCACTGCCGGTGGCCCAGCGCTGGCAGACTCTGGTGCTGGCCATGGTCCATGGGGTGAGCGGATTGGTGATTTTCCTGCTGCCGCTGGTGCTGGCCTTTGAAGGGCAGGTGCTGCCCGGTTTTGCGCTGGTCGGCTTGGGGGGCGGCTTGATCGGACTGGGTGGATTGCTGCTCTCATTCCTTAAGATTGGCAAACCGATCTTGCCGCGCGAGACGATCTTCAGAATTCTGCCCGGTTTGTTGCTGCTGATGACGGCCGCTTTCGTGGCCGGTTTTGCCTTTCGCTAAAATTCCAAACATACAGTAAACCTCCCTGTGGTTCTCACAGGGAGGTCGTCGGTTAATCACTGGCTGGCTCAGATTGTGGCGCAACTTTCTTGCGCGTGGCCAGCCGCCACAAGGCCCAGAAGACCAGGGCGAAAGGCGCGATGATCGGCACGATCACCAGCACTACCCAGACCATTACTTCCATCAGGCCCTGGTAAGCGGTTGTCAGCGTGCCAGTAGCGTCGTCGACGGTGCCCTGCAGGCTCCAGGGAGCGGGCGTCGGAGTGGGGGTGGGGGTGAATTCCGGTAGCTTGGGTTCCATGTTGATGCTGATGGTCGAAAAAGCCGAGCGATCCGAAAGGTAGTTCATGCGGCCCTGGATCTCCTCGATCTGGCTTTCGACCTCAGCCAATTGTTGATTGACGCGCAGAGCCTCGTCGACGTTCTGGGCCTGGTCGAGGAAGGCGCGGATGCGGTCCCGGGTGGCAATCAGGTTGTCGAGTTGGGATTGCAGGTCGACGTACTGGTCGGTGACGTCCTGCCCGGTGGCGTTTTCGTCCAACACCTTAAGCGACAGGTCACGCAGGCGGCGCAGGCTGCGCTCAAACTGGTCGACCGGCACGCCGATGGTAATGGTGGTGTATTTATAGGATTTGTCGAGATAGTCCTGGTACCAGACGCGCGAACTGATGATGTACCCGCCGACATCGGCCACAATCTGGGTGGCACGGTCGATGGCTACGTCGGTATCCTCGACCTGCAGTTTGACCTCGGCGTTCTTGATGATCTTGCGGTCGCTGCGGTAGGATGCGGCCAACACGTCCATGTCGACGTTTGCGGAGCCAGTGCCGTTGTTGGCATCGGCTTGCGCGGCAGGCGCCATTTGGGTCGGCATCGCTGCCGGGGCACCGTTTTCCATGGCGGCGCGTTCGCCGGCCTTGGGCGCAGTGAGACCGTCGGCGTAGGTCATTTGTGTGGGCGCGGCTTTCGAGGCACAGGCTGCCAGCAGGACAATCACCAGCAGGGCAATCATAGCAAGATACTTCGGGCGTGATTTCATGTTCTCCTCCAAAAGGGTGAAAGGTGGGCAACAGCCCTCGCGTGTTATCTTTTGGACGGAGGTTTGACTGATTTTGTTCCCCCCCCTAAAAAAAGGCGGTCACCAACTGGTGACCGCCCGTCTAAATTCGAAATGGATTATTAAATCCACTTGCTGTCTTCCAATGTGCGTTCGTTTTTTACGTTTCCCGTATTGCGGGTGGACTTGGGTTCGAGCAGCAGCACCTGGACCTCGTTGTCGGCAACCGGCAGGTGCTCGATGCCTCTGGGGATGATAACGAATTCGCCTGCCCGGATTGTCAGGTCGCGCTCGCGCAGTTTGATGACCAGTGTTCCTTTCACGACCAGAAATAATTCATCCTCGTCCTCGTGATGGTGCCAGACAAACTCGCCTTTGAGTTTGGCCAGCTTGACATAGCTCTGGTTGAGTTCGCCGACGATCCTGGGCTGCCAGTGTTCGTCGAACAGGCCGAACTTTTCTGCGAGGTTGATCACTTCGCTCATCTTTAACTCCTTTCGTACCAGCCAGAAGGCAGCGGCCAGCGCGACCAGCCCGGCCGCGTCGAACAGTATAAAGCGTAAAATGGAAGCCTCTAGCAGTATGTGTCCGGGAGTGAGTCCGAGGAAAATCAAGCTCTCTCCCGCCAGCCCGACGGTTTGCATCGCCAGGGCTAGGCTGAGCGCCAGCCGGTAGCGCAGCGGATGCCAGAGCGCGACCAGGTAAGGCAGGTTCCACATCAGGAACAGCAGGCCCGTTCCGCGCACGGCCACCGCGCCGGGCAGGCCGGAGAGTTCGAATCCGGGGGAATACGCATCCGGCCACAGGAGAAATACCAGCGCGGCCTGCAGGTTCCAGGCGATGACGATGAAAATCAGAAGGCGCGAAAGCCACAATCGGGTGTTGGCGCTCATCGCCCGGCGTTCAGTTCCCTGAAGAGGCCTTCCAGCTTCTGGGCCAGTTTTTCGCGATCGAAGTGCGCTTCCAAATATTGCCGGCCTTTCAGACCCATTTCCCGCGCCTGCGGCTTATCCGCTGCCAGGGCGCGGATCGTCTCAGCCAGCGCCGCCGGGTTACCGGGAGGCACGAAGGAGCCGCAGCCGGCCGCCTCGACCACCTGGCGGATGACGCCATCGATCGCCAACAGGACCGGTCGCCCGGCCGCCATGTAGTCGAAGACCTTGTTCGGGTAGGTGGTCTTATACTCTTCGAGCGGCTTGAGGATCGCCAGGCAGGCATCTGCTCCCGCCAACGCGGCCCCCATCTCACTTTTGGGTACCGGCGGCAGGAAACTCAAGTTCTGTAACCCAAGTTCGTCCGCGCGCGTCTGCAAATTGGCCTTTTCCTTGCCGTCGCCCAACAAAACGAACTGGACCTGCGCCTGGTCTTGCAGCTTCCGAGCTGCCTCCAGCACAATGCCCAGGTCGTTGGACATGCCGTGCGCGCCGGCGTAGAGCAGCACGAATTTATTTTCGAGCTGATGGGATTTGCGGAAGGCTCGCCCGTCGTCGGCTGGATCGAACATCGACGGATCGGCCCCGTTCGGGATCAGTTCGACCCGCTGCGCCCCGCGACTGGTAACGTGCGCGATGAACCCCGGGCTGTTGACGATTACCCGGTCAGCGTGGCGGTACAGGAAACCTTCCAGCCATTCCGACATGCCGATCAGCAGCGGGCTGCGCAGCACGCCCACCGCGATGGCAAACTGCGGCCATAGGTCGCGCACCTCGAACAGGAATTTGGCGCCTTTCAGCCGCGCCAGCAGCCAGGCAGTCACGCCCTGGAAGATGGGCGGGGAGGTGCCCCAGACCACGTCCACGTTTTTGATACCCAGTCCGACCCAGAACGAGGAGGCCATGAACGAGAAAAAAGCCAAAACGCGGTGCACGAAGGATTTGTGCAGGGCCTGGTAGGTGTAGGCGCGCAGGATGGTCACCCCCATCCCCTGGTCCCCAGCCATCTTTGAAGAAGATTGGGAGGGGACGGGGGGGGCAGTGCCTGTCAAATACGAGACCGGGCTGGCGATCACCGTCACACGGTGGCCTTTGGAAGCCAGGTAACGCGCCAGTTCGTGATGGCGTGTACCGCCGGGCTCGTCGAGGGCCGCAAAGGCCTGGTGAATGAGTAGAATATGCATGCTTATTGTGGGAATTCGAACTGGCTGGTGAAGGTCAGGCTCCCGGACGATTGTACTTCAACTGCCAGCGACAGCGCTGGTATTTTAACGTTGTAGGTGGGTGAAACCCAGCCAAAGATTGGGCTGGCTGCTCCTGCGCCGTGCAGCAGTTTCCCGGCGCGGATCAGGGTGGGGGCGAGTTCAAGCTCAGCCGGATCGAGGCTGACTTGCAGGGTAATCCAGCCATGCGGAGATTTCAACCGCATCCCGACTCCCGCTTCCCGTTTGGCAAGCTCCCACTCCCAATCCGGCAGCAGCCAGTGCAGGCGATAGCGATGGACCGGCTGCGGTTGGCTCGGATCGAGAGGATAAAGCTGATCCTCGATTTGCCAGAGGCCCTCCCGGGTGACCACGCTGCGCCGGTGCCACAGCCCGTAAGCGCGCTGGCTGGCGTGCAGCTCCAATCGTCCCTGGCGCAGGTCGCCTTCGCCGCCCCAGGTGGCGTTGGCTGCCTGCCAGTCCAGGTACAGGAAGCGCCCGGCGCGGGTCATCTGCTCGCGCCCGTCCACACTGATGGTATTGTGGACCAGTGTGGACGTCAGTGCATTATCCCAGGGCGGTTCGGCATTGTACGAATACGTCCCGGGGTCGAGCGCCAGGTTGAGTCCGCGCCACCACAGGTCGAGATGCAGTTGGTCTGCATGGCCGGGGCGCGATGTCAATTGTTTGGCGCGCAGGTAAGCCCAGGTTTCCCCCTGGTGGATGACTGGAACTAGGGATTGCAGGATTTCCAGGTAGGGGTCGGGTGCCGGCCGCTGTTGGCAGGGTCTGAGGCCGAACCACAAACTCATCTCATCCCACAGACCGGGAGCAAGGGCGTCCTGGGCCAGGAAAGCCCGGGCGGCTGCCTGTGCCACTGGTCGGAAATCTGCAAAGGGTGCGCTGGAAAGCGGCAGGATGTAAGCGCCGTCGTTAGGTCCCAGGTTGGGGACTCCCGTGCTGGTCAGGTCGAGCAGCGCCAGCAGCCAGCGCGTGGCCTCAGCCAGTTTTGACCTGGAATTGGCGGTCAGCAGTTCAGTGGCAGGTGGTTGTTTTTGACCTTCTCCCGAAATGGCCCGGACCCATAAAGCCAGTTGCAGCATCAGCCGCTGGTAGTTGGTGCTGTGCTGGACATATTCGCCGTCCGGGCCGATCTGCGCCTCCAGGCCGCGGTTGAACCACATCCGGCCAAACTCCCGCCAGGCCCCTGCCAGTGGGTGCTCCGGCAGGACCAGCCCGGCCGTCAGCAGGCCGGCTGCTTCGCTCAGCAGGTGATTGTTGTTCTGTGAGCGGGCGTAGGGCAGCGTGGGCGGGATGCGCGCCGCGTGTACGGCGATGGCTTGCGCCAGTGCCGCAATCCGCGCCGGGGTGCTGGCTCCCGCTTCTCGCAACAGGTGCCAGGCGAAAGTCCAGGTGATGATCCGCAGCGCGGCCTCCTGGGCGGAGGTCCAATTCGGGCCGCGGTAAGGCGGATTGGTGGAGGTGAATCTCTCGAAGTGATCCCAAAAAAAATCGGCGTAGATCTCGTCCCCGGTCAGGAAAAAAGCGCGTGCCAGGACGGTCGCCCAACTGAAACGGGCTGGTTCCCAGATGAATTTGACATCGCCTTGCGTTGGGATCCTGCCAGTCTCGTAGTCTGCCCAGTTGGCCAGCGGCCCGCCCGGATCGAGCTTCAGTTCGACCGGCTGGCCGCCAAAGAGGCGGATTTTCCCGCTGAGGATTTCGCCTGCTTCGGCCAGCAGCTTGGTTTTGCCTTCGGCGCCGAGCATGGCTGATAGCTCGTCCCGCGTTGGGATCGGCAGGATGGGCTGGAACTGTAAGCCTGGAACTGCTTCCGGCGGACGGAGCACACGCCGGTAATGGCCGGTAGCCAATCCGAAGCGATACAACGTATTCAGCATCACCGGGGTCAGGCCCAACTGGCGGGCGGCTTTAATAGCGAGGGACAAGCGTGAAATTAATGACATATAGCTTACATAGGAGAGAAGGACCGCCCAGCATATTTAGGCTTCGTCGGTTTCGCTGGCCACGCGGTTGATCTCAGCTAGCGTGGCACCGCGGGCTTTCTCGAGGCGCGCGAAGCGCTTGGAGAACTGGTCCATGGCGTAGTTGACAAAGTCGTCTTCGACCAGGCCGAACGGGACGACATCGTAGGCGGCGAAGGCGTCGCCGATGACGCCAATCGTAGCCGGCAGTAGCGCGTTCATCTGCGTTTCGAGCGTTCCCCATTCGTCCGGATGCTCAGCCACCAGGCGCGAGAGCAGGTAGACGCCGTAGGCGACGTGGCGCGACTCGTCCTGCTTAAGCAGCCCGATGCCCTGACGCAACCCGGGCAGCAGGTCGTTACGTTCCAGCATGCGGTAGAAGGCGTGGTAACCGGTCTCAGCCAGTACGCCTTCGACCAGCATGTTGTAAGTCACCGAAGCGCGGATCTGTGCTGTCGGGGATGGGTCGTCCTTGAGCGCCCCAAGTGCAGAAGGGAGCGCCTGGTAAAAAATGGCGCGGTAATTGTCGGTGTGGTAGCGGGAGAGGTCCGCGGGACCGCCGGCAACTTCGTCGAGAAAACGCCGGAAGAAGTCGGTGTGTTTGGCTTCCTCGAACAGAAAAATGGTCAGGAACATTTCTTCTTCGAGACGGCCCTCGGATGCGATCGTGCTGATCAGCGGCAGCAGGTCGAGCGTCACGGCCTCTTCGCCAGCCTGGAACATGGCTGTCAGTCGCCAGATCAGGTCTTTTTCCTGATCTTTCAGTCCAGCCCAATCGGTTTTATCGGCAGACAAGTCAATATCCGCAGGATTCCAGATGCCCAGCTTCTTGGCTTTTTCGAACAAACGCATGGGCGGCAAATCGCGATTCAGACCGCGGGTGGTTGTGGCGAATGAGGTGTGGGGCATGCGTGTTCCTACGTCAAGCTGATTTTCTCGCCGTCTTGGCGGATAGACTCCACTACCGCAAAGGTGGCTTTCGTCACGCCGAGCAATTGCTCGTACGGGATCGGCGGCTCACCGCCCTCATGGATTACTTTTATGAAGGCTTTCCACTCGTCCACCCAGCCTTTATCCTGTGCGCGCTTGAAAGTCCTGCGATTGCCGTCCCGCACTGTTTCCAGCGTGCGGAAGTCATCCAGCACGGCGATCTTGCCACCGCAGAAGACTTCGACGCGCTCCTTGGGAAAGGATTTGTCGCCATTGGCCAGGTAATCCACTACGCCAAGTGAGCCGTTGGGGAAGCTGAATGCCATGGAAAGATTATCTTCGCAGTATTTGCCGCCATCCGGCAGGGCCTGTGCACTGACAGATTCTGGGGCAGCACCGACCAGGAAGGTGAGGAAGTCCACGAAATGGCAGCCCTCGCCGATGATCCGCCCGCCGCCGACCTCAGGGTCCTGTGTCCAGTGGTTGCGCGGGATATACCCGGCATTGACGCGGTAGTGGATGTGCATGGCTTCATTTTGGTTGGACATAAACGCCGCCAGCTGCCGGGCCAACGGTGCAAATCTGCGGTTGAACCCGACCGTCAGGAATGGACTGTCTGCAGCGGTCAGCACTTCTCTGACCGCTGAAAGCTGATCATTATTGATTGCCAACGGTTTTTCGACGAAGACGTGTTTGCCAGCCTGCAGGGCTTTGATCACCAAATCGGCATGGGTATCGTGGCGCGTCAGGATGGCAAGCGTGTTGATCTGCGGGTCGTTCAGGATCTGCTCGTCATTGGAACAGGCATACTGGAAGCCGAATTTTTTCCCGGCGTGCTGGGCATGTAGTCCGCCCGCGGAGGCAATGCCGACCAATTCGAGGCCACCCACCTTTTTCAGGGCGGGCAACAGCGTGGCATTGGCGTACAGACCGGCGCCGAGTACGCCCAGTTTTACATTAGAGCTCGAAGAGCGAGAGATAGTGCCCAAATCCACCTTTTGGCGGGCTTCTTTTTCCCCTTGATTATAGGTCAGCAGAATGCCCAGGAACGCTTCTTTCTTCTTCCCGGTGATGATCTCGTAAGCCTCTGCGGCTTTTTCGATCGGGAAGCGGTGGGTGATCAGCGGTTGGACCTTCAACTTTCCACTATCCAACAGGCTGACGCAGGCCTCGAAATTCCGGCCCTCGGTCCAGCGCACATAGCCGGCAGGGTAGTCCTGGCCCTTCTCTTCATAAGACGGGTCGTAGCGGCCCGGCCCGTAGGAGCGCGAGTTGATGAAATTCAGTTCTTTTTCGTAGTAGATTTTGCGCGGGATTGTCAAACCGACCGCACCTGTCGCCACGATCCGCGCCCGGTCACGGGCGATGGTTCCGGCCAGTTCGACCGGGTCGTTCGATGGAGTGTCGGCGCAGATCAGGACGGCATCGAAGCCGCGGTTGGCGGTAAAAGCCTGGGACTGTTCCTCCGCGTATTGGCGGGAGCAGGCCGAAATCCCGAATTGATTCGCGAGTTTGACCCGCTCAGGGTTGACGTCGATGCCCATGACCCGGCATCCGGCTGCGGCTGCGAATTGGACTGTCAACAAACCCAGGAGACCCAAGCCGATCACAGCCACGTTCTCGCCAAGCCGGAGTTCGGCCAGGCGGAAACCATGCAGGGCGATGGCCCCCAGGGTAGTAAAGGCGGCTAACTCGAAATCGACCGAATCGGGCAGCGCCGTCAGCAGGTTGCGCGGAACCAGGTTGTATTCGGCATGGACGGCGTACCCGCCGCCCGCGCAGGCCACGCGTTGGCCAACCTTGAAGCCTTCGATGTTATCACCCAGGTCGACGATGGTCCCAGCGGAGGAGTAGCCCAGTGCCATCGGTTGGTCGAGGCGGTTGAAGGCTGACTGCAAAGTAGGGATCACGCCTTCGCGCTGCATTTTGTCCAGCACCTGTTTGGCCAGATCGGGACGCGATTGGGCTTTGCCGACCAGCGATTTTTCTGCGAATTCGACCAGCATGCGTTCGGTGCCGGCTGAAACGAGCGAGGCGGCCACTTTGACCAGCGCCTGCCCGGCTCCAGGGCTGGGGACCGGGACTTCCTCAACGACGGTTTTACCGTCGCGTAGATTTTGCAAGAGTTGTTTCATGGGAGATGTCCTGAATAGTCTCTTTCCAACCGAGTATACCCTAAAGTCCCGGTGAGAAACTTATATGAAACGCCCGGCCCCAGGCTCTCCAAACCTTGCATCGTACCTGTTTCTATGCTAAAATCTCATCTACACCAATACGGCAAGCACCGAAAAGTGGGCAACCCCCACTTTTCTGCTTGTAAGGCAATCTAGACATATTTGGAGCAAGTTTTAGCATGAAAAACGAGTTTGCCCTGGCTTTCAACGAAGTGTTGGAAGAAAAACAACTGCCGAAGGAGATCATCCTGGCGGCAATCGAGTCCGCCATGATTTCTGCGTACCGGCGGTCTGTTAATGCTTCGAATGCACAGGAAGTCCAGGCCAAGGTAGATCCCGAAACCGGGCAGGTGATCATCTTCGCTGAGAAAGAAGTGGTGGAAGATGTGCAGGATGAGCGCACCGAGGTGCTGCTCGACATAGCCCGCCAGGTTGAACCGGACGCCCAGCTGAATGACATGGTGTTGGTCGAATCCACGCCCTCAGATTTTGGCCGGGTTGCTGCGCAGACAGCCCGTCAGGTTATCCAGCAGCGTA
Source organism: uncultured Chloroflexia bacterium (assembly GCA_963790075.1). Classification (GTDB taxonomy): domain Bacteria; phylum Chloroflexota; class Anaerolineae; order Anaerolineales; family Villigracilaceae; genus CAYOUV01. The sequence continues at coordinate 477,025 of CAWBNG010000004.1, forward strand.
TCCGGGAGGCAGAACGCAGCGCTCAATTGGAATATTTTGAGCGCCAGTTGGGCGAGATTGTCAGCGGTGTGATCCAAGCAGTTAGCAATCAGGGTGTGACGATTGGCCTGGATATGAAGGCCGAAGGCCTGATGCCCAACAGTCAGAAGATTCCCCGCGAACATTTTAAAGTTCACGACCGCATCCGCGCGGTAGTGCTCGAGGTCAAGGATGGTTCACGCGGACCGCAGATCATTCTGTCTCGCGCGCACCGTAATTTCCTGCGCCGCCTGCTCGAAAACGAAGTACCAGAAATCTATCACGGCATCGTTGAAATCCGCGCGATTGCCCGCGAGCCGGGACAACGCGCGAAGGTGGCCGTTATGGCTACCCAGCCTGGCGTCGACCCGGTTGGCGCCTGTGTTGGCATCCGCGGTGTGCGTATTCAGGCGATTGTGCGTGAATTGCACGACGAGAAAATCGATATCATCGAGTGGAATCCCGACCCGGTGATCTATATTTCCAAAGCGATCAGCCCGGCGCGTGTTACCGGTGTTTTCCTGTCTGATAATGGTGATGCCGGAAAGACAGCCACAGTCGTGGTGACTGAGGATCAATTGAGTCTGGCGATCGGCCGCGATGGGCAAAATGCCAGATTGGCGGCCAAGCTGACCGGCTGGCGGATCGACATCAAGAGTCTGGTCGAGGCAGCTGGCGATTCGATTGCCAAGCTGCAAGCTGATACAGAATTGGCAACCATGCTGCCAGTGGTGGTCGAGAATATTCCGGCTGTAGAGAAGATTCTGACCAAGAAGGCCGAAGGGCGCCCTGTTACTCCCGAAGAGTACCAGCAACTGGGACAGTTTGTTGATCGAGTCGAACACCGGACGCTGCAAATTCAGGAAGAGGCGCAAAAGGCTGAAGAAGAACGCATTGAAGCTGTTCGGGCTGAAATTCCGGCCGTGGCCTTTGAAACTCCGCTCGACCAGCTCGGTTTGAGTGATCATGTCTATACGATCCTGACCGAGGGTGAACATGAAACCATCGGTGATTTAATGCTTGAAATGAAGCTCGATCCCGATAAAGTGCTTGGTTTACCCGGTATTGGTCCGAAGGCCATGGAAAACCTGGAGAGTGTGTTGGTCGATGTGACCTTCCCTGAGCCTGAGCCCGAACCGGAAATTGTGGAAGAGATTCCGGCCGAAGCCGAAGTTCAGGTGGAAGGCGAGGCTGTTCCCGAAATCGTGACTGAATCCGCAGTTGAGGCTGAACCCGAAGCCGCAACACTCGAAGAAGCCCAGGCTGAGGCTGAACCCGAAGCAGTCGAGACGGCTGCGGCTGACGAAGTCGAAGCGCAGGCAGTACCCGAAAAAGCTGAAGAAGTTGACTTCGATAAAATGTTTGCCATCTCTGAAGAATTGCTCAAGGCACGCGAGAGCGATGGAGAAGACGAGGAAGATGGCGATAAAAAGGATAAGAAGAAGAAAAAGAAACACGTCAAGCTGGAATACGACGAAGAACTTGGCGAAGTCGTCAAACACAAGAAACACAAGCGTGGTGGAGACGGTTGGGAAGAAGAATGGTAATTCGTTTCCTCTATCTCCAGTTTATTTACGAATGAATTAGGCCGGAGTAGAGGCTTTGGAACAAGGTGGCTAAGAAACCTGTTAAGCGCGTCAAACACATCCCTCAGCGGACCTGCGTAGGTTGCCGCAGCGTGTTGTCCAAGCGAGAATTGATCCGCATAGTCCGCACGCCGGAGGGGGTGCGGGTGGATACAACCGGTAAAATGGCCGGGCGTGGCGCTTATTTACACGACCGCCGCACCTGCTGGGAACAAGGATTGAAGGGCAGTCTGGGGAAGGCCCTGAAAACTGAGTTGACCGCTGATGAAAGTAAATATCTGGAAGCCTTTATGGATACGCTCCCTGTGGAGTCGGAAGAGACTCCTGTGAACGGATAAACGCGCCATGTGATCGACCGGTCAGTTTTCGCTCACGTGGCATGCAGCAAGGCTTCTGGGAAGGATTTCCGCAACACCATCTGGGGGATGGATGGCGGAGATGACGAGTATCCTACCGAAGGAGTTGTCCTTATGAGCGAAAACGGGAACAAGAAAATTGAAATCCCTGCTAATATTTCAATTCGTGATTTAGCACAGATCATGGAAATCAGCCCCATTCAGATCATCAAAACTTTGATGAGTAATGGGGTCATGGCTAGCATCAATCAGCAGATTGACTATGATGCGGCAGCGATTGTCGCCGCAGATATGGGCTTCGAAACTGTTCTTGAATCGCCTGAAGATGTTGAAGAAAAAGAAACTGGCGAAATCCCGCTCTGGCGACGCCTGATCGCTGACGAAGACGAGTCGAAGCTTGTAAACCGTCCACCGGTTGTGACTATTTTGGGACATGTGGATCACGGGAAGACTTCTCTGTTAGACGCGATCCGTCAAACAAATGTCGCTGAGGGAGAGGCCGGAGGCATTACCCAGCACATCGGTGCTTATCAGATCGAGCACCAGGGCAAGGCGATAACTTTCCTCGACACACCCGGTCATGCCGCGTTTACTGCCATGCGGGCACGTGGAGCCCAGGGAGCCGATATCGTTGTATTGGTCGTAGCAGCGGATGATGGAGTGATGCCGCAAACCAAGGAAGCGATTGCACATGCCAAAGCGGCGCGAGTGCCGATTGTGGTGGCTTTGAATAAAATCGATAAGGCAAATGCCAACCCCGACCACGTCAAGCAGCAACTGGCAGAATTGGAGCTCGTTCCCGATGAATGGGGCGGCAATACCATGGTTATTCCGGTTTCAGCCAAGCAAAAAGAAGGTCTCAGCGACTTGCTGGAAGCGATTTTGCTGGTCTCGGACAATTCGGATATCCGTGCCAACCCGGATGGCAAGGTGATTGGCACAGTCATCGAGGCGGAGCTGGATAAGTCGAAGGGGGTTATGGCGACATTGTTGGTTCAGAACGGGACATTGAACGCCAGTGATGTTGTAGTGGCCGGGATGTCCAATGGGCGTCTAAAAGCGATCTTTGATTTTCGTGGCAATCCAGTCACTACTGCCGGCCCGTCCATGCCAGTGGCTGTGATGGGTTTGGACGACGTCCCAGCCGCGGGTGATGTGTTCCGTGTGGTCGACTCCGAGAAAGAAGCGCGTCAAATTGTCGGGGAACGCGTGATTGCCCGCAAACAAAAAGCTGATACTGGCAAAAAGGCTTCCCTGGAAGACTTGTTTGCGTTATATCAAGCCGGTGAAACGCGTGAACTGCGGTTGATCATCAAGGCTGACGTCCAGGGCTCGCTTGAGCCGATTGTCGGTGAATTGGAAAAGCTGGGTAAGGGAGATATTGCCATCAATGTGCTCTACTCCGAAACCGGAAACATTGGTGAAAACGATATCATGCTGGCTTCGGCTTCCCAGGCAATCGTGATTGGTTTCAACGTCCAGGCTGACGTCGCAGCTCGTCGTTTGGCGGAAGTCGAAGGCGTCTCGATCCGTCTTTACGAGATCATCTACCGCATGAGCGAAGATATTGAAAAAGCGCTGAAGGGGATGCTGCAGCCAGATTTCATCGAGAAGCCGATCGGCAAAGCAGAAGTCCGAGCCGTCTTCCCGATCTCCAAAGTTGGCAAGATCGCTGGCTGCCGTGTGACAGACGGTGAATTGCGTCGTAATGCCAAAGTTCGCTTGTATCGCGGCGAAGATTTGCTTTTCGAAGGCGAAATGTCTTCGTTGAAGCATGAGAAGGACGATGTGCGTGAAGTCCGTCAGGGTTTCGACTGTGGAGTTGGTTTGAAGAACTTCCATGATATCGAGGCCGGTGACCGGCTCGAGTGCTACGTCTTGGAAAAATCTTCGTAGATTCTATTGGGATTGTTCTGAAATTGATCCTCGAGTAATGTGGAATTATGCCATCTGGAATTCGCTTACAACGCATTGCTGACCGCATCCGCCGGGAACTCTCGGAAATGTTGATCCGCGATATCAAAGACCCGCGCCTGGAACAGATATTTGTAACCGATGTCAAAGTCGACCGGGAACTGGCTTTTGCGGATGTGTACGTGTCGGCAGTGGAGGGCGCGAGCCGCTCCGAGGAAATCCTGGTCGGATTGGAGAGTGCCAGCGGGTTTATGCGTCGGGAGTTGGCTGCTCGCGTAGTGTTGCGGGTTTTCCCCAACCTGCGTTTTCATTGGGACCCAACCCCGGAACACGCTGACCACATCGAGCGTTTGTTATCAGAACTTAATCATAAATCTAAGATTGACTGATATAAATTCGCGGTTTTAGTTGTGATGTTTCATCCCGTCACAATTGAGACACGGAATTCGGAGGTTTCTGAGAATTTATGGATGAACCATTGAGCGCTAAAATCAAGAAACGCTTGGCCGCTGCTAATAAGGTGCTGATAGCCTCGCACGTCCGCCCGGACGGTGATGCGATCGGTTCTCTGATAGCTTTGGGCTTGGCTTTGCAGAACGCAGGAAAAAATGTCCAGATGGTGCTGGCGGATGGCGTACCGCCCTCCTTCCGCAATCTGGAAGGTAGCCAGTTGGTGCGGACTTCGCCTGAGGGTGAGTTGGATACATTCATCGTCGTCGATTGTTCTGATTTAAAGCGAGTGGGTGATCGGCTCCAATCGTTCGGCCAACCCGACCTCAATATTGACCATCATGTTACCAATGAAAAATTCGGAAAGCTGAATCTGATCGAATCGGAAGCGGTCGCTACAGCTGCCATTTTGACCGATTACCTGCCGGCCTGGGGATTTGAGATCACTAAGCCGATTGCTGCCGCCCTGTTGACTGGTATCATCACTGATACTCTCGGTTTCCGCACGTCCAACATGACTCCCCAGGCGCTGCGCCAGGCAGCGTTGTTAATGGAAACAGGCGTTGATATGCCTGAGTTGTATATGCGTGCACTGATACGCCGTACGATCCCGGCTGCGCGCTATTGGGGCGCTGGCCTTTCAAAGCTGGAAAATTCAGACGGCTTGGTTTGGGCTACATTGACATTGGAAAATCGCAAGGAAAGTGGTTATTCTGGCAATGATGACGCTGACTTAATTAATATCATTTCGTCGATCGACTGTTGCAAAGTTGGGATGATCTTCGTCGAACAAGCGGACAATCGTGTCAAAGTATCCTGGCGGGCTCTGGACTCCAGAATTGACGTTTCGCCGGTCGCATCGCATTTTGGCGGAGGCGGACATGCTGCCGCGGCCGGAGCCGATATTTCCGGTAAGTTGAGCGAAGTCCAACCCCTGGTCTTAAAGGTAACTAGAGAAATGCTAGGGTTAGAGAATTGAACCACAACCGTAGGGGAATTGGTTTCCAAATCAGGAGGAATACAATACGATGAATAACCAAGATATGCAGAACGCCATCTCCGGCGTATTGGTGGTGGATAAACCGGTGGGTATGACCTCGCACGATGTGGTCCAGGCTGTCCGCAACGGGACAAGTATCCGCCGCGCTGGACATACCGGCACGCTCGACCCGCGCGCATCCGGCGTATTGGTCATTTTGGTAGGCCCGGCTGTGCGTTTGAGCGAATACGTTTCGGCCGCGGACAAGCGCTATCAAGCCATCATCCGCCTGGGGTCTTCGACCGATACTTTTGACGCTGACGGTACCTTTACCCGCCAGGATGAACCTGTCAACGTGACCGAGGAACAATTTGAGACAGTCCTTAAAACATATGTGGGCGAGATCGAACAGACCCCACCGCCGTATTCGGCTGTCAAGGTTAAAGGCCGCAAGGCTTACGAAATGGCCCGTAAGGGAGAAGAGGTGGAACTCGCTCCTCGCATTATCCAGGTCCACCATCTGGAAGTGCTCGAATGGGCTCCACCTGAAGTGGTGGTTGACGTCCATTGTTCATCGGGTACTTACGTCCGCTCGCTGGCCAACGATCTGGGTAATGAACTGGGCTGTGGCGCCTACCTGGTTGGTTTGCGCCGCACGAAAAGCGGACGCTTTAGTCTGCGCGATGCTGTGCCGCTGCGTAAATTGCAAGAAGCCTTTACAGCCGGAAACTGGTACCAATACCTGATTCCAGCTGCTGAAGCATTGGGTGATTGGACGGCGGTCGAACTTGACCCGGACGAGGTCGAGGAAGTTCGCCACGGGCACCGTGTTAAAGCCGAAACCGATGACGAATTGGGTAGCATGGTTCGCGGCGTCAGTACCCAGGGTGAATTGGTAGCTCTGTTGGAACTGGTCGAGGGCGAAGAAGGCAGCCACGAGTGGCAGCCGAAGAAAGTATTCTTCACCAACTAATTTTTATCGTTAACAGATATCTTGAGTTCAGCCGTGCAACATTACCTTTCCCTGGATGACGTATCATTACAAAATGCCTGGCTGACCATTGGTGTCTTCGATGGTGTTCATCGCGGTCACCAAGCTATCTTGCAAAAACTGACCGCAGGTGCGCATGCGGAAGCCGCACCTGCCGTTGTGCTTACTTTCTCTCCGCACCCGGCTGCCGTGTTGAGCAATCGTCCAGATTTCAAATGCCTGACCACTCCTGAAGAACGCGCCGAACTGCTCGGCCAGCTTGAGGTGGATGTGGTGGTCACCGAGTCTTTCACGCGCGAACTGGCATCAACTTCTGCAGCGGATTTCATGGGGCGTATCAAGCAACGCCTGGGCTTGTCCCACCTGCTGATCGGTTACGACTTTGCCCTCGGTCACAATCGCGAAGGAAATTACGATCGTCTCTCCGAATTGGGCAGGGAACTGGGTTATCGTGTCGAGCCGCTCGAGGCTGTGACCAACGGAGACGAGATCCTGTCTTCCAGTAAAATCCGCCAGCGAATTACATCCGGAGACGTTTCCGGCGCCGCCAGATCCCTGGGTCGCTACTATGCCCTGAGCGGACCGGTTGTGCACGGCGACGGGCGCGGGCGGCGCATCAATATTCCGACCGCCAACCTCGAATACCCGCTTGACAAAGTTATCCCATCCAACGGTGTTTACGTTTGTTGGGCTTGCATTGATGATGAGAAGCATCCGGCGGTGATTAATATCGGCATCAACCCGACCTTCACACCTGACAAACAAATTCCCAGTGTGGAAGCCCACATCCTTGATTTCGACCGCGATTTATATGGTCAGACACTTAAATTAGAATTTGTGGAGCGCTTGCGCGACGAATTGCGTTTCCCATCCGTGGAAACCCTGCTGGTGCAGATCCGTCAAGACCTTGAAGACGGGCGGAAAATCCTGGAGGAAGGGAATTGATCCGATCTCCAGCGAGATGCTGCTGACGTCCCCTTGCTTTTGGGGACGTTTTCTTATATAGTTGCGCAGAAGCGTTCAGACCTCCCGACCAAGGACCGCCCATGCCTCCCCGCGAAATTTATCTACTCTCCCCAAAATATCTTTCTCCAGAAACCATCGCTGTGGCGTTTGCCAAGACCTCCCGTTCCCCGCTGCCGTTCCGCGACATTGCGGCTGAGTTGACTGACGAAAAATCCTCCCAATTCCACGAGAAGTGGGTGGTCGGCTACGGCCATGCCTCGGTCGCCGAACATGCGATTTTGCACATTGCCATCGAAAACGTCTCACGCATCGCGATCGAGAGTATCGAATCCAACCGGCTGGCTTCCTACACCGAGAAATCGACTCGTTACCAAAAATGGAGCCTGGATGATTTTACCATCCCGCCGGAACTGGAAGGCCATGCGTTGCATAACGATTATGTGCGCACGGTGCGGATGTTATTTCAGGCTTATACCGACTCGCTGACCCCCGTCCGCGCGTTGATCGAAGTAAAGTCGCCTCGCCGTGAAAACGAATCAGAGCAGGCCTGGGATCGACGGGTACGCTCTCAGTATGTGGACACCTGTCGTTTCCTGCTCCCGGCCGCGGCGCTGGCCAATGTTGGCCTGACGGCCAACGCGCGTGTGCTGGAAAGCGCCATCCGCAAGATGCTCTCACATCCGCTGGCCGAAGTGCGCGATATTGGCGAAACTGTCAGGTCGGTGGCCAGGGGTGAAGTGCCTACGCTGGTCAAGTATGCCGAAGCCGTGCCATATTTACTGGAAACCAGTGCTGATTTAGGAGCCCACACCTCTCACAAATCACAAAAGCGGAGCGAGGCTGAGATCGGTGCAGACTGGTGCAAGTTGGTGGATTTTGATCCGGAAGGCGAGACGCAAGTGCTGGCAGCGGCAATGTACCGCTTTGGGGAGCAAGCATACATTCAGGCTCTGGAAGCGGTTCAGGCCGCATCCGAGCCGGAGCGCGTCAAACTGGCGGAGTCCCTGCTCGGACGTCTAGACCGTTTCGACGTCCCTTTGCGCGAACTGGAATACTGTACCTACATATTCGATCTGGTCATGGACCAAGGTGCGTACTTCGAGTTCAAACGTCACCGCATGATGACTCAGACCCCCCAGGCTCTGACGACCCGCTTGGGTTATGCGGTCCCACGCCTGATCGCGGAAGCAGGTGTTGAGACTGCGTATCACAAGGCGATGGGGGCTGCGGCCGAGACCTATGAGAAGCTGGCGGAATGGAATCCCCAGGTAGCACAGTATGTCGTCCCGAACGGCTTTAATCGCCGTGTGCTGGCGCACTTCAATTTGCGCGAAGCCTACCACTTTTGCCAGCTGCGCGCTGCTGCCAACGCGCATTTCTCGATCCGCCGTGTGGCGCTCAGGATGGCGCAGGAAATCCAGCGTGTACACCCGCTGTTGGGTGCATATATGCACCTGCCAGAGAATGAAACCTGGCAGGACCTCGGAAAAAAATATTTCACAACTGTGGAGTAACAAACTGCCCCGTCAATCTGGCGGGGCAGTTTTAAGGGGCGAGATTTCCGATCACCATCAACATTCCCACTGCGCATAAGAACAGCAGGTTGAAAACGGTCCCGAGAATGGCGAAAGTCTTGTTGCGATCTGGCTGGAAGAGACCGCCAATCCCCAATCCCAGACCGACCAGGTCCAGCCCGCCGCCAAAACAGATCATTAATCCGACGGTAAGGTAAAGAGGCGAATCGCTTGGCATGGATTCGATGGTTGCCGGGTCGGAAGCCGAAGCAAAGACTGCCACACCCAACCCCAGACAGAAGAGCAGGATCGAGATAACGGCGATTACCAGAGAAGCAATGCCGAGGCCGGAATGTTTGGGTTTTGGAGCATCAATGGGAGTGTAATTGAAATTATCCAAGGATTTACTCCAGTACTAAGAAAAATCCGGGTTTAAAAAAGTATAGCTGAAGATCGGGATAATAACCCTTGCAATTCCTTTGCTGTTGTATAATCCCCGCCATGTCCTTAGACTACAAGCGTTTTTATTGGATCGTGCTGGCTGTTCTGGCTTTATCAGCCTGTGGACCGAATTCTGATGGTTCACGGCCTACGCAGACGCCGGTTTTGCAGTCCTATTCGACGGTCACATCCAGCCCGACGCTTGCAAACCCCGCGGGTCTGCTGGTCGAGACCCAGCCGGTCATCCCGACCCCCACGCCATTCAACTATAAAGTTGTCGCTGGAGATACTTTGAGCACTATTGCCGAGAAATTCGGAGTCTCGCTGGACGATCTGATGGCGGCCAATCCAGGCGTGCTCCCCTCGGCATTGAGGCTGGGACAGGATTTGCACATCCCGACCGGATCGGGTAATCTCTCGGGCGAGTCGACACCCACCCCCGTGCCGTTCCCGGTGCAGCAAGCGGCGTGCTATCCGACCTTGGACAAAGGGATGTGGTGCCTGGTGCTGGTGCACAACGATTACGCAGAGAGACTGGAAAACATTACCGCCCAGGTCATGTTGCAGGATGCGAATGGGAAGCAGCTTGCCAGCCAGACGGCCTTTTCGCCGCTTAACATCCTGCCACCGGGGGGCTCCATTCCGCTGACGATATTCTTTGCCCCTGAAATCCCTCCTGATGCCCATCCACTTGTGCAGGTGCTGACGGCTGTCCGCCTGCTGCCGGGGGATAAGCGTTACCTGCCGGCTGTGGTGCAAAATACGCTGGCCAATATAGACTGGAGCGGGAAGACCGCTCAAGTCAGCGGGCAAGTCTTCTTACCGAAAAAAAACGAGGCTGCCAGTCACATCTGGGTGGCGGCCGTGGCTTACGATAAGGTCGGAAACGTGGTCGGCGTACGCAGGTGGGAAGCGCAGGATAAGCTGAAGTCGGGAAGCGCGCTGCCTTTTGAATTTATGGTCTCAAGTTTGGCGGGTGAGATCACCCGCGTTGAATTTGTGGTTGAGGCCAGACCGTAGATACAGGGCAGCCCTGATTTTTTATTTATTTTCCAACCACATGTATCTTTCCAGTGGAATGTCGATCGGGGTTAGAACAAAGCCTTTGACATAAGGTTTGACCAGCATGTACGAGAGCGCATGGGTGGTAAAGAGTACCGGCGCAGCGTCTACAATGATTTGCTCTGCCTGCTGATAGAGCGTGAGCCGTTTTTGCACGTCCTGCTCCACGCGCGCTTGTTCGAGCAGGGCGTCCAGGTTGGGGTTGCTGTAACCACCGTTATTTTGTGGTGCGCCGCTGTGGAACAGCACGTCAGCAAAATTTTGCGGGTCGGGATAGTCCGCGCACCAGCCGCCATCGAACATCTGTCCGTGATGCCCGGCATAAATCTCGTCCAGGTAGCGGTCAGGCTCGATGTTCTCGATCGTGATCTTGACGCCTAAATTCTGCTCCCACAACTGGGCCATGGCTGCCACGCTTGGATGGGCGTCGTTGCCGATGCCTGCGTCGGTGTAGACGATCGGAGGTAAATTCCCGGTTCCACCGTATTTGGATTGCTTGAGCAGTTCGCGTGCCTGGACCGGATCATAAGCCAGCCCCTTCAGGTTCGGGTTGAAACCGGGCAGTGCCGGGGGATAAAGACCATCGGCAGGTAGCGCCGAACCGTTCAAGACCACATCGATATATTTTTGGCGGTCGAAGGCCATGCTGAAAGCCTGACGGACCTTGACATCATCGAACGGAGGACGGGTGGTATCGAAGTAGACAAAACTGGTGCACAGGCTGACACCGCTGTATAGGTCGGTGTGCAGCGGGTCTTTGGGATCCTGCACGCGCGCTACCGCGTAAGACGAGATGCCAGCCATATCGATCTCGCCGGCTTCATATAGGCGAATACCAACACCCGAGTATAATTGCACGATCACGTACGGAATGGCCGGTGGGCCCAGATAGAAATCCGGGTTACGCTGGTAAACCATCGCCTGGAATTTTTCCCACTTGACCAGTTTATACGGCCCGGTGCCGTTGGGTGTGCGGTACCAATCCGGCCCCGATTCGACGTCGGCTTTGTCCACCACGAAGGCGGTCGGGTAGGTCAGCTTGAGCAGGAAATAGGGTTTGGGTGCATCGATCGTGACCTGCAGCGTGTGGTCGTCCAGGATATTGAGACCGGAAATATGCTCCGCCTTCCCCTGGTGCATTTCCTTGACCCCGACGATATCATCCAGGTAGGTCATGACCGTATCCGATTCCGTTTGGGGTGCGGCAGCCCGTTCCCAGGAATAGACCACATCCTGGGCGGTGACCGGTCGCCCGTCGTGAAATTTGGCATTCTGTCGTAAGTGGAAGGTGTAGACCGTGTTGTCCGGGCTGACATCCCAGCTTCCGGCCAATTCGGGGATCAGGTTCAGGTTGGGATCGAACGAAACCAACCCGCTGAAAACCAATTTGTCGCCCGAACCGTGCGTAGTGGCCGGGTCGTATTCACGCGGATTTGTGCTCTCGCCTCCGGATAGCACCAAGGCCTGGTTGCTGGGGATGCCCATCAAAGAAGGTGACTGGAAATCCAGCGAGAGCGCCATGGCCTGGATGTCTTTCTGGTAAAGTTTGTATCCGTCCGGGTCGCTGAAAGATAACAGCAGGAATGACCGCGGACCGTGGATGGCGGCAGTAATGTTGATGGTCAGCGTCTGGTTGTTTGTGTTATGCTGGGAGTCAAAGACGAGGGTCCAGGCTGGCTGGCCATTGTTCAGTGTAATCGGCCCGTTCTCGCTGGTGTTGGTGACCTGGACTTCTCCTGTGAGTTGGTCTTGTAAATCCAAGGCAAGCGACTCGGGCGTATCGCCGCTGTTGGCCGGGAAGTAATACAGCCGTGAAAGTGCGCGCCCGTCAGGGCTGGTCAGGTCGAAGATCGGGCCATCGCTGCCGTTGCCGGATGTATGGGACCAGCCGTCGGGATAGTCCAGGCGTACGCCCGACCCATCGTCGACCAGCGTGTTCGGTCCCAGGGTTGGTGTAGCTGGCAGGTCGGGGAGCGTTATTTGGGGCGGTGCCTGTATTTGCACCGAACCTGCCTGTGGCGTTACCAATGGCGGCGAGGTGGGAACCGGGGTCGCGGTACTGAGTTGGCAGGCGAAGAGCACCAACGCACTGATTGGTAGGATGTAATCAAGAATGCGATGACGCATTACAAATCCTTTTTTCGCTTGCGGTCACTGATCGCCATAAAGAACGCTAAACCGATGAAACCAAAAACGATCAACAATACGCAGCCAGTAAAAATCAATGTCAGTGTCAGGGAAAGCGGCGGCCGTTCCGGCTGATTTGCGACAGCCTGCGTGGGAGCAGTGCCGGGAGTCGGACTGCGAGGCGGAGCGTAGGGGGTGATCTCTGCGGCGGGAATGCCCGAAATCGGGTGGATGGTCGGTACCGGCGTGGGAAGCGGCGTGGGAGTTGCGTTGGCAGCGTTGGTGCGCGGTTTGGCACCAACAGAAGACCTCCAGGCAGATTCCAGTCCATCCACGTTGAAAGCATAAACCGATTGCAGCGCCTCGTCAGGAGTCATGCCATCGCGAAGGGCCAGCAGGAGGGAGGTCATTTGATCGCGGCTGTATTGCTCGATCAGGAATTTGACGATGCTGTAGGATTCGCTGTAGGAAAGGTCGGCCTTGTCGGGGATTTCGGAGAAGCCACCGCTCAGTGAACGGACCGAGAAGAGCGTATCGTCCCGGATGGCCTGGTCAAGCTGGCGCTGGGACGAATCATCCAGCTTGCCTTCGCTGTAAACCGCCAGCCCCTCGTCCAGCCAGGTGGGTACGTCCGACAGGCAGGAGAAGGTCAGGTGACCGACCAGCACGTGGGTCAGCTCGTGGACTTCGGTGCGTTTTCCCCAGTCGACCTGGTCGGGTGAGATGCCGATGATGACGATATTGTAAGCTGGGAAAGCCATGCCACCGGTCCAGGATGGTTCGTAGAGGATGGCGTCTTTCATATCGCTGGTGTTGGCGTAAATGTAAAGGTCCACAGGACCGTCGGAGCTCAGGCCGGCATCGCGTTCCAGGCGCTGCAAGCCGTCCACGGCAGCCAGGTGAAGCTCCTGCCCAAGGGGATTCCCACCCTGGTACCAATGCAGGTTGATGTCTTCCCCGCTGACGGTTTGCCAGTCGTGTTTGGTATCAAGCCATTGCACGGAATTGGGGTCGGTGCTGGACTGGTTCCCGTTTGTGTCTGTGACCAGCCAGCGCCACCAAATCTTCGCGCCCGGTGGCAACGAGCCGGATTGCTTCATCTCCCATGTCCATGCGGCGTTGACGTTTTGGCCTGGATCGAATTTGGGGAAGGCTTTGGCGACGACCGTGCCGCACGTTTGCTGATCGACCCCATATTCGAGTATGACTGAGGTGATGGTTGTTGTAGACCGGATGGTGGCGGTAAAGGTGACACTGTCCGGAAATTGCAGCGAAACCTGGTCATTCCTGACCTGGAAGTTGCCTTCGGCCTGGACACCTTGGGTTCCTAGCATGGGAATTGTCAGCAAGAGAAGACTTAGGAGCAGAAAGCCCCTGCGCGATTTTGCCCGCATTTTTATCTCCTGTGGATTTTGTCTGGCTAATATATCACCGAATGGCTGCTTTTGCGATCATGCGAGATTCTTGGATGGCTCCCTCACAGGCAGACCGCTTATCAATATTGAAAGCTGGTTGTTTGACGCACGACTTGCTTGCATGTATAATTTTCGCATACCCTATGCTCCCCTATTAGGGGAGCTTTCTTGAGGCATTCATGGCCCTGCGTGGGAATTTACGCGATTTCACGGTTACACAGCTACTAAATCTAATCAATCTGGCCCAGAAGACGGGTACCTTGATCGTGGAAGGCCCAAACGAAACAGCGGAAGTTGCTTTTCGGGAAGGTAAATTATCCTATGCACGCATCGGTCATGAAGAAAATGGTTTGGCGTCAGTCTTGCATCGTGCCAACAAGTTGAGTGCTACGCAGTATCGCGCACTTCAGGGGCGTACTGGCAAGATGACAGACAAAGAGCTCGGATTGCTGCTGATCAATGCCGGATATATCACCCAAGATGATATCCTGATGAATCTGCAGCTATATTTTACCGATATTATCCGGCGGCTATTTACCTGGGTGGAAGGCTTTTTTCGTTTTGAAAACGAAATGTTGCCCCCTGACGACCGCATCAACATACGCCTTGATCTGGAAAATTTAATTATTGAAGGTTCGCGGCAGTTGCACGAGTGGGAGCGACTCCAGGATGAGATTCCCAGCCTGGACATGGCACTCAAGTTTACAGACCGGCCGGGCGCCAATATCCGCAATGTAAATCTGAGCGTTGAAGAATGGCGGGTCGTATCATTTATCAATCCCAAAAATTCGATCCATCAGATTGCCAGCGCCACGAAACTTAATGATTTGGATATTCGCCGTATCGTTTACGGCTTATTGCAAGCCGGTCTGGTGGAAATCATTCGACCGGAAGGCGGATCGAGTGCCCTGCCAACGCGTGTGTTCCCTGTGGAAGATAGAGAGGAACAAAAGTCACTGGTCAATCGGTTGATTGGCCGCATTCGTTCTTTATAACTTATTTGAGGAATTTGCTCATGCAAACGGTCAAAATGGTTGTGACGGGACCCTTCAGCGCTGGCAAGACGCAGTTCATTCAGTCGGTCAGCGAAATCGAGGTTGTTGCAACAGAAAAACCGATTTCATCTACTGCTGAACGTTCTGTTAAAGAAGCTACCACGGTTGCAATGGACTTCGGCCGCATTACCGTCGATGATGACCTGGTATTATATTTATTTGGCACACCCGGACAGAAGCGTTTTGACTTTATGTGGGAAATCCTGTCAGAAGGCATGCTGGGTTTTATCGTCATGGTCGACAGCACGCGTCCTGAGACCTTCCGCGAAGCGCGCAGTATTCTGGAGACTTTCCGCGCTTATGCCCCAACACCTTATGTGGTAGCTGCCAATAAACAGGACATGAAATATGCCTGGGAACTGGAAGATATGCGCCACGCCTTGCGCCTTGACTCAAAAGTAAAATTATTACCGTGTGTTGCGACTGATCGCAAGACGGTCAAAACCGTTCTGCTGGAGTTGCTCTACAGTATCCTGGATGAAATGGAGTCCGGGGGGTAGGGGGATCTCCGGTCGATAAAACGCTGTGTCCTCGATCACGACTGACCAAGGTATTGTCCATTATGAGGTCTTTGGGCGGGGACGTCCGGTAATTCTCTTGCATGGGTGGCTCGGTTCATGGGGATTGTGGCAGGAAACCATGGCTTACCTGGGCCAATATTACCGGACATATGCTCTGGACTTCTGGGGGTTTGGTGAATCCGGAAAGAAACGTGACACTTATGCAATTCAGGATTTCGTTTCCTTAGTAGACCAGTTCATGGATCGGCTGGGCATTGCCCAGGCTCCGCTGGTTGGACATAGCATGGGCGGGACCGTAGGTCTTTCAGTTGCGATTGAATATCCGCAACGAGTCAGCAAGGTGGTCGTGGTTGGCTCGCCGATCGTTGGTTCATCTTTGGCCTTTCCACTTAAATTGGCTGGGCACCGCCTGATCGCGGCCGTCTTATTCAATATGATGTGGGCATTTCGCCTGGGAATGCGGATTGCTTCCCCTTTCATCTGCAAAGATCCGCGCTTTCCTGAAATGATGGACCGCGATCTTTCACGAACGACGCTCGAATCTTTCCTGATCAGTATTGCGACATTGCGACGCACGGATTTGCGTCCGAAGTTGGCAGCCGTAAATGTCCCGGTGATGGGTATGTTTGGCGATAAGGACATTATCGTCGACCCGTTACAATGGCAGCCAATGAAAGCGGGAATTGCGCAGGCGCGCATCGAATGTTTCAAGGAAGCCGGCCACTTCATTATGTTGGATAATCCATCTGAATTCACCCATAAGCTAAAAGACTTCTTGGACGACGAGAAACCCACCTCATGAGCGAGACCGCACCTGTATATTATTATCCAAATCGGATGGGGCGTGTTATCCTCATGGCGATGGAAGAGATTATGGGTCGCAACGGCATCAACGCTGCCTTAAATCTTGCTTCGCTTTCATCGTTAATCGATAATTATCCACCTCCTAATTCGGATCTCGAATTTTCTTTTGAGACCATCAGTAGTTTGCAGGCGGCATTGGAAGATGCATACGGACCTCGCGGTGGACGAGGCTTTGCCCTCCGTATTGGGCGGACTTGTTTCAAGTACGGGATGCGCGAGTTTGGGACGCAAATGGGTCTGACGGAGATGGCTTTTCGTTTACTGCCATTGTCGACCAAGTTGCGCATTGGTGGGAACGCCTTTGCCGAGTTGTTCAACAAGCATACAGACCAACAGGTTCGCTTTGAAATTGGTGAGGACGAGCTTTACTGGTATATCGACCGCTGTCCACTGTGCTGGGGTCGTCATGTGGATCAGCCAGCCTGCCACTTGGCTGTGGGTTTGTTGCAGGAATCCCTTTATTGGCTGAGTGGTGGTAAGCAATTCGATGTAGAAGAAGTACAATGTATTGCACACGGCGACCCGTCTTGTACAATCGTGATTGACCGAACACCATTATCGTAGTCATGCTAAAAATAATTCTCCAAGATCTCCGCTTTTTATCACCCTTCAACGAGCGCGCTCGTGATTTGCGGATTCTTAATCAGCCGCTTTGGCTGTGGCAGCGTAATGTGCTTGCACCTTACACCACGCGAGAAATGGAATTGCGTCCGGGTGAACATTTGCCACAGACGCGCGAACCGATGCTGGTCTACCGCGAAAACCTATTTTTCGACCAGAATTACGTCCGTGATTTTATCCGTATCGCTCGCAAACGCGGACAGGCTTGTCGAGCTGCTTTCTCGGCCGAGGACCCAGCTTTCCGTGAACACGCTTTACCACTTTCGACCTCCTACACGTCGGCTGGGAATTTGTATCTGGCTGATTTGTGGTACTTTCCCAAAGGCCCTGAGGCTGATGTCGAACCGCTGATCATCAACCTAAATGCGCGTGAGATTGGCTATTATCACGTTCCGACCTATATGGCTGGGGAGCAGGGTGACCTGGTCTTTCAGGTTCCGCTCCGAGCCCTTTTGGCGATTGATTCCTGGGTGCATATTTTCATTGCTGATGTAGTCTTTGGCCTCTTCGCGCGCGGCGCACGCTTTGAAAAGCGTTTAAGTGAAGACCTGGCATTTAAAACCAGGATATTGGCCAAATCCCTGTATGAAGGCCGGCAGGTTCTGGAAAATTCGGAGCTGGTCAAAATTGGAAATAACTGCGTTATCGACCCGACGGCTATCATTCACGGGCCAACCACGATCGGTGACAATGTCACGATCAATGCCGGAACCGTCATCGAGAATTGTATTATTGGCAACAATGTCAATATTTCTCAGGATTGCCAGTTGATGCTTTCGGTAGTTGGCGATGGGACCTTCCTGCCTTTCCGTGCTGCGCTTTTTATGACCACGATCATGGACAACAGCATGGTTGCCCAGAACACCTGTTTACAGATGTGTGTAATTGGCCGCAATACCTTTATCGGGGCAGGTTCTACTTTTACGGATTACAATCTAATCCCGACCCCGATTCGTTCCCTGAATGGCAAAGGTGAATTACAGATTTCTAATCGACCTGTCATGGGCGGCTGCGTGGGGCATAATTGTCGACTTGGTGCTGGTATGATCATCTACCCGGCGCGAACCATCGAATCAGATGTGGTGCTGGTGGCTTCGTCTGGGCAGCGGATAATTACCAAGGACGTCCGCTACGAGGATAGCGCTCATCACACCATGCGGGTCGGACACTTACATCGCAGGCTTTATCCACGCCCAGGTGAAGCGGAGGTGGAATCCTGGTAGCCCATGAATACCTTCGCCTTTATCATTCACCCGATCGACCCCAAACGGGATGTCAGTCGTAAGTATCCATTCCTCGGGCGGCTCCTCAGCGAACGCCAGATCGATTTTTTCTCTACTTATTTCCCGCCAGTTTACATTTCCAAGATCGAGGGGATTAGATCGGTTTCTTCCGGCCAAGAGATCGAGGGTTGGTTTATTGCCTGCCCCTTTACTCCAAGACGAATGCTGGAGTTGCCAGAAAAGACAGTTTATCGTAAGATTATTCAAACGGGCCGGCTTGCCGAGCGGCTGGGTGCGGATATCCTTGGCCTGGGAGCCTTTACTTCCGTGGTTGGGGATGCCGGTTTGACCATCGCCCGGTCGCTGGATGTGCCGGTCACAACCGGCGACTCGTACACTGTTTATATTGCTGTCCAGGCTGTTCGCAAAGCAGCTGAATTGATGGACATCCCGCTTAGACAAGCAACAGCAGCAGTGGTAGGAGCGACTGGTTCGATTGGCCAGGTCTGTGCTGAGTTGCTGGCAGATGAGCTGGGGCGACTCTTTCTGATCGGCCGGAGCGAGGAGAAACTACGGGAAATTCGAGATCGGCTGGCGGGGAGGACCCGAGCCGAACTGATCCCGAGTACCCATATGGATGTCCTGTCCCAGGCACAGTTGATCCTGACGGTCACCAGTTCTTTGCATGACGTCATTCACCCAGAGCATTTGCAGCCCGGGAGTGTGGTGTGTGACGTAGCGCGACCCCGTGATGTTTCTGCAATGGTTGCAGCCGCGAGAAATGATATATTAGTAATTGACGGCGGTATGGTTGATGTACCCGGCCCCGTTGATTTTCATTTTAACTTTGGTTTTCCGCCTGCCAAGGCTTATGCCTGCATGGCTGAAACCATGGCATTGGCCTTGGATGGCCGCCTGGAGGATTACACTCTGGGTAAGCACATTACGCGCAAACGGGTAGAGGAGATTGCTGCGATTGCCGAACGACATGGGTTTGGCTTGAGCGGATTCCGCTCGTTTGAAAGAGAAGTAACGCCCGAACAGATCGAAGCCGTGCGCCAGCGTGCTCGTATGGCGAACAGGCACCTTTAGTCATGGGAGGCTTGTATGGGAAAATCCCGCCTTTTGGTTGTTGAGGACGACATCGATATCGCTAATATGCTCAAGATCTATTTCACTGGCTTGGAATTCGAGGTTGATGTTGCCGTGCGTGGATCGGAAGCTTTGGAGAAAACACATCATGTGTTGCCTCATCTGATTGTGTTGGACATTATGTTGCCGGATATTGACGGTTACGAGGTTTGCCGCACGTTGCGCACCAACACGCGTACCAGTCATATCCCGGTCATTTTCCTGACTCAAAAAGATGAGCGCAGCGACAAGCTCCAGGGTTTGGAATTGGGTGCGGATGATTACATCACAAAGCCGTTCGATATCGAAGAGCTAAAGCTGCGCGTCATGGGCGCTATACGCCGCTCGGAACGAGAAAGCCTTACGGATCCTCGCTCTGGCCTGCCTGCCGGGCGTTTGATCGAAGAGCAGCTCCGGCGCGTGATTCGGGAAGAAGATTGGGCGATGATCGATATCCGTATCAATCACTTCGGCCAGTTCAATGATGTGTATGGCTTTGTAGCGGGTGATGACGTACTGCGTTTCGCGGCCATGATGATAAACGAAGTCGTAGATGAATTCGGTACCACCGAGGATTTCATCGGCCATGCTGGCAGTGATAATTTTGCCATCATCACGCAGGAAGAATTGGCTGCTGTAATCAAGCAGAAACTCAAAAACCGTTTTGATGAAGAAGTGAAAACCCATTACAACTTCATCGATCGTCAGCAGGGTTATATTGTCGCCCCCAATTCTGATGGACAGACCGAAAACATCCCGTTGATGAGCCTGGCAATAGGGATTGTCTCTCCTAAACAAAATCATTTTTCTGACATCCGCGAAATAACGGAACTGGCGGCTGAGGCGCGACGCCAGGATGCAGCGGGTCCCCCCGACGCTTGAGATTGATGACTGCCATGGCGCAATGGCTGGAAGTAAGTATTTGGCTGGTATTAGCCGGATTAGCAATGATCCTGCTGGTCTGGGCCATTGCGCGTGTTTTAAGTAAACTTCAGCCTGCTCTTCAAAGCGCAATTTCACAACCCTCAATACAATCAATCGAAAATCCTGATGGCGTACTTCTAATCCAGCCTGGCGGAAGAGTTGACCACATCAACCGAATGGCGCGCGAATGGTTTGGCCTTGATCAGGACAACTCGCCGGACCTAGAACGTTTGGCGCGACAGGCACGCCCCATGGATGAATTCCTGAGTCTGTGCGCCAGAGAAGGCCAGACGCGATTGACGGTCAACGGTCGTCTGACAGAAGCGATATCGTATCAAGTCGCCGGCCCTTATCCACAAATGCTTGTTTCATTGCGCCGCCCAGACCTCAATCCTGCACTTTCTGCCGATGAACCGGGTATGGCAGGTTCTGTGCTGAAAATCGTTACTGAATTTGGTCAAAGCATAGCCGCGAGTCTGAACTTGGAAGCCACCTTGCAGGCTGTCTTGGATAACGTAGCGCGCCTGATACCAGCTGACGTGCTGGAAGTTAAGGTCTTGAGCGGCGATAATGCCGAGTTGATTCCCTATCGGTTTTCAAACCTGTTTGATTCGGATCGGCGTCTGGAGCAGGCGAATCCAACTCAATTTGGGGGGTATTCCGATTACCTGGTACGCAAACGCCAACCGCTCTTTGTGCCCGATACACAGACCTTTGACGAAGTTCCATTCGACGCCAACCCAAGCGCTTTCCCCGTTCGCTCCTATATCGGCCTCCCCTTGCAAGCCGGTGGCGAATTGGTCGGGACATTGGAAATCGGTCAGGCCGCTGCCCAGGCTTTCCCGCAGGAAGACTTGGACCTACTTCAATTGATCGGTGGTCAGGCTGCGGTTGCCATCCGCAATGCTGTGCTCTACGAAAACGAGCAGAAACGGACTGCCGAGATGACCGGCTTGGCAAACCTGGCACAGGCGGCTGAATCCATCCAGGATCCGAAAGACCTGTTCGGTCGCTTGGTGCAAAGTGTTGCCTCGCTATTTGAGGTGGAAATTCTCGGTTTTCTCACTTACGATGACGACCGCGCTCTGTTGGAAGGCCAAGTGCCTTTCCATGGGTTGCCACCACACGTAGTTCAAATTTATCACACCACAATCGCTGCTAAAAGCCGTGCTGAAGAAATTATCCAGAGTCAAACGCCGATCATTTCGGAAGACGCCAGCCAGGATGATCGCTGGAGTGAACTGGGCCTGGAAGATATTTCACAAGCGGCTAGCTTGCACGACACGGCCCTAATTCCCCTCCTATCGGGTGGGCGTTTCCTTGGATATATGCAATTTTCGAACCATCGCGGTGGACCAGTTCAGTTCTCGGCGGACGAGCAGCGTTTAATGAACATTGTGGCCAATCAGGCTGCAACGATTATCGATAATGCGACCCTGTTATATCAATCCCGCAAACGTGCTTACCGTTCCGAGGCATTACGCCGTATTGCCAGCCTGGCAGCTTCTTCAGCCACCTTTGATGAAATCCTGCGTTTCTCTGTGCAGGAGTTGGCTCGCCTGTTGCAAGCTGATGCAGCGGCCATCTTCTTGTTGGACGAGAGCCAAGGCGTTCTGAACGTTCACAAGGATTCACTGTGGGGCGATTTCGACGAAAGCCTCCTGGCATTTGAGCGCCTCCATTTTGACGATTCACAATTCCATCAGACAGTTACCGGCAGCAAACAACCTTTCTTATCTGGAAACTTGAGTGTCGATCAACGGGTACTGCCTTTCTATCAACCGCTGGTGAAAGCGCTGGGCGTTGAGTCGGCCATTGTTGTCCCGTTGGTGGCGCGCGAGCACAGTTTGGGTGAAATGTTAGTATCCAGCCGGGAGCTGGATTTCTTCGATAATTTGGATCTGCAAATCCTGGTCACTGCTGCAGGGCAAATCGCGACGGCAATTGAAGATGCCAGTCTGTATGCGCAAACGGACGAAAGTTTGCGAAAGCGGGTTAACCAGTTGACCGCTCTGACACGTGTCAGCCGCGAACTGAACATTACCTTGGATTTGAATCGCCTGTTGCAGGTAGTCTTTGATGAAGGCGTTCGCACGACTGAGGCTGATTGTGGGACGATCCGTCTATTTGATATGGAGGCTGGGTCATCCCCGGAAGGACCACGCGTCATCCTTAGTCTGGGCTGCCCGGTCGGCGATGAACTGTCTCAAGTCGAGTTGACTGCCATCCAGCGTGGCGAATCGATCTCGATAACTGACTTTGATGCCGACGGAACTCAGCCTTCTCATGAAGGTGTGCGTTCGGCCTTGGTAGTCCCGATAGCCTATCAAGGCAAAACAGCTGGTTTGATCCATCTGCACTCTTCACAACCAGGTCATTTTGACGAGGCTGCCATGGATATCACCCAAATCCTGGCGGTACAGGCTGCAATTGCACTTGGGAATGCCCATCGCTTCCAGGATCAGATGCATCGCGGGGAATTGTTGCGTCGGCGTGCGGATACCCTCACCAAACTAATCGAGACTACTACAACCTTGGGCCCGGAACGGCCGCTCACTGAATCCCTGGATGAGATTGCCAATGGCATCCAGCAATCAACTCCCTTCCAGGTAGTCCTGATCAGCATTTACGAAGCCAGCAGCGGCCAACTCCATCGGGAAGTTGGCGTGGGCTTACCTCCTGAAATTCTGGAAGAACTGAAATCCCGCAGCCAACCGTTAACGAGCGTCCAACAGTTAATGAAGCCGGAGTTCCGTATCAGCCGTTCGTATTACATTCCGGCTGACGAGACTCCGCTGGTCCCGGCTGATGTGCACATGGTGACTTTGAACGTCGAGGATGTCAAGCAGGCACCTAATGCCTGGGACCCGAACGATTTCCTGTTAATTCCCTTGGAAGATACGGAGGGGAATCCCCTCGGACTGATCAGCTTGGACGCACCCAACGACGGTCTGCGACCAGATCTGGCGACGATCAAATCGGTCGAGATCTTTGCAGCGGAGGCGGCACTGGTCATTTCGACCTACAACCATCAGTATGCACTGCGTGACCGCATTGATGCATTGTCATCAGGGATACAGCGACAACAGCAGTTGATCAGTGTCAGCCAGAACGACCTGCCGATTTTGTTGCGGAAAGATCTCGAGCAGACCATTTCCATTCACAACCTGGAGCGCCGCGGGCAGCGCGTCCGCGCTGGACTGGCAATCACAGAATCCGTCAGTCGCCAGTTGGATGCATCTTCCGCTTTGCAGGCTCTGGGCCGGGAAATTCTGACCCAGTTGGCCATGTCGACCGCGCTGGTTGCTGAAGATAGCCCTGAAGGTCCACGCTTGCTGCACGTGATGGGCAGTGTGCCTCAGGCCACCAATCCCGAAGCATTATTTGGACAGCGCAACCCGTTACGTGCCTGCCTGCAGACTGGCGAAATCATGCTGGTTATGAATCTGGAAGAGAACGATGAATGGCGCGAGACCTCATTATTGAGCAGTTTGCGAGCGAAGGCCTTTATCTGTCTGCCCATCATCGTGGAAAACAAACCGATTGCTGCGGTGATGGCTGTCAGCCCTGAAGTGTTACCGACTCTAACAGAAGAGGATCAGCAGGTCTATCATCAGATCAGCCGCCAAACATCGGTCATTTTACAAAACATCCGTTTGCTGAATGAAACCCGTCGCCGCCTGCAGGAAGTCGACCTGCTGCTCGACTTCAGCCGTCAGCTGAGCAGGCTTGATCCGACCGATATCGTAAAAACGCTCCTGGACAGCGCCCGGTATGTCCTCCCCAAAACCGCTCATGCTGGTATGGTCTTGCTCTGGGACGAACGTGAGAAATTACTCAAACCGTATGCCGTTTCCGGTTATGCCGACAACGATAGTATGCAATTGATCAATTATCAAAGCGGTGAGGCCCTGCCCGGTATTGTCTTTGCAAAGCGACAGGGGCGAGTCGTGGATGAAGTCAATTTCACGCGCGATTATACTCTTTCCGCAGCCAACCTGCTGCACTATCGAGAGGCTACCGGTGGACGTCTGCCTGTCTCCAGCTTGGTTATTCCAGTCCAGACTGGCGAACGGTGCCTTGGCATTCTGGCGCTCGATAATTTCAACACCATCGCTGCTTTCACAGCGGAAGACGAATCGTTGCTGCTATCACTGTCCCAGCAGGTGGCGCTCTCGCTGGAAAATGTGCGCTTGGTCGACGCCACCCAGGAACGCGCCGGGCAGCTCGAGGCCTTAACCGATGTAACGGCCGTAATTACTTCCAGTTTGCAGCATGAAGAATTAGTCGTTTCATTATTGGATCAATTGACCCAGTTGGTTTCATATGATACGGCCACCCTCTGGTTGCGTGAAAAAGACCGCCTGACCGTCGCGGCTGCCCGTGGCTTTGAGGACACAGAAGAGCGTATTGGCCTGTCGGTGGATGTGGATGACAGTGTCTTATTCAAAGAAATGATCCGCACGGGTCAGGCTATTCAGGTTAGCGATGTAAGCCAGGATGAGCGCTTCTTGGCTCTGGTCGAAGCGAAGTATCTTTCCTGGCTTGGAATTCCGCTGATCTCAAAGAGCGAGGTGATGGGGGTTATCGCTTTAGAAAAGAGCGAAGCAAATTTCTTTACCCGCGAGCATATTCAAGTGGTGACGACCTTTACCGGTCAGGCGGCGGTGGCGCTGGAGAACGCTACTTTGTATGAGGACAGCCTCAATCGCGCAGCTGAGCTGGATCAACGTTCGCAGCGCTTGACCTTGCTCAATCGCTTCTCGTCTGATCTGAGCAGCCTGCTCGACGCGGAGGAAGTGCTACGCCTGACTGCCCGCGAGTTACGTCAGGCGGTTGGCGCCTATCAAGCCTCTGTGGTCGTTTTTGAGCGCGGACAAGCTTTATTGAAATACGTACTACCAGAACCCAAGAAGATGCCCGAAACGGTATTGCCACAGACACCGCTCTTTGAATACCTGGCCGATTCGCTTGGCATTTTTACAACTGATGATGCTCACCGAGAACCTGACTTGCAGCCGCTGGCTGAATTTCTAGGCAAGGATACCAAGGCATTGATGGTCTTGCCGCTCGTCAGCGGGTCTTCATTACATTCGCTGATATTCCTGCACATGCAGGGTGAAACTCGCTTCGGCCTGACAGAAATCGAACTGACCCGTACCATTGGAAACCAAGCTTCCATCGCGCTGGAGAGCGCACGCCTGTATCAATCCACACGTTCGACCGCTGAGCGCTTGGCAACCCTTAACCAGGTCAGCTATGAGATCGGTGCATCCTTAGATCCCGAGACGATTTATGCAGCTGTGCACCAGGCTACCCAGCGTCTGATGCCGGTTGAGTCTTTCGTGATTGCTTTGCTGGACGAAGAGAATCAGGTCATTGAGGGCGTTTACTTGATGGACAAGGATAAGCGCTCACAGAACCAGCGTATAGAACTTGGCCAGGGAATCAGTGGACAAGTCATTAATTCCGGTCAACCTTTGCTCATCCATGGAGGGGAAGAAACGAATGACTTGGCTGGGGTGTCGTTTGGGGAGCTTGGCACACCCCAGTCCATTTTGGCTGTGCCGATGACTTTAGGTGGTAGGGTGCTGGGTATGTTGTCGGTTCAAAGTTACCAACCCAAAATGTATTCGGAAGATGACCAGCAAATATTAAGTACTTTTGCCAACCAGGCCATTGTGGCGATTCAAAACGCTCGCCTCTTTGCCGAGACCCAGCGTTTGGCCGAGGAGCTCGAGGAACGCGTAATCGAGCGCACGGCTCAGTTGGAACAGGAGCAGCGCAATACTGAAACCCTGTTGCGCATCCTGACCGAGGTCTCAGCCAGCCTTGACCTTGACCGGGCGCTCAATCGTACCTTGTCATTGCTTAACGATGCGATTGGTGCCGAACAAGGTACGGTCATGCTCTTGTACCCCGAGGACAATCTTTTACACTATCGGGCAGGATATGGCTATCTCTCTGAAACGAGGGATGAAAATAAAAGCCTTACCCTGCGGGTGGGTGAAGGTCTGGCGGGATGGGTGGTTGAAAATCGCGAATCCGCCATGGTTGAGGATCTGGATGAGGATTCGCGGTGGGTAAAAGTCGCTTCCAATGAGCTGCGCCACCGCAGTGCAGTCGTTGCCCCCCTTGTGGTGGGCGAAGACGTAATTGGCGTATTGATGGTATTTCACAGAAAGGTGGGCTTCTTTAGCCCTGAGCAGGCTAATCTGGTGCGGGCGATCGCTGGCCAGGTGGCTGTTGCGATCAATAACGCCAATTTGTACGAGTTGATTCGCGATCAGGCAGAACGCTTGGGGAGTATGTTGCGCCGCGAGCAGGAGGAAGCCAGCCGCTCTCAGGCTATCCTTGAAGCTGTCGCTGACGGTGTCTTGGTCACTGATGCGGACAATACGATCAGTTTTATCAATGACTTTACCCAGCGGATCCTTGACCTGGATGTAAATTCCATCATGGGACAATTGCTCGAGGATTTTGGTGGCCTGTTTGGCAAGGCGGCCGGCACCTGGATGCAAACCATCCGAACCTGGTCAGAAGACCCATCATCATACGAAGCAGGCGATACGTTTGCCGAGCAGTTAGAACTCGACAATGGGAACGTC
The DNA here is from genome assembly GCA_963790075.1 of uncultured Chloroflexia bacterium. Taxonomy (GTDB): domain Bacteria; phylum Chloroflexota; class Anaerolineae; order Anaerolineales; family Villigracilaceae; genus CAYOUV01. The sequence goes on from CAWBNG010000004.1 coordinate 503,791, forward strand.
ATTCTGGTGCATCTGGCCCCGGTGATGCTGCACAATGATTTTCTGGGCACGGTTTCCATCTTCCGCGATATTACGCACGAAGTCGAGGTGGATCGGCTTAAGTCCGAATTCGTTGCCACCGTCAGCCATGAGCTGCGTACACCGATGACATCGATCAAAGGTTATGTGGATATTTTGTTGATGGGTGCGGCAGGTGCGTTGAGTGAAAGCCAGACACATTTTCTGGAAATCGTGCGCAACAATACCGAACGTCTGAACATCCTGGTCAATGACTTATTGGATCTCTCCCGAATCGAGGCTGGACGCGTTACCTTGTCACCGCAATCGCTGGATTTACGGGAAGTGGCCGAAGATGTCATTTCCGACGTGTTGCGCCGGGCACAGGAAGAAAATAAGACCATGACTCTAACGGTTGATGCGCCCAAGAAATTAGCGCGTGTCTTTGGCGATTCTGAGCGTGTGCGCCAAATTATTCATAATCTGGTGGACAATGCTTACCACTACACGCCTGAAAATGGGACTATCGTTGTGCGTATGCGTTCTCTTAATGGAAGTGGTGAAGTGCAAGTTGATGTAAAAGACAACGGGGTTGGAATAGCATCCGAGGATCAAGACCGGATTTTTGAACGTTTCTACCGCGGCGAGCATCCGCTTGTGCTGGAAACACCTGGGACGGGCTTAGGATTGTCAATCGTAAGACAATTGGTTGAGATGCACAAAGGGCGTATCTGGATGCAGAGTGACGGGATCGGAGAGGGCAGTACCTTCTCCTTCACACTCCCTGTGCATAAAACTGAAAAATGAGGTGATTATGGCAAAAATATTGATTGCAGAAGACGAACCCGATATTCGCGAATTGGTAGCTTTTACCTTGCAATTCGCAGGCTACGAAGTGGTATCCGCTTCTAATGGGGAAGAAGCAATCCAGTTGGCGAAAGATGAACTTCCCGACTTAATTTTGATGGATGTGCGTATGCCGCGCATGACCGGTTATGAAGCCTGCAAGATATTAAAACAGGATCCCAATCTGGTGGAGACACCGGTGGTATTCCTCTCGGCTAAAGGGCAGGAAGCCGAGATACAGACCGGTTTGGATGCCGGGGCGGATGAGTATCTCCTCAAGCCTTTTGCCCCCGACCAACTGACCGAGCGGGTGAAGAGCATCTTAACAAAATATGGTAAATAGAGCAGCGAATTTATTGTCATGAGCGCCATTCTTCTGGACGGATCGATAGTGCATTACGAGGTGCTGGGACGCGGCCGTCCCATCATCTTTTTGCACGGCTGGGTTGGTTCATGGCGCTATTGGATCTCATCCATGCAAGTTGCCTCGACCCTCTTCCGTGCTTATGCCGTCGATTTGTGGGGTTATGGTGAGACTACTCATGAAGCCGGCCGCTATTCGCTCGAAGATCAAACAGTTCTGCTCGAACTGTTCCTGGAAGAGATGGGTATTGGCAAAGTTGCATTGGTTGGGCATGGTCTGGGCGGGCTTGTTTCCCTGGCTTTTACTGCAAAAAAGCCGCAAAGTGTAGACCGCGTAATGGCTATCAATTGCCCGCTCACGCTGGAAGCGGTCAACAGCAGATTGCAGACTGCACCGCCGGCGGATCTGGTGGATTGGCTTTCGAACCACTCCCCCGAATCTGCTTCAGCCCTATCAGACGCCTCCAAAGCCGACCCGCAGGCGATCACCACCTCTTTCAATAGTTTTCAGTCCGACAACTTGTTCCAACGCGTATCCAGCACAATTGTGCCCTGTTTGTTTGTCCACGGGCAGAATGACCCGGCAATTTCGATGCCGCCGCTTGAGCAGATATTTTCCCTGCCTCACAACATGCATCAGGTCATCCTGGAAGAGTCGGGACATTTCCCAATGATCGACGAGAGCGCCCGGTTCCATCGCCTCTTAACGGATTTTCTGGCGCTCGATTCGGGTGCCAGTCCGCAGGAGTTGCAACTCAAAGAAGAATGGAAACGCAGGGTGCGTTAAAAAGGGTTTGCCGCAACTTTCGAAAACGAATTTTTGTATTGACAAGCTTCCATCGGCGTTTTATACTCAAATAAATTAATCAAACGGGGAGCCCGACATTCTGGGCTGAGAGGAGGGTAGCTACCCTCGACCCGCAAAACCTGATCCGGATAATGCCGGCGGAGGGATCTATGCTTTACCAAAAACATCCTCCCTCCACCGGGAGGATGTTTTTCATGAGTGAACCACGAGCTGTTATCTTTGCAAATGGAAACCTGCCCGATCCGCGTGCAGCCCGCGGGCTGATTCAGTCGGATGATTTCCTGATAGGCGCAGATGGGGGCACGCGTCACATTCTGTCTCTCGGTATGCAGCCGGGACTCATCATTGGCGACATGGACTCGCTGGATGAAAAACAGTGTCGCGATTTTGAAACGGCCGGTGTGCGGCTGGATATTTACCCGGAAGACAAAGACTTTACCGACCTGGAATTGGCGCTTAAACATGCTGTTGAGGCTGGATATACTCACATTCTGATCGTGGGTGGGTTGGGTGGACGTTTTGACCAGATGCTGGGCAACCTGTCTTTGCTGGCCGATCCAACTTTGGAGCAAGTGGATATCCGTATGGATGATGGGGTGGAGGAAGTCTTTTTCATGCGCAAGCAAGCTGTAATCCCAGGTAAGGCCGGGGATATCGTCTCCCTGCTCCCATGGGGCGGACCGGTTTCCGGGGTGATCACCCAGGGCCTGCGCTGGCCGCTGCAGAATGAAGTGCTTTTTTTCCACAAAACACGTGGAATCAGCAATGAAATGACCACCGATCAGGCTTCGATCCGCATACATTCCGGCCTGTTGTTGTGTGTACATCGCCGCACGACAGACCGCTAATCCGAAAGGACGATTGATGCGACGCTTATCCTTATTTGTATTGCTAATCTCTTTGCTGCTCAGTGCCTGTGCTCCGGCTGCATCTGCAGTTGGTACCCCGGCTGAAAACCAGCCGCAGACGCTAACTGTAATGACCCACGACTCATTTGCTGTCAGCAAAGAAGTGATAGCAACCTTCGAACAGGCGAACAATGTCAAGTTGTCATTCCTGTCCAGCGGTGATGGGGGTACAGCCCTTAATAAAGCCATCCTGTCCAAGGATGCGCCACTGGCCGATGTTTTCTATGGTGTGGACAATACGTTCCTGTCTCGGGCCCTGGCAGCCGACATCTTCGAGCCGTACAATTCACCGCTGTTGGCCGTTATCCCGGATGCGTTTAAACTCGATCCGCAGAACCGCGCCTTGCCGGTGGACTATGGTGATGTGTGCATCAATTACGACAAAGCCTACTTTGCTGATAAGGACCTGCCCGTCCCTGCTACGCTCGAGGACCTGACCCGGCCCGAATACAAGGACCTGCTGGCAGTCGAGAATCCAGCCACTTCATCTCCTGGCCTGGCCTTCCTGCTAGCTACCATCAAGCACTTCGGTCCGGATGGCTACCTGGCATACTGGAAGCAACTGCGCAATAATGGCGTGGTCGTGGTGGATAGCTGGGAAACGGCTTACTACACAAATTTCAGCGCTTCCTCCGGGAGGGGACCACAGCCGCTGGTGGTCTCCTACGCCTCCAGCCCCCCCGCGGAAGTGGTCTTTGCCGAGACTCCTTTGAAGGATGCACCAACCGCTTCAATTGTCGGGCCGGATACCTGTTTCCGTCAAATCGAGTTTGTCGGTATCCTCAAGGGGACCCAGAAACTTGCCCTGGCCGAAAAGTTTGTAGATTTCATGCTCAGCCTGCCATTCCAGGAAGATATGCCGTTACAGATGTTCGTCTACCCGGTCAACCAGAATGCCAAGCTGCCGGATGAATTTGTGAAATACGCGCAGGTCCCGCAGCAGCCCGCCAGCCTCGATCCGGCCGAAATTGCCGCCAACCGCGATAAGTGGATCGCGGATTGGACTGCGACAGTTCTTCAATAGAGTATTCCACAGGCGGAGCGGACTCTGCCTCCGGTAAAAATATTTTTATGCGACGTATCCTGGCCTGGCTGGCACCATCCATTTTCCTGGGCATCTTTTTCTTCTATCCACTGTCACGGATCCTGGGTCGAGGCCTTGACCCGGCTGTGCTGTTAGATGGCGGGACACTGCGGCTGACCTGGGACGTTTTCCTGTTTACGTTATATCAAGCTGCTCTCTCAACACTGCTGACACTGGTGATTGGCATTCCTGGTGCGTATCTGTTTTCCCATTTCACTTTTCCAGGTAAGGGGTGGCTGCGCACGCTGACAGCCATTCCGTTCATCCTGCCGACCGTGGTGGTGGCAGCCGGGTTCAATGCCCTGCTTGGACCGCGTGGCTGGGTCAATTTGGGCTTGATGGGTCTGTTCAAGCTTGATCAGCCGCCAATTGCTTTTCTGTATTCGCTCGGAGCAATCTTGCTGGCACATGTCTTCTACAATACGACGATTGTATTGCGAATTGTAGGCAACGCCTGGGGACAGCTCGATCCGCGCCTCGAGCAGGCAGCGCAGGCCTTAGGGGCCAATCCCGCGCGCGTCTTGCGGACAGTAACCCTTCCATTGCTGCGACCCGCGATCCTGGCTGCGGGTTTGCTGGTCTTCTTGTTCGATTTCACCAGCTTTGGTGTCATCCTGCTGCTGGGCGGGCCGCACTTTGCCACACTGGAAGTTGAAATCTACATCCAGTCGATGCAGATGCTCAACCTGCCGGTGGCCTCCTTACTCTCTATCATCCAACTGCTCTGTACGCTGGCCTTCTCAATTTTATACAGTCGATTGGTCACGCATGTCAGCATTCCGACAGCCCCGCGCGCTGCTGAGGCACGGCTGCATCCCGCCCGGTCAGCGCGGCAGCGTGTGTTTTTGACTGGCATGCTCGGTCTGCTGTTTATCTTCTTTGTCGCGCCTCTGGCGGCCCTGCCCTTCCGTTCGGTCACCCGGCTGGAGGCAGCCCGTGGACAGCGGACCAGCGTGCAAACTGGCCTGACGTTGAATTATTACAAGGAATTATTCATCAACCGGCGGGATTCGTTATTCTATGTGCCGCCAATCGACGCGCTGCGCAATTCGCTGACCTACGCCGGGATGACGGTCGTGCTGTCGTTGGCAATGGGTTTTCCGGCTGCTTCTGCCCTGGCAAAACCGGGTAAACTGGAAAAATATATCGATCCCTTTTTAATGCTACCGTTGGGCGCCTCAGCGGTCACACTGGGCTTGGGATACATCCTGGCTTTCAATAAGCCCCCCTTGGCTTTGTTAACCTGGCCCTGGCTGGTACCGCTGGCGCACAGCACCATTGCATTGCCTTTCGTCATCCGAAATTTACAACCGGCCTTAGCGGCCATTCCGGATAAATTGCGCGAGGCGGCATCCACTTTGGGGGCCACACCACTGCGCGTCTGGTGGACGGTGGACTGGCCGATTGTCTCTCGCGCGACGCTCTCGGCGGCGGCCTTTGCATTCACGATCTCGCTGGGAGAGTTCGGTGCGACTTCGCTGCTGGTGCGCCCCGAATACCCCACCTTGCCTACGGCAATTTATCGTTTCCTGTCGCAGCCCGGCGGATTGAATTATGGGCAGGCGCTGGCGATGGCCTCGATTCTGATGCTGGTTTGCGGCGTGGGAATTGGCTTGATCGAAGCCGTGCGCTTGCCGGGAACAGGCGAGTTCTAATCCCGGATCGCTCAAGAATAGGTGAAAATGCTTGAAGTCATTGATATTTATAAATCATACGCTGGCGCGCTCTTGTTGAAGGGCATCTCTTTTAGCGTCGATGCGGGTGAGACCATCTGTCTGCTGGGCTCCTCAGGCAGCGGCAAGTCCACCTTGTTGCGCATCATCGCCGGCCTTGAACAGGCTGAATCTGGCTCGGTGCGCTGGGATGGGCAGGATATTAGCGCGACACCGGCTCACTTACGAAATTTTGGGCTGGTCTTTCAGGATTATGCTCTCTTTCCACATCTGAATGTTACCGAGAACGTGGCTTATGGCCTAAAGATACGGGGAATTTCGCCAGACGAGATCGCTGCCCGCATAATTGAGGCCCTGGAAGTGGTCAATCTGCATGGATTCGAGCGTCGTCACGTGACTGACCTTTCGGGAGGGGAACAACAGCGCGTGGCTTTGGCAAGGGCGCTGGCACCGCGTCCACGTCTGCTGATGTTCGATGAGCCGCTTGGCGCACTAGACCGCAGCCTGCGCGAACAATTGCTCGACGAACTGCGCAGCATCCTGCACAAAACCGGTATCCCAGCGATCTACGTCACCCATGACCAGGAAGAGGCTTTCGCTCTCGCGGATCGGATCTTGCTGCTGCACGCGGGTCTAATCGTGCGCAATGCTACACCGGCCGAGGTTTATGCCCGTCCCGGGTCAGCCTGGGCGGCAGAGTTCATGGGTCTGGGCAATGTCTTGGCGGGCCGCGTCCTGGGGCAGGGGCGTGTGGAGACGTCTGTTGGGGTGTTGCATTCGGATTGTGCGCATAGATATAGCCGGGATGAGTCCGTATCGCTGCTGATCCGCCCGGAAAGTATTTGTGCTGGCGAAGGAGAAAACTCATTCAGCGGTCGTGTGGCTGATGTCATCTTTGTCCAGCAGAAGTTCAAAGTCACTATGGAAAACGACCTGTATTTTTACCTGAGTGAGGCACCCGAGGTTGGTCAGGAGCTTGTGATACAGATACCCTCTGTGGCAGTGGAGTGCCTGGTTTGAGCAGGGAGTCGATCACGGTCATCAAGCGCAATCAGGCCGGCGAAGAAATCTGGCGCTATGTAGGTGTGATCCTGCGCCGGGAACCGAATGCGATCGTGTTGGAGGCTTTTTTTAATCGCGATGACATGCCATTCCTGGACCTGGTGCTCAAACGCAATGACCGTTATGTGGAAAAGTATTTTACGGACCGCTGGTACAACGTATTTCGTATTCACGACTGTGATGATGATCGGGTTAAAGGCTGGTACTGCAACATTGGCCGGCCGGCTGTAATGGAAGCAGATGACCGCCTTTCCTACATCGATCTGGCATTGGATTTGTGGGTGTCGCCGGATGGGAAACAAAAGGTGCTGGACCAGGATGAGTTCGAGCAATTGCCGCTGGATCAGGAAGCGCGCATACAGGCCAGAGCGGCGCTGGCCGAATTGCAGGGGATGTTCAAAATGGGAAGGCCTCCGGTTTAGCCGGAGGCCTCTTGTCGGCTAATACAAGCCAAGGGCGTGCATGACCACGTCGCCATAGTTCCAGGCAGCGAAGCTAAAAATAGCCAGGCAACAGCATAATACGACCAGTACGATGATGACGATCAGGACTGTATTTTTCTTTTTGGGTTGTTCAGGCGGCATTCCCATTGGGGCATCCATATTATTGTTCATTTTCTTCTCCTTAGAAGATCGATTTTAATAGCTGCTTTGTAGGAAAGGCAAACTTAAGCCAAATCCTAACAATGGCAGTAGCACGAAAAACACGCAAACGCACATGAAAACGGCGAGATTGACATAACCCAGGATCAATCCCGCTGTGGCCATACCGTCGCCACCCAGCGCGCCATTGCTTTTGCGGATCTCGTTTTTGGCCATGTGTCCGGTGATGATCGCGACAATCGCGCCAAGGGTGGGCAGTATCGTCCAGCCCAAGATGCCCATCACCAGACTGACAATTGCCATGCTGCTGTTGGGGACCACCGGCTGCGGTGGGTAAGGTTGATTCGGGTAATTGGCCATTGCATTCTCCTTGAGCGAATTATTCTTCTGGTTTTGTCATGGCTTTACGCCACAGCCACCAGATGATGAAGGCGGCGACGACCACCAGCAGCGTGCCAACCAGCACCGGCAGGATGATCGACAAGATCGAAAGCCCGGTCGAAATGATATCCTCGGCGATGCTGACCGGGATGTTCCCGGCTCCGCCGGTCGTGGCTGTGACGGCCGGGCGCACTGCTCCGGCTTTGACTGCGTGTACGCTACCGGCGATCAATAAACCCGCTGCCAGCGAGAGCACCGGATGCATATTGGTGATCACGTTGGCGCTGGCGGCAAAGGCAATCGCCCCGGCGACGGGACGGACCAGGGTCTGGATCAGGTCGTTGATGTGATTGACTGCCGGGATTTTATCAGCCAACATCTCGATGATCACCAGGATACCGAGCAGGATCAAAATCCAGGGGTTGGCCAGCGTATCCCAGGGTGCGTTGAGCTTGATTAAATCGGTGTAATGGGCGATTACTCCGATCACCAGCAGCGGGATGTAAGCGTTCAACCCGGCGCTGGCCGAGAGGCCGAAGGCGGTAAAAACGCCAAGCAATACCTCCATGCGAATTTCTCCTTATCCGAGCGGGAAGCCGCCCCAGGTACCGGTTAGTTGGAAACGCAACAGGTCAATCGCGGTGATCATGATCATAGCCAGCGTGAATCCAGCCACCAGTGGGAGCCACATCTGGCGCAGGGTGGTAAAGAGGTTGTCCTGGCGCATGATCATGACCCAAACCATCGAAAAGATCATCACCAGCAGTGCCAGTACACCGCCTGTACTGATGAAGACAATCGGATACAGGACGACGGGCGACTCGCTCAAGATGCCCAGATCGATCAGCAGCATCAGTCCAAGCAGCAGCCCGAATTTGCGCCAGTTATCCATCGCCGGACGCTGGTCGTAATCCTTCCAGACCGTCTGGCTGAAGGCCGGGTATAGGCCGATCGCCATCGTCAATCCCATCCCACTGCCGGTCAGCAGGCGCAGCGTATTGTTGGGAATGTACAGGTTCGGGATCTGCGGGAACGCACCAGGATTTAGTTGTTTGATGAGATACAGGTAGGAATTTGACCCATCCAGGCCAAAGGCGGCGATAAAGGCGAAAAGCGGGATGCCAATCTTCCAGGAGGGCATGCCGCCCCGCTTCCGGCTGACAATTGCCTGAAAGGCCAGACCAACGGCTGCGGCTGTGAAGGTTCCGCTGCAGCGCGCGCATAGTGGCAGTTGACGATCTCCAATATGAAAGGAACGTTCGTCGATGCGATGGCAGACTGCGTAGCCAATCGAGTCGACTTTGCCCAGCAAGCCCGGTGGGCTGATATACAACCAGCCAGCGAAGACCAGCAGCGCTGCAATCGGAACCAGCCAGCGGGTGAGTTTGTGTAAGAGGGTTGGCGATGAGGGTGTCTGCATAATTCAATTCATTATATGGGCATTGCGACGGAAAGGCAAGAATACCACCTCTTTTACAATACCGCGGACAGATTATCCCAATCGAGGTATGATTGGATTTGCACGGAGGATGACCAAATGATGAAACGCGCATACCTGGTACTGATCGTTGTTTTCCTGCTTAGTACGGCATGTTTGCCGACCGCGCAGCTTCTGCCGACTCCGACTGCGACAGCTACGTTCACCCCGGCATACACCCCGACCCCGGCTGTGACCGATACACCGACACCCACTCAGACGCCGCAGCCCACGGCCACCCCGGATTACCCACCGGAAGGGTATGGCCCAAGTAATTTCCCGCCCGAAGTCGATCCGCTAACCGGCTTGAAGGTGACAGATCCGTCTCGTCTGGAGCGGCGGCCTCTGATCATCAAGGTCTCAAACCTGCCGCGTACGGTCCGTCCCCAGTGGGGGCTTTCGCTGGCTGACATCGTTTACGAGTACTACACGGAGGAGGGTTCGACGCGCTACGCTGCCATTTTCCTGGGACAGGATGCCGAGCAGGTCGGATCGATCCGCTCGGGTCGCTTATTTGACGATAATCTGATCCGCATGTATAAGGGCGTATTTGCCTTCGGCAGCGCCGACTTCCGCGTGCTCCGGAAACTTTTCAGTTCCGATTACGACAACCGCCTGATTTTTGAATGGACTGTAGCCTGTCCGGCCATGTGCCGCTATGATCCGAAGGGTTTGAATTACCTGGTGGCGAATACCAAGGTCCTGAGCACGGCCGTCACAAGCAAGGGCATCCCCAATGGCCGCCAGAATCTGGACGGCATGACCTTCCAGTATCAGATACCGGCCAATGGGACACCCGCCACGCACCTTTTCGCGCGTTATTCGTCCGCGATTTATAATCGCTGGGATTACGATGCGGCTCAGGGCCGCTATCTGCGGTTCTCGGAGACCCAAAACGATCCGACCAACGGGCAGAACGAAGTCTACCAGCAGTTGACCGACCGCCTGAACAACCAGGCCATCGCGGCGGATAACGTGGTCGTCTTGATGATGCCGCATTCCTATTATTTGCGCACACCCGAAATTGTGCAGATGGATTTCAGCGGCACCGGCGTGGCTTATGCCATGCGAGACGGCCAGATTTTCAAGCTGACCTGGCATCGACCCTCTCCAGATGCGATTGTATCCCTGACCTTTGACGATGGGCGGCCATATGCCCTGAAACCTGGCACCACCTGGTACGAAGTGATGGGCTCTTCGTCCAAGATCACGCAAAGCGATCAAAGCTGGCGTTTTACCTTCAGCATCCCCTAACTGACCGACGGGCGGCTTTGGCCGCCCTTTTTTATTTTGCGCCGAGCCCGCAATATTCTATAATGTAAGCATCAGAATCAGGAGGATGTATGAAACGCATAGGAGTGTTAACAGGTGGCGGCGATGCACCCGGATTGAATGCGGTCATCCGGGCCGTGGTCAAAACGGCGATCCGGACCTATGGCTGTGAAGTCTTTGGCATTAAAGATGGATATGACGGATTTCTGGCTCCGGATGGTATCCTTCCGCTGGGAATGAATGAAGTGCGCGGGATTTTACCTCGCGGCGGAACGATCCTCGGGACGGCGAATCGCGGCAATCCGTTTGCGCGCAAGGTGATCCGTGATGGAAAGGAAGTAATCGAGGATGTTTCGGACGAGATCGTAGCCGGGATCGAGCGCCTCGATCTGGATGCCCTGGTCGTCATCGGTGGCGATGGGACGCTGCGTATTTCGCGCGAACTATTTGACAAAGGTGTCCCGGTGGTGGGTGTGCCCAAGACGATCGACAACGACATCGGCGGGACAGAGGTCACGTTTGGATTCGATACAGCGCTCAATACTGCCACCGAAGCCATCGACCGCCTGCATACCACTGCCGAATCGCATCACCGGGTCATGGTGTTGGAGTTGATGGGGCGGGATGCCGGTTTCATCGCTTTGCATGCCGGCGTGGCCGGTGGGGCGGATGTGATCTTGATTCCCGAGATCCCCTTTAATTTCGAAGCGATTGCTGCCAAGATCGAGGATCGCGCGCAGCGCGGAACCCGCTTCAGCATCCTGGCCGTCTCAGAGGGAGCTACGCCTTTGGGTGGCAAGCAGGTTTTATCGCGCAGTGGGGATGCGGTGTACGTTCCGCGCCTGGGTGGGGTGGCCTACTCGATTGGAGATTACCTCGAAACGCTTGGCTACGAAACGCGTGTGACCGTGCTCGGCCATCTGCAGCGTGGCGGGACGCCGACCGCCTTCGACCGTTGGCTGGCGACCCGCTATGGGGCTATGGCTGTCCACCTGGCAGCGGAGGGTGGATTTGGGCGGATGGTTGCCTTACATAATGCCACCATCATTAACATCAGCCTGGATGAGTCGATCGCAATCACCAAGCGCGTGGATGTCAATGGCGATGGGATGCGCACCGCCCGTGACCTGGGTATTTCCTTCGGGGACGAGTGATTTAAAACCAGAATGCCGCCCAAAAAGGACGGCATCCATGGCGCGCTGTGGCTTCCTTATCGGAGACCGAGGAGGGATGCCACAGCGCTGTGTTGGTTACTCTTACTATCCATTGTAGACACCACCTCCTCATCGTTAGGATGGCGAATTAATGTAGCAGGCTCGGCCTGCATTGTGGGGGTAGTATGACATATTCTGAATTGGATGTCAATAGTAGACTTTGAAAGTCTCAGAAATTACTTAATAATGGCAAGATCCGCCAAATAGAATATTCCACCTGTCAGCACTTAATCCGCACATCCACTGCCACAGCCCCCTGCCTCAGTACGCTCAGAGGGTTGATCTCGATTTCGGTGATGGCAGGTTGATCGTATGCCAAAGCCGCAAGCCGCACCAACACATCCACGGCTGCAGCTTTGTCGGCTGGTGGGATATTGCGGAATCCGTCCAGCTTTTTCCCGGCCCAGGTGCGGCCGATCAGCGACTCGGCCTCGACCGGGGTCAGTGGGGCCAGGGCGAAGGCCACATCCTTGAGTCCTTCCACTTCCACGCCCCCGGAGCCGAACATGACCAGTGCTCCGAACTGCGGATCACGTACCACCCCCAGGATGACCTCCTGCCCCGGCGGGACCTGGCGCTGCAAGTGAACTCCTTCGATGTGAGCCTCAGGCCGGGCTGTGCGGGCGCGTTCGCTGACCGTGCGGAAGGCCCCGGCTGCGGATTCGGGTGAGTTCACGCCCAGCACGACCCCGCCCACGTCTGATTTATGCGGGATGTCCGGGCTGGCAACTTTTACGACCAGTGGGTAACCCAGTTCTCCGGCCAGGACGGCGGCCTCGTCCGGGCTGTGGGCCAGTTTGACGGGTGCGGTCGGGATGCCGTATGCATTCATTAACTGGCTGACCGCCTCAGCTTCCAGCCATGCGCCGCGTGGGGCCTTCCCCAGAATGGCGGCAGCAACTCCTGCGTCGACCTGGATCGCGGGCTGAGACTCCGCTTTCGGCTTTGCCAGAAATTCGGCCCGTTCTGCCAGGCGCGCCAGCGTAGCCGCCGCGCGTTCGGGGAATGGGAAAGTCGGAATGTGGGAACGCTCGAAGTGCCGCGCGGCGCTCTGGACCAGATGTGCGCCCATCAGCGCCACCAGCACCGGTTTGTCCGCGGCGCGGATGAGCGGGATGAGGGCATCGGCCACCTCTTCAGCGGGGTAAATGGGTGGCGGCGGCAGGACCAGCAGCACACCGTCCACCTGGGGGTCGTCCAGCAGCAGGCGCAGGCAGTTGGCGTAATCGGCGGAGGAGGCCGAAGCCAGCATATCGACCGGATTGTGTAGACTGGCAGCGGGCGGTAGCAGTTCCTGCAGGGCGCTGATCGTGGTGGTGCCAAGCGTGGCCAGTGACAGGCCGTGGTCCTCGAGCGAGTCGGCGGCGATCACGCCGGGTCCACCGGCATTGGTCAGCACGGCCATGCGCCGTCCGCGGGGCAGGCGGCAGGCAGCCAGAGCCTGGGCCCAGTCAAAAGCCTCTTCGACGGTCAGGGCGCGCAGTACGCCGGCTTTCTCGAAAGCGGCGTCGAAGGCGGCTTCAGCACCGGCCAGGGCCCCCGTGTGGGAAGCGGCGGCTTTTTGTCCGCTCTCGAAGCGTCCGACCTTGAGCGCCACGATCGGTTTCCGGGGAGTCACCCGGGCGGCTTCCTGCAGGAAGCGCCGTCCGTCTTTAAGCCCTTCGAGGTACAGCACGATCGAGCGGGTGTGCGGGTCGCTGGCAATATGCGCCAGCAGGTCGGTCTCGGTCACATCAGCCTGATTGCCAAGCGAGATCAGGCGCGAGAAGCCAAATCCCTGCCAGCGCGACCAGTCGATGATGGCGGCGCAGAAGGCCCCGGAGTGTGACAGGAAAGCAATGTCCCCGCTGGGAGGCGGGGGCGGGGCCAGGAAGGTGGTGTCGAGCGGCAGGTGCGTGTCGAGCAGGCCGATGCAGTTGGGACCGATCAGGCGTATGTCGAACGCATGGCAGACCCCCAGCAATTTTTCCTCCAGTGCGGCGCCCTGCGGCCCGGTCTCGCGGAAACCACTGGAGGTCAGGATGGCGGCGCGGATGCCGCGCTGCCCGACCTCGCGCAAAGTTTGGGGCGCAACGGCGGCCGGGACGATCACGACTGCCAGATCGACCGGGTCAGGCACTTCAGCGACACTGCGGTAGATGGGTATACCGAACAGGGTCCCGTCTTTGGGATTGACCAGGTGAATGGCGCCCTCGTAGCCGCCCTTGAGCAGATTTCGCGCCACGCCGTAGCCGAGTTTCTCGGGGCTGGTGGAGGCGCCGATGACGACGATGCCCTGCGGATCGAAAAATGGGGTCAGCGAAGAGTCCATCATTAGGAGATTATACGGCTTTCCTGGTTTCTACCAGCGGTCCCAATGCACCATTTCGTCGAACGCGTTGCGTCCGCCCGGCTTTGGTGGAGCGGTTAGGACCTGCGCTTCCTGCGGATAGCCAAACGAGATGGCAATGCGCAGGTGCCATTCGGGCGGGAAACCAGAGAATCTCACGGGCTTTTTGGGGTTCGTAAATCGAGGCCAGGCAGGAGCCAACACCCAGTTCCCAGGCGGCCAATTGCATGTAGGCAGCCGCCTGCCCGGCGTCGAACAGCACCTGGAATTTCTGGCTCGGGTCGGGGGTCAGGATGGCCACGCCCAGCGCCGCCCCCGCCAGGTGACCGGCCCAGGTCCCACATTCGGACAGGGCTTTGAGGGTAGCTTTGTCCCGGATGGCGATGAACTGCCAGGGCTGGGTGTTCTTCGAAGATTGCGAACGCCGGCCGGCATTCAGGATGGCGTGTACGCTCTGTTCGGACAGCGCTTCATCCTGGAATTTGCGGACCGCACGCTTGGTGCGGATGGCTTCGGAAACATTCATCATGACCTCCATCTCAATAAAGGCTGGCTGACGAGGTCATTGTACCGCAGCTTATATGGATGGAATCAATACATCGTATACCCCTTGAATTTGGTACATCTATTTAACGGTTTGCGATATCATCCTGTAAGGATATCATCCTGTAAGGATATCATCCTGTAAGGATATCATTCCGTCGGTCCGCAAGCGCGATGTTCGGTCGTTCTTGGTTTGCCGATTCTCTTTTTTACTTCGCCAATGAAAAGACTTGAACTTCCTTTTTGAGTCGGTCTTGCAAGCGGTTCTTTTCAACTTCGAGGTCATAGCGGGTTTGGAGATTGACCCAAAATCGCTCGGATAACCCGAAAAAGCGTGATAAGCGTAGTGCCGTATCGGGAGTGACAGCCCGCACCCCATGAACAATTTCATTGATCCGGCGCGATGGAACGCTGATATCCTTTGCCAACTTATACTGGCTTATACCCATCGGTTTGAGAAACTCCTCAAGCAGGATCTCTCCTGGATGAATGGGAGGAAGTTTTTTTGGCCATATCTTGCTCCTTGGTAAATATCTACTGGGTAGTGATAATCTACAATTTCAACCTCATACGCGTTTCCTTGCCGCCAGGTAAAGCAGATACGCCACTGATCGTTGATGCGGATGCTATGCTGACCTTCACGATTACCTGATAATTTCTCTAGACGATTCCCTGGTGGAACACGTAAATCCTGTAAAACATCTGCGGCGTCCAGGATCTCCAACTTCATGCGGATACCATCCCGCCAGCACCCGTAAAGGTGTCAGGGGACAAGACGGGGTGCACTGCGAAGCAGTAATGGGGTGCAAGGTGCTGGACGAATGTCCAGTATGCTTTGTTAGGCGGCATCTTTTTTGAGAGGTAGATTATCTTTTGAAGCACTGAAGACATTGTTACTCAAATTCCAGCGATAAACTGCCGTATTGTCGCTACCACATTTTGGACACGGTCTCATCCAACCTTCTCTGTCAATAATTTTAATGCCACTATTTAGAATCGTTTGTCTTAATTGATTTCTTGTTTCACCTATATCATCGAACTCAATTGTAAACACGGAATCTACAAGTGCTTTTAATTCTTGCTCTGTTTCAGCGCGACACATGTATTGAGGTAGCAATACTTTCGCAAGATAATTTTCAATATCATAAGATTTCGTTTCCCCATGACCACATTTTAAGCAACGCCAACCGTGCAATTGAGATGTGGTTATGGATAATTGATTCGTGGCATTATCCATTCCCTTTTTGCTGAGATTGTTTTTGAAAGCGCTAAATATTGGAAAATAACGATTGCTATTTACATCCTTGATGACTTCATCTTTTTCTGGTTCATGTGCAAGCCGAAAACAAAGACCTTTTAGTATTTCAAATAAATTATTGACCCAGGGTTCTTGTTCTTTCGTGACGTTATGTCTGTTTTGCACGCAGATCCAAACATCGTTAAAAAGACCCCATGCCGCCATACGCTGACAAATGATGTGATACATCTTTTTTTGATTTCCATAAATCAATATCTTGACGAAGCCAATTTCGCCAATGATTTTCTCCCGCTTTATCAAGGAAATATTCCAGAGCAGTAAGCGCTTGAATATATTTGGTCATTTGCTTTTTATGACAAGCCACCCAACGGTCCGCTCGATGCCGTGTTGGGCGGCTTTGACTCTTGTTGCTGAAATGTCAACTTCTCGAAATCCTTGCGCTTAAGAAGACGAAGGGCGAATCGCTGTAGCGGCGTGAAGGCAGCTCTGCCCGTTTCTGGGTCTATAGGTTCGATCTTATTGATCACAAACTCTTTACCATGCCGGACGATCGTGCAGCCTCCTGCTGCCAAAACGTTTTTGTGCCAATCGACATTGTGTCCGTAGGTGAGTTCAATTACGAAACCATCCTCAACAGGGGCTACAATGATTGGCGTCTCATATACTTTGCCGCTGTGTCTACCAATGTGTCTGACAATCGCAATGGGTCCAGCCGATGTGCGTGCAAGCCGGCGGGTTAGGCGATTCAGGGTGTACTTGAGGGCGACGAGCCAGCCTCTATGGATGCGCTGCTTTATATTCATCACTTCTCTCCGATACTCAATCTCTCAATCTATGAGTAGAATGTAGCTAAAAATTGAAACAGTTTCGTTCATTAAATATGAGCCGCCCAACGGTTTGCGTCCGCGACATCGTACCCGTAGGGTAAGTGCCCTGCCGAAGGTCCCCGAAGGGGTAAGGGTACCGGCGCTGGGGTGGTGGACGGCTTCGCCGTCCACCTGGAAAAGGCGAAGGTGTAGGGAGCTGCTCGAAAACGGCGCAGAATCTCCAGCGTCCGGCCGCCCGCTCCGAACCGCGTAGCGGTTACGGAGTGCACGCTTTGTTCCTAAAATGAAGCAGGTGGGGCGTGGGATTAAGAAAATGACTGCCCAGTTTTGACCACTCTGGCTTGAAACCGTTCTGGGTATGCAGATTCATAGCCCCAGACATCAAGCTCTGGTAGATTGATGCCTTTGTTGTTGAGTGCCGTAGTGATGTCAGTCCGATGGGCGATGCCATGATAGACCACCGACATGAAGATTAGGCGTGCTTGATAATCGAATGTCCGATTATCACCTTCTTCATGCACATTCTGGGTTGCTGGAACGTGCTGAAGGGTATCCAATAGGGTTTCGTGCAATGTTGTTTCGTATGCCATCATCTGAGACATACTTGGATTCTCTTCCCACTTGAAGTCTGGTTCTGGATATGTCCCATGAATTCGCTTCAAAAAACTAATTTCTGCCTTTAGAACATGAGAAAAAGTATCACGAATCGATCCATACGAGCCGGGAATGCTGGTTGTAATGATTTCGACATCTAAGCCCATGCAGATAGTCATGAGTTCTTGATTAGCCCAGTGATTGTATAGAAAGAGTTCTATCATTGTTGATTCAAGTTGATGCGACATAAGTAATGTCTCCGTAATTAAGTTCGACCGATATGACTAGCCACCCAACTAATGATTCGGTGGATGGTGTCTACATAACGAATTAAGGGTTGCATTCGTCCTTTTTTTGCATCAATTGCTGCACCCGTCCACCTAATACGCAAATTAATGACCAGCATGGTACTCATCTAATTTTCTTTAGTTCCACGGGCATAAATAAAGCGGTTCATATCCCACCGTTTCTTCCCTAAAGCTTGAGGACCTGCTGCCGTAAAAGATTAATCTCAGATGAGAAAATTATAGCACCAAAGCCGGGCACGCCTCGTTCCAGGGTGTCCACCTCATCCTGGGCGGGGCAACCCGGTGTAATGTGAATCAGGAAGTATTTATAAAAATATACATAGCTATTTCCGGTGATTAAGCATAGTATTTTGTTCGATTATGCTTTCTATTTTTAAAAATTAAGCTGGCAATCATTGAAAGCAGCTGGTGAAATCGAAATTCGAGACAGCGTGCACGGGGATCACGGAGACAACCTTAGAAAATCTCTGTGCTCTTCGTGATCTCGGCGGTGGAAGAAGCATTCGCCCATCCTTTTCGAGGCGCTCTGCGGGTATAATTTGATGGATGAATGAGCATCCTCTCTTTTCCTTCCGTATGTTCCTGCCCGCCATGCTGTTCCTGGTCATCGTCGGTTGGGGTGGATTAGCCCTGCTGGTGATTTTCTCCGAACCGATGGTCTGGGCGCGCTGGGGCGGCTTTGTGCTGCTGACACTGGCGCTGGTTGGCACGACCTTGCCGTTGGTGTATTTCCTGAACCGGCGTTTCCCCGGTGAGAAACCGGCTACGCCGCGTATCATCCTGCGCCAGGCGATCTGGGCGGGTGTCTACGGCACCACTGTGGTCTGGATGTGGCACGTGCTGACCCTGCCGCTGGCACTGGGGATGGCTGCGGGGTTCTTCATCATCGAATCATTGATCCGCATGGCCGAACGCAGCAGCTGGCGCCCGCCGGTCTCGTCCGAACCGGAGCAGGATACAGCGGTCGAACCTGGGCCTCGCCCGCGCTCCACCGATCCGGAAGCGGGTGATTCTACGCAATCGACACCCCCGGATTTTGAATCAAATAAATCCTGATGGTCAGCCTGCGCGAGCTTCCCTCGGTTGAGCAGTTGTTGCAAAGCGCTCCGGCGACCAAATTAATCGCAGCCTATGGCCGTCCCCTGACCCTGCAGGCTATCCGTGGCGTGCTGGATGATATCCGCCAACAGGCTGCGACAGACGCCTCATCCACACTTCCTAAACAGCAAGTCCTGCTGGAGCGGGTACGGGACAGGCTGGAAGAAGCGGTTCGTCCCACGCTGGTTCCGGTGATCAACGCCAGCGGCGTGATCCTGCACACCAACCTGGGACGTGCCCCGCTCAGCGATGCCAGCTTACAGGCGATGGAGATGGTCTCGCGCGCTTATTCCACCCTCGAATATGACCTTGAGAAGGGGAAACGCGGCTCGCGACTGGTCCATGCCGAATCTGTGCTAAAACAATTGACTGGTGTTGAAGCCGCCCTGGTGGTCAACAATAACGCCTCAGCCTTGCTGCTGGCGCTTTCCGCGCTGGCGCGCAGGCGGCGGGTGGTCATCGCCCGCTCGCAACTGGTCGAGATCGGCGGCGGTTTTCGCGTCCCGGAGGTGATGCAGCAGTCCGGTGCCAGGCTGCTCGAAGTCGGCACGACCAACAAAGTACGCCTCTCCGATTATGAAGAAGCCTTCGCTGAACCGGTGGCGCTGGTCATGCGCGCTCACCGCTCCAATTTCAAGATCATCGGTTTTACCGAAGAACCGGATTTAAAAGAAATCGTCGCGGTGGCCCACGCACACAATCTGCCCGTGATCGACGACCTCGGCTCGGGCGCCCTGCTGGAGACCGAGCGTTTCGGACTTGGACACGAGCCGACGGTGCAGGAATCCCTGGCGGCCGGCGCAGACCTGGTCTGTTTCTCCGGGGATAAGCTGCTCGGCGGTCCCCAGGCCGGGATCATCCTCGGGCGCAAATCCCTGGTCGATAGGCTCAAGAAACATCCGCTGGCGCGCGCCCTCCGCGCCGACAAGACCTGCCTGGCGGGGATCACGGCCACACTGCTGCATTATCTCAAGGACGAGGCTGAACAAGAGATTCCCATCTGGCGCATGATCGCCCAGGACGCAGCTCAAATCAAGGCTCGGGCGCAGGCTTGGGCTGACGAACTCGGCCAGTGGCAGGTCGTGCCGGGCGAGTCGACGGTGGGCGGGGGCAGCCTGCCCGAGGAAGTCCTGCCGACGTTCCTGCTGGCGCTGGATGTGCCGCATGCGGATCGTTTCCTGGGAAAATTACGCCAGGGGCAACCGCCGGTGATCGCCCGCACGGAGAACGATCGCATCCTGTTCGATCCGCGCACGGTGCTGCCCGGGCAGGAGGGGGCCTTGCTGGCAGCCATTCGGAATGCATTGAAAAAAGTGTAAGTGGATCAAACATCAGTCATTGACATTATTCGCATTTACAGAGTGCTGCGTGCATATTTGAACCAGGTTTCTGCAGCATACAGGCAATGCGATAAAAGATAATTCAGGAAAACATACAGGAAGCAGTAAACGGAGAAAAGTATGAAATCTGAGCTGGATGCCCTGATGGGTGAAAAGAACCTGGATGCACTGATCGTCCTGGGGAATGCCGATCACAACCCGCCCATGTATTACATGACCGGCGGCGGGCACGTCAACGATGCGCTGCTGTTCAAGAAAAGCGGGCAGGAAGCAATCCTCTTCCATCTCGACATGGAGCGCGACGAAGCCGCCAAGACCGGCCTAAAGACCCAACCCTACAGTAAGTATCCCGAAAAGGAGCTGCTCGAGCAGGCCAAGCATGACACCCTGTTGAAGGATGCCCTGCGCCTGCAATCGATCCTGAGAGACCTGGGCTTGACGCGTGGCCGTTTGGGCGTGTACGGTTTCACGGATTTGAGTGCCTCCTTTGGGATGTTGTCCCATTTGGGGAGGCTGCTGCCAGACCTGGAACTGATCGGGGAATCGCGCGAGCAGTCGCTTTTCATGCGCGCCATGGAGACCAAGGACGAGCACGAGATTGCACGCATCCGCAGGATGGGTCAGGTCACGACCGGGGTAGTTGGCAAAGTGGCGGACTACCTGACTTCCTGCCAGGTGCGTGACGACGAAGTGCTGCTCAATGAAGACGGCTCACCCCTGACGATCGGCCAGGTTAAGGGCATGATCAACCTGTGGCTGGCCGAACGCGGCGCGGAAAATCCTGAGGGGACGATCTTCGCCATCGGCCGCGACGCGGGCGTGCCGCACTCGGTTGGGAACCCGGATGATTTCGTGCGCCTGGGGCGCACGATCGTCTTCGACATCTACCCCTGCGAGGCGGGCGGCGGCTACTTCTACGATTTCACCCGCACCTGGAGCCTGGGCTATGCCACACCTGAAGCACAGAAACTGTACGATCAGGTGCGTGAATTCTACGAATACGTGGTTGAAAATCTCGATCTGAACGCGCCATTCAAGGATTACCAGAAGCTGGTCTGCGATTTCTTCGAGGCTCGTGGACACCCCACCCCGCAGAATACGGATGCCCCGGTCGAGGGCTACGTGCACAGCCTGGGACACGGCCTGGGGTTGAACGTTCACGAGCGCCCTTTCTCTGGTGCCGCCGCGACCGAGAAGGATCGCCTGGCGCCCGGGGTGGTCATGACCATCGAGCCGGGCCTGTACTACCCTGAGCGGGGGATGGGCGTGCGCCTGGAGGACACTTACTGGGTGCGCCCCGATGGTAGAATGGAAATGCTGGCCGAATATTCGCAGGATTTCGTCCTGCCGATGAAAAATTGGAAGAAATAGCAATTACAGAATGCTGCGAAAATAATTGAACCAGAATTTGGTTTTTGAAGACAATTTATTAGAATCAGAGTTCGGGAAAATATGCAAGAAGCAGTAGAAATTGGAAAGTGTATCTTGGAAAGTAGAGAGTTGATCCCAGCACGAATATTGGCAATCGAGAGCTCCTGCGACGAAACCGCCTGCGCCGTGCTCGAAAACGGGCGCGCCCTCCTGGCTTCGGCCGTCGCTTCACAGATGGAATTGCACGCCCGTTTTGGAGGCGTTTTCCCGGAGGTCGCTTCGCGGCAGCATGTGTTGTCGATCCTACCGGTGGTCGCGCAGACGCTGGCGCAGGCGCACCTGGCGCTGAGTGATGTGGATGCCATCGCAGTCACGCGTGGTCCCGGACTGGCCGGATCCCTGGTAGTGGGATTGAATATGGCCAAGGGTCTGGTGCTGGGGACGGGCCTGCCCCTGGTAGGCGTCAATCACCTGGAGGGCCATATTTATTCTGCCTGGGTCTACAACGCCAGCGATACCCCCTCACCAGAACCAGAATTTCCCCTCCTGGCAATGCTTGTCTCGGGAGGGCACACTGAGCTGAACTTGATGGGAGGACATTTAACCTACCAGCGCCTCGGCGGGACGCTGGACGACGCAGCCGGTGAAGCCTTTGACAAGGTGGCGCGCATGATTGGCCTGGGCTATCCCGGTGGCCCGGCGGTGCAGAATGCGGCCGAGGGCGGCGATCCGCACCGTTTCTCCTTCCCACGCGCCTGGCTGGAAGGGACCTGGAACTTTTCCTTCAGCGGCCTAAAGACGGCCGTCCTGCGCGAAGTTCGCGAATTGGCGAAAAGCGGTGAATTACCGGTCGCTGACCTGGCCGCCAGCTTCCAGGCGGCGGTGGTGGAAGTCTTGTACGAAAAAACCATGGCAGCTGCGCGCCAGTTTGGTGCCAAACAGCTACTCATAGCGGGTGGGGTATCCGCCAACCAAGCCCTGCGGCAGGCCTTTTTATCCCAGGATGAGTTCGCGGTGCATATCCCACCGCTCTCGCTCTGCACGGACAATGCTGCCATGATCGCCGCTGCTGGCTATTACCGGTTTGCACATCATTTTCGCGACGAATTGAATATAGACGTTCAGCCTACCTGGCCTTTGTCTTAGTTTCTGGGCACCTTCGGTCTATTGCTGTTTGTCTCGGTTCTTTACTTCGTCGCTTTGAGCTTGTGGGAGCTCTGCGACCCACGTTTACGTGAACGCTAATTCTCAATAACAAAAAGTGCGCGGATTTTGATCTGCGCACCTTTGTATTAAAACCCAAACCGCGTATTGGGCCGGCCCAGGCCCGTGCGCGGTTTGTAGAGGAGAATGCAATATCAATTATATGCTCTGACATAAATGCAACCTGAATAGTAGCTAAGAAGTGGATTAGAAAATTCGGACCATAATTGCCCCATTTAAACCCCAAACCCCGGTTAGGACTGGCCCAAGTCCCTACGGGGTTTGTCATGCGGAGAATGCTATCTATATTTTACTGACCCAGTTAAGAAAAACATGAACAAAGCTTAAGAACTTGATGAGAAAAAATTCGGATTTAGCCGAAGATGGCCTGGATTTCATCGCGCGATATCGGCCCTGGGCGCAGGATCAGCGGGTCCGCACTCAGGCAGCTGACCACAGTGGAGGGCACGCCGCCGGGTGCCCGGCCCCCATCCAGGATCAGCGCGATGCGTCCGTCCAATTGGGCCAACACTTCCCCCGCCGTGGAGGGGCTTGGCTCCCCCGAACGGTTAGCCGAGGTGACCGCCATCGGTCCGGCGGCGCGTAATAACGCACGGGCCACAGGGTGGTCGGGCACGCGCACACCGACTGTCGCCTGCGGAGACAGGTTGTCCGGCAGGGACGGGTGGTTGGGGACCACCAGAGTCAGCGGGCCGGGCCAGTAGCGCGCTGCCAGCTTCCCGGCAACCGGTGTCACTTCCGAGGCAACCCGGTCCAGGTCTTCCGGGTCGGCGATCAGGATCGGGATGGCCTTTTCAGTCGAGCGGCCCTTGGCCAGGTAAATCTTTTCGATGGCCTCCTGGTCAAAGGCCAAAGCCCCCACACCGTAGACCGTGTCGGTGGGGAAGGCCACCAGCCCGCCGGCGCGCAGCACTGCGAGCGCCTGAGGGATGGCTTGGGGGTGGTCGGCAGGGATGATTTTGGTTTCCATGGTGATTACAGCTGGCCAGGCAAGTGGATTTCCAGCAACCGGTCGTGCCCGGCCAAGTCCTGGTGCAGGCGGATTTGCGCTTCCGAAAAGAAGTCGTAGGCCAGCGACAGCACAGCTGCGCCTTGTGTGCTTTCCAACTCGAGCAGCAGCATCCCGTCCGGCGCCAGCCATTCCTGCGACAGGCCGATCAAGCGGCGGATCAGGCCCAGGCCATCGGGGCCGCCGTCCAGGGCCAGGGATGGTTCGCGGCCGTAGATGCGCAGTTTCTGCAGGGTTTCGGTCGGGATGTAGGGCAGGTTGGCGCAGATCAAGTCGAAGTGTTCATCGGTCGGGAGGGGGTCGGGATGCGGGGGCAGCAGGTCACATGCGACAAAGTCGATACACTGTTCAACGCCGAACTTACGCGCGTTGCGCTGGGCCACATCCAGCGCGGACGGGGAAATATCGGTGGCGAGCAGGCGCAGGCCGGGCATATGCACCGCCAGCGCGACGGCAATGCAGCCCGAGCCGGTCCCCACGTCCGCCACAGTGCGTCGTTCCGGGCGGCGCCGCAGCCAATCCAGCGCCTTCTCGATCATCAGCTCAGTTTCCGGACGCGGGATGAGCACCTCGGGTGTGATCTCCAGGTCCAGGCCAAAGAATGACCAGTGTCCCAGCACGTAGGGCAGCGGTTCGCCCTTTCCAAGGCGTCGCATGGCGCTTTGCAGGCTGGCAAGTTGATTGGCGTCGAGTTCCAGCTCGAGGTGCGACATGACCCAGGTACGCGGTTTGCCGGTAATCTCGGCCAGCAGCACCTGGGCATCCATATTGGGGGTTTCACTGATGGTCCCCAGCCGGGCGGCAGCCCGTTCGAGCAGGTTTAGGATTTGAGACTTACTCATCGATTGTCCCGAACATCATCCTTTCCAGCAGCGAGCGCTGCAGGATGACGAATATTACCACGACCGGGATGCTCATCAGCAGGGACAGGGCTGCCAGCTCGCTCCACGGCTCGGAAGCGCCCATCTGGCGGATGGCCCAGATAGCCATGGCCAGCGTGACCAGACGCCCGTTCTCGATGAACAGCCAGCCGATGGCGAATTCGGCGTAGGCGATCAAGAACGCGATTAAAGCCGCCACCCCGATCGAGGGCAGCGCCAGCGGCAAGGTGACACGCCAGAAGGTGGTGAAGTCACCTGCCCCGTCCAGGAAGGCGGCTTCCTCCAGTTCCTTGGGTACGGCCTGGAAAGCGGCGCGCATGTTCCAAATGCAGAACGGCATGGCGAAGGAGGCGTAGACCACCGTCAGACCGAAGAGGGTCGTGCGGATCTTCAGGATGCTGAGCAGGATGAAGAGCGGGGTGGTCAGCGCGATGGGCGGCAGCAGGGCGGTCAGCAGCAGGGCGAACAGGCCGATACCCCGTCCCGGGAAGCGGTAGCGGGCGAAGGCGTAAGCCAGGCTGGTCCCCAATCCCACAGCGGCCAGCGCCGATCCGACCGAGACGATCAGGCTGTTCCGGAGCAGTCCCCAAAAGGAGAGCGACTGCGAGGGGTTGTTCCAGACGCGGGCGAAGATTGCGAAGGTAAATTCCTTCGGCCACAAGCGGAAATCAGTCGGCGCGCCGTGCAGCGAACCGTCGAAGGCCAGGCGCGCCATACCCCAAATCGGCAGCAGCACGAACAGGGCGATGACGAACAGCAGAATTTGCAGGCCAAACTGCTGGCGGCGGGTTAGTTTAGACATAGTCCACTCCCTGCGAAGCGCGGCTCCAGCGATTGAGCGCCAGGATAAAACCGACCAGGATCAGTGCGGTCAGCACGTTCAGCGCGGCCGAGACAGCGAACTGGCCACCGCCCGAACCGCCCGCGTTGAGCAGCCCGTAGGACAGGCTGGCCAGGGTCAGGTCCGGCCAGGGTGGATCGAAGACCTGGAACAGGTAGAACTGGTTGAAGGCGAAGATGGCACGGATGATGATGGCCGGCATCAGGAGCGGCCTCAGCAGCGGCCAGATCACCTCCCGCAAGGTACCCCAGAAACCGGCCCCGTCCAGCGCGGCGGCGTCGAGCACGTCCTGCTGCACCAGCTTCAGTCCGGCCGAGGCGGCCAGCATCATGAACGGGAAGCCGTACCACAGGCTGGGGATCAGCAGTACAAACAATGCCACTGATGGGTTGTCCTGCCAACCCAGCAGTACGCGTTCCAGCCCGAAGCCAGGCGTCTGGGGGTAAGCACTGCCGGCCAGGCTGAGCATCCCGAAGGAGGGCGCGAAGATTTGCACCCACATGATCGCGCCGACCGACTCGGGGATGGCCCAGGGCAGGATGAACAGGGTCTGCCAGCCTTTCTTGAAATGCAGCCCCTTTTGCCACAGGATCAGGGCCACGCCCAGGCCGAGCGCCGTTTGTAAAACAACCGACAGCCCGGTCCAGAGCACTTCGAAAACCAGCAGTTCCCCGCCCAGGCCGGAGACCAGGCTGCCCAGCAGTTTCAACCCAAGCCAGTGCACCTGGCGCGAGGACGAGACGATGGGGATGTGATTCAAGTCGACTGCTTTGACTTGTCCGGTCAACCCCAGCCAGACTTCGCGCCATACGCCGCCGGTCAGCCCGTCGCGAATGGCGGTGCTGGTGAAATCGGTCATCGACATGGCTAGCTGGAAGAGCAGCGGGAAGAGCGTCAGCAGGGCGAAGGCGATTAGCCCCGGCACCAGCCAGGGCATAGCTTTTTGGCCCTCGCGCTTCAGCACTGACGCCGGGATTTTCCCGACAGTGTTGGCACCTGTCGGGGCTTTCTCGGGCCTGGTTTTTCCCCGTCTAGTGAAGGCTCTACGGATTGGATCGACGACCAGCACCTGCAAGCCGTCAGCGGCAGCCAGTGCGAGCGGGGCGGTCAGGACCAGGATGTACTGCGGCCACTTGGTTGGCCAGAGCAGCAGGAATACGAGCGCGATAACGATCCACAGGCCGTAGACGCGTTCGCGTTGCCACAAACGCTTGATCCCGGCGATGGCCAGCAGGCTGATGAGGGTGTCAAGCGAGAGCACGAAAACGCCTGGATGCCAGGGTACGGACATCATCAGCGTGACGAGAGGCTGCCAGAAGGGATATGCGGTACGCTGGACCTCCTGCGCGCCGGTGGCGTAAGCGGTGTGGAAGAGCAGCGATTCACTCAGCCGGCCGAGCGGATCCGGCCACAGGTAGGGATCGGCCAGGAAGAAGCCGGCCAGAGCCAGCCCACCCCACAGCAAGATGGTTCTGATGGAAGGTTTGAGCACTCCACCCGAAATTTGAGCCTCCGGTTGTGAGTCTTCTCGCCTGAGCCAGAGCATGTCGACCAGGATCGCAAATCCGACCAGTGCGTAGAGATATTTCCCGGCGGCGGTCAGACCCAGGAAAATGGCTGAGAGCGCCAGCCAGCCAAAAGACCTACCTGCCCGCTGGGCGGATTTCTTCCATTGGACGTAGCCCAGGACCGCCAGCAGGCTGGTCAGGGCTGGCTGGCCTTCCAGCATGACCTGGCTGGTGTATTTGATGGTGAAGGTGTGGATGGCCAGGAGCAATCCCGCCAGCGGATTAACCAGAGCTAAGAGCGCCGCTTCCAGCGTACCGAAGGCGGCCGCTTCGGTGCGGGCGTACTGCAATTGTGGCTCGGGCAGGGTGGAAGCCGGACCGGCCGAGGTGGGCAGGTCGGGGACCAGGGGTGCCGGCGTCGCGGGCAGCAAGGCCAGACTGTAGGCGATCTTGGCCAGTGGGGGATGTTCGGGCCGGTAGTTCGTTTCCAGGAAACCGTGCCAGTCCGAGGTCCGTATCAGCGCCGCGTATTGCTGGGCGGCGCGCAGGTAATCGTCCTCGTCGTAGTCGATCGGCAGCAGGTTGACGGCGCGCAGGCGCAGCATCCAGGCCAGGACAACCACCAGTAAAACGGCCAGGATGCGCAACAGCGGTTGGAGGCGGGGGCGCTTTTTCATGAGACCTCCGGTCGACCTCTGGCACGGGTTGAAAACCCGATGCCGTCAAAAGGTTTGGGATGAAACTACAAAGGCAAAAAAAGAAGGGCACGGTTAATCCGCGCCCATGGGGTTATTCTTCGTGCTCGTCTTCCAAGCCGGTGCTGGCCAGCCTTTCGGCTTCGTCGCGCGTGGATAACTCCTCGATGAAGTCGTCGATATCGCCATACATCACGCCGGGCAGGTTATAGGATGAAAGCCCGATGCGGTGGTCGGTGACGCGGTTCTGCGGATAGTTGTAGGTGCGGATTTTCTCCGAGCGTTCTCCCGTCCCGACTTGCGAGCGGCGGGTTTCTTCGCGCTCGGAGCGGCGTTTCTCCTCTTCGATTTCGTACAAACGGGCGCGCATGATCGACAAGGCACGCAGTTTGTTTTGCAACTGCGAGCGCTCGTCCTGGCAGGCGACCACAATGCCGGTCGGGATGTGGGTCATCCGGATGGCGGTGGCGTTCTTCTGTACGTTCTGCCCGCCCGCCCCTGCCGACTTGAAGACGTCGATGCGCAGGTCTGAATCCGGAATATCAATGTCCACGTCCTCGACTTCCGCCAGCACGGCCACGGTGGCGGTGGAAGTGTGGATGCGGCCCGATGACTCGGTGACCGGAATGCGCTGCACGCGATGCACGCCCAACTCGTATTTCAGCTTGGAGTAGGCGCCTTTGCCTTTGATCAGGAAGATGATTTCTTTGTAGCCGCCGATGCCGATGGCGTTCTCCGACAGGATTTCGGATTTCCAGCCCTGGCGTTCGGCATAGCGCGTGTACATGCGGAACAAGTCGGCTGCGAACAGGGCCGCCTCGTCGCCGCCGGTCCCGGCGCGGATTTCGAAGATGACGTTCTTGTCGTCGCGCGGATCCTTCGGCACCAGCATCGACTTGATCTTGTTTTCGAGCTTCACGATGGTCGCATCGAGCTCTTCGATTTCGGCCTCAGCCATGGCCCGCAATTCCTCGCCCTCTTCCGAGTCGAGAATGGCACGCGCCTCTTCGAG
Source organism: uncultured Chloroflexia bacterium (assembly GCA_963790075.1). Lineage (GTDB taxonomy): Bacteria > Chloroflexota > Anaerolineae > Anaerolineales > Villigracilaceae > CAYOUV01. Next base: position 532,316 of record CAWBNG010000004.1, read on the forward strand.
CTGCTTGAGCGCCTCGCGGTACTCATGAGTCCTCTCAACGATTGTCTCGAGCTCGGTGCGTTCTTTGTTGAGTTCGGCTGCACGTTGATAGTCTTCGCCAACCCGCATCAGTTCGTGGCCGAGTTCTTCGTAACGTTCTTCGATCCCAGCAAGTTTTTCGAGCATACGTTCCCTAGGTTTCCTGTATTCGACACAAAGCGCGGCTACCAGCGCCGCGCTTTGTGATTATACCATTTCGCCCTGTATTCGCTTAGAGTTTGACCAGTGACAACACCATCGATAACAGCAGGATGGCGGAAACGATAATGATCGCCAGGCGCATCATCTGCTGCTGGCGGCTGGCCCGGTTCTTCTTGGGCTTATTCTGCGTGGTTTTCTTGGCCACTTTTCTTACCTCTCTTTCTCGCGTCGTCGAATGGCTTCCGCCATGACGCGTTCTAATTCCTCAATCGTAACCGGTTTGGTGACGTACCCGTCTGCGCCGAGGGCCAGAGCCTGGTCGACGGTCACATCAGCGGCCTCGGACGAGAGCATGATGACCGGGATATTCTTCGATTCGGTCCTTTGCCGCAGGAATTCAAGCAAATCCAGCCCGGTCACCTCTGGCATATTGATATCCAGGATGAACAGGTCCGGACGTTCGCCTCCGAGAATGGCTTTGGCGGCGGAACGGGCGTTGAAAAAGGAAGAGGTCTCGCAATCCAGTAATTTAAGCATTAATTGGATCGCCTGGCTCATTTCCTCGTCGTCGTCCACAATCCAGATTTTTTTTACCATTTGGTTCCAATTCTTATCCCAGCTGGGCCTTGAGGCTCTCTGCTACAGTCCGGGTAATTCCGGGTACGGACGTTAATTCTTCAAAGGATGCTGACCTAATCATATCTACAGAACCGAAATGTTTCAAGAGGTTTTTTCGACGCGTTGGTCCTATGCCGGGGATCGAGTCCAGGATGGAAGCCATGCCCTGCTTGCTGCGTCGCTTGCGGTGGGCAGTGATGGCAAAGCGATGCGCCTCGTCGCGGATGCGTTGCACCAGATAGAATCCCTGCGAGTGACTCGGCAGCCGCAAGGGTTGGGACCTGCGCGGGAAGAAGATCTCCTCCTGTTGTTTGGCCAACCCGACGACAGGCACTTTGCCGAACAAGTTGAACTGTTCCAGGACGGCGACTGCGCGGCTCAACTGACCTTTTCCGCCATCGACGATGATCAAATCCGGTAAAAAGCCGAAGGACGGATCAGGCTTAGCCCCGGGCTGGCCGGCCATTTCCTGGGCTGCCTGCCAGCGTCTGAAGCGCCGTGTCAGTGCTTCCTGCATGCTGGCGAAATCGTCCGGAGCGCCGATCACCGAGGCGATGTTGAAGCGCCGGTAGAGCTTCTTATCCGGTACGCCCCGGGTGAAGACCACCATCGAGCCGACGATGGCCGTTCCCTGCGTGTTGGAGATGTCGTAGCATTCGATGCGGTTGGGCGGTTCCGGCAGTTCCAGCGCCTGCTGCAGCTCGGCCAGTGCCTGTTCCTGCTTGTGGGCGTCCGCTTCCCATTGCGCGCGTAAGGCTTGCAGCGTCTCAGCGGCGTTCTCGGCCGCCATCTCGATCAGATCGTGAGATTGGCCTCTGCGCGGAACCTTGATCTCGACCTTGTCCCCGCTGCGGCGCGAACGCAGCCACTGCTGGATGATCTGGGCCTCTTCGATTTGCTGCGGCAGCAGCACCTGCCGGGGAACGCTGGCTGATTCGGTGTAGAACTGCTTGATGAACTCGCCCATCACCTCGGCATCCAGGGTATCCTCGGTGCCTTCCAGGATGAAGTATTCGCGGCCGATCAATTTGCCGCCGCGGATGAAGAAGACCTGCACGCAGGCTTCGCCGTCCGCGCGCGCCATAGCCAATACGTCCGAATCGAGGTAATCCGAGGCGAAGACGATCTTCTGGCGTTCGATGATGGCCTGCAGGGCTTTGAGCTGGTCGCGCAGGGCAGCGGCCTTCTCGAAGCGCAGTTCCTCGGCAGCTTTGTTCATCCCCGCTTCCAGTCGGGCCAGGATGCCCTCCGTGCGCCCGTTGAGGAATTCCATCAGGTCAGAGATCATCTGGCGGTAGCCGGCCTGGTCGATGGCGCCGATGCATGGGGCTGTACACAGCTTGATGTCGTAGTACAGACAGGCGCGCTTGTCCTGGCCGCTGATTTCGCGGTCGCAGGTCAGGTAGGGGAAGATGCGGCGCAGCACGTCCAGCGTCTGGTAGACGGCCCAGGCCGAGGTATACGGCCCAAAGTAGCGCGAGCCGTCGTCCTGCATCTGGCGCGTGACGGTCACCTTGGGATACTGCTCGGCCCAGTGGACTTTGATGTAGGGATAGCGCTTGTCGTCCTTCAGCCGGACGTTGAATTTCGGCCGGTGGCGCTTGATCAGGTTCATTTCCAGGATCAGCGCCTCGAGCTCCGAACCGACCACGATCCATTCGATATCCGCGATTTCATGCACCAGGCGGCGCGTTTTGGCGTCCTGTTGGGCGCTGCTGTGGAAATAGGAGCGCACCCGGTTCTTTAAATTGACCGCCTTGCCGACGTAAATGATCTTGCCGTCGGCGTTCTTCATCAGATAGCAGCCGGGTTTGGTTGGCAGGGTATCGAGAATACCCTGCAAGCTCTCCGAGACTTCCATGCCCTGAATTCTAACACGGGAATGATGGCCGATACCTGCCGTCGAATTTGGAACTGCTTATTGAATTATCCCTATCAGATATGCTATAAAGGAGCATACGAATCCATAAGGAGGTAGCAATGTCACAAGAAATGCAATCTTTTGAGCCTGCTCCGTCCGGGACCTCGATGTCGGTCTTCCAGACCTGGATCATGGCTGTCACCAAACCCAATCCGGAGACCTATGCCAAAATCGCCAACGATCCGGGTGCCAGCCCCGGCAAGGCTTATCTGTGGGTCTTCATAGCAGCCTTGCTCAGCTCGCTCATGACCACGATCGTTCAGTCAGCTTCCATCCGGCGCATCCTGGAACAAAGCGGGATGGGCGGGAACAGTGGGATTGGGGTTGGACTGACCACCATGATCTGCGGCGTCCCGGTGGGGGCGGTTTTGATGGTGGTCTTCTTTGCAATTGGAGTGGCGTTGATCCAAATGGTGGCGCGCATGTTCAAGGGCACCGGCACCTATAATCAATTGCTGTACGCCTCGAGCGCCATCTACGTGCCCTTCGCGGTGCTAACCGCTTTGATCTCGCTTCTTGCACTGATCCCGTTCGTTGGGTTCTGCTTTGGGATCATTGCCTTTTTGGCCGCGATCTATGCCCTGGTGCTGTACGTCATGGCGGTCAAAGGCGTCAACGCTTTCGGCTGGGGTGCAGCCATCGGTGCGGCAATTTTACCGGGTTTGGTGATCTTCCTGCTGGTGTTCTGCTGTGTGCTGGTTGCCATCTTTGCGCTTGGGCCAACGATCGGCAACGTCTTCAGCGGCATCAACCAGAGCCTGGGCGGGTACTATTAGAATAAACTTGCTCCGGGAAGTCCAGGGGTTGTTTTCGACCCCGTCTTGTATTAGGTATCGATAAATCTTAATGAGGAGCCCGATATGTCTCAAAACTTTCCACCCGTTTCCCCTGCTCCCGCTTCCGGTCCGGCGCCTACAGCGCCCAGTGGAGGCAAAGGCCTGGCAATTGCTTCCCTGGTGCTGGGGATCATCAACTTGTGCTCCTGGATCATCCCGCTGTGTGGTGGACCGCTCTCGATCATCGGGATCGTGCTAGGCGTGCTGGGCCTGAAGTCAGCTGGCCGCAACCTGGCAATCGCGGGGCTGATCCTGTCTGGTCTGGCGCTGCTGCTGGTGATCATCAATGCTCTGGCCGGCGTATTCCTCGGACCGCAAATCGGAAATATTTTCAGCACCATCAACCAGAGCCTGGGTGGCAGCTATTAATCCCTAGCCTGGGTCGAACTCGTGTGAGGCCTCCGGCAAGCACCGGAGGCCTCTTGTTGATTGGATTTTTAAGCGCATTTATGATACAAGGGATGCCAGTGAGAACCTATGCCTGAAGAAGCAAACCCAAATTCATTCCCGCCAACTCCCGCCTCCAGGCGGGTCGACCAGAAAGGCTTTGCCCTGGCGGCCTTCCTGCTGGGTATGCTCAACCTGTTCCTGTGGGTGACGCCTTTCTGCGGCGCCCCTTTCTCGATCATCGGCTTGCTGGTCGGCGTGGTCGGGATGCGCTCCTCGCGCCGCTGGCTGGCGATTTCGGGCATGATCCTGTCCGGCGTGGGGCTGCTGCTGACCATCTTCTTCATGCTGGCCGGGTCGATCCTCAATCCGGGCAGTTTTGACGTCTACAGCGTGCTGCGCGGGTCTTGAGACCGCGGTAGAATCCTGACAAGTGAAAACACTGTCAGGAAAATACCTTCAGCTTGTGCTAAGGAGTGAGGTTTGGAAGAAGAGCTTGAAATCGAACTTGGGCGTCTGCTGCGCCAAAAGGGACTGAAACTGGCGGTGGCCGAATCATGCACCGGCGGCCTGGTGGCCGACCGCCTGACGGATGTGCCCGGCTCATCGGGATACTTCCTGGGCGGTTTCGTGGCTTACGCCTACGAGGCCAAGGTCGCCAGCCTGGGCGTCTCGTGGGACACGCTGCAGGCTTACGGTGCGGTCAGCCGTGAGACGGTCCTGGAGATGGCGCAGGGTGCCCGCAAAGCCCTGGGCGCGGACCTGGGCGTCGCGGTCAGCGGGATTGCCGGTCCGGGCGGCGGGCTGCCGCACAAACCGGTCGGCACGACCTGGATCGGCCTGGTGGCAGCCGACGGCGCTTGGGCGCGCGTCTTTTGCTGGGACGGCGACCGGCGTCAGAACAAGCTGGAATCATCCCAGGCGGTTTTGCAGCTGGTATGTGATTATTTGCAGGGTGTGAGCCCGTTGGAGCTGGATGCCCGCCCGGAGAGTGCCCGATGACTGAGATCGAGGTTACTGCCCGTTTTGCCCCCAGTGGGGAGGTGACGGTGCTGCGCTTCGTGCACGGCAATCGCACGGTGGAAGTATCCGACAGCGGGCGCCAGTGGCGCGACCAGGCCGGCCTGCATGTGCTGGTCATGTCTGGTAATCAGGTCTACGAGCTGGTCTTCGATCCGCAAGCCGGAAGTTGGAGTTTGCGCGAGCGCCCGCACCTGCCCAGGACGGTCTGATCAAAAAGCCCGGATTTCCCGGGCTTATTTTTTTATTCTTCAGATTCTGCATCGCCGGCGATGATCTCGCGCGCCAGCTTTTCAAGGTCCGGCAGCTCGTCGGGTTCGGTGTGGACCGCGCGCCAGTACTGGTCCAGCAGGTCAAGCGGAGAAAGGCTGCTGACCGTCTGGTCGGCGGGCAGGCGGATGCGGGCTTCAACCTGCGGGCGCTTGATCAGGTGGAATTCGAAGGCGCCCTCAGCCTGGGCGCGCAGGGCCGGTTCGTCGATCAGGGTCTCCCAGTCGCGCGGGTATTCCACGATCAGGCGTACGATTGCCCCTTCCATCTGCTTGGCAGACGGAAGCGCCTTGATCAGCGCCTCGCTCACATTCTCGGGCGAGGTCAGTTCCAGGTGCCGGTCGATGAAGGGCCGGATGTGCTTCAGTTCGCGCCATGCGACCTTTGTTTCGCCGCGTTCGACCTCAGCGATGATGAAGTACTTCTTGTTGCCCGCTTCGCCGAAATCGACGCGCTCGATCGAGCCGGGGTAGATCACCGGCGGGTGGCCGGCGGGCGTTTCGTCCTTGGGGTCGGGTCCGGGCCCGTTCAGGTTCTGCGGCTTGTGGATGTGGCCCAGCGCGACGTAGTCCAGCCGCGGGTCCTTGACCAGCGAGCCCGGCAGCACCAGGTCATTACCCAGCATCACCGTCCGCTCGGCGCCGAAGCTGGCGCCCTGCACCGAAGCGTGGGCGGTCAGGATGATTGGCAGCGCCGGGTCGGCCCCTTCCAGCCACTCCGCGACCAGCTCGCTCAGGCGGATTTCCATCTCCTGGTAAACCTGCGATGGGTCGAGATCGCTGGTGTCGATGGCGGCCATCAGTCCGGAACGCGAGACCCACGGCAGGGCGATGACCTGCGCTGGCAGGCCCAGCTCGTCGGCCGAGAGGAATTGCGGACTGGCCAGCACGCGCACGTGCGGCACCTGCAGCGTGTCGAACTCCTGGATGGCGTGCGCGCGTCCGGCGGCGGGGGACAGGTCGTGATTGCCGACCAGCAGCAGGGTCGGGATGCCCGCTTCGGACAGGCGCATGATGCGACGGCCCCATTCGCGTTGGAAGGTCGGGGAGGGGGCGCGGTCTTTGTAGGCGTCCCCCGCGAAGAGCACTAGGTCGACTTTTTCATCTATCGCTGTGTTGACGATCTCGTCCAGTGATTGGAGGAAGTCAAGCACGCGCAGCGGTAGCCCGCTTTCGGGGTCGTGACGGCCATAGTTGGCCATGTCGATGTGGGCATCGGCGAAGTGTAATAGTTTCATAACTACGGTTGGATGCCCCACTCCTGCAGCTTGGACAGGCCGGCCTGGAAGTGCGGGTTGAGGTAGACCGCCTGGCGCACGTCCTTGAAGGCTGAGGCCGAGTCGCCCAGGGCGTATTCGGCCAGTCCGCGCCAGTACAGGCTTTCCTCCAGCACCGGTTCGCTGATGGTGTCGAGTGTGGTATTGACCAGGTCGATCACGTCCTGGTAGCGGCCTGAGTAATAGTAGGCGAAGTAGGGGCCGGTCTGGTACCACATGATGCGATAGGGGCGCTGCTTGTCGTCGTTGCCCAGTGTGGCGTAGATCTGGAAGGCCTGGTCGTATGCCAGCGCCGCGTCGGCGTACTGCTGCAACTGCACCTGGCTGGTGCCTTTGTTGAACCAGGCGAAGAACAAATCGATTCCGCTCAGGTTCTGGATATCCTGGTTAGCCACGTCCAGGGCGTGCTGGGCGGCCCACCCCGCATCGGCGTAGGGACCCAGCAGATCGAGCAGTTCCGCCTCGCGCTCGGGCGGGTAGACCACGATGAACAGGTTGTCGAACGAGCGCCAGCCTTCGGCGAAGGTCTGGTAGTCGATGTGGTAATCCGGCCCTTCGCGGTAGGTATCCTGGACGATCAACTCGCCCGCGACGTCGTCGTAGCCGGTGGCGAACTGGTAGTGTCCCAGCCAGCCGACCTTGCCGGAGTAGTCCTTCTCGTAGTAGCCCTTCTCGGCGATGGGCGGGAAGCCGGCCGCGATCAGGCGCTTGAACAGCACCACGTCCCCGCCATAGCGGAACAGCGCGCGGAATTCGGTGTCGTTGTTGACGAAATCGACCATCTCGTAGGGCATGACGTTCTTGTCGGTCTTGCCGCGGTCGATGAAGCTCTTCTTGGGGTCGTTCTCGCCCGGCTTGATGGCCTTGGCCACGTCGTCGCGCGTGCCTTTCCAGCCCCAGAAGTTGAGTGCCATGGTCAGGTTGGCCGGGCCGCAGTAGTTCCAGCGGTTGAACTGGTCGACATAAACCACGCCTGGCAGCGAGACCTGCTCGGGCAGAGGTGTGGGCGTGATCGTCGGCGTGGCGGTCGGACCGGAGGTCGGGCTGGGGGTGCGGCTCGGCGTGGGCGTGGACTGGTCCCCCTGCAGAGCCTGCATGGTGGCGCTGACCATGGCGGCCAGCTGGTCCTGCTGGGCTGGCTGGAAGACGGCCTGGTCCGGCGGGCGGAAGAAGTAGATGATCTGGGTGCGCAGGTTGTCGAGCCGCCAGGACAGGCGTTCGTGCACAGGCGGGAGGTAGTACAGCCCGACCGCCGCGGCGGCGGCGACCAGCAGGTAGAGGACGATACGGGTAAAACGCGTGGTACGCATGGCGGGGATTATAACATTTATGTCGGGGTGTTTATTCGGGGAGAAATTTATTCTATACTGGTCTCAAGTGGTGGCCAAACTTTTATGGATCAGGCGGATGCGTGCAGCAATTGATGCAAAAAATGGTATTTACATTCTATAAGAAGTTAGGTCGACGGTGTCAACCGAATCATTAGTTAGCTTGACGCTGTAACATAAACGGTGGGTTTTAAAAATCGTGAAAAAAACACACGTTTTTTGATGACTATTTCAGTGTCCGAGTGGGAAGAAATGCGCTTGAAGCCCATCGGAACGGACACAAAAGTAGGAAATTTAAACTCACCAACCGCCTATGTTACAGACACAGGCGGAAGACTCTGTAACATAAACGGTGGGTTTTGAAAAAAAGACGAGCTTCTTGTAAGATATTGGTGTCGAAGCCAAACTACAAGGAGCCCGTCCATGCCCATTGTGACCCTGAAGCTACCGAATGTCAAGCAGAAAACCGAGGCACGGCCAAAGGTATGTCCGTATTGCAAAGGAGGGACCTTCCAGCGCTGGGGGCAGGTGCTCAAGCCTGTGAAGGATAGCCGAGTGCGGAATGTAAAAGTGTATCGGTATCGCTGCTGTCACTGTCAACGCACGTTTCGGCATTATCCAGAAGGGAACACGCGGGCTGATCAGACGCAGCGCTTACAAATCTTTGCAGCCATCTTGTGGAGGTTGGGTTTGAGCCATCGCGCCAGCAGCCTGATCTTGAGTGCTTTGAAGGTGTCTTTGAGCCATATGAGCGTCTGGCGGGACGTGCAGGCCCAGGCAGAGAGGCGCAAACGAGGGGGCCAGTGGCAGCCAGTGCGGGTATTGGGCTTGGATGGGGCTTATGTCCTGGGCTGGGGAAGCAAACAGCCGGTGCTGGTAGCGGTTGACCTGGGGACGGGAGAACCGCTGGCGATCGGGTATGTGAATGAATACGACCCGCAGGCAGTGCGGCGTTGGTTGGAGCCTTTGGTGCAGCAGCATGGCATCACGGTGATCGTCACGGATGACCTGTTCAGTTACAAGCTCGTGGCCGAGCAACTGCAGTTGGGCCATCAGATCTGCCAGTTCCATGTGCGCCGCTGGGTGGGCAGGAGCCTCAAAGAGCTGCAGGAGAGGCTGCCCCAGGAATGGCTGTGGGTGCTGGATGAGATCCGCCAACTACTTGAAACTATGCCACCTGCTGGCAGCAAACGCTTGTATGCCCTCTGGAAACAACTGCCTGGTCGGCGCTCGCCACCCGACCAGGCTCGTACCCCCTTGGAACAACTACGCGATTTGCTCTTGCGGCTGAGTGAGCATTGGCGCTTTTATTGCACTTTTCAGTCCGAGCCCACCGTTCCCTGGACCAATAATGCCACCGAACGAGCCATTGGGCGCATGAAGATGCGCGCTCGAACTGTACGCGGCTATAAATCCTGGCCAGGCATGCACAATGGCCTGCTCTTGGCCGGAACGAAACTTGATTGATCTTGAGAAATTACGTGAGATTCCCCGTTTCCCACCAATTCCCAAAAATCACCAACCGTCTATGTTACAAACACAGGCGGAATTATGTATTGAACTTCACAATTAACCATGCTAAGATGTAATCAGAAGTATAAACGGAACCAAGTTTCAGCATTGCTGGGTTTCACGAACCCGAAGACTTGGAAACATTAAGGCGAATCCATCTTGTTGTGGATTCGCTTTGTTTTTTGTAAAAATAGATAGGCCAATAAAAAATCCGGTATTCCATTCATGGATTTTTCGATACTTATGTGGTGACGAATTTTTGCTTTATAGCTTGTGAAGAACATATCTTAGAATCGATTAAGACAGGAATCAGCTATAAGCAGTTCGGTCTAGGCTATCAACCGGGTACATAGTTATCCCGCCGAAGCGCAAAATGGCGGATGAGGAACAACTTGTTTGACTCAATGGTTTTTGGGCAATAGCATAGAGTTGGATTATCAAGGGTCGTTGAAGATGGAGGTGGATATGAAGTGATTGAAGGCAAAGTATTATTTTCGTGATTCTGGCTGGGTTTTATGTGGACAGAAAGCCTGCATAATACCTGAAAAGTAAGGATATACAACTCAAAATAAGAATAAGCAAGAAATATAAACCAGTAAGGAGGAACTAATGCCAGCGGACGTGAAGGTTTTTAATATTACTAGATATCAAGTCCAATTTCATAGGACCGTAGTAACAATAAATGGTAAAAATTACAACCGCAGTGCACTCATTAACTGCCTGGGACCAAACCAGTCGACCGATGAAGTAAAGTGGCTCAATATTTAACTTTTTAGATATCGAAAGTGATGTACCTGCGAATACTACACGGCGGGTTGGGAATCAATATATAGTGGATATATTTAGTAAGGCTAGTTACTATGCATGGTTCATCGACTTGCTTAGGAACGAAGGACCAACAGTTTTAGAATTTTCCCTCACGGAGCCATCTTGGAACAAGTTGAGAACCGGTAACGAGCCTATCGGGGAAGGTGAGTAGACTAGCTCGGCCTGCAATTCACCGATTTCCTTAGACGATTGTGCCCCAGTAAACAAGCCGCCGTTCGGTATATTACAAAGGGGACACCGGTGAACAGGGTCGCATGTTCAATTTGGTATCTGCTGAAGCAAGACGTATAGAGATACCGATTGGGAAGGAGAAAGGACATTCTATGACCACCAATGATCTATTATTGTTGATGCAAAGAAGAGACCTCTTGCACGGATGGGTAGACATGCACACCCACCCATTGGCGCACCTCGGTTTTAGTGGAAAACTCCTTCATGGTGGAAACGATATTGGCTCACTCCTGCCTACCGACAGCCAGTGCCGGAACCATGTGCGCGCGAGTGACATGGGTCACGCCCTTGGCCCCGATAACCCCACTCACGGTGGTTGGGATGCCTTAAAGAATATCTGCGGAGATGACATCCGTCAGCAAGTGATCAACAATGTTCAGAAGGAGAATAAGGCAGTCCAGACACCTTTCATGGCTCGCGGGGCTCCAGATTTCCGAGACTGGCCAAAATGGAACGACATCACACACCAGAAGATGTGGGTCGACTGGATTCAAAGAGCACATTGGGGTGGTCTGCGTGTAATGGTAGCGCTCGCCGTCCACAACCAGACATTAGCCGCGGCTGTCGCCGGTCCAGGAGACGGTCCCATGGACGATAAGGGTTCGATGGACCTGCAAATCGACGAGATTAAGGCGTTTGTATCCCGGCATGGCTTTATGGAAGTCGCTTACCGTCCAGAAGATCTAAGAAACATCGTCAGTTCCAATAAAATCGCTATCGTGATCGGGGTTGAGATTGATGCAATCGGGAATTTCCACAACGGCACGAATCCATCGCTTCAGATGCTCAAGGCCGAAATCCTGCGATTACACGGCAAGGGCGTCCGCTACATTTTCCCGATACACATAATTGACAATAAACTTGGTGGAACAGCCGTTTACGAAAAGGGATTCGATTTCTCCAACTATAGAGAATATGGCGAGTTCTGGAGCCTGCAGAAATCGCTTCCTACCGATAAAATCACGTACCGGTACGCTGCTGACAGTGGTTTTGACCTCGCAGTAGCTTTTGTTAAGGTCAGCAAGCTTGACATTGACCCGTTTCGAAACCCGCCTGCTCCTCCTAAATGCGTTTCCGGCACAGGACACATGAACTCAAAGGGACTCACGCCGCTTGGCGAAGGGGCTATCAAGGAAATGATGAGACTTGGCATGATGATCGATATTGATCATATGTCTCAAAAGTCAGCGAATCGAGCATTAGAGATAGCCAAATCCGTGGTCAACGGCGGATATCCTTTGAACTCAGGCCACAATGGACCGAGGACTTCCGCACCCCAAGACACCGAGTACCAAAGAACAGAGGTGCAGATGCAAAGGATTGCGGCTCTCGGGGGCATGTTTGGTCTCGGCACCGATGGTATCGACGCACCAACATTTGTGAAATGGTACAACCAAGTGCTAAACCAGACGGGCAACCGCGGAGTCGGGATCGGAACGGATACGAACGGCCTTGCGAAGGGACCGAGACCAAGAGGAGTAGCGATCCAATACGATGGGGATTTTCCAATGAGCGCAACTGGAACCAAGACGTGGAACTACAATGAAGAGGGGGTTGCTCACTACGGTATGCTCGCTGACTTTTTGCGGGACATAAACGGACTTGACGGCGGGAGAGCGGTCATCGACGGCCTTAATCGCAGTGCCGAGGATTTCGCGCGGATGTGGGAACGTTGCGAACGTCAGAAATACAAGGTTTGATAGTTCACTTCTGGTGAGTTCTGGGGGCAGAATCAGGGATAACCTTGAAGGGGGGATAGTTCTTTGTATTTATAAGATGATCTTCTCCTGAACATGTAAACACAGTGCAAAGATAAGAGTATTGGAGAAAAGATAAATTTGTTGATGGAAAACCAAGAAAATACTAACTCGTGTAAATTGATATTGCAGGCTAACAAGGCGTGATCTGGACGCTGGGGATTCTGCGCCAGTGCCAGCCTATGCCCCGCAGGGGCACCCTTTCCCCCTTGATGGGGACCTTCGGCAGGGTGCTCCACTGCGTTCCGCGAACGCAGACCGTTAGAGCGCTTTGGATAATTCGAAAACATGGCACAAAAAATAACCAAGTACGACGAGGTAGCAAAGCAAGTTTTGGAAAATTACGAGTTGTTACGGGCCTCGTCAATCCTTTATTCGGCACAGCGATAATATTACCTATAAGGTCACAACTTCAAATTCAGAGTCGTTTCTTCTCCGTATTCACATTCCAATAACTTTGGCAATGGGAACTCATGGTGTAGACTTTGATATGGTGAATTCCGAAGTTGCTTGGATGTTGGCGTTAGGGCAAGAAACTAATCTGGTCATTCAAAAGCCAATTCGGAATAAATCAGGCGCACTGGTGACAAGTATTCCCATTGATGATGGGACAACAGTTAACAGCACATTACTGAGCTGGATTGAAGGTGAGCCTTATCACCGAGAATTAGAAAATGAAGAAACAGCCTATCAAATTGGCACAATCCTGGCGACATTACACAATCAAGCAAGCCGATGGAAAATTCCTGAAGGTTTCACACGTCCAAGACGAGACATCCAATATTTTGAAAAAAAGCTAAATGGCCTGAAACCTGCAGTAAATGATGGGCGAATAAGTGCGTCAGACTATTCTGAATTATCGGAATCAATTTCATTACTGGTCGGCATGCTTAGCAACTTGGATGAAATCCCGGAATTGCACGGCATTATGCACGCAGATATGCACAAAGGAAATATGCTTTATCATGAAGGTGAAATTCGATTGATCGATTTTTCCTTTTGTGCGTTTGGAAATTACATATTCGATCTAGGCATATGTCTAAGTGATATGAAGGAAGAATTACACAAGTTTTGCCTTCAAGGCTATCAAAGTTTGCGGGAACTGTCCGATCATTACCAAGAATTGATAGAAGTTTTCTTCCTTGGCAGCATAGTTGGAACATTTTCATTTTGGGTAGATAATCCGAATGCGCAAGAAAACCTGGCGAGGAAAGTTCCCCAAATAACCAGAGATTATGCGGTAAGGTTTAATCAAAATGAACATTTTTGGTTTTAGCGCTCTAACCCGGGTTGCACCGGACGCTCGCCCACACGCCGGCCTGTGCCCCGAAGGGGTGTAACGCACACCGTTAGGCTATTTTTCTGAAGGGAGTAAAGAAAGAGAGCATAAAATGAGCCACTTCAAACAGCAATTTGGAATTATAAAGACAATAATAATACTAGCAGCCCTCATCATTATTGGATTCTTCTCTACTGAAAAGGTATTTGCTTGTTCTTGTGTTGCGCCTGGTACGCCCGAAGAAGAAATGAAGAAATTTGATGCTGTATTTATGGGTACAGTAACAAGTATCAGGGAACGCAATGTATCAGACTTTGATCCAACTCAAACAAGGTCAATAGATGATCCAGTAAAAATAGGAATAAATGTAGGTCATTCGTGGAAAGGAGTTACTACTGATTTTATATATGTATATACGGGTTATGGTAGCGGAGATTGCGGCTATCCTGTTACCGGTTTTGAGACATATTTGTTCTATGCATCAGGCCCAATTGACAATTTGAATATATCGATTTGCTCTAGAACTTCGTTATATAGAGAAGCGCAGGAAGACAGAAGTTATCTAGGACAACTCCAAGAGTTATCGCTTAGACATGTTATTCCTCAAAATGAAGATTCTATTGAGGATAATAAAATGGGGATTATTTTTCTACTTGGCGGTTTAACAATCGTATTATCTATTGCCGTAATCTACTTAATTGTGATAAATCAAAAAATGAGAAGGAAAAATAGTAAATAGCAACAACCCACCGATTAATGTAAGTGTCAAGGGCAGAGGGCAAAACTAGCGAATATTCATCATTTTCAAGCTTCACGGCTTCAAACGGTCACGAGGGAGCATTTTCTTGTGGCCGTTTTTCGTTTCCAGCTTAACGCCCAGAACCTTCGCCAGCCATTTGGTGGCGAAGGTAGTTCTCTTTTTAGAGAAGGGGTTACCCTATCCGGGCGGTTGCAAGTCTGGCATCAATTCCAGGATCTCGGCTTCGCTGGCCAGGCGGTGCGGGTGTTTGGGATCCAGGGCCACGCGCTGCAATTCACTCCCGATCCCCAGTTTCATCAGGTAGTAGCGTACAAACTGCGGCCGCGTCAAGCCCTTGCGCTGGGCTTCATCCAGCTGCCAGGACCAGGTGTAGTACTTGTAGGCGATGCGTTCTTCAGAATAGTGCCCATACGGCTCCTGGCGGGTCAGCACGTACCAGACCAGGGTCAGCAAACGCCGGGCAATGGCTACAAAGGCCTGGTTGCGGTGCATGCGTCGTTCCAGGATAGCGAAAAGCCTTTTCCAGTACGGGTCGGCTTTCACCGCTCGCCGGGCCACTTCCACCATCGCCCAGCGCAGTTCGCGCCGTCCCTCTTTCGTGATGCCCTTGCCACGCAGCTTCACCCCGCTCTGCTCCACCCCTGGCACCAGTCCCGAGTAGCTCGCCAGCTTCTTCGGGCTCTCGAAGCGGCTGACATCTCCAATCGCTGCCAGCACCGTCATGCCGGTCACTACTCCAAACCCGGGGATCTGCATCAGGTACAGCATCTGCTCCGCCCAGGGTTCCTCATGGCTCATGCGCCTCAGCTCCCCTGTGATGCGCTCGATCTGTCCCTGCAGGTACTGCTTGGTCTCCAAGTCCAGATCCAGTTGGAAACGCTCCATGCCCTCTAGCTTCTCCCGCCAGCCCATATCCTTCTCCTGGAAGCGTTTCCCCCGCGGATGTCCCAGATGATGGCGGTGCGAGACGCTGTGCATGCGGTTCACCACCTGGGTGTGCATGCCTACCAAGCGCCTGCGCTGCGAGATCAACTGCCTCAACTCGCGCACTTCCTTGGGCGGCACCCAGACTGTGGGCACCAGGTTAGCCGCCAGCAACCGCGCAAGGATCAGGGTATCCTTCTTGTCCGTCTTCACGCGTGCGCAAGCGATCTGCTTGACCCTGATCGGGTTGGCCACCAGCACTTCCGCTGCCAGCGGCTCCAGCAGATCGTACACGTGCCAGGCGTTGGTCGTCGAATTCGATCACCACCCGGTCACTCGGCTTGAGGTGCCTGGTCAGCCAGCCCTCCAATTCTTCGTGTTCCACCCGGCAGGTTTCCAGGAGTTCTTGCCCATCTCGATCCACCCCCGCAATCACTGAATAGTGCTTATGAATATCCAGGGCGATGTAGCGGCAAAGGCTTGCATTTGCATTCTCTCTCATGCTAAACTCTCCTTAGGTTGTGGGTGGGGCGTGGATTTTTGCCTGCACCGTGCCGCAGGCACAGGTGGGCATGGAGTGATATACACCGATTCGGGCTCGTAGCCCAGACGAGAATCCACCGGGCAGCTAAGTAACAACTCGGGTTGAGATCATTGCTCTCTCCCATAGGCCGCTTCAGCTTGCCCAGATGCTCCAGCCCCGGTTGGCATCCCGGTGTGGTGTCTCTCAACTCCACAGGATACCACCGCCGCGCCCCACCTATGACATTCTAGTAACACAGCGTGCAGCGGACTTGTGGGATTCGCACCGCTAAATGGGGTTGGTTCAGGCTTTGGGGAATACAGCTATAATGACGTTATCCAAGTCCCGCCCACGAGCCGGTACCCTTACAGGGTGCAACGCGAACGCAAACCGTTGGTGCGCCAAGCGAAGCTTGGCGTTTCTTGTAGGGTGAAAGTCTCTGCTGAACAAGGCCTAACCAGCCATTCCTACCGAGTGTTGCAGTTGTAAAGGAGGCGAAAGCCGAACGATACAAGTGAAGCGTACACAGGGAACCACATAGGCCACAAGGATGGCCGTACTTCCTGAAGACTTGATACAGCCCCGTTATTTGCGTCGGTGGCGAAAGTCACCCAAAGCAGATGGCAATGACTTCAACGGTTCAGAAGCCAATACAAAGAGAGCGATTTGGTGAGCTCTTGGAGGGTCTGCCGGGGTCCATAAAGAGCGTGGCATGTGTGGAGAGAAACGTCAAGAACTTGGGAGACCCGAATGGCTCCTGCGCCAATTGTGCATTGGTTCTGTCCACCACAATGGTGACAGGTAGGCATATCCGAAACGACAAGTAGGGTCGCCGATGGCCTTCGGGGGTCGGATCAGCTCATAGTACTCTGAGACGGGAAAGCCGTTCACACGGGGAAGGAGCTGACAGGGATACGCAACCCGCAAAGGAAACACAAATCGGACATGCAGGGCCGAATACCTTGTGCCAACCTCACTGCGGGAAACAAGCAATTGGTAGTCAAATAGGCTATCATACGGAAGCGAGTATCTCTGCCTGCGCCAGTACCGCAGGTACAGGTGAAGAGCCCGGTGCGGTAGTTCCGCACGCCGGGATCTGTGCGGGGGGAGGGTGGGTAACTGCCCTCCCTACCGCGACGGCAGATAGCGTAAGTTTATTATTACTGACGCAGAAATGAAAACAATACAAAACCGATTGTCAGTGTTCGTAAAATCCTTTGGTTTCTTATCTCCAACATTGTTGGTTGCGTCCTTTGTATTGTTTTATTTTGTCCTTAATGTTTTCCGTGGGATTATCTTTGGGCTTCAAGATGCGCCTATTTGGCTGTTGTTTCCATTCAGGGGTATTAATTTTCGAGATATTTTCGAAACGCCCACAATCTATTATCCTCAATAGCATGCGTTTCTTCGTTAGTAGGTGCTCTTTGGACAGGATTTGTAATTCCCAAGTTTCCACGATTGATCTGGCTTCAGATTCTCGTCATCCCTTGGATTGCAATTATCATAACTGGAGGTGTATGGGGATTGATCTGGTCTATAAATCAATGGCCAGCCAATAATTTTGAAAACTATGAAGTATTGATGTTGTATCGCAGAACCGATATAGAAAATGGTTTATTTAATAGTTGGTTATCTGCGGCACAGTCATATCCATTAAATATTCTTAGTTATGGCGTTTTTTGCGGTTTATTATTGCTAAACAAGAAATTCTTCTTGCGAGACGATGAGAGCAAAATATAATTGCTTCAGCAACAAAAAATGCCCAACACAGCGTGTACTCCGTCCTCACTACGCTCCGTTTCTTATATAAGAATTCCTGATTTTCTTACTAAGAATTCATCAAATTCTAGGTAGGAATTAAGTCATTTCTGACTAAGAAGTACTTGAATTCCAGGTAAGAAACGACTTGTTTCTTACTAAGAAATTCTCAAATGTTAGATAAAGATTTTCTTTGTTCTTATATAAGAACTGCTTGGTGGCTTGCTCCTCACCCCGATTACCCCGCGAAAACCGGTGCGATTTTCCCGATTTCATGCAATAATATCAAGGAAGGTTGCCAATCCGCCCCGCCGCTGAGCCAAATCGTTGGGCGGATTTATTGTGAGGGAATGTGATGAAAACAAGTGACAAGCTCATATACGAAGAAAAAGTTACTTCGAAACGGACAGAAGCGTTATTCCTGGCGCTGATGGCCATCTTCTCCCTGTTATGCATATGGCGAGTGAGCGCTGTCAGCATGGATATTCTTGCGGTTGTTTTCTTCGGTCTTTCCGTCTTGTTCCTCTTCTACTCGGTGAACTTTAAAACGCTCATGATCCGTCTCACAAATGAGTCTCTGCAGCTCACCTTTGGTATCTTCACATGGACAGTACTCCCGGATAACATTGAAACATGCCAGCTCGATGATAATTTGCCCGCGCTGATGGAATATGGCGGGGCAGGAATACACTTCATGTTAATTCGTAAGAGATACCGCGCCTCGTTCAATTTCCTGGAGCATTCCAGGGTAGTAATCGGATTGAAGAGAAAGGTGGGACTGGTGAGAGATATTTCTTTTACAACGTGCCAACCGGATGAGCTTATACAGCTAATTCAAGGAGCAATATCTGCAAGGAAAGCCGCCTAACACAGCCCGCGCACCGTACGCGCCCTGCTCGTCGCCCCTTCCGCGATGCTCTCCACCCTACGGGTAAAGGCGGGATGGATGTCCCAAACCCATAGGCTGTTGCACTGACCTGATCTTCCGCTTGAAAAAAGAACCGTATTCACGAATCCAAACCTGTCCGTGCCGGATATGATAAACTCATGTCCTGTTTCGAAGAGCACCGTTCAGCGGGTAGATCTTCTCGCAACGCTGGCACCCTTGATCGAAACCAACCCAATCCTATCTTGAGGTACCGAATGTTGAAAAAACTTATCTTTATGGTAGCCGCTCTGATCTTGATGCTGGCTTGCTCGCTGCAAGGCGCGATCACTCCTACGGTCTCGCCCGCAGCCACCGCCACTCCTTTGGTGATCATCCCGCCTCCTATCGCGACCCTGATCGACACGCCCATCCCGGCCTCGCCAACCCCGGTCCCGGCCCAGATCGGTATCGATACGGTCGCCAGACTCTCGATTTCCTTGGTCTTTGGCCAGGGTGAAGTTCTGCGCAGTCTGGCCTTTTCGCCGGATAGTACCGTCCTGGCCTCGGCCGGCGGCAACACCGAGGACTTTGCCATTCGTTTATGGGATGTGGGAAGCGGGTACCTCTTGCGCACACTGGATGGACACAGCGGCATCGTCTGGGCGGTGGCCTTCTCGCCCGATGGCCAGATGCTGGCCTCGGTCTCCAAAGATGGGATGGCCAAGATTTGGGACTGGCGCAGCGGGTCCGTGCTGGAGACGCTCAACTTTCCCGGCGAGGCCACCAGTGTCACCTTCTCGCCCGATGGTCAGACCTTGGCCGTCGGAGGGACGGACGTCTGGCCGAATGCCGCGATCTGGACCTTCTCTGTCCCAGCCTGGCAGCCCCAACTGAAGCTGGCCGAGTTCTGGAATATCCCCGCCCTGGTCTACTCGCCCGATGGGCAGTATCTCGTAGGCGGAGGCACTTCCCGCAATGTGCATGTCTGGCGCACTAGTGATGGCAACGACCTGTTCACCCTGGCCCATGCCGGGCAGGTTTCGAGCCTGGCAATGTCCGCGGATGGGGCTACCGTCGCCTCGGGACTGTGCCAGGCCTCCGGACAAAACAACATTTGCACGCAAGGCGCGGTCTGGTTTTGGGATATGCAGACAGGTAAATTGATTCGTAAGCTGAGTGTCTCGACCGATTGGGTCGAGCAGGTGGCTTATTCGGTCGACGGGTCGTTATTGATCGCGGGTTCGCGGGATGGAAACCTGCATTTCTATACCACCTCGGACTTCAACCAAATTTTCGTCGCTACTTCCCCGGGCGGCGGTGGGATTTTCGCGGTATCTCCGGATGGCAGGCTGCTTGCTAGCGCCGCAAACAACGGCCTGATCGACCTTTGGCAGGTCGGACCCTAGTCGGGCAGCGCGGCAGGGTGCTGGTCTATCAGGCCAGTCACCTGGCCATGCGCGGGTACTATTTGCAGATGCTGGTGATCGTGGCCGAGCAGGAGTCGGCTGAACAAAAAAGCTGGTGCGGTTTTCCAATTTTCGTGCCATAATAATCTATGTGTCTGGCTATGCCAACGCTCCGGTATCCCTGAGCACTCTGGGTAAAGGCAGGGAGGATTTCCCTAAAGGGACGATCTTGCAGACCCAAACCGTTGGGCGTCCAAGCTGACGCCCACGCTGTTTTTTGCATAGCTTCCGTCTCAATTTTTGAGATGGTTTGGACAACGCTGGAGTGAATTGTTGATTTCTGAGTGAGGAGCTGTCAAAGAATGGAACATGCCGTCATGTGTCCTCAATGCAATGCTCCGCTTGCGCCGCACCGCTTCGCGCGTTCCGTTGTCTGTTCCTATTGCGGGGCGACGGTTCAACTGGATGAAACCTCCGTTTCGGCAGCAGAATTTCACCAGGCCTTTCGCGTATGGAACGCCCCGGAGTCTTATCAGATTTCCTCCTGGATCTCGATCGGCCAAAGCCACTGGGCCCTGGGGGACCGCTTTGCACAGGGCGAAATCTCGGATGTGTATCGCGGACAGCGCGCCCGCTGGCCGACCGAACTTGCGATCGTGAAACTGCTGCGAGAAGGTCAGGATGCGGCCCTGTTTGACAATGAATGGGAAGCCCTGCAGGAACTTCAAGGCAGTCAGGCACCCGGTGCAGACACATTCACGCGCCTGATTCCGCAACCGATCCTCCACGGCGATATCAGCGCCGGATCACACGCCGGTCAGCGGGTTAGTATTTTTCGTTGGGCGAGCGGTTTTCAGCACACTTTTGAAGAAGTCATCCAGGCTTACCCACAGGGGATTCCCCCGCGCGCCTCGATCTGGATCTGGCGGCGCATCCTGGAACTGCTCTCATTCATACACGCTTCGGGCATGGCCCATGGTGGACTTGTGCCGTCCAATCTGCTTGTCCAGGAGAATGAACACGGTGTGCGGCTGGTGGGATACAGCTCGGCCGGCCATTTTGGCGAAAAGCTGCGGACTGTCTCGCAGCGCTTCGAATCTTTCTACCCGCAGCCGAAACGCTCCCAATTGACCTTGACCGCGCAACTCGACCTGACGATGAGTGCGCGCTGCATTGTTGCCCTGCTCGGCGGGGATCCTGAGACCGGGTCTTTGCCTGAAACAGTGCCAGCTCGCCTGGCTGAGACTGTCCAACGAATTGCCCTGGCTGACCCCGCGAGTTCAACGGGAGCAGATGCCTGGACCATTCGCGAAGAACTCGGTCAGATTGCCGATGAAGTCTTCGGCGCTCCCCAGTTTATCCCCATCGTCATGTCGTCTTGAACCCTGGTTGACCCACCACATATAAAAAGGAGATTTCGAAATGGGAAATGGAAACTACAGCCACGCCGCTCACGAGGCGCTCCTGCGCGGCCGCGAAAATATTCCTATGCAACAGGTCTTCAAGCAGGTCAAATGCCATCCACTCATGGACCCGAAAGGCGTTCGATTGCGGGAGAGTCGCGATGGTGCCGATCACCCCGAGTCGCTGGGAATTGTTTTTGCCCTGGATGTCACCGGTTCGATGGGGGAGATCCCGCGCCTCATGGCCACGAAGCAGCTCCCCATATTCATGAAAACCCTGTTGGATTGTCAAATCCCAGACCCGCAGCTGCTCTTTATGGCAATTGGGGATGCTATCAGCGATAATGCGCCACTTCAGGTAGGCCAGTATGAATCGACCGCCGAATTGATGGATCAATGGTTGACCTGGACCTATCTGGAAGGCGGCGGCGGGGGGACCGGCGAGGAATCTTATGAACTGGGTTTGTACTTCCTCGCCATGCATACCGAGATGGATTGCATGGTAAAGCGAAAAAAACGCGGCTATCTTTTTATGACGGGTGACGAGGTGCCTTATCCCAGCCTCTCGAAGCACGTGGTGGAGGCAGTCATCGGGGACAAATTGGACGAAGATCTCACCTGCGAAGAGATTGTCGCTGAAGTGCAGAAATCTTTCATCCCGTTTTTCATTATTCCTGACCGCGCCCGGGCGAAACGCTGCGAGCGGCGCTGGCGGGATCTTTTCGGGGATCACGTGCTTTGTCTTGAAGCACCGATGGATGTCTGCTTTGTTGCCGCCGGAGCCATCCTGCTCAGTGAAAAGCGGGTCTCCAACATCAAGGAGCTCACGGCGCTCTTAAGCAAGGCCGGCATGCCTGCCTCCCGCCAGAGCCATGTGGTTCAATCACTGACTCCGTTTGCCGAGCTATTTTTTAATGTGAAACAGAAATCTGGCTGGTTGTCGCGTTTCTTCTAACGATTCCCATACCCTGTAGTCGTGCGACCCTCCCGGCTAATATCGGACGGAATAACGCCAGGGCTGGCCAGGGTGTTTGGAGTATCCTTTCCTTGCGCGCATATATCATCGTTGATCTTGGCTTCGGGGACGCCGGAAAAGGCCTGCTGACCGACTTCCTTGTCCGTCATGTTGAAGCCGGCCTTGTTGTGCGCTATAACGGCGGCGCGCAGGCCGGTCACAACGTTGTAACCCCCGATGGGCGTCAGCATACATTTTCACAGTTTGGTTCCGGGACGTTCATCCCGGGCGTCAAGACGTACCTTTCGCAACATGTTGTGATTCACCCCACGGCGCTGCTGGTAGAGGGGGATATCCTGGAGGGGAAGGGTGTCCGCGACCCCTTTTCCCGGCTGCGTCTGAGCGATCAGGCGCTTGTGATTACACCTTTCCACCAGGCCGCCAACCGTATTCGCGAAATAGTGCGTGGCGCGAGTCGACATGGGAGTTGTGGCGTGGGAGTGGGGGAAGCAGTTGAGGATGCCAGGTTGCATGCCGAAACCCGTATCCTGGCAGGAGAACTGAACAATCCGACCTTGCTCCGGCGGAAACTGCGGGCCATCCGTGAGCAGAAACGCGAACAGATCGCCGCACTTTGCCAGGATAATTCCCTCGATTCTGCTGTTGCCCGGGAATTTGGGGTTTTTGAGGGGCAGGATGTGATCGATACCTGGATCGCCTCCATTGCCCGGATTGGCGAGCTTGGCCTGGTGGTGCCCGACTCGGTCTTGGAGCGCTGGTTGCACGAAACGGAGAATGTGATCTTTGAGGGTGCCCAAGGGGTCCTGCTGGATGCCGATGCAGGTTTTCATCCCTTTACAACCTGGTCGCGTTGCACCGCGGCAAATGCTCTCGATCTCATCCAGCAGATAGTGCCGGATGCACGCGTGTTTCGAATTGGCGTCATGCGGTCTTACGCGGTCCGTCATGGGCCAGGCCCGCTGCCAACCGAAACTGATGCTTTAACCTCTATGATCTCCGAGCACAATAAAAACAGTCCATGGCAGGGCGCGGTCCGCTATGGATGGTTTGATGCAGTTTTGGCCCGTTATGCACTGGGCGTGACGGGCGCTGTAAATTCTTTGGTAGTGACCCATTTGGATGTGCTGAAACGATTGAAAACATGGAAATATTGCCCGGGATATAGCGGGCACCAGGGTCTTCGCGACACCTTCAGCGACTCTAAAATATCCGATGGTGTTCTGACAAGTTTCCGTCCCCCGCCCTTCCTTTCGCTCGCCCAACGGGAACAGGTCACGCAAGCGCTTACTACAGTTACGTCGGTGCTCGAAACTTGCAGCGCCGACGATGAAACGGTAATTCGAAAGATTAAATCGCTAATCGGACAACCGGTTGAAATGGTTTCCCGCGGTCCAAGGGCGGAAAATGTACAAATATTAAATTCTTTTCCCTCCTGATCTTCTTGCGCGGAGGCTTGATCGGGTTCGGCTGCTTAACAAAGTGCGCACATGGATGGGGCTAAGGTCTGCGAAAAACCAGTGCGATTTTCCGGATTTCATGCCATAATATCAAGGAGTCATACCAGTACGCTCTTCCGGTACCCTTATCCTCTATCGGGGACCTGCGGCAGGGTAAATCAAAACATATCGAAAGAATTGAATAAAACCATGAATGAAGAATATCCGATTGTCTACGTTGATAAACCCGAAGAATCAGCTTGGGGGATCATTGGACGAGGCATCAGCGATTACAACGAACAACAAGCTGGCGATCAGAAATTTCAACGCCTGTGCTTCGTGCTTCACGGCTCCGAGGGGGAAATTGTTGGCGGTGTGCTGGGCGAAATATACTGGGAGTGGTTTCACCTGGACTTGTTGTGGGTCAAGGACGAGCTTCGCGGTCGCGGGTACGGTCAGCGCCTGTTAATGCGAGCCGAAGATGAAGCGCAGCGGCGTGGCGCAAAGCAGG
This sequence comes from uncultured Chloroflexia bacterium, assembly GCA_963790075.1. Taxonomy (GTDB): domain Bacteria; phylum Chloroflexota; class Anaerolineae; order Anaerolineales; family Villigracilaceae; genus CAYOUV01. The sequence goes on from CAWBNG010000004.1 coordinate 556,324, forward strand.
TATTCTTGGACACCTTCAGTTTTCAAGCGCCTGACTTCTATAAAAAGTACGGCTATCAGGTTTTCGGCGAACTGCAGGATTTTCCGCCCGGGCACCAGCGCTACTTCCTAACAAAACAACTTTAGAAAAAGTGTGGCGTTAAGAAAACTGCTCGTGTAAAACGAATAACGGGCTAACAAAACGTTGACACCATCCTGATTGCGCGCGGGAGCGGTGCACACGGTCTCAAGGCTTTGACGATTCCCACAGTGTTTTGAGTGTCCCCTGATTTTTGGAGGCTAACATGGTCAAGTTGATTGCTTTCGTCGTGCTTTCAGCCGGCCTTATCTATCTATCGCGGGCTTCGCTGCGTACGCCCGGCTCACATGGCTTCTATCGCTGCTTTGCCTGGGAGTTCATCCTCGCCCTGGCCCTGCTCAATCTGAACGTCTGGTTCCGCGACCCGTTTTCCTGGCACCAGATTATCTCCTGGTTCGTGCTGTGCCTCTCCTTCGTCCCGCTGGGGTTCGGGGTGCGCTCTCTAACCACCCGAGGCAAACCGGTAGGACACCGGGAAGATGACGCTCACCTGCTGGCCTTTGAGAAGACCAGCGAACTGGTCACGACGGGCATCTATGGCTATATCCGCCACCCGCTCTACAGTTCGCTGCTGTTATTGGCCTGGGGAGTGTTCTTCAAAGCGCTAACCTGGCCAAGTGTGCTGCTGGTGCTGGCGGCGACCCTGTCTCTAATCGCCACGGCCAGAGCGGACGAGGCCGAATGTATACGCTTCTTTGGGCCAGTATATCAAGCCTACATGAAACGTACCAGGATGTTCGTGCCATATTTATTCTGATGAGTTGTCGCAATCGTTAGGTAGGGCTGCTGTTTTTCCGGAGCTGGTTACGGCCCGCCTGAGAACAACCATCAATATAAAATCATAGACAAGATGCTAGAGAAACCCGAAATTCAAGACGAAGAGATTGTCGCCTGTTTAGAGAACCAATATGGCTTGCATATCGAGCAAATTGCTTTTCTTCCGCTCGGTGCCGACCTGAATACGGCTGTGTATCGTCTGCTAACAAAGGATCAAAGGCTTTACTTTGTCAAACTGAGACGGGGGGATTTCAACCGGGCTGCCGTGGCGGTTCCGAAATACCTTAGCGATCTGGGGATCGAGCAGATCATCCCACCGTTGCCAACCCAAAGTGGGGGACTCTGGGCCAGCCTGGGGCTTTTCAAGCTGATCCTTTATCCGTACGTGGAAGGGCGAAATGGCTTTGATAGGAACTTGTCGGATCAACAATGGATCGAATTTGGCGCCGCCCTGAAAAGATTTCACAGCGCTGAGCTTCCCTCGGCCATCACGAGCGGTATTCCGCCGGAAGAATTCTCCCCTCGCTGGCGGGACACGGTAAGGAAGTTCATGGCGCGCATACAGGTAGAGACCTTTACTGAACCGGTGGCAGCCGAGATGGCCACTTTTTTGAAAACCAAAGCGGCTGAAACGCGCGCACTGGTTGGACGCGCTGAACGGCTGGCACGGTTGCTCAAAGAACAGCCCCCTGATTTTATTTTATGTCACGCCGATATCCATGCCTGGAATCTCCTGATCGATGAGCAAGGCGCTTTTTTTATGGTCGATTGGGACACCCTGATTTTTGCCCCCAAAGAGCGCGACCTGATGTTTGTCGGCGGCGGTCTGGGAGGGGGCGGACATTCGCCCCAGGCGGAAGAGTCCTTGTTTTATCAGGGATATGGTCCAACCCGCATCGATCCCACCGCGCTGGCTTATTATCGCTATGAACGCATCATCGAAGATATTGCAGTTTTTTGTGAGCAAATCTTCTTATCGGATGCAGGTGGGGAGGATCGAAAGCAGGCGCTTGAATATTTGGAATCCATTTTTTTACCAAACGGCCTGCTGGAGATGGCCTGCTGGTCTGATAAGACCTTGATGGATGATTAGGGGATGGATCATCCAGATGCTCATGGTTACGGCTTCAGCCGTTGTCTTTATGCTAACAGAGCGACTGAAGTCGCCACAACATTACTATTTTTAAATGACTAACTTTTCTAAAGGATTTGGCAATGTTTAAACAAATATTAGCCTAACCAGTAACATCATTAGCCTAAATTATCCTAATAATCGTTGGATGAGCGCCTAAATCCGTTTAAAAATCCGGTAAGGGCCTTGAAATTGGACCAAAACTGGCGGATAATAAGCTTGCGCAGGGGGCCCTTCCCCACAGCCAAAACGAGCAGCTGTTTTCTGAAATGAATTGAAAGGGGCGAACCAAAGGCGAAAAAGATCCTCACGATCCAAACCTACCGCCTGCGCATACAGTACGGCGAGCAGGTGCAGAAACCAGAACTGGTGCGCTTCCTGACCGATCGCACCGGACGCGGCGTCAAACTGGAAGGTCTGGGCACCTATTTGCCCAACATCGACCCGCAAGGCCGCTTTGACGCCTCTTACCGTCAAGAAAGCCAAGTCCGTATGACACTCAACGAACCTGGAGTCTTTACCGGCCGTAATCTCAATACCAACCAGTACACCAGTAAATCATCCGAGCAACTGGTCGCGTTGTGGAATGAGGAGCACCCCGATGACCCGATTGAGTGACCGGCCTGACCGATCACAGGGTCCATTTTTATAGACTGTCTTCTCATTTATTAGGAGTTTATGCTAATGACAGTTAAGCGAGTTGGGTATGCCTTGATCCTCCTGGGACTGGCAGGTGCAGCCTTTTCTCTGCTTGGGGATGTGATCGGATTGGGGGACGATGGCATTCAGGCTGCCCAAATCCTGGGGATCGAAATGGGAGTCGTGCTGGTTTTGATTGGTATTGGGTTGGTCTGGTTTCTCCCCGACAGCAGGTTCACAATTATAGCAAGTCTGAAATCTAACCTATTAAATATTATTGACTTGCCAGTCTTTACCTGGGTACTGGTTGGGTTTGTGATCGTATATCTGGCTTTCTTTTTATATCCGGTCTTCCTGAATTCGAAATTGCAAATGGTATACATCAATCGTTTTCTCCCCAATACCAGTCTGATCGGTTCAGATATCAGGGTCATAATGGAATACGTTAGGGGATGGCTGGTACTCGGACATTCCCCCTACTACGACCAATTTATCATCTATCCCCCGCTGGCGCTGGTTTTCTTCGCCCCATTGGTTTTGATCGGTTTTCCAGCTAACTTCCTATTAATTACCTGCCTTACCCTGGCTAGTTATATCCTGATCGCTTTGATCCTCCCACTGGCGATGACCGGAACCAGAGACAAAGTTGTTCTATCGACTTTGTTTTTGTTCGGACTTTTTTCTTATGGTCTGCAATTTGAAATTGAGCGCGGCCAATTCAACTTGATCGCTTTTGCATTATGCTTCTTGGCGATTTTTATTTTTCACAAATACCCTAGCCTTCGTTATTTTGCCTATATTCTTTTTGTGGTGTCAATTCAATTAAAGATTTACCCCGTTTTGTTCGTGCTCATGTTTGTTGATGACTGGAGCAGATGGAAAACCATCCTAAAACAATTCTTGGGATTTGGGTTTGCAAATTTTCTCCTATTTTTTGTACTTGGGATCGATACTTTCAGGGATTTTTGGGAGGCAACCCTTCAGCGGCAGCTTAATCAACCTGCTTCGAGTGGCAATTCCATTCATGCATTTGTATATGCCTTGTCGAATAATCGGGATGTTTTTTCTGACACTGTGATCGCTAAAGTCGGAGAAAATCAAGGATTTATAGAATTGGCACTTTTCGTCATCTTCGGTTTATGCATGCTTATACTAATCCTGCAAGCAGTGATTCGCCATAAGACTGGTTTCAATCCCTACATTTTCCTGGCATGTACTGTTGGCGCATTAATTCTTCCTGCTACAAGTTATGATTACAAATTGCCGCTATTGATTGGGCCTGTATCCATCCTGTTTTCAACTTGGCCAGACATGGAAACAATAATTAAAAAAATTGCTTCTATTTCCCTGCTCTTGATCGTTGCCTGTGCATTCTGGTCGACCTTTTATCCATTGAAGGTCAAACCGGAATTTATGCACAATTCCTTGCCGATCCTGATTTTGATGTTATTGTCGGTTGTGCTCCTGGTTTTGATTGCGCCTCAAAAGATGAAGAATGCCACATAAATTCTTAAAGTACATAATTAATGATTTTGGTCTTGATCACTGGGGTTGATGCAGTACCGATTGGCAAACCAGAACATCCAGACCTACCCACAGGTGTCCGATGTGTTGGTCCTCCTGCCCCCAAGACTTGTTGTGAAGTTTCAGCCTTTTCTTATCGGAATTTTATGGAAAATTGGTCTGCTCAAAATTAAAAGACGTTATAATCTAATTATCTCCATAGTATTCGCATTCTATTTGCAACTCCAACCCATTTACAGAAAGGATTTGCCATGAGTCTGTTTAATACCATCCTGCAGAAACTTGGCCTGGCCAAGAAGCCTGACTCAAGTACGCCAGCGTCCTCCTCATCCGCGCCGACACCAATGCCCAGGCCCGAGAATAGATCTCAACTATCTAAGGTCTTCGGCCAGTCCGGACCATCAGCAGTCCCGATGGTGGACGTGGTCAGCAAACTGGAGAAGATGGCTTCCGAAAACTCCGAAAAGCTTGATTGGAAGGTGTCGATCGTCGACCTGCTAAAGCTGCTCGAATTGGACAGCAGCGCCAACGCCCGCAAGGAACTGGCAACCGAGCTCGGTTGCCCGGAAGACGTGATCAGCGATTCGGCTCGCATGAACACCTGGTTGCACAAGACCGTCTTAGCCAAGATTGCCCAGAATGGCGGAAATATTCCCAAGGAACTGCTGGATTAAATGCAGCTGTAATTCAAAAGGAGAGGCGTGGGCCATGTCACAGGCTCACGTCTTTTGATTCCGGCGGATGGGACTGTGACCGGTATAGTAGTTCCGATAAAGACTCTGTATAATTAACTATCGATCGATATGGGGAATGCCAGGTCGTTTGTGAACTGGGTTATGCCAGCGGGAAGGGAGGGAGACCATGTGGTGTGATAACGAGCGCCTGTTTCGGTTTGCTTGGAAAGCTGCCGTTTTTTTTAGTCTGCTGTTGCTGGCCTCCTGCGTGCCGTTATCGACCTGCACGGTCGATTTCTTGATCACCAGCATTGGCAACGCAAACCTCACACCTGCCACCTCTGATGTCATAAATCTCGCCCAGGGCTGCACTTATATTCTGGATCAGGTTGATAACACGACTAGTGGTGCAAATGGCCTACCGGCGATTACCTCGCCGATCGTGATCCATGGCAACGGCGCGACCATTCAACGGGCTGCCAACGCTCCTCGTTTCCGCCTGATATACATTGATGGCGGGCATGGCGACCTGAGCCTGGATCACCTTACCCTGGCAGGCGGGTATGCTTTCGATTCCCAGAATCCAGATATTCTCCAGTACAACTCGGGTGGTGCAATTTTCAACAGAGGGGCTTTGAAGCTTGAAAAGAGTTTGATTTATGATAATTGGTCGCTCGAGGGGGCGATCTTCAACACCAATCGGATGGAGATTGTGGACACTACCATCACGGAAAATCACGATACCTTCGGGCTGCCGGGCGGTGCCGGACTCTACAACCTGGGCACAGGCACGATTCGGAATTCGACCTTCAGCCGCAACGGCATCCCAGAGTTTGCAGACGGCCTCTTCAATTGGGGGACGCTAGAAATGACCAACTGCACGGTCAGCGGTAACGGTGCGACCGGGATTGACAACCAGGGCACCCTGACTGTAAACCATATCACGGTGACGGATAACGGGGGAGGTTCATTTGGTTCGGCTGGGGTCTTGTACGCTTCAAATTCGTTGATGGAGAGCTGTCTTGGCCAGCATGTTCATACCAACACCTTCAATGTCGATACCGACGGCACCTGCCTGGGCTTCACTTTTCCGCTGATCGCCTGGCGCCTGGCTCCCCTGGGAAACTACGGCGGCCCGACCGAAACCCGCGCTCTATTACCTGGCAGTGTTGCCATCGACCGAGTCGGGCGTCAATGCCTGCCCACCGACCAGCGCGGCGTATCCCGCCCGTACGGGCCGCAGTGTGATGTAGGCGCTTACGAATACAACGGCAGCCCGCCTCCTGCCCCGTTGCTGTCTATCACTGATACGGTCACACCCACACTGACACCTACAGCGACGTTTACAGCTACGCTGCAGCCTTGCGCCTTCACAGCTGCCATAAACCTCTTCTGCCGCACGGGGCCGGGGAGCTCGCTCTACCCGCCGTTGGACAGCTTCGCGGCCGGACAATCCGCCCAGGTGCTGGGGCAGAGCGCGGACGGCCAGTTCGCATACGTGGCGGCGCCCAACACCCAGGGGCTGTGCGTCGTACCGCTCAGCTCCAGGTTCGGCGCGCTGACCGGCGATTGCGGCGGGCTGGCAGTGTTCACACCACCGCCACCGCCCACAGATACCCCGCGCCCGGAAAAACCTACGGGATTGCAGCCGGGGTGTATGGTGTCTCAAGGTGCCAGCAGTGCCCCAAAGTGCGTCGTGCCCTGTCCGTCTGGTGCAGAACCAGGGACACCCTGTACCCCATAGCCTGCCAACCTGCTTTACAGGAGCAAAAATATGCCTCAAGACCGCCCAAACGAAACGAAGCCGCAGGCTATCCTTACCGGTGAGGATTATATCGAGAGTTTGCGAGGGCGCAGGCTGAAGGTCTACCTGTTCGGCGAACTGGTGGCAGAACCGGTCGATCACCCGCTCATCCGCCCTTCGATCAACGCCATGGCGAAAACTTACGATCTGGCGCTGGGGCGGCCGGATTTAGCCACAGCGTTGTCACCCTTGACGGGCAATCGCGTCAACCGCTTCCTGCACATTGCCATGAGCGCTGAGGATCTCGTCCTGCAGAACAAGATGCAGCGGCGGCTGGGTCAGCTGACCGGTACCTGTTTCCAGCGCTGTGTCGGGATGGACGCGCTCAATGCGCTCTACTCAGTGACTTACGAGATCGATCAGAAATACGCCACGCCCTACCATGCGCAGCTCAAGCGGTTCATCCAGGAGTTGCAGGCGCACAACTACGTCATCGGCGGAGCCATGACCGACGTCAAAGGTGACCGGAGCAAGTCGCCCGCCCAGCAGGCTGATCCCGACCTGTACCTGCACGTCAGCCGCCGCACGCCGCAGGGAGTTTACCTTCGCGGTGCCAAAGCACACCAAACAGGGTGCATCAATTCGCATTGGTTGATCGTCATGCCGACCCTGCGCCTGGAACCGGATGATCATGCATATGCCATTGTCGGCGCGCTGCCCGTCGAGGCGGACGGCCTTACCTTTGTGTATGGGCGCCAATCCTGCGATACGCGCAGCATGGAGGGTGGGGAACTCGATGTGGGCAACCGGGGATACAGCGGGCAGGAAGCGCTGGTCATTTTCGAGGATGTGTTCATCCCCAACGAATTGATCTTCATGGACGGGGAGACGGATTTTGCCGCCATGTTGGTGGAACGTTTTACCAGTTATCATCGCCGCAGTTATGTCTGTAAGAGTGGCGTCGGCGACGTGCTGATCGGAGCGGCAGCCACGGTGGCCGAGTTTAACGGCGTGGAGCGTGCTTCGCATATCCGGGACAAACTGGTGGAGATGACCCATCTCAACGAGACGATTTATGCCACCGGGATAGCGGCCTCCTATCAAAGTCATGCCACCAGGTCAGGCGCGTATATTTGCGACGATTTGCTGGCGAATGTCTGCAAGCATCATGTGACCAAAATTCCCTACGAAATGGGGCGCCTGGCACAGGACCTGGCCGGCGGCCTGGTGGTCACGCTGCCTTCCGAGGCTGATTACCGTCATCAGGAACTTGGTCCACTCCTTGAAAAGTACCTCAAAGGGCGCGAGGATGTGTCGACCGAAGACCGCATCCGCATCCTGCGCTTGATCGAAAACATGACCTTGGGACGCAATGCGGTGGGCTATCTGACCGAATCCCTGCATGGAGCCGGCTCGCCGCAGGCCCAGCGCATTCAAATCTATCGCCAGATGCAGATCTCCTTTAAACAGCAACTTGCCAGGCGGCTGGCTGGCATTGACCTGCCCGATTCCGTGGCTGGCGATCTGGGAGAGATCATCGATGGCTATCTTGCCCGAGTCTTTGCTGCCGATGGCGAGCGGCCGGGACCATCGACCCATTCCGGGGTTGATCCTCAGGTCTCGATGCGTGAATAGGGCATTCACGCTTGCACCTGGCACTGGCAAGGTGACCATAAACCATAAAATGAAGTATTTTCTGTCAGTCACATAAATAGAAAGACATCCGAGTTTTTCTCGGATGTCTCTTTGTCTATCGGGTCTTAGGCTTCGCGGACTTCGCCTTCGATCACGTCGCCCTCACCTTCGCTGCCGCCTTCACCTGAGCCTCCGGAGTCGCCGGAACCGTTGCTGGGTGGCGGTGTCTCCTGCTGTTGCTGGTAAAGTTGCTGGCTGATGGCGTGGAAGGCGTTCTGCACCTCTTCGCTGGCCTGCTTGATGCGGGCGACGTCCTCGCCCTGTGCAGCCTGCTTCAGTTCGCTGATCTTTTCCTGGATCTTCTGGCGCTCGTCCGCCGGGACCTTTTCGCCCAGTTCGTTGAGCGTCTTCTCAGTCTGGTAGGCCAGTTGGTCGGCCGTGTTGCGGACATCGATCAGCTCGCGGTGTTTCTTGTCTTCGTTCTCGTGCTGGCGGGCTTCCTGCACCATTTTGTCGATGTCGTCCTTGTTCAGATTGGTGGAGGCCGTCACGGTGACCTTCTGTTCCTTGCCGGTGGCCTTGTCCTTGGCGGTCACATTCAGGATGCCGTTGGCATCGATATCGAAGGTGACCTCGACCTGCGGGATACCGCGTGGGGCCGGCGGAATACCGTCCAAGCGGAAGCGGCCCAGTGACATGTTGTCAGTGGCCATCGGGCGCTCGCCCTGCAGGATGTGGATGTCGACTGCCGTCTGGTTATCGGCTGCGGTCGAGTAGACCTCGGTCTTGCGCACCGGGATGGTGGTGTTGCGCTCGATCATGGTGGTCATCACGCTGCCCATGGTTTCCACGCCCAGTGAGAGCGGGGTGACATCGAGCAACAGGATGTCTTTGACTTCGCCGCCCAGCACGCCACCTTGGATGGCCGCACCAATCGCCACGACCTCATCCGGGTTGACGCCTTTGTGCGGTTCCTTGCCGCCCGCCAGCTTGCGGACCAGGTCCTGGACCATGGGCATACGGGTCGAGCCGCCAACCAGCACAACCTCGTCCAGGTCGCTGGCGCTCATGCTGGCGTCTTTGAGGGCTGCCTCGAAAGGCCCCTTGCAGCGGTTGAGCAGGTCTTCAGTCATCTGCTCGAATTTAGCGCGTGTGAGTTTCAGTTGCAGGTGCTTCGGGCCGCTGGCATCGGCGGTGACGTAAGGCAGGTTGACCTCGGTCTCCATCACCGTGGAAAGCTCGATCTTGGCCTTTTCGGCCGCCTCGCGCAAGCGTTGTAACGCCTGGCGATCCTTGCGCAGGTCGATACCCTGTTCCTTCTTGAACTCGTCGGCTGCCCAGTTGACGATCAACTGGTCCCAGTCGTCGCCGCCCAGGTGGGTGTCGCCGTTGGTGGACTTGACTTCGGTCACGCCTTCGCCGACTTCCAGAATGGACACGTCGAAGGTGCCGCCGCCCAGGTCGAAGACCAGGATGGTCTCGTTTTTGTTCTTGTCCAGGCCGTAGGCCAAGGCCGAGGCGGTCGGTTCGTTGATGATGCGCTTGACGTCCAGACCGGCGATCTTGCCGGCGTCCTTGGTGGCCTGTCGCTGGCTGTCGTTGAAGTAAGCCGGGACGGTGATGACAGCCTCGGTGACCGTTTCGCCCAGGTAGGCTTCGGCATCCGCTTTCAGCTTGGAAAGGATCATCGCGGATATTTCTTCCGGGCTGTACTCGCGGTTGGTGATCGGGATCTTGACCCGTGCTTCACCTTGTGGTCCCTTGACCACTTCGTACGGAACCATCTTGCGCTCGGTTTCCACTTCGTCGAAGCGGCGACCCATGAAGCGCTTGATGGAGAATATCGTATTTTCTGAATTAATGACGGCCTGGCGCTTGGCGGTTTGCCCAACCAGGCGCTCGCCGTTTTTGTTGAATGCTACCACGGACGGGCATAAACGCCCGCCTTCAGCGGTGGTGATGACCGTTGGCTGGCCGCCTTCCATGACTGCGACCACGCTGTTGGTGGTTCCTAAATCGATGCCAATAATTTTTGCCATATCCGTCACTCCTGTCGAACAGGGTATTTTATGCTTTCATGCAAAAGCTGGCCTTTTCAGGCCATCGTGATTATAGGATAACGGATGGATGCAAGAATAACGTTAACAGTATATAGAAAAAACATAAAAGGCCGCCTCATGCGAGGCGGCCTTTGGCTGAAACAGGAGTTTTAGGGCTGGCTGATGGTGACGTAGTCGAAGTTCATCAGGATCGGTGTGACATTGAAGGAATTCAGGCCGATGGCCACATCTCCGCTGCGGAACTTGAATTTGGTGTCCTGGATGGTGCGCTCTTCGTAATCGTTGATGTACAGGGACAATTTATCACCCTGGCAGACGAAAGCAAATTTGTTGGTCTCACGACCGGTCTTGATGTGGGTCGAACCGCCATTATAAATGCGATTGGAACCTTTCTTGACCAGGCCAATAGCATCAATCGCGTTGATCCAGTATAGACCATCCGCGCCGATACGTGCCTCGTACCAGCCTTCGTCCGAGGCACGGCAGATCAGGACCACGTCCAGGGTGTTCTTGCCGCGGTTGTCGACGCTGACCTCGATTTTGACATCATCATACTTAAAGGCTGTGTATTCGGCGTAGGCAAAAATGTCGTCGCCGTCGAGTTTGAAGACCAGGTTGCCACTATCGACCGTGACACTGCCCTTGTCTTTGTTATTTCCGGTCAGATCTACGACCCAGTCCGAGGACAGCGGGGCGTTGAAGTCCTCCGTAAAATACTGTTGGGCGGTCGACGGCGCTTCGGTGGCGGCCGGCGCGTCAGTGACGGCCGGGGCCTCGGTGACAGCCGGCTGGACGGGGGGCTCCGTCTGTTGGACTGGTGGAGGCGGTTCCTGGGTAGGCGTCGAGCTGCCGCAGGCCAGCCCGATTAGCAATACCAGCGCAACTAAAAAAAATAAGGGTTTTAAGGCGTTGCGTTTCATACAATCTCCTCGTGTTGGGTGGGAATGGGTTTGGGACTCAAGCAAACCTTAAATAGAAGATGAGTCATTAGATGCAGTATAGCAAAAAGGGGACCAAACTTCAAGCAGCTAAATAACATAAAGGACTACCTGCCTCAGGTAGCCCTTTTGTAGGTGGAGATGGCGGGAATCGAACCCGCGTCCGAAAGAATCGACCCTCGAATATCTACGAGCGTAGCTGGCTGATGATCGTCACCCGCAGCACCCCAACCGGCCAGGATTGCTGAAGGCCAGCCGCTCGGGCCCGAAAGCCCTCTTTCACACGGTTAGCGGCGTCGTGTGCGGCACTCCACCATTCTGTCGCCCGACCCTGCCACCGGGTGGAGAGCGGGGCAGGCGGACGCGGCCTCACTTCATGGAGACCGGACTGCTTATTAGCTAGTCGCCTTAGGCGGCCAGCGGCATAGCAGCGTAGGAAGTGCGGTTGGCACTTGAATTTTTGCGCTGAGTTTACGAGTTCGGCGCCGCTCGGCTCGCAATTCGGGACCTGCCTCCTCCGTCGAAGCCAGTCATCCCCGTTGCTTTCACATTATAGCATGTTTGATTGGTCCAATTCTTACGCATTTCAGGCAATTCTGCTGAAAAAAACGCTTTGAAATGCCCAATTATCCTGCCAGCCTCAATCTTGCTTGAAATTGCGCTTTGTGCTAGACTTTGACTAAGCCTTCACCTTAAAGGAATTGAAAAATGGCAGAGAAAATATTGATCATAGACGATGACATTGACACTCTGCGTCTGGTTGGATTGATGTTACAGCGCCAAGGTTATCAAATCCTGGCTGCCCAGAACGGGCATCAGGGGTTGATCAAGGTCCATAAAGAACACCCCGACCTGATCTTGCTGGATGTCATGATGCCGGACATGGATGGTTACGAGGTAACACGCCGTATTCGCACAGATCCGGCGATTTCCAACACGCCTATCCTGATGTTCACTGCCAAGACACAACTGGACGATAAGGTGGCTGGCTTTGAAGTTGGCGCGGATGATTATCTGACCAAACCAACACACCCAACCGAGCTTCAGGCACACGTTAAGGCTCTCCTGGCCCGCACTACCAAGAGCACGAAGAAGTTGACGACCAGGTCGATCGAGCGCAATGCCTTTGTGATTGGCGTCCTCTCGCCGCGCAGCGGACTGGGTGTCTCGACCATCGCGGTCAATCTGGCCGCCAGCCTGTTCGCGCAAACCAGGATGGAAGCGATTATTGCTGAATTTACACCGGGTTATGGTACGCTCGGTCTGGATTTGGGCGTAGAAGATCTTGATGGATTGACCAACTTGCTCTCGATGAATCCGTCCGAGATCACCCGTGAAAAAGTGCGGGATGCGCTGATCTCGCATGGTTCGGGGTTGCGTTTCCTGTTTTCATCCTACCAGCCGCGCGACGTGCAATTAATCGCGCAATCCAGCCAGTTCGAGATCATCGAGAACCGTCTCGCCAAATTGACGCGCTACCTGGTGCTTGATCTGGGGGCTGGCCTGCCGGAGTTTTCCCAGAAAATACTGCCCCTTTGCGATGAACGGATCGTGGTTATGGAAGGCAATCCCATCTCGCTTGTCCATACCCGCGTTCTGTTGAAGGAAATAACCGATCTGGGCATCGATCCGATGAAAATCACATTGGTGCTCAATAACCGCCAGCGCACCGAGGTCCAGATGAACTGGAGTCAGGTACAGCAGCAGGTGGGGCATTCGATTTCAATGACACTGACCCCGGCTCCCGAACTATTCTATCAAGCCTCACGTGTGCAAATGCCGGCTGTAATGCACCAGACTGAAGGTCTGACGACACAACAATTCGGCAAATTATCTGAAACGATTTTGGAACGTCAGGTGCAGAGACGTTCATGACAGCTGCTTTCTCCGCCCAGACATTGACCGCGATTGAGTATGCTGCCGAACTCTTTCGACAAGCCAAGCGCGCCGTCATCCTGACTGGGGCGGGGATATCGACCCCCTCGGGTATCCCTGATTTTCGCTCGGAAGGGACCGGCCTCTGGTCCCGGGATGAGCCAATGGAAGTGGCATCACTGACGACGTTCCGGTATGCACCGGAACGTTTCTATAATTGGTTCCGTCCGCTCGCCAGCAGTATCCTCGATGCCCAGCCCAACCCGGCGCACATCGCCCTGGCCGAGCTGGAGCAGACCGGGCGCTTGAAGGTCATCATCACCCAGAATATGGATGCCTTGCATCACAAGGCTGGCTCGCAAAACGTGATTGAAATGCACGGCACCTTGCGTACCTTGAGCTGCACACAGTGTTTTCAGCAATTTGATTCAACGCCCTTCCTTCGGCCATTTGTGGAGCGGGGCGATATCCCGCATTGCGCGCATTGTGGAGGGGTGCTCAAGCCGGATGTGATCCTGTTCGGTGAACAGTTGCCGCAAAAAGCCTGGCTGCAGGCCCAGCGTGCCAGCCGGGAATGCGATCTGATGCTGGTAGCCGGTTCTTCCCTGGAAGTGCTCCCGGTTGCTGGCCTGCCGATGCAAGCCATTGACCGTGGCGCGCACCTGATCATCGTCAATAATACACCCACGTATTTGAATGTCCGTGCCGACGTGGCCATTCTGGAGGACGTCTCAGTCATCTTGCCGGCGATTGTCACCCAAGTGTTGCATGCTGCATAACACCATCACCCCCATCCATAAACGTCTGGAAGATTACCGCCGCCTGTTCGAGATCGCGCGCGACCTGGCATCGACCCTGGATCTGGACCAGCTGCTCGAGCGCATTGTGGCTGCGGCAACCGATATCACCGAGGCTGAAGCGGCCTCGATCCTGCTGTACGACAACACCTCCCGCCAACTCTACTTCCAGGCAGCCACCAATATCGAGCAGCCGACCATGCGCGGTTTGGTTGTGCCGCTGGATGGCAGTATTGCTGGTTGGATGGTCAGGAATCGCAAACCGGTACGCATTTCAGACGCGCACCAGGACCCACGCCATTTTGATGACGTCGAGCAGATTACCCACCTTAAAACCCAATCCTTATTGGGGGTACCGCTGATCGCCAAGGACAAAGTGGTCGGTGTGCTGGAGGTGATCAACAAGCGCCTGCGGGAATTTTCGGATACGGATGAAGACCTGTTGCTGGTACTGGGCGCGCAGGCGGCAATCGCCATCGAGAACGCGCGCCTGTTCCAACAATCCGACTTGATCTCCGAATTCGTCCATGAGTTGCGCACGCCGCTGGCCTCGCTTAGCACGGCCACTTATCTATTACTGCGACCGGAGATTTCCAAGCAACAGCACGACCAAATCATCCATAATATCCACAGCGAAGCGATGAGCTTGAATGCGCTGGCTTCTTCATTCCTCGACCTGGCCCGCTTGGAGTCGGGGCGGATCTTGTTCCGGTTCAGTCCTTTCAACCTGACCGACCTGCTCTACGAATGCAAAGATGTCATGCAGGTCAGAGCGCAGGAAGAAAATATTCGAATGTTGGTGGATGCTCCGGATAATCTCCAGCAACTGGAAGCCGACCGCGATAAGATCAAGCAAGTGGTGCTCAACCTGTTGAGCAATTCCATCAAGTACAATCGGCCTGAAGGCTCGGTAACGCTTGGCGGGCGGGTCATCGATGGAGAGATGAGCATCTCGGTCATTGATACGGGCATTGGCATCCCAGCGGAAGCCATGCCGCGATTGTTCGAGAAGTTTTACCGGGTGCGTGAATCAGAAAATAAAGCCGACGGGACCGGCCTGGGACTTTCGATTTGCAAACAAATCGTACAGGGACATGGTGGCCGGATCGAGGTTAAGAGCAAGGCCGGCCATGGAACGATCTTTGACGTCCGCCTGCCACTCAAGCCCAGGGGCATCAGGTATGATACGCAAAAACGATAAAAATCCCCGGTGATCACCGGGGATTTTACATTTAAGTGGACAGCAGGAGAATGGCTCCGATAGCCAGGCCGATACCCAGCGCTTGTTTGATGCTCAACGGTTCGTGCAGCAGGAGTTGACTCAACAGCAGGGTGACCAGGGGATACATGGCAGTCACGGTCACGACGACCGCGCTGCGTCCGCGGGCGATGGCGTAGAAGAAAAAGTACGATCCGACCCCGACTGCGATGCCCGACAGCAGCCCATAGAGAATGCCGACCGGTTTTCCGCCGGGGTGGAAGCGCAGCAGAAAAACCATCACCAAACCGACGACCAGCGTCCCGGTTAGTTCGTAGATGTAAGCGTCCGTGTCACGTAGGACCGAGGTTGCCAGCTTGGAGAAGAAACCCCAAAAGCCCCACATCAGCATGGCGATCAGCGTGTAAGAGAACCACTGGGACATGACCGCTAACGTGCTCCCTTACGTCCGAACTGCCGTTCAAGCATGTCGACCGAGAGGTGAATCATGGTCGGCCGCCCATGCGGACAGGTGCGGGGCGAGTCACAATTCTCCAGGTCGGTCACCAGGGCGTGCTGTTCGTCGGGCGAGAGCGTTTGCCCGGCCTTAACCGCCAGCCGTTTGCAGACGCGCCCTGCAATCCGCGCCTCGAGTTCGTTTTGCAGCGGGGTCTCGTCCTCCTCGAAATCTTCGACCAGTGCACGCAGGGCCGCAGCCGGGTCGCTGCCGGAGAAAATTGCCGGTAAGGCTCGTATTTGGAAAGTATTCGGTCCAAACGGATCGACCTGGAAACCGAGGTGCACGAGCATCTCAATCTGCCCACTGAGCAGGTTGGCCTGCGCGGGCGGCAGGGTAACTGTGGCCGGCGTGAGCAGCGCCTGGGCTGGGATGTTTTTCATCTCGTGCTGCGCCATTAGCTTTTCGAACAGCACCCGTTCGTGCGCCGCGTGCTGGTCGATCAGGTACAGCCCGTCCGGGCCTTCGGCTACCAGGTAGGTTGCGCCGATCTGCCCGATCAGGCGCAGCAACGGGATATTCTTCAGGTTACCCTGTATGGGAGGCGCAGAACTCAGGTCTTTCGAAGGCTGCGCCCCGGTCGTCAGCAGTTCGTCGTGGGCGCTGCTCCAGTCAAGACCAGCCTGGCGGGAGGTGGTTTCCGAGCCCCACAACGTTCCAGATGGGACGGACGGCACCGGCGCATAGGCCAGGATGGCGCGCCGCACTGCGCGCTGGACGAAGCTGAAGACACGCTCCTGTTCCCGGAAGCGCACTTCGGCCTTGGCCGGGTGCACGTTGACGTCTATTGATTCGGGGTCCATCTCGAGGAACAACGTCGCCATCGGATATCGTCCGACCATCAAGAGCGTGTGATAAGCCTGGGTGAGGGCCGTGGTCAAAGCCACATCCTGCACCCAGCGCCCGTTGATAAAAAAGGTAATCTCGCGGCGGTTGGAGCGGGTTAGCGCGGTGGGACTGATGAAGCCGGTCATGCGCATGCCCTCATCTTCAGCCAGCACCTCCAGCATTTGCTTGGCCACCTCCACACCGTACAGTGAAGCCAGGATGGCACGCCGGTCACCGTCACCGGTGGTCTGCAGTGTGACGTTTTGACCCTCGGTCAACTTGAAGCGCACCTGGTGATAGGCCAGGGCGTAGCGCGTGACCAGCGCGTCAATTGCGCGGCGTTCGGTAGTATCGGTTTTTAGAAATTTGAGCCGGGCCGGGACGTTGTAAAATAGGTTCTCGACCCGCACCACTGTTCCGACTGGCGTGCCGACTGCCTCGACTTCCTCCGCCAGGCTGCCTTCCAGGCGGAGGCGGGCTCCGGCGGGCTGGTCGGTCGTACGCGAAGTGATTGTCATTTGTGAGACCGAGCCGATCGAAGCCAGCGCTTCGCCCCGGAAACCGAGCGTCTTGATCTGGAACAGGTCTTTGGCGGTGGATAGCTTGGAAGTAGCATGCCGCGAAACAGCCAGCGGGAGTTCGGCCTGCGGGATGCCTGAACCGTCGTCTGCCACCTCGATCAGCGTGCGTCCGGCTTCAGCAATCGTCAAGATGACCATATGCGCCCCGGCGTCCAGGGCGTTCTCAACCAATTCCTTGACGACCGAGGCCGGGCGTTCGATCACTTCTCCGGCAGCGATTTGGGAGGCCACTTCGGGGGAGAGCAGGCGGATGGGCATAGGCTGATTATAACCGAGGCAATAAAGGTATAATCTCGATATGAATTTCACGACGGTGTTCTTCGACCTGGATGATACGCTTTATCCGTCCTCGAGCGGCCTGTGGCAGGCCATCAAAGAGCGTATGAACCGCTATATGCATGAGAAGCTGGGTATCCCCCCAGAGAGTATTCCGCGCCTGCAGGAACAGTTTTTTCGGCAATACGGCACGACCCTGCGCGGGTTGGAGGCCCAATACCCAGTTGATCGCGAGGATTTCCTGGCTTACGTCCATGACTTTCCGTTGGAAGAATACCTGTCCCCGGATCCAATCCTGCGCCAAGTGTTGACAGGTCTTACGACCCGCAAACTGGTCTTCACCAACGCTGATGCGTCCCACGCCCGGCGTGTGCTCGCCGCCCTGCAGCTTGGGGATTGCTTCGATGAGATTGTGGACGTCAATGCCGTCCAGCCTTATTGCAAGCCGCATCCGGAGGCTTTTGCAATGGCTCTCAAAATCGCTGGCGAAGCCGAACCCCAGCGCTGTGCGATGATCGACGATTTACCAAGCACGACCAGAGCCGCACGCGAGAGTGGTTTATTCAGCATCTTGTTCGGCAGGAACGAACCCAGTCCCGAGGCGGATGCGGTCTTGAATGATTGGCGTGATCTGCCGATCCTGCTAAATGGAAGGACCAGATGAATTCGGATAAAGTCACAATCGTCATTTTGCTGGTGGTGGGTATCGTGGCGCTCTCCAATATCATGATGTTCGCCATGGTGCGCGGAATGCGTGGGATGAATTTTAAGTGGCTTTCGCATTCACGGGAGACCCTCAGCCAGCCTTTCCAAAAGGAAGATGACTCGCTGGACGAACTGCGCCGCGTGGTGGGTGGATTATCTGATCCGGAACAAGGGGAAGAAGAGAAATAAACCGGTAAATCGGGCTGTAAATTCTTATACATCTCATACATTTCTAAGCTGTGGAATTCATCAATTTTTAATTCCCATATGGTATGCTTTTTTCCAAATATAGTGGTGACACAGCTCCTCAGGAGGTATCTGTGAACAAGTTCATTCGGTATTCATTAATTGTCGTGGTCGCGCTGGTCCTGCTGGTAGGCTCGTTCTCCGGCGGATTTGTTGCCGGTCACTTCTGGCAGCTTTCCCCTTTGAGCGCTGGCGCCCTGCCGCTGCCTTCGACGGTCACAACACCGCCGCCGGATGCAAACGCGGCCACACCGGCGGATCTGCAGACATTGTTCAAACCCTTCTGGGAGACCTGGCAATTGGTCCATGACCAATATGTCGATCAACCGGTGGACAACACCAAACTGATGCAGGGTGCCATCCGCGGCATGCTCAATTCGCTGGGCGACAAGCATACTTCGTACATGGATCCCAATCAGTTCAAACAAGCCAACATGGAACTGCAGGGTGAATACGATGGGATTGGGGCCTGGGTCGATCCAACTGGTGAATACCTGTCCATTGTTAGTCCAATGCCAAATTCGCCGGCTGAGAAAGCTGGCCTAAAGCCTGGTGACCAGATTATCGCTATCGATGGGCAGGATATGACCGGTATGGATGGTGCACTGGTCATCCAGCACGTGCTTGGACCAGCCGGATCGACGGTCCATTTGAAAGTACGCCGCGCAGGCGCCTCTCAACCGCTTGAGTTCGACGTTGTGCGGGCGCATATCACAGTTCCCAGCGTGGACGGTAAAATGCTGGATAATGGCATTGCTTATGTCCACATTTACACATTTGGCGATAAAACCACCCAGGAGTTGCAAAGCACCCTCAAGGATTTGATGGCGCAGAACCCTCAGGGTATGGTGATCGACCTGCGTAATAACGGCGGCGGTTACCTGAACACGGCCATCGAAGTGGCTTCACAATTCATCGGCAAAGGCACGATCATGTATGAGAAATTTGGCGACGGCACGCAAAAAAGCTACGATGCCATCCCGGGCGGATTGGCAACCGATATCCCGCTGGCGGTGCTGATCAACGCGGGTACGGCTTCGGCCTCTGAAATCGTTTCCGGCGCGATCCAGGATTATGGGCGCGGCAAGCTGGTCGGCGTGGTTTCATATGGGAAAGGTTCGGTCCAGAACTGGGTCCCGCTGAACGACAACCAGGGCGGGGTGCGCGTAACGATCGCCAAATGGTTTACGCCCAAGGATCGCACGATTGATGGTGTTGGCTTGACCCCGGACGTGACGGTCGAAATTACAGACGCCGACATCCAGGCTGGGAAAGACCCGCAGTTGGATAAGGCTGTCGAGGTATTGCAGCAAACGATTTCCGGCGGAACTGTCATGAAATAATCTAACAGTTCCTGCCGATACTGGAGGTAGATATGTTCTTCTTTGATCCGCTTTACTTAATTTACATGGTCCCCGCCATTTTGCTGATGCTGCTGACATCCTGGTATGTCAAGTCAGCTTACAACAAATGGAGCAAGGTGTCGACCCGCAGCCGCCTGACCGGCTATGACGCCGCGCAACGCCTGATCTCATCCGGAGGGCTGTACGGGGTACAGATCGGGAGTGCCCAGGGTAACCTGAGCGACAATTACGATCCGCGTGACAAGATACTGCATCTCTCCGATGGGGTGGCGCACAGTACATCCGTAGCAGCAGTGGCTGTCGCAGCGCACGAACTCGGCCATGCCATGCAGGATGCCGAAGATTACTTCCCGCTGCGCTTTCGTGCGGCGCTGGTGCCGATGGTCAATCTTGGCTCGAACCTGGGTTGGATCCTGATCTTGGTCGGTATTTTTCTGCGCCTGACAAACCTGGCCTGGATCGGTGTGATCGCTTTCTCGGCCGGCGTCGTTTTCGCGCTGGCTACCCTGCCGGTGGAACTGAACGCCTCGGCACGCGCCAAACGACTGCTGGCTGAAACCGGCATGATCTCCGGCGACGATGAACGTCGCGGTGTCAACCAGGTCCTCAATGCTGCTGCGCTGACGTATGTAGCCGGACTGGTTACGGCATTGATGCAGCTGCTGTATTTTGTCAGTTTGGTGAGCGGTATGGGTGGGCGTAGACGCGGCTAAAAGCTGCCTTGGTTTTTACAGAGAACCCCTCCCACGGCAAAGACCGGGGAGGGGTTTCTTGTGTATAATGACGCTAATGCGCAAACTCATCGTCATTTTGGTATTCTTCTTCGGGATAGCGCTTGTCATTCTAAGCTTCTCCGAACTTCAAAATATCGTCGATACGCTCAAACAGGGCAACTTCTGGTGGATTGGCCTGGCTCTGGTTGTGCAGGTGTTGTGGGTCTTTAACGCCGCGGCAACCTACCAGTCGATATATCATATCCTCGGCCTGGAGGACGATAGCAACCATCTGTGGTTTGTGGTTGCGGCGGCCAATTTCGTCAACGTGGTAGCCCCCAGCGTCGGGATGGGGGGCATGGCGGTCTTCATCAAAGACGGGACCAGCCGCGGGCATCCGCCGGGACGCGTGACAGTCGCCGGAGCGCTGTACGTGCTGTCCGATTACATCGCCTTCCTGTGTGTGCTGGCTCTCGGTATAGTTGTTTTGATCCGGCGTAACAACCTGGATGCCGGTGAGATAATCGCTTCGCTGTTCCTGTTGATGATTGCCATCGTACTGGCCTCCCTTTTATACCTGGGATCGCGCTCTGCTGAATCTCTCGGGAAGGCCCTGGCCTGGATGGCCCGTCAGGTCAACCGGATTGTCCGTCCATTTCTTCACCGGCCTTATATGAGCGAGGAGCGCGCCAACAATTATGCTTTCGAGATGGCCGAAGGCCTGTCTGAATTGCGCGAGCGCCCCAAGCAGTTGAGCATCCCGCTGCTGTTTGCACTTAACAACAAAGCCATTCTGATCAGCGTTCTGCTGCTCATGTTCCTGGCTTTCAAAGTCCCTTTCTCGGCAGGTACACTGATCGGTGGCTTTGCAATCGGCTATCTGTTCTTTATTGTTTCCCCCACACCTTCGGGGATTGGGGTGGTTGAAGGCGTCCTGGCGCTGGCGCTCAATTCGCTGCGTGTCGAATGGAGCCAGGCGGTGATCATCACGCTGGCCTATCGCGCCGTGACTTTTTGGTTTCCGCTTGGAATTGGCGCGTTTGCCTTCCGCAGGCTGCACCTTTCTTCGACATAAGAACTGCATCTCCTTCGTTGGTTGTGTCCAACTTTCGGGATGCAGTTCACTGGACCCCGACCTTTGGTTAAAGCAGGTTAGGGGCGTATTTGTCAGCGAAAAGCGCCGGCGTCCCACCGGTATGCCAGAACAGAACGGTCTCATCCTGGCGAAAAAATCCCTTGCGAATCAGGTCGATCATCCCACCTGCTGCCCGCCCGGTATAAACCGGATCGATTAACAAGCCCTCGGTTTGCGCGAACAACCGAACGGCTTCATGTTCCCGATCGGTCAGTACTCCATAGCCTGCAGCACAATAGTCCGCGTTGACTCGCACCTCATCCGGGCTAAAGGCGATCCGCTCCCCGACCAGTTGGCTGGATTCGCTGGCTAATTCGGCCACGCGTTTTTGCAGCACATCGGGGGGTTCGTCTACACTGATGCCCAGTACCTGACCCGGGTAGCCGAACAGACGCGCTCCCAGCACCAACCCGGCCTGGGTCCCACCCGACGAGGATGCAAAAACGATCCAATCGGCCTGGGTTTTCTGTTGTACAAATTCTTGCATGGCATAGGCATAGCCGAGTGCGCCGGTCGGGCTCGATCCACCATAGGGCACGAGATAAGGGCGCTGACCGTCCTTCTGCGCCTGCGCGAAGGTTTGCTCCAGGACCGCATCGCGCTGCTCGCGTTTTTCAACCCAGACGATCCTTGCCCCAAATAGCTGGTCCAAGAGCAGGTTTGCAGAAGCCTGCTGGGGCGGCTGCCCAACCAGGACCAGCATGCAGGAAAAACCAAAACGTGCTGCAGCAGCAGCTGTTTGCCGGCAGTGGTTGGATTGCAGTGCTCCAGCCGTGATGACCGTCTTTGCATCTCTAGCCTGCGCTTCGGCCAGCAGGAATTCCAGCTTGCGGGTCTTATTGCCACCGAAAGCCAACCCGGTCTGGTCGTCGCGCTTGACCAGCAGACGCGGTCCTCCCAACGCGGCTGTCAGGCGTGGCAGCGCCTCGACCGGAGTGGGCAGTTGCGCAAAATATAAGCGAGCAATTGATTTCATTTCATTTTCCTTTCATGCCGATACTTCGCGGCGAGTCCTGGATTTCCCGCGCGAGCGCAGGAGGTCCAATACGCGTGGCAGGACCTGGGTGTAGAGCGTATACCACAGCCCGCCGGAGGGATAATCCCAGGCGCCTAAGGTGCGGACCACTTCCCCGCCCAGGCCTTCCTTGAAGCGGAAGACGCCCCACATGCTGTCGTTTTCGGTGAACTCGTCCGGCGCACCCCAAAGGTCGTAAATGGTGCAGCCGGCGGTCTTGGCGCGACGCATCGCTTCCCATTGCAGTAAGTAGTTGGGCATCTTTTCGCGGTGCGCCTCGCGCGACATGCCGTAAATGTAATAGGCGTGTCCTGCGAAACGGAATAAAAAGATGGCTGCCACCGGTTCACCGTCCACTTCGGCAATTAACGGCTCGGCGTGCGGTTCGGGGCTGCGTGTAAAACTTTCCCAGACGGTCCGATAATACCCCTCATTGCGGATGACGAAGCCGTCCCGCAGCGAGGTCTCGGCGTACATTTTATAGAGCATCGGAAAATCGTCCGGTATCCCGGAACGTACTGTCACACCTTTGCGGGCGGCCAGGCGGACGTTGTAGCGGGTTTTCTGCTTCATGCGGGCCAGCATTTCGTCTTCGGAGGGTGACAGGTCGAGCAGCACACTGTTACGGAACTGGATCTGCTCGGCTGAGAACCTCCATCCGAGGCGGTTCATATCGGATATGACAGCCTGCCCGCCAGTCGCTTCGACAGCCTCCTCGCTTCCCGGTACACCCGTGCCCAGCACCACGTCAGGATCGATTTTCAACAGGATTGCATCCTGCCGCTTGGCAAATGCCTGCAAATCGTCCAGCACGCGTGCCCGCAGCGCTGCGTCATTCCAATCCATCAGCGGACCTTTCGGGGCATACAATACGCTCAAGCGCGCCGAAAACCCACCGATGGGCAAGCTGCGCTTGAGGAGCATGGCTGCTGCGCGAACATCTCCGGCGTCCTTCCAGACGAATGGCATTGGCTGCCAGCCATATTTTGATTTGACATGCGCCCATTCCCAGGTTTGCAAGACGTGACTGATGGGCAGGGCTGCTATCAGATCATTCCATTCTGCTGGCTGACCGGTGAAGCCCTGCATCAGGCGACCTCTCGCCCAGCCATGCGCCACAGATAGAGTTTGTAAAGCAGATGGTTATAGATTTTGTCCTGGGCTTGTGCGGCGCGCTTGAGTTCTCCACCCAAACCGCGTTTGAAGCGATAGACGCCCCATAAACCGTCACTGCGCTCGGTAAATTGCGCTTCGAGCGTTCCTTCGTCTTCATCCGGTACGCCCCATAGGTCGTACTCTATACAGCCCTTAGATCGCGCCCAGTGCATGGCCATCCATTGCAGCAGGTAAGTCGGCATGCGATTACGCTCTTCGTTGGTGGAGGCTCCATAGAGATACCAGGCGCGGTCTCCGCGCGCAAAGACCATCAAGGCAGCCAGG
The DNA here is from genome assembly GCA_963790075.1 of uncultured Chloroflexia bacterium. Classification (GTDB taxonomy): domain Bacteria; phylum Chloroflexota; class Anaerolineae; order Anaerolineales; family Villigracilaceae; genus CAYOUV01. The sequence continues at coordinate 580,215 of CAWBNG010000004.1, forward strand.
GGTCTGTGCTCGTATTCGGCGACCAGCAGTTCACAGGATCCGGACGGCTGGAACAGTTCGTAAACGCGGTGATAATAATCCTCGCTATGCACGCCGAACTGGTCACGCCCGCCGGTGGTCAGCATCATCTGGTGGAAGGCCGGGATGTCATCCCAGGCGCGGACATTCACGCCCTTCTTTTCGGCCAGGCGGACGTTGTAGCGCGTCTTTTGCTTCATGTGGGTCAGGATTTGATCTTCGTCCCCCTCCAGGTCGACCACCAGCGTGTGCGGAGGCTGGATATTGTGCGGACTGCGCTGAAAGCCAGGATAACGGGATCCAGACTGGGAGGAGTCCGAAGCGCCTGTTTCCCATTCGTCAGGTTCGATTTTAACGAAGACTGCCCGCCGCGTGTGGCACAACCGGTCCAGTTCATCCCAAAAACCTTGGGATGGCTTTCCGACTGGGCCCTTGGGAATGTAAGCCAGCGTAAAGCCCAGTGGTAAGCGGCGGAACAGCACTTGTGCGCCGCTCTCCTCCGCAACCAGGCGAGCAACGTCCCAACCAAAGGCAGCTTTCAGGTCGCCCCAGGCACTGGTTTGCAAGAGATGGGTTTCTGGGTGGCGGGACAGAAATTCGTCCCATTGGAAAGCAGAAACTTCAGGCATCAGATGATGGAGGTGATATCAGGCGGCAGGGTGGAACGTACAGCCGCGCTGGGAATGATTTCGTCGAGCATGCTAATGATGGCTTCAGGCTCACCCTGTTCGGCCAGGTGCTGCAACGCATTGATGGCCTCTTCCAGCTGTTGACCGTCTACTTGCTCGTCTTCCTGAGAACGGAAGATTTCGGGATGATCGGTGGGCAGGAAGCTGCTATGGTCTTCCCACAATTCTTCGCTCAATTTTTCACCGGCACGCACACCGGTATAGACGATCTCGATATCGCGACCGGGCTCTAAGCCGGAAAGGCGAATCAGGTCTTCGGCCAGATCCAGGATTTTTACCTGCTGTCCCATGTTCAACAGAAAGACTTCGCTACCCTGGCCCATAGCCGCAGCCTGCAGCACCAGGTTGACAGCTTCCGGGATGGTCATGAAATAGCGTTCCATATCCGGATGGGTGACTGTGACCGGGCCACCGCGCGCGATCTGCTGCTTGAAAAGCGGAACGACAGAACCGCGGCTGCCGAGTACGTTGCCAAAACGGACAACGGTGAAGGCGCAACCGGTATGCTGGGCGGCATCCAGGACGATCATCTCAGCCAGACGTTTGGTCGCACCCATGACGTTGGCTGGGCGGACAGCTTTATCGGTCGAGATCATGACCAGTCGTTCCACGCTGTGGGTGACAGCCGCCTGGACGACATTGCGCGTCCCGACGACGTTGTTTGTTATGGCTTCCTCGACATTGACTTCCATCAAGGGCACGTGTTTGTGGGCTGCGGCGTGGAAGACTACCTGTGGATGATGATCCTTGAAAACCGTTTCAAGACGGGATGAGTCACGCACGTCAGCGATGACCGGATGCAGGGCCAGGGCTGGGTAGCCCTCTTTCAGTTCGAGGAAAGTTTCGAAGATACTGTTTTCTCCGTGACCGAGCAGGGTCAATTCAGCCGGGTCCCAGCGGGCGATCTGGCGGCACAATTCACGTCCGATCGAACCGCCGGCGCCAGTGACCAACACGCGCTTTCCGCTCAGGCTGGAGCCGATTAATTTGTCATCGATGCTGGCTGGCTCACGGCGCAATAAATCGATGATGTCCACTTCACGTAACCGGTTCACGCTGACCTTGCCGCCAATTAATTCGTAGATGCCGGGCATGGTGCGGAAGGGGATGCCCTTAAAGCGGCACACATCACTGACCAGGCGTACTACCCTGCCGGGGGCGGTAGGAATGGCAATAATGACCTCGTCAACCGGGTGGGTGTCCAGCACTTGCGCTAGATTATCCAGGCTGCCGATTACGGGCACACCGTAAATCTGATGTTTCTGCTTGGCGGGATCGTCATCCAGGAATCCGATGGGTGATAAGTTCAACATATTGCTGCGCTGCATTTCGCGCACCACCAGCGCCCCGGCGTCGCCGGCGCCGATGACCAGCACCTGCTTGGCGCGGCCGCCGTGAGCCCCATTGACGGCCTGGTTTTCGGCCAGCATGCGGATCAGGAAGCGCAGTCCGCCGACGAAGATCAGCGACAGGATCCAGTCGATAGCCAGCACGGTGCGCGCCAGACCCGGGCCGAACAAATGCAATATAAACATCCCGACCATGACGAAGGACACCAGCCCGGAGGCGACCGTCACGGCGGAGGCGATCAGCTTCAGCTCGTTGACGCTGGCGTACACCCAGATGCGGCGGTAGAGCCCGAAGAAGTAGTACACGACCGGCTTAATCACCAGCGCCAGCCCGACCAGCCACAACGCCCCCTGGATGTAGTAGCGGAAGAAGTCCGCGTTTATCTCCAAGCGCAAGGCGTAACTGCCCAGGGCCGAGACGATGATCAGGATCAGGTCGCCCAGCAGCACGAAGCGGTTGCGAAACTGCGGGCGGAATTTGGCGCCTTTCATTCTTTCATCCATGCCACGGTTGCCTTCAAGCCTTCCGCCAGGGAAGACTGGGCTTCGAAGCCGAGCAACTCCCGCGCCTTGGCCGGATCGCCAACGGACCGGTAGATATCACCGGAACGTGTTTCGGTAAAAAGTGGTTCAGGGGCTTTTGGAAAGAGTTCTTTAAGGATTTTAATCAGATCAAGTAGTTTGGTCTCCTGCCCGGTGCAGATATTGAAAACCTGGCCGGCTGCAGCCGGATGTTCTGCAACCAGTAGATTGGCACTGGCGACGTCTCCGACGTAGATCAAGTCACGCGTCTGGCCGCCATCGCCAAAGATGGTGATGGGTTTGCCATCCAGCATGCGTCGGATAAAAATCGGTACTGCCGCTGCATATTGTGAATCGGGTCGCTGACGTGGCCCAAAGACGTTGAAGTAACGCAATGCGACCGCCTGCAGGCCAAAAGCATCCGTAAATAACTGCGCGTAGATTTCATCAATCCGTTTGGAGGCCGCATAGGGAGAGAGCGGATGCAGTAACGCATCCTCGTCCAGAGGCAGCGCCCTGGAGTCGCCGTAAACGGCCGCGCTGGAAGCCATGACCACGCGCCTTACTCCCGCTTCGCGCGCCGCCTCGAGCAGGGTTGCTGTTCCCTGCACGTTGACATCCAGACATTCGGCCGGATCACGCATAGATTGTGGGACCGAGACGAAGGCCGCCTGATGGAAAATATAATCCACATCCCGGACTGCTTCGATCACCAATTGTCGATCGCGCAGGTCAGCCTCGATTATTTCGATCTGTTGCTTGAATTCTGCTAGATTTTGCCGTGTGCCGGTGGAGAAATTATCCAACACGCGGACTGAATCGCCGCGTGCCAACAAAGCATGAACGATATGCGAGCCAATAAATCCAGCGCCTCCGGTGACCAGCGAAACTGTCATTTATCTACCTCGAAGACGCAAGACAGTACCAACTGTGCGTAAAATGATGACCAAATCCAATAAAAGCGAGCGATGTTTAATGTAATACAGATCGTACTCCAGTTTGATGCCCGTATCTTCCACGGTGGCAGTGTAACCGTAATTTACCTGAGCCCAGCCAGTCAATCCCGGTTTGACCAATAGGCGTGCGCGGTAGAATGGGATTTCCTTTTGAAAGTGGCGCACCCATTCTTCGCGTTCAGCTCGTGGACCGACCATGCTCATTTCTCCGGACAAAATGTTGAATATTTGGGGGAGTTCATCGATCCGCGAACGTCGTAACCATAACCCAATCCGTGTGATGCGAGGATCGTTTTCGGTTGAAATTTGTGGTTGCCCGTCTTTTTCTGCATCCTTATTCATCGTGCGGTATTTAAAAATACGGAACGGCCGCCCGCCTTTTCCCAGGCGATCTTGAGAATAGAAAATTGGCAGCCCGTCATCCAGGAGGATTGCCAGGGCAACAATTGGGAGCGTTCCAATAAAGACGAGCAGACCAATCAAACCGCTGATGAGATCGATGATCCGTTTGCCCAGTTCATAAAAACCGCTGGTACGCGCCTCATCGACAAAAGAACGCACGATCCAGTCAGACTCAAGATGATGAATGGGAACGCGATTGATGATTTCCTCATACATTTTAGGCATGCGAGTCACGTCTACGCCCATTTCCTGCGCGTCCAGAATAGATTGGAACGTGCTCCCACGCATTTCACCGGTAATGGCGATGACCAAATCGGAGATATGTTCATTTTCGAGAACTTCGAGCAGTTGGTCGCTGCTGGCGAGGACTGAATAGCCCTCGATTAATGTCCCGATTTTGTCGGGATCGTCATCAATGTAACCGATCAGATCAAATGGAGTTGGAGTCAGACTTTGGTAAGCACGAACAAGCGTCTGTCCGGCTTTACCGGCACCGATAATCAGCACGCGCCGCATCAGGCGCGAAGCAGTGAATAAACGAATAAATCCAATTCGCCAGAATAAGGCCAGAACTGAGTTGGCCAGCAAGAAAGCTCCCACCCCTGTACGCGGGAGAGAGCCCTTCCGCGAGATCATGTAGATCAACGCGTAAAGCAATACGCCGGATAAGGCTGCAATTGAAATGCTGCTCAAGGTCTTGCGCAGATTGCTGGCGCGAGGGATATCATAGAGCTCTACCATCAGGATGAGCCAGGCAAACGGCAGAAGATAAAACCAAAATGGAACGCGGACGCGGATGAATTCGAACGAAAATTTATACCATAGGTCGCCTGCGGCCCAAAAATACATTCCTATGAACAGGGAAATGTATGAGACGAGTAGATCTCCAATGATTAATATCGCTCGCAATTCCCCGTGCCGAAGGCGAAAACCGCTTAATCGGGTTTGTGAATCAGCCATATTTTTGTGACCTTAGACTACTTATGATGATGCTCCAAAGAAATCCTGCTCCCCAAGCAATGTGCATTGTCGCAATCGCTAATGGCAGCCCTACGAGCAAGAAACCTTTGTGTTTGTGTATTAAAGTTTGCAGGCTGGCTACAAATAAAACAAGCAGGTAAATCATTATTTCCACGCTGATAAAGTAACGCATGTATGCCGAGAATGGGGCTGACAAAACCCCTGCGAGTAGACTTAATACGAACAAGGGGGGTAAAGCCTGCCGCCAACGCAGAGTCCGGGAGTTGCGCCGGAGCATGCGCCATTTCCAGAATCCATAGCGCCAATATTGTCGGGCCAAATCTGTCAATGTGGTACGGGCAAAATAAACGGAACGGATTCCCGGGTCCAGCCAGACCCGTCCGCCTGATTGGCGGATACGGGTGTTGAACTCGTAATCCTCGTTGGTCAGCAGGGTCTCATCGAACATGCCAATTTTGTCAATCAGCGTGCTTTTAAAGGCTCCAAAAGGGACCGTGTCAACCGATGCCTGATGGTTGGAGTGGCGATAAAGTGCATCGCCAACCCCGAGCGGATGTGCCGCAGCTATTGCAATCGATTCAGCCACCCAACCCGGTTTGCCAGGTTGGATCTCCCAAATGCCTCCAACGTTTTCGCCCAAACCGGACTCGAGCGCCAACACGCTGCGTTCAATGTAATCAGGGTAAGGTTGGGAGTGCGCGTCCAGGCGGATGATGATCTCGCTGGTGGCAGCCTGAATGGCACGATTTAGGCCAGCAGGTATGCTGCGAATCGGATTGTCCACGAGCTGTAGATGCAAGTCGGGATGTTCATCCTGGAATTTGGTAATTTCTACCCGGGTGTTATCTTCGGAGAGTCCGTCTGAGATGATCACTTCAAGCGCGGAACGCGGATATGTTTGTGCATAGATCGCGTCCAATAAGAAGCGAATCGTAGACTGTTCATTGTAACATGGGACAATAATCGAGACAGTAAGCATCTTCAGGCAGTATAAATCGCGAAAGCTATCGCTTTCGCTTGGACATCAAGGTGGTTGCGTTTGGCTGGGAAAGCGGCAGGCGCACAGAAAAGATGCTGCCTCGCCCCTCCTGGCTGCGAACGCTAATTCTACCACCATGTGCCTGGATTATTTCTTTAACAATTGCCAGTCCAAGCCCCGCGCTGTGACTGCCGCCGCCGCTGCGTGATGGATCGACCTGGTAAAAGCGATCGAAGATATGTTGCTGATCTACCTGGGAAATGCCTTTACCAGTATCGCTGACATTGATCTCCATTTCTGAATTGACCGCTGAGGCTTGCAAATCGACTCGTCCGCCTGTGGGGGTGTGTTTGATGGCATTGTCTACCAGGTTGGTTAAAACCTGCGCTAACCGGTCACCATCACCGATTAAAATGGGGAGTTTACCTGCGTCCAGCCCCAGAGATATGCCAGCTTCTCGAGCTTGAAGATCGAATTTTTCGATCGTGCTGCGCAGTAGGGTAGCCATATCGACCGGAGCCATTTTTAAATCAGCAGTCCCGGCATCCAGGCGTGCCAGATTGAGCAAATCAAGCACCATGCGATGCATGCGTCCGGCCTCGTTGTAAATGACCTGGGCTGCCTGTTTTTGGTCTTTCGGTGCAATCGCCGTGCCATCCAAAATTGCCTGGGCAAAGCCTTGAATGGAAGTCAGGGGCGTCTTGAGTTCGTGCGAGACGTTGGCCACGAAATCCCGCTGGGATTTCTGGCTGATTTGAACCCGGTTAGCCATGGCATTGAAGGCTCGGGTCAAATCCCTTACTTCACGGGGACCGTGGTCAGGTATGTTACGCACCTGTTCGAATGGGACGGCGCGGACCGCTGCCAGCAGTCTTTGCAAAGGATCAGCCACCCAAGACGCAATCCAAAATGCCAGAAAAAGCGAAAGTAAGAGCGATATGGCGCCAGCCTGGATAACTGGGGAAAATAGCTCGTCTCTTAAAATCGAAACCAATTGCAAGCGTGGACGTGGCGTAGAGATCATCAACCATTCGCCATCTGGCAGGCGGCGTGCAGTGTATAGCCAGGGTTGCCGTTGCGTATCGCGCACGATTGGCACCAGGCGCGGGGGCTGTGGGGGTAAACGCAGGGCTGCCTGATTCTGACGCGTATCGAATAAAATCTGTCCATCCTGGGAAAAGAGGGTCAGGCGCACATCGAATGTATCGTCAGCGCGCTGTAAGGCAGCCGGGAGGTTGACGAGGGGAGGCTCCCCTGTCGTTTGCTCGCGCGCCAGCACAACCGCCTCGACCGCCTTCAAGCGGTCAATCGTCTGGCGGTATAGCAAGGGGCTGCGAATGATGTACGCCAATAGAAATACTGCCACAACCCCCAATGCCGTGAGGATCAGTAGGGCATAAGATAACCAGAGACGTGCGCGTAAAGAAGTTAACATGGGGGAGTTGATTTATGAAACCACCAGCTTGTAGCCCACGCCCGTCACGGTCTCGATGCGAATGCTGGTACCGGCCAGCTTTTTACGCAGATGGGCCACGTGTACGTCAACGGTGCGAGTTTGCCCGTAGAAGTCGAACCCCCAGGCTTGTTGGAGTAACTGTTCACGGCTGAGCACACGTCCGCGTTTTTGCGCCAGGGTAAAAAGTAGATCAAATTCCTGCGTACGCAGGTCCAGGGTCCGGTCAGCGAAGCGCGCTTCGCGGGAGCCTGGGTCAATAACCAAGTCCCCGAGACGGATTGGGGTAGGATCGTCCGCGTGCAGGCGTTCGCCTCGGCGCAGGATGGCCTTGACGCGCGCCACCAGTTCGCGTGGATTGAATGGTTTGGTCAGATAGTCGTCTGCTCCGAGTTCAAGCCCCAGAATTTTGTCGATGTCCTCATCCCGGGCGGTCAGCATCAGGATGGCAACCGGATCATTCTGCGCCCGCAGGCGGCGGCAGACTTCGAAGCCGTCCAGCTTGGGAAGCATCAAATCCAGCACGATCAAGGCGGGACGCAACCGGGTTACGGCTTCGAGAGCCGTTTCACCATCCCCGGCAGATGCAATCTGAAACCCCTCGCGTTCCAGGTACATCTGCGCAAGCAGGACGATCGATGGCTCATCGTCGACCAGCAAGACCAATTCCTTGGTCACGCTTACTCGCCGCGGGTTGCGGAAAGTAGGGCTATCGCCTCGATCTCGACCAGCGCACCTTTGGGCAGCGCTGCAACAGCGACAGTGCTGCGCGCGGGTGGGTTATCGGTGAAGAACTCGGCGTAGACGGCATTCATCTTGGGGAAGTCGCCCATGTCTTTCAGAAAGACGGTCGTCTTGACCACCTGGCCGAGGCCAGAACCGGAGGCTTCGAGTACATGCTTTAAATTTGTGAGAACCTGGCGGGTTTCAGCTTCGATCCCCCCACTGACGATTTCGCCTTTAGCCGGGTCGATGCCAATCTGCCCGGCGGTAAAAACCAAATCCCGAGTTCCGATGGCAATCGAGTATGGACCGATCGCTTGAGGAGCCTTGTCGGTTGAAATAACTTTTTTGCCTTGATTTGCGTACATGCTTATACCTCACTTGGTCTGGGATAGTGTCCTGATTCTACGGCATCTTTGGGCAGAGGTCAAAGGAGATAAATAAGGACAGAGACACGAATTAGTCCGTGTCTCTGCTTAGGTGGGTGGTCGCAGGATTACGGCTGGGTAGGGGCGAAGCCCAGGAAACCGCCCGGTCCCTGCTGTGGTTGAAAACTGCCATGTGGAGCCTGGGATCCGTCTGGGGCAGCCGGCGCACCTGCAGGGCGGTTGGCCTCGCGGAAGGCTTTGATGGCTTCTCGCAGTGCCTTGAAAGGCTCGCCCAGCGTGTCGCGAATCTCTTTCATCTTATCGTGTAGAGACTGAATGGTCTCGATGGCCAGATCGCGGTCAGTCAACTTGCCGTTAGCATCAAAGCCTTTGTGGGCGTTGATGATCCCTTTAGCGCTTTCGTAGATTGGGTGGGCATCCTTGAGGTCTGCTTCAAAAGCATCCAGGGCTGCCTGTATGCTTGATGGTTCGAACCCTTTTTCGTTCAGGCGGTCGATTAAATTCTGGATGCGGCTGGAGGATTGGTCGGCCCGGTTCATCAGGTTGCCTTCACGCTCATAAATGCGCTGTAAACGCGCCCAGGCATTTTCCAGTTGCTGGTCGGTGGGTTGGGTGGCATCGGCGGGTGGTTTTGTGTCGTCGCCAGCGCCCAGCGCGAACGCACTTGTCACTGGGAGAGCGGCCAACCCCAGGGCAGCGATGACAGCCACCAGTACGAATTTTTTCAAAAGGATTAATATATTGGTCATGTAGAGCCTCCTTTGCAGGTTGATGTTGTCATTCTACAAAAGGCAGGTTACCGCAGTGTGGTGAGCTTGTAAAATCTTTGTAAAAAAGCCTTGGAAGCGAATTTTCGCTTCCAAGGCGGATTAGATATTAAGCGCTCAGTTTCAGCCAATGTTCTTGAGCACCAACATGGTCAGGTCGTCGGCAGGCGGCAGGCCATCCACAAATTCATCCAGAGCTTCCTCGATCTCCTCGATGATCTCCTGCGGGGAATCATCGTCGCAGGCGAGCAACTCCTGGTGGATGCGCTCTTCGCCAAATTGCTCACCGGAGGGTGAGAAGGATTCATTCAGGCCGTCGGTGAAAAACAGGATGAAATCACCGGACTGGAGTTGGATGGTGCGTTCTTCCATCGTCATGCCCTCCAGAGCCCCCAGCGCCACGCCCGTACGGGTCAGGCGGACAATTTCGTGTCCGGTCTTGCTGACCCATAATGGGGGATTGTGACCGGCATTGGCGTAGATCAATGCGCCGGAGGAGGTGTCCAGGACGGCGTACGCAGCCGTGACGAACATGCCCTGCTCGGTGTCGGGGATCAACAATTCGTTGACGCGACTCAGAACGCGGGCTGGGGATTCGGTCTCGGCAACGGCAGCTCGCACCAGGGTGCGGGTGAGCGCCATGAACAAGGCGGCTGGTACACCTTTGTCAGCTACATCGGCGATAAACAGGCCCAGGTGGCCGTTTGGGAGTTCGAAGACATCGTAGAAATCGCCGCCGACTTGGCGGGCCGTCCGCCAACGAGCAGCCATGCCCCAGCCAGGATATTCCGGAAGGTGGTCGGGGATGAATGTCTGCTGGATTTGACGAGCCAGCTGGACCTCGGTCTCCAGTCGCTCGCGGACGACCATTTCGCGTTGCAACAAGTCGTTCTGAATGCCGAGTGCAGCTTGCTGCGCAATGCCGGTGATGATTTCCGTCCGCCGGTTGCGGAAGCGCCGTCCGCCTTCGGCTTCCTCGACCAGCATGACGCCATACATGTCATTCTTGATCGACAGCGGGACGCCCAACAGCAGTTGACCATCCCCATAAAGCATCAGGTTCTCTTCTTCACTCCAGGGTCCAACAAGGTTGATCCAGGTCGCCGGATCCGTACCGGGTTGCAACCCCTGCATTAACAGACGTTCACCTTGACGGACAGCATCCAATAAAGGGAAGTCGCCGGGAGCATATTCCTCGCGCCACAAAGCCGCATCCGCCTCATCCGGGATGCCGTAGGATTGCACTGGATAGAAGGTTTCAGTGGCTTCGTCCCACAGGTAGATCAGGCAGCGTTCGATGCCAACCAGAATTGGCATGATGCGCACGATCGTACCCAGGATTTCATCCAGATCGCTAAGGCTTACTACTGCCTGGGCTACTTGTAATAAGGCTGCCGAAGCATAGGCTTGTTCCTGGGCGGCGTCGTATAAGCGGGTGTTCTCGATGGCGACTGCAGCGTAGGATGCGAAGGTGGTAGTCATGGCTTGGGCTTCGTGACCGTATCGACCGGGAGTGCTATGGGCCAGGGTCAGTACGCCAACAGCCTGGTCGCCGATTTGCAGCGGTGCGGAGATGGCCGAGTAGTTCCCGTCAAAACCGGCAGCCAAACCGGCCGGACCGGGAGGTTCGTCCGGCTGGCGGATGACAGGCTTGTCCGTTAACAGGATGCTGGTGAGGGTGATCGAGGCGTCAGCTGATTCGCGCCTGGCTTTTTCCAAGGCCAATGGGTCACAACCATGGACAGCGGCCGGGTAGAGCTCATCGTCGTCGACCAACCAGATGGCTGTAACATCGCTGGATAGGTTGCGTTCGAGTTCGGTCAGGATGGTATCGAGAACTTCCTCGACGCCGACGTTGGCTGATAGCAGTACCGCTACTTCACGCAGACTATCCGCCACCTGTCGCCGCCATTGTTCTGAACGGTACAGGTCGGCATTGTGGATGGCGGTCGCAATGTTATCGGCCAGGGCTTCGAAGATGATGCGATCGTCATCACCGAAGGCATTGAGTTTGTCGCTCTGGATGTCCAGGATGCCGACGACCTGATCGTCGAAGATCAAAGGAACAGCCAGTTCGGATTTGGTGTTTTTAGGTGGTAAATGAGACGGACGATAGCGCGGGTCTTGCCGGACATCGTTCAATAAAATCGTCTCTCCGTGGCGAGCTGCCCAGGGAATAACGCCCTGCGAATCGTCCAATGGAAGGGCAAACCCCTCCAGTTGCTCGCTGCGCGCGCCGCTCCCGGCTTCAAATTCGATCAAGCGGCGGTTCGGATGGACCGTGTACATTTGTACATGCGGATACCCGAAGCGCTCATGGATCAGGGTGGCTGCGTCGCGCATCAATCCTTTTAAATCCAAACTGGAGGTGACGCTGTCGCTTACCTCGGCAATGACTTCCAGTTGTTTGGCGCGACGGGCCAGATCGTTATAAAGACGGGCACCGTCTACGGCACGGGCGATATTATCCGCCAGGGCACGCAGGACGAGCAGATCGTACGGATGAAAAGCCCGGAGCTGGTCGCTTTGAATATCCAGTACCCCCAGCACACGGTCTTCGATCTTGAGCGGCAGAACTACTTCGGATTGCGTCTCCGGCAAGCTGTCGATGAAGCGAAAACGCGTTTCGGCTTTGACATCATCGCATAAAATTTCATCCCCACTTTGTGCGACTGAACCGATCAAGCCCTGACCGACTTCCACCTCCAAAGCGACCGAGGCTTTATTGCGCCCTTTTCGTGAAGCCTTGGCGCTGGCGCGGAAGCGCAGGATGTGACTATCCGGTTCACGCGTAAAAATCGCCACATAGTAATAGTGGAATGTTTTTTGGATAAGTTTGGTCACGCGACTGGTCAGTTTGTCGAGATCAAGTACGTTGACAACCTGTGAGCTGACATCGCGAACCAGATTTAATTGTCCGATGCGCCAACGTTCGACAGCAAGGCGATGGGAAGCAATCAGTGAAACGGTCACGATGCCAGCAACCGCCTCGAGTAATTCCAATTCATCGGCTGTGAAATCCGGGCCTTTTGGGCGTCCGATCTGCAAAACCCCCAGTGTGAATCCTTGATCGGTCAGCGGGACAGCCACACAGGCGCCGGGATCTGAATCAACCTGACCGTGACTGTGCGAATACACGACACCGCTCCTGAAGGCGGCTTGCATACCGGCCAGAGGGGGTTCGGTTGGAAAGAGCGCCTTACCCTTTGAGTCGGGCAGTCTGAAGAGCTTCTCGTGCAGCCAAACCTGAACCTGGCCGCCAACCAGCCTTTGTGTCATGCGAACGATGCGGTCGCGTTGGGCTGATAACGAAGAGGCTCCCAATAATTGTTCCCCGAAACTGGCAAGCTCGCGCCAGTCAGATGCCTGCGGAGAACGGGCGGCGCTCATCCCATACCCCCCTTATGTTTTAGTAAGGTCAGGGTGTTGCCTGTTTCAGTGGATGCCTCGTAGGAGACTTCGTCCATCAGTTTGCGCATCAGATATATTCCCAAACCGCCGATGCGTCGTTTGGATAAGTCCGCGTTCAAGTTGGGTTCGGGAACCTGGTTGGGATCAAAAGATTTGCCATGATCGTGGATCATGACGGTCAGCGTTCCATCCTGAACGTGACAGGTGATTTCGATTTGGCCGTTCCTCTCCCCTCCGTAGGCATGCTCGATCACGTTGGTACAGGCTTCATCGGTCGCCAGTTGGACAGCGTAGATTTCTTTGTTGTCCATACCGGCATCCAATGCAGCAGCCCCGACGAATTCACGGATTTCGTCGAGTTGTTCAAAGACGGCAGGGAAGATTTCTGTTCGCATGGGAGAAAGGAAAGGCCGCCTCATTGGAGTAAATTCGAGGCGGCCCTTTGTACTCAATGATCAGGGTTCGGTGACCGCAATGCGGCTAGAAATAGCCGACAGCGGCAGTGATATCGTCAAAACGCTTGAAAAGTTCTGTGAAGCCGGCTAATTCAAGAGCGTCTTCGATGTTTTTGGGAACCAGGGCCAGCACCATTTCACCCCGATTGTAGCGTTTGCTGTTGCGCTGACCGGCCAGTAGAGCACGGAATCCAGCACTTGACATGTAGTCTAAACCGCTCATATCAAGGACAATTTTGTAGTGTCCGGCTTTCTGGGTTGCTTCAATCGCTTCGGTCAATTTGGGGGCTGTAGCGCTGTCCACGCGGCCTTTGACAGTGAGCAAGTCACAATGCTTGAATTCTTGCTTGGTTATATCCATGATTAACTCCAGATCCGAAGGAATATCTTGACACGTAGTGTGTCTTTGCCTAGTAATTTAAAAATTATATCATGAGAAAGAAGTCCGGATTTGAGTGAAAAAACAAAGAGCCACAGCAATTTGCTGTGGCTCTGCATATTGGGTGAAAAACTTAAGGCTGGGTGGAATCCGGACTCGTGCTGACCAGCACGGCACGCACCGCAGTCCTGTAGCTGTATGAGTTTTTCGTTTCGTTGTAGCCCTGGCAGGTGATCAAAGTCATCCAAGGATAGTCTTCGTGCTTCAGGATAGACAAGTCGTCCGGCAGGACCTTGCGGATCTGGCGCACTTCGTACACATAGCGTTGGCCGAAAGCATGGACGATGACCTGGTCACCCCATTGCATGGTGTGCAAATTGACAAAAGGACCAGGTTTGCCGTCGGGCAGATAGACGTGGGCAGTGATAGCCGAGTTGCCAGCATGGGTCGGGTAAGCAGTCCGGTCCAGATAGCCGGCCTGATCCCACAGCCAGGTCAGGTCCCAGCCGTCTCCTGATATCGGAACACCGACGATCGGCATCTTGACGCCCAGGCGCGGGATTTCCAGCCAGAAGTTGCCCAAATCGGTGTAGGCTTTTTCGTCCGGCTGCGGCGGAAGCTGGGTGGTCACACCGGGGGCAAAACCTGTATCCGGTAGCCCGGGCTTGCGCAAATCGGCAAATGCTTCGGTCCGGTAATCGTTGAGCTGGTCGTTCGGGATGTAGCGCCGCTCGTTCGAGAGTGTGTTGAAGGCCGACTGCTGCTGGGAGGCCGGGCGCGGATCGATCTGGATGCTGGACCACTGCAATGTGGCAGTATTGCGAACCGGGCTGGGACCGATAAACTGCGCCGTATAGGTGATCTCGGCTGTCTCTCCCAGTTGGAACTGCCTCCAATAAACAGTCAGCACATTTCCGGCGACAGTTACATCGGCTGCGGGGAGGCCGGCTGAACCGTTCACGACGACGGAACCCGGGACAATTGCCAGATTTGTGGGGATCACATCCGTCACCAGGGCATCGTAGGCATCCGCCAGACTCTCGCTCGAATGGGAGACGTTCAAGGTGAAAGTAACAATGCTATCCAGCGGTGCCACTTTTGGATCGACGGTCTTCTCGATCTGTAAATTGGCTTCCTTGACGGTCAGCGTTTCAGAAGGAGCGGTCAGGAAATGGGCACCACTGTCCCAATCCCAGGTGACGTTGTTGCTGAAGGTGCTACCGCTTTTGTTATCATCAGAATTGAGCACCACTGCCTGGAAGGCGATCGTCAGGGTCTGGCTGCCGGAGTTGGCGTTATGCAGGTCGCCAAGGGTAAAGACGATCTCGCGGCCATCATCGGCCGGATTACTGCTGCCGGTCGGAGAAACGGTGGGGTTGGTCGGGGCGGAACAAGCCGGCGAGAAATCGCTTGTGCCAGAAATACTGGTGGTCAAATCGCTGGACTGGGGAGTAATGCTGGTACAACCCACGAAGGCCAGACCCTGGTCCAGGAGATCGGTCACAGTGGTCGAAAGCGTATCGCCAGGCGGCACCGTCAGCACGATGTTGTAATTCAGGATCTCGCCGATATAGACGTCCGGCAGCGCAGGCGGGAAGATCGTGGGGGAGTTGCCGTCATCCGGGACACTGCCCGAAGCGACGAATTTATCCAAAGCCCGCAACACGTCAAGGGTGACATCGGCCGTAGCGAAGTAGTTGTCCGGGGCGGTCGTCCCGCCGATCGTGCCGGTGCGTTCGCCCGACACGTCCCCGGGCAGCGAAGTCCAGGTCAGGTTGACGGTGTTCAGGATGGTCGTGTTCTGGGTGACATTCGCATTGACGGTCGCCTTGTAGGTGACGACGACGCTGCCACCGACCGGGATCGTATCGAAGGTCAGGTCGATCTTGTCAGCCGCATTGTTGGACGTGACTGTCGGTGTCCAACCGGTCGGGGTGATCTGGATCGAGCTCAGGTCCAGCGTCAGGTCGCTGTCGATCTGGTCGGTCAGGTTGACGTCATAGGCGGTGGTCGTGCTGGGGGAGGTGTTCTGGAAGGCCAGCGTGTAGGTGACCGTCTCGCCCGCCCCGGGATGCAGGTCGCTGACCGTTTTGGTGACCGTCAACTGCGATTCGACAATCGTGGCGGTGACGTCGTTCGACGTCCCAGCCGGGCTGCCGCCGATCTCGACCGTGAAGTTATTGATCTTGGTCAGTTTGTTCGTGTCGAAGGCATCGTTGTCGAGGCTGTTGTCGACCAGCACGTCGAAATCGAGTACCACCCGCTCGTCTCCGCTGTCATTGTCATTGTTGACCAGGTCGCCCAGATCGAAGGTCAGGTCCTGTCCGGATGTTGTGACGTAGGTATCCGGGAAGTCGAAGGTCGGCGGGACGGCGCTGTTGTTGGCGCCGCTCAGGTCGGAGTGACCGGCGTCCACGCTGATGGAGGAGTTGGCTACGAACGAGAGCTTGGGATTGCCGGCGTAGGAGAAACCGGTCGGCAGAGTATCCTTGAGCTGGAAGCCCGCCGCGGTGCCTTCCGGCAGGATGACCGCCAGGCGGTAGCGCAGGACTTCGCCGATGGCCGCATCGGCGGACAGGTTATCCCCGGCGATGGAGGTAAAGGATTGCGAGCTGCCCACGATCGATTTCTCGGCTGTGATATCCAGCGAGGTGACCGTGGCGGTCGAGGTTTGATAGTAATCATTCACGCCACCGGTGTCCTTGTCGGTCCCGGTGCGTTCCCCGGAGACCGTTCCGGGCAGCGAGGTCCACTCGAGCTCGCCGGTGTTGTCGATCGTATCGTTGGGGGCAATGCTGATCAGGAGCGTGGCGGTGTAGGTGATCGTGACGGTTTCGTTGATGTCGATTTCAGTGATGGTCACGTCGACGACGTTGCCCGCGTAATTCGAGTTATCTGCGTAGCTGTAAGAGGCACCCGAGACGCTGACCGAGGCGTTGTCGAGCGAGACCACGCCACCAGGCAGCGTGTCGTAGTAATGCACGTCGTAGGAGTTGGAGCGGTTGGACCCGGATGGGGCGTTTATGGTGACCGTGTAGGTAATCGTGTCGCCGGCATCGGGATGGGCGCTCAGGGTCGAGGCTTGCTTGTCGAGCGTCAGGTATGGTCCGATGACGGTGACGGTTTGCGATCCGCCCTGGACCGTGGTGGGGGTCGAGCCGACCAGATAGTCAAGCGTAGCCGTGTTGGTCAGGGTCGTGCCGGGCTGGTTGCCAGCCACATTCAAGACCTGGGCGCGCACCAGCAACAGGAACTGGTTGTTCGTGCTGCCCTGGACCGGGCCGCTGCCGGTGGTGGTCGTATCCCCGAAGGTGAAGCTCAGGGTCTGGTTGGTGTCCCCGGCTGCGCATGGGCTGCTGGCTGCGTTGGTACAGGTGCCAGCCGTGGTGAAGCTGCCGTGGTAATCCTGCAAAAGGCGGCGTGGATCAGGGGCGGCCGGGTTGTCCGCGTCGGCGACTGTGGTGATGACCTCGCTGCTGACATATCCCAAGCCGGCTGGCAGCTGGTCTTTGACCACCAGGGAAGGCGTCAGGCCTTCGGGCAGGGTGACCCGGATGTAGTAATCGACCCTATCCCCGATGGGGTAGGTTGAGGGATCGGGCGCCAGTTTCGAAACCGTCGGCGCGGTAACCGTGAACGGCCGATTGTCGCTGGTTGCATAGTCATTCACGCCGCCGCTGCCGTTGCGTTCGCCGTTCGAAGCCCCACTGCTGCCAGGGGTGGTCGAGCCGGTAGCATTCGGAGTCGTGCCTTGATTACCCGGCAGCGAGGTCCAGGTCAGGTTGGCGATATTGGGGATGGTGACGCCCGCCGGGACGCTGGATGCCAGCGTGGCGCTGATCACGAAGGTGGCGGTACTGCCGGGATCCAGGCAGGAGATGCTTGCATTGGCAGTCTGCGTGCTGAATGATTCCGAGTGGGTGAAGGCCGTCGTTCCCACGGTGCTGGGGCCGACACAGGTCGCGCCCTGCGCGGTGGCGGGCGTGCCGTCATAGACGATGGAGACCGGACTGAGACTGCCATTCAACACGTCGCTCAGGCTCAGATCGAAGGCGGTGGCGCGGTTGACCCCACTTGAGTTGTTGGTGATGGTCAGGGTGTAGACAATCGCATCGCCGGCATCGCTGGGGGTGGTGGTGATGGCCTTGTTCACCGTCAGATTCGATTCGGCCACGCGGATATCGACATTGTTGGATGCGGGAGAAAGTTCGGTTCCGTTGTTGCTGACGGTAAAGTTATTGCTGCGCAGTGTGTTGCTCTGGTTGCCGGCGATATTCATCACCAGCGCGTTGAATTCGATCACGACGTATTCCTTGTCGGGATCGTTGTCATTATTGGTCAGGTCGCCGAATTTAAAATATACGTCAGTGCCGCTGCCATAGGTGTCATTATCGCTTCCAGCAGCATTTGAAACCGCAGCGTCTGGTAAGACGTACGTCGGGGTGATGCTGTCGACATTGGTTTCATCGCCAAAGATAAATGGAGCCGTTCCCAGTGTGCTTGAAGTCATACAATTCGGTTGGGTAGCGCCGTCGCAGACAAAGGCGATTTTCGTTTGCGAAGGCGGGTCGGTATCCAGAAATTGCAAGCCGGTAGGTAAATAATCGCGGATCAAGGCGTTGACCGAGGTCCCTTCGGGCCAGACGGACCTGCAAGCGGTAGCGCACGATCTCGCCGATCACCAGACGCTCGACGCCGCTTTGCGGCCCGGTGCTGGCTTCGCTGGTGGAGACGATGGACTTGACCGGCGCGGTGACGATCGATACGGTCGCCTGACCCTGGCTGGCATAATTGTTCAAGCCATTACCCACTCCGTTTGCGCCGGTGCGTTCATCGGAATCCGTGTTGTAGGTCGAGCGGTCCGTGATATCCCCCGGCAGGCTGGTCCAGCGCGTCTCGGCGGTGTTGGTGATCACCTCGCCGGGCGTGACGGCGTAGGTCAGCGTGGCCTGGAAGATGATGACGCAGGATTGCCCCGGCTCGAGCTGGCCGCCGGAGGCGCTCAGGTCTGCGCGCTAAACTATCGTTCAGGGTCGGCTGGAGTGGCGACTGTGCAGGTGCCCAGAATTAGCGAGCTGGGCACGTAGGTCATGTGCGTTGGGACGCTGTCGCTCCAGGAAACGTCGTAGGCGGTGGTGCTGCCGGAGGACGGGTTGCTCAGCGTGACCGTGAAGGTGACCGTGTTCCCGGCGTCGGTGGAGGGTAAATCGACCGACTTGCTGGTGTTGACCAGCGATTCGATCACGGTGACGTTGGCTGCGCTGGCACTATCCAGCAGGACGTCGCCGCTGCCGGCGTTCATATAGAATTCGGCGGAATTATTGAGCGTTGTGCCGGCCTGGTTGCCAATGACGTTCAACACTACGGCCTGGTAAGATAATCGTGATGGTTTCAGGCGTGCCATTGTCCCGGTTGGCGTTGGTGATGTTGCCGAGATTGAAGCGAATATCATGTCCATTGCTCGTGACACCCGATGCCTGCGTGGTGCCGCAAACGCTGTCGAATTCATTGGTCGTGTCGGGCAGGTCAGTCGTAACATCTGCAGAAGAAGCTACCACGCTCGTGCAGGAGAGAAAGGCCAGACCGCTATCCAGATGGTCAGTGATAAACGCGCCGGGGACCTCACCTTCGGGTACGGTGGAAGTCAGTTTATAGGTGATAATCTCACCAATCACTGCATGTGTGTTGTCGTTGTAGGTATTGTTGATTTCCGAAGAAACTAATTCCTTGGCGATTAAACCGTTCACGGTCGTATTGGCCGTGTCCTGCGAGCCGCCGCCGGTTCCCACGAAATTGGGGCCGTTGTTCTGGCTGGCGTAGCCGGTGATTTCAGCCGTATTGGGGTATGTGCCGGGGATCACGTTGTCTTTAATCTGTAAATCATAGGTGATGACGATCACATTCTTCCCGGGTCCGACCGTCTCTGCCTGGCAGACAGCTCCAACGCCGGCGACATCGGCGGGATCGGTTAATTTTATTCCATTGCCAAACAGGTCCCCTGATGGACTGGTCGTTCCGCCTGGTGCGCCTCCCAGCCCGGTATATTGGATTTCAACCGGTCCGCTGCCGTAATCCGCGCCGCTCCCGTCCCCGTGCCAAATGTGCAGATTCAACCCCGTGGGCGTGGTCGGAATTTGGAAAATCGAAGGCAGGGTGTCTTTGAGTGTGATGTCGAAGGCGCCTTTGTCGCTGTGACCCTGGTCCTCGATCACGATCATAAAGGTGACGACGTCTTGCGCGTCGACATGCGCAATATCCGAACTCCAGGGCGCCGCAGTCGTAATGGTTCCGCTCCAACGCGGTTGAACCGTTGGGTTCTGGATGGGATTGCCGCCTGGTAGCGCCGGTGTGTACGTGGCCGCAGTTTGTTGGGACCAGGTTCCTGGCCCGGAGGAATCATAACTGCCTGCCCAAATGGCGGATTTCTTGGTGACCAGCACCGGCTCATCGACCACCACCTGTACGATCTTGGTGGCCGAGCTGATGCCGCCGTTGGTGCTGCCTTCGAAGGAGTAGGCTTCGTTGGTCAGGTAGAGCTGGTCGGCAAAGGGTTCGTTGTTCACCGTGACAGTGATCAGCAGGTCGACGGTCCTGGCCAGCAGGCGGGTGTCGTCGTAATTGGGATAGGTGATCGAAACGCTGTTGGTGCCGGTGTCGACCACGACGTTGGGGGTGGTCGTGTTGTCGTGATATAAGGGATCCCCGGAACTCGAAGGATTCGTGGTCTCTGATGCCGTTCCGGTCGATCCGTTGCCGTCAACCATGTATTGGTAGAAGTTATCCGTCGGCCCGAGTGAGACCGTCCCGGGGGTCATCGTGCTGGGGGTAGTCGAGAAGGTCCAGCCGCTGGGAGTGCCATCGGCATCCGGATCGTCCACTTTGAAGATGGGCAGCGGTAGATAGTCCGTAAAACGCATATTCTCTTCATTGCCGATCGGCAAGGTGTAGGTCAGGCGGTAGGTGACCGCGTCGCCCGGATTGATGTGAACCGGGGATGGTAAGGAAGTGTTGCCATTGACAGCATAGACTTCCTTGGTCAAGTCGCCGAGCGGGGCCGTCAGTTCTGCGCTGGAGCCGTCCTGCGGTTGGGCTAACGGAGAGACTGGGGTAAGGGTATCGGTATCCAGCACGTCGCCCTGGATGTGCCGGCCGATATTGGTCAGCACGTCGCCTTCGTCGACACTCGAGTCGCCGGAGGGGTAGTTGTCCACAAAATTATTCAGCACGCGGGTGTAAAAGACGATTTGACCGCTGGTGGCACCGTCGTTGTAGGTTCCGCAATTTGGGGTCGCGCTGCCGTTGGCCGGATCCACGCAGCCACCGACCATTTTGCCATCCTGGGCGCTGCTCGTTGCGGCAATGATTTCAGCCGAGACGTTGAAAGTCAACTGGGTGGTGCCGTATTCGTCCGGATTCCCGGAATTAGAACCCGGTGTGGAGGTGCATTCAGGGTCCCACGGGCTGCTGTAATAACAGGCGACGCCGTAATTGGCTGCGCTGTAGGTACCCGGGCCAAACGTATATCCGTTGCCGTTGATCTGTAGTGTGACCGGGTGCGAGCCATCGGTGAAGAAGTGCTGGCCGTCCGAGACGATATCCAGGATGGTGACGTTTTCGAAGGCGAAAAAGTCCGAGACTTGGAAATTCAGGGTGTTCTTAATGACCACACCCGGTTCCAGAATCCCACCGCCGTCCACAACCATGCCTTTCTGGATGGCGATCGAGCGGTCGTTCAGCGTGTGTCCGCAGGAGCCAGGCGCGGTGCCGGTGGAAAGCTGTGCCAGCGGGTTGCTGTTCCAGGTGCCATCCGCTGTCGCATTGTTGCAGGAGGTCACTGCCAGGCCGGTATTGGGGTCGATCACGCGCACTCCACCGAGGTCGGTCAGCGGGACATAGAAATCGAAAATGACCTCCGCGTGGTTGCTGGCGGAAGCAAAAGTACACTGGATCGTATCCCCCGGTGAGGCGGTGTTGAGTGGATTGGGGGAACAGGTCGCCCCGTTGGTGGCCACCCAGCTGACCGGTTGCAGATTATCCGGCACGACGTCGCTCAGGGTGAGATTGGTGATCGTCTGTCCGGGCGCGATATCGACCCCCAGGGTGTACTGCATTGGATAGAATCCGGTGAAGTTGGGGCCGGAGGCGGCTTCGTCTTCAGGTCCGGAATAACTCTTGCTGAGGGTCCACAAGGTTGGGGTAGCGGTTGAGCTGGCCCAACTTCCGGCCACGATAGGCGCATCACAGCACCAATCGTCCAGCGGAGTGGTGCCGAATTGATAGCCACCGCGCGCCCAAATCGGGATCGCGGTTCCGACTGTGGCCGGCGGGACCGCCATGTTGACGGTCACGTCGACCGAGATTGGCGGTTGGCCGGGACTATAACTGCCGAAGGGCAGGCGGATGGTCACAAGCTTATCCCCTTGTCCAGCGGTGCCCGGTGCATTGACGGTAATGAAATTTCCGCTGCTGTCGCGCACCAATGGGTGGGTTACCTGGTTGGAGGCGTTGAAGGTGTTCGTAAAAATATCCACATTATTCGTGAATGGGATTCCCTGGTAGGAGGCTGTGATGGTCGTCGTTCCCAGGCCTTGCGTGGCGGGAATGACCAGGTCGATAAATGGCCCATACCCCGTCGTAGTCCCGGTGTTGGAGAAGGTCACTGAAAATGAGACACTTTGGCCCAAAAATGGCGTGGCAGGCAAGTCGCCAAAACCGACCCCTGCGACGGGGGCAAAAGCTGATCGAACCGGGGGCTGCGAAATGGGGGCTGGAGCCGAATCGGCTGGTTTGCCGTCCGCTGGCGCAGCCTGGACGTTCGTCAAACCTGACTGACCGATCAAGATGAATAAGATAATAAGAACTTGCCAGAGCCGTTTTACGAGGCTGCGTCCCCAGTGGATTAAATAGTTAGGTGCCATGCAATTCTCCTGGATTGTAGGGAATTAAAAATAACCGACCAGCGGGTTGGGTCGGTTTCGCTCTAGCTCCCCAGAAGATACCCGATTAGCTCGGACAGCGACCAATTTTATCTTCTGGATCAACGCTTCCCGGTTGTACTAATAAATTTGGAAAACCTCACTTTATTATAGCTGAGACTTTCCGAAAAACAAGCGTCATTTTGTTTTCAACTTTGTAAGTCGCCTGAGCGGCAATGGCGAGACAGGAGATATTCAGGCTTGACAAGCATGATTAAGCTACTATAATTTGTGTCATATATACACAAAGGCGGCCCGTACCGCTTTATTTTCTTGATTTAAATAGTGTGCAAATTACACTAAAGGAGCTCGGTATGCACTACTCTGAATTACCCGTCCCGTCGTTTTTTGATCCACAATCGGTGGGTCAGATCTGGCGCGTTCCCTATTTAACCCGAGCAGCCGAAGCCGCTGACTGGGCCCGGGCACACAGGTTACAACCGGCTTCGCAGGACCAACACCGCATTTGGCTCCTGATGATCGACGTGCAGATCACCTTCTGCGTCCCGGACGGGGAGTTGTACGTCGCCGGGCGCAATGGCAACGCCGCGGTCGAGGATTCGGTGCGCCTGTGCGAATTTATCTACCGCAATCTGGGAAACCTGACGCATTTGAGCGCCACCATGGATACCCACCAGGCGATGCAGATCTTCCACCCGATTTTCTTCGTTGATAAAGCCGGGAACCATCCCGCCCCCTACATGGATTTGCATGCCGAAGCGCTAAAGTCGGAGCAATGGCGTTTCAATCCGGCCCTTGCGCCAGACTTCGACATTTCCCCTGAATACGGCCAACAAATGATGATCCATTACGCCGAGACACTCGAGTCGCGCGGCAAGTTTGCACTGACCATCTGGCCCTATCACGCCATGCTTGGCGGTATCGGCCATGCCCTGGTCCCCGCTCTCGAAGAAGCCATTTTCTTCCATTCGGTGGCGCGTCTGTCACATCCGGAGTTCGATATCAAAGGGGATAAAGCGTTCACTGAAAACTACTCGGTCATTGGACCGGAAGTACAACAAGGGCCGCAGGGGGAGACACTTGGAGCGCGCAATCCCAAATTTATGCAGCAACTGCAGAACGTAGACGCACTGATCGTGTCCGGTCAGGCCAAGAGTCACTGCCTGGCTTGGACGGTGGCCGACCTGCTGGACGATATTCGCACGACCGATCCAAGCTTAGCCCGCAAAGTCTACCTGCTTGAGGACACCACCTCGGCGATCGTGGTCCCTGGTGTGGTCGACCATACACAAGCTGCCGACAAAGCCTTCCAGCACTTTGCCGAGGCCGGGATGCATCGGGTAAAATCCACAATACCTCTGTCCACGTGGCCTGATTTTCCACAATAAATGCCATAACTTCTGACCTGATCCGCTAAAGGGAATTCCATGTCCATTTTTAATAAATACCGCTTGACAAATGAGACCTTCAAACTTGATATCGAGCGCATGCGCCGCGGCTGGTACTCCGATAAATATTTTGAGAACATCGGCCGCATGCTGACCACGCTGTCTGCTGAAGGTTACACCTACCAGGGTCAGCACCACAACCTGCCGGAAGGCATCTCCCCTGAAAACATCCCTGTAGGGGATATGGAAGTCGAGATGCAATGGTTCACGCGCCGCTCCGGCGCGACTGTGGTAGTTGGCGTGGATAAAGCCTTGTCGATGCTGCGTCACTGCACCGGGTATTGGGATGGTGATGGATTCATCGATACCAGCGCCGAACTGGAAGTCTGGGCTGTCCAGGACGGGGAATTGGTGCATTACAACGGCCACCCGGATGAAATCCAGCCGGTGTTGCGCGTCCGTGGCCGGTATCGTGATTTTGCCCTGCTCGAAACGCCCACGTTGGGAATCCTGACCCGCTCCAGCCGCGTGGCTACCAACGTCTACGAGACCTTGATCGCCGCGCACGGCAAACCGGTATTGTTTTTCCCGGCCCGCTTCGATTTACATGAGGTCCAGGCTGCAGACGGATACGCATACAATATCGCTGTACAGCGTTTCAATCTCGATTACGCCCACAAACTGGGTCCCTTCATCTCGACCGATGCCCAGGGAGATTGGTGGGGCGGCGCAGGCGGCGGAACAGTGGCGCACGCGGCCATCGCTTCCTTTATGGGTGACACGGCCGAGGTGATGTTGCAATTCGCGCGCATCCTGCCGGCCTCCATCCCGCGCATTGCATTGGTGGATTTCAACAACGATAACGTGGGCGATACGCTGCTAATGCTGGATGTATTGTTTGCAAAGTATCGGGAATTGATTGAAGCTGGCAACGAGGCCGAAGCCGCCAAATACAGGCTGTACGGAGTGCGGCTGGACACCAGCGGCAGCTTGCGTGACGTATCTGTCCCACCCCTTGGCGATCCCAGCCTCGATCTGGGGGTCACGCCGCGTCTGGTC
The DNA here is from genome assembly GCA_963790075.1 of uncultured Chloroflexia bacterium. GTDB lineage: Bacteria > Chloroflexota > Anaerolineae > Anaerolineales > Villigracilaceae > CAYOUV01. The sequence goes on from CAWBNG010000004.1 coordinate 605,071, forward strand.
TTCAACGTCCGCCAGGCGCTGGACGAAGCCTGGCAGCGCTGGGACCTGCCCACAGGCTGGATTGCGCGCGCTCAGGATTACTGCCGCGAGGTCAGGATCGTCGTCTCGGGCGGCTTCAACCCGGAAAAAATCCGCAGGTTTGAAAAGCTGCAGGTCCCGGTCGATATCTTCGCTGTCGGGTCGTGGTTATTCAACAATAATGGCGCGACCGTGACCGACTACACCGCCGACGTGGTGCGCGTCAAAGTCCACGGCGAGTGGATTGGGATGGCCAAGGTCGGGCGCGCACCCTGCGATAACCCCAATCTTGAGCGGGTGTGGTAAAGGAAAATCGCCGGGGCAGTTAAACCCTGTCTGCACTTGCAATTAGGATCATTGTGTGTATAAATACGTAGTGAATTGCACTACTTATTTTATTGGGATTTTAAAAGTTAAGTATTGTCCACAATTACAGGGTGAGCATAATTTGGAGGTAGCGATGAAACGGGTTTCGACTGGCTTTCTCGGTTTTGGTTTTATTCTGCTGGTGGGTTTTGGTATGATCCTGCCGGTGCACAGTCAAGCCCAGGGGGTGCAGATCACAGCTTATGATAAAGCTGCTCAACCGATCACATCCTTAACAGATGGCAACCAGATCAGCTTAAAGATCGATTTAGCTGCAGCCGTCCCTGCCGCGGCGCAGGTGGAATTCATCCTGCCGGGCATAAATGCGCCTGTAGCTGACTGCTCCATTCCCGCCGGAGAACGCACCTGCCAAAGTCAGATATTCACTACCCTGGGCTGGTACTGGGATACCGCGGGGATTTCACAGCCGCAGCGGGTTGTGATTGTATCGGTCAACGGTCAATCGAACGGGGGCAGTCTGAGCCTGAACGTCGATCCGCGACCGGTCGTGATGGTGCATGGCTTCAATTCCACTTGGGAAGCCTGGACCAATTATCTCGGTCCGCAAGGCTTCCTGGCATCGATTGGCGTTCGTGGTTACGCTGTCGGCGACGGTCAAGTGGCGGGTGTGTTGAATACAGGTAGCCTGAGCGACCCGACGGCACGTACCAATACCATTGCCCAGAATGCAGTCATCCTGGGTGAATATATCGACAATGTAAAACGGGCGACTGGTGCAGAGAAAGTCGATCTTCTGGTGCACAGCATGGGCGGTATGATCGCGCGCTATTACATTGACCGTGTGATGATCGAGCCTGATGTGGCTCAATTGATCATCTTGGGCACACCCATGGCTGGTTCTGCCTGCGCCGATCTTCCAGCTGCGCTGGGGATTTTACTGCCCGCTACACTGGAGATCCAGCCGGGTTACATGACCAGTATCTTCAACCGGCAGATTGTGCACCGCCACGGCGTGCCTTTCTACGCGCTGGCTGGGACGAAGCTGGTCGATGCGGTTCAATCCCCGTGTACACCTGTTCCCTCCGATATGGTGGTCACGCTGGATAGCGTCAAGGCTATCCCCATGCCGGTGCAGGAAATCTCGCTCCTGCACATCGATTTAAATACAGCCCCGGAAGTCTTCGAGAGCTTTGTAAAATCCTTGCTTCAGACCCCACCTGGAAAATTCGAGTCTCCCCCTGATCCGACCTCGGAACTGCAGGCTTTCGAATCTCAACAGTTTACTAAAGTTTATACAGGCCACCTGGAGCCTGGCGCGACACAGGATGTAACGATTAACATCGATCCCAATGTGGCAGTTGCGAATTTTGCCCTTTATGACACTTCCAGATCATTAACAGTGTCAGTCAAAGGCGCCAGCGGAAAGGTGATCGAACTCGATCCGCTCAAGAACGGCGTGATTCAGGTGGATGACCCGTCCACCTTAGTTTACCTGGGCTATGGCTTTAAACAGCCTAAGGCTGGAAAATGGATCGTCACTCTGCAGACCAGCGAACAGACTCCGCCACAGGGCGCGGATTTCGCCATCATGGCGAAATTTACTGGTGGGGCAACGCTTACAGCAAAAACCAACCTGATATTGCCGAAGTTGAAACAGTCAATTACCGCCTCGGCCGACTTGAACGATGCGGGTCAGCCCGTAGCCCTGTCCAGCGCTCAGGCCATTCTGCGTAAACCAGACGGTAGCGCTGAAACTCTGCCAATGCAGATCAATGGCAATACGGCCAGGCTGTTTGTCCGGCCTGATCAATCCGGAATTTACGGTCTGGAGCTCAGCGTCACCGCTCAAACAGCCGACGCGCACGTGGTGGACCGTGCTGCTTTCCTGACCTTTGAAGTGCAGCCCGCACCTGAATCCACGGCTCAAACCCGGATTCCAGTCAGCCTGGCTGCTCTTTTGCTCGTCTTGATGGTTAGTCTGATTGTGTTAGGAATACGCCGAAGGCGGGCAAATAAAATATAACCTTTTTAAGCGGGTTCCGTGTGGAGTGTGAATGTAAAAATTTTATCGCAGGGGATGATTTAGGTGCCAGCCGTTAGCTCTAAGCGTTTTCTAATAACTGGGGGATTTTCTCTGCAATTTCATCCCGCACCTGCCGGAAGACTCCCAGAATTTCCTGTTCGCTCCCGCTCGCTTTGGCCGGGTCGCGGAAGCCCAGGTGGGCGCGCTTCCCTTTTCCCAGCCAGAGCGGGCATTCCTCGTTGGCGTCGTCACAAACCGTCACGACCAGGTCGAAAGGATGTTCTCGAAATTCATCGGCAGGTTTCGAGCGGCCGGCGTGTGAGATGCCGATCTCTTCCAGCACCTGGATCGCTTTGGGGTGGACCGAACCGCTGGGCTTTGTCCCGGCTGAAAACGCCCGCCATTGATCGGACAGACGGGCGTTGACGATCGCTTCGGCCATCTGCGAGCGGCAGGAATTGCCGCTACACAGGAACAGCACGCGGCGCGGATGGCTCATTTTTGCTTCCAGAACTCGTCGTCGCTGTTGTTGATTTCAACCAGTTCGCCGGTGGCGATAAAGATCGTCCGTTCGCAGATATTGGTCACACGGTCGGCGACACGCTCCAGGTTATGAGCCACCCACAGCAGCCAGTTGGCGCGCTCGATCACCTTGGGGTCAGCGATAATGAAGGTCATCAGCTCGCGGTAGATCTGGTTATACAGCGCGTCGACCTCATCATCCTCCATCGGGATGGTTTTAGCGGCTTCCAGGTCCTCATTGATGAAGGCAGTCAGGGAGCGATGCAGCATATCCACGTCCTTCTGGGCCATGCGCGGCACATCGATCAGGGGCTTGAGCAGCGGCTGGTCGCCCATACGAATGTTGATGTTGGCGATGCCCTTGGCATAATCGCCCATGCGCTCCAACTCGGAGATGATTTCCATGATCGAAGCCAGCAAGCGCAGGTCGTGGGCCATCGGTTGTTGGGTGGCGATCAGGATCATGACCTGGTTCTCGATCTCGAAGCGCTTCCGGTTGATGTCTTGATCCTCTTCAAGGATTCTTCGAGAGCCGGCGATATCGCGTTTTTTGAGCGTCTCGACCGAACCCAGAATGGCCTGTTCGACCATGCTGCCGAGCAATAGCACTAAGTCTTTCACCTGCTGGATTTCGTTATCGAAATTTTTACGCAGCATAAGTACCTCGTTTCTGGTGCTGTGAGTTAATTATAACGGGTTTCGGGTTATCCAAAGCGTCCGGTAACGTAATCCTCGGTGCGTTTGTCTTTGGGATTGGTGAAGATGATCTCGGTCTTGTCGTACTCGATCATCTGGCCGGAACGCTGGTCATTGATCATCATCATGGCGGTGTAATCCGAGACGCGCGCGGCCTGCTGCATATTGTGGGTGACGATGATGATCGTGTACTCCTTGACCAGGTCGTGCATCAATTCTTCGATGCGCAGGGTCGAAATCGGGTCCAAGGCCGAGGCGGGTTCGTCCATCAGGATCACGTCCGGTTCGACCGCCAGTGCGCGGGCGATGCACAGACGTTGTTGCTGCCCGCCCGAGAGCGCTAGTCCGGACTGCCCGAGTTTGTCCTTGACCTCGTCCCACAAAGCAGCCTGCTTCAAGCTGTTTTCGACGATTTCATCCAGGTCGCTCTTGTTGCGGACGCCGTACAGGCGCGGACCATAAGCCACGTTGTCGTAGATGCTCTTGGGGAAGGGGTTGGGGCGCTGGAAGACCATGCCGACCCGCCGCCGCACTTCGACCACGTCCACGCCGGGGGCGTAGATATCCTGTCCATCCAGACGAACCTGGCCCTCGGTGTGCGTGTTGGGGGTCAGGTCGTTCATGCGGTTGAAGGTGCGCAGCAGGGTTGACTTGCCGCAGCCCGACGGCCCGATGATCGCTGTGATCTGTTTTTCGCGAATGACGAGATCGATGTCGGAGAGAGCACGAAATTTCCCGTAGTACATCGACAGGTTTTTGACATCCACTTTAACGGGAGCATCCCCGTTGGTCAGGTGTGCGTGGTTGGTTTGAAGTTTCATATCCATGCTTATTTTCCTTGCAAACGGCGTTTGCGGCTTTCGATCCACAAGCGCGCGCCAATATTGATCAACAACACAAAGATCATCAAGATCAACGCCACAGCCCAGGATTGGTCGATACGCTCGGGGTATGGCTGCTGGGCATACTTCCACAGCGTGAGCGGCAGCGAATCGGCTGGTTGGTCGACGATGCGCCCAATGATTTGAAATACAGATTGGTGAGTTTGTATCCCATTGTTGATAATCAATCCCACGTCGTAGTGATCATTGCCCAGCGCGGTAAAGAGCAACGGAGCGGTTTCCCCAGCTGCGCGGGCGATGGCCAGGAGGAAGCCGGTGATGATACCGTTCAGGGCTGCTGGAAAGACTACGTTGATGGAAGTCTTCCACTCCGGTGCGCCCAGGGCCAGAGAACCTTCGCGCAGGGTGTGCGGCACCAGCTTGAGCATCTCCTCGGTGGTGCGAATGATAATTGGGAGCATCAGGACAGCCAGGGCCACACCGCCAGCCAAAGCCGAGTAGTTCCCCATTGGCTTGACCATAACGGCGTAACCAAACAGGCCGACCACGATCGACGGCACACCGGATAACACATCCGTGCCAAAGCGCAGGGCAACACCCAGCGGTGTGTTTGGGTTGCGGGAAGCATAAAAAGCCGCCAGTACCCCGGGCGGGATGGCGAACAGCCCAGCTAAAATGGTGATAACGATTGTGCCTTCGATCGCATGTCGCACGCCGCCACCTGGCATTCCCAATGGTTTGGGGAGCTGGGTGAAGAAGTCCAGGTTGATGGATTGGCCGCCACGGTAAATGACATAGCCGATGATCCAGAAAAGCGGTACCAGTGCCAGCAGGGTCAGCAAACCCGTAATCGTCAGCATAATGACGTTGGTGGTTTTGCGACGACACCCGCGCCGCGGTTCGTTCCTGGCGATCAATTCCTGGAAATGGGTCATGCGCGCGCCTCCTGCGGCGTGCGCCGGGCTACACGCCAGACCAAGAGACGGGCGATCATGTTCAAGATCAGGGTCATGAAGAACAGCACCAATCCGATCTCGATCAAGGCCTGGGCATGCAGCTTGCTGACCGCTTCTGCAAATTCATTGGCGATGATACTCGACATGGTATAGCCCGGCCGCAGCAGCGAAAGCGAGCCCTCAATGCTGTTGCCAATCACCATCGTCACCGCCATGGTCTCGCCCAGTGCGCGTCCCAGGCCGAGGATGACTGCGCCCAGGATGCCGGAAAGGCCGTAGGGCAGCAGCACCTGCCAGATGGTCTCCCACTGGGTTGCACCCAAGGATAAGGCAGCCTCGCGCTGCGAATCAGGGATGACCTGCAGAACATCACGGGTTACAGCTGTGATGGTTGGGATGATCATGATCGTCAGGATCATCGCTGCCGCCAGGCGAGACGAGCCGCTGACCGGAATGCTGCCATCAAAGAATTTGCCTAACAGGGGGATGGGAGCTAGGGCAGAAAGCGCCTGCCCAACCGGCGTGACCACTTGCGGCAGGAAGACAAAGATACCCCATAAACCATAAACCACGCTCGGGATGGCAGCCAGCAGTTCGACCATCCAGTTGAGCGGTGTGCGCAGCCAGGCGGGGCACAATTCGGCCAGGAAGACGGCGATGCCCAGGCTGACCGGTAAGGCCAGCAGCAGGGCAACGATAGAGGTCAGCAATGTGCCGTAGATGAAAGGCCAGGCCTGGTAATGGTCCTTGACCGGATTCCAGGAGGCGTCGTTGGTTGGAAGCAAAAAGTTCCAACCGAAAGTCAGGCGCGCGTCAACTGAGTCACGCCACAACATCCAGCCGATCGACAGCATTAAAACGATAACGCCAAACGAGACCAGCACAATCAGTCCCCGCCATGGGCGGTCACCGTGCTGGAAGGCGCGGCGCAGGCGATCAAGTAAGCGATCACTTGAAAAAGGTGTCGTTGTTCTCATTTTATTTTCTTTTCATGTCATTCCCCGTAACAGCACAAAGCAATTTCTACCAACTTGTAGTCCCTGCAGGATGAGAGAAATTTCTTCGTTTACGGGGTGAAACAGATTTGGAGGGCCTCCCTTGCGGGGGACCCTCCGGGGACTAGGGGGAGTTGGCGATTATTTGCTCATGACCGGCTGGCCGTTGCAGGTCACCTCGCCCAATTTGGCGAAGACCAGGTCGCGGACAGCGGGAGGCAGCGTCGCATAACCGAGGTCGGTAGCGCGCTTGATCGCGCCGGGATCGGTCTGGGTCCACTCAATGTATTCAAGCAATTTTTGAGCCTTGACGCAGTCGGTCATGCTGGTCTGGTGCAGCACCAGGTAGGTGTAGCCAGCGATGGGCCAGGTGCCGTCGCCGGGGCCATCGACGATGATATTGGTCAGTTTATCGGTGAAGCTATTGGCAAAGTCGTTCATGGCGGAAGCCAGGCTGTCGGCGTCGGCTGAAACGGTTTTGCCGGCTTGGTTGACCATCTGGGCATAAGCCAGTTTGTTGGCGACGGCGTAGCTCAACTCAACGTAACCAAGCGCGTAGGGAGTGTTTTGAACTGCTGCGGCCACGCCCTGATTGCCTTTACCACCCACACCGGTACCCGCCTTGTCCGCTGGCCATTCGATCGCGCTACCGAAGCCGGGGCCGTTCTTCCAGTCATCGCTGAAGGAGGAGAGTGCGCGGGTGAAGATTTCGGTCGTGCCGGAACCGTCCGAGCGGTGAACGGTGGTGATGGTCTGATCGGGGAGCTTGGCGGCCAGACCGGGATTGAGGGCCACGATGGCGGGATCGTTCCACTTGCCGATCTTGGCATTATAGATGTCGACCAGGGTTTGGCGGTCGAGGATCAAGGCTGGGTCAGCAGCCGGATCGAGTTCGGGGATGTTGTAGGTCAAGACGACCGCGCCAGCCAGCATCGGGTACATCTGCAGGTCTTTGCCGGCGGCGTATTCATCATCGGTCACGAGCGAGTCGGAACCCGCGAAATCGACGGTACCGTCGACGATGGCTTTCTTGCCGCCACCCGAGCCGATGCCCTGGTAGTTGAGCGTTACGGAAGGATCAACGTAGGGATAGGCGTAGGTCCACTCAATGTAGACCGGCAGGGGGAAGGTCGCGCCGGCGCCGTTGATCTGGACCGATCCAGCAGGCAGCGGTGCTTCAGTTGCGGCAGGTGCCTCTGCCACAGCAGGCGCTTCGGTCATTGCGGAGGCTTGCGTAGGCGCAGATGTCGGTGTGGCCGGCGTACCGCAGGCAGCCAGAAGCATAGCGAGCGCAGCCAATGAAAAAACGAACGGACGGAAAACACGGGACATAATTCTCTTTTCTCCTTAGTTTATGTTTTTCTACAAAGCACATCATACCGGGTGGTGTTTAATGGCAAGGGAAGAACGGGTTAACACTTTGTTAAAGCTTTAATGACACTACCCGCCAGAATCCTGGCGGGTAGTGTCTCAAGAAGGAGACCGGAGGAGGAGAGAGATGATAGGACGATTACTTCTCACTGGTCGCGATTGCCGGAAGTTGGAGGGGAGTAAACTGGTGTTCCGTTTCCCATTCCAAGGTGTTCAGATCAGTCAGGGTATGGTAAGCAGTCAGGTCCAGATGCAGAGGTGTGATCGATACGTAGCCCTCGGCCAATGCGCCGATATCAGTACCCCGTTCAGCCACTCCGGTGGGCGCATCTCCGCCAATCCAATAATAAGGCCGTCCGCGCGGATCGATACGTTCGTCCAGGCGGCTGTGGTACACACGCATTCCCTGGCGCGTTAAACGGAAGCCGCAGATCTGTTCCTCGTTCAAAAATGGGACATTGATGTTTAACAGGGTTTCGTCTGGCAGGCCGTTGGCGAGAACTCGTTCCATCACCTGTCGGGCTGCTCGTGCCGCTGGCTGGAAATCGATTGAACCTATGTGACCTTCCGGAATCTCTAATGAGACAGCCATTCCGGGAACGCCGGCGATGACAGCTTCCATTGCAGCTGTCACCGTACCGGAGTACGTCACGTCGTGCCCAAGATTTGCTCCGGCGTTGATCCCGGAGACTACCAGGTCGATCGATTTGTGGAAGAAACCCAGCGTGGCCAACGCCACACAATCGGAAGGGGCGCCGTCGCTGGCGAAAGCCTGAGTCCCATCAGCCAGCCTTACTTCGCGCACGCGCAGGGCGCGGTCGAGGGTTTTGACATGCCCGCCGCCGGACCAGTTGCGGTCTGGTGCCAGGATGCTTACCTTGCCCAACTTGCGCATTTCCTGCACCAAGGCAAACAAACCGGCTGCCAGTACGCCGTCATCGTTGGTAACTAAAATGTGTTTTTCCATTACTGACTTTTCAATTCCTTGGATTTCCTTGTCAGATACTGGCGGCGCTTTTGCGCGGTATCCACGCCGAAGATGATCGTCATACTAATCAGGGTAACGGTCAAGAAGATTGTTTCCATCGAATTCTCCAATCTATATACACTTGAGATGATATCCATTTATTTTTAAGGGATTAAGAAAACCAGGTTAACAGCATGTAAAGGTTAAAAACAAACGCCTGTCATAAATGGACAGGCGTTGTGAGGCTGAACCAGGTTGAAAATTATGAATTGTGAGAGCTTTGCTCTTCTTGTTCCTGCAGGAAGTCGCGCCGTTTGTGGGCTACGTCCACTCCGAACACCACCAGCAAAGCCATCGTCGTGATGATCAAAAAAGCGTACACTGTCAACTCTCCTTACTACAGTGAGCGGATTTTAACATAGCTGCATTAAAAATCTATGATATTTTGATCGGATTTTCGAGATTTGAAAACTAGTTGAAAGGTGTTAACGCCCTGGGCTGGGCAGGCTGAACCAGAAGGTACTGCCCTGACCTTCGAGGCTCTCAACCCAGATTTTTCCCCCGTGACTCTCAACCAGGTGCCGCGCAATCGACAGTCCCAACCCGGTACCGCCGCTGGAACGGGCACGGTCGATTTTGTAAAAACGTTCGAAGACGCGCGGCAGGTCCTCGGCCGGGATACCGATACCCGTGTCCCGCACAGCGAAGCGGACCAAGCCTTCGCCGGCTTCCGCCAAAAGGGTCACGCTCCCGCCTGGACGGGTGAACTTGACCGCGTTATGGATCAGGTTTACCAGCACTTGCTCGATGCGCGGTTCATCGGCGCGGACATTGGGCAGGTCGGGCGGACAATCGACCTGCAAGACCAACCCGGCGCGTTCCGCCTGCAGCCGCATGCGTTCTGCGGATGCGTGTAACAATTTACAGGGAGCGAACGATTTGAGGTCCAGCGCCACCTGGCCGGATTCGATGCGTGAGAGATCGAGCAATTCCTGCGCCATCTGGGTCAGGGCATCCACTTCAGCCTGGATGCGGTCGATGAAGCGGCGGGCAGCCGGGGGATCGTCCAGGGCTCCGTCTTGCAGGGTTTCGGTCAGGGCATTGAGCGAAGCCAGCGGCGTTCGTAATTCGTGAGACAGGTTGCTGATGAAATCCCGACGGACAGTTTCCAGGCGGCGCAATTGAGTCAGGTCCTGTACCAATAGCAGACTGCCGCCCGGCGTGTGCTGGTCTGGCATTACCACCAATTGCAGCCATTGCCGGCTGGCAGGTAATTCGACCGAGTCGGCTTGCGTTTTGCTGCTGGTCTGGCATTTTTGCCAGATTTCCACTAATTGGTGGTGGCGGAGCACTTCGGTGATGGAGCGCTCGAGCAAATGCTCCCCGAATATTTCTTCTGCAGCCGGATTGGCAAATTGGACGCGGCCTTCTTCGTCAGCAATCAACACGCCATCGGTCAGTTGGTCCAGCACGGCGGCCAGCTTGGCGCGCTCGGCCTCCAGCCCGTCGATCCGGGCTTGCTGTGCTTCAGCCAAGGCTCTGATCGCGTTCGAGAGGTCTTCGATCCCGCGTTCGTCCGCGGGGATGGCTAGGGGTGGGTATTCCCCGTGGGCAGCGCGATGGACGGTGTGCGTCAGCACGTCGATCCGGCGGCGCAGAGTGGTGTGGCGCCAGGCCAGCCAGATCAGCAAGGCAACTGCGAGTAAAATCAGGAAGGAGAGCAGGTAATTCATGGGGATGATAAACCTTGGAGTATCAGCTCCAAGGTTCAACCTTCGAAGCGGTAGCCCCCACCGCGCACGGTGACGATGCGGGCGGGGTTGGCCGGGTCCGGTTCGATCTTCTGTCGCAGCCAGCGTACGTGCACGTCCACTGTACGACTGTCGCCGATGTAATCCCAGCCCCAGACACGTTCGAGGATGAACTCGCGCGAGAGCAATTGTCCGCGGTGCTGGCCGAAGAAAACCAGCAGGTCGTATTCCTGGGGTTTGAGCGCCAAGGGGCGGTCATCCAGAAGCGCTTCACCGCGTGTCAGATTGAGGCTCAGGTTTCCGAAGCTGAGGACATCCTGGGCTGGAACGGTTTCCCCGATGCGCGCCAATTCTTCGCGGATCAGACGCGAGCGCCGCAGCTGGGCTTTGACGCGCGCCATCAGTTCGCGCATCGAGAAGGGTTTGGTCAGGTAATCGTCCGCGCCGACCTCCAGCCCTACCACCCGGTCGATCTCGTCATCGCGCGCGGTCAGCATCAGGATGGGAGTCGACATCTCTTCGCGCAGGATGCGGCAGACCTCGAAGCCGTCCAGTTCAGGGAGCATGATGTCGAGCACGATCAGATCGGGCTTCAAGCGCCGAGCGGCGTCCAGAGCGGAACGCCCATCACCGACGGCCTCGACCGCATATCCTTGTTTTTCGAGGTTATACGCCAGAGTTTCCTGCAGGGAAGTTTCATCTTCGACGATGAGAATGGTTTCGGACATATCGTTTCCGCGCGAAGGCGGTTATCCAAATCTTCCAGTGACGTAATCTTCCGTCTGCTTGATTTTGGGTTTGGTGAAGATATCCGTGCCTTCGTCATATTCGATGAGCTCGCCTTGCAGGAAAAAGGCTGCAAAATCGGCAGCGCGGCCGGCTTGTTGCACTGAATGCGGTACCAGGACGATGGTGTAATCTTTTTTCAATTCCTGTAAGGCTGCCTCGACTTTTCCGGTTGAGATCGGATCAAGTCCGGAGGTCGGTTCGTCGAGCAGGATGATCTCGGGCTGCAGCGCCAGCACGCGTGCCAGACAGATGCGCTGCTGCTGTCCGCCAGAAAGGGCGATAGCGGGATCCTCCAGCCGGTCTTTGACCTCGTCCCAGATGGCAGCCAGTATCAGGCTGCGTTCGACCGCCTCATCCAGCCGTGACTTACGCTTCTCGCCGGCCAGTTCCAATCCGTAAGTCAGGTTCTGCCGGATGGTGAGAGGCAATACCACTGGCCGGGCGAAGACCATACCGACCTTGCGGCGCAGGGCGATCACGTCGGTCTTGAGATCGAGAATATTTTCCCCGTCGATCAGGATGCGTCCGGAAAGTTGCCGAATCTCGGTCAGGTCGTTCAGGCGGTTCAGGCAGCGCAGCAGGGATGATTTGCCCCCACCCGCGGGTCCAAACAGGACCGTGATGGCTTTCTCGCGAATGTCGAGCGAGATGTCACGCAATGACTCGGTGCCGTCTGCGTATTGCAGGGAAAGGTGCTCGATAATGATTTTATTCATCATCTTTTTACCACTGCCGTTTGGCTCGGGCTCGCGAGCGGATCGCGGTTGCGATCAAATTCATGCTCAGCACGAAGGCCAGCAGCACCAAGGCCGTGCCGTACTGAATTTTGATTGGCATCTCGGGTACCTGGGTGGAAATGACGAACAAATGATAAGGCAGCGCCATGGTAGCGTCGAACGGGGAATTGGGCAGGCGCGGCAGGAAGAATGCCGCCCCGGTGAACAAGATTGGGGCGGTTTCGCCTGCAGCGCGCTCCAGACCAAGGATCACCCCGGTGATGATGCCGGGTATCGCCTGGGGAAGCACGATGCGCCGGATGGTCTGCCATTGGGTTGCGCCCAGCGAAATCGAAACTGTCCGAAAAGCCTGGGGAACAGCCCGCAGTGCCTCCTCCGCCGTGCTGATGATGACAGGCAGGGTCATGATCGAGAGCGTCAACGAGGCGGCCAGGATGCTGGTGCCAAATTGCAGGAACAAGACGAACAATCCCAGACCAAACAAGCCATAAACGACCGAGGGGATGCCCGATAGATTGATAATTGCAATGCGAATCAGGCGCGTCAGGCGGTTGTCGGGAGCGTATTCTGAAAGATAAATAGCGGCTGCGATTCCCAGGGGGACGGAGAAAACGGCTGTGCCGAGCGTTAAATAAAAAGTGCCAATGATGGCTGGCAGGATGCCGCCAGCCCGCATCCCGTCGCGTGGTACGGCGCTCAGGAATTCCCACGAGATAGCCGGGCTGCCCTGTTTCAGGATGTAAACCACAACAGCGATGATCGGCACAACAGTCATTAGTGCCATCAAAGTCAATAACGAAAATCCCAGGCGCTGGACCAGATGGCGGTTGAGAGAAAAGACACGCTTCATCAGGAAAGGATCCTCTCAGCGCGCTTCTTGGTGCGGAAGACAACGGACGCCGCCGCCACGTTGACAGCCAGAGAAATCAGGAACAGCACCATACCGATGAAGAAAAGCGTGTGATAGTGGATGCTGCCATTGGCAACTTCGCCCATCTCGGCTGCGATGGTAGCAGTCATCGTGCGGACGGGAGAGAACAGGCTGGACGGGTAGATCGCCAGCACAGGTGCGTTGCCGGTGACCATCATGACCGTCATGGTTTCGCCAACAGCGCGGCCAATGCCGAGCATGACCGCCGTCAGTACGCCGGAGCGGGCGGCTGGTAATGTCACGCGCCAGATGGTCTGCCATTTAGTAGCCCCCAGGGCCCAGGCGCCTTCGCGATATGAGCGCGGGACAGCATCGAGTGCATCCTCAGCGATAGAAACAATGGTAGGAATAGAAATCCCGCCCAACAACAACGAACCGGTAAGGGCGGTCAGGCCGGTTGGCAGATTGAGCAACTCGCGCAGGTATGGCGCAGCAACCAGGATGCCGAGAAATCCCAGCACAACTGACGGCAGTCCGCCAAGCAGTTCCACGAGCGGCTTGAGGATTTCACGCATCCAGCGCGGGGCAATCTCGGCAATGTAGACAGCCGTGCCGATCCCGAAAGGAATGGCAATCAAAGCTGCGCCGACCGTAACGATCAGTGACCCGCTGATCAATGGCAGGATGCCGAAGTAATCTTCGATCGGGTACCAGCGGATGCTGAACAGATTGGCGAGCTTGACTTCTGCCAGCGTTGGCAGACCCTCGCGCAGCAAAAAGAAGAAGATCAGCGCAACAAAGACGATGGCCGAATAGCCGGAGACTTTGACCGCCCTCGTGATTACATATTCGCGCCAGTTGAGAGTCTTTTGCATGCGTTTTTTACTCCAGCTTTATTTTATCGGAACAAAGCCTAATTCCTTGACAATCTGCTGCGCTTCGGCTGATAAGATCCAGTCCAGGTAGGTTTTGACAATACCTTTTGGTTCACCTGCGGTGTACATGTACAGGTCGCGGGCGATGGGATAGGTATTGTCGTTGACGGTCTCGATCGAGGGTAGTATGTATTCTCCGCCGGCTTCCTTGGCAATGGCGATCATTTTTAAGTCCATGGGGACGTATCCCAACCCGTCGTAGCCGATGGCGTTGGGATTCTGGCGTACTTCGGCAATGATGCCCTCCGAGGATGGTAACAACAATGTGTCCATCGAGAATAACGTCTTATTGTCTTTCTGGCCAAGCCTGAGCACCGTTTCAAGGAAATAGACGTGCGTGCCCGAATTGGTCTCACGCGACAGGCGTACAATGGGACGGTCCTCACCGCCGACTTCGTTCCAGTTGCTGAATTTGCCGCTATAGATGTCGGAGATTTGTTCGAGGGTCAGTTCGGAGACCGGATTCTCGGGATTGACAATCACGGCGATCGCGTCGCGGGCGATGACATGCTCCACGGGCATGATGCCGTTGTCTTCAGCCAGCTTCACTTCTTCGGGTTTAATCTGACGCGAAGCGTTGGCAATATCTACCGTACCGTTGATCAGTGCGGCAAGGCCCGTCCCCGAACCGCCGCCAGTAACTGAGATACGCACATCCGGATATTCCTGCTGATAACGTTCAGCCCAAGCCAGTGCCAGGTTGACGATCGTGTCCGAGCCTTTGTTTTCGATATATACTGAAGGCGAGCCTGTCCCATTTTGGCCTGAACTCGAAGAGCCGCAGGAAGTAAGCAGAAGGGTAAAAATAGTCAAAACAAAAAGAGGAAGCTGGGGACGTTTCATCTACTTGAATTATAAATCATGTGACAGGATAACTTGTTAAGACAAATAGGCATGATCTGTATTATCAGGGCAGATTGCCGGGCACATCTGCGTCTTGCTAAGCATGAGTGGGAAACATGCGGTAAAATCAACTTATGAGCGAGAAACCTCCCGCTTTTTCCGTGCAAAACCTTCATTTTTATTACGGTAGCTCGCGTGCATTGTCAGATGTCAGCATGGATATCCTGCCGCGTAAAGTCACAGCCCTGATCGGACCATCCGGCTGTGGCAAGTCAACTTTCTTGCGCTGCTTGAACCGCATGAATGACACCATCCCTGGGACGCGCGTCGAAGGTAAAATCCTGCTCAACGGACAGGATATCTACACACTTGAAACGGACGTGGTCATGCTGCGCCAACAGGTGGGGATGGTCTTCCAGAAACCGAATCCCTTTCCCCAATCGATCTATGACAACGCAGCTTTCGGTCCGCGTGTGCTAAATATAGTCAAGAGCAGAGAGCAACTGGACGAAATCGTTGAGCGTAGTCTGCGTCAGGCTGCCTTATGGGAGGATGTCAAGGATGATCTCAAGCGGGAAGCTCTCAGTCTGTCACTCGGACAGCAGCAGCGTTTGTGCATCGCGCGGGTAATTGCCGTGCAGCCCGAAGTGATCTTGATGGACGAGTCGACCTCGGCTTTAGACCCGATCGCTACCCTTAAAATCGAGGAATTGATCAGTGAATTAAAAGAAGAATACACGATTGTCATCGTGACGCATAACATGCAGCAAGCTGCACGTGTCTCGGACTTTGCCGGTCTGTTCTGGTTGGGCGAATTGATTGAATTCGATGCTACTGAAAAATTATTCACACGTCCTGCGGGGGAATTGACCGAGGCTTATATTACCGGGCGCATGGGGTAGAAATTCTGTTTTGAATATTAATTGGCGGTAGATAAGTTCATTAGCTTGCTTGCAACCTCATCATTGAGAATTGGCTAATAGCCACCTAATCTTGTCCCCCCTAATATATTCACATCTTGTTTTCGGCTATAATTTGGCCTATGGATACAGATTCTCGACGTCAGCGTCTGGAAGAACTGCGGCAGCTTATCCATTACCATAATCATCGCTATCACGTCTTGGATGCGCCGGTGATCAGCGATGCGGAATACGACCGCTTGCTGAACGAACTCAAGCAAATCGAAGCCGAACATTCGGAGTGGGTCACACCCGATTCTCCCACCCAACGGGCCGGAGCTACCCCGCTGGATAAATTCGAGAAGGTCAGTCATCCGGCGCCCATCTTGAGTCTGGCCAATGCCTTCGGCGCGAACGATACCCGGGCCTGGTTCGAGCGCATCCGCAAACTGGACCCGCGTGTGGATACCGCTAAATTTGTAGTTGAGCCGAAAATTGACGGTCTTTCCGTTGTCCTGCATTACCGGAATGGGGTCTTTGTGCAGGGTGCGTCGCGCGGTAATGGCGAGGTGGGGGAGGATATCACGGTTAATTTGCGCACGGTCAAATCCATCCCTTTGCGCATCCCGGTCGGGGCCGACGGCCCGCAGCCTCCGGAATACCTGGTGGTACGCGGTGAGGCGTTTATCCCGAACAAGGAATTCGAAGAACTCAACCGACGGCTTGAGGAAGCCGGGGAGAAGACCTATCTCAACCCGCGCAACACCGCCGCTGGTTCGCTGCGCCAGCTTGATCCAAGCTTGACGGCTCAGCGTCCGATCACCTTGCTGGTGTATCAAATCGTTGCAGCTGAAGGCGGCCAGGTACCGACCAGTCAGTGGGAATTACTGGCCTATCTCAAAGGGCTGGGATTCCCGGTCACGGACGTGGCGGAACGTTTCGATGATCTCGAATCGGCCATCGCTTACACTGCAACCTGGGAATCACGCCGCGACGAGCTGCCCTACGAAGCCGATGGCATGGTCATTAAAATCGACGATTTGCAGCTTGTTTCGGATTTGGGTACGGTTGGCAAGGATCCGCGCGGTGCGATCGCTTTCAAATTCCCAGCCCTGGAGGTGACCACCAAGCTGGAAGATATTCGGGTCAACGTTGGGCGCACTGGCGTGCTGACGCCGTATGCCGTGCTTGAACCGGTCGAGATCGGCGGCGTGATCGTCGAACGCGCCACCTTGCATAATTTTGATTTCATTGCCGAGAAAGACATCCGTCCCGGCGACCGGGTGCTGGTCAAACGGGCGGGCGAGGTCATCCCCTACGTCATCGGCCCGGTGACCGAGGCCCGCAGCGGTGACGAACGACCCTACCAGCCGCCGACGACCTGCCCGGCCTGTGGCCAGCCGGTCGAACACTTCGAGGGCGAGGTGGCCTGGTACTGTGTCAATGCTGCCTGCCCGGAGCAACTGGTGCGCAATGTGGAGCACTTCGTCTCACGCGGTGCGATGGACATCGTCGGGCTGGGGATCAAGATCGTCGAACAGTTGATCGAAGCCGGGCTGGTTAAGGACGTGGCTGACCTGTATACATTGCAAAGAGACCAACTGCTTGGATTGGAAGGTTTTGCTGAAAAGAAGGCTGACAACCTGCTGAGCGCCATCCAGGGTTCCGAGTCGCAATCGCTGGCGCGCGTGATCACAGCGTTAGGGATGCGGGGCGTGGGTGAGGTCATGGCCAATGACCTGACGCGGCATTACACCGATCTGGATGCGCTCTCTCAAGCTACAGCGGATGAATTGCAGCAGATCGAAGGGGTGGGTCCCAACATTGCCCAGGCCATCGTGGACTGGTTCGCCCGTCCGGCCAATCGCAAGCTGCTGTCAAAGCTGGAGGCTGCCGGAGTCTGGCCGCGGGCTGAGGCTAGGGCTGCGAATGTGGAAGCGGGTCTGCTGTCAGGTTTGACCTTCGTGGTCACCGGCACGCTGCCCGGCTTCTCGCGCGACGAAGTCAAAGAGTTCATCGAGGCGCACGGCGGCAAGGTCACCAGCAGTATCAGCAAGAGCACCGGCTATCTGGTGCTGGGGGAGAACCCCGGCTCAAAGCTCGACAAGGCGCGTGAACTGGGGGTCGAAATCGTCGACGAAGCTGGTCTACGCAAACTGGCCGAAAAATAATCCATTAGCGGTTTTATCTCAGGAGTGCAGCATGTCCCCACCTATTCAACAGACTGTCACCTTCGCCACCCCCCCGCATGTGGTCTACGAGGCGCTGATGGATTCCCAACAGCACACCGCCTTCACCGGGGGAGCAGCCAAAATCAGCCGCGAGGTCGGCGGTGAATTCTCCGCCTTCGACGGCTACATCACGGGAAAGAATATCGAATTGGTACCAGACAAGAAGATCGTTCAATCCTGGCGGGCGGTCGATTGGGATGCAGGTGTCTTCTCGACCGTCACTTTCGAGCTCACATCTGTCCCGGAAGGTACCCGGCTGGATTTCACCCATACCGACCTGCCGGCCGGCACCGAGCCAGAATTCACCCAGGGCTGGATCGACAACTACTGGGAGCCGATGAAAGGCTACTTTGGGGAATAGCCCAAAAGAGGTCTCGTGAACCCATTCTTCCTGAAATTATTTATGGCGATCAATGTTTTTGTGATTCGCCTCAGCCGGGGCCGCCTGGGCGCTCAGCTTGGCACGCAGACGGTCTTACTGCTGCACACCCTCGGGCGCAAGACCGGCAAGCGCTTCGTCACACCGATCGCTTATTTCCAGACCGACGATTTCTACTTCGTGATCGGCTCAAACTGGGGTAAACCGCAACAGGCAGGCTGGTACTACAACCTGCTGGCTCAACCCCGTGTTCAGATCGAGGTAGGTGGTCGGACCATCCCGGTCACTGCCCGGCCGGCAGAGGGTGCGGAATATGAGATGCTGTGGCAGTTCGCGGTCGAGCATCATCCGCCTTATCTGCATTACAAGGAAATGACCGGCCGGCACATCCCGATTATGGTGCTGCGGCCAACGGATGAATGAAAAGCAAATTGGAGGACAGAGTCAACGCGGCCTTGAGAGACCAATCTCCCATCGCATTCAGTTGATTGAGGGGTAATCTCCTGCGAGTGATCAAACTCGTATGTTAAACTTAATCGAAAGTTTTTATAATTCAGATGTCCTTGAATCTATGGGGGAACGTCGCGAATTGACAGATTATCGCCGCTGGGCTAAACTAAAGCGATCTTTTATTTGCTGATATTATCCCCGATTTTTGAAGGAGCCAGCTATGGATTTAAAGAAAGTCAACGACGCCGTCATGCGCCGCATTCAAATGATGAATGAGCGCGTCAACGGTTTGAAAGAGCAGGACCTGTATTTTTATAACCAACCGATGACCGAACTGCATGGGGGAGCCAAGGTGTTGACCAATGGCCGCGAAATGGGCATGTACGCTTCCTACGGCTACCTGGGATTGCTCGGTCATCCGCGCATTGGCGCGGCCGCCAAGGCTGCGGTCGACAAATATGGGACCGGCACCCACGGCGTCCGCACGCTGGCTGGGACACTCAAAATCCATAACGAACTGGAAGAGACCATCGCCGACTTCAAGCATGCTGAAGCTGCCATTACCTACTCCTCCGGTTATGCCACCAACTTATCCGTCATCTCGACCCTGATGGGACGTGGCGATTACGTCCTTTCGGACAAACTAAACCATGCTTCGATTGTGGACGGCTGCCTGATGTCTGGGGCCGAATTCCGCCGCTTCCGTCATAATGACATGGCCGATCTCGAGAAGCGCCTGCAACAAGTGCCAAATGGCGCCTCCAAATTGGTGATTTCGGATGCAGTCTTCTCCATGGACGGTGACATTATCGACCTGCCCGGTATGGTTGCCTTGTGCAAGAAAAACAATGCCTGGCTGATGATGGATGAGGCGCACTCAGTTCGGCGTACTCGGCAAAACCGGGCGTGGTATCGAGGAACACTTTGGCATGGAGGGCTCGGTCGACATCCAGATGGGCACGCTGAGTAAGACAATTCCATCCGTCGGGGGGTATGTTGCGGCCAAAGAAGAAATCATTACGTATTTGCGCCATGCCAGCCGCGCCTATATTTTTTCCGCCGCCTTGCCGCCTGCCCAAACCGCCGCGGCCAACGAGGCCTTCAAAGTCATCCTGGACGAACCCTGGCGCATCGAAAAACTACAAGCCAATACCGATCTGTTCATCAACGGCCTGAAATCTTCCGGGTTCGATACCCTCTTGACCGAGACGGCCATTGTCCCGGTGTTGTGCGGTTCGGATGAGCTTGCTTTTGCCATGACCCGCGAATGCCAGCATCACGATGTCTTTGTGCTGCCGGTCGTCTCACCCGCCGTCCCGGAAGGGCTGTCACGCCTGCGGGCGACGGTCACAGCCGCACACGAGCCGGAGGATATCAAGTACGCCATGTCGGTCATGGAAAAAGCCGGTCAGGAACTCGGGATTATATAATCTTTAATCCTGGTGCGATTCAATCATGAGAAACGCCTGCGCGGGCGTTTCTTTTTTTAATTTAATCGATTCTTGAGCTTGCTTCTCCCTTTGCACTTTGTTTCTGACAGAATCTGAGAGATTTATATAACATTTTTCTAATAAATCCGGTTTAAAATATAAACATGAAAAAAAGGTCGATGAGGAGCTGAGACAATGAAATGGTCTTGGAAAATTGCTCGAATTGCCGGGATTGACGTTTACATGCACGCCACCTTTTTGCTGATTATCGGTTGGGTGGCGGTGAGCTATTGGCTCCAGCAGCATTCGGTTGCTGCGGTCCTTTCCGGTGTTTTCTTTATTTTACTGATCTTTGCCACGGTCGTGATGCACGAATATGGTCATGCGCTGACCGCGCGCAAGTATGGTATCAAAACCCGCGATATAACCCTCTACCCGATTGGGGGAGTGGCGCGCCTTGAGCGCATGCCCGAAAAGCCAATCGAAGAATTGTGGGTGGCGCTGGCCGGCCCGGCGGTGAACGTAGTCATCTCTGCCGTGCTATTTATTTACCTGCTCGTCAGCAATGCTTTTGTGCCAATGACCAGCCTGAGTATCTCGACCGGACCGCTGATCGAACGACTGATGATCGTCAACGTCTGGTTGGTGCTCTTCAACCTGATCCCGGCCTTCCCGATGGACGGCGGGCGCGTCTTGCGCGCCATGCTGGCGATGAGACTGGAATATACGCAGGCCACCCAGGCTGCCGCCAGCATCGGCCAAGCGATTGCCTTCATCTTTGGTTTTGTCGGCTTATTCACCGATCCGTTCCTGCTGTTCATCGCTTTGTTCGTCTGGATGGGTGCCGAGCAGGAAGCCAGTATGGTACGGATGAAATCTTCGCTGGGCGGCATCCCGGTCAGCCGGGCGATGATAACCGAGTTCGAAACACTCTCAGCCCGCGATACCCTGACCCACGTTGTGCAGTTGATCCTGGCCGGTTCGCAGCATGATTTTCCGGTCGTCCAGGACGGCCTGGTCATCGGTGTGCTCAACCGTGAAGACTTCATCTCCGCTTTGACAAAGCAGGGTCAAAACGCTTTGGTATCAGACGTCATGCGCCGTGATCCACCGCAGGTTGATTCCTACGAAATGCTCGAAGCCGCTTTGAACCGTATGCAGGAGAGCAAGGCGCATATGATCGCTGTGACCCATGCCGGGCAGCTGGTCGGATTACTCACCAACGACAACGTGACTGAATTCCTGATGATCCGCTCAGCGCTCAAATCCAAAACTGCGCGAAGTATGATATAAAACGCACTAGCTAGCTTAACATAAACAAGCGCGGGGACCACCCTCAACCAGGCCTTCCGCGCTTTTTTGTGACATAGGCTCACGAAGCACTTCCACCTGTTGTTTTTATCCAGTGAGCTTTGTATCCTTATTGGAGAGTGGATTGAATACCTGGCACCTGATCGACGCCCAAACCGCCTTAGATCAACTCGGCTCGGACTCCGGCCAGGGTTTGTCTCCCGTTGAAGCAGCCGAGCGACTGGTCCACTATGGGCCGAACAAACTGGTTGAGCGTAGCGGGCGTCACCCCCTCCGGATCCTGTGGGAACAGGTGAAAGCCACCCTGGTCCTGATCCTGCTGGCTGCGGCTGGAATTGCAGCTTTATTGGGTGAACTCAAAGATGCGATCGCTATCCTGGGAATCGTCGTCCTTTTTGTGCTTTTAGGTTTCATCCAAGAATTTCATGCTGAACGCGCCATCGCAGGCATGAAGAAATTTGCTGTCCCCGTCGTGACAGTTCTGCGTGGCGGCGTCTGGGTGGAACTCTCCGCCCGCGACCTGGTTCCTGGCGATGTGATCCGGTTGCAGGCAGGCGACCTGGTGCAGGCCGATCTGCGATTGCTCGAAGCCGTCGACCTGGAAATCCGGGAGGCCTCGTTGACCGGAGAATCGGAACCGGTCAGCAAGCTGGTCGCAGCCTTGGAGCATCCTGGGCTGGCGCTCGGTGACCGGCGTAACATGGCTTACATGGGCACCGTCGTGGCGCAGGGACGAGGGGCCGGGCTGGTAGTGGCGACCGGCATGGACACCGAACTGGGCCGCATTGCTGACCTGATCCAGCAGGTCGGTGCGGAGCAGACCCCGCTTCAGCAGCGGCTCGACCGCTTGGGTAAAACCCTGGCCTTGGCTGGAATCGGGATCGTGCTGCTGATCTTTTTCCTGGGGTTGTTGCGCGGCGATGACCTGCGCCACCTGTTGCTGACAGCTGTCAGCGTAGCCGTGGCGATTGTGCCTGAAGGCTTGCCAGCCGTGGTCACCATCACGCTGGCGCTGGGCGCGCAACGTATGCTCAAACGCCAAGCGCTCATCCGCCGCCTGCCAGCGGTCGAGACACTTGGCTCGTTGACGGTCATTTGTTCCGATAAAACCGGCACGCTGACCGAGAATCGCATGACGGTCAGGGTGCTGGACGTGGCCGATACCCAGATCGATCTTTCGTCGGAGGTCAGCCGCGGCGGGCGTGTACAGCTGGCGCAGGCAGAACCGGTCGAGACCTCGGCCACGCTGACTTTGTTGCTGATGGGCGGGGCGCTGTGCAATGATGCGCGGCTGATGGAAGAACGCGACGAACAGTTCTACACCCTGGGCGACCCGACCGAGGGCGCGCTGCTGGTGGCGGCCGCCAAAGCCGGTCTGTGGAAAAAAGAACTCGACGACGCCTTCCCGCGCATCGCCGAGGTGCCGTTCGATTCTAACCGTAGGCGCATGACCACCGTCCACCGCCTGACGGAATATGCACCGGAGGTGCTTTCTGGCGTGCAAATCGGCCAGACGCCTTACATCACCTTTACCAAAGGTTCGGTCGACGGGCTGCTGGAATGCGTTACGCACATCTGGGTCGCAGGCCGGGCCGAGCCGCTGGATGCGGATTGGCGTGAGCGCATACAGAAGGCCAACGACGGGCTGGCCTCCAAAGGGATGCGCGTGCTGGGGGGGGCTTTTCAACTCCTGGATCATGAGCCGGCTGAGGCCGACCTGAAGTCTTGAATCCGGTTTGACGTTTGTCGGCCTGTTCGGCCTGATCGATCCGCCGCGGACCGAGGTGCGCGAGGCCGTGGCCACCTGCCGGAGAGCCGGCATCCGCCCGGTGATGATCACCGGCGACCACCCGTTGACCGCGCTGGAGATTGCCAGGCAACTTGGAATAATCTCAGCTCAAACCGTTGTCCAAAGAAGTAAATCTCGTAGGACTAGCGCCAAGGACATGGCAAAGAGCAAAATGGTGCTGACCAGCGCAGAACTCGACCAATTGTCTTTCGACGAACTTAAGGGATTGGTGGACCAAATCAGTGTCTATGCACGCGTCTCGCCCGAACACAAACTCAGGATCGTGCAGGCTCTGCAGGCGCGCGGACAGATCGTCTCGATGACCGGTTACCGCGTCAACGACGCGCCAGCCCTGCGCCGGGCCGACATCGGCGTGGCCATGGGCCTCAGCGGCACGGATGTCTCGAAGGAGGCCTCCGACCTGGTGTTACTGGATGACAACTTCGCCACCATCGTGGCTGCGGTCGGTGAAGGCCGGGCAATTTACGATAATCTGCGCAAATTCGTGCGCTTTTCGGCAGCAGGCAACCTCGGCAAGGTACTGCTCATGCTGCTGGCCCCCTTCCTGGGCAAACCCATCCCGCTGCTGCCGCTGCAGCTGCTGTGGCTCAACCTGCTGACCGACGGCCTGCTGGGACTGGGCCTGGGCGTGGAAGGTCCCGAGCGCGACACGATGCGCAGACCGCCCAACGCACCCGGAGAGGGTATCCTCGCGCGCGGCGGCTGGCTGCAAGTGGTCTGGATTGGTGCTTTGATCGGCGGGCTGGCTCTGGCTTTGGGCGCTTATTATTTCTTCAACGGCCGCGCCGAATGGCAGACCATGGTATTTACCTTCCTGGCTTTCGCGCAGGTCTTCCAGGCTTTGGGCTCGCGATCGAACAGGGATTCGCTGTTTAAGCTGGGTCTGCTGAGTAACCCCATACTGGCCGCCAGCGCCGCCTTGGTGATTGGGTTGCAGCTGGCTGTGCTCTACATTCCAGCCTTACGCGGCTTTTTTATCTTGCTGCCGCTGAGCGCCTGCGACCTGTCCATCGCGGCCGGAGCGGGGATAGTTGTCTTCGCAGCGTTGGAGATCGAGAAACGGTTCCATAAATAAGTAGTAGGGACACGACACGTCGTGTCCCTACTCGTTAACGCTTTAGCGAGTTGAGGGCGGGAGGCCCGAAACAGAAAACCACCCGCTACGCGGGTGGAAGAAGATGACTTATAGGAAAGGAAATCACTCCGGTAGAATGGCAGAGTTCAAGCCGCCAAAACAAGAAGGAGTGATTTCCATGGCAGATAGTCTAGCACATACGAAGTGGATGTGTAAATACCATATCGTGTTCACGCCGAAATACAGGCGGAAGGTGATCTACAACCAATACAAAGAAAGTATCGTGCAAATCCTGAAAGATCTGTGCAAGTGGAAAGGGGTGGAGATCATCGAGGGGAAAGCGCTGGTGGATCATATTCACCTGCTGGTATCGATCCCACCGAAGTTGAGTGTCTCGAGCTTCATGGGGCATCTGAAGGGGAAAAGTGCGCTGATGATCTTTGATCGACATGCGAACTTGAAATACAAGTATGGGAACCGGCACTTTTGGGCGCGGGGCTACTATGTGAGCACAGTGGGATTGAACGAAGCGACCATTGCGAAATATGTGCGAGAGCAAGAGAAACAGGACCAGATGATGGATCGGATCAGTACGAAGGAAGCAGAAGACCCCTTTAGGGGTAGCTAGGTAATCGGTGCGTCAGGCTTGAACGAAGAGAAAGCAGCGCCTTGAGGCGCTGCAAGTAACAGGCCCTTATAGGGCCAGGTCAAGCCACCCGCTATGCGGGTGGTCTTGACTTTTTTACACCCTCTCCTTTGTCTTCCTTACCCCAACCGATCAAGGTTCCATGGACGGTCGCAAGCTGCGCAAGATCAGCCAGCCTGCCAGGCCGGCGATCAGCGAGGCGGCCAGAATGCCCAGTTTGGCGGCCGTCAGTTCGGGCCCTTCGCCGAAGGCCAGCCCGGCGATGAACAGCGACATGGTAAACCCGATCCCGGCCAGCCAGCTGGCGCCGTAGATATGCCGCCAGCTGACGCCCTTGGGCAGGTCGGCCAATCCGCTGCGGACCGCCAGCCAAGCGAAGGAAGTGATCCCGACCTGTTTGCCCAGGATCAGGCCAGCAGCGATGCCCAGGCTGATAGGTTGCGCCAGCGCAGAAGCGATCTCACCGCCCAATGCCACACCTGCGTTGGCCAGCGCAAAGATGGGCATGATGCAAAATGCCACCCAGGGATGCAGGCCGTGTTCCAGGCGTTGCAGCGGGCTTTCGACATGCTGGATGTATGTCTCCAAGGTTTGCAATGCGGATTGCTGGATTTCGCTGACCCCGTTGGTCGTTTGAGAGCGCGTTTGTTCGAACTCATCCAGGATGGCACGGCTGTGCGAGGCAAATTCCCTGCCACCGATGCGAGCTTTGGCCGGGATGGTCATCGCCAGCAGAACTCCGGCGATGGTGGCGTGCATGCCGGATTTGAGGAAGGCTACCCACAAGCCGATGCCCAGGATGGCATATACCAGCGGATGCCGTACGCCGAGCCGGTTGACGATGACCAGCAATAGCAGGAAACCGGCCGCCACGACCAGACTTAGCCAGGCAATCTCGGCCGTATAGAACAGGGCGATCACCAGCACTGCACCCAGGTCGTCCACGATAGCCAGGGCGGTCAGGAAGATCTTCAGGGATAATGGCGCACGTTTGCCCAGGAGCGCCAGCACGCCCAGGGCGAAGGCGATGTCGGTCGCCATCGGGATTCCCCATCCAGCTGCGCCCGTTCCGCTCCGGTTGAGCAGGGCGTAAATCGCCGCTGGCACCAGCATCCCGCCGATGGCTGCCGCCACTGGCAGCATTGCTTTCTTTCGGGAGGCCAGTTCGCCGACCAGCACTTCGCGCTTAATCTCCAGGCCGACCACGAAAAAGAAAATCGCCATCAGTCCGTCATTGATCCATAAGATCAGGGGTTTGGATAAATTAAAATTGCTGGTCCCGATGGTTAATTTTGTTTGCCAGAAGGCGTTGTAACTTTCGGCCCAGGGGGAATTGGCCCAGATCAGGGCCAGCATGGTTAATCCAAGCAGCAGAATCCCCCCGGACGATTCCTGGTGTAGGAATTCCTGAAAGGGATGCAAGAGTTGCTCGGCGGGGGTCGAGGGGAAACGCTGAGTTTTTGCCATTTTCACCTTGATGGTTGTTAAGTTGTCGGTATGCTGGTTTTTGCTGTGAGCTTCAGCATGTGAGCGCGACGATCGGTGGTTCCCCGCTGTCGGGGCTTGAACTTGCCAAATTATATCCAAAAATCGGAGCGAGCAACTCTCAAAGCCTATCAATCTCCGGCCCCGATCTTTGCTTGAAGTATACTTGCCGCATGCCTGCCATGATTCTCAATCCCGGACGTGAAAAATCGCTCCTGCGCCGCCACCCATGGATCTTCTCCGGCGCGGTGGCGCGCCTGGAAGGCGCGCCCCAAGCTGGCGAAACGGTTGAGGTGCTCTCCTCGGTGGGAGAATGGCTGGCGTACGCGGCTTACAGTCCACATTCGCAGATTCGCGCGCGAGCCTGGACCTTTGACCAGGCTGAGACGCCGGATGCCGAATTCTTCCGCCGCCGCTTGCAGGCTGCGCTGGGTTTGCGCCAGGCTCTGGGCCTGCCAGCTGTAACCGAGGCTTACCGGCTGGTGCACGCCGAGTCGGATGGTCTGCCAGGCCTGATCGTCGACCGCTATGGCGATGTGCTGGTGCTGCAATCCCTGACGGCCGGCAGTGAGTTTTGGAAGCCGCTCCTGGCCGATTTGCTGCTTGAACTGACCGGCCTAAATCAGGTTTACGAGCGCTCAGATGCCGACGTGCGCGAGTTGGAAGGCTTGTCACCGGTCGTGGGTCCCTTGCGCGGTACGATTCCCGATTCCCAACTCACGATTAGTGAAAATGATCTGAAATTCAAAATTAATCTGGCTGGTGGTCACAAGACCGGCTTCTACCTCGATCAGCGGGACAACCGTCTGCGCGTGCAGGGGTTGGCGCAGGCCCGCGCGGTGCTGGATTGTTTCTGTTATACGGGCGGATTTACGCTTAACGCGTTAGCGGGTGGGGCGCAGTCGGTCGTCTCGGTCGATGCTTCGGGCGAAGCCTTGCGCCTGGGGCAGGAAAATCTGTCGTTAAACGGCTTCCCGGCTGATCGGGCGGAATGGATCGAAGGCGATGTCTTTCAGGTCTTGAGAAAATTTCGGGATGCGAATCGATCCTTCGATCTGATCGTGCTCGATCCGCCCAAATTTGCACCAACGGCAGCCCAGGCGGAACAGGCCGCGCGTGGTTATAAGGATATCAACCTGCTGGCCTTCAAGCTATTGCGGCCGGGTGGAATATTGGTCACGTTCTCCTGTTCAGGTGGGGTGGATGCGGCCTTGTTCCAGAAGATCGTGGCCGGCGCGGCGCTGGACGCTAAAGTGGCTGCGCAGATCGTCGACCATCTGGAGCAGGGGGCTGACCACCCGGTGGCATTGCATTTCCCGGAGGGGGCATATCTCAAAGGCTTGGTTTGTCGCGTGCCAGCGTAAGCCCCTTATAATTAATATTTATATATTAAATATAATATATATTATTGTATAATAATTTCACTGACCTCATTCGATTAGAGTTTAGAAGGAGGAGTAATGGAGCCTTATAAGTATTTAATTATCGGCGGCGGCATGACTGCCGATGCAGCTGTGCGAGGGATCCGTGAATTGGATGAAAGTGGTTTGATCGGCCTGATCAGCCGCGAACCGGATGCACCGTATGCGCGTCCGCTGCTCTCCAAAGGATTATGGAAGGGCCGCCCATTGGAAAAAGTCTGGCGGCATACCGAAGAACTTGGCGCGAATCTGGTATTGGATCGCAAGGTGGTGGTGCTCGACCCCAAAGCCAAAATCGTGCGAGATGACGCGGGTGATGACTATACCTACGATAAACTATTGCTGGCAACAGGCGGCCGGCCGATCCGCCTTCCGTTTGGTGACGATCAGATCATTTACTATCGCAATTTGCGTGATTATCGGCGCCTGCGCGAAATGACGGAGCAGGGCATGCACTTTGTGGTCATCGGCGGTGGTTTCATCGGGTCGGAGATTGCGGCCGCACTGGCTATGAACCACAAAAAAGTGAGCATGATCTTCCTGGAAGAGGCCATCGGGGCGAATGTTTATCCGTTTGAGCTGGCCCACTTTTTGAACAATTTCTATAAGGAAAAAGGTGTGGAATTAATCCCCGGAGATTCGGTCGCCAGTGTGGATCGGGACGGCAAGCGCTTCTTGGTCCGGACCGGGAGTGGGCGGTCGATCGAAACGGATGGAGTGATCGCCGGGATCGGGATCCGGCCGAACGTCGAACTGGCCGAGTCGGCCGGTTTGGAAATTCGCGACGGGATCGTGGTTGACGCACATTTGCGGACTTCAGCAGCGGATATCTACGCAGCTGGCGATGTGGCTCGCTTTTATAACCCGGCACTTGGGAAGCAAATCCGGGTGGAGCACGAAGACAACGCCCTGAACATGGGCAAACAGGCCGGCCGGATTATGGCTGGCGATGACCGATCTTATGCTCACCTGCCGTCGTTTTATTCCGATCTCTTCGACCTGGGTTATGAAGCGGTGGGGGAGTTAAACAGCCAGTTACAGATAGTCCAGGATTGGAAGGAACCGTTCAAAGCAGGCGTAGTCTATTATCTGGATCAGAAACGAGTGCGCGGCGTGCTCTTGTGGAATGTTTGGAAGCAGGTTGGCAATGCGCGTGAGTTGATCGCGAATCGAGGTCCTTTCGAAGGGGACGATCTGATTGGACGTATTCCTGTGTAAATATTTGGTTTGGAAATAAAAAATCGGGCGTCCCAAAGGGACGCCCGATTTGCTAGTCATCTCCCAGCGACATGATCTGCCGCAGCAGACCGATAACCAGCAAGCCGAGTTTCAACCCCTGTCCGCTGGTGATGCTCAGTTCCTCACCTTCCTGCTCGGCGCGGCGGGTCAGCAGGTAGGCTGCGCCCAGGCCGGTTGTAGCACCGACCACTGCCCCGAGAATCAGCGTTCTTATTTTCCAGCTGTTATCCTTGTCCATTATTGATTAGTCCTTTCTCTTTTACCGATCACGAGCCCTTGAATATTTTTTCCACACCCGCAATTATGCTTTTTATCAGGATCACCGGTTTTACGGCCCCGTCCATAACCCGACGTGCGCCGTGCTGCACCTGCCAGACGAAGTGCTGTGCTTTGGCAGTGTAGGTGGGGCTGATCTGTAACAGGCGGGCCATCAGGTAGATCATCCCGACCAGGAGCGTCAGCAGCAGAAAACTGCCAAATATAACCGGGATGAGCAGCCAGATAAGCGAGATGTCGGCCCACAAGGAGGCTTGCCCCGCGCTGACGCTGATCGTGAAGCTGCTGACGACCAGCATGATCAGCAGGAAGAACAGCAGTGGCACCAGGATCTGCCATGTGAATTGACGCTGGTGTGATTTGTAGGAAAAACGTTCTTTGCGGATCGGGTTTGTTTTCATTTGTCTCTATTTTAACATAATCTTCCCGCGGTAGATGCTCTGCGGGAAGATTAATGCACAGAGCGGTCTGATATACCTCGCCCAGGTATACCGAGACCGCCCCGGCAGGAAGGGGAACTGGACCGACCTTGCTGTTATGGAGACGCAATACTCCTTACGAAATGTATGTGCGCCTTAATAATTAGCGCCGATTGCGCAGGAAGGTCGGTACATCCAGATCGTCATTGTTAATCGTCGGTGGTGCAGATCTCAGCTCGTTGTTGCCAGGATGTAACTCTGCACCCACGCTGACCGATTCGCTCTGATTGATCACGTGTGCTGGTGAGCGGGAATCGGTGCGTGAAAAAGGTCGTTCGAGAGCGCGACGCGGTACACCGCTGCGCTCGAAGCCGGTGGCGATCACTGTGACGCGGATTTCATCGCCCATGTTGGGGTCGATCACCGCGCCGAAGATCATGTTGACGTCCGGATGAGCCGTCTCGCGGATGATCGCTGCAGCCTGGTTGACCTCGAACAGGGTCAGGCTTGGGCCGCCGGTCACATTGAACAACACGCCGCGCGCGCCGTCGATGGTAATGTCAAGCAGTTGGCTGGAGATCGCCTGTTCGGCGGCGTTGCGGGCGCGCTCGTCGCCGCTGGCCTTGCCAACGGCCATCAGCGCTGCGCCACCTTCGCTCATAATGGCACGCACATCGGCAAAGTCCAGGTTGATCAAACCGGGGATGGTGATCAATTCGGAAATGCCTTGTATACCCTGGTGCAGCACCTCGTCCGCTACGCGGAAGGCATCCTGCAGGCTGGCACGCTTATCAGCCAATTGCAGCAAGCGGTCATTGGGGATGACAATCAGCGTGTCTGCGTGTTCTTTGAGCTTGCCGATACCGTTTTCCGAGGATTGCAGCCGTTTGCCGCCTTCGAAGGTGAAGGGACGGGTGACCACCGCGATGGTCAGCGCTCCGCACTCCTTGGCAACCTGTGTCACGACTGGTGCCGCACCGGTGCCGGTGCCGCCACCCATGCCGGCCGTGACGAAGACCATGTCAGAGCCCTTCAGGACGTTGTAAAGATCATCCGCGGATTCCTCGGCAGCCTTGCGGCCTACTTCAGGATCGCCGCCGGCACCCAGCCCGCGGGTGAGTTTGTCACCCAGGCGGACGCGCTTGGGCGCTTTGGAGAGCAGTAGGGCCTGGGCATCCGTGTTGACGGCGATAAATTCCACACCTTGGATGCCTTCTGCGATCATCCGATTGACGGCGTTTGATCCGCCGCCTCCGACGCCGATGACTTTGATGCGGGCGAAGGTTTCTGCTTGCATGTTCTTGGTCGAGTCCATGTTGTTCCTCCTTCTATGTGTACCAAATTACCTGAAATGTCTGCTGCTGGGATTGCGATTGGCGGGCGGCCAAGTCCGCAAACCCATTTTGAAAAACCTAGGGTAGGAGCCGCTTGAACCATTCTTTGATCAGGCTCAAGTCGATATTACTCTCCACTCTTGAGCGATGTCTGCGACCTTGTCCCAAGTCAATCTCCTGATCTTGCATAGCGAGAGCCCAGTGCAGCAGGCCGACGCTGGTGGAATATGCGGGGGATTTTAGCCTGTCGGTTAGCCCGATCAGATTCTCCGGTCCCGCTGTGCGCACGGGCATGCCCAACACCTCGCTGGCCAGTTGCTTGATGCCGGGCAGGGCGGAGGTTCCGCCTGTCAGCACCATGCCGGCCGGGAGCAAGCCATCGTAACCGGAACGCTTGATCTCCTGCAATGTCAGGGCAAAGATCTCCTCCACGCGCGCTTCAATGATGTGGCACAGATCCTGCCGGTTGATCTGCACGGGATGTTCTTCGCCAAATGGACGTACCGCGAAGTATTCTTCCAGTCCGACGTCTGCTCGTTTTGCATGCCCTTGCTGCTTTTTGATATCTTCCGCCTGAGCGACCGGCAGGCGCAACCCGTGCGCGATATCCTGCGTTAGATGGTTGCCACCGACAGCCAGCACCATCGTATGCCAT
This sequence comes from uncultured Chloroflexia bacterium, assembly GCA_963790075.1. Lineage (GTDB taxonomy): Bacteria > Chloroflexota > Anaerolineae > Anaerolineales > Villigracilaceae > CAYOUV01. The sequence goes on from CAWBNG010000004.1 coordinate 636,774, forward strand.
ACATCACCGTTGACGTAGATCGCCAGGTCGGTTGTCCCGCCGCCAATATCACACACGGCAACCCCCATTTCGCGCTCGGTATCGGTCAGCACTACTTCAGCCGAAGCCAGCGGGTTGAGCACGAACTGGATCACATCCACGCCCGCCTCGCCGACGCTCTGGCGCAAGTTCTCGGTCGTGGCTGCCGAAGCGGTGATAATGTGCGCCTCGACCTCCAGCCGGTAGCCATGCATCCCCACCGGTGTGCGAATGCCGTCCTGGCCGTCGACCACGAAACCGCGTTGGATAACGTGGATGACCTCGCGGTCGTGAGGGATGGCCACCGCGCGGGCCTGGTCCAAAGCGCGCACCAGATCGTACTCGTCCACGATTCCACCGGTCACACCGACCGCACCGCGGCTGTTGACCGACGAGACGTGCGCGCCGGCCAGACTGACCAGCGCCGCTGTGATCTCCATACCCGAAGTCTGCTCGGCTTGCTCTACCGAACGGGCAATCGCCTTTGAAGCGGCATTCAGGTCGACGATCACACCCTTGCGAATCCCGTCGGAGGGTTGAATACCAACACCCAGTATGCGCATATTATCCTCATCCTCCAAGCGAGCGACGAGCGTGCATACTTTGGTTGTTCCGACATCAATTCCTACAACTATCTCATCCATGATTCTTGCCTATCGATAGAAAGGTGCATCTGGATATGCCACACTGATTAATGAAGGCGTAATGCCCTTTTTGGTCAAATCGTCCTGCAGCGCCTGGTAGATGCGCAGTTTGAGAGTCATCTCACCCGAATTCTGGCCGAAGTAGACCACCCAGCCACGATTGTCCTTCCAACCCATCCCGTAGGTCGGATCGTAGAGGATTGCCGATCCGTCGGGGACGTAAGGAGCGAGAATTTGCAATGCATTCAGCAGCCCGGATGATAGGAAGGCTGGTGCAGAAAGCGGATCGGACGACGCAGCCTGCGCTTTGGGGGGAGCTCCACCAGCGATGACCGGGATCAACCCTTCGACCTGCCCACGAGGTGGGAAGGCGATGCCCTGGGCATCGATCCAAGCCAGTGCGTTGTCCTGCTGCCAGGCGATGATCGGGGTCCGCTCGGACACCCTCACGCTGACCCGGTTGGGGAAGACCACGTTGACGCTGACGCTGGCCAGGTCCGGGAAGGAGATGCGCAATGCCTTTTCCAAATCGCGCGGATTGACGGTAAAGATCGCTCGACCATTCAATGCCAGCACGCTGTTGATATCGCCTGTGCTCAAGCGTACATTCCCGGTCACTTCTGCATTGCTGACCGCGAATTGCGGTGAAGTCCACAGCCAATACAACGCCACAACCAGCAGTGCGGCCAGAACCATGGAGGCCCAACGCCAGCTGAGTTGAATGCTTGGCAAGGCAGGCATCCGCACCTGCGCACCTGGCAGGTTGACCGCTACTGCGTATTGCCTGGTGGACGACTTGCGCGACTTTTTGTTGCGCGTTGGAGCGACGTAAGTCGATTTGCTGCGTGTAGTGACAGGCGGGATAGTCCACGCCTCGCGCATTGCGCTCGACTTCTGCCGATTATTGCTCTGCTGCGATCGGCGCTGGCGGATGAGTTCCGCACGGGTTAGTTCCGAGTTCTTCCTGGGGCTCATGCGTCCCTCCGGAAGTGGCGCTTGGTGCGGTCGCGCTCAGCTTTACGTTCCAGGCCCAAATCGACCAACCGGTCAATCAGTTTTGCATAAGGCAGATTCGTGTTTTCCCACAGCTTGGGGTACATACTGATCTGTGTGAAGCCGGGAATGGTATTAACTTCGTTCAAGTAGAGACCTTCTCCATCCGTTTCCAGTAAAAAGTCCACGCGGGCCATTCCGGCGCAGTCGATCAGTTTGTAAGCCTTGACTGCGATTTGTCGTACCAGTTCGCTCGTCTCAGGTGGAAGGGGAGCCGGGATCAACAAGCCGGTGGTCCCATCCACATATTTCGATTCGTACGAGTAGAACTCGCGACTGGGTTTGACTTCACCCGGCACCGAAGCGATCGGCTCGTCATTCCCCAGGACGCTGACTTCGATTTCGCGCGCGTTTTTGATGCCGCGTTCGATCAATACGCGCCGGTCATAAGCTGCTGCGTCAAGCAGACCTTCTTGAAGATCAGAACGATTGCTGCATTTGGTAACCCCGACCGATGAGCCAAGATTCGCAGGTTTGGTGAACAGTGGGTAGCTGGAGATAGCTTCGGCCTTGGTAATTACCGAACTGATCTCTCTTTCGATCTCCGAGCGCAAGACGATCAGCGACTCCGCGACCGGGATGCCGTTGGCGCGCATCACGTCCTTGAAGATGCCTTTGTCCATGCCAACTGCCGAACCGGTTACGCCTGCACCGACATAAGCTGCGTCAGCTAGTTCGAGCAGACCTTGCAGCGTGCCGTCTTCGCCGAAGGTGCCGTGCAGCACCGGGAAGATGACATCCAGGTCAGTAATGTGGCTGAGTCGCCCTTCGGTCATGGCGTACAGCCCCGGCTTGGAAGGGTCGGGAAGGATGGTTACGGTCGGCAAACCTTCTGTTTGCCCCTGCTCCAGGCGTTCCAGTACATTCTCGCCGCTTAACCATTGACCTGCGTGTGTAATGCCGACCTGGTAAGTATCGTACTTTTCCGGATCGAGCACCGAAAGAACCGAGCGCGCCGAATTAAGCGAGACTTCATGCTCGCCGGAGCGCCCGCCGAAGAGGACGGCTATGCGGAGTTTCTGCTGTGAAGTCATCTTACCACTCACCGATCATCTCGATTTCGAGTTCGAGTTCCACGCCGAATTTATCGGCGACGGTCTTCTGTGCCAGTTCGAGCAGGGCGCGTACATCGCTGGCCCTGGTCTCTCCATGGTTGATGAAAAAATTTGCGTGTACCGGGCTGATCTCGGCATTCCCAATGCGGGTGCCTTTCAGCCCTGCGGCTTCGATCAATCGCCCAGCGAAATCGCCTGGCGGATTCTTGAACATCGAACCCATACTGGCGCCAGGCGGCTGGGTAGCTTTGCGTTGTCGCGTGAATTCGTCGATTTTAACCCGAACTGCCTCTTTTGTGCTAACTTCCAGGCGTAGATAGGCTGAGAGGACCACCCCGGTGACTTTTCCACCTTTGAGCAGGCTGCTGCGATAGCTGTAGACCATCTTTTCGACCGGCCATTGTTCGCGCCCGAAGGGGGTCAACAGTTCGGCCCAGATCAGGTTTCCAGCCATGTCACCGCCAAACGCGCCAGCGTTGCCGTAAACGGCCCCGCCGACCGTGCCTGGGACGGCAGCCGCCCACTCCAGCCCAGCCAGACCTTTTTCGGCGGTCCGGCGTGCCAGGTTTGCGAAAACCACGCCCAATTCGGCCCAAACCGCAGGTTGTGGGTCGAGGTCGAAGCGCACGGCCTTGGCTTTGTTCAGTACGACCATCGCGCGAACACCCTGGTCGCTGACCAGTACGTTTGAGCCGCCACCCAGGATCAAGTAGTCCAAATCCAACGCCCACAGACGCGTCACAATCTCAGCCAGTTCATCGGCTGAGTGTGCAGTGATTAGTGCGTCGGCGAGGCCGCCAATGCGCGCGGAAGTATACGGTGCAAGCATGAGGTTCTCTTGCAGCCGGTCGCCAAAGGCGGCGCGCAGGGCGGAGGTGGTTGTGGCAGCAATCATTGAATCATTATGCTTTCTTGCTAAAGTAGTCGATCAAACGGATAACCACGTCTTTCTTGCTTAATGGTTCCAGTCTGTGATCACCCGATCGATTCGGGTTTTTGCGGTCGTGTTTACCGGCCGTTTCAACTAAAACCATTTTTAGAGGTGACAGGCCGAGAGTCTCGGCTTCGAACGTGCGTTTCTCTTTTTCTGCCATCGTGACCTACCTTTTCTGTAAACCGGCCAACACATCAGCGCTGACTCGGTCGGCATCTCCGGCGGATAAGACCAATAAAATGTCACCGGAATGAAGGTTTTCAAGAAGATAATTGCTGACTTCCGAAAGATCGGAGATGAAATGGACCGAGGCATGTTTTGTCGCCAGAGCAACTTCTTCGCTTGAAAATTTCTGTTTTGCTTCCCGCGCCGCGTAAACTTCGGTGACGATGACTTCGTCGGCATCCTTGAAGGAACGTGTGAACTCTTCAAAAAGTGCTTTCGTGCGTGAATAAGTGTGGGGCTGCCAGACAGCCCAGATGCGTGCTTCGGAATAGCGCGCGCGCGCTGCGGCCAATGTGGCGCGAATTTCGGTTGGGTGATGGGCATAGTCGTCAATCACCGTAATATTGCTGACCTGGCCACGAACCTCAAAGCGGCGACCGGTACCGGTGAAATCCTCAAGAGCTTTGGTGGCCTTTTCCAGCGGCAAGTCGAGTATTCCGACTACCGCGAGCACAGCCAGTGCGTTGGAGACGTTGTGCTCGCCGGGAACTTGCAGCGAAGCCTTAACCGTCTTTAAACCAGGTTGCTGCACGTTGGTGATGGCTTCAAAGTCAAAGCCGCCGCGTTGGTTGGGCTTGACGCTGCGTCCCAAAATCCACAGTGGTGTGTTAATGGTAATCTCGCCCTTGATACTGTAAGCGATCGTTTTATGCCCGGAACGGCGGGCCCGGTTGAGCATGATCGAAGCGCCGGCATTCTCGGCGCACCCGATCAGTGTTCCACTGGCGGGCAGCAGATCAACGAAAGCTTCGAATGCGCCAAGCATGTCCATCATGGTTGGGTAGAGATCAGGATGATCGTGTTCTACATTGGTAATGATCTCGATGCGTGGTTTTAATCCCAGGAACATGCGATCGTATTCGTCAGCCTCGATGACGAAAGATTTCCCTTTACCGGCACGTGCGTTGACGCCCAGATTGTTCAGCACACCGCCAACGATGAAGGATGGGTCTTGCTCCAATTGGGTCAGCGTCCAGGCCAACATGGCGGTTGTGGTGGTCTTACCGTGCGTCCCGGCGATGGCAATGCCGAGCTTGTCGCTCATCAGCTGGCCGAGGAAGTCAGCCCGTTTGAAGACCGGAATACCGGTCGCTTTGGCAGCTTGAACTTCAGGATTGTCTTCCGGAATAGCAGATGAACGGATCACCCAGTCGGCACCCTGGATCAGGGCCGGGTCGTGTCCGATGTGAATTACGGCCCCGGCAGTTTGCAGATCGGCCGCAAATGAGGACATCGCTTGGTCAGAACCCGTGACCGTATAACCGCTCTCCAGAAGGAGACGGGCGATTGCGGAAAGTCCGCTGCCCCCGATGCCGATGAAGTGTACGTTTGTCATAGTTTTAGATGTAAACGATGATCACAAAGATGAAGGCTATGATGACGGCGAAATAAATGAGCGGCACACCCAAAAGACGCGGAGGGAGCAAAGCGATGATCTTTGAGGCCGCGTCAACCACTTGCGGAGAAGCAGCTGCAGCAGGATCGGTAATGGATGGGAACGGGTAGTGTGCCTGGAACATAAAGAACCACAATGACCCGACGACCAGATAACCGTTGATCCCGCCCAGAACGAAGCCGAGCAGGGTGTCCTGCAGGCGTTCGCGTGCTGCGCGTGACGTGAGCCGTGGCAGGTTGGCGGTCTGGTAGCCAAAGAAGACCAGCACGATCAAGACGATTGCGCGCACCCAAAACAGGGATGCACTTTGATCGGTGGGAGTGGTAACCTTGGGATCGAGTGCCACGATTGCCAGGTCTTTGATGAAAGGCATGTACTGTTCCATCAATTTGCTGAAAGCCAGTGAAAGAATGACGCTGAAAGAGACCAGTAATTCCCTGGCCCAGCCGCGCATCGCTCCGATGACGGCGAACAGAAGAACGAATAACCAGAATACAAACGGCAAACTGACCATTGGTTATCTCTTTCCTGCCAGAGTGAACAACTGCTCTCCGATGGCCTGAGCAGCTTGCGGATGAGCCAATTGTTTCATCGCGTCGCGCATGGCCTGCAATTTGACGGGATTTGCAAGCAAATCCTGCACGGTGGGGAAAAGCGCCTCCTTCAAATTGGCATCTTCCAGGGTGACGGCTGCGCCGCGTTGCGCCAGATAGTCCGCGTTTACTTTTTGATAGCGCCAGGCATGCGGGTAGGGGACCAGTATGGCGGGTAAACCGAAAAGCGGGAATTCACCAAGTGTGGACGCCCCGGCTCGCGATACCACCAGGTCTGCAGCAGCCAGCGCAGCACCCATATCTTCGTGCAGGTAAGCAAAAGCGCGGTAGCGGTCGGCTAACCTCTGCGGTAGATCCTTTAATGAGGTTTGGATTTCAGGCCAATCCAGCCTACCGCTGATGTGGATGATTTGCGTCTTTTCGAGCAGCGCTGTGCGGTTTGCCAGAAGGGCTTGATTGAGAGAGCGAGCGCCTTTGCTGCCGCCGAAGACCAGCAGGACGGGAAGTTCGTCAGAAAGCTTGAAATGCTTGCGGGCGGACATGCGCTCCCAGATGCTCAAGTCAGAGCGGACGGGATAACCAGTCACAACCAGTTGGCTGTGGTTGGGGAAGAATCGCTGCGAAGATTCGGCTGTGAGAGCGATGCGGTCCGCGAAGCGTGCCAGGGATTTGAGCGCCAGACCTGGTTCGATGTCCGGGACGTAAAGTAGGGTCGGTACACGCCAACCGGCCAATGCCATTGGAACGGCCACGTACCCGCCAGTCAAGAAGAGCACGTCCGGCTTGAACTGCTGCAGGATGCGCCGCGAGGCCAGGACGCCGCGACTTAGCTTGGTCAGGTTGCCGGGCATTTGCTTTAGCCCGACACCATGCAAACCGGCTGCCGGGATGCTTGCAAAGGGTATGTCCTGACGCTGGACTAAATCAGCTTCCATGCCACCTTCTCCACCGATCCACAAAACATCGGTAACCTTATCTTTCACGGCCTGCAGAACGGCGAGGGCGGGAAACACGCCGCCTCCGGTCCCGCCGGCGCAAATCAATAACCGCACCGTAGGTACTCCGATCTTCGTTATCATCGCCGGTCCTGGGGCTTCCGCCTTGACGGGAGATGTTCATCAAAATACCAATAGCTGCCAGGGAGGCAGTCAGATTCGAGCCGCCTGCGCTGATGAAAGGCAGGGCATTGCCTGCAAAAGGCAACAATCCAACCATGACCGTCATGTTGATGGTTGCTTCCAGGCCGATCCAGAGTGTCAGGCCGGAAGCCAGCAGCGTACCGAGCATATCCGGAGCCCGGCGGGCGATAACCAGCCCACGCCAGACCAGCACAGCGTACATGCCGATCACCAGTAAAGCGCCAAAGAGTCCCAGTTCCTCGACGATGACAGCGAAAATACTGTCAGTTGGCGGGACGGGCAGGCCGGTCAGCTTGGTGTTGGCGCGGCCGATGCCGACCCCGAACCATCCGCCCTTGACGATGGCTTCCAGCGAGCGGCGGACGTGATAGGACGCCTGGCTCGGGTCTTTGATACCGGCCCAGAAAGAACTGACGCGTTCCTGACCGGTTTGGCTGATTTGGACCACGATCCAACCAGCGACGATGGCTGCCAACAGCAGGAACACGATCTGCCGCATGTCGCCGCCTGCCAGGAAGAAAAGCAATCCACCCAGGATCAAGACTGTAGCGGCGGCGCTCAAGTCGGGTTGCAGATAGATCAAACCACCCACAATACCCAGGATGATGCCCAGCGGGACCAGGCCCAGCTGCACGTCGTGGATCTGGTCGCGTTTGGTGTACAGCCAGACGGCCAGATAGATGATGGTGACCAATTTGGCCAACTCGGAAGGCTGGATCGAACCTTCGTAGAAGGTACGCGCAGCCCCCAGGCGGATTTCATTCATAAAGAGTACGCCTAACAGAAGCGCGATGGTCAGAAAGATGGCTGGCACCGATAGATTGCGCCAGTAGTGGTAGTCGATACGAGTGAGCACGAAGGCTGTCAGCACGCCCAATCCCAGCCATAATAATTGGCGTACGAACATATGCGACGCCGAGCCGTAGATCTGGAAGGAAAAATCCCAGGAGGCTGAATACAGCATTAGCAAACCGAAGACTACGATGGCAATCACTGCCAGCAACAAGACGACATCGCCTCCACCGCGTAAAGCGGTCGTGCGCTGCTTGGCGCCTCCGGGTGTCGTCCGGTACGACTGTCGATTTACGAAAGTTCCAGTACCCATGTTCTAAAGCTTTCTCCGCGCTCTTCAAAGTCGCGAAACTCGTCGAAACTTGTGCCGCCCGGCGAAAATAGAACGATATCGCCCGGCTCAACAATTCTGGCAGCTAACTCAACTGCGTCTTTTAAACCCTTACAACGGTTGATACTGAATGGCCGTTTCCCGTCCCGGACAGGTCCCAGCGCAGCCGCAATTTTCTCAGCAGCCTCGCCGAATAGTACGACATGATCCACGCGAATATGCACCATTTCGGCTAAATCTTCCCAGGGCAAGTTTTTGTCCCGACCGCCGAGCAGTAAAACCAGCGGTACCTCGAAGGAGCGGACAGCTGCCATGGTTCGCTCGGGAGCGGTAGCGATCGAGTTGTTGTACCACGTGCTACCCTTCCACTCGCGGACAAACTCCAACCGGTGAGGCACACCCCGGAATTCTTGGATGGCAGCTAGCATAGAATCCAACGGAAAACCAGCGGCAAAACCAATTGCACAGGCAGCCAGCACGTTCATGCGGTTGTGTTCGCCGCGCAGATGAATGGCATCCTCAAGCATGAGTGGGATGTCCACATTTTTCTCGCGCAGGTAAAGATGGCTTGCCTGTATGAAGGTGCCTTCTTCTGACTCGTCGAGCTGGCTGAAACCGAAGGAGATTAACCGGCCTTGTACTTTATCGCGTAAATTCCACGAGCCTGCGTCATCGCGGCACAGGACGGCAGTATCTTCCGGCCTCTGGAATTCCAGAATTCGTGCCTTGGCAGCGGTATAAGCTTCCATCGTGTTGTGCCGATCCAGGTGGTTGGGGGTGATGTTTAGCACGACTGCGATTTGTGGAGAGATGCTCATCTGTTCCAACTGGAAGCTCGAAATTTCCATGATCGCCAGATCGTCGGCTTTCATGTCATCCACATAATTAATCAGCGGATCCCCGATGTTGCCGCCAATCCAGACGTTCGTCGAATGCGCTTCGAAAGCTTCCTGAGCCATATGGCCAACCAGACTGGTTGTGGTGGTTTTGCCGGCTGACCCGGTAATACCGATCGTTTTGCAGGGCACGGCCTGCAGAAAAATCTGTGTGTCATTTGAGAGCGGGATTCCGCGGCGCTGTGCCTCGATCACGATCGGAATATTTAATGAGATCCCGCCGGAGAGGCAGAGCAGATCCGCCTCGTCCAACATCTCAAGCGGATGTCCGCCAGTGATCCAATTTACATTCAAATCCATCAAGGCAGCCTGGGCGGCGCGTAAATCCTCGATGGAACGGCGGTCGTTCAGGGTCACCTGAGCGCCGTGGCGGACCAGATAACGCGCCAGAGCCTGTCCCTGACGGGCAGCTCCGATGATTACCACGCGTTTTCCGGTCAAATTATTAATCATTACACCAATGCCAATCCGATGCCAAGCATGGCAACCAGCAGGCTGATCAGCCAGAAGCGCTGCACGACCTGGGTTTCGCTCCAGCCAAGCAGCTCGAAATGGTGATGCAGCGGAGCCATCTTAAACAACCGGCGTCCTTTGGTCAGTTTGAAGAAGCTGACCTGCAAGATTACACTCAAGACTTCGCTGACCGGTATGATGGTGATCAACGGCAATAATGCCCATTGTCCGGTCATCAAGGCCACCACGGCCAGGGTCGCGCCCAGTGAAAGTGAACCGGTATCGCCCATGAACAACTGGGCTGGGTGGACGTTGAACCATAAAAAACCGAACAAGGCCCCGACTACTGTGAAACAGAAACGACCCAGGAAAACCTGTCCCTGCAGCATGGCGATCCCGCCGTAAGCAGCGAAGGCAGTGGCCGAGATCAACCCAGCCAGCCCGTCCAGTCCGTCGGTGAAGTTGACGGCGTTGGATTCGCTGACGATGATAAAGGCTGCAATCGGAACGTACCAGACGCCCAGTCCGATCATGCCTTTGACACCCGGAATGAAGAGATCGGGCGAGTCAAGCAGATATTTCAAGGCCCAGGCGATGACCAGCGCAAAAAGCACCTGCACGGCAAATTTAGTTCGGGCGCGCATGCCTTGTGCCCGCCGTGACCCGCGCATACCTTCCCAGTCGTCGAGCGCGCCCAGGGTGGCGTAGGCAATCATGACCAGCAGGGGCAGCAGCACCGAGCGCCCAATGATATTTTGTTGGAAGCCGATCAGTGAAACGGCATTAAGCAGCCCGGTCAACATCAGCACAGGCAGGATGATCATCACGCCACCCATGGTAGGTGTTCCCATCTTGTTGAAGTGCCGGTCTGGACCTTCCACGCGGATCAGCTTACCGATCTTGAAGTAACGCAAGACGCGCAACAGCGGACCACCCCAGATGACGGTCAACATGAAACTCAAGCCAGCCAGGCTCAGCGCAAGGGTGCTGTCTTTCATCTGGACTGTACCTCCAGCGCAGAAACAATGCGGTCCATGCGCAGTCCATGCGAGCCTTTGATCAATACGGCATCGTTATCACTTATATTTTTGTTCAACCAATCAACCACTTCATCAACACCTTCGAACTCGATGATCGAGGTTTTCTTCATGCCGGACTTGCGGGCAGCTTCAGCGATGACATGGGCACGCTCGCCAAGCGTGATCAGGATATTGGCGATCTCGGAAGCACGCACGCCGACCAGCTCGTGGCCCTGGCGTTCGTACTGCCCAAGCTCGAGCATGTCACCCAGCACTGCAATTTTACGCCCGTCCAATTCCTCCAGCAGGTTGAGGGCTGCTAACGTGGACTCGGGTGAGGCGTTGTATGTGTCGTCAAGCAGCATAGCGCCGTTTTCGCTGCGGACAGCGACCAGCCGCAGTTGGGTATGTCCCTGGCTCAGGCCGTCGAAGATTTCCTGCCAGGTTAGGCCTTCCACCAGGCCAACGGCAGCCGCTCTCAGCGCGGTGTGCACCGAATGACGTCCGATCAATGGGACGCGAACAAACAAGGTTTCATTGCGATAGTGCAACCGGAAGCGGATCCCATCCAAACCCAGACCGGTGATCTCGTCTGCCCATAGATCGGAATCGGGGGTCAGACCATAGAAGAAGATCTGCGCACTCGTTTTTTCTGCCATCTTCCGAACCCAGGTATCGTCGTAGTTCAAAATGGCGATGCCATCCGGGGAGGAGGGCAGGGCTTGCACCAATTCGGATTTGCCGCGAAAAATTGCCTCCTGCGAGCCGGCCCGCTCAGCATGGACCGTGCCGATGTTGGTTACCACACCGACCTGTGGCAGGGCAATGTCGCATAACAACGCAATTTCGCCGGGAACATAAAAGCCCATTTCCAGCACGGCACGCTGGTAACCTGAACCCAGACGCAAAATGGTTAATGGCAATCCAATTTCGTTGTTGAGATTGCCAGGGTTTTTCAATGTGTGGTAACGCTGACTGAGCACTTCGGCGATCAACTCTTTGGTTGTTGATTTGCCAACGCTGCCGGTGATGCCAATCACGCGCAGGTCCAACTTGCGACGCCAGAAGCGGGCAATTTGCTGCAAAGCCGAAAGTGTGTTGTCGACCCGCAAGCAAAGCGGCGGAGCCAGGGAGATGGTGGGCTTATCCTGCTGTGCATCGCGTAAATCCAGGACCAGGAAATCGCTTGAAACCTCATGTTCGATCAAGGCGAAAGAAGCGCCGCGTTCGAAGGCGTCCTTGATGTAATCGTGGCCATCTGTGTGTTCGCCTCTCATGGCAACAAACAGCGCGCCAGGGATGACCTGTCGCGAGTTGACCGCCGCCTCGGTGATGACTGTGGTAGCCGTCTCCAAGTGAACGTTCGTCAGGGCTTCGATTGCATCTGCCAATATCAGCATCGATTCCTACTTGTTAGCTGCCATTTGCTGTCGGACGCTATCTGGCGGGATATTCAACAGGACGACGGTCTTTTGTACGACTTGTGCGAAGACGGGGGCGGCCGTTTCAGAACCCCAGATGGAGGCACTGGGTTGCTCAAGCCAGACATAAATCATGAATTGCGGATCGTCGGCCGGACCCCATCCGATGAAGGACGCGTTGGTTTTATCCGGCGAGTAATTACCAAACTGAGTTGGGATTTGCGCCGTGCCGGTCTTGCCAGCCAAGCGGTACCCAGGTACCAGTGCCTGAGAGGCTTCGTTCTCGAGCGTGATAGCCAACATCGCATTTAGCGTTTGAGCCGTCTTGGTAGAGATGGGCGTTCCTGCATACTGCGGAGGCGTATTGTATTGCTGGCCGTTTTTTACCATGCCGTACAACACGTGTGGCGTGACCATGCGCCCACCATTGGCGATAGCAGAGGCGGCCATCATCATCTGGATCGGGGTGACAGCTACACCCTGGCCGAAAGAATTGGTTCCCAGGTCGACCGGATACCAATCGGTATCGCCCGGGATCTTGAGCCGGCCGGCCGCTTCCCCGGCCAGGTCGATACCGGTAGGACGGCCAATCCCAAAGCGCTGCATGTAGTTGTAGAAATTCTGCGGGCCTACCTGTGTGGCAACCCAGGCCAGGCAGACGTTCAACGAATGTTGCAGGCAGCCAATCATGTCCTGCTGCCCCCAGGCTTCCGAGTTCCAGTTATAGATATTGGCTCCTCCGACCAGGATCGTGCCAGAGTCGAAGAACGGTGTGTTGGGTGTGACCGTACCAGTATCCAGGGCTGCTGCCATAGTCAGGATTTTGAAGACCGAGCCGGGCTCGTAAGGCATGCTGACGGGCGGATCGTACTCGCTGGCGCTGTGATAGATGTTTTCGTATTGCCAGAACTGATTTAGATCCAGGCGAGGGTTGGAGGCCATCGCCAGGATTTCGCCTGTGCGCGGGTTCATCACCACGATCGAGCCAGACGGCGCGCCGTAAGTTTGCAGTGCCGAATCCAGGATTTGCTCGACAGAAGCCTGCAATTCCCGGTCGACTGTCAGGATCAAGGACGTCCCATTGGGAATTTGCGGAATTTCCTGCACCCGGTTTGGATCGGACGGCACCCACACCGTGACAGGGTTTCCAGCCAGCAGGTTGTTGTATTTTTCTTCAATCCCGAAATAGCCCTTTCCTTCACGTGTGACGAAGCCAATAATGTTCGAAGCCAGGTTGTTCTCCGGGTATGAACGCATCAGATGCGGCTTGAACTCCAGCCCCGCCAGGCTGGGGCGTACAACTTCTTTCCAATTACTGGTGAGAGTCCCCATGTCCAGCTTCATCTTTTGCAGGGCGGAAGCCTGATCGGATGAGACGTAGTCGGCCAGCACCAAATAAGTCAGATTTTTGGGGGGATCGGTGATGGCGTCATAGACGGAGTTGTAATCCAATCCAATGTTGGCGCTCAGCGTTTGAGCGATTGTGCTTGGATTTTTGACTTTATCCAGCGTGACACCGATCTCGAAAACGGTCTTGTTCCCGGCCAGCATTTGCCCGCTGCGATCGTAGATTTCGCCACGCGCCGGGTAAAACGTGCGAAATTCCCCGTCGTAACGGCTTGCCTGATCGCGGAAGATGGCCGCTTCAGGGCTGTTCTGGATGCGGATGATCCGGATAACGATCGAAAGGCCGAGCACTGCCAGGAGTGCGGCCACTGTCAATGAGCGCCAAATGTATGGCTTTCTCATGGAGTCCCTCCAGTCGATGCCATACCTTGCATTTGTTGGTCGAACCAATCCAGGAGCGTTTCCGTGTACTCTGGTGGGATAGCCGGTGGCCGCGGTTGTGGCTGAGGCGCCAAACTGATGGAATTATGGGGCGTGTATCCGGCAATGGCAATATACGCGATCTCACCTGGTTCAGTTGGCTGATAACCTCTGGATAGCACCCGCTTTTCCATCTCAGAGGCTGATGTCAGCGAAGCTAATTGTGTTTGCAAATCAGCATTAACGCGCTGGCCGTTAATGATTTCATTTTCCATATTCTGAATTTGGCGGCCGACGATTGCAGTACGGGCCGTGACACTCAGATAAATTGCGGCGACCATGGTAACGCCAACCAGCGCAACCAGAAAGATGCCAATCATCTGTCTCTGGGTGCGCCAGGCGGCTTGCTTATATGCGTGGAAGATGCGAGTAATGTTTTCCATGACCTTTTCTCTAAGGGCGACGGTCGTTATAATTTCTCTGCGATTCGTAATTTTGCACTGCGTGCCCGGGGATTTACTTGAATTTCGGCCTCACCAGGCGTAATCGGTTTTCGAACTACCTCTTTCAGCGTTGCTTTATGTCCGCAAGTGCAGACCGGTTGCCTGGGTGGGCAGATGCAGTCGCGGCTTTCCCGGCGGAAGTATTCCTTGACGATCCGATCCTCCAACGAGTGGAAGGAGATGATGGCCAGCCGTCCGCCGGCGGACAAGGCTTCGATGGCCTTCGGCAAGATCTGCTCGAGCGCTTCCAGTTCCTGGTTGACGGCGATGCGCAGGGCCTGGAAAGTGCGCGTGGCCGGGTGGGTACGTCCGCGCTCAGGATAAGCCCGGGCGACGATCTCGGCCAATTGTCCGGTGGTTGTCACGGGACGGGCCTGGAGGATGGCCTGCACGATCCGCCGCGAGCGGGGCTCTTCTCCATAGCGAAAGAGCAGGTCGACCAACTCGGTCTCGGGCAGGCTATTGACCAAATCAGCGGCGGTCAGACCCCGGCTTGGATCGAAGCGCATGTCTAGCGGTGCGTCGACCTGGAAGGAAAATCCGCGCTCGGGATTGTCCATCTGCATGGACGAAAGCCCCAGATCGAGCAGGATGCCTTGGACCCTTTCCCAGCCCTCTCCGCGCAAAACCTCGCGTAGTGAGGTATAGGAGGCCTGGACCAGCCGAACGCGCTTCCCGTAAGGAGCCAAGAACTCACGTGCGAGCGCAAGCGCCTGCGGATCTAGATCAAGACCAAGCAGACACCCGTCTGGTGCACAGGCCTCCAAAATCCCGCGGGCATGACCGCCCGCGCCGACTGTCCCATCGACATAAAAGCCTGGGCTGTTGGGCTGCAACGCGTGTATAATTTCATGGTAAAGAACAGGTTGGTGCGGTGCTGCAACCATACGCTCAACTTGAGAGGTCGAGAGCCGCGAAGCGTTGGTTGTTGGCATCGGTATCCTGGAACTGTGTCATCTGTTGATTCCACAGCACCGGGGTCCAGATTTCAAAGTAGTTGCCCTGGCCAGTCACGATGGCCTCGCTTTCGAGGTTAATCAACTGGCGCAAATTCTGCGGCACCAGGATGCGCCCGACCTTGTCCGTTTCGACCGCATAAGCGTTGGCCAGGATCATTCGGCGCAGTAGGCGAGCGGACGGATCAGTCAGGTTCATAGCGTTGATGCGTTCGTAAACCTGTTCAAAGTAGGCTGTCGTCAGGACCATCAGACAGCGGTCGAAGCCCTGGGTAATGAAAGCACCACCTTCCAACAGTTCGCGGAAGCGAGCCGGGATGGTGAGTCGACCTTTATCGTCGAGCGAGTGCTGGAACTGCCCAAGGAACATATGTTCTGCTGTCCTTTAATATGGCGAACGCCGGGTCAGTCCGGCGTCCTCCACTTCCTACCACTTTCCCCCACATTATACAGATTTTGTGGGATAAAAGCAAGCACTTAAGTTGTTAATCTTGTAAAGTGTAGGTTTTCTGCCCATAAAATATGGTCAATTTTGCTACCATCTCCCTGCTTGAATCTTCCAATTGGCAGGATTATGATCTGCTTGACAGCGGCGACGGCTTGAAGCTGGAACGCTTCGGAGCGTATAGGTTCGTGCGTCCGGAAGTGCAGGCGATGTGGCGGCGCGCCTTACCGGAGCAGGATTGGCAGGACGCGCATGCTGTTTTTCGCCCCAGCGGCGAAGAGAGTGGGGGCCACTGGGAAATCAAAAAGAAGATTCCTGAAAAATGGGAGATGGGGTACGGGAATTTGCATTTCCAGGTCATGACCACGCCGGGGCGACACCTGGGCGTTTTTCCGGAAGTGGCAGCAAATTGGGATTGGACGGCTGACTTGATCAGCGGGGCCGGCAAGCCGGTCAAGGTACTGAACCTGTTCGGCTACACCGGACTGGCGACCCTGGCTGCCGCTGCTGCCGGGGCCCAGGTCACACACGTGGATGCCTCCAAGAAATCAGTCGCCTGGGCTCGCGAGAACCAGGCACTTTCGGGGTTGAGCGACAAGCCGGTCCGCTGGCTGGTGGACGATGCGCTCAAGTTCGTGCAGCGCGAAGGGCGGCGCGGCAATCAATACGAAGGCCTGATCCTGGACCCGCCCAAGTTCGGTCGCGGTCCCAAAGGGGAAGTTTGGGAAGTGTACAAATCCCTGCCGCGCCTGCTGCAGGCCTGCCGGGAGATCCTGAGCGATAAACCTTTGTTCGTGGTCATGACGATCTATGCTGTCCAGGCTTCGGCGCTGCACGCCGGACAGGCCCTGGCGGTTTTACTCCAAGATCTCGGGGGTCAGGTGGAACAGGGCGAACTGGTCACACGTGAGAGGAGTGCCGGGCGCTTGCTTTCACAAGCAGTCTATGCCAGGTGGGCAAGTACGAAATATAGATGAAAGATATGCAAAATCAAGTCAAAAAATCCTTTGCCGAATATTTTCATGAAGAGCCATCCTTGCTCGTCCGCGCGCCGGGACGGGTCAATCTGATCGGCGGACACACCGACTACAACGATGGCTTTGTGCTGCCGATGGCGATTGACCGGGCGATATGGATCGCGCTGCGCTCGCGCCCGGACCGGCAGGTCGTTGTCCACTCAACGGACTTTGAAGAGACGGAAGAATTTTCCCTGGACGATTTGCAGCGGGGGCAGGGCTGGCTCGAATACCTTAAAGGGATGGCGCAGGCCTTGCAGCAAGCGGGGTACACCCTGCGGGGCTGGGAGGGGGTCATGGCCGGGGACGTACCGATAGGGGCGGGACTGTCGTCCTCGGCTGCGACCGAGATGGCGGTTGCGCGGGCTTTTATGGCCGTCTCAGGCTTTGACTGGGATCCGGTGCGTATGGCGGCTGCCGGCCAGCGCTGCGAGAACGAATGGATCGGGGTCAACTCAGGCATCATGGACCAGATGGCCTCAGCCCTTGCGCAAGCTGGCCAGGCGCTCTTCCTGGATTGCCGCACGCTGGCATACGAACAGGTCCCCCTGCCGCAGGGGCTGGCCGTGGTGGTGATGGATACCGCTACCCGGCGCGGTCTGGTTGGTTCAGCCTACAACCAGCGGCGCAGCCAGTGTGAAGCTGCGGCGCGCGTGCTGGGGGTCAAAGCCCTGCGGGACGCCAACCTGGATCAATTGCAGGCTGCGGCAGACAAAATGGATGAAATCACCTTTCGCCGCGCGCGGCATATCATCACGGAGAACCAGCGCGTCCTGCATGCAGTCCAGGCCATGCACGCAGGTGAGGTTGTCCGCCTGGGGATGCTGCTGGATGCCAGCCACGCCAGTCTGCGGGATGATTTCGAGGTCAGCAACCCGGCTTTGAACCAGATGGTAGCCTGCGCCCGGCAGCAGGCGGGTTGTCTGGGAGCCAGGATGACCGGCGCTGGCTTCGGCGGCTGCGCGGTCGCTCTGGTGCGCGAGGCTGACCAGCAGGCCTTCGTCGGACATGTCTTGGGTTGCTATCATCGCACGTCCGGGCTGGAACCAAATCTCTATCCCTGCCAGGCGAGCCAGGGGGCCAGCCTGGAGTGCCATTCTTAAAGTTTCAAATTAATTGCCTATCCGCCTTGCATTTTTGTTAAGTCGCCTCTAGAATATAGGTATGTTAATTGCCCACCAGGGCGGGAAATTCTATTTCAGGAGGCGCAAGATAGCGATTTCTTTCAAGTCAGGGGATGAATTATTGTCAATCGTTTTGGAAAAACGATTGATCTTCTGGGTTCGTGCTCTTGTCAGCCGAACTGCTTAATTTCACCATTTGATATAAAAAGGAGAAATGCATGTACAAGACAAGATTGTCCAAACTAACGGCTCTGTTGATGTTGTTGGCTTTAATGGCCAGTCTTTTGCCAACAGGCCAGGTTGCTGCAGCCTCACCCAGCGTTTTCATCAATGAAATTCATTATGACAACACCGGTACCGACGTCGGCGAAGCCGTCGAAGTAGCCGGCCCGGCCGGCACCGATCTGGCTGGCTGGAGTATTGCCCTATACAATGGCAGCAGCAGCCAGCTGAATGTTTACGATACAATCCCATTGAGCGGGGTAATCCCTAATCAAGATAATGGCTATGGCACCCTGGAGTTTCCACGGGCTGGCATACAAAATGGCTCCCCCGATGGTTTGGCTCTTGTGGATGATAGTAGCGCGGTTGTCCAGTTCCTGTGTTACGAAGGGACGTTCACAGCCGCTTCCGGACCGGCCGCAGGGATGATCTGTGATGATATCGGCGTAGCCGAAGCCTCAGATTCAGCAATTGGAGACTCGCTGCAATTGACCGGCACCGGCACTGCTTATGCCGATTTCACCTGGGCAGGATCATCTCCTAACACGTTTGGGGCAGTCAACACCGGGCAGACTTTCAGCCTACCCCCCGCACCCTTCATCAATGAAATTCATTATGACAACACCGGTACCGACGTCGGCGAAGCCGTTGAAGTAGCCGGCCCGGCCGGCACCGATCTGACCAGCTGGAGCCTGGTGCTCTACAATGGCAGTAATGGCGTTTCCTATGGAACGACGACACTGAGCGGCACGATCCCGGACCTGGGCGGCGGTTTCGGGGTGGTGGTGGTCACCTACCCGAGCAACGGCCTGCAGAACGGATCGCCCGACGGCATGGCCCTGGTCGATGCTGCTAATAACGTGGTTCAGTTCCTGAGCTACGAAGGGACCTTTATGGCCGTGGGCGGTCCGGCGGATGGCCTGACCAGTACCGACATCGGCGTAGTCGAAGGTTCTAGCACGCCGGTTGGTTATTCTCTACAACTAACTGGCAACGGCACATCCTATGGAGATTTTACATGGGCTGGTGAGGCACCGAACACCTTTGGAGCATTCAACACCGGGCAGACTTTCGGCAGCGGTCCGGTGACGACTAACCCCACCGGCACGGGCGCGGCTGACCCCGACTTGGTCAAGACCGGTGATACCAGCTTGTTGACGGTTGCGGTCACTCCGGGCGAAAACCCGACCAGCACCGGTCTGGCGGTCAGTTGTGACTTGAGCACTATTGGCGGGTCCGCTGCACAGACCTTCTTCGACGATGGCAGCAACGGCGACGCGACCGTGGGCGACAATATTTTCTCCTTCTTGGCCACTGTCGATTCTGGTACGACAGATGGCGAAAAGACGCTTAATTGCACCATCAGCGATGCTGAAACACGCAGCGGCAGCGCCTCGATCGTTTTCAATGTTTACAGGATTCTGCCCATCGGCACGGTCAACGGACCTGTCGGAGATACGGATGATGGCGCTGCCCACCGATCGCCCTATGCGCCACCAAGCGGTAATGGTTCCGGCCAAACGGTGGTCGTACAAGGCGTAATCTATGAAAAGACCCTGCAGGCGACCAGCTTCGGGGGCACCTACAAAGGCTTTTTTATCCAGAACACAGCTGCTACCGCAGATGACGATCCGCACACCTCCGACGGCCTGTTCGTGTTCATGAACACTTTCACTGACCTGATTGGAGGCTACGTACCCACCGTTGGAGATGAAGTCGTCATCTCAGGTACGATTAGCGAATACTACAACATGACCGAGCTCTCTAGCGCGACCCTCGTCGAGCCGGTCGTCCGCAGCGGTGTGGACCTGGACGCCGAACTGGCTCCCGTTTTGGCCAACCCGCCCGTCAGCCTGGCAGATGCCAACCGCTACTGGGAACGGTTCCAGGGCATGCGGGTGCAGGTACCCCAGGACAGCATCGTGCTCGGCGGCCGCAATGTCTTCAGCCCGGCCGATGCCGAGGTCTGGATCGCGAGCCCGGACAGCATGATTGCACAACGCCCTGATCCTTACACACGCCGTGCGTTCCGCGATGCTCATCCACTGGATGATAACTATGATCCCAATAACTGGGACGGCAACGGCTACCGCATCCTGATGGGCAGCCTGGGAATCAAAGCCACTGAAGGCGACGCCCAGGCTTTGATCGCGCCGGCACGGACCTTCGACACCGTAACCAACGCGCCGGTCGGCGGGCTCAACTACACCTTCAACAAGTACCGGATCGAGATCACGACGCAACCTGATCTGAACACAGGTCCCGATCCCTACCAGAACAATCCTCCGCAGGTTATTGATCGCAGCACCAGCTACAGCATCGTCGATTTCAACCTGGAGAACCTGTACGATTACCGCGACAATCCCTTCTCCGGTTGTGATTTTGCGGGTGACTCTGGTTGTCCCAAGGTGGCTCCTTTCCTGGCTGCCATCTCCCCACCTTACGACTACGTTCCTGACGGTGATGCCGCTTATCAGGCCCGCCTGAATGACATTGCCCTGCAGATCGTCAACGACCTGCACAGCCCGGATATCCTCATGGTACAGGAGGTCGAGAACCAGGATATCTGCACCGTAACCGGCAGCGCGCTCACATGCGGCACAACCGACAATGCGGACGGCAAGCCGGATGTGCTGCAAGAACTGGCGCTTAAGATTGCCGCAGACGGAGGCCCGGCTTATGATGCTGCCTTCGACCGCGACAGTTCAGACCTGCGCGGCATCGCCCCGGCCTTCCTGTATCGGACAGACCGGGTGCAGCTCCTGTCTCCCGTTGGTGATCCCATCCTGGGCGGCAGCCCAGCTATCCCCGGCTATACGGCTGTGCCTTATGATGGCGACGTCTCGAACCCGAAGACTTTGAACGCGGTCTTGCCGGCCGGGGTAAGCGCTTGCGAGACCTCCTGGGTCTTCCCGCGTGCTCCCGATATCGGCCTCTTCCGCGTCTGGCGCGATGGCATCGGCACCAGCATCTTTACCGACGTCTATGTGATCAACAACCACTTCAAGAGCGGACCTGACAGTTGTGTCGATCACCGCACGGAGCAAGCCAAGTACAACGCGGCCATCGTGGCGTTCCTACAGGCTGCCAACCCGAACGCGAACATTGCCCTCGGCGGTGACCTGAACGTCTACCCGCGCCCAGACGATCCATTCGCACCTATCGGCCAACCCGGTTCGAGCGACCAGTTGGGTTCGCTCTATGCCCCAGGTTTGGGACTGACAAATCTGTGGGATGTTCTGTTAAGCCAGGCGCCTCAGTCTGCCTACAGCTACGTTTACGTGGGCATGGCGCAAACGCTTGACCAGATCTTCGTCAACCAGCCAATGCTGGCGGATCTCGAGCAAATTCGCAGCGCGCATATCAACAGTGATTTCCCGGCTGACTATACAGGCGATGTGGCGCGCGGGACGAGCGACCATGATCCGCAAGTGGCAACTATCTCCAATCTGCCAAGCGTTGACCGACTGACCGCCTTGTTGATGTACTATGATGCCAATGGCATGATCACCGGCAATAATACGACCAAGAATCTGCTCGACCACCTTGAAAAGGCTGCTCGCTTCAAAGCTGAAGGCAAACAAAGTGCTTATGAAGCACAGCTCCAGGCCTTTAAGAATCAGGTGCAGGGCAAAGCGCCGAAATTCGTGACCCAGGAGGCGGCGGATGCGTTGAGCACGGAGACGATGCTGTTGCTCTCTTTGCCTTAGATGACACTGCAGCCAAAACATTTGGCCTCGGAGCTTTAGCTCCGAGGCCATTTCTATTAACAGAAAGAATTCTAGAGCATTTTATGTCCAGAACTGGGGCAAGTACTGCTTGTAAGCCGTCAAATAGGCATCCAGGATTTGCCGGGCAGTGCCGATGTCGCTGATCATCGGATCAAGCAGCAGGGCTTGCAGGGCTTTTTCGCGCGAACCTTCCACAGCCGCATCGACGCACAACTGTCCGACGCTGATCTCGCGCCGCAGCAATTCGGCGATTGCTTCAGGTAAGGTACCGACGTGGACCGGATGGATGCCCGCGCCGTCCACCAGTACCGGCGTCTCGATTGTGGCCCCGAGCGGCAGGTTGGCGATCTGACCCAGGTTGGGTCGGTTCGCTGCAAGATGGTAGTGGGTACCGGCGCCGGCCAGGTGTTCGATCATCTCCAACGCGCCTTCTGAATCTGCCTCGAGCAAGCTCTCGATGGTCAGATGGCCTTCAGCCATGTCGTTCAGGCGGTCGAGACTGAAATCGCGCAGCCCTGCCCAGGTGTTCCAGTCGTACAGGCGGATATTGTATTTTTCCCAGGGTTTGGTGAGCGGGTCCGCCACCCAGGGCAGGTATTCACACAGGTGCGTGTCGCCGGGAACTGGGAAAAGACCAAAGGCCTGGTAGACGTCCCGTGTAAGCGGTTCGAAATTAGGGTCGAATGAGGCAAAACGTTCCCTGAAACGCGGGTACAGATCCTCGCCGTTCTGCCGGTCGTGCATGGCGACGATCCAGGTGAAGTGGTTAAGACCGGCTGCCTGGATATCCAGGCGTGGCACGACTTGATGTACTACCTGGTCGCGCAGGGCGTGCTGCAGGATGTCAGCGTGCATCCCATCGATGCCCTCGGGCACTTCGATACCCAACTCTTCGGCCAGCACCATCCCGACGAAGGCATAGCCGATAAAAATCTGGTGACACAGGCCAACCGCTTGGATGCGGCTGTGCCGGTTGACCGCGTCACAGATGCGCGTCATCGGGTTGGTGAAATTGATGAACCAGGCCTCGGGGCAGATCTGTTCCATATCATGCACGATTTCCATTACCGGGCCGATGTTGCGCAAAGCGTGGGCGAAACCGCCCGGACCGCCATTCTCGGCATAGGGTTGGTGCAGGCCGAATTGAAGCGGGATTTCATAGTCGCTCTTCCACAGCTGCTCGCGCGGACCGACTTCGATGGCTGAGACGACGAATTCGGCGCCTTCCAACGCCTGGCGGTGTTGGGCATGGGCGGTTATGGTCATCTGGCAATCCCATTCGCGGTTCAGGCGCTCAGCCAGGCGCTTCACGATGTCCAGGCTGGCAGGGTTGCGGTCCACCAGCGCCAAAGAGCTGCCGCGCAGGCGTTGGCTGCGCATCAATGCGGCCAGGGTATTCTCGCCAAAAGAAGCGCTGCCAGCGCCAATGACGACGATTTTGGTAGGTAGGGTCATGGTTATCCTTATCAGAGTGTTTGAATCTGGTTGACTGGCGTGGGCACAAAGTCCGCCCAATTGCATGATGATACGAATATTAATGCGACGATCAAGCTGTTCATCCTGCCTTTTTATAAGAAGAGCAAACCGGTAAAACTGGCGAAATTTTGAGGCTAATCTGTACTGGCCCGCACGTCGGAAAATATGTTTAGCATGCGAGATTTTACCCTGCCTGCCAGTTGTTTGAGGATCAGGCCGGCGCGCCAAAAAGCGACAGCGGCCATGCCGTGTGCCAGCACGGCAAATAATGGCGGGGTTTGGTAGGTGTAATAGGTCCAGCACTGGCGCGTGGTGCCCCATAATTCGAGAAAGTAGCCCAGTCCGGCTCCGGCGATGAAGGTCAGGAAGGTGGTGCGGTGATTGGTGGGCGTCAGGATCAGGAGGGTGCATAGCAGGAGCGAGAGCCAGGTGTAAGACTTATCGAAAGTCGGGGCAACGAAGACCAGCATCAAGACGTAGAACGAACCGAAGGTGAGCCAATACAGGCTCTTGAAATTAATCAGCCTGGAAATCGGCTTTGTCCAGGGCTGATGAGAGAGTTCGTTCCCGGCCTTGCGGGTCAGAGCCAGGAACAACCGCGTAATGCGGTCGATGGAGAGTGTGGCGATTGGCCAGGCCGGGATGATCCACAATGGGGGCCGTTCGTTGGTGTAGTAGAACCACAGGTTGGTCTGTGTGCCCCAGGATTCGATCACCAGCCCACCGATCGTCCCGACCAGCACGATCCAGGCGTCATAGCGCAGGTCGGCGCGTGCGATGATGGTCAGGGACATGAACAGGAAAATGCCGACCAGCAGCCAGTCGAAATACAGCCACCACGGTCCACTCCAATCGATATAGGCCAGTACTTCTTCGGCCAGCGGCCACCAGATATAAACGATCAAAAGGATGACCAGCAAAAAGCCGCTTAGCAGGTAGGAACTGTGGCGGGTCCAGCCCAGGAGGGAGAATAATTTGCGCATAGAATTTCAGGAGAAAAACCCAAGATGTGCACATTATAGCTGATTGTAGTAGCGGGAGACAGCTTCTTGCATGACCTTCCGGTTTGACCGCTGAAAAGATAAATGGAGAAGTATGATCGGTTCGGTTATCCCGGTATAATAACTGTAAAGAACATAATAAAGGAGAGAAGCATGCAATATCGTCAATTAGGGCGCACAGGGTATCAGGTTTCTGCCGTCAGTTTTGGCGCCTGGGCTATAGGAGGGGAGTGGGGTTCAGTTGATGACGCGCAATCGCTGGCGGCTCTGCATCGCGCGATTGATCTGGGGGTCAATTTCATCGATACCGCTGATGTCTACGGTGATGGGCGCAGTGAACGATTAGTTGGCAAGTTGCGTCGTGAGCGAAGCGAGACCATCTACGTGGCTACCAAGGCCGGACGACGGCTGGATCCCCATCTTGCTGGTGGGTACAACCGCAAGAATCTAACTGCCTTTGTCGAGCGCAGCCTGAAGAACCTGGGATTCGAGGCGCTTGATCTGTTGCAGTTGCACTGCCCACCCACCGAAGTCTATTACCAACCGGAGGTCTTTGGCGTGCTGGATGACTTGGTGAAACAGGGTAAAGTGCGTCATTACGGCGTAAGCGTCGAGAAGGTAGAAGAAGCACTCAAGGCGATTGAATTCCCGCATGTGCAAAGTGTACAGATCATTTTCAATATTTTCCGACAGCGGCCTGCGGAACTATTTTTCAAGGAAGCCGCCAAGCGCAAAGTGGGCATTTTGGCGCGCGTCCCGCTGGCCAGCGGCATGCTGACCGGTAAGCTAAAGCCCGATACAAACTTTGAGCCAAACGATCACCGGGCATTCAATCGACATGGCGAAGCCTTTGATAGAGGGGAAACCTTTGCAGGAGTGGATTACCGAACCGGATTGCAGGCTGTAGATGAGTTGCGCCCCCTGATTCCGTCTGGGATGACGATGGCACAGTTTGCCCTGCGTTGGATTCTGATGTTCGACCAGGTCACCTGCACTATTCCAGGGGCCAAGCGACCGGATCAGGCCAAGGAAAACGTTCAGGCTGCCGATCTACCGCCGCTGTCGGATGAAACAATGTCCAAGGTTGGCGAGATTTACGATCGGAGAATTCGGCCCTTAGTTCACCACTACTGGTAAATCAATCGAAGGAGGTTGATTCGTGAGCCAACAATCGTTGCGATGGGGGCTTTTAGGAACTGCGCACATCAACCAGGCGCTGATCCCGCCATTGCGCGCTTCCAAACGCAATCAACTGGTTGCTATAGCCAGCCGAACACAAAAAAGTGCTGAAGCTTACGCCCGTAAGTGGAAGGTCCCACGCGCTTATGCTAGCTACGAGGCTATGCTGGCTGACCAGGAGATTGATGTCATCTACAACTCGTTGCCCAACAGTCTGCATGCTGAGTGGACGATCAAAGCCGTCGAGGCTGGCAAGCACGTGTTGTGTGAGAAGCCGCTGGCGACCACAACGAACGAAGTGGATGCCATAGCTGTTGCGGCAGCCAAGTATAAACAGGTGGTGACGGAAGCCTTTATGTACCGGCACCATCCTCAGACGCTGCAGGTGAAAGAGATCGTTGATAGTGGTGTCTTGGGGCAGCTGCAACTCATCAAGGGCGCCTTCACTTTCGTTCTGACCCGTCAGGGTAACTTCCGCACACAGGCTGACATGGGAGGTGGTAGCATTTGGGACGTGGGTTGTTATCCAATCAGTTACGCGCGCATGCTGCTCGGGGCGGAACCGGTCGAGGTGTTTGGCTGGCAGCTTACGGGTCTGGGGGGAGCCGACGAGACCTTCATCGGGCAGATGCGCTTCCCGGGAGATGTATACGCCCAGTTCGACAGCGGATTCCGTTCGCCGTTCCGCGCCCAGATTGAAATTGTCGGGGCTGCGGGGACACTGTCCGTGCCGGTTCCGTTCAAACCGGGCCGAGATGAGAAGATTTATCTGACGCGAGGGGAAAAGACCGAGATGATCCGCGTAGCAGGGCAAGAGCTATATATCGGTGAAGTGGAGGATATCGCTGAGGCGATCTTGCTCAACACGCCCCCGCTCCTTAGCCTGGCTGATAGCCGTGCTAATGTGGTCACCATCCGGGCATTGCTCGAATCAGTTCGCGCTGGTAAACCAGTAATCCTTTGATCCTAAGAGCCTGGAGCAAAGTCCCAGGCTTCTGGTTAGCCCTGGCATTTATTGGCTTTAACCCTGTCCTGGCCTATACTTAGCACATGCTCGCCCGTGTCTATTCCTTTGCCGTGCTCGGCCTGGAAGGGGTTGTCGTCGAAGTCAAAGTAGACACCGCTCAAGGGTTGCCCGGTACCGACATTGTCGGTCTACCCGACAATGCAGTGAAGGCAAGCCGCCAGCGTGTGCAGGCAGCAGTCAAGCATGCCGGCTTGCCCTTCGATAGATCCAAATCCACCATTACGTCATTCACCCTTCGCGTTGATCTCATTTTGAATTGCATTCCAGATAGAACTCAGGTTTTTTTTGCCTGCCCATTTTTGTATATATTCATAATCCAGGCGGTCCATCATCGTTCTAATGATGGCGCCAATATCGCGGATGTGTTTGGTTTGGTGGCTCAGCGAGTAGTACAGCATTTTGTATATAATTAAAATCTTCAGGAGTGTGAACGAAAACTTCCCCCACCTCAGATCCAAAGTCCACCTTGACCCTGCGCTGGAATGCAAGCTTGCGAAACTCATCCGTTTCGCGAAGCAGGAACATCTCTGCTTTATAACCGCTGGCCCCATGAATGGCATTAATAGGAAGATCTGATCTGGTTTCTTGAACGTTTTCCAAAATAATCTCGGGCGGAAGGTAGATCTCGACATTTTCAAGCTCCTTAGACAAACGCTGTATTTTTTCCTTCCTCAAATGGATAACCATATCCAAATCCTGGGTAGACCTGGGCTCGCCCCATGCCCAGGCTGCGACTGCGCCTCCGATCATATATTCAATACCGGCTCGATCTAATACAGACAAGATCATCTTTAGAAAGTTTTCGAAACTCAAGTAATCCCGACTCATGATTTCTCCCTGCTAATTGATACCTTTTTAGCAAGATTTGTAATTGAACAGGCCTGAAAAAACTTTTGGGAGGGAGAAATGTTTTTGTAAATTTCTATTTGGCGTGGGTCTAACTCGTTGAGCGCAGCTACAAGCGCTTTTTCTAGATTGGGGTGGAGCGCTGGTTTCCCTGCAAAAAAGTATCCTGGTTGTTCACTTTTACGACTATATTTCATTACGTACCCGGCTTGTTTCAGCGCAGCTTTCACAACGCGCATGTCGCGATAGAAATTATCTTCCCAACTCTTTTCACCAAAACAGGCGTACCCCATGAGTGTCTCTACCCGGTCGATAAGTCCCTGACGGGTAAGGTATCTCTCTTGCCAAAGTATGCGCAGCAAATAGACACGCCTAGCGGTTACCGGGTCCCTTTTCTGTGCGTCTAAAAACAAATAGGTTTGAGCTTCTTCAGGTAATTGGGTCAACATAAGTGCCTCGGTCCCACTCCATCATAGCAACACAAACATGATTTGTCAATCAGGTTTGTTTTTATGTGCTTATTCTTCTGAAGCCGGAGGCTACCCGGTCTGAGGTTTACATCCCTGGTTGAGGCAAAAAATCCGGTGGATGTCCGTTGTTCGCGGTTTGCTAACTTACCAGGCCTACTTTCCCAGTCGCCACTCCAGAGCAGTAAAGCGCTGGGCTACCTTGTTGTTGTGTACGGCGATGTTGATCGCGCGCCGGCTGCCGATCAGGACACACAGATCACGGGCACGAGTGACAGCTGTATAGAGCAGGTTGCGCTGCAGCATCATGTAGTGCTGGGTCACGACCGGCATGACCACTACGGGGAACTCCGAGCCCTGGGCTTTGTGGACCGAAACCGCATATGCCAGGCTCAGTTCGTCCGTTTCACTCCAATCGTATATTGCCGGTCGGCCTTCGAAATCCACGCTCAGGGTCTGTTCGATGATGTCAATATCCCCGACGAAACCGATGTCGCCATTGTAGACATCTTTGTCATAGTTGTTGCGGGTTTGCATGACCTTGTCGCCAATCCGGAAGGTGGTGCCATACAATCTACGTTCCTTTTTCTGGTTTGCTGCCGGGTTGAGCTTTTCCTGCAGACGTTCGTTCAAATTCATCACTCCGACCGGGCCGCGGTAAATCGGAGAGAGCACCTGGATATCTGCAAGGGAATCGAAATTAAATTTCTGCGGGATACGCTCGGTGATGACATCCACGATCCAGTCGGCAGCATCCGCAGCATCTTCGGCAGGGAAGAGATAGAAGTCGCCACCGTCTTTCGAGAAAACTGGCATCTGTCCCCGGTTGATGCAGTGGGCGTTGGTGATGATCTGCGAGCCGGCTGCCTGGCGGAAGATGGTTGTCAGGCGGGCCACAGGGGCAATATCGCTGGAAATTAAGTCGCGCAGCACATCGCCGGCACCCACCGATGGCAGTTGATCCACATCCCCGACGAACAGCACCTGCGTGCCGGGCTGCACGGCTTTGAGCAGGTGGTTGGTCAGCAGCAGGTCCAGCATGGAGGCTTCGTCCACCACCAGGAAGTCCACCTCCAGCGGGTTTTCATCGTCCCGCTTGAAGCCATCCACTGGAGAGAATTCCAGCAGGCGATGGATGGTGCTGGCCGGACTGTCGGTGGCTTCCGAGAGCCGTTTGGCAGCTCTTCCTGTGGGGGAAGCCAGGGCATAGCCTTTGCCCTGTGCATCCAGTGCAGCAATCAGGGCTTTCAGGCAGGTGGTCTTGCCCGTGCCTGGCCCTCCGGTCAGGATTGAGACGGGATGGGTAAGCGCCATCTGAACGGCGGCACGTTGTTCTTCGGAGAGTTCTTTTATAGGAAACTGGAATTGTTTTCCGTTCATCAAAGATGCGCTTGTGCCGGCCAGGGCTTTGATCCGCTCGGCAACTCCTTTCTCACCGACGTAGAGCGGGGTTAGGTAGATGACTGTGATGCTCTGCGCATCTGCTTTGTTCTTGCTATCTGGAATTGGGCCGGGGATCATCTCCGGGCGAATGCGCTCAGCCAGCGCCAATCGTTCCAAGCCGGGCGGGACCAGCTTAGAAGCAACGCCCAGAAGTTTAGTGGCACGATCGATCAGCATTTCCCGGGGCGCATACACGTGGCCATTGTTGACCATCTCGTTCAGGGCAAACACAATCCCAGCCTCGATGCGCGAAGGATGGTCCGGAGCCAGGCCGAGCGCCTGGGCGATACGGTCGGCGGTCTTGAAGCCTACGCCGTAGATGTCACGTTCCAGTTGGTACGGATTTTCCTGTACGATTTGCAGGGCAGTATCCCCGTATGTCTTGAAGATTTTAACCGCTAAATTGGTGCTGACTCCGTGGCTGTGCAGGAAAAGCATGATCTCCTTGACTTGCTTTTGCTCTTCCCAGGCGGCCATGATCTTGCGGGTACGGTCTTGGCCGATGCCGGAGACTTCCAGCAGGCGTTCAGGCTGCTTCTCGATGACCTCGAAGGTGGTTTCCCGGAAATGACCCACGATGCGCTCCGCCAGCTTGGGGCCGATGCCCTTGACCATCCCGGAGCCGAGATAGCTTTCCATGCCTGCCACCGTGGAGGGCAGTACCTGCTCGCATATTTCGGCCTTGAACTGTTTCCCGTGCTTGGGATGGACTTCCCAGACTCCTTGTATACGCAGGTGTTCGCCGGGCGAGAGTTCTGGCAAATTGCCGACCACTGTGACCAGTCCATCAAAGCTTAATCCCGGCAAGTGCTGGCGTCCGCGTACTTCCGGGCGCAGGCGCAGCACAGTGTACCCGTTCTCGGGATTGTAGTAGGTAACGCGTTCAATGGAGCCGGAGATGTTTTCCATTGAGACAAGTATACTCGTCAGTTAACAAAATATAAAATTTTGACCAAACTATATACAACCCGCAAGAATTTTGTGGGATCGATATCCATAGCGAAGTGCCGCGCGAGGACATCACTGGGTGCTGAAGCTGGCGCGTACCATTGCGGATCTGGCGGGGAACGATGATATTCTGTCTGTGCATCTGGCAGAGGCGTTGCAATACCGTCCGAAGTTGATGTTGGGGTAGCTAATATCTTACGGATACATCAGTTCGTTGGGATCACACCGCACCGTAACGATTCGGTACAGTGAAACCAGAGGTCGCAAGTAAGCGTCCCGAATGGGGCATCGAGTCCTTTGCCTTGATAAGGCTATGATTTAAAAAATGATTCAAGAACAGTTTACGAATTACCAGTTGAAAGAGTTGTGAAGGGGAATATAGTAAACCTTAAAATATTGTGATCAATTTCCGAATGGGTTGCTTTTTGGATTTTGGTGTTGTATAATATCTTTGTAAGTTCATTGAATTTACAAAGATAAGCTACTATGTCCGAAAGAAAAGCCACCCATCAGCAGACAAAACTTCATAATCGTGACCTGGTGCTTAAGGTTATTTTCAATCATGATGCCATCAGCCGGGCGGAAATCGCGCGTCTGACCAAACTGACACGTGCTACCGTTTCGGACATGATCGGCACCTTGCTTGATGAAGGTTTGGTTGAAGAAATTGGTTACGGCGAATCAATCGGTGGAAAGGCGCCTATTCTTCTGAGCCTGATCGCGGACTCGCGCTATCTGATCGGCCTGAATCTGGCACAGGACAAATTTATCGGTTCGGTGGTTAATTTGCGGGGGGAGATCAAGGAAACGGTAGAGTTCCCTGTTAACGGTAACGATGGGGAGCAAGCCCTGCAACTGATTTACCATATCCTAAATCAACTGACAGAAAAAGAATGGAAACCGCTGGTCGGAATTGGCATTGGAACACCTGGTCTGGTCAATACACGTGAAGGGGTGGTGATCAATGCGGTCAATCTCGATTGGCAGGATCTGCCATTAGCCAACCTGCTTGAATCGCGATACCGGTTGCCAGTGACAGTTCTGAACGACAGCCAGGCAACAGCGATCGGCGAATTCGTATACGGTACCAACCATCCAGCCGAAGGAAATCTGGTGGTGATCACCATCAAGCATGGTATCGGAGCCGGTATCTTGATCAATGGCGGCCTGTATCAGGGGGATGGCGGTGGTGCAGGTGAAATTGGCCACATCATGGCACAGGAAAACGGAGAGCTTTGTCGCTGTGGGCAATATGGCTGCCTTGAAACTGTTGCCAGTGCAAAGGCAATTGTCCAACGCGCCATCAATTTAGCGCCAGATTATGCTGATTCAGAACTGGCAAAAGACGCCGAAAACATTTCTCTCGATACCATTGAGGCCGCCTGGCAAACCAACGACCCGCTGGCAGAGAAAGTTGTGTCAGATGCAGCCCACTATTTAGGGACTTCTATTGCCAACCTGGTAGGAATTCTTAATATCCAAAAAATTGTCCTGACTGGAGATATTGATCGCTTTGGCGAAGCATGGCTTCAATCAGTTGGAGAATCAGTAACCCATGCGACGCTGTTGAGAATGGCGCAAGATACGCAACTCGAATTCGGCACGTTGGAATTCAAAGCCTGCATCCTGGGCGCGTCCGCTTTTATGCTGCTCGATAACTATTCCCTGCTATTTACACAAAATACTGACTAGGAAGAGCAATGTCGCATCTCGAACTGGTTTCACCCAAACTCATCCCGCCCCTCGACGAGGGCTTTCGTCCGGCGGCGTTGGCGAATCGAAACTTTCAGGCGCTGGTAAAGTCGGTTAGGGTCTCGCTGGTCATCGGTCTGGGAAGAAGCGGGGGCGAGTTCTCCCGTTTCGAAACAAGCGTCTATCCCGCAGGTCATCCCAACGCGGTGGCCAACTTCCAATATGTTGAAAGGCTGGTTAAGTTCCTGCTCTGGCAGCGCGGCGGATTCCGGATCTACATCGGCGGACCGCGGGAAATTAGCGAGTACATCCGCAAGTGCTATGCGTCGGATGGCACACAGAAATTTGACCATGACTTCATGGGCGAGCAGGTCTACGAGCAGACGCTTGAAGTGGTTTCCTGTGATGTGGATGAAGTGCCCGCTTCGCGCGAGACCGGGAAGCTGCTCGGCCGTAATTTGGCTGGTTCTCGCATCGGGTTTGACCTGGGCGCCTCGGATCGGAAGGTGAGTGCCGTTGTGGACGGGAAGGTGGTCTACAGCGAGGAGGTGGTTTGGGAGCCGCGCAAGCACGACGACCCGGAATATTACTATCACGAGGTGCTGACCGCACTGAAAACGGCAGCAGGCAAAATGTCACGGGTGGATGCGATTGGCGGCAGTTCGGCTGGCATTTACATTGATAACCGTCCGATGGTTGCGTCGCTTTTCCGTAATATCCCGAAGGAACGCTATGGCGAAGTGCGGAACCTGTTCCAGCGCATCCAGCGCGAGATGGGCGTGCCGTTGGAGATCATTAATGATGGCGACGTAACCGCGCTGGCGGGTTCGATGTCGCTGGAAGATAACGGTATTTTGGGCATTGCGATGGGCTCCAGCGAGGCAGCGGGCTACGTGGACATGAACGGTCACATCATGGGCTGGTTGAACGAGTTGGCTTTTGCGCCGATCGATTACAGCCCGACCGCGCCGGAGGAGGAATGGTCAGGAGACGTGGGCTGTGGAGCTTCATACCTTTCGCAGCAGTGCGTTTTCCGGCTGGCGCCCAAGGCGGGAATCGAGATCCCAAACGACCTGTCCGATGCCGACCGCTTGAAATTCGTGCAGGAAAAGCTAGAAGCCGGGCACGAAGGTGCTGTGAAGATCTGGCAAAGCATGGGCATTTATCTGGGCTACGGCCTGGCGCATT
Organism: uncultured Chloroflexia bacterium; assembly: GCA_963790075.1. Taxonomy (GTDB): domain Bacteria; phylum Chloroflexota; class Anaerolineae; order Anaerolineales; family Villigracilaceae; genus CAYOUV01. The sequence goes on from CAWBNG010000004.1 coordinate 669,735, forward strand.
ATGCTGATTTTTATGACATCAAGCACGTGTTGATTTTGGGGCGCTGCACATCTGGGCGCGGCGGAGACTTGATTTTGGAAGGCGCGAAGGAAGTGTTGCGCGTTGAATTCCCGGAACTGGCGGAGCGTATTCACATCCAATTGCCGGATGAAAAGAGTCGCCGGGTTGGACAGTCCATTGCTGCGGCGAGTTTACCGGTTTTGTAGGTGAATTATGAAATTTAATCTTGATACTGCCGAAATTTTTATTCCTGACGGAACGCCGGAAGAAGAAGCGTTAGCGCGTACGACGCATCTTTGTCTCGCCGCGCATCAAGACGACATCGAAATCATGGCCGCCGGGCCGATCATGGATTGTTTCCAGCGTGATGACAAGTGGTTCACGGGTGTGGTCGTGACCGATGGGCGCGGCTCGCCCCGGAACGGCCTGTACGGAAAATTTACAGATGAAGAAATGCGTCTGGTGCGTTTCAAAGAGCAGCGCAAGGCTGCTTATGTAGGCGAATTTGCCGTCCAGGTTATGTTGGATTATCCGAGTAAGGTTGTGAAGGATAGCGGTAGCAAGTCCCCGGTCGAGGATATGGTTGCGCTGCTGAAGGCAACCCGTCCACAGGTAGTATTCACGCACAATCTGGCAGATAAGCACGAGACTCACGTTGCGGTTGCAGTGCGAGTCATCACGGCCCTGCGGGAATTGTCGGAGCACGAACGTCCGCAAAAGGTATACGGCTGCGAAGTCTGGCGGGACCTGGACTGGATGCTGGATGAAGACAAGGCCACTTTCGATCTGTCGGAACAGGAAAATTTGCAGGCTGCCTTGCTGGGTGTGTACGATTCACAGATCAGCGGCGGCAAGCGCTATGATCTGGCTTCCCTGGCGCGGCGACGAGCGAATGCCACCTATTTTGCATCCCATGATGTAGATGACGCCACTGGCCTGTCCTATGCAATGGAACTGACTCCCCTGGTCACAAACCCGGACCTGGACATCCAGGAATATATACAAAGCTATATTGACCGGTTTGCAGGTGAAGTGAAAAAGATAATTACACGGATGTTGTAAAAAAAAGAAAAGCGAAAGGAGGTGACGCCTTAACAGTAAAAAAGCACGCAGGCCATCTAAATCAAAACAGACAGAAAGATGACCTGCGCGGAGTTCCGGATGAGCGCGAACTCATCCCGGGAATATTGTAAGCTCTAAAATAAAGAATTTCAAGGAGTGAGAAAAATGCGTACCAAATTGTTCGTTTTACTGATGCTTGTTAGCATCGTTTTGAGCGCTTGCGGTGGGCAAGCGACCACTCAGGCTCCTAGTAATAGCAACGAATCCCCTTTAGCTACGGAGGCCCCGGCTGCCACATCTACCACCCTAAAGATCTACCTGTTGGATTACACGCCGGATACCATTACCTGGCTCAAGAGCGACATCAATCCCGCTTTCGAAGCCGCCAACCCAGGTGTAACGGTTGAAATCACCGAAGGTACCTGGTCGGGTTGGGACACCACCTTCAGTGGTTTCTTTGCCGCTGGTGAAGGTCCCGACATCATCAACCTGGGTTCCGAGATGAACACCCTCTACGGCGCATCCCTGGCCGACATGGATCCCTATCTGGGCGTGGCCGCCTGGCCCGAAATCGCTAACTTCGGTCCTGCGCTCGAGAATGCCAAGTACCAAGGCAAACTGCGCGGTCTGCCGATCTTCACCGCACCGCGCTATGTCTTCTGCCGCACCGACCTGATGGAAGCCTCTGGCTGGAACACTGGCACGCCGCAGAACTTTGCTGAATGGGTAGATTATGCAGGTAAGGCCTCTGTTATCGACCCGGCGACCAATTCACTGACCCAGCAGGCGCTCGTCCCGGTAGATGCCGGTTCGATGGCTGACTGGCAGTGGTGGCTGCTCGTCTACTACTCCCTTGGCGGCCAACTGTACAAGGCCGATGGCACCCCTAACTTCGATTCCCCTGAAGCGCTGGCCACCACCCAGTTCATGCTGGACATGCGCCAGGCCACCTACGGACCCGCATCTGACGCAGTCGGCGCCCTCCCGGCCGGACAGGGATCTGTGATCGATGTCAATGACGAAACCGGTAAAGATAACGGCGCAGTGTGCCTGGCGCACTCTGGTTGGGCTGCGCCGGCCTTCGACCGCCCGATCTGGGACAAGGTTACGATCGATCCGTTCTACGGCGATCCCGCCAACTTCCCCAACAGCAAGCCGGTTGTCCTGGCCTTCAATGATTGGCTGGCCGTGGCTGACTACAGCCCCAACAAAGAGCTGGCCGCCGAATGGCTCAAGATGGCCTTCTCTAAGGAAGCCAACAATAAATGGAATGAGACCATGGGCCTGATCCCGGCTCGCAACGATTCCCAATATGGCTACGTAGTTGACTCTCCGCAACTCAAGCGCGAAGCGGAGTTGGCTGCCCAGTACGGTGTCGGTTTTGCCGGTATCGAAGAAGCTGCCAAGCTCTCCACTATCATGCAGGATGCCCTCGGCAAGCTCATCACTGAAGAATTGAGCCCCGAAGAAGTCGTTGCAAAGATTCAAACCGAATACTCCGACGCTCTGGGCAAATAAGGCCCGATAAGAACAGAAAGCTGGATGGGGTTATCCCATCCAGCTTTGTTCTCTAAACAACGAGGTTGTCTTATGCGCGAAAATCCATATCTGTACGCACTTGTCACCGCCGTTGCAGCCATTATTTTCATTATTTTATCAAGCTATGGAGTTGGTTTCCTGGCTCGCTTCATCGTAAAACTGACCGGGGCCACTCGCAGGAAACAGGAAAATACCTTTGCCGGTTATTTGTTTGCATCTCCCTGGATCGTTGGTTTTCTGATTTTCGTCATCGTTCCAATGGGATTTTCGCTTTACTGGAGTTTCACCGACTACCGTGTCATCTCCAATCAACCTGCCAACTGGGTTGGATTTGACAACTACGCCCAACTCATCTTAAAAGACAGCGGATTCCGCGCTTCCATCATCAACACTCTTTATCTGACTGCTATCGGCCTGCCGCTACAAATGGCAGTTGCCCTGTTCCTGGCCGTGATGCTCAACCAGAACATGAAAGGCGAACGCGTCTTTCGCATGGCGTTTTACCTGCCCGTGATTTTAGGTTTTAATACCGCCGTCCTGTTAGCCTGGCGGTTGATGCTCAATACCGGGACTGGCATTATCAACCAGATGATCCGGGCTGTGACCGAAGCTTTCCCGCCTTTTGGCTATCTCAGCCGGGCGCTGATCTTCATCCAGGAACTGACCAGCGCCTTCTTCCTGGGACTGAGCAGCGGCAAATTCAACTTAATGACAAAGGTATGGGAGGCTGGCTTCCCGGCTGCCAACCGGGTTCCGCTCTGGGTGCAGAGTCCGCTCTGGTCCAAAATGTCCGTTGTTTTGTTGATGATCTGGGGCTGCGGTGCGATGATGCTGATCTTCCTCGCAGGCCTAAAGAACATCCCACAGGAATTGCTCGAAGCCGCCGAAGTGGACGGCGCGAACAATTGGAAGCGCTTCTGGAAGATTTCTTTTCCGCTTCTCACCCCCTACATCTTCTACAATCTGATCGTTGGCATGATCAATTCACTGCAAATATTTGAGCCGATCTACGTGCTCTACCGCGACAACCAGCCGCTCATTCCATCCGCCATGTCAATGGTCTACTATCTCTGGCAGGCCAGTTTCAGTCACTTTGAGATTGGCTACGGTTCGGCCATCTCGTGGATCATTTTTATCATCATCCTGATTGTGACAGTTATCCAGTTCAAGATGCAGGACCGCTGGGTCCACTACGACCTGTACTAGGAGACCCTTATGCGCGACATCTGGCCAATTATCAAACGCATCTTGCTCTACATCTTCCTGACAGGCGCGACCGTTCTTATGAGCTTTCCTCTGTTCTGGATGATTTCATCCTCGCTAAAAACCCTTGAAGAGACCAACTCGGCAGGCATCATCTGGTTCCCGAAGGCCCCTACGCTTGCGGCTTATATCAGCGTCTTCCAAAACGAAGCCTTCTTGCGTTCCTATTTCAACACCGTTTTCTACACCACTCTGTCGCTGGCTGGCACGCTCTTATCCATTGCGGTGGTAGCCTATGCCTTCAGCCGCATTGAATGGCCCGGGCGCAACCTGGTCTTCTTCCTGATGCTTTCAACCATGTTGATTCCACCGCAGGCGCTTATCGTCCCGCAATACGTTTTCTTCAACAAGCTGCATTGGGTCGGCACCTTCAACCCCATCATCATTCCTGGCTTCTTCGCGGGTGGCGCGGCGATGGTCTTTCTTTTGCGGCAATCAATGGCGCAAATTCCCAAAGAACTGGACGAATCCGCCTTTGTTGATGGCGCCAATCATATCCAGATTTTTTGGGAAGTCGTCATGCCGCTCATCAAAGCACCGCTAGCCACCGTCGCCACCTTCCTCTTTGTCGGTCTGTGGAACAGTCTGCTGGCTCCGCTCATGTACCTGCAAACCGTCGATCTCTACACCCTGCCCGTTTACGTTTCCACACTCTACAACATCAACCTGACCGTCCAGCAGTGGCCGACTATCATGACCGCCGCCATGCTTACCACCGTCCCGCTCATGGTCGTGTTCTTCTTTGCCCAGCGCTTCATTCTAGAGGGTGTGGTTGTTTCCGGGCTGAAAGGCTAATGCGTGGACACCAAATCGCTCATCGGCCAAAAGCTCCTGCTGGCTTTTGACGGCAAGGAACTTACACCTGACATCACATCAGCTATTAAAAATTACAAACCAGCGGGATTGACATTTTTCCGCAGCCTGAACATTGACAACCCGACTCAGGTCCGCCGCCTGACAGAGTCTCTCCAACGCCTCGCTCGGGAATTTGGTCTGCCTCCGTTATTGATAGCGACCGACCAGGAAGGCGGTCAACTGATGGCCATTGGCGAGGGCAGCACGCCCCTGCCCGGCAACATGGCTTTGGGGGCAACCGGTTCGGTAGGACTTGCCCGCAAAGCCGGCGAAGTTTTGGGTCGAGAATTGGCAGCAATGGGCGTCAACGTCAACTATGCGCCCAGTTGTGACGTCAACATCAACCCGCAGAATCCCGTCATCGGCATCCGTTCGTTTGGCGAAGACCCTGACGCGGTTGCTCAGCTTGCCAGTGCTGTGATCGAGGGCATCCAATTGCAGGGTGTAGCCGCGACTGCCAAACATTTTCCCGGTCACGGTGATACCTATGGCGACTCGCATCACGGACTCCCGTCTGTACCCCACACGCTGGAACGTTTGCAAGGCGTCGAGTTTCCACCATTTCAAGCAGCCATCGCTGCTGATGTCAAATTGATGATGACCGCTCACCTGGCCCTACCTGCCATTGACGGACCAGACGCACCGCCTGCCACACTTTCTCACCGTATCTTGACCGACCTCTTGCGTGAAGAACTAGGCTTCAAAGGTGTGATCGTTACCGACGCGATGGACATGAAAGCCATTCGTCAGGGAAACGCGCTAGGTGAAGATGCCATCCGCGCGGTTACCGCTGGTGCAGACCTGCTGCTGCTGACATCCAATCCCGATGACCAGCGACGAGTTTACGAGAGTTTGCAACAAGCCGCCCAAAGTAGTACATTGGATTCGCAAGCCATCACCGCTTCCGTAGAGCGGATTTTATCTCTCAAACACTGGCTGGAAGAACACCCCCAGCCGGAGTTGAGCGCCGTCGGGTGTGCAGAACATCAAGCAATAGCTAATGAAATTGCTGAACGTTCCATCACTCTAGTACGGGACGATGCCAACCTGCTCCCGCTGCGACTTAAGCCCGAACAGCGCATCGCCGTTATCATCCCCCAACCCGTCGACCTGACACCGGCGGACACATCATCCTACGTCACCCCGCAATTAGGTGCAGCCCTGCAGCAATATCATTCCTACGTGGATGAGTTCGTCATCTCGTATGCGCCCGAAGCGAAAGAGACTACCAGCTTGTTAGAACGGTTGCAGGGTTATGATTTGCTCATCATCGGAACTCTGAATGCTTTTGCTTCACTAGGTCAGGCCGAGCTTGTACGCCAAGCCATAAAATTGGGCATCCCGTCAATTGTTGTAGCTTTGCGCCTGCCCTACGACCTGACGGTTTTTCCTAGAGTAGAAACGTATCTCTGCACTTACAGCATTTTGGAGCCCTCGATGCAAGCATTGGCAACGGCGCTGTTTGGCAAAATTGAATTCAAAGGAAAATTACCCGTTTCGATTCCCGGATTGTATCCTTTGGGGCATGGGAAAACTATCGAAACGGGAGCAAGCCAATAATCCAAGAAAGATGCGAGAAGAAAGATGAGTCTGCATTCCGAGATTTTAGAACAATCGTCCCGGTTGGAACATCTGCTTTTGTCCCAGAGAAAAAACGTGGAAGAAATCGCTGTAGCGATCCAGTCGAGAGATATCCAGTTTGTATTCCTGGCAGCGCGGGGCACATCAGATAATGCCGGGCGCTACGCCAATTACCTATGGGGCGCGATGAACGGATTGCCGCTGGCGCTGGCGACGCCGTCGCTGTTCACGTATTACCAGCAGCCGCCGAAATTGCGGAATGCGCTGGTGGTGGGGATTTCGCAATCGGGACAGTCGCCCGATATTGCGAGTGTGGTGCAGGAGGGGAAACGCCAGGGCAACCTGACGCTGGCGATTACCAATGAGCCCGAACTCGCCGCTTGCGCAGATGGCTGACCTCATTCTGGAGATCGAAGCAGGACCAGAACTGGCTGTGGCGGCGACTAAGACCTACACCACCGAACTGATGGCAATTGCCATGTTGTCCGCGTCACTGGCTGGAGACGCGGCGCGCTGGGATGAATTGGGGCAGCTAGCTGGCTGGGTGAACGATGTGCTCGGGCTTGACGAAGTTATTCAACAGGCGGCGCAGCGCTATCGGTACATGCAAAACTGTGTGGTGTTGGGGCGCGGCTACAACTACGCCACATCCTTCGAGTGGGCGCTCAAGCTCAAGGAATTGACCTACATCGAGGCCGAACCGTACTCATCGGCTGATTTCTGGCATGGGCCGGTGGCAATGGTAGCACATGGATTCCCGGTCATGGCAATCGCGCCTGCTGGCAAAGTACTGGATTCCATTCTGGAGCTGTTGACCCATTTGAAAAATGATTTGCTGGCGGAATTAGTGGTTATCTCGAACACAGACGCGGCACTCTCCATGGCGCAGACAGCCTTTTCTATCCCGACGGACATACCAGAATGGTTGTCACCGTTGGTGGCGATTGTCCCGGCGCAGTTGTTCGCCTATCACTTGACGCTGGCGCGCGGGCTTGATCCCAACCATCCCCGCACGATTAGCAAAGTGACCGAAACACACTAACCCAATAGTTCGCTACTCTCTATTGATTGTCAAGAAAAGTTTTGAGGCTAATGACCTGCCCCCCGAAAACTGGTCCAAAACCAATGTTAGGATTGGACCATTCAGGAGGCAGAAAGCATGGCAAGAAGGAAGGTATTTTCAGCAGAACAGATCATCATGAAATTGCGCGAGGCAGAAGTGCTGCTCGGGCAAGACAAAACTGTAAAAGAGGTTTGTCGCGTACTTGAGATCAGCGAACAGACCTACTACCGCTGGCGCAAAGAATACGGGGGACTGAACACCACCCAGGCCAAGAAACTGAAGGAATTGGAAAAAGAGAATGCCCGGCTGAAGCATCTGGTGGCGGACCTGTCATTGGATAATGCCATTCTGAAGGAGGTGTTCTCAAAAAAGTAGTCAGCCCGGACAGGCATCGCCAGGCCGTCGAGCAAGTTCAAGAAGTGCTGGATGTGTCAGAGAGGCGGGTCTGCCGGGTACTGGGACAACCTCGGTCTACACAGCGCTACAACAAGTACGTTCCAGGATGATGAAGAGATACTGACCGCACGCAGTGTGGCCCTTGCCAGCGAGTACGGCAGATACGGCTATCGGCGTATCACTGCTATGCTGCGCCAGGAAGGCTGGCAGGTCAACCACAAGCGTGTGGAGCGGATATCCCGAAGGACATCGGGACGATGTGGCGGCGAGAAGGGCTGAAAGTGCCTCTAAAACAACCAAAACGCGGGCGTTTATGGCTCAATGATGGCTCGATCGTCCGCCTACGAGCAGAGTTCCCCAAGCATGTCTGGAGTTATGATTTCATGGAAGACCGTACCCACAATGGTGTCAAGTTTCGTATCCTGAATGTCATCGATGAGTTCACCCGTGAGTGCCTTGCGGTACGGGTTGGCCGCAGCCTGACCCATCAGGTAGTAATCGAAGTACTGGCAGGGTTGTTCTGTGAGCGCGGGGTTCCCGTTCACATTCGCTCCGATAATGGTTCGGAATTCACTGCAAAAAGAGTACGCGCCTGGCTGAAGAGACTGGATGTCAAGCCGCTGTTCATTGAGCCGGGCAATCCCTGGGAGAATGGCTACATTAAATCGTTCAATGGGAAGATGAGAGGTGAGTTGTTGGCCAGGGAGATTTTCTATTCGCTAAAGGAGGCGCAAGTATTGATCGAGATGTGGAGAAGGCAGTACAATACCGTCAGACCACACAGTGCGCTGGGTTATCGCCCCCCGGCCCCAGCTGCGATCTTCATCCAACCTGCTCAGATCCAACCGGTTGGACTAACTTAGAAAGTGGTACAAATACTGGGGGCAGGTCAACCAAGCCAAAGTTTGTGATTGGATGACGACTGAATAGGTGGGGTCATAAAAAATACCTATAGCCAGTTATAGAATAGACAACAATGTATTGTGATAAATATCACTTGTGGGCTATGGTGGGTCGCGATTATAGTTAAGCAGGCCCTTAATTAAGCTGTTCGGCAAATTTGTTGCTTGATAGAGATTGGGTGTGAAAGATGACGCAGGCATTAAGGAAACTTGCTGAGGAGCAAGCAGAACTATATAGAGTGTTTGGAAATGCTTCTCAAATCTTGATTTTGTGGAGCCTTTCTGAGCGCGAATTGCCTGTCAGTGAAATTGCCAGTGAAGTTGGCACATCTTTACAAAACATCTCGCAACACCTTGCCTTGCTTAAAGAGCACAACATTGTGTCTGCCAGGCGCGACGGACAGACCATCTATTATCGGATCGCTGAAAATGAGTGGCTGAAGGAATGTCCGATTTTGGCCAATCCACTTGCAAGCGATATTCCTGCCAAATGATTAATAACCTGAAGGAGGTTACCCATGACTACCCCTGAATTAGCGAATATCCAAGCTGCCAAAGTTGTTGATGCACGTGCCATGTCCTGCCCAGGCCCGTTGCTGGAAGCCAAGAAGGGCATCGCAGCTGTCAAGGTTGGCGAAGTCCTCGAAATCTGGTCAGGCGACGTCAATACCAAGAATGATATGCCGCGCTGGTGCGAGAAAGTCGGACATGAGTTCATGGGCGTACTACCCGGTGAAGGCTACGAGCGGCTCTTCATCCGGCGCATGAAGTAATTCTTCTATTCAAAATCGACCACATAGAAGAATATCAGTTTTTATAGTCCGCGTACCTTTGTGGTGAATGACTTGAGCCTTTGCAGGTTCAAGAAGGATATGCCATGGCCCAACTTATGCAAACACAGCAACCTAAAATCTTAATCCTGGCCACCCTGGCGGGTGGCTATGCTGGCGCAGATTCCACTGGTCAAGCCCATTTGGATTATCCGGCCAACACCTTCGTCCTCCCAATAATGTGTCCGTGTATGTTTCCGCCAGAGTTCTTTGTGCATGCTTTCGAACACGGCATAGACGGCGTCATTGTCATGTACAGTGGCACCGACAGCCCGTACAAAGTCGAAGCTGATGGTACGGCCAAGTTGATCAACGATGCTTACTCATTGATGAAAGCGCGCAACATCGACATCCGCCGCCTGCGCCTGGCAGCCATCTGCACCGTTTGCGTCAAACCCTTCTTGAAAGAAGTCAACCAGATGAATGAGTTGCTGAAAGGGATCGGTTTCGTAAAAAGCGAAATCGCCCCACGCGCCTCTGCAACGCAAGGAGTACAGGCATGAGTAATCTTCAAGTTGATGCGCTCGTCGTGGGCGGCGGAATCGCAGGGATGCAGGTTGCGCTCGATCTCGGTGATCAGGGTTTACAGGTTGCCTTGGTGGAACGCGAAGCCAGCATCGGCGGCAAGATGATTACCCTCAGTAAAGTCTTCCCGACCCTCGACTGCTGCTCCTGCATCACTACCCCCAAAATGTCGGCGGTGGCGCACCATCCAAATATCCAACTTTTCACATACTGCGAGGTCCAATCGGTTACCAAGGACAACGCGGGTTTTGATATCACAGTTTTACAAAAGCCGCGCTATGTGGATGAAAGCAAATGCACAGGTTGCCGCCAGTGCGAATATGAATGTCCCATCACGGTGCCCAGCACCTTTGACCGCGGCCTCGGTGCATATCGTGCCATTCGTGTGCCTTTCTCTACCGCTGTCCCGCAAAAGGCCGTGCTGGATATTGACAACTGTTTACTTTGCGGCAAATGCGAAAAAATCTGCCCCGTCGAAGCGGTGGACTTTACCCAACAACCGCAGACGTTTTCCATCGAAGCGACTGCCATCGTGCTAGCGACAGGCTTTGAATTATCCGAACTCGGTGCAAAGAAGGAATATGGTGGCGGCAAACTGCCTAATGTGATCGACCCGCTGATGATGGAACGCTTCCTGGCTCCCACCGGTCCCTATGGCCGCGTCCTGCGTCCCGGCGACGGCATGGAACCGACCACCATTGCTTATGTCCAGTGTGCTGGTTCGCGTGATCAAACCCTGGGCATCGAATACTGCTCGCGCGTCTGCTGTATGTACGCGATCAAGCAGGCCATGCTGATTGGCGGTGCGCTGCCAATGGCCGACATCACCATCTACTTCATGGACATCCGCACCTTCGGTAAAGGCTACGAGCAGTTCTATCAGAATGCCAAAGCGATGGGTGTTGAATTCGTACGTGGCAAGGTGGCCTCTATTCGGGAGGATGAGAATCACAACCCGATCGTTAAAGTGGAATTAACGGAAGATGGTCGCATCGTTGAACGGACTCACGACCTGGTGGTGCTCTCGCTTGGAATGCTTCCCGGCGGTTCACACCAGGCTTTTGGTTTGACCCCCTCCTCATCAGATGGTTTTGTGGCTATTCCAGCTGCCAATGCCTCCCCCTGCGTAACACAGCGGCCGGGGATATTTGTGACAGGCACAGCCGCCGGCCCGATGGACATTGTCGACAGTATCATCACGGCCAGTGCAGCCGCTTCTGATGCCTCCGCTTACATTCGGAGAAAGACAGGAGTGCAAGTTGAACAACCGGAGGTGGCTTATGCCTGACGAGAAAGTTAAGCTCGGCGTTTACACTTGTTATTGTGGCGGGAATATCAGCCACGTAGTCAACTGTGAACAAGTGGCAAAAAAGTTGGGAGGTATGCCCGACGTTGTGATCTCGCGCACCAATATGTCGCTCTGTTCCGACGCGGGTCAATCCCAGATCGAACAGGATATCAAGGAGTTGGGCGTCAACCGCGTCGTGATTGGGGCTTGCGCTCCCATGTTACACGAACAGACTTTCCGGGGCACGGTCATGCGGGCCGGATTAAATCCCTATCTCTATTATCATGTCGGTTTGCGCGAGCAAGACTCCTGGGTACATACTAACGATCAGCAGGGAGCCACACAAAAAGCACTGCGATTAATGGCAGCGGGAGTTGCCAAAGCACGTTTGCTGAAAGCGCTGGAACCGATTCGCCTGGAAGCGGAGAAACGAGCCATCGTCATTGGCGGTGGTGTGGCTGGCCTGCGTTCTGCTTTGGACATCGCCCGTCAGGGTCTGCAGGTGGTGTTGGTCGAGAAATCGCCGTTCTTGGGTGGACGCATGGCGCAGTTGGAAACGGTTTTTCCTACTGGAGACGATGCGCGAGGCTTGTTGCACGATCTGATTGACGAAGTTGTAAAGCATTCTAATATCACAATTTTTACGCTAGCCCAGGTTGCGGGTGTATCGGGTTATGTCGGTAATTTCAACCTGCAGATATGCCAGCATTCACGTGGCGTTAGTGCCGAAAACAACGAAGCGCTGGTGGCTGCCTGCCAGCAGGAAATCCCTGATGATTTCAATTACGGGCTGATGAACCGAAAAATTATCTATCGTGCCTATCCGGGCTGTTACCCACCCTTACCAGCTGTGGATTGGGAAAATTATAACGGTGAACCACTTTCAATAGAGGGTGGCAAACCGATTGTCTTGAAAGACGCACCGAAGACCTTCAATGTCACTGTGGGCGCGATTGTGGTCGCGACCGGTTTTAATCCGTATCAACCCCGTCAGGGTGAATATGGCTATGGAGAATTGAAGGATGTGATCACCCTGCCAGAGATGATCCGGCACCTGGCGTTGTCGAAGAGCAGCGAGCATTTGCGATGGAATGGTCATCCCGTGCGGGATGTGGCTTTGATCCATTGCGTGGGCAGTCGAGAGATCGAGGGCGTCGATGAGCCGCATGCGGATGGACAGGTCAACAATTATTGTTCACGCGTATGCTGCACAGCTACCCTGCATATGACCGAAGAACTGCAGCGCTACTTCCCTGAACTGAACATTTACGATCTTTATCAAGATATTCGCACCTATGGACGTGGTCACGAAGAATACTACAGCCATGCACTGGAAGATGGCGTGCGCTTTTTCCGTTACCATGGGGAGGAACGTCCTGAAGTGACGGCTGCGCCTGCGGGCGATACGCACCCCATGTTGATCAAAGTTAAGGACGCGCTGACCTATGGCGAGCAGATCGAAATCCCCGTTGATCTGGTGGTGTTGGCTGTCGGCATGATGGCGCGTGAGATCGACGACCTGGTGAAAATGCTGAAGGTCTCCCGCGGCAATGACCGCTTCCTGCTGGAAGTGCATCCCAAGCTGCGTCCGGTTGAGACAGCTGTCAACGGTGTGGTTCTGGCTGGCACGGCGCAGGGTCCGATGAATATCCAGGAGAGTATCAGCGCGGCTTCGGCAGCTGCAGCCAAGGTGGTTTCACTACTTGGGCAAGGCAAGGTTGAGTTGCAGCCCTTCGTCGCCGCGGTGGATGTCGAAAAATGCAACGGCACCGGTGCGTGCGTGGAAGCCTGTGTCTATGAAGATGCAATTGCGCTGAAGACATTCGAGCAGAATGGCAAAGAGGTCAGGCGGGCGGTGGTCACCCCGGCCAACTGCACTGGCTGTGGCGCCTGTGTCAGCGTCTGCCCGAATCGAGCTGTCGATGTGCAAGGTTGGACCCTGGCGCAATACGAAGCCATGGTCGAAGCCATCGGCATGGAATTGCCTGTTTTGGCGGAGGCGGCAGCATGACAACTCAAATTGCTCAAAAAGAAACGATCTCGCGTGGCGAGATGCTCAAACGCCTGCGTGCTCAGCATGCCGAAACGGTAGAGCGTACCCAGGCCTTGCTGAAGGAACAAAAGCGAATCCAAAGGGAGATCTGCCAGGTCATGCGCGAGAATCCCAAGACGGTGCCTGAGATCGCAGAGGCGGTCGGCATGCCCACCCAAGAAGTACTCTGGTATATCGCTTCGTTCAAGAAGTATGGTCTTCTGGTCGAAGATGGCATGTGTGCTGATTACCCCTTGTATCGCCGCGCGGAGGTGAAGTGAGATGAGCACGAGACTCGATCCTCAATTTTTGAAGGAACTCAAAGAATACGGCGCAGTGGGCATCGAGAAATGTTTCAACTGTGGCAATTGCACGGCCATCTGTCCATTGACGGATGACGAGCATCCCTTCCCGCGCGACATGGTGCGCTTTGCTCAAATGGGATTGCGGGATCGCATCCTCGAGCGCACGGATGCCTGGCAATGCTACTACTGCGGTGAATGCTCGGAGACCTGTCCAAAAGGCGCCGAACCGGCTGAAACCATGATGTCCATTCGCCGCTGGCTGACGGCACAATACAACTCGTCAGGCCATGGTGCGAAACTGTACCGATCCGAAGGGGCTTTGTACGTGTCCATTTTGAAGGGCGTGTTACTCAACTTGCTCCTACTGGTATTGTTCTACGTATTCGGCCTGGCCCATCTTGTTACCGACCGCGTGGAACTAAACACCGTCTTCCCCGTAATGTGGGTGTGGGTGGTAGTGCTGGTTCACTTTGCCTACCTGGCCGTTCGGGTTTTGTTGAACATGCTGAGCATGACGCGGCATGTGTTGGGTCAGGATTTCACTAATAAGCAGATCCCGCTTTCCGTCTATGTCAGCGAGTCCAAGACCTTCATCTTGCATTTTCTCACGCAAAAGCGTTGGAAGGACTGCGACGATGAAGCGCGCACCGATTGGCTGAAGCACATCCTGTTCATGTCGGGATACGGCGTCATGTTGCTGTTGATCGTTCCGCTCCTGTGGTGGTTCCAGACTGACAACATCTACCCCATCTATCACCCGCAGCGCTGGCTGGGTTACTACGCCACGATCGTTTTGACCGTCTTTGCAATCGACTTCCTACGCAGCCGTGCTCGTAAACAGGAAGAACGTTTCCGCTTCTCACATCCCAGCGACTGGATTTTCCCAACCTTCATTCTGGTCGGGGCCCTGACTGGCATCCTCATTCACATTTTCCGCTATCTGGGAGCGGTGAGCGCTGTGTGGGCCTGGCCTACTTACATCATCTATGTCATCCATGTGCTGGCAATGGCTGCCATGCTGGATACAGAAGTCGGCATCGGAAAATGGATGCACATGATGTACCGTCCGTTAGCAATGTATCTCGAAGCAGTAAAGGCTAAGGCAAAAGAACAAAGTGAAGAAACCGCGGGCGCGCTTGCTCCGGCGGATTAAATATCCATTCATTTCGAACAACTACTAAGGAGGCTTCAAATGACTGAAAAAATGGCTGTCGTCTGCAATGGCGATACCCCGGCAAATATCCTGCCGGCCTTGATCTTCTCGACTTCCGGATTATCCCTGGACTACGAAGTGCATGTCTTTATCTGCCCGGCTGGTGCGAGGTGGATGCTGAAAGGTGAGATGGAGAAACTGGGGACGCCTAAAGGACTTCCCAATCCCGTCAAACTCTTCAATGACATCCTCGAACTGGGTGGCGAGATCGTGTTGTGCGAGCTGGCTCTGGAGAATAAGGATATCGATCCCAAAGACCTGCGCGATCCACGCATCAAGATCAAGAAAGCCCCACCTTATCTGATGGATGTAGAAGGCGCTAGCCAGACCTACGTATTCTAAGACTATCTGGGACTCAAGCCAAAAAGGGCTGGCAACCGCCAGCCCTTTTGGTGTCACAGGATTATCCGGCCATCCGCAGTAAGTCTGCATTGGATGGGTCATGGATAAAACTCCAGAAAACGTCTCGGGGGCGCTGGGGATCGCCGATTAGTTTCCGCACCATGTAGACTTTCCTTTGCAAATCGCATCCCTTCACTGGGAGATCAACAACATTACCGCGTTCCAAGGGGCAGGCGCTTGCTAGGGACGATACAAATGAGATGCCGTATCCCGCAGCTACTGTGCGGACGATGGCTTCAGCATTACCCATTTCCATGAAAACATCCAGGTCGTTCAGGCTGATATCGTGCTTCGCTAATTCGGTCAGCACTACTCTGCGGGTACCGGATGTTTCTTCCCGCATGATCACCTTTTCTTCCAGAATTTCACCAGGGTCGATGGTTTTTCGCAGGGCCCAGCGATGATTTGAGGCCACGATCAGGGTGATTGTGTCCTGGAAAAATTCTTGAGACTCGAGATTTGTTGCATCAATTTCAGAACTGACCACGCCGATATGCGCTTCACCATCCAGTAAGTCCAGGGTCGTTTGCTCAGGGCCGCAGGCCAGGATACGAACCTTGATGCCCGGATATTGTTGACAGAATCTGGCCGCCATGAGGGGAAGAATATATTTTCCCGCGGTAGTGCTGCAGGCAATGCGCAGTTCGCCCACAATATCGCCTTGCAGGGATGACATCATTTCGCGCATGTCATTGGTGTCGTGTAACAGCCGTCGGGCCCAAGGTAGCAGCAGCCTGCCTGCGTCAGTCAATCGCAATCCGGTATTGTTTCTGATAAAAAGCCTCACATCTAGCTCTTGCTCTAATACCTTTATTTGGTGACTTACTGTGGGCTGACTGAGATGAAGCTGTTTGGCGGTTTCTGAAAAGCTCAATTTTTCAGCTGCTGCCAGAAAGGTTTCGATTTTTTGGATGTCGATCATCGCCTACTCCAATTCATGTATGCTTTCGGTGCAGGATATTTTTTGGGGAATATCTGGAAAACGCCAGCTTTGCTGGACCTACAGATAGCAACATCAGGGTTGTCATCAGGATTGCTGAAGTCAGGCACCAGGCGCAGGTCGCGCCAATTACGAATGGTTCCAGCCATGTCAGGTACATTGAAAACAAGGTCCCCAAGACTGTCATGATAAATAACGAAATTGCCGCCAAATCCATTATACGGCCACTGGCATACCGGGCAACCAGCCAGGCCAGGAAGATCATTATATAACCAGCCAAACCCAATATCCCGATTGGAAGGATGCCGAACAAGCGTGCATATTCGCTTTGTTGGACGGTGTTGCAATCACCTACCGGGCCGCATACGGCGGCCACCTGGGTGGTTTCCACATAAGCCAGATAACCAGCCACGCAAAAACCGATCAAGCATAGGGCGGGGATTACCCAGGCCCAACCATCCTTGAGCGAAGCCTTAACTTGCGTGCGATATCGTTGACCTGTCCACATGACAGACCCCAACATACCTGCGAATACGAGGATAGCCAATGTATTCCCCGCCGGATCTTGGGAAAATCTGTCCCGCCAATTGGGATCTTGGGTACTATTTAATCCAATGCTTAGTGTCTCTGTCGACTGAGAGGACGTTTGGGATGCGGCGGCGGGCTCAGGCGTAACTGGGTGTGCAGTGGGTTGCGTTGATGGTGTAGCTTCCCCTTCAGCCGTCCCTGCTGAACTTGTGATTTCATCCGTCAAACCGGGGATTTCCGGCCAATCCACCCCACCCAGGCTGAGATAGTATTCGATCAGGCCGGGAAACTGTTCAGGTATGTCTAGGGAGCCAACCAGATAGGTATCCCCAACAACTAGGAATGGAACCCCTCCGGCTTCCAAGTTGAATTTCTGCAAGGCAGCCTGGAAAAGAGCTTGACCTGTAGGTGTGGTGACATCCACGCCGATGATCTGTAGCTGATCGCCATATTTCTCAAACAATGGCGGCAAAGTCTCTGTAATCACGAAATGACAATGCCCACAAGCGGGTGAATAGAATAGTACGGCGTGGACCGCTGGCGCGGAGTTTTGCGCATAGGCACTTGATGCTGCAGATACAAGGAGAAGCAGGCCAACCAGGAAGGCCGTGAAAAGGATATGGCGGTGTTTCACTTTTTGCTCCGAGTTTCGTACCAGCCAGCGCGTACGTCTGTTCGCAGATCGAAATCCGGTACATAGGGTTTGATATCGAGCAAGGGCGTGCCATCGAGCACATCCACACCTTCGATGGTGAGTACATTCGCCTGGCGGAATAAGAGGCGAACGGTTGATATGCCAAGCGGATTGGGGCGATAGGGGTAGCGGGTTGCAAATAGTCCGTGTTCCTGATCGTCCAAAAAAGGCTTGATCTGTAGTGAGTATCCGGACGCGTTATGAAATACATACAAAAGGTAGATATGAGAAAATTCTTCGATACCCTGTAATCCGTCTGAAAATTCAGGGTAAACCTCCACCGTTCCAATGGCCTGCGAGCGCGAGGCCTGGATGGGAGTTTGGTCTTTGTCGGTGAATGGCGAATGGATGATGCCAATGGGATGCATGCTGATTTCCATCATTATTCCTTATTTTGTTCTTTAATAAAAGTTAGCAACTTCACTCCTTCTACCTGACGAAAGGCAGCGCCTTGTCCAACGGTGCGCAGTACCGCATTCTCATCGACCACGCGAGTCCCTGAGATAATGTTGGCGCCGAAATCGAAAAGGATGGGTGAGAGTGGTGTGCTTGGACCCAGAAGCATGACCGTCGCTTGCTGAGGGCAGAGAGACAGCAATCCATCCAGGGTATGGTTGATCAAGGCACTACTGGTGATGGCGACGATGTCGGCTTGAGGAATCAAATCAACAGCGGCCTCTGCGGGATAATCATTTTCCACGGGATTTTGCTCGATGACCCATAACTGCCCAACAGCCGAACGTAGTTGCGTGACAAATGGAAAATGACCGACCAGCGCGACGTTCTTCCCCCGTCCGCGACTAGCCAGCACTTCGGACGCATTGATCTCTCTGGCAGTTGATTCATCAACATCCAACATTGAGTTGATCGCAGCCACGCCGATGCTGGCTTCCATCAATTCAGTTGAGTGAGCTAATCCAGCCAGTTCGTGCGCACTCTTCTGGTGCAGGCGACCAACATCGCGGATTTGCAGGTGTCCGTGTGGGTGGCCGGACATCAGCGTAGCTGCCATACCGCAATGGCGACTGCAAACAACTGTCCAGTGTGATCCAACCAGCACCGAACGTACCGGAATATTTTCGGGCAGATTTGCGATCAGGGTCTCGATGATATTCATGCGCTGGTTTCATCCATAAGTTTAGAGCGCTGCTCGAATTGTTCGCTCAATACCTCGCGCATCAAATCACACACGCTCATGATTTTTGGATTGGCGACCTGGTAATAATAATTGGTTCCTTCCCGGTGCGCCATAACGATTCCGGCATGTCGGAGGGTCGCCAAGTTTCTGGAAATGGTGGTCTGAGGCATGTGGGTTGCCATGGCGATGTCGTTTACATTCATCGGCCCGGCGCGCAATAGATGCATGATCTCCATCCGTAGGGGATTTCCCATGGCCCGGCATAATTCGGCCTGGATTTCAAAGAGCGTTTGTTCACTCATGATACCTCTCTGACAATAGAGTCAATTTTCATCCTTATGGTTTTTAGGGGACAGCCGTTGTCTGCCTGGGATGTTTCGAATACTCTGTCGGCTCTTGGGGTAGTGTGCAGGAGTTGCGCTCCAAAATCGTGTCCCGTAGCGTTCCACGATCTGCGCCCTGCCATCGGCTTCCAATTTTTCCAGTGCATCTTTCACCTGTCCCGGCGACCAGCGCGCCAGGGTTCTTTCGAGTTCATCTTGTCGCATGGGATGGCGGGTGATGATTGCGATCACTGCCTCCACAATATTTTCGTCGCTGCTCAAGTCGAAACTTCCCTCAGCCGGATGCACTACCTCAGCGATATTTCCCAGAATGGACAAGGCCCGCATCAAGCCTTCGCTATCCGGTGGCTGTACCCAGGTTTCAGCTGGTGGACGCGTCGGCAGGTTGATGTGCACCGCATCTGGCTTGACCCTCTGCAGAACTTTTGCAATATCTTCAAGCGTCTGGGATGTATCATTCAAGCCACGTACCAGCATCACTTCAACCCATATCTTGCCCCTGTACACCTCTCGGAAGGCGACCAACCCGCCCACAAGCCGCTCGAAAGTAATTTGCGGGTGGGGGCGGTTGATCTGGCGATACAATTCAACTGTCCCGGCGTCCAGCGTCGGCAGAACCGCGTCTGCCGCAGAAAGCTCCTCGCGAACTTCAGGTTTAAACAATAAAGACCCATTGGTGATGACTGCCACCGGAAGGGTCGTGAGGGCTTTTACGCAGCGGATTAATTCGCCAAAACGGCTGTGTAAAGTTGGTTCGCCGGAGCCGACAAAAGTTACCCAATCAATCCTGCCCTTTTCCCGGGACCTCAATGCCTGTTCCACTTCGAAGAGAATATCCTGCACCGGAACATAATCGCGCCGTTCATTCGTCAATGGCACGCTGCGGCCCAACTGGCAATAGACACAGTTCCAGTTGCAGGTCTTGAGCGGGATGGTGTCAATTCCCAGTGATTGACCTAAACGGCGGGAGGGGACGGGACCGAAAACATAGTTCATCTCAGTCATAAGCCTTGCGAGTCACTTCATCTGCCATGGTTGGCTCCAAAAGTGATCGCCATTCATCAGCCTCTTCCCACGTCCCCAGACTTGTGTGCAGATCCAGATATTTTTGGGGGATGGGGTGCGTGCCGACGACAACCTTTACCCCATAACGTTGTTCGAGAAAATTCTTGAACGTGTGAATATAAGGACAAGGAGGATAGCCGACAAGCAACCCGGTAGCCAGATGAATTACTTGAGTTCCATTCTTTACCATTTCCTCCCCGGTATATTCGACATTACCACCCGGACAGCCATCACAAGTGGTGTAGCCTACCAGTTCCACTTCCGCGTCGGCATAGATGCTGAAAGCGCCTTCCCTGTTACGCATTGCCCGCAGGCATTTTCCGCCCGCACAAGTCCGGTAGCGATTGCAAATGATGATTCCAATCTTGGTCGTGTTACTCATCCCTGCTCCTTCTCGGCCTGAACTGGCTCGGCGATTGGCCCAGCCGCCTCAAGGCGGCTGGGCCAAAGATAAATTCCATCTATCCGTGTCCGTGCGCCACACTTTCATCACACGGCGCGGCTTCCTTTAATTGGCCGCCCAGGTAATTTTCCAGCGCCTGACGCACTGTTCCGTTTGCGCCGGTGGCAGCTTTGACTCCCAATTGCTCAAAAAATTCAATGGCGCGTCCACCCATGCCGCCACTCAAGATCACATTGGCTTTTTGCTCATGGATAAACCCAGGGATTTGCCCGGGCTGGTGGGCTTCGGCAAACGGGTTGGCAACACCCTGCGTGGCGCTCACTTCGCCATTTTCCACATCCGCTAAAATAAAGAAGGGTGCATGCCCGAAGTGCTGGGCAACCAAGCTTTCGAGTCCATTGTTGTTTTCTGCGGTTACTGCGATTTTCATTTCAAATCTCCTCGTTGATGATTTTTTCCAGGTCTTCGGCCATCAAATATCCTTCGATGGCAATTTCCTGCGATTTCACGCCGGGCACTTCAGCCACGGCCTTCTTGATATCCATCGCCAGTGAAACGGCAATCGGACAGACAAACGACGATGGTCGGAAAGTATAACGCACCTTGCCAAGCGCATCCGCCCACAGGTTTTCCACCAGGCGCATCCGAATCACATCGGTATTGGTTTCGGGATCCACCACCAATTTCAGGCGTTCCAAAATTGCTTCCTCCACAGAAGTTTCGCTCATTTCGACTCCAATAAGGAAGGGATGACTCTCTCCCAAATTACAGCGATGGCGAGGCTGGCAGGGGCATCCGGCTGGAAGGCTGTCACCGCTTTGCCCGCGACCATCGCGCTGGCTACCGTTAAATCGAACGGGATCCTGCCGACAATTTCGATTCCGCTCTCGCGGCAAAACGCTTCAATCTCATCCGCGCCTGCGGGGTAGATGTCTGCTTTATTGATACAGACCACGGCGCGCACGCCAAAATGTTGGACGGTTTGCAAGACGCGGCGCATGTCGTGCGCTCCCGCCACCGTCGGTTCGGCGACGATCAGCGCCAGGTTTGCACCTGATACCGCTGAAATGACCGGACAGCCGATGCCGGGCGGCCCATCCACGAGGACTAGCTCGCGGCTCTCGTCCAAGGCTTGCAACCGGGCGCGCTGTTTGACCAACGTCACCAGCTTGCCGGAGTTTTCCTGTCCCGGGAACAGGTTCGCATGGTACAGCGGAGCGTAACGGCTTTCGGAAAAATAAAACTTACCCGCCACTTGTTCGCGCATGGTTATGCTTTCACTCGGGCATTGATAGACACAAGCCGCACAGCCGTCACAGGCGCTGGGGTCAATCACGTACAAACTATCAGCGTAGTTGATGGCGTCGAAGCGGCAAACAGCCACACAGTCCCCGCAGGAAGCACAGGTGTCCTGATTGATCACTGCCACTTTGCCGCCCTTGAAATCCTGCTGTTCCAGCAAACGCGGCTGGAGCACGAGTTCCAGGTTGGCGGCATCCACATCCGCGTCCGCCAGAATCACTTGATTCGCAAAACGGCTTTGCGCAGCGAGATGGGCAAACGCGGCAGTGAGGCTGGTCTTGCCGGTGCCGCCCTTGCCGCTGAGAATGATGAGTTGCTTCATGCGGCAGCCCTCGCTGTGATGTCTTGCAACAATGCCTGAAACGCTGCGCGATATTCAGGCGCGGCCTCCACCAGGGTTCTGCCGCTGGCAATCGCCTCGGCGAAACGCCGCTCCATCGGGATTCTCAATAGGATGGGCAGACCCGCTTCAGCGCAGTAGGCTTCGACGGCGTTGTCGCCAATCCCGTCGCGGTTGATCACCACCCCGGCTGGGATGCCCAACTCGCGGGCGATGCCGACCACTTGTTTCAGGTCGTGCAGACCAAAGGGTGTCGGCTCGGTCACGAGCAAGACAAAGTCCGCGCCGCGAATCGTCTCGACCACCGGGCAGGATGCACCGGGCGGGGCATCCCGAATCTCGATGGCGGGCGGAGTCGCGGGCATCCACTTTTTCAACTGACGAATGATTGGCACTGCCATTGGCTCACCGACGTTCATCATACCGTGGGCAAAATCTATGCCTGTGGCGGTCATTCCGCTTTCCAGCACACCCATCACATCCAGCCGCTCGCTGATCGCTTTTTCGGGGCAGACCAGCGTGCAACTGCCGCAGCCGTGACACAGTTCTGGGAAGACCAGCTTCTTTTTACCGATGATGGCGATGGCGTGAAACTCACAGACCTCGGCGCACTTGCCGCAGTATGTGCAGAGCGATTCATCTACCACCGGCAGCAGAATGCCGACTTCTTGACGTTGGTCCAATACGGGATGGAGGAACAGCGCGGCGTTGGGCGCTTCAACATCGCAATCCATAAAGTGGACGACTTCTCCAGCAGCCAGCGCCAGGCTGGTGGCGACGGTGGTTTTGCCCGTGCCGCCCTTGCCGCTGGCAACCACAATTCGCATTAGTGGTGACCCTCGTGGTGTCCCGCGTGGGTGGCGGCTTCGGCTTTGCTCAGTTTGCCTGCTTTGAACAGCACCAAAATTTCGGCTGCAGTATGTTCCCTTCCGCTTGGAGCAAGGTACATTTGGATATTTGCGGCGGACAAGGCGTCATAAGCATTTGGTCCAAACGCGCCGCTGATAGCGACCTGAGCACCCGTGGTAGCGATGAACTGCGCCGCCTGCACGCCCGCTCCGCCCGAAGCAGAAAGCGCGGGATTCGCGTGGGCGATCCATGCGCCGGTTTCGCTATCCACAAGGCAAAATGCGGCGGCGCGCCCGAAGCGCGGGTCGAAGGGGGATTCGAGGGTATTCCCAGAAATCGAGATGGCAAGTTTCATGAATGATGATCTCCTTTTGATGATTAAATACAATGAGAAGTAAAAAGTTAGTAGTTCAACTTTTTACTTCTCATTTATCCTCCTCACTTCCCACTTGTATTCAACCGCTCTGTCAGTTTTTCGATAGCGGCTTGCAGGTCGTTGAGTTGGGTTTGAATCCAGGAATTACCCTGGGTTGCATTGGCGTTGACGCCCAGACCTCGTCCGCGCCTGCCAAAGCCGCGACCGCGGCCCGTACCGCCTTGTCCGTTACAGTTGCCCGCGCCGCGCCCAGTGCGCGCGCCTTGTCCGTTGGGTCCAGATCCGTCTTTGAATGGCATGGTTTCATCTCCTTTTGATGTCTTGCATCAGTTGTTTTTCTTTACGGCGTTATACGCCGCTTCAAGTGATTCGATTTCCTTGCGCCGCTGGCGCAGGGATTGCATCCACTCCGCCAGTGTGGATTCGCCCTGCGGAGTGATGGTGTACATGCGCCGCCGGGGACCGAGGCTGTTCTCATCCCACGAACTGACTACCAGTCCAGTGGTTTCCAGGTCGCGCAGCACCCGGTAAAGGATGCTGATATCCATTTGGGTGGTATTGAAGCCAAATTCTTGCAAGCCATCCATCAGGCCGTAACCGTAGCCGGGTTCGCGGTGCAAAAGCACCAGCAGGCAGGATTCCAAAAAAAACATTTTTCGTCTGCCACCACCGCCTCGGCCGCGGCCCTGTCCAAAACCTCTTCCACCGGGCATTGTACCTCTCCTTTGTCTATAGTATATATCACTATAGACATTAAGTCAATACTAAATCATGCCCATTCACTTTGTAGAACGTTTCTGATCAACTCACGGCCTTCACTTTTTGCTTTGAACAGCCGCAGGAACAACCTCGAAGAATGCATCCAGATGGTTTCCAAGCGCACGCCCAATTTGCCCCAGAGGCTGCAGCCCGGCTATGTCAATCGAAAAAGTAGCGACAGCCATTGACGTTGGTAACGACCATCATGATCTTATCGGCGAAGGCTCGGCTCACTCGTCCACCGTGCGCTACGCGACGCAGGGAATCAATATTGTCAAAATTATTCCTTACATTGGCAGTGAAGGTTGACAAGGTGTAAATGCGTTTGCAAAATATCGCAGTGTTCATTCTAGATTCTTTTTATTTTTGCGCCATCCATTTCCCATATTCGGGATTTTCTTACTCAATAAAACGAAGACAGCTAGATTTTGTGCTTTGTTGCTAATTAAGCAGCCCTTACCTTGTGAACAAAATGGATCGTCAAGGCCCATCCAAGTATCAGTATCGGGGTTAGGAATTCCATAAATGGGAGCCAACTGATAGGTGGGCCTAATTGCCCGCTGGAAGCGAAACAAAGAAATGTGAATATGGCCGGTAAAGGAAGGAATAGCCATAACAAAAGGACTTTTGTAGACATCCGACACCTCCTTTTTAAGTGCAGTACAAGCCTACTACGAGAAATGGCGCTCGGTTGGGCTGTCACGGACATCCATAGGGCAGAGCACCAGCAATATCCGCGAAGGGGTTGAATCTGAATTATTCCATTGATGAGGCAGGTAGGCCTCAAAGACGAGGCTATCACCCGGGTCCAGTAAATACTTCTGACTGTTTACTGTGTACATGACATGGCCTTCAATACAGTACACAAATTCGCGTCCCGTATGCACGATGGGGTTTTTACCGCTGCCAGCTCCGGGTTCCAAGGTTACAATCAGCGGTTCGGCGCTAAAATGCGGCATCCCAGCTGCCAGATCTTCCATTGTGCTGTGTCCAAACGAAACGTGAGGGCGTTGGCCATGTTTCTGGTGAACAAGTTCCTCGCTTCCCTGGTCAGTTTCAAAGAACTCAGTGATAGGAACTTGCAGGCTTTGTGCCAGTTGTTGTAAAGTACTGACACTCGGGGATGAACGCTGATTCTCGATCAGGCTCAGGGTGTTGATATTTAACCCGCTCATCTCTGCCAACGTCCGCATGGACAGTCCTCGCAGAACGCGAATTTTTCGCAGACGCTGACCGACGCTGTTTTCTGCATTGTCCAATATCCCACTCATGGAACTATTTAATCTCGGGCTATTGTTCCTTTTTCGTGATGTGTTTTTTTTTGACAGGGGATTGGGTGTCATTGGGAAATCCTTGATGATCATGTATTTATACTAATATAATAGTAGATATTTGATATATTTTCATATTAATTACTAATATATTATTAAGAATTTTACTCGCAGGCAACCTTTGACGAATTCAATAAAAATCTAAAAATACCTCCTAAACCTTCTAAAAGAGATAAGGGGGATATTATCGCTGTCGCGGGGGGGCGCCCGTGTTTAATAGTGACATTAATCACACAACTAGTGACAAATTTCACTACTGTCACATATTGTGGCCGATTACAATAAATAAGATTGTATATGCGCTTATGTGAATATATTGGAGTCCAAACATGCTCAACCAGACCCTAAGGCAAGAAGTATCCCAACTTGAGGCAAATCTTTGTTCTGCGTTTGCTGATCCGACGCGGATTCTGATCCTATATGCGCTAAGCGAAGGCCCGCGGAATGTCACGGAATTGACCCATGAACTTGGCACTACCCAATCGACGACTTCGCGCCATCTGAAAATTCTACGCGACCGTGGACTCGTTCGCACCAAAAGGGATGGGGTGAACATCATATACGATCTTGCTGACAGAAGGCTAATTGAGGCGCTCGATATTTTGCGTGGGGTCTTGCGCGACAGTATCGCCGTAAAAGCCAACTTGATTGCAGAACTTGAATGAAGCCGGTCAAATCATCCAATGACCTGTTAAATTGAGGAGAAAATATGCAACACAAGAAAACCGCTTTTTCTTTTCTGTTTGCTGGGATGGCATTAATCATTGCCACCGGCATTTTTTTGGCGACAGCTGCTCCCGTCAGCGCACAATGTGGTTCGCAGGCTTCTTCCTGCAAGAACTGTCACGAAGTGCAGGGACAAAAGCCGGTCAATCAGGACGGCACAGACTGGCACCAATCGCATGCTTTTGGCGATTTCTGCTATATCTGCCACGGTGGCAACCAGCAGGCGACCGATGAGACTGCTGCTCATACCGGCATGGTTCCGCCGCTATCCGATATCAAAGCCTCCTGCCAGCAATGTCACCCCAGCGACCTGGAGGCGCGTGCCCAGGTTTATGCCAAGGAACTTGGAGTCGAGCTCGGGACGGGCAGTAATGCAATGCCAGCAGCTTCTGCCGGTGAAACACCAGCTGCTGCCGCGGTGCCAGCCCAGCCCGCTACTACAGAAACTGCTCCCAGTGCCATGACTACCTCAGACTGCAGCGGGCTCGTCGTAAATGATCCCAATGTGATCAATTACGCCAAGAACTACGATGAAATTGTTTTAGGTAAGAAGCCAATCAACTGGGGCAATATGATTTTAATCGGGATGATCGGTTTGGTCGGGGTCGGTGGCGGTGGATATGTCATTATGCACGAGAAACTGGTCAATATTTCGTTTGGTGATACGCGTAAGGTTGAGAACGAGTATCCTGCGGACGTGGTCGAGATGCTGTCGCAGATTGCAGGAACTCAAAGCCAAGACACGCAAATCGTTGAGGAACGTTTTGGATAACCCCAAAAAGGCGGACAAAGTTCTCGATCTGATAGATGCCGTTGTCTCAGAAAAGACAGACGAGGAGTAGGCCATGAAGTTCATTTTAAATTACATCCGCAAGGAAACTTGGTCACCATACGTCGCAGGGATTTTGCTCGGGCTGGTGGGCATTGCCGCGGTCTGGATCAGCGACAGCTTGCTAGGCGCTTCAGGCGCGTTTGAGAATATTGCCGGTATGCTCGGCAAGGCGATTACACCCAAGTGGTTCGATAATATGTATTTCAATTTCATCATGCCGCCAGGCGTCACCTGGGGCGTCGTCTTACTGATTGGCGTATTTTTCGGCGGGATGGTCGGCGCGGCCACCAGCGGAACGTTGTTGTGGGGCAAGCAGGGCGCTGCCAATTCAGACGCGCAGTGGAAGCGCATCTTCGGCCCGCAGACTTGGAAGCGCTGGGTGTTAGGCTTTATCGGCGCCATCATCCTGGAGTACGCGGCTGGGATCGCCGGCGGCTGTACCAGCGGACTTGCCATTTCAGGCGGCATGTTGCTGGCTCCGGCAGCCTTCCTGTTCATTGCCGGGATGTTTGGGTCGGGCATCCTTACGGCGCTCATCATCTATCGCAATCGCTATTAGGAGGCTGATATGACCAACACTATCGTGGCTCTCTTTCTCGGCGCTTTCTTCGGGTTCTCGCTTAACAAGGCTGGGTTGACCAAGTATCACAAGATCGTCAATGTTTTCCGATTGGCGGATATGGCCGTGCTCCAGTTCATGATGACGGCTTTGGTCGTTGCCATGGCCGGGCTTTACGGTTTGCGCGGGTTGGGTTTGATCACCTTCCCCGCCATTCCTGCCACTTACATTGTCGGCAATCTTATCGGCGGTTTGTTATTCGGGGTCGGTATGGCCCTGACAGGATACTGACCAGGCACCTGTGTCGCCGGGTCCGGCGAAGGAAAATTAGATTACATCGTCCCTGGTTTGCTTGGTTTCCTGACGGGCGCTGTCATTTACGGCATGACCTATCAAAGGGTCTTTCCCGCAATTTCAGCGCTTGCCAACCTCGGTAGCGTGAATATACCCGATATGTGGCATCTCAGCCCGTTCCTGACCGTCCTGCTGTTTGCAATGATCTCGCTCCTGCTGTTTTATTTGATTGACTGTGCAGGATGGCAACGGAAGGTCAAAGATTAGAACCGACCCAAAATACTTTTCTCGGAAGATAAAGATGGATAAGTAAATGAAAAATACCTTCAAACATCTTCATCAGAAAGGCTGGCTGGTGTGTACGGCAGGTATATTGCTTGCCTTTGCAGTAACCGCATCGGTTTGGAACGGGAGCAATCTGCGCTATGTTCTGGGTGGGTTGAATAGCCTATTGGATGGGTTCGGTAAGACCCTGGATTTACAAGAATATAAGCCTTTCATAAGCTTTACCTTCTTTCTCTCCATCTCTCTCTTAATGTATTGCCTGATTGATTTGGTCGAGACCAGGCGGATGAAGAAATAACGCTAACCCGGGTTGATGAAGCCGCTTATTTGTTGAATAAAGTTGAATGTTCATGGAGTAACATGATGACAAAAACGATCTCAAGGCGTGATTTTCTAAAATTAAGCGCGGCAACTGCTGGTGCTCTGGCTCTCGGACAAATGTTACCGCCGAAGGTGGCGCAGGCAGCGCGCGAATCAGGCTATCTCAATGCCGTTGGTGACGGATTTGTCCCCAGTATGTGTGAGATGTGTGTCTGGCGCTGCGGCCTGCTTGCCAAAGTGAAAGACGGACGCGTCGTCAAACTGGAAGGCAATCCCGAGCATCCGCACTCCAAAGGCAAACTATGCCCGCGTGGGCAATCGGGCCTGATGAACACCTACGATCCTGACCGTGTGCTGACTCCGCTCATCCGCGTTGGGAGGCGAGGCGAAGGTAAATTCCGCAAGGCTTCCTGGGACGAAGCGCTGGATTTGGTGGCGAAGAACATGCTGTCGATTAAAGAAAAGTATGGTCCCGAAGCGATGGTCTTCTCGTCCACGCACAACCTGAGCCAGCCGCTGTTTGAGAATCTGCTCTACGCTTTCGGTTCGCCGAATTATGGCACGCAGCGCAGCCTGTGTTTCAATGCCATGATTACCGCTTTTTTGCTCACCTATGGCATCGAGGAACCGTCACGCAATTACGAAAACGTGGAATACATCCTGATGATTGGCCGAAACATGATGGAGGCCATTTCCACATCAGAGACATCCGAATTGTCTCATGCAATTGACCGTGGGGCGAAACTGATCTATCTCGACCCGCGCTACACCAAAACGGCCGCCAAAGCCAGCGAGTGGATTCCCGTCCGCCCCGGCACCGATTCGGCCTTCCTGCTGGCGATGATCAATGTGATTGTCAGCAACGAACTGGCTGATTGTGAATTCGTCAAGAAGTATGTTATCGGGTGTGACGGTATCCAGGATGAGATGCGCAAATATACCCCAGCCTGGGCCGAGCAAATCACCGGCATACCGGCTGCCACCATCGAGCGGATTGCCCGCGAATACGCAGCCGCCACCCACAACGCGCTAGTGCATCCTGGCTGGCGTACCTCCAATTTCGTCAATTCCTTCCAGACGGAGCGCGCCATCGCCACGTTAAACGCTTTGAGTGGAAATGTTCTCACTCCTGGCGGGTGTCTCTCCGCGGAGGTCGCGGCAGACGGCGCCGGGTTGGGCGCGCCGCCCCAAGCGCCCTATCCGCGTGTTTCTGCACTGCGCCTGGATGGCACGCCTTGGAAATATCCGCTGGTGCCGCTGAAATTAGGTGTTTTCCAGGAACTTCGCGATGCTATCCTGACCGGCGACCCCTATCAGGCTCATGGCTGGTTCATCTCGCGTCAGAATCCCATCATGTCCATCCCCGACAGCGGCAAAACGATCGAAGCCTTTGGCAAGATGGATTTCATCGTGACGGTCGACATCATTCTGAACGATACTGCCTGGTTCTCAGATGTCGTGCTCCCCGAAGCCTCGTATCTCGAACGCTACGACCCGCTCAATGTAGTGGGCGATAAAGCCTTCCTGCGCCAGCCGGTGATCGAAGCCCAGGGCGAAGGCAAATCTGCGTTGTGGATTTACAAACAACTCGGTGAGCGTCTCGGTTTGGGTGACTTTTTCCAGTATAAGGATGAGGAAGACTACCTGCGCCAGCAGCTTGCGCCTCTGGGCGTCAGCCTGGAGCAAGCCAAAGCCAAAGGCTATGCTGAAATGCCAAATAAAGAAGGTGATGGAGAAATTACCTTCAATACACCTTCCGGCAAAATCGAAGTCTATTCCGAGACGCTGAAAAAAGCCGGTTTCTCGCCCTGGCCGACTTGGGATGAGCCGCCTGTTCCGGGTGAGAACGAATTCTACCTGCTGACCGGTAAGGTGGCGCAATCCACGCAGTTTGGCACGCAGAACAACCAGCTTTTACATAAGTATTCCGACGAACCCCGTATGTGGATGAACGCCAAGACTGCCGCCGGACTCGGTCTCGATACCGACGATTGGGTGGAGGTGACCAGCAAAGTGGGCAAAATCCATATCCGCCTGCTGGCGACCGAGGCCATCCGCCCCGACTGTGTCTACCTGACGCCTGGCTACGGGCATCTTTCCAAGGGCTTGAAAACCGCTTTCGGCGTCGGCGCAAGTGACTCAACCCTGCACGTCACTTATACCGACCCCATTAGCGGCAGCCAGGCACTTAGCCAGACTTTTGTAACGGTAAAAAAGATTGCAGGCGCGCCCAACGAAAAGACGCGCAAGCCGCTTTATTTAGGAGAGTAGACCATGGCTAAATATGGTTTCTTGATTGATGCCTCGCGTTGTATCGATTGTCGCGCTTGCCTGGTGGCTTGCAGTGTGGAAAACAATGTTCCCATGCATAACACGCGCATTTGGATTAAGGAAACAGGTGTCACAGGCCAATTTCCTGACCTGAAGCGCTATACCGCCCCGTTCCACTGTATGCACTGTGAAGACCCATCTTGCGTCTCTGCCTGTACAGTGGGTGCTTTGAAGAAAAACGAGGACGGCATCATCACTTACAATAATGATGTTTGCATCGGCTGTCGATACTGCATGTACGCTTGTCCATTTGAAGTTCCACACTTTGAGTGGAGTCAACAATTTTCGCTGATTACAAAGTGTGATATGTGCGTCGCCCGTCTGGCAGAAGGACAAGCCGAACCAGCCTGTGCAGCCACCTGTCCGACGGACGCCATTCAGTTTGGCAAGCATGAAGACATGCTGGCTATGGCTCATGAGCGTATCAAAACTCAGCCAGAACGGTATTTTGATCACATCTTTGGTGAACATGAGAACGGCGGCACATCCACTTTCTACATCTCCCCGGTTCCATTCGGGCAACTTGGCTTCCCAACCGTTGAAACACTACGGTCTCCTGCTGCATTCAACCGCATGGCGACCGAACAAGGCACCCCCATCATTGCGGGAAGTGTGGCGCTTGGCATGACTGGAATTTACTTGGCGCTGGAGCATCTTGGCAAAGAGCACCCGTCAGAGAAGGTAGAACCCGCTGAGACGAAGCAAGACAGCGCAGGCAAGGAGTAAAACATGACGATCAATATTAAAGTCAAAAGTGTCAAGGCGTTGAAAGGTCTGCCGCGCTTTGTATATGTCCTCGCTGTTATTGCCGCTTTAGGAGTGAGCGCGGGTTTCTACCGGTTGTACGCCGGACTTGGAAGTACTACCAATCTGAGCACCGTATTCCCGTGGGGACTGTGGATTAGTTTCGACCTGACCAACGTAGCTTTTTCTGGTGCTGCCTTTACGCTGGCTGCGCTGGTTTACATCTTCCATATGCACGATTTACATCCTGCGGTTCGCCCCACGGTGCTTTTCGGGTTGCTCGGTTACAGTTCGGTTTTGGTCATTCTGTTTTTTGACCTGGGCCGCTGGGACCGTTTCTGGCACTTTCTGGTCTATCCGAACTTCACCTCAGCACTATTTGAAGTCAGTTGGTGTATTGCCCTCTATAGCGGCATTCTGGCCTACGAATTCAGCCCGGTGATTTTAGAAAAAGTAAAAAACGGTGAAAAACTGGCGAAAGCCTTAAAAAAATTCAATATCATCATGGTGATTGCGGGCATTACCCTTTCGTCCATGCACCAGTCTTCGCTTGGCTCCCTGTATGTGATAGTTACACACCGTCTGAACCCCTTGTGGTATTCCATCATCCAGCCGGAGTTCTTCCTGGTATCATCCGTCGCTGCGGGTATCTCCCTGATTATCATCGCCTCCTACGACAGCATCTGGATGTTTGGACAGACGATTAGTGAAAAATCCATCGCGAGATTGGGGAAGATTTTGCCATGGGTTTTGGGATTTTATCTTTTGCTGAAATTAGGCGACTTGATTTTGGGCAGGAAACTAGGTTTACTTTTCACGAACGGCATACTCAGCGTCT
The DNA here is from genome assembly GCA_963790075.1 of uncultured Chloroflexia bacterium. GTDB lineage: Bacteria > Chloroflexota > Anaerolineae > Anaerolineales > Villigracilaceae > CAYOUV01. The sequence goes on from CAWBNG010000004.1 coordinate 701,990, forward strand.
TATATCTATCAGAACTGCTTTTGATGCTGGCTGCCATCGTCTGGTTCTCCGTCAAAAAACTTCGCTCCACCCGCAAGAGCGCGTTTAACGGCGCTTTGATTGTTGCGGCAGGAATCCTGCTGAATCGCTTTGATGTCACTTGGTTTGCCATCCAGCCGCTCAATGGTCTTCACTATTTCCCGTCGTTCATCGAAATATCCCTTTTGGTCGGTGTGGTAGCTGGTGTATTAGTGGTTTATTCGCTGGTGGCTCATTTCTTCCCACTGTTTTCAGAGACCCTACCGGTCAAAGACCTGCCGCCTGCCGAGCTGACCCAGCTTCAGATTCCCCAGCCTGTTCCAGGAGATTAATTTACCTTGGTAGGCGATGTAAAACCAGACCGCCTCATTCTGGATCCTAAGCCTGCCACCGTTTCGACGGGCAACTGCCCACCTGACAAGCCTCCCGCTGTCGTTTGGCGGGAGGCTTGTCATCACCAGAAAGTTGTACTGACGGATATACTCTAGGTATATCATCAGGAATTATGCGTCCTTCCTTCTTCCATCACCTGCACCCGCCCACGATTCCAGCCGCCCAGGCGCGCTGGCGTTACACGTTGGGGGCGGGTGGGACGGCAATTTTCCTGATGCTGGTCCTTGGCCTGACGGGTATATTGGAAATGTTTTACTACGTTCCTAATCCGGATGAAGCCGCGTTTTCGGTTCAAACCATCACCTATCTCGTCCCCTTTGGCGGGCTGGTTCGCAACCTGCACTACTGGGCTGCCCAACTGTTGCTGATCGTTTTAGCCGTGCACTTGTTGCGCGTGATTTTCACTGCTGCTTATCGTCAACCGCGCAGCTTCAATTACCTGCTGGGTCTGGCGCTCTTTGTCTTATCCATCTTGTTCGATTTCACTGGCTACATCCTGCGCTGGGATATAGACGTTTGCTGGCCCTTGGTGACTGGCACCAACCTGCTGAAAACCATCCCGCTGATCGGTGATTTCCTCTTCCGCATCGCAGTTGGGGGGGGAGAAGCCTGCTCGACCGCATTGCTGCGCTTTTACACCTGGCACATCTTTGGTCTAACGATCGTTGTCACAATTCTCGCGATCTGGCACGCTTTCCGTGTGCGCCGCGATGGGGGCATTGCCGTACCACCGCCGCAACTCCGAAGAGAAAACGCGCGTATCTCTCGTGATGAATTGGTACGCCGCGAAGTGCTGGCTATGTTTGTGGTTGGGATCGCGCTGATCCTGCTGGCCAGTTTCACCCCTGCGCCCATCGCCCCGGCTATGACGGGAAAACCAAGCCTCATCGCCGAGGCGCGTGCGCCGTGGTTCTTCCTGTGGATTCAGCAAATGCTTAAATGGGGCGACCCGTTCCTGTGGGGCGTGCTCGTCCCGCTCGGCATTCTAACTATACTTGCCTTGGTTCCATATGTCTTTCCTCAACCCGCCGAATCGGAAATCGGGCGCTGGTTTCCCAAGTCCAATCGCCTGGCGCAGGTGGTCGTCAGCGCGATCGTGCTGATCATAATTGCGCTTACCCTGTTATCGCTAATTCCAGCCTAAAGCGAGAAAATAAACCATCTTGCCCAAAATCTTATGAAAAAGATCCTAACGCTTGCATCCGGTTTCCTGCTGCTTACACTGGCCCTGGTCTGGTGGCTGGATGCGCGTCAGCCGCAACCCGTGGAATTAATTCCCACGCTCACCGGGCAGCCTGAATACTGCCTGACCTGTCACGCCGACCTGCCCGAGATCAGTCCTTCGCATCCGATCCAAACCTTTGGCTGCGTCATCTGTCATGGCGGCGAACGCCTGGCCTTGGATGCGGACCTGGCGCACAGCAGCATGCGCGGCGGGGCCAATCCGTCCGACCTGTCAGTGGTGGAAGCCTCGTGTGGCGGTAGCAAATGTCATTCCGGGAGCGCTGCGGATGAACGGGATCACATCCAGCGCGTGATGACCAGCGTCCAATCCACGTATGCGGGTGCGATCGCCAGCATCCGTTATACGTTTGGTGCCCAGCCCGATTTGAATGCTTACTTTGGCATTGCAGCCATCACGGACGAGCAAACCCAAACCGGCATCACTTCCCTGGCGGCCTTCGACCCGACCAGCGAAAGCAATCCGTCCATCCGAAAATTTGGCGAGAACTGTTTGACCTGCCATCTCCACACCCAGCCGCGAGAAGGTCTCGCTTACGACCGTCAAACCGGGTGCGCCGCCTGCCACGCGACCGCAAAGCATACGTTCTCGACTGCCATCCCGTACACGCAATGCAATGCCTGTCACAACCGCGGCAATTATGATTTACAGACCATGACCTTTGTTGAGCGTACCGACCAATCCACAAAACGGATTGACAATTACTACCAACCCATCGCCCAGTTCACGAAATGTGAATACACCTTGGATTGCGTGGACTGCCATACGCGCACCGAAGTGATGGGCGACGGCGATATCCACGCCAATCAGAAAAGCATTGAATATGTGCAGTGTAAAACCTGTCACGGTACGCCTACCGAACTGCCTTTAACCAAAACGCTGAGCGACCCGAATGACATCGCCTTCAGGCTGGGACTGCTCAACCCGGTCGTGGATTTAAAACTCAGCGATACCATCCTGGTCACTGAAAAAGGTGAGCCGCTCTGGAATACACGCGTCCTGCCCGGCGGAAGCTACGAACTGATTGGCAAAGCCACGCAGCAGTATTTTATCTTTCGCCCCGTGATGGGCAGTGGCTGCACCCAAAACGGACAGGATCAATCTTCTGCGTATTGTCACGAATGTCATGCGGTGGAGAGATAACGATGCCTGACGTATCCCGCCGTGATTTTCTCAAAATAGTCCGCAGTGGATTTCTCTACCTGAGCAGCCTGCTTGCCTTCGGCGGATTGCTCCATTTCCTGGACTTTGAGGCCAATCCCGAACCGAAAACGGAATTTGACCTGGGACCGGCTGATAATTATCCCCTCGGTTCGCGTACGCTGCTTACGGACATTCCGGCGGTTTTATTCCACACCGAAAGCGGATTTTCCGCCTTGAGCCTGGTCTGCACCCACCTGGGTTGTACCGTTGAGCAAAAATCGGACGGTTTTACCTGTCCCTGCCATGGTTCGCACTTTGGTGCAGGCGGGCAGGTGACGCATGGTCCGGCGACCAAATCATTGCCATCCTTACGCATCGAAATATCGAAAGAGAAAAATTTGATCCTGCATACCGATTAATTCCCGCTTATGTTTTCTCCGAGCCTGATTGCCTTCGCGCATCACACATGGAGGTCAGGCCGATCACAATTGTGATCCCGGATGGGTTGGAAACGCCCCGTCCCCCCCGCCAGGAGCATCTGGCTTTGGAAAGGAGACCCCCTTGATCTTTGAGGCTGTCTCTTAACCGTGAGACAGCTATTTTTTAGTTTTGGAGAAACCAAAATGAACCTACAAACTCTGCTTGAACTTTCCTCCCGCGAACACGCGCACCTCTGCCCGCGCCAGATCCTGGGCGTACGCATCGGGTTGGCTGGCTTGAAAGCCCTCGGTTTCAAGGAAGTGCCATTGAAAAAACAGATGCTCGTCATTTCGGAAACAGACGGATGTTTTGTGGATGGCGTCATCGCAGCCACTGGCTGCACGGTTGGACATCGTACCTTGCGTGTCGAAGATTATGGCAAGATCGCCGCAACGTTTGTGGATACCACAACCGGTCGCGCTGTACGTGTCGCGCCCAGTTCTGACATCCGGGAACAGGCCTACGCAGCCGCCCCGCAGGAAGCGCGCCATTATTTTGCCCAGATGCAGGCCTATCAAAGCATGCCAGATGAAGATATGCTGACGATCCGGGAGGTGGTATTAAATACGCCGATTGAGAAAATTGTCTCGAGGCCGGGTGTGCGGGTCAATTGTGACCGCTGCGGCGAAGAGATCATGAATGAGCGCGAGATCCATCAAAATGGACTTACGCTCTGCAAACCATGCGCCCAGGCTGGCTACTACCGGGTTGCGCATAAATTGTATTTCGCCATCCCGCGGAAGGTGGCGATCTGAATCCCCCCACCGATTACATTCCCTTGGTTGGTGAGTATTCGGATCCCAGGAGAACATATTACTTTCCTGTTTCCATCATTCGTCCCAGCATCCGGCTGGCGGCATCCAAGGCGATTCCTTCGCATTTTGCTTGTAACTTGCCCGGATAGCGGTATGCCAGGGGGGCTAGGTCAACTTCATAACCGCCTTCCCCATGCGATTCTTCTGAATGCAGGTAGCTGATGCAACCGTCACTCAGGCTGGCGAATAGCGTGTATTTGGCGCCCGACCCGTTCTTGACCCGCATGCCAATCTCGGTGAACGTTTCGGCAGCAAAAGTGACCAGTGCCAGTTCGCCCATTCGAACCGTATTGATCCGCATGGGGACCGACCAGAATCCGTTCCTGGCTTCAATGACGGATTTCCATGGATAACGCTGATTGAGCAGTGGGTCAGCCAGGAAGGCCAGCCAGCCTGGCAGGTGCGCCATGGCCAGGAGCGGTTTGCCGTAATTTTTGGGTGGACGGGAGCTGGTGACCTCAGTTTCAGTTGGCATCCAGGCTTCGGCGCGTTCGAGACGGAGTGGGAGTGCTTGAAGCGCTTCCGACTTTTGTCCTATGGCTGCCAGCACAGACTGCGCCATACGTGAACCCTGTTCGGTGACCATCTCGAAAGCTTGTGTGTCCTCCCAGTACATGTCAGGGTTGATATTTGCTGCCGCCCCCTGCAGGAAGAGCGTCCAACCTCCAAGCTTTTTTTCAACTTTATCGCGCATCACGCCGATCCAGTCGGCTGAGACGAGAAGATTGTCCGGCCCGAGCACCGTACCATGGCAGGCGTAATTGACGATGGTCGCCAGCCGCGTTCCCTCTCGATCACCTTTACGCCTACCTGCATCGGTCAGAATGCTGATAATCTGCACCGATTTGTCCCGCGGACCATCTGGATTGCGCCCGATCTCGAAATGGCCATCCGGCATTTGCTCGCGACGGTTGATCCCAACGGACCCCTCAGCAAGCGCGTATTCCAAGCGTGCCGGTAAAAGAGCCGTTTCCGCGCTTTGCACCGCCTCCACAATGATGTCGACCAATGAGTCAATGTATTCCCGATTTTTCCGGGGCGATTGATGGTCAGCGAACGCGATCGGACCGGAGTGAGTGTGGGAACAACACAGGATGGGCTCGGTCGGGGCCAGGCGGGCGCGGACGCGATCGACGACGAATTCATTGATTGCCAGCATATCCAGAGCGACAATGGCGATTCGAATTGATCCGTCCTCCAAGACCAGGACTGTCGCGGTCAGGTCATCATGCGCACCAAGATTGCCTTTGGTGCGGTCTCCGTAACCGATCAAAAAGATTCCTTCAGGTGGGGTGATGATACGGCGTGCGACGCCGGCATACAGGTTCGCTTCAGTCATTGATCGCCTCCTCAAGACCTAAATTCTTGCGGGTTTCTTCGATGGTATCCCCGAGACGGTATTTCTGGAAGACAACATACCCAACGAACATTAATACGGCCATGACCGGAAATGCCAGCCGCACGCCGAGCGGGTTGGCACGGGTGTAGCCGAATCCCTGCAGCAGCAACGGCAGCACCAGGGTCCCGACCGAGGTGCCCAGTCCGATGGCAAAGGAGAATGTCCCGTAGTAGATGGCTTCGCGGCGGCGACCGGTCCGGAGCTCGTCGTAATCGACCACATTGCCCATCATGGCGTAAATGATGATCAAATAGCCGCCCAGCGTGCTGCCGACCAGCGCCGAAAAGACGAAGGCCTGGATTTCAAGAGAGACGCCTGGTATCGCGCCGACCAGGTAGCCCAGTGCGAAAGCCAGGCCCAGGCTGAGCATACTGGCGTTGAGCAGTGTGCGCTGGCTGTATTTGCGATTTAACCAGGTCCAGAATGGACCGGTGAGCGCCATGATGACGATCAGCACGCCCTGGTAAATGCCGACCTCGGCTTCACTTTGCCCCAGGACGAGCGTGACGAAATAGGGGAAGTTGGCCAGGACCATCTGGTAGGCTATGTGGACGAACAGGGTCGAGATGAAGAGCACGATGAACTGGTTGTTGCGGAAGGTCGCTTTCAGCCCTTCGACGGCGGTCATCGGTTCGCCCAGCGGACGGTCGGTCTCGCGCAATCCGAACAGGGTCAGGTAGATGGTCACGATGGCTACGACGCCCACCACCGCTCCCATGGCGACCGGCCCGATGCTGCTGAAGAGCGGAGCAGCCACCAGCGAGCCGATCAGCACGCCGATAATGCCGAAGACGCTCTTCCAGTAGCTCAAGCCGACGCGCTGGTGGGACTCGGGCGCCATTTCGGGCAGCGTCCCGTCGTAGGGGATGCCGACCAGGCTGTAACTGGTGTGGTAGATCAGAATGATGATCATCAGGTAGATCGCGTTGATGGTGAAGTTCGACCCACCGGGCGGTGTCCAGAGCAGGATGGCGCCCAGCAAAACGAACGGGGAGGCGAACAGCAGGAACGGCTTGCGGCGGCCCCAGCGCGAGCGCAGTGTATCGGACCAGTGGCCGATGAACGGGTCGATACCGGCGTCCCACAGGCTGGCGATGGTCAGCAGCACGCCTACCAGCGCCACCGGCAGGTAGGCTGGCCGGCCCGAATCAGGCGGCGGCGCATAGAAGAACAACAACCAGGTGCTGGTGGTAATGGCCAGAATGTTCAGTCCGGCCGAAGCGCTGGAGTAAAGCGCAATACGCCAAAAGGGCAATTTGTTTGTGCTCATTCGATCCTCCAGTCAAGTTTTACGAAATGACGTTCATATTTGAACCAATCCTAAAAAAATTCAGAATTGCACGTGCCTATTTCTCGTACTGTTCGCGCAGTTTTTGGGAGGCTTCAGCCAGTTCTTTGGCATGCTCCTGGATCTTTTTGAGGGCGGCCACGGCATCGTCCACGCCCTGCGCTCCGCTGCGGAAGACAGCTTCGTCCAGCCAGACGGCTTCGTGCTCGCAGGCGCGGGTTGCTTCAGGCAGGTTCATCTCCTCGAACTCGAAATACTCAGGGAAGGCGCTCGGCACAGCCAGTTTGGACATTTGCGGCTGGAACAGCGTGTAATGATGCATGGCTTCGTAGCCCACCCAGCAGCCTACCCCTTCGGCATCCAGCGCCGCACACAGCACGTCGTGCTCCACGCCAAACTCTTCGGGATGGATGGCGAACATGTAGCGGTAGAACGAACGTTTGGTGTGCCGTGGGTCTCGTTTGAGCACGCGCACGCCGTTGATCTCACTCAGCAACTCATCCATATAAGCGGCCATTTCTTCCCGTTGTTTGGCCTGGGCCGGAAAGCGCTGCAGACCGACCAAAGCCAGCGCCGCAGCGATCTCACTTAATCGGTAATTGCCGCCGACCTGGAAACCCATGCTGTCATCTTCGGGGCCGCCGCCGAGGGCGTGGGGGCGCCCGCAGTCGATGATGCTGGCAGCTTTGGCGGCCAACTCGGGCGTGCGGCACAGCAGGATGCCGCCCTCGCCGGTGGTCAGGGTCTTGGAGGATTGCAGGCTGAACGAACCGAAATGCCCGAGTGTGCCTGCACCTTTGCCATTCCATTTCGCGCCGTGCGCGTGGGCACAGTCTTCGATCACGATCAAATTGTGCTTCCCGGCAATCTGCAGGATGGTGTCCATGTCAGCCATCTGGTGCCCGAGATGGACCGGAATGATGGCTTTTGTCTTCGATGTAATGGCTTGCTGGATTGCTTTGGGGTCGATGCAGTAGGTGTTGGGATCGACATCGACGATGACCGGGATGGCGCCGGCTGCCATGGGGGCGGCGGCTGTCGCCTGGAAGGTGTAGGCCGGTACGATCACCTCGTCGCCCCAACCGATGCCAGCCGCGCGGCAGGCCACCTCCATGCTGACGGTACCGTTCGCCATTGGAACGGCGTAACCGCCGCCCTGCATTTCAGCGAACTTGCGAGCCAGTTCGGCGGTCTTCGGGCCGGGATAAGGAAATCCGCCCCAGCGCCCGGATTTGATCACCTCGGTGACGGCCTCGATGTCGCGCTGGTCCCAGACAGGCCATGCGGGGTAGGCTTTGGTGCGGGTTTTCGGCCCGCCGAGAATTGCTAATTGAGACATGAAAAACCTCCAATAATTATTCGAGTAGGCTCAAAACCGCTTGCATCACCTTCGGTCCGACTGCCTTGCTGATCGAGTTGGTTTCTTCGTAATGAGCGCCGGGATTGAGGGGATTCAACGGGTATTTGAAATCCTCCGCTGGGAGAATGTATCCTACCTCGTCGTTGGCCAACCCGATCACGCCAGCGACCCTGGCGCCAGCTTCCTTCAAACTGGCCTTGAGTGCCAGTCCCAGTTTGGGGAGCATCTCGCCCGGGACCGTCGCCAGCCACAAATCGCCGACCTTGATCAGATTGACTTCGGTCGTGATTTTTCCCTTCGTCCGCACATCCGGCAGCAGTTTGCGCATGAAGGCAACCTTATACAGGATATTGGTCAGCTTAACCTGTACTTCTTTTTTCTGGAGGCTGATTTTGACCGGCTGGCTCTGCAGGCCGGTCTGTTGGAGAGCCTTCAAACCTTCCGCGGCCAGCTTTTTGCCCATGGACTCGGCTTCTTCGAAAGAATGGTCCTTGACATCCGGCGTCAGCATGCCTCCCAGAGCGCCGGAGAAAAAGATGCACGGCGCGCCTGTGACCCGCTCGACCTCATTCCGCAGGTAGCCGGGATAATCGGCGCTGATGTGTGGATTGTGTTCCCAGAGGACTTCCGGGTGACAGGGAAAATTAAAGATTGTAGCCAGGGGCTTTTGATCGCCAGCCAGGAATTGGAGCAGACTGAGCTCGTCATCCAGGATGTCCGGGTTGCGTGCGTTCTTGACCAGGCCAGGGACGTGAACAGAAGTTGTTTTAACGGAGGCAGGTTTGAGACCAGTGCTGAGCGCAGTCGGAGTTTCCGAGAGCGAGGCCAGGACGGTCTCGAGGATTTTGGCTTTCAGGTTGAGCAGGTAATCGGCATCCACGCCCCGCGTTTTGTCGTCCGGCCCCCACAAACCCATCGTATCCGGTCCGTGATGGGTGTGGGTGGAGGCAATCACGATCTGCAGACCGGGATGGTTATTGTGAACCTGGCGGATGACATCCTGCACATCGGGGCGGAAGAAACCGATCAGGTCGAGGGCGCACAAGACCAGGCTGAGTTCTGCGGTGTGCATGCTGAGCGCTCGCACGCTGAGCTCGTCGTGGATGGTTTCAGCCCGACGGTTGTTGCCGAAGCCTGCTAGAAACACGGGTTTGTCGAGCGAGGGCGTGATGAATTGTTGCGCGTATCCAATTTTCATTCTTGCACCAGTTCCTTTGCGGTTTGGATCAACATGTGGCGGACAGGGTAACCATCTACACCGGCCATCTGCATGCCGAGCAGGATGGGGCCGACCACGGGCGGGCCGTCGAGGCGGGTGATGCAGGCTTGGGGCATGTGCTCGAGAATGACCCGGCACATCGGTTTGGTAAGCAGTTCCCCGCCCTCGAACACGCTACCCGATTGGACGATCTCGACTTCGTCCTGCTGCATGCCGATCTGACGAGCAACTGCGACTGCCAGCCAGCCAAGCTCCTCGCCCGCCCAATACAAGACCTCGCGAGCGGCCCGATCGCCAGCCTGTGCCGCCTCGAAAACTTTGACCGCGATGAAAGGAAAAAGATGATAATAATTGTTCGAGAGACCTTCCATCAGGTCAAGTTCGTTTTTGGCCCCCGTGGCCTCCAGGTAGATGGCCGTTAGGGCTGTCGGCGGGATGCGCTTGATCCAGGCATAGTTGACCATGTGCAGGCCTTTCCAAACGATCTCGATCCCCCCGCCGAACTCACCGAACGATGAACCGTTGCCAACGATGCGGCCCTCTTCACCGTTTGGGCCCCGCCCACAGCAGTTGACGCCCGATCCGGCTGTGACATTGACACCGAAACCATGGGTTGTGCCAGCCAGCAAGCCGTTCAAGCCGTCGTTGACCACTTCCACCGGGCAGCCCAGGCCAAGCTTGGCAATGGCTTCCAGGTGTGGTTCCCGGTCGGATGGGAAGTCGTAGCCTGCTACGCCAAAACCCGCGCCAGCAATTTGTTCGGTGGTGACATTGGCCATTTGGCTGGCCTGTTCGAAGGATTGCCTGAGCACCTCGACCAACCCGTCATAGCCCATGCCCTGATGGTTGCCACCCCAGGCCTTGCCAAAGCCAATACAGTGACCGGTATCATCCGCGATCAAGGCGTGCGTTTTGGACGAACCAACGTCGATGCCGAGAAAAAAACGCATCACGCCTCCTCACGTTTGGCATCCAGTTTTTGGCGGATTTCGCTCAGCCGTTCCCCATGCAGCGGATACAGCCAGAGCAGGAAAATGGCGAACAAGAAGCCGATCGAGGTTGGGATTGTCAGGAACAGGCGGAAGCCCAGGTCAACGGTGGCAGGCTGGACGTCCAGCAGGGTATCGTAACCGAAGGCAGGCATCATCAGGCCGAAAACAGATGAGACCAAAAGTCCGCTCAGCGTGATCACAAAACCGCTCATGCCGAAGTACATCCCGGCTCGCTGGTGTCCGGTTTTGACTTCGTCCTCGTCGACCACCTCGGTCATGATGACGTCGCCGATCAGCACCAGGCCACCCAGGCCGATACCAAGAACAATGGCGGCGGCGTAGGTGAAGTTGATGTTGGGCGAAAAACCCATCGGCACAATTCCCAGGATCATGACCACATTGGCCAGCATGAGCGTGCGGCGGCTGTCGAGTTTGTTGGCAACCCAGTTGCGCCAGGGGTAAAGCGAGATCATGGCGACCAGGAAGGCGATGCCCAGAATGACGGTCGCCAGGCCTTCGTCCACTTTCAGGCTGTATTTCAGGTAGAACAGGATGCCAGACTGGAGCGTGCCGGTGGCAAAGAAACGCATGGCCTGAGCGCCGGTGGCGGTCAGGTAGCTGCGATTGATGAAAGTGTATTTGAGCGCCGTTATGAAAGGGAAACTGGTATCTGCCATCAGATCTTTGCGCTCGAACAGGGCCGGGTAGCCGCTGTAAATTGCAATCACGGAAATGACCGCCAGGATAATGGCCATATTCGACCATCCCAGCAGGCTGGCCAACAGCGGCGGGATGGCGGCCCCGAGCACCAGGGCCACAGTCTGGAAGATATTCATCTTGGCGGCTACGTCGGTCCGTTCGCGGTAAGCGCCAAACATCTCTGGCAGCAGGCCGTAATAACCGGTCGCCATGGCAGTGTAGAGACCTTCCCAGATGACGATCATGATTCCGAAGTAGATCAGCAGACCAACCGGGTTGTCCCTGCCGTCGAAGGGGGCGGTGAAGATCAGTGCAAAGGCCACGGCGTAGGGCAGTCCGCCAAACAAAATGTAAGGAATGCGGCGTCCCCAGCGCGAACGGGTACGGTCAGACATGTACCCTAAGGCGGGATTGTTGGCGGCATTGTAAATGGTATAGAAGAACCAGAAGACCGAGTACCAGGTCACAGGCAGGTTTTTGACATCTACAATGTAGAAGGCGATGATCCCTGCAATGGCCTCGGCCGGCGTGGCCACACCCAGGCTGACAAGCGCGTACATGATGCGGGTTTTGGTACTGGTGGCAAATTCAGCGGTAGTGGCGGTCATCTTAGCTCCTCATGACGTTGCGGATTTGACGATAGCCGATCACATGGATGCCCTTATTTTTGATGAAGTCTTTCAATTCCAGGCTCATGAAAGTCTGGTAATTCGCGACGCGGCTGGGCCAGTCCGGGGTGATGGCGCGCAGTTCGGGCGTATCAACTGAAGGGTGCAGGATGAAGTGCGTGATCCCGGCCGGGAGCTGGTTGAGCAGTTCCTTGGCAGTCTCGAGCTGGCCTTCAGGCTGGTCGAGCGGCATGGATAGAATGCCGTCCAGGAGCGGCAATCCCTGCGTTTCGAGCAATTCCAAGACCTGCCTCATGCTGGCCGCATCCTGCGGATCGGCGCCCATCAGGTCCAGGCCAACAGCGGAGGCGCGCGGGATCATGACCGGGACCCGATGCTTGAAGGCTGGTGCGATGTAAGCCTGTGCGAATTTGGGGTGCGCGACCGTGCCCATGTGCGTGTCGACGTGCGTGACGTCGATCCCGGCCGCCAGGGCGCGTTTGACCTGGGCCTCGATTTCGACTGCGACAGCCTGCGGGTCAGCCTGCTCGCGTACTGCCGGCTGCCATTGGTGGAAGTAGCCATCGGGGTCGAGCAAACCGGTGGCCGGGTCACGGCTTGAAATTGGCCCCCAGCGATAACTTTCCCACTCGCTGTTGAGCGTGGCGTGTACGCCCATGTCAAAATCTGTGTTTTTGCGGCACATTTCTGCCACCGCCGGAAACCAGGGGCAGGGGACCATCACCGCGCCGGACGCGATGGTACCGAATTCCCACAGGTGCTCGAAGGCGGTCAGGGAGGCCTGGCACATGCCGATGTCGTCGGTGTGGATGATGACCAGCCGGTCGGTGTCGGCGTAGCCCAAGCGCTTGAGCAGGGGGTTAGGAGTCATTGAGGTTCCTTTCATTGAATTGGTCAGCGTATTATTTGAAAAATTGCGGCAGCCACTGCCGGTTGGTCTCCAGCATGTCGTCCAGCACAGCCCGCACCTGGTCCGCGCTCGGGCCGAGCGGATGCGCCAGCAGCGCCTGGTAGGCAGCGTTGCGGTCGCCCTGCACAGCAGCCTGGAGGGTCAGTATTTCGTACATCTTGACCGCGGAAATCAGCCCGAAGCAGGCCGGCGGCAGTGGGTTTGCAGGCAGCGGGTGGATGCCAACACGATCCACTTTGGCGGGTATTTCCAGCACCCAATCCGCTGGCCAGTCCGCTACAGCGCCGTTGTTGCGTACGTTGACGGTGTGGATTCGCCCGAGGTCGTTGTAATGCGAGTCGATTAATTGGGTGGCCAGGGTGGAGTAGTATGCGCCGCCGCGTTTCATCAGATCGGCTGGAGGTTCGGTCAGGGCGGGATCGGCATATTGCCGCAGCAGGTCTTTCTCGATCTCCATCACCTCCTCAGCGCGTGAAGGCGGCCAGGCTTCCTGCGCCTTGAGCTTTTTGTCGGTGTAGTAGAAATATCCCAGGTAGTAGTTGGGGATCATGCCGAGCGACTCGAGTGTATCGAGGTCCCATTCCGGGTCTGCCTCCTGCTTCGTCATTTCGACGAAAGCAGGAAAAAGCTGCGGCCACATGTCTTCGCCGTCAACGCTGAAGCCGTAATGCCAGGTCAGGTGGTTGAGACCGAGCGTTTTTAGCACGGCACGCTCGTCGGCGATCTGCTGGCCGGTTATTTTCTCCAGGTTTTCCAGGATCTCCATCTTGGTGGTGATGCCGACGTTGCAAACTCCTACCGCAGAGACATCCGGTGCGTGACGATTGAGCGCTTCGGTCACCAGCCCGGCCGGGTTGGTGAAATTCGCCAGCAAGGCGCCTGGAGCGGTCTCGTGCATGTCCTTGGCGATGTCCAGAATGACCGGAATGGTGCGCAGGGCCTTAGCCATGCCGCCCACACCGGTCGTTTCCTGCCCGATCAAGCCGTGCCGCCGGCCCAGGTACTCGTCGCCGCGCCGGGCAGGCATCATCCCGACCCGTAACTGCGTGATGACGTAGGCCGCGCCAGCGATTGCCTCGCGCTGGTTCAGGGAAAGTACCACCTTGAATGGCGTGCCATTCGCCTCGACCATACGCCGGGCAAACCCGCCGACAATCTCCAGGCGTTGCTGGTCGATATCCATCAACCAGAGTTCGTCAAGCGGCAGGCGATCTTCTCTGGATAGGAACCCATTGACCAACTCAGGGGTATAGGTCGAGCCGCCGCCGATAACCGTGATTTTCATAACGCTCCTGTCTATTGCGCGAGAATATGAACCAGGTTAGAACCCGCAATGCAGTGCGCTGGGGTGCAGCGCTTTGAGCGGTTCGCCGCGCTCAAAATCTGTGCCGATTGCTACCTGGCGTGATTTCAAATCCAATCCCATGACCAGTTCGTCCATGCCTTCTGACGTGAATTGGGTCTGGTAACAGTGCACCGCTGTGAGCTTGTCATCCCAGGTCGAGCTAATATCTGCAATGATGTTTGGCTCGCGGGTGTAATAGAAGGCCACCCCCTGGATTTCGTGTCCTGGATAAGCGGAATCCACAGCGGGGTCGCTGGAGGCAATCCTGGTCATGCCCGCAAACATGACCGCCTCCGCCGTCGCCAGGCCGGTTTGGATGTGATCGCGATGGCCCTCGTAAGTCAGCCAGGGGTCAGCTGTGAGGACAAAATCGGGTTGGATCATACGGATGTATTTGAGCAGGTCACGGCGCACGGCGAAATAATCATATTCGCCCGCGTCGGGATAACCCAGCCAGCCCTGTTGGCTGACACCGACGATTTTTCCGGCAGCAAATTGGTCGCGTTTCAGCCTCTCGGCGGCCGCTTCCGGTGAAAGGGTATCGTCAATCACGCCCATCAAATCGTTCGTAACGGTCAGGTAGAATATTTCTGCCCCGTTTTGTCGAAGCTGGGTGAGAATTCCGCCAGCGGCGATATCGTTGTCGTCGTAATGTGGCTGGACGCACAAGATCCGTTTGGCGGAGAAAATATCTGGGGTTGGCAGCAGGGTTTCAATCGTCATTGGATCTCCACAACCTGCCCGGTCCTGGCACTTTCGTAGGCTGCGTCGACGACTTTCATGTTCACCAGTCCCTCCGCACCGCCTGGGAGGGGTGCCTTGCCTGATTGGACACAGTCAATAAAATAAGCCATCTGTGTATCATACATACTTTGGGGCATGTGTGATGCGCGTGGAAAGGCAAGGCCCGAGTCGATCACATCCAATTTGTCTTGCTTCAAATTTGGTAATTCCAGTTTGGTCGGGAACAATTGACCAAAACCCTGCGTACCATAAAGCTGCGTAGCGGCTTCGGCCCCGTCTGCGTGCGGCTGCCACCAACCCGATTCGATGTAGGAGACGGCACCATTATCCCAATTGACGAGCACCACACCCGTATCGTCCACATCGAAATCCTGGTAATAAGTGCCGATCCGGGCGTACACGCTGACTGGCTGCGGATCCCCGAGTAGGAACCTGGCCGTATCCAGCGCATGGATGCCCATATCGGCCATTGCCCCGCCGCCAGCAAATTCTTTCTGCGTGAACCATCCCGACGGTCCCCAGTGCGTATGCACCCCATAGCCTTTTGTGCGGACGATCTTGCCCAGCTTGCTGGCCTGTTTTTTCAACCAGAGCACATCTGGATCGAAGCGCCAGCAGTGGGCCACCATCAGGGTCGCCCCGGATTTCTCTGCCTCTTCGCACATCTGCTCAGCTTCGACGGCGTTCATTGCCATCGGTTTCTCAACCAGCACGTGCACACCCGCCTTCAAAGCAGCAATCGTCTGAGGTGCATGCAAAAAATTCGGTGTACTGACCACCAGCGCTTCCACGCCACTCCCCTCAAGCATGGCCTCCACTGTCGCATATTGGCGTGGTATATCAAAATCTGCAGCAAATTGCGCCATGGATGCGGGTCGGTGATTGACCACGGCCGCAAGTTCGAGGCCGCAATTTCGTGCAGACTGGGCGTGGATTTTATTAATGTATCCTGTTCCAGCAAAAGCAATTTTCAAACTCATAAAAAATTCTCCATCTCGTGAGCGATTCCATATGCAAGCTTATGCTTTTGAACGTACTCAGGCAGACTCTTCAGGGTTTGCTGGATGATATCTTCGGAAATACGATCCAGCGGGATGTGACAGGCTTTCAGCGCCGCTTCGAGCGGCCCCGTAGCCTGTCCCTGCAATCTTGCCATGATCAGGATTCCCGGTCCGACCAGGTCGCCGTGCGGCAGTCCGCGCCCTACGAGATTTTCCACGCTGTAGGCGAAATAATGTTCGCTGCCTTCTTCGGGTCGGGCGTGCCCAATCTGGTTGCAGAGCTGGACTTCCATTGCCAGACAATCGTACAAGGTCTTCAGGCCATCCCGGTCACCTTTTCCCGCCGCTGCGGCGCAGTCCAGCAATCCGTCCAGGATGGATTGGGCGTTTTCATACACCCATGGGATGAACTCCATCCCTGGGGGATTTTTGCCGCGTTCGTGGGCGAACTTCCAATCCCAGCCGCCGGTGGCAATCGAGATCACATCCGTGATCCCTGCCGCTTGGATCCAGGCAGGGGCTGCGGCGATGACCTCTAAATCGAGGATCAGCCTTTCCGGCGGCTTGGTTTCAATGTAATAAACGCAGCCGTCCTGTCGAATGCCCGATGCGGCGGTCAGGAAGGCATCTACCGAGAGCGCAGTCGGTAAAACGACCAGCGGCAAGTCGAGCTTAACGGCCAGGTATTTGGCCGCGTCTGCAGTCAGGCCGCCACCCACTGCATACACGACGGAGGGTTGGGTCCTGATCGTTAAAAGCAGCTCATCCCAATCGGCTGTGGTTGCCTGGCTTGGTTCTACCTGGGCAACGATGGGCAGCTGGAGTTTTTCTTTTACAGCTTTCCAGGCCGGGCTACTGGTGACGAGCAGGCTGGGACGCTCTTCTTCGACTTCGGAGAAAGGCATTAAGTGAGCGATGGGTAGACTCCAGATTTTGCTTGGGATCGTCATCCTTCATGCTCCTGCTAATCGCTGGTTACTTTATTACCTGCAATCACAGACCTGTACCATTCGCCGCTGTCTTTGATCATGCGCTCCTGGGTATCGAAATCCACGTGGACCAGACCGAAGCGCTTGGTATAGCCATGAGCCCACTCGAAATTGTCCAGCAGCGACCAGACGAAGTAACCGCGCACATCCACACCGTCCTGCATGGCCAGGCGGGTTTGGATGAAGTGTTGGCGCAGGTAGTCTAAACGGCGCTCGTCGTGGACCTTGCCATCCGCAGTGACCTGGTCCTTGAAAGCGGCGCCATTTTCGGTGATGTAGATCGGTGGCAGGGTATATTCATCATTAATTTTATTGAGCAGTCTGCGCAAGGCCGGAGCGCAGACTTCCCAGCCCATCTCGGTGTATTCCGCGCCTGGGACGGGGTTGAGGTTGCCTTTGGCGCTGACCAGGTTGCGGGAGTAGTAATTCAATCCCATGAAGTCCAGCTTTTGCGAGATGAGCGCCATGTCCCCAGCTTTGATTTCGGGCAGGTTCTCACCGACCAGTTCGTACATCTGCGGCGGATAGTGACCCTTGAAGATAAGATCCAGGAAGAGCGGTTCGCTGCGATCCCAGACAGCCTGGGCAGCGGTGATGTCGGCCGGGTCATCGGAAGCGGGGTCGGCTGGCCACTGGTTGAGCACGATGCCATAATTCAAGTGCGGAGCGACGCCGCGCATCGCCTGTACGGCCAGGCCGTGGGCCAGCATCAGGTGATGGCCGACCTGGTAAGCAGCTTTGGGGTCCTGGATACCGGGAGCGTGCTCGCCGAGCAGATAGCCGTCGAACATGACCACGCCGGGCTCGTTGAAGGTCGTCCAGTTCGTGACCCGATCGCCCAGGCGTTTGACCATCAGGGCGGCGTAATCGGCAAAGGCATAGGCTACTTCGCGGTTGGTCCAGCCGCCCTGCTCATACAGGCTGTAAGGCAAATCCCAGTGATAGAGGGTCGGGAAGGCTTCGATGTCGGCAGCGCACAGTGCATCCACCAGGCGGTCGTAGAAATCCAGTCCAGGCGGGTTGATTTTTCCCTGACCGGCGGGCAGGACACGTGCCCAGGCTGTGCTGAAGCGGTAGCCTTTCAACCCCAGGTGGCGCATCAAAGCCACATCTTCCCGGTAGCGGTGGTAATGATCGCAGGCCACATCCCCATTATCGCCGTTCTCGATCTTGCCCGATGTGTGGCAGAAGCGATCCCAGATCGACTCACCTTTGCCATCTTCATCCCAGGCTCCCTCAATCTGGTAGGAGGCAGTGGCCGCGCCCCAGAGGAAATTAGGAGGAAATTTATAGTCTGTCATGTCACTCTTTCGAACCGGTTAATTTGATGCCCTGAATGAAGGTCTTCTGAGCGAAGAAGAAAGCAATGATAATTGGCACGGTGAAGACGGTCGCAGCGGCCATGAGTTGATTCCAGATCATGGTGCGCTGGCTTTGGAAATCCTGCAGGCCGAGCGCCATGGTGAAGTTGTGCGGGCTGGTCAGGAAGAGCAGCGGCCCGGTAAAGTCATTCCAGGCCCACAGGAAGGTGAAGACGGTGACCGTGGCCAGAACTGGCACCGACAAGGGCAGGATGATCTGGGTGAAGATCTGCCATTCCGAGGCGCCGTCCACGCGGGCCGCGTCGCACATCTCTTCGGGGATGGTGCGGAAGAATTGCCGTAGCAAGAAGACGTCATAGGCGTTGGCGAAAAAGGTCGGGATGATGAGCGGCAGGAACGAGTCGCCCCAATGCAGGAAATTATTAAAGAACAGGTAGATCGGAATCATCGTCACCTGGAAGGGTAGCATCATGGTCGCCAGGATGATGATGAAGAGGATGTCGCGACCAGGGAACCGCAGGCGCGCAAAAGCGTAGGCGACCGGTGTATTGGAAAATAAGGTGCCAACGATGGCGAAGAAGGCGATGATCAGGCTGTTTTTGAAATAGACCCAAAAACTTGCGCCGATTGCCGGACGGCTGCCGCGGTTCATGGCGTCAACGAAATTCTGCCAGCGAAAACTGACATGCATGACCGGTTCGGCGATCCTGGTTGCGCCCTGTTGGATTTCGTATTTCATGGTCTGACTGGGATCGGCTGGATCAACGAAGGTGCCAACTCCTTCCAGGATTTTGAGCGCTGCCAGTTGCTTGAGACCGTCTTCAGTCTGGACGTTATAGAGCGGGAGTTGCTCGCCGTTCACCTCCACCGTGACATTGTCATACGGCAGCCAACGCGGCGGTGTGTGAAAGACATCCTGACTGGATTTGAAGGCGGTGATTACCATCCAAAGGAAAGGCACCAGGAAGAACAAACCGATGAAGTTGATAACCGTGTGGCTCAACAGGGATCGAAAAAAATCCCGGATCTTGCGCTGACGGGAGCCTTGAAGGGACTGTTGAACGGAGGGGGCGAGAAGAGGTTCGCTTGCCATGGCGTTACCCTGCATAATAGGTGAAGCGGTTGCTGACTTTAAGAAGCAACAATGTGCAGACCAGGATGATGATGAAAAGCACCCAGGCCATCGCAGAGGCGTACCCCATCTTTAGGTAAAGGAAGGCATTTTGGTAGAGATATACGCTGTAAAAAAGGGTCGAATTGAGTGGATAGCCTAAGGGCTGAAAACCGCGGAAGACGTAAGCCTGCGCAAAATATTGGAATTGGGCAATCACGCCGGTGATCAGATTGAAGAGCGTGATCGGGGATACCATCGGCACGGTGACGTGCCAAAGTCGCTGCCACCAATTCGCTCCGTCCAGCTCGGCCGCTTCCAGCAGGGAGGCCGGGACGTCTTGCAGACCGGAGAGATAAATGACGATCGTGGCTCCCATGCCCCACATGCCCAGCAGGATCAAACCGGGTTTTGACCAGGCCGGGTTGGTCATCCAGTTAGGGCCTTTGATTCCCACGATACCAAGCAGGTTGTTCATAATGCCCACTTGCGGATTGAGAATCCACAGCCACAAAATAGTGCTGGCAACGGTCGGCACAATGCTGGGCAGGAAGTAGATCACGCGGTAGATGGACTGTCCGCGCACTTTCAGGTTCAACAATACGGCGCAGAAAAAGGAAGCCAGGAGAGTCAGGGGTACGCCGATGATGACCATGTAGAGTGTGTTGTATAGCGATTGCCAGAAGAGTTTGTCTTTGAACAGGTCGGTGTAGTTCTGAAACCAGACCCATTCAAGCGGCGCCCTGGCGTGATAGATGCTGAAACTGTAAACGAACGAAGCCGCCATGGGGTAAAGTGTGAAAGCTAGGAAACCAACCGTCCAGGGAAGCAGGAACAGCATCCCGATCCAGAAACTGGCGCGTTTGCGCGTTCCCCACTTTGGTAGTTTGGGCGGCCAGGTCCGTTTCCAGCCACCTTTGCGCAGTTCTTGCATGTCATCCTCCTTATAGCAGGAAAAGAGGGCGGCCTGCAGGCCGCCCTCAGCGTGAATCGCGTCCTACTTTTAACGCGTCCTGCAACTTCGCTTCGAAGTCCGCCTGTAATTGATCGAGGAGTGGTTTGGGGTCCGCGCCGGTGTGCACTGCCTGTTCAAAGACCAGGCCGTAGGCATCGTTGAATTCGAGCGAGATTGGGGTGGTGACAATATAAGTCGCATTCGGGCTGGCCATCAAGTCCGTGAACACCTTAAACTTTGGATTCGCGGTGAAACAGGGATCCTGGGCAGCCTTCTTGCTGGTGGGCAGGTTGGCATTGAAGCAGAACTCTTCTGCCACTATATCCGGGGACATCATCCATGCCAGTAATTTAGCCGATGCATCTTTATCCTTGACACCTGCCGGGATCACAGCGACAGTCCCCTGGACGACGGCCGTATTCGCGCGTTCAGGATGATCCGCTGGGGGCGGGAAGGGGGCCACTCCATAGCTGGCTTCGGGTTTGAAGGCGCTGATGAAGTTCGGGCCGGTCATCCATTCGCCGTCCACGTACATGGCCATCTTGCCGGTGTAGAAGGGATAATCCGCGGACATGTACTGGTCAGCCCAGCCGGATGAGAAAGCCAGTACGTTGTCCGCACCATATTTGGTGTAGAACTGTTGCTGCCAGGTGAGCGAGTCGATCATGGGCTGGCTGTTGGCGGTCACGTGCTGACCGTCGTCGCTGTACCAGAATCCCCCGAACATGCGCACGTACAGGTCGCTGTGATCCCAGCCCTGATCGGGCAGGAAGCCGACCTGCGTGAGGTTACCATCCGCGTCGGTCTTGGTCAGTTTGTCGGCGAACTCGGCCAGTTGTTCCATGGTCGCAGGTGGAGTCTCAGGATCCAACCCGGCAGCCTCGAACATATCCTTGTTCCAAAACAGGGCGTACATGTCTGTACCCCACGGTAAGCACAAAATCTGGTCGCCATATTTGCATTGGTCGAGTGGAGCTTCGAAGAAATCAGTCAAGTCAATGCCGCCGGTCTTGATGATATCGGAAAGTTCCGTCACCAATCCTTCTTTAGCATACGATTTAACCAGGTCGCCGCCGGAAAGCACCAGTACGTCGGGTGGATTGGAGCCGGTCAGTGCTGGGAGAATCTTGTCTTCTTCAAGCGGCGCGGTCACTTCCACTTTGATGCCTGTCTCGGCGGTGTACTTGTCGAACAGGGTCTGGATCTGCTGCGGGTTGTCGCCCCACTGAATCCAGACGCGCAGTACTTGTTGATCCGCAGGCTTGTTTCCACCACCGCAGGCGGCTAAGAGCATCGACGCCACGATGACCAGTGAAAACAACGCCAGTAGTTTGGACTTCATCTCATTCTCCTTCTTGGTTGGTTGGGAAATTAAATTGGGGCAATATTTGGATTATTTTTGATTGGTCCACCTCCTCCTAATGATTAACTTACGTGGATCTGTTGCATCCACACGATCGACGGATCACCAACTCAACGGGTAGCAATACCACCGGTTCTACTTGTTCGCCGCGCATTAAACGCACCAACTGCAAAACTGCTGTGTGCCCGATCTCCTCGATCGGTGCCCGGACAGTGGTCAGCGGCGGGGAAAGGAAGCGCGCAACCGGGACATCATCGAAACCCACCACAGCTATATCCTGGGGCACCTTTTTTCCAGCGTGCTGTAAAGTTGTCAGTACGCCGATAGCGGCATCATCATCGCCGCAAAAGATGGCATCAATTTCCACGTCGTCGATCAACCAGTTTCCGACTGCAACGCGGGCTTCGTTTTCGTCAAATCCACCATAGGCGACCAGGCTGGTATCAAAGGGTAGGCCATGCGCACCCAACGCATCGCGATAGCCGCGTTCGCGCCATTCCGAATCTTCATGACCCTCCGGCCCCTGTAAAAAAGCAATCCGGCGGCAGTTGTGGACCTGGATCAGGTGATCAACAATTTTCTGCGCGCCGGATTTGTTTTCGATAGTGATGACCGGGATTTCGAGGTTTGCGGGAGGGGTTTGATGGAGGAGTACAACTGGGAAGCCATTTTGCTTTAGATGGACTAGTTCGTCCTGCTCGACACTATTGGTGAAGACAATCAGGCCGTCAGTGTTATGCATCCCGAGTGCTCGCCGTGAGGCTTTGAGCGGATAAGTTGCTTCCACAGTATGGATTAGCAAGTCGTAACCTGTTTCCCGCGCAGCCGTTTCGATGCCGCGTAACATGGAAGGAAAGAACCAGCCGCCGATCTCAGGCAGGAGCAATCCGATGGTATTGGTGCGCTGGCTGGCTAGGACCTGCGCCGCGCTGCGGGGAACATAATGCAATTCAGCGATGGCACCCTGAACTCGGTCTGCAGTTTCACTTAAAACAGGTGCTGTACCGTTGAGAACTCGGCTGACGGTGGCGATTGAGACACCAGCCTGCCGGGCTACATCTGCAATTGTGGGGGAGCGCTTGGATATTTGCATTTTTTTGTATGTGTAAAAATGAAAGCGCTTACATAGTGTAGTAAATATTGGGTTCAAAGTCAATCATTCTCAGGAATTTTTAAGAATTAATTATTCAGGCTTTGAAACACTCTGGTCAAATGGAACGATCAGATGCGACGGATGACCGGCGATGATGGGGATGGTCGTTTCTAATAGATGGGCATGGTACCAGGCTTGCCGCGCGTCCGTTTGGTACTTGGCTGGAAGTCAAAGCCATCTACCCTTGATGTCTGGTTGGCAGCGTAGCTGGTTGAAGTTTTCTCAAATACTATTCGTGACGCCTCCCCGGGTTTGATCTTTGCCTTGTTTTTCAAACAGCTTGTCGATTAGAATAGCTTCTATGAGATTATTTTTTCGAAGTGTCTTCGTAGTATTTTTATCCGCTTTGATATTATCGGCTTGTGGTTCACCGCAAAGTGCTGGCAGGGTTTCCTCGACTCCGACCCCATCCCCCGATCCGCTCTTGGTGTTGATCACTCAAGGTGAAACGGCTCTTAATCAAGGTGATTATGCTTTGGCCGAATCTATATACTCATCTGCATTAAATAAAAACACCAACCCGACCCTTTCCGGATTTATCTATTACGGGCGTGGTGCGGCACGCTTGGGTTTGAATGAATACGAGCCTGCAATGGATGATTTAAATCAGGCGATCACACTGGAACCGACACTGATCAAAGCTTATTTTGCCCGCGCCGCAGTTTACAACTCCTTAAGCAATGTCCCGGCTGCAATTGCTGATCTGAACCAGGTAATCCAATTGGAGCCTTCCAATGCGGATGCTTTCTATAACCGAGCTGTGCTTAATGATTCAATTGGGAATGTACAAGCAGCTCTGGTTGATTACGATCGGGTTATTCAACTAGCTCCCACCTCAGCCCCCGCATACAATAATCGTGCAAATTTGTACGTAAGGTTGGACCGAAAAGATGATGCAATGGCTGACTATAATCGTGCCTTGCAACTCGATCCTAATTACGCGCTGGCCTATGTCAATCGCGGGCGATTGCAACTCCTGCTTGGAAATGACCAGGACGGCCTGGCGAATTTTTCATTGGCGCTCAGTCTCAACCCGGACCTGGCCGAAGCCTATCTACAGCGTGGAGTCGCTCACTTCAATCAAAAACAGTTTCGTGAGGCCCTGCTCGATTTCGATCAATTTGTACAACGCAATCCACAATCTGCCGATGGTTATCTCTACCGGGCGATGACACTGGCAAATCTGAATCAGACAGATAAAGCTCTTCAAGATCTGGAGCGCGCCATACAAATTAGGCCGGATAGTTCCCAAGCTTATTACAATCTAGGCATTATCCATTCTCGATTGGGCGAATTAGATACGGCGCTTCAAGACTATACTCAGGCAATAGCGCTTTCCTCGACTGAGGCTGCCTTCTACAACAACCGGGCGAATGTTTATGCGGCAAAGGGAAATTATCAAGCAGCGCTCGATGATCTCGCCACGGCATTGCAGATTGACCCCAGCTATATCAAGGCTTATCTCAGCCGTGGCCAGATCAATTTATCTCTCAAACGATATGAGGCAGCCATAAAAGACTTCAATCAAATCATTACGCTCCAACCTGATAATCCAGACGGCTACTACAACCGGGGTGTTGGTTATTACAACTGGCAAGATTATGGGAAGGCCCTGGCTGATTTCAACAAAGCTCTGGAGATAAATCCGGATTATGCCCTCGCACTTCGTGTACGTGCGATTGTCCATATTCAGGACAAAGATTATGAACAGGCAATTGCAGACCTCAAGCATGCACTGGATATCGATCCGAAAGATGCGAGCACCTATTACTACCTCGGCCTGGCCTACAAGCTGCAGGGTGATATCAATGGGGCTATTACTGCTTTCGAGAAATGCGTCGGATTGAACACCGATCCCAAACTTGTTGCGGAAGCAGAAAAACAGCTTGTAAAATTAAATGGGAAGTAATATAATAAAAAAATGAACGGATTGTAACTTCCCAGTATTTGTGGCCTTATGCAAATTGATCAATGGTAAAGCGATAGCGTGAGCCGGTAAAAAGTAACCATCACGACGATCATGTCGCACCACCACTTATTTGTGAGAGTTTTAATTACTTCGACGTAAATCAGATAATACTTATCTCCTTTATGAAAGCTATGGTAAGATATCGCCAGTGCATGGAGTAGGTTTTTATTTCATTCAATTTTAAACAACTATATAAAGAAAATTTGATGGTTTCATACCAGCAGACAACGCCAAAGACAGCCACCCACAGAACCAATCAGAAACATGATTGGTTGTTGGTTGTTAAGCTGTCGGTGTTGGCTGGTTTATTTTATTTCATGCTCGGACCGCTGGCGGGTACTGTCTACGCCGATGGACCGGATCCAGCTTCAACCCCGACTGAGACGCCAGTTGCTGTCATCACAAATCCGGAAGTGACTCCGACGCCAGATTCAATATCACCTTCCACCGACCCGGTTGTCACAAATTCAACAATATCTTCTGCTGAACCGACAGTTACAGAATCGACGGATGGAAATGCAAGCATTCCGATCGCCATTGCACCTGCTGATACCAGTTTAACCACTGACCTCACACAAGATCAGAATACGACCGATAACGCAACGGATGATCTGCAGGGTACGGACACATCGCCCCCCACGGACACAACGACTGACGGAATTTCATCCGGTAATGCAAACAGCGCCGATCTACCTGTTTCCAGTGAGACAGGGGATGGCGCTGACTCGTCTGGGCTTGAGCCCGCTTTAGATGGCCAGCCCACTGACAGCTCTTTGATGGATGCCGGGCAGCCACTCGATCCTGCAGGTGCGCCGGTTGATGATCCACAGCCCGTTGACGGGACGACCATGCCCGACCCCGAATTTTGTCCAGATGGAACTACTCCTGCCGGCGGACCTGGAACTTGTGGGGCGCAACAGGCAACGATAGCAGCTGCCATCTCAGACGCAACTACGGCGGGTACTGCAGGCACCATCTATTTAGAAGAAGGCGCGACCTTCACTGAGACGATTAACCTCTCCGGTCAATCTACTGCCCTGACTTTCAGTGGCGGTTGGGATTTCGTCTCGAATATTCAGGGCACGACCACGACCCTGAATGCACCGATCAATATCACCAGTTCATCTGGAGCTATCACTTTCAGTAATATTGTTTTTGGTTCGAGTGCTCTTTTTACAATTAATGGTTCGAACAACGTGTTCATCAATGGCACGTCCAACAATGATACGGTTCAGGTCACGCTGGCCGGGACGACCGCCTCAACAGTAACCGTCAACGGAAATGGTGGCGGTGATGGGGTCACCGTTAACTTCAGTGGCAATAGTGGAAACAAGACAGTCCACGTCAACGATGGCGGCGGGAGCGGGACGGATACCCTAACGGTCAATGGCACCAGTGGCAACGATGGCTTTCAGATCACCAATTCAAGCATCACCCTTGGAAATGAGACCGTCGATTTCAGCGGAATTGAAACAACAGCTTTAAATGGTGGGACTGGTACTGACACACTCACTGGTCCCAATAGTGCTTCTTCATATAATATAACCGGGACTAACAGCGGGGATGCACTTGGCATTAGTTTCACTTCGATTGAAAATATTAATGGCGGCACTGGATCCGATATCATCGCTGGTCCGAATAGCGCTACTACATATAATATAACCGGGTCCAACAGCGGGAATGCACTTGGCATCAATTTCAGCTCGATTGAAAATGTAACCGGTGGATCATCAGGTGACACATTCAACCTGTCCGCTGCTGCGAGCCTGTCTGGAACGCTGAATGGCGGTGGCGGGACCGATACGCTCACTGGTCCGAATAGCGCTACTACATATAATATAACCGGGACTAACAGCGGGAATGCACTTGGCATCAGTTTCACTTCGATTGAATACATTAATGGCGGCACTGGATCCGATATCATCGCTGGTCCGAATAGCGCTACTACATATAATATAACCGGGTCCAACAGCGGGAATGCACTTGGCATCAGTTTCACTTCGATTGAAAATATTAATGGCGGCACTGGATCCGATATCATCGCTGGTCCAAATAGCACTACTACTTATAATGTCACCGGGAACTATAGCGGGAATGTACTTGGTATCAGTTTCACTTCGATTGAAAATATCACCGGTGGCACTGGTTCCGATACCATCGCTGGTCCGAATAGCGCTACAACTTATAATCTAACCGGGACCAACAGCGGGAATACACATGGCATTAGTTTCACTTCGATTGAAAATATCACCGGTGGCAGCTCGACATCCGATCTGATCACTGGTCCCAATAGCCCTACTACATTTTAATGTAACCGGAACCAACAGCGGAAACGCGCTTGGCATCAGTTTCGCTTCAATTGAAAATATCACCGGCGGTACCTCTAATGATATTTTCAATCAGTCAGCTGGTGCAAGCCTGTCTGGGACATTGAATGGCGGGAACGGCAGCGATACGCTAAACAGCGCCAACGTCGCCACTACATTTACAATTACCGGGGCCAATGCCGGCACGCTTAAAGAAGGCGCTACGCTCAGGCTTACATTCACCAACATGGAAAACCTGGTCGGTGGTACCGCTGGCGATATCTTTGTCTTCAATAATGCCGTAACCACCGGGGTTAGCAACATCACGGGTAACGGCAGCACCGATCTGCTGGACTATTCTGGCTGGAGCGCGTCCAACCCGGTGACAGCCGATTTGTCAGGTGGACCGGCAACCGGCGTTTCCGGCACAGTGACCGGTATTGAGAATTTGACAGGCGGCGCGGGGGATGATACGTTGACCGGGAACAGCGGCACCAACGTCATTACCGGTAATGCCGGCGCAGACGTAATTACCGGTGGCGCTGGAAATGACAGCCTCATCGGCGGGAATGGCAATGATACCTACGTCTTTGCTGATGGCTGGGGCGTGGATACGATCACAGAAAACAGCGGCGCCAGCGCCGGAGTCGATACGCTGGATTTCAGCGCCGTTACAACCCGCCTGCATTTTGTCATTAATAATAGCAATACCTTGATCACCGAATTTTCCGGGTCCAACCAGGTTTCGGTTTCCGGCGGTTACGTGGTTGAGAATTTCTGGAGTGGGACTTACACAAATCCGGATTATATGTTGGCCGATAAAGTTGATCTGGATTTGAACAACAATGATGTAACCTACGTAACCGGTAATTCGACCACACCGACAACCTTTACCTTCAACGGAAATACATTAGGCTTTGAGCATGTTGAATGGATCAAGGCTGTCAACGGCTACTTCTCCCTTAATGGGCATGGCAATTTGTTGTCAGGTATCTTGCAAGCACTTGCAAATTTTGCGGGAGATGCCACTGTTGCCAACAGTTTGGCAAGCTTTGGTTTGCTGGCAGTCGGAATTCCGGGAATCGGAACGCTGGGAAGTCAGGAAGGCGGACTGCTTCGGGATACGATTGGTGGCATTTTCGATCCCAAACAAGCGCTTACTGAATATTTGTATAATCAGGTTAATACATTTTTTGGTTCAAACTCCACAACCAATGGTCTTGCAAATGCGTTGGCCGCAATAACAGGGGATGCAAAAACCCTTGCGGCGGATGGTACCCATCTGGTAGTTTCGATTTCATTGATTGATATCCATCTTGAAATTCTGGGTGACTGCGGCGTATATTGCCATGACCAACTGCACGTGGGCATGAAGTATTCGGCCACGCGCCAGCAGTCTTTTGTTCGCGATCCGGCCGGCCTGCCTGCAGGTGATTACCAGACCCATCTTGACCTGAACGATATGCCCCCATTAATTCAGGAAGGTTTTGGTTTCCTGGACTCGTCCGATAATACCAAACAAGCGCGCACGGATGTTCCGCTGACTACCACCATGGATATGAACTTTTATGCCATCGTGGATAATCTGACCACGGGTGGTACCCCGGTCGCTGTGATTCGCTTCATCACTACCGACGTCACCAACCCAACTGGCTGGCAGTTCGGCGCTTCCGCAAGCGCTTCCTCCATCAGTGCTAAAGTACTTTATGGGTTTGTTACCTTCTCAACTTCCACTACTTCATTTACGTTTGCACAGCAAATACGAGTTGGTGTGCCGACCTCGGATTTTGCCCTCGCAAATCTTACGAATGTGTCATCCAATCTGAGCGGCTTCACGCTGACACAACTCGGCGCAGGGCTGCATGTAAATATCCCACTGACCTTGGTGGGAAGTGTGCCCGGCTTGAGTGTCTCCAGTCCGAGCGTATCATTTACAGACGCGCTAAGCCTCGACCCGTATGATCCAACCTTGACATTAACCGGTTTTAGTAACCTGGCCTATTTGGGGAACATCACAGCCAATCGGGTTTATGCATTGCTGGTCAGCCTGGGATCCTGGTTTGGCAACCTGGACTCGGCCACCTTGCAGGTGCCCATCCCATTTGCGCAGGCTGCATTATTAAGCTCTTTCATGGACTTCGCCAGTGGATTCAAATTGTTCACGGACGCCTTGCAAACTGCCAACAGGGTCAATTTTAGTGATGCGGTCACTTTTGCTGCTGCCATTAACTCTGCGCTTGGATTAACTGGCTCGGCACCTTACTCCTATAATTCAAGCTCACATGAACTAACTTACGATATTGTCTTTACATTATTCTCTGGTATCCCTCTTCCGACAGCGCCCCTGAATCTCAATTATGCGATCGCACCTTTCAGCGGCCTGGCGGCGACCACCTCAATCAATGTAAAAATTGATACGACCCTGACGTACACCATCCACTTCGGGCTTGACTTGGCGGCCAATCAAGCGCCGACGATCAAGCCGGAAGTTTCGACCACGCCGACCATTGTTTCCACAGCCCTTCCTTATTATATTGACGCCTCAGATGTTATCCATACGGACATCATTGGCCGTTTGGCAGACGATGTAAAATTTGTTCTCGGCTGGACCCTGAGTGATGACCCCTCACCGACCTACTCCTATTCCTCCGTTATCACCGTATCCGTAGCAAACACATCGACCAATACGACTATTGCTGATCTGGTTTCTGATATCAACACCGCCCTCTCCGGGAGCGGAATTACAGATGTTGAAGCTGTCACCATCCCCGGGTCGGATTTCATGTATGAGATCGTGCCCCTGGATCCTGACATCAAAGGTTTGATTATCACGAACGGATTCAACCTGGCACAGATCGGCTTGTCGCGATATAAGACCAGTGTTTATTGCAATCAACAAGCGCGTTGCGACGTGTCCGGCTTGGATGTGCCTGATACCACCGGTAACCTGGCGAGCCCCGTCACAATCAACTTGCAGGTGGATACCGGCAGTGTAAATAATTATTCGATCTCAATTCCGGCTACATCCGGAAATTCGAGCCTGAGTGATCTGGTTGATGACATCAATAACGTATTAACCACAATTTCCGGATTGGCCTCCGTGGATGGCGTGACCGGGATTGCCACATACAATGTACAGGCAGTTGTCTTGTCTGGATCAAATATGATCGCTTTGCGTGCGGTCAACCCCAATATCCGCTCCCTAAAGATTACCAGCGGTACCAACCTGGATTTGCTTGGTTATTCCGACGATAAGACCAGCGCCTCGATGCCCACGGCAACGCCTCTTCCGTTATATGATGGGGTGACGCCGACCTCGGCTTTTACAACCACCTTCGAATTGGCCTTTGACAATGTCCCGTATCTGGTTACGGTCAATGTCCCCGCCAATGCAACCATCGATGACTTTGTTCTGGCGGTCAATGCTGGGTTGTCCAGTGCCGGGCTGAGCAGTCTGGTTGAAGCGCAGAACATTTTTGACCTGCGCACTCCGGTTGGAAGCGGTGTCTGTCCCAGCGGATATGGCCCTGTCTATCGTAATGATCCGATCACGGGCTTGCCCGATGGTACTGGCAATAAGCTCTACACTCGCTATTGTTATGGCGACCGCATTTTCCTGGCTGGCAAGGATCCAACGGTCAAGGTGATTAAGATCGTAACGGGGGACGCCAATCTTTCGAAACTTGCTTTGTCGGTAGGATTGTTCGGCCGCACGCATTCTGACAATGCCTTTGTGAATAATTCCAGCGTCAGCGGTTCGCTCACAGTTGCTCTTGATACCGTTTCATCCTTCAATGCGACCATGAGCCTTGGTTATGCCGGGCTGAGCATCAACGCTGCGACATTATCTGCATCTCTAAGTTATGCTGCCGCACTCAAGGATCCGGGTGGGGCAAGCAAGGTTAGCCTTGCAACCCTGAATGATAACGGTAAAAATTTGTGTGACCCCTATAATCTGGCGGATACCCAGTGTGTTGCCAGTGTTACGACGGTTACACATACAGCAACCGCTTCCGCGAATTTCCCGGTTGTGCCGCTGGCTGGTGACAGTGCCTTTGGGATCAGCGCACAAACTGTTACCCTGACCTTCACGGACTGGTATACCAAGCCGGTCGATAATTCCACCGCAGGCACCCTGACGATGCCCGTTCCGGCTGCCTGGACCGCCGCTCCGGCCTGGCAAAAAGTCTCCTTTACGGATGTGATCGCGTTATTTGACGACGTTACTTCATACTTGCAGGCGGTTGAGGCGGATACAGCCAACTTCAATCTCAATCTGCGCCTGCCTCTGGTCGGTTTGAGTGTACATAAGCTGGTGGGCTATGCCGATCATTTCGAGACCCTGGTCAATATTATGCGTGCGACTAGCGCAGCGACCATTCAGGCTTTCCAGTCGCTTTTGAATTCCACCCTGGGTTCCGTAGCCACGTTGGCCTTTGGCAGTTCGGGATTAACCATCGCTTTTGTGAATACGATCTCACAGACAACCAATACACCCCTGAGTATTGATTTTGACACCCTCGGCTCAAGTGATCCGAATCTGTTCGGTGTACATAAGATGTTCGCAGCCGATGCGGGCGGGAATCTATCTGTGACCAGCGGCGCCGACCTGAACCTGAGCATGGGCCTGGATACGACCCAGTTAGCCGGTCAGATGGGCTATATCTCGGATACGAGCACCCTGAGCTATACGGTCAACGCAACTGCCCAGAACATGGATTTTCGCGCCAAGATCGGTTCACTGGATTTGTATGTTGTGGGTGGATCAGCTGCCTTGAATGCGGATGGCAACCCTGCCCACACCAGTCCGGCTCAGTTCAACTTCGCCATCAGCGGTGGTAGCCGCCATTACTTCACCGATCAGGCCGCCTTACTTTCCGCAACGCATGAAACCACCTTTGGCACAGCGAGCGTCGATCTGCCCCTGTTCTACCCGAGCCGCGACACGATTGCCGATCCAAACTTCACGAATCTGACCATTGATATAAACAATCTTGGCACTTTCCTGAACGGGAGTACGGCTTCGGTCTTGATTAGTTCATTGCCCAACCTGGGTTTGAACGGTGGTCTGTTGATCAATGCGCCATCGCTGCTCAACCAGCTGCTTAACCCCGAGAATTTGTTGGATGGCCTGGATCTGGCTTTCCAGGTTATTCAAAACGCGATCAATATTCAAATTTTCAGCATCAACCTGCCCGGCATTGGCAATTCGCTTGAAACGCTAGCGAGCGTCCAGTGGGTAAATCAATTACGCCTGGATATCCTGGATTACCTGGCTGAACCCATCCGCAATGCCGGAAACATCGACATGGCTGCAGCGCTGGTCTTGATCCAAAATGCTTTCTTTACAGTGATGGGCAGCAAGCTCCAGGATTCGAACGGCGATTACATTATCAATAGCGGGGATATCACAGTCACCAGCGACAGCACCGGCCCTCCTGAATGCGAAGGCGATGCAACCTATTGTCAGTTCAACATGCATCTGCATGATTCGATCACGATTCAGACGAATTCACTCACGACGGGGCTGCCTAATTTAGGCTTGACATTCAGTAATGCAATTGTTAATCTGACTTACGATTGGGACTGGTACTTTGGTTTTGGTGTTGACATCGCAAATGGTTTTTATGTTGACACCAATGTAACGGGGAATGAAAACAGCGAAATTCAATTAGCACTGCACGGCACGCTCATTCAAGAAACTGATCCTTCTTCTAATATATCTGGCACGGTCATCTTCCTGCCTTTCAATGCGAAAGACGGAACCTGCTTCGACTCAACCACCGACCCTGCTAACCCGACCGGGAACGGTGCTGCCGTGGCTCATGCTCCCTGCGATGCCCCATTTACTTATCAAAATTCCGATTTGCAATACAACTTAATCGTCGACTTGAAGGATCCGGATGCCAACGGCCGCCTGGCTTTTGGCGAAATCGCTGACCCGGGCACGGAACCAGCGCAGGTGATCTCTGCAACCTTGACCGGTCATGTCTACCTGCACTTGCTCATGCGCACCTCCTTCGGCGACTCGGTTCAATTCCCCGGCCTGGGCCTCGATTTCAACCTGATTTGGGAATTCGGTGACGGCAGCCTAGCTACTCCCGGGCTGGTTCTTGATCCCTTCCTGATGCGCACCGGTACGGCTGACAACGGCCTCAACCCGCTCTTTACCTACGCACCCACGCTTGAGTATGCCAATGTCAAGGTCTTTGTCGGATCTTTCCTGACCAAATACGTCAAACCGATTCTGCAGGCTTACTACGATGTCTTCCATCCGCTCGATTGGTTGATCAATCCCGAAACGGGTTTCCTGTTCATGGTCGATCCAGTCATGTCATTCCTGACTGGCACGACCTGGACCATCCTCGATGAGTTGGAACTCCTGTTTACTGGTCTCAAGAATATGCGTCCTTTCATTGACGCCATTGCTTACATGTACGGCTTGACCGTAGTCATGCAGCCGATCCTGAATGACCCGAACATTGATGATCTTTACATCCCGATTGGTGCGGTGCATTTCGCTGAGTATACCGGGGTGACGCTGGGCGATATCATCGATGCCGCCAAGGAGGCTGTCACTCCCGATTTGGGAGATAATATTAAGCTTGAAGGCGGAGGCCCGGCAGTTTTAGGCCCTGACGAGAGTAAAAGTATTAAGTCTTTGCAGCATTGTGGGGCCGATTTCAGGCGGGGTTGATCCGGCAACCGGCGCTTGCAAGAAACCTGCGGCAGGCAATTCTTCCGGTTCTTACACGACGGATAGCGGTATGGAGGGTGAATTCACCCTTGACTTCCCGATCATTACCAATCCCAGCTTGATCCTGGACCTGTTGGGTGGCAAAGACGTCGATCTGGTCACAGTTGACATGCCAACATTTTATGTCAGCGTCACCATCGAGAAGAAATTTATCGTCTATGTGCCCCCGCCCGTCTATGTCAGGGTTGCAGGGACCTTTACGGCCAAAATCGATATTGATTTCGGTTACGATACACGCGGTATTCGCACCTACTTGATCACCAAACTTCCGGAAGACCTGGCGGATGGCTTCTACGTGCTGGTCAAGGATCCCGATACCGGCGAGCGCAAGGCGCAGTTCACACTTTCCGTAACCATCGAATTTGGTGCTGGTCTGGATCTGGGCATTATTGATATTTATGCGGGCGGTGGCATCACCGGCACCGGTTATTTCTACCTGCACGATGTGGATGGGGATGGCAAAGTACGCTGGAAAGAGATGGCTGAAGTCTTCGAAGCCAATGACGGCTGGATCTTCGACGTGCGCGTTACGATTGAAATCTTCTTCGAAGTAAAGGTTACGCTCCACATCCCGCTGCTTGTTACTACACTAGATATTCAGGTAGTCTATTTCAGGCTTACCATCACTGTCTACGATCAGACCTTTGATATAGCCTTGCCTCCACGCCTGGGAACCACGGAACCAACGTTGGGTGGCTATATTCTGTATCTCAATATGGGGCCTTACGCAGGCAACCGCCAAGCTTCCAATGACCAAATAGGCGATGCGCTCGATTCCAATGGCAACACAGTCGATGCTAGTGAAGAGTTTTACGT
Source organism: uncultured Chloroflexia bacterium (assembly GCA_963790075.1). Classification (GTDB taxonomy): domain Bacteria; phylum Chloroflexota; class Anaerolineae; order Anaerolineales; family Villigracilaceae; genus CAYOUV01. The sequence goes on from CAWBNG010000004.1 coordinate 736,409, forward strand.
CTGGTGTGAAAATGATTGTTCCAGTACCACTTCACAAAAATTACGGATCAAAGCCCGCCTGACCGGCACCTCCACCTGGTATGTCGATCAGCGAGCAGTCGCTTACTGGCATATTGTCAAGGTAATTGGTTTCGGTGGCCAGGGCAATGACATCATTACAATTGATCCGAGCGTATTGGTCCCGACTGAATTGCACGGCGGTGCGGGCGATGACACGTTGGTTGGAGGGGCGAATGCCAGCTCTGTATTGTATGGCGACGATGGTAACGATACGCTGACGGCCGGTGGCAGTCCGAGTAATGGCATTACCATGTATGGCGGCTCGGGGAATGACACCCTCAATGGTGGCGCTGGCCCCGATACGATGTATGGCAGCAGCGGTAACGACCAGCTCAATGGCAATGGTGGCGACGACATCCTCATCGGCGGTGCAGGGAACGATGCCCTGGCTGGCGGAGATGGAAATGACACCTACACTTTCACCACCTTTGGCGGCGATGATACGGTCACCGAAGCCGCGGGCGCCACGGCTGGAACGAACGATATCCTCGATTTTTCAGCTGCGATCGGTTATTTGAATGGTTCGGTCGATAGCACTGGCATGCACCTGATCGGCTGGGGCTATAGCGTCAACAGCACCTCCAATTCACTGGAATTCGAGCAGATCCTGGGCAGTCGTGGCAGTGGCACGCTTTCCATCTCAGCCACGGGCTCGCAAAGCCTGTACATTGATGGCTTGAACGGTTCTGATACCTATATCGTTTATCTGAATCCGGCCTTTGACGGTCCCCTATCGATCAAAGACACGGGTGACATCTGGAACACCGACCGCCTGTTCGTGCATGGCACGGGTGGCAGCGATTACATCCGCATGACCTCGACGGCTTTCTACTTATTAAATACGACTCTGTTGCCTGCCCCTCTGCCTGGTAATGCACCGTTGGACCCGACCTCGGTTTCTGCAGCTGATCAATGGGCGATCTTCAACTACGACGAAGATGTAGCCCCTGCGGACGGCAACGCAGACGGCACGCACGGCATGGAATTCATGACCATCTACCTGCATGCTGGCGACGATACGCTGGATGCGCGCGGTGCTACGCCCGTAAATATCGAACCGGTCATTTACCCGGATGATAAAAACGATTTTGGAACTGACACGATTTATGGCAGTAATGCCAACGAGACCTTTATCTTCCTCAAGAACTGGGGTCTGGATTACCTGGATGCCGGCGGCGGGTTTGACACGATCGATTACCGTGTGGTCGATGACCGCTTGTTGATCAAGATGGGCGGCGCTGGCGGCCTGGACCTGCTGGCTACAGTCGAGGATCTGGATACGAACTTCCTGCCGATTGGCAGTAAATTGAGCTTTGTCTGGTATGCGGTGGAACAGGCCTGGGGTGGTCGCAGTAAGTACGATGCGCTGCAGGGTCGCAATACCGACAGCCAGTGGGTTGTGGACGGTCTGGATAATCAATATATTATTCCAAACTCGGATTATCCTGACTGGCGCAATCCTCCTACATTTGCTCCTACCATTCCTTATACTTTGCATTTCATCAATCTGGAACGGTTGTATGGTGGTTCTGCTGCAGATGTGATGACCTTCTCTGCAGAACAGTATTACGTCGTCCGTGGCGGCGCCGGCGATGATATCTTCCGCTTTACTGACGGCGCCACGCTTGCCGACCTGCCTCAGCCTCCCGACCCGGCGATCCAGTCCACGATTGACGGACAGGGTGGGAACGATACCCTGGATTACAGTGCCTACACTACCATACTGACGATTGACCTGTCTACTGGCGAGGCGACCAATATCGGTAGCGGCGATGTGGATCGTTTGGTGAACCTGGAGAATATCTTCGGCGGTTCCGCCAATGACGTGCTGACGGGTGACGCCGGTAACAACATTCTGGCCGGTAATGGCGGGAATGACACGCTGACCGGTAAGCTCGGTGACGATACCTACCTGTTTGGCGACAATTGGGGTACTGATACTGTCTACGAACTGGCGGGCCAGGGCAACGACACCATTTCGTTCGGTGGATTCGTTTATGGCACGTTCACCGTCTATGATAACGTCGTTCAAGACTTGATCAATATTGCACCGGCTTCAGCAAATCTCACCTTCGCTGTAACCACCAGCGGAATTACGGTGGCTTCCATCCCGGATAGCGTTACATACACCTCAGCCTCCGCCCCGGTCAATGACGTCGAAAACGTCGTCGGCGGGAATGGGAATGACACCTTCAGCTTTGCTGACACAGCCACGATTGCGGGCATTGTGGATGGCCAGGACGGATCGAACACGCTCGACTACCAGGCTTACACCAGCACGCGTCACGTCCTGCTGACCGGGCTCGGCAGCCTGACGAGCGTTGTCCCGGATGCCGGCTTCGCGGGTACGGAAGCCGCCCTCGGTACCTTCGATAATATGGACATCATCCTCGGTAGTGCGGCTCTGGATGACACATTCACAGGCATGGATGCCCCGGCGGTCTTTACGATCGATGACGCACTCAATAACAACATCGGCTACGCTGCCAACGGCAACACCTTGAGCTTCAACGGTTTTGAATATGTGAATGGCGGCGGCTTGGTCGATGAATTCGACTTCCTGCAGCTAAACACGCAGGTCCTGGCATACCGCGCCGGCGCCGGCGATGACGTCTTTAAGTTATTTGGTAGCGTCCTGGTACCGGCCAAGCTGGACGGACAGGCCGGGCAGGACACGCTGGATTTCAGCAATTATGGTAGTGGTGTCAACGTAAACCTCGCCTCCGGAATTGCGACCGCTATATTCAATGCGCTGGCCGGCGGCATCAGCGGGATTGAACGCGTGCTTGGCTCAAACTACGCCGATAGCCTGATCGGTGATGTTTGGGACAACTACCTGGACGGCCTTGATGGCCCAGATTTGATCATCGGCGCCGAAGGCAACGATACGTTGCTGGGTGGCCTGGGTGACGATATCCTGCGCTTCTTTGATGGCTGGGGCATAGATCTGCTCAGTGACCTGGGTGGGCTGGATACCGTCGATTTCTCGAACATTTCCTTTGCACTGACCTTCATGATTGCCAGCGCAGGTCTGAGCGTGACTGGCGACGGAAACAGCCTGTCTGAAACCGGCAACACCATTGAGCGGCTGTTGAGCGGTGCTGGTGACGATCAATTTATCTTCAGTGAAGATGGGATTACCCTGGCAGGAGGCGGCGCAGGCACTTACGTCGACGGCGGCGGCGGCAGGAATAGCCTGGATTACCAGGCTTACGGCAGCGGCAGCCCAGCGTATGTCAATTTGAGCAGTGTCGGTACGACCGTCAATTCAATTCTACTGCCTGCCTTCTCGGCGACCGGCCTGAACGGCGGTTTGGCAAATGGTATCGCCAATATCGTCGATGTGTTCGCTGGTAGCGGTGATGACATTCTGCTGGGCGACTCGAACGCCAATATCTTCCGCAGCGGATCAGGCGCTGATTACGTCGATGGGCAGGGTGGCGTTGATACACTCGATGAGAGCAACGCGACGGCGTCCTTGACGATCGACCTGGGAGAGGTGCTCCCGCAGGTTACTGGTCTGGGTACGGATACTTTCCTCAACATTGAAAACCTGCTGACTGGCAGCGGAAACGATCATTTGACCAGCAGCAGCGCCGATAACGTCCTGTCGGGCGGACTCGGCAATGACACTTACTCCTTCAATGACAGTTGGGGGCAGGATACGATCCTTGACGACGGCGGGAACGATACGCTTGACTTCTCGAACGTGACAGTCATCGGTAGCGGTTCGTTGACCTTTACCTTTGATGGCACATCCGTCGCTGTGGTGGATGTTGCTGCGGGCAGCGTCGCAACAGATACCCAGATCGAAAACTTTGTTGGCGGCCCGACCCCCGATCAATTCGTCTTCACCGATGGCACGAGCTTGCCGGGTACTGTCGACGGCGCTGTAACCATCGATGGCCTGGCCGGAACGGATACGCTCGACTTGAGTCAGTATTCGCCCGCGGTCGATATCCAATTGACTGGCATCGGCGCGATCGACGGCTTCGACGGCACGACCAGCGTTATTCCGGCTGGCGGATTTAGCAACCTGGATGCCGTCCTGGGTGGCAGCGGTAGCAACACCCTGACCGGCGCCGACTCTGCAGCGATATGGGAACTCGATGGCAGTGACCGCTATATCGACCAGACCTCCAGCCAGAGCTTGTCCTTCACTGGTTTTGGGAACCTGGTGGGTGGTAACCAGGCGGACACCTTCCAATTCTGGGGTGCTTATGTCTTCGCAGGAAATATCGATGGCGCGGACGGTCTCGATTACCTCGATTACCAAAATTATGGCAGCGGCGTAACCGTTACACTCGAAGATGCCACGCCGACCGTTCTGAGTGGCGTAGCCGATGGGGTAAGCGGCACGTTTACCCATATTGAAAACTACACAGGCAGCACCCACGCTGACACATTGGTGGGTCCGGATAGCGGTGCAACCTTTAATCTCACTGCGCCCGACGCAGGCAACGTTGATACGGTATTCTTCTTTACTTCTGTTGAGAACCTGACCGGCGGCAGCTCGCTTAGCGATACTTTGAATTTCAGCACCTACGTTGGTCCGCTGACGATCAACCTGGAATTGGGTACCCTTAGCGGCTTGGGCGGCAACTTCAGTGGGTTTGAAAATATCACGGGTAATACAGCCTCATCCTTGATCGGACCCAACAGCGGAGCCACCTTCAATATCACCGGGCCAGATGAAGTCAATGTGGATGGTATTTATTTCTTCACCTCGATCCAGAACCTGACTGGCGGAACTGGTGTCGATTATTTCGTTTTCTTTGACGCTGGCAGTCTGAGTGGCACGATCGACGGTGGCGCAGACAACGATACGCTCGATTACAGTAACGTTACCGCCTCCCTGGTAAATATCTCACTCTCGGCCTTGAGCGGCACGGACGGCTTCAGCGGCACAGGATCGAAGCTCAACAACTTTACCCATATCAATTCCATCACGGGCGGGACGGGCAGTGACACGCTGACCGGCGCCAATCTGGTCTCGACCTGGACTCTGGATGGCGCAAATCCCGGCCTTTATCAATCTGGCGCAAACAGCCTTACTTTCAGCGCTTTCGAAACCCTGAACGGAAATGCCCAGGCCGATACATTTGAGATCAGTGGTGCGGCCATCTTCGATCTCAACGGTGGTGCCGGTGACGATCAATTCAACTTCGCCAGCAATGCCAGCCTGACTGGTGCGATCGATGGCGAAGGGGACAACAATACCCTCAGCTTTGCTGGAAATTCCAATAATCGCAGTATCACGCTGACTGGCCCGGATGCTAACAACGGCTATGCCGGGCAGATCGATACCAGTTCCTCAACCTTTACCAACATCGATGTTTTAGTTGGTGGCAATGGCAGCGACACCCTGACGGGTGCAGATCTGATCGCCACCTGGGAAATCGATGGCAGCGACCGTTATCTGGTCGGCGGCAACGTACTGGCATTCTCAAATTTCGAGCTGCTCCAGGGTGGTTCGCTGGCGGATAGCTTCGTCTTCTCGGGCACTACCGTCTTTGCTGGCTCGATTGATGGCCTGGCAGGGAGCGACACGCTTGATTACTCGGCTTATAGCACCGCACGGCACGTCATGCTGACCGGGCTGGGTGCTGTCGATGGCATGTCCGGGACCGATTCATCCATCAGCGGTGTCTTCACCAATATCGATCAAATAATCGGCACCTCTGCCATCGGCGTGATCGGTGATGAACTCTACGGTATTGATGTCCCCAGCACCTGGACGATCCAGCAGGCGAACAGCCAGTACCAGGCCCTCGGACACACCCTGGATTTCAGCGCCTTTGAACTGATCTACGATGGGACCGGTGACGGGCTCTTCACGATCAGCGGAACGATCACAGATGATCGCTGGCTGTTTGGCGGCGTTGGCCATGACACTTTCCAGATCATGGATGGCACCTCCTTCGTTAACGGTAACCTGGATGGCGGCGGCGGAATCAATGTCCTGGATTATTCCGACTTTACGACCCCGGTCACGATCGACCTGTCGGCCTTCGACGCCACTGGCATGAAAGCTGTGGTCGGTATTCGCGACATTATCGGTGGTCAGAACAATGACACCCTGACTGGCGATACTGGCGATAACCGCCTTACCGGTGGACCTGGGGACGATCAGTTGGTTGGTCTGGGTGGGAACGATACTTATATCTTCTCTGGCAATAATTGGGGTGTTGATACCCTCACCGAAGCCAGTGGCCCTGGTACGGGTCAGGATACACTTGACTTTTCCGGCGCCACCGACGATTTAATCTTCAGCTTTGGCACTTTGCAGGTTACAGGTGGCGGCAACAGCGCCAATATGCTAAGCAATAATTTCGAGCGCCTGCTTGGCGGTACCGGTGCGGACCAGTTCGTTTTCTCCGATGGTTTCACACTGGCGGGCGGCGGCTCAGGTACTTTCATCGATGGCGGGGCTGGCGTCAATACACTCGATTACGCCGCTTATACGACCTCCGTCAATGTCAACCTGACGACCGGGGCTGCGACGGGTGTCAACGGCGGTCTGGCTGGTGGGATTGCCAACCTTCAAAATGCGACCGGCGGCAGCGCAGGCGATGTGCTGGTCGGGGACAGCCAGGCCAATATCCTGATCGGCAACAACGGCCCCGATCAGATCACCGGCAATGCCGGGGCTGATACCTTGAACGGCGGTCCTGGCGACGATACCTATTACTTCTCCGGGGGCGACTGGGGCAGTGATACATTGACTGACTCCGGCGACAGCGATACGCTGAACTTCACAGCAGCTACGGATAACCTGACATTTAATATTAATTCATCCAGCCTATCAGTTTTGGGTGGAGCAAACAGCCTGAACGTCTCGGCCAATAATATCGAGCGGCTGTTCGGTGGTTCGGGGAATGACAGTTTCGCCTTCGGCGATGGCGTCACCCTGGCAGGCGGCGGTCTGGGCACTTACATCAACGGTGGCGGCGGCACGAACACCCTCGATTACTCGGCCTACACCACCAATGTAACCGTTAATTTGTTCAACCATTCCGCAACCGGCATCAACAATGGCTTGTCTGGCGGCATCGATAATATCCAGAACGTGATCGGTGGCTCGCTCTTCAACGATATTTGGGGCGATAATAATGATAACGTCCTGGTCAGCGGCACGACCAATGACAACCTGCACGGCCTGGCCGGTAATGACACCTATGTCTTCTATAACTCGTGGGGCACCGATTTCGTCTTTGATACTTCCGGCAACGATACGCTGACCTTCATTAACGTCACCACCGGCCTGACCTTGACCTTCCAGGTTGGCTCCGCCCTGATCAGCAATGGTCTCGGCGATACGGTCACCACCGACGGGAACGTTGAGAACTTCATCGGCACGAATCAAAACGATACCTTCGTGTTCCAGCCAGGTGCGACCGTTGCTGGTAATCTCGACGGCCAGGGCGGCCAGGATGTGCTTGACTTCAGCAGCACGGCTACTGTTCGTTCTGTCCTGCTCACGGATGTGGGTACGCTGAATGGCTTCAAGGGCACGGTCAATGGCATCGGCGGCCAGTTCGATAATGTAAATGAGATCAAGGGCAGCAGCGCGCCTACAGACTCGCTGACTGGACGCAATGCGACGGCGGCCTTCAACCTGGGCGCCAGCGATCAATACGTCAGCCTCAACACGCTGGACTTCTCCGGATTCGAAAATCTAAGCGGCGGCACTGGAGCGGACACCTTCAATGTAACCACAAACCACAGCCAAACCCTTTCTGGCGGGTTGGGTGGCGATCACTTCGTTTTCACCGCCGGGGCGACACTCACAAGCAGCGTAAACGGTAATGCCGGCTATGACACGCTGGACTTCAGCGGCTACGGCGCAGCGCGGACTGTCAATCTTACAGGCATTGGCGCGACCGATGGCTTCAACGGCACCAACAGCGCCATTTCGGCCGGTTTCTCCAATATCGACAATCTGGTGGGCTTTAGTGGTGCCGGGGATGTACTGAACGGTGCCTCTTTGGCGGCCACATTCAGCTTCGATGGTACCGGCAGACATTATTCCTTTGCTAGCAACAGCCTCGATTTCACCGGCTTTGAGACGCTCAATGGCGGCAACCTGGCAGATACCTTCAAATTCGATGGCAGTGGCGGATACGCTGGTACGCTCAACGGCGCCGGTGGCACGGACCGGTTCGACTTCTCTGGCTATGGTAGTCCGGTCACGCTGAACCTGCAAGCGGCCTCCGTTACTGGCCTGACCGGCACCTTCAGCAGTATTGAAGACCTGACCGGTTCCGGGAACGCCGACACGCTCATCGGTCCGGACGCAGGCGCGAACTTCAATCTGACCTCGGCCAATGCTGGCAACCTCAACGGTACCTTCAGCTTCACCTCTGTTGAAAATCTGCAGGGTGGAAGTGGGACTGACATACTCAACTACAGTGCTTACGTTGGTCCAGTGAGCGTATACCTGCAAACCAGCACGGCGACCGGTTTGAGCGGTAACTTCAGTGGCTTCGAAGGCATGCTTGGTAGCGCGTCGACAGCCGATATGTTGGTCGGCCTGGACGCTGGAAATACCTTCACGGTCAGCGGACCGAACAGCGGTAATGCCAACGGCAGCTTCACCTTCTCTGCGGTTGAAAATCTGAGCGGCTCCACGGGTGTGGATGTGTTCTCCTTTACTGGCAGCGGCACCCTGAGCGGAAATGTATCCGGCGGCGCAAACACCGACACGCTGGATTACTCCGGTTATGGCAGTGCGGTCACCTTCAACTTGCAGACAAATTCTGCTACGGGTCTGGGCGGTTTCAATGGGATTGAAGCCTTTATCGGCAGCGCGGCCAATGATACGCTCAGCGGTCCGAATGCCGGCACAATTTTCTATGTCACCGATACCAACCAACTGACAGTCAATGGCTTGGTATTCAATTCGGTCGAGAATCTGACTGGTGGCACCGGGATCGATACGATCGATTACAGCCTATATCCGTATGCTACGGGTGTGACGGTTAATTTGTTGACCCATGTGACCGACGGGTTGAGTGGCGCGGTCAATGCGATCGAGAACATCAACGGATCCCCCGACAACGACACTTTGATTGGCGATAATAACGCCAATGTCATCAACGGTCTGGCTGGGAACGACCAAATGACCGGTAACAGCGGCAACGATACCTTCCTCTTCATGGACGGTTGGGGCAGCGATACCGTCGTCGAGCTTGCCTTGGGTGGCACCGACACGATGACTTTTGCCAGTGTTACGGTCCCGCTCACCTTTACTTTGAACACCACCGACATCTTCGTCAGCGATGGCGCTACCAATCAGGTCACTCACCTGGGCAACTTCGTCGAGAATCTGATCGGGGGCCCGCAGGGCGATAGCTTCGTGGTCCAGGCCTCCGCCAGTACCAACCTGTACGGCGGGGACGGCACGGACAGTTTCGCTTTCCAGGGTGGCGCAGTCCTGACCGGTCTGCTCGATGGTCAGGTCGGTAACGACAGCCTCGACTTCTCGGGCTATGCTACTCCGGCCTCGATCACCCTAACCGGCACAGGCGCGAACGGCTTTACCGGCACGACGCTCTCTGTCACCGCTGGTTTCGCCAATATCGCCTCCATCACCGGCAGCAGCCTGGGCAGCGACAGTTTGACCGGTATGAACGCTGCGGCTACCTTCAATCTTGATAGCACGACCACCTATGTTACCGGTGGACACACGCTGACATTCTCCGCCTTCGAGAGCTTGCATGGCGGCAGCAGCACAGATATATTCGCCTTTGCCGACGGCGCGGCCTTCACTGGTACACTCAATGGCGGCAGCGGCAGCGGCACCCTCGACTTGTCAGCTTACACAAGCGGGCGAGAGGTCACATTGACCGCTTTGGGCACCGTGGGCGGTTTCCGGGGCACCCTGGACGTGCTCACTGGTAGTTTTGATAACCTGGATCTGCTGGTCGGCTCGGGTGCCGGTGGCGACCGGCTGACTGGCATGGACGCCACTGCCACCTGGAACATTGCTGCCACGTACACTTACGTCTCTGGTGGTCGGACCCTGGTCTTTTCTCAGGTCGAGATCCTGCGCGGCGGCTCCGGCGCCGATACCTTTACATTTGCAAACGCTGCCAGCATCGCCAGCCTGTTGGACGGTAGCGGCGGAACCGATACGCTGAACTTTGCCGCCTATAGCACTCCTCGTAACCTGGTCCTGACTGCCGTTGGCTCGCTGGACGGCTTCCAAGGCACAGAAGCCAGCTTGCCAGGTGGTTTTGATAATATTGACGGCTTTGTCGGCGGTTCCAGCGGCAGCGATTCACTGACCGGCCTGAACGTAATTTCGAACTGGACCGTGAATGGAAGCAATCAGTACACCAGCAGTGGCCATGCAATTTCCTTCTCCAATACCGAAATCCTGATCGGCGGCACTGCCACTGACATCTTTACGGTCACCGGGAACCAGCCCTTCACCCTGCGCGGCGGGGATGGCGCTGACACATTCATCTTCAACAATGGCGCTAGCCTGACGGGTGGCATCCAGGGTGGAGCCGGCTTCGACACAGTCAACGCCTCGGCCTACAGCACGGCCCGCAACGTGACCTTGAGCGGCTACACAGCCGATGGTTATTCTGGTTCGATGAGCGGTCTGGGTACTGAGTTTAGCGGTGTCGATCGCCTGTACGGCAGCAGCGCAGCCAACGATACCCTGACCGGCCCGAACGGAGGCGCAGTCATCACTGTTTCTGGAGCTAATTCCGGTGACGTGGATGGCGTCCTGTCCTTCTACAATTATGAAAATCTGGTCGGTGGCACGGGGAATGACACCTTCGCCTTTACCGGTTCAGGTACACTATCCGGTACGCTCAATGCCGGCGCGGGCACTGACTTGCTCGATTACGGCAGTTACAGTTCCGGTGTGCACGTCAATCTGAATAGTGCTGTGGTCAATGTCGACGCGGTCAATTACAGCGCGCGTTCCGCTACAGGCATCTTTGGCGGTGCGGCCAACGGCCTCAGCAACTTCGAGAATATTGTTGGCAGTACGTCTGCGGATGTTTTGATCGGTGACAACAGCCCCAACGCCATCACCGGTGGATCGGGGGCGGATAAACTGGTCGGCCTGGGCGGAAACGATTTATATCTCTTTGCAGATAATTATGGGGTCAACTCGATCCGCGAAAGCGCAGCGGGCGGCAGCGACACGCTTGACTTCTCCGCTCTCACCCAGCCCTTGGCATTCACGCTTGGCATTGGAACCCTCAGCGCAGGATATACCGGCAACCTCGCCACGCATACGGGTGACCAGGTTGAGTCCATTATCGGCGGTTCGGTCGACGACGTCTTCACCTTTATTGATGCGGCTACCTTCCCCGGCACTTTAGACGGTTCTAATGGCGCCGATACGCTGGATTACGCGGCTTACTCCACCAGCGTGACCGTCGATCTGTCAGCCGGTACAGCCACCGGTGTGACGTCAGTCAGTAACATCGAGAACATTATCGGCGGTTCGGTCGACGACAGCCTGACCGGTGATGCAAACGCCAACGTGATTAATGGCGGACCCGGCAATGACCTGCTGTACGGACTTGGCGGCGACGATACCTATACCTTCAACGATGGCTTCGGTTTGGATACTGTTTATGAAGTCAGCGGTGCTGGCAACGACACGCTGGACTTCTCGGCCGTTTCCCAGCCCTTGACCTTCACGTTCAGCCCGACAACCGTTACAGTCAGCTACAGCTTCGATGCTCTCAATCATTCCGTGACACACACTGGCATTTATGTCGAGAACTTCATTGGCGGCGGGACGGGTACCAGCAGCAGCACGCTCGACCTGAGTTCTTCGCTTAGCGGTCACATTGTGCTCCTGACGGATATTGGAACAACGCGCGGCTTCAAAGGCACGGTGCTTTCCATCCCGGTTAACTTCGATGATATCGATGTGATCCTTGGCAGCACCACCGCGCTTGACGATCAGATCACGGGTATGAATGCGGCCGCTACCTGGACAGTCAATGGAGCCAGCAATCAGTATGCTGCCAACACCCGCACACTCAATCTCCAGGATTTCGAAACCTTGCGCGGCGGTACCGCGGATGATGCCTTCAATTTTGCCGACGGTGCCAGCTTCGCAGGCGCAATCGATGGCGGCGATGGCAATAACACTCTGAGCTTTGCCGGTAATACCAATAGTCGCATTGTCACCCTGACCGGTATAGATGCGACCGATGGGTTTGCAGGCCAGATCGACAGCGCCAGCTCGACCTTCACCAACATCGACGTCTTGACCGGCGGCAATGGCAGCGACACCTTGACCGGTGCCGACCTGGCAGCCACTTGGGAAATCGACGGCAGTGACCGCTATCTGTACAGCACGCACGCCCTGGCCTTCACCGGTTTCGAGTTATTGCAAGGCGGAACGCTGGCCGATAGCTTCGACTTCTCCGGAAGCGCGGTCTTCGCCGGCTCGATCGACGGGCAGGCTGGCAGCGACGTGCTGGACTTCTCAGCCTATGCTGCGGCCCGCCACATTATCCTGAGCGGTGCAGGTGCCACGGACGGTATGTCCGGCAGCGAAGCCGCTATCACGGGTACATTTACTAATATCGACAATCTCATCGGTCACACGGGGAATGGTGACATCCTGACCGGTGCCAATCAACCTGCGACCTTCAGCTTTGGCGTAAACTCGCGTTACACGCTTGGCTCGAAGTTTGCGCTCTTCTCCGGTTTCGAGACACTGCAAGGCGGCAGCGCAAACGATACTTTCGCCTTCTCAGGCAGCGGCAGCTTTACGGGCCTTTTGCAGGGCGGCGGTGGCGCAGACCAATTCGATTACGCGGCATATTCATCCCAGGTCACACTAACGCTGACCGGTGGAAATGCCTCCGGCTATTCCGGCACTGCATCCGGTTTGATCGGCACCTTCGAGCAGATGGATAGCGCGCTTGGCAGCGCCTTCAACGACACCCTGGCTTTTACAAACCTGGTCGGTCTGGTGTTCCACCTGACGGGCCTCGACATGGGCACCCTGGACAGCTTTGGCTTCCAATCCTTCGAGCACCTGCTGGGTTCGCTCACTGGCGGGACGATCGATTTCGGTGCTCTCAGCATCCCGGTCGCCATTACGCTGAATGGTCTTGGCACGGACATCGGCTTCGCCGGGACAGCCACTGACTTAACAGCCGGCTTCGACAACCTCACCTCGATCATCGGCGGGACATCCGTGCTCGACAGTTTGACCGGCCGGAATGCGACTGCAAACTGGGACATCACTGGCGATCATCAAGTGACATATACCTCGGTCAACACTTTGAGCATCCTGAACTTCGAACTCTTGATCGGCGGCACGCAGGATGATGTTTTTGCCGTCTCGCAGGCAATCAACTTCAACGGTAGCCTGGACGGCAGTGCAGGTTCAGATACGCTCACCTATGCCAGCAACAGCGCCAGCGTCAATGTCACCTTGAACGCAGTTGGTCTGACGGATGGCTTCGACGGAACTGGCACCGGTTTGAACGGTGGCTTCGCGAACATCGACCAGCTGATCGGCGGAACTGGAAACGACACGCTGACCGGCGCGAATTTGGATGCCACCTTCAACCTGCCGACGACGCCGGCCGGATATCCGACCTATGAATTTGGCGGCCATACGCTCACCATTCAGGCTTTCGAAGACCTGACCGGCGGCAGCGGGAACGATACTTTCAATTTGTTCGCTATCACACCGGCTGCGGCCTACAATTTGAACGGCGGCGCAGGTGATGATACCTTTGTCTTTGCGGATGGTGCCGCCCTGACCGGCAGCATCGACGGCGGCAGCGGTTTAGCCGATACGCTGGATTACAGCGCTTACACGACGACCGTCTTGATCAATCTCTCCACTGGTCTATCCACCAACGTCAGCGCTGGCGTTTCCGGCATTGAGAACTTGATCGGCGGTTCGGCGGCCGATACCTTGATCGGTGATGGCGGAGTCAATTTCATTACCGGCAACGGTGAGGACGACATCCTCCAGGGTGGTGCTGGAAACGATACCTATCTGTTCGGTAATGGCTGGGGCGCTGACACCGTAACCGATACTTCCGGAACCGACACGCTGGACTTTGGCGCGGTCACGAATACCTACAACCTGACGGTCGATCTGGCCCTATTGCATGTATCCGACGCTAGCACCAATAGTGTCGACTTCACCGGTATTGACATCATTCACGGCGGTCAGGGCGACGACCTATTCAAGATTGATGGGTCCCAGACCTACGACTTGTACGGCGGTCTGGGTGTGGACCTGTTCCAGTTTACAAATGCCGGCAAACTAATCGGCAAGATCGATGGCGAAGCGGGTTCCGATACGCTCGATTACCATCTCGATCTCACGACCTACACCGATCCGCGTTACTTCCTGCTGACCGGGCTGGGCAGCCTCGATGGCTTCAATGGCAATGAAGTGACCATCAGTGCCGGCTTCTTCAATATCGACGTGATCAACAGCGGCCTGGGCGTCGACACGGTCCAAGGGCTGGACGCGAATGCCGAATTCGATATTCACACCACCCACATTGAATATAAGAGCGGTGGGCACACGCTGGATACCTTTGGCCTGGAAAACCTGGTCGGTGGTAACCAGAGCGACCTCTTCGTCTTCGATGACGGCGCAGTCCTGCCGGGCATCTACAACAGCATCGATGGCAAGGCGGGTATCGATACCCTGGATTACTCGGCCTATACCACGCCTATTTCCGTCGATCTGATCGGCGGGGTGGCGACCGGTGTCCAGAACGGTGTTGCCAGCATCGAGCAGGTCATCGGCAGTTCCTTCGCCGGCAACACGCTGTACGGCGACAGCGGCGACAATACCTTCTACATCAGCGGCCCTGGCGACTATTACATCTATGGTCGCGGCGGGAATGATACCTATATCTTTGACGCGGACAATCCCCTGGGCAACGATGTGATATACGAAGACCCCGCCAACAGCGGCAGCGGTTTGGACACGCTCTCCTTCGCCCCGACCACCCTACCTGTGACCGCGGATCTGTCCGTTACCGGTAGCGGTCAGACGGTCAATCTGAATTTGAACCTGACCATCTTCGGCACCGTCGAAAACCTGATCGGTGGGGATGGGAACGATATCCTGACCGGCAATAGCAGCGCAAATCGCATCACCGGCGGATTCGGAAACGACACCCTGAATGGCGGCGGCGGCAGCGACACCTATCTCTTCGCGGATGGCTGGGGCACGGATACGGTCACCGATCCCTCCGGTGGAAACGATACATTCGACTTCTCGGCTGTCACAGCACCGCTCACCTTCACATTAAATACCGCCGGCATTGGTGTGGCGGACACCCTCCTGAACAGCGTTTCCTCCACCGGGAATGCCATCGAGAACCTGATCGCCGGCAGCGCGAATGACCAATTCATCTTCCAGAATGGCTTCGTCCTGGGCGGAATGATCAATGGTAGCGCCGGGACGGATGTACTCGATTTCAGCGCTTACTCTCTCGCTCGCGCCGTGACCCTGACCAGTTTGGGTTCGATTGATGGGTATTCCGGCGGTGATCCGGCTGTTCCGGGCGGGTTCGACAATATTAATGATCTGGTCGGCTCCAGTGCAACTGCCAATTCGCTCACTGGTCTGGCGCTCAATAGCCACTGGTGCCTGGATCGCAATAGCACCAACTGCAGCGCGAACGCTGGCGTCAGCACCTACAGCGCGGACGGTAGCGGCCGAACCCTGACCTTCGTCAGCTTCGAGCATCTGAATGGTGTGGCCGGGCATGACTGGTTCACAGTCTCGCCCGGGTCCCAGTTGGCGACGATCCTGGCGGGTGCCGGCAACGATACCCTGGAGATGCTGGATAGCGCCACACTGACCGGGTCGTTCGACGGACAGGGTGACTACGACACCGTCGATTACTCTGCCTACACCACGCCCCGCAATTTCTTCCTTTCGCCGGCATTGGGCGCTACGGATGGCTTCAATGGCACCGAGGCGGTGATCAGTGGAGGCTTTGCCAATATCCAGCAGATCATCGGCAGCTTGAGTGCGAATTCGCTGGCTTCTGCCAATTCTTTGCACGGGCGCAATGCGATCGCCACCTTCGATCTGGGCACCCCTGTCGAACACTACAACGACTTCGCCAGTGGACGCGTGCTCGACCTGCAAAATCTGGAAGACATGTACGGCGGTTCGCAGGTTGATACCTTCAATCTGACCGGCCATCACACCGGCCGCCTGTACGGCCAGGGTGCAGACGATATCTTCAACGTCAGCGGCATTGGTGACCTGACCGGTTTCATTGACGGCGGCACCGGGTACGATACCTTGGATTACACTGCCTACGCTTCAGCGCGCGCCTTTGACCTGACGGCCGTTGATGCGGACGGATTCGATGGCACCGAAGCCAGCCTGGTTAACCCGACGCTCGACAACAATGGCTTCTACAATATCGATTACATCCGAGGTAAGACTGCTGCTGGTCTTGACTCGCTGCAAGGTTTGAGCACAGATGGCGTTTGGACGCTGAACAACGCCTCTGCCAAGAGCCAATACACGACCCAGGGCTATACCCTCGACTTCTCTTACATCAACTCGCTGATTGGCGAAGGCGGCCAGGACGAGTTTGTCTTCAATGACGGTGTCAGCCTGGCAGGTAGCATTGACGCTGGCGCAGGCTACGACACAGTGAATTATGCCAATTACACCAGCCCACGCAGCGTGACGTTGACCGGCCTGAGCGGCACGGATGGGTTCTCCGGGGATGAAAGTGGAACGCTGGGTCTTGGCTTCACGCACATCAACCAGGTGATTGGCAGCAGCACCAGCACAGCCGACAACCTGTCCGCCCTCGATAGTGACAGCACCTTCACTATTAATTCAGTAAACGGCGGCAACTACGCTACGGGCGGCAATACGCTCGACTTCTCGGACTTCGATAACCTGTTCGCCGGCACCGGCTCCGATACGTTCTATTTCGTCGGGAGCGGTACGATCGCTACCAGCCTGGATGCGGGTGACGGTCCCGGCACCGACCTGCTGGATTATAGTGGCTACAGTACTAACGTCATCGTGGACTTCAGCACCGGCGCAGCCTCCGGCGTCAATGGCGGCGCGACCGGCAGCATCAGCGCCTTCGAAAACCTGACCGGCAGTCCCCTGGCTGACAGCCTGACCGGCGACAACAACCCGAACGTCATCACGGGTTTGGGCGGTAACGACCAGCTTTACGGCCTGGGCGGGAGCGACACGTATGTCTTTGGGGATGGCTGGGGCCAGGACAATTTGACCGATAGCGGCGGCGCGGGCGATACACTGGACTTCTCAGGCGTTACCGTGCCTGGCAGTGGCTCGCTGACCTTCACATTCAATGGGACAGCAGTTACCGTCACGGACAGCGGGTCAAACCAGTTGGTTACGACCGATGTGATCGAAAATTACATCGGCGGCCCAACACCCGATACATTTGCCCTCCAAAACGGCGCTGTGGTTGGTGGTTTCATCCACGCTGGCACAGGTACGGATGCGTTGAATTTCAACGGCTATGGCAGTCCTCGTAGCGTGACCCTGTCCGCTCTGGGTACGAACGACGGTTTTGCCGGAACACAGGCGTCGATCCTGGGTGGCTTCGATGACATCGACGCCATCACCGGTACAAGTGGTAGCGATACCCTCACCGGTTTGACCACTGCCAGCACCTATGCGGTGAATGCTATGCAAGCTGGTACTTATACCAATACCGCCCACACCTTGGCATTCTTCGCGATTGAGAACCTGGTGGCTGGCAATGGCTACGACACGCTGGACTTCTCCGGTTTTGGCAGCGGGCGCGCAGTCGTACTGACTGCAGCCGATGCAACTGGTTTCAGTGGGAACGACCTGAGCATTAACTTTACAGGCATGGATAATCTGGTCGGCTCTTCGGCCACTGATAGTTTGACCGGCATGAATGCCAGCGCTACCTGGGAATTGGATGGCTCGGATCGTTACCTGACAGGTATCTACAGCCTCGATTTCTCATCCTTCGAGGACCTGGAGGGTGGC
Source organism: uncultured Chloroflexia bacterium (assembly GCA_963790075.1). Taxonomy (GTDB): domain Bacteria; phylum Chloroflexota; class Anaerolineae; order Anaerolineales; family Villigracilaceae; genus CAYOUV01. The sequence continues at coordinate 754,479 of CAWBNG010000004.1, forward strand.
ACAGGGAATGACACCTTTGAAATCCATACTGCTCATACCGGTAGTGTGAGCGGTGGGATTGACCTTGGTAGCGGTTATGATGTCTTGGATTACAGCTTCTACAATGCTTCTATCGATGTTGTGACCACTTCCGTGGGCTTGCATGGTTTCAATGGTACCGAAACAGGCAGCTTGACCAATGGTTTTATTAATATCGATGAGATTTTGGCAAACCTCACTTATCGAGGTACCAATTCATTAACCGGTTTGCCGGTGGCCTACACCTGGAATATCTCGCCCAGCCTGACACAATATGCGGTCCTGAGCCAGACTCTGGACTTCTATCACATCGGGAATATCCACGGCAGTTCGGCTGTAGATACCTTTGTCATCAGCGGTGCCAATCAATACTCGCTGTATGGTGGGGCAAATGATGACCTGTTTATCTTCCGCAATCTGGCTACCCTGACCGGCATCCTGGATGGCGAAGCCGGCAACGATACGGTCAGCTACTACGATTACAGCGCGGCAACTGGTTACACCACACCGGTTCAGGTCAATCTGAATAATGTCGTTGTGACGTACAACCTGATCACCTACCAGCCGCTCTCCGCGACTGCCGTGAACGCTGGTCTGGCAAATAGCATTACGAATATAGAAAGTGCCACCGGTGGTCAGGTAAATGACATCCTGATCGGCTCAGACACTGCCAATGTACTGGATGGTGGTCCTGGGAATGACACCTTGCTTGGTGGCCTGGGCAATGACACCTATGTCTTTGCGGATGGTTGGGGTGTGGATACGGTCATTGAGAATGCTGCCGGCGGAAACGATACGATTGCCTTCACACCGGTCACAACTGCCACCACGCAGGCAACTTTGGCGGTCACCTTCCGGCGTGGCGTGATTGGCGGCTGCAGCTCTGGAACCTGTGCCAGCCAGGGTGCAAATCTGGTCACGCATAGTGGTGGGCAGATCGAAAACTTCGTCGGTGGCGCTGGGAACGATAGCTTCATCTTTGCAAATGGCGCGACCGTAGCTGGCTCGGTTGACGGGCAAGCTGGAACTGATACGCTCAATTTCTCGGCTTACAGCTCGGCTCGTACTATCGTTCTGACTGGCCTGGGAGTAGTCGATGGCTTCAATGGCACGGCCACCGGTATCGGTAATGGCTTCAGCAACATGGATAGCGTGATTGGTGGCTCAGCCAGCGATACCCTGACGGGCACAAACTCCGCCGGCAACTTCACCATCAACGGTTCAACCAACCAGTATGCCTCCGCCGCTCGAGCCTTTGGCTTCTCATCCATCGAGAATCTCAATGGCGGAAGCAATGCCGATTCCTTCAACTTTGTGGGCACCGCCACAATCTCCGGATATATCCATGGTGGCTTGGGCACTGATACGCTGGATTACAGTGCCTATAGCACCACGATCAGTGTTGACCTGCTGGGTGGCACGGCGACTGGCGTCGGCGGCGGCATCAACAGTATCGAAAATCTGATCGGCAGCCCATTTGGTAACGTGATCTATGGCGACAACAATGACAATGTCTTCACGATTGACAGTTTCGGGAACACAATCATTGTCGGGCGTGGTGGCAACGATACCTACATCTTCGACGCGGACAGTTCGCTCGGACAGGTGACAATTGACGAGAGCATCGCCAACGGCGGTGGTGGAATTGACACGATCTCCTTTGTGCCCACCACGACCATCGGCGTGGATTTGAATCTCTCCACCACGGGCATATTCCAGACCGTCAATACGAACCTGGACCTCAAGATCCTGGGTCTGGTCGAGAATGTCATCGGTGGCAGCGGTAATGACACGCTCACCGGCGATGGCAACACCAATGTGCTGACGGGCGGACCGGGCGATGATGCGCTCAATGGCGGTGGTGGCAACGATACCTACCTGTTCGCTGGCAGCATCTGGGGTCACGATACCCTGACTGATAGTGCGGGCACGCTGGACGTCCTGGACTTCACGCAGGCGACCGTAAACCTGAACTTTGCGGTCACCGGCAGCAATATGACCGTCACGGGTGGCGGCAATCAGGTCGATGTGACCAGCGCCTCCATCGAGAAGCTGACTGGTAGTCTCAACATCGATACGCTCGACCTGTCCGGTTATGGCAGCGCCCGGGGCGTGACCCTGATCGGCGTGGGCTCCTTGGACGGGTACATGGGGAGCGTTGATACTGCCAATCCGCTCAGCTTCGATAACATTAATAGCTTGATCGGATCGACAGCTAACGACACCCTGGTAGGTCCGAATACGAGCACGACCTTCCATGTCGACGGAACCAATGCAGGCGATATCAATGCCATCCTGGATTTCAACAGTTTCGAAAACCTGATGGGTGGGACTGCTGACGACACCTTTGCCTTTATAAATTCTGGCAGTTTGAGCGGGAACGTCAATGGCGGGGCAGGTGCCAATATACTGGATTACAGCGGCTATACCGCCGGGCCGGTGACCTTGAATCTGCAGACCAGCCAGGCGACGACCGTCGGCGGACAGTACAGCAATATCCAGACCCTGGTGGGATCGGGGAATGCAGCCGATACTTTGATCGGCCAGAACAGCGGCAACGTCTTCCATATTACCGGCAGTGACAGCGGTGACGTGGATGGCATCTTCCACTTCTCGAGCATCGCCAACCTAATGGCCGGCACGGGAGCCGATACCTTCGCCTTTGTCAATGCAGGGTCTCTCTCCGGACAGTTGGATGGCGGGAATGGGACCGACCTGCTGGATTACAGCAGCTACGGCAGCGGCGTGAACGTGGATCTTGCCACGGGTACGGCAACAGCTGTCTACAGCGAAGCTGCCTCAGGTGTGGCCGGAATCGAAAACCTATCCGGTTCGGCCTCCCACGATGTGCTTGCCGGGGATGGCGGGAACAACGTTATCAATGGTAACGCGGGTCAGGATGATCTGAACGGCGGCAATGGCAATGATACCTACGTCTTCGGCGCCAATTGGGGTGCCGGGGATACGATCACGGACCCGGGCGGAACGGATACCCTGACCTTCGCCGGGTTCAGTGGGCCATTGACCTTCAACCTAGACGCCGGTTCCTTTACCGTCTCCAACCTGCCGAATACAGTCACGAATGTTGGCTACCAAATTGAAACCCTGATCGGTGGTAGCGGCAACGACATCTTCAATATGAATGCACCAGCGACTGCCAATCTCGATGGCGGTGGCGGCAGTAACACCCTGGACTATAGCAGTTATGGCAGCCCGGTCACTCTGGACTTGGGTGCTGGCACCGTTACAGGTCTGACTGGGACCTTCACGAATATCCGGGCATTTGTCGGTGGTGGGATTGATACTCTGGTTGGGTATGCATCCGGCACTATCTTCAATATCACCGGCGCGAACAGCGGCAACATCAACGGCACCTTCAACTTCTCAGGTGTCGCCAACCTGAGCGGTAGTGCCAACGCTGATACATTTGCATTTGGCAATTCCGGCAGTTTGTCTGGGTCCATCAGCGCCGGAGCGGGTAGCGATACGCTGACCTTCAGCGGTGTAACAACCGCGCGTAGCATTACTCTCGATGCCGGGTATGGTGCGAACGGTTTCTCTGGCACCGGAACCAGCCTGGGTAGCTTCAGCGGTATTGACGTACTGACTGGTGGAAATGGCAGCGATACCCTGACGGGCGCAAATGCGGCGGCCATCTTTGAAGTGGACGGCACGAATCGTTACATAGTCTCGCCATTTGCCCTGGCATTCAGCAGCTTCGAAAATCTGCTGGGCGGCAGCGTGCAGGATACATTCCAGATCAGCGGCAGCCAGACGGCCAACCTGAATGGCAATGCTGGGAATGACAGCTTCAGCTTTGCGAATGGCGCCAATTTGACCGGTTCAATAAGCGGTGGAGCCAATGCAGATACGTTGGACCTGTCCGCTTATGCAACCGGACGCTCGATCGTATTGAATGGCGTTGGCGCAAACGGCTTCAATGGCAGCTCGGCTATCATCAGCGCTGGCTTTAGCGGATTAGACAATCTGATCGGAAGCACGACGGCTGCCACCGACAGCCTGACCGGTTTGAATGCCGTAGCTGCCTTCAATCTGGGTGCGCTTACCTATACGAGTGGCGCTCAGACGCTGACTTTCTCCAATTTCGAGATCTTAACCGGCGGCAGCCAGTCCGACACCTTCGACCTGCCCGGCGTTTTGAACTTCACCCTGAACGGTAACGGTGGGAACGATACCTTTGTGTTCCATAACAGCACGAATCTGACCGGCCATATCGATGGCGGTCTGGGTACCGACACGCTCGATTACAGCGCTGTTACGATCAATGTGACCGTCAACCTCGCCACCGGATCGGCCACCGGCGTCAACAGCGGCGCAATCAACAGTGTGGTCAATGTCGAGAATTTCACGGGCGGCAGCGGTACGAATACCATCTACGGCGACGCCGGGAACAATATCCTGGTTGGCGGGTCGAGCAACGACAACTTCTACGGCGGCCTGGGCGACGACACCTACATCTTTACCGATGGCTGGGGCCAGGATCACGTCTATGAATATCCGGGTCAGGGGAACGACACGCTTGACTTCAGCGGCGTAACCGGCACTGGGCTGACCTTTACTTTCAATGGCACAGTCTTCAGCGTCACCGACGACGGCACGAATAATGTTGTCACCGACAATAATGTCGAGAACTACATCGGTACCGGCCAGGCGGACAGCTTCGTCTTCCAGAATGGTGCGATTGTTCCAGGTAATATTGTTGGTGGTAGCGGCACTGATACACTTGACTTCAGCTCTTACGGTAGCGCCCGAAACTTCGTCTTGACCGCGCTGGGTACACATGATGGCTTCAAGGGTACGGTCAACGGGATCGGCGGTACCTTCGACGACATCGATGCTCTGATCGGCACGACTGTCTACACTAACTCGTTGACCGGTTTGAATGCAACCGCGACCTGGCATGTCAACACGGGCGTCGACCAGTACGAAACCAGCGCCCGATTGCTGGATCATTCCCTGATCGAGACGTTGGTCGGCGGAAGCGGAAATGATACCTTTGCCTTCCAGGACACGGCAACCTTCAGTGGTTCGTTCAATGGAAATGCCGGAACCGATACGTTGGATTACAGTGCTTACACCACCGCAGTCTGTGCCAATTTGAGCGCAGCCAATGTGACAGTCGGATTGGTCACGTGCAATGCTGGCGTTGTGACGGCTGTCAGCGCGGGTGTTGCAAGCATCGAAAACCTGACAGGCGGCAGTGCTGACGACATCCTGATTGGCGATATCAATAACAACGTCTTAATTGGCAATGCGGGCAATGATTATCTGGACGGCGGTGCTGGCAACGATAGCCTGACCGGCGGAGCGGATGACGATACGCTGATCGGTGGGCTTGGGAACGACCCCTACTACTTTGCCGATGCTTGGGGTCAGGATACCGTCTTCGAGAATCCAGGCGAGGGTACGGATACGCTTGACTTCACGGCAGTCACGGTTGATCTGGATGTGACCTTTGGCAGCATTGAGGTCACCGATCATCTTGGCAACACGCTCACTTACAGCGGCAACTCGATCGAGTACTTCCTGGGCGGTTTGGGCAACGACACCTTCACGTTCAATACAAACACGACCCACCACATTTCTGTCAACGCAGGCAGTGGAAATGACAGCTTTGTCTTCCAGGATGGTGCTATATTGGTGGGTAGCCTGGACGGACAGGGCGGCTATGATACGCTCGATTACAGCGCTTACCTGACAGATCGGGCTTTCACCTTGACCAACGCGACCGGAACGGGCTTCAGTGGATCCGAGGCAGCCATTACGGGCGGCTTTGCTGGCATTGATCACGTGATCGGAAGCAGTGCAAACGATACGCTGACCGGTATGAACAGCTCGTCTACTTGGAACCTTGATGGGACCGACCAGTACGTCAGCAATGGCCATACGTTGGACATCGGTGGTTTTGAGACTTTGGTGGGTGGCTCGGCTGCGGATACCTTCAATTTGGCAGGTACCCCCGTCTATCAACTCCTGGGTGGCTTGGGAGCGGATTCCTTTGTCTTTGGCAACAATGCCAAATTGATTGGAAGCCTGGATGGCCAGGGCGGCGATGACGTGCTAGACTTTAGCGCATACAATACCTCGCGCAACTTCATCCTGACCTCCTATAGCGGCGATGGCTTCAACGGAACGGATTCCAGCACCTTTGGCACCAGTATTACGGGCGGATTCTTCGGCATCAATATGTTGATGGGATCGTCGGCTCAGGACTCGCTGACCGGCCTCAATCATCCTTCGGTTTGGCATATTACGAATACCATTAGTACCTATACGGTCAATCCCACTCCCACGCTGTACTTCTCCTCGATCGAAACCCTGAATGGCAGTGCTTTCGACGATACCTTCGTTTTCGACGACGGGGCTTCCCTGCCGGGTAACATTGACGGTAAGGGCGGTACAGATACTTTGGATTATTCGGCTTATACCACCCCAGTGGTTGTCAATCTACTAATCGGTCAGGCAACTGGCGTGCTTGGCGGTGTAAGCAGTATTGAGAATGTGATCGGCGGATCCGCAGGTGACACTCTCAGCGGTGATGATAACAATAACCTGCTTGACGGCGGGCCAGGCGACGACTTCCTGTTTGGCCTGGGCGGTGAAGACATACTCTATGCAGGCAGCGGCTTCAATTATTTGGACGGTGGAAACGGCTACGATACGGGTTACTACCTGGATGGGCATTACGGTGATAATACTTACATATCCATTGAAAACCTGATCATCATATATGCCTCTGTGAATGCTGGCCAGGGAGCCGGCGGAAAGTTAATCACCGGTTATATCCTGGTTATCCCGGTCGAGAGCGAAGAAGAAGTCGGCATCACCTGCGGCGAAGGCTGCCTGGCAGTCGTGCTGATCCTGCCGAACGATAACTATGTCAACTTTGGCTTGGGCAAGGGAACGACCGCCAGCCTGACAATCTTTGACGAGATCCAGTTGCCCGGGCAACTGCCCGCTGGCGATACCCTGGTCTCGGCCATGAACATCAGCCTGTTCCGTTACGGAGAGCCGGTCGAGAAGACTCTCTCCTCCATGGTCGTCTCCTTCGTAGTGCCCGAATCCTGGTTGGGATATGACCTGGCGATCTACTTCTGGGATGAGAATGCGAATAATGGTCTCGGCGCCTGGGTGGAAGTCCCGGCTCAGTGGGCTCCCGCCTGGTTATCTGACGGACTGCTACGTTATCTGGCCTTCGTGCACAAAACTGGTACCTACATCTTAGTCGCCCACAGTCCATCTAATTAATCTGTTATCAAAGTTGAGACAAGAAAATGGGCCGACTTAAGTCGGCCCATTTTCTTGTCTTTCATACATCCGCATTTTGTCGAAAGATGATGATCTGGGGATAGGTTTATAGAACTCAACAAAATACCGAATTTTACGATAACAACCCCTTTTGCGCGGCGACGGCAATCGCGGCAGCGCGGGAATCAACCCCCAATTTGTTGTAAATGCTGGCCAAATGCGCTTTGACCGTTCGCTCGGAGATACCCAGACGGGCGGCGACTTCTTTGCTACGCTCTCCGCTGGCAACCGCTTGGAGCACTTCCTGTTCGCGCTTGGTCAGGTCAATGGATGTGGTGGTTTCAGACGTGGATTGGGTCATGGTTCCTGCGTGTGAGATCACGCGCGCCATGATCTCCGGTTTGAGCAGGGTCTCGCCGCGCGCCGCAGCCCGGACGGTGTCGAATAAGGCAGCGCGGTCGGTATCTTTGAGCAGGTAACCGCGCGCGCCGGCCTGCAGACCGCGCAGCATCAGGTCGTCTTCGTTGAAGGTGGTCAGGATGACGACCGCGACCTCCGGTTGGGTCGTACGTAGTTTCTCGATGGCGGTCAGGCCGTCCATGCCGGGCATGCGCAGGTCCATCAGCACCACGTCAGGGGCCAGGTCAGCGCACAGGCGCAGGGCTTCAGCCCCATCGGAGGCTTCGCCCACGACTTTAAAATCGTCTTCGGTTTCGAAGATCAGGCGCAATCCTTGACGAATGATAAGATGGTCGTCGGCGATCAGAATTTTAATCATAGGGGTATCTTGATTTTCAAAGTTGTGCCTACACCGGTTTCACTGCGGATATCAAAACTGCCTTCGACCAGTCGCACACGTTCCCGGATCCCGAGCAAGCCATAATGACCCGAAGGAATCCCGCTTGCATCGAAACCCTGACCGTCATCTTGGACCGTGACTATCAAGCCTTGATCGGCGACTGATACGTCCAATGCTACCTGCCGCGCCCGCGCGTGACGAGCGATGTTGGTCAGGCCCTCGGCCACTGCACGAATTACCGTCTCTCTGACGGGATCCGGCAGAGGTTTAATCGGATCCGCACGGTAGCCGCAGGGGATGCCGGTCGCGCTGGTGAAACGGGAGATTTCAAGGCGCAGGGCTGAGTCCAGATCATCCGCTGAAGAATTACGCAAATCGTCGATGGCGGCTCGCGCATCGGAAAGCGTAGTTCGCGCCTGGAGCATGGTGTTGCCAACAATAGTTTTGGCTTTCTCAGGGCGGTTGCTGGCGAGATTGGCTTCGACGGCTTCGAGCTGTAGAATGATGCCCGCCAGCCCCTGCGAGAGCGTGTCATGCAGTTCACGCGCCATGCGCTGGCGTTCGTTGGCGATGGTCAGGTCTTCGACCTGGGCAGCGTATTCGGACAGTTGGCGGTTGGCGGTTTCGAGTTTGGCAGCCAGTAACTGTGCCTGTTCACGCGCCTCATGCTGACGCATGTAGAGGGTAACGTAGATGACGACAAATATCGTTATCGGGATGATGCTCCACATCACCATGACAGACGAAGCCCAGCCGGAAAACTGCACCAGGCTGACCACCAATAGAACCAGGTAAAAAACACCCGCCAGCAAGCCCCGGCGTGTCAACCCAAAAAGACCAACGGCTTGACCAAGCAAGGCCATGAACAGGGCAAAAGCCATTCCGAAATTCCTGGCAACCATTGAAATAATAAGCGCCAGCACGCCTTGAATGATGATATACCAGAGCAATTTGGATGGTTGCGCCGCGATCTTTCCCATTTGCCAGTGCAGGATAATGTGAACGAAGGTCAATAAGCTAAAGGGAAGCAGCGTTCCCAGTTGTCGCGTGGTCGGTTCGTTATATAGCGTAATGGCATACATACCAGCCACGACCAGTGTCATGAACCACATTAACAAAACCGGGTCACGCTCTACATTGGAAAATTCGGGGGAGGAGTTGATTGGCATGGTAATACCATTTTATTACAGAATGACGGCTTCGCCATTGTCCATGCGGACAGTGTACAAAAGAACAGTGCTCGTTTTCCCGAAGGCACAATTGCAGCCAGGATTGGCAATCCGTATACTGGGGGCAGATAAACAAAAGGAGAAATCATGAACAAAAACCTGCTCGATACCATCTTCAACGCTGTTGCGCTGGGCATGGGCGTGGCGGTCATCGTTTTGAATACGCTCGGTTCGCTGACCGTGGATACGGCCATGACCTTGCTGGGCATCGGATTGACTGCGCTGGCGATCGCCGGGTTGCAGAAAAACTAACGGCTCCACCCACCTTTTGAGGTGGGCTGGAGAGGGGTGTAGGCAGAAAAGGAAAATTATGAACGCAATCGAAGTTAAAAATCTCAAGAAATCATTCGGTGATTTAGTGGCCGTGCAGGGCGTGGACATTGCTGCCCTTAAAGGCGAGATCTTGAGCCTGCTTGGGCCGAACGGGGCGGGCAAATCCACGACCATTTCGATGCTCGCCGGGCTGCTGTCTCCCAGTGATGGTGAAGCCTTCATCATGGGTCATTCGGTTACAAAAGAACCGGAAGCCGCCAAAGCCAGCCTCGGCGTTGTCCCGCAGGATATTGCTCTGTACCCGGACCTGTCGGCACGTGAGAACCTGGTCTTCTGGGGCAAGATGTATGGATTGCGCGGCGCGGCATTAAAAACCCGCGTCGATCAAGTGCTCGACATCATCGGCCTGACCGAGCGCCAGAAGGATCGTGTCGGCAAGTTTTCGGGCGGTATGAAGCGACGGGTCAATATTGGCGCGGCGCTGTTGCACAAACCGGACGTGGTCATCATGGATGAGCCGACCGTCGGGATCGATCCGCAGTCCCGCCGCCACATTCTCGAGAACGTCAAGGAACTCAATCGTCAGGGCATGACCGTGCTTTACACTACCCACTATATGGAGGAAGCCGCCGAGCTTTCTGACCATATCGCCATCATGGACCAGGGCAAAGTTATCGCCTACGGTACGCATGACGAGTTGATCAAGCTGGTCGGCGAGCAAACCCGCATCGACCTGACCCTTAACGCTGAATCAGCCACGATTTTCGATGCCTGGCACTCGGTGGCGGGTGTATCCCGTATTGATGCCACGGATGGCACAGTCACGGTGCTGGTGGATGACAGCAACCAAGTCCTGCCAGCCCTGTTTGAAGCTGCTGCCCAGGCTAATGTGCGTATCACCTCAGTTGACATCCAGGAACCCAATCTTGAAACAGTATTCCTGCATCTGACCGGACGAGCATTGCGAGATTGACATGAAAATTTTGGATATTGCCTTCAAAGACCTGATTCGTTCCTTCCGCAGCGCGTTTGCAGTGGGGATGATGATCATCGCTCCGCTGGGACTGATCGGACTGATTTACTTCGCCTTCGGCGGCGCATCGGGTGGGACTACAGACCTGCCAGCCGTGAACGTTGGCGTGGTTAATGCCGACAGGCTCCCCGCTGAGGCCCCGCTCGACAAGCCGCTGGGAGACGAAATCCGCAGTATGTTCTTCGACGAGAGCGTTGCCTCATGGATCACCGCCAGCGATTATGCTGACGAAGCCTCTGCCCGGACGGCCGTAGATAAGCAGGAAATCGGGGTGGCGATCATCATCCCGCAGGATTTCACCGGGCATTTCCTGGCTGGAGAAACCGACTCGCAGGTGCTCATCCTCAGCGACCCCACGCTGACGATCGCCCCGCAGGTGGCGGAGAACATGGTCACCGCCATGCTGAACGGTGTGAGCGGGGGCAGTATTGCCATCCAAACGGTCATCGAGCGCCAGCAGGCCAATGGGCAACAACCTGACCCGGCCCAAACCCCGGCGCTGATCGACCGCTATACCACCTGGTATGCCAACTTTCAGCGGGATATGTTCCATAATCCTGCCCGGGCGGCACTGACTCTGGCTACTGCGGCAGCCGAAGGGACGTCTGAAAATCCGATCCAGAAGATGCTGGGGATCATGATGGCCGGTCAGATGGTCTTTTTCTCTTTTTTCACCGGGGCCTTTTCAATGATGTCGATTTTGCGTGAAGATGAAGAAGGCACGCTGGCACGCTTGTTCACCATGCCGGTCAGGCGCGCCTCGATTTTAGCCGGCAAGTTCCTGGCGGTGTTTTTGTCTGTGGCAGTACAAGGGATCGTCTTGATTATCGCGGCCCATTACGCTTTCAACATAAACTGGGGCGATCCGCTGGCTGTGGCCTTGGCGCTGATTGGGCAGGTGATCGCTGCCACCGGGCTGGGTGTGCTGTTGATCTCCTTTGTCAAGGAATCGAAGCAGGGCGGCCCTGTGTTGGGTGGTGGGCTGACGGCGCTGGGTATGTTGGGCGGCTTGTTCACCGCTAATATCTCCATGCCTAAAGCTTTTACGCTGCTAGCAAATTTCACACCGCAGGGTTGGGTTATCAAAAGCTGGGGAATCGTCTTGGGAGGACAGCCTGTATCTGATCTGTTGCTTCCATTTGCCGTGATAACGGCTATGGGAATCGTGATGTTCGTACTTGGTGCAATCATGTTCCGAAAGCGATATGCGTGAATTGGAGAATTGATTATGAGAATCCTTGATTTAGCCCTCAAAGACCTATCGCAAATTTTGCGAGATAAGCGCTCCTTCCTGTTCCTGGTAGCTATGCCAATTGCCTTTACGTTGTTCATGGGTTTTGCTTACCGAAGCGGCGAGAACGGTAAGCCACAAGATCCACGCATACCGCTAGCCTGGGTGGAAGAAACTCCGGGTAGCGCGTTGAGCGAATTGCTTTATACCCGCCTGGAAGAGTCGCATACGCTGAAACCTGTCCAAATGGATAAAGCCGAAGCGCTGACAGCATTGCAGAAAGGGGATGTGGATGGGGCGCTGGTTATCCCGTCCGGATTTGGCGAACAGGCCCAGGTTGGGAAAGTTCCACAGGTTACATTGATCGCCGAGGCAGCCTCCACGAAAGGGCAATCGCTCTTTCAACTGCTGCGAGTTCCCATATCCCAATTGATGAGCGCAGTAGAAATTTCGCAGATGAGCGTGGATGTGGTTGGCAATTCCAACGAATTTGCTCCAGCGCTCGAACTTGCCTGGAAAAAGTGGGGGATGGACAGCGCCGGCAGTCTGGTACGGATGGAGCAGGCAGTGGCACAGAAATCCGAAAGCTGGTTCGGCGATAATCCCTACAACCAATCTTCGCCCGGCATCCTGGTGCAGTTTGCAATTATGGGACTGGTGACCTCGGCCCAAATCCTGGCGCAGGAACGTAAGAGCCGCACATTGCAGCGTTTGATGACGACTGCCATGAAACCCTGGGAAGTACTGGTCGGCCACTTGATGGGAATGTTCGCCATCGTCTTTTTGCAGATTGCGATGCTGGTCATATTTGGGCAGTTAGTACTGGGTGTCGACTACCTGCGCGTGCCGATGGGCACATTATTGGTATTGGTGGCATTGGGATTGTGGGTTTCCAGCATGGGCTTGCTGATCGGCTTATTGGCCAAGGGAGATGATCAGGTAACCATATACTCGATGATCGCCATGTTCGGCTTTTCGGCGCTGGGTGGGGCATGGTTCCCGCTGGAAATGGCCGGAGGAGTATTTGCGGCGATTGGAAAAGCACTACCCTCCGCCTGGGCGATAACCGGTTTGCAGAACATTCTGATCCGCGGCCTGACCCTGAATTCAACCTGGCTCCCAGTTGGCGTGCTGCTGGTTTATGCACTGGGTTTCTTTATGCTGGCGGTCTGGCGTTTTCGAAAATTGGATGTGTAATCACGATAAATAACCGGGCTTCCCCCAGAAATGGGGGAAGCTTTTGTGTTGCTCATGGCTTTCTTGTAGTCAATTATTTGAAATCAAGGGAGAATATATCAACCACATAAGAATTGGTCTGTACTGAATTGACGAACACCTAATAACTCACCAGTCCGGCTCCATGAGATGCGCGTAGCCATTGGCTAACTTGTGGTTAATTTTCCACCAACCTGGCCTTGATAATCCAACTTATAATTAACCAAAGTGCGACCTGTGGAAATGTCGCACATTGGTTTGCCGCGTATGGTCTGGATCGCATCCAAATATGCTCTGCCAGGGTTTAATCTGTTGGAGGGGCGGAGGTAAGCTCTCTTAAGCTGTTGCGGTGCGAGCCAGGTAAGCCCGGCAAAATGGTTAATCGTATTTGTGTGAAATTTGCTAAGGGATGCGCCATGAATGATCTGACATATCGAATGCTGGCGAAAATGTTGGATGCCTTTCTATGGGGAGGGGACCTGCTGGATGATGAGAATATACCCAAGAAAGGGCCGGCTGTTTTCATTGCCAATCATATTGGCTCGCTTGGGCCAATCGGTGCAGTCTGTTCGATTCCGCTGCGTTTGTATCCCTGGATCATCGCGGATACAATTGACCCGGTGGTTGCCGCTGAATACGTGCGTGTGGACTTTGTCGAAAAAGAATTGCACCTGCCAATGCCTCTCAGTTTATGGTTGTCGAAAGTGATTACCAAATTAGCGATCCCGTTATTGAACGCGGTTGGCGTCATTCCCGTTCCACACGATTATGAAGGCCAGTGCCGGACTTTGGATACCAGTTTGCAATTGTTGCTCGAAGAAAAATGTTTGCTGGTCTTCCCTGAGGATCCAAATCAGGAACGGGATGAACGCTACAATATGTGCCCATTTCAGAAGACAGTCATGCGTCTGGGGGAGATGTACTACAAAGCTTCAAGGCAGCGGTTAAAGTTCTACCCGCTGATTGTGCACGAAACTCGTGTGGTGAGGGTCGGTGAACCGGTGGCCTATAATCCGCTCAACGCCCCGGCAAAAGAGCGTTTACGATTGAAAAATTTGCTCGAAGACAACCTCCACAAAATGTATCTTGATATCCCTATGGCCCGGCATATGGGTATCCCATCGCTGCACTGACACATGCGTAAATCTAATCAAGCATTTTTAAATGGCGTCCGCGCCGAATTCCCCCTTTTGATTGGTGTTTTCCCGTTTGGCATGATATACGGCGTATTGGCTTTGAATGCTGGACTTTCCAAGGCCGCGTCACAAGCCATGTCATCGGTGGTCTTTGCTGGCTCCTCCCAATTTATCGCTGCGCAGTTGATTCACGAATCAGTGCCCGGGTTGGTGATCGTGCTGACCATCGCTGTGGTAAACCTGCGCCATATGCTCTACAGTGCTTCTGTTGCCCCTTACCTCAAAAACCTGCCAATCGGTTGGAAACATGCTTTGGCCTATCTGCTGACAGATGAAGCCTATGCTGTGACCATTATCAATTATGAGACCAACGCTGAAAATCCGAACGGGCACTGGTTCTTCCTTGGAGCAGGCTTGGCTTTATGGACCGCCTGGCAAGTCAGCACGGCGGCCGGGATCATGCTGGGAACGGCTTTGCCTCCTCAATGGCCGCTGGATTTTGCCCTCCCCTTGACTTTCATTGCTCTGGTCATGCCAGCCCTTAAAGACCGTCCAGCAGTGGCGGCTGCGCTCTCTGCCGGAGCTGTGGCCTCGCTGGCATACCATTTGCCATATAAGCTTGGCCTGATCATTGCGGCATTATTTGGTATCCTGATCGGGATGTTATTGGAGAGCCGTCCTTGAACATTTGGCTAGTGATGCTTCTGGGTGGCCTGCTGACATTTGGGATGCGGCTATCGTTTATTTATCTCTTTGGCCACTTTAATATGCCTCCAGTGGTTCGCAGGGCGCTTCGCTTTGTCCCACCGGCGGTGCTGACGGCAATCACAGTCCCTGAGCTTTTGCTGCCAGGAGGAAAATTCGACCTGTCTTTCGGAAATTATCGTATGCTGGCCGGGTTGGCCGCCATCCTGGTTGCCTGGAAGACCAGGAGTGCCCTGTTGACCATCTTGACTGGGATGGCTGTATTATTGTTGCTCGAATTCACTTTCTAGGAAGGGAAACCATGGCTGAGAAGAAGCATTTGATCACCGCAGAAGACCTGTACCGCTTTCAGGTCCTTTCGGACGTGCGACTCGCGCCGGATAGCCAACACGTCATCTACACTTTACAACGGGTGGACCGCAAATCCGAGAAGAAATATTCCAATCTATGGGTCGTTCCGACCGATGGCGGATCTCCCCAGCAATTCACGCGGGGCGATCAGCGTGACCTGTTACCGCGCTGGTCGCCGGACGGAAAGCAGATCGCCTTCCTTTCCAACCGCAACAGCAATTCCAAGCCACCTCAAGTCTACCTGATCCCGTTTGACGGGGGTGAAGCCCGCCCTCTGGCTGATCTGGATGGCGAAATTTCCAGCCTGGATTGGTCGCCAGATGGACGCAAGCTGCTATGCCGTATCCGCAAACTCGATCCGGACACCATTGAGCGTCAAAAAGACCAGGAAAAGAAGGAGCTTGGGGTCATCGCGCGCCACTACAATCGCCTCTTTTACAAACTCGATGACTATGGATACCTGCCTCATGAACGCTGGCATCTGTGGTTGGTGGACACGCGCACCGCTCGTACCAAACAGTTGACCGACCACCCGATCTGGGACGAGCGTGACCCGGCCTGGTCGCCGGATGGCAAATCGATCGTTTTTGTTTCGAATCGCAGCGATGATCCCGACCAAAATCCGGATGCCGACGATCTTTTCATCATTCCGACAACCGGAGGAGAACCCGTGCGGATCGAACTTCCCCTGGGAGAAAAATCCAACCCCGCGTTTTCTCCGGACGGAAAGTTGATCGCATACTATGCCCAGAAGGGAGAGGCGAACTGGTATCAGAATCTCGGTTTGTGGGTCATTCCTGTCGACGGCTCCAAAGTTGCAAAAAACTTGACCGCTCGATACGATTTGCATATCTCCCCCAATGTGATCAACGACCTTGGGACCCCGGAAGCGATCCGACCGATTTGGTCGAACGATGGGAATTCGGTCTATTTCCCAGTGGTTTATCATGGCAGCTCCCTGCTCAAGAATATCTCCCTGGACGGTAAAATCTTGCAGGATGTGATCGGCGAAGGGGGCGCGATCTTCTCATACGGATTCGACCGGGCGCAAAATAAGGTTGCTTATCACTACGGTCGCATGGATGACCCTGGACAGGTGTACGTACGCGAACTTGCCTCCGGTACTACCCGCCATCTGACGCGTCTCAATCGCGACGTGCTGGATAAAATAGATCTGGGAAAAGTCGAGGAAATCAGGTTCAACGGGCCGGATGGAAATGACCTACAGGGTTGGATCATCAAACCGCCGGGCTTTAACGCGCGCAGGAAATACCCGTCCATCCTTGAAATACACGGTGGGCCATTGACGCAGTATGGCAAGCTTTTTATGCACGAATTTTATTATTTGGCGGCAAATGGTTATGTGGTCTATTTCTCTAATCCGCGCGGTGGGCGCGGCTACGGCGAGAAGCATGCCAAGGCCATTTGGGGTGGTTGGGGTGGTGTCGATTACGCTGATTTGATGGCCTGGACCGACTATATTTCCGCGCTGCCATACCTCGATACAAAACGCATGGGTGTAACCGGCGGGTCTTATGGTGGTTATATGACTGTCTGGATTATCGGGCATACTGATCGATTCAAAGCAGCGGTCTCTCAGCGCTGCGTCAGCAATTTGATCAGCATGTGGGGCTCGAGTGATTTCAACTGGATCTTCCAGCAAGAATTGGAGGTCGGTGCGCCGTTCGAAGGTGGTAATCTGAAAAAATTCTGGGATCATTCGCCGATAAAATACATCTCGAATGCCAGGACCCCCACATTGGTCATCCACAGCGAAAACGACCATCGTTGCCCGATTGAACAGAGCGAGCAGGTATTCGTGGCCCTCAAGCGCTTGAAGGTGGATACTGAGTTTGTGCGTTTCCCCGCTGAATTCCATGGCCTCTCGCGTACCGGTCGCACCGACCGGCGTGTCGCGCGCCTCAATCACATCCTCAGATGGTTTGACAGATATCTCAAATAATAATAATAAACCCGCTCTCATGAGCGGGTTAAAATTAATTTGGCAGGATTTATGATAAGGTTACCTGGACCTGGTTGCCACCAGCCCGTTTGGCGCGGCTTAAGGCTTCATCTGCTTGCTGGATCAATAAATCGAGCAATTCTATCGAGGCGCTGACCCGATATACAGATGCGATCCCAGCACTCACTTGCACATCGACGTGCTGTCCTTCGCCGGCGACAACATCAACCGTTCGGACGCCGTTCAGGATTCGCTCTGCAATCTTTTCGGCGTCATTTCCCACTACACCGGGTAATATGACCATGAATTCGTCGCCAGACCAGCGCCCAACTTCATCGTATGGGCGATTCTTTTCGCAAATGCTCTCGGCAACTGCCTTTATCACTTCGTCCCCGATATTACGACCATACTGGTTGTTGATTGCCTTAAAGTTGTCAATGTCAATGGCAATCAGGCTGATCGACGAGGAAATTCGTCTCGCGCGTTCGAGTTCACCATGGGCGTATTTATAAAACGCACGGCTGTTCATTAAACCAGTCAGTCCATCGTAAACACCGAGATGTTCAAACTCGTCACGCGTCTTGGATAAATCCTGTTCCAGAGCCAAAATGCGTTCGCCCAACCCAACCCGGACTTTTAATTCCTGAGGCGAGATCGGTCTGGGAAGATAGTCATTCGCTCCAGCTTTCATAACTGCTGCAATTTCCGAATCCTGACCTTTATTTGCAATGACGATAATATATGTCGAAGAGGCAAATTTAGCGGAACGTATCCGCTCAATTAAACCCTTTGTTCCCTGGTCTTTTACAGGCCAGTCCAGGATGGCCAGCCGGGTTTGCCCGCCATCCAAGAAATCCCAGGCGATATCAGTATTGTCAACCACGACCACTTCGTGTCTATTGTGTTCTAAAACTTGCTTGATGATCGAATAGTCAGCAATGTCTTTGCAAAGGACCAGAATTCTCATACGAACACTCCCTCCTCATTATAGGCTGAAAACTTGAAATTGTGCATTGTTGAAAACAGCCAAGAAAACCCAGGCGTTGACAAATGACTGGGACCATAGTAAGATTTTTCTCGCTTGGCGAGGTAGCTCAGTGGTAGAGCAGGGGACTCATAAGCCCTTGGTCGTGAGTTCAAATCTCACCCTCGCCACAAGGTAACTCAACTCATCCTGAACGAAAAATTGTTTTTTTAGAGAGGAGCAGCGTACTGGCTGCTCCTCTTTGACTTACCCCGTCGCTCTCCGAATTTACAACCGTGTCGATCTTTCTTTTTAGAGACAAAGGACCACGGTAAGATTTTCATCAAAGCACCGTGATTGGTAGTGCCGGGCCAGCCTCAGCGCGGAGGCTGTGTGAGTGCGATTGATTTCATTCCGGCTGCGGGTGCTGTGCAGCGCTGAGATCTGCAAGTATTGCTAAAAGCTTATTCTTTCTCGTCGGGCTGTCTCTACAACCTGCTGGTGCAACACTGCTGGAAGGACCAAATACTCTGAGTTCTGCGCCCCTGTATCAAGTTCCTCTACGATCAAAACGGATGCGTCCCGACTGAGCAGGATCGAGTGCCAGGTATTTACGCGGACGTTGTAGATCTTGCCGATCTCCATTGCCTGCGGGAATATCATATCCACCTGGGCGTTATTGCCACCGACAATCAAAACTGCCTGACCTTTGGCCAGCACGAAAACCTCATCCGTTTTGGTGTGACGTTCCATGCGGTTGTTATTTTCTGGGTGAATTTCGTCCATGTAATTCAGAATTGCCACTCGCCAGCCATTGAAGATTACCAGCGGTTGGAAGCCTTTCCCTTCGTAACTGTGGATTTGCAGCCAATTCTCGTCCATGTCATTTTCCCAGCCAAACCGCTACCTGGTGTTCAACACCTGGTAGATCACTTGGGATGAGATTCCCTGTGATCTCATCCCCGTCAACGGTCATTTTGATGACGCCTTTGCAGACATGCTGTGGGTTGTGGACCACGATCCGCATCGTTTTCCCTCTGAACCTGCGCGTGGCCGAAAAACCACTCCACGCAGACGGAATACACGGGTCTATCCGTAGACCGTTGATTTCCGGGCGAATCCCAAGGATATATTGCGTTGCGCTGTAGTAACTCCACGCTGCTGCGCCTGTTAGCCACGAAGTGCGGCTGTTGCCTGGGCGTGGGGAGTAGGTGGAGTAAGTTGTCTGCGCTTGAACATACGGCTCGCTCTGGCGAACCTCGGCGCGTGTATTGTAGGCAGCTGGCATGGACGCTCGGTAATACTGGTAAGCCTGATCGCCATGCCCGAGCAGGCATTCCGCCATCACCCCCCAACCTTGGGTATGGTTGAAGATCCCTGCATTTTCCTTTACGCCCGGGTTGAAAACCACAGCACGCATGACATCGATCGGCGTTTCAACGAAAGGTGGGGCACACAACATCAGGCCGTAGGGTGTGGCTAATTGTTCCTGCACGGATTTCATACAGCGCTCAGCCTGTTCAGGCGTTGCCGCGCCACTGATGACCGACCATATCTGCGTGTTGAGATAAATTTGGCCTTCAGCATACCCCTGAGTGCCGTAGACCGTGCCGTCCTCGCCAATGGCCCAGATGAACCAGTTTCCATCCCAGGTATGGGTTTGAATGGATATATCCAGTTCTTCGCGCTGAGTCAGCGCCCACTCGGCTTCGGCCGGTTTGCCAAGACGATCTGCAACCTCTGCATAAACGCTTAATCCCAGCCGAACTTGAAAAGCGACGAAAAGACTCTCGCCGTAATAGCCAAGTCGCAAGCAGTCATTCCAGTCAGCAGACAAGCCGCAAGGCAGGCCGTGTTTACCTGTGCGCTCGAGGTTGAATTCTAGCGCTCGCCGCAGATGCTTGAGCACGCTTGCTTGGCCGTGATCGGCGTAGGGCAGGATTTTGTGGTAAAAATCGGAATCACCTGTCTCGCTCACATAGGTGGGCACGGCATTGAAGAACCACAAGCAATCATCTGAGCGATATTCCTCATCGGCGGGTGGGGTTTCGTGACCGGGGTGATGTTCGAACGGTTTGAGGATGGGCAGCGCGCCGCCGTTGGCGAGTTGGCCGGTCAGCATCAGTTCCAGACGTTGGCGGGCTTCCTCAGGGACAGCGGCTATCACGCCGAGGATATCCTGCACAGAGTCACGGAAGCCTAGCCCGTCGCGCTCGCCATTATAGACCAGGCTTGCGGCTCGTGACCAGGCAAAGGTAACCAGACAGTTGTACACCCCCCAAACATTGATAGTATGGTTGAATTCCTCATCGGGAGTTTCCACGCTGAGGCTGTCGAGTTTGGCATGCCATTTTTCCTTCAGTTTTTGCAGTTCGATCTCGGCGCGTTCGTATGATCCAAATTCCGCAAAGATTCTTTTCCCTACGGTGCGCGCATCGCCGATGCCGAGTAGGATCAGTACCGCGCGGCTTTCATCAGGCTGGAGTGTAAGGTTGGTTTGCAAAGTGCCACAGGCATTGTCGCCGTAGACACAACTGTCCGTGCACCTACCCTGTTCTACGACCAGTGGGTTGTGATAGTCGCGATATGGCCCCAAGAAAGATTCCCGACAGCTGTCAAAACCATCCACGGTCGCACCGGTCATGCCCATCCAGGTGTGCATGGCCAGGTCGGGTTTGTTACAAGTTTCCTTGTAGGGAGTCAGATTATCCTGGATGGCAATCCGCAGGAGTTGGTCGTTGGTTAATTCGCCGCGCACGATAAAGAGCGAGTATTGCAGGTTGACCGAATCCTGGTAGGTGTCCCACTGGTTGGTAAATTCGCAAAATGAGAAGAGCGATAGGTCCCGGGCAAGAGGACTTTTATTGGTGACTTTCAGTTGCCAGTATTCGAAGTTCTGGCCAAGCGGGACAAAATAAGTGGTCTCCGTGGCAATGCCCGAATAGCTCGATGCGATGATCGTGTAGGCTGCGCCGTGACGACAGGTGGATTGGTATTGATCGAGTGACTTCCCCACAGGTTGCCATGATGCCGACCAGTAGTCGTCATTGAGGTTATCCCGCAGGTAAAAATAGCGGCCTGGCTGATCGAGTGGAACGCTGTTGAAGCGTAAACGAAGGAAGCGTCCGCGAGCGCCCGATTGGTAAAAACTGTAACCGCCGGCGTTGTTATTGATGATTGCGCCGTATTCGGTTGAACCAAGGTAGTTGCTCCACGAACTTGGTGTGTCGGGGCGGGTAATTACGTATTCTTTCGCGTTATCGTCGAAATAACCGTATTGGGTCACGCAAGCCTCACGTTAACACGTACTTCCTTTGTCCCCGCTGACGGGAGGGGGATGACGTTGCCGGTAACGGGTTTTCCATCAACCTTGAGCGAGACTGTCCTGCCATGGCCTTTCCGCTGCACCTGAATGATGTATCGAACTCCCCGGTAGTTGCGGATTGCATCGAAACCACTCCACGCCGACGGTATAACCGGTGCGACTTGCAGTCCGTCATAGGTTGGGCGGATGCCGAGGATCCACTGTGAGATGGCGACGTAGTTCCAGGCAGCGGTGCCCGTCAGCCAGGAGTTCTTGGCCTCGCCAAATCCGGCTGCATCTTTTCCCGCGATCATCTGGGCGTATACATATGGCTCGCAGCGATGCACCTCACTGATCTGTTCCCGTGCCGACGGATTGATGCGCAGGTAATAATCGTGAGCGCGGTCGCCGTGACCGATCATTGCTTCGGCGATCATGATCCATGGGTTGGTATGGCAGAAAACTCCCGCATTTTCCTTGTATCCGGGTGGATAGGACGAGATTTCACCCAGGTGTATATAGTACTTTGTGAAGGCAGGCTGGTGCAGGACGATGCCATGCGGCGTGGCCAGATGCTTGGCTACCGAATCCAACGCTTTTCTGGCGCGGCCATCTTCAATCCCAAGTCCGGCCATAGCACAGATGCCCTGCGGTTCGATGAAGATGCGCCCTTCGACATTTTCCTGTGAGCCGAGCACGTGGCCGAAGGCATCGTAGGCACGACGGAACCAATCACCATCCCAGCCTGCCCTCCAGATGGCCTGCTCCATTTCCTCAGCCGCAATCAACGCAGCCTCCACATCACCCTTTTTTCCCAGCTTGCCGGCTAATCCGGCCATCTCTTTTGCCGCCAGGACGAACAGTCCTGCAATGAAAACGCTCTCCGCAACCTTGCCTTCCTTATTGGTGGTAGTCTGGAAGGATTGACCGGGTGCCTCGGAGAAACAGTTTAAGTTAAGACAGTCGTTCCAGTCGGCGCGGCCGATCAGGGGCAAACCGTGCAGGCCAAGCCTCTCGGTCGTATAGCGGATGGATCGTTGCAGGTGCCGATAAAGCGGTTCTTCACTTCCGGGCTGGTTATCGTAAGGCACCGGCTCTTTGAGAATGCTCCAGTCGCCCGTTTCTTTCAAATATGCGGCCGCCGAAAGCACCAGCCAGAGCGGGTCGTCATTGAAGTCGCTACCCACATCGTTGTTGCCGCGCTTCGTCAGCGGCTGGTATTGGTGATAGGCACCCCCCGTCGGTAGTTGTGTGGCGGCCAAGTCCAAAATCCGTTCTCTCGCGCGTTCCGGAAGCAAGTGCACGAAACCCAGCAGGTCCTGATTCGAATCACGGAAGCCCATCCCGCGTCCCACGCCGCTCTCGAAGTAGGATGCCGAACGGCTCAGGTTGAAGGTGATCATCACCTGGTAGGCATTCCAGATATTGAGCATGCGATCCGTGTGAATGTCCGGGGTGTGGACAGTGAACCTGTTCAAAAGGTGGTCCCAATATTTGCTTAGTTCGATAAACGCTTCTTCTACCTCGTCCGTGTTCAGGTAGCGGGCGATGACCGGCTTTACAGTGTTTTTATTGATGGTCTGTGAACCGGGCGGATCGAATTTGGCGTCCTTGGGGTTTTCATGATAACCAAGCAGGAAAATGATCTTTTTTTGTTCGCCCGCCTTCAAACGAACTTTGAGGTGCTGTGCCCCAATTGGCTGCCAGCCGTGCGCGATCGAACCGGACAACCGGCCGGCTTCCACAGCCTGGGGCGAGTCCCAGCCCCGGTATGGACCGAGAAAGGCTTCGCGGTCGGTGTCATACCCAGCCAGTTTTTCTGAGCAAGCAAAGTAGGCAAAGTGGTCGCGGCGCTCGCGGTATTCGCTTTTGTGATAAATGACGTTATCTTTGATCTCAACTTCGCCAATCGAGTAATTGCGCTGGAAGTTGTTGGCATCGTCAAGTGCATCCCACAGGCAGAATTCGATAGCGGAGAAAACAGACAGGTTGGCGCTCTGATCGCGGCGGTTGGTGAGGGTTATCTCCCATATTTCGAGGTTCTCACCCAGCGGGATAAAATAGCGGGTCTGGGATTCGATTCCCGCGAGTTTGGACTTGATGACGGTATAGCCCATCCCGTGGCGGCATTTGTAGGAGTCCAATGGGTGGCGGACTGGCATCCAAGACGGCGACCAGAATAAGGGGCTGTCTGAATCCGTCCTATCATCATCCCGTAGGTAGAGGTAACGTCCTCCCATATCCAGCGGGGCGTTATTATAGCGGTAACGCGTCAGGCGGCGTAAGCGGGCGTCCTTGTAAAATGTATATCCACCAGCGGTATTGGAAATAAGACCAAAATAGTCTTCGCTGCCCAGGTAGTTGATCCAGGGTAAAGGGGTATCTGGCTGCGTAATTACATACTCGCGATGTTCATCATCGAAATAACCGTAGCGCATAAGTGCTCCTATGGAATAGGCAATTGTCAGGCAAGCAGCTATGCCCTTTTCAAGATCACGTTAATTTGGCTCACCTGTTCTGGCGTCAGCGCGCCGAACTCCATCGCCCCGGCATTCTCCTCAACTTGTGTTACGGTGCGAAAGCCGGGGATGGGAATAGTCTGCGAGGAACGAGCCCAATTCCAGGCGAGAGCACCTTGGGCCACCGTTCGACCCTCGCTGGTGAGGATTTCAAGGATAGCCTCACGCATGGACATCCATTCGGGATTGGGTTTGCCATCTTTAAAGTATTTCATCCACTCTGGGCTTTTTTGACCGCGCACATCATCGCCCGAGATTTTGGTTAAAGATGTATATTTTCCAGTTAGGAGCCCCATTGCCAGCGGACCACGGTTGATGGCAGCCAGGTTGTGCTTCTCGCAGAAGGCAATCATCGCCGGGTTGTCATCCAGTACATTAAGCTGTAATTGGATGGATGTGCATTTCGGTCCCTGGGCAAATACCTCCGCCCTATCGACGAAATCAGTGCTCCAGCCATAGGCGCGGATCTTACCCGCCTGCACCAGTGTTTCAAGCGTATCCCGGATCGGGGCGGCTTTTTCTGCAGGGTAACCATTGTCATGGAATTGATACAGGTCAATGTAGTTGGTATTCAAGCGGCGCAGGGATTCTTCACAGGCCTTGCGGATTCCTTCCGGCGATGCGTCTGCTCCTGCCACCTGACGCGTGGTTTCGTCAAATACAGCGTTGAATTTCGTGGCGATGACAACCTGCGACCTGCGGCCGGCGAGCGCACGGCCGAGCACCCGTTCGCTGTGACCTGCGCCATAAACATTGGCCGTATCGAAGAAATCAACGCCTCGATCCAGGGCGATGTGAATGGCTCGGATCGACTCCTCGTCATCTACCTCCCCCCATCCGAGGGGCGTCTCCCCGGCCCAGAATGGACCGCCAATTGCCCAACATCCCATACCCAATGCACTTACTTCGATTCCGGAACGACCTAAAGAGCGTCTCATGATTAATCTCCTTCGTGTGAAAGAAAAATAATAGCTACCCCGTTTGACGCGCTCCGGCGCGTATACTCCCTTCTGCTACCGGTCACTTCAATTCCTTTTCATAGGTATTCGCAGCCATTCCCACTCAATACTTCTCCCAATGGAGTACCTGCTCCAAGGGTTTCTTTTCCGGTGTCGGAGTTTCCGCCGCTACGCCAATTGGAATCAAGGCCATCACTCGCTTATCGGCCGGAACCTCCAAGAGCGTTTTGAATTGCTCTTCGTGTGACAAGGCATCCCCCTCCACCCAACAAGCCCCATACCCCAGAGCCGTACACGCCAGAAGCATATTCTCGATAGCGGCTGCGCCGTCTTCTACCCACCAGCGAGATTGGGGATCCATAACCACAACGATCACCGCACCCGCACTCGTAATCCAGGTGCCCGATACTTTGAATTGTGTGATCATGTCCCGATTCGTTACAATCACAAAGTCCCATGGTTGCCGATTACTTCCTGTTGGCGCCAATCGCCCGGCATCGACGATGGTCTCCAAATCCGCTTTGGGAATCGAATCTTCCGTGTATCGGCGGACACTTCTTCGCTTGCGAATTGCTTCTAAAACATCCATTTTGTCTCTCCAAATATCAAACTTACTTCATCAGTCGCGAAGACACAATCATTGAAAATCGCGCCATTAGGCGACGCTAATATGCAATCCTGGGTTTTGCATCACAACAGCTCGATGTGGGGCTCGATGATCATAGCGACATCGAGCGACCACTGCACAGCATCTTCCGCGCCGGTGCCCCGTGACCACCAACTCGCGTTTAGGCAGGCGTAAGCATAGGTGAACGCCAGCACGCGCGACAGGTCGATTTCGAGCGCATCCGCAAGGATCGCGGCGTTGGTCAGCAGGCGGGCTTCGTTATGAACGATCTCGGGCATAGCCGGGTTGCAGAGTGCGTTGGCGCAGTCGTAAGCGCGCTCGCCAACCAGGCCTTTGGGGTCGAAGCTGAGCCAACCGCGCGAGGACTGCCGGATATTGCGATGATGGATGTCTCCGTGCAAAACCCGCACATCGCACTGGTCAGCGAGCAACTGCTCGGCGAGGGAGGCACCCCGTACATAGATAGAACTCGATGCCCGCTTGCCGATCCGCCGCAGCTTTGTTGAACAACGCCTCAAACCAGCGCTCAAGCAGGAACAAGCCATTGGCTGGAATATCCTGATGAACACCGTGAAGTTGCTTGATCACCTGCGCGATGATTTGCGTGGCGTTTTCATCCTCACCGCGCTCGACCAGCCTTACGAGTTCATCGCCAGCGGCGTATTCTATCAGGTGTGCACCTTCGTCGAAACGCAGTAGACGCACCGCTCCACAACCATCAAAATAGCGCAGCGCCACCGCGCCACTCTGCTCTTCCGTCTCTGATGGAGACAGCAGTTTGAGGACAACTGTTTCGGTATTGTGCGTGACGGTGTAGATGTGACTGGTCTCCGTCTGTGTGAGCAGCTGCGGGTTCGAAAGATTCCACGCGGCCAGGTAGTAGTTCAGTTTTTTGTTGTCGATCATGCTTGCCCTGATAACATTGGAGCGAAAAAACGACGCTTTGAGGTGTAAGTAACACTTATTAAGGAATATACCCCTATCAACGGATCGTGAGCGCTATCCATCCCGCTAGAATTCATTGACTGGAGAAAGAACCTCCTCCGGCAATATATCCCAGCTACCTCCCACAGGATACGAAAGCAGGCTCGCTATCGGTCTGCTCCGTAAACCTGGGAGAGTAATCCATCCACCATTTCTTCGGGCGATTTTGTCTGGGGACTTCCCTGGAAGTAGAGTAATTCCGTCAAAGGCATATCCATCAAAAAGCCCATGGGATCCATTCCGGTAGCATCGCCTTCACCCCCACCAAACCTGGCCTGCATCTGGGCTGTTATTTGCTGAAAAAGCGGAGCAAAGATTTGTCTGCCTCGCGGATCATCCATCCAATCGTACACAGTCGATTCCCGGCTCAGGATGGAGGGCAGCTCCAGGGTAGATTGCAGGGTAACGGTCTGGGTGCAGCGAATATCAGCTGAGGATGCCCCGATCAGGATGTCGAACTCCCCATCCTCGGTGATCCACTGCTTGTAAGCCGGGTGGAAATAGGCAAAGGCGCGAAAATCGAGTTCCAGGGTTACTGTCTTGGTTTCGCCAGGTTGGAGCTCAACTTTTGCGAAGCCCTTAAGCTCTTTGGATGGGCGGACCAATCTGGATTTGTGATCGTGCACGTAGACTTGGACCACTTCCTTGCCGGCCACCTCACCGCTGTTCGTCACATCCACAGAAATAGTCAAGCCATCCACATCCCTGAAGGTAGCCGCTGAAACTTTGGGGTTCTTGAAAACGAAAGTGGTGTAACTCAGACCGTAACCAAAGGGGAATTGCACGGGGACTTCTTTGGCGTCATAATAACGATAACCAATGAAGATGCCCTCGCCGTAGCGCACCTCGCCATTTCCTCCAGGAAAGTTGATGTGGGCAGGTGTATCTGCCAGTTTTAGCGGGTAAGTCTCCGCCAACCTGCCCGAGGGGTTAACCTTTCCGTAGAGGATGTCGGCAATTGCCCCTCCACCAGCCTGCCCCATCATCCAGGCCTCGAGGACGGCTGCCGTGCCGTCTATCCATTCGCTCATGACCACCGGGGCACCATTATTAAGGATGACGATGGTCTTGGGCTGGACTGCGGTAACGGCTTTTATCAAGGCAACCTGTTGCGGGGTCAGGTCGAGGTCGGGCCGGTCGTAACCTTCCGACTCTTTAGATTCCGGCAGGGCAAGATAAAGCAGGGCCACTTTGGCGGTGCGGACGTTTTTAACGGCCTCGTCAATCAGTGCCTGGTCGAAACTGTCATCCATTGGATAGCCCTCGGCATAGCTCAGCTCGACATCCCCGGCTAATTTTTGCAGCTCTTCGAACGGATTATCCACCCGGGTTGGGTTGATATGCGAGCTGCCTCCGCCCTGGAAGTGCGCCTCTTTGGCAGTGCGACCAATGACGGCAATGTGCTTCTCGTCACCCAAAGGGAGAATACCGTTGTTTTTTAGCAAAACCATGCCTTCCGCAGCAATCCGGCGTGCAAGAGCATGGTGTCTAGCGGTGTCAAACGAACCACCTTTGGACGTCTCGGCAGCTTTGAAGACGATGTCCAGAATTCGGTGCACTGACTCGTCCAGCACGGATTCGCTCAATGCGCCAGAGTGGACGGCTTCAATGACTGCTTTGACTCGCCGTTCTCTCGGGCCTGGCATCTCCAGATCCAGGCCGCCTTTCAAGGAGGCCACCCGGTCGTGTACGGCGCCCCAGTCAGAAACGACAAAGCCTTCAAAACCCCACTCGTCCTTGAGGATGTCCACAAGCAGCCTGTGATTCTCGGAGCAGTAGGTGCCGTTGAGCTTGTTGTAGGCGCACATCACCGTCCAAGGTTTGGCTTTTTTAACGGCAGTCTCAAAGGCGGGCAGGTAAATCTCTCGCAGGGTGCGTTCATCCACTTCGGAGCTGATGCTGAGACGTCGGGTCTCCTGGTTATTAACAGCGAAATGCTTGAGAGAAGTGCCCACCCCCTTGCTTTGCACGCCGGTGATAAAGCTGGTGGCCATTTGTCCGGCGAGGTAGGGATCTTCGGAGTAATATTCGAAATTGCGCCCTCCTAGTGGGGTGCGCTTCATGTTCGCACCGGGACCGAGGACTACGTCAACCTTCAAGGCGATGCACTCTTCAGCCAATGCCTGCCCCATAGCATGGATCAAATCCACATTCCAGGTGGAGGCCATGCAGGAGGCAGTCGGGAAGCAGGTGGCGGGTAGGCTCGCTGCAATCAAGTTATTGACGTCCGCCACCCGCCGCACGCCGTGCGGTCCATCCGAAACGGTCAATTCCGGCAGGCCCAGACTTTCGATTGGAGTTGTCGACCATGGACTGGCTCCAGTACAAAGGGCGGCTTTTTCTTCCAGCGACATTTTTTTAACCAAGTCGTTAATTTTATTCATGGCTCAAACCTTTCTGGATGCCCATCTTTCGTGGAGAGGCGGGTGCTGAAATCGGATATGGAGGTATCAAATGATGATTTGGTATTTCAAGGAGCTCAACCTACAGCGCCGTGGGCGTAAGAGTCGAAAACAGAGCAGAGGCGAAATGCTTTTTTCGCCTGGTCCAATGTCCAGCCGGCAGGCATGGGACAGGAAATCCGGGTTGTTCGTCCAGCCGGCAGGTTAAAGAAGTTGTCGCTAAAGACAACCTCGGAACCATCCAGAGATACTTCCACCAGGAGTGCCAGAGAGCGGGAGGTCAGTTCAACGACCAATTCGCCCCTCTCGCCACGCATATTCACGCTCACGACCGGATCGGCGAGCGATAAGTGCTTGATCGGAGCGAATCCCGCCGTTTGCCGGGTAATAAACCGTTCTCCCTGCCATAGTTCGACGATAAAAACCATCTCGCGGATGTTGTCATCCGAGATTCGGTCAGAAAAATCCAACCCGCATACCTGGGTCGCAGTTTGCGGAGCGACCTTGACCGGCGCTTGTCCCGCGGTCACGACCTCCCCGGCAAGTGTCTCCAAAGACCAGTTCGCGGTCCCTTCCCATGGCTCAAGCAAATCATTGGATACGTAAACTCCCTGTTCTGGTGGTTTGTCTTCGATGGAAAGCATCACTGGCGCATAGAAACGGCGTGCAGCATAATGCAGCGCCTTCCAACGCCCGAAGTAATCCAGGCTGGACCAGGAGGCGACCGGCCAGCAGTCATTGAGCTGCCAGTACAGGATTCCGGCGACTCGATCTGGATGGCGCCGCCAATGTTCCACGCCGTAACGGATGCCTTCCGCTTGGAGCACCATGCTCAGGTAGACCAATGAGACAAAATCCTTGGGTAACCGGAACGTATCCAGCATCTGGCCAACCATCAGGGAATTTCCACTGGCATTCTTTTGGTGTTGCTCCAGGATGTAGGAGGTCATGTTCCAATCGGCCTGGTCCGCATAGCTGCGGATGGTCGCCAGGGGTGGCAGTGCCTGGAAGCCGAACTCACTCATGAAGCGCGGGTATTGGTTGCGATAAGAGGTAAAAGGTTGCCTGCCATGCCAAACGTCCCAATAATGGGAGTCACCCTGGTGCTGGCCATTCGGATCATCGAATGGAATATCGGAGGAGGGTGAGCTTGGCCAATAGGAATGATCCGGGTCCTCGGCCTGGCACCAGGCAGGCAGAGTTTCGTGGAAAAACCGGTCATAAGCAGCCTTCAAATCCTGCAGTTCGGGGCGGTTCCAGTTCCACTCTACCCAACCCCATTCCATCTCATTATTTCCGCACCACAATGCCAGGCTGGCGCGATGACGGAGACGGCGGATGTTCTCCGCTACCTCCACCCGGACATTTTCCAGGAAGGCAGGCGCATCCAATGGGTAAATGCTGCAGGAAAAGACAAACTCCTGCCAGACCAGGATCCCGTAACGATCGCAGAGATCGTAAAAGCGTTCTTCTTCATAAAACCCGCCGCCCCAGACGCGCAGCATGTTCTGGTGAGTTTCAGCTGCTGAGCGGATCAGGCCTTCCAGGAATTGATCTGTGATACGGGTGGGAAAGGAATCGGCCGGGATCCAGTTGGAGCCTTTGGCGAAGATCGGGATGCCGTTTACTACAAAGACAAAGGAGCGTCCCCATTGGTCTTCTTGTTGGCGCAATTCAATCGTGCGCAGCCCAACCTGGTACACCTGTTGCTCCAGCGGTTCTGTTTGGGAATCATGATTATGCACGAGAGAGACTTCCACCTGATAGAGCGGTTGCCCGCCGTAACCGTTGGGCCACCAAAGTTCAGGTTTGGGGATGGGTACCTTCACGGTTACACCACCTTGAGCGTTAATGGCAGCTTCTTTTTCAAAGGTTTCGCCATCCGGTGATGTGATCCGTACTATCGAGGCGAGCGGGGCCTCTCCCCAGTGTTGGATGGCGACCTGCACCTCGACCGCCACTTGTCCTTTGGCGTGATTCTGGCGCAGATGGACCTCGGCGAAGCGCCCCTCACTGTAGCCTTCCAGGCGGATATCCTTCCAGATGCCGATCGGCGGGAGTTGTGGCCCCCAATCCCAGCCAAATTGACATGGAGCCTTGCGCAGATGGGAGCCACCGGGGATTGCTTGAGCGACGCCCAGTAGAGGACGAAGGGCTTGCTTTTCTGCTGTAAATTTCACCGGTGATGAAAAGCTGATCGTTAAATCGTTAGCGCCCTTCGCATTTAATAATTGCTTGACTTCCCATTGATACCGGCGGAACATGTTGTCGGCCCGGCCCAACGCGCTACCGTTCAGGCTGACGGTTGCTAGTGTGTCCAACCCATCACAGACCAGCCAGATGTGCGGTTGGCCCAAAAGCTCGGGAGTGGCGTCAAACTGGTAGCGATACTCCCAGTCTGCTTCAGCCACCCAGGCCACGTGCTTTTCGTTATCGCCCACAAACGGGTCAAGGATGCGGCCTGAGGCCAGCAAATCGGTGTGCACGCCGCCGGGGACGCTGGCGGGTAGCCATTCTTTTGTACCTGCCTGGCGAAATTCCCAGGCACCTGTCAAAGATTGAATATTCATACTGTTTTTTCCTGAGCGATTTTCTTGGGTGCCATGGATAATCGGAATGTTCCAAACAGGGTCAGGAACACCACTCCCAAACAGATCGGGATGACTTCTAGTGAAATCCGGTTTGCCAGCACGCCCAACAGGCTGGGGATCACCGCAGTCCCAAGGCCAG
Organism: uncultured Chloroflexia bacterium; assembly: GCA_963790075.1. GTDB lineage: Bacteria > Chloroflexota > Anaerolineae > Anaerolineales > Villigracilaceae > CAYOUV01. The sequence continues at coordinate 786,191 of CAWBNG010000004.1, forward strand.
CTGCAGTCATTTGCAAGCCGATGGTATTGGCTGCATAATCGTCAGCCACCCGCTGGCTGGTGCCGGACATCAATGCCGGGAAGATCGGGGCTATGGCAAAGCCGATCAAGGCCACAGCCAGCAGGTTTGTCACTGCTGTTGGATTCCAGACCAGCAGGCACACGCCCAACAAGGCGCCAATCAAGCCACCCGTCACCAGCAGGTTAACCCCGGCGCTTTTTGCAAATACGCCCGCCACCAACCGGCCCACTGTAAACATCGCCCAATAACTGCCGGCAAAAAATCCCGCCACAGTCGGGTCGATGCCGCGAGATTCGGTCAGCAGACTGTAGGTCCAGGTGCCGAGCGAACTTTCAGCGCCAACGTACAGGAAAAACAACAGGATGCTTAACCACACCTTCGGCTGGCGCAGCGTCTTTCCCATCGGTGTTTTGTAATCGGTCAAGCGTTTCGACTTGTCGGTCCCGGCAGATGCATCTTTTTGATTCCATATGGCCAGCGTGGTCACAAAACAGGCTGCCAGCGCAAGTTGGAAACCGCCCACGACACGATACCCCGCATGCCATGTGTTCACGGTGCTCAACCCAATGGTCATGATGATTGGGCCAAGTGTCACGCCAATGCCCCAGCTGGCATGCAGCCACTGCATCAACCCCTCGCCGAAATGCGCGGCGACATACGTATTGAGACCGGCATCGATCGCGCCCGCCCCCAACCCGGCGATCACGCCCAGGGAAACCATCATCCACCATGCGGGGACGAGGGTGTAGCCGATCAGTGCCATACCGGTCAATGCGCAACTGACTGCCAGCACGCGGCCAACGCCAATCCGTGAAATCAAGGGGCCGCTCAGGAAGCTGGATGTCATGTAGCCTGCCACGGCTGCGGACAATAACATGCCGATCGCATCCAAGGGAATGGAAAAACTCGCCCGAATCGAAGGCCATGCCACTCCCAGCAAGCCATCTGGCATTCCCAATGCGATGAAGGCAACGTAGGCCAGAATAACCAGGCCAATTTTTGGGAAATGCGCGACCTTATCCCAGATTTTCATAGGACATGTTCCTTTTTATGGTCGTCAAATGTGGTTTTTCTGTCCCTCAAATAAAGAGCTGGGCTTCCTTCTGGCCAAGTTCATTCAAGGGAGCTAAGTTTAGGCATTACGTTATTTTGCTTGAATCCAAATTCAAGGAAAATCTATGACACAGTTGAGAGATCCCATTCCTCATGGATTTTTGGGACATCATTGATCAGGCGCTTGGTATAGGCTTGCTTTGGATGCAGAATCACCTGATCCGCAGTTCCGTTCTCGATTAATTTTCCCTTCTCCATGATATACACGCTGTCGGAAATGTAATACGCCAGGCCAATATCATGCGTGATGAAAATAAGGGTCATCCCGGTTTCGTTACGCAGCTTCATCAGCATATCCAGGATAGTTGCGCGGGAACAGGCATCGATCATCGAGGTGGGTTCATCAGCCAGCAGGATCTTCGGCTCTAACAGGAAAATCCGGGCGATCATTAAGCGCTGCATCTGTCCGCCGGAAAGCTCAAAAGGATACTTGTTGGTTAATTCTTCGAACTTAAGATTGACAAAGCTGCACGCCTCTACCATCAATTCCGCTTTTTCCGCGCGCGGAAGGTTTCCACCGCCGCGCATGCGAATACAATCCAAAAGTACGTTATCGATTTTATTGAAAATATTATAGGAAGAGTAAGGATCCTGAAAGATCGCCTGAATGCTTTTCCAGTATTCCCTTTTCTTTTTTGTGGTACTAATATCGCGCTTTTTCCCCTGGAAGTAGACCTCACCCTCGGTCGGGTTGATCAATCCCAAGAGCATCTTCGTCAAAGTGGTCTTTCCGCTGCCCGATTCACCCACAATCGAAACGATTTCGCTCTTGCAAAAATCGAAATCCACATGATCAACAGCCACGGTTTTCTGACGGCCGAATCCGAATACCTTGGTAAGGCCGACTCCTCTCAGGCAGGATTGGTTTTCATTTGCCACTTTGATATGCCTCCATCGTATAGACCTCCCTCAATTCTTGCTCTGAGAAGATGCATCGGTATTCGCGACCACCACCAACCTCTCGAATTGGGACAGATACCGCTTTGCATTCTGGTTTAACGAATTTGCAGCGTTGGGCAAACCGGCAGCCCGGAGGCGGGTTTTTAAGATTTGGTGGTACCCCGGGAATGGCAGTCAACTTAACGTCCCGTAAACCACTTTCAGGCACAATGATCGAGCCCATTAATCCTTTGGCATAGGGGTGGAGTGGATCAAACACCACTTCTTTAGCGGTTCCTTTTTCCACGATCTGTCCCGCATACATCACCATAATATCGTCGGTCACATTGTAAAGCAGTGGAAGCTCATGTGTGATGAAGATCATTGATTTGATGAGCTTCTTTTCCATTAAATCACGCAGCATTTTGATGACCATCTTCTGTGAAGTGACATCAAGTGCGGAGGATGGTTCGTCGGCGATCAACACTTTTGGGAACAGAATCACCGAGATCGCGATTACTGTGCGCTGTTTCATGCCGCCCGAAAGCTCAACAGGGTACTTTTGCAAAACTTCTGCTGGAAGCCCCAGGAGCTCAAAACATTCTCTGGCAAGATCATAAATCCCCTTCATGGGGGTGTACTCTTCATGCGCATGAATGACATCCTCAATAAAATTGATGATCTTTTGGGTTGGGTTGAGCGCATTCATTGCGGATTGGGGGATGTAAGAAATCTCGGTACCCAGGATCGACTTCCGAATGTCATCAGGATTCATTTTCGAAATATTACGACCATCGATGATGATCTCTCCACTCGTATAGTGCAGCGGAGCGAAGTAATACCCCATCAGGCTGAGCGCCAGAGTCGACTTACCGCAACCCGATTCGCCTGCAATTCCAAGCGATTTTCCTTCTTCAACCTTCAGAGAAACGTGATCTACCGCGTATATATCTTCTTTAAACCGTGTGACATATTTTGTTGTCAGTTCCCTGACCTCTAACATTACATTTGACATTTAAATCACCTAGTCTCTCAATGCTGGATTGAATACCTGATCGAGTCCTGTATTCATTAAATTCATCGAGAATGTAATCAGAGCAATGGCTACGAGCACGGGGAAGTATGCCCACCATTTTCCCAAGATCTCTGCCTGGTAGATCATCGCCCAGTTCATCATCAAGCCCAAGGTTGGAAATTCGGTAGTTCTGGGTCCTAACCCAAGGATCGATAAATTAGCCTCCGCCAGGATAGCTGCGGAAATCTGCAAGATCAGCGCCATGACAACATAAGAAGCGATGTAAGGCAGAATATCTGCGACGATGATGTGAAGGACAGAGTGCCCGGATAGTTTTGACAAATTGACATGGTCGCGATTGCGCAGTGAAATCACTTGCGCTCGCACGGCCCTGGTGGTCCAAGGCCAGGCAGTCAACCCGATCACAGTCGCGATCGTAAATACACCGCGTTGTTCCTGCCCGATACTGAATGAAATCAGGATCAACAAGACAATGCTGGGGATAACCGTGAAAAGATTGGTGATGAACACGATAATGTCATCCACCATGCCGCCAATATAGCCAGAGAACAAGCCCAGGGTCAGACCAATCAGGGTTGCAACGATACCGGCGACAAGACCGAGTTGCAGCGATACGCCTGTGGCCTTAACCAGCTCTGTCAGCACGTCCCGACCGAAGTTATCGGTTCCAAGCGGCAACACGCGGACATTCGCAACCTCATCGATATTCACGTAGTCAGATTGGTTAACAAAACCTGTTTCATCCAGGGTACCTGTTTCCGGGTTTTTTAATGCAATGGTAACCCCCTCGGTTGACAAAATTCCTTGGATCGAGTTATTGAGCCGAACATAATAGTTTCGCTTGGCATTCGTCATTCCAGGAATATTCTTCGTAGGATCAAAATTGTTTTCCCACTGATCCAGGAGTTTTTCGGTATCCGTGACATCGATCTCGCTTTCGGGAATCCCAGCAGCCACAAGCCAGGCCCGCATGTCGAGGCGTTCCTGATCGTCCATCTTACTGGTAATTCGTTTGGCTGCGGCGTCATCCAGATTAAGTATGTACGTACTAGAGGAATTAATGCTATCAAAAGTACTCACATAAATCCCGGGTGGGAAGAAAGTACCCTGACCGATGATCGCTAACGGAGAATCAGTGATGATCAGCGGATAAATAATTACCATCAGCAGTAATGCCATAAAAATGACAAAACCAATCACGAAATTAGGAGAGCGAAATACTTGTTGAAGGAAATGTTTCATAACCGCATTTCTCCCTAATCCGATTGTGCTGCTTTAATACGTGGGTCGATAAAGCCATAAATAATTTCAATGAGAAACATCGCCCCCAGCACCATCAAGGTGATGATCAACGTAGTAGCAGAGATCAGTGGATAATCCTGTCCCGTGACACTGTTTAGGATCGTGTAACCAAGCCCCGGATAACTAAAAATGATCTCCGCTATCAGCGCACCGCTGACCATGGTACCGACCGATAATGCCAATCCCGTAACCTGCGGAAGCATGGCATTTCGGAATACATAGCCGACGATCTTGCGGTCTTTGATGCCCATGAACCGGCTGTATTTAACGTAGTCTGAATTCAGTTCATAGATAGCCATGGAACGCATGCCAATCGCCTGGCCGCCGATGGCGATCAAGACGATCGACCAGAAGGGCAGTTGGTAGTGGACGATCACGGACCACATAAAGGACCAGGATAAGCTTGGAATCAGATCAAACCCATACCCTCCCGAGGTTGGGAACCATTTTAAATTGACCCCAAAAATAACCAGCAAGATGATGGCCATACCAAATGCTGGTAAATTGCTGACAAAAATACTGACGGGCATAAGGACTCTATCAAAGCCCCCCTTGAGATAAGCCGCCAATGCGCCGAGGGTGTTCCCGATTAACCAGCCAACAATAATGGCCGGGAACTGTAGACACACCGTCCACAGAAGTGAAGATTTGAGAATGTCCGCCACCGATCTGGGGTACTGGCTGAAGGAGGTACCAAAGTTGCCATGGATTACATTCCCCACATAGATGAAGAACTGCTCAAGCATGGGTTTATTGGTTCCGAATAATTCCGCGTATTGTTCATAGACCTGTTTCATGCCTGTAGAACTGGACATGCCTTGGGCAAGCCTTGAGACGATGGCAGCTACAGGATCTCCTGGCATCAGGCGCGGGAGGATGAAATTCAGTATGAAGGCGAACACAAAGGTGACCAAGAACCAGGCCAGCTTGTTTAGGAAATATTTTCGATATCCTTTCAACGTACCACCTCCTCAGGACGTTGATCAACAGCCATGTTCCGGTGTTGGCGGAACATGGCTGTTTTTAGATACGGGTCAGGTTACGGGTTGACCAGCGTCAGGTTATAGAGACCTGCGATACTCCAACCGTCGGTCAAATCGAGCGGTGGGACGGGCGGATTGGTACCATCATCCTGGTGAGGGAAGCCTGTCCAAACGCTCTCGTTTACCGCATGGAACGATTGGGGGCGGTACATGAGCGTGAAGGAGGGGATATCGGTCAGATAGATCTTGACCAACTCGGTGTAGTCCGCTTTCAGCGCTGCAGGATCGGTCAACGTGGGGATCTCATTGATCAGTTTATCGGCGTCAGGGTTCTGGTAGCCGCCCCAGTTGCCGTTCCAGTTGTTCTGGGTCTGAGCGAATTCACCACTTATCAAGTGGCGGATACGTGACCAGGGCTGGGTCGGGCCAGCGCCGTCACTCCACATCATGAAGATGTCATAGCCCTCAGCGAGAGGCCAGTTGGTGACGACGGTCTGATAAACGTCCCATTCGGGGTAGTTGGTCGTGATGTCGATCCCGATCTTCTTCCCAGCGGCAGCAACCACCTCGATCGCAGCCTGCCAGTCGGACCAGCCATTGGGGCAGGTCGCGACGTAGTGAAGGTCCTGCCCGTTGTATTCGCGCCAGCCATCACCATTGGTATCAACGATGCCGGCATCATCGAGCAGCTTCTTGGCACCTTCAATGTCATTTCCCGCCCACTGCAGGTCCGCGACAGCCGCGTGGTCATACAGAGCCTGCTCACCCGGGGTCGGGTTCATTAGCGAGCGCGGAACCTGATCGAAGGTAGCCGATTGGTCGGTCATCGCGTTGGCGATGATGGTGGGGTAGTCAACTGCAATGGCAATGGCCTTGCGGACTGCAATCTGGTCCAAACCATAGGAAGCCTGGTTGTAGAAGGCAGTTGGGAGGCTGGCACCAATGCCGTAAGGCGCATCGGGTAGGTAGGTGGAGACGGGCAACCCATAGTTGAGCCACAGGACCTGAATATTGGAGTTGAACTGCTGGCTCACATCCACTTCACCCTGTGCCAAGGCGACAGAACCGGCCGCATTATCCTTGAAGATCGTATGGGCTAGGTATTTTGGAACAGGCAGCTTGCCAAACATACTGGCATCCTGGCCCCAGTAGTTGTCGTCGCGAACCAGGACTACCTTCGAATCATCGGCGAAGAATTTGTGATAGGGACCGGAGTACACTGCGTCTTCCGCGGTATCAGCCATAAATGCTGTGGCGTCACCAGCGGTGCGGGCCTCCAGAGTCTGGGTCCATGCTTTCTGGATGACATAGTTGCTGCTCAGGTAGGCATTGACGATCAGAGGGTTAATGGCTTTCCCATCCTCGCCCAGTTTGGCTTTGACCACTACCGTCTGGGGATCAACTGCTTCAATGGTGTCGATGTAGTCTTTGTTGGCAGCGCCAAATTGGGTGTTGTACTTAACATGGGAAGCCCAGGTGTAGGCGACATCATCAGCGGTCACCGGGGTGCCATCGCTCCATTTGGCGGCGGAGTTGATCTTGAAGGTGACCTGGGTCATGCCGTCATCCCAGGTGAACGGACCGTCAGCCAGCAGAGGATACACCTGGCCATCAAGCATGTTGTACAGGTATGGGGTTTCGAACATGGTGACGCGGGCGTTATCCTGTTGGGCCAGAGCCATCGCGTTGTTGCAGTTGGAAGAGTAAGGATTCCAACAAACAACAGCACCCCACTGTTGACCATTGAAGTACAGGGTTTCGTTGCGGGGCAGGGCGTTCGCATCAGCCGGTGCTTCAGTCATAGCCGGTGCTTCAGTTGCAGCAGGTGCAGCCGGCGCAGCCGGAGCTTCAGTTGCAGCTGGGCCACAGGCTGTCAATGCCATGGTAACTACCATCAGCAGTGACAAAACGTACCAAATTTTCTTCATGGTGAGAATTCTCCTCATACTAAAATTTTGTTTGAAATACGATAGGCAACATTGATTTGAATATATTGAATATTTTTATCTAAAAAACACCTCCTTTTATTCAGACATGGCATTTCCATGGGTAGTTGATCGGAAATCCTGTGAGGAAAACATAATGGGTGTGCGTGCTCATTTCTTTTGTTTTGTGCCGCACGAATCCCGAATGACCAATTCGGTGTCCAAAATGATATGGCGGGGTGGGGTAATACAATTCTCGATCAGGTCGATCAGAATATCTACAGCCCTAGCGCCGAATGAAACAACCGGCTGGCGGATGGTGGTCAACTGGATATCTGACAGGGTAGCAATCGGAAGGTCATCAAAGCCGACAAAAGCGACGTCTTCGGGGATGTGTAATCCGGCATCCCGTGCTGCCCGCATAGCACCAATCGCCATGATGTCAGAGGCAGCAAAAACTGCGTCGGGTTTGGCGGGCAGCAATTGTTGCATCGCATAATATCCCCCTGCCTCAGTGAAATCCCCTTCTCTGATGAGAGCCTCGTTTATCTCTCGACCTCTCTCAATAAGGGCTTTCCGATACCCTTCTTTTCGATCAATTCCCACTGTGCTATTGACTGGACCAGTGATTGTTGCGATGCGCTGGCGTCCCGCACGGACAAGGTGGCTGACGGCGTTACGAGCAGCGTTAATGTTGTCGATGTCAATATAGCTGACATTGTCAGATCGGAATGGACGACCGACAACCACGAGAGGCATGTTGGCATCGATCATGCGACCGATGATTTCCTGGTCGCCTTGTTGACCGGACTGAACAATGACACCATCCAGCAAGCCATTTCGCGAAACACGGGAAAAAATATTTTCTTCATCCTCCTTAGAGTTGACCAAAAAAAACGCCAGGGTGTAGTCATTTTGATTGCACGCCTGGGCGATTCCTTTTGTCAGATGTGGGTAATAGGGATCAGTAAAGAAGATGCTAATGCTAAGAGGCAGGATCAGGCCGATCGTCTGGGAACGCTGCGAAGCCAGAGCGCGGGCAGCCGCATTGGGACTGTATCCGGTACTTTCAATGACATTCAAGACACGCTTGCGAACGTTATTACGAACGCTCGGGTGCCCGTTCACAACGCGAGAAACCGTGGAGCGAGATACGCCTGCTAGTTTTGCAATGTCTTCAAGCGTGAGGTTGGGCACTGATGTCTCCTGAAAATGGTAGCGTTCTCAAAATTATTCTTCCATATATAGGTATTTTCGGTAATATTTGTGTTTTGTTGGCATATATTCCAATATTATGGGAGCGCTCCCAATACTAATGTTCATTATACTGATTTTTTTACGCGAGTCAACTACTTTGTGGAAATTGGTTCAACTATGTGTCCGCTGAAGGGTCATTTCTTTTTTCGATACTGGGGACCTTTTTATGATTTCCCCCTTTGTTAAATATCTCTTGGGAAGAATGGCCTGTGAGTTGCTCCAACATGGTTTTTCCACGCGCTGCGTAGTATGACACCCCTACCGGACGAATCGCAATTTATTACAGCGGGGCTGATACGGTGACAGCCCTGGAGTTTGGGTACTTTGACGCTATTATGGATTTTCTAAAGGCGAACTCGGAATTATAGAACGGTGAGAAAACAAGTGCTTCTTGGTGAAAAATCCTAAAGTTTTCGACCGGTAACAAATTTGGCGCAAATTGCACAAGTGATGCGATTGTGATCTTGATTTTAGGCTATCTTCGGTTACGGAGCCGATCAGATTCAATTTATCCGCTTTATTGTCTTGTAAGTCAAGCGGTTTTTGTTATTAGAGACGCATTCCCCATCTCGCCATAATAACCATAGTGATCGTTCTCGTAGGATGTGTAATGTTAGACGGAACCCCCTCCTGAAATAGGGGGTTCTTCGTTTTCCACGTCCAGCGCTTCCAGGAAAAATTCATCCCCGGCGGCGATTTTAGCCCCGATATTACCGCACGAAGGGCAGGTCATGTCATCTCCATCTGGGCGGAATTTGGTGGCGCAGGCGATACATTGCAACTCAGCCGGGACGCGCCGGAAATGCAACTTTGCCCCATCAGCAATCGTATCTTTGGCGATGATATCCCAATAGAACTGGATAGAATCATCTATCAAGCTGGAGAGTTGCCCAATCACCAGATACAGGTCCGTAATACGAGTTGCATTGACTTCGTTGGCACGACGCAGTGATATTTCCAAGATGCTCTGTGTGACGGGAAGTTCATGCACGTAAGGTTTGTCCTGGCGATAGTGCTCTAATCCGACTCGTCCTTGTCATCTGTGCCAGATAAGCCTTTTCGAAAGGCATGCAGGCTACTTCCGAATTCCCCCGAGAGCTTGCTGATACGGCCTACGCCGAATAGCAACACGATTATTAATAACAGAATCAGTAATTCTGGAAGGCCGAATCCTAACATTTCGTTCTCCTTACGCTTTAACAATCTATTTAATATGTTGATGTTAATACTTTTCCAAAGTCCTCTGGCTGAACGCCTGGAGATTCGATGGACCGGAGGGCGTAAAACTGGTTAACGGCTTTGGTGACAGCCAGTGATGAGGCCTCGACGCCGTCCAGAGTTCGTTCGAGTTCGGGCAGATCCTCAGCCGGGTAGAAAAAGAAATCACCGGAGATGTGAACGTCATGTAAAAACCCAGCCTCGCTGATGGCAGTCACCCGGACCAAGCCGCCCGGAGTCTTGAGCATGTTCTGAACCACGTAAACGCCCTCGCGAATTTTGACTTGGCGCGTATCTGCACGGCGACGATCGTTAGCAAAAAGCCACTCGTCATTATACATCTCAGCCATGCGGCGGTCAGCTTCGGCCAGCAATTCGGTGTCAACCTTGACCTGCATCGTCAAAGGTCCTAAAAGAGCTTCATAGCGTTTTGCCAGCGCGGAGGCCAGATTGGTTGTATCAGGGACTTGCCCGGTCTCTCGCAACATGGTACTCAAGTTTTCCTGCAGGGTCTTGAAAACCTTATCACGGAACTTCTCGTCTGGCACGCGCAAAACCTTAGACATCATTTCGTAATTAAAGTCCATGATGAAATTCCCGACCAAGACCAACATGCCTTCAATCTCAGCTGCCCCATTCCCGGAGATTTTGCGCCCATTGGCGAGGATGTCATTGACCGGTTTGTATTCGGCTGAGACGCCAAACTCACGATAAGTTTCAATCACCGGCTCAAGGAACTTGCGATAGAATGCACCTTTATTTTGAGGTACATCGGGGCGGTCAGCCCGTAGGATCAGTTGGTAGAATAACTGGCCGCTGTCTAGGTAAACTGCTCCACCGCCAACTTCACGCCGAATCATCGGGATGTCGTGGGCCTGGGCGAACGCGACATCGATCTCCTGTTCTGCATCTTGATGGAAGCCGAGGCAAACGTAAGGTGTTGCCGGGCGTAATATAAATAATGCCTCACGACCCAGATGAGCAGCGGCGTGGTACAGTGATTGACTGTGAACCCAGGAAACCTTGTCGAGAAAATAGTAATTCATCGATCATTCCTTTTGTAAGACGGATTGATTAGTCCCCATTCATGCAATATGGCTTCAGCGCGATCTAAGATCATCGGCAGGACAGCGCCAATCTGAGGGCTTAGGTCCACACCGACTGATAGGTCCGCAGGCTGTGCGCCGATCATATGCAAATGAAGAGGTAATTTGTCACGAAAACTGGCCAGCCCTAATACTTCCTGGAAGGTAATCTGGTGGTCTGACATTTTAATGCCGGTATATAGTGGAATGTCGTCGCGTGCCAACTCAATCAGCGTGCCTGGCTGCTTGCGTGCATTGATCGCATCGAGCACCAATAAATGGCTGGAAGCCTCCACCCAGGGTAAAAGGTTCAGCCCCAACACCCCTCCATCTACGAACTCAACCCCGGTTGCTTTTCCCAAACGAGCCTCCAAAGCTTTCAGGGCATGAACACCCAGACCCTCATCGCGGTTAAGTGTGTTGCCCAATCCGAGCACAATCTTACGATCAGCACCGTTGCCATTCATTCCAGTCTCCAAACCTGATACTTTTGTCGTGACCGTACTGCAATAACCCTTTTCTTTGAACCAGACAGTTGTTGGAAAAATCCTTCAAACAGGCCAGCTACATAGAAACGCATGGACTGATTTCCGGCAAGCCCAAGATCCTGAATTAGCTCTAACACCAGGTTGCCTGTAATTTTTAGATCACCAGTATCTGTTATTTCCAGCTTACGCAGAAAGCCTAGTTCGATCGGCAGCATCCCGCTTCGGTTTACTGCATCCTCTTTGGAAAGCTTGAGGGGAAGCCTCTCTTAGATTGGCAGATGCTCCTTGCCCGGCCGAGCGCAATACAGCTTGGGCACCATGTTGGCCAATTAATTTAGCCAGGCTTTCCGCAACGATTAAAAGTGATTTAAGGCTGACTTCGCAATCAATGGTCATAAAATGTGTTATGCAGCCAATTGGAGAAGTTGAAATAAATTCAAGCAGAGAAGTGACCTCTGGGAGTTGGAACTACGCAGAGGTCACTTCTCGGTCTATTGTTACTAGCTTATACAAACATTCAAGCCGGTGGCGGTTTCACCCAGGTCGTTTCCGTCAGCGTCAATCATATGGATGGCGCATGCCATGCACGGATCGAAGGAGTGAATTGTACGCAGGATTTCCAACGGCTGATCCGGGACAGCCAGCGGTGTGTCGACCAGTGACATCTCATAGGCGCCGGCTTGATCTTTTTGGTCTCGCGGCGAGGCGTTCCAAGTTGTAGGAACTACCATCTGGTAATTTTCGATCTTACCACCATCAATCACAACCCAGTGACCTAGGGCTCCACGCGGAGCCTCCATGTACCCAAAGCCCTCGGCGTGATTGGGCCAGGAGGTTGGCTCCCACCGATCACCGTTAAAGGTCTTGGTGTTGCCGGCCTTTATCTCAGCCACCAGATCGTTGAAAGTCGTGCGCAGGTAGTCCGAGAAGACTTTGGTCTCGATGGCACGTGCTGCTGTACGACCCAGCGTTGAGAAGACGGCTTGGATTGGAGCATTCAGTGTCTTGAGTACCGAGTTGGTCAAATCCTGGACTTGCTCATTTCCGGTGGCATACATGGCCAATACGCGCGCTAATGGGCCGACCTCCATCGGCGCGTCCGACCAGCGCGGCGATTTGAGCCAGGAGTATTTTTGGTCGACATTAAGAAAATCATACGGCGGTTTGGGGCCAGTGTAATCGAATTTGGTCTCGCCTTTCCACGGGTGCAAACCGATCTGGTCACCCTCAGCATAGTCGTACCAAGAATGGGTCACATACTCCTTCATTTTTTGGAAATCACGCGGATCGGGTTCAGCGATGTTACTCAGGTCGCGGTTCATGATTACGGCACGCGGAACCAGAAACTTAGACGTGTCGCTGTTGTCGGTGTCTGGGAATTCTCCCCAGGTCAGGAAGTTTCCCAATCCTTCACCTATGCTAGCGTAATCAAGGTAATAGGGCGCAATAGCCAGCAGGTCCGGCAAATAGACCTGGTCAACGAAATCATTAATGCGTTGGATGCTGTCACTAATAATTGACAGTTTTTCGGCATTGAGGGCCGTATCGCTGTTCAAGTCGATCGGCATCGGTACGCCACCAACCACAAAGTTTGGATGAGGGTTCTTACCACCAAAAATGGTATGGATCTGAACGACATCCTTTTGCCAGTCCAGTGCTTCCAGATAGTGGGCCACTGCCAGCAGGTTGACCTCTGGCGGAAGCTTATAGGCTGGGTGACCCCAATAGGCGTTGGCAAAGATCGAGAGCTGCCCACTATCAACCAGAGCCTGGACTTTCTTTTGCACGTCGCTGAAATACCCTTCGGATGAGTTGTGCCAAGGTGAAATCTTCTGTTGGATTGCAGATGTTTGGGTTGGGTCGGCTTTTAACGCTGCTACTACATCCACCCAATCCAATGCGTGCAGGTGATAGAAATGCATTACGTGATCGTGGGCGTATTGCTGAGCGATCATCAGGTTGCGAATAAGGTTGGCTGCTTTTGGGATCTGGATCTTCAGAGCATCTTCCACCGAGCGGATTGAGGCAAATGAGTGCACTGTTGTGCACACGCCACAAGCACGCTGGGTAAAGGCCCACGCATCACGTGGATCTCGCCCTTTCAAGATGATCTCGATGCCGCGCACCATCGTACCGGACGAGTAAGCCTTGGTAATCTTATTGTCTGGGCCTAGTTCAGCTTCGATGCGCAGATGCCCCTCGATCCGGGTGATTGGGTCTACAACTAATCTTTGTGCCATGATTTAGCTCCTCTAATCTTCCATTGCATCGGCGACCATTTGGGCTAGACCGGTTATTTTCCAATCTAGGTTGAAATGTTCTACGCCGTCGGTGAATTGCAAACGGCAATTGGAGCAGGACATGGTCACGGTTTTGGCGCCGACCTTATTGACCTGCTCGATCTTCAACTCGAAGGCTGCGTAGCGCACCGGGTCGGCAGCCTTGATGGCAATCACGCCACCACCGCCGCCGCAACAAATCGCTTCCTCGCGATTGGGCGTCATTTCCTTGAAAGATTTGGGAGCCAAAATATTGAGGACCTCGCGCGGCTCCTTAATAAAACCGCCGCGGCGCTGGATTTTACAGGCATCGTGGAAAGTGATTGTACCGCTGTCGTTTTCATCGAAGAAGCCAGGTTTTACTTTGATGCGGCCAGAGCCCACAAGTTCGCCAAGCACACCGGTGATATGCGTAATTTCAAAGTCATTGGCTTCGGGTATTAAATTGCCTGCCAGCCAACGCAAAGCGTCATAGGCATGACCACACTCGGTTACAACGATGCGCTTGACGCCCAATTCTTTGGCGCCATCCAGAACGCGCTGCAAGAAAAGCTTGGTATGCTCTTCACTACCCTCGTAGAAACCGAAGTTAACCACCTCGCGCGCTTTCGAAGAGACCGTCCATTTTTCGCCAGCCTTATTGAGTATTTTGGCAATGGCGGCGATATTGCTGGGAAATTTCATCACCTCGATGGATGAGAACACAACGAGAGTCTCTGCGCCTTTGACGTCGCGCGGAATTACTACATCCCAATCATCAGCAACCCACTCGAGGCGCGAATCCCATACCTCGCTAGTCATACCCAGTGGGCTGCCTTCTTCGATCTGCTTGTTGACCGCGACCATCAGGTCTTCCGGGACCTTCCCGGCCGCAGCCAGACCAGCCCGCACGTCGTGCAAGAGCGGACCCAGGTCAATGCCCATGGGGCAGACCATCGCGCATTTGTTACAAACCGTGCAGGCGTAGTAATTGATTTCGCTCCAATGATCTAAGTCTTCATCTGTTATTTGTTTGTCGATGCCGAGCAATAACTTGAATTTTCCGGTCAGTGTGAAGCGTTGCTCATAAGCCCGGCGTAACAATTCTAATTTCCAGACCGGGGCGTATTCGGGATTGCCGGTGCCTTGGTAAAAGTGGCAGGCCTCGGCACACATCCCGCAGCGGGTGCAGGCTTCCAATTGGGAGGCTACCCAGCCGCCGGTTTCTTTCACAAAAACATTCATGGCTTCTAGGGTTTGCATCGTGTTCCTCCTACGGGTTGACAGCCCGCTTGCCGAACTCTACTCCGTGGATCGTTCGGGCGAAGAAGTAGAAAATAAAGTGAGAAATTCTGCTGAGCGGAATCCAAATCAACAAGATATCCACTACCAGCATGTGGATGCTGAACAGCACTTCATAACGGAAAAACATGTGGTGGGTCAGCATGTAGCCACTTACCATTGGCAGAAAGACCAGCGTCCAGTTGGCCCATTCGGAAGGACCGCTGATCAGTCGCATGACAGGGTTGACCAGGCGATGGATTAGCAAGGCGACCATCGCAGCAATGCCGACAGCTGCCATCCAGTCAACCATTGGTAGCGGCAGCGTCGCCCAACCAAATCCAAGCAGGCTCTTCCAAACCAGCATATGCGCGGTTCCCAAAATTAGGACGACGAGCAATGCCAGATGGAACAAACCACCCGCCAGGTAGATGACTGGGTTCTTGCTGAAGGTGCGTTTCACCCAAGGTACGAATGGCCAGATCAGGATGCTCTTCAAAAAACTCTTGACCACACCACCCCCTTTGCTACCTTTTGGAGGCACCTTATCTCGCGACCAGCCCAACATTAGGACGCGTACCAGCCGGTACAGCATTCCAGCTACGAAAACCAGTAGAGAAACCTGAAACAGCGGGCCGCGTACAAATTCAAGGAAAGCGTTCCAATTCATGGTTTCCTCCTACGCGTCTTTCTGTTTTTCTGACTTGCGGGCGGCACTTTTCTTTTGTGACTGGTTGGCTGCCCCCATGGCTGCGCCTGCGACTATTCCGGCGGCAGCCGCTGCACCGACTATCGTCACGGCCGGGCGGTTCAATGGAGCCGATTGGCCTTGGTAGAAACCACCACCATCCCAGAAGTTTGGCTCAGAGCATCCCAGGCAGGGATGTCCGGATTGGACGGGGAAGGATAAGCCGGCGTCCCATTTGATCGTAGCGCAAGCATTGTATGTCGTTGGGCCCTTACAACCCAACTTATACAGGCACCATCCCTGGCGCGCTCCTTCGTCGTCGAACAATTCGGCGAATTTTCCTGCCTCGTAGAAGGGACGACGCAAGCAGCGGTCGTGAATGGTATTGCCATAAAAGGTCTTCGGGCGGCGCAGCCCGTCCAACTCAGGCAGACTGCCAAAGATCAAAAAGTTAGCTAAGGTGCCGGTGAATGCTTCGGGAATAGCTGGGCAACCAGGAATATTTACAATTGGCTTGTCGGTGATAATTTCCCAGACACCTTTGGCGTTGGTAGGATTTGGTTTTGCTTTAGGAATACCGCCAAATGAGGCGCAATTGCCGGTTGCGATGATGGCGGCTGCTCCGGCCGCGGCTTCTTTCAGTAAATCCAGGGCGGACTTGCCGCCAATAGTGCAATATCCATCCCCTTCGGGGATGCTACCTTCCACAACCAAGATGTACTGACCAGCATATTTTTTCATGGCAGCTTGCTTGGCTTCTTCGACCTGGAAGCCGGCTGCGGCTGAGAGAGTTTCGTGATATTCGACCGTGATCGAGTTGAGTACCAAATTAACCAGTGTCGGCGAGTGGGAACGCGTCAGCGCCTCGCTACATCCGGCACAATCCTGAAACTCCAACCAAATCACCGGTAGACGGGGTTTCGTCTCCAGCGCATGCCTAACCATGTCAATCGGTTTGACGGAGGTATGCTTCAAATTCCCAGGTAAGCCACTTTCATCAAATGGAGGCATCCTGGTCAGGCCTAATGCGCCTACCAATGCGCCGCATATTTTGAGAAAGTCGCGTCTGGAAACGCCCTGCTTTTGCAAATATTGATGGACGGTCTCCTCGGGCATTTAATTTCTCCTCTTTGTTGGTTGAACAAGCCTTAGCAGGATATATCTTCTGCTTCGAGTTTCTTCTGGTAAGCTGCCAAACCCTCAGCCCCGGTAGCCAGGTTGCTTTTTTCACCATCCCAATCGGTCGGCTTCATTTCTGCGATCCAGCCTTCACCGTAAGGTTCGCGTGTCACCAGGTTGGGATCAGAAGCCAATTTGTCGTTACCACGCACCAGCACACCAGTCACGGGAGCTGGTACCGGACCGACGAACTTGCTGCTTTCAACTGTAGCGACACTTTTTCCCTGGGCTACTTCCTGGCCGACGGCACGGGTTTTGATTGTCACTGCAGCTAACTTCTCGCCGGAGAGTTTAGCTGCAACGGCGGTCATTCCCACGCGGATAATGCCATCTTTCATTGGTTTAGCCCACACATGCTTGTCGATCAGGTAATACAGGTCTTCAGGTAGGTTGCACCCACGAACATCAGCCATAGTCGACCACTCCTTTCATGATTAGAACGTAAGGGTTTTGGCGTCTTCTGACATTTGCCACATTGCCGCACCGCCGACCATTTTGACATCATCGATCAGATCTTCGGCGGTCAGATCATGCAACTCCATGGAAGCCGTACAGGCAGTAAATTCAACTCCCGCCTCCATGGCATCTTTCAAAAAATCGCCGACAGGTTTGCCACCAGCTTTGGGGTAAATTGTCTCCGCCATCCCCTTTTTTAGCAGCAAAGTACCGTCAATGGTGAAAAACATGGTGACCTCGTAATCCATCGCGGCTGCCAAGGTGGCAAAAAAGAAGGGCGTCGCACAGCGACGCGGAGTATCAGGACCGCTGGTCATTATGATTAAAACCTTGTCATCCATTTGTTTAGTCCTTTCAAGTTGGAAGCTAAAAGAATCGACTTCAGTATTTTTTGTCTGAGGTCAATTCTTAGAAGGTGAGAGCGATGGCGTCTTCGCTTGCAAACTCGAGAAAAGTGGCGGCTCCGCCTATTTCTATGCCGTCAATCAAATCCTCTTTCTTAATTCCCATGACATCCATGGTCATCTGACAGGCAATCAATCTAACGCCCATCTCTTGTGCCATCCCCAATAACTCACTTAGTTTGGCAACATTGGCTTTTTTCATCCAGTTATTCATCATAGAGGTGGCCATGGCAGTCATGCCGGGCAACATACCGATAATGTTCGGTATCGGTATGGGCATGGCCGGATTGGCAATCGGTGCAACTTGCAATTTATCGGCATTGCCCTTCTTGAGGATTTCCAGGCCATAGAAGGTGAAGAAAATGGCCGCCTCCAGGTCCATAGCCAGTCCGGCAGTTGATAAAATTAGGGGTGGATATGCAGCATCCAAAGTTCCGTGTGTAGCGATAATCGCCAATCTTTTACTCATTTTGTGCCTCCTGTTAGAGCGCTAATAAACCATCACATTAGTGGCTTCAGAGCACTCTTTGACGAACGTAGCCGCATTGACCACTATGGCCCCTCGAATGAATTCCTTCTCGGGTTCGATCTGACGAGACTTTACGCAAGGTCCGCAGACTAGTAGTTTGCCGCCATTTTCAAGATAAATATCCAGAAGTTCTTTGAGAGGGGGAAAACCTGCTGCAGCAACGTGTTCGGCAATTCCCTTCATGATCAGCATGACACCGTTTACTTGAAAGCCAAGCACGACATCTACGTCCGAAGCTTGAGCTGTAGTTGCCATGACGAAGGGGATGGTCGCTCGTTCCGGATCTTCTGGTCCGTGTGTGCACATTAATATTAGTTTTTCTTTCTTCTCGGTCATTCTTTGGGATCCTTACTTGATTATTTAGTGCGCTTGATATAGAAAATGAACTTATCCCCTGCTTGTTCATGTTCAAGCAATTCATGCCCGGTTTTTGAGGTCCAGGCCTGGATGTCGGGCAACGAACCAGGGTCGGTAGCGATCATCTTGAGCACCTGGCCCATCTGCAGTGCGTCGACAGCCTTCTTGGTTTTCAGGATTGGCATCGGGCAGGCCAAACCACTACAATCTAACTCCTGATCAAATTCGAGTGCCATTTTCGAACCTCCTACGAAAGATATTGAAAATATTTTCACAATCCAACTATATTCTTTTTATGTGTACTTTGTCCTTATCAAAAGTAGTGAATTACCTTAACGGGTGCTTAAGACATGATATCGCTCATGACAGAGATCTGCTTGAGTCGATTCATCAAATCGGACCGCTCAGAGCCAATCTGCTCAAATGTCCGGGCAACTTGCTGCAACCATCGAGCCAACTGAGACTTCTTGCGTTTATCCAACATAGGGGTGCTGTCGGCTGCTTGCGTCAAAAGGTTGAAATTGATCTGATATCTTTCGGCCAATTTCCGAATTCTGGCTACCTCATCTTTTGGGTCTGGTGCGTGTGTATGGAATTGGCCCGCTATCAAGATTGCGATCAATTCTCCCTGAACACGGATTGGAGCGCGGGTGTACTTTAAACCCGCATGACACGGAATGAATTCAGGGGATAGGCCTTGCGGTTGGGCAAGCTTTTGCCAAGATTCAATGCAACCCCGCCGCCCTTCTTCGCTGCCCAGGATCAATTTGCAGAAATCGCAGGAATTGCTTACTTTTGTCAGTGGCTGACCGTTTTTGTCTGTCAACACCGACCCAACCTCAGCTATTTCAGCGAAAACATCCTGGATTGGTTGGACACAGTGCAAAGGCAATATGTTTACCGAAATTGGTGTTCCTTTTTCAACATAACCAAGCTGACCGTCCAGCAAATTTTCAATCGATTGTCCTGAAAATCGCCATTGATGTCCCACCTTGACCCCCGTCAAGCGACCATCCTTAAGCATACGATAAACGGTTGTACGATCTATCTTGAGCAATTCCTGGACCTGTTTGGCAGTTAGTAGATTATCCATAATCAGTTTGCGTGAAGGTTTGTTGTGGTCTGCAATAAGTTGCAATAAGTTACAATAGTATTATGCGTCAAGCAAGGGCGATGTAATAGTGGCTTTTGTCAAGAATAATCGCGTTATGTGTCACAGATACAATTGGAGGTGTGAAGAAAATGGGTTTTTGATGGGAGTTAGGATTGGGACAAGAAATTAATGTCGATTTAAACACAAACAAACCCCTCCACTTGTGGCTTTGATCTCAGTATCGTGCTAGTCGGTATCGGTTGACAGATGGTAATTATTCTGTCGATTATGGTTGCCGGCATTTTTTAATATAGTTGGCCCTAAGCCTCTTGGGAATCACTGATTGCGCAACCAAGCCAAGGCTTTTGATTCTGCCTTGAAGTATCGAACCTCATGGGTATAGTAGCTTTCGGGAATCTCCAGGATTGTTGGGTCAATGTCAGCCCCAAAGATCGCTGTGGTGGGCATCATGGGACGGAATTGTTGAATATGCCGGGAGCATTCTTCACCGGTTGTGCCCGTTAGATCAATCAATAACCTGCCCCGGTAGTCGTGCAAGAAATTGGCCAGCGATTGCACGTCTTTTGGGGATAGGAGCCCTGTATGCTTGCATCGAACGATATTCTTTTCCACCGGAGTAATCGTAAATGCTGAATCCATTACAAACTCCTTTTTCTGGGGTGAAGCAATGAGCAAATCCCCTTAACTCCTTGCTTTGTTTAGATATTGTCAGATTGACAACCAGTCATTATTCAATCTGACATCCAGTTATGGAGAAAGGGTTGTGTCGCATCCGATCACGCAATTCCCCATCACCTGCACTTATTCGGATTTTCGTCAAACGCAATTCCAATTGACAAAAACAACCTATTACCATACTCCAACAGGAAATTACATTGAGGTCGGAAGCGAGTCCAGTTGATATACTAATATTATAGTTGTTTTGTTGCTATTTTCAATATGTATACCTACTATAATGTTAAATTATCACAATGCCCATGTCGGCTAACAATGCTGCCTGTGGTATAGTTCCTGAAATCGGTGTCGGGTGGATCTGTAGTTTTTTTACAGTGGAGGCGCCGGAATTTGAACTGTCCACTTGACCAGGCCGAGCATGATCGTTGGGCGGGGGCAAACGGATGACGAAAACATATACTTTAATCAGGTGTTCTCGAATGGCAAAATTTTAATCATAGGTAAACAGATGCAACGAAACGACCTCTAACAACGTAAATTAATCAGATACGCCGCTTCTGTTTAGTGTAGTTCTAATCAATCGCATACATTAAGGAGAATGAAAATGTCAACTCAACGTAATTCGGGTGCGCTGGTTGGCGGTTCGTTGCTGATCGCCTTTGGCATCCTGGCCTTGCTAAGTCAATTGTTCCGCGGCTTTGACTTCTGGTCGAATTTTTGGCCTTTCATCGTCATCGGCTTCGGAGCCATGTTTTTCGTCGGCATGGTAGCCGGAGGAAAGTCGGCCGGCCCGCTGGCTATTCCCGGAAGCATCATTACGGTCATCGGTTTGATGCTTCTTCTTCAAAATCTGACCGATCATTGGGAAAGCTGGTCCTATGGCTGGACGGTCATCCTCATGTCTGTTGGCCTAGGAATTTTTATCATGGGTGTCTGGCAGGACGATGAGCATCGTCGTCGGGCAGGCTTGCGCGTGTTGGAGATCGGTACGATCCTGTTCGTGGTCTTCGGAGCATTTTTTGAGATGCTATTTACAACTTCCGGATTGAGCCAGTTTGTCTTTCCTACCGCACTGATATTGCTGGGTATCTACCTGATCGTAAAACGGTCTGGCTTGCTGCCCCTTCGTCGCGACGAATTTTTCAATCAAGATGATAATTCCTCACAGGAAAAATAGATTAGGAGATCACATGAAAAATCGATCAATTTTTTGGCCGTTGGCCATGATTGCGGCTGGTGTAATATGGATCCTGGTCAGCATGGGAAATCTTCCAAAGTCAAATTTATGGGCGCTGGCACAAATCTGGCCATTCGTGTTAATCGCTTTGGGCCTGGGTTTAATTGTGCGAGCATATTGGAATGCAGGCGGAATGTTGATATCGGCATTGATCGTTATCTTCGCAGTGCTGGCTGTCTTGTTTGCTCCACAACTTGGCTGGGATCACATTCCCTCCTGGGGTTGGCAATTTGATACCGGTGCCAGGATTGGCGGTGGCGTAGCAGGCTCTGGGAAAATTATGAGCCAAACGCGAAATGTGGATGGTTTTTCTGCAATATCGATCGATTATCCGGCTGAAGTGATTATCCAGCAAAGTGACACAGAATCTATTACACTGAAAACCGATGACAATTTATTGCCGCAAATCAGCACCCAGATTCAAAACGGTGTCTTGTACATCAGTAATACCGAGGCTGACTGGGGTAAGCGCGTCAATCCAACAAAGAACGTGCTAATTACCATTAAGGTAAAAGAGTTGCAGGATGTGGATTTTTCTACAGCAGGTAATCTGCGTATCGAAAACCTTCATACCGACGATCTGCAGCTTTCCATCAGCGGTGCTGGTGATGTGACCGTGATTAAGATCAATACTCGCAACCTTGACATTCGCTTGAGTGGAACCGGCAGCATCAAAGTCGACGGTATTGCTGATGAGATCGATTTACGCATCAGTGGTTTAGGCAGTTTTGATGGCGCAGAATTGGTCGGACAAAACGCTAATGTGCGCATCAGTGGTGCAGGTGATGCAACACTTTGGGTGGAACACGAACTGACAGCTGAGATCAGTGGTGCTGGGACGGTCAACTATTACGGTACTCCAAATGTTCATCAGCAAATTAGTGGCGTTGGAACCGTGAAATCCCTCGGTAGCAAATAGTTTTTAGCATAACAAAAGGTGCAGGCAGCTGATTTCATAATCTGCTTGCACCTTTTATTGATTGGTCAGTGTCTATGTCTGAAAATGTGTGAAAGATAGTTTTGGAAGATTTATAATATCTCTGACGCCAGTTCCAGAAAATAGCGCACGATTCGCGGGTCGAAATGACGACCAGCTTGCAAGCGAATATGTTCAAGGGCTTGCTCTTTGGTCCATGCCATACGATAAGGGCGGTCAGAGGTCAAGGCATCATATACATCAATAACCGTAAATATGCGCGCGGAGAGGGGGATTTGGTCTTCCCTCAAGCCATAAGGATAACCGGAGCCGTCCCAGTGTTCGTGATGATAAAGTGGTATATCAAGTGCTGGTTTAAGATATTCAATTTGTGAAAGAATGTTAAAGGCATAGATTGGGTGGTGTTTCATGATTTCCCATTCCCGGGTGTTTAAACTACCGGGTTTCAGCAAGATTGCATCTGGGATCCCCATCTTGCCAATATCGTGCAATAAGGCACCATGTCGGATCGGGTCTCTCAATTCAGCTGGGATTCCCATTTTTTCTGCTAAGCGCATGGTCATTTCTGCAACCCGCCTCGTATGTCCTTCGGTCTCCCGGTCTCTCAACTCTAAGGCACGCGATAGGCCTTCAATGGTGGAATTATAGGCCGAAGTAATTTCAATATGACCTTGGTCCCAGGCTTGAAGCAATTGTAGATGATCAATTGCCATGGCGATTTGGTCAGTGACCTTCTCGAGCAAACCAAACCATTCCCCACTCTGATTGAGTGGAGTTCGATTAAACACCTCCAAGACACCTTTAACCTCGTTTCGAGCAATTAACGGAACTGACAGATAAACTTGGAAACTATCTTCGTCATAATTTCGAGAACGTAGGAAGGGATTTAAATCCTTGTTAGTATTTTCGATGTATAAGAGTCTTTTTTCCGATACGGTCAGGTCGATATAATTATCTAGCTCCTTTAATTTTAGTTGTTCTGGAGGGAGGGGCTGTAACCCATAACTCACGAGCAAATTAAGCGATTGTTGGGATGTATCCAGTAAATATATGTCTGTTGCGTCCACGTTTAGATGTTGGGTAATTTTCTTAAGGATGGTCTCGGTTTTATCGTGAATGTCAAAAGATGAGAGAATGGTTTGGTCGATGTCCTGTAGAATTTCGATTTGATCCAAGTGGCTTTGAATTTGGATCGTGGATTGAATTTGTTGGATATGAGAAGCAACCAACTGGCAATACATGAATAAGAAATTATTGCGTTCGTTAGTAAAGAAGTCAGACTGGTCGCTGATTAATCCCAATAATCCAATAATTTGATCTTGTACGATTAATGGAAAGATCACACCTTTGGATTCGGCATGCGTAATAAAAATTTCACTTTTGTTGTACAGGGCATTGGAAATATGTTCCGGTTTAAATGGGGGATTGTCAAGGTGAGGCCAGGAACTAAGCCAATCAACCTTTTCGTTTGTATTTATTAACCCTAACCAAGCCTCTTTGACAGAGAGTTTATCGACACAACTGCGTGTAATCCGTTCTGCTAAAGTTGGTAGATCACTCGTAACAAAAAGGTCAGGTATAGTGTTAAAGAGAGCGGTCCCGGACACGGACTGCTTTATTTCGCTCACCATTATCGAATCCTGTTCGGAAGTATCCTGTAGTCAGGGAATGTAAGTTGTGAACACAACATGAGAAAATAAGTGTTCCTCCTTATTGTGTCACAGACGATGTTGCATATAACTTGGCTGAGAGTTCCTGGGCAAATTCCGGTAAATTATCGGCTTGGATTGATATAAGCAAAGATTGTGCCCATTGAGAAAGTGGGAATGATTCTCCAGCAAACCCTTTCCGAACTGCACCAAGAGGATTTTGTAATAACAGATTGCAAAATCCTTTGTTGATCATGGCTGCTGCCATTAAACGATTGATGTTGCTATGATCGGAGGCTGGATCCAAGACGGTATAACGCTGGCTGACAACTGAATTGGTAAGCATAGGTGACTCCTAATTAGAGGGATCGGGTTTATGCAAAGGTTTTGCGAGGAGCCAAAAAGCCCCCGCTGCGATAAGCACATCCCCAAGGCTAAAAACGAATAAATATGGGAAACCTGGCGGCGAGGTAAATCGATCTGCCAACCAGGGCAGGACGATCTGTTTTGCCGGAAGCAGAATATCTTTGCTTTGAGTGCTGAGTCGTTGCCCGATTTTTAATGTATCCATAACGGACTGTGGTAACAGTTTGTTCGCTGTTTCGACGGGTAAGGGCATCAAGCCGCCATTGGCCAGGATCACGAGTAGATTTAGGGTTAATCCCCCTGCTAGGATGGCTATTCCTGATGACTTCAGGTTGCCTAAACAAAAGCCCAGCAACAAAAGTTGTGATAACACCAGGCACACCGCGGCCTGAGATTTATTTAACAGGTTTCGCGTAGCAGGAAGATAAAAGGCTAATAACTGAGGTAGAAATCCTACGATTGCGAGCCAGATATGACGTAAGATCGGAAGTTGCCAGGATACCCCGGCACGCCAAGCGCCTATCATCCCAACCAGGATGCCGGCCACAATGGCGGTCAGCAAAATCACTACCTACCGACTCCACCAAAATCAGTGGGAGCACCGCTACCCAGAACAAGCATGGCTAAAACGACTACCATCAGAAGCATTTGAATGTGGGTCTTGTTGATTTTGGAGATGGAAAGGGATAATCGAGCAAATGTGGTTTTCATGAGACACCTTTTCTATGTAGGAATTGTTTCGATGTCCTAATCCTACCAGTAGCCAGGCTACAAAGGTGGCCTCAAATATTAATTAAATTTTTAAATAGCTGCTCTGTTTCGTTCGATGGTTGAATTCCCAATTCCTGTTCGAGGATTTCACGACAAAGTTGATACTGCTTTGTGATCGAAACCCGGTCTTTAAGCATTGAGAATGCGCGCATGCGTAGGCGATGGGTTTGCTCCAGGAGAGGGTTGACTTTTAATACGCGTTCACTAATTTCTAGGCTTTGTAAAGCTTGATTGGTAGAAAGATAGTCATTCGCCAGTTCTGAAAGTGCATTTAAGTAAAATTCTTCCAGGTGGGCGCGTTCCAAAGCTGCCCAATCCGAATCGATATCGGCCAGGTAGGGGCCAGTTACCAGGTCCACTGCTTTTTGCAGGCGAGGTATTCGCTCTTTAACCTGTTTGATCAGACTGGCCTCTGTCAAGAGCCCTTCGAAATGTTCGCGGTCACAGACATAGTCGATATTTTTATTAAACCGGTAATTATCGCCTTGAAAAATAATTACATCCTGACCCACAGCCCGACGTAATCGATACATATTGGTCTTGAAGCGCATTTTTAGGCGTGCTGGGGAAATGTCTGGCCAAAAAATTGCTGCTACTTGTTCCTTGGTAACCGGCGGAGAATTTAAAAAATAAAAGAATAAATCACGAGTCTCCCGCGTCTGCCAATCGGACAAATTGAGCGGCTGCTCATTGCGGAGGACTTGTGCTGGCCCAAATGTATGGATATCCAAATGTGGGGGGGAAATCGAAATGCGCTGAGATGTTTGTCTCAGCTGTCGCCGCAATGATGGTAAATTTTGGGAGAATTGCTCTGCCTTATCGAAAATATTTTTTAGACGGGAACTGATCTCTTTTGACTGTAATGTTTCTTTTAGCCAATTGATTGCCTGACTTGCGTTGATGAGGAGAGCACTCGACAGGTCTAGGTCGCAGTTCGCTTGGTCCATGGCTGCAAGCTCGGCCAGGCACGTTTGGTGATCATATTGTGAAAGGGCGGTCCCGTACCATAACCGGGCAATACATTCCTCAACAGCATGATTGCCCTGGGTGAATAATTTCAATGCGCTTGAAAAAAAACTGGCTGCTTTTTCCGCGCGATTGGTCTCCAACATACAACAACCGATTTCCAAGTCCAGCAGGGCTTTTTGGAATGGTGGAACATTATCAATTTTATTTAATAATGGCTGCAATAAACTTTCAGCAAGTGTGGGTTGACCTGCCAGGCGAGTCAGGCGTACTTTGGAAAGTGTGCCCAGAAAGACAACATAAGTGTAACCAATCTGTGTCGCGATATCTATTGCCTGTCCGTTGTAAATAAGGGCTTGATCATAATCTTGTAAATCGGTGAGGAGATCTCCCAAACTGTTGAGAGTTAAGGCTTGGGTGGGTAAATTGCCCGATCGTTCGGCTGCATGCAAAGCATTTTCCAGGGTTTGCAGGGCTAATTCAAAATTCCCGCTCGTATGGTGCAGGACTCCTAAATTGTTGAGCAGCACCGCTTTCCAGTCCAGATTGCCGGTTTCCTCCCAGGCTATTAAAGCAAGATCAAAATAACGGAGAGCGGCTTGCCTATCTCCGCGTGCCAGGTAAACCACGCCGATCTCCATTTCCAGGATGGGAATACTGTTTGTTTCCCCAAGAGATTCATATAAATTTATGGCGCGCACTAGGCAGGCAAGAGCTTTGTCTGACTTATCAAGCCGAAATAAGGCCTGACCTTTGACGCGGTGTGCTTCAGCAAAGGCATACTGCGCATTATTTTCAAGGTTTCCCGTTGTGAGAAAAATTGCCTCTTCGGCGTCGGATAGGGCTTGTTCAAATCGACCCTGTTGGCGGTATGCGACCGCTCGACGTACCAAGGCAATCGCCAGCCGGTCGGTTAACCCAGAAGCGCGGAATTTGGATTCGGCTTGACTGAGCAGGGAAATTGCCAATGGGGCATCACCTTTGGAAGCATAGACAGCTCCCTGTAAGGAGATAAGTTCTGGGTGTGACTCAATCGTTGAAACCGGTATACGCTCGAGCCAATTTGAAAGAGAGAGAATTCTCCCGCTCAAGATAAAGATCGGTCCAGCACGATCCAGCACACGCGCCAGGCTGTCTTGATCTGCTAAGGTTTCATAAAGGTGTAAGGCTTCCTCCCAGACTCCATTTTGTTCGAAGTAATGTGCGAGCTGGTGTTGGATATGCCAGGCCAGAGTTGGGTTTTCATAATGTAATTGGGCTTGTAAAAAGTGCTGGAAGAGGTGATGATAACGCATCCAGCGGCCATCGGCACCTAAGGAAACAGTAAACAGGTTGTGGCTTTGTACCTCCGTGAACAGCGTTTGCCAATCGCGCCTTTCTCCTTCTAAGAGCGGATCAAGAACGTCCCGGCAGAGGCTGACATCGAATGTGTCAAAGAGTGAGGTAACGAGTAGGAATTCGCGTATGGATGGATCCTGCTTGTTGAACACCTCGCGTGCAAAAAAATCGGATAGATCGCTACTAGCTTCGAAAGGACGTACCGGAGGGCGTAATCCGGTTTGTGTGCTGGTTAGATAGATGGCGGATATCCATCCCTCGGTTTCGTTAACCAAAAGCTCTGCATCTTGTCGCGATAATTCTTGATTTGAATTCTGTAAAAAGAATTGTTGGATTTCTTCAGGCGTAAAAGCGACCTCTTCAAAGCTTAATCCCGTTGCTTGATTGCGGGATATGAACAAGGGTAGGTCTGGCAGGTCAGGGAGGTTACGTGATGAAAGGATCAGGTGAACATTTTCACCAGTAAGCTGCATAAAGCGGCTTACTAACTGTCGGATAACAGGAACCGGGTCAATCAAATGATAATCGTCGAGGACGATTGCAAAATGTTCAGAAATTTTGTCCTCGATTTCGTTAGTAATCGCAACCAGCAGTCGTTCCCCATCCTTCTCGAATGAGGTCAGGTTTTCTAACGCAGCAAATGATTCCTTCCCAAAGTCTGGAAAGATATTGGCTATACTGGAGATCAGGTAAGTAAGAAAGCGTTGCGGCTCCTGATCTAAGATATCCAAGGATATCCAACAGATCGGTAACTCGCTATTGGTGGCCAAGTCGATCAGTAAAGTTGTTTTCCCATACCCGGCAGGCGCTGCAACCAGGATCAACTTCTTGTCAAGTTGCTCATAGAGCGAATCGAGCAGGCGAGGGCGTGAGACGACCTCGGAGCGTCGGGTTGGCAGCGTGATTTTTATCTTGCTGACCGGTAAACGTGCCTTGTTGTCCATGCTTCTAATTTTAACCTATGCAAGCTAAAGGCATATGAACCATAATTTTATTGCATCAAATCAGCCGTGGGCAATAGTTGCGGCGGCCTCCTGATAGCGGTTGCCTGCTCAAATGCATAAGCTAAGCGGATGAGCGTGGGTTCCTGCCAAGCACTGGCCATAAAAGTGATCCCGATTGGCAATCCAAAGATATAGCCAGCTGGAACGGTGATACACGGATACCCTGCCACAGCGGGAGAAGATGAGCCGCCTCCCTGGTGATGGTCGCCGTTGACCAAGTCAATCAGCCAGGCCGGTCCACCGGAGGGACAAACAATTGCATCCAGCTTGCATTTCTCAAGGACGGCGTCTATCCCTTCCTCCCGAGTCAGACGACGGTTTTTTGCCAGCGCATTCAAATATCTCTTGCTGGTTAAGGAGCCTTTCTTCTGAGCCGCCAGCATGCGCTCCTGGCCGAAATAGGGCATGACGCGCTCTTTGTGCGCTTCGTTGAAGGCGATTATTTCTTGTAGAGAGTGTACCTGCCCCTCGGGGCTGGTGGTTTTAAGATAGGCATTCAGGTCCGCTTTGAACTCGTAATGCAACACCGCCAGTTCGCTTTTGGTGAATTTCTCTTCGTTGTCGAGATTGGCGGGATCAATGAGTTCAGCTCCGGCTTGTTTCATGAGACTGAGACAACTCTCTATGATTTTAGTCACGCGCAGATCATCGCCAAAGCAATTACGGGCAACGCCGATGCGGGCTCCCTTCAGTCCACCGATCTCCAGGAAAGGGGTGTAATCTGACAGAGCTTTCCCCTGGCTGAACTGTGTTTCTGGATCGCGTGGGTCAATGCCGGTCAGCGCTCCGAGCAGAATGGCAGCCTCGGTTACTGTACGTGCCATCGGGCCGGCCGTGTCCTGGCTGTGGGCAATGGGAATTATTCCGGAGCGGCTGATCAAACCCAGAGTAGGTTTGATTCCGACAATTCCGTTTGTCTGTGCCGGACAGATGATAGAGCCGTCAGTCTCGGTGCCAATTGCTGCCGCGCACAGGTTGGCAGCCGTGGCTGCGCCTGAACCCGAGCTTGACCCGCAGGGACTCCGGTCTATTGCATAGGGATTCTTGGTCTGTCCCCCACGGCTGGACCACCCGCTGGACGAGTGAGTCGAACGGAAGTTGGCCCATTCTGAAAGGTTGGTTTTGCCCAAGATGATCGCCCCAACCTGTCGCAGGCGTTCTACCACAAAGGCATCCCGAGAGGCGATCGAACCTTCTAAGGCCAATGATCCGGCGGTTGTGGTCATACGATCGTGTGTGTCGATGTTGTCTTTAACTAGGATTGGGATACCATGTAGCGGCCCGCGCACCTGACCTTTTTTACGTTCAACATCCATTGCCTTGGCAATTGAGAGCGCGTCCCCGTTAAGTTCGATGATTGCGTTCAAGGATGGACCATGTTTGTCTATCCGTTCGATGCGCTCCAGATACATTTGTGTAATATCGAATGCAGTCATCTCACCAGAAGACATTTTATCTTGCAGTTGGGGGATGGTCCTTTCGTCCATAAAGTGCTCCTCGTCTTGATAAGTATAGCGCGTTCTTGCAGAACACTTTATCGCTAAAAGGTTTCAATCCAAAATAGCACGCAAATTTCTCGATTCAGATATTTCCGAGATCCTCCCCACCAACCAGTAAATAGCGTTCGGTCTCTTTTCTTCTCCCGAGGGCCTGACCCCTCGGGAGATTTTTTATTAGCGTCCCCTCTTTGGAATGGATATAAACCCTCCTGCGGGTGCATGTTGGTTATTCAAAAATCTGTTACAATTCAATAGATATGAAGGCATTAGCCCGAATTATAGGATTTCTGTTCGCAATCTTTCTGCTGACTGCCTGTGTCGGTCAGACAATTCCATCTACGCCTGGACCAAATCCACTTACACGCCCAAATGATAATGTAGATGTATATACTTCACAAAGTCCCTACAGCCAGATTTTGCGTTTCGACCATTTGAACATCGAATCTGGTCTTTCTCAGAGCGTCGTGCACGTGATCTTGCAAGATCGTCAAGGGTTTATGTGGTTCGGTACCGAAGATGGTTTGAATCGCTATGATGGTTATCACTTCAAAGTTTTCAAGCCTGATCCCGAGGACCCCAATAGCCTGAGCGACCGCTGGATTACAGCCTTGTTCGAAGACAGCCAAGGTTATCTCTGGGTGGGTACCCGTTTGGGAGGGCTCAACCGCTATGATCCCTTAACTGGAAAATTTGCGCATTACCGCCATTCCGGCAGTGAACCAGCGAGTTTGAGCAATGACCTGGTTGGGGCAATATACGAAGATCAT
This sequence comes from uncultured Chloroflexia bacterium, assembly GCA_963790075.1. Lineage (GTDB taxonomy): Bacteria > Chloroflexota > Anaerolineae > Anaerolineales > Villigracilaceae > CAYOUV01. Next base: position 816,973 of record CAWBNG010000004.1, read on the forward strand.
GATGGCAATCTTTGGGTTGGCACTGCCAGTGGTTTGGACCGCTTCGATAGGAATACGGAACGTTTCTTTCATTTTAACTATGAACCCAAGAACCCCAACAGCCTGGAAGGCAATCACGTTATTTCGATTTTGCAGGATAGGTCCGGACGGTTGTGGATTGGCACTTATGATGGAGGTTTGAACCAATTCAACCCCCAAACCGGTCAGTTCAAGCATCTGCCTACAGCGACAGCGGACCCCGTTTATCCTGGATTAAACCGGATTGAGATGATCCGTGAGGACATCGATGGACAGTTATGGCTGGCTACACCCACTGGACTCTATCGATACAATCCACAAAGTGGATATTTTCGCCGTTTCCAATATGTGGCCGATGATCCCTTCAGCTTGAACGACAACCGCGTCAACTCTGTTTATTTAGACCACTCGGACAACCTGTGGGTAGGGACCAGCCGCGGTTTAAACCTCTACGACCGCAGCAAAAATCGATTTATAACATATCGCCACGACCCGGGCATGAGTGACAGCTTAAGTAACGATGCCGTGCTCTCGATTTATGAAGATCGTGGTGGCGTCTTATGGGTGGGCACTTACGGCGGTGGTCTAAATCGTCACAACCGTGGGCAGGATAAATTCGAGTATTATCGTAATAATCCCAACAATCTCAACAGCCTGCCTGATAACTCTGTCTACCCAATCATGGTTGACCGGGTTGGCAACATCTGGGTTGGAACTTTTGGCGGCGGTCTGACCAATTTCGATCCGAGCACAGGGCAGTATACGCATTTCGTCAACAACCTAAGCGATCCTACCAGTCTGGGTGCAAATGAAGTATGGGCTATCTTGCAGGATCGCGGCGGGACGATTTGGGCGGGTACCAGCCAGGGACTTGACCGACTCGATTCCCTGAATGGCAAATTCATCCACTACAGACATGACCCGGAAGAACCTGGTAGCCTGGCAGATAATGCGGTCTATGTGCTCTTCGAAGACCTGCAGAGCACCATTTGGGTGGGCACCAACGCCGGTCTGGATCGCTTCAACACGAATACCGGTCAGTTTACGCATTTTCGTCACGATCCCTCCGGACCGGAAACGATTAGTGGAAATTCCATATCGGCTATTTACGAAGATCGTCAGGGGCGCTTGTGGGTTGGTACCGTCAGCAGTGGATTGAACCGGCTCGACCCGGACCTTGGAATTTTTACCCACTATCGCAACGATCCAGATGACCCTGGCACTATCAGTCATGACTCGATTATGTCTATCTATCAGGATTTGAATGGCATCGTGTGGGTGGCAACCGCTGGTGGCGGACTTAATCGCTACAATCCCGGCTCGGATTCCTTCACTCATTACAATGAGAAGAACGGACTGCCAAACGATGTTGTCTACGGAATTCTGGAAGATGGGAAAGGTTATCTCTGGTTAAGCACTAATTTTGGGCTTTCTCGATTTGATTCGCAAACCAATAGTTTCCGTAATTATGATGATAGTGATGGTTTGCAGAGCAACGAATTCAACCAGTACGCATATGCCAAAGGCCGGGATGGGACATTGTACTTCGGGGGAATTAATGGTCTGACCGCCTTCGATCCTGCCCAAATCGTTGATAGTACTTATGAACCTCCCCTGGTGTTGACTTCCCTGACCCAAAACGGGACCCCCATCGAGCCGGACCGTCCGGTAGGGACGATCAGGGACTTTACCCTGCGTTGGCCGCAAAATAACTTTGAGTTTGAATTTTCGGCGCTGAGTTACGCTGAGCCGACCAAGAATCAGTACGCCTACATGCTGGAAGGTTTCGATCAGGACTGGTATTACAGCGGCACTCGACGCGACGGACGTTACACGCGCCTGCCGGGTGGGACCTATACCCTGCAGCTACGCGGCTCCAATAATGATGGCGTTTGGAGTCAGGCTCCATTGGCAATCAAAGTGACCGTCATTCCGCCATTCTGGCAGACCTGGTGGTTCCGTGGGAGCATGTTTGTCCTCCTGGTTGGGGTCGTTTTCGGCGGTTACCGGTTGCGTGTGCGCAGCATTGAGACCCAAAATCTGGAACTTGAGCGCCAGGTTCGCGAACGCACCGGAGCCTTGAAACGCCGCACGGGCGAAATGGAAGCCCTTTATCACGCCGATGAGATGATGTTACGCTCGGTAACGGTCGAGCGAGTTCTGCAAACCATTGTCAACGTGGCTGTGGATATGCTCAATGCCAACAAGAGTGCTGTTCTGGTCTGGAGTGAGAAGTATCATCGCTGGATCGTGAGTTTCAGCCGCAGATTCCGTGAGCAGACGGTTTCAGCTCTGCATTTTGGGGAAGACGAAGGATTGTTTGGTCAGGTTGCTAACAGTAGCCAGGCAATCACCATCCATGATACTTTCAGCGACAATCGTTGGCAGGAACAACGTCCAGACGTGATCGAAGCCTTTCGTTGGGATGGCATCCGGGCTTTTATGCTCTTACCGATCCGCGCAGAAGAAAAGATCGTGGCGCTATTCTTTGTCGGTTATGTACACCCATCAGTGATTGTAGAGGATGTCCAGCGGTTGTTCTATGCACTGGCACAACGAGCTGCGCTCTCAATTGAAAACGCCCAACTCTTTGAGCAGACCAAAGAACTGGCAGTCATGGAAGAGCGTAACCGCCTGGCTCGCGATCTACACGACAGTGCCAAGCAAAAAGCCTTTGCAGCCCTGGCACAATTGGGGACGGCAAACGGTGTGATCGCGAATGATCCCGGCAACGCTAAAAGCCATCTGGACGAGGCCGAGAATCTGGTCTATGAGGTGATCCAGGAGTTGACTTTCCTGATTCAAGAAATGTACCCGTTGGCTCTCATGGAAAAGGGGCTGGCGACTACCTTGCGCGAATACATTTTTGAATGGGAGAATCGCAATGATATCCAGGTCAACCTGTCGATCAGGCATGAACGTCACTTACAATTAGAAAAGGCACAAGCTCTTTACCGTGTGGTGCAGGAGGCCCTTGCGAATGTATCCCGGCACAGCAAAGCCTCACGCGTGGAAGTAAGCTTGAATTATGAAAATGAGCAGGTCGAACTTTCGATTCTGGATAACGGGTGCGGCTTCGATCTGAATAATAAACCGTCTGGGATGGGATTGAGTTCGATTCGTGAGCGCATCCAGTCAATTGGCGGACAGGCGCGTATCGAAAGCACGCTGGGAGAGGGGACCTGCGTGACGGTCAGCCTCCCGGCTGAAACCGAGTCCTAACCGCGTTGAAAAAATTTGAGGAGTACGAAAATGGTCAATTCAATTACGATAATCATTGTGGACGATCATGAAGTCGTCCGAAATGGGATCCGCTCCTACCTGGAAACTTTGCCTGATTTTAAGGTGGTTGCGGAGGCTGCTTCTGGAGAAGAGGCCCTGGACCTGGTAGCTGAGTTGATCCCCGACGTAGTGTTGATGGACTTGATCATGCCCGGTATGGACGGGGTGGAGACAACCCGCCAGATCAAGAAAATTAGCCCGCGTACCCAAGTAGTGGTCCTGACCTCGTATCATGACGATGTGCATATCTTTCCGGCACTCAAGGCCGGGGCGATATCTTATATTCTGAAGGACATGAAAATGGAGCGGCTGGTTGATGCCCTCCACAAAGCTGTGCAGGGAGAGGTGACTTTGCACCCTCGTGTGGCGGCGCGCGTGTTGCAGAATATCCGCGGCGAAAATGCCGAAGAGCAACCATTGTTCACCGAACTGACCGAGCGGGAGCTGGATGTGCTTAAATTGATTGCCAGTGGCATGACCAATAGCCAGATTGCGGAGGAGTTGGTGATCAGCGAGAACACTGTCAAAGGTCACGTCAGCAATATCCTCAGCAAACTCCACCTGGCGGACCGCACCCAGGCAGCGGTTTATGCTTGGGAGCGAGGGATTGTGCAGCGTACAAATCCAGGACAATCCTAATTCCTAAAGACCTGCCACGAGGCAGGTCTTTATTCAAATTCATTCAGTTTCGATTGGTCGGATTTTCTATACCGAAAATATACAAACCGGAGACCTGCGCCTCGAAAGAGGAGCAGATGTTAAGTGTCAAACGCCCATTCACCCTGCTGCATAATCGCCTCGGTACTGCCATCTGCTTGGATACCGTCAATGTCCATTTCGCCGGAGCCGACCATGAAGTCGACATGTGCCAGGCTGAGGTTACCACCCCGGGCCTGGAATTCGTCGTCGCTCAGGCCTTCGCCGTCAGTGAGCGTGAAACGGTAGGCGCGTCCAAGAGCCAGGTGGCAGGAGGCGTTTTCATCGATCAAAGGATCGTAGAACAGGTGTCCGCGTCGGGCGATCGGCGAACTGTTGGGGACCAGGGCCACTTCACCCAGGCTGGCTGAGCCTTCGTCAGTTTCGATCAGTTTGCGCAGGACTTCCTCGCCCTTGCGGGCGCTGACTTTTACCACGCGTCCCTTTTCGAAGGTCAGGCTGAAATCTTCGATTATTGCGCCGCCATAGGGTAACGGCAGGCTGGCCCGCACAGTACCATCGATTTGTTCCCGGTGTGGCAGGCTGAAGACTTCCTCCGTAGGCAGGTTGGCGGTGAAGTCCACACCGTTGCCAGCGGTCATGCGGGCGCTGATCCAGCGGTGGCCTTTGGGCAGACCGACGGTCAGGTCGGTGCCGGGGGCTTTATAGTGCAGAGCGCTATACTGCTTGGCTTGCAGGTAGCGGCTGCGGGTCAATAAGTTGCTGATATGTTCTTTCCAGGCCGCGACGGGATCAGGTTGGTCAACGCGCGTGATTTCGAAGATGGCCTGCCAGAGTTTATCCTGGGCATCGTCGCTGGTCAGATTGGGGAAGACTTTTACTGCCCAGGCAGGGCTGGGCGCAGCGATGACACACCAATTCATCCTGTTCAGCGAAATTGCCTGGCTGAGGGAATGCATCTGCTGCAGATGAGCTTTCTGAGCAACTCCGATCAATTCCGGATCCTGGTCGTTGAGCAGGTCGGGATTGTTCGAACGCAGGGTCAGGATCGCATCTGCTTTCTTGAAAAAATCCTCGTAGGCGTTTACATGCCAGGTGGGATATTCAGTGAAGGAATCGCGCGGTGCATATAAAAATCGGTCCCGGAACATGGCTTCATCGCTCCAAAGCACATCGACATAACTGGCACCGGCCTTGTATGCAGCAATGGCGATCTGCCGCACCAGCGGGGCGGTATGAAGCTGTGCGCCGCGGGTTGACGGGTTGCCGATCAATAGGCGCTGGCCAGGGTGCAGATTCAAGCCGACTTTGACGGTCAGTTCAGCATATTTTGCGAGCGATTCGGAATTGTCCATAGGGTGGTTTGCCTCCTGAAGATGATGACAGACGAGCAAGTATAGCACGTTGATAAGCAGTTGGAGATGATCTAATCACGTTTTCTTGATAAGCGCTTCGGCCCATAGGAGACCAACAGGATGACCGCGATTACACAATTGACAACTGTCAATCCAATCACCGAGCCATGGAAAATTGGTCCGAATGTGTTCAAGAAGATGTGGAATAGTGATACGATCAGCAGGCTGCCCCTGGTGTTGTTATACATCCAGGTGTAGATGAACGATTCGGAAACCAGACCCAGCAGCCAAGGGATGAATGGATAGCTGCTCATCGGGTTGCCATTCCAAAAGAACAGGGGCACATGCCACAATCCCCACAGCAGGCCGACGATCAGGGTGGCGATCAGTGCGCTGTAGCGCTCTTGCAGACGAGGTAGTGCAAAGCCGCGCCAGCCGACTTCTTCCCAGGGATTGACGATTAAATTCGTCACGAAACCGCTGACCAGCGTCGACAAGATGACCTCGCCTGGAATTTGCAACGTCAGGGATTTGCCGCTGACCAGCAGGTCATAAAACTGTGACCCGAGGAAAAGCAGGATTGGCCCCAGGATCGCTGTCAAATACCATATGAAACCGGCCCGCCACTGGATAAGCCCACCCAGCAATTTCCTTGCCCCCTGGCTGCCGCTTATTGTGCCTTCGACGATTACTGCAGCCAGAGTTGGTCCAAGTGCCGGCAGGATTAGTAGGATCTGAATAAAAGGAGTGTTGAACGGCGGGATGCCTCGCGAACCGGCTACGATCGGCCCCCAACCCAACCACGAAATTACAAATGCCAGCACATAGAAGTAACTGATCGGATGGTCTTTGAATCTTGTCTTTGTATTTTGCATAGAGAAATCAAACCTTCCGGCAAATACGTTAACAAAATTATCACGTCATGTGGAAAATAGTAACCCTTGGTCTCGAAAATGGGATGTCACCACCCGGACAACTGTTCCTGGTAGGTTATTAAGCGTTTCCTTCTTTCATGGCAGCGAAATACTCGGTCGCACTATCCTGTAATAGCACCCAGAGCGCATATGCTCCGATCATGGTGCCAACAGGTATGTTGACTAAACCAAAAATCGCTACCACGATGGCTAGCGTGCGTGCCCAGGCTTTCCTGGCGAGTACACCACCACCCGCGATCAGGCCGGGTAGGGCAAGTAAGAGCATGAACACAGCCAGTGAGATACCGACAATGCTCATGATTGGCGTTGCAGTTCTGTCTTGAATGGCAAAACCAATCCCGACCAGCAGAAACAGCAGGAAAACCGCGATGAGCAGGAGAATTGCACTTTGCGCAACAAAAAGCCATCCGACGATTGGCACATGGGTTTGTATTTGATTTTTATCCATTTAAATCTCCTCCGGGTTAATAATCCATTCAAATTCATGTGGATTAATGCACACACTACTTTTTAATTTACCGGTTTTGACTATAAAAAGCAACCCCTCTGGTGATGTTAGCTTGAATGTTGGATTGACCGGTTCCTGACGGGACTCTCCTCAGTGTTCTGTATGCAATTGAAAAAGCTGTTATATACTAATAAAAGGCATTTATCCTCGTCCAAGGAGCATTACATGGTCACCATCCAAAAGATTGACACGAGCAACAAAACCCAGGTCAAGCGTTTTGTCCAGTTTGCTTACAAGCACTACAAAGATTGCAAGCAGTGGGTCCCGCCGTTATTTGTCGATGCGTATACGCCCCTCAATCGTAAGAAACATTCCTTCTTCACCCATTCGGATGCGGATTTCTTTATCGCTCTGCGGGATGGCCAAGTGGTCGGGCGTATTGCTGCGTTGGAGAACAAACCTTTCAATGAATATCACAAGACTAAGGACGCCGAGTTCTATTACTTTGAGTGTATTGATGATCAGGAAGTAGCTAATGCGCTCTTCCAAGCGGTCTTCGATTGGGCCAAAGCGCGTGGCTTGGACAAGATCGTCGGCCCGAAAGGCTTGTCTCCCTTCGATGGGTATGGCGTGTTGATCGAGGGTTTCGAGCAGCGCCAGATGATGAACATGACCAATTACAACTATGATTACTACCCCAAATTGATCGAAGCTCTGGGTTTTGAGAAGGAAGTGGATTTCGTTTCCTGTTATCTGCCAGCCGAGTCTTTCCGCATCCCGGAACGGGTCGAGCGTATCGCCCAGCGTGTGATGGAACGCGGCAAGCTGAGTGTGAAAAAGTTCAAGAGCAAACGAGAATTACTGAAATGGGCGCCTCGCATCGGGCAGACGTATAACGATACTTTCATCCACAATTGGGAATACTATCCCTTCAACCAGGCCGAGATCGACTACGCCGTGGATAATGTTTTCCTGGTGGCTGACCCGCGCCTGATCAAGATCATCTTGCACGAAGATGAAATTGTCGGTTTCCTGTTCGCCTTTCCGGATGTTTCGGCTGCATTGCAGCGTGCCAAAGGTCGATTGTTCCCCTTTGGGCTTGTCGATATCCTGTTCGAAATGAAGCGCACCAAGACCCTCTCTGGCAACGGCATGGGCATCCTGCCGGGATTCCAGGGCACCGGCGGAAATGCGCTACTCTATTATGAATTGGGCCAAACCGCCTTAGGTTTCAACCAATTCGAAAACGTCGAGATGACGCAGGTGGCCGAGACCACTCACCAGATGCGTGCTGACCTCAAGAACCTGAATGGCATCGAATATAAGAATCACCGGGTCTATCGCCGGAAGATTTAGGATTGTTTGAGCAGACTTCTGGGTGCTGGTCGTATTTGCAAACCGTAAGAAGGATTCATAATGAACCATCCGCTTGAATTTATCTCTCCAGTCGTTCGCAAACGAGTATTCCTGATTTTTTTGGTCTGGACACTGGGGCTAATGGCTGTTATGCAGGTGATCAACCGCCCTCTGCAGACCGCTGCCGCCCCTGCGGGTATCGTTTCTTACGAACTAGCCTGGGCGCCGGCCAAAGCGCAGGAAATCCTGGCTTCCTGGGAACCGCAGGATAACCCGCCCATGGGCTTTAAGTTGATCAGGCCCTACTACGCTGCCTTCAGCCTCGGTTTTGATTATCTCTTTATGCCTTCCTACGCTGCTGCGATCGCTCTGGGAGTCTTGCTGGCGGCAGGAAGGCGAAGCGGTCTATTCGTCCGGGCAGGTGCCTGGCTTGGCTGGGGCGCGTTGGCTGCGGCGGGGTTCGATGCGTTCGAGAACTTCGCGCTGTGGCGGCAGTTGATTGATCTTCCCGTATCCCCCTGGCCGCAGATTGCGGCTGGCTGCGCGACGATTAAATTCACCCTGATCTTATTGGGCCTGGCGTATGCGCTGCTCGGCTGGTTGGCACCACACCGTAGCGTCTGAGTAACCAGACAAGACATTTGTGTTGATAGGGCAGCCAGCACCTGGCTGCCTCGCGCTGATCGGGTATGATTAATACCAGGAGAAGCCATGTCCCTTTACGAGTTCCATGTTTCCCGCAAAGCGCGTGATAAATTCCATTTTGATGCTGAACTATTTTCCACAGACGGGCGCGTCGTTCTAGCGGATTTTGCAGCCGCACGCCGCTTCGCAGCCAACATGTCCGCGGATCGGCCTCAGCCGGTACCGGCCTCCGATATCAATGCCATGGGTCTGCTCGATGAAGTCTTGCATATCCTGATCCGTCAATACGAACTGCAGAACCCGGGCGTGCTGGCGCGGGCGGACGAGTGGCTGAAAGAATTGAGCGGTGTAACCGCTGTGGATGGGACTTTATTGCGCTTCACTGATGAATTCCCTCCGCTGGCTGTTTATCGCGCAGAAGATTCAGCGCAGGAATATCTTAAAGCAGCTACAGCTGGGGTACCGCATCGCCAGACTACGCTTGAGGAATTGCTGCTGCTGCATATCACCAATCTCAATCCCGCCACTCACACCTACAAGGAGCTCTTCGACGACAGAACACTTCAGGCCGAGACAGCTTACGAGCAACTCGTCAGGCAATTGTCTGATTTTTTTGCCAATGAGCCTGGTTTCGGCGGGAAAGGGTCAACCGAGACCTTGATCCAGGTGTTGCGTGCACCGGCGCTGGCCTCACCGCATTCGCTGGCCGGGCAACTGGAATTTTTACTCAACCGTTGGGGCGCTTTGTTGGGCGAAGCTCTGGTGATGCGGCTGCTGCGCGGCATGGACTACGTGCGGGAAGAGATCATGCGCCGGACTGGCGCAGGTGGCTTCAGCGGGGAAGCACCGGTGCTGGAATATCATGGTCAGCCGGAGTACGAGCGTTTCAGCCAGGACCGCGAGTGGATGCCGCGCCTGGTGCTGCTGGCGAAGAACGCTTACGTCTGGCTGGACCAGTTGTCGCGCCAATACCAGCGACAGATCGCGCACCTGGACCAGGTGCCCGACGATGAATTGGAAATGTTAGCACAGCGCGGCTTCAGCGGGCTGTGGTTGATCGGTTTGTGGGAGCGCTCGCGCGCCAGCCAGCGCATCAAACAGCGCATGGGTGACGCTGAGGCGGTCGCTTCGGCTTATTCGCTTTACTCTTACGATATTGCCGCTGACCTGGGCGGCTGGGAGGCGCTTGGCAACCTGCGCGGGCGCGCCTGGGGGTACGGTATCCGCCTGGCGGCTGACATGGTGCCCAACCATATGGGCATCGACTCGCAGTGGGTCATCGAGCACCCAGATTGGTTCCTGTCTCTGCCTTACCCGCCTTACCCGTCGTATAGCTACAACAGCGAGGACCTGAGCGATGATCCGCGCGTGGGCATCTTCATCGAGGATCACTATTACAACCACTCCGACGCGGCAGTGGTCTTCAAGCGCCTGGACCGCTGGACCGGCGATACGCGCTACATCTATCACGGCAACGACGGCACCTCCTTTCCCTGGAACGACACCGCCCAGCTCGACTATCTAAAATCGGAAGTACGCGAGGCTGTCATCCAGACCATCCTGCACGTGGCGCGCAATTTCCCGATCATTCGCTTTGATGCCGCCATGACGCTGGCCAAGAAGCACATCCAGCGCCTGTGGTTCCCGGAGCCGGGGGCCGGAGGCGCGATCCCCTCCCGTTCGGAGCACGGCCTGACCCAGGCTGCGTTCGAGGCGGCCATCCCGCAGGAGTTTTGGCGCGAGGTGGTCGACCGGGTCGCGGCCGAGGTCCCGGACACGCTGCTGCTGGCCGAGGCCTTCTGGATGATGGAAGGTTATTTCGTGCGTACGTTGGGCATGCACCGCGTCTATAACTCGGCTTTCATGCACATGCTGCGCGACGAGGACAATGGAAAATATCGCGCGGTGATGAAGAATACGCTCGAGTTCGACCCGCGCATCCTGCAGCGCTTCGTCAACTTTATGAACAATCCTGACGAGAAGACCGCCGTCGAGCAGTTTGGTAAGGCTGACAAGTACTTCGGTGTATGCGTCATGATGTCCACCCTGCCGGGGCTGCCGATGTTCGGCCACGGGCAGGTGGAGGGCTTTCACGAGAAGTATGGGATGGAGTTCCGCAGCCCCAAATGGGACGAGACGCCGGACGAGGGCTTCGTCCAGTATCATTATCAGGTCGTTTTTCCGCTGCTGCATCGCCGCGCCCTGTTCGCCGGGGTGGATAAATTCCTGCTGTATGATTTCTTTGCGCCCGGAAGGACATGTCAACGAAGACGTCTTCGCGTACTCCAATCGGGATGGCGACCTTCGAAGGCTCAGAGAAGGTTGCTCTGGTGATCTACCACAACAAATATGCCCAGGCGCGCGGCTGGGTGCGCACCTCGGTTGGCTTCAACGCCGGGACCGGTATCTTGCAGAAATCTTTAGCGGATGGACTGGGGCTACCAACTGGTGAGCAGGACTACGCCATCTTCCGCGACAGCATGAGCGGGCAGGAATACATCCGCTCCTGCCGCGAATTGAGCGAACGCGGTTTATACGTCGAATTACAGGCCTACAAGTGCCACGTCTTCCTGGACTGGCGTTTTGTCAGCGGGCTCGGAATGGGCCGCCGTGCACGACGCGCTCAAAGGTGCAGGAGTGCCGTCCGTGCAGGCTGAGTGGGATGGGATGTTTGGGAAGCAGGAAGATGAGAAAGAAAAGGTCAAGACTACCAAAAAGGCTCGTAAAAAAAGCACCGCGAGCAAAACAGATAAACAGCTAAAAACTGGCAAAAAGGCGAATACGATCACAAAAAAATCTACCCCCAAGAAAAAGTGACCTGTCTCTTTTCTTATCTGTAGCTACGGCGGCGGGTCGGTCGCCATCTCCCAACTGGTAAGGTAATAGGGGTACTCTTTGGGTGTGTAAAGCATAACCCAGCCATTTTGGTTCTTCTCTCTGACCAATCCCCACACTTTCGAGCCCCGGGGGGCGTAGCCCAATAACTGGAAAGACTGGTCCTTGTGATAGCTGCTGAATACTAAACTGTCAAGTGACGGCTCGACGTAAATCGGCAAATCAGTGATCTTAACCTGCTCGGTCCTCGGCACCGAGGGAAATGGCTCGAGCCAATCTGTGGGAACATAGAGATTGCGCGAACTGACAATCGGATAGTACACCGCTCCCTTGGCGGATAGGTCGACTGCCTCGAATTTATTTACGGTGGTAAATTTTTGGATGAACCAGGGCGTGGATTGAAAGTCCGTGTAGGGGTCAGGTGGTCCCTCCTGATAGTCCATGGTTATGATGCGCGCCCAGCCCCACTTCACGTTGCCGGTCTCCGCGATGACCACGTTATTGCCGAAAAGCAGCAACTCCATCTGAGGCCAGCCGGTCTTGTTGAACAGCGCCAGGTGCGGCCCGGTGGCATAATCGAACAGGCGCCCGTCGTCATTCAACAGCCAGCGCACATAATCTTCCCAACCGTAGCTGGTCAGATTTACCCGTTCGGTGCTGCTGGTCAAATTCTGGGTCGTATATGCCGGATTGACCTGCGGCGGCCAGCGCACGCCAGTGGCGTCAGCCCGGGTGGAATCCTCGAAACGACCGTTGGTGGCATCCCCGCGAACCCGGTAGAAATTTCTGAGCACCGTAACCGAAGTTGCAGTGGGAGTCTCTATTGGAGTTTGCGTTGGAGCAGGATTGGTAGGGGTTGGCTTGCGGGTGGGGGTTTGGGTTGGCGGGTCGGTCGCTGTCGGGGCGAAAGTGGCGGTCCGGGTCTGGGCTGCAGCGGCGGTTTGTGCGACGATGGTACTAATTGCACCCGGACGCTGGGTGGGCAGCGGGGTTGGGATAAAGGGTGTGTTACAGCCTGTCAGCCAGAGTGCGATCAGCAGGAACCCAAGCATTCTGGTTAGCTTGGGTTTGACCTTCCATTCCGGGGTCGGATTATTTTTGGACAAAATTGGCAGCATCAGCATCGGGCGGAATCAGCGCTGTGTTTTTTGGGTAGACGTCTATCGACTGTTTTCCCTTGCTTGATATATTTACCGATCAAGCGAGTTGCGCATAGGCTAAAAAAGTACAGATAAAAGTGGCGGGACAAGTGAAATTTTAATATCCGGCTATCCCAAAGATCTCGAATCATTGGAAGCTATTTTAGCACGATTGAAATGGAATTCCGCCCTTGGTCCTCGGTACTCTGATACCCTACACTGGTGTCCTACGACTGAATTTGTTTTATTCCCGGATCTGCTTGCGATAGATCCATCCCAGACCGAAGAGCACTCCTACCAGAAAAGGTGGTCCCGCCATCAACAGGTAGGTGATCCAGCCAGCGTGGCCCAGGGAAATCGCGATAAACCAGGCGGTGAAGCTGAAGAACAGCAACGTGCCGACCCATTCCCAACGCCAGGCCAGGATCAGTGCCACGACCAGTACCAAGGAGGGGATCAGGTGCATAAACAAACCGACGAGCGTACCCCAAAAACCCAATTTCATATCGAAGATGTCCAATGCAAACAGGCTGAGGAAAGCCACAAACAGGATGCCCAGCATGCGGGGTGTCCAGAACAAAATCCCTTTTAGATTCGAATTCATAGCCGCCTCCCAAAATTATGATAGCATGTGTGGAAAATTTTTCAACCCATCTAGTAAATCCATCAAATTTGATGACATTTGTCATTTGTTTGTCGCCCGAGCGAGTCTTATAATCGGGCGCATGCTATTTTTAGGAGGTAATCATGTTTGAGCTTGCCCGACCGGTCGGGATAGGTTTAGCAGCGTGCGGTGAAGTTGCGGACGTAGTCCGTTGGGCGGATGATGCCCGTCGGCGCGGACTGCATTCGGTCTGGATTCGCGACAGCCTGTTCGGGCGTGATGCGGTCACTTATGCGACTGCTATCGCCGCAGAATTGGGGAATAACGGGCTGCAGCGCGCCATTGTCAAGATTGATATCGAAACTGCCCAATTGCACGCGGCTTTTGGCCTGCTGTACGTGATTGGGCTTTCGCTGGGTCACATGTTATGAAAAAGTCGCTGCCGCTGCTAGCCTTCGGCGCGACGCTGGCGTTTGGCTTATTTACTCTGACCTTCCGTGGGTCGCGCAAACGCTTCTGGGAGCGCATGACCGGCACCGGATTGTCACTCGGGACTTTGGCGCTGGCCACGCAGCCCAAATTGCGCAGACCGCACATCGGGTTGAAAGAAATCCTGCAGGGGATCGGCTCGGCGGCTGCCCTGGATGGCATTTTCCAGGTCGGAGACCGCTTGTCGCGCTTATTGCTCCCGAAGGGTGGCCAGCAGATCGATGAAATATACAAGCTGAAGCGCATCCGTCCGCGCGGGGAGCTGAGGCTGCGCCTGGGACTGGTGATCGGTCCAGCGGAAGAGTTTTTCTGGCGTGGCTTCTTGCAGGACGGTCTGATGGAACATTTCGGTCGTTTCTGGGGTTGGCTGGTGGGTACGGCTGCTTATGGTGGGGCACACATCGTCAGCGGCAACTTCACCCTGATCGGTGCGGCCACCGTCGCGGGCGCCTTCTGGGGCGGGTTGTATGCGCTGAAGCTGCCGCTGGGTGTGTTGATCGTCAGCCACATCCTGTGGGATAACTGGATTTTCCTGGTTGCGCCAACCACGAAACTGGCAGAAGAATTGTCGCCTGCTTAGCATGGGTTGAATGAAAAAAGCCCGACGATTTTCGTCAGGCCTTCGTTTTTTATTGGGCTATTTCCCATTATCCCCGAAAAACAATTCCCACCATACCATCCAGTTCGGCTGGGGTGTCGGGGACGGCGTTGGCGAGCTCTCGATCACCGGCGTGTTACCAGGTGCGGGCACCGGCACGACCGGATGATCACCGGGTTGGATGTAATGATTATCGCGGGCGAAATCGTCCACAGCCTGGTCTGATGCGGCGTAAGCCACCTGGGTTTGCAAGGCGGATTGGGTTGCCGTGATGGCCGTTGCCTGGGCGCTGACTACCTGGTTCTGCTTGTTCAGGCGGTCGAGTTCCTGCAGGCGGGCGTTGAAATCCAACACCAGCAGCACCAGGATAAAAACCCCAACGAAGACCCCTATGCGGCGAATGTCGAATGGCAGGCGTGACATATCCCTATCTTACCCTTTCTGCACTTGCTTGACAAGCTGTTCGCTCACCCCGTGGCGATGATATTTCTCTCGACCAGCGCTTCCATTTCCTCGTCGCTGACACCCAATTCGCGCAGGATTTTGCGTGTATGCTGTCCCAGCGACGGGGCTGGTTCGAGCGCGCGTCGGGCGAAGACGAAAGGCGATTCCAGCCGGACCGGTTTCCCGGCCTCTTCCCGGACGTAGCCCCGCGCCCTGACCTGCGGATGCGCCAGCATCTCCGCGAACGAGTTGACCGCTTCAACGCAACCGTCTGATCCTTCGAAGGCTTCCAGCCATTCCTGCTGGCTCTTCTGGCGAAAGATGTCTGCGATCTCTGCCTTAATAGTCCGGTCGAACTGGCGCATGCGTAGATCTTCCCGACCGGTCACCTGGCAGAAAGCTTGCCAAAAAGTCGGTTCGAGCGTCGCCAGGGTCAGATACTTCCCGTCAGCGGCCTGGTAAATATTGAAACACGGCAACCCGCCTAAAAGGGGATGTGAACCGGCGCTGAGTTCGAAGCCGCTGAAAAATGCCGCTCCGGCCAGGGGTGTCATCCAGGAGAGTACACCGTCCAGCAGCGCCATATCCAGATAAGCACCCTGACCGGTCTGTTCGCGCCCGAACAGCGCTCCCAGGATGGCGATCCCGGCCAGCATGGCCCCGCTCAAATCGGCGATGGGCAGTCCGTAGGGAATGGGCATTTCGCCGGGTTGAGCGTTGAGCGCCAGCGCGCCGCCAAGCGCTTCGTAATTGATATCGTGCCCGGCCTGCCCACGGTAGGGACCTTCCTGCCCGTAGCCGGAGAGCGAGCAATAGATGATATCCGGTTTGATGGATTTGATGTCTTCATAGCCGATCCCGTGGCGCTCGGCGGTTCCCGGACGAAATCCTTCCAGGATCACGTCCGCAGTTTTGGCCAATTCCATGAACAGTTGGTGCCCGCGCGGGTTGCGGTAGTTGAGCGCCAGGCTCTGTTTGCCACGGTTGAGCGTCTCGTACAGGCCGCCCAATCCCATTTCTGGTGGTGCCAGACGGGCGTAATCGCCTGCCAGTGGGGTCTCGATCTTGATCACCTCGGCGCCCAGGTCGGTGAAGAGTTTTGTGAGGTATGGGCCGGGCAGCAGGCGTGAAAGGTCGAGTATGCATATGCCGGACATGGGGAGGTAAACCATTGGATGCTCCTGAGTGGTATTACTCATTCTATCAAAATCCGTTGTTTGCGGCAGCGCAAAGAAATACTGGATAAAATTAGTATAATTTAGCAATCGAGGTCTCGATGCAAATAAAATTCCGCAAGCAGTACACTCCCTTTTTGACGCTCTCAATTCTGGCATTGCTGGCTTCCATGTGGGCCGGACTGATCCGGCTGGGCTGGTCGCTGCCGGCTTTACTAAAACCGCTTCTGATAGGTCACGGTCCGCTGATGGTTTCGGGTTTTCTTGGCAGCTTGATCATCCTAGAACGAGTGGTCGCCCTGCGTCGGCGCTGGCTGCTCAGTGTGCCGTTGTTGTGCGGGCTGGGCTGGCTGACTTTACTGGTTTTCCCCGACACGCTCTTCGGCGCTTTGTTGTTCACATTGGGCAGTCTGGGAGGAGTGCTGGTCCTGGTCTTGATCGTACGCCGCGAGCCGGCCGTCTACACGGCCGTTATGCTGGTTGGCATGTTAGCCTGGTTTACTGGCAATCTGCTTTGGCTGGCGGGAGAGGCTATCTTCCAGATCGTCTTTTGGTGGCAGGCTTTCCTGGTGCTGACTATCCTGGGCGAACGCCTCGAACTCAGCCGGGTGCTGCATCCGACAAAAACGCAGATTCGCCTGTTCCTGGCTGCAACCATGATCTTCCTGGCAGGTGTCATCCTGAACGCCTTCCAGCCGGATTGGGGGGCGCGCCTCATCGGACTGGGTTTGCTGCCCCTGGCGTTGTGGTCCTTCCGCAACGATATCGCCACGCGCAACCGGCGCCATCCTGCCCCGCTGACGCGTTACATCGCCCGCGCTTTGATGCTGGGCTATATCTGGCTGGCTCTGGCAGGAATCCTTGACCTGTGGTTCGGTGCGCAGTATGCCGGTCCGTATTATGATGCTGTGCTTCACATGGTCTTCATTGGTTTCATCATCTCGATGATCTTTGGCCACGCCCCGATCATCCTGCCTGCCATCCTGAACGTGCCGGTCACCTTCCGCCCAGCATTCTACCTGCACCTCGGCCTGTTGCATCTGTCGCTTGGCCTGCGGGTGGTCAGTGACCTGAGCGGTTGGGTCGTCGGAAGGAAATGGGGCGGACTGTTGAATGAAGTGGCGATTTTATTGTTCCTGACCCTGACCCTGCTCTCGATCCGCGCGGAAGTGAAACGGATCCAGGGTGTGTCGCGTCCCGTTTAGGAGGTTGGATGCCAACTTTGACGCGCTGGTTCGTAAAAACTTCGCTGGTATATTTTGTTCTGGTGTTGCTTATTGGGATTTTGCTGGCCTTCGATTCGGTCGGCGGATTGTTCCCGGTTTACTTACATCTATTAGTTTTCGGCTGGCTGACCCAGTTGATTTTTGGAATTGTCTTCTGGATGTTTCCCAAGTTTTCGCGTGAAAAACCCCATAGGAGCGAAGGACTTGGCTGGGTCACTTACATTTTTCTAAATTCGGGTTTAATCCTGCGCGCGCTTGCTGAGCCGCTGCAAACGAACCAGCCAGCTCCATTGTGGGGCTGGCTGCTTGTGATTTCGGCGGTACTGCAGTGGCTGGCTGGGCTGGCGTTTGTGGTCAATACCTGGGGCCGGGTTAAGGAGCGCTAGATGCCACGCCAAAGTGTCTGGTTCGTGCGCGTATCGCTGATTTATCTGGCGCTGGGATTTACTTTCGGAGGGCTAATGCTGGCTAACAAAGGCTTGCCGGTCATGCCCTGGGCCTGGTCGCTGCTGCCGGCTCACATGGAATTCCTGCTGCTGGGTTGGCTGGTGCAACTGGCAATTGGCGTAGCTTACTGGATCTTGCCGCGCTTCTCGTCCGCCACGCCGCGCGGGGATGAGCGCCTGATCTGGATTGCGCTGATCCTCTTTAACCTGGGGATCTGGTTAGTTGCAATTGTAATTTTTATTGGGCCGGGTTGGTTGACAGTGACCGGCCGGGCGGCTGAGGCGCTGGGTGTAGCCAGCTTCACCCTGGGCGTGTGGCGGCGCGTCAAACCGACCGGGGTATAATCTTGATCAAAGCAGATAATCCCGGATCTGGGCGGCGTAGACTTCACTTTCCGAGTCGCCCGTGAGGATCTGAATCCTTTCGGGCGAATTTACCCCAAGTCCCAGTTCGATGGCGCGTGCAATTTGTTCCTGCTGGAGGATGGAACCGCGTGAGGCTTCTCCCCGATAGCCCAGGAAGCGCAGCGCAGCCAGCCCGACAGCGTCAATCGCTACACGGTCTGTGCCGGCCAGGATCACATCCCCGAAGATTTTTGTGCCGGTATCCGGACCCTGGTCAATAAAGGCTTCCACACCGTCCAATACGACCAGTGCGGGGGTATAAGCGGTGTTGGCCTCGGCGATCATCAGGCGTTGGTAGGGGGAGGCATGCAGTTCGTTCATGTAGTTGTAGCCGCCACGACCCATGTATTTGCCCACCATGCCGACAGTATTTTTGAGTGACATGGTGAAGTGTCCGCCAAAGCGATGTGGTTTCAGGCAGCAGGTCTGTACGACCGCCTGCGCGTTCAAGACAGGTCGCGCAAACGGAAAGCCATTTTTCCAGTGACTGCCAGGAGGTTGGATTAGTTCCCAATCATTCTCACTTTGCAGATCTTCGAATGACAGGGTTTCGAAACCAAGTTCCCTGGCCATCGCGATCACGCCCAGCGATTGCATCACCTGCCGTGAGTGATCCATCCCGCTGCGGTCGGCGACCGTGATTTCGCCAGCGCCCATCTCCTGCATGATTCCGACCAGCGTTCTCAAGGTTGTGGGATGGGTGGAAGCGGGAGCAGGATCGGCGCTGTTGAAGTTGGGTTTCAGCAATACCTGCTTTCCTTGAACCGGATTACCTCCCAGTAATTGCACTGCTTGCCGGACGCCAGCCGTTCGGTCGCGCGTTTTAACGAACGCAACTTTCGTCGTCCAGCCAGCCTGCGTGGGCTGGGGATTCGGCGTGGGTGCTGCTGTTGGGCTTGCGGTTGGACTCGAAATGATCGCGGTAGGGCCTGGGGATAATTGGGCAGGAGTCGTGGTGGGCTTAGTCAGACCCAGGTACTCACAGGCTTGAAGAAATGGTGTGGCGACCATGCTTCCCCCCAGGGTCAGGAGCAGGCGCAAGAAGTTCCTGCGGCTAAGCGGTTCTTTTGGCCCGTGTTGAGACATCATACGCTCGCGCTTCTCGATTTCTCATTCCTGGTATTCCAATTCATAGTCTCCAATCAGGACAGTATCTCCCTCCTGTGCGCCGGCCTCGCGTAGGGCCTGGTCCACGCCCAGGGTTTCCATGATTTTCTGGAAGCGACGCACCGAGCCATCGTGCTCCCAGTAGGTCATGGCGGCGGCGCGCTCGATGCCCGCACCGGATAGACGCCATTCCCCTTCACCTGCGGGTTCGATGACGAAATTGCGCGGGTCTTCTTTAGGCCGGTAGACCGGCATGGGTAGTTCGACTTCTTCCAGTGGAGGCATATCAGCCAGTATCCCGACTGCCTTGAGCAGCAGCTCGCGTACGTCCGTGCGCGCCAGGGCTGAGATGGCCATCAACACAAAACCGCGTTTCTTCATCTCTTTTTCTTAACTTGGGAAACTCTGCCTGCACCTCAGGCTGGTCGATCTTGTTCAGCGCCACGATCTGCGGCTTTCTTGCCAGTTGGGGATCAAACAGAGCCAGTTCGCTGTTGATTTGGCTGAAATCGGCAATCGGATCGTCGGACTGGCCATCCAGTAAATGGATCAACACGCGCGTGCGCTGAATATGCCGCAGAAATTCATGTCCTAACCCGGCGCCCTGGCTGGCGCCTTCGATCAGGCCGGGGATATCCGCCAGCACGACGTTGGTGTACTCGTCGACTTTGGCAACACCCAGATTGGGTTCGAGCGTGGTGAAGGGATAGGAGGCGATCTTGGGCTGGGCGTTGGTCAGGGCGGTCAGCAAGGTGGATTTACCGGCGTTGGGCACGCCGATGATGCCGATGTCGGCGATCAGCTTGAGTTCCAGCTTGAGCCGCTTATCCTCCCCCGGCTCGCCTTTTTCGGCCGTGAGCGGCGTCTGGTAGCGAGAGGTGGCAAAATGTGAGTTGCCGCGCCCGCCGCGGCCGCCTTTGCAGATGGTCAGGTGCTGGCCAGGTTCGGTCAGATCGCCCAGCAGTTCACCGGTTTCGGCTTCGTAGACCACTGTGCCGGGCGGGACCAGGATGACCAGGTCGTCGGCTGATTTCCCGGTCATGTTCTGCTTGGCGCCGTTTCGCCCGTCCTGGGCGATGAAGCGTTCCTTCTGACGGAAAGCGGAAAGCGTGTTGAGCGTCGCTCTGACCTCCAGCACCACGTCGCCGCCCCGGCCGCCGTCGCCGCCGTCGGGTCCGCCGCGCGGCACGTACTTCTCGCGCCGAAAGTGCACGACGCCATCGCCGCCTTTGCCGGATTTTACATAGATTTCAACCTGGTCGATGAACATTCTTCCATTATAACGGGTACCACCGCCAAAAGATGGGATTTATTTGCTGAACGTGAGGCGCACCCGCAGCAGGTCGACGTTCAAAGGATCGGTCTGGTTGAAGCGGCTGTAGTACAGGTACGAGCTCTGACCGACGGTGTCGAAATTGCGCGAGGTCGAATCCGGGTCGATCAGGGCTGGGTAGGCAAAATAAGGCGTCTTCCCGCCGTTGGTGAAGGATTGTTGCGCTTCCATCAGCAACTGCTTGGGGGTCCAGTGGACCAGGTCGTCGGAGAGGGAATAGTAGAAGCCGGGCGTTGGCGAGCCGGAGACTCCGACGGCAATGAATTTGTCGAAATAGGTGCTGTACGACAGTCCGTAAGTCAGGGCGCCGATGGCATTGCTCGAGACGGTCTGGCAGGTGTGTGCCGCGGGATCAGCGCTCGTGTCCGTGTAAGGATCGATGAAGCGCATGTTGAATCCCGAGCCGTCCCAGGCGCGCCAGCTGTGGGGGTCGTCCAGCGTCTGGGTGCGGATCACGCAGGTGCCCTGGACATCCCCGCCGACCGACGGCCCGTGCTCGTCGCGCTGGATCAGGGCGTAGTAGTAGCCGTCGTGCGGGTTCTGGACGATGTTGCTGGGCTGCCAGATGGCGCGCATCGCCTGCGGATCGTACTGGTAGGGCAGGTTCGCCAGCAGGTGCTGCGGGTCGGGCGGCTGGTTGTAGGTCTTGCCGCCATCGGTCGAGACGGCATAGGTCAGGCTGATCAGCGTGCACAGGCTGTGATCTCCCGATGGGCAGGGCGCCGGTCCGCGGTTGATGCCGGGGTTGAAGAAGGTCGTGTCGTAGCCGTTATCGCCGCGCGCGTTCACCCGGAAGTGGAGCTGGTCGCCTTTTTGCACGTCCACCTGTAGATCGATAGGACTGGCCGGTCGTATCACCGTTGTCAATCGTGGCCGTCCAGAGCTGTTCGCTGCCCTTGTAGATGCCGGCGACCACGCCGTTGCCGCCCTTCGGGTCACCGTCGTAGGCGCGGCCGTTGATGGTCACGGTGCCATCAACGGGACTGACCCAGGTCCGCGAAGGTTCGCAGCCCAGGTCGGGGTGTGCGAAGCGGTCGCTGATCTGGCATAGCGGGCGGCTCCCCTGCCAGCGATCCTGCGCTGTGTCGAAGGTCATATCGGTGTAGCCCGAGCCGTTCCAGCTTTGGTAGTGCCAGTCGTGGCCGCCCTGGATTGCGCCGAAGTCCTGATCGGCCTGCCAGATCGAACCGGCCTGGTCGCCATGATATTCGTTGTGGATGATGGCGTAGACCGTCTGGCCGTCCAGCGTGTAGGTGGCGCTCATCCAGTCCCAGGTGTTGTAGTGGGAAGGGTCGCGGTCGTCCGCCGAAATGAGCGTCGGCGTGCAGTCCGGTTTGAGCGAATTGAAATCGGGACCGATCAGGCGGTAATTGGTCGGGCTGCTGATACTCATCTGGATCATGCCGTCCGCGTCGCGGAAGGCGCGCACCGGCAGGTCGGGGTGCTCATCGTCGCCGCAGCGCTGTGTTGCCCAGTCGAAGACCACCTGCGGCGTACCGCTCACGCTTACTGCCGGGTTGAAAGGCGCGCTGGTCGGGCTGGGGATTGTGGTGGCTGTCGGGGTGGGCGGGATTGCTGCGGTCTGGCAAGCGGAAAGCAGAATTAAAAACATTGTGAGCAGGGATAAGGCTCGTTTCACGTTAACCTCGCTTCTTCTACCAATAAGTATGTTCGAATTATTATAACGCCGGCTTTGGATAAGGACGTATGCATCAATAGCAAAAAATATATCACCCTGAACCAGCGCCCTGCCGGCTCAGAATGAAGCTAATTTCGCTTATCCACAAATCACGTTATTTGATGAAATTCCAGATGCCCGGCAGGAGCAGCGCCGCCGCCAGTAATTTGAGCAGGTCCCCGATCAGGAACGGCAGCACGCCCAGGGCTAGCGCTTGCGCCAAGCCGAGCTGCAGGGCCAGCCAGCCGGTGCCGCACAAGTAGATGACCAGCGTCCCGGTCGCGAAGGGCAGCAGCGAGGTGCGCAGGCTGCGTTCCAGGCCGCGCTCCGCCAGGCGACCGACGATCCAGGCCGCTGCCAGAAAGCCGAGCAAATATCCCCCGGTCGGGCCGACTAGATGCGCCAGGCCCGAGGTCCAACCGCTGAAGACCGGCAGACCAGCCAGTCCGAGCGACGGTATACAGACCCAGGCTGGCCAGTCCGCGCCTAGCGCCCAAGGCCGCGCCGACCAACAGCACGCCGAAGGTCTGACCCGTCAACGGGACGGGGGTGAAGGGGAGGGGAATTCGTATTTGGGCCAGGACGGCTACGAATAAAGCACCGAGAGTGATCAAGGACAGGTCGCGCAGCCAGGCGGCCGTGCGTGGGAAATAGCGCTTGGATAGCGTGGGGGCCAGGGTGGACATAAAATGCTCCTTTTGTTTCTAAAGTTTCATTGAGTATTACACCCGAAGTGTGTAAAAGATGCCCTGGATTTGTGTGCAACTCAACAGGTACGCGCACTCCACCATCAGGCATGTAGATCTGGGTCATGATCCTGCTTGAGATGACTTGTATAATTGTCGTATGCGTTTTCAACGGTTTTTTAGGCTGGTTTGTGCTCATCGTCTTCGGAGTCGGAGCGCTCGATTGTCCTCAGGTTGTCCGGGCTGAGGCGCTCCATCCTGCCCCACCGAATCAGGTCAGCGCCTATGATTTGATCGCTGCGATGAATACCCTGCGTGTTTCGAATGGGCTCCCGGCTCTGGTCGAGGATTTCACTATTGATGCTGTGGCTCAATCGACGGCGGCAACCATGGCCGCCAACAATATGTCCTGGCATATTGGGGATGTGCGTGGTCGGTTGGCGGCAGCTGGATATGGGAATGGCGGCACCGTATGGGCAACGGAAAACTTTGCCATGAGCAGCGTGGGTATGGGCATCGATGAGATCATGCAGATCTGGTCCGATCCGGATCACATGCGCCCGGCAGTTGAGCCGACTTATTGCAACGTCGGGGCAGGTGTGGCCCAGGCGAATGGCAAGACCTACTACGTTCTGCAGGCGGCTTACGTTTCCGGGCAGGAGTGTGGCAGTTATTCAGCCTCCTCGGGAGGCACACCCTCAGCAGATAGCGGTTCGAATCCGGTTTCCCAATGGATCGTACCGGTAACGGTCGCCACACCGGATGTGGACGGCAAGATCTATCATGTGGTCCGGGCCGGGCAATCGTTCTGGTCAATCGCGATTAGCTACCACGTCACCATCCACGACCTGGAGGTATGGAACAACCTTTCCCGCGAGGTACCGCTGCTGGCCGGGCAGCGCTTATTCATCCCAAGTAAAGACACCCAGGGCTATGCTACGCCGACTCCCCCTGGCGTGATCGTGCCCAGTACCCCGGATGCAAATGGCAGGATTATCCATGAAGTGCAGCCTTACCAGTCGCTGAGCATCATTGCTGAGGCGTATCACGTCACTGTGGATCAGATACTGGCCTTGAATGGACTCCAGGCGGATTGGCCCCTGCAAATCGGGCAAAAACTTTTGATATCCCCGGGGGATATCACGCCCAGCCCAACCTTGAGTGCCCTGCAGAGACTCACTCCTGGGGCAGACGGGAAGTACTACCATACGGTCCAGTCCGGGGAAACACTCTCATGGATCGCTGGCCTGTATGGCATTTCGCTTTCAAACCTGATGGCCTGGAACGGATTGGATAACACCTCGGTCATCCACCCGGAACAAAAATTGCTGCTGCTGGTCAACCCGCCTGCCACCTCGACCGCTACGCCGACTCTCACTCCGGCGACGCATACGCCCTCCCCTTCCCCTACCATGACTCAAGCGCTGCAAACGGGAACCCCAGCGGTGGCTGAGACAGCACCCCGGCGCGGGGTCGACCTGGGTCTCCTTTTGGGCGTGCTCTGTATCCTGCTGGGTGGCTTGCTTTGGTGGAGTTTAGCGCGCAGACGATAAAATTTTTCTCAAGAAATCAAAGTCTGGCATAAAGACCGTTCAATATCCTTTGCTGGCGGTCTTTCCGAAGCGAGTATATCCGGAGAGACTCGAAATCGCCTTCGGCACTGAGGGGATTTTTGCTATAATCATCAGCGATGAACTGGCACAAGATCACCCTGGAAATCTCCACCCACGGCAAGGGCCTGCACGACATTACCACTGAAGTCCGGGCGCAACTGCGCGAATGGGATGTACGCGAAGGCATGTGTTTCCTGTTCCTGCCGCACACCAGCGCCTCGCTGGTGCTGTCCGAAAACTGGGACCCCAGCGCCCGGGCTGACCTGGAGACTTTTATGGAACGGCTGGTCCCGGAGGGGGCAGACTGGTACACGCACGACCTGGAAGGCCGCGACGACGCCACCTCCCACATCCGCGCCATGCTGACCGATACCAGTTTGAGCATCCCGGTCGACGCCGGGGAGCTGTCCCTGGGCTCCTGGCAGGGCATCTACCTGTTCGAACAGCGTGCCCGTCCGCACCGGCGCAGGGTCCTCCTGCGCGCCTTGAGCATGGAATGAAAACAGGTGTTGGATATTAATTGGCTTGCACAGTTTGTGGAGTGACCACTCACGTATTGCGTTTTGCCCCGCCCATCACTGGATTTCTGTTTCGCAACCCCCAAATATGAAAAGTTGAAACGAGTCGCTGCCCGGGCCGCCGATACATACGTCGGTGTCTCCACCTCCAAGTAAAATGTCATCGCCTCCTCCTGCGACGATGCAATCGTCGCCGCCCAGGCCAAAGATAGTTTCCCCGTTCCCGCTCCCAAGGATGAGATCGTTGCCATTCGTTCCGAATGTCAGTCCAGAAGCGTAGACAATATTGGTTAGATTCAAACCTGCGCACGCTGAAGGGGCAAGATCGCTGATCGAGATCGAAAATGACTGACTGGATAGGAATGTCACCGGAACGATATTCCCGGCTGTCAGCGCTGAGGTGGTACTCAGCAAAATCAAAACAGCCAAGATCAGTATAGATAAAGTAGTAACTCTTTTTTTCATGTTTATTTCTGCTCTCTTAGAACTTACGTCCTCCTGAACGTATCATGCTGCTATAGAAAAGTGTGTTGAATACATTCCCACGTTTCGTCTATGGGGTGACTTCGCAGTCGATGTAGGTGGTTGTGCTGTGATCGTCCACACAAATATCGGTATCTTTAGGACGCTGGCCTCCGTCCAACGTATCGGTCCCCGGTCCACCAACCAGGACATCATTGCCGTTGTCGCCGCTCAAATAATCGTTCCCAGCTCCACCCACGATGCAGTCGTCCCCGTTTTTACCATCGATGGTGTCATCACCGGATGTGCCAAAGATCAATTCGTTGGCGTTGGTACCACTACATTTTCCACCGCTACAGTAGATGATTGATTGCAGGCTGCTGCGGATACTGTCGCATTCCGGTGGCGCAACGTCAAAGGTCGTGATCGCTGATCTTTGATCTAGCAAATGTGTCACCGGGACAATATTTGTCGCTGCCAGGGCCGTGATTACGCTCAGCAGGATCAGCGTTAGCAAAAGGATCAAGGCAAGCGTTCGAAATTTTTTCGAAATATTGAACATTTTATTTTTTCGGATTCTTCTGAGGCGCGGCGGACTCAGTTATCTGTGCGTTTAGTCGGAGTAAATCCGCGGTTTCGTTCGCTGCAACAGGTCGTCCCAGCAGGTATCCCTGTGCCTGCGAACCCGATTCTGTCAGGAAAACTTTTTCTTCGTTAGTTTCCACTCCCTTTCCTACTACGCTCAATCCCAGAGAAGCGGCGACCGCGATCAGTTGCTGGATTTTGACCAGCTCGGCCGGGTTGTTAATTTTCTTGACCAGCAGGCGATCCATTTTCAAACTGGTAATTGGCATCTGGCTGATTGAAGAGAGCGCGATCTCGCCATCGAAATCATCAATGGTCAGACTGATGCCCATCTCTTTTAGCTTTTGTAATTGACGTAATACGTCAGGTGTAAATTCGGTTACCAGCGCTTCAGGAATTTCTAATTGGAGCCAGCCTGGGTCAACGTTCGTCATGTGTAATATGCGTTGGACGGATTCAGCCGGCTCGTGTTCCAGGTAGTACGCAGAAAGGTTGACAGCAACTTTTAGGTCAAACCCTGCATCCTGCCACCGTTTCAATTGCGTGCAGGCCATCAGCATGACCCACTCGTCGAGTTTGCCGATGAATCCTGTCGATTCGGCTGCTTGAATGAATTCCCCGGCTGAGATGAATCCGCGTTGCGGGTGCTGCCAGCGAACCAAAGCCTCGACGGCAGTGATCCGTCCGTCTTCCAGGGAAACGATGGGTTGGTAATACACCTTAAACTCGTTGTTATCCAGCCCGTGTATGAAATTGGATCGGAAATCATCCAGCGCTTCAGTCATGACCACCGGGTGTTGTCTCCCTTGCGAGTAGACGTATGCGACCCCGTTTACGTGAACCAGGTAATGTTCGACGTCGGCTTTTGTCCCGTGCAGGATCATCTCATTATGATTCTCGGCCAGTTTCGCCAAGTCATCGATGGAATTGACTTCGATCAACTGCATATTGTCGCGTAAACCGGTTTCTTCTACATCGATCACCAAGGGGTTGTACTTCATGCGAATGAAGGTTTCGCGGTCATTCCGAGCGATATACTCCAGTTGCAAACCCAGGATTGCCAATCCGCTCAAGGATAAGATCAGTCCAATGACAGCGACCACGCGTAGGATGGGCACTTCGAGTTGCAGTCCGAACAAGGAGAATGTATTCGGCACCTGTGTTTCTGCGTGCAGGGTCTTCGCTTCTCCCGGAATTAGTGGGTTTGAGCTCTCTCCCTGAGCAACCAGGTAGAATTGCGTCCGGTCATACTGAAATGCCAAATTGGGCTCAAAGGTTGAATCCAAGGCGCGACCCGCAATCAGCCCGGTCACGTGCACTTGCGGATTTATGGATAGTAAATAATAGTTTGGGTGTAGCGTAGTGATCTGCTCAAACGATTCAACCAGCTTGGCAACTGCACATAAATCCAATTTTGTCTGCGTGTCGAAGCCGTTGCCCGTGAAGGCAGCCTGTTCCTGCAAGGGAATGGTTCGCTGCCAACCGCTTTGAGGATTTGCTAACAAGGCAGTCAATTGATATGTCCCGTTAATATTTTCCAGTGCCTCCGCAGCCAGGGTGTATTTAAAATTGATTTTGATAGAACAAGTCAATGCCGGGAAGATCGGTTCCCCGCTTTGGATCGTGTTCGTATCATACACGCCCGGAGGGGCTATGGCAGAGTAAGCGAAGGATCCGAGATGCTGATAGCTGACATCATCCGATACGGTCTGTGTCGTCGGGCGGGTAAAAGTGATGATGCCCAGCATCAGGCATAGAAAAGCGATCACAGCCAGTGCAAAGAAAACGGTCTCAATCATATTCATGCGCCGGGTACTTTTGGGATCGGGACTCTGGCCTGCCGGCAGATATTCCGGCTCCTGCGAGCGCCTAGCTTTGAATTTCTCGATTAAGTTCTTCGGGCTGATTCTCTGGCCCAACCCTGTCAGACTTTTACGGATGGTCAGATCTGATCGTTTTGAATTCTTCTCCATATGAGGTCTTTTTCTCTGCTTTGAAGCGAACAAGGTTGTTGCAACCACAATCCCGATCAATCCGGAAAATAGCGCCATGGGAAGCGGTTTGCGGAGCGCCAGCATGTAGGAGCCGAATCGGGGCAAATGGACCCACAACTTACCAAGCACTTCCTTCTGGACGGGTTCATAGTCGTCGGTCCAGGAATTGTTATCGCCTTTTAGAAGGAAGCGGCCGAGATTTTCTCCAATGATACGATGGATGACATAATGCTTGAGATCAGCGTTGTTATAGGCGACGACATCTCCAACTTGATAGTTGGAAGCCTGGTGTACCACCACCAGGTCCCCGTAATGCAGCTTGGGCTCCATGCTTTGCCCGGCGACAATCACGTAAGTTGCCAGTCCGCCAGCCTGCACGGGCGCAAAGAAAAGCCAAAAAGCTGCAATCAGTGCAATCCATAAGGCCAGCAGAAGCGCCTGGTAACGCCGGTGATAGATCGACATATTAAAAATTATACTTTACAAAAAAGAGAACCTGCCAATCAGCTGACCTTTGACGGGCTGCCTGTGACAGGTTCATTGCATTCTCACGCCAGAAGTCTTATCTGGCTTTGTCATACCTGTATTGGGTGTCGTGAAGTGACGCCTCTATTATTGGGCAGCAATCACGCGCAGGTCATAGGCTTCCAGGACGGTAACGCCAGTGAAGGTGCAGGTCCAGTGGTTGCCGCTGCCGCCGTTTGAGCAGCTGTCTGAGAAGGTTTCGTTGGGTGTTGCCGCATTGTCGGAAATGCTGGCAGCTACATTGGTTGCGGTGTCATCGAGATCGAATTCGACCGAGGCGATCAAGGACGGGGTGATCGTGTTGAGGTTGTAGGTGATGTTGGAGACTGCGTAGCCACTGACGGCCGCGCTGCCGTCGCCTGCTTTACTGGTATCGACCGTGTTGCCGGCGGCCAGGGCGAAAGCTGTGGTTGTTAGTGTTAAGGCTACGACGAGGATGATGAAGCTTCTTAACATGCGTGTTCGAAACATTTTTAACTCCTTTTGAATAAATGAATATATTGCTAGTATACAGATTTATTCAAAAGATGTCTGTCAGGAATCCTTGACTTAGGGTTTGCAGTTTTGATAGTTAAAATGAGGGTTTTTGAAGGTCAGAGCGAATATTTCGAATCAGTCGATGGGTGTGATGCCATGTTTGATTGCGAAGCGGACCAGTTCTGGCAGGTCGTGCAAATCTAATTTCCCCATCAAACGGCTGCGATAGGTTTCAACAGTTTTTGGAGATAGCTTTAGCTTTTCGGCGATTGCGGCGCTTGAATGCCCTTCAACGGTCAGTTGCAGCACTTCCCGTTCCCGTAGGCTGAGTAATTCAAGGGGGCTTTGGGTTCGGTCTTGCATGAATTGGGAATCTTCAAATTTATCCCTGAGGCCACTGCTCAAAAAGCGATCTCCCAGGTAAACAGCCCGAACGGCAGAGATTACTTCTGACCCGGCTGATTCCTTAAGTAAATATCCATGCGCGCCACCCTGGAGGGCGCGAAAGATATGCTCTGAATCCGAATGCACCGAGAGGATGATGATCTTGGTTTCGGGTAATTTTTCGTGGATAATCTTCGCGGCATCAATGCCGTTGAGTTCCGGCATGGTAATGTCCATCAGGACGACATCAGGCATTATCTTTGAGATCCCCTCGATGGCCTGCTTGCCATTCTCGGCTTCACCAACCACGGTAATGTCTGCTTGTGAGGCCAGGAGCATGTGCAATCCGTCGCGCAGAACGCGGTGATCATCTACCAAAAACACGGAAATGGTCATGATTCCTTGCCCACCTTTACTAAAATTTGTGTACCTTGGCCGGGAATGGACCTGAGCAGGAACTGTCCGTTGATCGCTCGGGCGCGTTCTCGCATGTTGGTCAGTCCCCAGTGCCCTTCGGAACTGATCCCCTGCACCTGTGTGGCGAAACCGACGCCATTATCCGTGATGGTCATCAAGAAGCTGTCATTGTTTTCCAGTAATTCAATGTCTACCTGGGAGGCCTGCGCATGCTTGGCGACATTTGTGAGCGCTTCCTGGACAATGCGGAACAAGGCAATTTCGATTTCCGGTGGCAGTCGGATTTCCTTGAAGTAACGATCATTAATGTTGACAGAAATGTTCGCGCGATGGCTAAATTGCTCACCGTACCAGTTGAGTGCAGCTGTCAATCCATATGCATCCAGCATGGGAGGGCGGAAATCGGCCATGATCGAACGCATACGCTGTACGCTCTCTTGCACCAGGGTTTCAATATCATCGAGTCGGAGTGTAATGTTTTCAGGCATCGTTTTGGGCATCGTTTCGCGAATGATATTCAAATTGATATTGATGGCGGTCATATCCTGCCCGATGCGATCATGTAATTCTTTTGCCAGATGGCTGTATTGATTTTCCTGCACCTGCACCAGTTGTTGGGAAAGACCGCGTAACTGTGTTTGACTCTCCGTGAGCTTTTCGACGAGCCGTGCATTTTGGATTGTCAGTGATATTGGACTGATCAGATTGCCGATAAAGGAGATTTCATCGTCTGAATATGGTTGTCCATGTTTTCTGACGATTGCCAATACACCCAGGGGTTGATCGCTCGTTTGCAATGGGTAAACTTCCAAATCACTTAGATTTCTTTCCCCAAAATTTACATTAAACAAAGATGGAAAGATATCTGCCCGCCTTTCGGGAGAGATTTCTTTTGCCGAATATCTCTTCCCATTAAGAATGCTGCTGAATATCGGACTTGTATCGACCGGAACGGTTTGGTGGATCAATTGCTCAGGTTTAAGATCTAATTCGTCGGGATCGCGATCAGTGAAAGCCAGAATTTCTATGGAAGTCCGATCAGATGTAAAAAGTGCGATCAGGCAGGCATCGCCAATCAACTCAGACAACTCCTGTGTAATGTATTTGAGTAAACCTTGATAATCTTGTGCCTCTTCAATCAACCTTTGCGACAGGTTAGCCAGCAACTCTGCCTGCTGACGATCCTGTGTCAGCTTTTGGTTCAGTTTCTCCAGTTCATCGGTGCGTTCGCGAACTTTGCGTTCCAATTGCCCCGTCAATTCGCGGACTTGTTCTTCAGCGCGTCTTTGCTCGGTAATATCCTGACCAATGACGATCAGACGCATTACCTTATCGTCGCCCGTAATGGGAATCAGACGGATGTTCATGAAGTGATCACCCAGGCGGGATGTCCCGTTGTAAATTGATTTTTTACTGACCGCTTCGTGTACCCATTCTCTGATTGGGACCCCAAATGAAGTGAGCAGTTGGAATAGGTTTTCACCAGGAAGTAAGTCCACTCTCATTTGAAGCCAGTTCGCGCTGGCAAGGTTGGCCATCAGGATAATCCCATTCAGCTCGATCAACAGGATCGATTCGGATGTGGATGTGAAAAGAATCTCCAACTCCTGTTGGACATTTGCCAAAAGACTGGCTGTATGCAGGGAGCGCGATTGATTGGGATTTGTCATGTCTTTTTACGATAAGCGAATCTTTGGTTTAGGTTTCTTGCACCATCATAACAAAAAAACGCCGGTTATTTAATAGCCGGCGCTTTCTTTTCACTATTGTAATTTACGATTTATTTCTTCCCAAATTTATCTTTCAGAATATCTTCCAGTGTGGGCTGGCCAATTTCCTGCAGTTCATAGCGCACGCGCTGGTAGGGCTTGTCGATCTTGATCACGCGCGTCAGGTCGATCGGTGTCCCGATGATAACCAGGTCCACATCCGAGGCCTTGATGGTCGCTTCCAGGTCTTTCATCTGTGCCTCGCCGTAACCCATGGCCGGCAGGATCGGACCGGTCTTGGGATACTTCTGATAGGTAGCTGCAATTGATTTTACCGCGAAGGGGCGCGGGTCGACGATCTCAGCTGCCCCAAAGCGACGGGCGGCTACAAAGCCAGCGCCGTAAGTCATTCCACCGTGTGTCAGCGTGGGGCCATCTTCGATCACCAGGACGCGTTTGCCGCGGATGGTTTCGGGGTGATCCACAAATAGCGGTGAAGCGGCTTCGATCTGGATAGCGTTCGGGTTGAGCCGACGCAGGTTCTCCCTCACTAGGATGACGTTGTCAGGGTCGGCTGTATCGACCTTGTTGATGACGAATACGTCGGCCAGGAGGACGTTCGTCTCGCCGGGATAAAAGGTCGATTCGTGGCCCGGACGGTGCGGATCAGCAACAACGATCTGCAAGTCCGAAACGTAGAATGGAAAATCGTTGTTGCCGCCGTCCCACAGTACGATGTCGACTTCCTTTTCAGCCTGGCGCAGGATGGCTTCGTAATCCACACCGGCGTAGACGATCACACCGTTATCGATGTGCGGCTCGTATTCCTCGCGCTCCTCGATCGTGCATTCGTGCTTATCGAGGTCCTTGTAGTTGGCAAAGCGCTGCACGGCTTGTTTGACCAAATCACCGTAGGGCATCGGGTGGCGGATAGCCGCAACTTTGAAGCCCATTTCGCGCAAAATTAGAGAGACGCGGCGGGTGGTTTGGGATTTTCCGGAACCAGTGCGCACGGCACAGACTGAGACGACCGGTTTGCTGGATTTGATCTGGGTCGCTTTGGTGCCCATCAGGCGGAAATCCGCGCCGGCAGCATTGACCAAAGCGGCTTTATGCATCACGTATTCATGCGGCACGTCGGAGTAAGCGAAGACAACCTGGTCGACGTTGAACTTCTTGATCAATTCGGGCAGCGCGCTTTCGGCGTGGATCGGGATGCCTTTCGGGTAAAGTTCTCCAGCCAATTCTTTCGGATACAGGCGGCCTTCGATGTCAGGGATTTGCGTGGCGGTGAAAGCCACCACTTCGTAATCCTTGTTACCGCGGAAGAAGGTATTGAAGTTGTGGAAGTCGCGTCCGGCGGCCCCCATGATGAGAGTGCGGATTGGCATAAAGGTTTCTCCTTGCTAGGTTAGATTGGATTACTAGAAACATTGAAGCGAAATGCGTAAAACAATTGAGTCATACGCATTTCGCAAGCTTACATGACCTCCGGAGCCTGGATCGCCAGCAAATGCAACGCATTGGCTAGTGTCTGCTTGGCGGCAGCAACCAGCCGTAGACGAGCCTCCCGGATTGCTTGCGTCTCTGCCTGGATGACGGGCACGGCGTGATAGAACGAATGGAAAGTGTTAGCCAGGTCATAGGCGTAATTGGCCATAATCAGCGGACGATATTCCTGTGCAGCCTGTTCAACCGTGGCTGGGAAGCGCGAAATCAGGTCGATCAGTTCGATCTCGTGGGAGTCCAACGGATAGCTGAATTCGGCCTCGGCTGGGAACGCTCCGGCCTTCCTTAGAATGCTGGAAGCGCGTACGTGCGCGTTCTGGATGTACGGTCCGGTGCGGCCCTCGAAACTGAGGGCCTCGTTCATATCGAAGACCGTGTCTTTGCTGTTGTCGACCGACAGCATGGCGTAAGCCAGCGCACCCAACCCGATCAGGCTGGCGACCTGCAGACGCTCAGACTCGGGCAGGTCAGGGTTCTTCTCGGTGCTCTGGACCAGTACTCGTCGGACGGCTTCGTCGGCGACCTCCTTGAATAGCACCACACGCCCGCGCCGGGCCGACATGGCACCCTCCGGCAGGCTGACAAATCCATAACCGAGGTGATGGCATTTCTCTGCTTGTGGGAAGCCCCACAATTCGAGGATTTTGAATGCCTGTTGGAAGTGCAGGCTCTGGCGCGTGTCGACCACATAGATGGAGCGATCGACCTCATACTGCTCGAATTTAACCTTGGCCAGGGCCAAGTCTTTGGTCAGATACAGGGAGGTACCGTCGCTACGCAGGATGACGGCCGTGCGGAATTTTTCCTTGGTCAGACCCAGTTTTTCATCGATCCTGACAATCACTGGCCCTTCTGGGCGTTCGTCCTCAGCGATGTCTCGGGTGATCAGTTCGTCGACGATCTGCTTGGCCAGTTCGTCCACTTCGGACTCGTAGAACCACACATCAATGTGGATATCGAGCATCTTGAGGATGGCACGCAATTCCTCCAGGCTCCATTCGCGGGTGGTCAGCCACAATTCACGCAGGTATGCATCACCCGAGTCCAAGCGGTGGTAGTACTCGCGCCGTTCGGCCTCGTAAGCTTCGCGCTGCGCCTGCTCTTCAGGCGTCTCGTTCTCCTGCTCTTCAAGCAGAGAGGTCGCTTCGGCATAGATCTTCAGCAACCATTGCCCGCGCTCGTGCACGCCTTGCGGCTCCTGATCCTTATGGAAGCGGTCGTAGGCCCATAGCACGGTCACCACGCCCAGTCCCTCGTCGCCGGGGTAGGAAGCACGGATGGTTTCGAAACCGGCGAACTCGACCAGCCGAGCCAGAGCCTCGCCCAGGATGGCGTTGCGATAATGACCGATGTGAAAGGAATGGTGGGTGTTCGGCTGGGCGTATTCGACCATCACACGATCGGTCTTGGGTGTGCCTTTGCCAAACTCGGGACCTGATGAGAGCACCATATCAACCACGCGCCGCGCGTACTCAGTGGTAGAGAAGTACAGATTGAGATAGCCTCTGACTGCTTCGCAGCGACTGAATCCCTGAGGCGATCCGAGCTGCGCCTTGACTTGTTCGGCAATTTCCTGGGCGCGTTGCGGTACCGGTCCCTTGCCTTTTCCACTGCGCGCCTCGTTGGCTGCGGTCTGAAAGAAGGAGGTCGAAATACCCCACTCCCCTGAGAAGGGAATGGGGACCCACTTCAACTTGGCCAGAGGGATGTCGTTTGTGAGGCAGACTGCCCGGATTTTTTCTTCGATAGCGTGTTGTTCGATCTGGAACATTGATCACCTTGAAGGTAAGTGGATGGATTATAACATTCCTTGAAAGTGGGATTTCCGGATGAATGTTTTTTTGAGAATGTCGTTCGAATTCGGGAACAATATGATCTGGTTGTTAAAAGCAAAAGCGGGAGCTGACGGCTCCCGCTATGCATGCGGTGATAATGCGCGGAAAAGAGAACTAGGCTTTCTCTTTAAGAGCGGCCAGGTGCTTCATCAAACGACTCTTACGGCGCGCAGCATTGTTTTTGTGAATGACACCCTTCTGAGCAGCCTTATCCAGGCGGCTGATAGCCTCCATGGTGGCGGCTTGGGCTTCTTCCGGATTTTCGTCCTTGAACGCGGCCCGTGCTTCCTTGATTGCCGAACGGGCGGTGCCGCGATACGTGCGATTGCGCAGGCGACGTTTTTCGTTCTGCCTATTGCGCTTGATTTGAGACTTGATATTAGCCAAAGGTCTTCCTCCAAAAATTCCAGTTACAACAACGGGGCAGAATTGTAACTGAGGGATGCGATTTTGTCCAGCGTTTAAGGTGTGCTTGTCAGCAAAGGCGTTGCCGTGGCAGTCGCCGGGTTCCCGGCCGAACCAGTGGGAGTGATCGTCGGTGGTTTGGTTATGGTCGGTGTCACCAAGTTGACGCGGATAACCAAGGGCTGCCCAACATAGATGGAGTTGGCATTATCCAGATTGTTATCCTTGACGATATCGTCCACGGTGCTGTTGAACTCGGAGGCAATGCCGGCCAGCGTATCACCCGCTTGCACGACATAGTCGACTTTTGTGCCACGCGGCAAATCAGGCGGAATTGGCGTAGATGTTGGAAATTCCATGCCTGGATTGGGGACGGTAATCTCCTGACCGACGTAGATAACACCGCCCTGGCTGGTAATTGTCGGGTTCAGCAGGAGTATCAATGGAATGCCGTTGTCCCCAAGATTGAAATTCTTGCTGATGCTGTCCAGCGAATCACCTTCCTGTACAATGTAAGTGAAAGGCGAAGACGGTGTGGGTGTAGCCGTATCAGTGGGGGTCAGCGTGATGGTGGAAGTTGCAGTCGACGTGAAGGTAACTGTCGGGGTGAAGGTCATCGTCGGCGTGGGGGTTTCGGTGGCGAACAGGCCGCTCAGGGGCTTGCTCGGTCCGCTAAGCCATAGAATTAGCAACAGAATACCCACGACTACCAACATAATTGCCAGGCCCCAGATAACGAAAGGACCCATTTGCTGGCGTTTGCGGTACGAGTTGATCACGCTTTTGGCGTTGCTCTTACTCTTGTTCATGAGAAATTCCTTTTGTTGGTAAAAGGCGCATGCACCCAGGTAGGTATCCCACCCTGATACGTTGTTAAAATTAATTCTACCTGAACTTTAGGGATTAAGCGAGTGAAGTTCTTCCGTTATGCGAAGAGATTGACCCTACCCATAGACAAACCCTTACGCGTGTTTCAGGAATTCTTTCAAGAATTGTCCGGTATAGGATTTTTCATGCGCACAAATCTGTTCGGGAGTACCTTGAGCGACCAGCATCCCGCCACGGTCACCGCCCTCGGGACCGAGGTCGATGATCCAATCGGCAGTTTTGATGATATCCAGGTTGTGCTCGATGATCAGCACGGAGTTGCCAGCATCAACCAATCGTTGTAGGACCTCGATCAGTTTATGAACATCCGCGGCGTGCAAACCGACCGAGGGTTCATCCAGTACGTACAAGGTCCGGCCCGTGGCACGACGGGATAGCTCCTTCGCCAATTTCACACGCTGGGCCTCGCCTCCGCTCAAAGTGGGAGCGGATTGCCCAATCCTGATATAGCCTAATCCCACTTCCTCAAGCAATTGCAATTTGCTGGTCATTTTTGGGAAGGCTGAGAAGACTTCCAATGCATTATCCACTGTCATGCCCAGCACATCGGCGATGTTATGGCCCTTGAATTGCACCTGCAAAGTCTCGCGGTTGAAGCGTTTGCCATGGCATACGTCGCAAGGGACGTAAACATCTGGCAGGAATTGCATCTCGATGCGCAGTTCCCCTTGTCCCTGGCAGGCCTCGCAGCGACCGCCGTGCACATTGAACGAGAAACGTCCCGGCTTGTAGCCGCGCACCTTGCTCTCGGGTAACTCCGCGAACAACTTGCGCATTTCGTCGAACAGGCCGGTGTACGTGCCGGGGTTGGAGCGCGGCGTGCGCCCGATGGGGGATTGGTCGATGTTGATGATCTTGTCCAGCAATTCGATGCCATCGATGCGTTCGTACTCACCAGGTTGTGTGCGTGCCCCCATTAATTTTGCAGCCAGGGCATTGTAGAGTACATCCGACATCAGGGTGGATTTGCCGGAACCAGAAACACCGGTGATGCAAACCAGCTTGCCCAGCGGGATTTCCACCTCTAGATTCTTCAGGTTGTTGGCTTTGGCACCGCTCACGGTCAGGTGTTTGCCGTTGCCTGCGCGTCTTTTCTTCGGGATCGGGACCTTTTTGCGCCCTGACAGGTAAGCCCCGGTCAGCGATTTAGGATGCGCCAAAATGGCTTCTGGTGTGCCCTCGGCCACGATTTTCCCGCCGTGTTCACCGGCTGCCGGGCCGAGGTCGATGATCCAATCGGCAGTGCGAATGGTTTCGTCATCATGTTCAACTACCAACACGGTATTACCCAGGTCGCGCAGGCCCCTGAGTGTGTTGAGTAAGCGGGTGTTGTCGCGCGGGTGCAGGCCGATAGATGGTTCATCCAGCACGTAAAGCACGCCAACCAGTCGCGAGCCGACTTGTGTTGCCAGGCGAATGCGCTGGGCTTCCCCGCCGGAGAGCGACCCGGCCGAGCGGTTGAGCGTCAGGTAATCCAGGCCGACATCAACCAGGAAATTCAAGCGCTCATAAATTTCCTTCAGGATACGCTCGGCAATCGTTTTTTGTCGTTCACTCAGCGGCGTCTTGGACCCCGAGATTTTTTTGATCCAGTTCAAGGTCTTGATCACTGGCCAGGAGGTCACATCGATGATGTTTTTATCATCGACCGTCACGGCGATGGCCTCGGGTCGCAGGCGCTGACCATTGCAGGTCGGACAGGGCCGGTCGGACATGAATTCGCTGATCTTGGTTCGGATGTATTCTGAATTGGTCTCGCGGTAGCGACGTTCAAGGTTGGTGATGACACCTTCGAAGGCGCGCTTGAATTTAAACTCATTGCCGTTGGCGTTCTTGTAACGCATCTCGATTTCTTTACCGTGCGTACCATAGAGGACGATTTTCAACTGCTCTTCGCTCAACTGGCTGACAGGTTTATCGAGGTCGATTTTATACTGCCGGGCCGCTGCTTCCAGCGATTGCCAGTAGTAGCCGCCTTCTTCTTTTGGGCCGCTCCACTCCATGCTGGCAATTGCACCCTCGTTCAGAGAGCGCTCCTGATCAGGGATGATACGATCGGGATCGATCTCGAGCTTGCTCCCGAGACCCTGGCAGTCTGGGCAAGCCCCGTGCGGTGTATTGAATGAAAATGTCCGCGGTTCGATTTCCGGGATGCTTATTCCGTGTTCCGGGCAGGCCAGGTGTTCTGAGAAATGGATATCTTTGTCTTCGTTCCCGTTCTTGTCGGCCAACTGTTGAATGGTGATATACCCATCCCCAAATTTGAGTGCCGTTTCAACGGAGTCGGTTAACCGCGTCCGCGCTGTCTTGCGTTCCTGCTCGTTCTCATCATGGGAGATGACCAGGCGATCGACCACCGCCTCGATGGTATGTTGTTTGTAGCGGTCGAGGGTGATCTCATCGTCCAGGCTGTAGACCTGACCATCCACGCGTGCGCGGACAAAGCCGGCCTTGCGGATTTCCTCGAAGACGGCTTGATAGGTTCCTTTGCGGCCACGAACCAGGGGAGCGAGGATCAGAATGCGGATTCCGGTTGGAAGCGCTTCGATCGCGTCTACGATTTCCTGGGCAGATTGTTTGACGACTTCCCGCCCACAAATAGGGCAGTGCGGGATGCCGATGCGCGCAAACAGCAGGCGCATGAAATCATAGATTTCGGTTACAGTCCCCACAGTGGAACGTGGGTTGTGTGAGGTGGATTTTTGGTCAATCGAAACGGCTGGGGACAAGCCCTCAATGTAATCGACATCGGGCTTTTCCATCTGGCCGATGAACTGCCGGGCGTAAGCTGAGAGCGATTCAACGTAGCGCCGTTGTCCCTCGGCAAAGATCGTGTCGAAAGCCAGCGAGGATTTGCCAGAGCCGGACAAACCGGTAATAACGACCAGCTTGTCGCGCGGGATTTCAACCGTGATGTTCTTTAAGTTGTGAACGCGTGCGCCAACCACGCGGATGACATTCGCAGCCATATTTCTCCTCGTTAGCAGTAAAACCAATCAATTATAGCACATTTGTTCCAGTATACAAATAATAGACGCGTAATTTGTAATTATACCAGTTGCACCTCAGTCCTTCCCGCTGATGGCTCTCAGAATTGACATGATATACTCGAGTGAAACTAATCAAATCCGGTGGGGTTTGTAATATCAACAAATCCTCCGGTAGGGCCTAGCCAAGTGCCGGATAGCGAATTTAAAGAAGAAGATGTACTGAAAAGTGCCTCGGATGGTGACCGCGAAGCTTTTGGTCAGCTGTACGAGCGTTACGTGGATCGCATCTTCAATTATGTCTACTACCGCACAGGGAACCTTCACGACGCCGAGGATTTGACTGCCCGCGTATTTCAGCGGGCCATGAATCACATCCAAAATTATACCGACCGGGGCGTTCCGTTCTCTGCCTGGCTGTATCGCATTGCCCATAATCTGGTAGCCAACTGGCACCGTGACCGCAGTCGCAGGCAGGAAATCCCGCTTAATGACATTCCGGTCCTGCCGTCCAAGGGTGAACATCCTGAAACGACCCTGGTCCATTCGGAAGAGCAAGAAGATTTGTTGCGCCTGATCCGACGCCTACCGCCCGACCGCCAGCATCTCTTGATTTTGAAATTTTTGGAGAACCTATCGAATGCGGAAATTGGCCAGATCATGGGACGCAGCGAGGGAGCAGTCAAAAGCCTTTACCACCGTACTCTCCTGGCCTTACGCGACCAGATCAGTGGAGAGAATGGTTTAGATGGAGAGTAAGAAAATGTTGCGGATTATCACCGACGGGGCAGCAGACATGCCTCCGGCTTGGGAAAAGGAATTTGACCTCCAGATTGTGCCGATCAATATCCAGTTTGGCGAAAAAACATTCCTGCAGTACAAAGATATTGATAATGAGGAATTTTACAAATTGGTTGATGAAACCAAAAAAATTCCAAAAACGGCACAGCCCTCCCCCCACCAGATTGTCGAGTTTTACGAAAAGGTTGCCAAAGCCGGGGACACGATCATTTCAATCCATGTGACTAGCAAACTCTCCGGAACGTTCGACTCGGCTGTGGCTGCAGCGCGTGAAGTTGCAGGCAAATTCAAAATTTTTCCGATCAATTCGTTCGGCGGCTCGGCTGGTATCGGTTATATGTGCCGGGAGGCGCGCCTGATGGATCGGGCCGGAAAAAGCGCCGAAGAGATCGTCAGACGGATCGAATCGATCCGTGAGCGCGTCGGGATCTTCCTGACGCTGGATACGCTCGATTATGCCCGCATGAGTCGACGAGTGGGCACGTTGCAAGCCGCGCTGGCTTCGATTCTGAATGTTAAACCGCTGGTTGTCCTTAAAAATGGCATGCTGGATGTGACAGAGAAAGTCCGTACACGCCGCGCTGCGTTAGAACGCACGATCGAGATGGCACGCGAGAAATATAGCAATCAGCCGCTGCACATCGCCGTCGTCCAGGCTCGAGACCCGCAATCTGGGGAGTCGTTAATGGAAATGGTGAAGGATAAGTTCAACGTCAAGGATTTGATCATGACCGATTTATCGATTTCCGTGGCTGCCAATCTCGGACCCGGAACGGTCGGTCTGGTGTTATATCCTACAGAGTAAATTGGAACGGGTAGTGTAGCATGAGTGAGAAAGATCAAAACCACAAACAATTCGACACTTTGGAAGCACGCTTGGCCGGAACCCTGCGGCCGGTACAACCGACCAGAGAACATATTCACCGCATGCGCAATCGCGTGCGTTTTTCCGGCCCACGCGTTTTATCCCGCCGACTGGCAGATTGGGAGTACTTGCTCATCGTGGTGGGTGGTGTGGCTTCGGTAACAGTGTTCCTGGTCACTGTAGCACGATTCGTGTTCAACCTGATGACGCGTCGGAGCGGTTGAGAGTCGATCAGGATTATTTCATAAGAAAGATGCGGCTCCAAGAAGGAACCGCATCTTTAGTTTCCATCCCAATCGGTGAGTAGTCCCCGGCACAGCTTGCGCGCCTCGGATACCAGGTCCACCTCAACGGGGAGTTTGAATTCTTCATTGACGCGCAAGGTTAAAAAATCGCACGCTCGTATCAGATCAGGGGAAAGTCCCGGTTCGTCGCGTAGCTGGCGGAGTAAATTATAAGCGCTCGAATTGGGTGTAGGCCGTCCTTGGCGCGCGAGATATTCGCGGATGGAGATGCCAGCTGCACGCCGGGCACAGACGCGCGCTCGCCCTTCGTTGTCACGAGCGCGGGCTTCATCAGCGCGTTCGAATTCAGCCGTTAATTCGTTTTTCCAGTCGGCCATGCTGATGATTATACTTGACGATCAGAGCAGTATAATTGAGCGATCCTGCGAAGGGTTATTTCTTATTAGTTAGGAGAGAGAAGATGAAGAAACGTATTTTTTCCTGGCTGTCGATTTTAACGGCGATCAGCA
The DNA here is from genome assembly GCA_963790075.1 of uncultured Chloroflexia bacterium. Classification (GTDB taxonomy): domain Bacteria; phylum Chloroflexota; class Anaerolineae; order Anaerolineales; family Villigracilaceae; genus CAYOUV01. The sequence goes on from CAWBNG010000004.1 coordinate 858,562, forward strand.
TTCTCACAGTGGCCTGCGCATTTTCTTTACCATTCAACACAACGCAAGCCCCGCTGGGCACAAACACATCTGGTGCGGGTGATCAGGGCAGCCAGCCATACGAAATTACCGGTGAATTTGATTACACCAACAGCATCATTACTACATATTACGTAGAGCAAGCGGTGGCGTTGGTTGATATGTACGGTTTTGTCGAACGCGACCGGGAGTGGGAAATCCCGGTCGCTTCGCAGACCCTGGGTTACCTGGCTTTAGATTCGCAAAAAAAACACGGTTCCTATACCCTGCAATTACCTGCCAGACCAACTGGTCAGATGGTGGATGTCGACAATAATGGACAGAAAAATGCCGGGGTGCAGATCTTCGCGGTTTCGTATTGGCCAAACCTGACCGGTGGCCCGTATTCGGTCGCTGATGACGCCTCCAAGGGTTGGCCGACCTACCTGGCCTCAGTCGTCACCGATACTGAGAACGAGGACGAAGTGATTGGCGGAAATCTCGTCGTCTGGGCGCCGGATGCGAACCAGGAATTCCCAACCGGTTTTGGTGCGGACGGCAAGCTGTTCACGGCGGACGATCCGGTCGGAATTCTCCCGGCGGGCTACTCGATCGTCAACCTTGACAAAGAACCCTTCACTGTTACCCAACAGCCGGAACCGAGCCTGGCCCTGTATGAGCCCAAAGATATCGCCATCAAAGATTTTTCGAAAGATTCCTACACCCAGGCTTTTGACAAGATGTTTGAGATCGTGCGTAAGGAGTATGCTTTTAATGGGATTGAAGGAAAACAGCCGAATTGGGATAGCTTATATGCTGAATTGCAGCCGCGTGTGGAAGCTGCCGAGAAAAATAAAGACCCCAAGGCTTTTTATGATGTACTCCAAGATTTCACGCTTGCCTTCAAGGACGGTCACGTTGGTTTGGACGGCGGGAACGTTGGCACTCAAGAATTCCTGGATGCCACAGCTGGTGGCTATGGTTTTGCGATCCGCGAATTGGATGATGGCAGCGTTATCGTAACTTATGTGCTGGCTGGCAGCCCGGTTGCTCAGGCTGGCATGCAGGTCGGCGCGCAGGTAACTGCATTCAACGGTCAATCGATCAAGGACGCGATCAGCAATGTCAAGCCCTGGACGCCGCAGTCCACGGAAATGTCTTATCGCTACCAGCAGTCGCGTTATCTGCTACGTGCCCCACTCGGCACGCAGGCCGGTGTGACGTTCTCCAATCCTGACGGCCAGTCTCAGACTTTGAATCTGACTGCCATCGCTGAACGCCAGTCATTCGGTGTCACTTCGATTTTCGCCGGCTCAGACCCAAATGCCCTGCCGATTGAGTATAAAATCCTCAATTCAGGCGTAGGGTACGTGAAGATTAATTCGAACTATGATGACCTGAACCTGATAATCCGACTTTTTGAGCGTGCTCTCACCACCTTCCAAAACAACAAGGTGGCGGGAATCGTGATCGACCTGCGCCAGAACTCCGGTGGCGCGCCGTTAGGTCTGGCAGGTTTCCTAACTCAAAATGAGATTACCATGGGCCAGTTGGAATATTACAGCAGCAAGACCGGCAAGTTCGAACCCGAAGGCTTGCCTGACAAGATCACACCCAACCAGGAACAATATCATTTCGATAAGCAGGTGCTACTGGTAGGGCAAGCCTGCGCCAGCGCCTGCGAATTGGAAGCTTATGGCTTTAGTAAGGTGCCCGGCATGATCGTTGTCGGGCAAAATCCGACTTCCGGAACTGAAGCCGAAGTAGCGCGCGGGCAGTTCATCCTGCCCGAGGGCATGTCCTTGCAGATTCCGACCGGTCGCTTCATCCTGCCGGATGGCAGCATCTTTCTGGAGGGTAAAGGCGTCGCTCCTACCTTGCGCGTTCCGGTCGATGCGAAGACTGTCCTGTCGAACGAGGACGTAGTACTGAAAGCGGGCGAACAAGCGGTACTACAGCCGCAAGGGGCGGGGATTGAACCGTCCGGTCCGCCGAAAATGATGGATAAAATTGCAGCCGAAGCAGCTTTGAGTGGAGGGGCAAAATTCCTCGAACAGTTGGCACGCGAAAACTATTCGGATGCGGATTATGCCCAACCAGGCACGCTGACCTTTACAGTCCAGGCTTCTCAATCTGATAAGTTGATTTGGGGCGGCATCTGGTGTGCCTCAACCAAAGAAGTTCTGGCTGACAATCTGAAGTCGATCCAGTACAAATTTGCCCTGGATGGGAAAGATGTGCCCAGTGACCAGCTGGCTGTTTTCGAGACGCCTTCTCAAAATCTGTTTTGCCACTTGATCTATACGGCGCTAAGCGATTGGCCGGCTGGTGAGCACCGTCTCAGCACGACAATGACGATGACGAAAAAGGTCAATGATGGGCAAACGGATTATCTACCGGGTGATTACGTGCTGGATTACAGCGTGTTTGTCACGCCGTAGTGATTCTGGGTGTTGGAATGCATAATGACAAAATAGAGCACCGGTACTTACAATGGCCGGTGCTCTATTAATTATTCTATTTAAATTTAATCCACAAACCTGTATTTGATCAAAGTCCACATTGCCTCGAAGGCGTCTTTAATTTTGATCTTTTTCCCCTCGGTATAATCGCGCGGGTAAAAAGTGATTGGCACCTCGAAGATGCGCACCTTGCGTTTGAGCATCTTGGCGGTGAATTCCGGCTCGAAGTCGAAGCGTTTGGCGTGTAGGGGAACCCCCTCCAGGACTTCTTTACGAAAGACTTTGTAACCGGTTTCCATATCCGTCAGGATATTGTTATACAAGATATTGGTCATCAGGGTTAAGATTTTGTTGGCAACCATATTCCAGAACAGGATTGGTCGCCGGGCTGCACCCAGGAAGCGCGACCCATAAACCACATCGGCGGCATCCTCCTCGAGCGGGCGTAATAAATTGGGATACTCGCGCGGATCGTATTCCAGATCGGCATCCTGGATTAGGAGAATATCGCCTTGCGCAGCAGCGATGCCGTCACGCACGGCTGAGCCTTTACCGCTGTTGCTCTCGTGCAGCAAAACGTGAATATTTTGCTTACCGTCCAATTCTTTGAGGATCTCACGGGTGCCGTCTTGTGAACCGTCATCCACAATGACGATCTCCCAAACCAGTTTAGTGGCCTGGACGCGTTTGACAATTTCGCGGATGCTGTTAACTTCGTTAAAGACAGGGATGATGACAGAAAGATTCATGCGGCAAATTATATACGATAAATACAAAAGTTTAGAAAATCGATTGATACGCCGTGCTATAATTCGGAATGCATGAATTATTATTTTTTGTAATCATTTTGATGATACCGGATAGCATGGGTTGGAGGATTAGATGACCAATATTCCCACACAACAAGTTCCATCTCTGCCCGGGACTGGATTTTTACCTCCGGCAATTGCCAATTTGGAAGACACAGGTCTTTCCCCACTCTGGTTGCAAGATTTAGCACTTAAGATCCTTTATTTTGGGGGTTATCTCTCAGGCTTTAAGATTTCTGAAGAAATTGCGCTGCCCTTTGCCGGAGTGACAGATCAGATTCTGGAAGTACTCAAGCGAGAAAAGTTGATCGAGGTCAAATCCTCGCAGATTGGATTGGGTGAAGGCGGTTATCAATACGCAATTACCGGTGCTGGGGTCGCACGCGCTCGCGAGGCGCTCGAACGCAGCCAATATGCTGGTCCCGCTCCCGTACCGATCGATGTCTACAATGCTTCCATGCGCCGTCAAATGCGCAGCCGGATGGTCGTCACAGCCCGGCAAATGCGGCAGATCCTATCGCAGCTGGTAATTTCCGAGTCAACTTTTCAGACACTTGGCCCGGCACTTAATTCGGGATCCTCGATCTTTCTGTATGGACCTCCAGGAAATGGCAAGACCAGTATTGCGCGCGCTTTTGGAAACTTGATCCTGCAACAAAATATGTATATTCCTCATGCGCTGCATGTGGATGGACAGGTTGTCAAGTTGTATGATTCGGTTAATCACCAACTGGCGCCTGAACAGGATTCGTTGGGAACGGGAACGGGATCATTGCGCACCAGTACCCGCCGTGACCCGCGTTGGGTCAAGATCCGCCGGCCATTTATTGTTGTTGGCGGTGAGTTGACGCTGGATGGCCTGGACCTGGTTTTCGACGATACCAACAAGTTTTACGAAGCCCCATTCCAAGTCAAAGCCAATGGCGGTATCCTGTTGATCGATGACTTTGGACGTCAACAGGTTCGGCCGCGAGACTTGCTCAATCGCTGGATTGTTCCATTGGAAAACCGTGTTGACTTCCTGACTTTGCATACAGGTCGCAAGATTGAGATTCCCTTTGATGTATTGGTTGTCTTTTCGACCAACCTGCCACCCAGAGACTTGGTTGATGAGGCCTTCCTGCGCCGCCTGCGTCACAAGATTGAGATTGGCGATCCTTCTTACGAGGAGTATCGTGAGATTTTCCGCCGCGTTGCGCAGGCTAAAGGCATCCCGTACAGCGATCAGGGTTTAGCTTACCTGCTGCAAGAGTGGTACATCAAACGCAATCGCAAATTACGCGCTTCTCATCCCCGGGATATGTGCGACCAAATCCTTGACATCGCCCGTTACTTGGCTATCGATCCCGAAATGAGCAAGGAGATGATCGACCGGGCTGCACAAGCTTACTTTGTGGAGCTCTAAGTGCTGAACGAACTTCCTCGTCCAGTTGTTTTTGCTCATCGGGGTGCTTCGTCGATGGCACCCGAGAATACCTTGGCCGCCTTTCAATTGGCTGCTGAGCTGGGTGCTGATGCCGTTGAACTGGATGTAAAATTGACTGCAGATGGGGTCCCAGTCGTCATCCACGACCCAAATGTGGATCGCACGACAAATGGAACCGGTCGCATTGCTGATCTGTCATTTACTGCCCTGCGTGAACTTGACGCAGGCAGTTTTATGTCTGAAAAATTTCACGGCGAGCCAATTCCCACCTTGGAAGAAGTCTTCGAAGCTGTGGGACAACGTCTGCTCATCAATGTAGAACTGACCAACTATACGACGCCCCGTGATGATTTGGTCGAGAAAGTTGTTGCCATGGTTAAACGCCACAGCATGCAGGAAAGGGTCGTTTTTTCCTCGTTCTTTCCCGGAAACTTGAACAAGGCTGCGAAATCCCTGCCGGAAACTCCCTGTGGTTTGCTGACTCTCAAAGGCTGGCTGGGCTGGCCCGGTCGTACTATTGGTTACACTCGAAAAATTTACACTGCCCTGCACCCCTATCAATCGGATGTGAATGCTCAACTGGTTAAACGTGTTCACCAAAAGGGCAAACGCGTTCACGTTTGGACAGTGAATGCTGAGGCTGAAATGAAGCGACTTCATTCACTGGGTGTGGATGGTATTATCACCGATGATGTACAACTAGCGAGAAATCTATTCGGAGGCGCCACATGATTCCTCCGGAATGGCTGGACGAAGCCGATGCCCGTATTGCACCTTATATCCACAGAACGCCGCTGACCTACGATGCGGCGCTTGATGTCTATTTTAAGTGGGACAATCAGCAGGTAACCGGTTCATTCAAAGCGCGAGGTGCGTTGAATAAAGTACTGACCTTGCTGGAATGGGAACGCGAAGTTGGTATTGTGACAGCCTCCGCAGGCAATCACGGCCAAGGGGTTGCTTTGGCGGGTAAGCAGGTCGGTGCCCCGGTGACGGTTTTTGCTTCTGCGCAAGCTCCAGCGATCAAACTGGATGCAATGCGCAACCTTGGAGCAGAGGTACGGCTAGTTGATGGGGGATATGCCGAAGCTGAAGCGGCTGGCTTGAAGCATGCCACCGAATCCGGCAAGACCTGGATTTCCCCTTACAACGATGGTCAGGTGGTTGCCGGACAGGGTACACTGGCCATGGAAGTTGCCCGTGAGTTAAATCTATCCTTTGTCCCGACCTGGCTGGTACCCGTCAGTGGTGGCGGATTAATTTCTGGTGTCGGTGCATTCCTGTCACGTTTCAATCCGCGTCCGCGCCTGATCGGTGTTCAAGCTGAGGCTTCAGCATTCATGCATTCATTGTATTATCACAACACGCAGCAAAACGTCCCTGATCTTCCCAGTCTGGCGGATGGCCTGACGGGGGCGGTTGAAGAGGGTTCGGTGACCATCTCGCTGGTCAAACAATTCGTGGATGAAATCATACTGGTGTCGGAAGATGAGATCAGGCGGGCAGTCGCCCTTTCGTGGCATAAATACGGCCAGAAGGTAGAAGGGGCCGGAGCGGTTGGGCTGGCAGCCATCCTGTCGGAAAAGGTCAATGCTCGTCCCGCGGTCGTCGTGGTTTCGGGGGGAAATATCCAACCCGAGATCCATGCAGAAATTTGTCAAAGTTTTGCAGGAGATGCATGAGAGCCAAGCGCTTATTCTCAGCCCTGATGTTGTTGATACTGGTCGCGTCTTTAATGGGATCGGTTGTGTTTCCGCCAGTCTCTGTATTGGCGCAAACTGCGACACCACCACCGGCTGTGGGCGCATTACTTGAATCGATGACACCCGAAGAGCGTGTCGGGCAATTGTTTTTAGTAACCTTTACTGGCACAGACGTTGGAACCAATTCCCAAATCTATGATCTGATCGTTAATCATAACGTTGGCGGGGTTGTGATGGTGGCCGCTAATGACAATTTTTCGGCTGCTCCGGATACGCTGGCAAATACATTCCAGATGATTGGAGATTTGCAACGTGCGGAGTGGAATAGCTCCCTTTTGCCTTACATTGATCTAAAAACAAACAATCCGTTGCAACGCAATTATGTACCGCTGTTTATCGGGATCGCGCAGGATGGGGATGGTCCACCTTATGATCAAATCATTAATGACCTGACCCCGCTGCCGAACGAGATGGCTCTTGGAGCAACTTGGAATCCCGACCTGGCAGAACAAACTGGCAACATTCTCGGTCAGGAACTGTCGGCGCTGGGATTTAACCTGTTCATGGGGCCATCATTGGATGTACTCGAAACTCCCAATCCCAGTGGTGGTGGTGACCTGGGAACGCGCGTCTTCGGCGGTGATCCGTATTGGGTTGGAAAGATGGGACAGGCCTATATCAGCGGATTGCATTCGGGCAGCAGCGGCAAATTACTGGTAATCGCCAAACATTTCCCTGGCCGAGGTAGTTCGGATCGGTTGCCCGAGGAAGAAGTGGCCACCGTACGCAAGTCCTTGGAACAGATGAAACAAATTGAACTGCCTCCATTCTTTGCTGTGACCGGAAATGCCCCCAGCCCGCAAGCCAAAGTGGACGGTTTATTGGTTTCGCATATTCGATATCAGGGATTTCAAGGCAATATCCGCGCCAGTACACGCCCGATCAGCTTTGATCCCCAGGCGCTGGCGCAGATTTTGGCTTTACCGCAATTTGCCTCCTGGCGCGAAAACGGCGGGCTGATTGTCAGTGATGACCTGGGTAGCCAGGCTGTGCGCCAGTTCTACGACCCGAGCGGGTTCAATTTCCAGGCGCGGCTGGTAGCCCTCAATGCTTTCCTGGCTGGCAATGATATGCTCTACCTGGGTAATATCCGCTCGAGCGAAGACACCGATTCTTACACTACCGTGCTGCGAGTCCTGGATTACTTTGCCCAGAAATATCGTGAGGATCCGGCTTTTGCACAACGTGTTAACGCCGCGGTCGAACGCATTCTCCAAGCCAAGTACGGCATGTACCGGGACCTGTCTCTACCTTACATATTACCTCAAACCGATTACAAGAGTGTTGTAAATCAAACCAGCCAGATTCCCTTCGAGATTGCCCGCCAGGCTGCCACCTTGATCAGCCCTGACCTGCGTGAGTTGGACACTGTCCTGCCGGGACCTCCAGATTATCGTGACAATATTGTATTTATTACGGATGTACAAACTGCTCGCCAATGTAGTACCTGTACCGACCAAGCGATCATATCGCAAACAGAATTTCAGGATGTGGTCTTACGCCTTTACGGCCCAAGCGCAGGCGGACAGGTATTCATTAACCATCTCTTCTCACACAGTTTTGACGACCTGAAAGTGGTGTTGGATGGGGGGGATACGCCTTTATTGGATGATTTGCGCCGCAGTAATTGGGTGGTTCTGTCACTGGCCGGGACCGACAAAGACCAGCCTATCTCCATCCAGCGATTCCTGTCTGAGCATCAGGATTTGTTACGCGACAAGCACGTGATCCTGTTCTCATTCAGCGCCCCATATTATTTGGATGCTACTGATATTTCCAAACTGACGGCCTATTACGATCTATACAGCAAACAACCTCCGTTTGTGGATGTGGCTGCCCGCCTGCTCTATCGCGAATTGACTCCCAAAGGAGCTTCACCGGTTTCGGTACTGGGAATTGGATATGACCTGATCACTGCCACCTCCCCCGATCCGGGACAAACCATCTCGCTCTTTGCGGATATTCCCTTGCCCTCCACGCCAGAAAGTCTGACAACAACTCCTGAGCCGACCGCGGTTCCCTTCTACAACGTCGGCGATACGATTGCAGTTCGGACTGGCGAAATTCTCGACCACAATGGCAATAATGTCCCGGATGGAACGGTGGTGCGGTTTACCATGACCCTGACAGGGGAAGGCGGTGGTATTTTACAGCAGGTGGATGCCAACACTACGGATGGTATTGCACGTGCCTCCTTCCGCTTGGATAAAACTGGTATGATCGAAATCCGTGCCAGTAGCGAGCCCGCAACGGTTTCAGATATTGTCCAACTGGATGTAACGAGCGGAGAAGCAGCAGCGATGACAGTCATCGCTCCAGTCCCAACTCAAACTCCACTGTTTGAAATTACTCCCACACCAATATCCCAAGAGCCCGGCCTATTTTCCATGACGGATGGGCATCCGCCATTCAGCGTCTGGATTTTGGTAGTGCTGGTGTTGATGCTTGGTACCTGGTTCGCTTACAGAATCGGCAGTCAAATACATAACCGACGCTGGGGACTTCGCTGGGCTTTAAGCGTGCTGCTGGGTGGCTTGATTGCTTACAATTATTTGGCGCTTGGATTTCCGGGAAGCACCGCCTGGGTCTCTACCAGCGGTACCTGGGGAGTGTTAGGTTGGACCATACTTGGGGAAATGCTGGGTTGGAGTGGGGCTTGGATTTGGTCGCAGCGCGCTAGCGACTGAGCGTTGCGATCAAGCTGATTAACAGCAAACCACTTGCCAGCCAGGCCAGTACGACTTCTGGTGGATTCATCAGCATATCCACAATCGGAACAGGTGGGGTACGCATGGCAGCAACCGGTGCGGTGGGAATTTCCCGTTGTCCAAACAGGAATTCGCGCAGGGCTTGGATCGAATCGGGGCGCTGGTCCGGGTGTAATGACATGGCCCATAAAATTGCCCGTTCTGTACGTGTGCTGACGGACGGGTTAATACGGCGAGGCGGGGTCAGACTCTCAGGATCCAAAAATCGTCGGCGTGCGTCGGCCGGTGGTTCGTTGGTCAGCAGGTGGTACAAAGTGGCGCCAAAGGCATAGATGTCTGTGCGGACATCAGTGTGGGTACCATCGCCACCATACTGCTCAAGCGGTGTGTAAAGCGCCGTTCCCTGCCCCTGGATGACCGTGATGGTGACTTCCTCTGGAGCCATGACTTTCACCAGGCCAAAGTCGACCAGTTTTATCAAGCCATTTGGAGTGATCTTTAGATTGCTGGGTTTGATATCGCGGTGCACGATGGGCGGGACCTGACTGTGCAGATAAGATAAGGCGTCAGCAAGCTGGTTGATCCAACCTAAGACCTCTGTCTCGGGAAGGAAACGTTTTTGTTGGCGGGCTTCGAGCATGATGGTGCGCAAATCCTTACCCGGGATGTAGTCCATGACCAGGTAATCGCGTCGTTCATAAGTAAAGAAATCAGAGACCTTCGGCAGGTTGGGATGATCCAGGCGCGCGAGGACTGTAGCCTCGCGTAGAAACTGTTCGCGGGCCTCTTCCAGAACATTATCGGGAAGGTTGCGATCGTGTTCCACTTCCTTGAGCGCACATAAGCGTCCCTCCAGGCGCTGATCATCGGCGAGATAAATATTTCCCATTCCGCCTTGACCGATGCGATCATGGATGTGGTAACGATTGCGCAGTACCTCTCCAGGTTTGAGGGAAAGAGGCATATGCCATCCTTGAAATCCAGCTACGTCAAATTACAGCCCAGAATTGTCGACTCCCAAGTGCAGATCCTTCTGGTTTTAAATCGCAACTGGTTATTTGGAGAGTGAATTCCATGCAGTTTTGGATTTCGGCGTGGTTGCTGCACAGAAACGTATTTTCTGCTATATTATAAACGTCTTTATATGCTATATAATAATTTTAACTAATTTGAGGCATTATGGAATTTCCGATCGAAGAATATCCCATGCTGGTTGCACAAGAAGGACCGTTGAATGGACAGCGCTGGCCGCTGACCCATGCGATTGTAATGGGTCGCGAACCAGGATGTGATTTAATCGTTCCGGACCGGCAAGTTTCACGTTATCATGCCCGCATCACGCCGACGACAGAGGGTGTCATTTTAGAGGACCTTGGTAGTAAAAACGGTACCCATCATAATGGGGTTGCGTTAAATGCTCCGGTGGTTTTACAAGATGGTGATGTGGTGCAAATAGCCCTGATCCAGCAGTTTTTGTTCCTGACCTCGGACGCCACCATGCCGCTGACGGAAGCGAGTGCCCGGTCGGGTCGTTTAATGATCGATGCCCGATCGCGTCGCGTTTGGATCAACCAGCAGCAGGTTGTGCCGCCTCTTTCAGCGCAGCAGTTTCGCTTGTTGTGGAAACTCTATGACAAACAAGGCGAAGTTGTACCACGCCCGGAATTGATCGCCGCGGTTTGGGGCGAGGAGGAAGCTGCCGGGGTTTCCGACCAGGCGCTGGATGCCTTGATCCGCCGTCTGCGGGACCGCCTGGCAAGTATCGATCCAACGCACCAGTATATAGATACGGTGCGCGGACACGGCATCCGCCTTGACAACCCGCCTGCCTGAAATCATTTTATGTCTCAATTACCTCTGGATCAGATCCTCTTGGGGGACTGTATCAAAGTTCTCGAATCCCTTCCTGATAAATCCGTCGATCTGATTTTCGCCGATCCACCCTATAACTTGCAACTCTCCAAAGATTTGTGGCGTCCCAATTTAACGCGGGTTAACGCGGTGGACGATACTTGGGATCAATTCGATAGTTTTGAGGCTTACGACGCCTTCACCAGGGACTGGCTGATGGCCTGCCGCCGTGTACTAAAGGACACCGGGTCATTGTGGGTGATCGGTACTTACCACAATATTTTTCGTGTTGGACGCGTTTTGCAGGATCTGGGATTTTGGATTTTAAATGATGTGATCTGGATCAAAACCAATCCAATGCCGAATTTTCGCGGTGTACGCTTTACGAATGCTCACGAAACCCTGATATGGGCTCAAAAGCACAAAGGGGAACGCTACACCTTCAACTACCAATCTATGAAGGCGCTAAATGATGATTTGCAGATGCGCAGCGATTGGATTACCCCGTTGTGCACCGGCAAGGAGCGGATCAAAGTCAATGGCGGGAAAGCGCATTCCACCCAGAAACCGGAGGCATTGCTTTATCGCGTGATTCTGTCCAGCAGTAATCCGGAGGATGTGGTGCTCGATCCATTCTTTGGTACCGGGACGACCGGGGCAGTGGCCAAGAAATTGCACCGCCATTGGATTGGGATCGAGCAGGATCAGCGGTATGTGGACGTGGCCAACGAAAGGATTGAATCGGTAATTCCTGGGGCATATTCTGAAGAGATTTTTGCTGGCCCGAAGCGGAAACGACGTCGGGTGCCGTTTGGTTTGTTGGTCGAGGCGGGATTGGTGTCCCCAGGACAGACACTTTTTTTTACCAAAGACAAGCGTATTACCGCGACAATTCGAGCGGACGGGTCTCTGATCTGTGGGGAAATCTCTGGTTCGATCCATCAAGTAGCGCGCAAGCTGACCGAGGCCCCCTGCAACGGCTGGGAGTTCTGGTTATTTGAAGATCAGGGCGGTGAGATGAAACCGATCGATGCTCTGCGCAATAAATATATTTCAGCTTGATGGTGTTCCTGTGAGATAATGTTGGGATGACTTCCCTGACTTCCAAAACCGATGTGGAACGCTACTACCAGTATGCCCTGTGGCTGGGTTATTTTACGGTATTCTACAATCTATTCGAAGGTTTGGTATCGATCCTTTTCAGCGTCAACGATGAGACCCTGGCTCTTTTCGGTTTTGGCGTGGACAGTTTCATCGAAGTCCTTTCGGGAATCGGAATCATCGCCATGATCCTGCGCATCCGCCACAACCCGGGGACGGAGCGCAGCCAATTCGAGAAGACGGCTTTACGCATTACCGGGACGAGCTTCTATATCCTGGCCGTCGGTTTGGCGGTCACGGCGGTGGTCAATTTCCTTAGCGGGCACACGCCCGAAACCACCCTGCCGGGTATCATCATCTCGCTGATTTCTATTGCCATGATGTGGGCCTTGGTTGCAGCGAAACGCAAGGTCGGCAGGACTTTGGATTCCGCGCCCATCTTGGCGGATGCAAACTGCACGCTGGTGTGTATTTACATGTCGCTGGTTTTATTGGGGTCCAGTCTGATCTATCAGTTAACTGGTTTGGGGATCGTGGACAGCCTGGGCGCACTGGGGCTGATCTACTTTTCTGTACAGGAAGGGCGCGAGTCTTTTGAGAAGGCTGCGGGCTTGGCGTGCGACTGCGAGGATGAGTAGCATTTAATTTAAAGAAATTATTAGCGGCACCTTGTGATTGGCACAAGGTGTTTTTTGTATTTCCAACCTATGCGCTTAAAGTCGTCTTAATGGCTTCGCAAGAGAGTGATAAAGACAAACTCCTTCGGGAGTGCTAAAGTAGGTCTTAGATGGTCATCATCAAGAATGTGAAAGGACTTTGGAATGCAAACGACCGATCATCTAAATGTTCCATCAAAGCTGGTTGAGGCGTTACCCGGTCCGCAAGTGCTGGAGGCCTTGTTTCACAACCTGACTTGGTCTTGGGTCTGGCTCACCTTGCGATTGTGGTTGGGATTGGATCGCTGGATGATGCCCGCAGTCGGCATGCCTTGGAAACCCGGATATTTGTTTGAGCGATCAAACCCGGGCGAGGTCGAAGCGCCTGAAGACCTGAACGGTTTCCCGCCTCCAGCACGTTAGTTGTTACGAATATACCTGTAGATATTGGAATATAAAATGAAACGAATTTTATCGATAGTTTTACCTGGTTTACTTGGACTGAGTCTGCTGCTTGCAGCCTGTAGCACCCAGACCGTGGTGACCGAAGTCCCTGCACACCCGACTGCCATTTCCTCAGGCAGTAACGCTCAGGGTGAAACCCACGATGTGGGGCACCCGGGAGGAAGCACGATCAAGGTCACGCTGGCTGACAACGGCTCGACGATCCAAATGCAGGCCGGACAGCAGATGCTTCTGGCTTTAGGCAATCATTACAACTGGACCATACAGGTCGATGATCCTTTGGTTTTGAGACGCGTAACGAATATCACGGTGGTACGTGGCGCACACGGCGTATACAATGCCATCCAGGCTGGGACGACCGGTTTGACAGCCACGAGTGGACCGCTTTGCCCGCCTAATGTTTCCTGCCCAACACCGCAGAAAGTGTTTCATGTCACGATTGTGGTGAAATCACATCTGTCCAAAAATTCTTGAACCTGAAAATTCGAGGGTCGCGCTGGCCGGATGGCTTGTGTAGCACAACTTTAGAATTTCCCCTCCGGTTACAAATATTCCCGGCCAGCGCACCCTCTGGACACCCACCTTTTCTAAAAAAAGCGCCCGGTAATTTCCGGGCGCGATTGTTTTTGGTATAGCAGCATCAGCCAGTTTTTAAATTCCTTTTCATCGTGTATTTAAGGGCTGTGCGGAAAACCTGGCCTAATTTCTCGGCTATGGCTTTGTTTTCCTCGCCGAGTTGTTCAGCTTGAGCATCCATTTGTGCCGAAAGTCCACTCAAGGCTTCCATAAAGTTATCATTGACCATCGCTTCGTTCTCTTGGAGCATTTTTTCAATGGCAGCTTCATCGGGTGCATCCAGCAATTGTTCGATGAAGGCAACCTCTGGCGGTGGTGCGCTCAATTCTTGAAGAATTTGCACTATCTGCTGTAATTTTTCCAATCGAGCGCTGTCCTTTTTATCGGAGGCCTCGCGCAGCATGGTGTTGATGACATCGACTACATCCTGATTGACAGCCTCCAGGCTGTCTCGCGTGGCCTGGGCGATGTCGTCCTGGGCCAGGATTTCTTCCACGAATTGCTGAGCCTGCTTGTAACGTTCCTCAATTTGCTTGTCAACCTTATTGACCAGGTCGAGCAGCTTTTCGCGCAGGGCCTCCAATTTTTGCTTATCTTCGCCCTGAGCTTTGTCGATCTTCTCGGTCAGGGTCTGGAAAAAGACGTAGTCCAGACCTGGGCGGGCCAGGCTGACCAGTGCGCTCAGGCGTTCATCGTTTGGCGCTTCGATAATGATATCCAGCAGTTTCTCGCGGGTCAGCTCCTTGCCCGCTTCCTGCAGGGATTTGGCAGCCGCTTCCATTTCACCATACGAAGCCTGGATTTTGCGACCATATTCGGTCTCTTGCAGGAGCAAGTTCTGCAAGTTGGCCATTTCTTTGGCTACCTGCTCGTCTCCACTGGCGGCTGCGCTTTGCAACAAGCGGCTGAAAAGCGCAAAAAATTGCTCGTCGGCCAGGCCGGGTTCCTGCCCAAGAATTTCCTTGCGGACATCATCTCCACTGGCTTTCAGCAGGCGCTCGATCAAGCTCACGCGCTCCTGCTGGGCTTTGAGCATTTCCGGTGTGATACCATCGGCGGCCAGGATGCGCTCGATTAGGCTTTGAAAACTCAAGTGCGCCTGCGGGCTGAGCAGGTAGGCTTTGCGTTTCTCGGGTGGAAGTTTGTTGGTGACCTGGGTGATCATCGGACCGATCAGCTTTTCCTGCTCATTGACCGGCATTCCGATCTCGGCCGGAAAATAGGTCAGCAACAGTTGTTTGTCTGCATCGTGGTAAACGATCGGTGTGGCCAATTGACCCTCGTAGCCGCAAAACGGGCAGTGGGCGAAGTTCGAGACACCGCTTAGCAAACGCTGCTTGGCACCGGGATCGGAGGTGACGTCGAAAAGCTGTTCGACGTTGGCTTGGATGGGCTGCTTGCAGCGGGGACAGTTGATTGTGGTTTGGGGCATGTAACTCTCTTTCAATTCAAATTCGGTATTTTCGAAGTTCCAATTGTACCGTTAAACACCAAGCAATTTTTCCAACCGGTCGATGTAAGTGCTCATCACGGCAAAGGTTTCCTCGATCGGTCCCGGCTGGGTCAGATCGACACCAGCCAGCTTGAGCGCATCCAGCGGATAGAGCGAAGCGCCGGCTTGGAGGAATTTGAGGTAATCCTCGACAGCGTTCGATTCGCCGCGCAGGATGCGGCCAGACAAGGCGTGGGCTCCGGAAATCCCGGTCGCGTACTGGTAGACGTAATAATCGCTAAACAGATGGCCAAAACTGGCCCAGACCATGCCTACTCGTTCGCGGTCCAGCGCCAGCGTATCGCCAAAGCCTTCAGCGAAATAATCAGCCATCAAATTCATCATCGTGTCGGAGGTGAGCGCATCGCCTCTTTCAACCCGTTCGTGGGTCTCCAATTCGAAGCGCGCCAGGGTCGGCATGATAAAGAAATATCGCAGGAAGTTCGACATGGCTTCTTCGATCACTGCGATCTGGAAATCCCGGTCCTGGTTGTCGTTCAGCAGCGAGGCGCGCACCATGGCCTGGTGGAAGTTGGAAGCTACTTCAGCCACGAATAGAGAGTAGTCGCTGTAAACGAAGGGCTGATTTTGCCAGGTCAGCCTAGAGTGCATCGAGTGACCCAGTTCGTGGGCCAGCGTGCTCAGGTTGAAAATCTCGTCCGCATAACTCATCATAATGAACGGATATGTGCCTGGGGCACCCCAGGAGAACGCGCCGTTGCGCTTGCCTTGGTTGGGATATACGTCGACCCAGCGTTCTTCCAGGCAGCCTTTGCGCAGGGCAGCGACGTAAGCTTCTCCCATTGGGGCCAGCCCTTTGCAGATCAGATCGACCGCCTGCTCGAAGGGGACTTTGATCCGGTCCTTGATCAGCGGGGCCCACAGATCGTAGAATTTCAGCTCATCCACGCCCAGAGCCTTGCGCCGGATGTCGAAATAACGCTGCCAGACCGGCAGGTTTTTCTTGAACACTTCGATCAGGTTGTGAAAGACCTCGAGCGGGACATTGTTCTCGAACAGCGATCCGGCCAGGGATGAGTCATGTTTGCGCACCCGGGTCTGGAAGACGAATTGCTTGATCGAAGCCGTCAGGTTGCTGGTCAGTGTGTTTTTATGCGCCAGGTACAGATCGAAGTAATGCTCCCATCCGGTCTGGCGTGCCCGGCGGTCATCCATCGAAAGGATTTTAATAAGTGTCCCCTGTGTGACATCGATTTCCTGACCTTGTGTGTCCAGGGCGGGTTCGAATTTAAAGTCCGCATTGGTCAGCATGCTGAAATTATTGGAAGGTCCGCTGAATGGATCGGACAGCATGCCGAGCAGCTCTTCCACCTCCGCTGAACGGACGTGGGCTTGTTTGCGGAACAGGTTGTCCAGGTAGTGTTGGTAGACGGCCAGCTGCGGTTCGTGCTCGAGCCAGGCGCGTAGCTCTGTTTCGCCCATCGCGATCAGTTCCGGTTCGATGAACGAAATCGCAGCCATGACCTGTCCGAAGACCCCCTGCGCTTTGTCAGACATAGCAGCTGCCTTCTGGTCGGTAGTGTCCACGGCATAGGAAAATCCGGCATAGACGTAGGCCCGCAGCATGCGAGCGACCAAACCATCCAGAGATCCCATTGCAGTGACCAATTTTTCGGGACTTTCCGCGATATGTCCCTGGAATTTCCTGACATTCGGGATTTCAGCCTGAATGCTTTTCAGTTCGGCTTCCCAGGCTGCGGGACTGGGAAAGACGCTTTCGGCATTCCAGGTGTATTTGGGGTCGACTTCGCTGCGGAGTGGGACCTTTTTGTCCATGCTTGAATCCTTTTTACGAAAGTTGTGAGGCGCTTGGTAAGACTGCGAATTTGTACTTGATGAAATTTACTTCGCATCCCGCGGGAGCGAGAAACAGATGCGCGCACCGCTATCCGGTTGGGGATTGGCCCAGATCCGGCCGCCGTGCGTCTCGACGATGGCGCGTGCAAGATAAAGTCCCAGCCCGGCACCTTTGGTCTGTTTGACGGCATTTGTCGCGCGGTAGAAGCGGTCGAAGATATGCGGCAGGTCGAACGGATCGATGCCCGGACCCTGATCGCTGATGCACACGACGACTTGTTTGGGGCGCACGCTCCCCTCGATGCGGATCTCGCCATCCGGGGCGTATTTGAGCGCATTGGAGATCAAATTGGCGATGACTTGCTCGATGCGCGCCTCGTCAGCCAGAATGACCGGGAAGTCCTCTGGAAAATCCACAACGATCTTATGTTTCTCAGATTGGCTGAGGAAGCGTTCGGCCTGGCGTTCAGCCAATGTGCGCAGCGAAACATCCGAGCGGTTCAGGCTCAAGCCCCCGGCCTGCAGGCGCGAGGCATCCAGCAGGTCGTCGATCATCCTGGAGAGCCGGTCGGCTTCTTCCTCGATGACGGCCAGGCTGTCGTTGATGACCCCGCGGTCCCAACGGGCATCGTCGCGGCGCAGGGTGCTGGCATAGCCCTTGATCAGGGCGACCGGCGTGCGCAGTTCGTGGCTGACGATGGAAATAAAGGTGCTCTTGATCTCTTCTGCGGTGCGGAAGTGGGTGATGTCGCGCACGGTCACGACGACGGCCCGCAGGGTCCCATCCGGTGAAAGCAGCGGCGCATAGGTCACACCAACCGGCAAAGGCGGCGGTTGCGGGCGTTCCAAATCGCCCTCCACGTATAGGTTGGCATTGGGTGTCAGCGGCCAGCCATCAGATTCGGCATCTCCCAGCTGCGTGCCCTGCGGCTCGCGCGCCCAGCGGATGATCTCGGAATGTTCTTTACCGGCGATCTGATCGCGCGGTAGGCCGTACAGCCTTTCGAAAGCCGGGTTGCTGCGTTCGATGGTGTGATCTGCGTTCAGGATCAGGATGCCGTCTGCAGCCGAATCCAGCAAAGCGTCCAGGCGTTGTTTTTCGTAGGAAACCTGTCCGTACAGGCGGGCATTGAAGACGGCAATTGCGGCCTGGTCGGCGAAAGAGCGCAGCAGGGTCTTGTCGTTGGCTGAAAACAGGTCGGGATAATTGCGGAAAATGAAGATCACCCCGATCACCTGGGTGTGCGCGATCAACGGCAGGCCGACGCCGTTCAAAAGTCCCATGCTGGCGGTGTAAGCCAGCTCTTTGAGCATGCGGTTGAGTTCGGAAACGTTGAATTCCGAGACTTTTTCCTCGGCTAAGAGCGGTTCGAGATAGTGCAGCAGAGCTGGCGGAATCCCCTGCGCTGCGGCCACGCGCCAGCCGCGCTCTTCTTTGAAGGCGATCAATCCGGCCTGCCCGGCCAGCATTTCGATCGAGACGCGCAAAATGCGCGCCATGACCTTGTCCAGGTCGAGTTCCTGGGTGATCAGGCGCGTGATTTCGAGCAGGTAATCGCGCTGGCGGACACGGAAATCGGGAAGCATATCGGTTTATTTTATCATTTGCAGACGAAGTGCGCGTAAGAATTGCGTTATATCCCCGAAAATAGTATCAGGGCGCGGCCTGCCGCGCCCTGACTGTCTTTAGAGCATTTCTTTTTCAGCCAGATGGATGGCCTCTTCAAAGATCTGCAAGCCCTGGTCGATTTCGGTTTTGCTGATGCTCAAGGCCGGAGCGATACGGATGACGCTGTCGCCACAGCCGAGCATCAACAATCCGCGCTCGAAGGCCAGGTCGGCGACGCGGTCGCGCAACGCAGCGGCCGGTTCCTTGGTTTTGCGGTCCTTGACGAACTCGACGCCGATCATCAAGCCCAGTCCGCGCACATCGCCAATGCTGGGGTGACGGGCCATGATCTCATGCATGGCATCCAGCGTGTATTGCCCGACTTCGGCCGCATTTTGCATGTAATGCTTCTCGATCAATTCGATGGTTTTGATGGCTGCGGCGCAGGCCAGCGGGTTGCCGCCGTAGGTGTTGCCGTGCGCGCCTTTCTTCCAGGTCATCACCGAGCGGCGGGCAATCGTTGCGCCCAGGGGAACGCCGGAAGCGATGCCCTTGGCTGAAGTAACGACGTCCGGTTCGACCTCAAAGTGTTCGATGGCCCACCACTTGCCGGTGCGTCCCATGCCGGATTGAACCTCGTCCACGATCAGCAGAATGCCATATTTGTCGCACAATTTACGCAAGGCCGGGTAGAAGCCGGCCGGCGGGATCAGGTAGCCTCCCTCGCCCTGGATCGTTTCGACCAGGATTCCGGCGACCTCATCCGGCGGGAGTATATGCGCCAGGATCTGGTCTTCGATGTAGCGCACAACGGTTTCGCCGTAATCCTCGCCCGGCTTGCGTTCCAGGATCGGGCGGTATGGATTGGGGAAAGGCGCGTGAATCACGCCGTTCATCAGCGGGTAGAAGCCGCTATGATAGGTGGGTTTGCTGGCAGTAAAGGTGACCGCACCCATTGTCCGACCGTGGAAGGCCCCGGTGAAGCCGATGAAGTTGGCGCGTTCGGTATGGTAGCGGGCCAGCTTGATGGCTGTCTCAACTGCTTCGGTTCCGGAATTGGCCATGAAGGAAACTGCGGCTTCCTCAAAGGGAGCAATTTCGTCGAGCTTTTCACCCAGTTCGATCCAGGACTGGTGGTAGAAATCGGATGAGATGTGGATGAACTTCTCGGCCTGTTCCTGAATGGCTTTGACCACTTCGGGGTGGGCGTGACCGGTGGAGGCAACAGCGATACCGGCCATGAAGTCCAGAAAACGATTGCCGTCCACATCCCAGACCTCCGACCCTTTGCCGTGATCCATGACGAAAGGATATCCGCGCGGATAGGATGGCGAGATGACAGACGAGTCGCGCTTGATCAGCGCCCGGGCTTTGGGGCCCGGCAGTTTCATGGGTTCCATTGGATTGCATGTCTCCTTATATTTGGGAAGGATCACAACTCCGAGATTTGCGCCAAGGCAAGCGCTCCGAGCAGGCCGGCGTCATCGCCTAATGCGGCAGTCGTGATGATTAGATTTTCGAGATATCTGGGATTGAAAACGCGTTCGTGCAAGCTGGTTATGAGCGGGACCAAAAGTAAATCTCCGCTCTGTGAGACACCTCCACCAAAAATCACGATCGATGGGTCGAAGATATGTAAAAAGTTGGCCAGCGCGATGCCAAGATATTCACCGGCGCGGGCATAAGCAGCTTTAGCGAGCGCATCTCCTTGCCGGGCTGCATCCGCGATTTGCTGTGCGCCCAGGTCAGGGCTTGCTTCAAGGATGGATTTTTCACCTTTTGCCAACTCTTCATTGACATAGCGGGCAATGGCTGGACCGGAGGCCAGGGCTTCGATATGGCCGGGATATCCGCACGAGCAAATCGGTCCATCCGGCACGATCGTGACATGGCCCAGTTCAGCAGCCAGGCCATGATAGCCTTGCAGCAAGTGGTCATCGCTGATCACGCCACCTCCAATACCGGTGCTGATGGTCAAATAAAGCACATGATGGTGACCTTTGCCAGCCCCGAAGCGCCATTCGCCTAACCCAGCCAGGTTTGCGTCATTGTCCAGGTGCACTGGCACACCAAAATGCCTGGATAGATTCGGACCCAGAGGAAAATTTATCCATTCAGGGATATTAGGTGTGGCCAGGATCGTCCCGGTTTGTGGGTTGAGCGGACCAGGAGAAGCGACCCCGATGGCTTTTACTTTCTGGTCTTCCGGCCAAACCTTTTCGATTAAATGGACGATGCGATTGAAGATGGTATCATCCTCTGAACGGGTCAAAGTTCGCTCATGCCGGAGTGGTTCGGGATTGTCGCCTGAAAAAGCGGCCGCGCGAATATGCGTGCCGCCGATGTCCACTGTCACATAGATACTCATAGCGGCAATTATAATGCCAGAGCTTGGAAAGCGGGGTGATGGAAGTCATATAAAGCCTATGCTGGTTGACTATTCACATAAAGACTGCTATTATCCGCGTTGTGAACGAGCATCGGCAGGCTTGGCACCTGCGCTTATGGCATAGCCTGCACCAGTGGATTCGCTGGCTTGCACCCGGTCTGGGGGTCAAACGTTGGCTGGGGCTGGTCTTGGCGGGGATCACGCTGTTGGGGGTTGGCCTGGGGATTTTACTTCTCGACATTTATCGCAACACACCGCAAACCTGGTGGCTGCCAGTTCTATCATATGCATCGCTGCGCTTTCTTGCGCGTCCCTTCCGGGTGGTGATCTTTGCCATACTGGGCCTGGGATTGATCGGCTTGGGTATCTGGGGTTTGAATCGCTCGATTTTGCAGCCCTTTTTACGTCCCGGCCGCCAGGTAGTGGACCAGATTGCCGATTATCGCCGCAAGGATCGTGGTCCGCGTGTCGTAGCGATTGGCGGAGGCCATGGACTGGCATCGCTTCTGCGCGGGGTCAAGGAGCATACCCACAACCTGACAGCGGTCGTTACGGTCGCGGATGATGGCGGCTCGTCGGGCGAGTTGCGGCGCACGATTGGGATTCTGCCTCCGGGTGATATTCGCAATTGTTTGGCAGCGCTGTCCAACGATGAAGCTTTACTAACCCAGCTATTTCAGTATCGCTTCAGCGGGGCTCCGGGATTTGATGGGCATTCGTTCGGCAATCTGTTTATCACCGCCTTGAGCGATATTACCGGTAGTTTTGAAGAAGCCGTATCCGAGTCGGGGCGTGTGCTCTCCGTGCATGGAAGGGTTTTACCGGCTACATTGAACAACGTCAGGCTGGTCGCAGACGTGCAATTGCCGTTGGTGACCAATGAGGTCCGGGTAGAGGGGGAGAGCCGCATCCCGGAGATTTCCGGGCGTGTGCGGCGTGTCTGGCTTGAACCGAATAACGCTCCCGCTTTTCCGCCGGTCGTCCAATCCATTCTTTCGGCGGATTTGATCGTGATCGGGCCGGGAAGCCTGTACACCAGCTTGCTGCCGAATTTGCTGGTCCCTGATTTGTTAGCGGCCATCAGAGTCAGCCGCGCGGTAAAGATTTTCGTTTGCAACATCGCCACCCAGGCCGGTGAAACCGATATGTATTCTTGTTACGATCACGTCCGGGCACTGGAAGAACATGTCGGGGAAGACTTGTTCGACCTGGTCGTGTGCAATAATAATAATGAACCTGAACTCGGCTCGTCATCCCAGTGGGTGCGTGTCGATGAGCGTTCACTGTCTGATACGCGAATCTACGCTACGGATTTGGTCGATCCGGAACAACCCTGGCGGCATGATTCGCTCAAATTGGCGCAGGTATTGATCGATTTGTATTACGAGCGCACCGGGCCACTTGGTGAAGTACTATAATTGAAGCAAATTGAATATTGTGATAGAATTAAGATTGTGTAAAAATTCACAAATTAAACCTGATAAAGGAGGTTTGTAATGACAGTCAAAGTTGGTATCAACGGGTTTGGACGGATTGGACGCCAGGTACTTAAAGCGATCCGTGATCTGCATTCCGATTCCCTGGAAGTTGTCGCCTTTAATGACATCGGCGATCTAAAGACAATGGCGCATCTTCTGAAATACAACTCGAACTACGGTCAATTCAACGGCGATATCGAAGTCGTCGAGGATGGGTTGGTGATTGACGGTGTGAAGGTCAAAGCCTTCAAAGAGACCGATCCGGCCAACATTCCCTGGGGCGACCTGGGAATCGAAATCGTGATCGAGTCGACCGGCATCTTCACCATGAAAGAAGACGGCCTCAACAAGAAGGGCAGAAACGTCAAAGGCGCAGTCAATCACATCACCCATGGCGGCGCGAAAAAGGTTATCATCTCGGCTCCCGCCCAAGGCGAGGACCTGACGATAGTGCTGGGCGTAAACGATGAGCAATACGATCCTGCCAAGGATAATGTCGTCTCGAATGCCTCCTGCACGACCAACTGCCTGGCGCCGGCTGCCAAGGTAGTGCACGACAAGTTCACCATTAAGCGGGCTTTCATGACTACTGTGCATTCCTACACCAATGACCAGCGCATCCTGGACCTACCGCACTCCGACCTGCGTCGCGCCCGAGCCGCAGCAATCAACATCATCCCGACCACGACCGGCGCAGCCCGAGCCCTCAAGCTGGTTATCCCGGATTTGGCTGGCAAAGTCGACGGCTACGCCCTGCGCGTGCCTACTCCAACTGTCTCCATCGTGGATTTCACAGCCGAGACTGAAAAAGAGACCACTACCGACGAACTGCACCAGGCCTTCCGTGAAGCGGCCAAGGGACGCATGAAGGGCATTCTGGCGGCGGTGGATGAGCCCCTCGTCAGTATGGATTACAAAGGCGACCCGCACTCATCCTCGGTGGATTTGCAATTTACCCAGGTGCTGGGCACGGGAAAAAGCAATTTCCTCAAGGTCGTTACCTGGTACGATAATGAATGGGGCTATTCCTGCCGCACAGCGGATCTGGCTGCCCTGATGGCCAAGAGCCTTTAGAACGCAAACTCTGCGCAGGCTCGAAGCCTGCGCAGAGTTTTTTGGAGGGAAAGATGTTCGACAAAAAGACAATCCGTGATATTGACCCGAAGGGCAAACGCGTGCTGGTGCGCGTGGATTTCAACGTTCCGATCAAAGATGGCAAAGTGGGCGATGATACCCGCATCCGCGCGGCTCTTCCCACACTGCAATATCTGCTGGAACACGGCGCAGCCTTGATCCTGTGTTCGCACCTTGGACGCCCCAAGGATGCTCCGGACCCCCAGTTTTCGCTGCGTCCGGTGGCTGGTTATTTGGGCAAGCTGCTTGGCAAACCGGTCAGCTTTGCAGAGGATTGTATCGGCCCGAAGGCTGAATCTGCTGCTAAGGCACTCAAGCCAGGAGAGGTGGTATTGCTCGAAAATACCCGCTTCCATCCCGGCGAAAAGAAGAACGATCCCGAGATGGCCAGACAACTGGCTTCACTGGCTGAAATCTTTGTCAATGATGCCTTTGGGTCGGCGCATCGCGCCCATGCCTCGACGGTAGGCGTTGCCAAATTCCTGCCAGCTGTGGCCGGATTCTTGATGGAGAAAGAGATCCAATACCTTGGCCAGGTGATTGCCAACCCGGAAAAGCCTTTCGTCGCTGTGCTGGGAGGCGCCAAAATCAGCGACAAAATCGGTGTCATCAAAAACTTATTAACCAAAGCCGATGCGATTTTGATTGGAGGTGGGATGGCAAACACCTTCTTCAAAGCCCAGGGTTATCCATTGGGCGATTCGCTGGTGGAGGATGAAGTACTTGACACTGCGCGCGAGTTGTTGGAGCAAGGTAAAACCCACCTGCGTTTGCCGGTTGATGTGGTGATCGCTGACAAGTTCGATGCCAACGCCAGGCACAAGACCATGCCGATGGGACAGATCCCGGATGGCTGGCGCATCCTGGACATCGGTCCCGATACGGTTGAAGCTTTTGCCAAGGTGATTAAAGGGGCCAAAACCGTTGTCTGGAATGGTCCGATGGGTGTGTTTGAGTTTCCGGAGTTTGCCAAAGGCACCTTCGGTGTGGCCAAAGCCCTGGCTGAGTCTGGAGCGGTATCGATCGTGGGCGGGGGAGATTCGGTTGCAGCCATCCAACAATCTGGCGTGGTAAGCAAAATTTCCCATATTTCAACCGGTGGCGGCGCTTCGCTGGAAATGCTTGAAGGTCTGACGCTGCCAGGTGTGGCAGCTCTGCAGGACAAATAAACAATCTGTAAGGGTAGGGATACAAACCCCTACCCTTTTTTGTTATAAAATTACTAATCGGTTCGTTTCCCGAAATCTGGCGGATATTCCGTCAATTCCAGGAGTAAAGCATGTCATTCGCCGTTGGAGAAACAGTAGGCCCTTACCGAATTTTAGATCAACTGGGTCAGGGCGGGATGGCGACGGTATTTAAAGCCTACCACGCCGCTTTGGATCGTTATGTGGCGTTGAAGGTTTTGCACCCGGCATTTCTGGAAGACCCGAATTTCCAGGCGCGTTTTCAGCGTGAAGCACGCCTGATAGCCAAACTTGAGCACCCTAACATCGTACCGGTCTATGATTTTTCGGAGCATGAGGACCGGCCATTTCTGGTGATGAAATTTATTGCCGGGGAAACGCTGAAGGCGCGTTTAAACCGCGGACCGCTTTCGGCAGAGGAGGTATTGCGGGTAGTTGATTCGGTCGGTGGGGCGCTGACCTATGCTCATAAAAGTGGCATTTTGCACCGTGATATCAAGCCTTCCAATGTGCTGCTGGCTGAAGACGGCGGCATCTATTTGGCAGACTTCGGCCTGGCGCGTATAGCCCAGGCTGGCGAGTCGACGCTCTCGTCGGATACGATCATGGGTACGCCGCAATACATCTCCCCCGAACAAGCAATGGGGAAGAAAGATCTGGACCAGGGCACAGACATTTATTCGTTCGGGGTGATGATTTATGAGATGGTGGTAGGGCAAGTGCCTTTCAGTGGCGATACGCCCTTCTCGGTTATTCACGACCATATTTACACGCCGCTGCCGCTGCCGCATTCCATCAATCCGCACGTGCCCGGAGCAGTCGAGCGCGTGCTGCTCAAAGCTCTTGCAAAGGAGCGTGCAGACCGGTATGCCGATGTTCCGGCACTGGTGAGTGCTTTCACCCAGGCCTGGCAGGAGATGGCTGCCAAGGATCAGGAAGTCACGCTGGCTGCCTCAACCAAGTCCATACCCCCGATCAGCCCAACCTCTTCCTCCCCGGAGAGCGTTGAATCAAAGCCAGCCGAAGCTGGAGCGGAAAGCGAAAAACCCACCAAAGTTCGCAAGCGTTCTCCCTGGCCGTTTATCGCGGGTGGCATTTTATTGATTATTTGTTGCTTGTTTATTGCAATCGTCGCTAACCGCAACAAGCGCTTAAATCGTAATGACCAAACTGCCACGGTGCCTGCTGGAGCAGTGACGCAACCCAGCGGCCCGGTTGGAGCAGCAAATCCAGCCATCGAAGAAGCATTTGCCAAGGTTGAACAGAATCCGGATGACCCTTACGCGCACCTGGATCTGGCAATCGCTCTGGGAAAAGTTAATCGAATGCAGGAAGCCATCGGTCAGCTCAATCGGGCGGCAGATTTAGCCGGGGACAACATGGATTTTTTTATCAATGCCGGGGACCGTTTGGCAGAGACCAATTTCTGGCCGGGTGTGGCCTTGATGGATCTGCGTTTGGTGAGACTGCAAATGCCGGACGTACCGGATGAATCACGAAACCGATTGCATCACTCCGTGTATTTTGCTTTCGAGAATCCATTGGCGCCTCAGATGGTCGCCTTTAATGAAATTGGCGCACTCGACGAACCCCTTGACTTGGTGGCGCAGGCGCAGTTCGCACTGTACGTTAAAAACGACCTGGCCTCAGCCAGAAACGTTATCGACAAATTGAAAAATACCAAAGATGGCCTGCCTGAAACAGGTTTGCTCGAGGGGCAGCTGGCGCTGCAAAATGATAATCCGGAGCAAGCCAAACGTTTACTGGCAGGCCTGGAAAGTGATTCTTCCCTCCCGCAATGGATCAGGGACGAAGCGAATTCCATGTTAAATAATATCCCCTAGGAGACGAAAATGCGTATCCCGATGGTAGCTGGAAATTGGAAGATGAACAAAACTGTAGCCGAGGCCCGCGAACTGGTTGCAAAGATGGGTGTCGAATTAAAAGCCATTCAGGGGGTGGAAAAAGTAATTTGTCCGCCGTATCCGTCCTTGGTGGCGGTTTCTGCTTTGCTGCAAGGCACGGACATCGGTTTGGGTGCACAAAACATGCATTGGGAAGAGCAGGGTGCTTTCACTGGCGAAATAGCGCCAAGTATGGTCAAGGAGTTTTGCCAGTACGTCATTCTGGGTCATTCCGAACGCCGGGCTTATTTTGGCGAATTGGATGAAATTGTGAATCGCAAGCTGCAGGCTGCGAAGGCGTATGACTTGATACCGATTGTGTGCGTGGGCGAGACGCTGGAAGAAAACGAATCGGGCCGGACCGCGGAAGTTGTCTCCCGTCAAATCGGTCTGGGCCTTAAGGATGTTGACCCCGATTTCGGTACGCGCATCGTGGTCGCTTATGAACCGATCTGGGCGATCGGCACGGGTCGCGCCTCGAGTGGCGAAAACGCCAACACCGTGGTGGCAGATGTTATCCGGCCGGCCCTGGCGAAGGTAGTTGGCCAGGATACGGCGCAAACCATTCGGGTCTTGTATGGCGGCTCGGTCAACGCTGCGAATGCAACGGAATTCTTTGCCCAATCCGAGATCGACGGGGCATTGGTTGGCGGAGCCAGTTTGAAGGCAGACGAGTTTGTGGCCATCACGCGCGCAGCAGCGCAAGCTTGATTAGGCATATATGGCATGGACGAAATACGCAAATCCGGTATTGGTTCGCGTATTTCATTTATTTGCAACCATAACCTCTAAGTAACAAAAAAGATATGAGTCAGCTAACTTCCTTCAACGGATTGCTGTGGTTCCTGCTGATGCTGTTGCCGCTGCTTTACCTGCAGCGCTGGCTGCACCGCGAAATCCAGGCCATTTTCTTGATCCTGACCCGCCACCCGGGCTTGACGATGGGTATGTTCTCGTTGATATTTTTTCCGGGCGTATTGCTGCACGAACTCAGCCACTTCATCATGGCACGCTTGCTTGCTGTGCAGACCGGCCGTTTCTCGTTGCTGCCGCATTCCATGCCAGACGGACGATTGCAACTGGGCTACGTCGAAACCGTCCAGGCTGATCCGCTGCGGGATTCGCTGATCGGTGCTGCCCCGCTTATCATCGGAGGCTTGTTTGTGGCTTATGCTGCGGTTTACCAGTTAAACATGTTGCCATTATGGGATTTCTTGCGCCAGGGAAGTTTTAGCGATTTTTGGTTCAGCTTATCTCAATTGCCCCAGGCTCCCGACTTCCCCTTGTGGTTTTACCTGACTTTTGCAGTCAGCAGCACGATGCTGCCCTCGCAGTCTGACCGGCATGCCTGGTTACCCCTGGGGTTATGGATGATCCTTTTAGTTGGGTTGGCGCTTTTGGCCGGTGCCGGTCCGTGGCTGCTGGAAAATCTCGCACCGCCCTTGAACGCTTTTCTGCGCTCGGTCGCCATGTTGTTCGGCTTGAGCGCGGCGGTGCATACTTTGCTCATTTTTCCATTATTTTTAATTCACCGTATCCTGACCCGCCTGACGGGATTGGATGTTGGCTAAAAGTATTTGAGCAGTGGTCTTATCCGCCGAATATTTGTTTGATTTGCTCCTCACCAAGTGCATTGGCGAGTGCTTCTTTCAATTGGTTGAGAAGTCTGCGATTCAGATTTGTTTTGGTTTGTTGGGGAGGTACGCTCAGCAGGGTCATTTTGCTGGCGCGATCGTACATGGAGAGGAAATGGCCTTCGAAGAAGTTCTTGGTTTGCTGGTCGATGACCTCGTAAGCAGCGGAAGCATATCCCAGGGCTGATGAGAAATAAAAACCGACGATCACTTCCTCGTCTACCCGGTGGTAGGCAAAATAAGGCACTTCGTCATATACCCTTACATAAAGCGAACCAGTCGTGAAATCCCGGTCCTTGATTTTGTTATACAACCGTTCCACAATCGCAATTGAGGTTGCAATGTCGCCCAGAAGTTGATCGGGATCCTGACCTTCTTCACGTGCCAGGCGGGGAATCAGGTCCGAACGCGGATCAAGGAACATGAGTCGCAGATGCGCCCCTTGAGACATGCGACGGGTGATGACCTCCTCCACTCCCCCCAGCCCCCGGTTTCGAAAGTCGAAATCAATCCGATGTAAGACTGCCCGTCCGGCAAAGAAAAGGTTCTGTGGTGAATTATGGATTGCCCAGTTGTAATATCCGGCAAAGCCTTTACGCACCGGCGAAACCAGGCGAATGCCAACGGATTGCAACGGGCTCTGGTAAAGTTTCTCGTAAACCTGGTCAGCCACGAGGTGTGCGGTTTCGCCCTGCTCGAGTCGGCTGAGCACAGTTTCTTCAAACACGGCCACGATGCCAGCGATGATCAGTGCCAGCCCAATGTCTGAAAGTAATTTACCGATCGGGCCGGTTAATCCAAGCAGGGAAAGTACAGCCCCGGCAAAGATAAGCAGGATCGAAAAGACAACCCGCAGCACTTTGTTAATGGTCATTTTGTTTTCTTTATCCACGTTCCCCTCCAGGACTGGAATTCTGTTCTTTGCGGTACGATTGCAACGCGATCGCTTCTTTTTAACCCACGTCTATCGTGAAAGGGTTCACAGAAAAAAGTATAGCACCATTAGAAATTGTGCGCTATGCAGCCTTCTTCTAACCGGTTACGGCGCGACCCGCTTCAAAACTACATTCTGGGCTGGAAGTTGGGGAATTGGGATTGTCAATTGCAGTGAGTTTTCACTACACTGATATTGGATGGTGGTTGAAGAATGGGAAGTGCTGAACAACAGGATGCTTGGATCGATTTGCTGGTCGAAGGACTGCCCATTGGCATCCGCCGTGATGGTTAAATCCCCTGGATTGAAGTTGCTGATGGTCAGCTTGCCGCTGCTCTCATCGGCCAGATAATCCGCGCTGGCGGATCCGCTTACCATGAAATTTGCGCTGACCGGGAAAATGCTGACCGATATTTTGCCTTTTAATTCAAGCTGGTCTGCCACTACAGTCAGGCTACCATCCGGGCTAAAGGAATAGCGCACGGCACCAGATGAACTGACTTCACCAACATTGCCGAACTGGCTGAGTGCCTGGTTTAGGAGCGTTTGCACGTAATTATTGAAATCTTGTATTTGCCATGTGCCCACCAGACAGTCAGCGCCAGGCGAAGGATTGGACGCGGCTGGCAGGGGAGTGGACGTCGCAGTTGGCTGCGGGGTGGGGATAGTGGCTTTGAAGCCAAGGTTGCAGGCACTCAATAAAATTGCGCCAATCAACACGGCTACTGATAAAATCTTTTTCGTCCTCATTAAAAGGATTCCTTTCCATAACCAATAAGATATTATTATAAATCACCCGGTCCCAAACTGACGGTCGCCCGCATCGCCCAGGCCCGGTACGATGTAGCCGTGTTCGTTTAGATGATCGTCGATTGCAGCCAGATGAATGGGGATGTCAGGGTGGTGTTTCTGCATATTATCGATCCCTTCCGGTGCGCCGATCAACCCGACAAATTTGATTTTATTCACACCCCAGCGTTTCATCACATCCGCCGTGGCCACAGCCGATCCGCCGGTTGCCAACATTGGGTCCAGGATGAGACATATGGACACCGTCGGTTCGATTGGCAGCTTGTTATAGTATTCGACCGGCTTGAGCGTACGCTCGTCTCGGTATAACCCGATATGCCAAACCTCGGCGCTGGGCATCAATTCCCAAATGCCTTCCACCATGCCCAAGCCTGCTCTCAGGATCGGGACCAATCCGATTTTCTCCCTCAATTCAGCTCCGATAACCTGTGTTAACGGTGTCTCGACCTGGCGGGAAATGGTCAGCAGGTCGGCCGTAGCTTCGTATACTAGCAATGCCGCTATCTCGCGCACCAATTCGCGGAATTCCTTGGGATTGGTATTTTTGTCGCGCAAATGCGTCAACTTGTGTGCGACCAGCGGATGGGGGGATGCGTAAACGTTGGACATAGATCCTCCTCGAGACAGGGCGATATCCTCTAGTATAGCATCCTGATGGCTATGGTATGATTGCCAGCGTTTCTCATTTCAGGTGAAGTTTTCGATGAAAAAAGATATCCTGGTGATCTCCTCGATCATTCTGCTTTCTACCCTACTTGGGCTGTCAGTCTTGACGTATGGACAGGCTTGGTACGGGGATTTTTCGTCTTATATCATGCAGGCGCGTAGCATCCTGAGTGGCACGATGAACGAGTTCCTGGCTCATAATGCCTTCAGCGTGGATCATTCGACCCTGTTGGTGGGACCGGTAGCCTATCCATGGGGCTACCCGACCCTGCTGGCTCCGGCGTATGCTCTTTTTGGTATGAAGCCCATCTATCTCAAGCTGCCCAATATTGTATTTTTCGCCCTGTTTTTGGCCTGTTTTTTCATGCTGTTGCGCAGACGGCTGGATTTGCTTGATTCGGCACTGCTGACCGCTGTGGCAGGTTTTAGCCCGGCCTTAGTTACCTTCCTCGATCAGATCCTGTCCGACATCCCCTTCTTGCTCTTTTCGACCCTGTCCCTGCTGCTGATCGATTTTGTTGTTGAACCAAAACGCCCACGCAAACAGCTTTGGTTATGGAATGTAATTTTAGGCGCGGCCATTTTCTGGGCCTTCTTTACACGGACGAATGGGATACTGTTGCTGCCGGTGTTAGCGATCTACCAGTTCTTCAATTATTTTCAGCCAGAGCGGGACTGGATTGCTTTGAAAAAGAATCTTGGGTTGTTGATCCTTCCTGATGTGACCTTCGGTGTCCTGGCGGTAGTCGCGCTGTTGATCTTCCCCGGCGGACAGGGCTCGTACTTCTCCCATTATGCTTTATTGGATATGGCCCAGTTATCATCGAACGTTCATTATTATTCAACGCTGATGGGCGACTTCTTTGTCGGATTGCCGGCTTCTCAGGTCGTCTATTATGTCGCTGTTGCCTTCTTTGTCCTTGGTGCATTGGTTACTTTCAGGCGCGAATATCATTTCATTAGTTATATTGTCCTGTCGTTGTTGCTCTTCGTAACCTGGCCTGAGCCGCAGGGATTGCGTTTCATCTTCCCGCTGATCCCGTTATTCCTGTATTTTTCCTACCGGGGTATGAAGTGGAGCCTGGCAAAACTTTCGGTAGGCTACCAGCCCCTCGGGAAGGGATTCGTCTACGGCTGGTGGGGATTGATCGCATTGCTATTCCTGGTTTCTTCTGTGCAGACCGCTTACACCAACTTATCTAACCAGCGCGCCATCAACGGTCCCTTCGATCCATATAGTAACGCCATGTTCGAATTCGTCCGCCAGGAAACCCCGGTGGAAAGTGTGATCGTCTTTTTCAAACCTCGCGTCATGCATATGCTGACCAGTCGGGACTCCTTGCTGATCGACCGCTGCAACCTACTTGGCCAGGGCGATTACGTGGTCATCAACACAAAGCGCGACGAGAAATACGGGCAGGTTAACCCGAATGAATTGCCCGCTTGTAATCCAGACTTAGCTTCAAAGCCAGTATTCTCAAACCGACGCTTTGTGGTCTATCAGGTGCTGAAGTAAGGTTTGTGTCGGGTGAGCAGTCTGTTCGTTAAAGTTTATAAATATTCAAAGGAGTTCACTCGATGGAATATCGCAGGCTCGGCAGCGCCGGGGTGAAAATATCTGCGATTGGATTGGGAACCAATCGCTTTGGGGGCGAGCGGGTTTTGGAAGACGAAGTCAGGAATATTGTTGATGCAGCACTCGATTTGGGGATAAATTTCATCGACACCGCCGATGTTTATACTGGCGGGCAGTCCGAGATTTCTTTGGGCAAGGCGCTCAAAGGGCGCTGGGACAGGGTCGTCCTAGCAACCAAGTTTTTTATGACCACGGGTGAGGGTCCCAACGACCGTGGCGCCTCGCGTTATCACCTGATGAATGCGGTCGAGGCCAGCCTCACCCGCTTGGGAAGCGACCACATTGACTTGTACTACCTCCACCGTTGGGACGAAGAAACGCCGATCGAAGAAACCCTGCGTGGCTTGGACGACCTGATCCGCGCCGGCAAGCTGCGCTACATTGGCGCTAGCCAGTTCGCCGCCTGGCAGCTGGCGCACGCCAACTTACTGGCGGAAGTGCGCGGCTGGACGGCCTTTACGGTTTTACAGTCCCACTATCATATGTTCGAACGTACCGCGGAGAGTGAAATCCTCCCTTACTGCCGGACCCAGCAGGTTGGGTTTGTGCCCTTTTTCCCGCTTGCAGGCGGCTTTTTGACCGGCAAGTACGGCCGTGGGGAACCGGCTCCGCAAGATTCACGTGGCGAATCAAGCAGCTATGTGCAGGGTTATATGACCGAGGCAAATTTTGACAAACTGGAAAAGCTGGAAGCCTGGGCCGTGGATCAGGGTCACAGCATGGCCGAACTGGCCGAAGCCTGGCTGCTGGCGCAACCTGCGGTTTGCTCCGTCATCTCTGGTGCGACGCGTGTCGAGCACGTGCTGGCCAATGCCAGGGCGGCTGATTGGCAACTCTCCGCGGACGATTTAAGCCAGGTCAACAGCATCCTGTAAGCCCGAACCGACCTATCCTTCTCCCGAAATTAGAATCTCATCCAATAATCATGATGTTTGACCCGTGACATCCTCCCCGACATTTTGTACACTAAAAGTGTCAAGGAGGATGTTATGCGGATTACGGGTCTCCATATCCTTCTCACCTACCAATGCACCTTCGAGTGCGACCATTGTTTTGTTTGGGGCAGCCCCTGGCAAAAAGGGACGCTGACGATCGCAAAAATCGAACAAATCCTCAAGCAGGCCAAAGAGCTTGGCACAGTCGAATGGATCTTTTTCGAGGGCGGTGAGCCGTTCTTGTATTATCCCCTGCTGGTACGCGGGGTGCGGCTGGCAACCGAAGCGGGATTTCAGGTCGGTGTAGTGACTAATGGGTATTGGGCCAATACCGTCGAGGATGCCGAGGAGTGGCTGCGACCGTTAGCTGGCCGCATCCAGGATTTATCGATCAGCAGTGACCTGTTTCATTGCGGGGAAGGTTTGAGCGATTGTACGCAGGATGCGGTCGTGGCCGCGAAATGGCTGGGCATCCCCGCCGATGTCATCCGGGTGGCGCAACCGGAAGAGGCTGCAGAAACAGGTGTTGGCCAACTCCCTGAGGGGGTCTCGGGCGTCATGTATCGTGGGCGGGCAGCGGTCAAGCTGACGCCGCGTGCGCCCCGACATCCCTGGGAGAGTTTCGATCAGTGCCCGCACGAAGATCTGCGTGAGCCGGGGCGCGTCCATCTCGACCCGCTCGGTAATTTGCATATCTGCCAGGGCATCTCGCTCGGCAATCTCTTCCAAACCTCGCTCAAGCAGATTGGTGAGGCTTATCATCCTGACGAACATCCAATTTGTGGACCGTTGCTGGCTGGTGGACCGGTTGCACTGGTGACCGAATACAACCTGCCGCACGACTCGGACTACGCCGATGCCTGCCACCTGTGCTATGAAATGCGCCTGGCCTTACGGGAGCGCTTCCCCGAGATCCTGGTTCCTGACCAAATGTATGGCGTTGATGCATGAATGGGAATGATTTTATGGCCTGGTTGTTGCGCTCGCGGTTGCACGGACTGTTGAGTGGCGGCATGTTATTGATCACGTTCACGGGCCGCAAGACCGGCAGGCAGTACACCACCCCGGTCGGGTATTACCGTGAGGGGGACGTGCTGTGGGTCATTACCAGTCGGGACCGGACCTGGTGGCGCAACCTGCGCAGCGGGGCGGAGGTGACTTTGCGCTTGCGCGGCCGCGATGTACAGGCGCATGCCGAAACGCTGGAGGATGGATCGGCAGTAGCCGGGCAGATCGGGGACTATGTCCACCACCTCCCGCAATCCAGGCGGGCCTTGGGGCTGCGTCTGGAAAACGGTGAGCCGCATCCGGAAGACGCGGCTCGCCTGGCACGGGAACGGTTGTTCGTCAAGCTAAGTCTTAGGAACGGAGCCGCAGCGTAACGATCTCATGCCCGTGGGCGCTAAAATCAACACCCCCATCCTTGGCCGCCCTCAGGGCGGCCAATTTTTCTTCCGCCAGATTGACCCGCTCCACCTTTTTGAAGGGCTTCCAAGGCTTGAGATTGACCAAAATCAGCTCATCGCTCAGGTTGTAACCGCGCACGATCCAGCCGCGGCCATCTTCCGCCTGTTTGACTGTGCTGACCACGAAGGCCGGATGGTTGATGCTGACGAAGGCTCCGCTGGGGGGCAGCTTCCCCGCGTGGAGGGTAACCCCGACCGCGCGCAAGGGAACCTCGAAGGCATAAGCCTGCGCAAAGGCGTTTTGCCAATCGCCGGTGTGTGAGATCAGGCTGTATTCGAAACGCCATTTGCCGGGCATTTGCGCGCCGGGGGTGGCTATAAACGGACCAGCGTGTCCATTTCGGGTGGTAAAGTCGTCGCGGGAGAGCCAGCCGACGCAGCGCAGCAGCGTCAGGGCGATCTCGCTGCCAGTTTGGGTCGTCAATGCCTCGACTTCGGGCAGGCCTCGGTTAGCGACGGTCAGCCCGTGATCCCCGGCAGACAGACTGGTAAAAACACGCTGCGGCATTTCCGGGCGCGGTTGTTCCGCCCAGGTTTCGTCGAAATCCGGGACGCCGATCGGGCGGCGGACCACCTCGAAGTGGCCGTCGTGATTGGCCTGTTCGACGGTGAATGGCGCGGCGAAATGGACGCGCAGGCGGTGATCCCTGGCACGGTTGTCGACCTCGGTCTCGAAATCTAGGCGTGGGACACCGGGATAGAGCGTGGCACGCGTGACGATCTCGATTGGCAGGCTGTCTTTGGAACGCCGTTGGCGGTCTTCAGTCAGCTCACTTGGAATATGCGTTTCGAGCGTCAGCTCCAGCACCTGATGGGCGGGATTGCGGTGCACGCGCACGTGTTTTAATCGGGCCTCGATCAGGGCGTCGGTGGGGGGCGGGCAGTAGTTGTATTCGTCGCCGCAGTCTCCGCCGTCCACAAAGCGGTTCTGACCCTGGTATACGACCCGGCTGCGCTTGTCGGTCAGCCTCAGGCTGCCGTCTCGCTGCGCCTCCACCAGCATGAACTCATTTTCGATGCGATAGGGCGGCTTGTCGCCCGGTGCGGAACTCAAGCGTTCCATCAGGCGCCGCCCTGGGGGACTTTGTGCCAGACGGCCGATGACTGGCATCAGGGTACGCGCGAACGGATTGAGCCTGGTGGGTGCGCTCGTCTTGTTCTCCAATGCGCGAACGTAGAAAGTACGGTAGCCCAGTCCGGGAACTGCGCGGGCGGTGAACAAGGCCCGGGTGGTTTCGAGCGTGCGAGCCCGTACGATATAGCTGCTGATGCTCTTGTCGGCTAGCAGGGTTTGGACCTGGGCGCTGCCCTCATTCCAGGCTTTGAGATCCGGTTCGCCTTCACGCATCAACACTTCGAGCGCTACGCTGGCGCCATTTCTTTCCACACGCAAGCCTTGCAGCCCCATCCCCGCCACCCGACCTCCGTGTACCATGCCGAAAGCCTCGATGAACCCGTTCCTGTCAAGTGACATGTTGATCAGGTCCTGTGACCCCAGTCCGAGTACCTGGTGTGGGATGACCTGCCCGGCCTCGTCCGTGAGCTCAAAGGCGTTGACCTCCTGCGGTAAAACCAATTCGGCAGTAACCGGATCCGTGCGCGCGAAGGACGAGGGGTTGAAGACCACCACGGCTGCGACCACGTCTGCGCTGGACCGGGTATCAATCACCCTGGTCAAAGCTTCCAGGCTTTGACGGGTGAGCTCCTGCCCGAGTTGATCGACCTGGTCGAAGCGCGGGCGCATTTCATCGTGAACCTGGTCGATCGAGCAACCGCAGATCGAGTCGTGGGGATGATTTTCCATCAGCAGCCGCCAGGCCTGGCGCAGGAGGGGTGCCGGATTTTCGATCCGGTCACCTGGAAAATGGCCACTTGGCGGCGTCTTGGTTTGTGGGTTGGTTGCTCCCCCAACCAATTCTGCAAGGGTGCTGAAGGGTTCAGCCCACTTTTCCAGCAAGGTTTCGCAGGCGCGGTTGCGTTGTTTGATCCACATGCGCGTGGACAGCACGCCCGGCAGCAGGTGCGCATGCCGGGATGAGCGCAGTTCGCCCTCGACCACCGGCAAATCCGCGCTACGGATGGCAGGCTGGATGGCTTTCAGGTAACGCGGCAGGGTCGAATGGAGGACACGCGTTCCCTTGAGATGGGCCTCCGCGTAACCGATGGCTGCGGCGGTGTCGGGTGGTGGCTCCATGTGGTCATTGCCCAACATGATCAGGAAATCCGAGCTGGCAGAATGCTCCGCCAGTGCCTCCCCCAGGGTCGCGATCTCGGTCAGGAATTTTTGCGGATCGCTGGTCGTCAGGCCAGCGCCGTTGGCGTAGCTGTTACGCAGGTAAGCCATCAGTACGCGCGAACCGTCCGGGGCCTGCCACCAGAATTCGCAGGGCTGCACGTCGAGTCCGCGCCAGAGACAGGCGGAGTCGATCCCAAAGCCGCGCAGGATTTGCGGGATCTGGCCGATATGACCGAACGAATCGGGCATGTATCCGACGTTCATTTTGGCACCAAACTTGCGCGCGCTGCGCTCCCCCTGAAGCAGGTTGCGGAGGTGCGCTTCCGGGCTGACCAAGAACATATCCGGCAGGATGTGCCAGGGGCCGATCAGGATGCGTCCGCGGCGGATATGCTCGCGTAGAACGGGCTCCTTTTCTGGCCGCATAGCCAGGTAATCGTCCAGGACGATGGTCTGCCCATCGAGCATGAAAAATTTGAAATTTTTATCTTTTTCCAGAATATCCAGTAAATTGTCGACCAGGTGGACCAGCTTCAAACGGAACTGCTGAAAGCTCAAATACCACTCGCGGTCCCAGTGAGTGTGTGAAATGACGTGTAAAGTTCGCATACTTTAGTCGGTTTTCTCCCGTAAATAAGCAATAAAATCCAGGTCGCCCGGCGAGTGGCCGTAAGCTGTCAGCGCAACGGCGGCTTCAGCGCGGTACTGGGTACCGTGATTGACCAGATGCAGCAGGATCTGCCAGAGCGGTGTCTCAAAGGCCACGTCTTTGGTGTTCTTGTATTTTATCTTTTGATTCAAATCCTCATCTTTGAGCCCGTCGAGGTAAGCGCGCATGGATTTCTCTTCGGCAGTCCAGCGCGAGACCAGTACATCCAGCGAGGGGATATCGGCTTCGCCCATCAGCTTGCCAGGCGAGATGCCTTCCTGGCAGCGCATGCGCCAGATGACCTCGGCGGCCAGCACGTGCACCAGCGCGCCGCGCAGGCTTTTGTAGCTCAGCCCTTCGAATTTGGCTACGAAATGCTCAGGATTCGCAGTTGCGGCCACCTCCAGGAGACGCTGGGTAGCCCAGTAGTTGTAGTCGAATAGCGTCAGAATTTCGTTTTTGTTCAAGTGAGACTCACTTTCTCATCCGTAAGGGTGCGAGCTTCAGCCAGAGCCGCTGCGCGGATCGTAATCGGGAAGCGGCCGTGAATCGGGCTGATACGCGCACCCAGTGCGGTCGAACGCCAGGTGACCCAGGCCAGGGGGCGGGCGAATCCGGTCAGCTCAACGGCTTTCCCCAGTTCTTCCAAGGTATCATCGTCCCAGCCGCCGAACAGGCCGTACAAGAACATATAGACCGGGAATGAAGGCAGGATGCCAATGAAGAAGATCAGCACGCTGGTCATCTGATCACCCTGCCAGAGGATACCGGCCAGCCAGTAGAGCAGGCCGTAGTGGACGGCGGCGGCCAACAGCGGCGCAACTGCGGATTGCCAGACGAAGAAGCGCTGCGGGAAGCACAGACGGTGGTCGATGAAGTAAGCCACGATCCCCTTGCTGCCCAATCCGACAAAGTAGGCAATGATCAGAGCCGTGACCTGGAAGCGTTCCAGCAGGATCAGCGCCAACGTTACACGAATGATCTGTTCGCCGAACACCAGCGCCGATTTGAGATACGGGCGGTTCGAGCCAAGCTGGACGTTGTCACCGACCCAGGATGGATATTGTATCGCACCCCAGATAGCCAGCGGGACCACATACAAGGCAGCGCGCTGGAATTCGACCCCCGAGGCACCGATGATAAAGCGCGGCGCGACCGCCAGCAATACTGCGCCGAGGAAAGCGCTGGTCAGGCCGCCCCACTTATACATCATCACGCTGTAATACTGGCTCAATAATTTGCGCCCGTGCGAGATCGCTTCCGAAATGGCGGGCATGGCTCCGTCGTAGAGCGTGTTAACCACGTTGAAGGAAAAGACAAAGTTTTGCGCCAATCCCCAGTTGCCCCAGATCTCGGCGTAATTGATCAACCTGGATTGCGTGATCCAAATTTCGCCAGCTTGCCCGGCAGCCCAGGCGGCCGAGCCCAGCATTTCGAAGACCCCAAACTTGAAGCTGGTCACAACCACTTCCCGGTCGAAGTGCGCCAGGAAGAGCACCCCGGGATTGTAGCCGATGCGCCGGTAAAGCCACAGTCCGAGCAGGAAGGTCGATAATTCCGCAGCGTAGGCGGCGATCCCCATCCCGAGCAGGCCGCCCGTCGCGCCTCCGAAGACCGGATGAGCCTTGCCCCAGGCGTACATCAGGCTGACAAAGAGCGGCTGGACCAGCATCGGCATGACCACCTGCAATCCCAGGTCCAGGTAGCGGGCGTAATCCTGGCGCTGGAAGCCGTTCAGGGCGTGACGCATGACCTGATAGAACCCGGGGATTTGGATGAAAGCGTGGATGATCACGCTCCAGGCGTAGAGTGCATAAGCCGAGTTAGGCGCCAGCGTGCTGGCCAACCCGATCACCAAGGCCACCTGCACCGCGCCTGAGAGCGCCTGCCACCAGACGAACAATTGTCCGTACTGGATGCCCTTCTGCGGGTCATGCACGCGGTACTCGGACAGGAATTTGATAAAAGCTACACTGGTGCCCATGTCGAAGAACATCCAGGTCAGATTGAAGAACTGCACCACGCGTCCCCAGATGCCCAGGGCCTGGGCCGAGGGCAGGATGTATACTGGCAGGATCAGGTTCTGGTAGATGATCAGCGGGATGAACAGCACCAGGCCGAGACTCAAGGCGACCAGGAATCCGCTCAAGGGGCGGTGAAAACCGACATCCTCCCATTCGGTCAATTCCTCCCGAACTTTGTAGAGGCTACGGTCCAGGACGATTTTGTCGAGCGCCTCGGGGTGGGACATGCTATAACGGCGCACGAAGTAGTAGGCCGTGAACGTGGTGACCAGCATCAATGCCATGATGCTCAGCAGCAAACGGCGGTCGGCGGCATGCGGCACGGGCGAGCCGGGATAATCTGCGAAGGAGGACGATTTGCCACCCCCGGCACGCACGGTCATGGAGTAAATGAGATAGTTGTAGTAAGCCCAATCCTGGATTTGTGGGTTGTCCCCATTCAGGAAGGTATTGAAGATAAACTCTTTTTGATTGGCTTTCCAAACAATCCACTCGCCGTCTTCGTAAGTCGTGACCAGCGGTTGCACTGACGAGAGCGGGGTCAGGACCTGGTAGCGTTGGCGGACCTGAGGGGCGCCGTTCCAGATGATGTCGGTGGTCAAGGGATCATTGAGGCCCTGGATCTCAGTCAGGCTGACAGGATTATCCTTGAGGGTCAGCGCGACCGGGAATCCCAATACCGTCTCGACCTGGGATTGGCTGAGTTTGGGGCCAAGGATCAGCACCAGGCCGGCACCTTGCCCGATACGTGCTGCCAGAGTCTCAGGGTTTGGAATTGAGCCGTTGAGCAGGATCACATCCGCCTGGGACGGGTCATTCACAAAAGCAAAGGTCCCCGGTTTTGCCAGCTCCAGTGCCTTTTGAACAGAGCTGTCCGGACTGCCAGCGTAATAGACGTTGATGGTCTCGGCTGCCAGGGCCGGAGAGGCCAGCGAGCAGAGCAGGATCAGCGTGATCAGGGCGAAGACGAGTTTGCGCATTGGGGGTCCTTTGGCAAAGGATTATTTTGAAGTGTTTTAGGGTGGATCCAATTCGAAGCCGTGGTCCTGGATCACCCGGCCAAACCAACGGCCGCTGTCTTTAAGGATGCGCTCAAGGGTTTTGTAATCAAGATAAAACAGTCCGAAGCGTGGTCCATAACCCAGCGCCCATTCGAAGTTATCCAATAGTGACCAGTGGAAATAACCCCTAACTGGCACGCCATCCTGCATGGCACGCTGTACCTGGGCCAGGTGGTTCTTCAGGTAACGGATGCGTCGTTCGTCGCGCACGCGGCCGTCGAAGTCGATCCCATCCGGCACGGGCACGCCGTTCTCGGTGACCATGATCTCCGCTTTCGGCTGGTAATCCCCCTGGATGCGCATCAGGATCTCGTACATCCCTTCAGGGTAGATCTCCCACATGCCCGAGTATTCGTTGCCGACCGGATGGACCTGCTCAACGTTGATGACCGGGATTTTATTCGAATGCTTCATCACCGCCCGGGAGTAGTAGTTGACTCCCAGAATATCCAGGTTATTGATTTTTTCAAGGTCGCCAGGCTGGATCAGTCGTCCGCTCAAAAGTTTACCAATGGCTGAATCCTGGATTGGGGATGTGCCCTTGAGCAGCGGATCGAGCACGATGCGATTCATGAACATGTCGACCCGGTCAGCAGCCTCAGCATCTTTTTTTGAGCCTGTGGCCGGATGGACCGGGTTGAGGTTGAGCGTGATGCCAATTTTGAGCGGTTGTTTCGATATCGCCTGCATAGCTTCAATTGCCAACCCGTGCGAGAGCAGGATGTGATGCAGCGCTTTCAATGCGGCGGGGAGGTCCTTCTGTCCGGGGGCATGCTCTCCCAGAAAATGTCCCACGAAAGCCGCTACCCAGGGTTCGTTGTGTGTGAACCAGGTCGAGACGCGGTCGCTCAGGTGCTCGGTTAGGACATGCGCGTAATCGGCAAAATAATAGGCTGTGTTGCGCTCCGGCCAGCCTCCTTTATCCTGCAAAGCCTGCGGCAAATCCCAGTGGAAGAGACAGACATATGGCTCGATCCCTGCTTTGAGCAGTTCGTCCACCAGCCGGTCGTAGAAATCCAATCCTTTTTTGTTGACCAGGCCGGTCCCATCCGGCAGGATGCGCGTCCAGGCGGTAGAAAAGCGATACGCCTTCAGGCCAAGCTCGGCCATCAGGCGTATGTCGTCCTTATAGCGGTGGTAATGGTCGGCGGCTTTGTCGCCGTGTTCGCCATTGGCGACGCGGCCGGGGGTGTGGCTGAACGTATCCCAGATCGAAACACCCTTACCGTCTTCATTCCAGGCGCCTTCGATTTGATAGGCTGAAGTTGCTGAGCCCCAGATAAAATCTTCGGGGAAGGAGATGAATTGTGTCATGGTTTTAAGGGAACCTTAGGTAGAATATGAGATAAGAATACAGGAAAAATGCTGCGAGTGCAAGCAGGCTTTATATTCCATGTCGATGGACTTTCTCGAAGCAGATTGAGAAAATTAATACAAATTGATCCTGTGGCGGTACAATATAAGCAGCAATCTTCATCCGCAGCAACAATCACACTTTTAAGGAAATCCATGCCGGGAACAAAGATCATCGAACTGCAGGATGTGATCAAGGTTTATTCAACAGCTGCAGGCGATTTTACTGCGCTTAAAAGAATCAATCTCACCGTCAACCAGGGTGAGTTTTTAGGTGTGATCGGGAAATCTGGGGCGGGGAAGTCCACTCTGCTCAATATGATCAGCGGCGTCGACCATCTGACCTCCGGCAAAGTGGTTTATTACGGAAATGACCGGGAAATTTCCATCCACGATTTGAGTGAAAACGAACTGGCAGTCTGGCGCGGCACCACGATGGGAGTGGTCTACCAGTCCTTCCAGTTGTTGCCCATGTTGACCCTGGTTGAAAATGTGATGTTGCCGATCGACCTGTGCGGACAATATCAGCCGCGTCTGAGCCGCAAGCGAGCCCTGGATTTATTGGAACTGGTCGAACTCGAAGAACATGCCAGCAAGCCTCCGGCGTTTATCTCTGGTGGGCAGCAGCAGCGGGTTGCGATTGCACGTGCGCTGGCAAATGACCCGCCCATCATTGTGGCTGACGAGCCCACCGGCAGTCTTGACTCTGTCACTGCCGATCACATTTTCGAAGTGTTTCGCCGGCTGGTGCAGGAGCAGGGGAAGACCATCGTTATGGTCACACATGACAACAGTCTGGTGCCACGTTTTTCGCGGCATTTTTTGATTGCGGATGGGGAAATCGTTGGCGAGCAGGTCTATGAAGAAATGAATTTGGCCGGAGGCAGGGTCTGATGGCCATGCCAAGCCCTAAGCCTGCCTCCGCTTTGGATGAGCAGGCCATCATCCAGATGGATGGGGTGGTCAAGACCTTTAAGAACGCGGCTGGGGAGTTTACCGTGCTCAAAGGTGTTGACCTGAAGATCTATCCAGGACAGTTTGTCTCCATCGTTGGAAAATCCGGCAGTGGAAAATCCACCCTGTTGAACATGATTACGGGCATCGATCATCCAACCGCCGGGATTGTGACCGTTGCCGGGACCAAGATCCACCAGATGTCCGAAAGCAAGCGTTCGTTGTGGCGCGGCAGCCACCTGGGGATCGTCTTCCAGTTCTTTCAATTATTGCCGATGCTGAGTTTGCTCGAAAACGTCATGCTGCCGATGGATTACGTTGGTTTATATGATTTCGATGAACGCCCGAAGCGGGCGATGGACTTGCTCGCCATGGTTGATCTGGATAAACAGGCGCATAAGCTGCCCACCGCCGTTTCGACCGGGCAGCAACAAAGCGCTGCCATCGCGCGCGCGCTGGCGACTGATCCGCCCGTGCTCGTAGCTGATGAGCCGACTGGTAACCTCGACTCACGCTCAGCTGACCGGATTATCGCTTTATTCGAGCAACTGGTAGAAAATGACAAAACCATCGTCATGGTCACGCACGACTCGTCACTGACCATGCGCACGAAACGCAACGTGATCATCTCCGACGGCGAGCTGATCGACGAGTCTGTTGCGCGGGCCCTGCCTTTGCTCAACCATCGCCTGATGTTGGACGTCACCAATCAAGCTGAACGCCTCGTATTCAATCCCAATCAGACGATTATCCAGCGCGACCAGCATGTGGAAAAATTCTTTATTATCGTCCGCGGAAAAGTTGAAGTGATATTGCAGGGACGCCGGCGCGAGGATGTGGTGGTCACCCAACTGGATGCCGGTGAATTCTTCGGCGAAATTGAACTGATGCGCGGCGGAAAATCCATTGCCAGCATTCGCTGTGCTCCAGATGGCCCAGTGGAGTTATTGGCTTTGCCGCGTGAGAAGTTTTTGCAGCTGGTCAAGGACTCACCGATGACGGAGGAAGCGATTTACAAGATCGTGAAGCATCGCCTGGATGAACATCGCGCGGTAGATCGACGGCGAAAGCTGCGTTTGTTTGGATAAATGCTCGATGCGATCCGAAAATCAGGTAATGACGGAACTCAATTTGATCCCAAAATCGGTCTCCTGCTCAATGGGTGCGGGTTTCTGATTGAATTTGGAAATCGGCACCATCCGGCGCAGCTCGGGAAGGTGAAACAATGATGCGTCCACGTTGGCGCAAAGTAATTTCAGATCTGTGGGATAGCAAACTGCGTACGCTCTTGGTGGTTTTATCCATCGCAGTGGGCGTGTTTTCTGTGGGGATGATTGCCGGTGCGTATGCAATTATCTCCAACGATATGAGCGCCAGTTATGCCGCTAATCGCCCGGCCAATATCGAATTGCGCATGGACAACTTCGATGAGGCCTTGTTGTCTACCGTCCAAAATTCGCGTGAGGTGGCTGATGCCGAGGGGCGCCGGGTGTTCAATATCCGGGTACGGCCCGTTAACGGCAACAAGTGGATCACA
This sequence comes from uncultured Chloroflexia bacterium, assembly GCA_963790075.1. GTDB lineage: Bacteria > Chloroflexota > Anaerolineae > Anaerolineales > Villigracilaceae > CAYOUV01. The sequence continues at coordinate 903,282 of CAWBNG010000004.1, forward strand.
CTGGATATCGTTGCCATCGACGATTTCGAGAAGAACACCATCAACCTGCTTAATCCGGTATCGGGTCTGTCTGCCCCCGGCAAGAGGCAAATCCTCCTGGAGCGCGACGCTTTCAAACAGCTTGGCGTCGCGGTGGGAAGTGAGTTGGCTTTGCAGTTGCCGGATGGCACAACCAAGACCATGCCGGTGGTCGGGGTTGTGCAGGACCCCACAACCGGCGCGGACGATTTTTTGGCACCACCGCTGGCTTATGTCACCTTGAAGACGTTGACGTATTTACAGCAGCCTGAACTGTATAACCGTATCTACGTCACCGTAGCCGAGGGGCAGGATGACGAACAGCACATCCGGAACGTGGCCGCCGACTTAAAAGATAAGATCGAAAACAGCGGATATACGGTCCAGCGGATGCGCTTTTCCAAAACGCACGAACATCCGCTGGCTTCAACGGTCAACGCCATCCTGGGGATCCTGCTGGCGCTGGGCGTGTTGATTGTCCTGCTTTCCAGTTCACTGATCGCCAACACCTTGAGCGCTCTGCTCAACCAACACCTGCGCCACATCGGCGTAATGAAATTGGTTGGTGGGCAGGACCGGCAGATTTTTGGGATGTACCTGGTGCTGATCTTGTCCTTTGGCGTGCTGGCTTTGCTGATCGCCGTCCCGCTGGGCGGACAGGGTGCCTACGGACTGTCGCTCTTCATCGCCGACAAAATGGGATTCAACCTGCTCGGATACCGGATCGTGCCGCTGGCCTTTATGATCCAGATTGCGATTGGTCTGCTGGTGCCGCTGGCGGCTGGATTTGTGCCGATCATCAACGGCTCGCGCATCACCGTGCTGAAGGCCATCAGTGGCGATACGGCTCAGGGAAGCGCGGATCAGGCTGAAGGGGATTCGAACCGGGGTTCGCGCTTCGTGCGCTTCCAGATGCGGGCAACCGCAGCCCTGGCGCGGCGCGGAATCCACATTCCCCGTCCACTCTTGATCTCAATGCGTAATACCTTCCGCCGCCGTGGACGACTGATCCTGACGCTTTTTACCCTGACCATGGCGGGCGCGATCTTCATCGCCGTCTTCAACGTGCGTGTGACCCTGCACGATTATATTGGACAGATTGGCCGTTATTTCCTGGCGGATGTGACTCTGGATTTTGACCAGCCTTATCGCCTGCACGAGGTCGAGCAGTATGCCATGCAGGTGCCCGGCGTGCAATACGTCGAAGGCTGGCAGTTCGTGGGGGCGGAGATCCTTTTCCCAAATGGTTCGGTGGCGGACAACCTGAATATCCTGGCGCCTCCGGCTGACAGCAAGCTGGTATCACCGATCCTGGTCGCGGGACGCTGGATTCGCGCTAACGATGTGCGCAAAATGGCCATCAGCGAGGCGGTCTTATCCGAATTCCCGGATTTGAAACCCGGTGATTCGCTGCGACTGCGCATCAACGGTAAAAATGAAGATTGGGAAGTGGTCGGCATCTTTAAATTTGTCGGGCGCGAGGGCATCCTGGCTTACGCGCCGTATAATTTCATCGCCCAAAAGATCGATCTTGTCAATCGCTCATATTCGTATCGTGTAGTCACCGTGCAGCACGACCGTGCCTATCAAGAGCAGATGAGCGAAAAACTGGATCACTTCTTCCGCGAAAAAGGTTTCAATGTGCGCCAGGCGCGTCCCGGCCTGGAGACGCTTGACACCGCCTCCGAGAGCCTGGACATCCTGGTGACCTTCCTGTTGATCATGGCCTTGTTGACGGCAACCGTCGGCAGCATGGGCCTGGCCGGGACGATGGGCATGAACGTGCTCGAGCGCACGCGTGAGATCGGCATCATGCGTGCCGTCGGAGCCACCAACCGGGTCATCATCCAGACCGTAGTAGTAGAGGGCATGACGATCGGCTCGATTTCCTGGGTGCTGGCCGTTTTGCTATCTATCCCGTTCACTGTGCTGCTCTCGACCATCGTCAGCCTGGCGGTCTTCGAGACACCGATCGACCTGGTCTTCACTCCCACCGGATATATCATCTGGCTGGTGTTGGCGCTGGTGCTGGCCGCAATCGCCAGCGTGCTGCCAGCCCGCAATGCAGCACGCCTCACCATCCGTGAGGTGCTGGCGTACGAATGAAATCAAAGATTACCTGAATATTGGAAAGAAGGTAACCATGAAAACAAAACGATCGCTCGCTTTCGTCCTCCTGGCCACAGCACTGCTGCTGGCCGCCTGCGGCTCGAATCAAGCCACACCTGAGCCGTTCTCAACACCTGTCAATGACAACACCGTCATTGCTGAAGGACATCTCGTCCCGCGTGACGACCTATACCTGTCGTTCCAGGTTCAGGGTAAGGTAGCTGATATTCTGGTCCAGAAAGGTGAGCAGGTCAAACAGGGACAGGTGCTGGTCCGACTGGCTGATCAGGAAAGCGCACAAGCGGCATTGACCTCAGCCAAGCTGGAGCAAACTTCCGCCCAGCAGGCCTACGATGATTTCGTGCGCAACGCAGATTTTGCCCATGCCCAGGCCTGGCAGGACTACCTGAAAACGCAAATTGCACGCGAGGATGCCCAGGCAGCCTGGGACGCGCTCAACCAGGATAGCATCGATACGAAGATCGATGACGCTGAAGCGGTGGTCGAGGACAAGAAGTCCGCGCTGCAGGATGCCCAGGACGAATTCGACAAGTACCAGGATTTGAACAAGGACAATGCCACCCGCAAGCGCGCCAAGGACGACCTCGACAAAGCCCAGAAAGATTACGACGAGGCAGTCGCCAAGTGGGATGAGGCGCAACGGGAGCGCGACTCGGTCCGCGCGGAACTGGACCAGGCCCTGGCCGCCGAAACCGAGGCCAAGCGCAAGTTCGATCTGACGGCTTCCGGTCCAGACCAGGAACAACTCGACCAGCTCCAGGCACGGCTGGATAACGCCACGGCGCAGGTGGCAGCCGCGCAAAACAACCTGGATAATTACGAGTTGAAGGCTCCCTTCGACGGCACCGTGGCGGATATCAATGTCTCAGTCAATGAGATGGTTGGACCGGAAAAGTGGGCGGTGCTGGTGGCCGACTTCAGCCAGTGGTATGTGGATACCAGCGATCTGACAGAGTTGGAAGTGGTCAAGCTGACCCAGGGCCAGGTGGCGGCCATGGCTCCGGATGCGCTACCGGACGTTAGCCTGACCGGCACGGTGACAGAGATCAGCCAGTCCTATAAATCCCAGGGCGGTGACATTCTCTACACGGTCCGTTTGAAGGTCGACGACGTCGATCCTCGCCTGCGCTGGGGGATGACAGTCGAAGTCACCTTCCAGCCGTAAAAAAAAACGGATTTCAACTGAACGGCCTCCCGCAAATTGGGAGGCCGTTTGATTCAGGTATAATCTCTCTTATGACAGAACGCAACCGCCCGCTCGACCCGGAAGCCAAGCCTGACGACCGGGTGGACAATGCTCTGCGCCCCCAGCGCCTGACGGAATTGATCGGCCAGGACCAGGTCAAGGAAAACCTGTCGATCCTGATCCAGGCCGCATTGCAGCGCAAGGAGGCCCTGGATCACGTGCTCTTCTACGGTCCACCGGGGTTAGGTAAATGTATAACTGCCGACAGTCTGATCATTACGGATCAGGGTATGCAACTTTTTCACGCCGTAATTCCCCCAACAATGCTATCTGGAGAAAGTCGTCCAGTAGATGTTCGGATTTATGGACTTCATGGTTTAGAACATACATCGCACATATATTGTAGTGGGAATACACCAACCCTCCGAATAACAACTCGTTCGGGTTTTGAATTGGAAGGTACGTACAATCATCCGGTTCTTGTAGCGACTAGCGATGGACCACAATGGAAGCCATTGAGTGCACTTACTCAAAATGATTATGTTGCAATATCCCGCGGCAGTAAGGTTTTTGGACGATCGCAAGTTGTGTATTGGCATCCCTCTTCCCCGAGTTTTCGTCGGGAAGGCACAGAAAAATTGGTAGGCCATCTCCACAATGCGTTATCAGCCGTATTGGGACGTTTCCCATCGGCGCGCGAACTAACCCTGGCTTATGCTGGTGGAGAAAGCCGTAATCCTACGCCTGAATATACAGCCAAACGACTGAATTTGCCACTATCAGATGGTCGTTCCGTTGGAACTGTTATTGAACCCTGGTTATTGGTTCCTCCTCCGGAGGAACAGACAGGACGTGAGATTGTCCTTGATTCTGACTTGGCTTATTTTTTGGGCGTTTTGGTTGGGGATGGTCATTTTGAGAAGCGATCTAACTGGCCAGCATTTGAGATCACCTGCGGTGAAACGGAAATGCAAGAAGAATTGTGTGATATTGCCAAAAGGCACTTTGGTGAATTTCCCTCCGTACATAAAAATGCCAATCGAACGGCAATGATTCGTTTCCCGCAAAGTATAGGCCATGTAATGCTCAACCTTGGTGCGAAAGCCGTTAATGCCAGAGAGAAAGTAACACCGCAGTCCGTTCTAACGGGCTCGCGTGAGGTGGTGATCGGTTTTTTGCAAGGACTGTTCGATGCGGATGGGAATGTTTGGCCTGATGGTTACGTAGAGTTTAGTTCTCGATCGCGCTCTTTGGTTTGGCAAGTTCAATTGTTGCTGGCGAACATAGGTGTTATCGCACATCGATCAAAAAAGCAAGTCCACGGAGAAGCGCAGTGGTCGCTATTTGTTGGCGGCGATGATGCTGAGAAATTTCATCAGCTAATTGGTTTTCGATTAAGCCGCAAACGAATACGTGCCACCGGTTTGAGAATTCGGAAACGCGGCTGGAGTCGTAGCGATTTGGTTCCAGGAAGCAATCCGCTTATTTCGCGAATGTTCGATCAATCACGTCCGCATGCGCATAGGATGCATAAAATATTTGATCACGTCAAACGTGGAGACCGCATACCCAGTCGACGGCAGATTTCTTATTATCTATCGTTGTTACCTGTTTCGGTCACTCGTATGCCTGAATATAGGAAATTATGTGAGTTGAAAGCACCTACAATTTATTGGGACAAAGTTGCCAATATTATTAAATCGCAGGCAGAGACGTATGATTTTGTAGTTCCCGGAACACACTCATTTGTAGCTAATGGTTTTATAAACCACAACACCACCCTGGCACACGTGCTGGCCAACGAAATGGGTGTGAACATTAAAGTAACTTCCGGCCCAGCCGTCGAGCGCGCCGGGGATCTGGCGGCCATCCTGACCAACCTGCGGGCGGGGGACGTGCTTTTTATCGATGAGATCCATCGCCTCGGTCGGGCGGTGGAGGAAGTGCTCTATCCGGCCATGGAAGATTTTGCGCTGGATATCGTCATTGGCAAGGGACCCTCAGCCCGCTCGATCCGGCTCAAGCTGCCGCACTTTACGATCGTGGGCGCCACCACCCGCCTGGCGCTGGTGACCGCTCCCTTGCGCGCGCGTTTTGGCGCAGTCTACCGCCTGGACTATTATGATGAAGCTGCCATGCAGAAAATCGTCAGCCGGGCGGCCGGGATGCTGAAGGTCGAAGCGGACCAGGAAGGCATTGCCGAGGTGGCGCGCCGGGCGCGCGGCACACCGCGCGTAGCCCTGCGCCTGCTGCGCCGGGTGCGGGACTTTGCCCAGGTGCGCGGCGACGGCACGCTGACGCGTGAATCGGCGGCCGGGGCGCTGGACCTGCTGCAGGTCGACCTGTCCGGGCTGGATGACGTCGACCGGCGCGTGCTCAGGACGATCATCGAGAAATACAACGGTGGGCCGGTAGGACTCAACACCATCGCCGCCGCCATCAGCGAGGAAGCCGACACCATCATGGACGTGGTCGAGCCCTACCTGCTGCAATTGGGCTTCCTCGACCGCACGCCACAGGGTCGGGTGGCCACCAAGCTGGCCTACGAACATCTGGATTTGCCCTATAACGAGCAGACGCAGCCGAAATTATTTTGATTTGGGGAAATGGGAATTGGTAAATTTATGGATTCGATTGGCCGTTATATCATCTTATTCGGCGTAGTGCTGATCATCATCGGCGGATTGGTGCTGCTGGCCGGCAGGCTCAACCTGCCGCTGGGTCGCCTGCCGGGGGATTTCCATTTCGGGAATGACAAGGCCAGCGTGTATATGCCCTGCGCCACCTCGATCTTGTTATCGATCTTACTAACGGTCTTATTGAATGTGATCGTGCGGTTTATAAACAAATAAGGGTGTTGCGTTCCTTCTCCCGATAAATGTTATGCAAACCTCCGATTTCGACTACGATCTGCCCGAAGCCTTCATCGCCCAAACCCCCGCCGAGCCGCGCGATGCTTCGCGTTTGTTGGTGCTGGATCGCCAAACCGGCCAAATCACGCATCGCATCTTTCGCGAGATTGGGGAATACCTGCACCCGGGCGATCTGCTGGTGGTCAACCGCACACGCGTCATCCCGGCGCGCATCTACGCCCGCAAGCCGACCGGCGGCCGGGTGGAAATTTTACTGCTGCGCCGCCGCGACGAACTGACCTGGGAAGCCCTGGTGGGCGGTAAGGGCTTGCGTGTAGGCAAAAGAGTGCGGGTTGAGCAGGGTCCTGAGGCTGAAATCGTTGAGATTTTGAATGGCTCGGGGCGTTTGATCCGCTTCGAAGAGCCGATCGAGCCGTATTTCCCCAGGGTGGGCAACGTCCCGCTGCCGCCCTACATCCACGAGAAGCTGAATGACCCAGAACGTTACCAGACGGTCTACGCGCGCAAACCCGGCTCGGCTGCCGCGCCTACCGCCGGGCTGCACTTCACGTCGCGCTTGATCGAGGAACTCAAGGGGCGGGGCATCGGCTTTGCCGAAGTGACCCTGCACGTTGGGCTGGACACCTTCGCCCCGGTGACCGAAGCCGACCCGGGCTTACACCAGATCCACACCGAGTGGTGCGAGGTCACACCCGAAGCAGCCGAAACGATCAACCGAACGCGGCAGGCCGGGGGGCGGGTGATCGCGGTCGGGACCACTTCGGTCCGCACGCTCGAATCGGCTGCGGCTGGGTCTGAATCTTTGGTATCGCCATTTTCCGGCCCGACCTCGCTCTACATCCTGCCGGGCTATCGCTTCAAGATCGTCGACGCGCTGATCACCAATTTCCACCTGCCGAAATCGACGCTGATCATGCTGGTCAGCGCTTTTGCCAGGCGCGAAACGGTCCTGGACGCTTATGAACTGGCCAAGCGCGAGGGCTATCGCTTCTACTCGTTTGGTGACGCGATGCTGCTGATGTAGTTAGCGTCCGTGCGGCGGGGCCAGGGGCGGCAAGACCTGCTGGGCCCAGTCCACCTGGTCACTCAGGATCATCTGACCCATTTGTTCGCCGTATTGGATCAGGGCCGGGATAGTGGATGGATCATCCATTTCGATCAATTCGTTTAAGTCCACCTGGAAGCGGCGAAAGTCCAGCTTGTCAAAAAAAGTCTCGACCAGGTGTACCTGCTGGTCGTCAGCCGAGTGCATGAAGGCGCCCAACAGCGGCCCAAGCCACTGCCAGGGATAATAGCGTTCCGGGTCCCCGGGTTTGACGGCCTGCGGGTCGCGTCCGGTTCCCAGGCTGATCAGTGTCGTCTCCTCCAGCTTCCATCTCAAACAGAAGAGCGCTTCGTAAGCTGCCAGGTAGCAGGGATTGGCGTAGGAGCCGACACCGCCGTCCATGTAACGACCCTCCACGACCGGGAAATAAGTGGGCGCGCTGCTGGAAGCCAGGACCGCTTTGACCACCGGCCAGGCCTTGTAATCATCCTTCCAGGATTTGACGAAGAGCGATTTATTGGCCAGCACATCGAAGGTGGTGATAACCACGTCGGTCGGTAGGGCGTCGGTCCAGAAATCACCCATCGTCCGGTCGCCGAACTGGGCCTGCAGGGCCTCCTGCAGCGGCTCCTGGGGGTAGCGGTAGCGCGTCAGCGGCCAGAAAAATGTGCGCCAGCTCTTTTTGAAGATCTCACCACCCAGGTCTACGTACAATTGCAGCATCTTCTCTGCGTTCAAACCCAGACCGATTCCGGCAGAGATAATCGAGCCGGTGGAGGTCCCAGCGCTCAAGCGGAAAAGGTCGTGCACGGACTGACCCAATTCCTCTTCCAGCAGCGAGAGCGCCTTGGCGATGATCACGCCGCGGATACCACCACCGTCGATGGCAATGGCGACATTTTTGCGAAACGGTTTCATGAATCCTCCTTTGCGACCCTTCCAGTGTAGCGCAAAATCGAGTTGATTTCCAGATGGGTAGGGTACAATCTGCGGGACTCTTGAATGGGAAATTGGGATGAATTTTGAAAAACATGAGGCTGAAATAATCGCATGCCGAAAGTGTCCGCGCCTGGTCGCGTGGCGCGAAGAAGTGGCGCGTACCAAACGCCGCGCCTACCGGGATTGGGACTACTGGGGCAAACCTGTGCCCGGATTTGGCGATCCCAGGGCGCGGGTGATGATTATCGGTCTGGCGCCGGGGGCGCACGGCTCGAACCGCACCGGGCGCATGTTCACCGGTGACGCCTCCGGTAACTTCCTGTTCGACGCGCTCTACCGCGCCGGTTTCGCCAGCCAGCCCGAGGCGACCACGCGTGACGACGACCTGACCCTGAGCGACCTGTTCATCACGGCTGTCGCGCGCTGCGTACCGCCGGGCAACAAGCCCACCGGCGCGGAGCTCGAAAACTGCCAGTCTTATCTGGAGCGGGAACTGGAGCTGATCCAACCCCAGGTATTGGTCTGCCTGGGTCGGATAGCATTTGAGAGAATCAGGCGGATATATTCCATCCCGGCTTCGGCTCTGGACTTCACGCACGGTGCGACCTATCGCATGAAAAACGGCCCCTGGCTGGTCTGCTCCTACCACCCCAGCCAGCAGAATACACAGACTGGCCGCCTGACGCGCGAAATGTTCGACCAGATCTGGGCCAAGGTCAAATCCATCCTGAAATAACCGGACGGCGAGGAGAACACTCTTGGCTGGAGGGTGCACGAGGAGTACCAATGAAATTGCGCAAAATCCTGATAGGTCTGGCTGTGTTGCTGCTGGGAGTTGTAGCAGGTTTCGTAATCTGGGCGGAGAATCCGCTTGGCCCGGCGCCTGCGGCGCTGGCTGCCCTGGAATCCGACCTGCAGGTGACGGTAACGATTGGCGAGAATATCGTCTTCGCGCCGGTCGGCACGCAACCCGCGACCGGGCTGATTTTCTATCCCGGCGGGCGCGTGGATGCACGTTCCTACGCCCCGGCGCTGCACCAGATCGCCGCCCAGGGCTACCTGGTGGTGCTGGTCCCGGCGCCGCTCAATTTGATGGTCTTCGCGCCCGGCAAGGCTGCGGACGTAATCCCGCAGTACCCAAATATTCGCCATTGGGCCATCGGCGGCCACTCGCTGGGCGGAGCCATGGCGGCCAACTTTGTCTACACCCATCCAGGCAGCGTGGACGGACTGGTGCTGTGGGCCGCATATCCCGCCAGCAGCAATGATTTGTCCCAGGCGGGGGTCAAGGTGCTGTCGATCTACGGCAGCAACGATATGGCCGGCATGGGACCCTTCGATGCCTCGCATGCCCTGCTGCCGGCCGATACGACCTGGGTCGTGATCCAGGGCGCTAACCATGCCCAGTTTGGGGATTACGGTCCCCAGCCGGGAGATAACCCGGCCAGCATCGACCGGGCGAGCCAGCAGAAGCAAGCTGTGGACGCCACGCTGGAGTTCCTGCGTTCCCTGGAGGGACAGCCCTGAAGCTTTTTGCATCTGCTCCTCGGGATTCTGCTGCTGGCTTTGCTGACCTGGACGGTAAGTTTATGCGCCTCAAAGGCATCCAAGTTAATATTACAGAAGAATTCTTGAGAAAGATAACGTCATGAGCGATTTTGAAGTTGCACCCGATTTTGAATTAGAGGACACCCAGGGCAACCTGGTCCGTCTGTCCGATTATCGCGGGCAGAAGTATATTGTGCTGGTCTTCCTGCGCGGCTTCATGTGACCCTTCTGCCGCGCACATCTGGCGCGTTTGCGTGAAGATTACGCGGCCTTTACCGCCCGTGAGGCGGAAATCCTGGCTGTTGGCCCGGATGGCTCCAATGCCTTCCAGCGTTACTGGGAAACCGAGCAGCTGCCCTTCATCGGCCTGCCCGACCCGCAGCACCGGGTGGCTAACGTCTATAAACAGCAGGTCAGGCTGTTCAAGCTGGGACGCATGCCCATGCTGAGCGTGGTTGACAAAGACGGTATCCTGCGCTACTCCCATTTCGGGAATTCGATGTCCGACATTCCCGAGAATCGGGTTATCCTGGATATCCTGGACGAGTTGAACCGTGTTTCATAAGATTGAGAGGTATTCTTGAGCCATCACACCCGGACGGATATGGGACAGATCGCCTTCTTAGGTTCGGGCGAGACTGCTTACGCCGGAGGCCGCCTGTTCGAAGCCCTGGCCAAAAACCTGCCCCAGCCGCTGCGGATTGCCATGCTGGAGACGCCGGCTGGCTTCGAGGTCAACTCAAGCCAGGTGGCCGGGAAAGTGGGGGATTTCATTCAGACCCGCCTGCAAAACTACAAACCGCAGGTCGAAGTCATCCCGGCCCGCAAACGCGGCACGGGCTTCAGCCCGGATGATCCTGAGATCCTCAAGCCCATGTTGCAGGCTAACCTGCTTTATATGGGCGCCGGCAGCCCGACCTACGCGGTGCGCCAGCTCAAAGACAGCCTGGCCTGGCACATCCTGCGCGCCCGCCACCGTCTGGGCGCTACCCTGGTCTTCGCCAGCGCGGCGGTGGTCTCGGTCGGCGCCAGCGCGCTGCCGGTCTACGAGATCTACAAGGTCGGCGAGGAGGTGCACGTCAAGCCGGGACTGGATTTCTTTGCTTCCTTCGGGCTCAACCTGACATTCGTCCCACACTGGAACAACGCCGAGGGTGGCGAGGACGTCGATACCAGCCGCTGCTTCGTGGGCGTGGACCGCTTCGAAGCCTGGCGCGCTATGCTGCCGCAGGACCAGGTGGTGGTCGGCCTGGACGAACACACCGGCCTGACCTGGGATATGGCCAGCGGTACTTGTCACGTCAGCGGGGTCGGATCGGTGACGATCATGCGCCCGGACGGCACGCAGGTCTTCCCCAACGGCTCGGAATTCGACATTGACCAGCTAGGCGACTGCTGCAACTGGCCGGAACCGCAGGACGATATCCCGGCTGAAGTCTGGGAGATGGCGCAGCGCGCCTCCGACTCAACCGGGGCCGAGTCCGTTCCCTCGGACGAGGTCCAGGCCCTGGCTGAACAGCGCCAGCAAGCGCGTGCGGACAAGGACTGGGTTGCAGCCGACCGCCTGCGCGACCAACTCGCTGCCCTGGGTTGGACGGTCAAAGACACGCCCGACGGCCCGCACTTGGAACAGAGAAGTTAAGTTCTGATGGAAGAATTAAGAACGCTGGAGTTTTTTCTCCAGCGTTTTTTATAAATCCCGTTCTCAACCTGTGAGGTGACTTAAGCGTGACTTAGGTCACCGTCGCCTTATCGCTCGAATACTTTTCATAAACCTTCTCCGCCACCACCCTGCGGATGCGTTCCAGCCCCTGCCAGACGTCCTCGAAGGAGGTGTACAGCGGCGCGAAGCCCAATCGCAAATTATCCGGTTCGCGGAAGTCGGGGATGACCTTCATTTCCTCGATCAGGGCGCGGTTGACCCGGTAGCCCTCCGGGTGGCGCAGGCTGACGTGCGAGCCGCGCCGCGCGCTATCCCGAGGCGACCCCAGGCGGAAGCCCAGCGGAGCCAGCAGCCCGTCGTGTAAAGCGATGGTGTATTCGGTCAGCTGCAGGGATTTCTCGTGGATTGCCCCTATCCCGGCCTCCAGCAATGCATCGAGCGAGGCTTCCATGGCCAGCAAGGAAATGATTGGCTGCGATCCGGTCAGGAAGCGCGCCACGCCCGGCGCTGGGGTATAGTCCAGGTCGAAGGCGAAGGGCATGTGCTGTCCCCACCAACCCCAGATGGGGGAGATTGCTTTATCTTGAAGGGATTTATTGACATAGATAAATGCCGGGGAACCGGGTCCACCGTTGAGATACTTGTAGGTGCAGCCGATGGCGAAATCTGCCTGGCAGGCGTCCAACTCGATCGGCACGGCGCCGACCGCGTGGCTCAGGTCCCACAGCACCAGCGCGCCCTTCTCATGCGCGCGGCGGGTGATCTCGGCCATGTCGTATAAGTAGCCGCTCTTGAAGACCACGTGTGAGAGCGTCACCAGGGCGGTTTCTTCATCGATGGCGGCGTAAAGTGCCTCCAGATCTGGGGTGATCTCGCCGTCCTGCGAGCCGATCCGCAGGATACGGTGCCGGCCGCCCAGCAAACGGGCCAGGCCCTGCAGGATGTACAGATTGGAGGGGAAGTTGAGCGTGTCAGTCACGATCCTGGTGCGCTCGGGGCTTAGCTGCAGGGCAGCGGCAGCCAGTTTGAACAGGTCGACCGAGGTCGAGTCGCCTACCAGCACCTGTCCCGGCGCGGCACCCACCAGTTTAGCGATCTTCTCGCCCACGCGGGCAGGCGAGGCCCACCAGCCCTGGTTCCAGCCGCGGATCAGGTCCGCGCCCCATTCGCGATTTACCAGGTCAGCCAGGCGTTTGGCGGTAGCCTTGGGCAGCCGGCCCAAAGAGTTGCCGTCCAGGTAGATCAGGTCGGGGTCGGCGATGACGAATCTTTGACGGTAGCCGGCCAGCGGGTCGTGCGCGTCGAGCCCTCGGGCGTAGTCACGGGTGGGGGAGAAGTCGGTCATGATTTCCTCATTCGAACACAAAGGTCACCAAGCAGCGCGAAGAGGGTACCCAGCGTTGTATCACTTGGTGTCTATCGTGATTAAGATTTTGCTTTGATCTTGCTCATGGCATACTCAGCCAGCGCGGTGATCGTCAGGGACGGGTTGACGCCGGGATTGGCGGGCATGATCGAGCCGTCGATGATGTACAGGCCCGGATAGTTGTGCACTTTAAAATCTTCGTCCACCACGCCTTCGGAGGCGTTCTTCCCGACTGGCGCGCCGCCCAGGATGTGCGCGGTGGTCGGCAGGCCGAGTAAATTCTCGCCGATCGAGCCCAATGCGATGCCATCCGTGCGCTGCGCGAAATCGCGCGTCAATTCGTGCGAGCCCTGCACCTGGGCGTGGATCTCATAGCCAGGCTCTTTTTGCGCCACCATTCCGCGCCGGAAGAGGGTGAAGAAACTGCGCCCGATCCGGAAGCGCATGCGATTATCGGCATGCTGCATCACCAGCAGGATGGTGACGTTGTGCGCCCAGCCAGGCAGGACTAAGGCTTTCAGGTAATCCAGCGGATGGGTCAGCGCCCACCAGGCGAAGCGCAGCAGACGCAAGGGTACGCTGACGTCGGTGTCGATCAGCGGCGCGGCCAGGTAGCGCATCAGCGAGGAACCGTCTGGATAACGGACCGGCTCGACGCGCGTCATCTCGTCATAGTTGTAGATGGAAGAGATGGCGACCCCTTCCGAATAATTGATCTCTGAATTGCGCGCCACGCTGCCCAACAAAGCCTCGGAATTGGTCCGGACCATGTGGCCGAGTTTTTCCGAAAGCTGCGGCAGGGAGCGCTTGGAATCGCGCAGGTCGAGCAGCAGTTTGACTGTGCCCATTACGCCTCCAGCGAAGACGACGTTGCGGGCCTGGACGGTGTGTCTGCGTTTGAAGGGCGAGGTGGATGACTGGTAGGTGACGGCGTAACGCGCGCCTCTGTCGGCTGTCAGCGGTCTGACGTCGACGGCTTCGACCTCCGACAACAACTGTGCCCCATGCTGCTCTGCGAAATACAAGTAATTCTTGGGAAGCGTGTTCTTGGCGTTGTAGCGGCAGCCCACCAGGCAGCCGCCGCACTGACGGCAGCCCGTACGCGCGGGTCCCGCGCCATCGAAATAAGGATCGGGGACCGCGACATCCGGCTCGCCGAAGTAGACGCCCACCTCGGTCGCGCGGAAGGTGGGCCCCATGCCGCGCTCCCCGGCGATCTCCTTCAGTAACTGGTCGGCTTTCCAGAGTTTGGGATTGCGTGCCACACCCAGCATTTTTCGGGCGGTCTCGTAATGCGGGCGCAGAATCTGTCCCCACTTCAGGGGCCTGTTCCAGGCCGGGGTGGCAAAAGTCGCCTCGCTCGGCACCTCCAGCACGTTGGCGTATCCCAGACTGCCACCACCGACGCCTGCCCCGTGCAGGACCATCACGCCTTTGAGAATGCTGATCTGCAGGATGCCGTAGGCGCGCAGGGCTGGCAGCCACAGGTATTTCCAGAACTGCCAGTTGGACTTGGCGAAATCCTGATCCTCGAAGCGTTTCCCCTTTTCCAGGACCAGCACCGAATAGCCCTTTTCGGCCAGCCGCATGGCGGAGACCGAGCCCCCAAAGCCCGAGCCGATGATGAGGTAATCGTAGGTTTGCATTGCAATTCTCCTGTTGGGCAATTGTACCTGACAAGGAAGAACTTGTTCCCACTTGGGGCTGTGGCTACAACAAAATAAAGATGGAAACGATCAGCAGTTGTGCCAGCGGATAATAACTGGCGCGGTCGAATAACTGGGCTGCCTGGCGGCTTTCCCCTGACCGGTACAATTGATAACCCGGCAGCAGCAGCAGGAAGTACCCGGCTAACCCGCTGGCTAGCAGGTAAGGCCAGCCCAGAGCTATGGGAGAAATCAACGGCAGGAACAGGCTTGTGAGTACCGCCAGTGTCAGCGAGATGATGACCATCAGCCCGGCTTTTTGCGGGCCGAACAAAAGCGGGATGGTCTTGGCGTGAACGCGCTTGTCTTCCTCCACGTCATTCCAATCAGCCGGGATATTCTGCCCACCAATTTCCCAGAAAATCAACCAGACCAGCTGCAGCAGCAGGAACTGCACGGGCGGGTTGGGATTGACCACAAAGACTGCCGCAAACGGGCCGCTGGACTTGACCAGTCCGCTGACCAATGTTCGCAGGTAGGTTACTTTGAATAACAGGCAGTAAATAACTTCCAACGCTATGGCAGCAATCACGATGTAAATAATCACCGGGTTAAGCAGGTAAGAACCGATCAGAGTCAGTAAAAACCAGACGGCAAACCAAATCTGGCCGCTGCGATAGCTGAGCAAATTTTGCGCCAGGGGGTAGCGCATCTCGGAGGCCTCCACCGAGTAGCCTTGGTTAATGCCCTCGTTCGTAAATTTTTCCTGGTCGACCTGGATGCCAACCAGGTCATTGAGCGCATAAACGGCCGTATACCCGGCAAAAGCGGTAAACAATGATAAAAGGATGATTTGCCATTGTGGGAAAGCCCCCAACCATAGCAAAGCGCAAAAGCCGGGCGCGGCAATGTCCAAAATGCCATGGGTGGTTCTGGAAAGTGCAAAAAATCGTTTCATAAAGCCGGCCTCCGCAGAGCGATTATTTCTTGGCGAAATGTGCCATATAGTTTACATCTTCTTTTCCGTCAGCGACTTTAAATTTTCGGGCTAAGGGATTGTACATCAGGCTGGAAATCCGCATGAACTCCAGCCCGCTTTCGGCCGCCCAGCTTTTCAGTTCACTGGGGCGGATGAGCTTCTTGTAGGTGTGGGTGCCCCGGGGTAAAAGGCGCAAAATGAATTCGCCGCCGAAGATGGCAAACAGCCAGGCTTTCGGGGTGCGGTTGATGGACGAGAAAAAAGCCTGCCCGCCTGGTATTAATGCCTGGGCGCAGGCTGCCACAATTTTAGCCGGCTCCGGCACATGCTCCAGCATTTCCATGCAGGTCACGGCGTCGAATCGGCCTGGGTTGCTGCGGGCTATTGATTCCGCGCTTTCATACTGGTAATCGATGCTCAAGCCCTGCCCTGCGGCGTGACGTTTTGCCACCTCCAGCGCGGCTTGAGAAAGATCGATTCCCGTCACCTGCGCGCCGGATCGGGCCAGCGCTTCGGATAGGATCCCGCCGCCGCAGCCAACATCCAGTATTTTTGGGGCAGAGGTGGTCAAGCCTTCCATCACGAATTTTGTGCGCAGTGGGTTGATGGTTTGCAAGGTCCCCATTTCCCCCTGCGGGTCCCACCAAATTTGCGCGACCCGGTCGAATTTGGTGATCTCCCGCTCATCAGTGTTCGGGAATTTCGTCATACTTTAATACCATCCGGTTGTTTAAGGCTTTTACGGCAGATCGGATCTCATCGAATCTGACATCATTAAGGAATGCACACTTCCCGATCCCGTCTGGCATGGGCACGCGCTGCAGTCCGTTGCGGTGCTGGACGCGCTCTTCGAGGGACTGCCACAATAAACACGGGTCGAGCATCTCGATCTTCAAGACCATTCCCAGCCCGGCAATCAGGTCGACGATCCGGTTGGTCTCCGTTTCGGATAAGAGATTCCGCGCCCGGGCAATCAACACCGAGAGGGCGATGTCCAGCAGGACCGCTTCTCCGTGAAGCAGATCTGCGTTGGAATGGGTCTCCAGTCCATAGCTGAAGGTGTGACCGAAATCCACCTTGCGCGATAGATCTTCCTCGAACAGGTTGGGCTGCAATTCGTCCAGCATCCCGCTGATGGCGCGGTCAAGAATAGCGCCGCCCATCTCGTCCTGGAAGTGTGCGGCGATGCTTTCAGCCCCATGCTGTTCCAGCAGGCAGAACAGTTCGGCGTCCTTGATGACGGCCAGCTTGATGATTTCGCACACGCCGTTCAAAATATGACGCCTGGGCAGGGTTTGCAGGAAGGATTTATCCAGCAAGACCAGCAGCGGCGCTTCGAACGCTCCGATGCGGTTCTTGTGACCGTTGAAATTGATCCCGGACTTGATACCCAGCGCGGCATCGACATAACCCATCAGGGTGGTTGGGACCTTGATATGCGGCACGCTGCGGCGGTAACTGCTGGCCACGAAACCGACCACATCCGTCAGCACGCCGCCGCCGATGGCGATCAGCGGTTCATCCCGGCGGTTGATCGGGAAAGCATCCAGTTCGTGCAGGATGGAAAGGTGATTTTCGACCGACTTGTTTTCTTCCCCACCGGGGAAGGTGATGATCCTGGCCTCGACACCGTGGTGCGCAAAATATTTCCGTATTTCAGCGGAATAATAGCGTTCTACATTGGCGTCCACCACCACGAACCTGCGAGCGTTTTTGACTCTTCCAACCGATAGCAAAGCTTCGTTCTGCGGGTTGAACAGGTTGGGTGCGTTGACAATTTCGTATTCGATCCGGCGCTGGTAGGTAACCCGCCACCTGCAAGTCTGCCCCGTCATACCACTTGCAGCCAGTTGGATTGCGCTTCCAATAACTTGCGGGCGACGTTCTGGGCAAGTTCCAGATTATGGCTCTGGTAATTGCCGCATTGTTCGATGTTGGCGTATGGCACTTCACGGGCCGAGAGCATGTCGGTCAGGATGTTCTTGTAGACCTCGCAGATTTTGCGGGCGTTGCCTTCGTTCAGCAGCACCAGATAAAAACCGGTCTGGCAGCCCATGATGCCGATCGAAAGGAAGTTCTTCGGCAGGTAACGCTGGAAACCTTCCAGCAGGAAATGTTCCACTGAATGCAGTTCGGTGCTGGACAAATACTGGCCCGCGTTCGGGCGATTGATACGCAGATCGACGCAGTAGACCACATCCCCGTTTGCGCCGGGAGTGGCCGAGCGCAGTTTGACGTGCGGCGCTTTCAGCCGGCGGTGGTCCAACTCGCCGACGGTGCTCATTTCCCAGCCCAGTTGTTCGAAATCGATCATGAATGACTCCTGTGGTGGTTAAAAAGTTTACACATATTGCGCTAAATGTCGATAACTATCCTTTAGAGCTTTTTCCCAGGAGGTGACGTGGTGGTATAGCTCCACTGACCCGTAGCCGCTGAAACCGTTATCGGTCAGCGCTTTGAAGCTGGCGGCGAAATCGAGCGTGCCTTCGCCGGGGATCTCATGGAAGTGGACGACTCCCGTCAGCGTGTTGGCGACCATTTTATGTACCAGCGGCGGATTCTTGGCCCCGCGCAGGTAGGCGATAACGGGTTTTGTCCGTTCCAGCACATCATAGCTCAGGCCGGGGACAGAGATCAGGTAGGTGAAGATCTCGTCATCGAAGGGCGAAACGCCGGCATACAGGCTGGGGTAGTCCACATACGCCAGGGACTTTTCCACGTCCGCCTGGGCCAGCAGCGCGTCGAGACGGCTGGCCTGCTCACGGGTGGGTGATTCGTCGCAGAAATACAACGGATGGTCCCGGTCCACCAGCAGGTAGGCTGCGGTTTCAGGGAAGTAAACCAGCGTGCTGGCGAAATCCAGGTCAAAGCTCAGATTTTCGGCATCTTTGACGATCTTCAGGTTGTAGCCTTCGCGCGCGTCGGAGATGTGCAGATAGCGGGTGTAGGAGGCGGCCTGACCGAGCGCCTGCACGTAATTTTTCTCGGAGCAGTAAGCGTGACAGATGTCGATATGCAGTTGGAAGCGCGGGGAATCGATCTCGTTGACCAGCGCCAGGCCCTGTTCCATGGTCTCGATGAACATGCCCGGCTCCGGCTCGATCAGCAGGGTAATATCTTCATCGTCACGCAGTTCGGCCAGGCACTGGCGGATACTGTCCACCAGCAGTTCGCGCGGGTTGACGGAGGGGTTACTGACGTGCTCGTCGCGGATGAAACCGCTGCCAAAGGTGACCAGCGAGATGCCCAACTGACGCGCGACGTGGATGCCGCGCTTGACCAGATCGATGCGGCGCTTGCGGCCTGCCAGGTCTGGCGCCATCAAGGAGGGTTCGTGCGGACGCTGAGGCGTGAAAAAGTGCGAGGCGGTGGCCACACAGGCAGGTTTGATCCGGGCGGCATCGAGACGTTTCTTGACGGTCGCTAAATAGTCGTCGCTGATGTCGAAGGGGTTGAACTGGTCGCGATGGAAGGAAATTTCGATTCCGTCATAACCGGCTTGGTCCACCTGGTCGATTGCCTCCAGGAAATCCAGGTTGGTCAGGCCGAAGGTGCTGTAACTGAGTTGAATCATGCCATAGCTCCGCTTTCGTCTTTGTGCGAAAAAAGACAATATGAATAGTCATTCTATGTAGTTAAGAGAAGCCGGTCAAGGGAATTTTCTTCATGGGATTTCCCTCCTGATGATACATCTGTCTGATTTCCCGGGCAGTCTATTTTATCGGTTCTTTCTCAAGCAAATAGCCTGGCCATGATGACCACTTCAAGCACTTCGTAGACCGCGGCCACCCCCAGGGTGAGGACCACCAAAATGTACAGCCGCGCGGTCAGCTTCAGGCCTTCCAGGTAGCCGCGCCAGTGGGTATCCACGCCGACGGTTTGCGGCCGGAAAAGAGCGCGCCCGTGGATGTAGACCGCCAGCAGTGCGAAGATGTAGCCCTGGCCCTCGAGCAACAGGGTCAGCGCGTGCGGGATCATCGCCAGGCGCAGGTCTGGGTGGGCCGGGGAGAGGATCAAGCCCCACAACACGGCGCGTACCACGCCCATCAACAGTCCGCTAAAAGGAATGATCAGAGATGGCAGCGTGATTTCGACGAAGGTCCCGATCAGCAGGTTGACCAGGAAGGTGATCGGGATGGCACGCAGGATGGCGGCTTCGGCGTAGGCTTCGCTGACGAAGGATAGCGGGCCGGAGGTGAAGCTCTGGCCAATGCTTTTCAAGAGCATGTCCTGCAAGGGCTGGTTGAAGGCGGCGTAGATCATGCATATGACCACCAGCCCGTAGTAAGCGGCGTTGATTGTGAGGTAGACGCGCCAGTTTTCGCGTACAAGACCCCAGGCGGATTTGACCAGTTTCATGGCAGTGCCCCTTTCTCTCAAGATGCCCTTGGATTAATTATAAGCCAAGCCGCCAGTTCGAGCCGGCGGCTTATTACCCTTCATGAGTGTCTTTGAAACCTTAGTACTGGTAGAAGCCGCGTCCGGTCTTGCGTCCCAGCCAGCCGGCATCCACGTACTTGCGCAGCAGGGGCGCGGGGCGGTACTTGTCCTCGCCCAGGTCGCGCTGCAGCACCTCCATCACGAACAGCACCACATCCAGCCCGATCAGGTCGCACAGGGTCAGCGGGCCCATGGGATGGTTCATGCCCAGCTTCATGACCTGGTCGATGGCTTCCGGCGTGCCGATGCCCTCCTGCAGGGCGAAGATGGCCTCGTTGATCATCGGGCACAGGATGCGGTTGGAAATGAAGCCCGGCGAGTCGTTGGCCTCGACCGGTTCCTTGCCCATCCTGCGGCAGACCTCCAGCGTGGTCCGGGTCACCTCGTCCGTGGTGGCCAGTCCGCGGATGACCTCCACCAGCCGCATCAGCGGGACCGGGTTCATGAAGTGCATGCCGATCACCTGCTCCGGGCGTTTGGTGGCTGCGCCGATCTTGGTGATGCTGATCGAGGAGGTGTTGGAGGCCAGGATCGCCTCCGGGCGGGCGACCGCGTCCAGATCGCGGAAGATCTTCAACTTCAGTTCGGGGTTCTCGGTGGCCGCCTCGACGATCAGGTCGGCCTTGGCAACCTCGTCCAGGGACGAGACGTAACTGATCCCATCGGCGGCTGCCTTCTGGTCCGCGGTGATAGTCCCCTTCTCGACCAGTTTCGCAGTTGACTTGGCGATCGTCAGCCTGGCCTTCTCGAGCGCCTCGGGCACGACGTCCATGCAGCTGACCTGGTAACCGCAGGTGGCAGCCACCTGGGCGATGCCATTGCCCATCGTTCCGGCGCCGACCACGAAGATGTGTTTGATGTCCATGCTTACTCCAATTCGACTGCCATGGCCACGGCTTCGGCGCCGCCCAGGCAGAGCGAAGCGATGCCGCGCTTCAGGTCGCGCTGCCGTAGTGCGTAGATCAACGTGGTCAGCACGCGCGCGCCGCTGGCCCCGATCGGATGACCGAGGGCGATCGCGCCGCCGTTGACGTTGACCTTGTTCCAGTCCCAACCCTGGTCGGCCAGGGCGTAGCCGTCCGCCAGCACCTGCGCGGCGAAGGCTTCGTTCAGTTCGATCAGGTCGACCTCTTTCAGCGTCCAGCCAATTTTGGCCAGCAGCAGCGGCATGGCGTAAGCGGGGGCGGCGAACAGGTACTTGGGTTCGACGGCAGCTTGCGCGTAGCCAATGATACGCGCAATAGGCTTGAGCCCATTGGATTCAGCATAAGCGCGGCTGGCCACTACCACGGCTGAAGCCCCATCGTTCAGGCCGGGCGCATTGCCCGCCGTGACCTTGCCGCCTTCCTTGAAGGCCGGCCTGAGCTTGGAGAGCGCTTCGATTGACGTGTCGCGCCGCGGCCCCTCGTCGGTGTCGACTACCGTGACCTGGCCCTTCTTGCCGGGGATCTCGACCGGGAGGATCTCGTCCTTGAAGCGACCGGCATCCATGGCAGCAATCGCCTTCTGGTGGCTCTGGTAGGATAATTCGTCCATCGCTTCGCGGCTGACGCCGTATTCCTCGGCGATGAACTCGGCTGCCATACCCATGCTCCAGTCTTCAAAGGGATCCCACAAGCCGTCCTTGAGCAGGGCGTCGGTCAGTTGCGCATGGCCAAAGCGCAGCGCGCCGGTACGACCATCCACCAGGTATGGCGCACGGGACATTGATTCCATCCCACCGGCGACAAACAGTTGCCCGTCACTGGCCTTGATCGCTCCGGCTGCCAGCATGACGGCCTTCAGGCCCGAGCCGCAGACCTTGTTGATGGTGGTCGCGCCGACCGTAGCCGGCAGTCCCGAAAAGATGGCCGCCTGGCGGGCGGGTGCCTGACCCAGCCCGGCCGGGACGACGCAGCCCATCAGCACCTCGTTGATCTCGGCCGGTTCCTGCAGGCCGGCGCGTGCGACGGCTTCCTTGACCACAATCGCGCCCAGTTTCGGCGCAGGCAGGCTGCTCAACCCGCCCTGGAAGCGTCCGCCGGCGGTGCGCACGGCGCTCAGGATGACGGGTTCGAATTGAGAATCGCTCATTTGTTTTCCTCCACGTGAATTCCCCAGGGATGATTTTCGGTTGACAAAGGTGAAATCCTTCACTCACAATTCTATCAGAAATCAAACCCCTCTCCATTTGGAGAGGGGTTGGGGGTCAGGCTATTTGGCGCCGGCCGGAGCGTAAAAGCGCAGTTTCCAGATTCCCGGGGTCAACTCGCTAACGGTCGTTGCCGGTGTGACCAGATGCACCCAGCTCTGCCCGGGTTTGAGCGCGAAGGGATTCCCGTTTGCGTCCAGGAAGCGGATTGGGCGGCGCAGCCCGGTCGATTTTTCGTAATCGCCGCTGACGGTTGTCCAGGTGACATCGTACTTTTGCCCGTCGCGGAAGACGACCGCCTTGCCCTTTTCACCGCTGCCCAGCCGGATGTCGATGATGTAGGGATTGATGACGGTGTGCTCGGCATACAGCACGATCACGTTCGAGTAGGCCAGCTGCTGGCCGTTCAGGCGATCGAGCGCCGGCCGGAAATTACCCGAACCGTCGGCCAGGTCTTCGTAGCGCAGGTACTCTCCTGAGGCTGCGTCGTACTTCCATTGTGACTGGTTCAGGAAGCTGTAGTAAACCTGGATTTCATCCGCCGGAGCGCCCTGCGAAAGCGGCTGCTCGGAAAACAGGTTACCGCTGTAGTTGAAGTTGTCGCTCGGGCGCTTGTTTTCTTCGGCGATCTTTTCCAGACGGGTTACGTCCAGCATGGCGCTGTTGATGTCCCCCCCGTCATTGCCGAAGACCATCGCGCAGCCGCGCAGTTGGGCGCGGATCTGCTCGGTGGCGCTGGCGTAAATTAGGCACGAATTCTGGAAGGCGTCGCGGATGTAGACGTACGGCAGGCGCCCAGAACGCACCGGCCCGACGTCGGCCGCGCCTACTTGGTTGCCGGAGGCTTCGGCCAGCGAGGTACCGGCCGGTGCCAGGAAGCCAGCATCCCAGCTCTCGTCATCCTGTGCCACTGTGAAGGTAGCCGTGCGGCCAGTGGACGGATCGGCGTCGCTGTCCTTCTGGTCGTTGCCCGCGTTGGCGAGCGTAAATTTCAGGCCGTCTGGTGCGACGAATTCGAGCACATATCCCCCGCCCTGCGAGACGTTGAAGCCGTAGTATCCGTTCAGGTCTGTAGAAGTATCCGCGATCAGACTCCCCGTGGCCGCATCATACAAATTGACGCACACCCCACCGAGGCCGGGCTCGTCCGGGTCCTGCAGGCCGTCGCCATTTTTATCGAGCCAGACGCGGTTGCCGAGCAGGGTATCGGTCTGCTCGAACGGTTCACTACGCACGGCGCAGCTGCCCTGCAGTTCAGGCCCGCGCTGCGGAAAGTCGCCGTAGAAAGTGGCCAGGAAGCGCGTCATGCCTTCGGCGATGTACAGCTCGAAGACCCAGGGCGCGTACGACAGCCCGGCTTGCGGCCGAGCCGAGGGCGGGAAGTTGGTGATCGAGACCAACACCGCCGGAAGATCCAGCAGCGCTGGGTCGCTGACGGGCTGTCCGGTCAGCGGATTGTAGCCGGCCGGGTAACTGTCGGGTCCGACCTGTTCTGGCTGTGGAGTCGGCTGCGCGGGCTGTTCGGTGGCGGGTGGATCCGGGGGCTGGTCCGCGGGTGCTTCGGTTTGGCTCTGGTCGGGCAGGTTTGGGATAGCGGCGCTCTGTTCGGTCGGCGGAGTGGGAGTCCATTCGCAGGCGGACAGCACCAGGGCCGTGACAATTAGCAGGGCAAACAATAAATACCAGGAGCGATACTGAGGGGATTTCATCCGATAAGTTTTCCTTTTCATTAGGACCCAGGCATTCAGCCGCGGTCCTCGTTCCAGGCCGTACGGATACGGCGATAGGTTTCTTCTAAGGTTTCAGGCAGCACGCGCACTTCGCCCACGGTCGACATAAAGTTGGTATCTCCGGTCCAGCGCGGCACGATGTGGATGTGTACGTGGTCCGGGATGCCGGCTCCGGCGACTTCGCCGACGTTCGCGCCCAGATTGAAAGCCTGCGGGTCGTAGACTTTGCGCAATACACTCATACACCGGGTTGCCAGCTCCATCATTTCAGCCCGGATTTTCGGGTTGAGTTGCTCGAAGTCCGGCTTATGAGCGAACGGCACAACCATCACATGGCCGCTGGTATACGGGTAGCGGTTGACGATCACAAAGGCTCGCTTGCCGCGGTAGATGATCAGATTCTCTTGATCGTCCTTTTGCTTGGGCAGGCTGCAAAAGATACAACCGTCTTCTTTTTCTTGATTTTCAATGTACGTCATGCGCCAGGGTGACCATAAAAGTTTCATGCTTTAACTATAAAGCATTTATTTGATTCTATCAGTGATGAAAAAGTTGCAAAATAGGAGTTTAGTCCGGTTTTACCCGAGAAAGAATAAGGGATGGCTTAATATACCCGGCCATCCCTTGACTTAACCGATTGGATCTGGATGCTTATTTCAAGATGATCTGGAACGTGAAGACCTGTCCGAAGAACTGGCCTGCGGAGGTGGCCATCTGCCAGGAACTACTGATCGTGGCACCTTTCGTCCCGCTGGGGGCGACCATGTCCTTCAACGTGATGGCCGCGGTCGAACCGGCGCCGACTTTCTGGCGGATCTTGGTGGTGTCTGATCCGAGCAGGTCGCCGCCGACGAAGGTGATCTTGTAGTCACTGGCCCAGGCGCAGGTCCCGCTATTCTTGACGTTGAAGGTCGTATTGAACGTGTCACCTGAGCTGAATTCGGGACCGGCTGGATCGGTCACGATCGACAGCAGGGCGGCATTGTAGCAGCCGACCTCACCTGAAGCGGAGGTGGCGCTGGCGTTCGCTCCGGGCAGTGCGATGGAGATGGTGAAAACCGCACCGAAGAGCGTTCCGCTGTCGGTGGCCATCTGCCAGTTACTGGTCACCGTCCCAAAGCCGTTCGGGGCGACCATCGGCAGCGAGATTTCCGCTGCGTAGCCGGCGCCGACCTTCTGGCGGATCTTGGTGGTATCCGAGCCGAACAGGTCCCCGCCAATGAAAGTGATCTTGAAGTCGCCGTTCCAATCGCAGGTGCCGGTATTCACGATGCGCCAGGTTTTGGTGAACTTGTCGCCGGGCTTCATTGCCGTGCCAGGCGGGATCGTCACATCGGTGACCAGCGCAGCGTTATAACAACCGTTGGCGGTGGCCGGGTCGACCGGGACCGGCGTGGGACCGGCAAAGGTTGGGGAGGGCAGCAAAGCTTCGAGGGTCGCCGGCGGACGCAGAGTGGGGCTTGGCGCAGGCGTGTCACTCGGGGTCGGCGTATCGGTCGGTAGCATTAAAGCCGTCTGGGTATATTCCGCCGCAATGGTCTGGGCGGCTTGCGTAAAGAGCAGGGGAACGTCCTGCGTGGAAACCGGCGTATTCGATGGGCCGCAGGCGCTGGACCCAAGCATCAATACGATTAAAATGCTAAAATACGGTAGCCAGGGTTTTGTACGCATTCATACTCCTTGGTGGATTAGCCATTTTACTCTGATTACTGGCCCTGACACAGCTTCTTGCATAAAGATTTCTAAACCGACATGACCCAACCATCCCTTTTCCAGTCCGCTCATTGGTCCGTCTCTGATCTGACCCGCTATTTGCGCCGTCTGTTGGAGGGTGATGAAATCTTACAGGATGTCTGGGTCCAGGGTGAAATTTCGAACCTGTCGCGACCCTCTTCCGGGCACATGTATTTCACGCTCAAGGATGCAAACGCCTCCCTGCGGGCTGTCATGTGGCGGGGGGAGGTAGCCCGTTTACGCCTGACCCTGCAGGACGGCATGGCCGTCGAGGCGCACGGCAAGATCGGTGTCTACGAAGTTGGCGGTCAATACCAACTCTACGCAGATCTGATCCAGCCGGTGGGCGAGGGTGCCTTGTATCAGGAATTCCTGCGCCTGAAAGCCATGCTGGAAGCGGAGGGTTTGTTCGACCCGGAACGCAAGCGCCAGCCCCCGGTCCTGCCGGGGCGGATCGGCATCGTCACCTCGCCGACCGGCGCCGCCCTGCGCGACATGCTCAACACCCTGCGGCGGCGCTATCCGCTGGCCGAGGTGATCCTCTCCCCGGCTCCCGTACAGGGCGTTGAAGCGCCCGCTGCGATCGTCTCCGCGCTGGAAGCGCTCAACCGCCTGGGGTCGTTGGATGTGATCCTGCTGGCGCGCGGCGGCGGCTCGATCGAAGACCTGTGGGCTTTCAACGACGAGCGCGTGGTGCGTGCCGTGGCAGCCTCGCTGACGCCGATCATTACCGGTGTCGGTCACGAGACCGACTTCACCCTGGTCGACTTTGCCGCTGATCTGCGCGCACCCACGCCAACCGCAGCAGCTGAACTGGCCACCCCATTCACCCTGGCCGATCTGGAATCCGGCGTGGGTGCGTACGCTTCCCGCCTGCAAGCCACGCTGACGGACAGGATCACAGGTCAGCGTGCAGAGCTTGAAAGCCTGAATGCGCAAATGCGTTTTTACTCGCCGCTGCGCCGCATCCAATCAGACCGCCAGCAATTGGACGACCTGGCTCGCCGCAGTCTGTCCGCCAGCCTGCATCGCTTGTCCATGGAGCAATCTCAGATCAAAGGGGTTGAAAAGCGCCTGGAAGCGCTTAATCCATTGGCGGTACTGTCTCGCGGCTACGCTGTTGTCACCAAATCCACGGACGGGCAGCTGGTTTCCAGCGTCAAGCAGGCGGGTCCCGGCGACGAATTGCAGGTGCGCGTCAGTGACGGCGAATTCGATGTTTCTGTGACCGGAGAGAACTAGCTCTCGCCTTTTTTCGAAAGGAGCAATTATGCCCAAAGCGACCACTCCCAAAGCAGTCGAAGAACTTAGTTTCGAAGAAGCTTTCACCGAATTGGATGCCGTTGTCAGTCTGCTCGAAAACGAACCGCAAGCGCTGGATGAGGCCATGAAACTCTTCGAGCGAGGCCAGGCATTGGCCAGGCGCTGTTCCACACTGCTCGATCAGGCCGAGCTTAAGCTGCGCCAGTTGTCCGGAGATGCCCTGGTCGAGCTTGAATCCGTGGACTGAAGATGAATCTCGGCGCAATCTTTTCGAATAAAGTACTGATCAGCGCAATGACAGCCTGGCTGATAGCGCAGATCATCAAGCTGCCACTGGAATACCTGCGCACCCGACGCTGGAATTGGGCCATTCTACTCAGCGTCGGCGGGATGCCGAGTTCGCATTCTGCGCTGGTCACTGCTACTACCCACGGGATCGGTTTGTGGGCCGGGTTCGATTCACCGCTTTTCGCGCTGGGCGTGGCCATCACCATGGTTGTTACCTATGATGCTACCGGAATCCGTCGCCAGGCCGGGATCCATGCCCAACGTATCAACCTTTTATTCGACGAACTATTCAGCGGCCATGCCGTTGACGAAAAAGATTTGCGTGAGGTGTTGGGACACACACCACTCGAGGTGGCGGGTGGGGTCCTACTTGGAATCGTTGTGCCAACAGTGATCTGGTTGTTTTGGCGCTAGCTTGGCTCCAAGCGAACATGGCAATTCCATCCTCAATTGCTCCTGCTGCCGGCAGGGGCAATTTTATTTGGAATATTCTCTTGAATGCCTGCGTCTGAATTGGGTGTAAGATCATTTTATGAAGGAGAGTCGAAAATGAAGCACTTGCGCTTTGTCATCCCACTCTTGTTATTCATCTGGCTGTTTGTGGCTTGCGGGCCGGTCTCCCCGGACATGACTGCCAGGCAGACCCAGGTGCCCTTAGCGACGCAGGAGCGCCTGGCTGTGGCTCCGGTGGATGCCGTGCGCCAGATACTGGCAGGGCAATTGGAGGTCCCGCTGGATGATATTCGCGTCGTTTCATCCGAAGCGGTAGATTGGCCGGATGGCTGTCTGGGGGTCCAGACTGTGGGTGTGATCTGCGCGCAGGTAGTGACCCCGGGTTATAAAATTGTGCTGGAAGCGGTAGAGCAATTCTACGAATATCATACCAACCTGGACGGAAGCCTGGTCAAGCTGGCTTCTGCGCCGGAATCACCCTCGAGCGAAGCCTGGTTGACCTGGCAATCTGACTCTCAGCCATGCGAGACGCTCCAACTCCGGCAAAATGCAGTTTCTTTTGGGGCTTGCGGGAATCTGCTGGTGACTGTGTCCTGGGAAAACCAGGAGCGCTTGGACCGGCTAAACCAGCTAGTCTCCAGGTTTGCAGTCTTTGAGACCCTGACCCCTGCCGGGCAGATCAAGCTCAATGGCCAGGGTCATCTGGTTCCTGGCCCTTCTGAGGGGCGCGCGATGGCGGAGTGGGCCAATCTGATATTCGCGGATGCGCAAGCCGGACGAAGTGGAGCCGCGCGGGGATTGGTGCTGTCCTGGCGCCGCGAAGGCGGCCTCGCTGGCTTTTGCGACGACCTGGCTGTTTACCGGAGCGGTGAGGTTTTTCTGATGAACTGCAAGGCTAGCCCGCAGACCGTGGCGCATACCTATTTGTCCGCCACACAGCTTGACCAGCTTTACCAATACCTGGATGCCTATCAAAACTTTGAGTATAACTTCAGCGACCCGGCGGTCACAGATGCAATGACCCTCAGTATGCTTTTTTCAGGGATGGGTGACCAGCAGCCCAACGCAGCAGAGCAACGTGCGGTCGCAGACTATGCCTCCGGCTTGGTCAATGACCTGCAGTTACTCTACCGTCCCGACGCGGAGCGTGACGCGGCTGAAGCAGCCATGCGCCAGTATTTCGCGGCGCTTGCCAGGGCCGATTACGCCAAAGCCATCCAGTTTTATGGTGGATCCTACGAGACGCTGCAAGATAATAACCCGGACCTCGATCCGGCTGACAAATCAACCTTGTGGGGCCGAGGCTGTGAGCAAAACGGCCTGCAATGCCTGCCGCTGCGGGCGGTGCTGACTGCGCGTCCGCTCTCGGACAGCTCCTACCAGTTTGAGGTTGAATTCAGCCTGCAAAGTGGGGAGTTGTTCCAGCAAGGGCCTTGCTGCGGCGATGTCGGTCAACCCAATCTGCGCTTCACCTACACCGTATCGAAACAAGCTGGCACCTGGAAGGTGCAAGAACTTCCCCCGTATATCCCCTGAGATCAGACCGGCCTCAATCGAGGCCGGTTTTTTATGTGCGTTTCATTCTGCGCTGGATGGCTTCAATTAACATACCAACTTCCGGGACGCGCAGCAGGGTCACGGCCAGAGCGTAGATGGCTCCTCCAAGGGCGATCCCGCCCAATCCAACCAGCCACGGGCTTGCTGCTGCCGTAATCCGCATCCAGACCACCAGTACAAGACTCATCCCCAGACCAGCCAGCGCAAACTGGATAAAACCGCGAGTGATATTGCGACCGTCCAGTCCGTTCAGCCGGCGGCGCATCAGGAACATCAAACCGCCCATCTCAAGCGCGGTCGCCAGCGAGTTGGCCAGCGCCAGCCCACCGTGCGGCATCCAGCCAAGCCGTATGAACAGGGCTGAAAAAGCGAAGCTGAAAATGACGTTCAGGCTCATGGCCGCTGCGCCGACAAAAACGGGCGTCTTGGTGTCGTGCAAGGCATAGAAGGCGCGCGACAGAATTTCAACCACCGAGTGCCCGACCAGCCCGGCAGCGTACCACAACAAGGCCCAGGCCACCAGGTCAGTTGAGTGGGCGTCGAACTCGCCGCGCTGGAACAGGAAAGACACGACTGGTTGGCGCAGCAGCATCAACCCCAACGAAGCCGGAACCGACAGCAATAGCACACCGCGCAGTGTCGCTGCCAGCGACGAGCGCATATCGTCTATTTCACCACGGGCCACCTGCGCGGAAAAAGTTGGCAGGGCGGCAATGGCAATCGCCTGGGCGATGACCACCTGCGGCATGGTCATCACTGCCCAGGCCACCACGATCCCGGTCAGACTGCCTTCGGGTTGGGCCGAAGCCAGGACGGTGTTGATGACCACATTCAATTGCACGACCGCCACGCCCAGTAAACGTGGAGCCATCAGGCGTGCCACTTCGCGCACCGCAGGCAGATGCAGGCCCAGGGTGGGCAGGTACCGCCGGCCGGTTAATCGTAAAAGGTCCGGGAGTTGAATGACCAGGTGCAGCGCTGAGCCAAGCACGGCACCCCAGGCCAGTCCGTAAATTCCCATGCTGGGCGCCAGGACAAGCACGCCAAAGATCATTCCCAGCCAGTACATGGTGGGAGCCAGGGCAGGCAGCCAGAATTTTTGGTGCGTGTTCAGGATGCCCATCAGCAAACCGCTGATCCCAAAGATGACCGGTGAGATCAGCAGGATGCGCAGCAGTTCAACGGTCATGCGCTGCAGGGCGGGGTTGAGTGTCGGTTTGAGCACGTAGATCACATCGCGCACGATCCAGGGTGCGAAGATGACGGCCAGTCCACTCAGGGCGATCAGGATCAGCGTGACGATATTTACGATCGCTGAAGCCAGCGTCCAGGCGCCTGCGTGATCTTCCCTGGTCAGGAATTCGGTGAAGGTTGGGATGAATGCCGAGGCCAGTGCTCCACCAGCCACCAGCACGAAGAGCAGGTTGGGAATGTTGTTGGCGGCATTAAAGGCGTCCATTTCGACCTGCGTGCCGAAGGCGCGCGAGATCAGGATTTGACGTATAAGACCGACCAGGTTGCTCAGGACAAAGGCCAGCATGACGGTCCCGGCGGCGCGGGCGATTTGACGGTTGGCAGTTGAAGGGAGATTGTTCAAGGGAATCTACATTAATCTGGAGGCCAGGAATGCACCAAAGAGCGCCATGGTATTGGTTGCACAGTGCATCAGCAACGAGGGCCAGATCGAATTGCTGCGATGATACAGATAAGCGAAGATCAACCCAAGCAAGAATATGGAAGGGATGGCCGTGGGTTCGAGATGGATCAGGGCAAACAACCCGGCACTGATCAAGGTGGCTTTCTTCCAACCGAGATGTTCCCGCAGCCCGGCAAAGATAAAACCGCGAAAGAAAATCTCCTCGACCACTGGCGCTATCAGGATGCCGCCAACCAGCAGCCACCAGGGTGATTGGATTTGGGAGAATATCGAAACAAAATCCATCTGGATTTGAAGATGGAAAAATTCCAGAAAATACCCGTAAATCGCATTAAACAAAAGCGAGCCAACCATCAGTCCGCAACCGATGCCGATGATCACCCCGCGGAAGGGCCGCCAGCCAAGCGAATCCCAACCAACGCCGTATTTGTGAATCGTCAGCCACCAGACCGGAACGACCAGCAATGCTTCGAAAATTGTGATGTACACACCGGCATTGAAGTCCCACCCCTCGAAGGTTAGCGCAAGCGCAGCGCCCAACGCGAGCAGCATCCAGACCCCCAGTGCGCCTACTCCGGTCCACACATCACGCAGGGTCCAGGGGACGGGTGAGGCCGGGGGGATGAGATCACGGGGTGCGTAGGTTTGAAATTCGTCCATGAATTGGCCTGGCGGGATTATACAACACATCCGGTTGCCTCAAATTGGACAAAGATTGCTATAATTGGTGCGTGACCACTTCCATCCCTGACACCAAATTGACCTGTACGCAGTGCGGCGGTGAGCTGCACCCGGAAGCAGGCGAGCTCTTCGTCACCTGCCCGTTTTGCGGCTCGACCGTTTACATTGACAAGGCGCAGGTCGTCTTCCATTGGTACCTGGCCTCGACCATCGATGAAGATGAAGCCAAGGCAGCCCTGGCGCGCTGGATGGCTGGCAACGACACTGTCAAAGACCTGGACAAGAAATCACGCTTGATCGGGATGAATTTCGAGTATTTTCCGATCTGGTATTTCAAGGTCAAAAATGGTGACCAGGAACGGATCTATATCGAGCCAGCGGCAGCTACTTCGATCTCGGAACTGCGCTCGCTGAGGCTGCCGGCCGGCGACCTGCGCAAGTACGAAGCCTCGGTCGATTCTGCGGCGACCCAACCGACGGTCCCGTTGGAGGCGGCCCAGGCCTGGCTCGCGCAGCGAGGTGTCGATCCTGCCCAGGTGGCTGAGAGCGCACTGGTGCACATCCCGATCTATACTTTCAAGTATGCTTTTCAGAACCGGATCTATACTGCCGTGGTTGAAGCCGCGACGGGCAAGGCTCTGGCCAATATCTTCCCGGCCAAAGCCGAGGCGCCCTACCTGGCGGTGGGCTGCGCCGGTGCTCTGGCCTTTTTATGCCTGGCGACCTTTCCCGTGATCGGAATGATGAGCAGCGACCCGAGCGGGGTTGGAATTGGAACCCTGGCTTGCGTGGGATTGGGTCTGCCGGTCGGAATCGCATTATTCATTGCCGCCTCCTGGGTGGCTTCCAAGGTGTAATATGGCGCAAGAATCAGCAGTCGAAGGGATCGCCTGCCCGAAATGCGGCGGCATGGTCCCTATCCCGGAAGGTCAAATCGTGGTGCAGTGCCCATTCTGCGACCTGCGTTCGATGGTCAAGGGTGAGCGCGGCGTGCGGCGTTACCAGATCCCTGAGCAAATCACGCGCGAACAGGCGCTGGGCGCCATGCAGCATTTCTTCGGTAATTGGGCCATAGCCCGCGACGTGCGCACCAAGGCGCAGTTGACCGAATCTTTCGTAACCTACCTGCCCTTTTGGGCTTTGTGGGGACGCGCTCTGGGCTGGGCTTTCGGGGAGAAAAAGGTCGGCAGCGGTGATGATGCCCATTACGAGCCACGCGAGATCCGCATCGCCGAAGACCTGACCTGGACCGGCGCGGCCTGCGACGTGGGCGAATTCGGGGTGCAGTCCATCCCGCTGACCGGGCGACCGTTGGGACTCTTCGACGGGGAGGCACTGCACAGCCGCGGCATGGTCTTTGAACCGGTTGGCTCGATGAGCGATGCGCACACGGCGGCCCAGTCAGATTTCGAACAGCGTGTACGCTCCAAAGCCAATCTAGACCGCCTGGCACAATTGTTCGTGCAATTCGTACGCGAGCGCTTTGGCCTGGTGTACTACCCGTTGTGGGTCATGCGTTACCTGTACCGCGGACGAGCATTCCAGGTGGTGGTGGATGGCTTCGATGGGAAAGTCCTGTATGGCAAAGCGCCGGGCAATACGCTCTATCGCGCGGCGGTGCTGGTCGGCGGCTTGGCGCTCGGTGCGCTATTAGCAGTCGATGTTCCAGCTTTGGTGATCGCCTCTTCCAGCAACTCCGACAACAATTTCAGCTTCGCGATCATCATGTTCCTGGTCGGTTTGAGCTTGATGGGTCTGGCTTACCGCAAGTTCCGATACGGTGAACAGTACGAATATGGTCGCCCGAAAAAGGACGAGCTTTCATCCCTGATCTCCGGCAATACTGAGCAACTCAAACAGGCCTTCAACCTTTTAAAGGAGCTGCAATGACCCCGGCAGATGTCAGCACTGTCGGGGTGGGTGCGCCGACCCTGCTGCCATTGCTGTGCCTGAAGTGTCAGACCCAGCTTCCAGCGCAGCCCGATGAAGTGGCCTGGGTCTGTCCTCAATGCGGACAGGCGCACCTGCTCGACGAAGGCCAGCCGCAGGGTCTGTCAATGCTCGAGATCCATTACGCAGCTGGCCTCCCGGACGCCGCCGGAGGCCGTCCCTTCTGGGTGGTGCAGGGCACGGTCGTTTTGCAGCGCAAATCGTACGGCGGCGGCCAATTGTTCAGCAACGCGAACAAACAAGCCGAGCAGTTCTGGGCCAATCCGCACATGTTCTTCGTCCCGGCCTTTACCTGCGCTCTGGAAGAGATGGTCAGCCTGGGGGTGGGGATGCTGCACCAGCCGCCTGGATTGAACGAAGGCGGGGCGGTACCCTTCCAGCCGGTCACCCTGCCAGTCGAGGATGTCGAATCCCTGGCTGATTTCATTGTGGTCGGCATCGAAGCTGAGCGCAGCGACAAGGTCAAGGAAGTCGACTTCAAGCTGGAATTGCAAACTCCGGTCCTGTGGGTGCTGGCCTGAGCCCGATGACAGACCTTCTTCCTGAAGGATCCACATGCGTCTGAAAAAACTCTCGGTCCTGTTCAGCCTGATACTTTTAACCGCCGTCGGCTGCGACAGCCTGGTTCCGTACAATTCGTCCCCGGTGGTCGTCACGCCGCTGGCGCCGTTCGTGACCGATACCCCGGATGGCGGGATTATCGATTTGCCAGTGCGGGTTGGGATTGGGGTTAAGGGCCCGTGGTACGAGATTTATTTCACCGATCCATTCAATCCCGGCGCCGGACTGGAAAGCGGTGGCCTGGACCGGCCCCTGGCCGATGCCATCGATCAGGCCCGTCTGACCCTGGACGCGGCCGTCTTCAGCCTGAGCCTGCCCAGCATCCGCGATGCCCTGATCCGCGCCTACCGGCGTGGGGTGGCGGTGCGGGTGGTGATGGAAAGTGACAATCTCGACTGGGACGCGCCTCAGTCATTGGTCGCGGCGGGCATTCCGGTGTTGGGAGATCGGCGTGAAGGGTTGATGCACGATAAATTCGTGGTGATCGACCGCTCGGAAGTCTGGACCGGTTCGATGAATTACACTATTTCGGGCACTTATCACGACAACAACAATTTGATCCACATTCGTTCGACCAAAGTCGCCGAAGATTACACCAAGGAATTCGAGGAAATGTTCGTAGACGACCACTTCGGTCCGGATGTGGTGGCTGATACCCCCAACCCGCGCGTGGTCATTGACGGAACTCCCATGGAAATTTATTTTTCCCCGGATGACGGAGTCGCGACCCACCTGCTGGAATTATTAGGCGATGCGAAGCAAAGCATCTATTTTATGGCTTTTTCTTTCACTTCGGATGATCTTGGCAAGCTGATGCGCAAGAAATTCCTGGCCGGTCTGGATATCGCCGGCGTGATGGAAGATGAGCAGGTTCGATCCAATACCGGGACGGAATATGATTCGCTCCTGCAATCCGGAATCGATGTACGCCTGGACGGCAACCCCGGGCAGATGCACCATAAGGTCATTGTGATTGACCGCCAGGTTGTCATTACTGGATCGTATAATTTCAGCGCCAGTGCCGAAACCCGCAATGACGAGAATTTGATCGTGATTTACAGCCCGACGATTGCCGAGCAATACCTGGCGGAATTTCAGCGGGTATTCGCCGAGTCCCAACCCCCTGAATAATCTCAAAACGCTTAAAAAGACACGCTTGCGTGCCTATTTTTATGATCCCCGTAACCTTTAGGCAGGCTGAGCGACTATATATGAAACGACTTAATTATTTTGAGCTAAATTCTTTTACTGCGGATAGTATGGCTTCCAGGAATGTGAACACCCAATGGTATACTCGGCATGACTACCCAAGACACATTTTTTTCTAAATTCTGGATGCCTGCGTATACTTTATCTGTGACTGACGAACGAAGCGTTCTGGATGGCCTGCGGAAGCTCGACCCGCAGGTCATTAGCGCGGTTTACGATCGTTATTTCCCGGAAGTCTACCGTTTCGTCCTGTACCGCCTGGGCGACGAGTCCCTGGCTGAAGATATCGCCAGTGACGTCTTCATCCGCTTGTTGGAAGCCGCCAAGAAACGCCGCGGTCCCAAGTCCAACTTGCGGGGCTGGCTGCTTTCCACCGCCTCCCACGCGGTCAGCGATCACTTACGTCGTTTATACCGGCATCCGTTAGAGGCTTTGCCCGAAACGATTCCCGATCTTGATTCGGCTCCCATGCTCGAATTTGACGACCGTGAGCGGAAACGCGTACTGCGAACTGCGATGGTGCAACTCACCCCTGATCAACAAAATGTTCTGGCCCTGCGATTCGGGGAGGGGTATTCCCTTGAGGAAACAGCCTCCGCTATGCGGAAAAATGTCAATGCGGTGAAAGCTCTCCAATTCCGCGCTCTGGCCGCACTCCAGCGCAACCTGAGTGAGGTGGCCGTTGAATAAAAAATATTATGATGCCCTGGAAATTTGTTTGCGAGACATGCAGGCCGGAGCTGACCTGGAAGCCTGCCTGAGTCGTTTCCCGGACCTGGCCGATGAACTGCGCCCGGTGCTGGAAGTTTCCCTGGCAGTGCGCACGCTGACCCCAAAAGCACCCCCGGCGGCCATCCAGCAGCGTGGACGGGCAAACTTGCTGCAGCACGCGGCCGAGATGCGCGCATCCCGGCGGGCTGCCAACGGACGCTCGATCCGCTCGCTGCGTGTGGTCGCTGTCTCCCTGGTGCTGGTTGCGATATTTCTCGTGAGCGGCACCGGCTTGGTGCGCGCCTCCTCAGGCGCCTTGCCTGGAGATCAGCTTTATCCCGTCAAACGAACCTGGGAAGATGTGCGCTTGTGGTTCGTCTTCAACCCAGAAGCCCGTGAGCAGTTAGAAAGTAAATACGAAAGGGAACGGATCGACGAGATAGACGAACTGTTCGCGGAGGGGCGTAATGCACACGTCACGTTTAGCGGTGTCGTTACGGTTCAAAATCCGGACCGCTGGCTGGTCTCTGGGTTCTCGGTCGGGATTACCACCCAGACCAAACTGCCCTCAGAACCAATCGGTCTCAATGCCAATGTGATGGTTTCGGGGCATACCAATGCCTCCGGGTATATCGATGCCGATTCGATCCAATTGCTCCCAGCCGGGGCGATCATACCGCTGAATGAACCGGAGGATCACAACAACTCGGAAAGCAAGGGCTCGGAAGATGCCAGCATTCCATCGATTGACTCCACAGAAAAACCGACCCAGCCAGAGTCTGGTCAGGATCAGTCAGATGATGAAACCGGCTCGAGTAAATCCGGGGATAACAATGCAGGTTCTAGCTTGCTGACCTCCAGGGTCCAGGGTTCCGTCCAGTCCAAGCAGGGTAGTATTTGGACCATTAACGGCAAACGAGTAGACACCAGTTATCTGGAAAACACAAACAAGATTCCACTTGGTGCATCGGTCAAGGTTGAAGGTTATTTCACGGCCAATGGACAATTTGTAGCCTCTTCGATTGAAATTGTGAGCAGTTCTGAAGCAGGCGGAGGCAGCGAAAGTAATTATTCCGGCTCCAGCAACTCGGTGGAAGATCATTCTGACAGCCATGAAGACAGCACTCCTGTACCGGAGCCGACCGAATCTCCTGAGCCAAAGGATTGAAACCTGAGCAGGTCATAAATCTGCTTCGATTGTTGCTATTTCGACGAAAATGGGGTAAATTTAGTCGTAGCACATTTGTACTACAAAGTGCTGCGTAAATATTTCAGATAAATTCCCGAAGCACATAGATAATTCGATCAAAGATAATCCAGGAAAATATGCGAGCAGCAGTAACCCTGTGCAGGAGTCCCCATGACTGACCGAAACTTCTACCTTGGCCGTCTCTATGATCCGGTTCACGAGCAGACCAGCGATCAAGCCTTAACCTATGATCCGGCTGACCTGACCACGCACGCCTTTGTGACTGGGATGACCGGTTCCGGCAAGACCGGTCTATGCATTGGTCTGCTGGAAGAGGCGGCGTTGCAGGGCATCCCGGCCCTGGTGATCGACCCAAAAGGTGACCTGACCAACTTACTGCTGCACTTCCCGGACCTGGCCCCCCAGGATTTCCAACCCTGGATCGATCCTGATAATGCCCGTCGGGAAGGACAGACCCTGGAGCAGGCTGCCACGCAAACGGCTCTGCAGTGGCGCAAAGGTCTTGAAGAATGGGGTATCAGCCAGGAGCGATTGTTGGCGCTCAAGAATGCAGTCCAGTTTGCAGTCTATACCCCCGGTTCGGATGCCGGGCTTCCCGTCAGTGTGCTGACTTCACTGGCTGTCCCGGAATTACCCTGGGAAGGTAATCGCGAAGTCTTGCGTGAAAGGATCAACAGTACAGTCACCGCCCTGCTCGGAATGGTTGGCCTGACCGAGCTCGATCCATTACGTTCGCGCGAGCATATCTTGCTGGCAAATATCTTCGAAGGTGCCTGGAGCCAGGGCAAAGATGTCGAACTGACCGAATTGATCTTGCAAACCCAATCACCGCCATTTGATAAACTGGGTGCCTTTCCGGTAGACAGCTTTTTCCCACCCAAGGATCGCTCTGAACTGGCGCTGCAACTCAACAATATTCTGGCTGCCCCCGCATTTGAGATCTGGCGCGAAGGGCAACCATTGGACATCCCCTCGCTGCTTTTCATGCCGGACGGTCGCCCCCGCCATAGTGTTTTTTATCTGGCGCATCTTTCCGACAGCGAGCGCATGTTCTTCGTCACATTATTGCTTTCAGCAGTCGAGACCTGGATGCGCACGCAGGCCGGCGCAACCACGTTGCGTGCCATTCTCTACATGGACGAAATCTTTGGCTACCTGCCACCGATATCCAATCCGCCGTCTAAAGGGCCGATGTTGCGCATGCTCAAACAGGCGCGCGCCTTCGGTCTGGGACTGCTGCTCGCGACTCAGAATCCGGTCGACATGGATTACAAGGCACTTTCCAACGCCGGGACCTGGTTCATCGGTAAATTGCAAACGGAGCGCGACAAGGGGCGTTTGCTGGACGGGCTGGAAAGCGCAGCCGGTGGCGTCGACCGTCAGGCGCTTGAACAGGTAATTTCCGGATTGGGAAAACGAGCTTTCCTTCTGCATAATGTGCATGCCAAGGCCCCGGCTTTATTCCAGACACGTTGGGCGATGAATTATCTGGCTGGCCCGTTGACGCGGACCCAAATCCCGGCATTGAATCGACTGGCGGGCGCTGATCAATTGACGGGAGTCGCTCAGGCGGATTCGACAGCCTCGGAAACAGCCAGCCAGCCAGGACCACCACCTGGATCGAACTCCCTCCAAACTGCTCCTTCAGAGGAAGCCGAACCAGTTTCCGCAGAGCGGTCCAGCTCTGCGATGTCCAAGGTCACAGAAGGGAGTCAGGTCAAACCGCCAGTTTCCTCCGGCGTTGGCGAATACTTCCTGCCAATGAATTACGGTCTGAGCGAGGCGATAAACGCGGCGGACGGACCGGTTTCCAATGAGACGCGTATATCCGGCGTACTTTATCGCCCGGCTTTGCTGGCTTCAGCCCAGGTCCGCTTCCTGGACCGTAAATATGGCGTGGATAGCCAGGTGCAGAAATCGCGACTGGTGCTTGACCCGGATAAGCGCGGTGCGGTGCGTTGGGACGACTACCCCTACCACGGACCTTCCCTGGATAAATTGGAGACACAGCCGGCTCCCCAGGCACGTTTTGTCATGCTGGATGCGCCGCTGAACGAATCCAAATTATTGACCGCCCTTGAACGCGATTTTACCGATTGGATTTACCGGAGCGTGACCGTAAGCGCTAAAGCGAACCAGGCGCTTAAGGTCTATGCCGGACCGGATGTGTCGCTGGCAGCCTTCATGAAGGCTTGTGCTGACACAGCCCGCGAGTCACGGGATGCTGAGATAGCCAAGGTAACGGAGCAATTCGACCGCAAGATCGCCACTTTGGAGAATCGCCTGACAAAGGAAGGGCGCGAATTAAAACAGGATGAGGAAGAATACAACCAGCGCAAGATGGAAGAATGGGGCACCCACGCTGAAAATTTTCTACTTGGCAAGGGACGCATTTCCCGAAAAGTGTCGACTTCCTTGACCAAGCATCGATTGACCCGGCAGGCCAAAGCCGATATTGATGAATCTGAAGAATCAATTCAAGATTACGAGCAGCAGGTGGTTGCGCTCGAAAAAGACCGCAAACAAAGCATTGCCGAGATCAATGACCGTTGGGGAGACCTGGTCAACGACATCAGCGAAGTGACCATCACGCCTAAAAAGCAGGATATCTATGTTCATTTATTTGGGGTAGCCTGGGTTCCGTATTACCTGGTCGAATTCGACGGACAGGTAGGCGAACTACCTGCCTTTGGAGCAGAATCTTGATGAGCGTCTTCTGGTTGATACTGGCGATATTGATCTGGGGAGTGATCCATTCCGTGCTGGCTTCGTTGGAGGCCAAAGGTGTCTTCGCGCGCTGGTTGGGGACCGGATTTATGCGGTTCTACCGCTTTCTTTACAATCTGTTTTCTTTGGTGACCTTTCTCCCAGTGCTGGCGTTGACGGTCATTCTACCCGACCAGATGCTGTACAGCATTCCATTCCCGTGGTCGCTGGCAGCCCTGGCTGTACAGCTGATCGCCGGTGTTTTGCTGGTGGTCGGCCTGCTTCAAACAGATACACTGTCTTTTGTAGGTTTGCGCCAGATCCTTGAACCTCAGCCGGCTCCGTCCCGGCTCGTCAGCAAAGGGTTGTACCACTGGGTGCGCCATCCTTTGTATTCTGCCGGTCTGCTTTTTATCTGGCTGACTCCTTCAGTCAGCCTGAATACATTTGTGCTATATCTCTCGCTCTCGGTATACATCTTGATCGGTGCGCATTTCGAGGAACGCAAACTATTAGACGAGTTCGGCCAGGATTATGCCGAATACCAGGTCGCGACACCGATGCTGATCCCCGGTCTCAAAATTCCCTGGATGCGCGCCTGGCAGAAGTGAGACGAGTTGTCGGAACAAAATGGGGGCAGTCCACGTTTATTAAGATGTTCCTAATCTCAAAAGGATATAATCTAAGCCTATGACGACTCTGTCGTATCCCTATCGGAAATCAAATCCAGCTCTTCAGATCCTGGCAGCCTTGCTGATTGGCCTGGCGCTGTATTTATTTGCCACGCTTGCCTGGCTTGTCAGCTATCAGATCGTTTATGCTGGACAGATCT
Source organism: uncultured Chloroflexia bacterium (assembly GCA_963790075.1). GTDB lineage: Bacteria > Chloroflexota > Anaerolineae > Anaerolineales > Villigracilaceae > CAYOUV01. The sequence goes on from CAWBNG010000004.1 coordinate 943,788, forward strand.
TCCCAGGCGTGACCGTGGCCGGTGTGGACGTCTCCGGCTTAACCCCGCAGGACGCCGCCGTCAAACTGAGCCAGACCCTCTCCTATCCATACGCCGGACGTCTGGTTTTTCGCGATGGCGACAAGGTCTGGGTAGCTACCCCGGCTGAACTCGGGATGGCCTTTGATCCTTCAGCGAGTGCCCAAGCCGCCTATCGACTTGGACGCAGCCGGGGTCTGTTCGGCGCGCTCGCGGACCAGATCCGCGCCCGCAGAAGGGGTGCGGACGCTTCACCGGTGATCCTGTTGGACGAACGCGTCGCCTACCAATACTTACGCAACCTGGCTGCGCAAATTGACCAGCCGATGCTGGAAGCCAGCCTGAGCATCCAGGGTACGGACGTGGTCGCACAACCCGGGCAGGTGGGCCGCGTGCTCAATATTGATGCCACACTGGTCTATCTCAGTGCGCAATTACAGACTTTTCGGGATAGCGAAGTACCTTTGGTGATCCAGGAAACACCCCCGCAAATCATGGACGTCACAGCCCAGGCTCAAACTGCACGTCAAATCCTGAGCGAGCCGTTGCGACTCGTATTGCCAGATGGTGGGACCGAGCAGGGTCCTTGGACCTTCGATATCCCGACCCTGGCCAATATGCTGCGAGTCCAGCGCGTGGATGACGGCTCTGGCCCCCGGGTACAGGTCCAGCTTGACGAGCAGGCTTTGCGAGCCAATTTGGTGGGTATTGCGGCTCACGTGGATCTGAAACCAGCCAACGCTCGTTTTGTCTTCAACGATGAGACAGGTCAGCTGGATTTGATTGCCCCAGCCACGATTGGTCGCGCCGTGGATCCAGATGCAACCATCCAGGCAGTTAACCAGGCCTTACAGAACGGCGCACATACAATCCCTCTAACATTGGTCTATACCCAGCCCAAGGTCGGAGATAGCGCTACGGCTGATGAGCTGGGCATTCGCGAATTGGTCTCATCCGAAACGTCTTATTTCTACAGCTCAAGTCCTGCCCGCATTCAAAACATTCAGACTGCCGCAGCCCAGTTTCACGGCGTGTTGATTGCTCCTGGAGAAACTTTTTCGATGGGCTCCATGCTGGGTGATATCAGCCTGGACAACGGTTATGCCGAAGCCCTGATTATTTATGGGGGTCGGACGATCAAGGGTGTGGGCGGCGGTGTTTGCCAGGTCAGCACCACGCTGTTCCGTACCGCGTTTTTTGGCGGATACCAGATCGATGAGCGACACCCACATGCTTACCGCGTGTATTACTACGAACAGCTTCCCAGTGGTGCCAACAATCCCAAACTGGCCGGCCTGGATGCGACCGTTTATTTCCCGCTGGTTGATTTTAAATTTACAAACGACTCGCCTTACTGGTTGTTGATGGAAACTTATGTCAATCCCGGCGCGCGCACGCTTACCTGGAAGTTCTATTCAACCAAAGACGGCCGCTCCGTAGATTGGACTACATCCGGCCCGCAGAACGTTGTCCCGGCGCCAAAGCCATTGCTGGAAGAGAATTCGGATTTATCTAAAGGCGAGATCAAACAGGTTGACTGGGCGGCCGACGGCGCGGATGTATCGGTTACACGGACGGTGACCCGCGATGGCCAGGTAATCCATAACGATCAATTCGACACGCAGTATGAACCCTGGCAGGCAGTTTGCCAGTTTGGACCGGGAACCAAGGACCCTGAAAAACAGGCTAAGAAACAAGGTCTTTGCCAGCCCTAGACATGGTAAAATTGCGCTCTGTTGAGATTGGAGCAACTATGGTAAGTCAAGAATTACTAGAAATTCTCCGCTGTCCGGCATGCGTCCGTGATAAAGAAGGTCTGCTCACGCTGCACAAGGATTCCTGGCTGGTTTGCCAGGATTGCGGGCGGAAGTACCCGATCCTGGATGAAATCCCCGTCATGCTGATTGACGAAGGAGACAAGTGGGTTGGCACGGCTGTTGACAAACTTCCCGTTCCGCCTCCGGCAAAATAGATGCAAAATATATCAGCTTTGAATGGCCTGCTGGCTGATTTGACCAGCGGCGATGAAGCACAGGCGGAAGCAGCTGTCCCTGAAATAGTAGCCCTGGGAGAGGAAGCATTTCCGTCGCTCCATACGCTGATGGAATCAAACGATTCTGACATCCGCTGGTGGGCAGTACGCACCTTGTCGCAGAACCTGACGCCTCCGATTGAATGGCTGCATCAGGCGTTGCAAGATCCGGCGCCCGAGGTCCGTCAATGTGCTGCCCTGGGTCTGTGCAGTCATCCGCAGGATGAATCCATCCCATTGTTGATCGCAGCCCTGGCAGATGCCGATACAATGGTCTCTAACCTGGCAACGAACGCCTTGGTGGCTATTGGCGCAGAAGCAGTTCCGCTTTTATTGGAGTCCTTAAAACATCCCCTCAGGCAGCCCGCATCAATGCCATGCGCGCGCTAGCCGATCTTCGCGATTACCGCGCTGTTCAAGCCATGATGTCGGCTCTTGAAGAAGACTCGATGTTGATGCAGCATTGGGCCGAAGAAGGACTGGAACGCCTGGGCCTGAATATGGTTTATCTCAACCCTGATTGAAAAGATAACTATGACTGATAAGAAATTTGATTTCTCAAAAATTCTCAACCTATATAGACGCGCCAAGCCAAAGCAGATCATATTCTGGGCTGTGACACTGGCATTGGGCGTGGCTGCTCTGGTCGTGACAAAAAATGTGGTTGCCTGCTGGCAAGTCACCCCTTTGGCGGGAATCCCTCCGGCCAGTTGTAACAGTTCGAATGCGGGTGTCCTGGAAACCCCGGTGGTCAACGAACTAGGCACACCCATGCCGAAAGCGACCCCGACCCCCGCAGCAGCCCCAAGCAATCCTTTGCCTCCGGCCTGGGACGGCGCCAGCCGCGTCAATCTGTTATTCGTCGGTTTGGATTACGGTGACTGGTCTGTGGATCGCGAGGGCGCTTCCCGCTCCGATACCATGATCTTGTTGACCATTGACCCGAGTAGCAAAACAGCCGGTGTGCTCTCCATCCCGCGCGATATGTGGGTCAATATCCCCGGCTATGGATACGGAAAGATCAATACCGCCTATTATTTGGGCGAAGCCAATAAACTTCCGGGCGGCGGTCCGGCTCTGGCAATGAAGACGGTCGAGCAGTTCATCGGTGTGCCGATCCAGTATTACGCGCAGGTGGATTTCAACACCTTTGTGGACATCATCAATTACCTCGGTGGTATCGACGTCCAGGTGGATCAGAAACTGATCCTGGACCCGTTGGGACCCGGTGCGGATAAGGTTGTGCTCAATGCAGGTTATAAGCATATCGACGGCCAGCGTGCGTTAGCGTTCGCCCGCACGCGTAAAACTGAAGGGGGTGACGTGGATCGCGCCAAGCGCCAACAACAGGTCATCCTGGGAATCCGCAACCGCGTGCTGGATCCAAAATATTTCCCCAAACTGGTTGCCCAGGCTCCCGCACTGTATGCCGAGCTCCAGCAAGGGATCCATACAAACCTGGCGTTGAACGATGCCATCCGGTTGGCAGTCCTGGCTCAGGAAATACCGGTCGACCAGATCAAGATGGGTGTGATCGACTACACCATGATGACCATCGGTAAATCGCCTGACGGTTTGGACATCAACAAGCCCATCACGGATAAAATCCGGGAATTACGTGACGAAATTTTCTCCTCGAATGGTGCAGTCAGTCCCAAAGCTACTGGCGACCTCGGAGCCTCGATGAGGGCGGAAGGTGCGCGTGTGCGCGTGCTCAACGGCTCGGTCGCGAACGGGATTGCCGGGACCACGCAGCAGTATCTGATCTCGCAGGGCGTAAATGTTACTGACGTTGGAAATGCAGATCAAATTTATTCTCGCAGCGTAATCGTCGTCTACACTGATAAGCTTTATACTATGCGCTACCTGGCCAATCTTTTCGGTGTCAACAGCAGCGGGCAGATCGCTATCAAATATGATCCTACCTCTCCGGTGGATGTTGCCCTGATCATTGGCAACGACTGGGCCAACAGCAACCCGATGCCTTAACCCTCCCTGATACAAAAACTCCCGCAGATCTGCGGGAGTTTTGATTTTAAGGCTGTCGGAAATCAAGTGAAATACCACCCCAGTAGGGATCACCGCCTTCAGTTTTGCAGGATGGCGCAGTCAAATCGGTGACCGATGTGCTTCCATCCCCCAGGCGAATCGCATAGGTTACACCCGGGGTCATTGTATAATCAGCGTACCCATCCCCCAGTTCGGGTTTAAAACCGGTGAAGAAGTGCTCCTCACCACCGCTCCAAGTGACAATGATCTCCGCTCCCGCAACCGGTTTCCCGGCGGCATTTTCCACATTGACTTGAAGAAGACCAGGTTGCAGTTTGGGATCACATACTGATTCCTGCGAACTTTAATGCAAAGGGAGCGCCAATGGTTGGCGTGGGAGTATGCGTGGGTCTTGGCGTTGGTGAATAGATGGGCGTGGGTGTCAACGTCAGAGTTGCAGTTCGAACCGGGGCTGCGGGCTGCGTGGAGGTTGCATTAGAAATCCCCGGGGTGAGGGTTGGTACCGGTGTAACGGTTGCGGGCTGGTTGGCTTGTCGCAGGGCACCCGCCAGGATTGCCAGGGCGCGTACATTCTCCTGTGTTTGCCCATCCGCCAGCATTTGCTGAGCCTGAGCAGTCAGTGCCTGGAAGGGGTCTGGATCGCCCAGCAACGCCAGACGGGCCTGCGCCCGTCCAAGATCACCTGAAGCAGCATACGACGCTGCAATGACAAGGCGGTATTGATCCTTGAAGTCTGATCGGAGGGTAGCGGGGTTGGTGTCCACGAAATGGACCGGGGAGATGACCCAGGCATACAATAATCCGAGAGCAATCCCAAGTAGGAAACCACCAAGTAAGTCCCAGGGGGGGCGGTCAAATTTCATGGTGCACCGCCTCCTGCAGATGGCTGCCAGAATAACATAGCATTTTGCAGGTTTTCAAGCAAAGTCAGGTCTGAAGAGGAATACCCAGCTGTTCGAGCGGTCTGAATGGAAGTACCGACGATTTCAGCCGGTGGATCGCTGCTCAGGAATGCCAGGCGGCGAGCAGCCAGATCCGTATCCTGTTCCGTCCGAAAGGCTTCGGCTACCATCAGCACATAGTCGGCTTTGTAATCGGAGTGCAGTGTGTCTGGTGTGGTGTCAATATACTGAACTGGCGCGGCCAGCCAGCCGTAAGCTAAACCGACGGCTAAACCTATGACTGCAGCAATTAAAAAACGGGTCCAACGTGGCATGGGTTTATTTTGCCATAGAGCGGCAAGGATGAATAGGGTAGGGAATACATCATCCGAGCAGGTGACCGGCGGCACCCAGAAGCTCCTCCTTACCGTTGCTTCCTCTCGGACCTGGCGGGGTTCGCAGGGCTCTGCCGCGCCGGGCCTGCCCGGACAGGGCAAGCATACCCGATGAGGGGATGGCTGTCAACGGGCACCACCATCCCGGGAGGATGGTAAGAAAGTTCCAAGATAGCCTGTCAATATCAAGGAGGTACAACTCAAAATGAGAACAGTTAACGTGCTCGGAATTTCAGGCAGCCTCCGGAAAAATTCTTATAATACTGGTCTTTTGCGGGCTGCCCAGCAACTTTTGCCAGAGGGGATGACGCTGGAAGTGTTCGATATTGCGGGTATTCCACTTTTTAATCAGGAAGATGAATTTAATCCACCGGAAATCGTACAAGAGTTTAAGACTCAAATTGTGACGGCGGATGCATTACTGATCGCAACACCGGAATACAATTATTCCATTCCGGGTGTGCTTAAGAATGCCATCGACTGGGCTTCGCGCCCGCCCCAGGCCTCTCCTTTCAAGGGCAAACCGCTTGGATTGATGGGTGCTACTGTCGGCCAGATGGGGACGGTCCGCGCCCAACTGGCGCTGCGCCAAATCGCTGCATACTTGGACATGTATCCGGTCAATAAACCGGAAGTGCTGGTCACCCGAGCTAAGGAAAAATTTAATGCCGATGGAAAATTAACAGACGAAACCACGCGGAAATTCATCTCTGATTTGCTCTTTGCCCTTCAGGAATGGACTCTGCGTCTGCGCGGTGAACGAAAACCCGAATCATATCTCGCAGTTTGAGCATCAAGCCACACGTATTTAGCGTTTCTCCCACATGGAAATAAAAAACCTCTGCCAGGAGGTTTTTTATATTAGATGAAGATACTGCTTTCTCCCTTGACCGCAAACGGTTTCCACGCTAAAATCTTCCAGCTTACGGGGTGCCCGTGTTCGAGACTCTTACTGGACAACTCAATCAGGTCTTTGACCAATTGCGGCGGCGAGGCAAGCTCTCCGCCGCTGATGTTGATGCGGCCATGCGCGAAGTCCGCCTGGCGTTGTTGGAAGCGGATGTGCATTACAGCGTGGTCAAGGACTTGATTGCCCGTGTGCGGGAACGCGCTGTTGGCGTGGAGGTATCCAAGGCACTCAACCCCGGGCAGCAGGTCATTAAAATCGTCAATGACGAGTTGATCGCTACTCTGGGTGACCCGGATCCACTGAATTTGTCCGGGCCTAAGCCACGCGTGATCGTCCTGGTGGGCTTGCAAGGATCCGGGAAGACGACCGCCGCCGGGAAATTGGCCAAATTTCTACGTTCACGGGGAGAGCGTGTCATGCTTGTAGCTGGCGATCCATATCGCCCGGCTGCCATTCAGCAATTGCAGCAACTCGGTCAGCAGGTTGACGTGCCGGTTGAAACCGTTCCCGGTATTAAACCAGCGGAACTATCGGCCAAGGCACTGGAGAAAGCCCAGAAGGGCGGCTTCAGTGTTATGATCGTCGACACGGCCGGTCGTTCGCAGCTTGATGATGAATTAATGGGCGAACTGCGGGCGATTGACAAAAAGGTCACACCGGTTGAGACACTGCTGGTCGTGGATGCCATGGTCGGACAGGAAGCACTTCACATTGCCGAAGGCTTTCGGGAGGCGGTTCCCTTGACCGGCTTGATCCTGTCCAAGATGGACGGCGATGCGCGTGGTGGTGCGGCCATTTCGATCCGCTCGGTGACCGGGGTGCCGATCAAGTTCCTTGGCACAGGTGAAAAACTCGATGCGCTGGAGAGTTACGACCCTGGACGCTTGACCTCGCGCATCTTGGGAATGGGCGATATGATCGGCCTGATTGAAAAAGCCGAAAAGGCTTTTGACGAACAATCAGCCCAGATTCAAGCCGAACGTATGCTTACAGGCGAGTTTTCGTTGGAAGACTGGCTCGCGCAAATGATGCAATTACGGAAGATGGGACCGCTTAGTCAGATCATGGAAATGCTGCCGGGTCAAATGGGACAGGCGGCGCGCTCGGTTGATCCGCAGGAAGTTGAACAAAACTTCAAACGAACCGAAGCGATCATCAACTCAATGACGGTCCGTGAAAGACGAAATCCGGATATACTTAATGCAAGCCGTCGCAGACGGATTGCCAGCGGCTCTGGGACGGAAGTGCAGGAAGTCAACCGCCTGATGAAGCAATTCCGTGAAGCACAGAAACTAATTAAAACGTTGAAGAAAACCGGCGGTCGCAATCTGCCGCGCCTGTTTGGCTGATATAATCTAATCCTGTTACGGGAATTCCAGACCTCGCGAGTGCACATCCTTTCGTGCCCCCTCCTCGCCAGGACTGAGCCAAATCAATTGAAAATAATTAGGTTCGAAGGAGAAAGTTATCGATGGTTCGAATTCGTTTTCGCCGTGTCGGCTTGAAGGGGCAGCCCTCATACCGTATTGTTGCCGCGGACAAAGAAAGTCCTCGTGATGGTCAATTCTTGGAGATCCTTGGGTTCTACAACCCTCGTACTGATCCGACCACGTTGAGCGTAAAGGAAGACCGTGTCTATGACTGGTTTAGCAAAGGCGCAAAACCGACCGAATCGGTTGAGCAGGTCTTTAAAAGCAATGGTGTGATGGAGCGTTACGAGCGCTTCAAAGCTGGCGAGTCTTTGGAAACTTTAATGGCCGAAGCTGCTGAAGCCGAGGCCAAGCGCAATATTAATTTTAAGACCCGTCGTGACTAAAACCCAATGTTGTTTCGAGCAGCCCTGCGCATTGTTTCCGCAATGGGCTGCTTGTACTATTACGAAAGGCGATTTATGAAAGCCCTGACCGAATTTATCGCTAAATCACTGGTTGAACATCCGGAGGAAGTTGCAGTAGAGGAAATTAAAACTGGCAACCGAGTCCGACTCGAATTGAGTGTTGCAAAAGACGACATGGGACGCATCATCGGCAAAGGTGGACGGGTAGCTAATTCCATCCGTACCCTTTTGCGAGTGGCTGCTGAGCGTGATGGGCAACAGGTCACACTCGATGTGCTCGAACCTTGATGTCACCTAGCACGCCGCCGGTAAAACCCGGTTCGGGCTCGCCTGTAGGTGAGCCTGAGTATTGGGCGGTCGGATTTTTACGAAGACCGCACGGTGTACAGGGTGAAATCTTGATGAATGTGGACACCGATATCCCCAATCCTCTGAAACCAGATGCGAAAGTCTTTGTGGGCGAGGCTCACACACCCATGACAATTTCTGGTGTGCGATCACATGGGCAGGGAATACTTGTTTCGTTTATGGGGATTGACAATCCTGAAGAAGCCGGCCGCTACCGCAACACCTACGTCTACATCATGACATCTGACCGACCTTCGCTTCCGGAAGGTGAATATTACCATTACCAATTGGTTGGGCTTCAGGTCCTGGATGAAGACGACCAATTGTTGGGTGAGTTGACAGATATATTGGTGACCGGTGCTAATGACGTCTATGTGGTAACCAACGCTGACGGGCGCGAACTTTTACTCCCGGCCATTCCTGCGGTCATACTGGACGTTGACTTGGATGCCAATCGAATGCATGTGCATCTGCTTGCGGGTCTGATCGACGAGGGGTGAGTTTGGATAGTTGTGATATCTGGATTGGATTAAACCTGCGCGCCATGGCGGCGCAGAGGATGTCTCGCGGGGCGATTATCAGCGATTACGCAGTTGGGTGCGCCTCCGGAAGCTGCGAACTTCCCACTGACCCGTGTTCCGGAACAGCGTGCCGCTGGAATGAATTTGCCGACCTACGAAACCGAAGCTAAATTGTTGGGTGCGCTGGGCGACGATTTTCGTAATCAGACCGGTCTACCAGTCGAGAAAGTACCTGCGGCTTTGGTGATGAAGGAATTGAAGGGTATAGTGCGTCACGTAAGCGGTATGCAGGTTGTGGTCGTGCGTGACACACAATCGGATTATTCAACGCAGGGATAGAATGTGTTATATTGCGCCTTGGATGGGATGAGAAATGCTTGAGCATACCTATGCAGTAATTATGGCGGGTGGTGGCGGGACACGCCTGTGGCCGATTTCGCGCCGTGGCCATCCAAAGCAGATGCTTCCGTTAGTGGAAGACCGCACGCTTTTCCAATCCACCGTCCAGCGCTTGGCAGGCATGTTCCCCCCGGAACGCATCCTGGTGGTAACGGTGGATGAACAAGCAGCAGGGTTGATGGCGCAGTCGCCCGATATCCCGGCTGAAAATTTCCTGCTCGAACCGTCTCCACGGGGGACGGCATCGGTGGTAGGATTGGCAGCCACGGTTCTGCATAAGCGTGATCCGCAGGCTCTGATGGCTGTTTTACCATCCGATCACTACATCCGCAACCGCGATTTGTTCCATTTGTTACTGCGCTTGGCATTGGAAGTAGCCGAAAAGGATTATCTGGTCACGTTGGGCATCACCCCAACTTATCCAGCCACCGGATATGGTTATATCCAGCGTGGCGAGGTCTTGCCTGAACACTTCCATTATCCAGTTTATCGGGTTCTGCGTTTCAAGGAAAAGCCGGACGAACAGCATGCTCGTGAAATGGTGACCTCCGGCGATCATTCCTGGAACTCCGGTATGTTCATCTGGAAAACATCCACGATACTGGATGAGTTTGCCCGTCAGATGCCGGGCTTGAAAGCAGCCCTGGACCAGGTTGGGTCTGCATGGGGAACCTCCAAGCAGGATGCCACCCTTAAGCGTATTTGGCCGGATCTCAAAGTTGTGACTGTGGATTACGGTATCATGGAAAATGCTCAGAAGGTGGCCGTCCTGCCGGCAAGCGGCTTGGATTGGAGCGATGTGGGATCATGGGATTCGCTCTTTGATGTATTACTGCCTGACAAGGATGGAAATATCGTCTTCAGTGGGGAGCATATCCCCCATGAAACGACCAAATCCCTGGTTTATGGGAACGGCGGAGAGCGACTGATCGTAACGATCGGCGTCCACGATTTGATCATCGTGGATAGTGGTGACGTTTTGTTGGTCTGTCATCGGGATGAGGCGCAAAAAGTGCGCCAGATCGTTGAAAAAATTAAAGAATCTAAACGCGAAAATTATTTGTAGGAGTAAATTGTGGAAGCCTACTGCATGAAATGTAAAACCAAACGTGAAATAATGGAACCAGAGGCAACTTTTAACGCAGCCAGTGCACCGGTGACCCGCGGTATCTGTCCGGTGTGCGGTACGAAGTTATATCGAACCGGTCGCACCCCCGAACATGAAGGCATGCAAGCACCCAAGAAAGTAATCAAACGGGACGGAAAGCTGGTGATCGTTGAATCGCCGGCCAAAGCGAAAACCGTTGGGCGTTTCCTGGGTAAGGGATATACGGTCAAGGCCTCGGTTGGTCATGTGCGGGATCTGTTGCGCTCGCAGCTATCAGTGGATGTGGAGAATCATTTTACGCCGAAATACCGCGTACCTAATGAAAAGAAAGATGTTGTCAAAGAGCTTAAGAAACTGGCTGGTAAAGTCGAAGAGGTTTATTTAGCCACCGACCCCGACCGGGAAGGCGAAGCCATTGCCTGGCATTTAATGGAAGCTGCTGCAATTGAACCCGATATTGCCAAGCGGGTGGTCTTCCATGAAATTACAGAACCGGCCATCAAGGAAGCCTTTTCACACCCGCGTGAGATCAATATGGATTTGGTCAACGCCCAACAGGCGCGCCGGGTGCTGGATCGTCTTGTTGGGTACAGTATCAGCCCGATCTTGTGGGAGAAGGTACGTAGTCGCCTGTCAGCGGGGAGGGTCCAATCGGTGGCGTTGCGGCTGATCGTTGAGCGTGAGCGTGAGATCGAGGCATTCGATCCGATCGAATACTGGTCCATCGGGGCTGAATTAAAGCCCGAGAGTCTAAAGTCCACCTTTGTGGCTAAATTAGCCAAAATCGATGAGAATGATCCCGAGCTCCCTGACGAAGAGACGGTTCTACCGATCCTAAGTGATATGGAGCAAGCCGCTTATACCATCAAAAAAGTCAAGCGTGGGGAACGCCGTCGAAAGCCGTCGGCGCCGTTTATCACTTCGACATTGCAACAGGAAGCCTCGCGTAAGCTGGGCTTTACCGCAAAACGCACTATGGCGCTGGCTCAACAACTATATGAGGGTCAGGATGTGGGCGATGGCGGTACAAGTGGTTTGATCACTTATATGCGAACCGATTCGACCCATATCTCGGAGCTGGCTCAGAAAGAAGTGCGTGATTTTATCACCCAACGCTATGGTGCTGACTTCCTGCCATCTCAGCCGCCTCAGTACAAAACGCGTGCTGTTGGCGCCCAGGAAGCCCACGAGGCTATCCGTCCGACTTCCGTCCTACGTGATCCCGAGATGGTCAAACCGCACTTAGAACCGGCACAGTTCAAACTGTACCAACTTATCTGGCAGCGGTTCGTCGCTTCACAAATGGAAGCCGCGGTTTACGATACCCTGCAGGTAGAAGTTACCGGAAAAACCAGCGCGCATGAGTATCTGTTGCGTGCCTCTGGGTCCTCGGTGAAATTCGCAGGTTTCCTGGTTGTGTACGAGGAAGCGCGTGACGAAGATAAAATATCCGAAAGTGATGATGATGTGCGTATCCCATCCGGTTTGGTGGAAGGGCAAAAGCAGGAGTTAGTGCGCTTGATCCCTGAACAACATTTTACCCAGCCCCCTCCACGGTTTACCGAGGCTTCGTTGGTGCAGACGTTGGAGGAAAACGGGATCGGACGTCCATCCACCTATGCCCCGACGCTTTCTACGATTCAGGCTCGAGGCTATGTCCAGCGAATCGACAAACGCTTCGTCCCAACCGAGACGGGAATTCTGGTCAACGATTTGTTGATCCAGCATTTCCCAGATATCGTCGATCTCACTTTTACCGTCCGGATGGAAGACGATTTGGACAGGATTGCCTCCGGGAATGAGGATTGGGTGCGGGTGATAAGGGAGTTCTATGGCCCCTTCTCTCAGGAAGTTGAAAAAGCGCAAAAAGAAATGCCGGTTACCAAGTCCGAACCGGAGCCCATCGGACGGGCTTGCCCGAAATGTGGCCATGATCTGGTCATCAGGTACGGACGATATGGCAAGTTCATTTCCTGTTCCGATTTCCCGCAATGCCGCCATACAGAACCCTGGTTGGAAAAAATCGGTGTGACCTGCCCGAAAGACAGCGGCGATATTGTCGAACGAAAGACGCGTAAAGGACGTGTGTTTTACGGTTGTAACAATTATCCGGAATGTGATTTCACTTCCTGGAAGCGGCCATTGGCTCAACCCTGCCCCAAGTGTGGCGGATTGTTGGTTGTGTCCAATAAGCGCGAGACGCAGTGCACTGTATGTGAAGAAACATTTTTGATGGATGAAGTAGTTCCGGAAACTGCCCAGGCAAATTAGTGTTTGCTAATGTCACAGTATTTTGTATAATTAATAGATGAGCATTCACCACCATCGAAATTCAACTGGCTGAGAGCATTCTGCTCAGGTTCCTGAACAAGGAGCAATGAAAGGAGCATACAACATGGAAACAATATTACGCCAGCTCAGGAAGCCTCTGGGGGCAGCCCTTGTGGCCGGGTTTGCCGGTCTATTACTGGGTTTGTTATGGGCGTGGGTTCTTCAACCAGTAAAGTTAAAGGATGCGGATCCGTCTTATTTGAGCGCGACATACAAAGAGGACTATATGCGCATGGCGATTGATTCGTATGGAGCGAATCCGGACCCGAATCTGGCCGTACAGCGCTTTGTAGCGCTTGGACCAGATGCGCCACAAATTTTGGAGAATATTCGCCTAAATCCGGAGAAACAAAATCCCGCATTGGTTGATAATTATTATCAGACCATCGAGTCCATTCCAGGTTTGCTCGATACTTCGGGCACACCACCCGCTGCTAGCTCAAACATCTTCCGCTATGCAATTATTGGGTTTGGCGTTATTCTCATCCTGGGAGTTGCTGGAGCGCTGATCTATTTCATGCGTCCAAGCAAGCGCACAGATGAGACCAGTCCGGCGATGCAAGCCCAGGAGTACAGCCGCCAGACAGAACGCACTGATTTCGAATCAATGGGTATCGCCTCGCCGATTACTCAAACCATGACAACTTATGTTTCGGGAGACGATTTGTATGACGAATCCTTTAGCATTGACTCACAAGCCGGGGAGTTCATGGGTGAGTACGGGGTGGGGATTTCGGAAACAATCGGAGTTGGTGAGCCCAAGAAAGTCACGGCACTTGAGATTTGGCTGTTTGATAAAAATGATATCAAGACAGCCACAAAGGTGCTGATGAGCGCGCATGCTTTCAACGATCCGGCAATTCGCCAGCGGCTTGAGGCAAAAGGCGAGTTGGTTTTGGTCGAACCACAAATGCAAGTTGTGCTGGAGACCGCTACCCTGCAGTTGATGGCCACAATCGCGGATGTGGAGTATGGCGACGGTCCACTTCCCCCTGACAGTTACTTTGAAAGGCTGACATTGGAACTGGCAGTCTGGCCAAAAGACGAGCAGATTTGATCCAGAAAAAAACCGGCACCTTGAACGTGCCGGTTTTTTGTATTTTGGTTATTCAATCTTGGTGATTTTAAGTTCGATTTCCCCGGCCGGAGTCTTAACCTTGACAGTATCGCCAACCCTGTGATCGAGCAAGGCCTGCCCGATAGGGGATTCGTGCGAGATCTTTCCATTGCGAGGATCGGCTTCCTTCGCGCCAACCAGGTGATACGTTTCCGGGTCGAGGTCATCTTCCTGGATGGTGATATGGGCGCCAATCACAACTTTATCCTTCTTTCCAGCGGATTCTTCGATGATGGTCGCGTTAGCCAGGATGTATTCCAGCTCTTGGATACGACCCTCGAGAAATGATTGATCCTCCTTGGCTTTCGCGTAGTCTGCGTTTTCGGAGAGATCTCCCATTTGAATAGCACTACGCAGACGTTGGGCTATTGCCAGGCGTTGTGGTCCTTTGAGATCTTGAAGTTCTTCTTTCAGGCGTTTTGCGCCATCAGCAGTTAAATAGGTCGATTGAGGTTGTGTCATGCTGCTCGCCTTTGCGTCTAAGGTTTTTCCGAGGGATTAAACAATTTTTGGTGTTCTTCGATGGCATATCGGTCTGTCATACCGGCAATATAATCGCAGAGGGTGCGTTCCAGCCCACGGGTTGATATGAACTTCTGGACGTGATCGGGCAGGATATCCGGCTCTTCGAGATAAGCTTGAAACATATCGGAAATTAACCGCTCTGCTTTGACAGCCATGCGCACCACGCGGTAATGCCGGTACATGTTATTGTACAGGAAATCCTTGAGTTCCCGGTTACGGCGCTGCATATCTTCACTATAGCCGATCACGTTGTGAGAAAGCTTTTGCACATCGAGCGGAGATTGGGCTCCAGAATCCTTAAGACGCTTATCGGTTGCCTGGATCACGTCGCTGACCAATTGCCCGATCAGGTGGCGGATCATGCGGTGCCGTTCAATTTCATCCAAAGTCGGACCATGCCAATTGAAAGTTTCCGCCAGGATTTCCCAGAGAGCAATCCCTCCCAGCATTTGCGGGGTGATCATGCCGGAGCGCAGTCCGTCGTCCAGGTCATGGGCGGTATAGGCCAGTTCGTCAGCGATATTAGCGATTTGAGCCTCTAAAATCCCACGCAGGTCGGGGTTGAAATTACGGGCGTCAGATATATCATATTCCGTCTCGTGCTTGACAATGCCCTCACGTACTTCCCAGGTCAGGTTCAGCCCGGGAAATTCCGGGTAACGCTGCTCCAGTTCGGTGACGATGCGGAAGGATTGTTTGTTGTGTTCGAAGCCGCCATGATCTTTCATCAACCTGGCCAGGACTGTCTCACCGGAATGTCCAAAAGGTGGATGGCCGAGGTCATGGGACAAACAAATCGTCTCGATCAAATCCTCGTTGCCACCCAGGGCTCTGGCGATCGTGCGACCGATCTGTGCGACTTCCAGGGTATGGGTCAGGCGGGTGCGGTAGTAGTCACCTTCGTAATTAATGAAGACCTGGGTCTTGTACTCAAGGCGGCGAAAAGCTGTCGTGTGCAGAATACGATCGCGGTCGCGCTGGAAGGATGTGCGGTATTCCGGTTCGTTGTCCAGATACTCACGCCCTTTGGAGTCTTTACTACGCATCCCGTAGGGAGCTAGGCTTTGATCTTCAATTTCTTCTAGCTTTTGGCGGGTAAAAAACATACTTTCTCACTTTCCTGACTTTGTATAGCTCCACAGACGATTAACGGGGGCTCAATGAGTTCCCGTCGTCACAGGAGATATCGATGGGGCGAGTGGGGGTCGAACCCACAAGGTGTTTCCACCGGCGGATTTTAAGTCCGCTGCGTCTGCCGATTCCGCCATCGCCCCGGATATAGCGTAATTCTACTCCATCTGGTATTTCCGTCAAGAAGGGTTTATATTATTTCGAGATGCTTTCCAGGCGTGAGATGCCGCCCCGCTTCTCCAAAATTTTGTCTCGCCAATCTTTCAGAATGAAGGGAATATAAAGAATAAAACAGGTTGCCAGTCCGATCACTTCCAGCCACAAAATGTACCAGGGCCAGGGGGGTAATAGATCGAGCAAGCTGGCTGTTGGGGGTTTATGGGCGATAAATAGATAGTTGCTGCCAATCAACGTGTTGACCACAAAGACTACAGCCATGTAGATGTTGATCAAAACTGCAACGCGCAGCAAGGATTTCCAGGTTGGCCGTAACCCCTCAACAGTTGTCATATATATTGCTGCGGTTACGATCAACCCGTGGGAAATGAATGTTTGGAAAAAACGATAATGTGGGAATCCATAAATTCCCAGGTCCGGTGTCATCAGGGCTTGAATCCCCCCGCCGATGCCAAGAAAATACATGAACTCATATATGTACTGATTTTTCGTTATCAGCATCAGCGCTCCGGTCCAAACCAGGAGGCTGCAGAGGTGCAATGGCAGCATGGTCTGGATGTTCCACTGGCCAATCGCGTAATTCCAGACATGCCATCCGATCTCGTTACACCACAGGATGATTGCCATCCCCCAGCGTATTTTCATGCGGGTTGATTCGCTTGCGCTCTTCAAGCGTAAAAGCAGCAGATTTAAAGTCAAAATCACAAACAGCGTGATTAGATGAGCAGTACCCAAAAACTGAAATGCTCCACCAGTAAAGTCTTTTCCAAAGAACTGGCCCATGTTCGTCTCCTCAGTTTGGCATTGCTCTAAGTTTATAGCAGGATGGTCGGCAAGTCAAAGGGAAATGTGGAAATTAAGATTCAAATTGTGATACAGTAATTATGGGAGGGTCGCTGATTCGATTTAGTAAGGAGGTGGATTATGAACGCAAAGAAAAAACCGCAACCATTCAAAATCCTGCTTGCAGACGATGGTTCAGAACATGCTCGAGCCGCAATCGAATTGCTCGGAGAACTCCCGCTCTCTGATCAGAGCCGAGTGACAGCCTTGCGGATTTTTACCCCGATCCAATCATCTTACGTGGCCATGATGGAAGCCGGCTTGGAAAAGACCAAATCTCTGCTGGAAGAGAAGGGGTTTGAGGCCGAAGCTGAGTTACTCTTGGGTTACCCTGGGGAGAAGATCATCGAATATGCGTCGACCAACCGTCCTGACTTGATCGTGGTCGGCGCTAAAGGATTAAGAGCCACCCTCGGCATCCTGCTTGGAGGCGTGGCGCAGCAGGTCATCGAGTATGCCTGCTGTCCGGTGCTGGTCGTGCGTGCGCCGACCCGACCACTGCGCCAAATCCTGTGCGTGACCGACGGCTCCGAGCATAGCCAATCTACGCTGGAGTATCTGAGCAAATTCCCACTCCCAGCGCGTGCTACGATCACGGTCCTGCATGTTATACCACCTCCGCCTCTGTCGATGCTGATTGAGCCTTATATGCTGGGAACCGAATATATCTATCCCGTTCGATCTCCCGAGGAAGAAGAGAAAGAGCTGGAAGCGCAGGAGCGAGAGGGCAAGGCTTTGCTTGCGCTTGATTTGAAAATCCTGTCCAAGCAAGGGATCGAGGCAACCGGGGTCCTGAAACGAGGCGATGCGGCCACGGAAATCATCGAGTATGCCCGGACGAATGGTACGGATTTGATTGTGGCTGGCTCACGTGGGTTGAATCCGATAAAAAGCTGGCTGGTGGGCAGCGTCTCCCGCAAGCT
Source organism: uncultured Chloroflexia bacterium (assembly GCA_963790075.1). Classification (GTDB taxonomy): domain Bacteria; phylum Chloroflexota; class Anaerolineae; order Anaerolineales; family Villigracilaceae; genus CAYOUV01. The sequence goes on from CAWBNG010000004.1 coordinate 961,294, forward strand.
GGTACATTACTCGAACTGCTCTGTGTTGATCTTCAAAGCGCCGCAAGCTGAATAGATCATTAGGAGGAAATGACCAGATGGAATTTTTCCAGGTCATCGAGACCCGGCACTCGATTCGTGCTTTTTCTGAGAAGCCGGTGGAAGAGAAAAAATTACGATCAATTCTGGAGACGATCAATCGCGCACCCTCGGCTGGCAATCTGCAAGCTTTCGAAGTCTACGTTGTGACAGCCGACCGGGATAAAGCGCGCCTAGCACGAGCAGCTTCTGACCAGGAATTTATCCGTCAAGCCTCGCTGGTACTGGTCTTTTGCGCGCATCCGGCTCGCTCTGCTGTACGTTACCTCCAACGAGGAGAAAAACTGTACGCTGTCCAGGACGCAACCATTGCCTGCACATTCGCCATGCTGGCTGCAACCGCGCTGGGATTGTCGTCGGTTTGGGTCGGCGCTTTTGATGAGCAAAAAGTAAGTCAAATCATCCGTTCGCCCAGTGGTCAGATTCCTGTGGTCATACTTCCGGTTGGGGAGGCGGCCGAGATTCCACGCGTTCGACCCCGGCGCAGCCTGGATGACTTAGTCCATCCTATATAAATAAGGAGATGGAAATTATGTTAGATGCCATCTTGAGTGCCGGGCAGCGTGGTTTGCGGGATGAATCCCGAAAATTCGCGCGTGAGGAAGTGCCTCGTCAATTATTGCTTGATATGGATGCCGATCAGGTGCATTATCCGCGCGAATACATCCAGAATCTTGCCGCTCACCATTTGCTCGGTCTGCGTTTTTCGGAAGAGTGGGGTGGGCGGGACCTGGATTGGGCGCACGAAATTTTGGCACTGGAGGAGATCGGTGTTCTGGGATCCAGCCTGGCCTGCCTGTATTCACTACCAACGATTGTCGGCGAAGCCATCCATGTTTTTGGCACGCGGGATCAAAAGGAACGCTATCTGAAGCCGGCGCTGGCAGGCAGGATGACTGTTGCTGAAGCATTGACCGAACCGCGCGGTGGATCGGATTTTTTCGGCGCTACAACCACTGCGAAACGGAAGGGGGATTTCTACGTCCTGAACGGTCAAAAACGTTTTATCGTCGGCGCAGAAGGCGCGGACCTTTTCATGGTTTATGCGCGGACTGACGCGGAAGCACCGGGACAAAAGGCCATTAGCGCATTCCTGGTCGAGCGCAGTGAGAAATTGGAAGTGCAGCACGTTTACGGCCTGATGGGGACGCGTGGAGGCGGGACCGGCCGGGTTTATTTTCGCGATGTACGTGTACCTGCTGAAAACCTGATTGGCCGTGAGAACGGCGCGCTGGAGATTTTCAACCAGATGATGATCCCCGAGCGCATGACCAGTGCGGCAGGGGCTTTGGGTCTGGCACGCGCTGCGCTTGAGATTGCGGCGCGATACGCGGATAGACGGAAAGCCTTTGGGCAAAAAATCCGCGAATTCGAAGGTGTAAATTTCAAGATTGCTGAAAGCCTGACGCGTTTGGATGCAGCGCGCGCCCTGGTATACCAAACAGCGCGCATCATCGATACAATCGGCAATTCGGGCTATGTTCGGCGTATGGTGTCAGAATCAAAGAAGTATGCGACTGAAACAGCCTGGGAGGTGGTCAACGCCGCCATGCAGGTTATGGGCGGGATCGGATATACCAATGTCTACCCCGTTGAACGTCTGTTGCGGGATGCGCGCTTAATGATGATCTGGACCGGTACGAACGAGATCATGAACCTGATCATCCAACACGAATATTACAGGGAATTGCTTGCAAGGCCTTCATTTGTCCGCGACGTGGAAGCCGATGCGTTAAATGCTGAAGCAGATGGGGAAAAGGTCTATGAATAAGTTGAAGGCCAGGAATTGGAAAATGAATGGAAAAACGGCTGGGCTTTTTTGAGCCCAGCCGTTTCGGCGAAAGATTATCCAGATATTGAGATGGGAGTGGACTTCTTGGTGATCAACCGGTAGGCCGAGCGGAGGGCTTCGAAACCACCGACTACGATCGCGATGATCAGCGCGAATTTAGCCATCTGGGTCATCAGCAAGACCAGCATGTTCGCAGTCGGCGCTTCTAACGGTCCGCTGGCCAGTCTCTCGGCTGTAAAGGCGATGATTGACGGCCCCTGCAGCAGGGCGTAAGCGATTCCGATACCGATCAGCTGGATGGCGATCGAGAACCAGCGTGTGACGGCTTCCCAGCCGCCGCGACGCAGCAGGATCAGTTGCAGGATGATCTGCAGAATCCAGATGACATTGATCCATGGCAGGTAGCGGAAAAATGCTTCCGACAGGGCCGGGATGAAAGTCCATTGACCGTTTCGCACGAAGCCAATCCCTAACAGGTACGGATAAAAATTGAAGATGATCAAGGCGGCTGCGGTAAAGACGATCGCAATGATAGGCTCCCACAAACGCACCTGGTCGGGTTCGGAAATGTCTTTTAGCTCGCGAGGATCCCAGTCTTCATCTTCGTCCATTTTAAGATCGGGAAGGAAGCGTTCCAGGATGACGAACACCAGCACGATGTTACCCAGCGCTTGCAGCGCGCCGCTCAGGAATTCCAGGGCTGTCTGACCAATAAGTTTCAGCAGGTTGTCGATGCCCGGGGTGGCCTGGTTTAATTCAAAACCTAATCGAACCAGGGCGACCGCGCCGATTACAGTCAGAACGATCTGTAAAACCAAGATGAAGAGTGGGTAGATGCGGGGGCCAATCAGATATTTTTCCGGCAGGTAGGATGCGGCCACTTTCTTTGGCGAACCAAATTCCTTCAAAATGTCAGTGGTCATTTTTTCGTCAATTGGCTTTCCAAGCTTTTGGCTGCGGTCTTCAAGCATATCCTCGATGGAAGAACGGATTTCGACTTGGATATCGGCACGGGACTTACGCGGCAGGTAGCGACCGACTTCAGAAATATAACGACCGAGGGTGTTCATTTTTTTCTCCTTATTTCACATTTTCAAGCATTGTGTCCATTAGCGCGACAATATTGATCCATTCTTGTTTAAGATATGGAAGGATTTCCCGGCCTTCGGTACTGGTGACATAGTAGCGTCGCGGGCGAGACTCTTCGACTTTCCAGGTCGAGGTCAGCAGACCTTGCGTTTCGAGCCGTCGCAGCAAAGGGTAAAGTGTGCCCTGATCGATCTCAAGCCCCAGCTCGGAAAGTGACTTGAGTAAGGAATAGCCGTAATGTTCTTCGTTGAGCTGGCTCAGTACTGCCAGTACGATCATTCCGCGCCGTAGTTCAAGGACAAGGTTATCAATTTGTTCTTTTTGTGCCATGTGGCATCCTTTACTTTCTGTCACATTATACTGTATATAACATAGTATGTCAAGGGGTTTGCTATTTTTACTTAAAAAAAGGCTTCTCGCTATCTGGCGGGAAACCTGTTGAGTTTGCTTCACTCGCTTACAACTCGTAACGATCATGGAGTGTTTGCTGCTCCACCTGCCAGATATCGCTGGCGAAGCGCTCGATGAAATAGCGGTCGTGGACAACCGCCAGCACCGTTCCCTTGAATTTCTCCAGGGCTTGCTCGAAGCGTGCGCGCGAGGGGATGTCCAGGTGGTTGAGGGGTTCGTCGAGCAACAGGAAGGTGCAGCCTCGCGAAACTAAAAGCGCCAACTGCAAACGGGCACGCTCCCCGAAGGATAAATCCCGGCATGGACGCAGGGGGTCATCACCGCTGAGCAGGAAATAATGCAGGAAATTCCGGGCCTCGGTCTGATTGAAGGACGAAACATGCTGCACCATTTCCAGCGCGGAACGGTCCGGTTCGAGCATTTCCTGTTCCTGGCTCATATAGCCGAGGCTGACGCTTGCCCCCAAACGAATGCTTCCGGCCAGCGGCGCCAGTTGCCCGGCAATGGTACGCAGCAGGGTGGTCTTGCCGCAGCCATTAGGCCCGGTCAGGGCGATACGCTGGCCCGCCCGAATGTAGAAATCCAACCCACTCAACAGTGGTTGGTGCGCGAGATAGCCGACCGATAGGTCCTGGGCGGTGACCACATCTTTGCCCAGGTTGCCCGGCGTTTCGAATTCGAGTTTCATCTGCCAGGATGGCCGCGGTTTCTCAATATGTTCTTCGGTCAGGATCTGTTCGATACGCTTTTCGATGTGTTTGGCACGTCCCGCCACATTCTTGGTGGCGCGGTTGCCGAAGAATCCGACCGAGAAACCGTCAGTATTGGATGGATCGGCTTTACCGCCTTTTTTCATCCTGGTCAGGCCGCGGATGTGAGCAGCGGCTGCCTGCAGCTGGGCCAGCTGGTTTTGCTGGTCCTGGTAGGACTGTAATTGCTTTTCTCCTTCGGCCAGTTTTTGCCCGACATAGGCGCTGTAATTACCAGCATATTGCTGCAGTGAATGGGTAACCGGATCGAGTTCCAATACGCGCGTAACGGTATTGTCCAGGAAGGCGCGATCATGCGAAACGACCAGTACCGCCCCCTTGAAACGCGACAGCCAGCCTTCGAGCCAGGCCAGCATCTCGAGGTCGAGGTGGTTGGTCGGTTCATCCAGCAGGAGCAAATGTGGTTCGTCCAGCAGGATGCGCGCCAGCCTCAAGCGCGTCTTCTGTCCGCCGGAAAGTTGCCGGATCGGGGTGCGCGGATCGAATTCAGCCAGACCCAATGGTGCCAGCACTTTTACCGGCTGGAGGCTGCTGGCTGACAGTAGTTGTAGTGCCTGGTCATAGCGCGCCTGCAGCTTGGAGTCATCGGGAGCGGAGGCGAGCGCTGTTGCCAGGACGGCAACGCGAGTTTCAAGTTCTTCGGTCGATACGGAAGCCGGCCCGAGCGCGGATTGGATCGTCTGTTTGGGATCAAGATCCAGACCCTGTGCCAGATACCCAATACGTAGATCGGGATAGGTGTGCACAACCACCCCTTTATCAGGCTGTTCTTCACCGACCAGGATGCGTAAAAGGGTGGTCTTGCCGCAGCCGTTTGGGCCGATCAAACCGACCCGATCCCCGGTACTGAGACTGAAGGATAAATTGTTGAGAATCGGATTGATGCCATAATATTTAGAGAGATGATGTGCGGAAAGCATTAGCACTCCTGTAGCAATTAAACGAAAACCGGGGGCTGACGCCCCCGGCTGGAATCAACACAGCGGGTCGTACCCCGAAAAAAGTCTCAGATGGCTACAGGTTGTCGGTCATTCCTTACTCTCCTGCTAATTACGGACGGCGGGATTATAACATAATTTGGATTAACCCTCGCCGTTTACGTTAATCGTCCGAATCAATCGAAGCATACGCTCGTAATGCGAACCCTGCCAGTAGACTTGATCGCAATTCTGGCAGATGGCGAAATCGTTGAAGTATTTCCTGGTCAGCGGTTCTAGGCGCGCCAGCACGACTCGTTTATCGACCGGTTCCAATAGTCCGTTGCAGCGTATGCAGCGGCGAAAAGGCTGGATCCTTTCGGCCAGGTCGTAGCGGCGCACGACCTCACGCAATTGTTCCAGCGGATCCAGCGAGCGTGGACAATAGCCGAAGTGCAGGATTTTACGCATTAGCAAATGCCGGTCGCGGCTGAGCAGGATGCGATCATCGCCCGCGGCGAAACGTGCCAGCTGTTCGTCGTCGTAATCGTTGCGATACAGGCAGTCGAAGCCCAGCATGCGCAGATGGGCTGCCAGGCGGCCGAGGTGGCTGTCCAGCAGGAAGCGCGGTGGATCGAACGGGCAGCCGGGGAGGTTTGGCCAGACCTCGACTTGATCTCTGTCCTGAGTGATATATCCCAGATTGCTCTGCTTGCCGTTGACCTGGATCTGGCCGACTTCGGTGTGCGGCACGCCAAGCGCTTCGATCAAGTGCTTGACCGATTGCCTCCCTTTGAAGGCCACCCGGAGCGGTTCTCCGCGCGCTTCGCGCGATAGGAAGAAATCCAGTCCCTGATGAAAGTTATAGATCGCCTGGCTCATGCTGCGCTCATTGATAGTGTAGCCTCTGCCAGGGGGCGAGTCAACTTAAATCAAAAACGTGAGGTTTTGTGAACTGACCCCACGTTTTTGATTTGTGTCGTCACACTTTATGGGTCACGCTGACCTGCGTGAGGATGTCGTACGCTTCCAGTTCCTTGAAGAAACCTTCCGGATCGAGCACGGCCTCGGGCGGGTGTACACCAGGTGCGACTCGTTTCTCTGCCAACCAGATAGCCGCTAACGCCGGTGCGACGCCGGTCGGCAGCGCGCCTTTGACGGTCAATGTGCCCAGGCGGTAGATCATGGATTTGCCGCCTTTGGTACCCTTGACTTCGGTGGTGATCTCCTTGGCCCAGTCCGGGGGTTTCCGGGTGGGCGGAGCCAGGAAATCGGTCAGGGGTGGGACAAAATTGCCCATCATGGCTACCATGAATTCGCGCGGAGTGACCTTGGTTCCTCCAACCTCGACCGGCTCGCGACCGGCAAAGCCGAATTCGGCCAGCACGTTGACCTTTTCAACCGTTTCCTTGGCCATGCCCCAGTAATTGATCTTGAAGAAGCATTCCTTGACGCCCTTGTCCTTGAAGGTCAGCGGGATGGTGGCGACCTCGGAATGCAGGGAATAATGCATGGGGAGCAAGCCGACGGGCTGGGTAAACCAGTAGTCCTCGAAACCGGTCAGTGGCTTTTGCGGGACGAATTCCCCGTTCAAGTAGACCATCGGTTCGAGAGTCAACTCGTCCAGGATGGTCGGGACAGCGTAAGTGAAACGCATGTCGTCCGGGGCAGGCGGTTTGATGCCGTCGTAAATGCGGATGTATTCGATCGTGTCGAGCCGGTCGGCGGCGTAGCGCGACTGGATATTGGGGATGCCGGGAGCAGAGCCCATGCCCAGCACGGCGCTGATGCCCTTTTCAGCAAAGCGGTCGTTCAATTCCAACTGTTTGAAGGTAGTGTGGAACAGCCCGCCCATATCGGTGTACGAGACGCCCGCCTCGATGCATGCTTCCATGATCTGCAGGTTGGTGTAGTAGACCGTGGCGTTCAGGCAGGAGTCGGCGCCCTTGAGCACCGCCACCAACCGTGCGTGGTCATTGACATCCACCTGCTCGATCTTGACTTTGGGGCTCTTAAGATAGTCAGCGACGATCTTGGCGTTTTCGGGGTTGAAGTCAGCGATGACGACCTCGTCCACGCGTTTGTCCCCGGCCAGGGCTTGCACGGCGATGCAGCCCATCTTTCCTGCTCCACCTACCACGACGATTTTCATGTTGCTCTCCTTGGTAAAAAAATATAACGGAGAAGAGTTGCAGTCTCTTTATCTCCGTAAATTATTCTATTGGAAACCACCAGGGTTTCATGCGCGCTTCGACTTCCCAATGGACGTGCTTGGTTTCCTGGAAGTCCTCCAGTCCCTCGTGTCCCAATTCACGGCCCAGCCCGGAACGCTTGAACCCGCCAAACGGACCGGCGACGTTGTCGACCAACGGATCGTTGACCCACACGTTGCCGGCTTCGATCTCCTCCATGTATTTGCGTACCTTGCGCGCGTCGTTGGTGAAAAGCGTCGCACCCAGCCCGTAAGGCGATTGATTCGAACGCTGCAGGGCCTCATCGAAATCCTCAACCGGCACGACGGGTAATACCGGTCCGAAAGTTTCGTCGCGCATGACCGCCATATCCTCAGTGACGTCTGTCAGCACGGTCGGTTCGTAGTAGTAACCCTTGGGTTTGTCAGGCGGGATGCGTCCCCCGGTGAGGAGTTTGGCCCCGGCTTGTACCGCGGCTTGAACTTGCCGGTCAACCTCAGCACGTTCGGACGGCCGGATCATGGGCGTGACCTCGCTTTCAGGGTCGATCCCGGGACCGACCACCAGCTTTTGGGTCACCGCGACAACTTGTTCGAGGAATGGCTGGTAAATCTGGTTTTCAACGTAGACGCGTTCGACCGAGGTGCAGACCTGCCCGGCGTTCAGGAATCCGCCCCAAACCGCGGCCCGCGAGGCGGCCTCCAGATCGGCATCAGCACAGACGATCAGGGGGTCCTTGCCGCCCAACTCCAGGTGCAGGTGCTTGATCTCCTCGGCTGCCTGGCGCATGATGTGCTGCCCGACCTCGGTGCTGCCGGTGAAGGCTACCATGTGCACGTCTGGGTGGGTGACCAGGTAATCGCCAACGCTGCTGCCCGAGCCGGTGACGAGATTGATCACGCCGGGGGGCAGGTGGTCGAAGATTTTCTCGAAACCGAGCGTGGTCCAGGGAGTATAGGAGGCAGGCTTGACGACCACGGTATTGCCGGCCGCCAGGGCTGGGGCCAGCTTCCAGGCCAGCAGCAGCAGCGGGTAGTTCCAGGGGACGATGGCCGCCACCACCCCCAGCGGGACCTTGAGCACCAGCGAAAGCTGCCCGTCCTCGGGCGAGGGGATGACCCGTCCGCGCGAATCGCGTGAGAGCTCGGCGTAGTAATCGAAACATTGCGCCGACCACTCGACGTAGCCGCGGTTTTTGTAGAGGGTGCGGCCGGTTTCTTGGGTTAATTCTGTGGCAATGACCTGCAGGTTTTCGCGTAGCCTGCGGGCCACCTCGTGCAGCATGATGGTCCGTTCGGGTGCCGGGACCTTGCGCCAGGTCTTGAAGGCTTTTTTGGCGGCCTGGACCGCGCGTTCGGCGTCGGTGATGTCACCCCAGGCCACCTCTCCAAATGCTTCTTCGGTGGCCGGGTCGATCACCGGGCGCGTGCCGCCGCTGCCGCCCGTGGCTTGGTTGTTGATCCAAAGTTTGCGCATGCTCACCTCGAATGTTATTCTCTGCGACACTGCATTCACAGAGTCTGTTTTCGTAATTCACGGAGAAAGTATTTGCGGTTTTTGCCAACTTTCTCCGTGTGCTTTGGGTCTGAATGGTTGTTCAATCCAACATGTCGGCCAGCCATTCCAGCCCGAGCTCCTCCAGTTTTTTTCGCTGGGGTGTGCCGGTCGCGACGTCCCAGCCGGACATCCGGTAGTACTGGTCCTTGGCGGTCTCGAGTTCCTCTTCGGTCAGGAAGACTCCATCGCTGGCGCCGCCTTTGAGCGCTTTGAACATCTTCTTGGGCAGCTTGTCGTCTTCGCGCGTGAAGCCCTCGCGGGCATTGAAAGCCCGCAGCAGGTTCAAACGTCGTTCGCCAACTTTTATGATCTCGTCCACGCTGACGTCCCAACCGGTGACCAGTTGCATTGCCTCGGCCAGTTGCTGGATGTCGTACAGGTGCCAGGCCGGTCCGAAGACGAATTGGCAGACGTTGATCGAATCCATGGCCGAATAGACATGTTCGGTCACCAGCGCGTAGCGAACCTTTTCTTCGTTCAGTACATTGTCCGGCTGCGGGTCGGTCAGCCCGATCTGGGCCATACGTTCGGGATAATCCCCGTAGGATGGATCGTGTTCGCTGGACTGGTGGTCGGCGCCGAAGGGATTGACGGCGTAGATCAGGCCTAGCGAGCGCTTGACCTGCGGCATGTGAGCTGGAAATTCCTGTTTCTTGACCGCCACGACCAGATCCTCGGTCCCGCGCCCAATACGTTCGGCAGCCTGCGCGGAGCCGTCGGCCAGCAGGTCGCCGAAGCCTTCGCGGTGGGCAATCTTCTCGACCATCTGGACCATTGCCTCCGCATTGCCGAAACGTAATTCAATCCCGTCGGTGTCTGCTGTCGAGAGCAGACCCTGCTCGAAACAGTCCATGGCCCAGGCGATGGTTGCGCCGCACGAGATGGTATCCAGACCGTACATGGCGCACAACTGGTTGGCGTAGGCGATGGCTTCCAGGTCATCGATACCGCAGTACGAGCCGAAAGTAGCCAGGGTTTCGTACTCCGGTCCTCCGTAACGTGGATCGACCCGGTAGGGTCCTTCGGTCACCTCGACCACGCGCTTGCAGCGCACGGTGCAGGCATAGCAGGTGTCGCGCTCCTTCAGGATAGTGGCCGCCATGGTCTTGCCGTCGATCGCTTTCCAGCCTTTGAAGCTCCCACTGACCCAGTTGCGGGTCGGCAGGCCGCCGTCCTTGTTCTGACCTGCGAGGACTTCAGCAGTGCCCAACAGCCCCAGGCCGTAGACGTCCGAATCTTCGAAGTTCTGCGCACCCCAACGGGCGTGCTGGTTCAGGGCCTTGGAATCAGCCACGGAGGGTCGCTGTTTACCGCGCACGACCACTGCTTTGAGATTCTTGCTGGCCATGACCGCACCCATGCCGGTGCGCCCGTTGGCGCGGTTGGCCATGTTCATCAGCGCGGCATAGCGCACCATGTTTTCTCCGGCGATGCCGGTTTGCAAGACCTGGATCTTGGGGTCGCCTAAATCTGCTTTCAGAATGTCGTCCACCTCGCCGGTGATTTTACCCCACAGATGGGCAGCATCCCGCAGTTCGGCCTGGCCGTTGTGAATCCACAGGTAGACCGGTTTCTCAGATTTGCCATGGATGACCAGTGCGTCGAAACCCGCGAATTTCAATTCAGCCGGGAAGAATCCACCGGACTGCGAATCGCCGACCGCGCCGGACTGCGGCGATTTGGCGACCGCTGTCAGGCGACTCTGCCCGGAGATGGGCGCGCCGGTCAGGATCCCGGCTGCCAGGGTCAGGGTATTTTCTGGCCCGAGCGCATCGGCGCCTGCCGGGGTGTGCTTCAACAGGTAATAAGCACCCATTGCACTGCCGCCCATGTAGGTACGGTAAAAGGCTTCGGGCGGCGTCTCAATTTCCAGACGCGCTTCCGAAAGGTGGACGTGCAGGATTTTCCCTTGATAACCGTTCGGCATGAGCCGCTCCTTGTCGGTAGATTACTTTTTGGCCGCTTTGACTGAATCGTTGAAGATATTCAAGGTCTCGTCTACATCTTTCTCACTGAGCGCGGCACACAGGAACCAGGGTTCACGCCCGTCGGCATCGGGCATGACGCCGCGTTTGATCAGTTCATAGGCGACGTGTTCGTACAGTTCCCCATCCCCGGCGATGTAATCGCGGAACTCGCGCGGCTCTTGCTCGATCCCCAGCAGGATGCTGAACATGGGCGGCAGGCCGGTGACTACATGCGGGAGGTCTTGTTCGGTCAGAATGTCGTCAATGCCCTTCATCAGGGTTCTGCCGCGTTGGTTGATCGTTTCGAGGACCGGTTCATTGGCCAGGATATCCAGGGTTGCGATTGCAGCGGCCACACCGACCACGTTGCCGGAATAGGTCCCGCCGTGGGCCACGTGACCGGGATCGATGGTCATCATCACATCTTCCTTGCCGGCAATGGCTGCGATGGGGTAGCCGTTGCCCAGCGACTTGGCATATGTGACCAGGTCAGCTTTGGTTTTGAAGTATTCCTGCGCGCCGCCATTGGCAATCCGGAAGCCGGTCTTGACTTCGTCGAAGACCATCACGATGCCATATTCGTCGCACAGGCGGCGGATGGTTTTGAAGAATTCGGGCCGCGGCATGATCCCAGCCGCATTGCCCATCATCGGTTCGATGAAGATGGCCGCGATCTCTCCCCAGCGGGCTTTGACCGTCTTCTCGAGCATCTCAAGGTCGTTGAACGGCAGCATGATGACATATTCGCCAATGCCCTTGGGGATGCCCGAGGTGGCCGGGGCAGCGATCGGGCTGCGACGCGAACCAAGCATGCCCATGTTCGCGGAGGCCGTGCTGAACATGAAATAGTCGTTCATGCCGTGATACTGGCCCTCGAACTTGATGAACTTCTCACGATTGGTATAGGCGCGGGCGATGCGCAGCGCGTGCATGGTGGCTTCCGTGCCGGTATTGGTCAGGCGGACCTTGTCAACGCCGGTCATCTTAACGATCTTTTCGGCGAGTTCTACTTCACCTGGAGTGGTCCAGGCAAAGAGCGTCCCACCCTGGATCGCCTCGCTCACGGCCTGGTTGACGCGCGGATCGGCGTGGCCCAGGATGATCGGCCCGAAAGCCAGTCGATAATCGATGAACCGCCGGTCGTCCACATCCCAGATGTAGGCGCCCTGCCCTCGTTGGATGACGAAGGTGTCATCCGGTCCCCAATAACGGAAGTTCGAGTTCACCCCGTGTGGGATGACCTTGGTCGCTCTCTGGTACAGTGCTTTGGTTTTTTCACCTTGCAAACTCATAGAATCTCCTCTTCGATATTAAGGGTAAGGATGGTTGATAACTAGTCGAATAAGTGGTCGAGTTCTTCTTCTGGCACGTCGAAGACGGCATTGGTCGGGGCCAACGCCTCGCGCGTCATCCATTCAGGCAGGCGATCTTGCGCGGAGGTGAATCCCGCCCGTCGGTTGAACTCGCGCTCCAGTTGAATGGTTTCTTCACCGAGTACTTGCAGGATATCAGCGCCCACCTCCAGGTCGTAGCGGGCATTAAGCAGGTCCCGGATGGTCTCAGGCGCAGCCGCAAAGCCGAAGCCGGCAAAGATGCAGGCGCCGAGTGTGTCGTAGCCGGCCATGCTGACCTGGGCTTTGCGTGAGACCTCGGCCTGGCCCTTGGGGTCGGTGTGATTGATCTTGGCGCGGATGGTCAACCCGGCGGTGTGGTCGGCGCCCTGCGGGGTGGTGGCATACGTCACGCCGGTGCCTTTGATGGCACGCGGATCGTAAGCCGACATGGCCTGTCCCTTGACGGCCGGGACGCGTTCGACGCCGAGCACCTTCCCGGTTGTGGTTGCCCCGTTGCCGAGCACACGCCCCAGGGGAGACCCGTCACGGATCTCCTGGACCAGGGCCAGCGCCTGCGCCCCATCCCCAAATTCCAGCAGTCCCGCATCGGCTGCGACGCCGAGTGCAGCGCCAACCTCGATCGAATCCAGGCCCAGGTCGTTTGCCTCATAGTTAAGTCGGGCGACCGTGTCCAGGTCGTCGATACCCAGGTTGGAGCCCATCAGCCCGATGGTTTCGTACTCGAGCGGCGAGACGATCGATTTGCCCTGCGCGTCGCCAAAGACGTTGGAGCACTGGATCATGCAGCCGCGCATGCAGGCGTGGGAAGGATTGCTTTCGCCACCACGTGACAGGATCAACTCGCGCATGTACTCACCGCTGATCTTCTCGGCTTGCTTGAATTCGCCACTGGAGAAGTTTCGCGTGGGGAGCGCGCCGAAATTGTTGCACATGTGGGTCATGGCGGCGGTACCGTAATCGTGATAGGCATGCGTCTGCGGGTGATCCATCAGCGCCTGATTGAATTCCTTCTGCGCAGTCCGGAAGGCCAGCAGATCCCGAATGGGTGGTTTCTCTCCCTCTGCCGAGTCGATGACGATGGCCTTGAGGCCTTTTGATCCCATCACTGCGCCCAATCCGCCACGCGCATTGATGCGTGAAGGTACATGATCCTTGTCGATGTTTTGGATGCCGGCGCTGGCCAGCCGCATTTCCCCGCCGGGACCGATCAGGGCGATGGCGATATCTTTGCCGAATTTCTTGAGCAGTGTCTCAGCCGTCTCGTAAACCCCCTTACCAACCAGGTCGTCAGCAGGTTCGAAGCGAGCGGCATCCTTGCTCAAATGCAGTAGCCATAAACCGGGTTTCTCTGGTTTATCTTCCAGAATGAGGGCTTTGATGCCCAGGTGGGTCAACTGCAGCCCGGTGCTGCCGCCGGCATTGGATTCCTTGACACCACCCGTCAGCGGGGATTTGCCGCCGACCGAGATGCGGTCGCAGGAGGAGAGCATGTGTCCCACCAGCAAACCGGGAGCGAAGATTAGTTTGTTCCTGGCGCCCAGCGGCTCGCAAGTGGCATCGACCTCGTCGACCAGAATGCGGGCCAGTAATCCGCGTCCGCCTAAGCGTTCCCAGGAGGCAGGGACGGGTTCGATATTAAATTTTTGTGTGCGTGTATTGATCCGCCATACATTCATTTTTTACCTCGCTTACTTGGCGACTTCTGCCAAAGCATCCTCAAATACCGATAAGGCTGCGTCAATTTGCTCAGCAGTTACGATCAAGGGTGGAATCCAGCGAATAACGTTCTCATAGGTGCCACAGGTCAACAGCAGCAGATCGCGTTTGAGACAGGCTTGCTGGACCGACTTGGTCAGATCTTTGTCCGGCAGACCATTGACAGTGAACTCGACACCGACCATCAGGCCGCGCCCGCGCACGTCGCCGATGACGGGATACCGCTTCTGAATTTGGCGCAGGCCCTTCATCAGTTGCTCGCCCCGTTCAGCGGCGTTCTCGACCAGGCCTTCTTCCTGCAATACTTTAATTGTGGCGACCGCCGCCGCGGAGGCTATGGCGCTGCCGCCGCCGTAGGTGCCGCCGTGCGAGCCGGGCGCCCATTTGTCCATCAGTTCGCGGCGCGATGCGATGCCGGAGATCGGCACACCGCTGCCCAGTCCCTTGGCCATGACGATGATGTCCGGTTCGATATTGGCGTACTCGAAGCTGAAGAATTTGCCGGTGCGCCCGAAGCCGGATTGGACCTCATCGGCCACCAGCAGGATCTCATTCTGCGTGCAGAACTTGCGCAGTTCTTGCAGAAACCCGACTGGCGCCGGAACGTAACCACCCTCACCGAGCACCGGCTCGATCACGACTGCGGCGGTTTCCTCGGGTTTGGTTTGCCCGTGGATCAGATAATCCAATTGTTTCAAGCAAAAGGCGGTGGTCTCTTCCTCGTCCCAGCCATAATAATAAGCATACGGATAGGGTGCCACAAAGACGCCGCCGGGTAGTGGCTGGTAATCCAGGCGGTAAATGTACTTGGAGGTGGTCATCGCCATGGTTTGGGCGGTTCGACCGTGAAATGAGCCCTGAAAGACGATGATATTCTTTTTTCCGGTGGCATGGCGTGCCAGCTTGACGCTGGCTTCGATCGCTTCAGCGCCGCTGTTGGAGAAGAAATAGGCGTCAATCGAAGGGGGCGTCATTTGGTTTAATTCTTTCGCCAGGGCAACAGTCGCCGGGGGGACGACGATGTTCATCTGTCCGAAGATCAGATTGGCGGCCTGGTCCTGAATCGCCTTGACCACTTTCGGGTGGCAGTGACCGGTGTTGGTCACGCCGATTCCACAGGTGAAATCGGTATAACGTTTGCCGTCCTCATCGTACAAATAGATGCCTTCGCCCTTGACTGGTTGGATGGTGGTCAGGTGTGTCCAGACGGGGGACAGGAGCTCAAATGCGTTATTCATGGGTTACCTCTTTGTGGTTAGATTTGAGTCGATCATTTTATTATCCAGTTTTTTCTTTCAACGCATTTGCAAAATTCAGGAAAGGCGATCGCGCACGCGATAGTATTGCACGGCCAGTGGCATGAACCAGGGTTTATAGCGGTAAAAGAAGTAGCTCTGGTGGCGGATCTCGGCGAATGGGCTGCTGGATTTCTGGCCGGACAGGATCAGTCCCAGCTCGCGGCCGAGGTACAGGGCAGTGTGCAGCCCATGCCCGCCGTAGCCAAAGGCAAAATGAATCCCGTGCTGCTGGCCAAGGATGGGCATTAAGTCGAAGGTCAGGCCGAGTTGTCCGGTCCAGGAGTGGGTGACCGGAACGTCGTGCAGTTGGGGAAAAGCCTGCACCATCTGGGCGCGCAGTGTCCCGGCGCTGGCTTCCAGATCCAGATCCGTGCTCAGATTGTTGCGCCCACCCCACAACATGCGACCGTCATGTGTCACGCGGAAGTAATTGAGGAACCATTTCGAATCCCAGAACATGCGGCCTTTAGGGCTGAGTTCCTCGACCAGATCAGGGGCCAGCGGCTCAGTGACAATACTGTAGCTGCCGACCGGGATGACCTTGGAACGCAACCCGGGGACCAATTTGTCGGTGTAGCCGTTGGTGGCAACGATGACTTCTTTGGCTGCCAGGTGACCCTGATCGGTGTGGAGGGTGAAGCCTTTCGGTCCGCGCTCGATACTGAGGACAGAAGTATTTTCATGTAGCCCAACACCGTATTTGGCTGCGACCCGTGCCAAGCCGAAGACCAGCTTGGCCGGATGCAAACCCGCGCCGAGCGGATCGACCAAGCCACCGTGGTAAGCGTCGCTGCCAATCTCTTCCCGTAGTTCGGATGGGCTGACCAGAGTGAGCGTGTGCCCGAGATTCTTTTTGTACCAGGAAATCTCTTCCTTGAAGCTTTCAAAATGAGAGGGCTTGACAGCCAGGCATAGTTCACCATCCTGATGCCAGTCACAAGCGATGCCTTCTTCGTTGACCAGTTCTTTGATCAAGTCCAGGGCTTCGAGCGATGCTTTCCAGAAGATGTGACCGTAGGTCTCGCCGTAGCGTTTGAAGATGGCCTGTGATGCGCGCTTCAAGCCACCGCCGGTGATGCCGCCGTTGCGTGAACTGGCACCCCAGCCGATGGTTTCGCGTTCCAGGACCGCGACACTGGCTCCGCTTTTCGCCAGGATTCGGGCCGCGCTCAAGCCGGTGTAGCCGCCGCCGACAATGGCAACGTCCACGCGTTCGGGGATTTGAGAGGTTACCGGCAGATCAGCCGGTCTTGGATAGGTGTCGCTCCAAAATGAGGTTAGATTCATGATTAATATGGAAACCAATAGTCCTTGAGGCCGCCTGCGATGTCCCAGTGCACGTGCTTGACATCGTAATACTCATCCAGGCCTTCCTGTCCGAGTTCGCGGCCCAAGCCGGACATCTTCATCCCGCCGAATGGCCCAGCGAAATTGTCGGTCAGCGGGTCGTTGATCCAGACCGTGCCGGCCTTGACCTCCTCGAAGAATTTCTTGACCAGCTTGGCGTCATGGGTCATCAACGAGGCGCCCAAACCGTACTGGCAGTCGTTTGCCAGGACAATTGCCTGGTCGAAATCCTTGTATGCCATGAGCGGGATGACGGGACCGAAGGTCTCCTCCTGCATCAGGGACATAGAATGATCGACATTGGTGATTACAGCTGGTTGGAGGAAGAAGCCACGCTCGAACTCCAGCGGACGCTTGCCGCCGGTTAAAATCTTGGCCCCAGCCTGGACAGCTTCCCCGATCTGTCCCTCGACTTTTTTGCGGAATTTGTCCCGGATCATCGGCCCGATGTCGGTGCCTTTATCCAGGCCGTTCCCCAGGCGCAGTTTGCTGACGAAGTCAGCCAGTTCCTCACTAAACTGGCCCAGGATGCTCTCGTGGACATAGACCCGTTCGGTGCTGGTGCAAACCTGGCCGGTGTTGATCAGGGCCGCATATGCGAGCGCTTTAACAGCCACGTCCAGCTCGATGTCGGGAGCGATGACCATCGGATCCTTGCCGCCCAGTTCGAGGTGAAGTTTTTTCATCATTGGAGCCGCCAGACTGGCAATCTGCTGCCCAACGGCCAGCGAGCCGGTCAAGGCGATCATGGGCACATCTGGATGCCGGACCAAGGCATCCCCCACTTCGGAGCCAAATCCGGTTACGACGTTTACCACACCGGGAGGCAGATGATCGAAAGCCAGCTCGACCATCCGCACTGTCGATAGGGGGGTTAGCTGGGATGGTTTGATCACGGCGGTGTTGCCAGCTGCCAGTGCAGCTGCCAGTTTCCAGACCAATAAAAGCAGAGGATAATTCCAGGGTGTGATACAGCCAATCACCCCATACGGCTCTTTGAGCACAAAATTGAATTGTCCGGACTCACCAGAAGGAATGACCAGCCCACGCTCGTGGCGGCCAAGCTCAGCGTAGTAATCAAAGGTCTCCTCCACCCACCACAGCTCCTCATCGTTTTCAGGAATTGGTTTGCCTTCTTCCTTGGTCAATAATTCAACGATTTTCTCATGATGGGCGCGAATCTTGGCAGCTACCTGATGCAGCGCTGCTGCGCGCTGGTTAGCGGGAGTCCGCTTCCAGGTTTGGAAGGCTGCCTTGGCTGCCTGGATTGCCAGGTGGGTATCTTCAAGCGTGCCGCGGGGTACTTGGTCGACGACTTCTTCCGTAGCTGGATTGATGACGGATATTTTGTCTCTGGCTTTTCCGGAGGTGGATTTGCCATTGATGAACATTTTCATAAGGATTTTCGTCCTCAATCAGACTTTGGGGCGCAGTTTTGGCCTTGAAATTGATATTGCTGCGCCCCATTGCGTTCCGGGTCGATTAGGGGGTTGGAGCCGATTTCACTTCATCCCACAGACGTTGATAGACTGATTCTGCATCGCCAACTGGTTTCAGGTATTGCAGTTTAGCCTTGACTTCAGCTGGTGGGTAAACGGCCGGGTCGCTCAGGAAATCCGGGCTGAGCAGCGCTTCGGCAGCTTTGTTGGGGCTGGCGTAGTAGTTGAACTCGGACAGTTTGGCGCCCATTTCCGGGCTGAGCAGGAAGTTAATGAACATCTCAGCCGCCAGTTTCTCTTCAGGGGTGGCGGTGGCCGGGATGCAGATATTGTCAACCCAGATCACGCCGCCCTCTTGCGGGATCGTATAGGCGATGTTCTCGTTCTGTTCCTGGGCCACCAGGAAGTCGCCATTCCACCCGTGAGCCATGATGTTCTCGCCGGAAGCCAATAAATCTTCGTAGGTGTCGCTGTCATAACCAGCAAGAGCTGGCTTGGCTTTGATGAGCAGTTGCTTGGCTTCTTCGAGCTGGGCTTCGTCGGTGGTGTTGACATCGTAGCCCAGGTACACCAAGGCGGCGGCGAATGCCTCGCGCGAGTCGTCGAGCATGGTGGTGCGGCCGTACATCGGTGAGTTGGGATCGGGGTCGAAGAGCACCGACCAGCTGGTGGGGGCGTCCATCTGATCCGAAAGGTACCCGATGCCGGTCGTGCCCCATTGGTAAGGAGCGCAGTATTCGTTGCCCGGATCATAGGGCACATTCTGGAATTCGTCGCTCAAATTGGCCAGATTGGGGATATTGGCATGATCCAGCTTCGCCAGCATGTTTTCGGATTTCATGATGCTGACGGTGTAGTCCGAGGGGACGATCAGGGAGTAACCGGACGCGCCGCCTTGCAGCTTGGCCAGCATTTCTTCGTTGCTCGAGAAGTTGTCCTCGACGATCTTGATCCCGGTCTGATCCGTAAAGGCGGTGTAAATATCAGGATCGATATATTCGGACCAGTTGTAGATCACGATCTGGTCAGGAGGAGCCGGTGTGGACTTGGCACCTCCGCAGGCTGTCAGCAGCAGGCTGAAGGCTGTCAATAGGGACAGCAGGATAATCAAACGTCCTTTCATTAAACTTCTCCTTCCTTCGGTTGAGTAATTTGAGGGCTGAGCGCGAGCTATAAGCTCAAATCCATGATATTTTCGTCATCACCTCCTTTTCTGAAGATCAATGAGATACCCATCAATACCAATGAGAAGAGCAGCATCAGGGTCGAAACGGCATTGATTTTGGGGGTGACGCCTTTCTTGATCATGCCAAAGACCCGCACGGGCAGGGTGTTGAATCCAGCACCACTGGTGAAGAAAGTGATGACAAAGTCATCCAGTGACAAAGTGAAGGCCAGCAATGCGCCGCCCAGGATGCCGGGCATCATCATCGGGATGGTCACGCGCCAGAATGTTTGCCATGAATTGGCATAGAGATCACTGGCTGCTTCTTCCAGCGTGTTATCCATCTGTGCCAGGCGGGCACGGACAACAATGGCCACGAACGAAATGTTAAAAGCCACATGTCCAATAATGACCGAGTAGGGTACAGCCAGACTGATCCTGAAGAAATTTACATGCCAGGGTTCGAATCCAATGCCGGTAATATCGAAAAAGATCAGCAGCATGATCGCCATGGCGATGTCAGGAATGATGATGGGCAAATACAGGATGGCGTCCATCATCAGCTGTCCACGGAAGGAATAACGCTCCATCGCCATCGCCGCCAGTGTACCGATAATGGTCGATAAAATGGTCGAGACAATCGCAACGAAGAGGCTGTTCCACAATGAGAGAATGATCTGGCTGTCATTGATCATCTCGCCATACCATCTGGTCGTAAAGCCGGCCCACTGCGCTGTCGAGCGTGAGTCGTTGAATGAGAAGATGACCAAAATGATGATCGGAAGGTACAGGAACAGGTAGCCGCCCCAACCGTAGAAATTCAGGACCAGGTCGTTGATACGCTTCTTGACCAAAGCCATCCGACTGCGGCGAGACGGTCGCAGTTGTTCGACTGTGGTATCCATGGCTTCGCTGCTCATGCCTGCACCCTTTCTTTCCTGCTTGTTGAGCGGAAGTAAATCAGTGTCGCCAGCAGCATCACCACCATCATCACGGTCGACATGGCGGAACCGAATGGCCAATCATGGGCGGACAGGAATTGGTTGCTGATGATGTTGCCGATCATCAGCGATTTGCCACCCCCCAGAATTGCCGGTGTGACGAAGGCGCCCAGAGAGGGGATAAAGACCAGCATTGAGCCGGCTATCACGCCGGGCAACGAAAGTGGCCAAATTACGCGCCAGAATACCTTCCAGCCTGAAGCGTACAGGTCCTGCGCCGCTTCGAGCAGGCTGTTATCGAGCCGGTCGAGAGCAGCGTAAACCGGCAGTACCATATCCGGGAGCCATCCATAGACCAGTCCGAGCACGATGGCAAAGTCGTTTCCAAAGAGCGGTAGTGGATGCTTCAGGATGCCAAGAGATATCAACGTGGTGTTGATCAAACCGGTGTTGGTACGTAGCAACGTCAGCCAGGCATAGGTGCGGATCAGGAAGTTGGTCCAGAAGGGGATCATCAGCGCCAGCACGAACGTCCCACGGCTTTGCGGTGGGCGGGTGGTGATGTAATAGGCCAATGGGAAACCCAGCAACAGGCAGGCGAAAGTCGTGATCGCCGCGATATAGAAGGAGCGCAGGAAGGTGTTGAAGTACAGAGGGTCGAATGTGCGTTGGAAATTCTCAAGTGAAAATTGCCAGACCACGCCGCCGTACGTCCCGCGAGTTTGGAAGCTGTAAATCAGGACAATGAAGAGTGGTGCGATGAAGAAAATGAAAAGCCACAAACTGGCAGGCAATAAAAGCAGCCAGGGACGCATTGATGGGTACTTGGCAAAGACTTTATGCATCTGGCTACTCCTTCATCACGCGGGCGTGGGCAGGATTCCAGCGCAGGGTCACCTCGTCGCCTACTTTGAAGAAGTGTTCCGAGGAGGTTGCATTCTGCATGCGTACCACCAGTTTATTAGGCCCAGGGACTTGAACGACATAGCGCGTGTCGGTACCCAGATAAACCAGATCGACTACTTTGCCGGGCATATTGGCAATCTTCCGGCTGCCCCTGGGCAGGGGTTTCCCGGGTGTGTAGAGGTCGATTTTTTCGGGTCGAATGGATAATGTGACCTTGGACTTGATCGGAACTGGATCGCTGCCCCAGGTGGCCCACATGACTGAATTCGGTGCAATCCCGAACTCAACGTGCTCGTTTTGTCCCTCGATCGTGCCTTCGATGAAATTGGTTTCGCCGATAAAGTCGGCTACGAAGCGGCTGGTTGGTTGCTCGTAAATCTCCTCGGGATTTCCGATTTGAAGCAGATGTCCTTGACTCATCACTGCAATGCGGTCGGACATGGTCAGGGCTTCTTCCTGGTCGTGTGTAACATAAATGAAAGTGATCCCGACTTGCTCCTGCAGGGCTTTCAATTCAATCTGCATGGCTTTGCGCAGCTTCAGATCCAGCGCGCCCAGAGGCTCGTCCAAAAGAAGCACATTGGGGCGATTGACCAGGGCGCGTGCCAGTGCGACCCGTTGTTGCTGTCCGCCGGATAGTTGTTTGGGCCGGCGTTTGCCCATGCCCTGCAAGTGGACCAGATCCAGCACCTCGTTGACCCGAAGTTCGATTTCGGATTTGGGCGTTTTTTGCATTTCCAGACCGAAGGCGATATTTTGGAACACCGACATGTGTGGAAACAAGGCATAATTTTGAAATACGGTGTTCACAGGTCTTTGATAGGCGGGCAGATGGCCTTGAACTTCGTCGCTGATTAAGATCTGTCCTGAAGTTGGAATTTCGAATCCGGCGATCAATCGCAGGGATGTGGTTTTACCGCATCCACTGGGACCGAGCAGGGAAAAGAACTCCCCATTTCGGATTTGAAGGGAAACGTGGTTAACCGCAGATACATTGCCAAAACGTTTGACCACGTCGCGTAACTCTACCGCGTGCCCCTCACTCATTGGCTCCTCCTGATGACGAAATAATATTTGAACTGGGTTGAGCGCCGTAGGCCATCTTGAATGTGCGCAAAATCAAGTAGGTTTGCGTACGCAAGACGCCCGGCACCTGTCGCAGCCGTTGATTGAGGAAGCTCGCCAGCGCTTCTCGGTTCTGGCACATCACCTCGACGATCAGGTCGAACTCACCCGAAACCATGATCAGGTAACTGACTTCCGGGAATTGGGCGATGACAGCGGCTGAACTTTCGAGCTGCGGGGGGTCGATCGAGACGCCAATCATGGCTGGCGCGTCAAATCCCAATTGGTACGGATCCACCAGCCCAACGATCTGTATGATTTCCTGCTCGATCAGGCGCGCGATGCGATTGCGCACAGTCCCCTCGGAGATATCCAGAGCCTTGGCGATATCCGTATACGGGGTGCGCCCATCATGTTGCAGGAGTTTGATTATTTCTTGATCAGTTTTGTCCATAAATATTGCGGAATTCGTAATATATCGGCATTATAATCCACTAATCGTAATAATACAAGGAATTTGTTGGAGAATTCGAATTTGAGCGGTATAATGGTTTCTGAAAGCCTGTGTTTCTTGCTTACCAGCAGATTAAATTGGGTGAAGGAGCTATTCTATGAGTGAATCCCGGCAACTGCGCAATTATGTTAACGGCGCTTGGCATTCCCCGGCCTCAGCCACCTATCAGGATGTAATTAATCCGGCCACAGCGGACGTGCTCGGTCAAGTACCGCTTTCGTCCGCTGAAGAAGTGGACCGGGCGGTGGAGGCCGCTTTACATGCATACGAGAGTTGGCGGCGAGTCCCGGCCGAGGAGCGGGTGCAGTTCCTGTTCCGGCTAAAAGCCATTCTGGATGAAAACTTTGATGAGCTTTCCCGGCTGGTCACGCAGGAGAACGGCAAGACCTTTAAAGAATCCCAGGGTGAGTTAAAGCGCGCAATCGAGAATGTTGAGGTGGCCTGTGGTATTCCCATCCTGATGCAGGGTGATTTTTCGGAGGATATCGCGACCGGGATAGACGAGTTCATGATTCGCCAACCGGTTGGGGTGTGTGCCATTATTGCCCCATTTAATTTCCCCGGTATGATCCCTTTCTGGTTCCTGCCTTATGCGGTGGCGACCGGCAACACTGCCATCGTCAAACCCTCCGAGCGGACTCCCATGACCATGCAGCGCGTCATGGATCTGGTGCAGGCTGCTGGTTTTCCCAAGGGTGTGATCAATCTGGTCAATGGTGCGGCGGACACGGTCAATGCCCTCCTGGATCATCCGGGTATCAGTGCGGTCAGCTTTGTCGGGTCGACTCCTGTAGCAAGACATGTCTACGCGCGCGCCTCCGCTAATGGCAAGCGTGTCCAGGCTCAGGGCGGTGCCAAGAACCTGACGATCGTCCTGCCGGATGCTGAGCTCGATACGACAACCAGCATTGTTGTGGACAGTTCTTTTGGCAACGCCGGACAGCGCTGCCTGGCAACCTCGCTGGTAGTTACAGTGGGTGAGGCCCGCAAGAATTTTACCGAGGCGATTGCCGAGGCTGCCACGAAGCGCAAGGTCGGTTATGGCTTGGATGATGGCATCGAAATGGGACCGGTCATTACGCCGCAGAGTAAAGAGCGTATCGAAGGTCTGATCGAAAAGGGGATTGCTGAGGGAGCGCAAATTTTAGTTGAAGGTCGCGATGCGGTCATCAAAGGATACGAAAAAGGCAATTTCCTGCGCCCAACCATCCTGGATAATGTTCCGCCGGGTGGCGCAATTTTCCAAACGGAAGTATTCGGCCCGGTGCTGGGGTTGATGCACGTCGACACGGTTGATGAAGCGATCGCGCTGGTTAACAGCCACAGGTACGGCAACATGGCCTGTCTGTTTACCAGCAGCGGCGCGGCAGCGCGCCAGTTCCGCTCGGAGGCGCAGGCCGGGAATATCGGGATCAACATCGGTGTGGCAGCCCCGATGGCCTTCTTCCCCTTTAGCGGCTGGAAGGAAAGTTTCTTTGGTGCTCTGCATGGACAGGGAAAACATTCGGTTGAGTTCTACACCCAAACCAAAGTGGTCGTCGAACGCTGGCTCAAGGATTGGTCGCGCAAGTTCTGATGCTGACAACCTCAGTTCAAGCATATGGAAATTGAGCAACTGAAACGAATCCGCTGTTTCCTGTTGGATTTGGATGGCACAGTTTATCTGGGCGGGGAGTTGTTACCCGGTGCGCGAGATTTTCTGGATGGATTGGTTGTTCAACAAATCCCGTTCTATTTCGTCACCAATAACTCATCCCGTTCGCGAAGTGAATATCAAGAAAAACTCGAACATCTGGGGCTGGAATATGGAGCAGAGCGATTCGTTACCTCCGGAGAGGCAACCGCGTTATATTTAAAGAATCAAAAACCACAGGCGCGTCTGTTTGTGGTTGGCACGCCGTCCCTGGAAAAAGAGTTTGTCGATCACGGATTTACCTTGGATGAGACCGATCCGGAATACGTTGTACTCGGATTCGATACGACCCTAACGTACCAGAAAATCTGGAAGCTGTGTGACCTGCTCCGGGAAGGGCGACCCTTTATAGCCACACATTCCGATCTTAATTGTCCCACTTCGAGCGGCTTCATGCCGGATATCGGTTCGATGCTGGCCATGGTCGCCGCTTCGACCGGTAGACAACCGGATGTGATCATCGGGAAACCCTATGCACCTATCGTTGATGCTATCGTGGCAAAGGCTGGTCTTCCCGTAACGCAGTTGGCGATGGTCGGTGACCGGCTTTATACCGACATCGCGCTCGGGCGAGCTGGTATTACTACCATCCTGGTGTTAAGTGGCGAGACCCGGCGCGAAGATTTGGCTGGGTCGCCTAATACGCCGGATTTCGTCTTTGAAAATTTACAAGAATTGCATCTTGCTTTACAATCTCTTAGGTGAACATCTTTTGGATTGAAAGGTATCTATGCTACCAAAACAGCCGATGGTTTTAAAAGGGCTGCCAGCAGCCCCCGGTTTGACAGCCGGTCCGGTTTTCATCTGGCAGGACCTGGATCTAACTTTGCCCGCCCCATATTCCAGCGGCGATCCTGGAGCTGCCTGGAGGAAAATATCGACTGCGATTGACGAGACCAGGCAGGAGATCGAACAAATCCGTGAGAAAGTTACGCAGACCGCCGGCAAGGAGCAGTCAGCCATTTTCGACGCACACTTGATGATGGTTGATGATAGTGCCTTACATAATATGGTGCGCGAATTGCTTGATAATGGCGAAAATCCCGAGGCTGCCTGGCACACTGCTGTCGAGAGCTTTGCGGCGAGACTCGAGCATCTGCCTGACCCAACCCTCAGCGCCCGTGCCGCCGACGTCCGAGACGTGGGTAAGCGAGTTCTGGCCCATTTGCTGGGTAAGGCTGGTTCGCAAAATGCGCTGACCGAAAAATCAGTGGTGGTTGCACGCGATCTGGCCCCCTCTCAAACGGCGATGCTCGATCACAACCTGGTGTTGGCGTTTTGTACTGCAGAAGGCGGACCGACGTCTCATACTGCGATTCTGGCCAAGGCCTTGGGGATTCCAGCCATCGTGGCGCTGGGCAAATCGCTGCTTGACCTCCAGGCGGGTGACTATGTTTTGGTCGATACGCAACTTGGAGCATTGACCATCAATCCCACAATTGACCAAAGAAAGGTTTTTGCCGAAAGGCAGCAGCAGGCTGAGGGGCGGCGCGTGGTAGATTTAAAGTCCGCTTTAAAACCAGCGATCACCCGCGACGGCGTACAAGTCGAAGTCGTTGCGAACATCGGTAGTGCGGCGGACGCTCAAACTGCGCTCGAGCGCGGCGCGGAGGGGGTGGGATTGTTTCGCACCGAATTTTTGTACTTGAATCGCAAGGCCATGTTGAGCGTTGACCAGCAAGTGGAAGCCTACCGGGAAGTGGTCAGGATTTTGGATGGACGACCGCTGGTTGTGCGCACTCTGGATATCGGTGGGGACAAACAGGCTGACTATCTGGGGATCATCGAGGAGCCGAACCCGTTCCTTGGCTGGCGCGGAATCCGCATGGTCAGCGAGCGGCCTGAAATTCTGCGAGATCAGATCCGCGCATTGCTCAAAGCCGCACGTGGCTCTGATTTGCGCATTATGCTGCCGATGGTCTCACGTTTGGATGAAGTAATCCAGGCCCGTAAGGTGCTGAACGAAGCCATGATCCAGGTCCGACGGGAGGTACCTGGCTTCCAGATCAAACTGCAGTTTGGTATGATGGTCGAAGTCCCCTCAGCGGCCCTGATGATCGAGCACTTTGCCCAACACGTGGATTTCTTTAGCATCGGTACGAATGACTTAACGCAATACACGCTGGCTGTGGACCGCTTAAATGCCCGCGTTGCCTCGTTGGCCAGCCCATTCCATCCCGCTGTATTGAAATTGATCGAGCGGACTGTCCGCGTGGGGCACCAGCACGAAAAGTGGGTCGGGATGTGCGGCGAATTTGCCGGCGAACCTTTGGCGCTACCTTTCCTGCTCGGAATCGGTCTGGACGAATTCAGTATGTCCCCTGGTTTGATTCCGGCAGCCAAAAGCGTCATGCGCAAACTTTCGATTGAAGAGTGCAAGCCAGTTGCCGAGCAGGCCCTGAAATTGGCTTCGGCTGAAGAAGTACAGAGTTATCTGAGTTCAGAATATAAACGCCTGGCAAAATAGCCAGGCGTTTTTGGCTTGCCACCCAGTTCGATTGAGCGGGGTGAGTATTTGGATTTATTTGCCGGGTTTGGCAGCGAAGGTTACATCCACCGGCATGCCAGGAATCAGTTTGCCATCCGGATTGGCGATTGAGAGTTCGACCGCGTAAACCGTTGTCTGGCGTTCTTCTTTGGTTTGTACGTTGCGCGGGGTATATTCAGCCTGATTGGCGATGCGCGTGACCGTTGCCTTGAAGGTCACACCGGGGAAGGAATCGACGCTCAGGGAGGCTTCATCCCCCAGGCTGACTTCGCCGTAGCGGTCTTCGGGGAGATAGACGGTGACTTTCAACTGGTCGAGTTTGCCGATAGTCAAGGCGGTCATACCAGCCTGTAAGACTTCACCGGGTTGGATGCTGCTCACCAGCACCACACCGTCAGTTGGAGCGCTGACTGTCAACTTTTCGATCTGAGCGTTGATCGCATCCAGATTTGCTTGCGCCTCCTGGATGGCAGCTTGCGACTGTTCCAGCGCGGCCTTGGCCTGGTCCACGGTCTTGGCCGCGGCGACGACGATCGGGGAATCTGCGCCGGTTTGCAACGAACGCAGGGTATCCATGGCAGTGTTGTCACGTTCCAGGGCCACGGCCACTTCAGCCCGGGCTTGTAGCACGTCTTTGGCGCCGTCGGTGGTCAGGGCGTCGTCGTAAGCCTTCTGGGCATCGCTCAGGTCCGCCTTGGCGTCGTCGAAGGCGGTCTGGGCTGCGTCGCGCAAATCCTGACCGTCGCTGGTACCGCTGGTGCGGTCGAGCACGTCCTTGGCGTTCTGGTAGGCAAGGCGCGAGTCCGAAAGCTTGGCTTCTGCGCTCAGGAAATCCGCACTGGCAGCTTTCTTTTGCATCGTGTCGAGTTTGGCCTGCTTGTCTGCCAGGGCCTGCTTGGCTGTCTCCACGTCAGCCTGGGCGGATTTAAGACGCTCATTTTGCGAAAAATACCAGGTCGGCTGGTCGAATTCGCTGGGTTTGGATTGGTCCCAGGTGCTGATGCGGCTGTCCTGAACTTCAGCCAGGGCATTGGAGAGGGTCAAGTCATATTGTGCCTGGGCAGCGGCCAGCCCGGCTTGCGCTGTTTGGACACCGGCTTTGGCGGACTCGAGGCTGGCGGATGCAGCCTGTTTCTGCGTCTGGAGCAGGGTGTCGTCCAGATGAAAGAGCTCGGCTCCGGCTTGGACCGCATCGCCTTCCTTTACCTTGACCTCGACCACGCGTCCGCTAATCTCCGGCGCAATCGAGATTTCTGTTGCCTCGATCACGCCTGAGGCTTGAAGAGTGGTACCGCTACTGTTTCCTTGCAGGGTACCGCATCCTGCCGAGGCTGTGACCAGCATCAGCGCCAGGATGATGAATATGGGTTTCGGGGTTGATTTCATGAATTCCTCCACGGGTTTCTGAAATTAGGCTTTCATACAAGATATGAAGACATCTTCGAGCGACGGTTCGATGACCGACATCTGTCCCGGTCGAATACCAGCCCGCCGCAGTTCAGCGGAGATGGCACGTTCGTGCTTGCGCATATCCGGAGCGACGACGTGGACCAGCGAGCCGTACAACTCGATTTCCTCGAGCGGAAGTGAGCCACTGGTCTGAGCTTCGCGTAATACTTTGACCGTTTCTACTGCATCCGAGGTCTCGATTTCGAGCACCTGGCCGTGCATCATTTCGGTTTTAATCTCAGCTGGAGAGCCATAAGCGATGATTTTTCCGCGTTGAATGAAGGCTAACCGGTGACAGTGCTCGGCTTCGTCCATGTAATGGGTGGTGACGAAGACCGTCACGCCCTCGGCCACGAACTGGTAGAGCAAATCCCAGAAAGCGCGACGCGAGAGCGGGTCGACACCGGCGGTTGGCTCGTCCAGGAAAAGCACTTCGGGGCGATGCAGAATGGCGGAGCTGAGCGCAAGACGCTGCCGCCAGCCACCGGAGAGGTCCTTGGTCTTGGCGTGCTCATGTCCCTCGAGTCCGGCCATCGCCAGCGCAGCCTGGATTCGCTCCTCCAATAATGAATTGGACAGGCCATAGGCTGTGCCGTAAAAGCGCAGGTTTTGCAGCACGGTCAAATCGTTATACAAACTGAATCGCTGTGACATGTAACCGACGCGTGGGCGGATTTTTCCAGCCTCGCCGTCGACCTGCATGCCCAGGACGTCCACACTTCCGGAGGTGGGTTTCATTAATCCCAGCATCATACGGATGGTGGTGGTCTTCCCCGAACCATTTGGGCCCAGGAAACCGAAGATTTCACCATGGCGGACCTCGAAGTTTACGCCATCAACGGCTGTAAAGTCGCCGAAACGTTTGGTCAGATCATTAGCAATGACTGCAGGGGTTTGAGCGTTCATATGGTTAATCCAGTGCCCCTCTTACGAAACGCAGGGAGAAGATCCCGATCACCAGCCCCAGGGCAGCCAGCGCCGCCACATGCGGCCAGAGCACGTCCAAACCGGCGCCCTTGAGCAGGATAGCGCGCAAGATGGTCAACCAGTGGTGGGCCGGGACCAGGTTGGCAAACCATTGCAGCACCTGTGGCATGCCCTCGACCGGCGCGGCATAACCAGTGAACATAAAGTCTGCCATGCCGACCAGCAGTACCAGCAGGAAAGCCTGGTGCTGGCTGTGCGAGATGACCGAGATGACCAAGCCCTTGCCCAGTTCGACCAGCAGGTAGCCGAAGGCCAGGATCATCAACAACAGCAGCGATCCGCGCACGGGTACCCCGAATGCGAAGTGCACCATGGCGAGCATCAGTAGGAAATCTGCGAAGCCGACGATGATGACCGGTAGGGACTTACCCAGGATGATCTCCATTGATGTGAAGGGCATGACCAGCAACTGCTCCAGCGTCCCAAGTTCGCGCTCACGCGAGAAAGCCAGTGCGGCGAAGAGCAGCACCGTAAATTCCAGCATCAATCCCAATTCGGCTGGAGTGGTGTAAAGAGCTTCACTCAGGGCTTCGTTGAACCAGACACGCAGGCTGGGATCGAACCCGGCAAACTCGTTCGGATTCAATCCAAGGCGTTGGACGACGATCTGTTGACCGATATCCTGGGCCACGCCCTGCATAGCTCGCAGGGATGCCTCAGCGGGCATGCTTTCCGCTCCATTCAGGATCACGAAGACAGTCGGCTGGCCATTGGGAGAAATCATTTGCTGGCTGTAATCGGGTGGGATGACCACAGCGGCGTTGATCTTGCCGCGATTGAGCGCATCTTCAATTGTCCCCATATTGCTGACTTGCTGGGGAGCCTGGAACGTGCCGGTGTTCTCGAGTGCAATCACCAGCTGGCGGCTTTGCGCAGTGCGATTGTGATCAAGCACCATCAGCGGCAGGTTGGTGATTGGGCGGGAAGTAGCCCAGCCAACCAGCAATAACTCCGATGCGCCGCCGATCAACATGAAGGCTGGCAACCACCAGTCGTTGCGCAAGTGGATGAATTCTTTGATGACTAAAGACCAGATTCGTCTCAACATGGCTTCACCCTAATTTCTTTCTAAAGAACAGCGCGGCAATCAGTGTGAAGACGACACCCAGCACGACCAGCATGACCGCGTACGGCCAGAGCACATCCAGGCCGTTACCTTGCAGGAAAATTCCGCGCGTGATGATGGCGTAGTGCGAGCCTGGCAGGGACAATGCTTCGAGCCGGGCTGCTTCCGGCATGGAGGTCAGCGGGAAGAAAATGCCGGTCAGGAAGAAGCCCGGGTAGAAAACCACCAGGAAGGACAGCGCCAGCGCGGCGGCCTGGGTGCGCATGAAGACACCAACGATCATGCCCATGCTCAGCACGCCGAACAGGAAGAGTGCCGACAAGGCGAAGAACAACAGAAAATTGCCGTTGAACGAGATGTGGAACCAGGCAATTGCCAGGATGGGTATGACGATCACGTTGATCAGGCCGACAATGATGTAGGGGATGATCTTGCCCAGCAGCAGTTCGCCTTTTCCGATCGGAGTGGCCAGCAGTTGTTCGAGTGTGCCGTGCTCGCGCTCGTGCGCCAGGGTCAGTGCGACCGAGAGGGCGGGCACACCCAGCACCATCGAGATCAAGCCGGGAATCAGCGAATTCTGCGATTTCAGTCCGGGGTTGAACCAGGTACGCACACGCAGATCAAAGGGTTGCAGGCTTGTCAGGGACATTCCCCGCGCTTGCAGCTGGGTCGTGAGCGCCTGGTTTACAAAGGCTTCAGCGCGCTGGGCGATGTGGTCGACGGCAAAATTGCCACTTTGCGGTTCGGTGCCGTCGATGATGACCTGCATTGGGATACCCTTCAAGGCCTGCAAATCGCTGGCGAAACCCCGCGAAATGATCACGGCGGCCTTAATCTGCCCGTGCATCAGCATCGCTTCCACCTGGCTCATATCACGCGCGTAAGCATAAATGTCCAGGTCCTGTCCGGCTGTGATCTGCTGGACGAACTGGCGCGAGGTCGGACTGTTGTCGTAATCCAGAACGGCAATCGGTACGTGCTTGATGTCGACCGTCAGAGCGTAGGCCATCAACAGCAGCAGGAGGGTCGGCGTAAACAGCACCAGGATCAGGGTGCTGCGGTCGCGCAGGATGTGGTTGAATTCCTTACGGGTCACTGCCCAGATATGTCGGATGGACATGGTTTTACTCCTCGGCCTTGCGGATCAGCGAGATGAAGGCTTCTTCCATCCGCGCCGGGGCGATGCGCGCACTGCGGTAATTGATGTGGGATTTTTTCAAAGCGCGTTCGATCTCGGGCAGGCGCTTCTTGCCGGAATCGACCAGCAGGTGCAGCGACTCGCCAAATGTCTGCACTTCTCGGACTCCGGGGAGGCCGGCTACCGTTTTCTGGGCCGATTTCCAATCCTCGGGTTGCAGCTCGATCACATCCCCTTCGAGCCTGCCGCGGATGGCTTGGGGTGTGTCGCACTCGATCAGTTTTCCGTTGTATATCAAGCCCACCCGCGAGCAGCGGTCGGCTTCGTCCATGTAGGGCGTGCTGACCAGGATGGTCGTGCCTCCAAGGTGCAATCCGGTCAGGATGTTCCAGAATTCGCGGCGCGAGATCGGGTCCACGCCGGTGGTGGGTTCGTCCAGCAGGAGGATTTCTGGCTGGTGGATCAGTGTGCAGGCCAGGCCCAGTTTCTTCTGCATGCCGCCGGATAGTTGCGCGGCGCGGCGATCTTTGAAATCCGTCAGGCCGGCGAAAGACAACAGGCGTTCGGTGCGCTCGCCCCGGGCCTGAGAGGTGACGTCGAACAATTCGGCGAAGAACTGCAGATTTTCCAGCACTGATAGTTCCCCGTACAGGCTGAATTGCTGCGCCATGTAACCGACGTGCGGTTTGATCGCCTCAGCTTGGGACTTGAGATCAAGTCCCAGGATGGTCGCCTGACCGTCGCTGATATCCAACAATCCCGCCAGCAGGCGCAGGGTGGTTGTCTTGCCGGCGCCGTCCGGACCGACCAGCCCGAAAAGTTCACCGGGCGCAATCGACAGATCCAGCCCGTCCACGGCGCGTGTCGCCTTGAAGTCGCGTGTCAGACCGTGGGTCTCAATGATGGGAGTTGTCATCTTTTATCCATGTCGTAACGACTTCAGTTGATCTAAAAAGATGCTAAAGCCGTTTCCTGGTAATTATTTCTTGGCTGCGCGAATGATCCACAGCACAATCAGAGCGCCTAGAGCCGGTTCAAGCGCTACGCCCAGGTTACGCATGGTGATGCTGAAGCCCATCGCCGGAATGACGAACCAGTCCATAAAACCGACGGCCACGGCGGTGATCACCGCTGCAATGTAATCGCCCTGCACGCCGATCGGGCGCTTGTCTTTCCAGATCAGACCACCGACCCAACCCATGACCAGGCCGACCACGATCATTGCAACAATCAGAATTAGGATATCCATTTTACGTACTCCTTTGTGAAAGTTATTCCCTCGCAAGAGGGTGGAACGCTACCATTGGCATTTTCTGCGCAATCCGGGCTGGGGCATCGCTGCCTGGCTTTAAACGTTCGCCCAGGAACAAACCACTTAATTCACTGAAAGCCAGCGGGTGTTCGTGCGCGTAGGTTTGCATGAGGCCAGTGGCCTTCTCCAGGGGGATGAATTCTGCCCGTGTCTGGAATTTTCTGCCACCAACCTGGATACTGACCTCCGGAGTTTGCCGGATGTTTTGGTACCAGTCGGCTTTCTCTCCCCAACCGGAAACGATGTAATAGGTATCTGTTTCCTT
Source organism: uncultured Chloroflexia bacterium (assembly GCA_963790075.1). GTDB lineage: Bacteria > Chloroflexota > Anaerolineae > Anaerolineales > Villigracilaceae > CAYOUV01. Next base: position 994,211 of record CAWBNG010000004.1, read on the forward strand.
ATCGTGCTGAACCACTTCGACCACGGTTTGCCGTGCCAGGCCGCTTTTCCGGCCGGTGTGGGTCAGCATCAGGAAGCGATTGCCCAGCAGCCAGCCTAAGTGGGCGCGATAAAGCCAGATGGGCAGGCGCAATCCCAAACGAAGTATTTTGCTGGGTGGCGCGTCAACGATGGATTTGCTCATGAATTACTAACTCCTTACACTCATGGCTGGTTGATTCCCTTAACTCCACTTTGGAAAATACATGCCCGTATTTTCCATATAGACCTGATAATCTTTACCGTAGCGGATGAGCAGATCGTGTTCTTCTGCCCTGCTCATCAGGTGAAAGAACGGCAGCCAGATAATAGAGTAAATGGCGAGGAATGGAGAGTGGCACAGGAAGGCAAATACCCACCAGTACCACACTTCTCCGGCAGCCTGTGGGTGGCGGATCTGCTGGTAGATGCCGCCGTAAAGTCTGTGCTCTTTCTTGACCAGCATGGTTTCCTCGCCAGCGTCGAGCATGCCGCGTGCGAACAGAATACCGGAAGGGATGGCGATCAGGATTGCGATCAATGCCGAAATCCAGTAAGGCCAGGGGAAGACACGCGGCAGAGGCAACGGGATGGGATAAAAAGCGTACACCACGTAGTTAACGCCTGCCAGGGTCATGAAAATTGCCGAGAAAGCGCGGTAACGCGTGCATTTGGCATAGGCGGCGACCCCGATTTTCTTTTCGAGCACTGCTGGCCCGGCGCTTTTAATGTAATAGAACAGTGTCAGAAAAGTTGCTAGCAATAGAATTGCGAGATTAAGCCAGGCGATCATTGCAAACTTCTATTTGTGGATTTCGGAAACCAGGGGAACGTTGCCTAAAAAGCCAAGTAACAAGGCAACGACGACGAACAAACTCAGCAACATGTCGAGCCCGCCCAGGGGCAGGAAGAAGATGGCACTCAGGATGGTTATTGTGCTTATGAAGATTCCCAGCCAGAATCCCCACAGTCGGTTGCGCAGGACGCCGACGGCCGCCAAAAAACGTCCGGCGGCAAAGAACATGAATACAGGGAACAAAACGATCGTCTGGTGGTCCATCAGCTTTCCAATTTCTGGAAAGGTCCAATTCAGATGGATGTAGGGGAGCAGCCCGGCTTGTACAATCAACAAGTACAGGCTGTCCCCGGCCTCGCCGAGGCCGTAGATCAGCATGGTCAGACCAGCCGCCAGGAGCCAACCGTTTTGGCGGATGAAGGGGTCTATCCATTTTTTTTCATTCTCGTGGGCATTCATCTCATTTTCCTTCCTATCGGTCCAGTCCCTTGGCTTGCCACGCCTGGGCAATCACCGGATTGCGCCTGAAAAATTCAGCGCGGACTTTTTCGTCAACATTGTTGAGCGGGCAGGCGAAGTTCATGCACTCTGAACAATAAGACCGTTTCAGCGTCGCGAAGAAACTGGCAACTGTCAGGCTGAAGACAACCAGCAAGAGCCACTGCAAACCTATCAGCAGGAAAACCAAAGGGTATCCAAAGATGAGTGCAAGACCCGTTTCGAAGATAATCTTTTCGGAAGTGTTCATCGGGCCGGGACGATATTGCCACAAGCGCGGCGATCCGTAATTAGCCCAGCATTGCAGGCTCTTGCCGGGTTCCGCATAATGCGGACAATGGGAGCACATTACCCGGATTTCGACAAATCCGAAATAGCCGAAAGCCATCAGCAACCACGGAATCAGCCACCAGGCGTTGAACTGAACGATGCCAGCGCCTCCGATGATGAAAATCGGGAAACCGAGAAAAAGGAAGGCGGTCAGGTCGCGGCCGTGGAAATGGCAGTGCACATCTTTGCTCACCGGGCAACCCTCGCAGTTTTCAGCTGTGCAGGTGGTTAGTGGGCGCTGGGGATCCAAGAACATGTGGGTCATTGGAACATTTTCCTCAGACGGTTTATGAAAACTGAGCACTTTATCTTTTTAGTCATAAGAAATATTCCCAGGTCTCAGGTCCGAGTCTGAACGCCTTCGAGTAGCAGTTTGATGCTGGAGCGAATATGACGTTCTACGTCTATCCGGCTATTGTCATAGACCCACAGAAGAACGGTTCCCTCAAAAATTGCTCCGGCGGCAATGGCTACCTCTTGCGCGTCCACGGGCCGGAATTCACCAGAGTCGATACCGCGCTGGACGATGGGAACCAGGGAGTTCATATATGTGCTGAAATACTGCTTCAGGGCTTTTTGCACGATGGTATTGCGGAAAGCCAAGGCCAGGAATTCGTAGGCGATCGGCATCATGCGTAACATCAGTTTGTAGTCGCGAATGGCAGCTTCGGTAAACTGCAGGATCGCTTCTGTGGCGCTATGTTCAATATTTTTATGAGCATCAAATTGCTCGAACATGTCTCCAAAAATGCGGTCTAAGATTGCGATGATCAAGTCATCCTTGCTCTTGAAGTACCAATATAGCGAGCCTTTGCTTAGCCCTGTTTTTTTAGCGATGTCATCCATGCGTGCATTATCCAGGCCTTTGCGGGTAAAGACTTCTTCTGCAGCATCCAGGATCTGTTGTTTGCGTTCTTTGCTTACGTCTGGTCTGGGGGACATGTCTTAGTCTCGAAAATCTTCTTTTAGTAATATACTGACCGGTCAGTCAGTTATTATTATAATCATTTTCGTTTGAAAGTCAAGAGAAATATCCAAGAATTTCCCCAAAAAGGAATGTAGAGAATTTGGTTCGAAAGGGAGGTGTTAGAATAGGATTATGAGCAAGAAAATTGAAAAGGATTTACAAATGGATCCCCTGATTGTGATTGTATCTAATCGCGGCCCATTTTCTTTTAAAGCTTCAAAAAACGAAGAATTCAAGGTCAAACGCGGGGCGGGTGGATTGATAACGGCTCTGGGTGCGCTGGCGCAGCAGCACGAAGTCCTGTGGGTTGCGGCAGCCATGGACAAGGATGATATGCACTGGGCGCAATCCAATCAAGGTCAGGCCCAGGTGGTTGAAGGTATCCGTTTGAAACTGATCCAACCATCCAAATCAGCCTACCGCGGCTACTACAACGTGATTGCCAATCCATTGTTATGGTTCATCCAACATCAATTATGGGATACGCCGCGTAATCCCAGCATCACGCACGAAACCTGGGCTGCCTGGGATAAAGGTTATGTGCCGATTAATAAGGCCTTCGCTGAAGCGGTCGCAGAGAGCGTCCGGGATGAGGATCGACCGGTTATCGTCCTGCCGCAGGACTATCACTTGTATTTGTTGCCGCATTACCTGCGCAAGTTATTAGGGTCGCGAGTCCAAATCCAGCCGTTTGTCCACATTCCCTGGCCGGGACCTGACGCCTGGCGCGTCCTGCCATCCCAAATGCGTGATGAGATCCTGACCAGTTTGCTCGAAGCTGACCGGATTGGCTTTCAAACCCAGAAGGATGCCTTTAATTTTGTTCAGACCTGCCGCTTTTACATACCGGATGCGCATTCGCGCGGTACGCGCGATACGGTCTATTACCAGGATCGGGCGGTGAGGGCCCTGGCCTATCCAATCTCGATCGATACTGAAAAAGTGACCTCTATTGCTGAAGATCCCCAGATCTATCCGATCAAATCACAGCTTTACAATTTTGTGGGAGACCGAAAGCTGATCCTGCGAGTGGATCGGATCGAACCGAGCAAGAATATTTTGCGCGGTCTGGAGGCTTACCAGGAGTTACTGATCACGCATCCGGAGCATCGCGGCAAGGTGCAAATGATGGCCTTACTCGTGCCATCGCGGATGGAGGTGGGCGAATACCAGGATTACCTGCGCGACATCATGTCCGAAGCGGGCATGATCAATGCCAATTTCAGCGATCAATATTGGGAACCGGTGCGGATTGTGGTGGGGGATAATTACGCACGCGCTATTGCTGCCATGCAGTTGTTCGATGTGCTACTCGTCAATCCACTGTCGGATGGTATGAATCTGGTCGCTAAGGAAGGCGTGATGGTCAATCATAAAGACGGCGTGTTGGTCCTGTCGGAATTCGCCGGAGCATTCTATGAATTGGGGGAGTTCGCGCTCACAGTTTCACCCTTCGATATTTACGGCACTGCAAATGCCATTCACCAGGCTCTGACCATGCCCCCCGAAGAAAAACGTCGACGTTCGGAAGCCCTGAAAGCGATCGTCACGAAAGCCGATATCCGTCGCTGGTTCTCGGATCAGGTCGAGGATGTCATGCGCGCCTTTAGCAGCCAGGCCAAGAAAGACTCGACTTCCGGTAAACCATAAATCAGGAAATCCGCGTTTGAGAGTACAGTTTCGGGTGTGCCATTCGATTTGACACCCAGTCCGTAGGCGCGGCACGAACCGTCTGTGCGCAGGTCGCGGGCGGCTTGCAAAGCGGCGATGTCAGTTGTATCGTCCCCCAGGTATAGGGCCGCCTCCAGTCGATAATCCCTAACCAGCCCTCGAAAAGCTGTGCCCTTGTCGATTTTTATTGGCGGGCGGAATTCGAATACCCGACGTCCTTCGCTCAGCCACAGGCCGTGGCTGTTTGCCAATTGCTCCAATATGGGCTGCAATGCGCTGGCGACCTGATCCGGTTGCTTCGCCTGACGGTAGTGCAGCGAAAGTGTCGCGCCCTTATCCTCGAGCAGCATTCCCGGTTGTAAGAATGCCTGGATATCCGCCCGGGCTTTTTCCAAGGCCGGGCGATACCGGCTGGCTTCGGGATGGACTTGGAACTGCCCGTCGACCCAACGCTCCAGGCCGTGATTGCCGATGTAGACCAAACCCGGCAGGTTGAGACGTGCGTGAACGTCCTCGGCCGAACGGCCGGAGATGACAGCCACCAGCGGCAGGCTGAACTCGAGCCGGGACAACAATTCGCGATTACGCGGGGTGACTTGAGCCGCTTCTGGCTGGTCAACGATCGGACTGATGGTACCGTCCACATCGGTGATCAGGCCCAGGCGTCCCGGTTGAGCCGCCAGATCAGTCAGGATGGGTAGTGCTTCTCGCCAGTGCATCAAGAGGATGATACCATGCCGGCTTGAAAGCGTTCAATCCCCTTCACCAACAAAGTTGAAGAAAAAGCCTGGCAATCAGGTTGTGATGGGAGAAGCAAAAGAATGCCAGTTTTCTAATCACGGTACGACAGAAATTGTCAGCGAAACCGTGCCTCCCTGATTTGAACCGTCAAACACGGTCAGGGTGAATTGGCCATTTTGATTGAGGGCAATCTCGGCCTGGTTGCTACCATTTACGGCAGTATTCAGCGGAGGACTGTAGGCTGACTTGCCATCCGGGAACTCCAGAGAACCGTAAGGTTGGATGGTAGCGTTGGGGGCAGTCAGTTCAATGCGGATTTTCTGGATGTAGGTAGCTTCAAAAATTACGTCAGTGCCTCCTCCACCTCCTGGGATCTTGACTGTGCGGCTGACCAGTACCGGTGACGAAGGCGGGAGGCCGGTTCCATTGTTTCCAAATGGCCCCGGTGCGCTCGGTTGAGATTCACCCGGCTGAGTTGCTTGTGGTGGTTGAGACTGCGGCGCGGATGGATTAATGGTACACCCGCTCAGGAACACGATCACTAAGGCCAATGCAAGTTTTTGAAGAAATCTTGGGTTATGCATTTCATCTCCTTCGGTTGCTTATCGGGTCGGTGTCCAGGTCGTCGTTTTTGGGGGTATGGCTGACTGTGCGCAATCTTGCGCCCGGACATACCTTACCCAAACCAGTTTCAAGCATGATACCATTTTAAAACAAAACCGTCTCCTTTCCAGGGGACGGTTTTGTCGTTTGATCGGGTCGTGTTTATATAACGAGATTGAACAAATATCCGGTGATAATGATGGCGATCGTCAGTGTAGCGGCAAAGATAGCCAACAATTGCGGCTTGAGCACGCGGCGCAGGATGATCATTTCGGGTAAGCTCAAACCCACCACCGACATCATGAAAGCCAGTACGGTTCCAAGGGAGGCCCCCTTCTCCATCAGTGCGTGGACGATAGGGATCATACCGGCGGCGTTCGAATAGAGCGGTACACCCAACAGCACGCCGGCAGGCACGGACCACCAGGCGCTCTTGCCGAGGATGCCAGCCAGGGCACTTTCCGGTACAAAGCCATGAATGCCGGCCCCAACGGCAATGCCAACAATGACATACAACCAGACCTTGCCCACGATTTCTCGTGTGCTTTCCCAGGCAATCCCGAAACGCTCTGACCAGGTCGGCTTCTCAGTCTGCAAAAGGCCGCCTTTCCCAACTTTAATCTGCCAGACGAAATCCTCCACGAATCGTTCAAGCTTCAAGCGCCCGATGACAACCCCGGCGATGATCGCAATCGTCAGACCGGACACCAGATAGAGCCCGGCGATTTTCCAGCCGAACAGGCCGAACAGCATGACCAGGGCTATTTCATTGACAACCGGTGTAGCGGTTAAGAAGGAGAAGGTCACACCCAGCGGAATGCCGGATTCGACAAAGCCAATGAATAGCGGCACCGCCGAGCACGAACAGAAGGGCGTAATGACACCCAAGCCTGCGGCCAGGACATTGCCCACTCCTTCGCGTTTGCCGCCCAACCAGGCGCGCGTCTGTTCTGCGCTGAAGAACGAACGCAGGGTTGTGATCAGGAAGATCATACCCCCCAGCAGCAGGATGATTTTAGGTACATCGTAGAAGAAAAATGCTAGCGAAGCACCCAGGTGCGAGCCTTGTTCCAACCCCAACAGGGTATACGTCAGCCAGTTTGCCAGCGGCTCAATAAAGTTATAGGTGATGATCCAGGCCGTGGTTATCAGAACGAAAATAACAAAGGTCTTTAGATCCCGATTTCGGATGGGAACTTGAGACGAAATTATGTCGGTCATGGGATTGATTTAGGCAGTTTCCAGAGCGTCGGTCAACCAGGTTGTGACTTCAGCTTCGGAGGGGATACGACCGGTCGAGACCAACTTCTCGTTGATGACCAGGCCCGGGGTGGAGAGAATGTTATAAGCCATGATATCGGCGTAATCCGTTACTTTGATGACTTCGGCTTCCATCGCCATATTGTCGATTGCCTTGTGTGCGATTTGCTCGAGCCGTTTACAGTTGGCGCAGCCGGAACCGAGAACTTTGATTGTAAGCATTTGAAACTCCTTTTTTACAGAATGACGAATTTTGGATGATGGATTATGCTGTGGTTGTATCAGTCACTACCGGCGTACAGGTCGGACAGGCACACTGCGAATCCTGATTGATGGGAAGCAGGCCGGTTAAATCTACTTCGATGATCTCGGCTGCTTTCGATATCAAAGCGAGAATTTCAGGTTTTTGTAGACGATAGAAGATATATTTACCTTCTCGGCGTGTGTCGAGCAGATCTGCTTGACGCAAAGCCATCAGGTGCTGCGAGATGTACGCCTGGCGGTATCCCAACCTGGCTTCGAGATGGCAAACACACGCTTCGCTAATGCCAATCGCCAATAAAATCTGCAGGCGTGGCGGGGAACTGAGGGCCTGCAAGAAAGAAGCGGTTTGATCGAAGGGGGACAGGGGATCTTGAGTTGTCATATTCAATACTCTGAATGTATTGTAGTACCTATTCAGTCATTTGAATATGACAATTGTCACGATAAGTATCGTTGTTTGTAATATCTATTGGCCTGTATAATATTTGGAGAAAAGCATGATTTCGTAGAGTATGCCAATGTCCCTGTATTCGGAGATTTTCGAACAGCCGGTTTGCCTGGAGAAGCTGTTGACTTCCCAGAGAAAGAGCGTGGAAGAGATTGCGCTGGCAATCCAAGCGCGTCAAACTGGATTTGTTTTTCTGGCGGCGCGCGGTTCCTCGGACAACGCCGGGCGCTATGCCAATTACCTGTGGGGGGCGGTGAACGGTCTGCCACTGGCGCTGGCGACCCCGTCGATTTTTACCCATTACCAGCAGCCGCCAAAGTTGCAGAATGCCCTGGTGGTGGGTATCTCCCAATCCGGGCAGTCTCCTGATATCGTCAGCGTGCTGGTAGAGGGCAGGCGACAGGGCTGTCTGACTCTGGCTATCACGAATGTGCTCGATTCACCCCTGGCAGCAACGGCGGATTTCGTTCTCGACATCCAGACCGGACCGGAGCTGGCTGTAGCCGCCACCAAGACCTATACGGCCGAGCTGCTGGCAATTGCCATGCTCTCGGCCGCCTTGAGTGGGCAGGAGACGCATTGGCAGGCACTTAAGCGTATCCCAGATTGGGTTATGAATGCTTTGGAACAGGATCAACGGATAGGTCAGGCGGCACAACGCTATCGATATATGCAGCAGTGCGTAGTTCTGGGACGTGGTTACAATTATTCAACTGCTTTTGAGTGGGCACTGAAGCTCAAGGAATTGACATACGTAGCGGCCGAGCCATACTCATCGGCTGATTTTCAGCATGGGCCGATCGCTGTGGTGGCACGCGGCTTTCCGGTCATGGCTATCCTTCCGGCTGGAAAGGTGTTCCAAACTCAAATGCAATTACTCAAGCATTTGAAACAAGATCTATTGGCTGAATTGGTGGTCATCTCGAATGAAGACGAAGCGCTGGAGATGGCCCAAACCCCGTTCCCAATTTCTGGTGAGATACCGGAATACCTGTCTCCGCTGGTAGGTATTGTTACAGCTCAATTATTCGCCTATCATTTGACCCTGGCGAGAGGTTATAATCCCGACCAACCGCGTACGATTCGTAAGGTGACCTCGACACGTTAAGTTATAATATATTATCTATGGACTCAGGAGGCTAGGATGGCAAATGTAACCTATGATCAAGTGACCAAGAAATTCGGGGAGACGACCGCGGTCGACGATCTGAGCATCCAGGTAGCGGACAAGGAATTCCTGGTGCTGGTCGGGCCTTCGGGCTGCGGCAAGACCACCGCCCTGCGCCTGCTGGCCGGTCTGGAGGAGATCACCGAGGGCAAGATCTCGATCGAAGATCGCGTGGTCAACGACGTCGCCCCCAAGGATCGCGACATTGCCATGGTCTTCCAGTCCTACGCGCTCTACCCGCACCTGTCGGTCTACGACAACATGGCCTTCGGGCTCAAACTGCGCAAGACGCCCAAGGAGGATATCAAGCGCCGGGTGCAGGAAGCGGCCGAGATCCTGGACATCCAGGAGTACCTGGACCGCAAACCGCGCCAGCTCTCAGGCGGACAGCGCCAGCGGGTGGCGCTGGGACGCGCGATCGTGCGCGAGCCGAAGGTGTTCCTGTTCGACGAGCCGCTCTCCAACCTGGACGCCAAGCTGCGGGTGCAAATGCGGACCGAGATCAGCAAGCTGCACCAGCGTCTGCAGACCACCTTCATCTACGTCACGCACGACCAGACCGAAGCCATGACGATGGCCACGCGCATCGCGGTGATCAACAAAGGGCAACTGCAGCAGATCGACACGCCGCAGAACCTGTACGACAACCCGGCCAACCTGTTCGTGGCCGGCTTCATCGGCTCCCCGGCCATGAACTTCTTCCCGGCCAAGCTGCGCAAGGACGGTGGACGGCTGGTGGTGGACAGCGGCGACTTCGTGATCCAGATCCCGCAGGAGCGCAGCGCGACCTACCAGAACCTGGTCGACAAGCGCGTCATCTTCGGCATCCGGCCGGAGAACATCCACGACCCGCACTTCACCCCGGGGAACATCCATGCCGAGAAGATCACGGCCAAGGTGGATGTGACCGAATTGATGGGCAACGAGATCTTCATGTACATGCTGAGCGGCAAGAACAGCTTCGTGGCACGTGTCGATCCGCGCTCCTCGCACCGCATTGGAGAAGAGGTGGAGATGGTCTTCAATATGGACAACTTCCACATCTTCGACGCCCAATCTGAGTTGGCGATCCGATAAATATCATTATTTTGGATTAACAAAGCGCCTTTTCTATTAAAAGGCGCTTTTTCGTTTGCGTGTGATGCGTAACAATTGGTAATGTTGTGCGCGTGTTATCAGCATCATTTGTGAATGTAAAGTATGTCTCCCTTCAGAATTCTTTTCGCTTGATAAGCGATGGATAAAAAAGCCTCCGCAAGAAGATCAATGGCTTGATCTGTTCACCTTCTTGAAATCAATGTACCCTTGCTGAACGTTTACAGAGATCAGCTGCACACGAAGCCGGTGACCGACATCCAAACCTTCGTACCCATGGACCAGTTTACCTTCGATTGGAATACCAAGCAGCCGGACCCAGGTGCCTTTCTCAGATGCGCCGGTGACAATCGAATCAAACTGCTCTCCGATCCTTGATTCAAGCAGCAGCGCGGCTGCGGATTTTTCCACACTGCGTTCGACTTTATTCGCCGCATTTTCTGCCTCGGTGCAATGGTCGGCCAGCACATCCAGTTCAGCTTTGCTGTAAGGAGTCTTTTTTCCTTCCAGGGCCGCTTTCAACAGGCGCTGAGTCAGCAAGTCGGGATAGCGGCGATTTGGAGCGGTCGAATGGGCATAATCTTTAACGGCCAGGCCAAAGTGCCCCGGGGCATTCCCTCCAGGAAGTTCAGCAAGATATTCACCAGCCCCCATCAACTTGATGACCGTCAGGGAAAGGTCGGGGAAACGGATTGGATCCGCAGCTTTTTGCTTGATCAAAAACCCTTCCAATGCTTTTGAATCCGGCTTCTCTGGGAGTTCGTACTTGTAATCCTTAGCAATTTCCACGATCCGCCCCCATCTTTTGGGTGTGCGTACCACGCGGCGGATCGAAGGGAATCCGCAGGCGGAGAGATAACGGGCGGTCGCACCGTTGGCCGCAATCATGAAATTTTCAATGATCTCCTTCGCGCGGTTCTTTTCCTCTATTTCGAGGGTGCGGATTTGATCGCCATCGAAAACCGGTTTGGCCTCGATGGTTTCCAGGCTGAGTGCCCCGTGGAGATGCCGTAAATTCCTCATGCTTTGTGCTGCGCGATCCTGGAGTTGCAGATTCTCAGCCAGACCTGGAACAGCAGTAATTTCCCCGGGTATGGCGCTTTGCTTTTCCAGCCAGGCAGCCACGCTGTTATAGGCTAGTTTCGCATGGTTCTGCACCCAGGCTTTGTAAATCTTTGGTTCCTGAATTGTCCCATCCTTACCAATTACCATTTCAACAACCATGGCAATTCTGTCCTGGGACAAATTCAGGGAAGTCACGTCGGTCGAAAGCTTTTCCGGTAGCATGGGGAATATCTCGGCAGCGGTATAGACGGAGGTGGTGTTATGACGGGCATGTTCGTCGATCGCTGACCCCATTTTTACAGATGAGTCCACGTCTGCTATGGCCACCAGGATTTTTACCTCGCCTGCGGGCATTGCCTCGGCAACGGTAAGTTGATCCAGATCGCGTGAGTCATCGTTATCGATCGAGGCCCAGAGAAGATTCCGTCGGTCGCGAATTGTATTTTTATCGATTGACGCAGTCGTCGAATGCTGGAGCTGCCCCAGTTCGGCGAGGGCTGCGCTTGAAAAATCGGGTAGCAAGCCTCGCTCAAGCATTGCCCGCCGCGCAATGCTCTGCAACAGCCTGCGATGGTGTTGGTTATTGGGTTGCAAATTGTGCATGTCCTGCTCCTTTTACGTCACTTTGATTTCAATACCGGTAATACCCTGGTAATCGGTCAGCCTGCCTCTACTTGTTCTTCCCTTCCCATCTCTATCCGGTTGCGCCCGGCTTGCTTTGCGCGGTAGAGCGCCATATCCGCCGATCGGATGACCGCCATGCCCGTTGTGCCGTGATCCGGGTACGCCGCCACGCCGAGTGACAGGGTCAGACCCCCCAACTGCTGACCGTTATGCTGGATTTGGAGCCGTTTGAGCCCATCCTGTAATACTTCAGCACGGGTGCGCGTTGTCAGCAGCGTCGCCCCTGGCAGGATGAGAATAAACTCCTCACCACCGAAGCGGCAGGCAACATCTTCACGGCGTACGTGAGTAAGCAGAAAGCCGCCCAATTCACGCAGCACCGTATCCCCCGCCTTGTGACCGTAGGTATCATTGATTGTTTTGAAAAAGTCAATATCAATCATGATGATCCCCACCGGCTGATGGTTGCGCTTCGCCCGCTGAACTTCCCGTTCCAGTGTTTCTTCGAGGTAGCGCCGGTTGAAAAGTCCGGTGAGCGGGTCGCGGATCGCTTGCTGACGAAGTGTTTCGCGCAAATCCAGGTTGGCCAACGCCAGCGCAGTCGTGTCCGCCACGGTGCGCGCTAATTTCTGTTTGAGCGGAGTCACATGTAGGTCGCTCTTGTCTTTGTTCTGCAATGACAATCCACCGAGTTTCTCCCCATGGGCTACCAAAGGTAGGCACAAGTGGGTCGCGGCGAGGCCGTCAACTGAATGATGACATTGGTCGAGATGTCCCCCTTCAGCCATATGTGCCTGACCGTCCTGCAGAACCGGGCAATCGTTCGGTGAGAATGTGGTCAGGATATTTTGGTTTGAAGAGAATCCCCAAGCAACCACAACTTCGCTGAGATCCTGCGCAGGGTTGAGCCTGAACAATGTGCCGGTCTGCTCGGGGAATAACAGGGCGCAGGACTGCTCGGCGATGGCATAGATTTCTTCGATCGTGACGCAAGCCTGGTACGATGCAACCATCTTGTTGAGCAAAGATATTTCGAGGTTTCGCTGCTCCAATTCCGACAGATTGCGCGCTAATATTTCGCTGGCTTCCAGTAATGCTGCTTCCGCGCTCTTGCGGTCGGTAACATCGCGCGCCACCCATAGCGTGCTGTCTTCAGTCATGTAAGAGATGGAAGTCTCAAACCAGAGCAGGCGTTCGCCAATGGTCAGTTTATATTCAACCTTGAGAGTTTGTTGTGCCCCCAATACTTTTTGGACGGTGGAAAGGAGTGTCTCGGCCTCATCCGGTGGGAAGACATCCCGTAAGTTTTTGCCCAGCAGTTCATCGGGCGGTTTATAGAGCAGACCGGGGTCGGTGGGGGCGATGCTTTGGTAGACGCCCTGGCGGTCTATCACCATCACCACATCGTGCATGGAGGCGAACAGGGCGTGTAGTTCGGCCTCAATCCGCAGACGCTCCGTGAGTTCAATATTCTTTTTACTATTTACGGAATTCAACCGATTCGCGATAAATTGGGCATATATTGTATTGATCAGGATTATCACAACGATAAAGGTGCGCACATAGATTTCATACGGCTCAGGATGTAATAATTGGGTGAGGAAGGTTCCCTGGTGAAACCAGTATACATCTATGAGAATGTCCGCCAACAAAAAAAGCATGAGGGACCCAATCCCATGCAGAACTTTTGATCTACCAATAGTTTGTTTGATTTTTTCTTGCATCATCTCTTCTGCTAGCAATATTTTGCAAACAGTTCACAGTATTCGAACAAGCGCTGGGCGCTGGGATAGTTACGATTACGCTTCAGACCTACCGGCCGTCCTCAAGAGTCGCAAAAGTCGGTACCTATCATAACCTGCAATAAAGCTCACTTACCTTGCCCAGACGCCAGAACCGGCATATCTTGCGGAGCTAAACGTGAAGTTAGTTACCTGTATCCTCTCTTAGATTCAGGCGTAAGTACAACAGGCTGTTGCTTCCCAGGTGGCGCCACCCGCAGGGGCACGACATCAAGGGAAGCGTGTCAGGAAATCAGCATCGGCGCCAGCAAGGAAATAGCTGGGAATGAACGCATAGACGTCTCCGAATACTACCAGGAAGAAGTGCAAATTCAGCATGATCCAAAGTGCAATGCGTAGCTAACCGGAACCGTTCTTCGAGCGCACGACTTGGAAAATCCGGGAGCAACCCTCGTTCTGGCAAGCCCAAGGCGCAATGTTTTGCAAAATGGAACAGATGCTGCACCTGTGTGTTTATTTGAAACGATTACTCGACTGATTTTTCTGGGACGCGTTTTATGAACGGCGCTCTATAAACGGTGCCTTCTTTACTGGCTTCTTGCTTCAACCGCCTGATATGCAGGCGCAGCCCTTTGGGAAGTCGTTTCATTTTCGTTTTGTTTGTCTTGGTTGTTTTGTCAGTCATTGAATTGCTCCTGATTATTTTTATCGTTCAGACTCTTCGCAATCATCCAACATGCAGTTCTGTCACCTGGCGGAAATGAAAGCCGTAGATCGCGAAGGTGATTGCCAGCGGAAACAGGCGTGGCCGCCGGAACAAGGCCCAGAAAAAGAGCCGCCAGTACTGGGCACGTTCGACGCCGCGGATACCCAGTTGGTAGATGGAGCGCCACAGGGCCAGGACATATTGCGGTTCGAAAGGAACGCGAATTCTGGGTGGTTGGTACTCGCGCAGAAATGTCAAAACACGCTCGTAATAATATTTAGGTGCGTAGATATGGCTTAGAATTTCGCGGTAGCCTTCCTGCAATGGTTCCAGACCCATCCTGGGGATAATGTTGGTCGATCCATCCACGTTATCGCCGGAAAAGTCGTTGACCAGGCGGCCTTCTTTTTGCATGCGCTCGTACAGGCGCGTGCCCAAAGGTGCTTGCAGTAAGCCGACCATGGCGGTCACAATGCCGCTCTTTTGGATGAAATCGATCTGCTGTTGGAAGATGGAGGGGAAATCATTGTCGAAGCCGACGATGAAACCACCTTGAACCTGCAGACCTGCGCGCTGGAGTAGCTTGACGCTCTCCACCAGGTCACGGCCTTTGTTTTGGTTCTTGCTGCATTCGATCAAACTGTCTTCATTAGGCGTCTCGATTCCGACGAAGACCGTATTGAACCCGGCTTGTGTCATGAGACGCATCAATTCTGGATCATCGGCCAGGTTGATGGAGGCTTCCGTGCTGAACGGCATACCAGCTTTGCCTTTACGCCATTCGATTAAGGCTGGCAGCAGATCAGACTTGATCTGCTTTTTGTTGCCAATAAAGTTGTCATCTACGAAGAAGATGCTTTTTCGCCAACCCAACGCATAAAGGCTGTCCAATTCGGCAATGATCTGCGCGGGAGTTTTGGTCCGCGGACGATGCCCCAACAAAGCGGTCACGTTGCAAAAGTCACAATTGAAGGGACAACCGCGCGAGAATTGAATGCTGATCGTGTCGTAATATTTGAGATCCGCCAAATCCCAAAGTGGGACCGGGGTCTGGTGGATGTCGGGGAACACCTCGGAGGCGTAAACGCGTCTGGCCCGACCCTGTTCCAGGTCTTGTAAGAACGGGGCAAGGGTCTCCTCTGCCTCGTTCAACACAAAATAATCCACATCCGGAAATTGCTCGTGTTCCATGGTGAAGAGCGGACCACCTGCCACCACTTTCACGCCGGCTGTTTTGCAGCGTTTGATGACCGCTCGCGCTGATTCGCGTTGCACGATCATGGCGCTGACAAAGACATAGTCAGCCCAATCTAACTCTTCTTCCGTAAGCTTGGTTACGTTGAGATCAGCCAGTCGTTTCTCCCATTCAGGGGGCAGCATGGCTGCAACCGTCAACAGGCCCAATGGAGGCGCGCCGGCCTTCTTGTGGATGAACTTAAGCGCGTGTTTGAAACTCCAAAAGGTGTCTGGAAACTCGGGGTAAACAAGCAGGATTTTCAAGGTTGCCTCCTTATGCCATTTGTAATTCATTAATTAATATATTGTATTTTTTCAATCCAGTCGACGGATAGATTTTGTTTCCATTCGTTGGACAATCATAACTCTAAGCTGTAACATATACACTCGCCAAAGGAGTACTTGCTACAGGTCTCATAGACTGGTGTAGTTTGCCATATAAGAATATGATCGGATAGGCCAGGAATGTGAGCATATCCATAATAATAAAGAACAACTTTAGTTTCAATCTTTTTCTCCTTGGTAATCATAAAACGATACGTGTAACTTCGTCGCGTAAATACTCAATTACCTTTTCTTTTCGTTTT
This sequence comes from uncultured Chloroflexia bacterium, assembly GCA_963790075.1. GTDB lineage: Bacteria > Chloroflexota > Anaerolineae > Anaerolineales > Villigracilaceae > CAYOUV01. Next base: position 1,010,029 of record CAWBNG010000004.1, read on the forward strand.
ATTCGATCCGCTGGCAGGATTTTGCCCACCTCTCAGGGGATTGGACTCATTTTTATTTACCAGTGACTGTACTGTTGAGCTCTCGTTTGGGTGGGTATTGGATGAACCGCTGCTATTCGCTTTCGACTTTGTTTTTGGTTTGCGTTTGCTGACGCCTTTGCGTCCCATTCGTTTCTCCTTACTTAATTGGTATCTATTGAATTGCGGTAATGATTGATCTTTGGCAGAGTGTGTTCTTGGTGTTGAAACTAGCCTTTTGCCTTATCAAATAATTTCTTTATGTGTTTTATTCGCTGTTGATTAGCCTCATACGTCGCTACCCGTTTATTGAATTTATCCTCGTCAATGACCACAATGTCGGGCTGACCTTGAGCTGCGAGTTTTTCGGCAACCTCATCTCTGAGTTGAATATCATCGAAGACCTTCAAGAAAGCTCCAACGCCTTGGTCAACCAGCGTTTGTTCATCAATACTCTGATCATTAATTGATGTTGTTGGATTCGTTTGCGAATTTACCCACGCAGGTACCAGCTGATCGTTATAGACAACCCCGACGAACAGTCGGTCGCCATCCAGGAATGGGAAATCGATGTGGGTTGGTAATTTCCCGAGCTGGCCGCGGTCCAGGATAAAGGCGTAACGCAGACCTTCGCTGTTGCAAGACACTACTTGCACTTGTAGTTCGTTTGCGAGATCAAGTAATACTCGTGGATCGAAGTAATCACTGAAAGCGATGGATGTATGCCTGGCGAGATATCTGTTATTAAGTACGCCAAAAAGTACCACCATTCCGGTGCTTGGATCTTGTGTTAAGCGCCAGCGTTTAAATCGAGGTATCAATCCCCACTTAGTCAGAATTATCGATACCTGAGCCCTGATTTGGTGGGCTTTTTGATCAAAATAATGTGGATCAAATGTCTGCGTCGTCATCATCATCTTTCTTATCACTGATTAACAATTTGCGTTTGACTTCATCGAGCCACTTACGTACCTGGTCATCCGGCTTGGTTAGCTGATAACGGTTCTCGACAATTTCATTATCAAGATAGGGTAGTTCATCATCTTGGCGTCGATCGATAACTTCAGCCACCGGAGCTTGGAACTCGTCAACGGGACCTTCCGCGATACTTTGGTTGGCTTGTCGAATCCTTAACCAGCGCCAGAATCCCCATAAGGCCAAACCCGCAAATAGCACCATGAAGATTGGAAGGCACCACGCCCACAGAAACCCAATCGGACCTTGTCTTTGTTCATCGCGTTGGCGTGCCTGGTCGGCATACCATTGGGAGGTGGCTGCTGCAGCCCGGGTCTGCGTGGCGATTTGATTGGCCTCGGCGGTTTGTGTGCTGGCGGCAATGTCATTTTTGTTTTGTTGAATCAACAGAGCCTCTGCACCTGATGTCGCCATATCTGCCACCTGGGTCTGACGAATCGCATCTTGGGTCAATGCGGCGCTTTGCGTCGAACCGGCAGAATTCAAGGTAGCTTGCGCATTGGCGCGTACAATAGCGGCGGTGGCCGCTATCTGGCCGGCGATGACATTGGCACTGTTTTGATCCTGGGTTTGGACTGCATTCAGCGTTGCATTGGCTGAATTTAAGGTAGCCAAGGCATTAGCGCGCATGATTTCGGCGGTGGCTGCCGCTTGATTGTCAGCATTATTCTTAACCTGGGTTAGCGCAGCTGCCCGAGTTGCCTGGTCACTGGCTCTGTCAGGCGGATTGGAGATGGCAGCGTTGGTCGCGTAGGGGGTACTCAGCAGCGGCCCACAGCCGGTCAGGGTTAACAGCAACACAAATACCAGTACCCCAATGAAACCGAGGTGCAAATTGGGGTGCATCGATCTCTCTCTTACTTCGCGTTGGACCGCGAAATTCCTTTTACCAAAGCCGCAGTTTTTACTGGCTGATCGACGCGCGTCGCAACATCCGCCTGGGCAATAATCCCAAGAATCTTGTCGTCATTGTCAACTACCGGGATGCGGCGTAACTGGAGCCGGGACATTGTATCCAAGGCTGTTTGCAAATCATCCTCAGCATGGCAGCTTACTACCTTGCGCGTCATCACCGCTTCGACTTTTGTGGTTTTAGCTTCGCGCTCTTCGGCTATAATTTTTAAAGCCAGATCCCGATCGGTCACCATACCGATCAGTTTTTTTGTCTGCTCATTCTCGATAACCGGTACCGAACCGATATTATTGTCTTTCATCAGCGCCGCTGCTTTTGCCACAGTATCTTTTGGAAAGCAGCACACGGGGTTTTTCGTCATCACTTCATTACATTGCATGCTTAAATTTCTCCTCTCTTGGATTTTAATCAACCCTTTTCTGGTAGAGTATTGAGAGCCAGCTTGCTTGGCCGGCTCTCCTGGTGGCATCGATGGGCAGCTCTAGATGACCCCTAAGAGCTTCAAAACAATCAGAATGACCGCAATGACAAGTAAAACGTGAACAACATTGCCTGTGCGTGGAAAGCCAGAGAATACATTTGGGCCGAAGTAACCGAGCAACCAAAGCACAATGAGAATTACAATGATCCAGGTAAGCATGAGATTTCTCCTTATTAACTCGAGAAAATGTTCTTTGCACGATCGTCAACTTGTGGTAAATACACTCAATGAATCAGGTTCGCGGGATTCGCTTTAGGATTGCAACAGGCGGGGTATCCAGCTGGAATTCATCCAAATCAGTCGTCGATAAGGAATGTAACCTTCAATTGGACGCGGTATTCCGTGATTTGTCCTTTATTGTCCAGTTTGACCTGCTGATCCTGGACCCATGCGGACTTGAGGTTCCTGAGCGTTTTTTGTGAGCGTGCGATGCCCTCCTTGATGGCGTCATCAAAACTCTTCGGAGATGACACGATGATTTCAGTTACTTTTGCGACTGTCATAGAAATACTCCTTTTTTCTGGCTGGTAATGGGTTCAGGTATATTTAATTTCTTTGCTATTTTCATTATAGAATACTCACTCCCCAGCCGCATCCATCGACCGGGGAGTATTGCTCTCCGCCACTTGGGGGAGGAGAGCTGAGGGTGATTTGTATCCCTATTTCTTTTCTGGAGGAACTGTCTCTGTTTTGAGGAGTTCATCAAACAGAGATCGATAATAAATCATTGACTGCCTTAATTCTTCGGTACCTGCCTGGTGGTTCTCGTTTTTGAGCGCGATCGCGCGCGCAGCACGATAATTATTTACCAAAGCTGGATACTGGACTGAGATATCGGCCGCCCGCTGTTCAAAATCAGATACTGGATAGTCACGAAGCTGCATGACCTCCATGATCAGGTGGTCGGCCTCAACATTTGCCTGTCCTGGTTGGTCGACAAATTTGGCTTGGATTGCAGTCCATTCAGCCTGATATCGCTGGCGTTCGGGTTCGGAAAGTGAACGAATCTTCAAAGTATCAACATGCTTCTGTCGTTCTTCCAGCTCCGTTTGGGCTTCCTTCTCGCTCCCCGCATTCTCCACGGTGCGATCATACTCAGACCCAAATTTATTTTGGAACCGCTCTGAACGTTTACGGCGGGCAAAAATCGGCCCTAATATGGCGCCAATGATCACCAGGACCAGAACAACAGCGATGATTAGATATGTAGTATTCATGATAAGTCTCCTTTTTGACTTATGAAAATGCTATTGGAAGGACTGCTCACCTATTTACAGCCTTCTTTGATACACACGGTATGTTTATCGGCGTCGACCTAACAGGAGGCCCAAAACAAACGGGACGAGTAAAACCCCGAGGAAGAAACCAAGGTTATATGGGTTCCCATCGTTATGTACCTCGTACATCCACGCATCCTTGTGAAGGAATGAAAGGATCAACGTTACCGGGGAAATGATCCCATGCCATAATCCCATCCAGATACCGGCCGGACTACCGTACTGGTCGGGCGTATTGACCATTGGATTCGGACCCGGCGCATAGACTTGTAGACTTACACCGGGCACATTGATTTGACCATTCGGAACAGGCGTGCCGGTTATTGAATTTGGGACAGGCGTATTTATTGGTGTGAATGTGCCGGGAGTACTACAACCCGCGGCTACGCCAAGCATGGTAGCCAACAAAACGAAAACGAACAGTTTTTTCTTCATCTCTTACCTCTGTATTTATTAATCGGATCGACGTGTTGCATCCAGGAGCCATTACAGACGTGAAAACCGTACAGGCGAAAAGTGTTCTTCTGTCATTCTACAATCAACACTCCCCAGCCGCATCCATCGACCGGGGAGTATTGCTCTCCGCCACTTGGGGGAGGCTTTGGATAAGTGGTTTAACCTGCCAGCTGTGGTGCCGCTTTTCCTCTAAACAAAAAGGTCAGCACAAACCCTGCGAGAAATCCGCCAATGTGTGCCATAAAAGCCACGCCGCCGGTGTCCGCTGTATTGGCAATCGAACCGATGCCGCTAAAAAATTGCAGGACGATCCAGAGTCCAATAACGATCAGCGCAGGTACTTGGATTACCTGTTGACCCTGCAATACTCTGACCCTTCCTTGCGGGAACATCAAAATGTATGCACCCAACACCCCCGCAATTGCCCCTGAGGCTCCCAAATTCGGTAAGTTTGAGCCTACATTGAAAACCAGTTGGGCAAGTGTTGCTGCAAGCCCACAGAGCAAATAGAAGATGATGTACTTGATGTGCCCGAAACGATCTTCGACATTGTCGCCGAAGATCCATAAGTAAAGCATATTGCCTCCCAGGTGGACCCATCCAACATGCATGAACATGGACGTGAAGAGGGTAAGAATGTCAGCGCCGGGATTGGCTAGAAAGCGGCTGGGGACAAAGGCCCACTTAATAATAAAAGCGTCACCGCCGCCCAATTCGACCAGGAAGAACAGGACGTTCAGGGCGATCAAGGCATAGGTGACCAGCGGAACCGTTCTACGAGCACTATCATCGTCACCAATGGGCATCATAGCTATTTTTCTCCTCTAATTGATTAGAAAAATCACTGCTTTATGTATCCTACAGCGAACACTCCCAGACTCATTCATCCACCGGGGAGTGTTCGTTTATGCCACTTTGGGGGGTAATCTCCAAATGGATAATGCAAGCGCGCCATTAAGCGCTTGTCTTGTTGGTCGAAAATTTTGGATCGTTAAATCAGGTTATTTGCCGGCGCGGATCTCGGAGCCTTTAAATGGAGCACCGAAGAGCGGTGCGAGCACGCAGAAATCAAATATGCCAGCAGCGAGAGGCACTAATCCAATGAGCGTCACGATGATTCCGGTTGTCGTGTTGGCGATGACAAAAAAGCCCAATATGACCAGAACAACGCCTGCCACGATGCGTACAATACGACCATTCCTCGAAGCCATGAAAGAGATAAACGGGTTCATTTTTTTTTACTCCTTTTGATTTGTCCTATAGTTAATCTTACAATGAACTCTTCCAGAGTGTATCCGTCGGATGGGGAGTGTGCCCCTCCGCCACTTGGGGGAGATCTCGAGATCGCTGATACTTCCACCCGATGTAGCCTAACGACATCATTCGTCTGGCATTTGCTGTGGCTGCTGTTTCAATTGATAATAAGAAACGCTTAAATACGCGCCAAAGAGAAAGATGATACCGCTCAGATACGCCCAGGCCAGGAAAACGATAATTGCGGTCACAGAACCATATATCAGGTTCGATACGGAAATGTAGGTTGATATAAAATATAAAAAGGCTTTCTTGGCAAGTTCCCAGAGCAGGCCGGCGCCAATCGCGCCGGGTATTAACTCATGCCAGGTGGAATCTCCATGTGGGAGTATGGTGTAGATTGCCATGAAAAAGATAACATCGAGCAAGATAGCCAAGATTAATCCGGTAGTATTACTCACCGTCTGAATAATTTGTGCAGGCAACCAGATGTGGATGTTGGCAATCATACTGCTGGCAAATGAAGCCATGAAGATGATTGGGCCAACAAAGACCAGTACAAATATTATGGCCAGGCTGCGCCGCTTCCAGACAGGATTTCTTCGTTTATTTTCCCAAATATTATTGAGGGTATGGGTGATCGTGTAAAAAATGGTAGAAGCAGACCAGATCAAACCGATTAAAGCCACAATGGTAACTGGTCCACGTGCCTGGATGATTTCGTCAAAATTCCTCCCCAACAACTGACCCAGAGCCGGTGCAATAAATTCCAGCCTTTGAATGATGACGTACTGATCCATTACCGATCCGATGCCGAAACTGGCAATAGCGATACTCAAAAGAGTTAGGGGAAAGAGAGAAAAGACTGAAAAGTATGCAATTGCTGCAGCTGAAATCGCCGAATCAGGCTTTAAGGCTTCTCTGGTTGCATCCGTCAATATCCCAAACCAACCATGCGTCCACTCATCAAACTTTTGAACACAGCGGATAGCCCGTTGCCAAAATTGATGAATATCTCTAGCTAATTTGGGTACGGCCAACTTACTCTCCCTGCGTGGGTGGGGGCACGATCTGTAAGGATGACTCGCTTGGCTCAACCGTCACAGCCGCTTGTAGAATTGGTTCGGCTTTCTCAATCAGATCGGCGAGACGCTCCATGCTGCTGGTTACCAATGCGATAGGCGGTTCATTCATTGCATTAATGGCTTCCCATAGGCGCGCTTGTCGCTTTTGGAGGTCTGAAACATTAGCCGCAGCCCCTGAAACAGTGCGGTGAATGACCAGTTGGCTCCATAGTATCTGACAAACTACTGAGAAGATTGGCGCCACAATGATGCCGACAAGACCAAAAGTGTCTGCCAAGGCGATGAGCAGAACCATTGTCAGAATGGGATTATCCCATCTGCGCTTGAAGAGTTGTGGCTTCACCCATATTCCCAAGGCTATCATAACGACGAGCGCGTAAAGAGCCGTAAACAGGCTAAGATGCAGGCTGGTTAGCAGTCCCACAAAAAACACTGGAATGACTACCAAGGCTATCCCAATAACGGGTATCAGGCATGCCAGGGAGCCAGCCAGCGCCAGGAGAGCTGGGTATGGAGACCCGAGCAACCAGTAACCTAAGCCCAGCAGCAACCCGGCCAGGAGACTTTGGATCCCTTCACCGCGTATGTAAGTACCAATATCAGGCTCGACAGTCCGCCAAATGTCACGCGCCCGTTTCCGCTGGCCAGATGGTAGCAGCGAAAGCCAGAGTCGTTCAAAATGAATTTGATTGATGCTCCAATAAATGCTCAAAAATAGGATGACGAGTGCGCCGCTTACGATGACACCAATGCTCTGTGTAAAGCCGAGAATAGCCGGTAGGACAAGCTGCCCCTGTTCCCCGGTAATTGCTTCAAAGAGCTTACTCGGTGGTGGCAACCGTCCAATTAACGCATGTTGGAAGGAACTGTACTTCAGCCATAGCGGTGGGCGCCATGCATCCTGCACTGATACACTATGAGCCAAGAGTTGAATCTCCCTAATCGCGGTTTCACCAGTCAGGAAGAGTAAGAGGCCAAAACCGCCCAGTGAAACCACGTAGAGGAGAATCCAGGCTAAGCGCGCTATGAAGCTTCGGCCATTCAGACGCATAACCAATGGACGCAGCGCTGCTGCAAGCGTCAGCGAGATCAAGGCGTAAATGACGACAATACGGAACTGCCAAAGCACCACCAGCGCCAGCAAGGTGGTCATTACCGCCACGCCGAACCTTACCAGTTGTTTCGTCATGTCATATCCGATGGATGGATCTGTGACAGCAGTGCATCAAGATCGGTTGTAATAGCCTCGATCTCGTCCATCACCTGATCAATTTGCTTGACTCTCAAGTCCGAACCCCCTTTCTTGAGCCGCGCCTGCTTGCGCAAATCTTGGGCTAAATCTTGCGCTTCATAGCGCAGTCGGCTGGCATAATCCCGGCCAGTCGAAGTCTCCGGTTCCATCGCAGCTGGATGGAAGACGAAGCGGTTGAGCACGAGTTGAATAATGGCCGCCATGGGAATCGCCATCAGCGCCCCGGCAATTCCGAACAAAGAGCTAAAGGCAAAAATCGCCAGAAGTGTAACAAATGGATTGACTCCCACAGCTTTACGCATAACGCGTGGCACTAGCAGGCTGTTTTCCACTTGCTGAATAATAGCGGTCGCGATGATGACCCAAACCAGCTTGCTGGGCGCAATGGATAGCGCAACCAGCGCAGCTGGAATGGCGCCTAGCAGTGGCCCAATCATCGGTACAGCTTCCAGTACGCCTGCCATGAGCGCCAGCACCAGAGCGTTGGGCAAGCCGATGAGCAGATAAGCAATAAGCGCCATGATGCCTATAACCAGGCAAAGGATACCTTGACCAGCTATATAGAACCCGACTTTGGTTTCCATGGCCGAAATCAGTTCGCTTATGCTCTCGCGCTGGTCTTGTGGAACCAGCATGATGAGTTTCTGGATGGTTCGTGGTCCATCCAGCGTCCAATAAAAAGCAAGAACAAGAATGACGATGGCAATGAAGATTACCTTGGCCGCCATGGATAGATAAACCAGTGCCTGGCCGGCTGAGGCTACAATCTGCTCTTCGGTTTGCTGTATCGGCTCCAGACCCGGTAGTGTCGCTGGGAGAAACTCACTTAAGCGCACAACCAATAGATTGGGATAATTAGCCATCCAGCCTTGCAGGCTTTGGTAGTAACTTGGCAAAGTGGCGATAATTGTTGTACCTTGCTCAACAATCAACGGGAATATCAAGAAAGCGAATCCGATGATGGCAATCAGTATCAAAAAATAAACGAGCATCAGCCCCGCTATGCGGGGAAGCCCTCGCCGGTGTAACCAGATTACGATGGGTCTGAGCACCGTGCCGATCACGATGGCGATGAACAGAATGAAAACGACCTGGTTAAAGCGATAGATAAGCCAGAAGCTGATGGCGACACAAACGAGGACAAGAGTCGCCCATACGACCTGCCGGAAACTCCAATCATTTGACCGCGAAGCTGGAGGAAGTGCCATCTTTAGCCTGCTATTCTTGCGTGTTGTGGGCACGCAGGGTTGTGTGCCCGTGTTTCCAGAAACTTTCGCGTGCCTGGTCTAGGCCTAGAGATCAGCTTGACAAATTTTCGGGGAGGCTTTTGTAACAGCATCATAGGAGCCTACAGAATTCAACAGGCTTACAAGAATCCCCCAGACTGATCCAGGTACCATGCCGGCAATAACATCTCTTGGATAGTGTGCACCGATATTGGCGATAGTGTGTAGCAGTAGAATGAACCCGTCACATCGGATCGGGAGCACAGTCTCTTCGAAGAAAACTGTGCTCCCAGAAAGAAATTGAGGTCAGCGATTGATGATGAACAAAACACCAGCAATCAGAGCACAGATTCCCGCAATGATGCTTAATATTCCACCGAGCCCTACGCCAAGTAGGCCCAAACCGGTGATGATTAAAAAGATCCCGAGCAAGATCCACTTCAGGCTATGCATTTGATTTGATTCTCCATTGGGAAAGTAATTATTTTTACAGCAAGGATCATTAATTGCCAACAGCTAACGCTGGGCAAAGACCGAGTCAGAGAATCCGGTCACAGCCGTAATTAGGATAAAGGGGAGCGCACTGTTTCAAGCGGGGCCGACCTTTTTCAAAGACGGACAGCTCGCTCCCCAACCAAAGGGCTACAGGTCGTTCAGTAAATTTGCGAGGGCCAGCAAAACAAAACCGGCCACAACCAGCCAAAAAGCATAAGCGGAAAGTCCGGGGAAGATCCCTTGGGAAGCGAGGACCCCAAGGACTGCTAGCGCCACGGCAATCCAAAACGTGATAACTTTGGGTTCGGTAAGTCTCATGATTATTATCTCCTCTTCTTGATTTGAAAATTTATCGACCTCTCCTGGCCCCGTGATCAAATGACCAGTCAGAGAGAGTGCCCAGAGGTAATCTATTGGTAGAACAGATTTTATTCCTCGGTTTTGAAAACGCCTAAAAAGGCATGTGTCGACCTCAACTGAAATCATCAGCCTCAGGAATTTTTAATGGCTTTTTTTCCGGCTGTAGCGGCATCGGAGACGCGATCCAATTGCTCAAATGCCAGTTCTTTGCCATACTGTTCAATTTCTCTGAACTTATCGCGTCCGCCACTCTTGATTCTTTTTACACCCGAACGTACTTGGGTGATGACGTCATCCAGCATGTCAGTAGTTTGATCGCGTAATTCGATGCCCTTATCCTGGATCTGAGATCTGGTAGCTTCACCAGATTGAGGTGCCAGCAGCAGCATCGTCAAGGCGCCAGCCAGGACGCCGACAAGCAGCCCGGCTAAAACGCCTAAAATATTATTATCGTGATACGCGAGTTCTTGATTCTCGTTAACCATTGTCTTTTCTCCTTATTTGTCTGGGTATGGCGATTTTTAATGCGAATGTGCCGAATAGATTGGTCAGATCGCCGACAGACTAGTGCTTACTCGTCGCATTGGTAACCAATATGGATACCGGCATCCTCTTTTTCTTCTTCGGTCAACTGAAAGAGACCAGTCAACCAATGCAGGAAATCACCGACAATCTGCAGGCTGGTGACCAAAGGGTTCCTCGGTCCCTGTGTGTGGGATCCTTGTCGGTCGAAGGAATTATCCATTTTGCCTCTTAAATTTATGGTCTGGTGGTATGGCTCTCGCTGCTTGTGGTTTCGGTGGTGCCAACAACCGGCCCATGCGGGCGGTAGAAGATCAGCCAGACTATTCTTTCCACAGCCCAGGCGATCAGAGCGTAGATCAGCATTGCAAATAGAGAGGATAGTTCAAGCACCATGTTGCCAGCTGTTGGTGAGCCGACCAAACCGGTAAAGGGGAACAGGAACAGGTTGGAGAACCCATAGATCAGGGCTACGATCGGGCTAGCCGGATTTGCTCCGATCAGCTTCAGTCCGATACGCAGCACAATCAGAGCCTCGAGTAAGCCGAGCAACAGCCAAATTGCCTGGGTGGCTTTGAATGTGAAAATGCGTCGTTCGAGTTCCGGTTCGCGTTGCGACGTTCTAACTTCTGATACTCTTTGATTATTTGGCATTTTGATCTCCCGGAAATCAATCTCTGGTTACTGCTTCTTGCATAAATTCCTGAATAACCTTTTATCGAATCGCCTTTATGTTGCAGAAACCCGGTTCAAATATTTGCGCAGCATTCGGTAATATTCAAGAATTCAATACTGTGGTTTAGCAGGGGGGCCGAGAGGCCTCCCTGCTGTGTGTGTTCGTTGGCGTATTTACAAAACGCGATATGCCTTGGTTAGCGACCGCGGCGGACCAGGTGGACAATCGCCAGCAGGATAACGGCCCCTAATAGCGTCACTAGCATGGTCGGGACGGTGATTGCATCGTTGATCGTCCCTACCTTGAAAATGGGGCTGAGGAAGTACCCGGCCAGGAAAGCACCGATGACGGCCACGATGATATTGATCAACAGGTTCGAGCGGTCGTGCATCAGTTCTGTTGCCACCCAGCCAATTACTGCCGCAACGATTAGATATATAAGCAAATTCATTTTTTATCTCCTATGTAAATGTTCGGATTGTACGGAATACCGTATGTTTTTGTGGTTCGATCTCTCACAACCCCATCTCAGAGGTTGTGCGTCACTCCGATTACTTTCCGGGGACGGCAGCGGTTATATTTCTCATCAGAGCCTCCTGCTCCAGAATGTGTTTCTTGATTTCCTCTTTCGCATGTTGTTTGGTGTAACCGTATTTCACCTGGAGTAGAACGACATATTTGTCCAGCTTGACGGTTGCCTTATCAACCTTGCTCAGGTCGAGGTCGTTGAACAGGCTCCACCATTCTTTGGATTTTCCACGGATCTGTAGCCACTTGCCTTCGAAAATTGTCTTGTTCATCCTGTAATTCCTGATCCTTCTAAATATCCATCGATGGAGGTGATGATCCCTTGGATAAACTTAACAGGCACAGGCCAGGTTATTCTGGAATACCTGTTTATTAATCAGTCCGGTCATCGGGTGCCATCATTTAATTGGTAGGCTCGCAGCGACGCTTCGCAAATGGTCGGCCACACGATCGGGTGTTTCATCTTTGCTGATAAAGGCATCTGCGCCGGCAGAGAGCGCGGCCTGATGGCGGGCGTCCAGATGACTGATGAGGATAATGACCAACGCCTCCGGACAAGCCTTTCGGAGCTCGTCCAAAGCTGCACTGGATGGCGCGGGGAGCAGACCCCAATCTACTAACAAAATATCCGTATGGCTGGCTGGGGCTTTGGTCAAGACGGTAAGCCAATCTTCGGCTTCTCCGGCTATTTCCATATTGAGATCCGACAGCAACAGTCGTAAGGCGGAGCGCTCCTCGGGAATAGCATCAGCTAAAAATACACGGGTCATAGACTAATAGTACAACGAACACTCCCCAGCCACATCCGTCGACCGGGGAGTGTTCTCCTCCGCCATTTGGGGGAGATTATTCGAGCTTGATTGGGTTGTGAATTTGGGTTGAGATTAGTGCGTTGATTTTGCCAAGCTGGAGTCAGTCTGCCATGGCTACTTGCCCGCGCCCACTATTTTTTGCGCGGTACAGAGCGGCATCAACCGCTTTCAAGATTGCCTTACTGGTATCGCCATCCTCTGGAAAGACTGCGACGCCAACTGAGACTGTGACTGTCACCAGGGACTGCCCTTCGAATTGGAGGGAGCCCTGCCGGACAAGCTTGCATAAACGTTCGGCGCGTTTGCGCGTTATTTCCCGCGAGGCATCGAACAGGATAATGATGAATTCATCGCCGCCATATCGACAGGCAACGTCTTCTTTGCGGATATGTTCGATCATCAAATTGCCTAGTTCGTGCAGGATTGCATCGCCTGCCGCATGGCCGAAATCGTCGTTGAAGTGCTTGAAATCGTCCACGTCCAGCATCATCAGGGCTACTGGAAGATGTTTCCGCGAGGCTCGATGCAACTCGCGTTCCAGGGTCTCTTCCATATAACGCCGGTTGAATAGACCGGTCAGATGGTCGCGGACGGATTGCTCGCGTAGGAAGGCTTCGCTTTTGACCAGGGCATCCTGAGCCTGTTTACGCTCTGTGATATCGCGGATGTTGCACTGGATCACATTCTTATCGCCTTCCAGGTAGACATTGCTGACGAACTCCACCTGGATCAATTGCCCGACCTTTGTCCTAAGTGGTAAATCCTTATAGCGTACATATTCATTCTCCTGCAGGGTTTTGAAGGCCTGCTTACTGGCCTTAATATCCATGAAAGCGCCCACTTCCCAGAGCTTTTTGGATAAAAACTCCTTGCTGGAATACCCCAACAGGTTGACCAGGAAAGGGTTGACATCGGTAATCGCACCCGTCTCGGCATCCAGGATTAAAATCCCATCCTGGGCGGCTTCGAACAAACGACGGTAGCGAATCTCCAATTCTTTGAGGGATTTTGCGTTTGATTTCTCAACCCCCCCGGGTTTATTTCTCATGGAATGGCAGGTACCTTTCTCTTATTTCCATTCGTGGGCAAATCATCTCGTTCATATATAATTTTAAAACAAACTTTTCCCAGATCAAATCCATTGGTCGAGGGAAATGGTTCTCCGCCAGATGGGGGACAAGGGGGCCTTCAACGTTAGTGGAAAAGTTGCATAAATTTGTCCACCACCTGCGGGTCAAAGTGCGTTCCTGATGAGGCGTGGATATGAGCCAGCGCTTTTTCCTTAGTCCATGCCGCGCGGTAAGGGCGATCTGAGGTGATTGCATCCCAGACATCCACCACTGCAAAGATACGTCCAGTCAGTGGGATCTGCTCGCCTTTGAGACCGTGTGGATAGCCGCTGCCGTCCCATTTTTCATGATGGCAGTAGGGAATGTCCAGCGCATTCCGCAGGTAGCGGATAGGGGAGAGCAGTTTGTAGGCCAGGGTCGGGTGGGTCTTCATCAACACCCATTCTTCGTCTGTCAGAGGACCGGGTTTGAGCAGGATTCCGTCCGGGACACCCATTTTACCGATGTCGTGTAACAGCGCTCCCCAGCGGACCGGGACCAATTCCTCCTCGCTCAAGTCGAAGCTGCGCGCGAGCCTTATGGTCATCTCGGTTACGCGCTGCGTGTGTCCTTCGGTTTCTTTGTCGCGCAAGTCGAGCGCTTTAGACCAGCCTTCGATGGTGGAATCATAGGCTAAGTTAAGCTCCAGGTTGGAGCGCTGCAGGCCGTCAAACAAGTTGGCATTCTCGATTGCAAGTGCAGCTTGTCCAGCCAGAGCTTGCAAGAATTCGAACCATTCTGTATCGGGTGCAAGGGGGGTGCGATTGAAGACTTCCAGTACGCCTTTAACCTTTCCCTTGGCAAGCAGCGGCGCGCAATAGTAGCAGACAAAGTCCTCACCCTTAAAGGAGGTCGTCAACAATGCATTGTCCGGATCGTGCTTTTGATCGGATATCTGGACGAGTTTGCGCTCCAGCGCAGCCCGACCGGCATAGCTCTCACCCAAACGCACATGCGCCCCTCTGACAGCCTTGGTGCGGAAGCCGCGATCGGCGCCGTATTCCAGTATTTGCGAACTGGGATTTAATACCAAAATGTCGGTTGCATCGACACTAAGTTCTGATGTTGCATACTTGAGAATTTCTGAAAGGCTAAGTTTTAGGTCGAAATTGGATGCGATCACTCGATCAATCATGCTCATGGCGCCGAGGTGCGTAAGCTGCCGTTGAACCCTATCTTCGGCTCGCTTCTGCTCGGTGACGTTCCTGCCATAGAAATTCACATAGCCTGTCTCCATAATAGGTGTAACAGCGAAGGATAGTATCTCCCCTTGAATGGAGGTTTCTACGACTTGTGAAGATTTGGTATTCAGCACTTCGTCCACTTTCGTCTGCCAAAATTTCGGTGCTTCCAGGCCGATTGTTGTTTTCCATTCGTCGAGCACTTCCTGGCTGGCCTTGTTTGCAAAGAGGATGATTCCTTTGTCACTTAATCTCAAAACCGGAAAAGGATTCTCATGGGGAAACTTGGCCATATTCGCAATTTCCTCTCCTGCGAGAACACGCTCGGTGATATCACGATAATTCAGGACGATGGCATTCACACCTGGTTCGGTGAGCAGATTCGTTGCGACCGTTTCTATCCATAACCACGCTCCACTCTTATGGCGCACGCGGAAAGTGCTGTTGGCGCGAGCACCGGGAGTTTTGCAAAGGTTCTGAAAAAGGTCGCGGATCTTAGGTAGATCGTCGGGATGTATCAGTCCAAAGACCTCTCGTCCAATCCAGTCTTCGGGATCGTAGCCCAGCATTCCGGGAGCTGCTGGGCTATCGTACACTGCAATTCCATTGGCATCCACCAGTGTGATGGCATCGCTGCTATTTTCGATCAAAGCGCGAAAACGGTTATCGTTTTCCCGTAGTTTATCTGCCGCCTGTTTGCGATCGGTGATATCCAAATACGTTCCAAGCATGCCATAGATCTCGCCCTGATGATTGCGCAGAGGTACCTTGCTTGTAAGAAGCGTAATGATGTTCCCTTCCGGGGTTGTCGAAGGCTCTTCGATGAGAAGCTTGGCACGACCGCTCTGGATCACCGCCAGGTCGTCAGCGCGATACAATTCTGCTTGATTGCTCCACCCCATCTGGAAATCATCTTTCCCGATAACGTCCTTGGGATCAGCAAATCCAGCATCCTGCGCGAAGACCGTGTTGCAGCCCAGGAAAACGAGATCCGTGTCTTTCCAAAATACCCTTACGGGGATGGTGTCGATGATCCTTTTGATCATCAATAAAGAATCTTGTAGGTTATCCTCCGTCTGCTGGCGCTCGGTGATGTCGCGTGAATTGATCAATCCAGCCATCTCGCCATTCTCATCCAGATAGGTTCTCCCCAAGCCTTCGAATAATCGCCAGGATCCATCCTGGTGATGACACCTGAACTTGGCGCTGCCCACACCATCAGGCTTTTGAAGGTTTTCGAAGAAGATTTTAATGGCGCCCAGGCGATCAGCGGGATGTATCAAATCGAAACTGTTGGTGCCGATCAGCACCTCAGGCTTGTATCCCAGCAGACGTTCATAGGATGGGCTTGCGTAATGGAAAATGCCATCCACCCCGATAACACTGACAAGATCCGATGAGTTTTCGATCCAGGCGCGGAATCGTTTTTCACTCTTTTGCAGAGCTTGTTCCCTCAGCTTATGCTTGGTAATGTCAGCGATGGACCCAACCATCTGCAGAGGTTTCCCCTGATCGTCGTAGAGAATATAACCACGGTCAAAAACATTCGCATAGGAGCCATCTGCCAGACGGAAGCGATACTCCTTTGACCAGAAGTCCTCCCCCTGGTCAAGCGCTGCCTGGATGCTGTTTGTCACCTGGATCCGCTCGGAAGGATGGATGTGATCCTGCCACCAATCCAAAGTTAGCTCGATTTCATCATCCCGGAAATGGAATAGTTTCTGCAGATTCTCGTTCCATGAGATCGTACTGGTGGGAAAATTGCGTTCCCAAACAACATCATTCGTTGCCCAGGAAGCCATTTGGAAGCGCTGTTCGCTTGCGCGCAGGTCTTCTTCCACCTGCTTGCGCGCCGTGATATCACGCGCGATTCCTTGAAAACCAACAATTTCCTTACCGCTGTAATGCGGGGCTGAGAGAACTTCTATATAATGTATCCTTCCATCCTTCCCACGTACCTCATACTCTGCCTCATCCTTCAAAGTTTTTCCATTAAGAATTTTCGTTAGCCTTTTCCTGTATTGTTCCAAATAATGTTCCGGGATAATGTCCCAGATGTTCATCGAAAGCAGTTCTGCCTGGTTGAATCCAAGCTCCCTGTACATGGCTTGATTGGCGGCAATGATTTTGCCTGAAAACTCGATCACAAAAAAACCGTCCGGGCTTTGATTGATCAAGTCATGATATGTTTTTTCGTTTTCCTGCAAGGCGGCTATGATGCGCTTGTGCTCAGTGACATCGCGGATATTGCATTGGATCACTTTTTTATCGTTCACTAGGTAGACGTTGCTGATGAATTCCACCTGTACCAGCCGACCGGCTTTGGTTTTGAGGGGCAAGTCTTCGTAGCGAATGTATTCCTTCTGCTGTAATTCTTCGAAGGCTTCGCGGCTGGCTTTGGTGTCCTTAAATGCCCCCATTTCCCAGAGTTTCTTCTTGACAAATTCTTTATGCGAATAGCCCAGCAGTTTGATCAAATATGGGTTGACGTCCTCGATCATCCCCGTTTTAGCGTCCAGAATCAGGATTCCATCCTGGGCGGCTTCGAACAGTCGGCGGTAACGAATCTCCAAATCTTTCTGGGTTAAGGTGGTTGCCTTAGCCACCTTCCTGGTTGTACCACTCATGGAATGCTGGATCCCCTTCTCGTAAAACTCCTTATAGTAGTGATGTGGGGGCGTGATACAAATTATCACAATGAGCAAATAATTAAATCCGCCCGTACTTAATCATACAGGGAAGCCTCCCGATCTACATCCGGCAATTGGGGGATGGTCCCTCTCCGCCACTTGGGGGAGAGGGTGTTTGATACTTTTGGCGTTCCGTGTGAGTTGTGGGGCGGGACAGCGGAGCAATATGGGGGCAGGCGAGGGTTAAGAGATGATGTGGTTGCGTAACGCCAGTGTTACGGCTTCGGTGCGGCTGGCAACCCCTAATTTGGACAGGATGTTACTGACATGGGATTTGATCGTGGATGGACTGACGGTCAAGCTGCTGGCAATCTGCGTATTATTCAGCCCCTCGATCATCAGGGTGAGGACCTCGAGTTCGCGATCGGTCAGGTCAAAGCCGGGGGTGGGTGGTTGAATGACTGACTGGGCCAGGGATTGGGCAGCCTCCGGAGAGAGTGTGGCGCGGCCGGCGTACGCAGCGCGGATCGCCTGGCCAAGTTCATCAGCTGAGACATCTTTGAGCAGGTAGCCAATTGCTCCTGCCTCGAGGGCGTCCCTGATCAGTTTCCCTTCTTTAAAGCTGGTCAGCGCAATCACCTGCACTTGTGGGAACTGCTGGCGGATGGCATGCGTGGCGGTTGCTCCGTCCATATCTGGCATGACCATATCCATCAGCACTACGTCCGGCTGGATCTCGCCACACATTTTGATGGCTTCTTCACCACTCCCGGCTTCACCCGCCAATTCCAGGTCATCAAAGGCTTTTAAGAAGGTCGCCAATCCTCTGCGCACCATTGTATGATCGTCGACCAGCATCACATGAATGGGGGGGGAGGGTGAGTTTGTCATTTGGCCTCCTTTCCAAGGTCTCCTGTCCAGCGGACCGTGAGTTCAGTGCCGTGACCAGGCTGGCTCGTGATCGTTAAGAGCGCGCCCACGGCTTCCGCCCGCTCCTGCATCATGCTCAAGCCATAATGACCGGAGGTCGTCGCTTGTCCGGGATCAAACCCCAGGCCATCATCGCGTAAGCTCAATTCGATGCTGGCCTCTTCATGCTTGAGGTCTATTTCCACCTGGCTGGCCTGGGCATGTTTGGCAATATTATTGAGCGCTTCCTGGCAGATACGGTACAGGGCTACCTGCGTTTCGGCCGGCAAGACGCCTTCCCCGGCCACGATCACCTTGGCGGGGATGTTTGTGCGTCCGGTGAACGCATTTCCCAACAGACGCAGCAAATCGCTCAGGTCGGCATCCGTCAATGTTGAAGGGCGAAGCTCGGCCAGCAGGGCGCGCATTTCAGCCATTGCACCGCGTGTCAATCGACGCAAGTCCTCGAGTGACCGGCGCGCCTCGTCCTGATCCCGTTCCCACAGGCGCGGCAGGACTTCAGCAATCAGGCCGGCGGAGAAGAGGGATTGGTTAATGGCATCGTGCAGGTTGCGCGCCAAATGCTGTCGTTCCTCCATGACCCCAAGCGCTTGTGCATCCTCATATAATTCCGCGTTGATCATGGTGATGGCAGCCTGATTGGCTACACTGAGAGCCACGTCAGCGTGGTGAGGCGTGAAATAATCCGACTTTTCATGTGCCAGGCCTACACCGCCGATGATGCGGTTTTTAACTGCCAGTGGGACCCACATCCAGGATTGCATTCCTTCGAGCAAACCTGCCGCCCCATTATCCAGTAATGAACGTAGGAAATGGGCTTGTGGGTCGTCACTCCACATGTCGGCGATACGGATTGGCTGGTGTCCGTTGAACAGTGCCTCCAGGGTTTTTTTACCATTCAGCCGGACCCGGATTGGCGTAGCCTGCTCCAGTTGTTTCGTCCCGCGCACAGCCAGCGCTACCAGGGTCGAATCTTCCAATGTGAACAGGCTGGCGTGGGTATATTTGATCAACACCCCCAACTGATCGAGAATCAGGCTTGGCTGTAGTTCCAGGGTGGAGGCCAGGGTCTGGGAAATTTCGAGCAGCGTGGCTTGTTCGTGTTCGCGCACCCCCATGCGCTGTCGAAGCTGGCGTTCCGCCTGTACCCGTTTGGTTACATCGCGGATGATCGCCAAAGCGCAGGGGCGGCCCTGGTATTCGAACGCCACCGCGCGCCATTCGACGCTGATCAGTGAGTTGTCCTTCCGCACGTGATGTGCCAGAAACTCAAACAGGCCGTTCTGCTGAATTACCTGAGCGAAATTGTCGAAGAAGGGCCGGTTATTGGCGTGGATCAAGCTTTGCAATCGCAACCCGATAAACGACTCGCGCACATATCCGTGCATTTTTGCGGCTGCGGAATTGGCGAAGAGTACGTTACCCGTCTCCAGATCGGTGATCAATATTCCGTCACTGGTAGCTTCAAAGATATTCCAATATAGTTGTTCGGAATCTGACATTTCAGTATTCAAAGTAGTCTCTAATATAATTGTACAGCGAAAGACGACAAAATAATCCTACCATAAACTGAATCTTTTGCGGTTGTGATTGTGTCGTTTTCCAGGCTCCTAAATGATGAAAATGGGGGAACAGATAGTGCAAGGGTTTTTCTGTAATTCCGATCAAGTGGATCCTCAAAAAGATCAATCAGAACCTTGAAAACTTAGATACGTTCTGCCGGTCAGCCATTCTTCGCTAATCTCGTTCAGGATGACTGAAACCAATTACAAACAAGCAGCCTGATTGGGAAAGATCGAGACCACGCGCGCCTTGCGGCGGACTTCGCGATGCAAGCGCTCCACGCCATTGGTAGTGCGAATGAGCCGTACTGCTTGGATAACCACGTTTGTCCATTATGCTGTGGGGGCTCTGTTTGGCGTAACCATCATTCGAGCAGTAACCACTCATCAAGATTGGTCTGGCTGGGTGCTTCCAGTACCTGTTGGAATCAGCTTGTTCTTGGTTGTCATCACTGGGTTAGCTACACTGCTGACAGTGGTAAATCTTGCCTTGAAAGGATTTGGCGCGCCTTTTACGATTGCACTCAGCAAGAAGTTGGCAGTAGACTGGTTTTATGCCTGGACACGTAATCCCATGCTGCTTGCAGCTCTGGCTTTCCTCCTATCATCGGGGATCTGGTTTCAGTCAGTGCTGTTTGTGCTCTGGGTACTCATCCTGTTTGCACCAGCATTGCTTGTTTTCGTGAAAGTGCATGAAGAGCGGGAATTGGAGATTCGATTTGGGGCATCGTATCTGGAGTACAAATCCAGAACACCGCTGTTGTTCCCAAGAAAACCAAGAGGTGAAATGATGTGCTGCCCAACAAAGTGTACTCTGTAACCGCTACGCGCTTCGCCCCTACAGGATACTGCGTGAGAGCGAGCGGCTGGACATTCGTCCAGCACTTTGCACTCCGTACCCCCTGCACCCTGCGGGTGCGCAAGCGGCGCTCGTCGCCCCTACGGGGTACTGCGTGAGAGCGAGCGTATCCAATCCGCGCACCTGGCGGAGGCGTTGCAATATCGACCCTAGTTGATGATGAGACAGTAAGGAAATCTTGGTTTACTTATGCTGATTGCGTCACAGATAATATCCTCTTGCCATTTTGCCATTGACGCACTTCCGCTTGATATGTTAAACTGAAAGTGCTTTCAGTCTTGCTTTCATTCGAAGGACTCATATGTCTATACCCAAAAAGCCTACGATCTATGATGTTGCAAAGCGTGCCGGAGTAAGTATAACAACCGTTTCTCGCATGCTTAACACACCAGAGAAACTCAATTCTGAAACACGCGAGAAAGTAATCACAGCTATCGATGCATTGGGTTTTGTTCCAAAAGCAGAAGCTCGAGCTCGTGCCATGCAACATATCGGTCGTATTGGTGTGATTAGTCCTTTCTTTACAGCGCCATCTTTTATGCAACGGCTTCGAGGGATCGCGGAGACTTTATCCCCTGAGAATTATGAATTGGTTGTGTATACCGTTGATTCCAATGATCATTTACAAGGGTATCTGTCCAGCCTGCCATTGACCGGAAACTTGGATGGGCTCATCATTCTTTCGTTGCCCGTGGATGATACTCAGGTACACCGCTTGATCGAACATGGACTACCTACCGTCCTCATTGAATATCCACATCCCAAATTGAATTGTGTTGAGATTGACGGTGTAGAAGGTGGTTATATGGCAACCACTTATTTGTTGAGGAAAGGCCATCGCAGAATCGCTTTTTTAGGTGACACAGATTTGCCCGAGTATTCCATTCACCCTGTAAGTTTACGTTTAAGTGGATTTCGACGGGCATTGAAGGAGGCTCGAATTAAGCTACCTGACATGTTTGTCCGTCTTGCCCCATATTCGCAAGAACAAACGCGTAAGGTTGCCAATGAACTGTTGAATCTGCCCGAGCCACCGACTGCTGTTTTTGCTGCAACGGATTTTCAGGCACTAGGGATACTCAAGGCTGCCCGCCAATTAGGTTTCAAGGTGCCGGATCAATTGGCTGTGATTGGTTTTGATGATCTTGATATGGCTGAATATGCCGACCTCACAACCATTTCTCAGCATTTGGATGAGTCGGGAAGGTTGGCAGTGGAAATATTGCTTGCACAAATAGAAGCGCCTTCCAGACCACCAAGACACGTCAAACTCCCCCTCATATTAGTAGAACGCCAAACTGCATAAAAACTGGATATTGACTCCAATATTGAAAACTTGTATTATTGATATGAAAGTACTTTCAAGATACCACTAACATAAATGCAGTACATCCTTTCCGTGTTCAAGTCTCAGGAGGTCTGCCGTAATCTAAATTAAAAAAAACGAAAACCTTGGCCTCCATATCGAATCCATACCCAAGCTGATTTAGGAGAAAGAGAAATGAATAAGAAGTCCATCTTATGGTCTTTGATAAGCTTGCTGATTCTGACCTCCCTGCTTCTTGCTGCCTGTGGGACGCCGGCAACAACTGCTGCTCCGGCTGCCACTGAGGCTCCTGCGGCTACAGAAGCCCCTGCATCCACCGAGGCCCCCGCAGCCACTGAAGCTCCCGCAGCTGCGGTCCCGAGTTGTGGGACGGATCCTGTCGTTCTTAAGGCCAGCTTCGAGACCGGCTTCGACCTGCCCTTCAAGCTTGCTGATGAGTTCACCAAGCAATACCCGAACGTGACCTGGGACATCAGCCAGGATCAGTTTGCGAACCTAATTACTTCGACGCCGCTTGTGCTCGCGAGCGACAACGCGCCCGATCTGCTCCGGCTGCCAACGATGGTCTCGTTCGCGAAGGACGGCCTCTTGATGAACCTAGACGGCTACGCTGTGGCTTTCGGATGGAACGACTGGCCGGTGCCGCAGCTCAACCAGAACCGCATTGACGCCGACGGCGTCCGCGGCTCTGGTACGCTCTATGCCATGGGCCTCAACTACAGTCTGACCGGTGTCTTCTATAACAAAACGCTGGCAGCGCAGATCGGCATGACTGAGCCGCCAAAGACGGTCGCTGAGTTCGAAGACCTGCTCGCTGCGGCCAAGGCCGCCGGGCTCCAGCCAATCATGATGTGGGGCAGCGCCAAGAGTGGCATGGGGCTCGCCTTCCCGCTGCAGCAGCTGATGGCTGCCTATGGCCCAGTCGGGCCGATCAACGACTGGATTTTCGGGAAAGCTGGCGCGACGATCGATACGCCGACGAACCTCATCGCTGCCCAGCACCTCGAGCAGTGGATCAAGGCTGGCTACTTCCCGGCTGACATCAACGCCATTGAGTACACGGATGCTGCCGCCCGTTTCGGTAAGGGTGAGGGAGTATTTACCTTCAACGGTGACTGGCAGAACGCCGGCTACGACACGGACCTGCCCGGAAACGTTGGGTTCTTCCTGATGCCGCCCGCCGAGGCCGGTGGTGGCTTTGCAGCCATGTCCGCCCCATTGACTTTTGGCATAGCGGCCAAGGCAGCGCACCCGGATTGCGCAGCGTTCTTCTTAAACTGGGTTGCCACAAACGATGTGGCTCGCCAGATCGACGTCTCCGTCGGCGGCTCCAACCCTGGCGGGCCGGCGGATGCCACGATGCCTAGTGTTGCTGCCGGCTCGGTCACGGCTGAGACACTCGCTGCCGGACCGGTAATGGGCGCAGACGGCGGCGCGATGGACTTTATCGCCAACGCGACGAGCTCCATCTTCGCTCAGGGCTGGACGCCTGAACTCCAGAAGATGGTCGGTGGCCAGCAAGACGCTGCCGGTCTCCTCAAGGCCGTTCAAGCCGAGTACGAGCGGGAAATGGCTCAATAAAATAAATAGTAGTGGTGAGGGCCGCAGTGTGATACCTGCGCCTGCCAGATCGACGTGACATTGATGATGACAGTAGATAATAATCGTCCTGCGGCTCTCTCAGTCTCCAGGCGGATCCCTACCAAAAAATGGGTCCGCCGGGAGACCTTTGTTGGCTGGCTGTTCGTCCTCCCCGCGCTGCTCATGTACGCGGTCTTTGTGCTTGTGCCTTTCCTGTTGACCATCGTGTACTCGTTTCATCGCTGGAACGGTGTCGGTCCGATGACCTGGGTCGGGTTGAAGAACTACGTGACTGTCTTCCAGGTGCCTGACCTGATCGGGACCATCTTCCACGCGTTCTGGCTGGTCGTGTGGTTCAGTTTCATTCCGGTGGGCCTAGGTCTCGTCGTCGCGAGCGTGATCAACCGCGTGGCGACCGGGCGGTTCGGGGAGATCGCCCGGACTGTTTTGTTCCTGCCTCAAGTCATAGCGCTCGTGGCTGCCGGCATCATTTGGGGTTGGCTGTTTTCTCTTTCGGGCCTGGTCAACCAGTTCCTCAGGATCATCGGCCTCGGTTCGATCACCCGTGCCTGGTTGGGCGACTTCAATTGGGCGCTCTCGGCCGTCGGCATTATCGGGGTCTGGGTACTACTCGGCTTCTGTACCGTCTTGCTGTCAACCGGCATGTCGAAGATCGACCCGGCTCTCTATGAGTCGGCGAGGATCGACGGCTCTGGCTGGTTTACGGAGTTCGTCGCGATCACCGTCCCCCTTCTCAGGCAGGAGATCGGCGTGTGCCTGACCGTCACGGTGATCGCCGCGCTCGCCACGTTTGACATCGTTTACGTCGCGACGGCCGGCGGGCCCGGTAACGCGACGTCGGTCCCTGGACTCCAGATCTACATCCTTGCATTCTCCCAACGAAATATAGGCTTGGCGTCTGCTCTGGCCGTCATGCTCATGATTCTTGTCGTCGTGATCATCCTCCCGATCCAACGCCTGAACCAGGAGACAATGCAATGAAGATTGGACGTGGTGAACTTTTCGCGGGACGGACGCTCCTCCTAGCGCTGATGGCGTTCACGATCCTGCCCTTCATCAGCATTTTCATGACCGCCCTACATCCAGCGAACACTGTGCCTGGCGGGCTCGAATGGCCAGCGCACCCGCAGTGGGGCAACTTCGTGGAAGCATTCAAAGTGGCGAATATGACCACGCTTCTCATATCAAGCACACGTATCGTCCTCACTGTTGTGCCGGTGGCCCTTGTCATCTCGACGATGGCCGGGTTCGCCATCGGCCTCCTGCGGATCCCCGGCTCGGGCGTGCTCCTGACCCTGTTCGTGTTCGGGCTGACGCTCCCGTTCCAAGGGATTATCATTCCCATCTACATCCTGGAGCGGGCGGTGGGGATCTACAACACTAAGTTTGCGATTGCGCTGCCGCTGATCGCCTTGTACATGCCCTTTGCCGTCTTCTGGATGCGCGCCCATTTCGTCAACATGCCGGTCGAGATCTCGGAGGCAGCCCGCGTCGATGGTGCCACCACCTGGGACCTGTTCCGGCGCATCCACCTCCCGCTGGCGCAGGCGCCGATCGCGTCGCTCGGGGTCCTCATGTCCATCTGGACGTGGAACCAGTTTCTCCTTGCGCTGGTGCTTGTCGAGGACCCGTCGCAGCGAACGATGGCCGGTGCGCTGGGAGCGTTCCAGGGCCACTACGCGACCGATGTCCCCCTGTTATGCGCCGGTACGATTCTGATCCTGGTACCCACCCTCGTCATCTTCGTGCTGTTCCAGCGCCAGATCATCACAGCACTACTCCAAGGCTCAATCAAGGGATGAGCAGCGGAGTTCGGAGCAGTGGTGTACCGAGTGCCATTCCATTGCGATGAGAATAACCGGGTCTGGCAAGCGATAAGAGATTCCCTTTTACTGGTTGAACGATTACACAGAAGGTGGTGCCGGGAGGGTGGATTGGAACGTGATCCTTAATAACGCCAATATTGTCATGTATATTATTGCAATAATGGTCTTCCATGGATTTCATAAAAAAAGTTGGAGCCGAAAATGCCCTTGACCTTTGATCTACCCATCGAACAGCTCAAAACATATCGTGGGAAAAATCCATGTCCATCAGATTTCGATTCGTTCTGGGATAAAAGTCTGGCTGAAATGCGATCGATTGATCCCAAAGTCGAATTAATTGCGGCTGATTTTCAAGTGCCCAATATTGAGTGTTTTCATTTGTTTTTTACAGGGGTCGGAGAGGCGCGCATACACGCCAAATTGTTGCGCCCTGCGCATGCACCATCCCCACATCCTGCAGTGCTGCTATTTCACGGTTATACAGGCGATTCTGGTGACTGGTTCGATAAGCTTGGCTTTGTTGCTGCAGGTTTTACCATCGCCGCTCTGGACTGTCGCGGTCAGGCGGGCTTATCAGAAGATAGCGGAAATGTAGCCGGTAATACTCTTCATGGACATATCATCCGTGGATTGGAGGATGCGTTGCGGGGTTCTCCTGAAAGATTGCTTTTTCGACAAATATTTCTCGATACAGCCCAACTTGCCAGAGTTGTTATGGAAATGCCTGAAGTGGACGCGAACCGGGTTGGGGCCATGGGCGGCAGTCAGGGAGGCGCGTTGACTGTGGCTTGTGCTGCCTTGGAGCCTCGCATTAGACGCGCCGCGCCGTTCTTCCCTTTCCTGAGTGACTACTTGCGCGTTTGGGAAATGGATTGCGCAAAAGATGCATACCAAGAACTGCAGGAATACTTCCGTCATTCGGACCCCATGCATAAACTGGAAACAACCATATTCGAAACGTTAGGTTATATCGATATCCAATTTCTGGCTCCTCGTGTCCAGGCAGAAGCGCTTTGGGGAATTGGCCTGATGGATACAATCTGCCCTCCCTCCTCGCAGTTTGCCGTATACAACAAGATTGTCTCGCCAAAGAAAATGGTGATATATCCTGATTTTGGACACGAACCATTGCCAAGTTTTTATGATCAAGCTTTTCAATTCTTACTGGGAATGTAGCTGGGACATACCCATGTACCTCAGCAGGTGCTATGTCGCGTTTTCAGTGTTCTTTTCAATCAAAAGTATTGAACATCCCCACAACCGTCACTGTTAATCTACCATTTCCCGTTTTCGATCCACTCTCATTGAATGAGTCGCTTGATGATATTTATAGGTCCGGAAAGAAAATTAAAAACCCTGTCCCTGTTGCATTGGGTATTCTCAGATTCCAGCATTTGGTCTCAGGTCAGTAGAATAGGAGAATATGCAGGCCGACATGGATTAGCGCTGGTGATGCCGAGTGTTGAAATTAGTTTTTACGCTGGTCTATTACATGGTGCTGCATATTGGACATATGTTCCGTTTTTCCTTTATCAGATCAGCGGAATGGCAATTTCGTAGCAGGGTTTTCCATGGGCGGATATGGAGCATTTATACTGGCATTGAACAAGCCTGATAAATTTGGGGCAGGGATCGCTATTTCCGGGGTGTTGGATATTGTTACGGCAATGAGAAACCCCTTCCATCCCGTCTTTGAGGTGGATGAATATTTTGGAGGCATCCATAAACTCGAAGGGAGTTACAATGATTTGTTCACACAGCTTCAAAGCCTGAGAAAGAGAGGAAAGTCAATCCCCAGACGGTATAGGGCATGTGGATTGGACGATCCACTTTACGAAATGAACGTTAAATTCAGGGATCATGCAAACTTAAACGTTATTCCATTTACTTATGAGGAAGGTCCTGGAGGAGATACATCGGATTTTTTTGGATTATTATATCTGCCAAGCTTTGGCGTGGCTAGATCCGAATGAGATAAACAGGAATTAACTTCAGTCTAATGAAGGGGCTGTATCTTAGGAAGTAGCACTTGCCATCTACAGATTGCACATTGCCGCAAAGATAAGCATTATGAAAAACAACGTACAACTTATCACTTATGTAGATCGCTTGGGTGGAGGCGATATCAAGGCTTTACATCGATTACTAACAGGACCACTCGCAGGGTTGTTTGGGGGTATTCATCTCCTTCCATTTTATTACCCCATTCACGGTGTTGATGCTGGCTTTGACCCGATCGATCACTCCAAGATTGATCCTTGCCTGGGAGGTTGGGCTGATATCAAAAAACTGGGGCAGGATGTGGATCTAATGGCGGACTTAATTGTCAACCATGTGTCCTCTTCCTCCCCGCAATTCCTGGATTATTCCGAAAAGGGTAGTGCCTCCATTTATAAAGAAATGTTCCTGACCATGGACAGCGTTTTTCCGAAAGGCGCTACTGAAAATGACCTGTTGACCATCTATCGCCCACGTCTGGGCCTACCCTTTTCTTATATTACGCTAAAGAACAACCAAAAGCGCTTGCTATGGACGACCTTTTCGGAACAACAAATCGATATAAATGTAACCCATCCGAAAGGTAAAACCTACCTGCTATCCGTGTTGCGAAAACTACATAAAAATGGTATCCGCATGGTGCGGCTAGATGCCATAGGGTATGCTATTAAAAAGCCGGGAAGCAGCTGTTTCATGATTCCAGAAACCTTCGCGTTTATAGACTACCTCACTAAGCAAGCAGCGGCCTTAGAGATCGAAGTGCTTGTCGAAATTCATTCTTACTTTCGCAGACAAATTGAAATTGCGCAGCATGTGGATCGCGTCTATGATTTCGCGTTACCTCCCCTGATTTTACATGCCATCTTTAACCATACCGCTCATTATCTAAGACGATGGCTGGAAATCAGTCCGCGCAACGCCATCACCGTTTTAGACACACATGATGGCATCGGTGTAATCGATATCGGAGCTGATAGCATCGATTCGCAAGGTCGCCCTGGCATAATTCCTGCAGAAGAACTGGATGCCTTGGTTGATAAAATCCACAATAATAGCAACGGGCAAAGCCGTTTGGCCACCGGCCCGGCGGCCTCTAATCTCGATCTATACCAGGTAAACTGTACATTCTACGATGCTCTTGGGCGTAATGACCGCGACTATTTATTGGCCCGAGCGATCCAATTCTTTGCTCCGGGTATACCGCAGGTCTATTATGTAGGTTTGCTGGCAGGTGAGAATGATATGGCCTTGCTTGCCAAAAGTGGTGTTGGGCGCGATATCAACCGCCATTATTACACGCCTGAAGAGATTAATCTAGCCATTCAGCGTCCGGTTGTTCAATCGCTGTTCGAATTGATCCGTTTTCGGAATAGTCATCCTGCTTTTGATGGATCGTTCAGTTTACCCGAAACCAATGACTCCAAAATCGCCATGCGCTGGGATAAAGGACGAGATTGGGCTATATTGGAGGTCGATTTTGATTCCAGTTCATATCGTGTATCCAGCAGCTCGTTTGCTTCGCCGTGCTCAAGCGTGAATAAAATTGGCAAGTTTGTGGTTTAATTATTTGAAGATCAATTTACGATTCGGTTTTTGCTAAAGTTATGGGTAAAGATCTAACACCTACAATATATACCGTTGCTCATGAGGCTGGCGTAAGCGTTACAACGGTCTCACGAGTATTAAATTCACCCCATCTGGTAAAGGAATCCACCCGTTCCAAGGTGTTGGATGCCATCAACCGTCTTGGGTTCACACCACAAGCTCAGGCAGTTGCACGAGCCCGGCAGCAAATTGGTCGAATTGGCGTGCTAGTGCCTTATTTCTCCACATTTGCAATGACACAACGTTTGCGAGGCATAGCAAATCGATTAGCTGATACAAAATATGAGTTAGTAATATATTCGATCGATTCGGAAAAAAGATTCACCGGACATCTGGGGATGTTGTCTGCATCCCAACAAATTGATGGCTTGATTTTGATCTCTTTAAATCTGACAGATGAGCAAGCTCAACGATTGAAAAAGAATATTCCTACAATCCTTATCGAATCGCAGCATCGGTTAATTAGCAGCGTGGTCATTGATAATTTCTCGGGTGGTCGGATGGTAGCAAAATACTTCATCGAGAAAGGTCATCAGCGGATGGCATTTCTCGATTATGGTAACTTACCAGTAACATCTACCGTTCACGCAGGTAAAGAACGACTCGCGGGATTCGAATATGAACTAAATGAACATGGAATCGAGTTGCCATCAAATCATATTCATTTTCCGGAATGGGCAGTTCCAACGGCAAATACAGAGTACATACGAAATATGCTAACAAATACAGAACCGGCTACGGCAATTTTCGTCGCCAACGATTATCTGGCCTTAATTACTTTGCACGTTGCCCGACGTATTGGATATCGAATCCCAGAAGATATTGCCATTATAGGCTTTGATGATATCGAGATTGCTGGACAAATCGGATTGACCACCGTCAGTCAGTTTTTGGATGAAACCGGGGAACTGGCTGTAGAGATGTTGATGAAAGATATTCAACAAGAAAATCCTATGGTACTAAGAGCCCAGATACCTCTTGAGTTAAAGGTGAGAGAAACTGCGTAAGCCGATTTTGGACATATGGCACCCAAGCGAGATACTACAATCTACCCTATAGCCAGGGGGGCTACAAAATATTTCAACTGTCTCAAGCGTGTTGAATTCACCCAACCTTGTAAAACATAGGTTTCGCAACTCGAAACAAGGTCATGGAAGCCGTCGACCGGCCTGGATTTGATCAAGTTGTTGCCCGGACACATGCCAAAAAACGTCCCGGCCGAATTGATATCATTGACCTTTTGGGGATCAGAAGGGGTTTGTTTGGATCAATAAGTGTGTTTTGATATGGATACCAGTTGGTCGGCTGTCTAAGCACCTTGATCGATGTTTTATACCAAACCATAATAGATACGTGGAAAAAATTTCCTTGAGACAAGATTTGCTCAATTTGAAATGTAATTTTGTGTGGTTCCCTGCCCTTGCGGCTACGAAAACGACCCCATCAAGGAATGCGCTTGCACCTCATCCACTGTAATTCAAATACCAGAATTGTCCCTGATTGACTATTGCAAACCAAGAAGCGCTGGACATCCTGAAGTCAAAGCCATTGCTCGAATCGTAAAGGCTCAGGGCGTTAACCTTTTTGAAATGATGATGGAATCCGGAGATCATCATCCGAGAGCCGCGACCGATAATCTCGACCATTACACTAAGAATTTCTGCTCAAATTCTCATAATAACCCCTTGACTTGGAGTCGGCTCCAGGTGTTACACTGTTATTTGGAGGTGCAATCATGAAGATATCAGAAGTAAGTGAAAAATATAGTATCACGGCGGATACCCTCCGCTACTACGAGCGTGTTGGACTGATCCCGACCGTAAATCGAACTGAAAGTGGTATTCGAGATTACAACGAACTCGATCTCAGGCGCGTGGACTTCATCAAGTGTATGCGAGGCGCGGGACTTCCTGTGGAAATCCTGATTGGGTACATGGAACTGGTCCAGCTGGGTGATCAGACCATTGAAGCCAGAAAAGAGATCCTGGTCGAACAGCGCGACCTGCTTGCTACCCGAATGGAAGAAATGCAAAAAACACTGGATCGCCTGAATTACAAAATTGATGTGTATGAAAAGGCTCTATTGAAAAAAGAACAGGAAATGGTTCAAGTAGAAGAATTAATGGGGGGAGATTGAAGCACTTTGATGAAGGGTAATTTCAAGAAAGAATTCGAACGACGAAAAGCGAGGAGTGAAAAAAATGCAAAAACGTAAACTTGGAAACAGCGGGTTAGAAGTTTCAGCCCTTGGACTCGGTTGCATGCGAATGACCTTTGGAGACAAACCGATCGGCACCCGGCAAGATATGATCGACCTGATTCGCGCAGCGGTTGATCGCGGCATCACCTTCTTCGATACGGCGGAAGTGTACGGTCCGTTCACGAACGAGGAACTTGTAGGTGAAGCGCTTGAGCCCTTTAAGGGAAAAATTGTAATTGCTACTAAATTCGGTTTCAAGCATGATGGAGACAAGGGACCCGGCCCTGGCGCTGGCTTGGATAGCCGACCCAAGCAGATCAAGCGCGTTGCCGAGGCCTCGCTCAAACGGCTTCGGGTCGAGGCCATCGATCTCTTCTATCAGCACCGGCCCGATCCAAATGTGCCCATCGAGGATGTGGCAGGAGCGGTCAAGGATTTGATTCGGGAGGGCAAGGTCAGACTCTTCGGTCTTTCTGAATCGGATGCTGATACCATCCGCCGGGCGCACGCAGTGCAACCCGTCACAGCTTTGCAAAGCGAATATTCGATCTGGTGGAGAGCCATCGAAGAAAATGCTGTCCTGACAACCTGTGAGGAACTAGGTATTGGCTTGGTCCCTTACAGCCCGCTGGGACGTGGCTACCTGACCGGCAAGATCACCAAGCAGACCACCTTCGCCGAGAATGATATCCGTCATAACAACCCGCGCTTCACCGAGGAAGCCATCGAAGCAAATTGGGTGGTGGTCGAACTGCTGGAACGCATCGCCAAAGAAAAGGACGGTACCCCAGCCCAGATCGCGCTCGCCTGGTTGTTGGCACAAAAACCGTGGATCGTGCCGATTCCAGGCAGCCGCAAACTTGAACGCTTGGAAGAAAATAATGGCGCGGCTGACATCGAACTAACTGCCAACGACCTGAGCGAAATTGCAGATGCTATGTCAAAGATCACAGTGATCGGCCATCGGTATTAGGGTGGTATTCATAACTGTTTGGGATTTATAAACGATTCTATGGGTTTCCACGTGCGTTTATCTAATGCCACCAGACGGAGGATCCAACAATGCCTAAAATTCTAATCCTTGGTGCAAATGGACAACTGGCGCGCAATACGATCCCGTTCTTTCTAAAACACCCGGATGTTCACCTTACCCTGTATTTACGTCGGGCAAATCGGTTGAAGAATCCTGATCCAAGCCGCGTAACCATCGTTGAAGGTGATGTTCTGGATGAAGAAACCCTGAAGGTCACCATGCAGGGCCAGGATGTGGTTTACGCCAACCTGGCTGGCGTTTCTCATCCGATGTGACGGGTTGGGCTTCATCGGTATAGATATGGTCCAGAATCGGATCATGATCCGTGCACCAGGTGCGGATCTCCTTTTCCTGCTGGATGATCGATAGTTCCTGGTCTTCGTGGCCGCTGTCACGCAGATAGGCAAACAATCGGGTACCAGGGGGAAAGGGAGAACGGCGGTCGGTCATCTTTGAGCACAAGCCCGGGTTTTCTGCCTGTGGAAGGACTCCTTAGAAAAAAATTATTTATCCTTTGATTTTAGATAATTAATCCATGCCGTAAATATCGTTATGTTCAAAAATAATATTACGGCAGTAGATATTAACAATGTCCTTAGAAATTGATCTTGGATATCCAGTTTATAAAAAAGAGCAGTAATTATACTAATAACCAAGTAGGAAGATTCCCAAACTGTGCAATAGCAGTTTTGTAATTTTAAGGTTCCGAAAAACGCGTTCGAGAGTTTGAGGGGAGGTTGTTTCCATGAAAAACTTCGCATCATTTTGATGCTATAATTTTTTCGTCCCTCTCTTAGCGGTGTGTTGAGAACCCGGAGGCGAGGCAAAGGAGGTCCCTATGAGCGAATATCTCCCCAGTCCACGAGGCTGGGTGGCGGAGCAAGTCGAACTGTACGAAGGCAGCGGGGGAACAGCCGGCCTGACCCTGCGGGACACCGGCCTGCCGGTGGTCATCGTGACCCATCACGGGCGCAAGACCGGCGCGGTCCGCAAGACCCCGTTGATGCGGGTGGTGGACGGGAAGAACTATATCCTGGTCGCCTCCCAGGGCGGAGCACCCAGGCATCCGCTGTGGTACTTCAATTTGAAGGCCAATCCCAGGATCGAAATTCGCGACCGGCGTGAAGTCCATCAAATGCAAGTCCGCGAAGTGGTCGATCCGACCGAGCGGGAACGGCTCTGGAAAATCGCGGTAGCGGCTTACCCCCCTTATCAGGAGTATCAGGACAAAACCGAGCGCCTCATCCCGCTCTTCGTCGCAGAACCCGTCGAGGGATGATCTTATCGACGATCGGGCGCTTCCATAAGA
Source organism: uncultured Chloroflexia bacterium (assembly GCA_963790075.1). Taxonomy (GTDB): domain Bacteria; phylum Chloroflexota; class Anaerolineae; order Anaerolineales; family Villigracilaceae; genus CAYOUV01. The sequence goes on from CAWBNG010000004.1 coordinate 1,043,530, forward strand.
ATGGTTGGGTGGCCCGGGCGGGGAACGCCTAACTGCTGTCAGTGACTCTTGCCACGATCAGGTCGATTGGTTGCAGTGGACGCTTGCGATGGAACTCTCTGCCCTGATGCCCCGGCATTTGTGCTGCGCTGGATTCAACTTATATCATTGTAAGAATATTTCCAGCCTGCACAAAAGCAGTTTTGTAATTTGAAGAATTCCCAATTAATTCCCTGGAAAGTCGACACCTTGGGACCTGCTTGAATCTGGCCTGGTTTGGATGTAGAATACCAGCTATAGGCCGCACGTTTTATTGGTAGGAGGCATGTATGAGATCCAGGCGTTTTCTACACCTGACGGCAGGCGTCATCATCATTTCTCAGATGATCGCTTGCGGCGTTATGGGAAATTTGATCCTCCAGGTGGCAACACCCACAAAAGTAATTTTTGGCATAGAGCAGACACCCGGCGCCACGCCGCAAAATGGGACTTCCGTCGAGCATTGGACGGGTACGATCCAGACCACTACCACCGGAGATTACGGCGCGGCCGGCGCCTGTGCCGACGAGCAGTGGAACTCGAGCCTTGATCTTACAGTCCAGGACGATGGCACTGTAAGCGGCTCCGGAGTGGCGCAACTCGTCGCTGGGGCCAAGTGCGCCGGTCCCGGCGCGGCTGATCTAAAAACGGACGCCACGACGGCGACGTTCGATCTCACCGGCAGGTTAGATAGCGGTAAATTCAGCTTGACCATCAATGCGACCAGCATTGATGGCAGCACGCCGGGCCTATTCAACTATGCCCTGCTGCTCGGCGGGCAGTTGGAAATCCCGCTCACCGGACAGGGCAGCGCCGGAGGTACAATCGCTGTATCGAAATCCGTCGAGGGTGGCGGCGCAACAGCCACTACCCAAAACGTCGTTGCTTTGGCATGCATGGATTGCCAGTAGGTCCCCGTAGGGTGCAAAAACCTCATCCCAAACACTACCGATATGAATTCTGGGATCGCGGGTTCATTAAAAAGTGCCCAATAATGGAAACCGCAGAGCGTAACTTTTTTCACCCCTGTTTTCTCGCTAAAAATGGCTTAAAAAACAAAAAAAACCGAGCATTTTGATCGGTTTTTTTTGTTTCAGCTTTGGCGGCCCCGACGGGGTTAGAAACAGCGACGCGTAACTACTTGGGCACTCAGTAAGTTGGATAATGTTTCCTTCATTATATCAGTATTGACCAAACCCATCAGACGCACATTTGGTAAACATTCTGTGCTGTGCATCAAAGCCCCTAATCTCGCTGATTAGTTCTATTTCCATTTATCATGCATAGTGAATGGGCTTAATCCCATCAGTTTTAATACACTCAATTCTAGACTTGATAAATAGTTTTCATTGACAATGAAAACTATTCGGTGTATTATTTCAGTATGGATGAAAGCCCTTGGACGTCCCGTTGGACTAAAGATCAAATAAAGAGCATGCTGCTCGAACAATTCGAGTTCTTTTGGAACTTGGATACGGGTATTGTTCGAAATCAGCTTTCTCAAGTGGAATCGGCGAGTAACGTTCCTCATGCTGTGATCGTCTCAGGGCTTCGCCGTGTAGGAAAGTCCACTATGTTAGCTCAAATGGCTCATAAGTTGGGCTCAGATCAATTCTACTATGTCAACTTTGAGGATGACCGCTTCTTGGGATTCGAAGCAGATGATGCCAATGATCTGTACCAGATATTACTAGAAGTTTTCGGGGAGCGGAAAATCTTTATTATCGATGAAGTGCAAAACATAACCGGCTGGGAACACTTTGTCCGGCGCTTCATGGATATGGGATTTAAGTTCTACATTACAGGTTCAAATGCTTCCCTGCTAAGTAAGGAACTTGGAACTCGCTTGACTGGCAGGTATGTACCAATCGAGCTTTTTCCTTTCTCCTTCAAGGAATACTTGGAGTTTCGTGAGGAGGAAATTCCAGATCTGACACGCATGACAACCGTGCATCATGCCCGTCTACAGAATTCGCTGCAAGCCTACTTGGAGTCGGGTGGCATTCCCGATGTGTTGAAATATCCGGAATTGCCTCTACTCAGAACCTTGTATGATGATGTCTTATACCGCGATATTGCGACGCGCTATCGGCTGGATGACGTTACCGCAATTCGCGAACTAGCATTTTACCTGATCAGCAATCCAACCAGCTTGATCTCGTTCAATAAGCTCAAAGATCAGCTTCGGCTCGGCAGCGTCAATACGATCAAGAAGTATATAAGCTATATGGAAAATAGCTGGCTGGTGTTCACGTTGAATGTGTATGATTACTCGGTGAAGCGCCAGCAGATTGCGCCTAAGAAAATCTACTGTATAGATACCGGGCTTGTAAACAAAGTTGGCTTTGGTTTCTCGCCAAATACGGGAAAGCTTTTGGAAAATTTAGTATTCCTGACAATTCGGCGGACGACACAGGATATATACTATTTTTCATCTCCGGGTGGATATGAAGTGGATTTCTTCCTGCCTGAAACACGCCAGCTCATTCAAGTGACTCAAAACCTGAACAATGCTCCTACTCGGGAGAGGGAGGTGCGGGCATTGCAGGACGCCATACAAGTCTTGAAGCCAAAAAGCGCTCTAATTTTGACTGATGCGAACGGGAAAGATTTTCAAATAGACGGCATTCCTGTGAGTATTCTTTCTGCAGCGGAATGGATGCTACATCCTAACTTCAATACGTAATCAGTTGAGTGTAAGACAATCCAGATTATGTTAAGCGCGATTATCTTGCTTGTCGAACCTCAGGTTGAGTTTTCATCACACATCTCCCCAGCTTTTATAAAACGTCATTCTTGCGCAGTAAGCGAAAGTGTATCTGCCAAGACCTACAATTTTGTAGTCGAACAACATCTACCCAGGTGGGATTATAGATTGGGTATGCAAATTCTGGTTGTATGGATTTACCTGTGCTGGATGGCTACCATTGGTTTATCCGCCCGGATTTGAGCGGATAAAGAGGATTATCATGCTGTTTTACTCTCATCTCACAATTTCCCGGGAGCGGCATGATGGGAAATTCTTTGACTGGTTATAAGAGCGTATCAAACACGGGATAAAACCCGCCACTTCAGTCCTAATCATCGGCATTCTCTCAGACCCAAAGCGCAGCCATATTGTTTTGATGATGGAGAATGTTATGTTACGCCAGCAATTGATAGTGCTAAAACGACAGATCAAGCGACCACAGCTTACCAACTCTGATCGTTTTCGCTTGGTGTTTCTATTCCACTTTACGAAGTTCTGGAAACAAGCCCTTCGCATTGTTCAGCCCGATACTTTGTTACGTTGACATCGTGGGTTGTTTCAAAATTCTATTGGCGGCGGAAATCGCGGGGCAAGCCAAAGATATCGTCTGAAACGATCGCCTTGATTCAAGAGATGGCGAAAGAGAATCAGTTATGGGGAGCCGAGAGAATACGTAGTGAATTATTGAAGTTGGAGATGGAAGTGAGTAAACGAACCATCCAGAGATATATGCCAAAAGATAGGAAGGAACATTCATTGAGCCAAACTTGGGCGACTTTTTTGAAGAATCAAGCCAGCGGTGTTTGGCATGCGACTTTATGGTAGTAACCGACTGGTTGTTCCGACAATGGTATGTATTTGTGGTGATGGAATTGAAAACGCGGTGGATCGTCCATACTGGTGTAACGAAATATCCAACCGATGAATGGACCGCACAACAATTGAGAGAAGCCACACCGTGGGGGAGAGGACCGAAGTATCTGATTCGAGACCGTGATAAAAAAGATGCTATGCACTTTTTAGCAGCGGCAATGTGCTCAGACATCAAAGAGTTGAAGAAGCCTTTTCAAACGCCACCAGCAAATGGATGTTTCGAAAGATTCATGGGTAGTCTGCAACGAGAGTGCATGGATCATATCCTGATTCATGACGATAACCATTTACGACGAGTGGTCACAGAATACACTGCATATTTTAATCAAGAAAGGCCGCACCAAGGGATTGAGCAGCGCATCCCCAATCATTATGACCTGCCAAGGGCAAAGCTAGCAAGCGGACGGATCACATCGAAGGCGATTCTTGGTAGATTGCATCATAATTATTCCCGCACTGCATATCTTAACTAATCCATATCCTTTACATTAATACTTTAACGGACACGGGTGAATAGCATCTATCGATCATCGAGTTGTGAAGTTGTATCGTGTTGGGATCCTTATGAATGATGCATTTCACTACAAGAAATCTTTGGATATACCTGTGGACGGAAAAGGTTTATGGGTTAGCATTGATTGGCGAAATGTCTGTTTAAATTTCCAAAAAGAACTGACGAATGAGTTAAGTAGCCAGCACAAGTCTAAACATTACTCGGCTTTGTTCTCCTTGACAGCCAAGAGTTTCGTTGTAAAATAGAACTATATGACTAAAAATGAATAATTAGTCAAAAATATATTCATTGATGGATATCCTATGAAAAAGCAATCATCAACCAATCAACAAAAGCAACGCTTGAAAGGGCAAGCAAGAGAGCAACATATATTAGATATTGCCAGAGAATTGATGTTGCGTTGGGGATATGACAAGACCACAATCGATGATATTGCTCAGAAAGCCGGGGTCGCGAAAGGCACCATTTATCTTCATTGGAAAACTCGCGAGGACTTGTTTGATGCTTTAATGAAGCATGAAGCCGTTGCACTATCAAACGATTATCGACAGCGAGTCGCTGCTGATCCCGAAGGCGCTACTTTGCGTGGCATTTACAAAAACGCCGCTCTTGCCTTGATCCAGCGCCCGCTATTAAGGGCTTTCTTGCTACGAGAGCGAGAAATCATCGGAAAGATGGCCCATACTGAACAGCAACGCCCTGAGTATAGCGAAAGACTTTCGGGATTTGAAATTTACCTTGAGTTTCTGAGTGAACATGGTTTATTACGTTCCGACATCAGCGCCAGGACCCAGGTTTATATTGTTACGGCAATCTTCATGGGATTTTTTCTAATCGAACCACTCGTGCCATCTGAACTCAGATTATCGGATGAAGAAATGGCAGAGATGATCGGGGAATCGATCCATCGCACCCTGGAATCAGGACAGCCAATTAGCGTCGGAGAAATGAGCGCTGTGTCGAATGCCTTCCTAGCTTATCTCGACAAAATTAATGCACATACCAAACAATAATTCCAGTCCGAACTGGGCAAATGAAATCATGCGTAGGAGTTGATATGACAAAGAAAACGGCTATTTCAATAACGGGTCTTGTGAAGACTTTTGGCCGAGTCACCGCCTTGGATGGTTTGGACCTAAAAGTCCAAACGGGTGAGGTTCATGGATTTTTAGGACCGAATGGCGCGGGTAAAACCACCACGCTCCGGGTTCTTTTAGGGTTGTTGCGTGCAGATCGCGGGCAGGTGTTACTTCTGAATGGCGATCCCTGGCGTGATGCGGTAGATTTACATCGCCGACTCGCATACGTGCCCGGCGATGTAAACTTATGGCCTGACTTGACCGGTGGGGAGGTTATCGATCTATTGGGCCGGCTGCGAGGAGGGATTAATCCCAGTCGCAGGGTAGCTTACCTGGAGCGCTTTGATCTAGACCCAAGTAAAAAAAACCGGACCTATTCCAAAGGGAACCGGCAGAAAGTGGCGCTCATTTCAGCCTTGGCTTCAGAAGTGGAACTATTAGTCTTGGATGAGCCAACATCCGGATTGGACCCGCTGATGGAGGTTGTGTTCCGCCAATGTATTGAGGAAGAGCGACATGCAGGGCGTACAGTTTTTCTTTCGAGTCATATATTGGCAGAAGTGGAAGCCTTATGTGACCGGGTGAGTATCATCCGCAAAGGTCGAGTGGTTGAAAGCGGAACCCTCTCTGAATTGCGACACCTGACCCGCACCACCCTTACGGCCAGTGTTGATCGTCCCCCCGCCGGGCTTGCAAACTTTCCAGGTGTTTACAATGTGAAGGTTGATGGCGGGCGCATCAGTTGTGAGGTTGATGGCAATGCCTTAAGTGATGTTCTGGGCCAACTCTCGACTGCTGGTGTGAATAACCTGGTGAGCCAGCCTCCGACAATGGAGGAATTGTTTATGCGCCATTATCAGGCTGAGGTTTGATTATGGAATCTTTCACTGGAACAACAACTCTAATTCGGTTAATTTTGCGACGGGACCGGATTTCCTTATTGATCTGGATTATTTTACTGGCGCTTCTGCCGATCGGATTTGCCAGCAGTTATCGCAGCCTGTACCCAACTGAGTCCATGCGCCAGACCTTTGCTGACGAGACCAATGCTAGTTCCGAAGTGGCATTGCTTGGCCGGGTGACATCCTCATCGTTGGGTGGACTTACCGCTTGGCGCTGGAGTACGGCTGCTGCTATTCTGCTTGGTGCCTTTGGATTAATCACGGTGATCCGGCATACGCGTTTGGAGGAGGAGAGTGGACGGCGAGAACTTGTTGAGGCAACTGTCGTAGGTCAGCATGCGCCGTTATCGGCGGCTATCATCGTCACCTTTGCTGCTGATTTTCTAATCGGTTCTCTAGCTGCGGTCGGGTTGATTTTCTTAGATATTCCTGTGATGGGCTCTATTGCACTAGGGTTATCGGCTGTAGCAATCGGCTGGTTGTTTGCAAGTATGGCTGCCCTAGCAGCTCAACTTACCCCAAATGCGGGTACCGCTCGCGGTCTGGTTGGATGGGGGTTGGGTTTATTGTATCTGGTCCGGGTGATTGGCGATTCGGGAGTCTCCTGGTTAAGCTGGTGTTCTCCGCTGGGCTGGATGCGCTTTATCAATCCATTTGCTGGGGAACGCTGGTGGGTCTTTGGCCTGTTTTTGATCGCGATCGTTGGCTTTCTTGCCGCCGCATACCAGCTTTCCGCCAGCCGTGACCTTGGCGCAGGCTTTTTGCCGGAACGAAGTGGTCCAGCCAATGCAGTAGCGAGCCTGCGGAGTCCATTTGCTCTGGCATGGCGACTACAACGCTCTATGTTGCTAGCTTGGATTACTGGATTTACCCTGATTGGTGCGGTGTTTGGCTATGTCGCCAAATCGGGTTCAGACCAGCTCATGGCATCGGAAGGAGTCAAAGCCTACTTTGAACAATTGGGGAATGGGAGCGGTTCGAGCGATAGCTTCTTTACTCTGGCGCTCATGATTCTTGTGGAATTGATCGCTGTATACGCACTTCTCGCAGCGCTCCGGCTGCGCGGCGAGGAGACAGCCCAAAGGATCGATCCTGTGTTGGCGGAACCTGTCGAACGGCTGCGCTGGATTGCCAGCCATCTCATCTTTGCGTTCGCCGGTCCATTCGCAATCCTGGCATCCTTTGGATTGACTGCCGGCCTCACTTACGGTCTAAGCACTGGGCAACCAACGACAGACCAACTTCTCCGTGTTATCGGGGCGAGCTTAGCTTATGTGCCCGCTATGTGGGTTATCGCTGGGATTACTACAGCGCAGTTTGGTCTGGCACCACGCTGGACGGCGCTTAGTTGGGCAGCCATTGTCGTGATGATCTTCATTGATCTAGGTGGCGAGTTTCATTTCTTAAATCAGGCGATTTTAAACATTTCCCCTTTGACCCATGTCCCTAAAATATTACTTGGTCAGGGCAATCCCATCGATTTGATCGCATTGACATTGGTCGCTTTAATATTCATGTCAGTTGGATTGGTGGGATTCACAAAAAGAGATATAGGTTAAATTCGGAAAATGGTATTTACGTAGCTCGTTCTCATTTCCCGCATAAAATTTGCTTGTTAGTACCAAGAAACGTTGATGCTATAAATTTAACAAAGCAACTCCGAATCCCATCGAGGCCACTAAACTAATCAGCACGAGCCAACTCAAAAGTCGGCTCGTGCTGATTTTGTTATCCATTCTAAGCCGCCTACGTTCGCAACCGAAACTTATAGCCGTATACAATTAAGCCATTGAGACAAACTGCTATAGGATAAGAAAAGGGAATGCAAATACTTAAAATAGAAGGTAACAAGCGGTGTTTGGATCGCGGGTTCGATGAATCTTGGAGTTCGCGACGCGTAACTACTAAGGGGCTGATTGTTTTGATGTGTTTTGGAGTGAAACAACAAAAAAACAACCCAAAATGGATCGTTTTTTTGTTTTACTTTTGGCGGCCCCGACGGGATTCGAACCCGCGATCTCGGCCTTGACAGGGCCGCATGTTAACCGCTACACCACGGGACCATTGATAGAGCGGGCAGTAGTTTACCATACCCCCCTGACCCCGTCAAGATTACAGGGTTTTTACATCCCGAAAACAGGCCGATAATCAATTCGTGGTAAGATAGCCGCATGCCTTGGAACCTGCATTCCACTCACGCACAAGCCGGCGATCTGGCACAATTGGTCGGTCTGCGGCACAAGCATTTCATCATTACGCTCACCCCCGGCGCTGACTTCCAAACTCATCGCGGCATTCTCAAGCACGATGACCTGATCGGTCTGGCCTGGGGCAGCCAGGTCTTCAGTCACATGGGCAGCCCTTTCTTCCTGCTCCAACCGGCGTTGGGCGATTTGTTGGTCGACCTGCCGCGCACCACCCAGATTCTATACCCCAAGGATATCGGCTTCATCCTGGTGACGATGGGAATTGGCCCCGGTCAGCGGATCGTCGAAGCTGGATCCGGCTCCGGGTCGATGACGATCGCCCTGGCTTATGCGGTCGGTACAGAGGGGAAAGTTTATTCCTACGAACAGCGCGAAGACATGCACAACCTGGCGCGTAAGAACCTGGTCCGGGTCGGACTGGATTCCCACGTTGACTTCAAGCTGCGCGATATTGCCGAAGGGATTGATGAAACAGACGTAGACGCCTTCTTCCTGGATGTCCCCAATCCTTACGACTACCTGGCCCAGGTACGTGCGGCGCTCAAGCCGGGCGGCTTTTTCTGTACCATCCTGCCGACTTTCAACCAGGTCGAAAAGACCCTGCACACTTTACGCCGTTATCGATTTGCTTTTTTTGAAACTTGCGAGATCTTGCTGCGTTATTACAAATCTGAGCCGACCCGTCTGCGCCCAACGGATCGCATGGTCGCCCACACCGGCTTCCTGATTTTCGCCCGGCGCATCGAACCGAGCGATGACCCGCGAGCCAGGGAATTGATGGCCGAGCAAAACATTGAAAATGAAGGTTCTTCCGAACATGAAGATTAATTTCTCGATCCTGGGTATTTGGAGGTAAGTATGCGTCGACGTGGTTTCCGAGGTCTTCGTCCCCTGCATCGATTACGACGCGGATTTACGCCCGATATCCCACCTGCTTTGCAGCGGGCCAACGACCTGATGGCAAGTGGGGATTACCCTGCAGCTGCAGCGGCGTTCGAGCAGTTGGCGCAGGGCGCAGAAGCGCGTCACGGACCCCGCGCACCGCACCTGCATCTGCGTGCGGGTCAGGCGCGTTTGCTCAACAATCAGGTGGCGCTGGCCATGGCACAATTCGAGCATGGCCTGTCCCTGCTGGCTGCCAGCGGACATTTGCGTGTGTTGCAACGCGCCGGATGGCGAGTCGTTCAGGAGTTGAAGGAACGTGACCTGGCTGCAGAAGCCCAACAGATCGAATCCCAACTCAATTCCCTGCTGCCGGCCGGTTTTACCACCGAAGCCCCTGCGACCGGACGAGTTTCTCTACCGACCCATTGCCCCGGATGCGGCGGACCCGTCCGCCCGGACGAAATTGAGTGGCTGGACGAATCGACTGCAGAATGCTCTTACTGTGGCAGCGCGATCAGAGGCGGATAACGCCAGGGCAGTCATGTCCCTTGAACCGGGTGAAGATTACATCATTCGTTGTCTCCGAGAAGCTGCCAAAAGCGGGGATACGCGTGAATACAGCGAAAGCCAACTTTCGCGAGGTGTAGAACCGCGTTGCGCCGCGGTGCTGGTGCCGTTGATCGACTTTGGGGATGAGTGGCAGGTCCTGTTTACGCGGCGTACGGAAATACTCGACAGTCACAAGGGACAGGTTTCTTTTCCCGGCGGCGCTTGTGAGCCGGGGGAAGCAACTCCTGAGCAGACGGCCCTGCGCGAGGCCGAAGAGGAGATTGGCCTTCGACCAACGGACGTTCGCCTGTTGGGGCGTTTGAATCCGATGCTTACCATCACCGGTTTTCGGGTCACGCCGGTTGTAGGGGTCTTACCCTGGCCATATACCTTTCGTGTATCCAATATAGAGGTCGGACGGGTTTTCACCATTCCCTTGCTGTGGCTGGCCGACGGACGCAATTACTGGGAATTTGCCCGCCCGGGTTCGGATCTCAGGCTGATTGCCTACCATCCTTACGATGGGGAACTGCTGTGGGGCGCTACGGCGCGCATGACCCAGACATTGCTCCAGGCGCTCAAGCTCACAGAATAAAAACCGCCATCGCTAATGATGGCGGTTTTTATGTTCTTCAGAGAGAGGGGAGGCGAGCTTACTCTTCCTTGCCTCCTTCTCTTTCTTCCCCTTCTTCCCCTTCTTCCTTCTTGCCGCGTTCGATCACTTCCGGCTCTTCCAATTCTTCCTCGACCTCGACCTCTTCTTCGATCTCTTCTTCGCGTACATAAGTAGCGAGAACGACCATTTCTTCGGGGTCGGTCAGGATTTCGACTGCATCGGAGATGACCACGTCGCGGACGTATAGCCCATCGCCGACTTCGGTCAGGCCTGAGAGGTCCAGTACTACTTTTTCGGGCAGGTCATTTGGCAGACATTCGATTTCAAGTTCGCTTACACCGGTAACCATCACGGCATTGTATTCCTTGACAGCCGGAGCCGTACCGGTCAGTTCAATGCCAACCTGCGCACGGATCTTTTCAGTCATCGAAACGGCTAGAAAGTCCACGTGCAGCAAATTGCCCCTGATGAAATTGCGCTGCTTCTCGCGCACCAGGGAGGGATACTCTTTGCCATCCAGGGAAATGGTCACCAGGCTGGACGAAGTGACTTGTGATAAAGCCTTTGTAGCATCGTGGGCATCCAGCGTGAGCGCAATTGGGTCGAGATGACGCCCGTACAGCACGGCCGGCAGCTTACCATCACGGCGCAATGCGCCAACTTGCTTGCCGATCACTTCACGTTTGGTTGCCTTCAGAATTACTTTTTCCATGTTTCCATCCTCGAGCGCCTCTCACCCCGCGCGGATATTGCCGCTGTTTCAGGATTACCTTCGCTCTGTGAGTAAATTTTCTCCTGACGATTGTCAGGGGATTGACAAATTATCTGCGCCGGAAGGCGAGTTGTCCGACCAGTAACACCAGTCCGGCAAACAGACCGCTGATCATGCCGATCAGGATCGCACCGCGCGTGTCGACCACCGTCTGGACGTTACCGTCCACGTGACGGGACAAGAGCACCAGGGTATCGATCCGCTCAGCCTGGACATTCTGGCTGTTTACTACGACCGCGTAGGAATTTTGCAGATTGGCGCTTCCGGCTGAGATCACTCCGGCATAGCCGTTAAGGTTGGCCGTTCCGGTTTTAACCACGCCTACACCGCTGTTGGTCAGGTTGACCTGCTCGGCTTTTAGCGCCCCAATCCCGGTCTCGTGCGCTGACAATTTTCCGGCCGTGGCCTCCGCGATGAAAGCCTGGTGCGCTTCGATTTCATCCGCAGCAACCACCTGGGCAGCGCTCTGGTGCATGCGCACCAGCTCTGCTTTGACCGAAGCGACCTTGCTATTGGTCAGGTTGACTACCTGAGTTTGATCCTGCTCTTCTTCAGGTGCGGATGTCTTCGCGGGCATTGTTTCTCCGATTTCTTGTGGCAGGCACAAAACGCGCCTCCGTGCGGAGGCGTGTCGTCCAACGAAATCAAATTGTAGCCTGTCGAGATGGATTCGTCAAGTCAATTCGTGGAAAAATAGTCAGCCTCAGGAGTGCGGATGCTCATCATTAGTTACTTGACCTTCGGCAATTCGAGAGAATTCGATGGTGGCAAGGTATAATCCCCCCATCTTTTAAAACTGGATATCCTATGCGTCGCTATATTTACTTCACCGTTTTTACCTCCGGCATGACAACCCTGGCGGCCGAATTGGCTGCCTCGCGTCTGATCGGAAATATTTTTGGCACCAGCAATCTGGTCTGGGCCAGCATTATTGGCCTGATCCTGATTTACCTGACCGCCGGCTACTTCATCGGCGGGCGCTGGGCTGACCGTTCGCCTCATCCGGAGACCATGTTCAAAGTCCTGGCTTGGGGCGCTTTCACGTTGGGAATTGTCCCCTTCGTGGCGCAACCAGTGCTGCGGGCTGCGGCAACAGCCTTCGACGGCCTGGACGTGGGCGTGCTGCTTGGCTCCTTCGTGGCTGTCCTGGTGCTGTTCATTGTCCCGATTACATTGCTGGGCACCATCTCACCCTTTGCCATCCGCATCAGCGTCAAGGATACCAGCACGACCGGGAATGTGGCCGGTTCTCTTTACGCCATCTCCACCCTGGGCTCATTCCTGGGAACTTTCCTGCCGGTGCTGGTCTTTATCCCGTTGATCGGGACCACGCGTACCTTCCTGGTCTTCAGCCTGTTCCTGTTATTTGTGGCCATAGCCGGTCTGGGATTGTCTGCTGGCCGGCGCACAGCCCTGATTTACTTATGGATGCCGCTGGTCTTGGCAGTCATCGCCTTACTCTGGTCGGGAGGCGGGCTCAAGCAATCCAAAGGGCAGGTTTTTGAGACCGAGTCGGCTTACAATTACATCCAGGTCATCCAGGACGGGGATTTCTATTTTTTACGCCTGAATGACGGGCAGGGCATCCACTCGGTCTACCATCCGACACAGTTGTATTACGGTGGGCCGTGGGAACAATTCCTGGTGGGACCATATTTCAACACGCCGCCCTACACGCCGCAGATGGTCAAACGGATCGCCATCGTCGGATTGGCGGCCGGGACTACAGCCCGGCAGGCGACCGCCGTCTATGGTCCGATCCCGATCGACGGCTTCGAGATCGATCCTGAGATCGTCAGCGTCGGGCGGAAGTATTTCGGCATGACCATGCCCAACCTGAACGTCATCGTCCAGGACGGGCGTTGGGGATTGGAGCAAAGCCCGTACAAATACACGATCATCGGCGTGGACGCATACCGCCCGCCCTACATCCCGCCGCAGATGACTACCCGGGAATTTTTTCAGATCGCTTTTGACCATTTGGACGCAGACGGCGTGTTGACCGTCAACGTTGGGCGCTCACCCAACGACCGCCGCCTGATTGACGGCCTGGCAACCACCATTGCAACGGTCTTCCCCTCCGTCTATGTGATGGATATCCCGGGCACACTCAATTCGATGATCTATGCCACCCGCCAGCCGACCGTTGCCGAGAACCTGACCCTCAATCTGAGCGCGCTGCAAAAGCGCGGTGACGTGCATCCCCTGCTGATCCGGGCGGTGGAAACGGCCCTGGTCAACCTGCAGCCGGGCTATCAAACCACGCTGGTTTTTACCGACGATAAGGCTCCAATTGAGTGGATCACCAATCGCATGATCATCAACTTTGTGCTGCACGGGGATACGGAGATTCTTACCCATGAATGAGCGTTTTACCCCTATACTTTCCTGGATCGTGGCATTGTTGGTGCCATTCTTCCTGATCCTGACCGGACTGCGTTTGCTGCTGACACCGGTCTTCCCGGAAATCGAATACCGCATGCCGGCTTTCCCGGCTGATGAGTACGGCTTTACCATGCAGGACCGCCTGCACTGGTCGAAGATCGCCGTGCAGTATTTGGTCAACAATGCCGACATTACCTACCTGAGCGCGTTGCGTTTTTCTGATGGCACGCCGGTCTACAACGAACGCGAACTGCGTCACATGATCGATGTTAAGCGTGTGGTCAAGGGGGCTTTGAACTTGTGGTACACAGCCAGCGGGTTGTTGATCCTGCTCGGGTTGTGGGCCTGGCGTGGAAAATGGTGGCCGGCTTACCGCCGCGGTTTTAGGCGGGGTGGTTGGATAACCCTCGGCATTATGGGTGCTATCCTGCTCTTTGCTTTGGTCAGCTTCTGGAATTTCTTCGTCTTTTTCCATAAGATATTCTTCCAGGGAGACACCTGGTTGTTCCTGTTTTCGGACACCCTGATCCGGTTATTCCCGTTGCGCTTCTGGCAGGACGTCTTCCTGCTGGAAGGCGTGCTGGTGCTGGGTGGCGCCCTGGGGCTGGCGCTGGGGTTGAAACCAAAGACCAACTAGCGGGTTTTCATGTAGGGGTGGGGTAACCCACCCCTACATGATGTATAATTTCAGCGCAAGGAGTAAAGGATGTCGACTTTATCGTTAGAGAACCGGGTTGCCGTTGTGACGGGCGCCTCGCGTGGACTTGGCCGTGCAATTGCGGTTGAATTCGCCGTGCGCGGTGCCGCTGTCGTCGTCAATTACAACCGATCCGCTGAAGCTGCCCGGGAAGTTGTGGACCAGATCAAGGCGGGAGGGGGTCAGGCGGCTGCCTTCCAGGCAGATGTGGCGGTATTTCAGCAGGCGCAGGATCTGATCAAATTCGCCGTCGAGACTTTTGGCAATTTGGACATCCTGGTTAATAATGCCGGCATTACGCGCGATACCTTGATCATGATGATGTCCGAAGAAGATTGGGACAGCGTCATGGCCACGAATTTGAAGAGTACTTTTAACTGCTCGAAATCGGCTGTGCGGCATATGATGCGCAAGCGCTATGGGCGTATTATCAATATCTCATCAGTTTCCGGTCAGATGGGAAATGCCGGGCAGACAAATTATTCGGCTTCCAAGGCCGGACAGATCGGATTTACCAAATCGCTGGCGCGCGAAGTTGCGGGCCGTAATATCACTGTCAATGCGATTGCCGCTGGTTATATCGAAACGGATATCTGGGCCAATGTCCCTGATGATATGCGGGAGGCGGTCATAAAATTGATCCCGCTGGGCCGCAAGGGACAACCCGATGAGATTGCCTATGCCGTAGCCTTCCTGGCTTCGGATCAAGCCGCCTACATTACCGGGCAGGTCCTGGGCGTGGACGGCGGCATGGCGATGATGTAATGTTAGGAGAAAAAATGGCTGGAAGCGAACGTCCCCCTGGGAAGACCACTGTTGCTCCGGATGTTTTGACGAGTATCGCTCGCCTGTCGGCTTTGAGCGTTCCAGGTGTGAGTAGTATGGCATCGGTTCCGGGCGGCGTAAACCGCTTGTTTCGCCGCGGGGCCAATGATGGCGTGCGTATTGAAGTCGAAGACAACACTGTCTTTGCGGATCTGTATGTTGTGTTAAAACAGGATATTAATATTCGCGAGGTCAGCCGCAACATTCAGCAGCAGGTGGCGCGTGCAATCCTGGAAATGGTCGGGATGGATGTGGGCAATATCGACATTCATATCGAAAATATAGATTACGAGGGGTTTGACGAGGCCTAAATTTTATGAAGTCGCGAACCAGGGCACGCAGTCTGGCCCTGCAGGTACTTTACGAATTAGATATCACGAGTCATTCTCCAGCCCAGATATTAAAGGAGCGGCTGGAAGAAATGCCACTATCCAACGATCTGGCGGAGTTCGCGCGCCAGATTGTTTTCGGTGTGCTCCCTCTTACGCGAGAACTTGATTTGATCATTGCAAAGTATGCGCCTGAGTGGCCGCTCGAGCAAATAGCACCAATTGATCGCAATATATTACGCATGGCTTCCTGGGAATTTGCTGTCCAGCAGGAGACACCTGTAAAAGTGGCGATCAATGAAGCCGTAGAGTTGGCCAAGACATTTGGCTCCGATAGTGCTCCCCGCTTCGTCAATGGGGTGCTGGGAAGCCTGTCCGAGCATCAGAATGATATTTTCCAGGCGATACAATCTGTAAAGGATAAAGAAGGCTAGTAACGGTATGGAGATTCTCGGCGTTGGTATGCCCGAATTGATCTTTATTTTGATCATTGCCTTGCTGGTGTTGGGTCCCAAGGATATGGAAAAAGCCGGCCGGGCATTTGGTCGCTTTTTAAACAATTTTTTCAAGTCAGGAGCCTATAAGGCGATGACGGAAGCGGGTCAAAAACTGCGCAACCTGCCTTACGAGTTGGCGCGTAATGCAAACGAAGAGCTTGAGGATTTGAAAAAATTTAATGATGAGCTAAAACAACAAAGCAAATCCCTGGGAACCTGGGAAGGACAGGGCGTTGGCAATCCCAAGCCATCCAAGCCTCCCGAATCTCGGGAGGAAACTGTGCCTGACAACACAATCGTCCCTCCGCGCTCCCACCCAATAGAGGATGCAGCCGAAGCAAATGAGGAGAAGGAGACGCACAGCGATGCGTAAAATTTTCTCCGGCCTGTGGTGGTTGCTGGCCCTTCCTTTTCGCCTGGTATTCTGGATTGTGCGTGCACCTTTCCGGTACATCCCCAAGGCGATTAGCTTTCTGACCGATCCGCCGGATGATACGCCGTTAACGGACGTGTTTACTGCTGCGGTTCAAGATCGACAAGTCCGCCAGTCGATTTGGGATCATATCGAGGTCCTGCGAAAACACATTTTCCGAGCCGTACTTGCCCTGGTCCTGACGGTGGGTCTGTCTTTCTTCTTTACAGAGAAACTGGTAGCTTACCTGGCCCAACCGGTGGGTGGGTTGCAGGCGCTCAAAGCAATTGAAGTGACCGAGTCGGTGGGTGTCTTCATGCGCGTAGCCCTGATTTCGGGCCTGGCCCTGGCCTTGCCCTATATTGCTTTTGAGTTCTGGTTGTTTGCGGCACCCGCCTTGATGCCACGTTCGCGTCAGTTTGGTTTGTTGGTCATCCCGCTGGCGTCCATTTTCTTTCTGGCAGGTATGGCGTTTTCTTATTATGTGATGCTGCCCACGGCGCTTCCGTTTTTACTCAATTTCATGGGGATTCAAGCACAGCTGCGTCCGCAATCCTATTTTAGCTTTGTGACCGGCTTGATGTTCTGGATCGGTGCAGCTTTTGAATTCCCGCTGGTGATCTATGCGCTTTCAGCCATCCGCCTGGTCAAACCGGCAGTTCTCGCCAAACAATGGCGGATTGCGGTGGTTCTGATTGCAATCCTGGCTGCAGCAATCACGCCGACGGTTGATCCGGTCAATATGGGACTGGTCATGTTGCCCATGATCTTGCTATACTTTATTAGCATCGGTTTTAGCTATCTGGCTTACCCGAGAAGAAAGCCGACAGAAGAGGCTGCTTGATGTTGTCCTTAACATCCCAACTCCTGAACCCGGAGGGGAAATGAATTGTCACCTCACAAAAACGCCACATCTGCACCGTGCCGCCATTTCAGCTGTGATCATCGTTTTGCTCTTGAGCAGCCAGGCCTGCACCATATCCCTATTCGATATTCCCTGGTTTAGCCAGACTCCCAGCACACCGCAACCGGGTCAGACGGAGCCTCCGGCGACACCGGTTTCGGTAGCCCAGGTGAACTTCAGCGTTCAAATTCCGGCGCCTCTGTTACCGGGGCAGTCCCTGGCGATCAGTATTCTGGATGAGGTTACTGGATTGGCGCTTAATGCAGTTAACTATACGCTGCAGCCAAAAGGTGCACAGACATATTCCATTTCCCTGCCTCTGCCTTTGAATTCAGTCACCAAGTATCGCTACAATCTGATCGGGAACAACCAGTTGCCGGAAGTTACCAGTGTGGCTACCCCCGTACGTTACCGATTGTTCCATGTCGCTGGCCCAAGCGATGTGCATGACATTGTCAGTAGTTGGGCCGGTCAGCCGTTCAATGGACAGACTGGAAGCATTCAGGGAGAAATCAAAGATCGCACCAATTCTGCCCCCATCCCTAACCTGATGGTTGCGGCGGGTGGCGTGCTGACTTTGACCGATTCGACCGGACGCTTCCATCTGGTGGGTTTACCACCCGGTGAACATAACCTCGTCGCGTATGCGCTCGACGGTTCCTACCGCACGTTCCAGCAGGGCGCCAGCGTGGCAGTCGGCCTGGTCACCCCGGTCAACCTAGCGTTAGATCCTGCTCCGCGGGTCAACATCATCCTGACCGTTTCAGTGCCGAAAACTACCGTTCCTGGCGCTCCGGTGCGAATTGCTGGGAACTTGTCCTCCTTAGGGAATTCGTTTGCTGATCTGGATGGCGGGATGAACACGGTCGCAGATCGTATGCCAACCATGACCATGTTGCCGGATGGGCGCTATACTGTCACTCTCAATTTGCCCGCTGGCGCGGATTTGCATTACAAGTACACCCTCGGCGATGGTTTTTGGAATGCCGAGCATAAGGGGAGTGGAGAATTCCGGGTACGCGAGCTGATCGTACCTGGGTCCGATACGTCGATTCAGGACACAATCGATACCTGGGAGGCCGGCTCGTCCGCTCCGATTTTGTTCGAGGTCACGGTTCCGAGCAATACGCCCGCCGGGGATGTGATCTACATCCAGTTCAATCCTTACGGGTGGACACAACCGATTCCAATGTGGTCGCTGGGAAACAACCATTGGGCCTATAAGCTTTATGGGCCGCTCAATTTTCTTGGCAATTTTGGTTATCGCTACTGCCGCAACGGACAATGTGGCAGCGCAGATGATGTCGCTACCACCGGCAACGCTAATCCCGGGCGTTCGGTCTCAACCAGCCTGACGCCGCAGGATATCCAGGATACGGTCACGGGTTGGTCCTGGCTGCAAAGCACGGGACCTAACCAACTGGTCGCGGCCCAGATTAACCCCCGGCCTGGAAGTTTTGTGGCGGGAGTTGAGTTCCAGCCCACCTTCCGACCATCCTGGATTAGCATGATCCCGCAAGCATTGCAAAATGTGCAGGCGCTCAGTTCGAATTGGATGGTGTTAACACCGACCTGGACCTTCCGCCTCAGCAATCCGCTGATATTTTCTCCCCTGCCGGGCAGAGACCCGTTATGGCCCGATGCGGGTTCGATGGCTGTTCAAGCGCGTAATCAGAATATGAACGTGGCGGTCTTTCCCGTCCCAAATTTCCCGACCGATTTAACCGAATGGTGGTCGAATGCTCCGCGGGATGACGGCTGGTGGACGAATTGGTTCGACTCCTATCGCGAGTTCGCAGTAAATTATGCCGACCTGGCGACTCAGACCGGAGCCCAGGCTGTCATCCTGGGCGGGGACTGGATCGGGCCAGCGCTCCCCGGCGGACAGGTGAATGGAGAGAATTCCGGCGTCCCCTCCGATGCGGAGACGCGCTGGCGTGTCATCCTGGATGACGTACGCAGTCATTTCAAAGGGCAGGTCTGGTGGGCACTGCCGTATACCCCCGGTTCATTGCAGTCCGCTCCTGGTTTCCTGGCCGAAATGGATAGCATTTACCTCTTATGGGATGCGCCGTTGAGTGACCAGCTGGTCCCATCCAACGAGGCCTTGGTCAACGAGGCTGCGCGGCTGCTCGATTCGGATATTTTACCCTTCGAAGAGACCCTGCAGAAGCCGGTTGTGATTGCCATGGCCGCTCCGTCCATTATTGGATCTGCCACCAACTGCCCGCCCGATGGAATAGGCGGCTGCCTGGATTGGATGGCCCTATCTCAACCCAGCCCAGATGTGGCCACGGTTACACTGGATTTGCAGGCACAGGTCGATGTTTATCAGGCCATGCTGACCGCGATCAACACGCGGCCCTGGGTGAATGGCTTCGTCAGCCGGGGTTATTATCCACCGACTATCCTGCAGGATAAATCCGCATCCGTGCATGGCAAACCGGCTGCCGATCTGTTGTGGTACTGGTTCCCGAGGATGCTGGGGATAATCAAATAATCTGGAAGGACGAGGAAATCCCTCGTCCTTCATCTTTTCCCATTACGAAGTTTGGATATATAATCGGCTCTAATCGCCAAATTGAGGAGGAGAAATGTCATCCAGGGTTCGTCGTATCTTGATGCGCGCCGGTGGCGTGTTGTTGGTTTTGGTTATTTTATTCTCAGCTTTCGGTTTTTATCTCACCCGCAGTTACATTCCCAATACCCTGGCACCACAGTCCTTTCCGCAGACGGATGGAGAGATCCATCTCAAGGGTCTAGATGGCGGCGTAGATGTCTACCGGGATGGCATGGGCATCCCGCACATTTATGCCACCACGCTGCATGATTTGTTCATGGCGCAGGGTTACGTCCATGCCCAGGACCGATTCTGGCAGATGGACTTCTGGCGTCATATTGGCTCAGCACGGCTCTCGGAGATGTTTGGGAAGTCCCAGGTTCAAACGGATGAATTCTTGCGCACACTTGGCTGGCGTCAGATTGCCGAGCAGGAGTGGCAGGATTTGGATCCCGAATCGCAGGCGATACTGAATGCTTACACCGAAGGTGTCAATGCCTATCTGGCCGATCACCAGGGTACCTCGCTCAGTCTGGAATATGGCGTGCTCAAACTGCTCAATGCGGATTACAAGCCTGAGCAGTGGACCCCGGTCAACTCGCTGACCTGGGCCAAAGCCATGGCCTGGGATTTGAGGGGCAACATGGGCGAAGAGATTGCCCGTGCGATTCTGCTAAAAACGCTGACGCCCGAACAGGTGGACCAGTTGTACCCGCCTTATCCGGCTGACCACCCGGTCATCGTGCCGAAGATCGGCGAGAATGTTATTAAACCTTCCGGTAGCCAGGCTCTCATGGCGGCGGATGTTTCGCAAGCCACTTTGAATAATGTTCGAGAAAATATCGCCTCGCTCGATGCACTTCTCGGCCCGGCGGGTTCAGGCATTGGCTCCAATTCCTGGGTACTCTCTGGCCAGCGGACAGTCAGCGGTATGCCGCTGCTGGCCAATGACCCGCACCTTGGGATTCAGATGCCCTCGATCTGGTACCAGGTTGATATGCATTGCCAACCCAAGTCGGACGCCTGCCCCTATGAGATTAGTGGCTTCTCGTTCGCTGGAGTCCCGGGCGTGGTCATCGGGCATAATGACCGCATCGCCTGGGGTTTTACCAACGTCGGGCCGGATGTGATGGACCTGTACGTCGAAAAGGTCAACCCGGATAACCCAAACCAGTACGAAGTCAATGGAAAATGGGTCGATTTCGAGACTCGCCTGGAGACCATTCAGGTGGCGGGCAGCGATCCGCTTGAAATAACCGTGCGCAGTACGCGCCACGGTCCTGTTGTTTCCGATACGTATGGACCGTTGAAAGATAAGGTCGAAGGGACGGCCACTCCGTTTAAAGATCAGGCCGGTATCGAATTGCCTTCGCAATATGCGATTTCGCTGGCCTGGACTGCTTTGCAGCCCGGCTCGGTTTTCGAAGCCATCTGGGGTTTCAACAAAGCGCAAAACTGGAGTGAATTCCGACAGGCGGCACGCAACTTCCAGGTCCCGGCCCAGAATCTGGTGTATGCCGATGTGGATGGGAATATTGGGTACCAGATGCCCGGTTTGGTACCGATCCGTAAGAATGGCGACGGACGTCTGCCCGTCCCTGGTTGGACGGATGATTACGATTGGACCGGTTTCATTCCGTTCGAAAAGCTGCCCTATGTTTTCAATCCGGCCTCGGGCTACGTCGTCACGGCGAACAACCAGGTCCCGCCGCTAGATTATCCCTACCTGGTCACCACCGATTGGGATTATGGCTTCCGTGCTGCCCGCATTCTGGGTATGCTCGAGGACGCCCCCGGCAAGATCGACATCTCCACCATTCAAAAAATGCAGGGCGACGATAAGGATTTGAATGCCGAAACCCTGGTTCCGGTCTTGATGCAGGTCAAGCTGGACCCGGAGCTGGCGGCCATCCGCGACAAGTACTTAGCCAACTGGGATTACCAGACGACGATGGATTCACCTTCGGCGGCGCTGTTCGAATCCTTCTGGTGGAGTCTGCTGAGCGATACCTTCTACGATGAAGCGATTCCAAAAGACTACCTGCCGGCCGGTGGATCGCGTTGGTTTGAGGTGATGCGGGAGCTAGTCCAGCAGCCAGACAGCCAGTGGTGGGATGACAAATCCACGCCTGATCAGGTCGAAACGCGCGATGCGATTTTCGCCAAAGCCTTCGGTCAGGCTGTTTCATGCAAGCCGTGCGTCGACAAGTTTGGGAAGGATATCGGCCAGTGGAAATGGGGCGATGTGCATACAGCCACCTTCCGCAACCAGACCCTGGGCGAATCGGGTATCGGCCCGATCGAGTCGATCTTCAATCGTGGCCCCTTCCCAACCGCGGGCGGTGAAAGCATCGTCAACGCCACCGGCTGGGATGTGGGCGATTCCTTCGAGGTCAACTGGTTGCCGTCCATGCGTATGATCGTCGACCTGGGCGACCTGCGCAATTCGCTGACGGTCCATACCACAGGACAGTCGGGCCATGCTTTTGATCCCCATTACATCGACATGGCAGACCTGTGGCGCAATATCCAGTATTACCCGATGTTGTGGAACGAGCAATCCATCATCAGCAATTCGGAAGCGCATCTGCGCCTGTTACCATAGTAGCCATAAGCCACAAATAACAAACTCCCGAGACGATCGTCTCGGGAGTTTGTTATTAATCTTCAGGCGGTAGGTCCAGGAAGGCTTCCAGGTCTCGAAAGAGACGGCGGATTTCGTTAGAGTCAACCTTGTGCCGTACCAGGCGTCCCTCCTGATGGGAGTTGATCAACCCGGCTTCACGCAGGATTTTAGCGTGTACGCTGACTGTCGGTCGCGAGATGCCCAGATAGTCGGCAATCTCGGTGTTGACCATGCCGAAATGTCGGATCATACGCAGGATGATCAGGCGTGTTGGATCGCTCAGTGCTTGCGCCCTCCCGGCCACATCCTTTGCCCAACCCTGAAAGTTTTGAAAGAGAATGCCGTCCTCGGCAAACGAGACCCCGATATATCCCGATTCGAGCAGCCAGGTGTCCGGCAGACCAAATGGCTCGACCCAAAAGTAGACATGCAGCTTGCCATTTTTTACTGCTTCGCGTAATTCGGGTTGGCGCAGCAGTGGATTGCGCACTGGCAACCATTCGAGGTTGGGAATCTGGTCCGGATTTCCCAGCGCGGTACGCGCGCGCATCTCGGACTGTTCCATCACCTGCAGGCGCGCTTCCCGCCATGGTCGATACACCTCGTAGAAGAATTGGTCCACCAGCATCCAGAAGCGGGTATGCAGATCGCCGCCTGCAAGCAGGCGTGCAGCGCAGGCCAGTTCCTGGCGGATGCGCCGGGTGCGTTCGTCTGCGATGGTAATCTGAAAGCCCAACGCGCTGTAAAGTGCGATTTGTTTTTGGGTGCCCAATTCGATCAACTGTCCAACCGGATCAAGTTTGGCGCCGGTGCCAGGGTCCACTTTTTCGGTCTGAATCGCCAGACGTTCCAGCGCAGCCTCAACCGTCAACTCGCGAATCGGCAGGGTTGCCTGCCCGTAATCGTCCACTTCGATCGTCCCTGCGATCCGGGCGGCGATTTCCAGGCCATAACGGTAGTTTTCGGGTTTGCCCCATAGTTCTTGCCAGGCCTGCAGCCACTCCTCTGGAATGGCGTTTACCGTTTCGACGATATCAGCAGTGAGTCCGGGTAACAAATGCTGGTTTAGAGCGAAGTTGAGGAAGGTCTCCAATTCCAAGATAATGGATCGACCGATCGACCACGTAGCGGGGTGACGACCGAGATAGGGTTTCATAAATACCTCCTGTCAGGTTAATCCGTAGCGGCTTGGCTAACTTTGGTCCTGCGAGAGAGCCTCAAGGTGGTGAGCGTAAACATGACGACCAGTAGAACTGACAGAGCAGATGCGGCGAAATAATTTCCGTAGTCCATCAGACCTGGAACCAGGAGGGGGGTGACCAGCAAGCCGGCCAACTGGCCCGCGACGGCTGTGCTCTGGAAAGCCCCACCCAATCGGCCAAGCAAGTGGGCTGGGGTAAGCAATTGTATCAAGGTCACGATTTGGACATTGAGCATGCCATTGCCAAACCCACCGATCAAACAGCCAAGGATGACCAAAGCGCGCGTCAGCTGGATGTTGTGAATAATGGTTCCAAATGACATGACGACCGGAATGATGCCAAGCATCAGCAAGCCGAGGATAATGTCGCGCCATGGGTCTCCGTTGCCTTTGCGCAGCATCAGTATAATCGTTGCTCCCACAGTCCCGATACCAATCAGTCCGATCATGATGCCAAAGAATTTTTCGCTGGCTGACAGGATGTCTCGGGTATAGAGTGGGGTCAAGACATCAAAACCAATAAAGATGAATATCGCCAGGAAGGTCGAAACGAAGAGCAAGCGCAGGAATGGGTCATTAAAAATGACGCTCACCAGGCTGGTTTTTGTGTGCTGGTCCGAATTCGCAGATTCAGTTCCGTTTAACACTTCCTGGCGGTGAGCAGGCAGGGATGGCAGACGGCTGAGGATAAAGGCTGAGGCGATGAAGGAAATCACATCAAAAATAATCGCAGTGTGGGGGTTCATGACGGCCAGGATCATCCCCGCCAGGATCGGAGCCGCAATTTTAATAATGCCTGCCAATTGTTGCAGGAGGGCATTGGCACTGGTCAGGTCCCCTTGAGACACAATGTCAGGGATGACGGCCTGTCGTGCCGGGGTCATGAGTGAAATTGAAATGGACTGCAAGGCAAGTACAGCATAGATCAGTTCCAGCCGCTGGGTAAAAATCAACCCGATGGTGATTAAACCGGAGGTAAGCTCACTGCCGACCATCAGCCATTTGCGGTCATAGCGGTCCAGCAGCCAGCCGGCCAGTGGGCTGGCAAACAGCGTGGGGACCAAACCTGCCAGGAAGATCCCGCTGCTTTGCGCCACGGTGCCGTCCCCTTTGAAGACGATCATCGCGAAGACGGCCATCATGGTAATCCAGTTGCCGATATTACTGACTGACTCGGAAATCCCGATGGTCAACAATGAGCGGTTATGCAGGATGTTTTTATTCATCGTTATTCTCCTAAGTAATATGCGTAGTCAATTGACTACGCATTAATTATATGAGATATTATGAAATTGTCAAGTACTTATTTCGAGGTTGTTTTTATGAATTTGGCTGCAATTGAAGCGGCAAGGATTGCTCCGATTACCACGCCGGTCAGGCTGGCGGACAGATCGACCAGATCAAAAGTGCGGCTGGGGATAAAGGCCTGTGTCCATTCTTCGAAGCTGATGAGAACGAAAAGAACCAGGGTCGCGGTGATCACCATTCGGGCTCGGTTGCGATTTGGCTTGACTTGCAGCAGTAGGCTGGTGTTGACTAAAAAGCTTAGGACGCCGAACAAGATGAAATGTCCGAGCTTGTCGCCTCCCTGGAAATTGTAAAATACCCTGATGAATGCTGGCAGAATATTCAAGTCGGCAGCAATGATCACCGCTAAAATAAAAAGTGAAAAAATGATGGCTAATCGTTTCATATAAAAAATGAGCGGAGACGGTTAGCCGCCTCCGCCAATTAATTAAGAATCGTTATTAAGCTTGCACTTCTGGCTGAGCTTTGCTTTCCTGATGAGCCTTCCAGGCCTCTAGCCCGGCAGGAATGAGCGAAATGAAAATAATCGCCAGGATGACGACCGAGAAGTTGTGTTTGACGAAGGGAATATTCCCGAAGAAGTAACCGGCCGATATGAAGAGGCTGACCCAGACGATCCCGCCGATGACATTGTACGAGAAAAAATACCCGTAAGACATGCGACCCACCCCGGCCACGAAAGGCGCGAAGGTGCGGATAATTGGTACGAAGCGGGCCAGGAAGATGGTCTTCCCGCCGTGTTTCTGGAAGAAAGCGTGCGTTCGTTCGATATACTCTTTCTTGAGCCACTTGATCTCCCCGGTGTAGGCACGCTCCCCAATGAAGTGCCCAATCCAGTAATTGACCGTGTCGCCTAATACAGCCGCCACAGCTAACAGACCCAGCAGGGAAACGTGATGAAGTGCACCTAACGCTGCAAAGGTCCCGGCAGCGAACAGCAGCGAGTCCCCGGGCAGGAAGGGAGTAACTACAAAACCGGTCTCCATAAAAATCACAAAGAACAGCA
Source organism: uncultured Chloroflexia bacterium (assembly GCA_963790075.1). Classification (GTDB taxonomy): domain Bacteria; phylum Chloroflexota; class Anaerolineae; order Anaerolineales; family Villigracilaceae; genus CAYOUV01. The sequence goes on from CAWBNG010000004.1 coordinate 1,069,444, forward strand.
GGGCGTATGTCCACAAGCCATACTGCGCGATGATCTCGGCCAGATGCACATCCAAATGCAGGAAAAGGTCGATGAAAAATTTGATTAAATCCATGCTTTCCTCAATCCTCAAAATTTAACAGAGGCCGATTATACCGTCTCTTCTGGTATTTTGGGGGTCGGATCGGAAACCTGCCCGGCTGTTCGTAGGCGCCAATTGGCCCAGATAAGAATGAAGGCTACGATCAGGGATAAGCCACCCAATCCATAGCTGGAGATCAATCCGATCTGTTGCAGATTGAATGCGTTGGTGGGAAGGAAATCGGTCAGATTACTAAATCCGAACCCGAGTGCAAAAGCGTTCCAGGTCCCGTGGATCAATACGACGGCCAGGTAGATACCAATCAAACGTAGCAGGTAGCGCCGTTCTTTCCAGGCCGAGACCAGTGCCCAACCCATCAAACCGCTGTTCAAGATGTGAACGGCACCAGTCCCGACACGCGTGATCAAAATCAAACCCCAACCAATCCCCGGTTGGGCAGATGCACCCAGGCTTTCGACCAGCGCATAAGCCGCTCCGCTCAATGCACCCAGGGCGAAGCCTTGCGCTGGAATTGCTATTTTCTTTGCGAAGAGCCACACACCAATTGGTTTTAAGCTTTCTTCAATGATGGGGACCAATACTGAGACAAATGTCAGCTCACCCAGGATGGTAAGCGGGTGATAAATCACTGGTTCCAATATGTGCAAAATTGTTTGATCGTTTGGAGCATATTGCAAGCGCATAAGCATCTGTTTCAATTGTTCTACCAAACCCGGATTTGCCCCGATCAGGATAAATGTTACCAGGACGATGATCACGAAGAGGCCGAACTCTGCCAGGATGATAAGGAACGGACCAAGGGTCATACCCAGCCCGAAGATGCCCCAGACGCTCCAGCGCGGCCCCAATCTGATCCCACGCGTAGCCAGGGAGGCAAAAGCCCAGACCGGAATCCCGACCGCCAGAATCGTCACCGGAGGCATTACCCACCAACCCATCCCCGAATTCGTTGTGGCCCATTCTCCAATCAACAAACTGAGGCCCCAAACTATCACCAACCCGGCAAACAAACCGGGTTTCCAGATGGTGAGTACCTCTGGCTCTGCCTTGTTCATAATGCGACGGATACTAAAATATGCAATGACTGCCAGGACCAGCGCAATCAACGTGGTTTCCAGGGCCACTGTGAACATACTGGCACTGGTTTCGTAATCCGCGTTTTGAAATAGGTCTAGCGCTCCTCTGAATATCAGGATGATGGTCGTAAGGACCATGATCAGGAACGACAACAAACTGAAGCCCAATAGCAGGGTCGCTGGCCAGTGAACGGAACCTTCTTTCAAAGGTGCTGTGACCGGGGTGGTCTGGATGGGATTTTCTTGCACTATTTCTCCTCGATCTCGATACTTAACAGTTTATCACCGGGTGGTAATACCGTTCCCAACTGCGGATCGCGTGGGGTCAGGTTTGTGAGAACATCCATGCCAGAAATCACATAGCCAAAGATCGTATACATGCCGTCCAGTTTGGAGGCTGGAGCGTAGGTGATGAAAAACTGGCTGCCGTTGGTATTCGGTCCGGAATTGGCCATCCCAACTACTCCCGGCTTATCGAATTTGAGTAGAGGGTTAATCTCATCCGGGATGAAATATCCCGGATTTCCAGAGCCTGTGCCGCTTGGATCGCCGGTCTGGGCGACGAAGCCGGGGATGACGCGCTGGAAGGTGAGGTTTTTATACCAGCCGTTGCGGGCCAGGAACACGAAATTGTTGACCGTTATCGGAGCCTTGTCCGCCAATAAATTGATGGCGACCTCGCCCTTATCAGTGTGTAACCGGGCAATATATTGTTTTGTTGGATCGATGCTCATGGCTGGGCAGGTGGTAAATTGCCGCTTGCCGAGTGCGATCAAACGGATGATGCGATCCAGACTATCATAATCTCGTGGCCCGGTGTATGCCTGACCGTTGATCAACATGAAAGGCGTACCGGGGATTGGGATCTGACGCCCGTCATCCCAGGCTTTCTGAGCTTTGGCCACCAAAGCTTCGCTGTTCAGATCTGTTTTAAATTGATTTGAATCCAGGCCTAAATCTTCGGCTTGTGTAGAGACCCACTTGATAAAGTCGTCCGGTGAAAGCTGCTCCCATTCGGATTGTTTTTCAAAGAGTAAATCATGCATATCCCAGAATTTACCCTGTAAACCAGCGGCTTCGGCTGCCTGGGTTGCCAAGGCGGCTTTGTCGTGCACCGTGATCAAAGGGAAATGCCGATACACGACGCGTAGATCCTCGGGATGGTCGACTACCAATTGTTTTAAAATTGGTTCAAGTCCTTTGCAATTCGGGCACTGAAAATCACTGTACACCACGAAGGTGACCGTAGCATGAGCGGAACCGCGAGTCCAATCTGCGCTGCTGACTGGGGCGAATAATGAGGGTACATCCGGGCCGGGAGTCGGTTCGGTGGACAGCATGATGCAAGAAACTCCCGGGTTGGACGCCACCGGATTGTTGACCACCTTGGAGGGTAGCGTCGCAGGACCCGTGGCAGGTTTGGTCGGGGCGCTCCCACAAGCCGTCAACGTAAAAGCAGATAAGATAACGATAGCAATCAAATACTTCCGCATTAGCAAGCTTCCCTCATGGTGTGGCTTGGGCGCTGGTTGGCTGAGCGACGCTATTTTGAAGTTGCCGGAAGGAGGTCATCCAGGAAATTGTGTTGACGAAATCCGCCAGGGACTTGGATTGCGCACGCAGGGTCCGGACAGCCGGCCCGACCGGATCCGCTCCAGCCGCGCCACCGGGGACGTCGGCGTAAGCGCCGTAGAAGGCGAAATAAGCCTGGTTTAGCTTGCGGATGGCATACCCGTGATCCCAAAAGACCTGGCGGCGTTGTTCCATATAGGTTTCCGCCTGGTCGATCTTTCCTTCGGAAAGCAATTCATCGACCGTCACACGCGTCAAGCGCATCTCCTTGCGAAAGTCGAAGACCGGACGTGGCAGGTCGTTCGGGTTAGGCCGCGAACCGGGAAACGAGACCAAACTCAAGTTCGGAGAGGAAGTGTTAGCCAGTTCGGGGTAATAGGTCTTCAAAACCAGGGTGCCGATTTCTTTTCCGACAATCGAAGCAGTCGTCTCGTTCATCGTTCGTAATTCGGGTGTGGAATCGTAGTTGATACCCAGCGGCCGCAGGGACAGGTAATTATGTGTCCATTCGTGGGAGACGGTTTCCAGCAGCCAGGACAAATCGGTTGTGCGCATAACCATGGTCGGGTAGCTGCCGATGCCTCCAATTGGCACAACCAGTGAAGAAACGTTCAATCCCTGGTCGACCTGGTTTTCGAGCGCAGCCTCCTGGTCAACAGTCATTTTAGGAGATAATGAGATATTGGCAATCTGTTCAATGTGATCGCGCGGGGAAACTATCAGTGCGTTGGGAACGGGGGACATGTGATAGAGCACCGGGGGAATGGGCTGCCCGCCGGCGGTCAAACCTTGCTGTGCCAGTATACTACTGACCTGTTCCTGTAAGATAAACTCAGCAAATGGCGCCAGTTTGGATTGCTGGTTGTAAAGGTTATCGAGTTCATGGCGTAGATTTGCGGAGGCTGCTTGTTTATCCTTGATGGAAGGATCGGCAAACATCTGGTTGAGTTTGCCTTCATCCTGGAAGATTTGATTGCTGACGCGTAAGTATTCCGTCACGATTTGTTTGCGTGTCTCGCGGTCTATGTAATGGGGACTGCTGATCGAATCTTGCTGGAATTTGATCCAGGCGGCGTTGAACGTCCAGGAGATGTAGTCGAATTCCATACTGCGCGTATACGCGCGGGCACGGTCATATATGCTGGTGTAGATTGGCGTACTGCTTGTCAGCAAGACGACCCACAGGATTGTGAAGATAACCCACTCAAAAATACGTTGCAACCTGTAAAGCATGCGGGTGATTATAACCAGAAAAAGTGAGATATAAATGAGTTTGGAGGAATTGAAGAAAGCGAAACCGGCACAATTACTGTGCCGGTTTCTTCACCCTGCCCTCGGGGATATGCGTTATTTTTCGCGCAGGTATTTGTTGATTGAGTGAGCAGCCTTGCGACCCGCCACCATGGCGGTCACGACCAAATCCGGACCGGTGACGCCGTCGCCACCAGCAAACACGCCTGCGCGAGTAGTCGCGCCAGTTTCTTTGTCAACCAGCTTGATCAGACCCCAATTGTGAGTTTCCAATCCAGGGGTTGTATCCCCGATCACAGGATCGGGCCAGTAACCGAGTGCTAGAATGGCCGTATCGGCAGCTACGCTGAAATTGGAATTCTCTACTGGGATTGGCCGCCGCCGACCTTTTTCGTCCGGTTCGCCTAAACGCATCTCGATACATTCAACCGCAGCCAGCCGGCCGTCATCCCCGGCTATGAATTTAACCGGTTGGGTCAGGAAGCGATATTTTGCACCTTCTTCCCTGGCCATCTTGCGGTCTTTTCTGCCACCGGGCATTTCCTTCTCGGTACGGCGGTACAGGCAGGTAACTTCTTCAGAGCCCATGCGCAGAGCTGTCCGCAGGCAGTCGGATGCGGTATCGCCGCCGCCGATCACCACCACCCGCTTGCCGATCTCGAGTTTTTCGGCTTTATCCTTAGGCATAATTGCAGGATCAACATTTGCACGGATCAGGAAGTCTGTGGCTTCGAAAACACCTGGCAAATCAGTACCGGGTGTGTTTTCCATTGGGGCATCAATGCCGGTTCCAACACCCAAAAAAGCAGCCTCGAAACCTTGGCTGAATAAATCGTCGATGGTTTTATCTTTGCCAATATAGGTGTTAGCAACAAACTTGACTCCAGCTTCCTTGAATTCTTCCCATTTTTTAAAGAAAACCTCTTTTGGGAGTTTGAAGTTGGGGATGCCGTATACCATCAAACCACCGGGAGCCGGTTTGCTGTCAAAAATCGTGACTTTATGACCCTGTAAGGTCAGTAGTTCAGCGCAGGCAAGTCCCGCCGGACCGGCACCAATAATAGCGACTTTTTTGCCAGTCGCGTGGCCGACGGGGATAGCATGGCCTGTGGTCGCACGTTCGAAATCTACAACGAAGGCTTCCAACGCGCCGGTTTGTACCGGTTCGTGGTGTTTATTTAATGCACACGAACCCTGGCAGAGTTGTTCGTGTGGGCAAACGCGGCCGCAAACTTCCGGTAAGGAGCTGGTCTGATGATAAAGTTGTGCGGCTTCTTGAAAGCGCCCCTGTTCGATCAGCCACATGGCGGAGGGGATGTCATTGTGGGTCGGGCAGGCCAGCATGCAGGGAGCCGGATCGGGACAGTGGATGCAGCGCCCTGCTTCCAGCTTTGCACGTTCGCTATTAAAAGAGATCACGACATCTTCGAAATCGCAGGTACGTTCTCCTGGCGGACGCAAGTCAAGATCGACGAAAGGTTTGTAATAGCGTTCTTTGCGGTCAATGGCGAGGAATTCGCTGGGGACAGCTTGCATGAATCTCCTCCTGTAACGATAATGTTTGCATTAATCTCTCTTAAAAGATGATACCTAATCTTAATTGCTTGAGACAGGCAATTATGTCACCAAAGTGGACGACAATCGTCACATTAATGTGGTTAAGCTGGGCATAGTGACAATTTTCATTTATGATTGGATAAAATGGATAGCTGCTAAGCTGTCTGGGCACAAGCAAGAAACTTCTTGTGAAGTAAGGCGTATTATTAATCAGTCATCATATTTTAATTTATTGATTTTTTACATAAATAATTTCAATTCGAGTAAGATGACAAAATAATTTTATTTACTTAAAGAATCCGGGGTCTGAGATTTCTATCAGGAATTATATAGTTAACCCCTGGTTTTATTGATATTATTGAAGCCTGAGCATTTGTTCTGGGTTGGTAAAAACTCAATTCTTGTACGCACCGGCCAGGATTTTAGCGCAACGATTGTGTTTCTTTTTGGTTATGGAGACCTGTAAAAACTCACCTTTTGTGGAGGTTGAAAAGCATGAAAAACTTTTTCAAAAAATTCAGTAAGCGGACCTGGATGATCCTGGGAATTGCTGTAGTTGCCATTATCGTTGTGGCGGTGTTATTGAGCCGGCGAGGCGCTGCGCAGGGCAATTCGGCGTATCAGACAACCAAGCTTGAAAAGGGTAACCTGACTGCCACCGTCGGCGCAACCGGTACAGTGCGCGCCAGGCAGGATGCCGTTCTGGTCTGGAAAACGAATGGGACAGTTGATAAGGTTTACGTTAAAGTAGGCGATCAGGTGCAGGTTGGGGACATCTTGGCTTCATTGCTCGAAACATCCTTGCCTCAAAACGTGATCCTGGCGAAATCGGACCTGGTGACAGCCCAGCGAAATCTGAACGATCTGCTCGAATCAGAGAGTGCCAAAGCCCAGGCTCAGTTGACTCTGGCAGATGCCCAGAAAGCCGTGGACGACGCGCAGAAGAAGGCTGCCAGCCTGAATTATCCACGCGCCTCAGATGATTTGATCGAGAATACCAAGTCGAACATCATCCTGGCCCAGGATCAGGTTTCCAGGGCGACGGATTATTATCGCACGTTCAGGAACAAGAAAGATGATTTTCCTCCCAAGGCGCAAGCCCTGGCAAATCTTACCCAGGCGCGTATAAACCTGGATCAATTGATTGCAAACTATAACTGGTACACCGGCACGCCCTCTGAAAATGACTCCGCCAAATTGGAAGCTAACCTGGCGGTGGCAAAAGCCCAACTGCAGGACGCCCAGCGTGAGTGGGACCGCCTGAAGGACGGTCCCGACCCGAAGGATGTCGATGCGGCTCGCGCCAAGGTGGAGTCGATTCAGGCCACGATCGATCTGGCTCGCCAGATGGCTCCCTTTGCCGGAATGGTTACGGAGGTCCATCCATTACCCGGTGATCAAGTTTCAGCCGGTACAGCCGCATTCCGCGTTGATGACCTCTCGCATTTGCTGGTGGATGTGGATGTCTCTGAAGTGGATATCAACACGATCAAAATCGGGCAACCTGTCACCATGAGTTTTGACGCCATTCTGGGCAAGGAATACCACGGCCAGGTTGCCGAGGTTGCACAGGTAGGCAACACTGTTCAAGGCGTGGTTAATTTTACGGTGACGGTCGAACTGACCGACCCGGATGAACAGGTCAAGCCCGGAATGACCGCTGCTGTAAATGTGGTCGTCACCGAGCTGAAGGATGTTTTCTTGATCCCGAATCGTGCCGTACGCCTGGTAAACGGAAATCGTGTGGTCTATGTTCTCAAGAACGGTCAACCCCAGGCGGTGCAGATTCGACTGGGAGCTTCATCTGATACGATGAGCGCCCTGGCTTCGGGCGATCTGGCGGTGGGGGATGAGATTGTTCTCAATCCGCCGTTGGATTTCCAGACGGGTGGACAGCCTCCATTCGCAGGTGGGCAATAAAAATGGATTGGGTGATTACAGCCAAAGACCTGACCAAGGTTTACAAGATGGGTGAGGTGGAGGTGTATGCCTTGCGCGGCGTCTCACTCAAGATCAAACGTGGTGAGGTGGTTTCGATCATGGGCCCTTCTGGTTCGGGTAAATCGACCTTGATGAATATCCTGGGATGCCTGGACCGGCCGACCGCAGGAGAATATACCCTCGACGGCGAATCGGTGGCTACGCTGGGCGACGACCAGTTGGCGGATATTCGTAACCGCAAGGTGGGGTTTGTTTTTCAGAGTTTCAATCTGCTCTCGCGGACATCGGCGCTCTCAAACGTGGAATTGCCCTTGCGCTATGCTGGCATCACCAACGGCGGCCGCATCGAACGCGCCCGGGCTGCGCTGGAGGCGGTTGGGCTGGCTGACCGCATGAGTCACAAGCCGACCGAGCTTTCCGGGGGGCAGCAGCAGCGGGTAGCGATTGCCCGCTCGCTGGTCAATGATCCTGCCATTATCATGGCCGATGAGCCAACCGGTAACCTGGATTCCAAGGTCGGGCAGGAGATCATGGACCTGCTGCTCGATTTAAATCGCCAGAAAGGTACAACTTTGATTATCGTTACGCATGATCCCACGATTGCAAAACAAACCCAACGGGTCATCCGATTGCGGGATGGTTTGGTGGAGAAAAATAAATGAACCTGCTGCAGTCTTTCTTAGAAGCATTGGAGAGTTTGAGTGCCAACAAGCTGCGTTCCGGCCTGACGATCCTGGGGATCGTGATCGGCGTGGCAGCCGTGATCGCCATGCTGGCCATCGGCGCGGGAGCGCAAAATACGATTACCGGTTCGATCAGCGGAATTGGAACCAACCTGTTGTTTGTTTTTCGCGGCGGGACCAGTGATACGGTCCGTAACCCGCGCCCACTGACCTTGGGAGACGCACAGGCGCTTGCAGATCCCTTTGCGGCGCCGGATGTAGAGGCAGTTGCCCCGATTCTGCAGGGAAATGGCGAGTTGGTTTTTGGCGGCCAGAAGGATACCGCAACCATCAATGGCGTAACCCCCGCATATTTCTCGGTGCGCAATTACAAAGTGACCGAGGGGGACGTCATCACCGAAGAGCACATTCTCGGCCGGGCCTCGGTTGCTTTGATCGGTCCAGAAGCCGCTGACAATTTGTTCGGTCGTCATGAAGGCATCGTCGGGGAGACGATCCGCATCGAAGGTCAGCCCTTCAGAATCATCGGAGTACTGGAGTCAAAAGGAGGCGGCTCATTCGGCAGCCAGGACAACGTGGTACTGGTCCCATTCACAACTGCTCAAGCGCGCTTGATCCGCCGCAGCACGGCTGACCGGGTCGACGTTATTTTCGCTCAGGCGGCCAGTTCCGATTCGGTTCCACGCGCCATAGATGAAATCTCTGAGATTTTACGCACCCGTCATCGCACGCCGATCGGCGAGGATGATTTCACGGTTTTTTCCCAAGAAGATTTCCTGCAGACGGCCCAGACCATTACCGGCGTGTTGACCATTTTCCTGGGCGGTATTGCGGCCATCTCATTATTAGTGGGTGGGATCGGAATCATGAATATCATGCTGGTCTCGGTCACCGAACGCACGCGCGAAATTGGCCTGCGCAAAGCACTTGGGGCGCGTAAACGGGATATCTTGACCCAATTCCTAACCGAGTCTTCGCTGCTCAGTTTGTTCGGCGGATTGGTCGGGATCGCGCTGGGATGGTTGATCGCATTTATTGTTGGGCGGGTCGCAGTCGCGTCCGGCACACCCTTTACCCCCAGTGTAGGGTTGAATGCCATTCTTTTGGCGACACTCTTTTCAGCGGCAGTCGGCCTGTTCTTCGGAATCTACCCGGCCAACCGGGCAGCGAATTTGGAACCGGTCGAGGCGCTGCGTTACGAATAATCAAAAGGCTCCGGGATAAAAAATCGGAGCCTTTTCGTTCTTGGGAGGGACGAATGTCAAAACGAAAATTTTTACGTCGTACCTATCATTCTCTGGACGAATTTCTGGATGATTTTCGGTTTATCTGGGGTAACCGGCCTTTGATTCGCAAGGCCATGCGTTCGCTTATTTCGCAGGATTTTCGCGAACGGTTGATGTTGGTCGTGACGGAAGTCAACGGTTGCCGGTATTGCAGCTATGGCCACAGTATGGCGGCTTTGAAGGCGGGCGTACCGCAGGAACAGATTGATGAACTTGCCAAGGGGATGATTCCCGTGGGAGCGCCACGTGAGGAAAAGGTAGCCTTGTTGTACGCCCTGCATTGGGCTGAGAATGATGCCCGACCGAATCCGGAGGCGGTAAAACAATTGCTGGAGAGCTACGGTCAGGAAAAGGCGCAAGCAATTCATCTATTGTTGCGTATGATCCGAGTTGGCAATTTGCTTGGCAACTCGGGAGATTATCTTTTGTTTCGACTTTCGTTTGGTTGGTTGGGAGTGCGAAAAGACGAAGCCAGATTTTCTATATCGTGAGCCCTTTTTACATTCAACCCCACCGAAGAAGGGTGCACAACTCGGTAGGATGGGTTAAAATCAAGCCATGACTAATCATAAAATTCTGATTACAGATGGCCTGGACAATATTGGGCAGATCATCTTGCGCACTTCTTCCGGCGTGGAAGACCGTACCGGCATCTCGGCCGATGAATTGCTGGATATTGTCTCTGAATTTGACGCGATCGTCGTACGGGGGCGGACCAAAGTCACAGCGGAAGTATTTCAAGCTGCGAAGAATCTCAAGGTTGTAGGCCGGGCCGGCGTCGGTGTGGATAACATCGACCTGGAAGCGGCTAACTTCCACGGCGTGACCGTGGTCAATGCACCAAAGGCTACCACGCTGGCGGTGGCTGAATTGACCTTTGGCCTGATGCTGTCTATGGCGCGCGAAATCCCGCGGGCAGATGCCGGAATGAAGACCGGGAAATGGCTCAAGAAATCCCTGGATGGGATCGAGTTGAGCGGCAAGACGCTGGGCATTCTGGGTATGGGGCGTATCGGCAGTGAAGTTGGCCAGCGAGCCAGGGCTTTTGGCATGCAGGTGCTGGGTTACGATCCGCTCATCCCGCCGGATGAAATTCAGCGTCGCGGTGCAATACCCTCTGGTCTGGATCAAATCTATTCTGGTTCCGATTTCATTTCCTTGCACCTGCCCTTGACCGATGATACGCGCAATATGGTTGGTGTGGATGCCTTTGAGCGCATGAAGAACGGCGTTCGTTTGGTGTGTGCAGCCCGCGGCGGGATCATCAATGAGTCCGCCCTGCTGTACGCCCTCAATTCCGGAAAGGTGGCCGGCGCAGCACTGGACGTCTTTGCCCAGGAACCGCCTGAGGCGAGTGAGCTGGTGGCCCATCCCAAAATGATTGCCACACCCCATATTGGCGCGCAAACTGCCGAAGCTCAGGCGCGCGCTGCGGAAGATATAGCCAACGAAGTGCTGGCTGCCCTTAATGGCGAACCCTTGCACTGGAAAGTTGCATAAATAATTCAAAGGAGATTCGATGAGCGAAAAATATGAAAAACTAAAAACCCTTTTGGGCGAAGTCGCAGACCTGAATTATGCTACGGCCATTCTTGGCTGGGACCAGCAGACTTACATGCCGGCCGGAGGCGCAGAGGCGCGCGGTAACCAGCTGGCGACGCTTGGCAGAATAACCCAAATCAAATTCACATCCGATGAGATCGGTAAATTGCTGGATGATTTGCAAAAGGAATTCGCAGACGCTGATCCCGATTCGGATGAAGCCCGTCTGATTAAAGTTACCAAACACGATTACGATCAAGCTACCCGCGTTCCCCCGGATTTTGTGGCCGAGTTTGCACTGGTCACGACCCGGGCGCATGAAGCCTGGGTGGAAGCCCGGAGCAAATCTGAATTTTCCGTGTTTCAGCCACATCTGGAGAAGGTTGTGGAGATGGGCAAGCAGTTCGTCTCCTTTTTCCCTCCGGCTGATCACCCATATGATGTGCTTCTCGACCAGTTCGAACCGGGAATGAAGACCGCCGATGTCAAAGAGATCTTTGGGATATTGCGTCCCAAACAGGTGGAATTGATCCAGGCCATCTCTTCCAGCCAACAGGTAGATGATTCTTTCCTGCGCCTGGATTTCGAGGAGCAGAAGCAGTGGGATTTCGGCGTGGATGTGGTCACCAAGTTCGGTTATGACTGGAAGCGCGGACGACAGGACAAGTCGACACATCCTTTCACTACCTCTTTCAGCATTAACGATGTGCGCATCACCACCCGCTTCGAGCCGAACGCAGGCGCTTCAGCCTTATTCAGCACGATGCACGAAGCCGGGCATGCCATGTACGAGCAGGGATCCAAGCAGGATTTCGAGCGCACACCCCTGGCGGGTGGAGCATCGTTGGCGGTACATGAATCCCAATCGCGCATGTGGGAGAACCTGGTCGGGCGTTCGCTGCCCTTCTGGAAGCACTTTTATCCAAGGTTCCAGGCGCTCTTCCCAGAGCAGGTCGGCAATGTGGATTTAATGACATTTTACAAAGGCATCAACAAGGTCCAGCCGTCCCTGATCCGTGTCGAAGCAGATGAAGCCACCTATAACATGCACATCATGCTGCGTCTCGAAATGGAGATTGGCATGATCGAGGGCACGATCGATGTCAAACAATTGCCCGAGATCTGGAATACCAAAATGGAAGAATATCTTGGTGTTACACCGCCAAACGCTGCCAGGGGCGTGCTGCAGGATATCCACTGGTCCAGCGGCTTGATGGGCTATTTCTCGACTTATGCATTAGGTAACTTGATTTCGGCCCAGCTATGGGAAAAGATCAACCAGGATATTCCTAACCTGCAGGACCAGATCCAGAGCGGAAAATTCGAAACCCTGCTGGGCTGGCTGCGGGAGAAGATCCATGTCCATGGCCGCAAGTTTGAACCGCAGGAACTGGTTCAAAAGGTGACCGGATCCAAGATCGACCCGACGGCTTACCTGAAATATTTGAACGACAAATACAGCCAGATTTACGGTTTCTAAACTCACCCCATTCGCGTTTATAATTCTCCCGCAGGTTTCCTGCGGGAGAATTATTCTTATGCAACCAACCAGACCCCTCTTATTTGTAATCTTTGCGGCCTTCGCTCTAAGCGGCTGCCAGTTTCGATTAGGACCGGCCAGCACCGCCCCGACGCCTTTTCCGGATGGATATCTGCCGACAGTCGTGGCCCTGACGGCAGCCGCCCTTCCAACGCCGACCCAGCCGGATACCTTCACGCCAGCGCCTACGTCTGTGCTGGATACCGAAACCCCAACTCCGGTCCCAACCCTGACGTTGGAACCCTCGACGACCCCGACCATCACCGGCACGATCCCGAGCCCCACGCGAACGCTTTCCCCTGTCCCCACGTTATCCTTTACGCCAACCATCACCCTCACGCCGACCCTGACACCCGACGATTACCTGGCGGCAGTGCAGATCCTCTCTCTGGGACCGATGTCCAAAGTCGTATCGCCGATCAATCTGCGGGCTTATGTAGTTCCGGGCGACCGCAATCAGGTGCGGGTCGAGCTGATCGGCGAGGATGGTCGCCTGATTACGCGAGTCCTGACCAAGGTTTATAACTCATTCCGCCCCTGGGGCTATATGGACATCCAAGTCTCCTATGAGATTCGAGCGGCAGGTGAAGTGGCTCGATTGCAAATCGTGACCGAGGATCGGTACGGACGAACCAGTGCGATTGGATCGGAGCGTCTGTTGTTGATGTCGGTCGGTGCCGACGAAATGTTGCCAGCGGTCCCTACGCGCGAGCGCTTCTTTGTGGATGTTCCACGCGTGAATGGAGTGATCAGCGGTGGGACGGTGATCGTCAAGGGGCAAATCCAGCCTTTTAACACCCAGCCGGTCGTCTTTGAATTGATCGGGCAGGACGGCGGGGTGATCGGCTCCAAACTGATGAGTTTTCCCAACCTGGAGCAGCAGGACTACACGGCGGTCATCCCGTATTCGGTCAGCGCTCCAACCGGCGTGCGGCTGGTTTTGCGTCAAGCTGACGATCGCATTAACGGGATTATCCACCTGGTCAGCCGCGAGATCACGCTGTTACCTTAATAAATCGAGCAAAACACGATTTGATCGGATTTCCGCTTGACTTGATTTGGCCGGGGTGGTAAAATACCCCTCCGTTCAAACCGATGCGGGGTAGAGCAGTGGCAGCTCGTCGGGCTCATAACCCGGAGGTCGCAGGTTCGAGTCCTGCCCCCGCTACTCAACAGAAAAAAAGGCACTTTTTGGGTGCCTTTTTTCATTTTAATTTAGGTCTTACTGAACTCCACAAACTGGAACCTGCGACCTTTAGGTCGTAGGTCTAAATTGAATTTTGGCGGGTGAGAAAAGATATCAACCTTTGAAATGACATTTTGATGACATTTATCATATGTGTAAATGTGAACGTGTAGTAAAATATATTCAAGAATATGAATATATCAGAAATCTCTCCTGATGAAAGAATCAGTCAAATCTTTCGAGCGGTCAGCACCCCTGCTCGCTTACAGATTTTGATAGCAATTGGAAATGGCGAGGCCTGCGTCTGTCACCTGGAAACTCTGCTAAACATGCGACAAGCATATATCTCTCAACAACTGATGGAAATGCGCGATGCAGGCTTGGTTGATACCCGACGTGATGGGCGCTACATCTTTTATCGGCTGACGGAACCGGACCTGCTCAACCTGTTGAGTGACATTGCTAAATTGTTTGGAATACCTACCAAAGAAATGGAAAGGTTGTTGGATGTTGATCCCCTGCCGCAATGCTGTTGCCCAGATTGTATAGGTAAACTTACATCAACTCTCAGTGAAGTTACCAATTCTTCTGAGTCAGAATAATAAGTTGTCGAGCCCTAAGCCATTATTTAGCTTGGGGCTTTCATCTGCAACATTATATTCGTAATCCAGAATATGACAAGATGACTACATAATGAATAATACTATGATCGAAAAAATGGAGACAGCATGACACCAGCCTCCCCCAAACGGCTTTCGTTCCTGGACCGCTACCTGACGCTGTGGATCTTCCTGGCCATGGCAGTCGGTGTGGGGATCGGGTTTCTCTTCCCGTCTGCGGTGCGGAACTTCAACACGGCCGTCTCGGTTGGCACGACCAACATCCCGATCGCGCTTGGATTGATCCTGATGATGTACCCGCCGCTGGCCAAAGTGCACTACGACGAACTGCGTGACGTGTTCAGCAATTGGAAGATTCTGGGATTATCGCTGCTGCAGAACTGGCTCATCGGGCCAATCCTGATGTTCGTGCTGGCGATCATCTTCCTGCGCGGGTATCCCGAATACATGACCGGCCTGATCCTGATCGGGTTGGCGCGCTGCATTGCGATGGTGATCGTCTGGAACGAACTTGCCAAGGGTGACACTGAGTACGCCGCCGGACTGGTGGCTTTCAACAGCATCTTCCAGGTATTGTTCTACAGCCTGTACGCCTGGATCTTCATCACCGTGCTGCCCACCTGGTTCGGGCTGTCCGGCAACATCGTGGACATTTCCATCGGCGAGATCGCCCGGAGCGTGTTCATTTACCTGGGGATCCCCTTCCTGGCGGGGTTCCTCACGCGTTACTTCCTGGTGCGTGCCAAAGGCAAGGATTGGTACCACAGGGAATTCGTGTCCAGGATCAGCCCACTGACGTTGATCGCCCTGCTCTTCACCATCGTGGTCATGTTCTCGCTCAAGGGTGAATTGATCCTGACCATCCCGCTGGATGTGGTGCGGATCGCCATCCCGCTGCTGTTTTATTTCGTGATCATGTTCCTGGTCTCGTTTTTCATGGGACGAGCCATTGGCGCAGATTACTCCAAGACCACTACGCTGTCTTTCACAGCCGCCAGTAACAACTTCGAACTGGCAATTGCCGTGGCAGTGGCGGTCTTTGGCATCAACAGCGGCGCAGCTTTTGCGGCGGTGATCGGTCCCCTGATCGAAGTACCGGTCATGATCGGGCTGGTAAATGTGGCCTTCTACTTCCAAAAGCGCCTGTTTGGCGGGACAGTCTCGTCCGCGCCGGAAATGCTGGCCTCAGCAGCGGAGATTTGCCCACCCGATGAAAAGTTAGTAAAGTAGCTGACCCGAGCCGGAGCGGCACAAAACAAACAGAAACTAAAAGATACTCAACAACAAAATCACACTGGAGGTTGAAATGGCCGAAGATAAGTTTTCTCAATGGCTAAACAATTTAGACTTCGATTACTGGAGCACGGGTCAACATAAGGTCACCCCTACCAACTTTTTCGAGAAATGGGCAAAAGGCGAGGCAATATTGCTAGATGTACGTGCGGCACAGGAAAAAGATTTTATCGCTCTACCCTTCGCGCTTGCTATCCCCATTGACGAATTACCGCAGCGATTGAACGAAATTCCACGCGACAAAATGGTTGCAGCATTCTGCTCAGGTGGCGACCGCGCGGGCGTAGCATTTGCCTATCTGCAAACCCAGGGCTTTGAAAACGTGCGCATTCTTAAAGCAGCCTACACAGAACTAATGGCAGAGCTTCTTCCCGGTAAATTGCGCAAGCTGTTACAGAACATGATCTAAATGGTGATGATTCCAAGAGAACTTTCTTTAGAAATAAAGGATCATTGATGAACACTTTGTACCTGGCGCCACCTATTTTCTTTGTCATCGCCTTTGTCTTCTCGATGCTGGGCATGGGCGGCTCGCAGCTCTATATTCCCATTCTCTACTGGATGGGACTGGACTTCAAGACTGAGGCTGTTCCCTTGGGGATGTTACTGAATGTGGTCAACAGCAGTTCAGCGGCCTTCACGTACTGGCGAAAAAAGCTGATTGTCTGGAATGTTGCCATTCCTTTCGCCATTACCATGATCATCTTCGCCCCGTTGGGGGTGTGGCTCAATGTACAGTTGCCCGTCAAGCCACTGTTGGTCTTCTTTGCTTTGTTTACCGCAGCGGCAGCGGTCCTCATGCTTTCCGGTTGGAAGCCCAAACAAGGGGAAATGTCCCTTCGGGGGCGGGTTATCTTGGGATTGACCGCAGGCGGCGGCTTAGGCACTGTTGCCGGGATGATCGGTCGTGGGGGTGGTTCGTTTGTGGTGCCACTTCTATATATTGTTGGACTGGATGCCAAATTTGCTGCTGCAACTTCCGCTTTTGTGGTCACTTGTTCGGGGGTTTCGAGCTTTGTCTCTCACCTGGCAACCGCGGCTCACCCCACTTGGGAGTTATGGATTGCAACAGTATTGGCAGTTTTTCTGGGCAGCCAATTGGGCTCTCGTCTGATGGCAGGCAAAATGAAATCACGCGCCATCAAGCAAGTCTTTGGTTGGGTGTTATTGGGAGTAGCTGCATTGATCATCATCAAAGATGTGATCCTGGCATGAGCGTATTACCAGTGAAAGGCTGATCAACAGAGTGATTTCAAAACAAAATTGAACCAATATTTTTTCAAGGAGATACAAAATGGATACAAACAACGAACTCTACAAAGCTGGTTTACTCTTGCATGGACACAAATGCCCAGCCATGCCGATGGGATTACGCGCCGGGCTGGCCGCGCTCGAAAAACTGGGTGTGGAACGAGCCAAGGACGGACAATTGGTCGCCTTGATCGAGATCGGGCAGGATCACTGTGCTACCTGTTACGCTGATGGCATCCAGATGGCAACCGGTTGTACCTTTGGCAAGGGTAATATCCAGAAGTTGGGCTACGGCAAATTCGCCCTGACGCTGATTGATCGCAAGAGCGGGCGTAGCGTACGCGTGGTCACCCGCCCGGAAACCATCCAGAAGAACAAAGAATCGGAATTTATTGGTTTCCGCATGAACGGTGTGCCCGCCTCGCAGATCGATCCCAAATTGGTAGAACCGTTGGTGAACTATATTCTCGATTCGGATGACGAAACTCTGTTCCAGATCGGGGAAGTGACCGAAACGAAATTGCCCGCGCCGCGCCCACATGATTTCAGTGCAGTGATTTGTGAATCGTGTGGTGAAGTTGTAGTGGAAAGTTACGCTCGCATTAAGGATAGCAAGGTCTTTTGCGCACCGTGCGCTGATAAATAATAATTCAAGAGGGAGTGGTAGACTTCTGCCATCCCCTCGATCATGAAGATACTATGATACCTGTAAAATTAATTGGCACTCCTACCTGCCACCGTTACCAGAAAATGCGCTCAAGTGTTCTTGATGAAGCTGAACGATTGAACCTTGCAATCCAGGTAGAAGAAGTTGGCGATACTGAGACGCTTTCAAAACTCAGTCCCCTTAGCCTTCCGCGTTTATACATCTGGGATACCCTGGTAGCATCTCAAAATCCGCCGAAACCAGAGATCATCTCGCAAGCTTTGAACGGCAATCTGAAATGAACTATAAGTTGTGAAATTGGAGACCAGGAGGACACCTTGTTGATCGACCACTATGATCTTGAAGTCTTCACCCCGCCGTGCGATCCCGGCGCGGAACGTTACGCTGCGCGTGCACGCCTGACAGTTGATATTTCTGAGATCTTACCTTATCTCAACGCCACCTTGCGCGGCGCAATTTATCATCCCGGCGCCAACGCCCTGACCTGGAAGAAGGGTGGGCACAATGTCGCTTTCCATGCCTATGAGATTGCCACGTCCAATGTGGAAGACCGGGAAGGTGCAGAGCAGGAAGTCAAGGGATTGATTGACCTGGTAAACCGGACATGGGAACGCCGGGCTGAAATCAAACCCGATACAACTGCGCACCAGCGCCCGACACCGATGGCGATATATAAACTACTTCCGAATACGAATTGCAAGCAGTGCGGCGAGGCGACCTGTTATTCCTTTGCTCTGAAACTGGCTGCCTCGCAGAGACAGATTGCTGATTGCCCACTACTGACAGAGTTGCAGCATGCGGATAAACGCACAGCATTGGAGGAGATTGTCATCGAGGCTCCTTCGATTGGATGAAGATGATATGAAAAAGGATTGATACATTATCTGTAGTATCCCCAAAATATTTGTTACTTAGTACCACTTCTTGTTATAATCGATAATCTAAACTAAACCCGCTTAGTACTTTGCGAACTATAGACCGTCGTGTTAACTTATTAGCAAAGTTTTTCCTTCGAAGATAGCTTCCACAAGACTGGAACTCACACCGCACCGTGTCCGGTGCGGCACGGTGTAACCCGGAGGTCGCAGGTAGGTGCCACGAAGTGGTATCGAGTCCTGCCCCCGCTACTTGTGGTAAACCATAGCTCGTCGGGCTATGGTTTTTTTGTTAGCTCGGAGGTCTCCGATGAGCAAGTTCACTGGCGAGCATGTCCAACTGGGTTACCGGGGCATGGGCCAGTCTGGTGGACCAATCAGCCGCTTCCGCCCACTACTTCCATTTTCATATCCAGGAGCAGTAGAGGCAGGGTGGCGCGTTCTTCAAGTTTGGCATCGGCTAAATATACGCGGGTCATATTCTCAGCTTACAGTAAACACTCCCCGGCCCCATTCATCGGCTGGGGAGTGTTCTTCTCCGCCATTTTTGGGGGAAAACTGCGTTATTAGAAAATTAACGCTCTCAGTAACAGGTTGTCTTATTCACCCGCTTCACGGTCCAATTCAGCGCGGCTTTCAGCCAGGGGTGAGCTCTCCAGCGATTGGGTGATGCGCTCCCTCAGTCCTTTTTGACCCGGTTTGCGTTTTCCGAGACTTTTGAGACTATCCAGCAGGGTGGTGGTCATGCCCAGGGTGAGCTTTCTAAGCGCTTCGGTGGAGATTTTCTCGCCCTTTTCGAACCAGCGCACGGCCGCATAGCCCATCACCACCGTGGTGGATGAGGCAATCGCGGCGCTCAACAGCCAGCCCGGCAGCCCGCCCAGCTTGCTGAACTCCTGGAACAGGGTGCGCCCCAGGAACCCCAGGCCAAAGGTGGCGACCAGTTCGGAGGCGCGCTGGGGATTGATTTTGTAGTTATAGATACGGGCGATACTGACCACCATGATCGACTGGGTGATCACCAGCGGGACAAAATCGATGACCGGCAGCGGTGTCAATGCGATGGCGGCCGAGATCGAGGCCGCCCTGACGACGGATTGCCAGGCGAGCTGCCAGCGGTATTCCGGCAAGGCTTGTCCCAGCGCGGCGACCATCCCGGGTTCGGTGGCGGCCACGGCCAGCAACACTTTGCCCAGGTTCCTGCCATCTTTGGCAGCGATTGGCACGATTTGATCAGCAGCCAGTCCCAGGTTCAAGGCGGAGCTTGCAATGACATGCTGCAGGTCCTTGCGCGGGATCAGGTCGATCTTGTTCAGCACCACCACGAAGGGCTTATTCAACGCAGAAAGCTCGCTGAACAATTCCTGCTCGGTCTTTTTGATGCCCTGGATGGCGTCGTATACCAGCACAAGGAAATCGGCCTGGGCGGCAGCCGAGAGGGCCAGGTCTTTCTCATGCTCGCCCGTACTTCCCACTGCATCCGCTCCGGGTGTATCGACCACGCTGAAGAGGGCCGCATCGCCGAGTTTGTTTTCGGTGGTGGTGCCCGGCAGGGGGCTGACCCTAGCCTGGTCGCCTTTGTTCTGGACAAGCTGGTTGTAGAGGGTGGATTTGCCAACGTTGGTCGGGCCGACGATAACAACGCGATGCTTGTTTCCGAAGGCCTGCCGGATCTGGGCGGTGGATAACTTGACCAGCATTTTGGCCATGTTCGTATCCGCCGGGAAACCGATTAACAACGACTGGAAGCTGGCTTTTTCAGCAGGCCCCAGTGCCTCCCAGATATTACGCACTGTTGTTTGAACGTCAGAGGGAAATTGCTTGAGAATATCATCAAATAGCGTCATGCGATCATTCCTTGCCTGTCGTACTTTTCGACCAGGTTCGTTGGCTTGCACCACTTTTCTGAATTTGGAAAAGATTTCCAGGAAGATGGTGGTTTGGAATTTCCAACGTTCCTCACAAGCCAGACCACGCCGAAGACTGCCAGCACAATAAGACCGGTAGCGATTAACCCCATGAAGAGCAAACCCATCCAGCCGCAAGGCGCGTATCCCCAATTTCCCATACCAGCCCCCCCAGCCAGTGAAAGGGCCGCGACCAAAATAACAAAAATGGTAAGGTAATTAAGTTTGTTCATTTGATCCAATTCCTGGGTAAAACCATTAGCTGGCGGAGTGGATATGTGGAATAAAAGATGTGTTCAAGCGTCGATGTGGCCCTGCTCTTCGCCGAAACGTGCGTGTTACTTCGGTGGTAATTATTACCCTTCCATGTGTAGATGGAGCCACTGGTATTCCATCACAGGCAGTCAGCGTCAGCAATGCCAATACCATGCACAAATGGCGACAAAGCGCAGGTCTCGATGCATCGAGGTCCTTCTCACTTCGCGTTGGATTGCGAAATTTCCTTAACCATTGCGGCAGTTTTTTTCGGCCGATCGACTCGCGTTGCTACGTCTGCCTGGGCAATAATTCCCAGGATCTTGTTCTCCTGATCCACAACGGGAATGCGGCGCAATTGATGCTCGGACATCGCATCCATCGCTTTCTGCAAATCATCTTCAGCGCGGCAGGTCACTAGCTTGCGTGTCATCACCTGCTCCACTTTCGTGGATTTGACGTCAAGCTCTTTGGCCACGATCCCCAAAGCCAGATCGCGATCGGTCACGATACCGACCAATTTTCTGGTCTTCTCATTCTCAATAACAGGTATCGAACCGACGTTCTTGCGTTTCATCGATTTTGCGACTTTTGCCACCATGTCATTTGGCAGGCAACAAACCGGGTTTTTCGTCATGACTTCATTACACTTTTTCATAAAGATTTTCCTTCAAAGCTGTGATGGTTTAGTTGTTGGCTTTTATCGCAAGTAGCCAATCAAAAACAGTACTATTTAGAACTGCAATGATCGTGTATATGATTGGGAATCTCCTTTCTCGAAGTGCATAAAAAAGGCAGTCAAGCTAGACCGCCCCCCCTTTATTAAGCGAAACGCAGATCTATATAACCCCTGCCAGGTTCAAAACGACGAGTATGACGACGATGACGATCAGAACGTGAATCCAACTGCCTGTTTGCGGAAAGCCTGAAAAGACTCTCCCACCGAAAAAGCCGAGCAGCCACAGGATTAATCAGAATTACGATGATGGTCCACAACATGAGATTTCTCCTTTTTGAGCTATTTTTTCTATATTCATTCTATATCAACCATTCCCCGGCCACATCCATCGACCGGGGAGTCTTGTTCTCCGCTACTTGGGGGAGACAGTCAGAAGCAAATTGTGAGCTGTTTCTACGGAGCCGAAATTAATTCCCGGGCGCAGTGAAGGTGGCCGGGACGCAGGCAAAGCCCAAACCTACCGAATACGAGTCCTTCACGCCGTCCTGACCCGGATTGAACTTGCCGGATGCGTCAAGCAAGTCCAGGTCGGGAGAGACCGCGATCATCAAAAGGGGATTGTTTTCAAGCTCCTGGATAGTAATTGTTCCATTATGGTCTGAGTCGAAGATCGGCAGGAGGGTATTTGCCACAGCTATATTTCCTCTGATAATTTGATTGAGACCATCTGCAATCGCCGGAAGAAGCTTGCTGCGGAACTCCTCAACAGTCACACCGCCGCCCAGTTTCCCGTTGGTGCAGCCTTGCGCACTTAGGTCGGCTTCGAGATGTACCCCGATTAAATCCACATCAACCAGTTGGCCCAGCAGAAACACCTGGACTCGTGCCGAGCCCGGGCCACCTGTGAAGTGGCCGTTCGTAAGCGAGCCAACAATCGATGAGTTGGCAGGCGCAGCAGAATCGATTAGAAATTGGTCAGAGCCATCGAAACTGGGCGCCGACTGGGTCTTTTGTCCCAGGAATAAAGACCACGAAACGCTCGGGTCATTCAGGGAATCGTCTGCCTTTACCACGTGAAGTGTGACCAACTGACCATTATTAACTGCTTGATCGAGGGTCGATTGCAATTCAAGATCCGGGGTTGCAGACGTGAGCAAGGTAAGCAGCTCTCCGAATTTGTTGTCGAGGTTCTGTTGAGAATCCCCGTCCACGTTCAGCGCAAACTCTTGTGTTTGCGCTTTTGTTGTCGGTAACATCAGTTTGTTGGTGACGAAGTGGTATTGTATGCCCGTAGCAGGCAGGACCTCAGCGGTTGGCGCGGGTTGAGTGGGCGTTGGTTTTAGCGCGGCACAGGCTGCCAGCAGTGATAAAATCAGAGTGGTACTTATAGCAACAAAAACATTTTTCATCTTCATGGTCGGTTTCCTTTTGTTTACTTGTTGGTAAGGAGTGTTCGCCTCGACCATTTGGTGGAGGTTTCATATCGATTTATCAACCTGCCAGCTGTGGTGCCGCTTTTCCTCTAAACAAAAAGGTCAGCACAAACCCTGCGAGAAATCCGCCAATGTGTGCCATAAAAGCCACGCCGCCGGTGTCCGCTGTATTGGCAATCGAACCGATGCCGCTAAAAAATTGCAGGACGATCCAGAGTCCAATAACGATCAGCGCAGGTACTTGGATTACCTGTTGACCCTGCAATACTCTGACCCTTCCTTGCGGGAACATCAAAATGTATGCACCCAACACCCCCGCAATTGCCCCTGAGGCTCCCAAATTCGGTAAGTTTGAGCCTACATTGAAAACCAGTTGGGCAAGTGTTGCTGCAAGCCCACAGAGCAAATAGAAGATGATGTACTTGATGTGCCCGAAACGATCTTCGACATTGTCGCCGAAGATCCATAAGTAAAGCATATTGCCTCCCAGGTGGACCCATCCAACATGCATGAACATGGACGTGAAGAGGGTAAGAATGTCAGCGCCGGGATTGGCTAGAAAGCGGCTGGGGACAAAGGCCCACTTAATAATAAAAGCGTCACCGCCGCCCAATTCGACCAGGAAGAACAGGACGTTCAGGGCGATCAAGGCATAGGTGACCAGCGGAACCGTTCTACGAGCACTATCATCGTCACCGATTGGCATCATAGTATTTTTCTCCTCTAATTGATTAAAAAATCACTGCCGCACGTGTCCCATAACAAACACTCCCCTGCTACAACCATCGACCGATGAATGGTTGTCTCTGCTATACTTGGGGGAGACAGCGGTTTGTAACCAGGCATCGAGAAATTGATCAGGGCTGGATATTATTTTGCGGTTGGTTCTAAGCGGGTATTGGTCAATGTTTTCCATCACTGGCAACCATAGGTGATCGTGCTGGAGCTTGCCTGCCAATCCTGGTTGAAGGCTTCGACTGAATAACTTAGTGTCTTTCCCGCGGCGACAAAAGCGACATCAACATAATATGTGGAATTTGGTGCCAGGGTTGCGATTACCTGCTTGTCCCGATAAACTTTATAGCCGTCTTCGTTATTGGATCTGTCGGTCCAGGTAAGATTCATGGTCATGGTACCGCCGCCATCGACGAGTTCGCAAGTGTATTGATAGACTGACCAGACCGGGGTGTTAGGTGGGAAAGGAGTGGATATTGGCGAGGCTACCACCTCCGGCACTGTGTATGTTGGGGTGATGATAGCTATTTGGGTCTGGATGGGATTGACCTGCGAGGTCATAGCAGCAACGGAGCCAGCTGGATTTTGGTCGGTTGTTTGGTTTGGCGAACCAGACATGCCCGGCAGGGTGCAGGCTGAAAGAACGGCTACAAGCGAAAGGTATATCGATAGAAGTTTGAATGTTTTCATTTTTGCCTTTGTGATCGCAATGAAAGAATTAATTTGGCACCATTCGATTTACACGAGCCTGCTTAATTACAGCAATTTGTTTTTGTCATATTAATCATATACAAAACCCTTCCCCACCGCATCCATCGACCGGGGAGTGTTTGTCTCCACCACTTGGGGGATAGATATTTCTCGGAAAATGTCGAAGTCAGCGCGAGCGGGAAAACGCTCTCGAATTCTTTTGCAACCTGAAGGTCTGTTTAAATTTCGGCGTCGTCTACGCTGACAATGTTGTCTGACATGCCTTCGCTCACCGACATGGTTGTGGTTTTTCGTTTGTTTTCACCACGTTCATCGCCAAATTTTTTCGGTCAATTTAATCTCAAAAATCACAATCGCGGCTAAAATCGTATATACCCGATATTAACGAGGAGCTGCGATGCCCGCAGAGATCAAACTCGAAGAGAAATATGAACGCAACGGCTGGCCGTCGATTAAGCGCCCCGATTTAAAGCCGCCGGAAGGTTGGAGCCTGGAATTGCTGGTCGGCGTAAATCGAATTCGCAACCATCGTCTCTCGCCGGATGGCAAAAAGATTGCCTTCATCTGGGACCGGGGGGATTTATCAGAGGTCTATGTCATGCCCGCAGCAGGTGGCTGGCCCAGGCGTATCTCGATGAAGCGCGCCCCGGTGGCATACTGGGATGACGAATTCCGCAATGGTCGCCTGACGGTAAGCTGGCTGGCTTTCACCATGGAGGGAAGCGCGTACCTGGTCGAGTGGAAGGAGGCTTACCCAGGAAGGTCAGCGATTTCACTGAACAGGCCTCGGTCGCCGGCTGGATGCCGGATAGCCAGGGCCTGCTGGTCTACGTCGACCGCGGCGGGGAAGCGGTCCAGTTGCTGCTGACCGACCGGGAAGGGACCTGGCCGCGTCCGTTGGTGAGCCCTGCCTGGCGACGTACGTGAAGCGCGTCCATCTCCGGACGGAAAATCAGTCATTTTTACCTTCCGTCCGCAGGATGATCCCAATCGCTGGGACCTGCGCATCGTGGATGTAGCTTCCGGGGAAATCCATTCTCTGACCGGTATGCCCAAAATGAAAGATTGGTGGCCGCGCTGGTCGCCGGATGGCAAATGGATCGCCTTTCTCTCCCAACGCGGCGGTTTTGACGATTTGTGGCTGGTTGGCACGGACGGGAATGGGCTGCGCCAGCTGACCAAACTGGGCTATGATGTCTCCGAACCGGCCTGGTCGCCGGATGGAAAGAAAATCGCCTGTACCCTCAACCGGGACGGCGCTTATGACCTGGCCCTGATCGCTGTCTCAAGCGGTGAAGTGAGCGATCTGCAGCGCGGGCAGGGGATTTTCTCGCGGCCGAACTGGTCTCCGGATGGTTCGTTTCTGACGGTTGAATATGAGAGTTCCCTGCTGCCGCCGGATCTGTACCGCGTCTCGCTTCCGGACGGAGAGATGACCCAGCTTACTTTCTCGAACCCGTCGGCGCTGGTCGGGCAAGCCTTGGTCCAGCCTGAGGTGGTCGTATACAAATCTTTCGATGGCACTGAAATCCATGCTTTGCTGTATCGTCCGGTCAAACCCAACGGCGCGGCCATCGTTTATCCGCACGGTGGCCCCTCCGCCCAATACCTTTACGAGTGGGATATCCTGGCACAGTATTTGGTCGCCAAGGGCTATACCTACTTGGCGCCAAATTATCGCGGCAGCACCGGCTACGGCGTGGCTTTTGAGCAAGCCAACTACAATGACTGGGGTGGTGCCGATAGGCAGGATGTGCTGTACGCTGCGCGCTACCTGCACACGCTCGATTGGATCGATCCGGCGAGGATTGCCATCTACGGCGGCAGCTACGGCGGTTACATGACCGCCCTATGCCTGTCGCGCGACCCGGATTATCTTTACGCTTGCGGCGTGAGCAAATACGGCGATGCCCATCTGGAAAACTCCTGGGCGTTGTGCAACCGCAACTTACGCATCTACTCCGAGATGATGCTCGGTCACCCGGGGACAAACCGCCAGGTCTACCTGGACGGCTCGCCGATCTTCCAGGTCGAGAATATCCGCAAGCCGGTGCTGATCCTGCACGGTTTGGCCGACGATGTCGTCCCGCCGGAGGCTTCCGAAATGTGGGTCGAAGCCCTGCGCCGGGCCGGTAAGACCTTCGAGTACAAGACCTACGCGGGTGAACCGCATGGGTTTCTCAAGCGCGCTCACGTGTTGGACGTCTATGAGCGCGTCGAGCGCTTCCTGGATTGGTATTTGATGCCGAGGAAACCAGAATGACGGAAATCTTTGCCTACGAAAACCTGACCTGGCCGGAAGTGGCTGACCTGCCGCGCGATACCCCGCTGGTCATACCGCTCGGGTCGGGTTACGACCTGGACCGCCTGGCTGAGTCATTGGGAGAACCCCATTCCCTGGGCTTGCTGCCGGCGCTGCCTTACGGCTGGCCAGGCAGCGGACTGGAAGTGCCGGAGCTAGTTCTGGGCGCCTATATTTCCAATTTACTTGCGAGCCTGCGCGATGACGGTTTCACGCGTGTTTATACGCTGACTCCACAGTCGTTAGCTTTGGGTTTGGGATCGGCGCAGATCGTGCAGCCAGTGCGCAGCACGCCCGGCCTGCCCCTGATAGGAGACTCCGAGCGTGGCAAGGTGGTGCTCATTCCAGTCGGTCACACCGAGCAGCATGGCCTGCACCTGCCGCTTTCAACCGATACGCTCATCATCCAGGCCATCGCGCAGGCGACGGCTGCTGCCGCACCCGAGGGGGCTGTGGCTTTGCCGGTCATGCCGTATGGGGTCAGCACCCACCGCCAGGCCTTTGCCGGGACGCTCAACGCCGGCGGGCGGGCTTTCGAAGATTTCTACCTGGCCGTTGTTGACGTGCTCGTCGCTCGCGGCTTTGATCGCTTTTACCTGCTCAGCGGACACGGTGGCAATTGCTCGTTCCTGACCAACGTAACCAAATACGCCGGGGAGCGCTATCGTCGCTGTTTTACCGCCACCACCTGGCTGTATTTGTCCGGGCCGGAAGGTGTGGCCGCGCTGGAGGAGTATCGTCGCTCGAAAATTGGCGGGATGGGTCATGCCGGGGAATTGGAAACCGCGTTGATCCTGCATTTGCAACCGGAATTGGTCCACATGGATCGGGTTGTAGACGAAACTGACTTCGTCACCAGCTCGAATTATTACATGGATTGGGTCGAAGGCGGGGCGCTGGCGGCCAATCCGCCCTGGGAGGACAATTCGAAGACCGGATCCTATGGTGCTGGCAGCTTGGGAACTGCCGAGCATGGCAAGTTGTGGCTGGAGGCTGCGGTGGCCGAAAAGGTAGTTCACGTGGCAGAAATCCACGCCCAACACAATCAACGCGAAGCGAGACGCAAGGCAGGCTATGGATTGTGGGGCGATCAGGGAAAATCTGGCTGAGAATTGTTATAAAAAAGGACCCGGTTTTAAGGCCGGGTCTATTATTTTATTTTGAGATTGGCTTGGTTCAGCTTCCCAATGCAACCGCCAGCACATCATAATAGGTGCCCGCCCCAAAACCGTCGAACAAGATGTGATCGCCGGGGTGGAGACTGGGAAGCTGCCGCAAGAAAGCAATCATGTTCGAGGCTGCACTGACGTTGCCAAAATCGCTTACCAACCAGGGCATAGGAAAGCTGATGCCCTCTTTCAAAAGGTGTTTCTCTATGAGTTTGTTGATCTTGTAGTTGGCATGATGGACGATGGCAACTGCGATCGACTTATCCGGCATGCCGAGTTTGTCCATCAAGGCCTGGTACGAGGCGTATACCTCCGTTACCACCTGGACGCCCGTGCGCACGAACAATTTAACCATGCCCATCGGCCCGGCCATCACCACCGGTGCTCCATCGTCCGGTTCGTGCATCAGCCCGGCGATGCGTACAAGCTGGCCTTGTTGGGAGACCTCGACCAGGGATTTTCCGGGAATTTTATTTCTTGAGTGGGGGTAATACATGTGCACAGCCAGAACGCCTTCCTCGTCGAAGGCCTCATGGCTTTTACCGACCAGGAATTTCATGGTTTGTCCGGGGATGACGCCGATCACGCCGGCGCCATTTCCAAATAACTGCAGGGCGTTTTTGTCATAGGCGTGGCTGGTAAAGCGGCTCAGACCTTCGATCCCGCCGACCAACACCTTCTTCCCGTACAGCTCCTCGGCAATGTTGATATGTCCGGGTGTGCCCAGGCCGGGATTGAGCGCCAGGTTCAGACCGCCCACGGAGCCATCACAGGCTTTGTGGACGCTAACCTTTAGTGCGTTTTCCGGAATGCCCGCCCGATTGGCAATCTGCTCGACGTAATCATAGGAAACAGGCCCGCTCATGCCGATCAATACGGCCTGGACTTCGCTCGGTTCCCAGCCGTTGGCGAGTGCCGCCTCCCGCAGGAGACGCGAACCGACTTCAAGTTCCAGCTCGAGATGCTGCTCATCCGTCAGGAAGGGGATATGGTGCCGGTTAACGAACCCGAGTTCGGCCAGGTTCATTTTTTCGTTGTCCAAAAGCGGTTCGCCCAGGCGGCTTTCGATCAAACTTGGCAGGGTATTGTTATCGTAACTCTCACCCCAGGTGCCGTAAGCGCCGCCGATCCCAACCTCGGAATTCGAAATGCGTTCAATCCCAAATGGAATACCGCCCGCGACCTGGATGACACTTTTTTGGACGTGCGGCCGCTTGAAAAAAGATGGGATTGCACCAGCTAAATTTTCTAACATAGAATTCTCGCTCATGATAAGTTACTCCTTACCAATCTGTTTAATATGTCTGTTATAACCCTTAAATGGTCGTAACGCTTCTCTGATTAGAACATTCTAACCTGGGTATTTTGGTGAGAATACCATAAAACGCTGATTGGGTGTTGTATTGGGGGGATTTTGCTGGGGTTACTTTGCCAACAGGCAGGCCGCCTGGTGTCCCGGGCTGATCTCGACATGCGGCGGATCTTCCTGTTTGCAGCGCTTGATTGCCACTGGGCAGCGTGGATGGAAGCGGCAGCCGGTCGGGATGTTCGCGGCATTGGGAGTCTCGCCTTGCAGGATCACACGTTCACGACGCAGGCGGGGGTTGGGGACAGGAACGACCGAGAGCAGTGCCCGGGTATAAGGGTGCTGCGGATTCTGCAGCACATCCTTGGTGACACCGACTTCGACCATGCGGCCCAGATACATCACCGCGATCTTATCGGCAAAGTAGGCCACAGTGCTTAGATCGTGCGTGATGAACAGGATGCTCACCCCGCGGCGTTTGCGCAGCTCGTTGAGCAGATTCAGGATCTCAGCCCGGATCGAGACATCCAGCATGGAGACTGGTTCGTCAGCCAGGAGCAGTTCGGGTTCCAGTACCATCGCCCCGGCAATCACCACGCGCTGGCGCTGACCGCCCGATAGTTCGTGCGGAAAACGCAGGAAGAAATCCTCTGCCGGTCGCAAACCAGCTTCCTCCAGCGCAGTTTTGACGCGTGCCACACGTTCGCCTCGTCCACGCGCAATTCCGTGCACCACCAGCGGCTCGGCGACTACCTCGAAGATAGTGGAACGCGGATTGAGCGACTCGTAGGGATCCTGGAAGATCATCTGTGCTTGCTGGCGCAGACGTTTGATGGTCATGTGCGGCAGGATTTGCTGTTCGCGTGTGCCCACGGCGGCTGTATCCACGGATAGGACCCCGGCCCGGGCGCGGCGTGTTTGAGCGCCAACGATTTTTCCGTCGAAGCGGATCTCGCCGCTGGTTTGTTCTTCCAGCCCGATCAAGGTCCGGGCAATGGTCGTTTTTCCGCAGCCGGATTCTCCAACCAAAGCCAGCACCTCACCGCGAGCCAGTGAAAAACTGACGTTGTCCACTGCTTTAACATTGACCATCGGTATGCGACGTAAGCTGTCCAGAATCGATTGGCGTACTGGGAAATATTTGACCAGTTCTGTAACTTCCAGCACCGGGATGGCGTTCTTGTGATTCATTTAGAAGGCAGCCTCCGGACCCTGACACAGATGACAAGCAGCGTAGTGACCCTTTTCGGCAGTAATGGCAGAAACGTCGATCAGCTTGGGGGCCTCCTGGCTGCAAAGTTCAATCCGCAGGTGACAACGCGGCTCGAAACGGCAACCAGCCGGCAATTCAGTCAGACGCGGTGGCGTCCCGGGGATGGAGGCCAGGGTCTGGTCTGAGCCCGAGCCTTGGTCAACTGTGCGATTCAAGTCTGGAAAAGATTCGAGCAGGCGCTGTGTATAGGGATGCTGGGGCTGGTTGTAAATCTGGTCCGCGTTTCCGTATTCAGCCACCTTCCCGCCGTACATCACGACCACTGAATCGCATACTTCGGCAACCACGCCTAAATCGTGCGTAACCAGAACAATCGCCAGTCCGAGTTTTTGCTGGATTTCCTTGAGCAGCTCGAGCACCTGAGCCTGGATCATCACGTCCAGGGCGGTGGTGGGTTCGTCGGCGAACAGCAGACTGGGGGCGCAGGCCAGGGCCATGGCGATCATGGCTCGCTGGCGCATCCCACCGGAATATTGGTGTGGATATTGATCGCGCCGCGACTTGGGAATGCCCACCAACTCAAGCAGTTCATCCACTCGCCGGTTGGCCTGTGATCGATCCATCAGGTTATGCAGCAAAATGGCTTCACCGACCTGGTCGCCGACCTTCATGACTGGATTGAGCGCGTTCATGGCGCCCTGGAAAATAATCGACATCTCCTTCCAGCGATAGTCGCGCATCTGGCGTTCGCTGAAGGTCAGCAGGTCGAGACCATTATAGAAAACCTGTCCGCCAGTGATACGTCCATTGGAAGGCAGCAGGCGCATGATCGACATCAGGGTGGTCGTCTTGCCGCAGCCAGATTCACCGACCAGACCGATGGTTTGTCCGGGGGAGACATCAAAGGAAATATCCTCCAAAGCTCGGGCGGTTTGGCCGTCAGGCATGATGAAATTTACATCCAGGTGGCGGATTGAAAGCAGCGGGGTCTCAGTCACTACTGCCTCCCGGCGTGGGGATCGAAACCATATGCCTTTCGTCCTCCAGATTGTGGCCGGTCAGGCGCGGATTTAGCATTTCTTCCAATACGTTGCCGAGTAATACACAGCCAAGTGAGATCCAGACGATAGCCAATCCCGGCGGCAGGTAGAACCACCAGGCGCCGTTGGTGACAGCATTGCGGCTGAAGGCGAAATTAAGCATGGTGCCCCAAGATGGCTGGGTGGGATCACCCAGGCCCAGGAATGCCAGTCCCGATTCGACCAGGATGGCAGTGGAAATGATCAGTACCGTATTGGCGACGATCAAGGGCATGATCTGAGGCAAAATGTGTTTGCGGATGATATGGAAATGGCCGGCACCAATGGCGCGGGCGCGGGCTACGAACTGCCTTTCCTTGATGGTCAAAACCTGGGAGCGGATCAGGCGGGCGGTGCTGGTCCAGTAGAGCAGGCCAATCACCAGGATCAGGACCGTCAATGGGGAAATCTTCAGTTGCATCTGGCGCAGTGTGGCGACCAGAACGATCATCAGGGGTAGATCGGGGATGACCAGCAACACGTCGGTAGTGCGCATCAGCAGGTTATCCACCCATCCCCCAAAGTAACCGGCTGTGATACCGAACAGGCTGCCGACAAACATCGCAATAAACCCGGCCAGGAAGCCGACCGTCATCGAGATGCGCGCGCCGTAGATGAGTTGAGTCCACACATCGCGCCCGGCATCGTCCGTGCCGAGCGGGGCGTGAACCGAGGGTGGGGCAAATGTCAGCCCACGTCCATTCTCGTCGCGGATTATCTCGGATGGACTGTAACGGCTGAGACTGGGAGCGAATACGGCTGCGATCAGGGCGGTCAACACCAGAAAGGCTCCAATCAGCCCCATGCGGTTACCCCGGAAGTCCTTCCAGAAATCCAGCATGTTTCGTTTGAATAGCGTCCAGTGTTCGTTCATGGCTAGGTCGCCTTGATCCGCGGATCGAGGTAGGTGTACAGGATGTCAGCCAGCATATTGGCGATAATAACACTGATAGCCAGCAGCAAAAAAGCGCCTTGCAGTAGCGGATAATCCTGCTTGATCAGGGCGATCTGGAACATCTTTCCCAGCCCATCGTAGGAAAAAACCGTCTCGATGTAAATCGCGCCAGAGACGGTAAAACCCAGGTTGAGGGCGATCAAGGTGACAATCGGCAGCATGGCGTTCTTCAGAGCGTGCTTGCGCAGCACCTGCCAGTGGCTCATGCCTTTGGCTTTAGCAGTCAGAATGTAATCTTCGCTGAGCACCTCCAGAATGGACGAGCGCATGATCAGCATGTACTCACCCAGGTACAGGATGGTCAGGGTCAGCGTAGGGAGGATCAAGTGGTGAGCGACATCAGGAATGACCGTGTAGAGTGGTTTGCCGACGTTAGCCGGGCTGACGATACCGCCGGTGGGCAGGCCCAGCCAATAGCTGCCAGCCGCTAACAGGATAATGCCTAACCAGAACGTGGGCGTAGCCCAGGCAATCAGGGAGAAGGTGAGTGCTCCGACATCAACTGCGGATTTTCGCTTCCAGCCTGCGATCAAGCCCAGGGTGACCCCCAGTAGAATTGCCAGGATCTGTCCTATCCCAATCAGCAGTAAAGTATTCCATAATTTGGAAAGCAAAATTTCATTGACCGGTTTGCGCAAGGACCAGGACACGCCCAGGTTGCCGCGTGCCCACTGCCCCAGCGTGTCCAAGAATTGGTCCGGGAAGATAGGTTTGTCCAACCCGAATTGTTCGCGTAAAGCTTGCTGCGTATCCGCTGATATGCGAACGTTGCGCCCGATCACCGAGCGAACCGGGTCGCCGGGCAGGACGCGAAAGAGCAGGAAATTTATGATCACAACCACGAAGATTGTGATCAGCGCCAGTCCGAATTTGCGGATCAAGTAGTCGCGACGATTTATTGCACCTCCGCAAATAGCTGGAGGCGGGCATTTATGCCCGCCTCCATACCAATTGAGTTAGTTGACTGGCTCGACTTGCAACAGGGATTGATACGATTCGATGCCGATCGGGGAAGCGATGAAACCAGTGAAGCGGTCCGAGCGATAGGCCCGCAACAGGTCTTGATAGTAGAGCACGATATAAGGTCGATCATCGAAGGCGATTTTCTGCATCTTGAAGATGATCTGGCGTCGCTGATCTTTATCGGTTGCGGCTTGCTGGTCCAGGTAGAGTTGATCGTACTCGGGATTCATGTAGCCGCTGTCGCTCCAGCCACCATCCACGAATTGATCGCTGGTCAGTACGGACAGGATGAAGTCCGGGTCGGGATCAGGTCCCCAGCCCCATAGCACCAGGTCGAAGTCGCCGGTGGGGGTCATCTGGGCGTACAAGCTGTCTGGATCGACTGCTTCGGGCGTGGTCTTGATGCCGGCCTGGCCGAACCAGTTGGTCAGCATGTCTGCAGAACGGGCGTAGACCGGATTATCCGACGGGAACTGAAGACGGAATTCCAGTCGCATGTCACCTTTGGTGCGCACTCCGTCCGTACCCAAAACGTAACCGGCTTTTTCGAGCGTATCGTTGGCGGCGGTCAGGTCAAAGGGGATATCCTGGATGTCGGTGTTGGTCCAGTAGCCACCACCCAACGTGGGCGGGACAATGGTGACGCCGGGTTTGCCCAAATCTTGCATCACGATTTGAACCAGGTCTTGCTTGTTGATGGATTGGGCCAGTGCCAGCCGTACTTGCGGGTCGTCCAGTGCTGGATTCTTGGTGGGAGCCGGATCGTGATTGGCCGGGACCGAGTTGATGATCAACTCGTCGAAGTAGCTGCCATCAACCGAGACGGGTTCCACGCCTGCGACGTCTTTAAGCGAGTCGAAGGCGCTCTGCGGTACGTCGATGATCATATCGATGTCGCCGACCTTGATGGCCTGGATCATGGCATCTGAATTGTCGAAGGTCTGGTAGATGACCTGGTCGATCTTGGCTTTGCCATCGAAATACTCCGGATTGGTATCCAGGATCAGGATACCTTTGTCCTTGTCAAAGGTGTTCATTTTGAACGGGCCGGTTCCGACGATGTCAAAATTGGTGAAATTCTGCAAATCCTCCGATGTGGTGAAGCCTTCGAAATCCTTCGGATAGACCGCGTACAACCAGGACACCCGGTAATCCATGTTGCTGACCGGATATTCCGTCGTGATTGTAACGGTCTTGTCGTCCGGGGCTGTGACTTCGTTGAAGCCGGCAACATAGTTCGAGACCGCAGCCCAGCCGTCCGGGTTGCTCATCACGGCGTTAATGGCCCAGGCTATGTCGCTGGCCGTGAAGTCTTCCCCGTTGTGCCATTTGATGCCGTCTTTTAGCGTGAAAGTCCAGGTCAGACCATCGTCGCTGACCGACCAATCCTTGGCCAGGTTGCCGACGTACTCGCCAGTTGGGGCCTGGGTGGTCAAAGTACTGTAAGCCAGGTCGAAGACCGTGAATGATTCGACCAGGAAAGCATAGGCCGGGTTGAGTGTATCGGGCGCACCCAGCCAGCCTATACGCAAAACCACCGGCTCGGTCGTTCCGCTAGCTGGTGCCTGTGTTGCAGCACTCGTGCTAACCGGATTTTCCGGAGCCGGTGTGGCTTTCGGACCACAGGCTGTCAGTAAGACCGCCAGGGCCAAAAATATGGTGAATAACCACCTGCTTTTCGACATGCTTTTCTCCTCTTTGTCGGTGAATTTGAACGGACTAATCAAAGTATACAGAGGTTATTGCGTTTTGCAAATAGGTTTAAGCATTGATTTTAGGGATAAAATCATCCCAGAAACAGGATTAATGGTTTGGGAAATAAGAGTAGAATAAAAGCGAGGTACACTTTGCCCGTCACCCAAGTATTTTTAAGGTGTGATGGGTTTGGAGATGCAAACAGTCGAAGGAGGCAGTATTGACCACACGCATTCCGGTTGTCGAGAACATTCTGGGCGCCAACGATCACCTGGCCTTAGAAAACCAATCCCGGCTAGACGAAGCGGGTGTATTTGCTATCAACCTGATGGCTTCTCCTGGGGCGGGCAAGACCTCCCTGATCGAGCAGACTCTACCGCGTTTGGCAAGCCGGCTCCGTGTCGCCGTGGTGGATGGTGATATCGCTACCAGTATCGATGCTGATCGCGCCTCTGCTGCCGGTGCTGCGGCAGCTGTCCAGATCAATACCGGCGGTCAGTGCCATCTGGATGCTGTCATGCTTCAGGGTGCTCTCAGTCAGCTTGATTTAAGCCAGGTCGATCTGTTACTGGTAGAGAATGTCGGTAACCTGGTCTGCCCGGCCAGTTTTGCACTTGGCACGCACAAATCCGTGCTGATTGCCTCTGTCCCGGAGGGGGATGACAAGCCTTACAAGTACCCGGGTATGTATCGCGGCGTGGACGCCTTAGTCGTCAACAAGATCGATCTGCTACCCTATATCCCCTTCAAGATGGATTACTTCCAGCGCGGCGTTAAAGCTCTCAACCCGGGGCTGGTCACCTTCCCGCTTTCCTGCCGTACCGGTGATGGCCTGGATGCCTGGGTGGATTGGATCGTTGCGCAAGTGAATTCCAAATAGCATGGCTGAATTACGCGGTGCGAGCATCCATGTCAACGGGATTGTGCAAGGGGTTGGTTTCCGTCCGTTCGTGTATGGACTGGCACTGCGCCTGGGTTTGAAAGGCTGGGTGCGTAATACTTCCGCCGGGGTGGACATCGAATTGGATGGGAATCAGGATAAGCTTGAAGCCTTTGTCAAAGCCCTGCGCGAGGAGACCCCGCCGCTGGCGCGCATCGACGAATTGACGACTTCGATCCAGGCTGCAAACGGCTTTACGCAATTCGAGATTGTTCATTCCGAAGCCATCCCTGACGCTTTTCAACCCATCTCACCGGATGTCAGTATTTGCCCTGACTGCCTGCAAGAATTATTTGACCCTCACGACCGTCGTTATCGCTACCCCTTTATCAACTGTACCAATTGCGGACCGCGGTTTACAATCATCAAGGACATTCCATACGACCGCCCCAAAACGACGATGGCCCCTTTTGAAATGTGCGCAGATTGTGCCGTCGAATATCAGAACCCGCTGGACCGTCGTTTCCACGCCCAGCCGGTGGCATGTC
Source organism: uncultured Chloroflexia bacterium (assembly GCA_963790075.1). GTDB lineage: Bacteria > Chloroflexota > Anaerolineae > Anaerolineales > Villigracilaceae > CAYOUV01. The sequence continues at coordinate 1,105,696 of CAWBNG010000004.1, forward strand.
CCGAATGCGGACCCAACGTGTGGTTGGAACTCCCGGGGACAGCAGATCCTTCACCGTTAGCCCAGGGCGACAGCGCCATTCTCGAGACACGCCGTCTGCTTGTCCAGGGGAAAGTTGTGGCAATCAAAGGATTAGGCGGCTTCCACCTGGCTTGTGATGCAACCAATCCGCAGGTTGTGAGTGAACTGCGCCGGCATAAGTTGCGCGTAGACAAACCTTTTGCGGTGATGTTCCCTGATATCGAGACCATCCTGCAGCATTGCTACGTAGATGCCGCTGAGCGCATATTACTTAAATCCAATGCCCGGCCGATTGTGATTTTGCGTTGTAAACCTGAATCGGCGATCGCCTCGGAAGTCGCCCCTGCTCAGAATACCCTGGGTGTCATGCTGCCGTATACGCCGTTGCACTATCTCTTGTTGGAAAAAGCAGATGGGTTTCCGCAAGCGCTGGTAATGACCAGCGGCAATTTAAGCGAGGAACCGATTGCTACGGAAAACGACGAAGCCCGTCAGGGGCTGGCTGATCTGGCGGATGCATTCCTGCTGCACGACCGTGACATTTATGTCCGCTGTGACGATTCGGTCACGCGAGTCTTCCAAGAGCAGATTTACCCCATCCGCCGCTCACGCGGATATGCACCCTTCCCGGTCAAATTGCCTTGGAACGGACCGGCGCTGCTGGCTTGCGGTGCGGAATTGAAAAATACATTTTGCATCACCCACCAGGATTACGCTTTTCTCAGTCATCATATTGGTGATCTGGAGAATTACGAAACCCTGCGTTCCTTCGAGCAGGGAGTGGACCATTTCGAACGACTTTTCCGCGTCCAACCAGAAGCGCTGGCTTACGATTTGCATCCCAACTATCTGGCCACTCGTTATGCACTTCAACGTGCTGAGAGCTTAAATATCCCGGCTGTTGGCGTACAGCACCATCATGCCCATATCGCCTCCTGCATGACGGAAAACGGTCTGGACGGTGCGCAGCCAGTCATTGGAGTGGCCTTCGATGGGACTGGCTTCGGCGAGGATGGAGCTATATGGGGTGGGGAAATTTTGATCGCAAATTACGCAAATTATGAGCGTCCCTACCACCTGGAATATTTCCCGCTGCCCGGAGGCGATGCTGCTATCAAGCACCCGGCGCGCGCAGCCTTGGCTTTGCTTTGGTCACAGGAGTTCCCTTGGGAAGAAAGCCTGGCTCCTGTAGCGGAATTTTGCGCAGAAGATCGAACGACACTACGTACACAGCTCGAGCGTAAACTCAATACCCCCATGACCTCCAGCGTGGGCCGGCTCTTCGATGCGGTTGCTGCACTCGCTGGTGTGCGGCAGAAGATCAATTATGAGGCCCAGGCTGCGATCGAGTTCGAGGCTTTGGCGGATCCTGACGAAAACGGATTGTATCCCTTCGAACTGGAGCAGGCCGAGATCAAATTCGGAAGCGCGTTGGAAGCCTTGCTCGCCGATGTGTATGCTGGGGTCCCGCTATCGGTCGTCTCGGCTCGTTTCCATAATGGTTTGGCGGATGTGGTAGGTCATACTGTAAATAAAATCAGAAAAGATACTGGCTTTAACCAAGTCGCATTGTCCGGTGGCGTTTGGCAGAATATCACCCTTCTTGGACGTACTTTGGCACTATTACAAAAGGATGGTTTTCAGGTATACCTGCATCGGGAGGTCCCCCCCAATGATGGAGGGCTGTCACTTGGTCAGGCTGCAATTGCTGCTGCTAAATTGAGAAGTTAGGAGGTCGGAATGTGTTTAGCTGTCCCGGGTAAGATCGTGGAAATTTATGAAAGTGGTGGCCTGAAAATGGGCAAGGTCGATTTCGGAGAAATCTTTCGCGAGACTTGTCTGGAATACGTGCCTGAGGCTAAGGTAGGGGATTACTGTGTGATCCATGTCGGGTTTGCGCTCAGCTTGCTGAGTGAACAAGAAGCCCAGGAAACGCTTGAACTGTTGAAGCAGATCATCGATTTTGAAGAAGAACTCGGCCCGGAAGACGGGTTGGAAGTGACATGAAGTACGTAAATGAATACCGCGACGCCAAGCTGGTAAACGGGGTCATCGCAGAAATCCGCCGGACTGTGACGCGCCCTTGGGTGCTGATGGAAATCTGTGGAGGGCAGACGCACGCCATCATGCGTCACGGGATCGACCAATTGCTTCCACCGGAGATCGAACTCGTGCACGGACCCGGCTGCCCGGTGTGTGTGACCCCGCTTGAATTGATCGATAAGGCTCTGGCGATTGCTGCGCGCCCGGAGGTGATCTTTTGTTCTTACGGGGATATGCTGCGCGTACCCGGCTCGCAGCACGATTTGTTTTCGATCAAGGCGCTGGGAGGGGATGTCCGCGTGGTCTACTCCCCCTTGGATGCGGTTCGGCTGGCTCAAGAGAATCCCGAAAAACAGGTTGTGTTCTTTGCGATTGGTTTTGAGACCACTGCACCGGCTAATGTAATGAGTGTCTTGCAGGCGCAAGCTCTGGGGTTGAAAAATTACAGCATTCTGGTTTCGCATGTATGCGTTCCACCGGCGATCAAGGCTATCCTCGGGTCACCCTCCAATCGTGTGCAGGGCTTTCTGCTGGCGGGTCACGTCTGTGCCGTGATGGGCTATTGGGAGTATCCTGCCATCTCAGAACAGTACGGCGTACCCATGGTAGTGACCGGCTTTGAACCATTGGACATCGTGCAAGGGATACTGAAAACCGTACAGCTATTGGAGGCAGGGAAAGTGGAAGTCGCCAATTCCTACGCGCGCACAGTCACCTTTGAAGGCAATCAGCCTGCTCAAAAGGTGATCGGCCGCGTCTTTATGGAAGGTGACCGCAACTGGCGGGGAATCGGCAAAATCCCTCAAAGCGGATGGCATTTAAGACCCGAATTTGATAACTTCAATGCGGAAAAACGATTCGACGTGGACGAGATTCATCCTGAAGAATCACCGCTTTGCATCGCTGGGATGATCCTGCAGGGATTGAAGAAACCCTTCGATTGTGAAGCTTTTGGCAAGCAGTGCACGCCGGAGCAACCGCTCGGGGCCACCATGGTTTCTTCAGAGGGAGCCTGCGCGGCCTATTACCGGTACGGACGCCAGGCCAACCATGACTGAAAAAATTGCATAACCAATAATTGGCATCCAGGTCGAAGCATCAATGCTTGCGACAAGAAATTGCAGGGTGATCCAACATGCTCTATAATGTCCAAGCTTTTATTATTGGACAAGCTTTCCTAATCCATTCAGGTTTCAATGCTTATGGGTAATAATTCAAGTTATTTACACAGATGGTTGCCCTGGTTAATCTTGGGAGTCGCCCTGTTGTGTTGTGGAGCGGCGCTGGTATTAAACGGGAAGCCGATTATTAATCGTGTATTTATACCTCAACCAACCGCGACCTCTATCTTCTACACTGAACCCGCGCCGTTCGGCCTGACACCCGTGTTGGCCACGTTGGATTTCCAGCCGACCTCGCCTCCGGGCGAACCAACCGGTAAGATCGTTTACGTCTGCCAGCTCTACAAACACCCGCAGCGGGATCAGCTCTGCCTGGTCAATGCGGATGGCAGCGGCTTCCGGATTCTGACCAACGATCCGCATTCCGAGAACTTTTATCCTTCACTTTCTCAGGATGGAGAGAGCATTGTCTTCTCCTCGAATCGGACAAGCAAGTTTGAGATTTATGAAATTGACCTGCAGGGAAATGTGAAACGCTTGACCAATGAACTGGGCAATCTGTATGCGCCGGAAATCTCTCCTGATGGAAGTCTGATCACCTTCACGCTCAACGATGCGGATTCGCATTCTTCGGTCTGGGTTATGAACCGTGATGGAAGCGATCCGCACAAAGTCTATGGGTCGATCCAGGTAGAAGGCTGGGACCCAACCTGGTCACCGGATGGAAAGCAAATTCTTTTTGCATCAAACCTGAATGGCACTCAGCTTTATACAGTCAACCTGGACGGCAGCGGACTGCACCAGGTTACGCATCTGGATGCGTTGCGTGGCCGCTCGGATTGGTCGCCGGATGGGAATTGGATCGTTACATACAATGGAACCGCCTGGAAGCGCGAATTGTTTATGTTGCACCCTGACGGCTCTGAGCTGCACCAGCTTACCCCACGCGGAGGCAACAGCCAGGGACCGTCCTTTTCGCCAGACGGAAAGTGGGTGGCATTTACGGCTTATTTCGATGATTTTTCGAATGTGGATGGCTGCGAGATTTACATTATTCGAACGGACGGCACTGATCTGCGTCGTTTGACGGCAAACGATTACTGTGATTGGCAGCCACGCTGGGGACCTTAATCAAAAATTCCTTCTTCAAAATGAGAAGGCATTTTTATATTCGAGATTACCAGGAACATCCTTCGCAAGTGCTGACACCCGCAAGTTTGTCTATTTGTTTGTACATCGTGACATTCGTAAATGCTTCGCCAAGAATGCCATCGTGGATAGCCCAGGAACGCAGACGGATGCTGTTGGCCGCCTCCGGGGAACGGAACGGGGTCGAGTCATCCAATAGAGGTAGTAAACTGCCTCCATCGGCAAATCCGGCCTGGATGCGTTCCATCAGTTTGCGGCCTACCTGGTAGGCCAATCCATAGCGTTCGAAGATCACGGCATTGTGATAATAAAGCGGCTCGACGAAGTAAATTTCATGCCCCAGACTTTTAATGAAGGTATCAAAAGCCTGCACCGCAGTTGGCAGCAGCCTCAGTCCGCTGCGGATCTGTCCGGGAGCCAGACCATATTCCATGGCAGCCTGCTCGGCCTCCAGGTTACGTTGCAAAGTTCCAAAGCGGGTTGTCCGGCCATCCGGCATTCGGTCCACCTCAAACCGTGGGGATTCGGGGTCGTTCAGGATGTAAAGCAGCACATGGATTTGCCCATTCATGGTATCGGTCAGGTGGCCGTACAAGATCGGGTCAGGGAAACCGGCCTGATGGTAGAGCGACATCTCGGCATCACTGCTTCCAGGTTGGCACTTTAATACCATCAAATCCCGCCCTTGTGTATCAACCAGAAAGGGACTGAGCTTGAAGTGGTTGAGGAGCTCGAGGGGGATAACGCGCCGATAAATCTCCCGTTTTTCGTGTTCCGGGAGTTTATTGATACCACCGATGGTTGATGGGCCCATATCTCTTACTCCCTGTAGCGGACCTGGCGGTTCAGTTCTCTTTCGATATCGCGCTTGGCAATCGCTTGGCGTTTGTCGTGCAGCTTTTTGCCCTTGGCGAGCGCGATCTCCACTTTTGCGCGACCTTCTTTGAGATACATGCGCGTTGGAATAACCGTCACGCCTTTTTGGCGTACGGAGTCCCACAGCTCGCGTATTTCCTTTTTGTGCAGCAACAAACGTCGTTGACGGATTGGGTCATGGTTGTAACGGCTGGCAGGATCATAGGGCGCGATGTGCGCGTTGACCAGCCAGGCCTCCTTTTCGTCCACTTTGACATACGCCTCGGCTATACTGACTTGCCCCGCGCGCACTGATTTTATCTCACTGCCCTGCAAGGCCAATCCGGCTTCGTAGTGCTCCAATAGGAAATACTCGAAACTGGCTTTGCGGTTGGTGGCGACAACTTTTACGTTCACAGTGCGATTGTATCAGAAATCCAGCTGGTGTGTCCCCCTCAGCCCCATTTCAAGATCGAGAAGCCCGCCAGGAGACGAAAAATACCGAAAAGCAACAAGGCCGAACTCAGACCCACCCCTTTTGCGACCACCGGACCGATCAATGAACCAATTAATATCGCGGCATTCAAAACGATGTTATACCAGGCTAGATACGGAGGACGATCTTCTGGCGGGACCTTTTCCAGCAAATAATTTGCGTATGCGCCTCCAACCAAGGCCCAGACGAACCCCCCGAGCACAGAGACGCCGTAAAAACTCCAGACCTGCTGCGAAACGGACAATAAAATCGGATAAAAACTCAGCCCCATGACCCCAAAGGCAGTTACGTTCTTGTGTCCCATCCGGCTGACCAGGCGGTTGAGTTGGGTTGAGCCAATCAATACAGTTACATAAAAAAGGGCGGTGCCCACGCCGATTTGTTGGTCGTTCAAGTGCAGTTGGTTGACGGTGTAAAGCGGAAAGATCGGGATCGCCAAATATTGCGCCAGGTGAAAGAGTAGAAAGACCAGCAGGGTTTTGCGGAATGGAGTGCGCAAGATGTCGGTGCGCAGCATGTTGGACCGTTTGGCGCGCGCCAGGAAACGCAGGCCCACTCCAGGGCGCAAATTGTCGCCCAGCGTACGTAAGAATCCGGGACGTGCTAAATCCCCTGTGCTGGTCCCGAGGCGCGGCATATCAGCGGTCGTCAACTGGTGGACGTGGTACAGGTGATAACTGCTCATCACCGCCCCGATAAAACCCATCGTAAAGACGATCTGGTAGCCGCTGGGGAAGCGTATGTGGTTGAGCAGCCAACCGCATCCCAATGAGGTGGCGATGTAGACCACCGACAGGACAATATTCCGGATTCCGGCGACGTAGGCGCGCCAATCCGGCGGGACAGCTTCGGCAAACAAGGCGTTGAATCCGACCGCCAGGGCAGTGCCCGGGATTCCCATTAGCAGCGCGAGTACGATCAACGCCCAGATTTCGCCTCGATGACCAAAGATCCATGGAAGCGGGATAAAAAATAAGTAACCGAACCGGTAGAAGACAGAGGTCCAGAAGACCGCCCGATCGATCTTTTGGCGTTGCAACCAGCGTCCGGATGGGATGGCAAAGACCATGTTCATCACGGCTGGCATAGCACCCAGCATGCCGATTTCAAAACCACTTGCGCCCAAGCGCGCGGCGTAGATGGCCAAGAATGCCATCGAGCTACCGCTGAGCACGCCAAACCAACCCATGTCCAAATAGAGGTGGATGAAATTTCTGCGATAACCCTGTGGTACAGGTGGAGATGAGCGGAATAAGTTCGCCAACGTCATGCCGCTGATTATACTTTTGAGATGAGGTTTGGAATAGAAAAGCGCTGGCTTGAATATAGCCAGCGCAAATGGTGCGAGGGTTTGTTTATTTCTGATTGCCTTTGAGAATTTCCAAAGCTGCCTGAGCGGCCCAGGGAGCTGAAACGCCAGGTTCCAGGCTGCGCAGGGATTCGAGCACCTTCTGGCTTTCCGGGTCGAGTGCGTGCAAATTATCCAGGATATGCATGACGTGATAGGCGCCCTGTCGGAATCGATAAGAGTTGAAGTGTCGCGTGATGCCTTGCAATAAGGGAACTATGGCTTTGCCGCCTAAAGCAATTAGCGCTTCGGAGGCTGCCCAATGAACCTCGATGCTATCATCGATCAGCAACTCGACCAGCTCTGGGGCAGATGCCGGATCTTTAATCCCGGCCAGGGTCTTGACGACTTCCCAGCGTGTGTGGTCCTTCTCGCTCTTGAGCATTTCCAACAAATCAGGGACAGCCGGGCTACCAAACTGTATCAACGTGTAACGGGCTGCTTCGTGGACAGAGTAATCTTCGCTGTCCAATGTTTCTACCAGGGATTTGATCTCGTCATTGTTCATCTGGGCCTCCTTGTTTCGGAAAATATTGTAATCGATTTCCATCTTCACTGAAATCACGAGCATGAAAATGTAAAGAAGAAATAATAATACCAAAAACACCCATCGCCATTGTTTCGACGGGTGTTTAGAAATATGTTTGCCTGAAAGTTATTTTCTAAATATACCCAACAAGCGCCCCCAACCTTTTGCGACCTGCAGCGATTTTAGCTTCCATGTACCGACGATGCCATAAGGTAAGAACAGTACGATAATCACATAGATCGCACCATTGATAAAGCTGGCGCTTTCACCGATATAACGCCGCAGACCGTAATCCAACAAGCGGAGAACCACCGCGCCGACCAGCGCACCGTTTAGCGTGCCAACGCCGCCGATCAGGATGATCAGCAAGGCCGTGACGGTGTATCCCAAGCTGGCCACGTTGGGGCTGACGATTGGCTGGTAAATGGCGTGCATCATGCCTGCCAGGGCTGCGGTCAGGGATGACAGTATCAGCGCGGCGAGCTTGAAATAGAAGGTGTTGTAGCCAAGCATCAGGGCGCGGTCTTCATTCTCGCGGATAGCGGTGCAGACCCGTCCGGTTGGTGAGTTGACAAAACGCTTGTAGAGCATGAATACCAGTACCAGGATGGTCAGGGAAACAAAGTACAGCCGCAGGCGTTCGCTTGCTGGACTGATGAATTCGGGTACGACCATGCCTTGCAGGCCTACATCCGAACCGGTGTATTTGCCAAGTTCGGTGGACAGTACAAGTACGTGAAAGACCGAGGCCATACCCAACGTGACCAGCGCGAAAGTAATGCCTTTAACGCGCGGTAATACCATGCCAAAAAGCAGTGCCTGTAAAATGCCGGCTACTAAGATCATGCCAAAGGTCGCCCCCAGGGAAAAACCAAAATTCTTTATCAAAATACCGGTCAAGTAAGCACCAACGGCGAAGAACATCGCGTGGCCGAAGGAAAGCAGTCCGGTAAAGCCGAAGATCAGGTCATAGCTCAGGGCATACAGTGCCAGAATGAAAATCTCGATTGCCAACCCCTGGATGAATTTGGATTGACCGCTCTCATTCATCCAGACCTGGGCCGGGGAAGCGCCGTCTAATATCCCAATCAGAAAGGGCAGCAGCAAGAAAACCAACAGTGTGATCAGCATGCCCCGGTTCGGCTTCAATGCAGAGAGGAACTTGTCCTTCGCCATGTGCTACTCCTTCTTCCCCAGCAGGCCGTTGGGCAGGATCAGTAAAACGATCACCATCAGCATGATGGTCGAGGCAGGCACGATCGGAGGCGAAGGTTTGAAGATGATATCCGTGAACGGAATGGGGATGCCGATCTGCCCGTACTTGATAATGAACTGTTGCAGCAGCCCCACCAGCAGCGAACCGAGCGCCGCTCCTGGATAACTGGTCAGGCCACCGATTGCGAGCGCAATTAGGGCGTTGAGCAGGAAACTCTCGCCCATCAGGTTTGACAAGCCAATCGATGGCGCCGCCAGTACGCCGCCCAAAGCCGCCAACCCGACGCCGAGTGCAAAGACCTGAGTGAAAATGCGCTGCACATTGATTCCCAATGCTTCAACCATTTCCCGGTCCTGTACGCCGGCGCGGATGATCATGCCCATACGGGAGCGTTTGAGCAGCATCCACACGGCCACCAATACCACAATACCGACGATCGGCACAAAAATTTCGTTGAAGATGCGAATGCGGCCGTCCAACAAGATCATGGTCGAGCAGTGGTGCTGCCACCAGTCAGCCAGGGAGGTGGCCGGGCAGCTGTCGCCGGTCCCGGCAAAGAGCTCGGGACGCGGCATGCTGAACTCTGGGCGGCCCCACACAGCGCGTACCATTTCGATACCAATAGCGCTCAAACCGAGCGTGAGCATTAGCTGATAAATCGGACGGATGTAAAGCGGACGGATGAGCGTAACCTCCATCAGTGCGCCCAGGCCGACGCCGCTGGCCACTGCAACCAGCACAGCTGTCAGAAACAGCCAGTTGCTGTTCAAATTCGCCAGAAAATTGGTGAGGGTATTGTTGAAGGCAAAAAAGAGCAAGCCTGCTAGGAATAAAACCGCGAACCCGGCAAAATTGCGCCAACTGAGACGCGCGATCAGGGTCCGCTTGCCCGCATTAAATAGCGATAGGCTGAAAGCCAGCAACAGGCTGCCAAAGGTCAGGCCAGAGAAGGTCAGTAGCGGCGAGAAGCCGGTTAAGTCGACCGGCGGCGGGAGCACACTCTGTCCCTGGCCGGCCAGGTAGGAAAAAGATACCGGGCTTTGGGCGTAGTCACCCACGTTCCAGATGGCGATGGGGTAGCCTTTCAGCAGGCTGAACAGAACCAGGGCCGAGACGAGGATCCCCGCCCAGGGCAGGATCCGCTTCATTCTCCCGGTGAACAGGCTCTGGGTTGAAAGAGCCGTCCACACATCCCCGAGCAGGAATCCGCACAGAAGGAGGGCGAGCGGTGTTAGCAGGTCAACGAAAGTATCCGGCCGGACGTAAACCGTCCAGCCGATGTAGGCGCCAATCATGAAGAGCGTGCCGTGCGCCAGGTTGAGCACGTCAAGTAATCCGAAGATAAGCGAGAAGCCCGAGGCGACCAGAAAGGTCAGGGAACCGACCGACAGGCTGCGCAGCAAAGTGATCGTGAAATCCTTAGACTCCATACCGATCGCGGCAGCTACGAACAGTGTGGTCAGCACGGCCAGGATAATGAGCAGCGTCAGGTTTTTGCGAATGAAAACAATCATATCGGCTCCTCAGGCTGCACCCAGGTAGCGGTGGATGGTCTCTTTATCGTTGACGAGGTCTTTCATCCTACCTTCTTTGACTGAACGGCCTTCTTCGATTATGACGTAAGTTTCGGCCAATTGACTGGCAACCAGGAAATTCTGTTCAACCAGCACCACGGTGGATTCGGTCGCGAGTTGCTTGATGGCTTTCATGAGCTGCTCGATCAACACGGGGGCCAGGCCTTCGCTGGGTTCGTCGATCAGTAATAGGTGATTATCAGCAATCAGCGCTCGAGCGATTGCCAGCATCTGCTGCTGTCCGCCAGAAAGATTGGTTCCGGAAAGGCTGATGAGTCGTTTCAGGTCGGGAAATAAACTGAAGATAAATTCTTGTTTACGCGCGTAGTCACCCTTCTGACGTTCGGCGATCTTGAGATTCTCTTCCACGCTCAGATCACGGAAGATGGCGCGATGTTCGGGGACAAAGCCAATCCCCAGAGAAGCGATGTCGAACGAGCGCATACCATCGATCTCGCGATCTTCAAAAACGACTTTCCCCTGGCGCGGCGGGGTTAATCCCAAAATGGACTTGAGTGTGGTGGTTTTGCCTGCACCATTACGTCCCAGCAAGGCGGTGATGCTGCCTTTGGGCACGCGCACGTTCACGCCTTGCAGGATATGATATTGCCCGATGAAAGTGTGGATGTCTTGTACATCGAGGATATAGTCCATACGGGCCTCACACATCTAACTCGTACAGGCCGCCGAGATAGGCGATCTGCACAGCCTCGTTGGCGGCGATTTCAGCAGGTGTGCCTTCCGCCAGGATAGCACCCAGGTGCATGACGGTGATCATGTCGGACACGCTCATGACCACGTTCATGTTGTGTTCCACCAGCATGACAGTTTTATTACCTGCGCGCTGGATTTCCTGGATGAGCGCAATCAACTCGGGGACTTGTTCGGCAGCCATCCCGGCAGTGGGTTCGTCGAGTAGCAGTACTTCCGGGTCAGGAGCCAGGATCATGCCCAATTCCAGCTTACGCTGATCGCCGTGGGGCAGGGTGCGGGCGAAGGTGTTAGCCCGTTCTTTCAAGCCGACGCGTTCGAGTACTTCCCAGGTGCGTTGTTCGTATTTTTTGAAAGCCGAAGTCGCCTGCCAGAATTTGAAATTGTCCGCTCCCAGGGCTTGGGAAGCCAGGCGGATGTTTTCAAAGACGGTCAGGTTTGGAAAAATGTTGGAAATTTGGAAGGAGCGTCCAACTCCGAAGTGAATGGTGCGATGGACGGGTTGGTGCGTAATATTGCGCCCTTTATAAATCACCTTCCCGCTCGTCGGCTCGATGTTGCCGCTCAGCATGTTGAAGAAGGTGGTCTTGCCCGCGCCGTTGGGACCGATGATGGCGTGCAGGGTGTTTTTACGGACTTTGAGGTTGACATTGTCCACGGCCACCAATGCACCGAATTCCTTGCGCAGGTTGATAGTTTCGAAAATGATTTCAGAGTCCATGGCGCCTTCCATTTTGAGTAGAAATGTCATCCTGCCCGCGCCGGTGCCGCGCAGGCACAGGTGAGCGGAGTGAAGGGTCTCCCGTCCAATGGCAGAGATGCTCACCCGCACTGCACCGAACGCAGTGCGGTGCAAGTGTCACTGCGCTCAGCATGACATACTCAGGGAAATCCCCGGGAGTCTTGCAACCCCCAGGGATTTTCATTTTACAACAACTCGCAGTTTACTGTCCGCTCAAGGAGCCGTAGGGCAGGTTGCCGCAGCGGTCTTTCAGGGTCTCGGGCAGCAAGCAGGGCGGTTCGGGGCGAGTAGTATCGACGTATTCGTAGAAATTCGCATCCGGATCGGTCAGGTTGACCAGTTTGAGGATGTACATATCCTGGATGGCAACATGATCTTCGGGGCGGATGTAAACGGTGCCTTTCGGGCCATCAAAGCTCATGCCTTCAAAGACGCCGATCAGCGCGTCAGCGCTGACATCGCCATTCGTGGCTTTCAGGCCTTCGACCAGCATGATGGCTGCGTTCATGCCATCGGCGGCGAACAGGTCGGGCATCGAGCCATAGCGAGCCTTGTTTTGGGCCTTCAGAAAATCGTTGGCCGGATTGTTGGGGGCAGACCAGTGATACAGAATGCCGTTGGTGCTGCCAATCGCGTTACCATACCACAGCGGCATCAGCGTATTGTCGATGAAGGTTGCACCAAGCGCCATCTGGTCGAAGACACCCTGGTCAGTGGCAGCCTGCATCAGCGGGACAAAACCACCACCGGCCCAGGTGACGATCAGAGCCTCGGCGCCACTTTTCAGGATCGGGTCCATGTAGGGGGTGAAGTCAGTCGTGTCGAGCGGGGCGAAGATGTCATCGGCCACGAAGGTGCCACCGTCAAGGGTGCAGGCATCCCGGAAGGCAGCCGCAGAACCCTGGCCAAACGCGTAATCGGGAGCGATCTGGACGAAGGTTTTGTACTGCTTGGTCAGGTAGGCGCATTCGTTGATGGCATCCTGGTAGTTGTTGCGGCTGGTGCGGAAGGTATAAACGTTGAAATCCTTGCCGGTAATATCATTGGCCGCAGCAGGGGCAACAATCAACGGGATCTTATTTTCGGCTGCAATTCCCTGCAGCGTTGCGGTAGCACCTGACGAAACGGTGCCAACCAGGATGTTCACGCCCTGGACGTCGATCAGCTCACGGGCGAGAGTGGCGGTGGTATCGGGTGTGCTGGCATCATCTCGAACGTAGACCGTGATCTGGCAATTGTCCAGCGTGAAGGTATTTTCCTGGGTGGCGGTGAAATCGAATACATCGCCAGCCGATCCGGCTGCGCCTGTTGCATACTCCATACCAAGCATGAAGGATGGCAGGATATGGGCGCCGTAGATGGCCAACGCGCCAGACAGGTCGGTGATCAACCCGACTTTTATCGGTTCGGCGCAGGTGAGACCAGCGGGAGCCTCGGTCATCGCCGGAGCTTCGGTTGGTACTGCGGTCGGCTGAGGTGGCTCGGGTGTTGCACCGGGGCCGCAGGCGGCTAGCATCAATGCCAGGACGACTGCTACAAAGGTTATTGTACGGAACATTTTCATTGGTTTACTCCTCCTAGGATATTGAATGAAATTTGAATTGGTCTGGCCAGTAAATTATTTTTTATGATCCACCTCCTATTTGGCGAAATCGATGATCACTTGTGCGGCTTCTTCCGGAGTTTCGATGGGGAAAAAATGTCCCGCATCCGGTAAGATGACAATTTGGCTGTTAGGGATTTGTGCGGCTAACAGATTGGCATTGGCGGGTGGAACTACTTTATCGTGCGCCCCGAACAGAATCAAAGTAGGCACGGAAATTTGCGAAAGTTTGTTTTCAAAAGCAGCTTCCTCTGGTAACAAGGAAAGTCCGATTGCCATCTGCGCCTGATAGCCAGCCAGGTCTAACGGATTGGCCATACGCCAATCGAGCCACTTTTGAATCGTATCAGGCTGCGCTTCTGCAAAGCCGGGCGCAGTACTGACGACCAGCCCATTTTTAAAGCGCGTTATCGGGTCACTGGTCACATCCGCGAGGACTGCCATGGCTTCAGTTGTGATCGGCACGTGATGCGGACCGCCAAAGTTTGTCGAGCACAACACCAGCTTGCCTACCCTTTCGGGAAAATCAAGCGCCATTGCCTGGGCGATAAACCCACCCATTGAATGACCTGCGACGATGGCCTTATCAAGCTTCAATGCATCCATCAGGCCGGCCGTATCGGCTGCCAACATCGGGGCTGTGTATGGACCGGCTGGTTTATCTGTTTGTCCGACCCCACGGTTATCAAAGGCGATGACCTGGTAATCTTCGGCCAGGTAAGGCACCATTTTGTGCCATTGCCAAAGCGGGTAGCCCAAACCGGAAATCAGCACCAGTGGTTTGCCGGAGCCAGTTGTTTCGTAATAAATCTCAATCCCGTTGGCTTTTACTTTTGGCATACTTACTCCTTGCCCATAAACAGCTTGCGTAATTCAGCTTTGATGACTTTTCCATAGGGTGAATAAGGTAGTTCATCTACAAACTCGATCCGCTTGGGAACCTTGTAACGGGCCAGCCGCTCACGGCAGAAATCCTGTAAGGCTTCACCTGTGACAGATTGGTCAGGTTTGAGGCTGACGATCATCAGTCCGACCTCACCCCATTTTTCATCGGGTTGGCCGATCAAAGCCGCATCGGACACAGCTTCATGTTCGCGGAATGTCGCCTCCACTTCGGCAGCATAAATATTTTCGCCGCCGCTGATGATCATATCTTTCAGGCGACCGGCTATATAAAAATAACCTTCTGCATCCTGACGGGCCATATCGCCGGTATGAAACCAACCATTGCGGAGTGAATCTGCCGTAGCTTCCGGGTTGCGCCAGTAACCGGCACAGACGTGCGGTCCGCTGATGATCAGTTCACCGATATCGCCGACTGCAACATCGCTTCCTTCAGCATCCACCAAGCGCATCTGGCTGTGAAAGATCGGTTTGCCAACCGAGCCAGCCTTACGTAAAGCATCTTTGTCGGTCATGGCGAAGCAATTGACGCCAACCTCGGTTAGACCGTAGCCCTGGCGCATCGTCACGCCTTTGGTACGGCTCCAGGCTTCGATCAGAGAAGGCGGACAGGGAGCGCCACCGCTGATAAAAAAGTGGACGTGGCCGAAGTCTGTTTTTGCAAAAGCCGGACTATTCATCCATACTTGGAATAGGGTCGGCACGCCCAAGATGACACTACATTTCTCTTCGACGATGACTTTGAGTGATTCTTCCGGGTCAAAACTGCGCGCCAGCACGATCCGTCCGCCGGCATAAAACAACGGCAGGAGGAAGACGAACAATCCGCCGGAATGGAACATGGGTGTCAGGATCGGCGAGATGTCCTGCTCGCTCAGTCCCCACGAAATGACCGTATTGATGGCATTCCACAGGATTTGGCGATGCGGCAGGACCGCACCTTTCGGGCGACCGGTTGTGCCGGACGTGTAGAGGATGCAGTATGGGTCTTCCCCGTCAAGGGGCGGACGATCAGGCTCAGACCTGGAGGCCTGCGCCAATAATAATTCGTATGGCTCGGCACCGGAGATATCCGCCTCTTCGAGCGAGATGAGGTAGTCTATCTTGATTTGACTGCGTACCTCATCCAACACTGGCGTGAACTCCGGCCCGCAAATCAGGACCTTGGGCTGGAGATCGTTGACAATATAAACCAGCTCACGCGCCGTAAGCCGCCAGTTAAGTGGTGCAAAGATGGCACCAATTTTTCCCAATCCAAAGAGCAAGTCAACGAAAGGCAGGCTGTTCTGGGCCAGGATCGAGACTCGATCGCCTTTTTGCAAGTCGAAACGCTCGCGCAGGAAATTGGCTACCTGATTGGCGCGCCGATTGAGCTCAGCGAAGGTGTAGCGCCTGCCTGTGTGCAGGTCGTACAGCGCTTCCCGGTCGGGGGTCAGGCTGGCTCGTTTGCTCAGGATATCAGCTGCGTGCATTTTCATAAAGATAAATATCTGCGAGTTGAAAGTTGAAGACTTTAGGTCGCTTTCAACTTGCAACTCTTCCCAGATTTTAAGTTCCCACTACGATGCCACCGTCCACCCGCAGTGTTTCACCGGTGATGAACGAAGCCTCGTCGGATGCCAGGAACAGATAAGCGTTGGCGATGTCGCGCGGCTCGCCCAGACGTCCGAGCGGGGTGCGAGCTTTCATGCCATCCAGGATTTTTTCCGGCATTGCGGTCACCATTTCGGTGGCCGTAAAACCTGGAGCCACCGCATTGACGCGGATGCCGAATTTTCCCAGTTCACGCGACCAGACCTTGGTCATTCCGATCACACCCGATTTGGTGGCGACGTAATTGGTCTGTCCAAAGTTGCCGTCCAGACCGACAATGGAGGTTGCGTTCAGGATCGCCCCACCGCCTTGCTTGGCCATTACCGGCGCTACGGCCTGGGTGCAGTTGAAGACACCTTTCAGGTTGACGGAAATGACCAGGTCGAAGTCCGCTTCGGACATTTGACCAACCAACTGGCCCTCCTTGAATTTGATGAGCTGTCCGTCGCGCAAAATACCGGCGTTGTTGACCAACACATCGATACGGCCGTAATCAGCGACGACTGCATCGATCCATTTTTGGACTTCCTCGCGGCTGGCTACATTTACTTTGCGGAAGGCGGTACCCTGGCCCAATTCCTTGGCAGTTGCCTGCCCGGCTTCTTCATTGACGTCACAAATCACAACCTTGGCGCCTTCTTCGGCAAAACGCAGGGCGGTCGCCTTCCCGATCCCTGCCGCGCCACCGGTGACGAGCACGACTTTATCTTTCATGCGCATAAGACGTATCCTTTCGGTGCAAAATCACGAATTGTATTTGGCTAAAAAGCCCAACACAACCGTATTGAATTCTTGTGGACTTTCCCAGCAGGAAGCATGTCCAGCCTTGGGCAGGACGTGCATTTCTGCCTGGGGAATGCCCTCTTTCAAAATTGCAGCGTAAGCGGGACCCTTGAGCAAGTCTGCTGCGCCAACGATGATACAAGTTGGACATTTGATTTCGCCCAAGCGAGCCGTGAAATCCACTTCGAGAAAGCACTCGCTCAAGCGGACGATGGCTGGATAATCAAGCGACTGATAGCGTACTTTGGCATCCGCCAACAATTTGGGATTGGCGGCAATGAACCTGGGCGAAAAATTCCACGGGACGGTGGTGTTGAAGAATGCTTCCGCATCTCCGGCGCGAGCAGCACTCAGCCACAACTCGATATTGATGCGCAACGCTGCGCCTACCTCGCTGACAGTGTCTGCCAGGATCAGGCTCAGGCAGCGCTGTGGGTATTTCAGGGCAAACGCCTGCCCCACCTCCCCGCCGTAGGATATTCCGGCAATGTGTGCCTGCTCATATTTCAAGCCTGTTAGTAAAGCCGCCAAATCATCGGCATGTAACTCCATGCTGTAGGGCGAAGCGGGATGTTCCGATTGCCCCTGTCCCCGGCAGTCATACTGCAAGACCCGGTAATGATGCGCCAACGCCTGGGTCTGGAAAACCCAACTACCAGCAGCATTCATGATGATGCCGTTGTTAAGCACCAACAATGGGGCATCTTCTGGCCCGTGCAGTTCGTAGTAAATTTCAACGCCATTGGCATGGATCTTTGGCATGGGGACTACCTCGGTATTTTTACGATAACATATCGCTGTTACAAGGAAGTTACATTACACTTTGAAGGCCAGGAGGGTTTTGGCCTTGTCACCCTCGCCGGCTGTGATGAAGTCTACTGTCAGCGGCGTGCCGACCTTGATCTCTTCTGGCTTGGTCGCGTCCACTCCCGTGATACGGGCGCTGATCTTGACGCCTTCGTCCAATTCGACGATGCCGCTTACATAGGGCTTGTCGCGTCCATAGCCTTGTTCAAGCATGAAGTTCGGAGCGATATAAACAACGGTAAAGCCGGCCAGTTTGCCATGACCGCTGGTCTCAGCCCACTCCAGATTCTCGCTGTGGCATCTGGGGCAGATGGCGCGCGGCGGCAGATTGAGCGTGCCGCAGTCCGCGCAGCGTGAGGCCATCAGTTTGCCGTCAGCCAGGTACTGGTCAAAGGAGGCCGCTGTGAAGGGGTGGATGGTGGTAGTGTCAGTCATGTCAACCTCCTAATCCCGTCGCTCGAAAATGTGGACAAGACAAGTCGATCCGGTTGCGCCGACGTTGTGGGTCAACGCCAACGGGACGTCTCCCGCGACCTGGCGCGCCTCAGCCTCGCCTCGCATTTGCTTCCAAATCTCGAAAACCTGAGCCACCCCCGAGGCGCCGACTGGGTGTCCTTTGGATTTGAGCCCGCCGGAGGTGTTGAGCGGTTTGGCACCGTTCCGGGCAGTCAAACCATCCTCGGCGGCTTTGAAACCGTCTCCGGGCGCAAAAAAGCCGATATCTTCGCTGGCAATCACCTCTGCGATGGTGAAGCAGTCGTGCACTTCGGCGATGCGAATATCGTCTGCGTTCACACCGGCCATCTCGTAAGCCTGGGAGGCGGCTAATCTGGCGGCAGATAATGTCGTCAGGTTGGTGCGGTCGTGCAGGGCGGCATCCGATGCCTGCCCGGAGCCAATTATGTGGATTGGATGGTCGCTGAATTCTTTCGCCCGTTCCCCGGCAACCAGCAGGATGGCAGATGCGCCGTCCGTAATCGGGGAGCAATCGAACAATCGCAGTGGCCAGGCAATCATCGGGTTGGCCTTGTCGTCGTGCAGGAAGTCCCAAATATTTTCCCACGTCGGGGCGGGCTTCCCTTTCTTGACTGCCGAGGCAATCCGTCCCTCCATCCAATTTTGAATGGTGACGCCGAACTGGGCATTTGGGTTGAGCGCGCCATTGTCGTGGTTTTTGATGGCTACGTTCATCAGGTGTTCGGGGGTCATGCCATACTGAGCCATGTATGCGGTTGCAATGGCAGCATAGAAACCGGGGAATGTGAAGCCAGCAGCGACCTCGAACGGAACGTCAGCCGCTGTAGCCAGCGTATCGGTAACATCTGCCGTCGGCAGGCCCGTCATCTTTTCTGCACCGCCAACCAAAACAACATCGTCCATTCCTGAGGTGATTGCCATAATGCCCTGGCGCAGCGCTGTCGCGCCGCTGGCGCAAGCATTTTCTACGCGCGCAGCAGGGATGGGCGTCAGCCCAACCGCATCTGCCAGCAGCGGAGCGGTGTGACCTTGATGCTCGAACAGGTCACTGGAAAAGTTACCCAAATAGAAGCTTTCAATAGTGGAAGGGTCAAGGCCTTTGTCCACAGAGTGAGTCATGTCTTTGTAAGCTTCCACGAACAAGTCACGGCCGTTCTTGTCGGGGAAGGCTCCGAACCTGGACATCCCTGCGCCGACGATGGCAACCCCGCGCGGGAGTTTGTTGAGGGGCATGTTGAAATCTCCTTTTATGAGTGAAAAGCTAAAATGGTAAGTGGTAAGAAAAATCTTCTCACCACTTATCACTGTCACTTACCACTTAGCACTTTACCAAACACCGCCATGAATTCCTGTGGCTTTTCGACGTAGGGTGAATGAGCTGCATCAGCGATGACAACTTCTTCGAAATTGCCACCTCTGGCCTGGTATTGCTCCAAAATGTGACAAGTTTGACTCACCATCGGCTGGGGGGGATAAACGTCCTCGCCGGGCCAACCGGGTACGAAGCCCATCTGACCGAGGGTGCCCATGTCGAAGAAAGATGTGTCCGAAACGATCTGGTCAAACTCGCCACGAATCCAGAGCATGAACGGCTTGGGGTTGACGACGATGAATTTTTCCACGCTGTCGCCGACGTACTTAGGCGAAAGCGCATTGATTGGGCCAAATTTCCCTGGAGCCACATTCGGCCAATTTTCTGAAGGAACGAGGTCACCGGGATATTTATCATCACCGACCTTTTCGGTCAACAGCGAGGAGAGTAAATCTTCTTCGCGCGCAGGTTCAAAGGGCGGTTTCCAGTAGAAGGAGTTCATCACCACACGCGGCGAAGCCTGCGGATTATCGGTGCTGCGGTCGCCAGCAGCCATCAACTTGGGAAAGTCGGGGTTGACGATGCCACCACCGGAACCGGCAAAGTCAACGTAGCAAGGCTTTCCATCGATGCCCTTGCAGCCACCAAATCCATACGGCGAACCGGGATCCACCACAGTTCCGCTTACGATGCGGGTCGGCGCGGCGGTAACAAGACCAAACACAATTGTCCCGCCCATCGAATGTCCAATCACATGAGCCTTCTCGATTTTGAGTTCATCCAGTAGGGCCAGCAGGTCATCCACCCAATCGCCCATACCACGCGTGGCGTCGATCAATTTGTCTTCGGTGTCACCGTAGCCGCGTAAATCCGGCGCGATGCCGCGGAAACCCTCCGGGAGCATGAGCATGATCTCTTCCCAGTAGGTCGCGGACGAGGCGTTGCCGTGGATGAAAAGCACCGGGGTGCTGTCCTCAGCTCCGCTGAACAGGACGTGGGTTTTTATGCGGGCAGTGTCGACCATTTTGGATGTAATGCCGGGCAAAGTAGGAACTGTGGACATTTATTACTCCTTTGTGAACTGATCGCGTAATTCGCGCTTGAGAATCTTCCCCGCCGCCGAAATGGGCAGGACGTCCATGAAAGTGACCGACTTCGGTACTTTATATTTCGCCAGCCGGTCTGCCAAAAATTGGATCAACTCTTCCTCGCTGGCGGAAGCGTCTGGTTTTAGTACCACGCAGGCCATCCCCACCTCCCCCCATTTCGGGTCCGGCAAGCCGATCACGGCGCACATGTGCACCGCTGGATGCTGGTAGAGCGCCTTCTCGATCTCGGCCGGATAGACATTCTCCCCGCCGCTGATGAACATATCCTTTTTACGATCAACGATGTAGAAATAACCCTCGGTATCGTAACGGGCCACGTCGCCAGTGTGGAAGAAACCGCGTTCGTCAATTGCGGCTGTGGTCGCCTCGGGATTGTTGAAATAACCGGAGCAATACGACGGTCCTTTGAGTACCAATTCACCCTCTTGGTCTGGACCGAGGAAATCGTTACGATCATCGACGATTTGGGCATCCACAAAGAAGTTGGGTCTGCCGATCGATCCGGCTTTGCGGATGGCGTCCTCCGGTGCCAGCGCAAAAATGCCGGGACCAAATTCGGTCATACCGAAGCCTTGCTTGAAGCGAATGCCTTTCTCGGCCGTATACTTCTCGACCAGCGGTACCGGCAAGGGTGCGCCACCCGAAGTGCAAAAGCGCAGCGAAGACAAGTCCGCTTGCTCCCAATTGGCCGCCTGGGTGAGGATCTGGTACATGGTTGGGACTGCGGCAAAGACAGTCACTTGTTCCCGCTCAAGCAATTCCAGTACCTGTTCCGGGTCGAACTGGCGAATTAAGATGGTCGTCCCGCCAAAAATCACTTGCGGCAGGGTGTAAACAAACAAGCCTCCCGTGTGAAACATTGGGAAAACGTTGAGGTAGATATCGTTGTGAGTAATGTCATGGATGACAGTGTTGAGCGTGTTCCAGACGATCATGCGATGCGAGACTTCAGCTGCCTTTGGCAGTCCGGTCGTGCCGCCAGTAAAAATCAGGGCTGCGGTATCCTCCGCTTCAAGCGTCTCACAGGTGACGGGTGAGTCCGCTGCGCTTTGGAGTGCCGACTCAAAAAGAAGACTTTCTGTAATACCGCTCCCATCAAGGTGTAAAGTCATCAGGGGGTACTTGGTAGTGATATGGGCGACCTTTTCTTTGAAGTCATCCGAGTAGACCAGCAGCTTGGGGGTGGTATTCTGAAAAATATCCAGCAGTTCCTGCCAGTGTAGTCGCCAATTGAGGGCGGTGTGGACCGCGCCGAGTTTGGAGCAGGCGAAAAAGACATCCAGGTGCTCGTAACCGTCCCTGGCCAGAATCGCTACGCGGTCACCCTTTTTTATTCCCCTGGATTTAAGCCAGTTGGCTAGTTTGTTTGCACGCTGATTTGCTTCCCGGTAAGTCAGCCGCCAAACGGGGGATTTCCCCGCGTCGATAAATGCAAGTTTATCGGGGCTGTACAGTTCACGTCGAGCCAGATAATCACCGATGTACATGATTTCTCCTTACCTTTCGTTCTGAGCGATTCTCCACCTCAGCTTGAGATTTTAATTTGTAGTCCAGCGCCAAACCGATGCGGCCATCGTGATCCCGCCACCAGAGGCACAGAACAGGATCACATCCCCGGGCTTGGGGCCTTTACCCTGGTCGATGGCATCGTCCAGGGCCATCGCCACGCAAGGCGAGCCGGTGTAGCCCCATTTGTCCATGATCCAGTGGGTCTTTTCTATCGGTTGTTTGAGCAGTTCCATCATATATTCGATCGTGCGCAGGTTTAGTTGGGTGAAATAGTATTGATCCACGTCATCGAATGTCAGGTCGCCCTTGTCGAGCGCGCCCTGCATTAACTTGGGCCAATATTCGGTATTGAAGGTCTTGGGGAACTTCTTGACGAATTCGACTTTGGGTGCGCCGAACTTTGAAAAGGTTTCTGGTATGCAGGGACGAAACGCGCCACCGGTGTAGATACCAAGTGCATCGTGGAATTCGCCGACTGCTAAGAAGTTGCTACTAATGAAACCAGGCTCGTCGCCCATTCCCAGCACAGCGGCTCCAGCTCCGTCAGCGAACAGATTTGCGGTTTTTTTATCACTGAAATCCAGGAACCGGCTCATGCCGTAACCGCCCGTGACAAGGATGTACCTGTAGGAGGGCTCGGTCAGCAGGTAGCGGGCGCCCTGGTCCAGAGCGGTGACCCAACCAGCACAGGCTGCGTTGACGTCGTAGCATCCGGCTTTATTCGCGCCGAGTTTGAACTGTACTACGACTGAGGTTGAGGGCGAAAGATAGTCCGGGGTATCGGTCGAGACGATGATCAAATCCAGATCGGCCGGGGTAATGCCGGCCCGCTCAAGAGCCTTTTTCGAGGCTTCTACAATGAGATCTGATGTGGTCTGCTCGGCCGACATCCAGCGGCGTTCACGAATGCCAACGTTGGCCAGCAGCCACTCGTTCGTCGATTCACCTAAAAGCGCATCAACCTCGGAGTTGGTAACGATACGTTCAGGGACGTAGCTCCCGGTAGATAATATCTGGGGATGGCGGGTCATATTACCTTCCATGGTGAAGATTTGTTTAAGAGCGAATACCAGTTGCTCAGATAGGGGCTATCCATTGCGGTGATTTCCAAATAAAAACGGCGCTATGTGCTGCCCGGACTATTTTCGGAATCGAGCGGCACATAGCGCCGGATAAATGTGACAGCTTCTTCCCAGTTCGAAAAATTCATCTCGTCATCTGTCTGGATGTGCCGAATGGCGCCCCGGTAGGGTGGATGAATTTGTCCGGCAGCAGCAGAACTATCCACTACGAAGCGAATGACAAAGGATGAAATGGTAGGGGTAGCTTTGGAAGTCATTGCCATCAGCATAGCAGATGGCGGTAACATGGGGGTTACAAACTTTAAACAGGGAGTGAATTAACTCGCGATCAATTGTTGATACAGCGTTTCTGTTTCCGATGAGGGGGCGACGTCCAATTCGGCACGCAGAGTCTGAACACAGCGCTGGTAAGTCCGCCCGACTTGTCCCCGGTCACCGAGCCCAACAAAAGCCAGCATCAAATGTCGGTAGGCGCGCTCCCAGCAGTTATCCTGGGCAAGTACACGCTGGCATAGCTCGACAGCTTCGTTGTACTTTTCCTGGTGGATCAGGTCCTCAGCCAGCCGATCGGCTACTTCCAGGAAAAGTGATGCCAGGCGTTCGCGTTCCTCGGCAGCCCAGGTTTCGTAGAGCGTTTCAGGCAAAAACTCACCCTGGTATAAGTGAATTGCCTGCCGGAGCAACTCCAAGCTGGGCTTGCTGGCTGCATTCGCTTGTTGTACTGCGTTGCTAAATTGTTCAGTGTCCAGCCAAATATCTGCGCCTGGGCGCAGAGCGTAGGTGCTGCCTTCGCGTAGGATGAAGGCTGATTCACTGCCTGGTTCTCTCTCAGGTTCAAGTACCTGATAGAGTGTGTTGAGCGTAATCTTGAAATTGCGTTGGGAAGTAGATGGCTCTGCCTCGGGCCAGAGATATTCGCAGATTTGATCGCGATCGAGCGGGGCGCTGCGATAGGTAAGCAGGAGCTGGAATAACTGCTTGGCCTTCTCCCGCCGCCAACCATTGGAGGGGACCGGTTCCGGCCCGCGCCAAAGCTGAAATCCACCAAGTGTGATGACCCGTAGTTGGTATCCGGGATGTGAATTCACTTCAGCCAGGCCAAGCGTCTCAAGCAGACGAGCGACATAGGTGCTTTCCCAGCCGTTCTGGCGGGCATGGATCAGCATTGGAACCAACATGCGTTCATCCGGTACGCCCAACAGGGAGGGGCGAAGGAATAGGAAATCATAACCATTTTCTCGACAGGCGGTCAGTACTTCTGGCAGGATCTGTTCGAGGCGCGCGTTTTGTCTTTGTCGGAGCCAGCTCAGCGCCAGCCACAAGCGAGCGGAGGTGCGACCAAAGGGGTCGCTGCATTCCTGGAAGCCAAGTACAGCGCGATTAAGCCATTCTTCGGCTGCTTCGTAGCGGGCGGCCAGCGTTAGGCTGGCGCCCATCGTCAAGCGGGTCAACGAGGCAATCCACTCATCACCAGCTTGGGTGGCGATCTCGATCGCCTCCCCGGCATATTCGACTGCCCTAGAAAGGTCGCCCTGGAAGCCGAAAGCCCGGCAAAGGCCCCAGTCCGCTTCGACGAGTAGCCTGGTCACGGCAACCGTATGGCTGATTTCTACGGTTTTTTCGAATTGTTCAATAGCGCGGTCGTAGTTCTCTGCACGCTGGGTGCTCAGCATCAGGGCATGCCCCTGCCGCATGTGACCGACTGCTGTGACAAACGGTGATTTCAGGTCATCTCCACGCTGCGTTCCTTCGAGCGCCGATTGATAAGCCTGCTCGCCCAACCCCATGAAAGAATAAATCAGGGATAGGATTAGCAGTGTTTCGCGATGCGCGCGTGGAGTCTGGACCGGTTCTTGTTTTTCGGCTTCGGCGCGTTCTTCCAATCCCAGCTTGGCTTCGTCCAGGCGACCGGTGCGTAGCAATACCCTGAACAGGAGTTGATCGTTTGACGGACCGTCTGCCCGTAGAGCCTCGGCCTTGTGACGCAGGCGCTCAGCTTCCTCCACGCGCCCGCTGTTAAGTTTGTTTTCGGCTAACAATTCATACAAGCGTACCTGGGCCTCCCGGTCCTCGAAACCGTCGCTAAGACGGATGGCTTCTTCAAGCAGTTGCTCGGCTTTGCTGGGATTGACCGTGTCTAGATAGACGCGTGCCAGTCCGCGTAGGGCGCGGGCGACACCGTCCTGCTGTCCGCGGGCACGCCAGGTAGTCTCAGCTTGTTTGTACCAACCCTGAGCTTCGTCGAAGCGGCTATGTAAACGTGCCAATTCACCAAGGGCGAATACCAGCGAGGGGTGTTGATGCAGACTTTCGGGTGGCAAGGAGTCGAGATACGCCGCTAGTGTATCAAGGCGACCGGCGGTAAGCAGCGTGCTGGCGTAAGCGTCGAGCAAGTCTGCCATTTCATCCCAGGCGTGGGCTTCGAGAAGATGATAAATAGCTGCTTCGGGAATGTCTCGTCCCAGATAATAAGTCGCGGCCAGCCTGTTCCACGAGCAGCGTTTTTCGGGCGGGCTTTGCTGGCGCAGGAAATTGTGGAAGATGTGGTGATAGCGCAGCGTGCCTTCAGACGTCTCGACCACGAAAAGTTCCTGCCGTCGGAGATAAGCCAGCATTGAAGTTAAGTCTGCGGGGGCATTGCTGGCTGACCAGCGCAGCGCATCGCAAGCTTCGGGAAGCAGGTCGCGTAAGGTTGCGGTAACCAACAGGAAATCGCGAATGTCATCCGGCTGGCGCTCGAAGACTTCGCGTGCCAGGATATCAAAGAGGGATTCCAGAGAACCCGCTTGCCAGTGTAAAGGGATTTCCAGCAGCGCGTTGGATCGGCTGCGAAGATTCTGCCAGATGAGTTGCAAGGCGATGGCCCAACCTTCGGTGTAACCAAGTAGTGAATGGACTTCGTCGCTGGTCAGCTCGAATCCATATTGACCGCCGAAAAGCGCTGAGATTTCGTCTGCGTTGAATGTCAGCGTGGACTGATCAAGCAGCAGCACATCGCCTTGTGCGCGCCAGCGGGAGAGATTAGGCAACGTAATATTAGGACGCCCTGATAACAAGACGTGCAGATAAGTGGGAGTTAGCCCGACCAGCCGATCAAGCAGGTGGACTACTTCACCGTTCTCGGTCACCAGGTGAGCGTCGTCGAGCACGAACAAGGCCGGTATGGACAGATGCGTGCTCAGGGCGTTGATGATCTGGTCGAGCACCCCGCGCCATGGGAGTGGTCCCTGCGCACCGTCCCAAGCCTCGAGGTAGGGAATGGGTAGATCGCGAATTTCGGGTACGGCTCGTTGGATGGCAAAGCATAAGTGCAGGATGAAGACCAGTGGATCGTTGTCCTCTTCATTGACTTGGTACCAGATCAATGGATGGATCTCCTCGGCCAATTCGGCCAAGGCTGTGCTCTTCCCATATCCAGCTTCAGCCTGCAGGATGGTCAGGCGGTAATCGAGCGCCTGACTCAAGGCGGTTGTGATGCGCGGGCGTGGCAATGTGCGCGCGCTACGCGGTGGTGGGATAATTTTGGTGCGGATAATGTGAGGGAGTAATCTGTCCATGGGGTGAAGTTATTTTACGCCAGTGATACGCGATGTGCAAGCGACATATAAAAGGGCTATACTGAACAAGATGAAAATCCCATGGTTGATGGTGCAAGGTGTTGTTGTACGAGGCTACCGGGTTGCCTCCGGCCCGTCAAAGGATTATCCCTACGGCGCATTGGATCGGCAGCGGCCGATCTTCAAAGTGCGCGGATTGGATCTGGACGGCTTTTTCAACGGCACACTTAACCTCGATTTGGAGCCGCACACCTTCGAGATGCGCAAACCCGAATTTACTTTCAGGAATGTCAAATGGACAGACTTACATCCGCCCGAGCATTTTTCTTTTTCACGCTGCAAGGTGATTTATAAGGATGTCGAATACGATGGCTGGGTGTATTACCCGCATCCCGAGACCAAATTACGGCATTTCCAGAACCCATCGCTCCTGGAAGTGATCACCTATCCAATCCCGGAACTCCAATATGGGGACAATGTGAAAGTGATGATAAATTCGGATGAAATCTCAGTGGGTTGAAATTCTTAAGCGCTCGGACGACTTTACTCGATAGAGGTTTGAGACTTCCATGAAACCCATCAAAAAACAATTCCTGCTCGACCCCCAAGTGACTTTTCTGAACCATGGTTCGTTTGGGGCGACACCACGTCCGGTATTTCGTGAATATCAACGCTGGCAGCGTGAATTGGAACGCCAACCGGTGGAATTCCTGGGCCGCCGTCATAATGATCTGATGCGCGCTGCGCGCCAAGCCCTGGCTGACTATCTGGGCACCGAACGGGATGACCTGGTCTACGTCATCAATGCCACAACCGGTATCAATATCGTTGCCCGCAGTTTTAAACTTGGCCCGGGCGATGAAGTGCTGACCAGTGACCACGAATATGGTGCCTGTGACCGGGCCTGGCGCTTCCTGGCTGGTAAATGCGGGTTTAGTTACCGGCATCAGTCGATCCCCGTGCCGGTCACCACACCTGGAGACTTGGTCAAGACTTTATGGCAGGGGGTTACCTCACGAACAAAAGTGATCTTCCTTAGTCATATCACATCTCCCACGGCGTTGATCTTCCCGGTGGCAGAAGTCTGCCGGCGCGCGAAGAAACAGGGCATCCTGACCGTGATAGACGGCGCGCATGCACCGGGCCAGATTGCGCTGGCTCTGGACGGCCTGGGTGCAGATTTCTATACCGGAAACTTGCATAAATGGTTGTGCGCACCTAAAGGCAGTGCATTTTTGTATGCCAGACCAGAGGTGCAGGCAATGCTCGAGCCGCTGGTCATTTCCTGGGGGTATGAGACTGAAATGCCCGGACCTTCCCAATTCGTAGATCATCACGAATTTTGGGGCACGCGCGACATTTCGGCATTCCTGGCGGTTCCGGCTGCGATTCGCTTCCAGCGGGAAAATCGCTGGAGTGAAGTCCGCGCGGAATGTCACAAACTGGCGCGTGAAGCACAACAGCGCATTGTTGAATTGACTGGTCTGCCGCCCCTGCATCCTGACGATGCGGTCTGGTATGCCCAAATGGCGGCGGCACCACTACCGGCGGAAACGGATATCGTCAAATTAAAGATGCAACTATACGATGAATACCGTATCGAAGTCCCATTGATCGCATGGAATGGGGTCAAGCTGATTCGGGTATCGATCCAGGGATATAACGGGCAGAGGGATGTAGATGAATTAATGAGAGCACTCGTTGCCTTGCTTTGAGGATTGGTATGTGCGCTGGTATCACAATCCCGGTATTAAAGGCCCCGCGACTGGTTGAGGGGGGCAACCAGCCGTGGGGTTCTTTTAATTATACAAGAATATTGCTCAAGTACAATATTTATTTGTTTAGATAATTTTGAAAAAATCTATATAAATAAGGGAGCCTGAAATCAAATCCGTGATTCAAGATCAATCACTAACTCTTCCAGTTCCTCGATGTTCAACCTTGCCTGAATGGGCTGGCTGTTGAGGCTAACCCATTCTCTCAGGGGTCGATTCCACTTGACCAGCGCACGTGCGTCCGCTGGATAATGGCTGGGCCGCGCGCCGATATTGACGAAATCCTCGCGGCCCAGTGCCTCAACCCACTCGTCCCAGGTTGCCATATCAGGCGTTAACGAGAAGGTGGAAAGTGGCGAAAAGAAAAGTGGTTTGTCCGGTGGGAATTGGGGGGATATCTCCTTCAAGAACCGCACACTGTCTCGGGTGTTGAAGATCAGCCACAATGGTAATAGTCCGGACTGCCTCGCAGACGAAGCGTCAAACTGACTGAAGGTTTCGACCAATGCCCCGGCGGGTTCGTGCCCTTCTTTTTCGAGCAGCTTTTGCATCGCAGCGAAAGCTAGACGCGAGAAATCGTGGGGGTGCCCTAACCGGATGCGGATGAAACGATACCCTGCACGTTGACAAAATTGCTCCAGCGCCTCTCCCAACCCGGGTTCGGAGCCCCACTCCGATTCGGGTCCATGCTCGAGTGGATAGCCTTCCAAATGCCAGTCAGTGTGTTTCAACCCGGCGTGGCGCGCATAAATGCGGATGCGCTGACTGCCCTCGAGAAATTCTTCCGCCGAAATATCTCCCCAGCCGCCAACCTGAAAAACACTGCGTTCCCCGATGCGGTAGCGCAACCAGCTTGCGCCGCCTTCAAGATAGACGACCCTACCTTCTGGTTCGAGCCGCTGATGGATAAACTCCATATATGGCTCTGGTAAGTCGAGCAGTTTGAAGCGTAAATGGTTCACCCAACGTGTTAACCAGCCATCATGGATTGGATCGTAATGTTGGATGGTCATCAATCCGGGATTCTGGTCTGCGATGCGCTGGGCTATTCCGGCGGAACGCTGGAAATAGCGCCGCACATCGCCGTCGCTCGATCCGCCGCGCAGGGTTAAGACAAAAGCCTGTGGAAGGAAAGGCCCGCCCAGGGCGAGGGAGAGATGCGTGCTGGGACCGCCTAAGCCAATGCCTACAGTCAAGGTTGGAAATCGTCCGGGGACTTGCGCATAATCAGCGAGTCGCGCCTGGATTAAATCGTTGATCGAAAATCCAAGCATACTTTCGGGTGGCAATCCGGAGAGTGATTGGAAGCGGCTGATGACAAATCTTCCGACGGCTTGTGGCAACGCCCCCAGTCCCAGGAGCAATGCCTTTTGCCAGGCAGGGAAATTGTAGTTCTGGCAAAATTGGTTCTGCAACCCGGCGGCGACAGCGCGCGTGATAATCGGCGATGAACTTTCTGTGCTTTCACTTGGGTGGGTTGGCATGCTGGTACTCATCAGAAGGGTATAATGATGTCCATATTCTAAACGAAAACTTTGGCCACCGGTAAGGTTAATCCCCTCGGTGACATCTTAAAAAGGATATGATGGATATTGCAGTTGCATTGGGTGGTGGAGGAGCGCGAGGAAATTCGCATATTGGGGTCTTGCGCGTGTTGGAACGCGAGGGTTTTAATATTCGCGCCGTATCTGGGACGAGCTTCGGTGGAATTGTGGCAGGCGTCTATGCGGCTGGCTACTCATCGGATGAGATTGAAGAACTGTTTTCGAATGTGGAGCAGGAAAATTTATACGGACGATTGCCAAGCGATGGCCCGGCATTGTTGGGAACAGCAGGTCTTCATCGTTGGCTGGATGAGGTGTTTGGCGAGCAAACCTTTAGTGATTTGAAAATTCCCTGCGCGATGGTTGCTGTCGACCTGAATAGCGGAACCGAGATTATCTTGCGAAAAGGCCGCCTCAAGGATGCGATCCTGGCTACGACCGCCGTCCCGGGAATCTTTCCTCCTTACGCGATCAAGGATTTGGAATTGGTGGATGGTGGTGTCATGAATCCGGTACCCGTGTCGGTCGTGCGTGAATTGGCTCCGCACTTGCCGGTGGTTGCGGTCGTTCTTTCCCAGCCCCCGGCTGCTCCCTCGCATTTATTGTCGGTGCCGGTTCCGTCCGGGATCCCCGCTCCGCTGTTCGAGCGGTTGGCGCGCTTGCGTATCAGTCAGGCATTCCAGATTTTTATGGAATCAGTGGAGATCGGAAATCGTCTGATGACCGAACTGCGCCTTAAATCCGATAACCCCGAAGTCATAATTCGGCCTCATGTGACTGGGATCCAGATCCTGGATAAAGTGAACGTCCACGATGTAATCAAGATGGGTGAAGAAGCAACCGAAGCCGCCCTGCCTGAAATCAGGCGCGCTGTATCCTGGCCAAACAGGCTGGGACGGTTCGCGTTCAGGAGACACTAGTCGTGGGCGATTTGCGAAAATATGCCCGGCAGACCAACCTGCGCTTGATTGTGGGGGCGTTGTTACTTGTATTTTTAGTTGGTGATGGATTGATTTACCTGGTTTACGGCGCGGGTGCAGCTTTGATGGGTTTTCTTTGTCTCTTGGGCGGATTGGTGCCGATTATATTAATCGTCGCATTTTTGGCTCTGATGGATTGGATTGTAAAACGTGCAAATAGCAAGTGACACCACTCTGCTGAATTACAACAACTGGACCGTCCGCGTTCGCCGCGGCTCTCAACCAGCCCCCCGATTGTTATTGATGTTGCACGGCTGGACAGGTGACGAGAATTCGATGTGGGTCTTTGTGCGCAATTTTCCCGAAGATCTTTGGATTCTTGCACCGCGCGCTCCATATGTGGCGGAGGAAGGCGGTTACTCCTGGCGAGAACCGCGGCCAGGAACCAGAGGCTGGCCCACGCTCGATGACCTGAAGCCTTCTGCCGAAGCAGCGATACGTCTGATAGACGAGCTTTCATCCTCGGCTGGTGTTTCTGCGCCAACCTTTGATGTGGTCGGATTCAGTCAGGGTGCAGCGCTAACCAATTTGCTGTTGTTGCTCTACCCGCAACGTATTCACCGGGCGGGTGTGCTGGCCGGATTTATGCCAAGCGGTGCAGATCAACTAATCCATGCCCAACCCCTGAAAGGCAAGTCAGTCTTCGTGGCACACGGTACCCGGGATCAAATGGTTTCAATTGAACGCGCTCAACAGGAAATTTCCCTGCTCGAAGAAGCCGGCGCGCGGGTTTCCTTTTGTGAAGCCGAAGTTGCCCATAAGGTGAGCGCAGATTGCCTACGAGCGCTGCAATCATTTTTCTATGCAAATTAATTCTTGTTAAGGTGAGCGTTGACGGCTGTCTGGTTTGCGAGTATCCTTGGTCCGTTGTTTGCGAAAATTGGCGCAGATTGATCGGTGAAAAGATGAAAGATTCCCTAGCTTCAATATCAAGACGTGATTTTATCAAACTGGCTGGTGCAGGGGCTGGCGCGCTGGTATTGGGCAGTTTGCTGAATCAGCCTGTCAGGGCCATGCCGAGGCAAATGCCCAGTCCTTTGGGCGATTTCCCGACAGGTAAATTACTGGGCAGATTATCCGGGTACTTTGGCAAAACCCAAATTCGTTCTCAGCCACACGAACTGGCCGCATCGGTCAAAGAGGTCTATGACGATTACGTCGTGGAATGGGATCGAGAAGTTGTTGGCACCACCATGAATTACGTCAGCAACAGCAAGCGCTGGATCGAGACCCCCGAAGGTTTTGTGTACGCCCCATTCTTTCAGCCAGTTCGCAACGAAGCGAACCAGCCGCTGCAAAATATTCCAGATGGAAAGCAGGGTTTCTGGGCTGAAGTGACGGTACCGTACATCGATTTTGTGCTGGAAAACCCGCCGGCCTCTCCCTGGCTCAAGCATAATCTGGAGCTTGGTTTGCCTATCCGTTTGTATTACAGCCAGATTTTGTGGGTCGACCAGATCAAGGTCAGCGATCGCACTGGAAATCTTATCTATCGACTTACTGAACCGTTCAGCGGTTACGATGCATTCTGGGCTGAAGGCGCTGCTTTCCGCCCCCTGACGGATGATGATGTGGCTCCCATCCATCCGGATGTGGATCCTGCCACCAAGAAGGTGGTGGTCAACCTGACCGATCAAACCCTGTCCTGCTTTGAAGGCAACTCCGAGGTCTATTTCTGCCAGATTTCCAGCGGCGGGAAATGGGATGCATATGGCAATGCTGTGGACGCCTGGTCGACACCTTTGGGCGAACATTGGACCTGGCGCAAAGCGATTTCGATCCATATGGCGGGTGGAACCGTCGCTGGTGGTTACGATACACCTGCCATTACCTGGACCACACTTTTCTCAGGGACCGGGGTGGCAATCCATTCCACTTTTTGGCACAACGATTTCGGTACACCACGCTCGCATGGCTGCGTTAATGCCAGCCCGGAGGACGCCAAGTGGGTTTTTCGTTGGGGATTGCCCAACCTGCCCCTTGACCCTGGGGATGTGACCGTACAGGGGGATGTCGGGACACATGTGATTGTCAAAGAGCGCGGCTGAACTTGAACCTTGAGGTGTTAAATGGATTTTGCTAACATAACCGTTGGGTTAGCCTTTCTGGCTGGTCTGGCTTCGTTCCTTTCGCCCTGTGTATTTTCGCTTGTTCCGGCTTATATTGGTTACCTCGGCGGGCGTGCTGCTGGTGGGGAAGCCGGGGAGAACAAACGTTGGGTGACCTTCTCTCACGGACTGGCCTTCGTGCTGGGTTTCAGTGTGGTTTTTGTTCTGTTGGGGGTCGCTGCATCTGCGGCAGGTCATTTCCTGTATGACGTGCGAAATATCCTGGCCAAACTTGGCGGGGTGATCGTCATTATCTTCGGTTTGCACATGATTGGCGTCTTTCGCATTCCGTTTCTGGAGTACGATACGCGCGTTCAGACGGCGCCTGACCGTAAATGGGGCTACCTGTCCTCTGCCTTAATGGGCGTCTTTTTCTCGGCTGGCTGGTCGCCCTGTGTGGGGCCAGTGCTGGGCGCAATTCTGACCCTGGCCTTGAACGGTGGTTCTCTCAGGCTCGGCGCGGGTTTATTAACCGCTTATTCAGCTGGCCTGGCAATTCCCTTCCTGGTGGCAGCCTTGGGCATCGGTTGGGTGTCGACGATATTACGCAAATACAGCAAAGTCATGCGATATGTAGAAATTGCAATGGGTGTGATCCTGGTGATCGTCGGTATCATGCTGATTGCCGGGACATTTGCCTTAATTGCTCGATACGGATTTTGGGTGGACTTTGGACTGTAGCGTAGCGGACATCTCCGTCCAAGTGCGTTACCGGTGGGAGCGAAACAGTGATTAACGTTACTCTCTATACACGCAAAGATTGTCACCTTTGTGAACAGATCAAAACCGACCTGGAAGCGCTCCAGGAAGATATCCCACATCGGCTGGTTGAGGTGGACATCGATGGCGACCCATCCCTGCAAAGCGCCTTTGGCGAATTTATTCCGGTGGTTGAGATCGGTCCTTACCGACTGAAAGCTCCAATCACACGTCAAGAATTGCATATGACACTCGGGGCAGCAACCGATCGTCGCACGCAGTTGGTAGATATTCATGGCGACGCCTATCATGCTTTGGTACAACGCAGCCAGACTGTCTCAAAGGCCGACCGATTTTCATTCTGGCTTTCGAAGCACTACCTGGCTGTGGTCAGTTTTGTGTTGTTCCTTTATGTCGGTCTGCCGTTCCTGGCTCCCACCTTGATGGAAGCTGGCCTCCCTGGTCCGGCACGTGCGCTCTACATTATGTACAGCCCCCTGTGCCATCAATTTGGATTCCGATCGTTTTTCCTTTTTGGTGAGCAGCCATACTATCCGCTCAAAGAGGCCGGTTTATCCGGTGTGCTGGATTTCGAATCCGCGACAGGCATTACCGGGTTGGCCAACCCAAATGGCCTGGCGCGTTTGCAAGCTCGGGCCTACATCGGAAACCCAGTACAGGGTTATAAGGTCGCATTATGTGAGCGCGATGTTGCCATCTACGCTTCCATGCTTTTCTTCGCGATATTCTTCGCGCTTTCCAAGAGGCGCCTCAAACCGCTCCATTGGATGTTCTGGTTGTTACTCGGCCTTGGCCCGATTGGGCTGGATGGGTTCTCACAATTGTTCAGCCAGTTCCAGTGGGCATGGTTGGTTCAGTACCTGCCGTACCGTGAAAGTACGCCGTTCTTGCGAACGATGACGGGCGCATTTTTCGGCTTCTTCACTGCCTGGTATGGCATTCCATACCTTGAAGAAACGATGCGCGAGAGCCGGCAGCTCTTTATTAAAAAATTCGCAGTATCCGAGGCTGCAAAATAAGGTTTTATGAAAAATGGAGATCGTTCAAAAAAACGGTACCAGTTACTTGACGTTTGATACCTTCCCCTCATCTGTTCTCCATGCCGTTTTTAGCCGCCATGGAGGTCTAAGCCCCTTCCCATGGGAATCATTAAACGTTGGCGGGACAGTTGGAGATGACCCAGCTCGGGTTCGTCGGAATAGGTACAAAACATTCGGGGTAATAAAGCGACCAGTCGAGTCCATCTATGATGTGTGGCAGGTACACAGTACAAACGTAGTCTTTGCTGAGACGCCACGATTCCCGGAATCAGCCTACAAGCAGGCTGATATCCTGTTTACAGATAAGCCAAATGTGACTCTATTTATGCGTTTCGCTGATTGTGTGCCGATCCTGTTGCACGATCCTCGCTCAGGCGTGATTGGGTTGGTTCACTCGGGCTGGATGGGTACGGTCCATGGCGCGGCCAAAGTTGCGATCGAAGCCATGAAATCCCATTACGGGACGCAGCCTTCCGACGTTCTTGCTGTTATCGGTCCTTCGATTGGTCCAGATCATTACGAAGTCGGTTCGGATGTCGTCGTGCGGGTCATGCAGTCTTTTGGGGAGTCTGCTTCGGAATTGTTGAAGACTTACATCGACAAGATTCATTTTGACCTGTGGTCAGCTAACCGGCTTCTGCTTCAACAGGCTGGAGTGGAGCAGATTGAACTATCCGGGTTGTGTACGGCCTGCCACAATGATGATTGGTTCTCCCATCGCGCTGAGCAGGGTAAGACTGGGCGTTTTGGGGTCTTGATGGCCCTGCAATAATTTTATATGGACAAACTGACCATAAATATTCGAGCACGCTATGAAGATGTGTTGGCACACATGGAAGTTGCCGCACAGCGTGCGGGACGTCGACTCGCCGATTCCCGCCTGGTGGTGGTGACCAAATCCCAACCGTTAGGTGTGGTTGAGGCGGCAATTAAAGCGGGTGCAAGAATACTGGGGGAGAATTATCCTGAGGAAGCTGTAAGTAAGATACAAAGTCTGGGAAGGCATTCTGAGGTAGAATGGCATATGATTGGGCATGTACAAAGCCGAAAAGCGCAACTCGTGACCGAACATTTTGCTTTTCTGCATTCGCTTGATAGCCTGAAACTGGCAACCCGCTTGGATCGTTTTGCCGAGCAAGGCGGTCAGCCATTGTCGGTCTTGCTCGAATTTAACGTGAGTGGCGAAGAGAGTAAATATGGCTGGTTTGCCTCTCACAAGCAGAACTGGTCGCAAATGTTACCGGAGATTGGGAAACTCCTGGAATTAAAGCACCTCGAAGTGCGCGGCTTGATGACTATGCCACCCTTCGCCGACCAACCTGAACAGTCGCGACCCCATTTTAGGAAATTACGGAATTTGCAATCATATTTGGCTGACCAATTCCCTCAGACAGACTGGCGTGAGCTTTCGATGGGCACCAGCCTGGATTACGAAGTGGCTGTGGAAGAGGGAGCCACTTTGGTGCGGGTTGGGCAGGCAATTTTGGGATCCAGACCGGCGTGATATTTCGTGGAGGTAGTTTTGATCATTGTTGACATATTAATCCGATTGGTTAATATCACATCACAAGTATTGATTTTATTGGTGATCGTGGCAGCTGTCCTTTCATTTTTCATGTCACCCTATCATCCAGTTCGTCGCACAGTCGACCAGATTGTTGAACCGATGCTGCAGCCGATCCGGCGTGTGATCCCTTCCGTAGGGATGTTCGACTTCAGCCCCTTGGTTTTGATCATCCTGATTCAGATTTTGGCATACGCCTTGACATATTTTCTCTATACGCTGAGGTAAGCTATAAGTCCTCGTACTTTCCGTTTACATGATGGAAAAAAAGGTGCCGCTGTTGCTGTTCGCCTGACACCACGAGCAAGTCGGAATGAGATCGTCGAAATCATGCACGATGGCACGATCAAGGTCCATGTAACGGCAGCTCCTGTGGACGGAGACGCGAACGAGGCCTTGCTTGCATTCCTTGCTCAAATTCTTGGGATAGCCAAATCGCAGCTTGATATTGTGGCAGGGTTGAAGGGGCGCGATAAATTGATCTCTATTCTCGACATGGATTCGGATAGCGTACATAGGAAGATCGTCGAACACCTCGGTTAATCTAAAAGGCCGTCCATGGGCGGCCTTTTTTGTGCTACTGGAAATTGGGACTGTAAAGCGATCGATAAATTGTAAAAATTTCGTAGATGCTTCGAATATACTGGCGCGTCTCGTCAAAGCGCACGATTTCCAAGAAGAGGTCGGGATCGTTTCCAGCCAGGCTTTGCCAGATGGAGGCATTACCCGGACCGGCATTGTAAGCTGCCAGTGCTGCATACAGGTCACCGTTTAGGTAGTCGCGATTAGAGGCCATGTAGTGCGCACCCAGGTCGATACTAACTTGCGGGCGGTACAGGTCGTCTGGGGTGAAATCGGGCGGCCAGCCCATGTTCTTGGCGATACTCTCGCCGGTGCTGGGAATGATTTGCATCAGACCACGCGCGCCAGCGGTGGAGCGCACAAAACCTTCGAAGAGACTCTCCTGCCTGACGACGCTAAACAAGAATAAGGGGTGCATACCATTTGAACCAGCCGCAGCCTCGATGAGTTGCTGGTAATACATGCCGTATCGGACGTGACTGAAATAAGCCGGCGCCCGGAGGGAATCGACCTGGTTTTGTAAGCCTGCCAGGGTTAGTACCTGCCGGATGGTAAAGATAGCGGTGCGATACAGACCCAAATCGAGCAGGTAATTGCCTAACCGGAAGCTATCAGCCGGGTTGCTGCTCACAGCCTGCCGTAGATCCTCGAATTCGATTTGGGCCTCTTCGTAAAGCCCCAGTTGCCACAATTCCGCGCCGCGTTGCAAGCGAGCATCCTGCAGGAGCGTACCGGGATTGGTCAAGTCCGTGTCGGCCGCTAGATTGAAGGTGATTCGTACCCAGGCGGCGGCCTCGGCACGTTCTCCGTTCAGGTCGACCTGCGACTGGTAAGTCGGTGGCGGCGTGAACGGGCCGCGTCCCATCAGCAGGTCGCGGGCGCGCTCGCTGTAATAACCGGTGGGGTCCAAACCCTGGGCTTGCTGCCAGGCATCGCGGTTAGCGGCAGTATCTCCCAGCACTTGCTGGATTTTACCGATCCATAACAGGGCGCGAGCCCGATCCTCGGGCTCGGATGCCAACAGCAGGCTGCGCTGGAAACCGGTCAGCGCCAGCTGGTAATTGCCAAGCCGGTAGCGCGACAATGCGGCCCAGAATAAGGCCAATGTTCCCTGCTGATTGCTGGGATATTCGTTGGCAACGCGTTCCCAGGTTTGTGCTGCTTTCTCCAGCATATTGGCACGTTCGTACATACGCCCGGCGCTCATCAAGAAGTCCGGCGCTTGTGAAGCATTGGGGACCGCTGATACGAAGTCCAACAGGGTTTGGGTAGCAGTCTCAATGCGGTCCAGATAGGCCCATTGCGTGTAGGATTTGTCGTCCCAGGCATCGACCCAGTGCTGATGGTCAGGATAATTTTCTATGAAGTAAGTGAATTCGTTAACCGCGTCCTCGTATCTTCCCAGTGCACGAAGAGTCAGGGCGCGATAATAATGTGCCGTACCATCGTCCTGGCCGATGTCGATATAGCGCTCCAGTGCGGCTAAGGCTACGCCGTATTGTCCGGCGAAATAATCCACCAGGCCACGGTCCAGGTCGCTGACCGGATAGCCATTATCCAGCAGGATTACCAAAGATTGGTAAGAATCGAATGCCAACGGGTAATTCTGGATGGCGTGGACGAACCGAGCGTTTGCCTGATCCGTTTGCCCGAGGGATTGGTAAGCGCTTCCGGCCAGGTAATCCAGGGTTGCCAGGGTGTAATTGTTGGTGGTTTTGGTGGCGATGTCATCGTAAAGGGACAACGCGTTGGCGAAATCGCCCATCGCAGCCCGTGTGCGAGCCAGCTTGATCTCCAGATCGAGGCCGTCCCCCTCACGCGGAGCTTCGCTGGCGGATTGATAAGCCCCGAGCGCACCGACATAATCTCCGGCTGCGTATAGCGCATCACCGCGTTTCTCCTGGACGTAGCTGTCCAGTATTCCCGGGCGCAAGGTCAGATAAGCCATGAAGGAAGCAGCTGCATCGGTATAGCGGTCAAGCGCCATGTAAGCTTCACCGGTCAGGAAATAATCATGTGCCAACAAGGCGGAATCAGGATTGGTCGTGATCAAGGATCGCAGCCAGGTTAACGCCGCGGCGTAATCTTCGGCTTCGAATTCTGTGCGGCTCAGGCCCCACAGGGCGGCTGCACGTACTTTGGGGTCTTGCGAGTCGTTCAAGGCGTTCTGGTATTCGCTGCGCGCGCGGACATAATCGCCATTGAAGAGCGCCTCGTCAGCCGTCTCGATGCGGACTGTTGGTACAGGTGTGGGAGATGGCGTGGGTGTCTGAGTTGGGGTGGGGGTGGCGCTGGGGCTGAGTGTGGGGGAGGGACCCGAGGTTGGTGTGGCTCCGCTCGCTGCAGGAATCAGGGTGCATGAAACCGTCAGGATGACGATCAACAGCCCCAGCAGGATTTTCTTGGCTCGCATAGTATTCCTTATAATCCATGAGACAAACTCGTGTCAATCCTTACCTGAGTTCTTCGATGAGATACCCAACTGATAACAAGTCCTCCCGGATGATAAACAAACCAGGCAAGATTCTCACCTCGTTTCAGATCCGGGGTGTTTTCATTATAAACACCTTTGATATTCCACTTTTTTGAAGATGAGATTTTGGCGTGAATGAGAAATCACCTGGAGATGATTATGAACACAAATCGAGTCCTTGCTAATTTATTGTTATCATTTCTGATTCTCACGCTGGTTGTCGCTGGCTGCAGTTTTCCTCCAACCCCTCCTCCCACGAGCGACTATTTTGTCAGCATTAAAGGGGACGACGCCAATGGAGATGGCACCCAGGGCAAACCCTGGCGACATGTCCAGTATGCGCTGAATCACGTCGTCCCCGTGGGCGGTGCGGTGCCGCGCATCATCCTGGCCAAAGGCGTCTACAAGGAGAACCTGGTCATCCAGAAAGCGGTTATCATCCAAGGCGCAGGGGTCGGCCAGGTGTCCACCTGGCCCAACGACCCGTTGACCCCCACGCAGGATATTTCCGAGATCGTCCGCGCGGATACGAGTCTTCCTTCGATCCTCGCAGAAAACGCTGTATCGGTCAATCTGCAGGACCTGGTTGTGTGGGGCGGTGGAATCAGGGCAGTGAACACCCGCTTTATCGCGTCGCAGATCGAGGTCCAACAATCCCTGGGATTATTCGGGATCCAGCTCGAAAACTGCCCTCTCTTTTACATTGCGGGTTCGAAGATCCTGACCGGCACGAACATGCCTTCGGACTATGGGTTGGATGTGGAGGGCTCGGAAGGAGAGATCAACTCCAGCTACCTGGGTGATGATTTCGACCACACGATCAACATCAATCCAGTGGGAACTAACGGAAAACTCAATCCCGATCAAGCCTTCACCGCACCGCATGTCACCATCCGGGATGTGACTATCGCCGGGTCCAAGATCTACTATGCCGATGGGATTCGTATCGGCGGCCCGGTCTTTGCTTTCATCGAAAATACCCAGATCACCCGCACCCACCCCGATAACGAGCCAGCAAATAAGGGTCCCCTGTGGAGCCCTCCCTACGCCGGGATCCAGCTGGGCGGCTGGATAGGGCTCGGCCTGCTTCCCTATGTAAAGATCGACGGGGTCACGACGAGTGGCTTCGATGTCGGCATTGGCACGGCCCAGGAAGGTTACGATTTAATCGTGCAAAACAGCAGTATCGCCGGCAATACCTACGCGGTCCAAATTTCCTATGTCGGTTACACGGGGGTCAACCAGCCGCATCTCGATTTCGGCGGCGGCTACCACGGCAGTGTCGGCAAAAACACTTTTGGCAAGGGCGGCAAGTTTGCCTTCTATAACGATGCCCCATACAAAGTGGATGCATGCTACAACGATTGGCAGGTTCTCCTGAACCAAATCGATTCCCAGCGTATCTTTGACAAACTGGATAATCCATCCAAAGGACGTGTCAATTGGTCCTGCTCACAGCAGGCGTATGTCATCCAGCCAACCCCGCCTTCGAAGGTATCCCCGACAGCCACGCCTGGTGGACGGACTGTGACAATTGTCAAGGATGATCTGTGCTACCTGGGACCCGGTCCGGTCTATGAAACTGTCAGCGCCGTCAAATCTGGGCAGGTGCTTTCGCTGATCGGGATCGGGGATGGAGTCGATTTCTTTATCGTGGAAAACCCGATTTACAAGGGCGTGCAATGCTGGGTGCGCATCGCCTCCACACATTACGCTGGAAATACGGGCGATTTGCGGCGCATCCTTCCCCCGTCCACACCAACCCCGGTTCCCCCGCCTACCCTGACCCCCACGCCGACGCGCAGGCGCTGAGCCGGTTCCCATCAACCTCGTAGATTCCGAAGCCTCCTGACTTTGGGTAAAACCGGAAAATTTTGCCTGCCAGGCTTTGACAATCCACTCATCCCGTGTTAAACTTAAAACTCTACCCTGGCGCTCTCGAGAGAGAGCGCCTTTCCGTGCGTGTAGGATGCGAACCGTATTCTGGGATTATGACCGGGACGAACTGAAGCTGATTGACCAGCGCCGTCTGCCCGAGGCCTTGGTAATCGTGTCGTACCGGGAGCATCGGATGGTGGCACAGGCCATTCGGGAGATGGTGGTACGCGGTGCACCGGCCATCGGCGCTACGGCTGGATTCGGCCTGGCGCTGGCCGCGCGAGAATCGACTGCTCGGACGCCCCGCGAGCTGCTCGCCGATCTACAGTCCGCGGCCGAAATCCTTAAAGCTTCGCGCCCGACGGCGGTCAACCTGGTCTGGGCTCAAGCGCGTATTTTTAACAAGTTAACCGATTTTACCGGCTCGACCGATGCAATGCGTCAGGCTGTCCTTGAAGAAGCCCAACACATCGCCGACGAAGACGTGGAAATCAACCGGCGTATGGCCCAGCACGGATCGGTTTTACTGGCTGACGGAGATACAATTATCCACCATTGCAACACTGGTGCGCTGGCGACCGTGGATTGGGGTACTGCCCTGGGTGTGGTTCGCATGGCGCACGAACAGGGTAAACATATCCACGTGCTGGTGGATGAAACCCGCCCGCGCTTGCAGGGCGCGCGCCTGACGGCCTGGGAGTTGGAGCAGTATGGCATTCCTTACGAGATCATTCCAGACTCTGCGGCTGGGCATTTCATGCGCACCGGCCAGGCTCAAAAAGCTCTGTTCGGCGCAGACCGCGTGGCTGCCAATGGTGACGTGGCCAATAAAATTGGCACCTACATGCTGGCGCTGGCTGCCAGCGACAATGGCATTCCTGCTTATGCGGTCGTCCCGACCTCGACGATTGACCTTTCGCTGGCACGCGGCGATTTGATCCCGATTGAGGAACGCAGTTCCGAGGAGGTGCTCGGGCTGCAATTCCATGGTGAGCGTGTCTTTCCGCAGGAAGCCAAAGCCCGCAACCCGGCCTTTGACGTGACCCCCAACCGATTGGTCACTGCCATCGTGACCGAAAACGGAGTGGTTGGACCACCATACGAATCTAATTTGAAGAAAGCGATCCACGCATGAATGTTTTGCTGACCGGCTCCGTTGCTTATGATTACCTGATGACCTTTCCCGGCCTGTTCAAGGAACAGATCCTGCCCGAGCGCTTAGCCTCGATCAGCCTGTCCTTCCTGGTTGATTCGATGTCCCGCCAGCGCGGGGGCGTGGCTCCCAACATCGCATACAGCATGGCCTTGCTGGGGGAACGCCCGCACATCATGGCCACGGTGGGCGAGGATTTCGAGGAGTACCGCCTGTGGCTGGAAGACAAGGGTGTAGACACCAGCATGATGAAAGTTGTGCCCGGTGTGTTCACCGCTTCGTTCTTCGCCACCACCGATCAGTCCAACGCGCAGATCGCATCCTTTTACCCCGGGGCGATGGCGCACGCGGCCGAGTTGACGCTCGCTGCAGTCAACCAGCAGCCGGACCTGGTGGTGGTCTCCCCGAACGACCCAGTAGCTATGAAGAATTATGCCGCCGAATGCCGCGATCTGGGAATTCCGTACCTGTACGATCCCAGCCAGCAGGTCTTGCGCCTGGATGGCGATGAACTTGCGGCGTGACATGCAAGGCGCACATTTCCTGTTCGTCAATGATTACGAATTCGGCCTGATCTCCAAGAAGACCGGCCTGAGCCTGGAGCAGATGCTGCAGCTGATCGATGTATTGGTGGTGACGCGTGGCGAGCACGGCGCCAGCATCTTCACTGACGGGGAAGAGCATCTGATTCCGGTATACCCAACCGACGAGATCGTCGACCCGACCGGCGTGGGGGATGCCTTCCGGGGCGGTTTCCTGACGAGCTACAGTCGCGGCTGGGACTGGAAGTTATGCGGCCAGGTAGGCGCACTGGCGGCTGCCTATTGTCTCGAACACAAGGGACCACAGAGCCATTCTTATACGCGCGAAGAATTCATCAAGCGTTTTCGCATACATTTTAAAGATGAGGGCAGGTTGGACGGCCTGTTGGATTAGTCATTTCTGGGATTCGGGAAGCCTTATTGGTCCGGATCCCGCTTCTCTTATCCCGAACCCCGATTTTCTAAAGGAGTAAACATGAGCAATTACGATATCAAGGACCTCAATCTGGCCGAGGGCGGTCGCCGGCGCATCGAATGGGCCGAGCGTGAAATGCCCGTCCTGCGCCAGATCCGCGAGCGCTTCCTGAAGGAGAAACCACTCAAGGGCATGCGCGTCTCGGCCTGCCTGCATGTCACGACCGAAACTGCCAACCTGATGCGCACGCTGCAGGACGGTGGCGCGGACGTCGTGCTGACCGCCTCCAATCCGCTCTCCACCCAGGACGACGTGGCAGCCGCGCTGGTCAACCAGTTCGAAATCCCGGTCTACGCCATCAAGGGCGAGACCAACGTCACTTACTACAAGCACATTGCCGCTGCGCTGGATCACAAACCGCACATCACCATGGACGACGGCGCGGACCTGGTTTCGACCATCCACAAGGAGCGCCGCGAGCTGCTGGACGAGATCGTCGGCGGGACCGAGGAAACCACCACCGGCGTCATCCGCCTGCGTGCCATGGCGGCCGATAAGGCGTTAATGTTCCCGGTCATCGCTGTCAACGACGCCATGACCAAGCACTTCTTCGACAATCGCTATGGAACCGGCCAGTCGACCATCGACGGCATCATCCGCGCGACCAACGTATTGCTGGCGGGTAAGGT
This sequence comes from uncultured Chloroflexia bacterium, assembly GCA_963790075.1. Lineage (GTDB taxonomy): Bacteria > Chloroflexota > Anaerolineae > Anaerolineales > Villigracilaceae > CAYOUV01. The sequence continues at coordinate 1,149,698 of CAWBNG010000004.1, forward strand.
CTTTGTCGTGGCCGGCTACGGCTGGTGTGCCCGCGGTCTGGCCTCGCGCGCGCATGGCATGGGCGCCAACATAATCGTGACCGAAGTCGACCCGCTCAAGGCGCTGGAAGCAGTCATGGACGGCTACCGCGTCATGCCGATGGCCGAAGCAGCCAAGATCGGTGACATCTTCGTCACGCTGACTGGTGACATCAACGTGATCGACAAGCATCACTTCGAGCTGATGAAGGACGGCGCGATTGTGGCCAACTCGGGTCACTTCAACGTCGAGATCAACATCCCCGCCCTGGCTGAGATGTCGACCGGTGAACCGAAGCAGGTGCGTCCCTTTGTGCAGCAGTACACCCTGAAAGACGGGCGTCTAATCAACTTATTAGGCGAAGGCCGTCTGATCAACCTGGCGGCTGCCGAGGGCCATCCCTCCAGCGTGATGGACATGTCCTTTGCCAACCAGGCTCTGAGCGCAGAGTTCATGGTCAAGAACGCCGGCAAGCTGAAGAAGCAGGTCTATTCGGTGCCAGAGGATATCGATCACGAGATCGCCCGCCTCAAATTGGAAGCCATGGGCGCGCAGATCGACATCCTGACCGATGAGCAGGTCAAATACCTGAATTCGTGGGAAGAGGGCACCTAAATCACGCGTTGGCTTTGCGAGCGCGATGAAACGTGTGATGAATATTGATCAAAAAAGTTGACGGTCGCTCCAAGAGTGACCGTCAATTTTCATTATCGTCGTTGAGATCGGGTTTAACAAATCTACAGATTAGAATTGAATACCCATATCATCCAAATCTTGTGGGTCGGTGCGTTCGAAAAACAACGGTGCCAGCGAGAGCAGGGCAAAGAAGGAAATAGCTAGTGGGATGATCAGGTCACGCATAGAGAACTCCTGTTTATGTCCAAATCATACCCAGCTTGTGTGAATTTTTTATGCAAAGAGTGTGAAATTATGTAAAAGAATTATGCAGATTTTGAGATGGCCTTTGTCCCTCCTCCAGAGATATTTGCAATCGTAGTGGCTGCCAACATGCGGGCGACAAAGTAGAAGGGCTTTCAGGTCAATGATGGTATGACTTGAAAGCCCTTCGAAATTTGTTGAATTGCGCTTGCTACGGGCAGATGACCTTCTTCTCCTTGGTTGCAGATTTGCCGGCGCTGTTGAAGGCCTGCACACCGTAGGTTAGGCTGGGTGGCGGACTGCCGAAGAGCCATACAGCCGGCAGGGTGGTATCGTCGCTGTAGCTGGTAGCGTTCGGCCCGGTCGTGTCAATCAGGTTGCCGTCACGATAAATGCGATAGCCGTCCTCGTTGTTGGCCTCGTCCGACCAGCTCAGCTTGATGTGAACCTTGTTTTGGATCACGGGATTTATGACCTTCGTGCAGGTGATTTCCACAGAGAAAGCCTTGGGAGCCGCCGGCAGGGAGGGAGTCGGTGTGGGTGGCGGGATCATCTCCGGCAGGCTGGATGTATCGCCGGTAACGGTGGCGTACTGGCCCCACATCCAGCAGTTCCCATTGCCGTTTGGATTCTTGATGACCCACCAGTTTGCAGAGGTGTATTTCCCGACCACTTCTGCGAACTGCCCGATGTTCATTCCCCCGACGATGTCGTAGACTGTGCTGGGACCGGTCCGGCAGTTGGTGACCTGGCTGACCGATACCATCGGCACTGAAGGAGTCGGGGTGGGTGTGATGGTCGCTGTTTCCGTGGGCTGGGGTGTATCCTGGGGCGCCTGCGTCGCGACCGGCGCTCCGTTCTGGGCTGCGATCGTGGCAGCCAGGGCTGTGATGGTCGCCTCATAGTCGCCGGTTGCCCTTTGCGGCGTCTGGGCTGAGGGCGCAGTACAGGCCAGAATCGCTAAAATCAGGGCGACTGCAGCCAGGGACATTCTCTTCTTTTGCATACCAACCTCCAGGGGATCGTGAACTCCGGTACAATTGACGGATTTATTATGACAGATTCTCGGGTTGCGCACAAGAACAATTCACCAATCTTGAATTGCGCAGGCCCATCTGACGTATTTCTTCCTGCAGGTACTTCTTCGAGCTCTCGCGAGTGTGTATACTATGGGCAGCTGCCTTGCTGTAGCGTATAGTTAACGAAGCCGATGTTGTCGGCTTCGTTAGACTCGGGGATCTGGTTGGAAGGATCGATGGTCAGCGTGATATGGCGGATTTGGTTGTACCAGGCGCCGATCGTGAGTGGTGCGTTGGCATGGTAGGTCTGTCCAGGCGCCAGGGCTGGGAAACCGCCAATCGTGGTGGCTTGTGTGGAGCCATCGGCAACACGCGTATCGATGATCGAGACTGTGCCCGATAAGGTGGTTGGCGCTGAGCCGGCGTTGGTGACCTCGAGGCTGACTGTGAAGGTCTGGCTGCAGGTTGGGTGGGATGGGTTTAGTTGCACATTGCCCGCTACCATGCTCTTCTAGCGACTGCGACCAGCGAATGATCGTTCGTCGAGATATGCCCAGTTGTTTAGCAATGTGGCTTTTACTAACGCCTGCTTACAACAACTCATAAGCTAGGATAATCTTTGTCATTTGTCTCATCTCCATAGTTTCTCATGGAGTGTGACATTTTAAAGTTTAATACTGCGCCTCCCTATCCAATTTGGATACAGTCTGGTATAATTGTAATCTGCAAGCCGGACAAATCGCCTCGGCCCTCACTGGCCGGGGTTTTTGGTTGTAATGACACAAGAATACAGGGATTGATATGTTACGTGAACGAACCGACCTTAGAAATATCGCCATCATCGCCCACGTCGACCATGGCAAAACCACCCTGGTCGACGGGTTGCTGCGCCAGGCACATACCTTCCGCGAGAACCAGCAAGTGGCCGTGCGCGTGATGGATTTCGAACGATCTCGAGCGCGAGCGCGGCATCACCATCCTGGCCAAGAACACTGCCATCGAAATTCCTGATGAAGACGGGAATACGGTCAAGATCAACATCGTCGATACGCCCGGCCATGCTGATTTTGGCGGTGAAGTCGAGCGCATCATGAACATGGTCGATGGCGTGCTGCTGCTGGTCGATGCCGCCGAAGGTCCCATGCCACAAACCCGTTTTGTACTCAAGAAGGCGCTCGAAATGGGCCACAAAGCCGTGGTGGTGATCAACAAGATCGACCGCAAGGACGCCGAACCGACGCGGGTCTTGAACGAGACTTTCGATTTGTTCATCGAACTTGGCGCGACCGACGAGCAGGCTGATTTCCCGGTGATTTATGCCCAGGCGACGACCGGTCAGGCCGGTTTGACCCCGGACCTCGGTCCCGATCTGCAGCCCTTGTTCCAGACCATCCTGCAGCACGTCCCCGCCCCCAAGGTGGACGCGGAAGCGCCGCTGCAGGTGCTGGTCACGACCCTGGGTTACGACGATTATCGTGGCGTGACAGCTGTCGGTCGTATCTTCGCTGGGACGATCAAAGCCGGTCAAACGCTGGCACGCCTGACCCTGGATGGCCAAAACCTGCCCGAAAAGGCTGGTTACCTGTACGTTCACCAGGGTTTGCAAAAAGTGGAAGTACAGGAAGCACGGGCTGGTGAGATCATCGCCCTGGCAGGATTGGAGGGGATTGCCATTGGTGAGACCCTGGCCGATCCGGAGAATCCGGTGGCTCTGCCTTCGATCCGGGTGGAAGAGCCGACCGTCCGCATGACCTTCGGAGTCAATACTTCACCATTTGCTGGTCGCGAGGGCAAGTGGAGTACTTCGCGCAAGCTGCGCGAGCGCCTGTTCGATGAGTTGCGCACCAACGTCGCCCTGCGTGTGCAGGAGACCGATTTGGCCGAGTCGTTCATCGTTTCCGGGCGCGGGGAGCTGCACCTGGCGATCCTGATCGAAACCATGCGCCGCGAAGGCTATGAGTTCCAGGTCTCGCGTCCCGAGGTGATTTTCCATAAAGCTGAAGATGGGACCCTGCTGGAACCATACGAAGATGTTCACATTGAGACCAGCCCGGACACAGTCGGGGCGGTGGTTGAAATGCTGGGCACGCGTCGGGGTCAAATGCTTGATATGCAGGATACTGGTGACGGCAGTGTGCGGTTGGTGTACGTGGTGCCGACCCGCGGTATGTTGGGATTCCGCTATCAATTCCTGACCTCCACGCGCGGAATGGGTGTGATGAACACGCTGTTTCATGGTTACGACGAGATGGCCGGACCGATCAACAGCCGTTCCACTGGTTCCCTGGTAGCCTGGGAGCCAGGCGTGACCAGCACTTACGGTTTGAAGAATGCCGAGGAACGCGGCTCGCTGTTCCTGGGTGCCGGTGTGGAAGTCTACGAAGGGATGGTCGTGGGTGAGTATACGCGCCCCGGCGATCTGGCGCTTAATGTCTGTAAAAAGAAACACCTGACCAATATGCGCTCTTCCAATAAGGACATCGAAGTCCGCTTGGTAACGCCTCGTCAGATGAGTTTGGATGAAGCCCTGGAATACCTGGCTGATGACGAATTACTGGAAGTGACGCCGGAATCATACCGAATTCGCAAGCGCATTTTGAATACCGAAAATCGCGGCAAGCAGACCAAAAAGACCAAGGAAGCTTTGCTGACAGAATAAAGCCAAAAGAGCCCGTCCAAAATTAGGAACGGGCTCTTTTTATTTAAGGAAAGACTATTTACAGGAGAAGGTGTAGGTGGTCGAATTTGCACTTCCGCTGCCGTTGAAGACCTGGATGGCGAAAGAGAGCGAAGCTCCAGCGTTAACCGTGATGGTTTCGGAATAACTGGTCGAATCGGGCGGCAGGGTGGCCACCGGGTTGCCATTGCGGATGACACGATAGCCGTCTTCATTGTTCGCACGGTCATCCCAATTTAAATTGGTCGTCACGCTGTAGGTCGTGGCAGTCACGTAAGCGCAGGAATACTGATAAGTGAGATTCCTGGGGGCGGATGGCGGGACCGGGCTAGGTGCGGGGGGGGCGGTGACGGTCGGAACCAGATGGACGCTCCCCGTGGGGTTGGCGAAATCTCCCGCGATCCAACAGGTCTTCGACCCATCTGGCGTCTTGACAATCCAGTAATTCGTTCCACTTAACTGGCCGACGATGTCCACCGTGGTTCCCGCTTTGAGCACGATCACTACCTCAAATTGCGAATTGGGACCGGTACGACAATTGGTATTCCCAGTGATCTTGATCACCGGCTTGGAATAGGTAGGGGTGATTGTGGTAGTAGCTGTAAGCGTGGCGCTGGGGGTAGCTGTCTGCGCTGCGGTTGGACTGTTGATGGGCGTGGTCCCCTCGCCGGGGGTGGCTTGGCTGCCCGGCGTGGCCTGTCCGCTTGAATTGTTGTTGGGGGTCAGTGTCTGGGCTACGATGGTGGCTGCCTGGTCGTTGAGATTTCCATTCGATGATTGCGCTGTTGGCAGGTTACAGGCTGCCAGGAACAGCAGCAGACTTGAAATTGATGCGCGAAGTATTTTTTGATGATTCATACTCTTCTCTCCTAAAAAATTCCGTGTGGATCGTGATCGAAATGATACAACTTGGCGACTTCAACCTTGAATTTTATCAGCCAGCTATGGTTTAACACCAGTAATGAAATGATCGTTCCCGCTATGGGTCCAATCCAATAGACCCACCAGCCGGTCCAATTGCCTGAGATCAACGCCGGTCCCAAGCTGCGGGCTGGATTGGTGCTGGTACCGGAGATTGGAGCTTCCAGATAAACCATGATGGCATACAGGAATGGAAATAGCAAGGGGGTAAATTGTCGCACCTGTTTTTGACCCAGAAACAGAAACAAGCTGATGATCAGTGCAAAAGTAGTTACGACCTCGCCCAGGGTGGCCCACCAAACTCCATAGCCTGGACCTGGCAGGGTAGCACCAAAATCGAGGCTGCGCCCGGATGTACCCCAGGCCAGCAGTGGCAGAGAGCCCAGGATGGCGCCAATCAATTGCGCCACAATGTACCCGCCTGCGTGCAAATCTGTTATCTTTTTCTTGAGCCAAAAGGCCAGCGTGACCACCGGATTGATATGCGCTCCGCTTTCCTTTCCGATTGGCGATATGGCGATCAACCCGCCGGTGCAGCCGAACAGAAACCCCGTCAGCAGCCGCCTGGTACCCGCGTCGGGAATCCACTTGGCGACCGGACTTCCCGATCCGAAGTCGAGGATCACGAACGATAAACCGATCGCAATCAGCAAGGCCGTTCCGATTAATTCAGACAGGAACGGCCACCAGATGACTTTTTTCATTTCGACTTATTGATTTCGGACGGCGGACGGATCAGTTCGAATAGATCGGTCACACGCGCATAGGAATGGCCGGCCAGGCGCCCGATGGGCTGGAGAGCGGCCCAGTCGATCTTATCTTCGCCGATTAGTACGCTCGGATCGATATGGATGTGTTGAATGGTCCCGATCACGATCGCTCCGCCACCCGGCTGATTGCTGATCTCGACGATTTGATTGAGTTTACACTCGAAGTGGATCGGACTCTGGCCCACCCGCGGTGGGGAAACCGTTTGGGACGGTACCGCTGTCAAACCAGCAGCCTCGAATTCATTGACTGCGGCTGGGAACTCGGTTGATGAGATATTCATGGCCTGCGCCAGCGGCTCGGTGACAATATTGACCACGAATTCGTTCGTGGCGCGAATATTGTTGAGTGTATCTTTTTCGGTACCGTCCGTGCCGCGCACCATCGGACAAAATAACACCGTCGGCGGTTCAGGGCAAACAGCTGTGAAAAACGAAAAAGGCGCCAGGTTGGGGCGCCCGATTTCGTCGACGGTCGAGATCCAGCCGATCGGGCGCGGGACGACCGAACCGATTAGGATCTTGTAAACCGACTGGCGGGAAACAGATGCAGGATTGATTTCCATGCATTTATTGTATCAAAATAAATAGGGTGCTTCTCGAAGCGACCCAACGAATTTACTCGCCGTCGCCCTCCAGCCAGGAGGCCATATACTCCGGCTTTTCAAGCTCCAACGCAACCGGCGTCAGTTGCAGCGGGTAGAAAGTGTCGACCATCACGGCCAGTTCCTCGGTCTTTTCCTTGCCGATCGAGGCCTCGGTCGCACCTGGCTGCGGTCCGTGCGGCAACCCGTAAGGATGCAGGGTGATGTCGTATTGGTTGATGCCCTTGCGCGACATGAAATTGCCGTCGCAGTAGTAGATCACTTCGTCCGAGTTGACGTTGGAGTGACTGTAAGGCGCCGGGATGCCGTCGGGATGGTAGTCGAACAGGCGCGGCACGAACGAACAGACCACGAAATTATGTCCCTGGAAGGTCTGGTGGACGGGCGGCGGCTGGTGGACGCGCCCGGTGATCGGTTCGAAATCGTAGATCGAGAAGATCCATGGATACAGATAGCCGTCCCAGCCCACTACATCGAATGGGTGATGATCGAGTACGTGGCGGCTGATGCGATCGCGGACTTTGACATGCACCTCGAACTCTCCGCGTTCGGTGTGCGTTTCCAGTTCTTCAGGTGCGCGGATGTCACGCTCGGTGTAAGGTGAATGCTCCATCAACTGTCCATACTCGTTGCGGTAGCGGCGCGGCGGCTCGATTTGCGAAGGGTTTTCGATCACAAAGAAGCGTGCCTGGTCGGTGTCGAGTTTGATCTGCCAGGTGGTGCCGAAGGGAACGACGATGTAATCACCTTCGTGGAATAGCAGGTTACCGAACTGCGACTTGAAAGTCCCATGACCCTCATGGACGAACCAGGTCTCATAAGCCTGGGCATTGCGGTAGAAATAGTCCATGCTTTTTGTCGGCCTGGAAACACCCAGCGTGACGTCGTGGTTGCCCAGCAGCACGCGCCGTGCCTCAACCGGATCGCCACCGGTCGGGGCACCACCGGTTGCAAAAGCCCGGTGCCGGATCGGACCGAAATCCACGTAATCGGACTCGGCCGAGCCCAGATCTTCCACTTGCTTGACGCGCGGCGGCAGGAAGTGATGGTACAGGATCGAACTCGATACTTGAGAAGCCTTCCAGTCCCATCACTTCTTCACGATACAGGCCGCCGTCCGGCTTGCGAAATTGCGTGTGACGTTTATGGGGGATTTCCCCGAGTTTGTGGTAATAGGGCATAAGAATCTCCTTGCTATTAAAAGGGACGTTTGCCAATTAATGCGTGATGGGTCTCTTCATCCAGTTCTCGGTAGATTTCATCGGGAGGCGCACCCAGCGCATCGAAGACTTTGCTGACAAATGAGCGCGCTGCGGCTGCCAGGGTAATGCTGAGGATTTCCTTGTCTGTCCATCCGGCCTGGCGCAGGTTGTCGAAATCCGCCTGGGTTGTGGATGGTGCATCCCGGACGACTTTCTGGGCATACTCCATCATCAGCACTTCTTTTTCGTCTAGCCCGGCATGATGGAAATCTTTGACCAGGGCCTCGAGTTGCTCGGCTGTGAAGAAATTCTTACGGAGCACCGCTCCGTGGGCCAGCATTCAAAAAGTACAACCCATCTCCATGGCCGCAGCGAAGGTGGTCAGTTCGTAGTTCCGCAGGCGGATGTGCTTGCGGATGGATTTGATCAGACCCATCCAGCCTTCCCAGGTTTCGGGCAGAAGGCTGAAAGTGCGTGTCGTATTGGATGGTAGCCCAAAGTCTTTGATGTCGTCATCGTAAAATTCGCGCAGTCTACCGGTCGCTTTATCATTTGGGACAGTATCAATAAAATAGCTCATCTTGACTCCTTTCACCGCTAAGAATCTTCCTGTAACATCAGAACAGCTTGTTCTTATAAGTTGGCGAGATTGGCAAAATTAATTTACTTGGGATCTCCTCATTTTGGCGGATTTAAGGCATGACCTGTACCGACTGGACTAGTGCATCCAGAGCGGGTATGCTGGGTGTGAAGGCATTTGGATCGGTGCTGTTAAGCTTTTGAACGACTGCATCGAAGTATTGCTGAGCCTGGTCCATATTGAAGGGTATGCCGTCTTGTGGAATTGGCGATGCGGGATTTTCGTCCGACGCCAGGAAGGCGGCATTAATCGGCAGAATAGCCGCAACGTAATACTTCCCGTCGTTGGTCAGACCCTGGAAGGTATAGAACAAATACTTGTTGTTGACCGGGTAATAAGCTTGGCCGTATTGGGTCAGGAAGCGCACCCCGGTCCCGTTTTGGAACGGGATGATCTGCGCTTCGGCGCTGAACATCTGCGCCGCATTAAATAGTGGCAGGAAGGGCAGCTGGCTTGGGAGTGGGTTGCTCGGGTTGGCCAGCAAGGCTTGCAGGTCGCTGATAATCTGGGCCGCGCCTTCATTGATTTGGGAAAATTCCTGGACCGGGTAGACATACAGTTGCGGGTCTAGGAACTTGCCTTGCAGCGGATAGCCCTGCAGTGTGAAGTGGACGTAAGCTGGGTTGATCGCGAAATAGGGCAGGTCCTGGCCATTTTGCGGGACCGACTCGGGCACGATCTCGGTCCCCGCACCGTTCCCCAAGCCGTCCGGGATGACGAAACTGGTACCGGAAAATGAGACGGGAACACCATTGACCGCGGTCGGTGCTTGGGTGTCAGGTGGAGCGGGTAAGGCGGGCGTGGTTGGGGGCTCGGTTTGGGTAATCGCTACCGGCGTGGCGGATTGGAACAGGCTACAGGCTAACATGGTGACCAGCATGGCCGAAAGCAATGTGAACTTACGAAGTGATTTCATACGGAACTCCTGTATCTTGGAAGGTGGTTTACGTGCCATAGATTATGACGCTTTTTCTGCAATTTGGTTCCGCAAGGTGCCGAGACCTTCGATCTCAAGCTCGACCACATCCCCTGGCTGGAGCCATGGACCTTGGGCTTTGGTCAGCTCGAGCAGGCAGCCGGTTCCGACCGTGCCCGAGCCGATCACATCCCCTGGCAGCAATTCCACCGATTCGGAGGCACGGGAGATGATCTCGCCGAACGACCAGTAGATGTCCTTGAAATTGCCGCGTGAACGCTCCTGACCATTGACCCGCGCCGTCATCAGCAGGTCATAAACTCCCGGCCGTCCGGTAGCCTGGCCAGCCAATTCGTCAGGAGTGACCAGCCAGGGGCCGAAGGAAGACGCGAAATCCTTTCCTTTGGCGGGTCCAAGCCCAACTTTCATTTCATCCCGCTGCACATCCCGCGCGGACCAATCATTGAAAATTGTATAGCCAAATATGTGTTCAGGCGCTGCTTCCGGGGAAATGTCCTCGCCGGCCTTGCCGATCACGACAGCGATCTCGAGTTCGTAGTCCATCGCCTGCGTGTATGGGGGGTACGGGACGGTTTCGTTCGGCCCGAAAATGGCGTGGGGGTTGGTGAAATAGAAGACCGGGAACTTGTACCAATTCTCGGGTACCTCACGCCCGCGATTGGCATTGGCAGTCTTGACGTGCTGCTCGAAGGCATAAGCGTCGCGTAGTGTCCTCGGATACAGGGGGGCGTGAAACGTCACCTGTGCGAGATGGATCGGCGTGCTGGAGGCGCTGTGCTCGGCTGCTTCGGCACCGGCCTGGATCACTTCCGGCATATCCCGGTAGGGAAGTTCGAAGACCCGCCCCTGTCTGACCAGGCCCGGCCGCGGATCAGAATTTTCGGTCGAAAAAGTAACCAGGTGCATGAATTACAGATTCCCACGCTGTTCTTGCTCGAGCTCAATCGATTCGAACAGGGCTTTGAAATTGCCCTTGCCGAAGCCGCGCGCGCCGTGGCGCTGGATTACCTCGATGAACATGGTCGGGCGATCCTGGATTGGCTTGGAAAAGATTTGCAGCAGGTAGCCCTCGTCATCGCGGTCGACCAGGATGCCTAGATCGTGAATGGCTTTCAGGTCCTCTTTGATCTGCCCGACGCGGTCGGGCAGCAGCTCGTAATAAGTATCCGGGACGCGTAGAAATTCGATGCCACGTGATTTGAGCTCACTTACGGTTTCGAGTATGTCCCCGGTTGCCAGCGCCAGATGCTGCACGCCCGGGGTCAGGTAGTAATCCAGATATTCCTCGATCTGACTCTTCTTCTTGCCTTCGGCCGGCTCGTTGATTGGAAACTTGACCCGCCCGTTGCCGTTCTGCATCACCTTGGACATCAGGGCCGAATATTCGGTCGAGATATCCTTATCGTCAAAATGCAGCAACTGGCGGAAGCCCATCACCTCGTGGTAGAAGTTGACCCAGTGATTCATCTTGCCCAGCTGCACGTTGCCGACCACATGGTCGACAGCGGCCAGCCCGGTTGATTTGGCTTCTTTGTCCTTGATCTCGCGGTAGGTAGGCGCGAAGGGACCGCTGTAATCCGAGCGGTCGACGAAAAGGTGCAGAGTCTCGCCGTACGCGTATATGGCTGAAGTGCGAAAGATTCCGAATTGGTCCTTTTCCTCACGCGGTGCCCAGGCGGACTTACCCCCCCGCTCGGTGGTGGCCTTCCAGGCCTGTTCGACATCGTCCACTTCCAGGGCGATGACCTTGACCCCGTCGCCGTGCAGCATGTGGTGGGAAGCCAGCGGGCTGCTGGGGGTGTACGGGGCTGAAAAGACCAGCCGGATTTGGCCGGACTGCAGCACGTATGAGGCGTAATCGCGATTACCAGTCTCGAGTCCGGAATAGGCGATGGGTTTGAAGCCGAAGCCTTTCCACCAGTAATACATGGCGTGCTTGGCGTTGCCGACGTAAAAATGCACGTGGTCGATGGATTTGATTTGTAAAAAATCGCCCTCTTCTGTGATCGGGCGCGATTCGGTGACAGCTTTTGGATTTACCATTTGCGCTCCTTCTGATTAGCCTTGGAAACTTTTAAATTAAATGAATTTTACGACAAATTCGGTCCAATTGCAAAAAGAAAGACTGATCCAAGCTGTTTACTTGCCTTCCTGGATCAATGTATCGTGGATGAACTGTTTCCAGACGGGATACTCATTTTCATTCCAGATATGGTGCATCTCCGCTATGGCTGGTTCGAGTGACCAACCCTGGCGCATAATGCGCCAGAGTGCGACGAAGCACGAAGCCCGGTAGTTGGCCGCACAGTGGACCAGCAGCTTGCGCCCGGCTTGGGCCTGCATGATCTCGAGGAAACGCCCCAGGTCGGTTTGTGTGGGATGTTCCCATTCGACCGGGATGTGGACGTATTCCATCCCCAGCGAGCGAACCAGGCTTTCCTCGTCTGGCAAAGCATTATCGCTGGTCAGCAGGGCCAGGTTGATGACGGTCTGCACACCGGTACGAGCGACCTCCGTCAGTTGCGAGGCGGTCGGCTGGCCGCTGGTAAGCAGATCTGGCGAGAGCGACCGGAAGTTGTAGATTTGGTCCAGGCTCATTTGACGCGCACAACCGACCCTTTTGTCAGGCTTTGCAGTCTATCCGGAGTCAATTGGAAAACGGTCTTGGGAGTCCCGGCTGCGGCCCAGATGGTTTCGTACTGGAGAAGATCTTCGTCGAGGTATGTTTCCATTGGCTGGGTATGACCGACGGGCGGCACCCCGCCAATTGCAAATCCGGTCACATTTCTCACGAATTCCGGATCTGCGCGTTCGATCTTCTCTCCGGCATACTGGCTGAGGCGTTTTTCGTCCACGCGGTTGGCGCCACTGGTCAGCACCAGGATGGGTTTACCGCTCTCGCGGCCTTTGAAGATCAGGGATTTGACGATCTGCCCCAATGTGCTGCCGACCCGCTCAGCGGCTTCCTGGGCGGTGCGTGTACTCTCGGAAAATTCGATCACTTCACAATCGCAGCCTAATGCATTGAGGAGATCCTGCACTTTTTGCGCGGATGAACTGAGTTGCATGGTTATAGCCTCCGAGATGGGTTGACACAGTTTATCACGCTCAAGTAAGTGAGGTCAAACCAGCCTCGTCTTCTAGAGAAAGGATGTATGATTAAGTACTGGAGATCCATTGAAGGTAAACGCCAACCAACTTCTTGTGGAACACGATCCGGAACGCGGTCGTTTCGAAATCCATATCGAGGCTTATGTGGCCGAACTCAATTATTCCATGCTCAACGGTGTAATGACCATCACGCACACCGGTGTGCCTCATGCGTTGGAGGGACAGGGAATCGCCAGCCGGCTGACGCAAACCGCATTGGAGTATGCACGCCAGCAAAATTATCGAGTTTTCCCGCTCTGTTCCTTTGCACAGGTTTATATGCGCCGTCACCCAGAGTATCAGGCGCTGCTCAAATAGCGCGCCTCACCCGGTCACAGCGACCACTACTTCGACCGGCAGCCCCCACATCTTCACTTCGACTGCTTCCTTGATCATAAACCCTGCTTGCTCGACCGCCTGCCGGACGAATATCGGCCGGCAATCTAGCAGAGCCGGCATCTTTGCATGCCCCCACTCGTACATGCGGCAGGCGAGTGTTTCCCGTTTAGCCAGTGAGACCACCCCGAGTCTGCCCCCGGTCCGCAAGACGCGGCGGCATTCGCCCAGCACGACCGGGATTTCGGGGGTATCGAACAATTCGAGCGTGAAGCTGATGAAGACCGCGTCGAAAGTCCCATCGTTAAACGGCAATTGGGTCGCATCGCCCAGGCGTAAATCGATCCTTTCACCCAGGTTCGCAGCCTTGACCCGTTCCTGGGCCACCTGCAGCATACCCTCAGACAGGTCCACCCCCGAAACGGATTCAGCCCCGGCCTGCGCGAGTTCGATCAGGGCCTGTCCCGTGCCGAAGCCGATTTCCAGGACGTGTTCCCCGGATTGGACGTTCAATTTTTGCAAGCCGATCTGGGTGAACTTTTTCTCGCTGCCGGCGAACAGGTCGTACCAGCGCGCCATGCGATCATAGCTCTGCTTGGCTTCTTCCCTTGAACGCTCCACGCGTTGGATTTTAGTTCCCATCATCCCTCCCGATATTTCGGACTCTGATAAAATAGCCCGATATTCTGAGTATAACAAAGGTTGCAGCCGAGATGCCTGACGAAAAAGAAGTCTACCAGCAGCATGCCGATCGGTATGAAGCCCTGGTGTCACGCGAGGATTACCAGGGCAACATCCTGCGGGAAATCCGAAAAATAGCGCCGCTCTCCGGAAAGGATGTGATCGACCTGGGCGCCGGGACCGGACGCCTGGCCTGCCTGCTGGCGCCGTACGTCCGTTCGATGTATGCATTTGATTTGTCGGCGCACATGCTGGCTGAGGCTCGTACAAAATTACGAGCCGATGGTCCATCCAACTGGCAGGTTACGGTCGCCGACCACCGCTTTGTGCCACTGTCAAATGCCAGCGTGGACCTGGTGGTCTCGGGTTGGAGTGTCAGCTACCTGGCTGTCTGGTATCCTGCCAACGGGCGGGAAGAGCTGGATGGCTGGCTAGGAGAAATGAAGCGTATTCTCAGGCCGGATGGCAGGGTGATTTTGTTTGAATCACTGGGGACGGGGAGCGACAGGCCGCAGCAGCTGCCGCATCTGCAGGCGACCTATCACTGGCTGGAGGAGAATGGTTTCTCTAATAGCTGGATCCGCACCGATTACCACTTCGAAACCATCGAACAAGCCGTCGATCTGGCTGGATTTTTCTTTGGCGAGGAGCTGGCCGGCCGGGTGCGGGAAGAACACTTGACCGTGCTGCCGGAATGCACCGGCGTCTGGTGGCGCAGATTGGATTAAAAAACAGCCCCTCGCTAGATGCGAGGGGCTGTTGCTAATTATTTTCAACCTATGAACAATCCGATCGCCAGTAAGGCCGGTGTGACCAGGTTGAGGATGACATTCATGCCCATGGAAGGAACAAGCGCCGGGATATTATCCGCGTTACTGGTGCGCTCCACGATATGCGCCTATGGCCAGCACGCCCGCTCAAGAGGGCCAGCAAGCTGAAACCGGGCAGTAGATGAAGGATGACACCGACCACGATGGACAGATAAGCTCCCAGCAGGAATGCGCCGTAGATCAAGCTGCTGGCTTGGCGTCCCAAGGTGATCGGGTAATGGCGCCGGCCGATGCTCCGGTCGGCTTCGGCATCCGGAAACTGGTTGAGCAGCAGCAGGTCGCTGACCAGAAAGGTCGGCACCAGCGAAGCGACGAAAGCGGTCCAGCTATAGCCGCCGGTCAGGGCGAAGTGCGTCCCCATGACCATCAATAAGCCGAAACCGATCCCGGGAGCGATCAGGCACAGGAAGGGTTGGTAAACCCACCAGATGGTGTAGGTGACCAACAAAACCAAGCCCATGATACCCAGCGGGAGCAGTGCCCAGCCACGCAGCCAGGTGAAATAAACCCCAACTGCTCCCGTGATGCCAAACGTCAGCCAGGAGAGGATCGAGGTTTGGCGCGCCATTTGTGGTTGAGTCGGGAGTGTTCCGCTGCCGCCGCTGAAAGGTGTACGCTGGGTTTTGGAATCCAATCCGCTCTTAAAGTCGAAATATTCGTTGAAGGCGTTGACGCTGATATGGGCTGCCAGCGCGCCGATCAAAACCAGCAAAACCTGCAACCAGTCCACCCTGCCGGTCTGCCAGAAAGCCGTCCCCACACCGACCGCTACGCAGGATGGTGTCAGGATCAGAAACGGTACACGCATCGGTCCCAACAGTGCTTTTAAATTCATGCTGTTCCTCCCGAAAATAATTTATCGAACGAAGGCAGACATCTGGCCAGCCAGCGTATCTTTAATGCGCTCTTTGTGTCGGCCCAGCAAGGTCAACCCTTCAATTTCGTCAAGGGTGAAAAAGCCGACCTGGGTGGTCTCGTCACTCAAGCCTATTTGCCCCCCCGGTGATTTGCGCTTCGAAATGCAGGACGGCAACCTGCACGCGATTGCCATCCGAGTAGACCACCAATTGGTCGGGATTGCTGTACACGCCGACCAGGCGTATCGGACTCACTTCCAGGCCGGTTTCCTCATTTACCTCACGTTGGCAGCATTCTTCGGCTGATTCGCCCGGTTCCATCGCCCCGCCGGGCAGACACCACTGGCCATTATCGCGGCGCTTGGTGAGCAGGATTTTGTCACGATTTTCGTCGAAGATGGCGGCCGAACAGCCCAACCGCAATTTGCCGGTCTTGCCGATGCGCTCGCCAAACAGAACTTTTGTCATGCCCCCGATTATACGACCATTGGGACAGGTATTTCCCGTCCCAATCAGTTTATTCCTTGATGAAAGTGCCGTTGCGTAATTCGGTCAATGCCTGCTCGATTTCTTGACGCGTATTCATCACGAACGGGCCATAAGGCACGATCGGCTCTTTGAAGGGCGCGCCGGCCATCAGCATAAAGCGCACTGGGTCAGTCGTGCCAGTTTGAACACGCAAGCTTTCTCCGTCGCTCAAAACAGCCATGCGCACCGATTGGACAAACTCGGCTCCTTGCTCGTTGGCTCCGCCGAAGGAGGCCTGGCCTTCGAAGACGTACACGACCGCCGTGTGGCCATCCGGGATGGCCTGTGTGAAAGTCGTACCGGGCTCGAGGGTGACGTCCATGTACAGGGGCTGGGCGGCGATTTCGGTCACCGGTCCGCTGATGCCGCTGTATTCCCCGGCCACCAGGCGGACCCTGACGCCGTCCTTTTCGTCGGTCGGGATGCTCTGTGCGTTGACTTCCTGGTAGTGCGGGGCAGTCATCTTTAGGGCTGCGGGCAGGTTGACCCACAGCTGGAATCCAAAGATCGTCCCTTCCGGACCGCGGCGGGGCATTTCTTCGTGCAGAATACCGCGCCCAGAGGTCATCCACTGCACATCGCCGGGACCGATCAGACCAGCGTTGCCCAGGCTGTCACGGTGCTGGGTGGAGCCTTCCAGCATGTAAGTCACGGTTTCGATCCCGCGATGCGGGTGCATCGGGAAACCACGGATTGGTCCTTCGACCGGATCGTTGAAAGCGAAATGGTCGAAAAGCAGGAATGGATCGTACTCGTTGGAAGCACGCGGCGAGATCGAACGCCGCAGCAGCACGCCAGCGCCTTCGATCACATATTGCGGCTCGATAATTTGTGAAACACTTCGAAATTTATGCATGCATACCTCGAATCAGGGTTGAAATCATTTTCGACGGTAGTGGATGTGCCAGAGCAGGGTCCAGGTTTGACCATTATCTTCGGATCGTTCCCAATTCCAGTCAAGTTCATCAGGGGCGATGTTGTACCAGCGCATGCGTTGTTTGATGGGCTTGCCCTCCATAAGGGCCTCACGCATTAGGACCATATTGTCGTCCTTGAATTCACCTGTGAAATCCAGGTAACTGCCCTGGGAATCGACCCAGGTTTGGCACCACCTGTCCCGCCCGGGATCGTAAACCGATACGCTCATACCGTGCAGGTCCATCGAAGGATTCCCGTCGAAATTTTCCTGAATGATCATTCCGTCGAGGATGCGCTCGATACGATTTGTACCGTGGTCATGCTCGCCCCAGGTCACCTCCCAGGTTCCGAGCCAGAAGTCAAATTGGTGTTGCTTGTTTTCGGCCATTGCAACTCCTCTTGGTCCAATTATAGACGCAGTTGGTGGTTTGGTTTTTACGTATAAAGCAAACTGGCCAGTGACAACTGGCCAGTATTATATCGAATTGGAAATTATAAAAGGTTAGACATTTACGACTTGCAGGCAGCGAGCTTCACGCAATAGCGCTTTGAGCAGCCAGGCCAGACCGCCGAGTACCAGCAAGCTCCCAGCGATATCAAGCGATGCACCAAGTACATAGACCCAGTTTTGACCCATGTAGGTGTGCGTAGGCCCAGCCCACATCGGTGTGGGCTGGGTCAGCAGCCCGGCCATAAAGGTCGCTGTGCCGGCTGGGGACGCATTTCAAGCCTGCCAGCCGGCAGCTGAGAGGCGACGGTCGATGTCGTAAGCAGCGCTGATCAATGCCAGGTGCGTAAAGGCCTGCGGGAAATTACCCAGGTGCTCGCCGCGCGGACCGGTCTCTTCGGCGTACAGGCCCAGGTGATTGGCGTAGCCCAGCATCTTTTCGAAATACAGGCGCGCTTTCTGTAATTCACCAGCCCGTGAGAGGCATTCGACGAACCAGAAACTGCACATGTTGAAGGTGCCTTCGCCGCCTTCCAGACCGTCGGTGGCTGCCTCCTCGATCTTGTAGCGATAGACGAGCGAGTCATAGACCAGATCTTTTTCGACCGCTTTCAGATGGGAGAGCCAGCGTTGGTCCGTTGGGCTGATGAAGCGCACCATTGGCATTAAAAGGCTGGCGGCGTCCAGGGCTTTCGCGCCGCGATACTGGACGAAAGCGCCCAGTTCGTCGTCCCAGAAGTTATTGAAAATATCGTTATAAATCTTGTCGCGGATGGCGTGCCAGCGTTCAAACGGGGCTGGAAACGAGCGCTTCGCCACCAGACGCAGTGCCCGGTCGAGAGCCACCCAGCACATCAAGCGCGAATACAGGAAATGACGCTGCCCGCCGCGCACTTCCCAGATGCCGTTGTCCGGCTGGTTCCAATTATCGCATAGCCAATCGATCAGGCGCACCAGATTGTTCCACAGGTCATGTGAGATCGGTTTGCCGTATTTGTCGTACAGGTAGACCGAATCCATCAACTCGCCGTAAATATCGAGCTGCAGCTGGTTGGCGGCGGCGTTCCCAACGCGCACCGGCTTGGAGCCTTTGTAACCCTCCAGATGCGAGAGTTCGAACTCCGTCAGGTCGCGGCGCCCATCCAGACCATAGACAGTTTGCAGTGTGCCGTCCGGATCTAGGTCTTTGCAGCGTTCTTCGATCCACCCCATGAAAGCTGCGGCTTCTTCGTTGTAGCCCAAGCGGATGAAGGCGTAAATTGTGAAAGACGCGTCGCGAATCCAGGTGAAGCGGTAATCCCAGTTACGCTCACCGCCAATCTGCTCAGGCAGCCCAAAGGTGGGTGCGGCCAGAATCGGTCCGTGGTGCCAGGAAGTCAGCAGTTTTAGCATCAGCGCTGAGCGGTTGACCATTTCGCGCCAGCGGCCCTGGTATTTGGATTTGCCAATCCACTCGCGCCAGTAATTGACCGTGTCCTTGAAGGCTTTGGCGACATAATCCGGGGCAGACAGAATCGCCGACGGTTCCTTTGGTGTTTTCGAGCACGAAAGAGGCTGTCTCACCGGTACGCAAGGTAAATTCCCCCACGGCTGCACCGTCCTGTTCGTGCAGTGGTACGCTGGAGCGCAGGCGCAGGACGGTGCCATCCTGCCCTTTGGAACTGAAAATGACTTCCCCGTCGCGAATATCGATTGTATGGCCGGCGCGCGCGTAATCGAAGGCTGGTTTACAGACCACGCGGTATTTGATCTCGCCGCGTACTGTCTTGGCTCGGCGGATTAGGTTGTGTGCCTGCGTGGTGGCCTCAACCGGCATGAAGTCCGAGATCTCGGCCACGCCCTGCTCTGACAGGAAACGCGAAAGCAGCACGTTGGTATCCGGGATGTAAAGTTGTTTTTGATGCGCATCCTGGAGCACAGGTGCGAGGGAAAAGTAACCGCCCTTGTCGTGATCCAGCAGGCGCAGGAAGATGGAAGGCGAGTCGAAATTAGGGAAGCACATGTAATCGATCGACCCGTCCATGCCGACCAGAGCCACCGTGTGCAGATCGCCGATCACGCCGTAATTTTCGATGGGTTGATAGCCCATATTCACCTCGTTTATTTCAATTTGACCCGGCTCTCCCAATCAGGATTATACAACATCGACTATTGCTCGCCATGCGGGGTCTTAATTAGCAGCGCGATTTTATTCGGAGTACAATTGTCACAAAAATTGGAGGTCATGATGGGTAAATCGACAGAATTCGACACAATTCCCGGCTACCTGGCCCAACCTGCTGGAGGCGGTCCCTGGCCGGGACTGGTCGTGATCCAGGAGTGGTGGGGGCTGGACGACCAGACGAAAGCGATCGCCGACCGCTTCGCCGGAGCCGGTTACCTGGCTTTTGCCCCCGACCTGTATCACGGCGAGCTGGCGCAAATCGGTGACGGTGAAAAGGCCCGGTCACTGGTGCAGAAATTTGGGCCAACTGCGCCGGATGATCTGGAGAAAATTTTCGATGCGCTCAAGGACGATCCTGGTTGCAGCGGCAAAGTCGGTGCGGTCGGGTTTTGCTTCGGCGGGCGCATGGCGTTAAGCCTGGCCATCCGCCGTCCGCTGGACGCGGTCTGCACCTTCTACGGCGGCGGCATGCAGCAAATCTTTGACCAGTTACGCGAAAAGCTGGGTTGTCCGGTGCTGGGTCTATTCGGCGATGCGGACGTGTCCATCCCGGTTGGCACGGTAGAAGAATTCGACCGGCTGCTAGAGCAGGTCGGTGTGGAGCACGAGGTAGTTGTCTATCCCGACTCCGGTCACGCCTTCTTCCGCGACAGCGACCCCCAAGTCTACCGATCCGAAGCAGCCAGGGATGCTTGGGAGCGGGTGACTAGGTTTTTTGAGAAGCACCTGAATTAATTTAAAAAACTCAATCGGGTTGCGGAGACAACCGGATGCCACCGATTTGGCCGTCCTGGCTTTGTTGACAAAACCCCCGCACTCGGCTAATCTTGAAACATGCTCACCCCTGCGCAAACCGAGCTCGTTGGCTCCCCTCTTGATGCCAGAATCTTCCTCTCCGGTCCGGCCGGTTGCGGCAAGACGACCGTCGGCATGGAGCGAATGCTGCACCTGCTCGGGCAGGGCGTGCCGGCTGACTCACTCCTGGTGCTGACCCCGCAGCGAACATTGCAGCAGCCCTATCAAGATGCACTGCACAGTCCCAATCTGGGGCCGGGTGGGCAAGTGACCCTGGCCACAGTTGGCGGGCTGGCGCGACGCATGGTCGAGTTGTTCTGGCCGCTGGCTGCCGAGGCGGCTGGCTTCGCCCAGCCCGACCAACCGCCGGTCTTCCTGACGCTTGAAACGGCGCAATACTACATGGCCCACCTGGTGCGGCCCTTACTGGATCAGGGCTATTTCGAATCGGTCACCATCGACCGCAACCGCCTGTACTCGCAGATCATCGATAACCTGAACAAAGCCGCCTCGGTCGGGTTCGATTACCGCCAGATCGGGGAGCGGTTGGAAGCTGCCTGGGTCGGCGATCCCGGTCAGCGCCGGGTCTATGCAGACGCCCAGGCCTGCGCCGCGCTCTTTCGCGAATACTGCCTGGCACATAACTTGCTGGATTTCTCGCTGCAGTTGGATACCTTCTGGAACGTGCTCTGGCATGACCCCACTGTACGCGACTTCCTGAAACGCAGCTACCGTCACCTGATCTACGATAACCTGGAGGAGGACGTCCCGCGCGCCCACGACCTGATCGCCGAATGGATGCCGGATTTCAAGTCGGCGCTGCTGGTCTACGACGAAGGCGGCGGTTACCGCAAGTTCCTGGGCGCGGATCCGCAGACCGGCTGGGAATTGCGTGAATTGTGCTCAGAGCAGGCGACGCTGGACGAGTCGTTTATCACCTCGCCCGGGATCGAATATCTATCGAAAGCCCTGGCGCATGCCATCGATCCCGTCCAAGCTTCCGGCGTGGACGGGCGCGAGGCGCTCGACGGTGTGCTGACCTACTCGGACGCGCGCTTTTATCCCCAGATGCTGGATGGGGTCGCAGATGAGATCGCCCAACTGGTCGAGGGCGGGCTGTCGCCGTCCGAGATCGTGGTGCTAGCTCCGTTCCTGTCTGACGCGCTGCGCTTCTCACTGACCAACCGCCTCGAGGCGCGCGCCATCCCCTGGCGTTCGCATCGTCCCTCGCGCTCGCTGCGGGACGAACCCGCCACACAGGGGCTGCTGACGCTGGCGGCGCTGGCCCATCCGGGCTGGGAGATACGTCCCAGCCGTTACGACGTCACCCGCGCCTTCCTGTTGGCATTCGAGGGTATGGATTTGGTGCGCGCCCAACTGCTGGCCGAGATCGTCTATCGCCTCAAAGATGGTTCGCTCTCGGATTTCGTGCAAATCAAGCCGGATGTGCAGGAGCGCATCACCTTCCTGCAGGGCGAACGCTATACCACCCTGCGAAACTGGATCCTGGCCTATCGCGAGTCCGAGCCGCAGCCCCTGGACCACTTCCTGCGGCGCCTGTTCGGGGAAGTTCTTTCGCAGCCGGGCTTCGGCTTCCACCGCAATTTCGACGCGGCGCGCGTGGCGGCCAGCCTGATCGAGTCGATCCAGAAATTCCGTTGGGCCATGGAGCCGACCCTGGCAGGCACGGACGGGTTCGACCTGGGTCGCGAGTACATCGCTATGCTGCAGGACGGCTTGATCGCGGCCCAATACCTGCAGGCCTGGCGCACGGAGGAGAACGAGGCGGTGCTGGTCGCCCCGGCTTACACCTTTCTGATGATGAACCGCCCGTCAACGATACAGTTCTGGCTCGATCCCGGTTCTAGTGGCTGGGCCGAGCGCTTGTTCCAGCCCTTGACCCAGCCTTACGTGCTCTCGCGTCACTGGTCCCCTGAGCGCCAATGGAACGATGCCGACGAAGTGGCCGCTGCCCAGGAGACGTTGGCGCGCCTGGTGGGTGGCCTGCTGCGGCGCTGCCGTGAGCGCATCTACCTGGGTTTGAGCGAACTGGGTGAAACCGGCTTCGAACAGCGTGGGATCTTGTTGAAAGCCTTCCAGAAGGTGCTGGCTGAGCGGAAGGACGAAGATTAACCACGAAGGACACAAAAGGCGCAAAGCGGAAATCAAAACTGAGAGATTAAGAAATAAGGAATGAGCAAGATTGGAAAATCAATCCAATATATTTAACCCGAAGTATTCTTTCATAAAATATATAAATGCAATCACGTATGTAGGTATCTTTGGTTTTACATTATTCCTAACGAGCAGACAGCCAAATGTTGAATGGCAAGATGCTTTACTGATCGTTCTCTCAGGATTTTCTGTATACCAGATATCTCGCGAGTTCATCAGAAAAATCGAATTTAAAGATAGTGAAATGGTTGTCCAGTACTTCGTCTGGCCTGCAAGGTCAATTGATTATTGCCGCATCAAGAAAATCGATGTAGGATATTCGATCACTGGTGAAGGCTTTTCGATTCAATTACGAGCCATGAAGAATAGGCTTGACCTTCAGTATAAATTAGCGGACTTCATGAAGAAGTTTAATATCAAAGAGTTTGATCTCGAACGGCAGATTAAAGCCAAACGTCGTAAAGGCATTAAAATCCTGAAAATTTCACTTATTTCGACGATTGCAATTGGGCTGTTGGCCAGTCTGTTTGTTGGCGCGGATATTGGTGTTTGGGCTTTGATGCTATTGTTACTGTTTGTGAGTATCACATTGATACTAAATATTTTCATTAAAGAATGATGCATTAGTATCCTGAAAAACCTTATGCAAAATTACACCTTCCGACCCTCCCAAGAAGCCATCCTGGCTTACACTGGCGGCAAGCTGGGCATCGCCGCCGTGCCGGGCAGCGGCAAGACCTTCGTGCTCTCGGCCCTGGCTGCTGACCTGATCTCGCGCGGCGAGCTGGATTCCGAGCAGGAAGTGCTGGTGGTCACGCTGGTCAACTCGGCGGTCGAAAACTTCTCGGCCCGCATCAGCAGCTTCATCGAGGCGCGTGGCTTGCTGCCGCGCCTGGGCTACCGCGTGCGCACCCTGCACGGATTGGCGCACGATATCGTGCGCGAGAAACCCGAGAAGGTCGGGTTGGAGGAACGCTTTGCCATCCTGGACGAGCGTGAAGCTGACTTCATCCGCAAAGAGGCCGCTCAGGCCTGGCTGACGGCCAACCCCGGCCTGTTGGATGACTACCTGAGCCCGGAACTGGACGACCGCAAGCGCGACTGGGTCCGTCGTTCGCAGCTGCCCGACCTGGTCCAGGGCCTGGCACTGGCCTTCATCCGCTCGGCCAAGGATCGCCGCCTGGCGCCCGATGACCTGCGCCGACGCCTGGACCAGGCACCTGCCCCGCTGCCGCTGGCCGAGATGGGCTGGGCCATTTACGCCGATTACCAGCGCGCGCTGACCTACCGCGGCGCGGTTGATTTCGACGACCTGATCCGCCTGGCGCTCGACCTGCTCGAGTCCGACCTGGAGTTCCTGGAGCGTCTGCGCTTCCGCTGGCCTTACATCCTGGAGGACGAAGCCCAGGATTCGAGCCAGCTTCAGGAACAGATCCTGCGCTTGCTGGCAGGCGAAAATGGAAACTGGGTACGCGTCGGCGATCCCAACCAGGCCATCTTCGAGACTTTCACCACCGCCAGTCCGCGCTATCTGCGTGCCTTCATCGCCGGGGAGGCAGATTTCCAGCGCGAACTGCCCGAACTCGGGCCGCTCGCAGCCGTCGATCATCAAGCTGGCCAATTCCCTGGTCGACTGGGTCATGAGGGAGCATCCGGTCGAGGCAGCCCGCGAGGCGCTGGCACCTCCGTACATCCGGCCTACGCCAAAGGGCGATCCGCAGCCGAACCCAGCCGACGACCCGGCCGGTATCCGTTTGATCGGCAAGAAGTTCGCGCCCGACGAGGAGATTGCCGCGGTGGTCGACTCGCTCGAGAAGTGGTTGCCCGAAAACACGGAGGCGACCGTGGCGGTGCTGGTGCCGCGCAACACGCGCGGTGTGGAAGTGATCGAGGCGCTCAAAAAACATGATATCCCGACTCACGAACTGCTCTCCAGCAGCCAGTCGACGCGCGCGGCGGCCGGCGCGCTGGGCAACCTGCTGGCCTATCTTTCCGACCCGTCTTCAGCGGCCAAGCTGGCGCGCGTCTACGAAGTCTGGCGGCGGGATTGGCGCGAGGACTCCGATCGGCGCGATTTTCTGAGTCACGTGCGTAGGCTGGTGCGCAAGTGCGGCGAAGTGGAGGCGTATCTGGCTCCGCGTCCCGAGCGGGATTGGCTGACAGGTCTGGATGAGTCCGAGGATATGATCCTCGAGTTGCAGGAATTTCGGGAACTGGTCAAGCGCTGGGGGGCGGCGACCCTGCTGCCGATCGACCAGTTGATCTTGACCTTGGCCCAGGACCTGTTCATCGAGCCGGTCGACCTGGCCCTGGCGCACAAACTTGCGCTGGTGCTGCGCCAGGTGGCCGACGACCACCCCGACTGGCGCCTGCCCGAGCTGACCGGCGAATTGGGCCTGATCGCCCGCAACCAGCGCCGCTTCATCGGTTTTTCGTCTGATGACGCTGGCTTCAATCCTGAAGCCTACAAGGGTAAAGTGGTGGTGACGACCATGCACAAGGCCAAGGGTTTGGAGTGGGACCGGGTCCACCTGATGTCCGTCAACAACTACGATTTCCCCTCCGGCATGCCCTACGACCGCTACATTTCGGAGAAGTGGTTTGTGCGCGATGGCTTGAACCTGGAAGCCGAAGCCCTGGCGCAATTGGAGACGCTGGGAACCGGCGACGAGTACCAGTGGTACGTCGAGGGCCGGGCCACCCAGGGGGCACGCCTGGACTACGTGCGCGAACGCCTGCGGTTGTTCTACGTCGGCATCACGCGCGCCAAGCGCGAGCTGATCGCCACCTGGAACTCCGGCCGCCAGGGGGATGCCCAGCCCTCGCTGGCGCTGGAAGTCTTGCGGGGGTGGTGGGAGAATGAACAACCCTGACCCTATTCGACTCAAGCCAACATGTTGAAAACCAGCACTTACGACGACGTCACCCGCTTCGATCTGGCACGCACGCTGGCCGGGCGCGGACGATACTGGACTACGACCTACTATTTAGACGGGCTGCTGATCGACAGCGGCCCGGCGCACACGGCCGGGGAACTGCTCTCAGCCCTGGGAGATAAGCTGCTGGCGCGCCTGGTCAACACCCATAGCCACGAAGATCACATCGGGGCCAATGGCCGCCTGGGGCGCGCGCACCCGGGGCTGGAGATCCTGGCTCATCCGCTGGCCCTGCCAATCCTGGCCGAGCCGCGCAGATTGCAGCCGCTGCAGCCCTATCGGCGCTTGTTCTGGGGTTGGCCCGAACCTTCCAGGGCAAAAGCGCTCGCGGACGGGGATTGGGTTGAAAGCGAGCATTTCCGCCTGCAGGCGCTGTACACCCCCGGCCACAGTCCGGATCACCTGTGCCTGTACGCGCCCGAGCAGGGCTGGCTGTTCACCGGCGACCTGTTCGTCGGCGGGCGGGACCGCGCCTTGCGCGAGGACGGCGACATCTGGAGCATCCTCGCCTCGCTCAAACGCGTTGCGGCGTTGCCCTGCAGTCTGTTGTTTCCCGGCAGCGCACGGGTGCGCGAAAACCCGGAAGTGGAGCTAATGGCGAAGATTGCTTATCTGGAAGATTTAGGAGGAAATGTGCTCGCTCTGCACGACAAAGGCTGGGACGTGGCGGCCATCGCCCGCGCACTGTGCGGCAAGCCGATGTGGATCGAGCTGTTCACCCTAGGAAATTTCGCGCGCCGACACCTGGTGCTTTCGTACTTACGGGGCGGACTCGACCGGGATTAAAGTCGACCGGAGGCTAACCTGGAGACGTTGTCAAAGCTGTACGGCTGGCCGGTGGGGGAACCGGACCCAACGAAACACCTTTGGTAAGGCTGCTCTGGGTTGGGCGTTATTGATCACCATCTGCACCTGCGGCGTGCTGTTATTTATTTTTAAGTAGCTGCAGCATTGACAGCCTGTAAAAAAAATCTACGCTTGCTCGACGGGCGTCAGGGCGATCACCGGAATGACGCGCGTGGTTTTGTGCCGGTAGTCATTGAAACCGGGCATCATCGCGACCATCTTGTCATACAGGCGGGTCCGTTCCGGCTCTTCGGCAACCCGGGCCTGGACCTGGAACGTTTCCATCCCCACTTCGACCTTCAAGCGCGGGTGGGCCAGGATGTTGTAATACCAATCCGGGTGCGTGGGCGCGCCGCCTTTGGAGGCTATCACCACCAGGCGCTCTCCGTCCCTGACGTATGCCACCGGATTGACGTGTTCCTGTCCGCTCTTGACCCCCGTTGTGTGTAAAAGCAGGAGGGTCTTGCCTTCAAAATAACCACCGACCTTACCGTTGTTCGCACGAAATTCTTCGATGATTTTCTGGTTGTGTTCATTTCTTTCGTTCGTCTCACCCATCTCGCTCTCCATTCATATTTGACTTAATGACGATATCGCGTCCAGCGCTCTTACCTTCCCCAGCATCGGAAATTAAGCCGCTCGAACTCACGAATTAAGCGGCTTAATGAGCACAGCAAGCCATCGATATTTCATCAAATAGCATACTTAACGGCTTCGAAGAGCATGCTTGAGCGCCTGAAGGTGCCAGCGAGATTCCGAAGAATTGCTGGCTTATGTACGAACCCCTATTCGATTTTGATGGATAGGATTAAAGATTTGGAAGCATGTACAATGGTATTAATAGACTACAGTTGAAAATTTCATTCAAACGAGGTTAAATGGCAAAAGTGACCGGCCTGTAATGGGCCGGTCGCTTGCTTTTGAGGTCAGGTCAGCGCTGCCCCCACGGTTTTGCGCATCCGCAGCGTCACAAAAAAGGTCATGAAGAGCGAGAAGAGATAGAACGCACCGTAGATCGTATGGAAACCCACCGTCATCAGATAAGCCAGGGGGGTGAATCCCACGAAGAGTGCGAATTCCAGCCAGGTCCACAGGCGCAGTACCTTCAGGAATCCGCCGTCCGTGTTAGCCTTGCGCGCCCACCTGCCGAGGTACCATAGGTACAATCCAAAGCACAGGAACTCAGCCGGGTCCATGAAGGTCATGAACCATTCCGGCGGTGTGGAATTGGCCCACAGGTTGACCCAGACTGGGATTGGCCAGAACAAAGCCACACCGTTGAACCAGATCAAGAGGTCCAGCAAGCTGTGGAGCGCCATCCCCAGCCCGAGACCGAAGCCCAGGTTGCGCCAGCGCAGGTCCTGCTTCCACTGGCCGATGAAATAGAAAACGATGACTACCGCAGCCATGAAGAACAGGCTGTGCGTCAGCGTGCGGTGGATGCCTTCGGTCGGCATCTTGGCCAGTGTGGCAACTGCCACCCCGAGGTTGTCCATATCGGGGACAAAGCTTCCCAGCAAGACACCCAGCAAAAGCCATTCGCGCACGCCGGTCCATTTGCGCGTCAGCATTCCAACCATTCCGTGAATCCCTGCCTGTGCCATGTATGCCTCCTTTGCTTTGTGGATATAAACACGTTTCAGTACAGGGTGATGCGCAGATTCAAGTGTCCGTCTGCAGTATGGCTTGCCCATTTTATCAAAATTCTGTATAGTGTTAGAAAATAACGGGAGGGCAGTATGGACAGGTTGTCAAATTTATACGGCTGGCTGACGGGGAACTGGACCAAGCAAAGTGCGTTCGGCAAGGCAGCATTGAGTTGTGTGGTGCTGTTGATCATGGCCTGCGCTTGCGGGGTGCCACTGCTGTTGTTATCCTTGATGGAGTTTTAAATTAACGCCACACAGCTTTATGGTGCCCTCGAAGCCGGAGGGACCAAATTCATTTGCCTGGTCGGCAGCGGACCGGAGCGTATTGTCGACCAGATCCGCATCTCGACCACCACGCCTTCCGAAACATTGGGAAAGGTTATTCGATTTTTCCAGCCTTACGCAATTGCCGGGCAGGTTCGCGGGATCGGTGTCGGCAGCTTTGGTCCGCTGGACCTGGATCGGGGATCGCCAACTTATGGTCGAATCACCGCCACACCTAAGCCGGGTTGGAGCGATACCGACCTGGTTGGTACCTTGGGAAAGGCTTTGCGTCTCGATGTGGCTCTCGAAACTGATGTCAATGCTGCAGCTTTGGGTGAGTTCCGTTGGGGTGCCAGCCGGGGATTTGACCCGTCGCTGTATCTGACGATTGGCACGGGTATCGGCGGCGGTTGCATCAAGGACGGCAAACCATTCCATGGGATGCTCAGCCCTGAGATGGGTCATATCCGCATCCCACACGACTTGAAGGAGGATCCCTTTCCCGGTTGCTGTCCCTTCCACGGAGACTGCTTCGAGGGTCTTGCCAGCGGACCAGCAATTCAAGAACGACTGGGTGTGGCGGGAGAGAGCTTGCCGGATGGGCATCCCTTTTGGAAATTGGAGGCGGAATACATCGCCGCGGCGCTGGCCAATTACATCCTCGTGCTTTCGCCCAAAAAGATCGTTTTGGGTGGCGGCGTACTGCAGCGAGCATACCTGTTTCCATCCATCAGGCGTGGGGTGCAAAAATATCTGAATAATTACGTCCAACACCAGTATGTACTGCAGGGTATCGATGATTACATCATTCCGCCCGAACTGGGCAATCGTTCTGGCAGCCTGGGGGCATTGGCATTGGCGCAATTGCAGAGATAGCAATCCGACCGGCCCACCACGTACCCGATTTGTTGTTTGAACGGTTTTTAGTTGCCTGCTTCAGCTATAATTACTTCATTCAATTTGTGTCTTTTTGCCAGTTTGGACAGTATGGATACCGCATATTCAACTTTTAAACCTCGCTACCCCTACCACATCTTCCTGGTGTTTTATGGCTTACCGGCGCTGTTTTTCGCGCTGCTGTGTGGTGGGGTGAATTATCTCTTCCAGGCACCGCTGCTTTTTTGGTTCCTGGTCTTCCTGCTGGGATTGGTCACATCCCTGGCGCCGTTCTTCGTCATCCGTGAGATCCGCTTTCTCGAACAGATGGTGATACGTCGTCATTTCCTGCCCGACCTGTTCTTTACCTATAAAGAACTTCAGGCAATCATGCCGACCTTTATCCTGGCGGGCGGACATCGCATTCGCATGGGGCGCATCGAAAACCTGGAAGAACTACGGACGATGGCGCAACGCTGGACTTCGGCGCGCATCCTGAAGGAATCGCGCAAACTGGTCAAGCCGGGTGAGCCGCTCTTCCCGCAGCGTGGCTACAGCACCTATGCCACCATCTGGAGCCTGCTGCTGGGCGTGATCGGTATGTTCCTGGCGCCGGCCTGGCTGCCGGTCGATCCGCGCTGGGTGTTGGGGGGCATCTTTCTCCTGGCTTATGTTCTGTACGTGTATTTCATTCCCCGCATCCTGTAATTCTCCGGTAGAAAATTTTTGAAGCTCAGATCCCTGACTTTTCCCAACTTGTCGACGCGCTTGACCGCCATTTTGCAGGCGGTCTTTGTTACCTTTCTATGGTCTACTTCCTGGGTTTTGATCAAGATCGGTTTGCGTAACGACCTGCCCGCCATCACCTTCGCCGGGCTGCGTTACGTCCTGGCCTGGTTATGCCTGGTGCCGTTTGTGTTGCTGAAGGCTGAATATCGTGCGGTACTGAAAAAACTCAGCCGTGGTGAGTGGGTCAGTCTGGCTCTGCTCGGCGTGTTTACTTACGCCATCACGCAGAGCCTGCAATATCTGGGGCTGGCATTCCTGCCGGCCGCTATGCTCAGTCTGCTGCTCAACCTGACCTCGGCATTTGTTGCCTTCGGTGGCGTCTGGTGGCTGCGTGAACAGCCATCCAGCTTGCAGTGGATTGGCCTGGTTGTGACAGCTGCCGGCGTCCTGCTCTATTTTCTGCCAATCCAGCTGCCTCGGGCCCAGGTGATCGGGATTTTGATTGCGCTGGGGTGTATGTTCGGGAACGTAATCGCTTCGCTGCTCGGACGGAATGTCAATCGCAGCGCGATCCATTCCCCGCTCCTGGTGACCTTCGTCAGCATGGGGGTTGGTTCTGCCCTGATGCTTGGATTCGGAGCAACCGTCCAGGGCTTTGGCAGTCTGACCTGGACCGACTGGTTTATCATTGCCTGGCTGGCGCTGGTCAATACCGCTTTTGCCTTCACGCTTTGGAACAAGACCTTGCGCACGCTGACTGCGATCGAATCGTCGGTCATCAACAGCCTGATGATGCCGCAGATCGCTATCTTGGGGCTGGTTTTCCTGGGCGAAGGATTGACCCTCAAAGAGATCTTTGGATTGGTGCTGGTTGGGTTGGGCGTGTTGATTGTTCAGCTTCAGCGCCGCAGAAACGGGTAAAATTGATCTAATGGCCGATAAACTTAAAACCACACTCTCTCCCGGCTTCGTTTTCAGCCAGTCAAGCTTGCAGGATTACGCTGATTGTCCGCGCCGTTTTCAACTGCGTTATCTGGAGCAATTGCACTGGCCGGCAGTCGAGAGCCAGCCGGTGCAGGAATTCGAGCGCCACCAGCAAGAGGGACAGTTATTCCACCGGTTGGCGCAGCAAGCCTTGCTTGGCCTGCCACCGGAACAACTGGAGCGCCTGGCCAATTCGCCCGAACTCAGTCGCTGGTGGGACAGCTTCCGCCAGTTTTCACCGCAGCTGGACGGGTTCGAACTCTTCCCGGAGATCACCCTCTCAGCACCGGTCGGGGATTACCGCTTACTGGCCAAATACGACCTGGTTGCAGTAGGACCGGACGGGCGTTTTTTGATTTATGACTGGAAGACTTATCGTAAAAAGCCGCACGCCGAGTTCCTGTCTGCGCGCTGGCAGACGCGCGTCTACCGCGCGCTGCTGGTGCAGGCTGGGATGCATTTGAATGATGGGAATCCCATCCCAGCCGAAAAGGTCGAGATGATTTACTGGCTTTCCAATTTCCCGACCGAGCCGGTGAAGTTAAAATATACTCCGGCCCAGTACAAGCGCGACTGGGGCGTGATTGAGAAAGTCGTCAGCGAGATCGCAGCTGCCAGCGAATTCCCGCTGACCGAAGATTTGGGAATGTGCCGATTTTGTACCTACCGCTCGTATTGCGAGCGCGGGGTCGAAGCCGGGAGGTTGGAGCAGGTCGAGGCTGAGCTGGAATCGGACGTCCATTTCGACATCAATTTCGAGCAGATCGGGGAAATCGAGTTTTAGCCCTGCATTCCAATTGCAATCAAGATCGGGCGGGAGATGCAGTTGTTATGGCGAAATCAGGATTCCCAGGTGATTGGCAATCGCTCGCTGCCG
Source organism: uncultured Chloroflexia bacterium (assembly GCA_963790075.1). Lineage (GTDB taxonomy): Bacteria > Chloroflexota > Anaerolineae > Anaerolineales > Villigracilaceae > CAYOUV01. Next base: position 1,181,407 of record CAWBNG010000004.1, read on the forward strand.
TCCGGGAAGATAGTTGTCGATCGGTGAGTTGATCACTTTGGGGTTTCCCCCCGGCAGCTGGATGACCAGTGTCGATGAGCCACCGCCGTCCAAATTCATGGCCAATTCGGCGCCATAAAGTTTGAGAAGTTCGCCCAGTTCGGCCACCGTCGCGCCCTCGCTGTAGAATGGCTGCCGACCGTCCACCACGATGATGATCAACTTTGTCCGGCCGTGATCCAGGCCAATCGCGCTGCGTGGGGCAGGCAGCACATCGGCCAGATCCTCAATCACTTTGCCGTTTTCCATCAGCATACGATCGCCGGATATGGCGTTGTAAACCGTGCGCATACTCTGGTTAAAGCGGGTTGTGTTGTCCTTGGCAAGGAACAGTGTTGGCTCAGGACCATACGAATACTTGATTCCGCGCGAGGCAGCAAAGCCGTTAGGTTTGACCGGATCGCCCTTATGTGGATAGTAATCGAAAAGGTTGTTGGAGTACCAGGGCGTAAATCCGTCACCATTAACGGCGATCTGCACCTGCTGTTCTTTTGCGAATTGCAAGGTCGTGCGCGCTCGTAACGGGAATTCTCCCTTGCGATCGTCGGGCGGTGTCACCAGGAAACGGAGGTTTGGATTGGTCAGATCGACGGTGACAATATGCGCCACCATCGGACGCGGATCGCGGTGCACTTTACGGTAGTAGATCACCCCCGGGTAGATTTCCTCGCGCTGTTCGACTGCCAGTGGTCTCCCGGCAAAATACAGCCCGGGAAGACCCAGGCATAAAGAAATGATCAGAATCAGCGGAAGCCACGCACGTTTTTTTATACGCGTCATATAAAATCCATTTTACCTGTTTAAGATTAATAATATTGATGGAAGACGCGTTACACGTCGAAGACGATTTGGGTTTCCAATCCTCGATCCGTCCGGCGTATTTGCAAATTGTGGTATGTAACAGCCTTGATTTGCCTGGTCAACGCCTCCAGCGGCGCCCCGCTTAGATCAGCCTTCAAGCGAAAGGCATCAATCCGCAACTCAAACTGGTCAAAACCCAGATTTTCACTTTCGGAAATGTACAGCAATTCGCTCAAAAAAGAGACCAGCAGGCTCTCAGCATCCGCAGCTTCCATTTTTAACTTTCGGCTCACGCGTGGACCCTTTAACAACTGCGTTCCGGAGAGCGTGTACATGCCTCGGGCTGCTTCCGACAACAACTCAGACAGGTTGGAGGCCCAGATATGTAGCGCCCAGTCTGCTGTGTGGCGGACTTCCTCGAACCCCATGCTATGCTCGGAATCTGGTTTGCTCGAATAGCTGTGGAGCTTCTACGTAAATGCCGCGCCCGCTGACCGCCACGCTGCCGTCTGCCAACAAAATCTTACCGACAGCGAAAATTTTGCGTCCTTCCTTGCCGTCCACGTGCGCCTCGCAGGTCAGCGGTTGCCCTAATGGAAGCGGCTTTTTATAATCGAGATTCAGGTTGACCACCGCTACGTTGTTGCCGCCGTACCAGACGGCTGCGCCCATTGCTTCATCCAGGATCGCTGCGGAAGCCCCGCCATGCACATGGCCAGGCGGCCCCTGCTGGGCTTCGGTCAGGGTAAATTCCGATGAGATACTGCCGTCTGCGTGGCTGTACCAGGTCAAGCCCATCCCATGCGGGTTGGATGACCCGCAGACAAAACAATTGCCATGTTCTGGGAGCTTCTTCACTAGAATTGACCGCTTTCAAAATTGGAGCAGTGTCTCAGTCTGTGCGCGCTGGAAATGTGTCCGGTAAGCGGAGGTCTCAGCCAACAGGCCTTTCAACGCGAGAAACAATTCTTTTTGCAAATATTGATTTGCGACCCCATCTCCGGGAGCCAATTTTGCGTAGCTGCCCTGCACGTCCACGGTTAAATGTCCGCCCGCTGACAACCACTCCAACCCTATGCGGACCGTTGCCTCGCGCTGGGCGGTTGCCACTGCCAGCTCGGAGAGCTTGACCTTACCACTGCGTTGATTGAGCGCATATTTTGCCAGACCGCCGAGCCGATTGATGAAGACTTCGGTTGTCACCTCTTTTGGTGAAAAGGCGCACAGGTAGACGGTCTGTGGGTTGACGCGTTGCAGTGCCTGCCGCAGGACTTCCGGTCCCGGTGGAACGGTCCAGATGGCAAGAGTATCGGAAGCGATCAGTCCTTCCCGGCTAAAACCGCGGATCACTTTGATGTCTTCGCCCTCGGCCCAGATTAAGATTCCCTTAGGTAATTTCGCAAGTACCGCACGGGGATGTTCGGTATTCCGCAGATCGATCGTTTCGATGGATTGAGCTTTGATCTCGACCGGCTTTTCCTCAGTGATGCGATAGTCTTGTAGTTCGAGTGTCAATTGGCGCGTACCGCGATAATCGCTGGCGCGCAGGCTGAAGGCCAGGTCGAATTTGCCTTCTGGTAACTGTTCTCCTGCGCCACCCCACCACAGAACGGACTGGCTTTGGCCTTGGTTGTCCTGCACGTTGAGTTTGAGATGCTCGCCGCTGCGACCAATGGGTGAGGCGCTATGCAGGGTCAGGTCCCGTGCGCCCAGCGTCAGGGACGGGTTGCCGGGGCCATATGGGGCCAGGTGTTCCAGCTCGGCTGCCAGGTTGAGTGTCAATGCATTCAGCGGCAGCCAATCGTCGATCTGCACGACAGCTTCTTCTATTTTGGCATCCGAGAGCATTTTCTCGACGGTGCGCCCCAGCGCGCGGCGGAATTCGGGGATTTTCGCGCCTTCCAATGAAAGTCCGGCCGCCATCGGGTGCCCGCCGAAATTGAGCAACATTTCTGCTTGCGCTGCAATGGCCTGGGTGATATGCAGTCCCTCCACCGAACGGGCCGAACCATGCGCTGGTTCACCTTCTGGCGTGGAGAAAAGGATGACCGGTTTGTGGTAGCGTTCCACCAGCCGGCTGGCAACGATGCCGACCACGCCGCCCGGCCAGGATGGATGCCCGAGTACGATCGCGGGCTCAGCCAGCAGGGCGGGGTCTTCGCGCAGTTGAGCCTCGGCCGCCTGGGTGACCTGGCTGGTCAGCAACTGGCGTTGTGCGTTCAGGCCTTCGAGCTGGGTCGCCAGCACGTAGGCGCGGACCGAGTTGTCGGTGGTCAACAAATCAACAGCCGGATTGGCGTCGCCCAGTCGGCCGAGCGCATTAAGCCGGGGTCCAAGCGTGAAACCGATGTGATCTTCGCTGATTTGACCCGGGTTGAGTTGCGCCAATTCGCACATCACGCGAAGTCCGAGACGCTCAGCCCGGCGCAGCGATTCCAATCCAAGTTGGAGCAGGGGGCGATTTTCTCCCTGCAGCAAAGCCAGATCGGCGACGATACCTAATGCGACCAGGTCGAGGTGTTTTTCGGCCTCCCCCGCCCGGTCAAAGCGTGCATAAAGCGCTTCGGATAATTTGTAGGCCACGCCAACGCCGGGTAGGTTGGCAAGCGGGTGTGTCGCAGCCAGCAGCTTTGGGTTAGTGATGGCTGCCGCGTGTGGAAGTTCCGACGGCAGGTCGTGGTGGTCGCTGATGACGAATTGTACAGCATGCGCCCGGGCATATTCGGCGGCCTCGTGCGCGCTGATCCCGGTGTCGCACGTCAAGATCAGGCGCGCCCCGCCTTCGATGATTCCGGCCAGAACCGGTACTTTGACTCCGTGCGATTCGGTGGCGCGGACCGGGATGTGATAGGTGACATCCGCGCCCAGCTCTTGAAGGGTTTGGAACAATATCGTTGTGCTGGTCTGGCCGTCTACGTCGAAATCACCCCAGACGCAGATCGGCTGCTGTTTGCGGATAGCCGATTCGACCAGGTCGACCGCGGCGCTAAGTCCCGGCAGTTCCGACGGCGGGGTAAATGTGTAGTGAGCCGGATCGAGGAAGGCCTGGGCTGCCTCACGGGTCTTAATGCCGCGCCGGACGAGAGCCTGCGCGTTAAGCGGGTGCAGGCTGAGGGCTTCGAAAGAAGCAGGGATAGTGACAGGAGTCGGATCAATCCAGTGCGTCACGATTTATCTCGAAGGTCAAGAAGTTGTGCACAAAACCTCTCATTGACTGCTTGGGTCCTTTGCAGTCTAAGCTAACGGTTCGAAGCGTGCGGTGAAATGTCTCAGCAATTCGGGCGCATAGGTGAGTTTATACCCTTTGACCTGCCCGGCGCGAGTCTTGATCTTGGCCGCAATCTCGGAGATGTAATCCATATGGGATTGGGTGTAGGTGCGGCGCGGGATAGCCAGCCGCAGTAGTTCGAGCTTGGGATAAGCCATCTCTCCGGTCTTGGGGTCGGGATGGGCAAACATGACCGAGCCGATTTCCACACCGCGAATACCACCGTCCAGGTACAGTTCGACTGCCAGGGCCTGACCGGGAAATTCGGCGTGCGGGAGGTGGGGGAAGAGCCGTCCAGCGTCCAGGTAGACAGCGTGACCGCCCGCAGGTTCGATTAATGGGATTCCAGCCTGACGCAGACCTTCAGCCAGGTAAGCGGTTTGTCCCAGGCGGTAAGCCAGGTAAGCTTCGTCGAGTCCTTCCCGCAGTCCGACAGCCATGGCATCCAGGTCGCGCCCGGCCAATCCGCCATAGGTGGGAAAGCCTTCGCGCAGGATCAGTTCGTTCTTGACATCCTCGAAAAGTTTTTCGTCGTTCATACACAGTAAACCGCCGATATTGACAATGGCGTCCTTCTTGGCTGACATGCACATGCCGTCGGCCAGGCTGAAGATCTCGCGGGCGATATCAAGGACCGGCTTATGCGTATATCCAGGTTCGCGTAGTTTGATGAAATAGGCGTTCTCGGCGTAGCGGGCAGCATCGATGAAGAAGGGAATGTCGTACGAGTGGTAGGTCTTGGAAACAAGGTGTAGGTTTTCCAGCGAGACTGGCTGTCCGCCCCCGGCGTTGTTGGTGATGGTGATCATGCCGAAGGGGATGTTCTCCGCCCCGATCTGCTCGATAAATTTCTTCAGCTTGGCGATATCCATGTTGCCCTTGAAGGGATGCGGATTGGCCGGGTCGAAGGCCTCGTCGATCACCAGATTGGCTGGGTGACCACCGCGGGCCATGATATTGGCTTCGGTGGTGTCGAAATGCATGTTGGACGGTACGTACTTGCCCGGCTTAACCAGCACTGCGCTGAGGATATTTTCAGCTGCGCGACCCTGGTGTGTGGGTACAAAATGACGGAAGCCGAATATTTCTTCAACAGCTTCCGCCAAGCGGTAGAACGAACGGGCTCCGGCGTAGGATTCATCGCCGCGCATGATTGCGGCCCACTGATCCTGGCTCATTGCACCAGTGCCGGAGTCGGTCAGCAGGTCAATAAAAATGTCTTCGGCTTTTACCGCGAACAGGTTGTACCCCGCTTGTTTCAACGCGGCTTCACGGTCCTGGGGGGAGATCAGTCGGATGGGCTCGACCATTTTGATGCGGAAAGGTTCTGGGGGATAACTGGCCATATTTGCTCCTGTGATGTCGAATTCACCCAAAGTTTAGCACGCTTTGACTTAGGCTGTATAATTAATTTATGTCAAACTGGAAAAAACTACGATTGATCCTGGCGTTGATCATCCTGGCCGCTTCCGTGCTTTTATTGATCTGGGGTCTGATGCCACTCCTGTATGAGAGCCGCGTGGTTCCCATTCCCCCGGGTGATTTGCAGTTGCCTTCGCCTGGGGCTTTCCTGCTTGGAAACTGGCTGTTATGAGAATTATAATAAAAAAACGATTTCTCATTTTCCTGATGATCGGACTGACACTCTTTTGTAGCTTGTTGGCTTGTGCGACGGCCAGCGCTCCGACGAAAGTGGGGGAGCCGCCTACTGCAGGAGAACCGCAGGCGACGTCTCTTCTGCCCACGATGACCTCTCTGCCGACCGCGTCAGTGATCATGCCCAGCCCGGGGCCGACGCTAGCACCAACGGCCATTCCCGCCATCCCGGAATCACGCCACCTGACGCTTGAGTGGCCGTCCGTGATGCGGATGGGGGATTCTGACCGGGTGCGTTTGACACTGGAGGTCGACGATCTGGGTAATTTGACTCCGACTGCCATGGTAGCCGGCAACCAGGTTGCAGGACAGACAATCCAGATCCCAAACTTGTATGAAACACATAACGTGGTGGTCGAGGCGCGACTGGATTTGGCCGGTGTGGTGATTCGCCCGGAGGAGTCGATCAGCGAGCCATTGACCCCGGGGAAATCAGCGACTTTTTATTGGAGCGTGCAGCCGCAACATTCAGGTGATTTTCGAGGGACGGTCTGGTTATATTTGAATTTTGTGCCGAAAAATGGGACGGATGCCAGTCAGCGGGCGGTCGCATCGCAACTGATAGATATCCACGTGACATCCTTCCTGGGAATGAAGGGAAATACTGCTCGCGCCGCTGGAGCAGCCGGGTCGGTCATCGGGTCGATCCTGGGATTCCCGTTTATTGAGGACATTTTGCGTTTGTTCTGGCGTAAAGTGCGAAAATAGCATGTATTTGTGTATATATTCACATACCCAAATACATGACGAAAATCACGTGATTTGTTGACAACCCTAAGTATGACTTCGATTGCGCTTCGTGGTACAATTCCGGCGTTGCCCAGAAAGTGGCATGAATCCCATATTTAAGTGGAGTGCTCATGCAGAACGAATGGCTATACATTGGGTTATTTTTGGTCGTTGGGCTTATTATCCCAACCGCAGCGATCACCATTTCCCGGATAGTTGCACCACGTAAACCGAATCCAATCAAACAAAGCACCTACGAGTGCGGTATGGAAACCGTAGGGGATAACTGGGTGCAATTCAAGGCGCAGTATTACATCTTTGCACTGGTCTTCCTGATCTTTGACGTGGAAACCGTCTTCTTGTTTCCGTGGGCAGTGGCACTCGATAAATTGGCATTGTTTGCTGTTTTGGAAGGTATCCTATTCATCCTGATCCTGGTCGCCGGCCTGGCGTACATCTGGCGCAAAGGTGCGTTGGAGTGGGTGTAGGTTATTGATGCAATTAAAAAGGCTGAAAGGAAAATTCTCCTCTCAGCCTTTTATTTGTGTGTGAGGAGTACCCTATGACTTTATGGAATAACCCCACTAATTTCATTGCCGATTGGTTACGCGGCGTCTTCAACGGTTGGGGTATGGCCGAAGGATTGGCGGTCATCCTGGTCACGCTGATCGGTATCGTTGTACTGGCCAGCCTGGTGATGTTGCTCGATATTTTTCTGGTGTGGGTCGAACGCAAGGTGGTGGCTCGCTTCCAGGATCGCCTGGGTCCGAACCGCGTCGGTCCGTTTGGCCTGATCCAACCTTTTGCCGACATCATCAAACTGATTATTAAGGAAGATATCACACCAGAGGGGGCGGATAAGATAGTCTATAACCTGGCGCCACTATTGTCGTTGATGTCCGTGATCATCCTGTGGGCCATTATTCCCTTGGCACCGGTCATCTTTGGTGTGGACTTGAACGTTGGCGCGCTGTACTTGATCGCAGCCGGCGCAATCGGGACGCTCTCGATCATCATGGCCGGCTGGTCATCGAACAACAAGTACGCCCTGATCGGTGCTTTCCGCCAGGTCGCGGCCATGGTTTCGTATGAAATCCCGATGGTCGTTGCCCTGCTGATCCCGACAATCCTGGCTGGAACGATGGGCATGAAGGGTATCGTGGATGCGCAAAGCATCTGGTTTGTTATCCTTTCACCGCTGGGCGCATTGATCTTCCTGATCAGCGCGATTGCTGAATTGGGACGTACACCTTTCGATCTGAACGAAGCTGAATCTGAGATCGTAGCCGGTTTTCATATTGAATATACCGGTATGAAATTTGGCCTGTTCTACGCCGGTGAATTGTTGCATGCTTTCACCTTCGGAACTTTCCTGGGTATTCTTTTCTTCGGTGGTTGGAATGGTCCGCTGCCCTGGGGCGGCCAGTACCCCCTGATCGGTGCGTTGAATGTAGTTATCAAAGGCATGTTCTTCTATTGGGTCATCATGTGGATCAAGTACACCCTGATGCGTATCCGTATCGACCACATGCTGGCATTCAATTGGAAGTTCCTGACCCCGGTTGCATTCGTGCTGCTGATGGTTACAGCCTTGATGGATAAACTGCTGGCCGGTACTGCCCCGTGGATTTATGGCATGGGCATGTTCCTGGCAAACATCCTGGTTGGCTGGCTGGCACTGGAAGCAGCTCGGGCATATGCCCACCGCCAGCGCCTTGCAAAGGAAGCTCTGGCTCAACCAGCGACACAAGCAGCACATCATTAGTTAAACGAGGAGCGAAACACAATGACTGCTTTGCAAGTATTATTTATCCTTTCGGCTGCGGTGATCCTCGGCTCCGCATTGATGGTGGTGACCGTCCGCAATTTGATCCATGCAGCTCTGTGGTTGATCGTCACACTGTTTGGTGTGGCGGTGCTGTATGCGATGCTCAATGCCAGCTTTCTAGCCCTGGTGCAGGTGGTGGTCTACATCGGTGCCATCGCGATCCTGTTCATCTTTGCGGTCATGCTGACCCGAAAAGAAATGCGCGATCGTGGCCCACAGCTGAATAAAACCTGGTGGCTGGCCGGAATTATCGGTTTATTGACTTTCAGTGGGCTGGCCTGGTTGCTGAATAACTGGTCAGGGTTTTGGAAAACCGCTGGGGTAATTCCTGCAGGCGCAGACACAATGCGCGACCTGGGCGTCGCTTTGGTCTCACCGAACGCTTACGTCTTACCCTTTGAGGTGGCCTCGGTGCTGTTATTAGCGGCTTTGATTGGCGCGGTATATCTCGCGCTCAACCGGAAATAGGAGGTTGAGATGATCCCACTTTCCTGGTACCTGATCTTGTCTGCCGCGTTGTTCAGCATTGGCCTGTTTGGCGTGTTGGCACGCAAGAATGCGGTTGCGATCTTGCTGGGCGTTGAACTGATGTTGAATTCCGTCAACATCAATCTGGTAGCTTTCTGGCGTTATCTCGATCCGGCTGTCATGACCGGACAGGTATTTGCAATTATTGTCTTCGCAGTGGCTGCGGCGGAAGTCGCCGTCGGTCTGGGACTGATCATTTCAGTCTATCGCCAACGAAATACAATTGTGGCGGAAGACATCGACTTGTTGAAATGGTAGGAGAACGTAATGGCGACTGAATCATTGATCTGGCTCATCCCACTCCCGCCGCTCCTGGCGTTTTTCCTGATCGTTTTGTTCACCAACAAGAACAAAGCCCTCAGCCACATCATCGCTGTTGGCGCGGCATTCTTATCCTGGTTGGGTGGCATGCTGGTCTTCGTGCGTGCCCTGGGTGTGGAAAACTTGGGACAACACCCGTTTGCCTCTGCCATAAACTGGCTGCCGATCGGCGATAGCTGGTTCAAGATCGGCGTGTTGATTGATCCACTTTCTGCAGCAACTTTGTTCTTCGCTGCCTGGACTATCTTTATGATCTTCCTGTACAGCGTTGGCTATCAGAATTTTGGACAACCGCAAGGCGACCATGATGTCAACGGCTTACCCCCGCATGGGGCCACCATCGTGGACGAACACGGCCACAAGCACCAGGTCCCATCGGTCGAACCGATGTACTCACGCTTCTTTGCGTTTTTAGGGCTGTTCGCCTTTGGCATGTTCACGCTGGTGGTCTCGGACAACCTGCTGACCTTATTCGTCGGCTGGGAGATCATGGGGTTGTGCTCTTACCTGTTGATTGGTTTCTGGTTCGGCAAGAAATCGGCGCGGGACGCAGCCATCAAAGCCTTCATGACAACCCGTGTTGGTGATGTGTTCATGCTGCTGGGGATCGCCTTCCTGTACAGCGCGACCGGTACCCTGTCCTTCCGCCAGATCTTCAGGGAAGAGACACTCCATGCCCTGGCCAGTACGCCGGCTTTCTTCGGTCTTTCGACGGCTGGCGCAATTGGTTTGCTGTTATTCATCGGGACGGTGGGCAAGTCCGCGCAGTGGCCATTACACGTCTGGCTGCCCGATGCGATGGAAGGCCCGACCCCCGTCTCGGCCATGATCCACGCCGCGACGATGGTTTCGGCCGGCGTCTATGCTGTGATCCGTATGTTCCCGCTCGTCTCGGCTGGCTGGCATGAGGGCCTGCCGCTCAACCCGACCATGAGCATCATCGCCTTCATCGGTGCCTTCACAGCGCTTTTTGCAGCGACGATTGCGGTGGCCCAAAACGACATCAAGCGCGTGCTGGCTTTCTCGACCATCTCGCAACTCGGCTACATGATCGCAGCCATCGGCATTGGCGCGTATGTGGCGGCGGCTTTTCACCTGATCACACATGCTTTCTTCAAGGCGCTGCTTTTCCTGGGTTCTGGCTCGGTTATTCACGGCATGGAGCACGGCGTGCTACACACCGGTGACCACAAACTGGATCCGCAAGACATGTTCAACATGGGCGGTTTGCGCAAGAAGATGCCGATCACCTTCTGGACCTTCCTGATTGGCGGCTTCGCCCTGTCCGGTTTCCCGGTCCTGACGGCTGGTTTCTGGTCGAAGGACGAGATCTTTGCCGACGCCTTTGCCAATGGGCATACCGCGGTCTTCATCACCCTGGCGGTGGCGGCTTTCCTGACCGCCTTCTACACCATGCGCCAGATCACACTGACCTTTTTAGGGGAACCACGCACCAAGGTGGCCGAACATGCCCAGGAAACACCCTGGACGATGACTGTCCCATTGATTGTGCTGGCCTTTTTCGCCATCAGCTACGGTTGGGTCGGCATTCCGGAACATTTCCCCTTGTTGGGAGGTTTGATCCCGAACTGGTTCCATGAATTTATTGGCAGCACCTTGGCGGAAGTTCCCGCAGCCGTTCCGTTCAATATTATCCCGTTGTTGACCTCGCTAACGGTTGCGCTCGGAGGCTTGTTCTTCGGCTGGCTGGCCTACCGTAAGGTCAAGTCCCCGGCTGAGGACCGCTTGCAAATCCCGCTGCTTAAGCATAAGTATTACTTTGACGAAGCTTACAACTTCCTGTTTGTACGCCCGGCATTTTGGGTGGCAGAGACGCTGGTCTATAAGTGGATGGACAAAGGCCTGATCGATGGCATCCTGCATGCTTTTGGCAAGATTGCCATTTTTCTGGGCACCAACTTCCGCAGCAAATTTGACGCACCGGTCGTCAACGGTTTTGGCGATCTGGTCGGCGAAAGCACCAAGAAACTTGGCGCTATGATCCGCCCGATCCAGACTGGCCGTATTCAGCAGTATATGCTGGCCTCGCTAACTGTGTTGATCATCGTCGGCGGCCTGCTCTACTACCTGCTGGTGCTGGCGTAACCGGCAGATAGGAGTGAACGATGGATTTCATCGCTAATCATCTTTTGACCCTAATCCTGTTCTTCCCCGCCCTTTCGGCGCTGGTGATTTTATTCCTGCCCAAGGACGAGATGAAGTTGATCCGCTGGACGGCTTTGATTGCCAGTCTGGTGCCGTTTGGATTGACTCTGGTTCTGTGGTTGCGGTTCGATCCCAATCTGAGCGGGTTCCAATTCCAGGAGCAATATACCTGGTACGAGGCGATCCATTCGACCCTGCACCTGGGTGTGGACGGACTCTCGCTGACCATGGTTCTGCTGACCACGCTGCTGATGCCGCTGGCGATCCTGGCTTCCTTCAAGATCACAGACCGCGTCAAGGCTTTCATGATGCTGTTCCTATTTCTGGAAACTGGCATGCTGGGAGTCTTCCTGGCGTTGGATCTGCTGATTTTCTTCGTCTTCTGGGAAATCGGTCTGGTGCCGATGTATTTCCTGATCAATCAGTGGGGCAGTGCCAACAAAGATTACGCCTCACTGAAATTCATGATTTACACCATGGGTGGTTCGCTGGGTTTGCTCTTGGCAATCCAGATGCTGGGTGTGCTCTTCCAGACTTACGACCTGCCGGTACTCTACGAGAAATGGAACGGTATCCAGGGTAGCTTGTTGGGTTACCCGGTCAGTACGGTCAAAACGGTTGCTTTTTGGGCTTTCGTGATCGCCTTTGCGATCAAAGTCCCGATCTGGCCGTTCCACACCTGGCTGCCTGATGCTCACACTGAAGCTCCAACCGCAGGTTCGATGATCCTGGCAGGCGTGATGCTGAAGCTGGGCGCCTATGGTTTCCTGCGCCTGGTGCTGCCGCTCTACCCGGTCGAGGCCAAACATTTCGCCGGAGCCTTGGCGGTGCTGGCTACCGCTGCGATAATTTTCGGCGCTTTTGCAGCTTATGGTCAGACGGATTTCAAGCGTCTGGTGGCATATTCATCAGTCAATCATATGGGTTTCGTAGTGCTCGGCATCGCTGCCGCTGCCTATGCGGCTGGCACGAACAATGCCCATATCGCTCTGGATGGCGCCATTTTGCAAATGTTCAATCACGGTATTTCAGCAGCTGGCATGTTCTTCCTGGTCGGAGCGATTTATGAACGCACGCACACCCGGGATTTGAGGCAGTTCGGCGGATTATTCCCGCTGATCCCGATCTACGGCGGCATCTTGATCTTCACTTCCATGGCCTCGCTTGGTTTACCTGGCCTGAACGGCTTTATCTCCGAGTTCCTGGTAGTGCGAGGGGCCTGGCCGATCCTGACGATCTACACCGCCCTCAGCATGCTGGGTCTGCTCTTCACCGGCGCCTACATTCTAAGAGGCATCAAGATGGTCCTGCACGGCCCGCTGAACGAGAAATGGGTCGGACACCTGACCGATATCACTAAACGCGAGATCATTGTCATGGCTCCGCTCATGGTCTTGATCCTATGGATCGGCCTGTGGCCGGCCTGGATCCTGAACGTGATCAATAAAGCCGTGGTGATGCTGTTCTAATCGAGGTGCGCAAATGGTATTTCCGATCCTGAGTGTAATTGTCTTTACCCCGCTGGTCGCTTCAGTGCTGATCCTGCTCATGCCGGCTGAACGCAAGACCGAGGTCCGCATGCTGGCCCTGGCTGCAGCAATCTTTGCTTTGCTGCTATCGATCTGGGTCTACTTCAACTATGACCAGGCCGCTGCGGGTTATCAATTCGTTGAAAAGTATCAGTGGCTTCCGGTTTTGGGAATCAGTCTGCACCTCGGCGTGGATGGGCTGACTGCCCCGCTGGTGCTGTTGACCGGCGTCGTCATGGTCACGGGTGTGATGATCTCATGGAATCTGGACGATCGTCCACGTGAGTTCTTTGCCTTTTTGTTCATCCTGGCTTCGGGTGTTTTTGGTGTTTTCGTCTCCCTGGACCTGTTCATGCTGTTTTTCTTTTACGAAATCGCCGTCTTCCCGATGTATTTGTTGATTTCCATCTGGGGTTGGGTCAAGACGCGTGAATATGCGGCCATGAAGCTGACCCTGTACCTGTTCATCGGTTCGGTGGTCGCCCTGGTCGGTGCCTTGGCAATGTACTTTGCCAGCGGTCTGCAGACATTTGATATGTTGGCTCTGCAAAACGCCAATTTTCCACCGCAGTTCCAGCATTTGTGGTTTCCTTTCGTCTTTTTGGGCTTCGCTGTGCTGGGCGGTATCTTCCCGTTTCATAACTGGTCGCCGGACGGTCACGTGGCTGCGCCGACAGCGGTTTCCATGTTCCATGCCGGTGTGCTGATGAAGCTGGGCGCATTTGCATCCTTGCGTGTGGGCATCATGCTATTACCCGAGGGCGCGAAATATTGGGCTGGCTGGATCATGGGGCTGGCGCTGGTCAATGTCGTCTATGGTGCCTTCATTGCCATGGTACAGACCGATTTCAAATACGTCATTGGTTTCTCCTCGGTCTCTCACATGGGTCTGGTTATGCTCGGCTTTTCTACATTGACGAAAGAAGGCCTGACCGGTGCGGGCGTGCAAATGTTCTCGCACGGCATCATGACAGCTCTCTTCTTTGCTGTTGTCGGTATGGTCTATGACCGGGCGCACACCCGCGAAATCCCCAAGCTTGGTGGAATGTCCAAGTACCTCACCTGGCCTACGATTGGCTTCATCATCGGCGGTCTGGTATCGATGGGTATGCCGGGCTTCTCCGGTTTTGTGGCTGAATTTCCCATCTTTATGGGTATCTGGCAAGTCAGACCCTGGGTTGCCATTCTGGCAGCAATTTCAATTGTAATTACCGCTTCGTATATTATGCTGGTCATCCGACGTGTCTTTTTTGGCCAGATGCCTGAAGAATTTGAAGGTCATATTGGTCCCATCAATGTACTTGACAAGGCGGCCATCGGCCTCCTATCGGTGCTGATGATCGGCTTGGGTATGTTCCCGGCTTTGATGGTTCCGATGGTGCAAACTGGCGTGGAAAACGTTCTGCGCCTCCTGGGAGGTGCATAAGCGATGGCAACCTACACTCCAACCATGATCCTGGCGATCCTGCCGGAAATCCTGCTTCTGGCCCTTGGAATTCTGATCTTGATCCTTGAGCCATTTTTGAAAGAAGAGAAGCGCCGAAATCTCGGCTGGTTGACAGCTGGTGGCTTACTGGCCAGCATCTTTATCAGTATTTTTATCGGCCGCCCCGGTGATCCGCAAATGGTCTTCGGCGGGATGTTGCGATATGACTGGCTGGGCTTCTTCTTCAAGATGCTATTCATGTTTGGCGCAGCTGCCACAGCATTGTTCCTGATGGACATGGAACGTGTGGGCCGACGTGGTGAGGTTTATTTGCTGCTGCTCGCGGCGACCTTGGGCATGAATTTGATGGCCACGGCCGCCGACCTGATCATGCTTTACCTGGCAATCGAAACCACCTCGATTCCGCTATATGTTTTGGCCGGTTTCATGCTGACGGACGACCGTTCGACCGAAGCCGGATTCAAATACTTGCTTTTCGGGGCAATGACCTCAGCTGTCATGCTGTATGGTTTCAGTCTGCTTTACGGCTTTACCGGCACGACCAGCATTTACGATCTGGCCGCCATGTTTACAGCCGGTCAGCATTCGATGATCCTGGCGATTGGGACCATCATGCTGATCCTGGTTGGGTTGGGTTTCAAGGTTTCACTGGTCCCGTTCCACTTTTGGGCTCCGGATGTGTACGAAGGTGCGCCGACGCCGGTGGCCGGATTCCTGTCCACCGCCTCGAAAGCAGCTGGATTTGCTGTTCTGATGCGTCTTTTCGTGGTCGCTTTCCCAGAATTTTATATTTCCTGGGCTTCCATTCTGGCCGTCCTGGCCGTAATCACCATGACTGTCGGAAACCTGCTGGCCTTGACGCAAAAGAACATCAAGCGCATGCTGGCCTACTCATCAATAGCGCATGCTGGCTACGCCATGATCGGTGTGGTGGCGGTGTCGAAGCTGGGCGTGACCAGTGTGGTCTTCTATCTCCTGGCATATATCCTGACCAACCTGGCTGCCTTTGGGATCGTGATGGCCTTTGGGCGCGTTGCCGGTTCTGACGAGATATCAGCCTATGCCGGCCTGAGCCGCCGGGCACCCGGATTGGCGCTGGCAATGCTGGTAGCCTTTCTGTCCCTGGCAGGCATGCCTCCCTTCGGCGGATTTGTTGCCAAGGTCTTCGTCTTCGCTGCTGCCGTCCAGTCGCAGATGGTCTGGCTGGCTGTTGTGGGCATCTTGAACTCGATCATCGGCCTCTACTACTATCTGACAGTGTTGAAGGTCGTTTACTTGTACCGTTCCGAAGATGAGGACAAACCCGTACCGCTTACTCGCCCATATAGCATCGCTCTGGTCGTCTTGTCAGTCGGTATCCTGCTGGTTGGTACGTTGTTTGCACCCTGGTTCAGCCTATCCGGTGCTGCAGCGCTAAACTTGTTCTAATTAATTGACGAACCTTAAAGCCCTGTGATATAATCCGCAACCATGAGCCAACCCGACCGCCAGGGCAAAGAACGTATCCAATACGCTCTCAACTTGACACTGGCTGGTGTGGCCGGACAGGTTGGATGTCTGACCCTGGTCGTTATTTTGGTTGCCATGTTTGCGGGATTGTGGCTGGATAATTATCTGGGAACCAAGCCACTTTTTACAATTCTTCTCCTGATCGGCAGTGTGCCGGTGACGCTCTTTCTGATGTTCAGAGTTGTGCGGGCAGCAACCAGTCGTATCAATCCGGTCGAGAAGAAACCCACAATCGAGCCCCCTGAGGAGGATACCGATCGTGAGTGAGACACCCAAAAAAGGTTGGCGGTGGGGTATTCATCGCTGGTTTGTGCTATTTGCCATCGTCGGCGGATATTTCGCCGCCCGAGCATATCCACCCCTCCAGCCGCACGTTCAGCTCCCGGCTGAGCACGTCCCCCCAATTACAATATACCTGGTCGTCTTTGCAGTCCTGGCAATTTTAATGACTGTCGTTACCCGTCGCTGGGAGGGAATCTTTGCTGCCGGCTTGTTTGGCGTCATGGCTGCATTGCCTCTGTTTTTCGATTTTGCCTGGACCAATACGCTCAATGCACTCGTGATTGCCGACCTGATCCTATTGGTGATCGGGTTCGGTGTCTATCGTGCCATTTCGGGCGGATCTTTGGTCCCAAAGGGATTTTCCGGTGCAATCGAGGCCTTGCTGGAGGTCATCTATAATTTGACCGAAGGTACGGCTGGTAAGTGGGCAAAATTTATATTTCCCTGGTTTGCTACGATCACCATGCTGGTTCTGATAGCAAACTGGATGGAATTAATCCCCATGGTTGACAGTGTCGGCCTCATCGAACCGCAAGGTCATTATGCTGTCCAGGATCTGGGTTGGGCGAATGCACTGGTTAAACCCGCGGCTGCACATGCTGCGGAAGGCGCACAGGCGGAGGGTTTTACGCTGGTTCCATT
The DNA here is from genome assembly GCA_963790075.1 of uncultured Chloroflexia bacterium. Taxonomy (GTDB): domain Bacteria; phylum Chloroflexota; class Anaerolineae; order Anaerolineales; family Villigracilaceae; genus CAYOUV01. Next base: position 1,198,152 of record CAWBNG010000004.1, read on the forward strand.
TGTGCGTGTCGTTTCAACCGACCTGAACTTCACTGTTGCCCTGGCCCTGATTGCCGTTATTATGGTGCAGGTGATTGGTTTCAAATCCCAGGGATCGAGTTATCTGACCAAGTTTTGGAACACCCGGACCTTATTCAGTAAGCCAATTTTTGGCGTGATTGACTTTGCAGTCGGCATCCTGGAATTGGTGTCTGAATTCTCGAAAATTCTTTCGTTTGCCTTCCGGTTGTTCGGAAATATCTTTGCCGGTTCGGTTTTGTTGTTCGTCATCGGCTCGCTCGTTCCGGTTTTTGCGCAATCCGCCTTTCTATTACTTGAATTCTTCGTCGGCATGATTCAGGCAATCGTTTTTGGTATGCTGACCATGACCTTTATGGCTCAGGCAACCCAGGGACACAGCGAGCATCACGAAGAAGCACACGCATAGGATTTTTATATTTCGGGCGGAAACGCCCGGGTTAAACACCATACCATCTGGCGGTTCTCCCGCCCGAAACCAGATACGGAGGTATTTCGAAATGGATTTAGCTGCAGCCACTATCCTTGGCAAATTAATCGGTGCTGGCCTGGCCATGATTGGTGCCATTGGTGCGGGTGCCGGTATCGGCATCGTCACCAGCGGTGCTGTCCAGGCTATGGGCCGCAACCCGGACGCTACCGGTACGATCCAGACCAACATGATCCTCGGCATCGCCTTTGCCGAAGCCGTTGCAATTTATTGTCTGGTGGTCGCGCTCCTGATTTTGTTCGTTTTCTAAAAACAGGAGGAGGACACCTTGGAAAAACTGGGTCTTAATTTAGGATATTTGCTCGTTCAGATATTCAACTTCATCATCATGATCGTGGTGCTGCGTGCCTGGGTCTATAAACCGATTCTGGCTATGCTCGAAAAGCGCCGCCAGACGATCGCACAGGGACTTGAGGATGCTCGGGTGGCTGCCGAGGCACGTGCCAATGCTGAAAAAGAAGCTGAGAATATTCTTGCAAACGCTCAGGCCGAAGCGAGCCAGGTGATCCGTGAGGCAACCGAGCGTGCTGATTCAGCAGCTAAAGATGTGCGCTCGGAAGCGGAAACCGAGATTGCCAAAATGCGTGAGGTAACTAAGGCGGATGCGGAAATCGAGCGTAATCGCATTCTCGGTGATTTGCGCGGACAGGTTGCAGCGCTGGCGATTTCCGCAGCGCAAAAACTGGTCGGCATTGCCCTGGATGACAAACGCCAGCATGCGCTGTTGGATGAATTCTTCTCCGGTGTCAAATCCGGTAAAGTTATCGTACTGGATGAGGTTAACTTCAAGGGTGCCTCTGCCGAAATCACCAGCGCCTTGCCTCTTTCCAAGGACGAGGAAGCCATCGTCAAAAAGGATATCCTTTCCAAAACCGGCGCGCAAGCCGTCACTTTCCGGGTTGACCCTTCGATCCTCGGCGGTCTGGTCATCAAAGTCGGTGACAAGGTGCTGGATGGTTCGGTCTCGGGCAAGCTCGAAGGCCTGCGCCAGAATTTGAATTAACTCCATTTGCACTCGGGAGGGTTTTGGCGATAAAATTACCGATCGTCAAGACCCTCTTTGTTGTTTAAACACATGCCAACTCAACCTCCAGTCTTATTGACCAATCTTTTTGCAGAGTTCCCATTGAAGATCCTGCGTGGTGAGCCAATCGCGATTCCAATTTCCGGGATTGTTTCGGATTCGCGTCAGGTGATGCCCGGCTTTCTCTTCGTTGCCATGACGGGTGGCTCGTCCGATGGTCACGCCTACATTCGTGAAGCTGTTGCAAAAGGGGCTGCGGCTGTGGTAGGGGAACGAAGCGCGGATGATTTGTCCGTGCCTTACATTCAGGTGGAGAATTCGCGCCAAGCGCTGGCTCATCTGGCGGCTGCCTATTACGGCTATCCAGCGCGCCATCTGACCATTATTGGCGTGACCGGTACGGATGGCAAGACGACTACCAGCAATCTGATCTACCAGATCCTGCTGGCTGCTGGTCTCAAAGCTGGCATGATTTCAACGGTCAATGCTGTGATTGGCGATGAAGTGCTCGATACTGGTTTCCACGTTACCACGCCGGATGCGCCTGAAGTGCAGCGTTATCTAAAGCGTATGCTGGATGCCGGATTGACCCACGTGGTACTGGAAACCACTTCTCATGGCTGGGCACAGTACCGGGTTGACGCCTGTGAATTTGACGTTGGCGTGATTACCAATATCACGCACGAGCATCTGGATTATCATGGATCTTTTGGAGCCTACCAGGCAGCCAAGGCCAGATTGTTGCTCGCATTAGGGGAGACGCAGCTTAAGTCTCGAGGTAATCCCAAACTGGCTGTGCTCAATCGGGATGATGGTTCGTATGACTACTTGCGTGGCGTGGTGCCGACCCGGGCGGTTTCTTATGGCTTGCGCCAGGAAGCTGACTTGCGCGCCGAGGATATCCGTTACGATCCTTCAGGGATTCAATTTACTGCAAAAACCAGCGATTTTCGCGTAACCATTGAGAGTAATTTGATTGGCGCCTACAATGTCTCGAATTGCCTGGCAGCCCTGGCAGCAACGGTTGCCGGTTTGGGGATCCCTCCGGAGACTGCGGCGAAAGGGATTGCCGGGCTGCCGGGCATCCCTGGGCGTATGGAGCGGATCGACCTGGGGCAGGAGTTCTCGGCCATTGTGGATTTTGCCCATACTCCGAATGCACTCCGGGTCGCCTTGCAAGCAGCTCGCCTGATGACAAATGGCCGCGTCATCGCCGTATTCGGTTCGGCCGGTCTGCGTGACCGCGAGAAGCGACGCATGATGGCCGAGGTCTCAGCCGAGCTGGCTGACCTGACGGTTCTGACCGCCGAAGATCCGCGCACCGAATCGCTGGATGCCATCCTGGAAGAAATGGCCCAAGGCGCGCGCACCAAAGGTGCTGTCGAAGGCCAGACTTTTTGGCGCGTGCCCGATCGCGGGGAAGCGCTCCGCTTTGCGCTGCAATTGGCCAAGCCTGATGATATCGTCCTGGCTTGTGGTAAGGGACACGAACAATCCATGTGTTTTGGTGAGATTGAATATCCTTGGGACGAACGTGTTGCGCTGCGCGCTGCCTTGGCGGAATACCTGCATGTGGATGGCCCTAAAATGCCTTATCTACCCACGCAGAATGCATAGTGATCCCAGCCAGTATTTAGGAGGTAATTGATGTCCCAGGATTGGAACTCCCCCGTCACGCTGACCGGGAAATACGTCAGGTTGGAGCCGATGACCGAAGAGCACGTCCCCGGCTTGAGTTTGGTGGGACTCGACAACTCCATTTGGCAACACATGTTGTATGGACAGATGCACAGTGAGGCGGATATGCGCGCCTGGGTCCGTGAAATCCTGTCTCGCGCTGCAACAGGTACGGATTTACCATTTGTGGCAATTCACCTGGAATCGGGCCGAGTGGCGGGCGCAACTCGCTACCTGGACATGCGCCCTGCCCACCGCGGATTGGAGATCGGTGGAACTTGGTATGGGCTTGATTTCCAGCGCACGGCGGTCAACACCGAGTGTAAGTACCTGCTACTGCAGTATGCCTTTGAAATCTTGGGCTGCATCCGCGTACAATTCAAAGCGGACCAGCGTAACGAGCGCTCTTTGCGGGCCATCGAACGTCTCGGGGCTAAGCGCGAAGGCGTATTGCGCAACCATAGGGTTTTGCCAGACGGACGTTTCCGTAATTCGGTTTATTACAGTATTCTGGATAGTGAATGGCCGGCGGTGAAGGTCAAACTCGAAGAAAAATTGCGGCGCTGACAATTTGCCCTCATGACCGTATCTTGAGTGCGAATAGCTTGTCAGTCGGAAACACACTTGTCGCTGAAAATTTAATTCTTTTTCCTCCTTGAGACAAGGTAATTGACCAGCTACAATTGCACATAATTTCATAGAGATGATAAGAAAATTCATAATAAATTTTCTCTTTTGCAATACTCGTTCTGATATTCGAGTACAGAATTACTTCTTTTTGACGTTGAGAATCAACCTGACAGGTGCACCCGGTGTTGGGTGATTTTTTTGCAATGCTACCTCTTATGGCCACTGCCCAGTTTTTCTACAATGGCTGGTATTACGTCTGCGACATCAGCCCTAATCACTATTTTTGCAATCGGGTCCAATATTGTGGGATTCAGGTTGAAAATCATCATTTTCTTTCCCTGCTCACAAGCCTTCTCTATCAAGTTCATAACTGGCCCGCCAGAAAATGATGTGCCTACTGCCATGATCACAGCGCATTCATGTAACAGTTTTTTTGCTTTTAACACCATCTGCACAGGTAATTGCTCACCAGTCAAAATTACATCTGGTTTCATTACTCCACCACAATGACGACATTGTGGGATTTTTCCATTCTCAATGTATCGCTGCCAATGATATATACCTTCATCGGATCGGTAACAATTTATACATACAGCCCTGTCAATTGAGCCGTGCATTTCTATAACCCTTTGTGAACCAGCCTTCTGGTGAAGCCTATCTCCATTCATGGTGATAATTGCTTGAATATATCCACCAGTCTCCAACTCCGCCAATGCAATATGTGCTTGGTTTGGTTTTGCAGATAATATCATCTCAAGAAATGAACGAAAGTGGCTGTAAAAGGCCTCAGGTTTCTCCTTAAAGCCTTGAAGGGTCATCACCTCGGATATGTCATGCGGCATTTTTTCTATTTTTACCCACAATCCCTTGCCGGGACTCCGAAAGTCGGGTAAGCCGGATTGAGTAGAAAGTCCAGCGCCAGTGAGTGCTACACAAAATGGATGTTGCAATTGAATTTCGGCAACTTGATCGATTTTTCTTTGGTTTCCGATTTCTTCCATGACATTTACCTTGAAATCCCAGTTACGCAACCGCTGGCGTTACCGGCGGCTGGATGGGTTTGGACAATGTTTATTAATACGGTAAACGCCAAAGCTAGAATCAACTCGATTAAGCGGGGCGATCGAGCGAGGGAGTAGTCCAATGCGACCGCCGTTCGCCCCGCTCGACGGGGTCGCCCATCTCGGCTCACGGGCATCATCATTCTGGTTCGAATGCTTTTTGACTGTATGGCATTACTAGAATGTCATGGGTGGGGCGTCCACTCCGCTACGCTGCGGAATGGTGTGGCGGGTGGTATCTTGTGGAGTTGAGAGACACCACACCGGGATGCCAACCAGGGCACATCGTCTCGATGTCCTTCGGGAGGAGCATCTGGGCAGACCGTTGCCGCCTATGAGAGAGAAGTCACATTCTCCAATCGAGGTGTTACTTTGTTGTTTGTTTGCTGAGGATGTACTTCACAGACCAAGCGATTTCGAGGGAAAAGCATCTGCTATAAATACGAGAAAAGCCTGTCTTTATGAGGCAGGCTTTTATTAGAGAAATAGAAGGACGATCGTCAGACAGAAGAGGGGCCTGCCATCCAGTTTATCGGCCATGTGATGCTCAATAAGATTTTGAGAGCATCACATGGCGAAGAAAACAGCGGCAAGAGTGACAAATGGCGTTGTTCTCAATCTAAAAGTGAAGCGGGGATATTCCCGCCATTTTCAGCAATCTTCTTGAAGAGGGCTTTTCGTAGAGCTTCGTTCTTCTCTGCGCTTCCGCTTTTAAAGCTGGCATCAACACCCAGCTCTTTTGCAAGTGCGTCCCGATTGTCCCTGCTGCTGTCCGCGCCGATCAGCTTTAAAAAATCAACCACGGAAGTTCTCCATTCAAGTCCCTTGCTCCCAGCCAGCTTGTCAAGTTCGGCGGTAAGGTTAACATCCGATATGGTATTAGCACCGGGAACCAGACTTTTGATCGTTCCAATGATTTTGTTGAAGATGGTAGTAAATATGCTCATGTTACACTCCTTTTGGGTGATTTGTGATTTAATATCATCATACGATAAATGCTCCCCAACCGCATCCATCGACCGGGGAGTGTTAACCTCCGCCACTTGGGGGAGACTGTCAGGAGCAATTAGTGATTTGATTTGGCGGAATCTGTGTAAGAAGCGGGCAATGTAAAGTTGGCAGGGACGCAGGAAAATCCCAAGTAAGCACGTGGCCGAATTGCAAGCCAACGGCTGGCGTTACCGGCGCGAGCAGAGCGAGCGTCCGGTGCACGCTTTGTTGGGCGGCTTATTAAGATTTATGATCTCCTATATTTTCTGAATTTTACGCCAAACAGCATGGGCTAATAAATCAACACTACCAATTGTAATTATACAAGCCAATATTGCGACACTGGCATTACGGAATTTTAGAACGCCAATTAATTGTTCAAGTGGATACCCAATACCACCACCACCATTGATGCCAATAATGCTGGCAATCAGCATGTTGACAGGAAAATGCTTGAGAGCTAGACCCGGGAAGTGTACTTTGAAGAGGATATCCCAGTTCAAGGACGGATGCTGTTGGGCATATTCTGAAAAAATTCCTATTAAGACTGCTGTTGAAAACAAGGTGAGAACCAGTACACCCGCTGTGGGTCCAAAGCCAGCTAAAACGATTGCGGGAATTGTGAGAATTAACGGATGAACAGCACGGATTGCTGAAAGAATGGGCTGTAAGAGAATATTAAATCCCCTACTCCAGAATGAAGAAGGTCGAGCACTAAAGAAAGTAAACAGCATTGCAAAAACAGCGCTAATAGTCGTTGCAAGAAAAGCAATCCGAATAGTTTCCCACATTGTTGTTGCTACGATGCGATTGATCTCGCCATCAGAAAAATCCGGTTTGGATAAAGCCGTTAAGTCATGAATGAAGCGTTCCTGAGCGCGGGGGGCAGCTATCCTCGTGAATTCCATAGTTGTTCGAAGAGAATAGACAAAGAAAGCCAAAAGACCTAACCAGAACAAAATCTTTATCCCATTTTTAATTCTGGCACCTTCTCGTTGTTTATCCATTTATGCTCCATATACTTATCAGCCGCCCAACGGCTTGCGTTACCCGTAGGTGGGTGGGACGAGACGAAGCTGATTTGACGAAAAATGTTCGAGCACAAAATCAACTCCTTTTGGCGGTGCAAATCCCACCTGTCGGGTGCACGCTGTGTTAGGCAGCTTGACCGCGAAGCCAATCGAAAGTAATTTCCCGGACTTCACCAAGACCGACTTTAAGTTGAATTGCCCTTAGTAAAATAAACACAAAGGCGCCAAGGATTCCCATTGCCATATCTTGCATGGTGTTCGCAAGGCTGATTTGTACATTGGTGCCGAATAATTGGTCAAACGTGAATTCGCCAAATTCCCAGAAAACAGCCGCGGTAGCTGTCAGGCTGCCAATTAGCAGAAGCTCCAGAGTGGCGACGCGGCTTTTCTTGATAAACTCACGGGGTAATAATTGGAAGCATCGAGAAATGAAGAAAGCGATTGCCAGACCGCCGCAGAAATGCATGGGAATATCGGTGGGAGGCCAGATCTCATACGCATGGAGAACGCGACTCAAAAACAAATGTGTGCTGAATGCCAACAATGGCACCCAGCCTCCAATTTTGATGGCTTTCCATAACATTTTCAATGATCTCCTCATCTTTTTCTCCAAAGCTGCCTAACTAGTGATTAAGCGGATTGCATAACGGCTTATAGACGATCCGCATAATCACCTAATTAATTAGGTAGTTATGCGGAATTGTATTAAAATCAGTATGAGAAAATTATAGCACCAATCAGGAGGGAGACCATGGACCCAAAACCGAAGAAATTGCTCGATCGGGTGCGCGACGTTTTACGTGCGAAACATTATTCTTATCGCACCGAACAATCTTACGTCGATTGGATCAAACGCTTCATTATCTTTCACGGGCGTCGTCATCCCCAAGAACTGGGTACTGAAGAAGTGGAAACCTATATCGCTTACCTGGCGAATCAGCGTAAGGTTTCCGCCTCTACCCAAAATCAAGCCTTGAGCGCTATATCGTTTATGTATAAGTATGTTCTCAAAACTGAGATGGCTCTTCCGTTCGCATCCATCCGAGCTAACCGCCCCAAACGCCTGCCAACTGTCCTTTCGCACCAGGAAGCGCTGGCAGTGATTTCTCGGATGAGCGGCGTCCCACAGGTTGTCGCCAAACTGCTGTATGGCAGCGGTTTGCGCATCACGGAATGTCTACGCCTACGCGTTAAGGATTTGGATTTTGCCAATTCGCAGATTTTTGTCCGGGACGGAAAGGGGGAAAATGACCGTGTCACCATTTTACCCGAAGCATTGATCCCGGTTCTAAAAAAACAACTGGAGGCTGTCCAGGTTTTGCACCAAACAGATCTCCGGGAGGGGTTTGGTGAAGTCTCTCTTCCCTATGCCCTTGCAAAAAAATATCCAAACGCTCCAAAAGAGTTTGGATGGCAATTTATTTTTCCGGCCTCGAACCGCTCGATTGACCCGTATTCCCGGCGGACCAGGCGCCATCATCTGGATGTTTCTGTGATCCAAAAAGCTGTTCGCAATGCAGCTCGCCTTGCCAAAATTCCTAAACCTGTCTCTCCCCACACCTTCCGTCACTCCTTCGCCACCCACCTGCTCGAAAACGGCTATGACATCCGCACCGTGCAGGAATTGCTGGGCCACAAGGACGTCAAGACCACCATGATCTATACTCACGTCCTGCAGCGTGGCGCCGCCGCGGTCCGCAGCCCGCTGGATGAGTGATCGAGGATTAATTGCGACCAACCCTCCCCTGTGGAAACGACCCGAATCCGCACGCAACTGCTGTTTAAACCACGAAGCGCCGGTCGCTTTCCCCGGCGCTTCGCTCGCTCTTCAATCGGCTTTGTACTTGAAGGATACTTTCACCTTGACCCGGTAGGCGCTGATCTTGCCGTTTTCGATCTGCAGGTCCTGTTCGACCACTTCCGCAATCCGCAGGTCTTTCAGGCTCTTGGCCGCCATCTCCACCGTCGCGGCTGCCGCTTTCTCCCACAATTCGGTGCTGGTTCCAACCAGTTCGATGACTTTGTATACGCTTTCTGCCATTTGAAGCTCCTTTCGAGGAATAACAAGGCATTTCGACATTAAAAGTATAGCATGAGCGCCAATGTGCCCTGCGCGCGCCCTTCAGCAACCGGGAATCTCCTGCCCTTAGAGCTAAAATCGTTGGGAGAGAAGCTTGTGTTAAATAAAAAGGACCCGGGTTCGTTCGAACCCGGGTCCCGCTGCCTGTGCTTATCTGCGTCCGCGATTGTCGTTGCGGTTGTCCCTGCCGCCGCGGCCACCAGAGCGATTCCCGCCCCCCGACCGGCTTCCGCCGCGCGGGCGATCGTGCTCGCGCGCTTCTTCGGCCGTCCAGCCTTCAAGTACAGCCTGGCGTGACAGCCGGATCTTGCCCATCGGGTCGATATCGATCACCATCACGGTGATCTCCTCACCCAGGCGGGCCACATCTTCGACTTTTTCGATGCGCTCGGAGGCCAGCTGCGAGATGTGCACCATGCCGTCCGTGCCGGGCAGGATTTGGACGAAAGCGCCGAAGTCGGTCGTGCGTACCACCTTGCCGGTGTAGATGCGCCCGATCTCCGGGGTTTCGGTCAGGGCTTCGATGCGCTCCTTGGCGATGCGCGCGCTCTCGCCGTCGACAGCCGCGATGTAGATCGTGCCGTCTTCCTGGATATCGATCTTGGCGCCGGATTCGTCCTGGATGCTGCGGATGATCTTGCCGCCCGGGCCGATCACCGCCCCGATCTTGTCGACCGGGATCTTGACCGTGGTGATGCGCGGGGCGTGCGGCTTGAGTTCCGGCCGCGGCGTGGCGATCACTTCCAGCATCTTACCCAGGATGAAGAGCCGTGCCTGGTGAGCCTGTTCCAGCGCCTGGGCCATGATCTGGCTGCTCAGGCCGCCGATCTTGATGTCCATTTGCAGGGCGGTGATGCCTTGTTCGGTCCCGGCGACTTTGAAATCCATGTCGCCCAGGTGGTCCTCGGTGCCCTGGATGTCGGTCAGGATCTGGTATTTATCGCCTTCCTTGACCAGACCCATGGCGATGCCCGCCACCGGAGCCATGATCGGCACACCGGTGTCCATCAGTGCCAGGGTCGAGCCGCAGACGGAGGCCATCGAGGTCGAGCCGTTGGACGACAGCACCTCCGAGACCAGCCGCATGGCGTAGGGGAAGGACTCTTCGGCCGGGATGACCGGTTCGAGCGCTCGCTCGGCCAGCATTCCGTGCCCGATTTCACGCCGGGACTGTCCGCGCATCGGGCGGACTTCGCCGACCGAGAAGGGTGGGAAGTTGTAATGGTGCATGTAGCGTTTCGAATCCTGCGGGGTCAGGTTGTCGAGCTCCTGGGCTTCGCTCAGCGTACCGAGCGTAGCCAGGGTCAGCACCTGGGTTTCCCCGCGCGTGAACAACCCGGAACCGTGGGCTCGCGGGCTGATGCCGACCTCGCACCAGATCGGACGGATCTCATCCGGGGCGCGGCCATCGGGTCGTTTGCCCAGGTTCAGGATGCGCTCGCGCACCACTTGTTTTTCGGTTTCCTGGAAGGCGTTCTTGATGTCCGCTTTGGAGGGTACGCTGGCCGGGTCTGCACTTTCAGGGCTCAATTCGGTGATCAACGTATCCCGCAGGGCATCCATGCCGTTGTAAAACTCTTCTTTGCTGAGCGGCTTGTCGAGCAGTTCGTTCATCGGACCGCTTAAGCGCTCGAAGACTTTACGCTGGAATTCCGGATCCGGCAGGCTGATGATCGGTTCGGATTTGGGCTTGCCGATCTCGTTTCGCATTTTTTCCTGTAGATCGATCAGCGGCTGGATCGATTTGTGACCCAGCTCCAGGGCCGCGACCATCACGTCTTCGGGTACCTGGTCCGCGCCGCATTCGACCATCAGGATCGCATCGCGCGTTCCGGCCAGGCGCAGGTCGAGATCGGATTGATCGATTTCCTGGAAGGTCGGATTGACAACCAGTTCGCCGTTGACCCGCCCAATACGCACTGCGCCGACCGGTCCACCCCAGGGGATGTCGGAAATGGTGATGGCGGTCGAGGCGGCGTTGATCGCCAGGATATCGATCGGGATCTCGCCGTCGGATGAGAGCGAGTACATGATCACCTGGATGTCATTGCGCATCCCGTCCGGGAAGAGGGGGCGCAGCGGCCGGTCGGTCAGGCGTGAGATCAGGATCGCATCTGCACCGGGCCGTCCCTCACGGCGGAAGAACGAACCGGGAATGCGTCCGCCGGCATACATGCGCTCTTCATAATCCACGCTCAGCGGCAGGAAATCGATCCCCTCGCGTGCGGTCTTGGACATGGTGGCTGCAGCCAGAAGCAGGGTGTCACCCTGACGAATGGTGACGGAACCGTTAGCCTGGCCGGCGAGCTTACCGGTTTCAATGGTAATTTCGCGGCTGCCCACGGTCGTGGAGTAGCTTTTTACTTCGGGTATCATACTTTTCTCCTGAATATTCCCCGCTCGGTCAGGGACTGAAAGGCAGCGATAACAGTTTTATGATTTGTGTATGGCGTTATCGGCACTTTTCAATTCCCAACCGGCGGATGACATATAAAAAGAGTAGATGGGCGATAAGCCCACCTACTCGGGTTGAACCATTGGGCTTACTTGCGGCGCAGGCTCAACCGTTCGGTCACTTCGAGGTAACGCTGGTATTCGATCTTGCGCAGATATGCCAGCAGGCGGCGGCGTCGACCGACCAGCTTGAGCAGCCCACGGCGACAGGATTCGTCGTGTTTGTTGGCCCGCAGGTGCTCGGTGAGCTGACTGATGCGGGAGGTCAGAATGGCGATCTGCACTTCCGGCGACCCCGTATCCGTGTCATGGCGGTGGTAGTCGTCAATGACCTTGCTTTTTACTTCCTTATCGAGCGGCATGACGTATGCTTCCTTTCTGAGATTTATTGCAGGTCTCCGTGCCCGTAGCCGAAACCACAGACAGGACCAGTCACGGCTTGGATTATACCAGAAAAAGGAAGTGCGGCAAATGTCCTGGCGGCGAAGGTCGTGCGCGATCAGGAGTATTTTATTCTTCGCTCGGTTGCGGTTCCTCGCTGGGAGGCGGGTTGTCTTTGTCGGGCAGGATTTCGGCGATCAAATGGATGTGGTTTTTATTGATGATCAACATGCTGGACCGGATAGTCAACTTGGGGTTTAGCATGAAGATTGCGGTGGCGTTGGTCAGGGGGATGAAGTGTTCGGGCCGGTCGATCAATATACGTTCTATGTCGAGCCGGTCGGTATGATGGATCATACCCTGGATCTCGAAGCGCGGCAGATTGATTGCGATCGGATAAATATGACGCGTCGCCCGGCGAAAGATGCTTTTTTGGGTCATATCTTGTGAGATGGGCCGGGCAAAGAGGATCGAACTTTTTTCGATACAGGCATCCAGCATTTTGGCAGGCGGAGGACCGCCAATATTAAGCAGGCGTATAATGCGGGCTTCGGTCATCATCAGGCTGGATTCCTCCTGGTTGTTGAGCAGGTCACTCAACCGTTCACCGCGCGTATCGACATACCCGTGTAGAATATGGTCGGCAGCGAACAATTCGCATTCTATCATTGACACGGAGCACACTCTTTCTACCGGGCAGGGCTATCCGGTTAATTTTGTGTCTTGGCAATCGCATTCTCCGGCGGTTTTGCACTTGGTCTGAAACGCCTTTGGCGGGTTGGAGACCAACAGGTCTATTTTACAACAAAAACCAATGCGCATATCCAGCCGGTTGCTATAAATATGCATGCTTGACAGGTTGAAGCTGCTGCTGACGCCGAATTAGCCGCTGGGCAGCCTGGTCAAATATTCGATCCGCCTAAACGTTAACCCATTGTTGACATTCAATTAAGCTGTTGTTTATCTTTTTCGGGTAATATAAACTCAGATGATACAGAAAGGAGGACGCTTAATGAACACAGTAACGACTGCATTGCATCAGGGTTGGACGATTTCAAAAGCGGCAACTGTGCTGGCACATGGTGCCAACGATGAAAACCGCGGGTATTTGTTGACCCTGGCCAGTCCGGGCGCTGACCGTTTGCGCGAGTACTTTGTACCTCGCTCGCCGGATATGGAAGCCCTGCTGGAAAACGAGCACTTGCTGATGGCGGGCTCCCTCAGCTAAAAGACCGGAAAGTCACGGCTTCCCGGTCTTTTTTATTTAATAGACGATCCCAAACTTTAGTGGCGTCATTTCCCTGGTTTTTTATCGTCGAGCATTAAATCTTTCTGTCAGACATCTGCAAGAGAACTGCTGGCCCACATCCCCCATATTTTGATAAAATAATATTTAATCGAACCCAGATGCACCGATCAAGGAGCCGTAATGACAACCTATCAAGTGACGGCCTTCGCTTTGCGGGTCAGGGAAGGGCCGGGAACGAACACCAGAACCATCGGCTTCCTGCTCTTTCATGACATAGTGGATGGTTTGGGACTGAACGAAGCTGGGGATTGGGTCAATGTTCAAACCTCCAAGGGGTTAATTGGCTGGTGTTCCAGTAAGTACCTGCAAATCCAGGAAGAACCCACTCCGCCGCCGGCTAGTGATCAACCATCCGCCAAATACCGCGTAACTGCCAGCGCCTTAAACGTTCGTCATGGCCCGGGTTTGCAGTATCAAGTCATCGGTTTACTGGTCAAAGACACAGTCGTTCCCGGCTACGGAACTTCACCGGATGGATATTGGGCCCAAGTCTTCCTGGATGATGGGCGCATGGGCTGGTGTTCGTTGAAATTCCTGGACATGATTGGTGGGGCTCAGACGTCCCCGGGGGACCCCGGCTCCGTCATCGAGTACCGCGTCACTGCCGATGCGCTGAATATCCGCAAAGGGCCGGGGACGCATTATGCCGTGGTCGGTTATCTGCGTCGCGATGATCTGATCGGCGGATTGGGCTTGTCCACGGATGGCAACTGGCTCCAGGTTCGCATGGCCAATGGTTCGACCGGCTGGTGTGCTGTCAGTTACTTGATTCCCATGGAGGCTCAAAATCCGTCACCCGAACCCGGCTCGACCATAAAAGGCATGCATCGCGTCATCGTATCTCGCCTCAATATCAGAAGCGGACCCGGTGTGAATTATCCTATCCTGGGTGAGTTGCAAGCCGAGCAGACGGTCAATGTAATTGAAAGTTCCGAGTTCGATGAGTGGTTGAAAATCCAGACCGCGGCCGGGCTGGAAGGCTGGTGTTATTACGAATTCTTAGTGAGCCTGGGTGAGATGAGCGAACTTCAAACGGAAGAAGAGTTTCCATGGCTGCCAATTGCTTTTGGCGAATTTGGCGAGCGGGAAGTGGCGGGTGCGCCCAGTAACCAGCGCATTCAGGAATATATTATGAGTACTAGTTTGAGTGAGGAGTACCCCAGCCTGCCGGATGAGACCGATTGGTGTGCTGCCTTTATTAACTGGGCTGTGAAGAAATCCGGTGTCGATACGACCGAATCGGCCCTGGTTTACCCCTGGACCCGTTGGGGGCAGGAGGTGGATACGCCCCGCCGAGGCTGTGTGGTCACCTTTAGCTGGGCAGATGGCGGCCAGCACGTCAGCTTCTACCTGGGCGAGGTCGACGGTCATGTCATCGCCTTGGGCGGCAACCAGAGCGATGCCGTTTGGATCTCTTCCTATCAAAAAAAATTCGTCACCAGTTACCGGATATCAGACCCTACTTCTACCCCGCCCACTTCTCCCCTTCCCTATATTGAGCCTTGGAAAAGATATAAGGATTATGACGCAGCATCGAATAGCATTCCTGGACCAAAATGGGGCGAAATCGACAGCAATTCCTGGGATATCGAACGCGCCCAATTAGTTTGGGGGTGGTTAGGTGATGCTCAAGGAACATGGTGGGGCGGAAAATATCCTGATGCGAAAGAGATAACTGCATGGCTACTTGGCGAGGAGGGAGTAGAGATGTTCACTGAAACTCCCGGTGACGACGTTTATAATAATGGAGGTGGGCTAATCGGTGCAAAATTGATGATTCGTTATATGCATCGCTTATTCGCGGACGGGATCGACCAGTACGATTTGGGTAAGTTTACTTCTTTTTACAATCCTAATAGCGGGAGTGCGTTTGGTCAGGGAGACTGGAATGAATTAATGAAAAAGCCAGCTGACACATTTCTTAATACTGTAGATGCTTACTGGAACTTAGATCCAATTACTCAGGAACTTACTTGGTGGACACCTGGAGAATCGGGCTTTAGTCAATATACTAAAATTCATACAGTAAAACATCCAGGTCTGTCAGGTTCCAGTGGAGATATTTTGTACTTTGCCTTTAAGTAAATTAGGATGTCCTATGCTAAAAAAGTGGTTATTCACATCTTACTATTGATCGTAGCCTCAAATTGCATTCCGACAATACCTAAAAATAATATAAAAACAAAGGCGATGGAACCGACAGCGACGATTATTACATCTGCACCCACAGTACGTTCAGGTATTGAGGGAATCAAACCAAATCGCCAAAAAATCTGCCCAGTAAACGCAGAAATCCCCTTAGTTGAACTTGGATTGCCAGCCGATCTATTTGTATTTGCTGTGAATGGGACCGAAACTCTCGGAGATAGCAGCCAACCTTTGCATTCCAAAATACTGCTTTTTTCAGGAACGAACCCAACCCCGCGTCAGATAGAAAAGGTAGCTCCTCCAACGGATGAAAATTTAATAATAGATGCCCGCTTAAGTCCGATTGACCCATGGATGGCTATATTCTATTGGCAAAAAGGCAGCCTGAGAGAGAGTATCTGGATAAGAACTATTGACGGTAAAAAACAGTGGAAAGCTGCCGATGGGAAGAATATATTCCGGTGGCTTGCTGGTTTAAGGCTATGAATGTCCAGCTCTTTTGCGGGGTGGTAGTCTGCTGGATTTCAATTCGGATATTGTAAATCCTATTCATTCACCGTATACTGGATGTGCGTTTCCTTTACTGTGATGAATGAAAGGGTATCCCCATGCACAGACATCCCCTCACTTGTATTTTGCCCCCCCACATGCTACAGGCGATCATTGAAAACGGCAGCGCCTCTCAGCGTGATTTTGCGATTCTCACCTTCAAGGCTTCTGAGCAATTCCGCGGTCAACGCGAAGGCCTGACCGGGTTTCGAGCAGCAGTCGCGACCCTGGTGGCGACCGGTAAACATCGCACCATCTATGATGCCCAGCATGGGTCATCCCTCCCGGGCACCAAGGTCCGGGACGAAGGAGATCTGCCCGGCGGTGATCTGGCCGTCAATGAGGCATACGATGGTAGCGGCGCAACCTACGATTTGTACAGCAATATCTATGGCCGCAACTCGATCGATGGTAATGGGATGAAGCTCGATTCAACCGTCCATTACCAGCAAGGCTACGATAATGCTTTCTGGGATGGTCAGCAGATGGTCTATGGCGACGGTGATGAGGAACTCGCCTCCGGCCCAGCAGCTGTTCAATCGTTTCACAATTGCGATCGACGTGATTGGGCACGAATTAACCCATGGCGTGACCCAATTCGAGGCCAAGTTGAATTACTCCCAACAGTCGGGAGCCTTGAACGAATCTTTCTCAGATGTGTTTGGATCGCTGGTCAAACAGTACCACCTCGGACAGATGGCGGACAAAGCCGACTGGATCATTGGCGAGGGCTTGTTCAGCTCCAATGTCAATGGTGTCGGGATTCGATCGATGAAAGCGCCCGGGACCGCTTACGACGATCCGGTGCTTGGCAAAGACCCGCAGCCGGGGCATATGAATGATTACGTCAATACCGTCAACGATAATGGTGGCGTGCACATTAATTCAGGCATTCCGAACCATGCTTTTTACCTGACCGCGATGGAATTGGGCGGTTTTGCCTGGGAAAAAGCCGGGTTGATCTGGTACCTGACCCTGCGAGACAAACTTGGCGCCACTTCGAATTTCCAGGAAACTGCGGCGCTGACTTACCAGGTGGCGGCTGATCAATTCGGACCTGGCAGCCTGGAACAGCAGGCGGTGTCGAAAGGCTGGGCAGGGGTCGGGATCGATGCCACGACAACTACGCTACCAACCAGTGGCGATGGCTGCTTGTCCCAGGTGTTGCGTCTGATTGGCGCCGCTCCGGCCAAATCAACAAGGAGGATCGATGCGGATTAAATTTGAGCGTTCAGGTGGGTTTGCCGGGATGCTGCTGACCGGCTTATTTAATCTGGATCAGATGGACGAAAAACAGTCGCGCCAGCTGCGCGAATTGCTCGATCAGGCTGATTTTCGAAAACTCCCTGAGCAGATCGTGTCAAATGCGCCTGTTCCCGACCAGTTTACCTATACGATTTCCGTCGAAACGAAAGAGTGGCAGCACTCAGTCATTACCGGAGATACTTCCGCACCACCCGAATTACAGCCGCTCTTGCAAACCCTGAGCAGACTGGCTCGATCCCAGGCCTGGAAATAAGACAACGGGCGGAGATTTATTCTCCGCCCGTAAATTTTTACTTCGAAAAGGAAACAATGATGGTGGATTCCCTTTGTTGTAAAATTGATGTATGGACATTCCGCCCGAACTGATTCTCTTCTTGCGTAGGGCAACCAGTGTCGTGGCATTGACAGGCGCGGGTGTCTCCCAGGAATCCGGCTTGCGCACCTTTCGTGATGCCCAAACCGGGCTCTGGGCGCAGCACCGTCCCGAAGATTTGGCTTCTCCCGAAGCCTTTCAGCGCAATCCCAGGCTGGTCTGGGATTGGTATGCCATGCGACGTGAGCAGCTGGCCAATGTGCAGCCCAATCCCGGTCACCTCGCACTGGCTGAGATGGCGACACATATCCCCGATTTTGTGCTGGTCACTCAAAATGTAGACGGCTTGCATCGCAAGGCTGGCAGTCCGCGCGTGATCGAACTACACGGCAATCTTGGGCGAGTCAAATGCTCCGATTGCGGGTTGCACGCTGACAGTTGGAATGAGGGCGGTGAAGACCTTCCCCGTTGTCGCTCTTGTGGTGGACTGCTGCGTCCGGATGTGATCTGGTTTGGTGAAAGGCTGCCCCAGGATGCCTTGCAGGAGGCAGTTCGAGCTGCCCGCTGCTGTGATGTGTTCTTTTCGATTGGCACATCCGCTTTGGTGCAGCCTGCGGCTTCTCTGGCGCACGCTGCCAGGAATAAAGGTGCTGTGGTGGTGGAAATCAATCTGGACCCCACGCCGTTATCCGCAAAAGCAGACTTCGTTCTGCATGGCCGCTCCGGGGAGATTTTGCCGGAATTGTTGCGTGTAACCTGGGTTCGATCCTGAAGCCTGGAAAATTAAACACCCGCAGGAATGGTGGCGCGAGGTTCCTGCGGGTGTGTGTGATCTTGAACCTTATTTCACGGCCAACAGGTTTTGTGCCATGCGATCGGCTGTTTCCTTGCGTGTAAGCACCTCCGGGATGGCGAAGGAGACCGCTTCGGGCGCTTCGATGCGGTTCAAATAAGATTTCATCGCTTCGCGTCCGGCGGATACCAGTTTCTTTTTACGGCTGTCGCTCATGTCAAATTCGGTTGTGCCGAAGCCTTTGGCCGGCA
This sequence comes from uncultured Chloroflexia bacterium, assembly GCA_963790075.1. GTDB lineage: Bacteria > Chloroflexota > Anaerolineae > Anaerolineales > Villigracilaceae > CAYOUV01. Next base: position 1,216,617 of record CAWBNG010000004.1, read on the forward strand.
TGCGCACCACCAGTTTCTCGAAGGTTTCGATCACATTTTTATCGCGAGCCCCCAGGACAGTATTGACCAGGTTGTTGAGACGTTGCACGGTCTGCAAGCTGCCCAGTTTGATGCCTTTCGAGGCTTGGCTGGATTTGTTGGAGACGCCTTTTACTTCCATGGTTTCATCGATCAGTAAACCCATCACATGATCCTGCCGCTTCGGCCCCATTAATCTGGTAACCGTATCCAGGTCTGACAGGAATAACTCGATCGGAAAATTGGATAACAGGCCGCCATCCACAATGGTGTGACCGCTCATTTTTTTGCCCAGGTAGGTGCCCCAAGCAGTTTGCCAGACGACTTCCTGCCATAACAGCGGGATGCTCATCGACATACGCACCGCCCAAACCACTGGCAGGTTGGGTGCAGTGCGATGATTGAGCACCAGCATTTCGCCGGCAGTGGTATCTGAGGCGACCAGTGAGAGGTCTTTCTGGGTTGCCTTGAAAAATTGTTTGAGCGTCATCTTGCTGAAATTTCGCGGCTTGCCGTTTAATTCACCGCTGTCCATCTTTTTTTCGATCCAGGCCAGGAAGTTGTCAGCAGAAAACCAGCCCCCGCGATCCACGAAGGAAAATAGGTGATTCCCGTAAGCCTGCCTGCCAAGCCAGAGGGCGATGTGAAAATCGAGTTTGTTTTCGAGGGCGTTCGGGATCCACGGGGCATCAAAGTTCTTGAGCAGGGAATAGATGGCACTCCTTTGGACGTCGGCTTCGTTCGGGGGAGTGGGCGCGCCCATAAAATCGGCAAAAACCGAATGCCCGTCTTTTTTCTCGTCAAGAGCGGCGAGCATCTCCTGCGATGAATAACCGGCTGCCATTAACGCCGCTGTAATGGCGCCAGCTGAAGTGCCAAGCAAACGATCGTGCAGGTGGCCGCGATTTTCAAACTCTTGCATTGCGCCAACGAAGACCATTCCCTTGGCGCCACCGCCTTCAAAAACCAGGTCGAATTTCATGGCATTCTCCTTTCAAAGGCCACTAATCGAATCCCGATAAATGAGCTCTATATTTATTACTATACAGAGATTTGAGGCGGAAAGCAATTAAATTTATTGTGTTTGGCTTATCCAATCCAGACCCCACTCCATGGAGAAAGGGTAATCGCCAGCTTACCTTCCTGCACCAAGAAGGGACGTTGGTCCAGAATACTGCGCAGACCCATACCGTCGTGCCAATTAAGGCCTCCAACCGGTACCTGGACATCTTGAGATTTATCGCTGAAGTTGATCACCACCAGGGTTTTTTCCTCGCCGAGAGTTCGTGAAAATGCATAAATGTTCGTCTCGTCGTCTGCCAGGATGCGGATGAAATCTCCGCGTCGCAGGGATGAGCGCGATTTTCGGGCTGCTACCAAACCCCGTACCCAGGGCTGCAAGTCTCCTTGCCAGTCAGCTGGATCCCAGGGGAAAGCGCGCCGGCAGTCCGGGTCTTTGTCACCGTCCAGGCCGATCTCGTCACCGTAGTAGATGGCCGGGGCACCAGGATAAGCAAACTGGAACAAAAATGCCAGCTTGACCTTATCCAGGTTGCCGCCCAGTTTGAACCATAATCGTTCGGTGTCGTGCGAGCCAAGCGGCACATACATGGCATAGACGTTATCTTTGGGGTACAGCTTGAGCAAATCCTCGACTTTGTCCGCGAATTCAACGGTTTTCAGTGTGCCGGCATAAAGTAACCGTAGCAAGTCGTCGCGTACCGGATAATTCATCAGACCGTCGAAATGGCTGTCATCCGCCCAACGGGAGTCGGCGGTCCAGATTTCGCCGACCAGGTAGGCGTCCGAATTGACTTGTTTGACAGTCTGGCGGAATTCTTCCCAGAACGCGTCATCGTCGATTTCGTTGGGCACGTCCAACCGCCAGCCGTCCGCGCCTTGTTCGATCCAGTAGCGGGCAACTCCGAGGATATATTGGCGTACTTGCGGATTGTCAGTGTTGAATTTGGGTAGGGATTTGAATTTCCACCACGCCAGGTAGTTTTCAGCATCTCCCGGCCCGTAAGCATCCAGGGGAAATTGCTTGATATGGAACCAGTCTTTATAGGGCGAATGGCTGCCATTCTCAAGGACATCGGCAAATGCAAAGAAGCCCCGCCCGCAGTGATTGAAGACGCCATCGATCACCACACGAATGTTGTTGCGATGAGCTGCATCCAGCAAAGCTTGAAAATCTTTTAATGTGCCGAGCCTTGGATCGATCCGATAGTAATCGGATGCGTTGTAACGATGGTTGGATGTGGATTGGAAGATTGGGTTCAGGTAAATGGCATTAATGCCCAGATCGAGCAGGTAGTCGAAGCGCTGGATGATCCCGCGCAGATCGCCGCCCTGGTAGCCCCAGGTCGTCGGTGGGGCACCCCATTTCTGCAGGTTGGGCGGATCATTGGATGGATCGCCGTTCGCAAAGCGGTCAGGGAAAATCTGATAGAAAACAGAATCTTGCACCCAATATGGGACAGTCATGAATACCTCGATGTATTAAGATTATGGTAAGTTCGTCAACCAGTAGGCCGTAACCGGAGGCAGCTTGATTGTCACAGGTTGGTCCTTGGGACCAAATTGAATTTGTGCCCCAACCAGTAATTCGTGGATGGGGTGACCATCAAACGGTATGGATGGGATCGTCACATCTACTGGTTCATCCGAGAAATTATACAACGCGATGAGCCAATCTGCCCCCTGCTGATAAACCAGCCCCCAGGCACCGGATCCGGAGGCTTGTAGCTTCAAGATTTGAAATTCGCCTCCCTCGAAGGTGGGTGAGTTGGCGCGGATTTGCAGTATCTGCCGGTAAAAGTTCAGCAATGAAGCGGGGTTTTTATCTTCTTCTTCAACGGATATCCCGTCATTGGGTTGGTTCCAGCGATCGGCTGGTACAAACCAGGTGGTTTGCCCTGCGCCAGCTTCGGCAGCATACCAATCCATCGGTTCACGACGGTAGTTGTCCCAGTTGGGCGGTCCGCCCTTTTGGCCGGGCATCCCGATTTCCTCGCCGTAATAAATCATGATCGCTCCGGGCAGCGCCGCCAGAAAGGCAGCCGCCAGTCGCAAACGAGCCGGGTCATTGCCCAGTTTGGTGGCCAGGCGGTTCATGTCATGGTCGGACAGGAATTTTAAAGGCATAGCCTGGCTCGGGAACAGGTTCTCGTCTTGAAAGAGCGAGTCGAGCAGGGCCGGGTAACTATTCCCGGACAGGATGCCTTCATTGTTCGCTTCCGATCCGCTCAGCAAGAGTTCATTCAGCGGAAAATCGAACAAGGCGTCGAACTGATCGGCGAAGTAATAATTCAGATCTGATGGGCTGTGCACCCAGGCCTCTCCGAGCAAGACCGCGTTGGGATTTGCATCTTTGATGCGTTGGCGCAACGCGACGAAAAACTCGCGCGGGGGAAAAGTTGCGTTGTCGATTCGAAAGCCATCTACACCGTTGGCATAATTCCCGTCACCGTTTAAGTCGAGCCAGTAAAGGGCAGCCTTTGAAAGATAATCGACAACTTCAGGATTGTAATGATTGAAACGCGGCATCTCTTCGTTGCCTGCAAACCCTGCGTATTTTGTGTGCGCATCATTAGTCCAGACAAACCAATTACTGTATTTCGAAGCTGGATTGCCCAGCGCGTCCAGGAAAATCGGATTCTCATTCGACAGGTGTGAAGGCACAAAGTCCAGGATAATGTGCATGCCGCGTTGGTGAACTGCGGAGACCAGGGATTGCAAGTCGCCCAGCGTGCCGTATTCCGGGTTGACAGCCAGGTAGTCTGTCACGTCGTAGCCGTGCACAGAAGGGGATGGGTAGATTGGCATCAACCAGAGCGTATTGACGTGCAAGGATTGCAGGTAATCCAGGTGCGCTTCGATTCCGCGTAAGTCGCCAATTCCGTCACCGTTGGAATCGGCAAAGGAGCGTACGAAGATCTCGTAAACGATTGCATTTCGAAACCATACCGGTGTGATGTAGGGGATATCGGTCGGCTCGGGCGTAAGAGTTGGCGCGGTCGTGGCCGTGAACACAGGCGTCCCTGGGAGCGGGGCTATGCTCGGGCCGCAGGCTGTCAATAAGATAGCGAACAGAAGCAGGAAGGTGATGCGCTTGGTCATGGCTGTTGTCACAAAAACAGAGAACGCAGACGATTCTGCGCTCTCTGTTGTCGAAGAAAAATCGATTAACCTTTCACGCCGCCGACGGTCAGGCCGGAAACAAGATAACGTTGCATCGCAAAGAACAGAACGACGATGGGGATGCTCATCAGGATAGACATGGCTGAGAATTCAGACCAGGGCGTGGAATATTGTCCTTGCATCGAGCGCAGGGCCATGGCCAGCGTGAAGCGGGCAGGGTCATCCAGGAAGGTCCAGGCCAGAATGAATTCAGTCCAGCCGGTCATGAAACTGAACAGAACGGTGACCGCCAAGGCCGGAACCGAAAGCGGCAGGATGATACGGAAGAAGGTCTGGGTGATGCTGGCGCCGTCGATCAGGGCCGCTTCCTCGAGTTCCTTTGGTACGGTGTCAAAATAGCCTTTCAGGTTCCAGATGGCAAAAGGCAGAGCCGTAGAGGCATAGGCGATCATCAACCCATACAAGGTGGAACGCAGCGACTCGCCAGCAATTTTTATCTGACTGAGTAAGACATACAAGGGAGCCAGTGTAGCAGTCGAGGGAAGCATGAGCAGCACGATGAAGCCGATCATGCCGGCCTGGCGGCCGATAAACTGGAAGCGTGAGAAGGCATAAGCTGCTGATGCGCCCAGAAAAACCGAAAGCACGCTTGTGCCCAGTGCAACGAACAGGCTATTGCCCAGAAGTTTTCCAAAGGTCATGCAGGAACTGACATCGAGCGGGTTCTTGCAGAGCAACTGAAAAGGTTCGAGCAGGACTTTTCGGAAAGCCTGTAGCGACGCTCCTGGAGGGATTAATGTCAGACTCAGCGGCTTGTCGATATTACGCGGATCGAGCGCCATTGAGATGATCCAAATAATGGGAAACAGGACCATGGCGGTGACCAGTAGTAGGAAAACCTGAACGCCGATCTGCTTCCAGATATCCTTGGCGGTTTTAGGCATTATAGGCCTCCGTTGCTCGCGTAACGCGGTTCTGGAGCATTGTCAGGATGAATAACACGACGAAGACAACAATGCTGAAGGCTGCGGCCACACCGTACAAGCGCTGTTCGTAAACCAGCTTGAACGATTGCGTGATCAGGATTTCTGTCCTCCCGAACGGCCCCCCTCGCGATACAAAGTAGATCACGTTGAATTGATTGAATGTCCAAATCGTGCCCAGCATGATGGCCGGGACCATGGCAGGGCGGATCATCGGCACGGTGATATTCCAAAATTTCTGCCAGCCATTGGCGCCGTCCATGTCGGCTGCTTCATAAAGTTCATTGGGAATAGACTGCAAGGCACCGGTAGCTACGATGGTCATAAATGGCCAGCCCAGCCAGATATTTACGACCAAGACGGCATAGAAGGCAAGTGGCAAGAAACTGAGCAGGCCTCCAACAGGAGGAACGGTCGAGTCAAACCAGCGGATATGTGAATTGAATGCAGTCCCGAAATATTTATTGAAATCGGCAATCATGTAATTGATGGCGCCGAAATTTTCATCGAACATATTGCGCCAGGTCAGGGCTGCAATATATCCGGGGATTGCCCAGGGCAGCACAAACAACGCACGGTAGATGCGCCGCCCGAACAAGTTCTTGCTGTTTAGGGCCAGGGCGATCAGTACCCCAAGTGACACATGGAAAATGATATTGACGACAGTCCAGGTGAAATTAAAAAGTAACAATCTCCCGAAATCATAGTTTTCAATTGCCAGGTTGTTCGTCAGGATTTTGATGAAATTTCCCAGGCCCAGGGGAGCCACGTAGGATGGTGCATATTTTGCCCAGGAGGCCGGGTTGAAGATGTTGAAACGCAAGTTCTTGATGCGAAAATCCGTGAAGGCCATCCAGACCTGAAAGGCCTGCGGGAAAAATGTGATAATCAGCATTAACAGACTGGCAGGGGCGATATATAGCCAGGCTGTACGCGAGCGCTTGAGTGACCGTATAAATTCTCCGCGCTTGAGTTTTTTTGCATCAACGGAAGTAAGTACGGTTTCGGTAACTGCCATCGCCGTTCTCCTCCATGAGACCTGGTATTGAAATTAGGGATGAGTGCTTGGTGAAATCAGGTGGGAGGATTCCTCCCACCTGATTAGTGCCTTAAAGAGGCTTTACGGCCCCTTGATTTCGGCGACCTTGGCGGTCACAGCATCGAAGGCATCTTGCAGAGCGGTTGCCGGGTCGGCACCTTCTTCTACAACCTTCTTGAGCATATTGTTCATTGGATCCCAATAAGCACCCATTTCGGGGATGACCGGGAAGGCGGTGCCACCGGCGAAGGCAGCGACGGATTGCTGCATCATTGGATCAGTGACTTCCACACCGCTGATGGCGGGAATGTGGGCAGCCTTGTTTGGATCAGCCAGCAGAGTTCTGAGCATCGCTTCCGAGGAAGTATTGCATGAAGGCCCAGGTAGCATCTTTGTTCTCGGCGGTCACATTGGCGCTCATGTAGATGTTTTCGGTCTGGACGTAACCCGACATGGGGGAGGGCCAGGGATCGATCGCCAGGTTGTCAGCACCAACTGCTGCCGCTAAGGCAGAAATGTTCCAGGTGCCGTCGATGATGATGCCGGCTTTGCCGGCCTTGAACAGGTTGACATCATCGTCGGTATTGTTGGTGACCGATCCAGCATCTTTGAAGCGGTTGACCAGATTGACCCAATCGACTCCCTTGGCATCGTTGAAGGCGGGCGTGCCATCGTCATTCATTAACTTGCCGCCGACGCCATTAAGGTTACCAGCTGCGAAGAAGAAGCCGTATTCAAGGTAAGCACCCTTGACATCACCACTGGTCGCCGCAGTAGCTTTGGCAACCAAATCATCAAAGGAAGTGGGAGCTTCGGGGACGATGGAAGTATTGCGGAACATAACCACGCCCTTGATGGTTTCAGGCAGGCCAATCAAAGCACCCTTATACTGGGTTGCGCCCAGAGCGGCAGGATTGATGGTGCCCAGGAAATCAGATGACGCATCACTTGAGATGTCCGCAACCAGGTTGGCGTCATATAGTGCAGGACCCCAGTCTGCTGCACCAATTAGAATATCAGGACCTTCACCGGTGGCGGCCGCGGTTTCGAACTTGCTGCGCAGGTCATCGAAGGGCACGTAGAGCACATCCACACTGACGTTTGGATACGCAGCATTGAAGGCTGAGAGGACTTCGTTCAGGCTCCAGATTTCATTGGTTTTCCAAGCGTGCCAGATGGTTACACTGCCGGACAGCGGATTCGCGGTGGGCTGAGGTTCCGCGGGAGTATCTCCGCTTGGGGCCTCGGTTGCGGCCGGGGCTTCCGGGGAGGGGGCGGCTTTGGGCCCGCAGGCCGAAAGCGCAAAGGCAGCGATCAATAGAACGCTTGCCATCAATAGAATGGTTTTCTTCATTTCTCTTTCACTCCTTGGTAACAGAATAGGTCTTAACTGTTGGGCTGATTGCGAGTAAATGGTTTGCTGAAATCACCTCCTTAATATGAGTTTATTTAACAGCCAACTCAGATTGGGCGTCGAAGATGTGGAAGTTGTCCATATTGAAGACCATCTCCACCTCTTCTCCAATGCGGTGCGAGGAGCGCGGATCGACACGTGCCACGAAGCTGTTCTTGCCGCTCAGCATGTACATGAAGATCTCGTTGCCCATCAATTCGGTCACATCCACCTTGGCCGTGATCTTCTCGGCATGGATGTTCCCCGGGGTGAAGTGCGGGTCGTGGATGTTCTCCGGCCGGATGCCGAAGATGACGCGCTTGTCGACCAGGTTCTGGTAGGTCGCGCTGCGCTCCTGCGGGATCTGGATCACGAAGTCGCCGCTGTCCACCACCAGCCGTCCACCGTCCTTGCGCAGCTTGGCCGGGAAGAAGTTCATGGCCGGGGAGCCGATGAAGCCGGCCACGAACAGGTTGGCCGGGTTGTCGTACAGGTTCTGCGGCGTGTCGATCTGCTGCAGTTGCCCTTTGTTGATCACCGCGATGCGCGTGGCCATCGTCATGGCTTCGGTCTGGTCGTGCGTGACGTAGATGAAGGTGGTCTGCAGACGCTGGTGCAGCTTGCTGATCTCGGTCCGCATTTGCACCCGCAGCTTGGCGTCCAGGTTGGAGAGCGGCTCGTCGAACAGGAACACCTTCGGCTCGCGCACGATCGCGCGTCCCAGCGCCACCCGCTGGCGCTGTCCGCCTGAGAGCTGGCGCGGTTTGCGGTCCAGGTACTCCTGGATGTCCAGGATCTCGGCCGCTTCCTGCACCCGGCGCTTGATATCCTCCTTGGGCGTCTTGCGCAGTTTGAGCCCGAAGGCCATGTTGTCGTAGACCGACAGGTGCGGGTAGAGCGCGTAGGACTGGAAGACCATGGCAATGTCGCGATCCTTGGGGGCGACGTCGTTGACCACGCGATCTTCGATCGAGATCTTGCCCTCGGTGATCTCCTCCAGACCGGCCAGCAGGCGCAGGGCGGTGGTCTTGCCGCAGCCCGAAGGCCCGACCAGCACCAGGAATTCCTTGTCCGCTACCTGGATGCTCAGATCGTCGACCGCGGTCGTCTCCCCGAATTTCTTGGTCACTTGATCATAGGTTACATTTGCCATGCGTTTGCCTCCAGATATGTTTATTTGCTGAACGAAATGATATTTTCATTATAACCATATGGAAGAATCAAAAAATTAAAAATCGAGACGCAACGAATTAGGTCCCAATAACCACATTTGCTTTCCCTTCTGCGATTTGATGCATGGCAATTGATACGGCTTGGACGACCGCTCCCATGCTGGCCGAACGCCTGCCAAGCAAGGCTGTCGTGATACGGACAGCTTGCACAGCCGCGGGCAGGCTGCGGGTTTGAACGGCCATGCGCACGGGCTCGAGAAACAGGTCGCCGATTTGTGAAATGCCGCCACCGACCACTACCATATTGGGATTAACAAATTTACGATCCCTGCGATCGCGATTCCGAGGTAGCTGCCGGCTTGAGTAAAAATTTGTTGGGCGATCAAATCTCCCTTTCGGGCTGCTGCGGCGACATCTGCGCCAGTGATATTCTCGATTGGTTTGATACTGCTTAATTGCGTGCGTAACCCCTTTTTGACAGCTTCCCGGGCTTGACGGGCGATAGCTTGTCCGCCTGCAATTGCTTCAAGACAACCACGATTGCCACAAGAGCATAGGGGACCATTTTCTTCGATAGTTAAGTGACCAATTTCACCGGCGGAACCCGTTGCCCCACTATAAATTTGTCCGTCAAGCAAAAGTCCTGCACCAATGCCAGTACCGACTTTGATGTATGCTAAGTTGTTTTCGCCTCGCCCGGCACCATATGCCCATTCACCAAGCGCCCCCAATTCCGCATCGTTGTTCAGCGACACAGGGCACCCCAACTTTTTTTCAAGTGTTTCGCGAATAGGGAAACGATCCCAGCCCGGCATGATTGGTGGAGCCAAAACCATACCGGCGTCTGTGACGATTGGGCCCGGAACACCCAGCCCGATTGCCAGGATGTCATGTATATTAATATTAGCTCGCGCAGCGATTTCACGCAAAAGAGTTTCAGCTTGGTTGAGAGATGCTTGGGGACCTTCATTAATATTGAAGGATATTTCTTTTTCTTCGAGTACATATGCCGCAAAATTGGCGATTACGACCGACGTGTGAGTTGCACCCATGTCGATTCCGGCAACATAGCCTCGGTTTGGATTTACTTCAAGGTTAATAGGGGGGCGTCCGTTACTGGTGGAACGACTTTCCGCTTCGCGAATTGTGTTTGTTTCGATGAGATCGTTAACGATCGTGGTAACCGCGGCCCGACTTAACTCCATATGTTGAGCTAATTCAGCACGTGAAATTCCGCCGGAGGTAAACCGGATTAAATCTAAAATAGCATGTTTGTTAAGACTTTTTACATTGGGGGCTGGAATATAATTGAAATATGCGCTCACTGACGCAATCCTGGGCAAAAAATGCTCGGAATTCTGCTAACATAATATCATGGAAAAAATGTTTGTCAATATGTTTAACAAAGTCGGGATAATAAATGCCTCATTCCAATTTCAGAATGAGGCGCATTGCGTGAGATTGTTATCGATTTAATGCGCTCCAACCAGCTAATTGTGCGCTTTCTCCCAATTCAACTCCAATGCGCAAGAGTTGATTGTATTTTTTAGTCCGATTTGAGCATAGGATTGGCTATATGTGCTTTCTGCCCCTCAGGGAGTATCTCTCCCTCATCTGGAATATAAGCCCCACTAAGGACCTTCATAAGTGTGGATTTACCTGCGGCATTATTACCTACCAACCCCTGGCCTTCATTGTGATATAAAGCCAAATCCACTCCATGCAAAGCTTGGACAGCACCAAAGTTTTTCTTGATGTTTCGCATTTCCACGACAGGTATATTTTCTGATGGATACATCCTTTCACCCGGAAGGAAAATAAAAGCAACCATGATCTTTACATTTCCAAAGACAAAAGTTTGAATTTCACGATTTAGCCTTTGAGCGCACCCGCCATCAATCCACGCAGGAAGTAACGTCCAAGGAAGATGTAAACCAACAGGGTTGGCAAGGCCGCCAGCAGAGTGGCTGCCATCAGAACGTTCCATTGAACCAGTTGGCTGCCCGCGAGATTATTCAGCGCCACGGTTACGGGCCAGTGGGATTGGTTTGTCAGGATCACAGCGAACAGGAATTCGTTCCAGGCCTGTGTAAACTGCCAAATGATTACCACGGCAAAACTCGGAGCGGAGAGAGGCAGCATGATATAACGGTAAACGCTCATCAGGTTGGCGCCATCGATCCGTCCTGCTTCGATGATTTCCGTTCCAATCCCGGCATAGTAATTGCGGAAGATCAAAGTCGTGATAGGGATACCGTAAATAATATGCACGAGGACGAGTCCGGGCAAATCTCCGTACAGTTTGATGTATTGCATAAATTTGACCAGAGGGATCAGAATGCTCTGGTAAGGAATGAACATTCCAAATAAGATCAAGGTAAAGATCAAATTCGACCCGCGGAATTTCCATTTGGAAAGCAGATAGCCATTGAATGAGCCAAGCAGTGCCGAAAGCAATGCCTCTGGAATGACCATCAACAAACTATTGTTGATATTAGGGGCCAGCTGTTTATAGCCTGCGATGAAGTTGTCAATGTGCAGGCCGCTGATAGGCAAGGCCCACATTGTTTTGAGATCAACTTGATTAAGGGGTTTCAAACCTGTCAGCACCAGCAGATAGACCGGCAACAAATATACCAGGGCAAGCGCGATCAAAATAAAATAGAAAAGAAATCTTAGCGCAATCCGTCGGTTCAAAGCTCAGTCTCCGCGCGCATATTTTGTACCAGGTAGGGAACGACAAGCACCGCCACGCTGACAAGCATCAGAATGCCGATCGCCGCACCCTGGGCATAATTGGTACCGTCGAAGGTGGTCGTCCACATATAAATGCCCGGGACATCCAGACGAATATCTTTATGGCCAAGGGCTACGATCAAATCAAAGATCTTGAGCGACATGTGCCCCAGGATGATCACCGCGCTGAGCGTAACAGGCCGTAGCATCGGCAGGATAACATAACGATAGATCTGGAATTCAGTTGCTCCATCTACGCGAGCTGCTTCACGAATATCTTCCGAGACGCTTCGTATGCCGCCTAGGTAGAGCGCCATGGTAAATCCCGAAAGCTGCCAGACAGCAGGAATCACTGTAAAAGCCATACCCCAGGGCATGGGTGTGGAATGCCACAGACTGATTAAAAAGTCCAAGCCGAGTGACTTGAAAATGAGATTGATCCCAGTGATGCGGCTACCAGTCGCAGGATTCATCAACCAGCCCCAGACCACACCTGAGGCTATGAACGAAATTGACATCGGGAAAAGAAAAATACTTCGGAAAATGGACTCGCCCTTGAGTTTCTGATCCAAAAGAATGGCTATTCCAAGTCCGAGAATGAGGCAACCAGCAATAAAACCAACGGTGAAGACAGCCGTGTTGCGAATGTCAATCAAGAAGCGTGCATCATGGAAGAGGTAAGTGTATTGGCTCAAACCTGCCCAGGTATAATCCGGTAATAAACCTTTCCATTGACTTAGTGAAACTCGGACTGACCAGCCGATAAAACCATAAACAAAAATTGCGACTGCAATGATCGATGGCAGCAACAGGGCGATCGAGAGATAAGTTTCGTCTTTGTACATGGCCACGATGACTAAAACACCGGAATAAAAGACCAGGCCACATATTAGCAGGCCAATCGATGTGAAATCTTTCCCAAAAATGATAAGCTCAGTAGCTTTGAGGGTATAAATCGAGGCAAAGCCCGCAACCATTAAGACAACTGCCAGAACAATTCGTTGCAGATCGATTTCGAATTTTCGAACCATATACTACCTCTTGATCCCGAATTTCAACTAAATATTAGTGGTCGAGGTCGGAACTGTCAAGCACAGGCTCTAAAACTGGCAAAACGCCATTCTTCGCCTTCAAAATGGGCGGCTCATTGAGCCGCCCATTTCCTTACTTATGCTAACTCTCTTACTACTTGCAAGCGCCGTCGGATTTGCAGGCGTCAACAAGCGCCGTTTGGAAATCAGACACCTTGGTGGGATCTGCCACGAAAACGCCTAAAGCGGTGGCGACCTTGCTGTCCCAGGACGGATTACCGACAACCTCGTGCGTCAAGCTGCCGACGACTTTGTTACTGGCCCAATCCTTGGCTGCGTTCTGCGAATACTCGCTGAACAGGGATTGATCGCAATCGGTGCGGGCGCAGATCGACCCCTTGAGCGGGTTGAAGGCTTCTTGGCCTGCCTTGGAAGCGGCTACGGTCAGCCAATCCAGGGTACCTTGAGGATTCTTGTTACCAACCGGCATAACGAAGCTGTCGGCCAGGAACACGAAGATGCCCTGCGTTCCGGGAGGCGAAGTCCAATCGAAGTCGGTGTGCGGCGTCAGAGCGAGACCATTGGGGGCGGGATTGGCAAAGTAGCCGTAGGCCCAGTCGCCCATGATATTGAAGGCAGCATCACCATTGGTCATAAGTTGGGCAGCCGGCTGCCAATCGGATAAAGTCGCAGCATCGCTGTTGGTGTAAGACAGTGCCTTGGCATAGTTGTTCAACGCGGTGGTAACCTCAGCGCTGGCCCAATCCGTCGAACCATCCCATAAGCCAGCCCAGCCATCTGCGCCCAGCGTGCCGATCATAACGTTCTCGAACAGGTGCTCAGCGGTCCAAGCAGGTCCTAATGCCAGGCAGATCTTGCCAGCGGCAACGATCTTGTCGCAAGCAGCGAAGAAATCATCGTAACTGGTGAATCCACCATCCGGCATGGTAACACCGGCATCCGCCAAGACTGTCGGGTTGTACCACATCACGTTCGAGCGGTGAATGTTCACCGGTACGCTATATGGATGACCGTCCTTGGAAATCAAGGGGAGCAGAGCGGCCGGCAGTGCGTCACCGAAACCGGTGGACTTGAAGAAATCATCCAGCGGCTGAATCTGATTTGCATCGACATAGGCGAAGGTGGCTTCACCAGCGTGAGCCTGCCAGGAATCCGGCGGATCACCGGCGGAGAGTCGAGTTGCCAAAACAGCCTTTGCGTTCGTGCCAGCACCGCCTGCGACGGAGGCATTGACAAAGGTGTCATTTGGATATTCGGCATTGAAGATTTTGATCATGGCGTCCAAGCCATCAGCCTCACCGGGACCTACCCACCAGGAAAACACTTCCACCTGGCCGCCAGCCGCAGTGACCTGGGTTGGGGTTGCTTTGGGTCCGCAAGCCGTGAGGGCCATTGCAGCTATCATCAGTACAGCATACAGGCTGTACCACATACTTTTCTTAGACATGTTTTCTTCTCCTTTTAGAGTGTTTCAAAATGTTAGAGTAGTTTCGCTTTTGAATGTATGTACCTTAGTGATCACCTCCTTTCTACTTGTATCGGATTTGAAAGAATGTCGTCCACGACGATGGCAACCCCACCGATCAGACTCGCATCTGCGCCAAAAGGCGAAAGCAGCACCTGAACCTGTGATCCAGCCTCGTTGAGCGAATGCTTCACCATGTATTTTTCAATAGAAGGCAGCATGTATTCACCAGCACTGGCTAACGGACCACCCAAGATTATTTTTTCTGGATTGAAAATATTAGTAAGACCAGCGAACCCCTGTCCCATAGCCACACCTGCCTCAGCAAGAGCGTGGATGGCATTTTCGTCATTAACATCGGCAGCTTGTTTGATCATTGAAATCGAAATCGGAACATTTTGGTCTGAGATCATTTCCGGAATCATGCTGCTTCGTTTTTCGTCCAGGTAAGTTTGCATCCGATAAAGGATGGAATCTTGGTTGGCGTAAGTTTCCCAGCAGCCGCGATTGCCACAATGGCAGGTTAAGGGTGGGAAGTCACCTATGATGGGGGAGTGGCCGATCTCACCTGCAAACCCATTTTTCCCCCGGTACAAATTCCCGTTCAAAAATAACCCACCGCCAATTCCTACACCGGCAAAGACGAAGATAAAGTCTTTTATTTGACGCGCCACGCCAAAGAGATGTTCTGCTATCGCCGCAGCATTGGCATCGTTATCAACATAGGTCTTCAACCCGCTATGTTCCGAAAATATTTTTCGCAGGGGTATGTTTTGCCACTGTAAATTCGGGGCAAATGTCAATACACCCTGTTCTATATCTACTGTTCCCGGTACCGAAAGACCAAGCCCAAGCAGGTTGCATTGCTTTTGCCGGGAGGCGTCCATGGCTTTGCTTACTAGAGATAAAGTCTGAGCTAAGATTTGTTCCTTCGCTTCGCTTGGATTTGTCTCAATTGTTTGCCGCCACTGAATTTCGCCCACAAAATCTGTCAGCGCGACTGCCGCATAATCCACCCCTAACTGTACACCTATAATGCAACCAGCCCCAGGATTGATTTCCAGTAGTGTCGCAGGTCGTCCCTGCCCGACAGAGTTAATTCCGTTTTCGCGGATCAGTCCCCGTTTTAGGAGATCCTCGACAAGACTGGAAACTGTTGATTTGTTTAAACCGGTTACAGCAGCAATTTGTGCACGGGAAACTGGCGCTTCATTGTGAAGGTGACGAAGCACTAATGACAAATTGACTTCGCGTACATATGTTTGGTTGGCAGTTCTTTTTTTGGGCATGGATAAGGATGAAATTAGTATGTTGTGACAACCAACTAATTAAATTATAGTGCACTGGCCGTGTTTGTCAATAAACGCAATTCTTAAATTAATTGGCGCAGAGAATTAGGCCCTGCGCCAATTAATTACTTGGCGGGATTTACTTCAGTGCACTCCAGCCGGCGTATTTCGCACTCTCCCCTAACTCGGCTTCAATGCGCAAGAGTTGATTGTACTTGGCAACCCGGTCTGAGCGGGCCGGGGCCCCGGTCTTTATTTGACCTGTGTTTAACGCAACTGCCAGGTCCGCAATGGTAGTGTCCTCTGTCTCGCCGGAGCGATGGGAAACAATAGCTGTCCATCCGGCTCGGTGGCATAGTTGGACCGCTTCCAGCGTTTCGGTAAGTGAGCCAATTTGGTTGAGCTTGATCAAGGCTGAGTTTACCGAAGCATCCTTGATGGCGCGGTGAATGCGTTCGGGATTGGTTACTAACAGATCGTCGCCCATGATTTGGATCTTATCCCCCAATTTTTCTGTCATCAGGCTCCAGGAATCCCAGTCATCTTGGGCCAGCCCGTCTTCGATTGAGACGATCGGATAATCTTCCACCCATTTGGACCAGAATTCAACCATCTGTTCGCCGGTCAGTTTTTTAGCTTCTTTACGCAGATTATAAGTTTTGGTGTCCTCGTCGTATAGTTCGGACGCAGCCGGGTCGAGCGCAAGCGCTACCTCCTGACCGCGACCGGCTTTGAAACCGGCTTTGGCGATGGCTTCCAAAATCACTTCAACGGCTTCGTTGTTCGCTTTTAATGCTGGTGCATACCCGCCTTCATCTCCAACCAGGGTCACATACCCCTTTTCTTTCAATACACTCTTGAGCGTGTGGTAGATCTCAGCTCCCCAGCGCAGACCTTCAGCGAAAGTTGGCGCACCAAATGGCATGACCATGAATTCCTGCATGTCGGTCGATTGCCAGGCCGTGTGGGCGCCACCGTTGAGAATATTCATCATTGGCACTGGCAGGACGTGGGCGTGGACGCCTCCAAGGTAGCGGTAGAGCGGCAATCCGAGTGAATTGGCTGCAGCTTTGGCAACCGCCAGGCTGACGCCCAGGATGGCGTTCGCACCCAACTTGGATTTGTTTGACGTGCCGTCCAGCGCGATAAGTTCTTGGTCGATGGCACGCTGTTCAATGGCGTCCCAGCCAAATAGGGCATCGGAAATCAGCCCATTGACGTTTGCAACCGCCTTAGAAACCCCCTTGCCATTGTAACGCTCTTCGTCGCCGTCGCGCATTTCAAGTGCCTCGTGTATTCCAGTTGACGCCCCAGACGGGACAGCTGCCCGACCCCACGACCCGTCTGCAAGTACAACTTCAACCTCGACGGTGGGATTGCCCCTCGAATCGAGAATCTCTAATGCGGAGATGCTTTCAATAATCGTTTCCATTTGTTTCTCCTAGTGTTTTTATCGTTGAAAAAACCGCATCAAGTATAATCCACTTTGTGACAGGGAATCGAGAGGTTGTTTTGAGCCCAGATGAACGAGAAATTGACCCACGAGACAGCAAGCACTTTTATTATTCCATGACCCCGCTTCGGGCAATTTTAACATTTCTTCTTGCCCGGGCTTTTAGCTTGATCATGAAATTTAATGTCGAGGGTCTTGAAAATTTACCTTTGGACGGCCCGGTAATCATTACAGCCAATCACGTCACGAATTTCGATGTGTTTCCAATCCAATTTTCTCTCCCACGCCCTATTTTTTTCATGGGAAAAGCGGAATTATTCAGCAATCCAGTTATGGATTACGCCTTGCGTAATTTAGGGGCATTCCCAGTTTATCGCGGTGAAAAAGATCAATGGGCATTAGAACATGCGCGTAGCGTCCTGGATCACGGGGCGGTTTTGGGAATGTTTCCAGAGGGGACACGCTCTAAAAGCCGTGGATTGGGGGTAGCTAAAACCGGTACAGCCCGTCTGGCAATTGATAAAGGTTGTCCGATCGTGCCGATGTTGGTTGTAGGGAGCGACCACTTCTTTAATAGTTTACCGCGCCGGACTTCTGTGACACTTAACTTACTTCCGCCAATTTTGTCTTATCCCGATGAAACACCTTTAACCCTCACGGATCGGCTGATGTTCACTATGGCTGCAGCTTTGCCTGTCTCGATGCGTGGTGTGTATGCCGAAATCCCTAGGGGATTTCGGCATTAACTGTTTTTATTTTATGCCCTTTCGATCGGCTGCGGCTTTGATGAATCCCACAAACAATGGATGCGGTCGCATGGGTCGCGATAAAAATTCTGGATGGAACTGGCTGCCAACCATAAAAGGGTGATTTTCAAGTTCTGAAATTTCGACCAGTTTTCCATCGGGGGAGATGCCGGAGAAGACCATGCCGTGTTTTTCGAATTCGTCTCGATAGGCGTTATTGAATTCAAAACGATGGCGGTGGCGTTCGTCGACTTGCTGCATGTGGTAAGCTTGTCCGGCTTTCGAATCTTGTTTGAGCACACACGGATATAGACCAAGACGCATGGTGCCACCCAGGTCGGTGATGGCACGTTGTTCCAGCATCAAGTCAATCACCGGATAAGAGGTACTGCGGTCGAATTCAGTCGAATTAGCATCCTCATGGTTTAGCACATGGCGGGCGAATTCGATGCACATCAGCTGCATTCCCAAACATAAGCCAAGATAAGGGATTTTGTTTTCGCGGGCATATTTTGCAGCCTGGATCTTGCCCTCGATACCACGAGATCCGAATCCCCCCGGTACGAGGATGCAGTCGGCGGATTTTACGATATCCCAGCCCCTGCCTTTTTCCAGATCGGCCGAATGTACCCATCCAATCTCAACTTCAACACCTCGAGCCAGCGCGGCATGTTTAAGCGCTTCGCGTACCGACATGTAAGCGTCATGGAGTTCGACGTACTTGCCAACCAGAGCGACATTGATCGTCGGCTTAGGCTTGCGAACTTCCTCGACTAATTTTTGCCAGGGTTTCCAATTCGGTTTTTGGGTAGCAATTAATTTCAGTTTGTCGACCAAAAATTCGCCCACTCCCATTTGCTCGAGTAATAGTGGAACTTCATAGAGAACTGGCGTGGTCACCATTGAGATAACAGCCTCTTTTTCCACATCGCAAAACAAGGCGATTTTGTCGCGCAAACCGTCCTCGACTTCGTGGTCTGAACGGGCGATGATCATGTTTGGGGAGATACCGATCGAGCGCAAGGCTGCAACTGAATGTTGCGTGGGTTTCGTCTTGATTTCATTTGTTGCGCCGATATATGGCAGCCAGGTGACGTGGATAAAAAAGACGTTTTCCCGTCCGAATTCGTTCCGCAATTGGCGCAAGGCCTCCAGAAAAGGTTGCGATTCGATATCGCCAACTGTACCGCCAATTTCGACCAGGACAATTTCGGCTCCGGTAGTCTTGGCCACCAATCCAACCCGACGTTTAATCTCGTTCGTGATATGCGGAATGACTTGGATTGTGCCGCCTAGATAGTCGCCATGACGTTCTTTTTGGATGACTTCGGCGTAAACCTGTCCCGTTGTAAAATTGCTGACCCGGCTGAGACGTATGTCGATAAAGCGCTCGTAATGTCCAAGGTCCAGGTCGGTTTCGGCACCGTCATCTAGAACGAAGACCTCGCCATGTTGGTATGGACTCATGGTTCCGGGATCAACGTTGATATACGGGTCCAGTTTTTGTACCGCAACCTTGAAGCCGCGCTCCTTTAGGAGTAAACCGGTTGCTGCGGCCGTCACGCCTTTGCCAACCGAACTGACTACACCGCCGGTGAAAAATAAGTATTTAGTTTGCATACCAACCTCATAAAAGTAATGATATTGATTACAAAGGAAGTGGGGAGGGCGATTGAGCCCTCCCCACTAGGAGTTGCTTAGTTGAATTCTCCGAGAGAATATCTTTGCCATTTATCCAACCAATTTGATCAAATCTTCCGCTGCGCGGCGCATTTCTAGAAATATCAAACCCAGCTTAGCGTCTTGACGTGCAAGAGCCGTTAGAACTGCCTCTTCGCCGACCGAAGTCAGAACGATAAATCCGGCGTCGCCTTTGATATATACCTGATCCAAGCTGCCACGGCCGAGTTCTCCGGCGATCCGTTCACCCAGGCTGAGCATGGCTGCCGACATTGCTGAAACGCGATCTTCTTCGACTTCAGCTGGAAGAGCCGAGGCCATGATCAATCCATCCACAGAGACGATAGCGGAAGCCTCAATGTCAGGCGCAGCAGCCTGCATGGTGCGCAGCCGGTCAACCATCTGTTCGCTACGTGATTTGGTCATGACGAGGATACTCCTTGAGTTGTGGCGTATATCTATATGAGTTTACCATAATTCCTAATTGCGGCAACTCGGAACTTGCAAATGATTTCGATAAGATGGTTGATATATAGCTCAATGAATATTCGGGCACAAACCTTCACGCCATCCTAATGAGTACCCATTTTTACCCACCAATAGTAATTTTTCGAATCGGTGCACATCCAAAGGTGAAGTATTTGCCTGAGCGAAATGTTCACCGTTGAAGTGGCTGTTACGTCTGTAAAAATCGGCGCTGCTTCAGATTCGAGTGATGTTTCATTCGGGCTGTATTCCACTTCAAAAGCTGATATTTACAAAACAGTTCCAGAGAGGGATGTGATTCTGTAACATAAACGGTGGGTTTTGAAAAAAAGACGAGCTTCTTGTAAGATATTGGTGTCGAAGCCAAACTACAAGGAGCCCGTCCATGCCCATTGTGACCCTGAAGCTACCGAATGTCAAGCAGAAAACCGAGGCACGGCCAAAGGTATGTCCGTATTGCAAAGGAGGGACCTTCCAGCGCTGGGGGCAGGTGCTCAAGCCTGTGAAGGATAGCCGAGTGCGGAATGTAAAAGTGTATCGGTATCGCTGCTGTCACTGTCAACGCACGTTTCGGCATTACCCAGAAGGGAACACGCGGGCTGATCAGACGCAGCGCTTACAAATCTTTGCAGCCATCTTGTGGAGGTTGGGTTTGAGCCATCGCGCCAGCAGCCTGATCTTGAGTGCTTTGAAGGTGTCTTTGAGCCATATGAGCGTCTGGCGGGACGTGCAGGCCCAGGCAGAGAGGCGCAAACGAGGGGGCCAGTGGCAGCCAGTGCGGGTATTGGGCTTGGATGGGGCTTATGTCCTGGGCTGGGGAAGCAAACAGCCGGTGCTGGTAGCGGTTGACCTGGGGACGGGAGAACCGCTGGCGATCGGGTATGTGAATGAATACGACCCGCAGGCAGTGCGGCGTTGGTTGGAGCCTTTGGTGCAGCAGCATGGCATCACGGTGATCGTCACGGATGACCTGTTCAGTTACAAGCTCGTGGCCGAGCAACTGCAGTTGGGCCATCAGATCTGCCAGTTCCATGTGCGCCGCTGGGTGGGCAGGAGCCTCAAAGAGCTGCAGGAGAGGCTGCCCCAGGAATGGCTGTGGGTGCTGGATGAGATCCGCCAACTACTTGAAACTATGCCACCTGCTGGCAGCAAACGCTTGTATGCCCTCTGGAAACAACTGCCTGGTCGGCGCTCGCCACCCGACCAGGCTCGTACCCCCTTGGAACAACTACGCGATTTGCTCTTGCGGCTGAGTGAGCATTGGCGCTTTTATTGCACTTTTCAGTCCGAGCCCACCGTTCCCTGGACCAATAATGCCACCGAACGAGCCATTGGGCGCATGAAGATGCGCGCTCGAACTGTACGCGGCTATAAATCCTGGCCAGGCATGCACAATGGCCTGCTCTTGGCCGGAACGAAACTTGATTGATCTTGAGAAATTACGTGAGATTCCCCGTTTCCCACCAATTCCCAAAAATCACCAACCGTCTATGTTACAAACACAGGGATGTGCGATTGTTGACCCGCCTTTTTCTTCGTGATAGACTTAAAGTTTCTGTGGGATGTTTTAGGAGGAGGATACCGTGAACGATCGTCCCGGATGTCTGGCCGGTCTGCTCGAATTGTTCCTGCTGGATAAACTCTTCGACTGGCTGCAAGACCATTTCGGCTTTGGGCGAGGTTGCTCGTGCACCGGCTTTGGTTGCGGATTGGTTTTGTTGCTTATTTTCATTATAATGACCTGTTCGATCCTCTCCGGCACGAACTGGTTTCGGCTCTTCTAAGGCCAATGCGGCGATTCTTCCTGAGTTTGTGTTTTTTAACAACGATCTGGCTCACACAGCCTGTTTCTGCGCAGGTTGAAACCTCCCCAGTAGTTATCACTACACCACAGCCCGGCCAGGTTTTACAGGGTCCAGTCACTATCACCGGGACGAGCGATGTGCCGGGTTTCCAGTCAGCTGAGATCGCATTTGCCTTTGCCGGCGATACATCCAGTAACTGGTTTTTGATCCAATCCAGTGAACAGCCGGTGAAGAATGGCCCGTTGGGAACCTGGGATACAACCAATCTGACCGACGGCATTTATACCCTGCGCTTGCGGGTAAATTTACAGGACGGTAAACAAATCGAGACCACAGTTTCTGGTCTGAGAGTGCGGAACTACACCCCGGTTGAGACCCCCACCCTGACCGCTACTCCTGCGAATCAACCTACTCCCCAGGTGCCAACCATGACTTCGACCCCATACCCAACCCCGACACCCTTACCACAAAACCCGGCTGCGTTGACGCCAGTAAATGTCTATACCAGTCTACGCCTAGGCGCGCTTTGTATCGGCGGATTCTTTTTAATCTTTGTTGTTTTACTTCGTTTACGTAAAAAATAAATTCTATCGATGACAGACAATTCTCCTTTTCTGATTGTTGGCCTGGGAAATCCAGGTCGCGAATATAAAGATAACCGGCATAACATCGGCTTTATGCTGGTGGATCGGTTGGCTGTACGCCTCAATTTGCGTTTGAACCGTATGCAATCCAAGGCGTTGGTTGGATCGCTGGTTTACGATAGCCGCAAATTACTCCTGGCCAAGCCGCAAACCTTCATGAACCTGTCCGGTCAGGCTGTGCAGGGACTGGTGCGTTTTTACAAGCTGCCGTTAGAGAACTTTTTGCTGGTTTACGATGATCTTGACTTACCTTTTGAGGCCATCCGGCTTCGTCCTGACGGAGGCTCAGCCGGGCAGAAAGGTGTGGCTTCCACCATCCAAAGGTTAGGCACACAGGCTTTTCCCCGTTTGCGCCTTGGCATTGGCCGCCCACCCGGTCGCATGGACCCAGCCGATTACGTGTTGCAGGATTTTCCTCAATCTGATTTGACTCTGCTCTCAGAGTTTCTTGACCGGGCTGCCGATGCTGCCCTGATGTTTGTATCCGAAGGCCTGGATGCCACGATGAATAATTTCAATGGCTCAGGCAACGGCGAATAATTTTATCTGCTTGACCTGGCTCGGAATGAATTTTCTACTCGATCAAATCCGCAATCTGCCAGAATATCAACAATTGCTGGCTTCGATCCGATCCGGTGAGAAAGTGAACGGATTGGGGCTGCCGCGTGCTGCCCGATTGCCTGTCCTGACAGCTTTGCATACGGATCTGGAACAGCCTATCTTGCTGGTCACGGATAGGGCTGACAAAGCGCTCTCGCTTTTTGATGAGCTGTCCTTCTGGATGGATAGGGGAATGCGATACCTGTTCGCAGAACCGAACCCGCTTTTTTATGAACAAGCAGCTTGGGGGAGTACCACCCGTCGCGAGCGTCTTCAGACTCTGACCGCCCTGGCTGCGTATCACCTGCCGTTTGCACAAAAGCCGGACGTACCGCCAGTCATTATCAGCTCAGGCCGGGCGTTAATGACGCGCACTGTACCACGCCGGGATTATCTCAAAGCCAGCAAGCGTATTAGGGTCTCGGAAACCTTCAAGCCTGACAGTTTGTTGCATTCGTGGGCACAGATCGGCTATCAGCGCTTAGACACCGTGCTCGAACCAGGTCAGTTTTCGCGTCGCGGCGGTATTCTGGATATCTGGCCGGTAGCTGAGCGCCTTCCGGTTCGTCTTGATTTTTTTGGCGACGAGATCGATACCATCCGTCTTTTTGACCCGGCTTCGCAGCGAACAGTTGAGAATCTGGAGTCGATCCTGGTTACCCCGGCCAGGGAATATATCTTGCCGGAAGCAGAGAATGCCTCGGTCAATGAGTTGTCCGAGTTTTACATCCCCCGCTTGCATGCCGTTCCGGCCTCCTTATTGGATTACCTGCCCGCGAAAGCAATCGTTCTGCTCGAAGATTTAAGCGTGGTTGAAGCAGTTGTGAATGAGATCGAGGAGCAGGCGGTCAAGTTCCGGCAGGAAAGCATCAATGAAGAAACGCTGGATGACGATTTCCCTATCCCTTATCTGACCTGGTCGGAAATAGTCGACAGCTTGGGTGCCCGTCCGTGGCTGGAACTTGGTCATTCCACCGCTGGGGTTGATGGAACCGATCAGAGTTTAGCCAAAGTATTTGCTTCCGGTCCTCGCTATGGGGGACGAGTCAAACCGTTTATGGAATATGTCTCTGACCTGGCGTGTAAAGGTGAACCGGTGGTGATCGTGTCGCGCCAATACGCCCGCCTGCAGGAATTGTGGACGGACACGGCCTGCCCCGACGCGGCTCGGGAACCCGAATTCATCGAAGCCAGTCTGTCAGAAGGGTGGGAACTGCACCTTCCCGATCGGCCACCGCTGCACCTGTTTACGGATTCGGAGATTTTCGGATGGAAACGTCCGCAGCCTCGCATGCGCCAGCAGCCGATGGCTGAAGCCCCAGAGGGGGTCTATGCCGATTTGCAGTCGGGCGATTTTGTGGTACATGTGGATCACGGCATCGGGCGTTATGTCGGGCTCGTCCAGCGGCAGCTCGATGGGCACGAACGAGAATTCCTGTGCCTCGAATATGACGCCGGCGACCAGCTGTTTGTCCCTGTTCACCAGGCTGACCGATTGACACGCTATATCGGTGCGGAAGGCGGATTGCCCGGCTTGGATAGCCTGGGTGGTCAAGCCTGGCAGGAGAAGAAGGCGCGAGTAAGGGAGGCCGTCCAACAGATGGCCGGGGAATTGCTCGATCTTTACGCGCGCCGCCAGGTTGTGCATGGCTACGCCTTTAGCGATGATTCGGTCTGGCAGCATGAATTGGAAGACTCGTTCCCTTATATCGAGACACAAGACCAGCTACAAGCCTTGAACGACATTAAACACGATATGGAAACTGCCCGGCCGATGGATCGTTTACTTTGCGGAGATGTTGGTTACGGTAAGACCGAAGTTGCCTTGCGTGGGGCGTTCAAGGCCGTAATGAATGGCAAGCAAGTAGCAATTTTGGTTCCAACCACAGTGTTAGCCCAACAACATTACGAAACCTTCCGCCAGCGCCTGGCAGCTTTTCCGGTCGCTGTCGAGATGCTTTCGCGATTCCGCACACCGCGCGAGCAAAACGAGATCATCTACGGTCTGGCCACCGGCGCGATCGATATCGTCATTGGCACGCATCGTTTGATATCGCCCGACGTACAATTCAAAGATCTGGGGTTGGTTGTCATCGACGAAGAACAACGTTTTGGTGTGACCCATAAGGAGCATCTCAAGAAGTTGCGAACCGAAGTGGACGTGCTTACCTTGACCGCTACGCCGATTCCACGTACTTTATATATGGCCTTGACCGGTGTTCGTGACATCTCAAACTTGAATACACCTCCAGAAGAGCGTTTACCAATCATTACGCACGTCGGACCGTATTCACAGCGCCTGGCACGACAGGCCATTCTACGTGAACTGGAACGAGGTGGACAAATATTTTTCGTGCACAACCGTGTCCATACAATTGAGGCGATGAAGATCCATCTCGAAAATTTGGTTCCGGAGGCCCGGATTGCAATAGCTCACGGTCAGATGCCGGAAAATGAATTGGCAAATGTTATGCGCCGATTTACATCCGGGCAGGTCGATGTACTGCTCTCGACCTCAATCATCGAATCGGGTCTCGATATCCCCAATGCCAATACGTTGATTGTTGACCGCGCCGACACCTTCGGTTTAGCACAGCTCTACCAGTTGCGTGGGCGCGTTGGGCGTGGTGCTGTGCGCGCTTATGCTTATTTTTTCCGCCATCGTAAAAAATCTCCAACTGTCGATGGCCAGCAACGCCTGGAAGTCATTGCAGAAAATACCCAATTGGGTGCGGGTTATTCGATTGCCATGCGCGATCTCGAAATTCGCGGCGCGGGAGAGTTGTTGGGAAATCGTCAACATGGGCACATCCAGGCAGTTGGATTTCATCTGTATACCCGGCTACTGGCAGATGCGGTGCGCCGCCTCCGAGTATTGGCCGGGGATAAATTACCCGATACCGGATCGGCATTCGAAGCCTTCAACGCACCGATTGCCATGCCGGTCAATGTGGATTTACCCCTGGCGGTCGGAATCCCACGCGAATATATCCCGGATCAGGACCTTCGCCTGCGCTTGTACCGCCGTATTGCTGATATGCGCGATGAAAGCGAGATCGACGCACTGCGTTCCGAATTTAAGGATCGCTTTGGACCGCCGCCCGAGATGGTCGAGAACCTCTTCTATCAGATGCGTGTCAAGTTGAATGCAGAAGCGGCGGGACTGACGTCAATTGGAATGGAAACCGGTCAGATCGTCCTGCGCTACCCTGCTCCTCCAGTAGGCGTCCCGCTTAAGTCACTGCGAGATTTGGGCCCTAAGGTGCGCGGAGGAAAAAACGCCTACTGGTGTGCCTTTGGGCGCGAAACAGGCTGGCAGGAGCAGCTGCTAGAGACCCTTTCGTTGCTTCTGAGGACTCCATGAAAGAAACAACGATAAAACCAACCAAATCATCCAGCGCTCGTCAAACCTCGTTGACCGAATTGCGACTGATTTTTCGTCGCATTGCGAGTATGCTGGGGACTTTGTTAGTGATCGCCTATCTAACTTCCTTTGGTTTGCTCCTGGCCGAGCGCGGGCGTGAACACCTGCCGGCTCAACCGCTCAATGCAGCTTTGGAAGCTTTGCTACGCGTTGGCCAATATCTCTTCGCCCATCCTCAAACCTACTATTGGCACAAAGCAAATTTGCCAGCTTTCGGACTGGTTTCGGGGATACTTGGAAACAGCGCTGTTTTATTGCTCTTCTCGCTCGGATTGGCGGTATTGATTGGAGTCCCGTTTGGGATTGCAGCAGCACTATCCAAACACAAGTCAACGGCCTCGGTGATGATGTTAGTTTCGGTTTTAGGTGTTTCCACGCCCAGCTTTTTATTGGGTATGCTGTTTTGGGTCGTCAACATCCAAATGTACCGTTGGTTTAATGTGTCGTTATTGCCTTCGGTGGGTTTTGGCTTAGATGCGCACCTAATTATGCCGGCACTGGTGCTGGCCATGCGTCCGCTGGCTCAAATCGCCCAGGTAACTTATGTTACTGTGACAGATGTACTGCGACAGGATTACATCCGCACCGCCAAGGCAAAAGGTGTGCCGGAGTTTTTGATTCGAAATCGACACGCCATGCGCAATGTGCTCATCCCGGTGTTAACCACCCTGGGGACTTCGCTGCGCTTTTCCTTGGCTAGCCTTCCGGTGGTGGAGTTGTTCTTTGCCTGGCCCGGGGTCGGTTTGACCTTGTTGGAAGCCATCTCGCTTGGTAATGCCCCACTTGTAATCGACTTGATTTTGTCTCTGGGCATGTTCTTCCTGTTAGTCAACTTGATAATCGAGATTTCATTTCCGCTGCTAGATGCCCGCCTTCGTGAAAATGGTGGCACGCAAGACCGCGAGGAGCGTCAAACCTTTTTTGGCTGGTTGCGCGAGATTGGAGAGTTGATTGGGGCGTGGGCACGGGATATTTCATCCCGGTTTAGAAAAATATCGACCACTTTACTGCCTTTGCCGAAAATCCCTGGTGAGATCCGCGAACTGAACGATCATGAGCAAGGATTGTCACGCAGGCGTTGGGTTCTACATAGCCTTGGTACCAATCCCACCTTGATTGTTGGAACATTGCTGGTGTTGGCGCTGGCAGGGCTGGTCTTCTTTGGCGAGCGTTTGACATCTACAAGCCCGTATGAAACCCATACGGTTATGATCATTAACGGCAAGGTGTACGCGCCGCCGTTTGAGCCGTCATCCGTCTTCCCTTGGGGGACGGATTATGTTGGACGCGACATTCAAGCCCTGGTGTTGTATGGTGCCAGGCAGACGCTCTCGCTGGCATTCTTTGGGATGCTGGCCCGCGTCTTGCTGGGTGTGTTTTTTGGCGGGCTTGCTGGCTGGCAGCGCGGTGGCTGGCTGGACCGGTTGATCACCGGCGCAATCGGGGTGTGGGCGGCCTTCCCGGTGACGTTGTTTGCGATGATTGTGATTCAGGCGCTTGGTATCCAGCAAGGTATGGTAATTTTTGCGATCGGGATTTCTGTAGTTGGCTGGGGCGAGGTGGCTCAGTTCGTCCGTGGACAAGTGATTGGGTTAAAACCGCAATTGTATGTCGAGTCAGCCCGTTCAATTGGTGCGCGCGATGATCAGATTATGCTGCGTCATATCTTCCCTAATCTGGTTGGTTCGTTGATCGTGGTTGCGGTATTGGAGATGGGTGGGGTGCTGATGTTGCTGGCTGAACTTGGTTACCTGGATGTCTTCCTGGGTGGTGGTTTTGCAGCCATGATCGGGGAAGGTCCCCGCATGACCCCAATTATTGTGCATTTCTCTGACGTACCCGAATGGGCAGCCCTGATCGCTAACGTGCGTACTTGGTGGCGAAGTTACCCATGGATGGCGTTTTATCCGGGTATAGCCTTTTTCCTTTCGATTATGGCGTTTAACCTGTTGGGAGAGGGTCTGCGTCGATTCTTGGATGAGGCTCAGGCTAACCTGAGTCGCATTTTTAATCGTTACACCTTCATGGGAGGCGTCTCGATTGTAGTCGCCTTATCTCTCGTCTTGCGATCGAATACCCCGCTGGGTGTTTATCATTCTGAAGGTCTTAAGTTTGATCAGCAACGCGTCATGCAGGATATCCAAGCCTTAGTGTCACCTGAATTCCAAGGACGCGAAACTGGGACGCCAGGTGCTGAGAAGGCTGCTGATTACATTGCTAAACGTATGTCCGAAATAGGTCTCTCGCCCGCCGGTCAGAAAAACACATTTTTACAAAACCTGGTTGATCCACGTTTCCATTTGGCTGGCTTGCCGGAATTGTCAATCTTGAATGGTAATGGTCAACCGGTTGGCAGCCTCGTTTATCGACAGGATTATGCTGAAATCAGCCAAGCGCTCCTCTTCGGGGAGGCTCAGGCACCGGTCATGGGGCTGGCCTTTGGGCTGCCTCTTGATTCAACCAGTTCGGACCCTTTTGGACTGAGAAACAGCCCTGCAGAAGGGTGTGTAGTTATTGTCCACGCAGCCGATCTTGGAAAGGTCAATGGTAATGTTGTCGCTGGAATATTGGTCATCGCCGATGACAATTATTCACTAGAACGTCGTGATGTTTATCCATATCAGCCATTTTATTACGGCTATTCAGTCACCAAACCGGCTATTCTGATTTCGCCGGCTCTGGCTGACAAGTTGCTGGTTTCCGCAGGAAGCAGTCTCGCCCAGTTTAATCAAATAGCCGGCAACCTGGGCATTGGCCAGTACGCCTTGACCGGGGAGGGGGAATTGGTCAGGATGTCGATCCCGGTTTATGAGAAAGACGACCTGAGTGAGAATTACATCAATGTCTTGGGCTTTATTCCAGGCGAAGCCGCACAAGTGGGTTCGGGGCTGGATCAACAAGTGATCATCGTCAGCGCTTACTATGACGGGCTAGGCGTTGGCCCGGATGGTACGCTCTATCCAGGAGCAAATGATAACGCCTCCGGCGTAGCCATGATGCTTGAATTGGCCCGCTTACTGAAGGAAAGTCCTTACAAGCCGGATAAAACTATCCTGTTTGTTGCCTGGGCCGGCGGCGAACGCAGGGAAGGCTTGAGCATGGTCAATATCATGAATGCCAAGACGGGTTTTAACCTGCTGACGGTCGAAGCGGTGATTGAATTATCCGGGGTAGGTTCGGGAAGTGGGAACTCAATTGCCTTGGGTGAGGACAGTAGTTATCGGCTGGTAAAGTTGTACCAATCTGCAGCCAGCCGATACAACGTCGCGACGACAACTCGCGGCCGCAGTCCTCATTTTGGGCGCGAGGCTCGACCAGGCTTTGGACAGCGATCTGCACTGACCCTTTCGGTAAGCTGGGATGGCTCGGACCAGGATGTCCACACTCCGCGTGATGCACCAGAGATCATCGATCCGAAAAAGTTACAGGAAATCGGGCGCTCCACGTATCTGACCTTGTTGGTTTTGGCGCGCGAGACAGAATATTAATAAGAGAGTCTATAATATAGCTTGTATTATACATTTCAACCGTCTCATCTGAGGAGCCGCCATGTCTGAAAACCAGTTGCTTTACTTATCCCGGGCCGATGTGGAAAACGTTGGCCTGGAAATGAAGACCGTGATCGATTTGCTGGAGAAGGCATTTCTTGAAAAGGGTCAGGGCAGGGTCGAAATGCCTCCCAAGCCGGGGATTCACACCATGCCGGACGCCTTTATCCATGCCATGCCGGCCTACATCCCCTCGATGCGCTCAGCCGGAATCAAATGGGTCAGCGGCTATCCCGATAACTTTAAGCGCGGACTGCCTTACATCTCCGGTTTGTTGATCCTGAATGATGCCGAGACTGGGATTCCGTACGCGGTGATGGACTGCACTTGGATCACGGCCTATCGCACTGGCGCTGCCAGTGGATTGGCTGCCAAATATCTGGCGCGACCCGAATCGGAGACTGTCGGCATTCTGGCCTGTGGTGTGCAGGGACGGACCAACCTGGAAGCCCTGGCCTGCCTTTTCCCGATCAAGCGTGTCTATGCCTATGATGTGCTGCCCGAAATCCAGCAGAAATTCATTGACGAGATGAGTGCAAAGTTCGGATTCGAGATGATTGGGGTCCAGGAGCCACAGCAAGCTGTGGTCGACTCCGACTTGGTGGTCACCTCGGGGCCGATATTGAAGCATCCAACCCCAACCATCGAGGTGGATTGGCTGCAGCCCGGGGCGTTCGGTTCGGCGGTCGATTTCGATTCGTTTTGGACCGGGGCTGCATTTCGGCAAGTGGACCGTATTTCCACCGATGATCACGCCCAATTCCAATATTACAAATCAGTCGGTTACTTTCAGGAGACGCCCAATCCTTATGCTGACCTCGGCGAGATCGTGGCAGGTCTCAAGCCTGGTCGCCAGAACGATGACGAGCGCACGCTGGCCATTAATCTGGGTTTGGCGATGGATGATATGGCTGTGGCACCGGAAATTTACCACCGCGCTCGTGAGAGAAAATTGGGAACCTGGCTGCCGCTTTAACTTCAAAGAATTCAGAATCAATTAATAGATGTGATTTATAACCAATGCGGATGGACTCGCAATTAGAATTTATTCTATTGGAAGGTGGTCGCGGAATCCTATTTTGCACATTGAAGATATTCTATTGTTTCTGCTACCGCATCATTTTTGCCTGGCGAAGAGGGCGCAGTACTGTTGAGTGCTATCCAAGCTGGGCACAACAAATCATTCATATTTCTGCTGATCTTATTCGATTGTCGCGTAAGGTTTGCAGCAGTTTTCCAATCTTTTAAGTTAGCATAAGCTTCAATAAATGGTATGTATTCAAACCCATTCGAGGGCCTAAGATTATTGGCCTTTGCACCTTCCCAATACGAAATCACCATTTTCCAATCCTTAAATTGGCGTGCTAAATCTGCTTGTTCAAAGTAGTTACACCAGTTAACAGATTGGTTTCTCTCAATGGATCTTAAGAACAATTTGTCAGGTGGCGTCCTTTTTATAAGGCCTAAATTCGATACTTTGCTTGCTTCTTGCAGCGATAGCGGAAGGATCCGCCATGCGGCATCTTCTGGACGTAGGATCCAAAGGCATTGGCCGGGAATTATGTTGTAAGCGATGACCAGGCTATTTTGGCTTTTCCCATTAAATTTGATGCCATACCGTGAGTAATTTAATAAAGTCCCGTCGGTCAAGGTTTCTGCTCTGCCATTTAGGTCCGTTGCGATTGGTAGGAACCAGTAATTGATTGTTTCTTGTGGATGAGTATTTGGAGGTAAATAAGTCGTATTGATCGCAAATGTGGTCGGATAATCTCCCATAAATGATAACAACTCTTTTTCTGCCACAATAGTTGAATTTGGGAGAATATCTGGTGCGCGAAGATTGAGTTGTTGATAAAAATCCAATTCCTCTTGCCACGCCCATCTGTAATCGTTGGTATTGCGGATATGCCATCCAATTAGCAATCCAATCAGGATTGCCAGAACGATATTGCGAACTTTAGGAGATGTAATCATTGACTCGAAAATAGCGGTAATGATTAAACTTGCACCAAGTTGAGCTCCCAGACCAAAGCGAGAATTCCACGGTGAAACCTTGAGATGAATGATAAGTCCAGCGGCGTAAGTGGTAATTAGACCAAATATAAATGCGGCTGCCCCTAAGGTGAATGCTTGTTTATTCCAACCTTGCGACGAATCCCTGGTTGACTCGTGGTAGTCTATCCGAAAAAAATAGAAGGCTGCAATGCCAAAAACTATGACTATATATGGAAAAATCAAACGATTGGCTGGAACGAAAAAATCTACTACTGTTGGTTTTAAAATTGAATACCAAGAAGAGAAGAGAATAAGAACGAAATCGGGCAGGGATAATTTGATTGTTGCGATAATCGTTTCGAACGGATGATATAATAAGTTAACCACTTTCGCAGGCATGTTCCGTGCCTCGGCAGGACCATGGTAAAGAAATCCGCGCCAAACGACGAACAACAGAAATGGTATCAAATATGGAAGCCATCTTTTGAATATTTCCAGGAATTTATCCCGCCATCTTTTCTTTCCAAGCAAATACCAAAGAATGATTGGGCGAAGAAGTTCCAGGCCGGTAAAATATTCAACTGTAACCAAATGGGTGACCTCGCTCATTAGAGCAATTGAAGTAAAGAGCCAGAAGTGTTTGGGATTCTTGTAGGCAAGAATCATGGCCAGCAACGATCCACTAAGAAGAAAATAGGTAACCCAGTGAGGTGCATATGCAACCGAAAGTGGTTGTAAAGTGTAAAAAGGGTATAATGCAAATAGCATTCCTGCTATAAAAGTCTGGCGCGGGTATTCCGGCCAGATCTGGTTAAATACTCCCCAAATACCCAATACGGTCAGACAACGAACTGTGAGCAATGCAATATGCCAGCGTATTGGGGCAAATCCTAACCATGAAAATCCGATCTCATATACCCAAACTGCAAAAGGGCGTCCGTCGCTATTTGTTAAGGTCAATAGATGATTTAATCCCCGAGCGTAAGCATAGTAAATAAAATGCCAGTCGTCTTGATAAAAACCGAGGTTAGAAATTAATGGACCAAATGCTAGGATCGTAACGCCTATCAGGGCCAGTGGAATAGTAGCTCGGGGAAACTTAATATTCTTGATTTTAGAACGCATAATAATATCCTGAATTTAGATTAGAATTTCTATTATACATTCAATAATTGGTCGCCTTCATGATGGCTTGTGTATATTACATTTTCTCGATTACAATATAGAACTAGCGTTCTTCTATCTTGCGAGAAGATATGGATTTTAAACTTAACGCCCCATTTATTCCAACCGGCGACCAGCCGGAAGCAATCGCCCAACTCGTCCGAGGTATCCAGGATGGTATGCGCAATCAGGTGTTGCTCGGTGCAACTGGCACCGGTAAGACCTTCACGATTGCTTCAGTCATCCAACAGCTGCAGAAACCTGCTCTCGTCATGGCGCATAACAAAACCCTGGCGGCCCAACTGTATGCCGAGTTCAAGGATTTTTTTCCGGAGAACGCGGTCGAATATTTTGTATCATATTACGATTATTATCAACCTGAAGCATACGTCCCGCGTCATGACTTGTACATCGAAAAAGAAACCGATATTAACGAGGAGATCGAACGTCTCCGTCTGGCGGCAACCGCGGCCTTGACTTCGCGCAAAGACGTCATCATCGTTGCCTCGGTCTCCTGCATCTACGGACTTGGCAGTCCGGAGGAATTTTTACGCGGCGCTGTTGCTTTGCGTGTAGGCGAAATCTACCGTCGTAATGCACTTATCCGCCAGTTGATTGAGAGTCAATATCAACGCAATGACATCGAATTGCGTCCCGGTACTTTCCGCGTACGCGGCGACACGCTTGAGATCATCCCGGCTTATATCGATAAGCGTGGCTACCGCATCACTTTTTTCGGGGATGAGATTGAACGCATCATGGAATTCGGCCCGCTGACCGGGGAAGTCTTCGCTGAGCCAGTGGAAATCTCGATTTACCCGGCCAAGCATTATTTAACCCAGGATGAAAAACTCAAGCAGGCAATTAGCGCTATCGAAAAGGAACTCGACCAGAGACTCGCTTTCTTCAAATCGCAGGAGAAATACCTGGAAGCCCAGCGGTTGGAACAAAGGGCGCGTTATGACCTTGAAATGTTGCGGGAGGTCGGTTATTGTTCCGGGATCGAAAACTATTCCCGTCACCTCGACCAGCGTGCAACTGGCACGCCTCCCTGGACGCTGATCGACTTTCTGCCATCAGATTACCTGCTCATCCTGGACGAGAGCCATATGACCGTGCCGCAGATCCGTGGCATGTACAACGGAGACCGCTCGCGCAAGGAGACGCTGGTCGAGTATGGCTTCCGCCTGCCTTCGGCATTGGACAACCGTCCGCTCAGATTCGAAGAGTTCGAACAGCACATGGGGTTCACGATTTATACTTCAGCCACGCCCGGACCTTATGAAATGCAGCATGCCGATCAGGTGGTCGAGCAAATCATCCGTCCGACGGGCCTGGTCGATCCGGAGGTCGAGGTGCGACCAAGCCAGGGTCAGGTGGACGATTTAATCGGCGAGATCCGGCAGCGTGTCGAACGAGGCGAACGCATCCTGGTTACCACGCTGACCAAAAGGATGGCCGAGGACCTGGCCGATTATCTGATGGAACTGGGCATCAAAGTCCACTACCTGCACTCTGAGATCGACACACTTGAGCGCATCGGGATCCTGCGCGACCTGCGCCTGGGGGTATTCGATGTGGTGGTCGGCATCAACCTGTTGCGTGAGGGCCTCGACCTGCCGGAAGTTTCAATGGTGGCCATCCTGGATGCGGACAAGGAGGGTTTCCTGCGATCCGGGACGGCACTGATCCAGACCATCGGACGCGCCGCGCGTCACATTAACGGGCGGGTCATCATGTACGCTGACCGTATCACTGATTCGATGAAAACAGCGATTTCAGAGACCAACCGCCGTCGTGACAAACAGGTTAAATTTAACCAGGAGCACGGGATTACACCTGTCAGCATTCACAAAGCTATCCGAGATCTGACCGATGGTCTTTCGCTGGAGGCGCGCGCCGTGGCTGAGCGCCAGGCAAAATATGAGCTGAAGGGTAGCGGCCTGCCGCGCGGAGAGTTACAGAAGATCATCGCTGAGTTGGATAAACAAATGAAGGAAGCCGCCAAGAACTTGGAATTCGAGAAGGCTGCAGCCTTGCGTGATGAAATGTATGAGTTGAAAACGATTTTGGCCGAGGAAGAGAATTTGAAACCCTGGGAGCGCCTCAAGCTCTTAACCGGTGAAGAATAGAAGGGTCAGTCTGATTCCAGGCTTTTCAAACTAGAAAACCAATAGTGAAAAAGGCAAAGTGCCCGCTGGGAAGCGGGCACTTTGCCTGTGTGAAAACTATTTTGCGATTTCGTCGATTTGCGCTAAGAGGTCCGGAACTAATTTGGGCAGCACTTCGATGGCCTTCATATTCTCTTTTACTTGTTCCACCCGGCTGGCGCCTGTCATGACTGTGGTCACGTTGGGGTTCTTGGCGCACCAGGCAATGGCGAGTTGGGCCATTGTGCAGCCAAGCTCTTTGGCAATCGGCATCAGTTTCTTGACCTTCTCGATGCGTTCCTGGTTGGTCAGCGAAGCTTTCAGCCAATCGTATCCATCCAATGCACCCCGGCTGTCTTTTGGAATGCCGTTGATATACTTGCCGGTCAGCATACCCGAGGCCAGCGGGCTAAAGGTTGTCAGGCCGATTCCAATGTCTTCATACAGGCGGGAAAATTCATTTTCAACCTTTTCGCGTTCGAAGAGGTTGTATTGTGGCTGTTCCATCTGCGGTTTATGCCAGCCATATTTGTCGGCGATCAGCCAGGCGGCACGGATTTCGCCTGCGCTCCACTCAGAGGTGCCCCAGTAGATGGCTTTGCCCCGGTCGATGATATCGCTCATGGCCCGCACAGTTTCCTCGATGGGAGTCTCCGGATCCGGGCGATGGCAATAGATCAGATCGATATAATCCAGACCGAAACGCTGGAGTGAGCCGTCGATCGCTTCCAGCAGGCGCTTGCGGTTGAGGGTATTACGCTCGTTGACCCCATCGTGCAATCCCCAATAAAATTTAGTTGAAACCATGTAACTGCCACGCCGCCAGCTCAATTTTTTAAGGGCGGCTCCCATCACTTCTTCGGCTTTGCCTCCCGCGTAGACTTCAGCGTTGTCGAAGAAATTGACACCTGCGTCATAGGCGGCTGCCAGGCAGTTGGCTGCTTCGTCAATTCCCATTTGGTTACCAAACGTGACCCAGGCCCCAAATGAAAGTTCACTTAGTTTAATTCCGGCTTTGCCGAGTCGTCGATATTCCATTTAGCATTTCCTTTACTATGTTGATTTGAATCCAATTATACCCTTGCTGGCCCGGGTGTAATCTTTTTTAGTTCTTTCCGGTTTCTTTATATATCCTTTACATGGATTTGTTATCCTTTACATAGTAAAACAGCAAGGATAGCTTGCTGATAATTCAAAGGAGAAAACAAATGAAAAAGACACTTTTGATCGTTACTTTGGCTCTGGTCGCGCTTGGCGCGCTGGGCGTGGGTGTAGCTTTTGCCCAAGGACAACAGCCGCCGGTCCGGCCTTTCGGTCCCGGTATGATGGGGCAAAATGCTGATGGTGATTTCGGTGTGCTGCACGACTATATGATCGCTGCTTATGCCGACGCTCTGGATACCTCAGTCGATGACCTGAACAGCCGCCTGGCTGCTGGTGAGACCATGTACCAGATTGCC
This sequence comes from uncultured Chloroflexia bacterium, assembly GCA_963790075.1. Classification (GTDB taxonomy): domain Bacteria; phylum Chloroflexota; class Anaerolineae; order Anaerolineales; family Villigracilaceae; genus CAYOUV01. Next base: position 1,253,062 of record CAWBNG010000004.1, read on the forward strand.
CTCGATAATGGCCTGACCCAGAATGAGTTCTTCAGCCTGATGCAGGATGCTCGTTCGAAGGCGCTAGATGGCGCTGTTGCGGACGGGGTCATCAGCCAAGATCAGGCTGATTGGATGGCCTCCCGCGGTTTTGGTCGCGGCGGTATGATGGGCGGTAACGGCTATGGAAATGGCGATTGCCCGATGTTCGATGGACAACCCGGTGGCTTTGGTCCCGGTGCTGGCGGTGGACGTGGGGGTCGCGGGACACAACCTTCCCAGGGCGGTTAATCCCTCACCTCGGGTACAAAAAGCAGGGCAGGCAACTGCCCTGCTTTTTTATCGTAAAATGGAAGTGGAAGGAGGTGGACATGGGCAATCACTTGCGTTGGTTAATTCCCTTAGTTTTGATCTTAGTGATCTTGGGAGTATATCTAATTCCTGTGCAGCACAAATCTATGGCCGAACTATATTCTAAAGTAGATACGGATACCGCCAAGTCTTTGATGTTTTTCCGGAATTCCTATCCCGTTAAGACCTTGAATGTAGATGGAGTCGATTGGGAATACCTGGCGCTCGGACAGGGAGACGAGGTGGTCTTGTTCCTGCATGGCATGACCGGTGCTTACGACATCTGGTGGCAGCAATTGGAAGCACTGCAGGGCACGTACCGGATGATCTCGGTCACTTATCCGGCGGTAGATAGTTTAGAAGAAATGGATCGGACCGTGATGGCGATCCTTGACGCGGAAGGGGTGGAGCGGTTTCACGTCGTCGGCAGTTCATTGGGCGGATATTTCGCTCAATACCTGGTCGCGCGCCATCCGGACAGGATCCTGAGTGCGGTCTTTGCCAATACCTTCCCACCCAACGACATTTTAGCGGAGAAGAACAAGACGATCGGGACCCTGTTGCCGTATTTGCCAGAATGGCTGGTCATGAACGTCTTACGGCGCAGTATGCGTGACAGTGTGTATCCCGCCTCAGATTATTCCGAATTGGCATTGGCTTTTGGTTTGGAACAAACTTATGGCCGCATGAGCCAGGCACAGGTGTTGGGACGTTATCGCTGCGTGATTGATCCGTTCGAAGCCCCTGATCTAGCTGCCTTGGGAATCCCTGCCATGATCATCGAAGCGGACAATGATCCTTTGGTGGAAAAAGCCTTGCGCGAGCAATTGAAAACCACGTATCCAACAACTGAGGTGATCACATTGAGCAATGGACATTTCCCTTATCTGAGCATGCCTGACCAATATACTCATTTGCTCGAAGTGTTTTGGGGAACCAAGGAATAAGAATCTGGAGGCGGCGTGATGTTCCGCCTCCGATTTTTACAGATTAAACCCAGCCGAATAGCCTGGCAATGCTGGCGGTTGCAAATGTAACCACAAAAGCCAGTCCCAGCGTGATCAGCACGCTGACCGCGGCCCATTTCTTGCTGCCAGTTTCTTTATAAATTGTCATAATGGTGGTTGCACAGGGATTGTGGAGCAGCGCGAAGAGCATCAGGTTGACGGCGGTCAATAACGTCCAGCCGTGCTGGTCGACCAGTAGAGTGCGCAATTCTGTCAGACCCGGAATGTCGGTCATCATACCGGTGCCCAGGTAGACCATCATCATGGTCGGGACCACAATCTCGTTGGCCGGAATGGCAATAATATAAGCCAATAGGATGACACCGTCCAAACCAAGCAGCAAGCCAAACGGGTTTAAGAAGTTGGCAGTGTGTTGCGCCAGGCTGGGACCGTTGACGTAGATATTAGCCAGGACCCAGATTACTGCGCCGGCGGGGGCAGCTGTCTGGATGGCGCGCCACAAGACGAAGATGGTGCGGTCGATGAGCGAGGTGTACAGGATGCGCAGGAAATTCGGCTGGCGGTAGGGAGGCAGTTCGAGCGTGAAGGCCGAGGCTTCGCCTTTCAGGATGGTCTTGGACAACGCCCAGGAAACGACCAGGGTGAAGAAAACACCGATCAGCACTACGCCGACGACGGATCCCGCGGCCGCAAAAGAAGCCAAGGCTGGAGGAAAAGCCGCCGCCATGAAGACCGTGGCCAGCAGGATCAGGGTCGGGAAGCGTCCATTGCAGGGTACGAAGTTATTGGTCAGGATGGCGATCAGGCGCTCGCGAGGCGAATTGATCACGCGAGTCGCGATCACGCCGGCGGCGTTACAGCCGAATCCCATCGCCATGGTCAATGACTGCTTGCCATGTGCGCCGGCTTTTTTGAACATCCAATCCAGGTTGAAGGCTACGCGTGGCAGGTAACCCAGGTCTTCCAGAAAAGTGAACATCGGAAAGAAGATCGCCATAGGCGGGAGCATTACAGCGACCACCCAGGCCAGCCCGCGATAGACACCATGCCAGATAAAGCCGGTAATCCACCAGGGAACACCCAGGTTGGTAAAGATGGCAGCCGCCTGGGCCTCGACCCAGAAAAGGGCGGTGGCCAGCATTTGCGATGGGACGTTTGCGCCGACGATGGTGATCCAAAAAACGGCTGCCAGAATCAGCAGCATGATTGGCAAACCGAGGATGGGTGAGGTGACCAACTGGTCAATTTTCTGATCGAGATCGTATTTGTGATTACCCTTGTTTTGCACGGCGCGCGCGGCGATTTGTTCGGCTTCGTTGTAGAGTGATTTTACGATTTCGTCGCGAAAACCGCTGCCGAGCGTGCCGCGCAGGGTTTTGGCTTGCGAAAGCACATCTTGGGGATTTAAGCTGACTTCAGGCATGGACCGGATTACCTTTCAGGTTTTATTTCGATTTTCTAAGCATAAAGTGATTGGCCAATGATGACCGGTGTTGTTGTACGGGGAAGATTCCCTCCTGGGTCGAACGAACTTCCTCGATTGATAGAAATGCTTTCGGATGGAGCGCATTAATTATTTCCAGGACTTTGGCGACATCCCGGCGTTTGAGGATGGTGTAGATCAAGCTGACCTTCCCGCTCACGCCGTGAGCGTCTACGAAAGTTACGCCATAACCGGTATCGTGAAGTTGTTGGACCAATTCACCCGGGTCCTGTTTTACGATGACGCGTACGATCAGCGTACCGATGGCCATCTTTTCTTCCAGCGAAAGACCGATGAAAGTTCCGGCTGCAAAGCCGGCAGCATATCCCAAATAGGCGGCAATGTTGTTTACGTTTTTCATGATCTGACTGATGGCAACAATCCAGATGAAGACTTCAACGAAGCCAAAAATCGGGGCCAGCGTACGCTTTCCGCGCGAAGTAAAAATGATGCGGAAGGTTCCCAGCGTAACATCCGTCACGCGAGCCAGAAAGATGAGAGCTGGCATGATGACCCAGGTAAAAACGCCTGAATCAAACAAACCTTGTATGGTGGTCATAAAATCGGTCATAGCACATCCATTCTTGTTTCATTGTCGTCCTTCAACGGCCATCTTGCGGCTAAATTGCACATCTTCCTGGTGTTGACGTGAAACTCGCTCGGCCAATTCGCCGCTGACCAGAGCCTGCTCGACCTTCGAATCACCGTCCAGTAAACGAATTGCCAGCCAGCGCGCATTTGGCAGGCCCGGGGCCAGGCGTTCGATCATCGGCACGAGTTCGTTGACAGCCTGCTGAAATTCGGGTGTGCCCTGCATGCGTAGCGGTTTTGTGGGCGTTTCGCCGGATATGACCTGTTCAACGGTTGAGAGTAAGGTATGGATGCCTTCGCCGGTACGGGCTGTGACCGGTACGGCCGGAATTCCTAAGTCGCGAGACAGACTTCGTGTATCCACTTCCAGGCCTTTGCGCTTGGCTTCATCCATCAGATTGACGGCCACGACAACCTTGTCAGTAATTTCCATGACCTGCATCACCAGGTTGAGATTGCGTTCGAGAGCAGTGGCGTCCGTAACGACGATTACGCAGTCTGGCTGGCCGAACAGGATGAAATCGCGGGCCACTTCCTCATCCTGGCTGGTGGAAAGCAAGGAATATGTACCTGGCAGGTCGACCAGTTTGTAATTGACCTGGTTGAACTGATAGCCGCCCTCTGCGCGCGAGACTGTTTTACCGGGCCAATTTCCGGTGTGTTGCTTTAGGCCGGTAAGGGCATTGAAAAGGGTTGACTTGCCGGTATTGGGATTCCCGGCTAAGGCCACCACACGGTCAAAGTTATCCAACTTAAGTCCCATGTGTTCCAATTGTGTAAAGGCAGGACAGGTCTCGCAGTGATCGGTGGGGAGTTGATTTTTCTTTTCAGACATTTTATTCTCTCCTGGGACTGCGCATTTCTTTAGCAGCCGGGTGTAAGCAGAGATAAGGCGAAAGATCGTTTCGTGGTCAATCTGTTACAGATAAAGGTTTGCAATAGCTATAATTAAAGAGTGCTGCTAATTTTATAATGGGCCGATGCAGCGAGTAATTCTATGCAGTTGGGAGTGGAATGAATAGAATTGGGATGGTCGTTTGGCGCGCGACGTTAGGTGCGACGCTGCGTGCCCAAAAGGCGTCCAAGCCAGCCTTGCGGTGGGTGCTGAGCAATATCAGATCGGCTTCAATTTGATCGGCAACCTTGACGATAGTCTGGGCGGGGTCACCTCGTCCAACCTCCGCGGAGACCTGGAACCCGCGTTCGGTCAGTTCATTGAGATGGTCCTGAAGGTGTTGCTTGGCGAGACCCTCTTTCATGTCGAGGTAAACACTGGTGGTGCCTGGCATCAGAGTCCTGGCTGCGGCTTGCTCCCCGGATAGTGTTCCAAAGGTTGGAATAACACATAGCAAGTGAAGTTCTGCTGGATAAGCCTTAGCCAGGAATTCGGCGACCGGCAAGCTTTCGTCGTGATTTGATTCGCTATCCAGGGGGACCAGGATTCGGCGAAGTACGAACGGTTGCGGCTCACCAGGTTTTTTAGGTTGGAGTAGCAGGAGCGGAGTCTCGCCTTGCGCCAGTACTTGCTGGGCGATACTTCCGAAAAGCGCATCGTGTACATTGCCGCGTCCATGCGAGCACATCACAATCAGGTCTGGTTCGAACTCGCTGGCGTGATCGACAATACTGCGCGCCACGTCCTTTATCTCGGCTTTATGGACGTGCCAATCGACCTGGGCTTCTTTGGGAAAGGAGTGGAGCGCGACCTGCTGTAAGTATTCATCCGCCTCTTCCGGCTGGGTCAGGTGGCGGTCCCTGTGGACAGCTTCGGGAGCATTCTTTTCGATCAGGTGTAGCAATGTGATGGGCGCATGTATCGTTTTGGCCAATGAGGCAGCCGGAGGCAGCGCAGCCTCAGCGAGCCTGGAACCATCAAGTGGAACGAGAATTTGTTTGAACATGATTAGCTCCCCACAAAGATGATCTGGTACAGTAAGAATAGATTGAGAGCCACGATCAACGCGGCAACAATGCTGGCAATCAGGGTAGTAACGCGGCGATTGACCAAGACTCCCATGAGATCGCGCCTGGCCGTGAAAAACACCAGTGGAATGATCGCAAATGGCAATCCAAAGCTCAAAACCACTTGACTAAGTACAAGCGTGGTAGTCGGGTCGAAACGTAAGCCAATCACGATAAATGATGGAATCATCGTCATCAAGCGTCGGATCCACATTGGGATTTTACGATGGATGAAGCCTTGCATGATGACTTGGCCTGCCATCGTACCCACAGTAGATGAAGAGTGCCCTGAGGCCAACAAAGAGATTGCAAAGACAATGCTGGCTGCGCCTCCCAATAATGGAGTAAGAGTCCGGTAGGCTTCTTCGATCGTACCGATATTACTCAAACCATGAGTGAAGAAGGTCGAGGCTGCCATGATCAACATCGCTGCATTGACTAAGCCAGCGATCGACATCGCAATCAGGATGTCTGCCAATTCAAAGCGAAAAAGTCTCCGTAATTGATGATCGTCATGCGTGGCGATTCTGCCTTGCATCAAACCGGAATGCAGGAAGATGGCGTGCGGCATGACGGTTGCACCTAGGATACCGGTTGCAAGCAGGACGCTGTTGGTGTCGGAAAAGTACGGGACAACTGCGTGGTATGCTAAGAGGCCCCAGTCGGGTCTATCCAGAATGGTCTCAATCAAATAAGAAACGGCAATTACACCAACCAATCCAATGATTAATGCTTCCAGGGGGCGGAAGCCGCTGTGCTCAAGTAATAAGACAACAAAGGTCAAGGCTCCCATCAGAATGGCTGGGATCAGCAGGTCCGGTAGGCCAGTTAAATTTCCGATTCTCTGGAAAATCCCAGGGATGAGCAGATAAATTCCCAAAGCTGCTCCGATAAACTCAGCCAAATCGGTAGCCATGGCAACCATTTCCATCATGAGCCACATGCCAATCGAAGCCCAGCGAGGGTAGTGATCGCGCATCATTTCCGCCAGATTCTTCCCGGTAGCGATCCCTAATTTAGCGGACATAGTCTGGATCAGCATGGCCATCAGGTTACTGGCAACGATCACCCACAATAGTTCATAGCCGTATTTTGCTCCTGCCTGAATATTAGTCGCATAATTTCCGGGATCCAAGTAAGCAACCGATGCAATGAAGGCTGGACCGAGGAAGGGTAAAAGTCGCCCCAGGATGTTTTTTTTGCTTCGCCCCTCTAGTACTTCTCTGGCTGTCGAAACCGTATTGAAGTCGGCAGGTTTGACGATTTGTTCGCGATGCTCGCTTTTGGCTTTTTGGGAATTGTCTGCCATTTTGTGCCTTAATTATTGTCTGTTATTTAATTTGTTTGGGCATAACCCAGATTTGTGCAGCCTGGTCGTTGCGCAAGGCAATCAGGGTCCCGCGAATCCGGTAGGCGCGCGGTTCGCCAAAGAAATTCTTCAACTCCGGGTAGATCTCAGTCCCAGGTGTCAAGCCCAGGTCCAGAAAGCGCCGGCGGGTAAAGCCCTGGACCGCCTCGTCCAGGATGACGACCTCACCATGCTGGTCGTGTTTTAGTTCAGAGAGTGGGATGGCTTCGGAGGGCAAACCCACCTCCTGGGGGAGCGGCGCGACCTGCACATTGGCTGCCACAGCCGGGGCAAGGCGATATTCGCTCTCGCCATCGGACAAAATATATCTTTCCTGATCGGATTCGAGGATGCGGATGGTCTGTCCGAGGCGCAGACCGGCCGCCAGGATTTGCTCAAATGCAATCGCTGGTTCATCCTCAAGGTGGATGATACGGGCCGGGCGATCGGTTTGCCAGTCTGTCAGCGGCTGGCCCTCCAGGGGGACGAGTTGCCCGTCGCGGGTAGGGATGGGATCGCCGTGCGGGTCAAGCGCGGGGTGCCCGAGTCGGGCGTCCAGTTCATTCAATTGAGCAGGGGACAGGTTGTGTTCGCGGCGATTGGCTTCCTTGTGAACGTTTGCAAGCGGCATGCGGGCTTCGTCAGCCAGATAACGCTCCCACAAACGATGAGCGCGGACGATGTGCATCGCCCAGCGTTCGCCTTCAGAGGTCAGGTGTAGTTGCATGCCGCGGTGTTCGATCAGATTCTGGGATTCCATGCGGGTAATGATCCGCATCACATCGGCTGCAGGCAGGTTCAGGATTCCCGCCAGGGATTCGGGTGAGGCGTGGCGCCCTTGTTGTTCGCGGTCAAGCAGATGTTTGAGAGCGTCCTCCACCTGTTCGCGGCGGCGCAAGTCTCGCCAATCAACGATGCGCGTGTACAAACCATAGCGTGGTAAAAAGATTATCAGCAGCAATACGGCTAATAGAATAAGAAACCAGGTAAACAGGGTCATTCAAATACCTCAACAAAAATTTGATTTGTAATGGCTGAGCCCAGCACCACGGGCTGGCTCTGGCCCTCGACCTGCAAGCGCAGATTCTCGTCGGATTCGATGAAATCCAGGATGGTCAGATGCGAACCGGGTTTTAATCCCAGATTATCCAATCGGCGCAGCAGCGCCGGGTCTTCGTCGTGTACGCGCATAATGGTGGCGCTTTGTGGGGGACGCAGGACTGACAGAGGCAGGTCCCTATCAAGCGGCATGACCAATTCAAGCGTGGGGATGGGTGCGCCATGCGGATCGCGGACCGGGTTTCCCAGATGTTCGGCGATGCGGGCTTCCAAACCCTCCGAGATGACGTGCTCCAGACGGCAGGCCTCATCGTGGACTTCATCCCAGGTGTAGCCGAGAGCCTCGACAAGATAGGTCTCCAGCAGGCGATGGTGGCGGATGACTTCCAAGGCCGCCCGTTCACCAGCGGGTGTCAATTGCACACCGTGGTGTTTGCGGTATACGATTGGAGCTGGGTCGGTTGCGGCCAGGCGTTGTAACATACCTGTCACGGAGGCCGGTGCGATCTCCAGCCTGGCAGCCAGGGCAGAAGTGGAAACCGTCCCTTCTTCGGTATTTAGATCGTAAATGGCTTTCAGGTAGTCCTGAATGGATTGCGTAAGTGTCATTTCATGCGTGTTAGAGGTAAAATTAGGCAAGACTAAATTAGTCTAACCTAAAAATAAAGCCGAGTCAAGAGGCGACTCGACTTTGTCAAATTCATAGTCGTTATTTACGCAAGCTTCAATGCCGCCTCGACAATCCGTTCAACGTTTGGCAGGGTTTGAGCCTCCAGATAACGAGCGTAAGGGATTGTGGTCCGGGTGCAGACACGGGAAAACTTGACTGAAATGCCTGCCTCCAGCACGATCGCGGCCAGTTCGCCGGACAAACCGAAGGCTTCATAGTCCTCATCGACGACCAGCAGGCATCCAGAATGGGAGATGGCATCGCAAACGGTTTCCTTGTCGAGTGGGGCAACGCTGCGTAAATCCACTACGCTGGCTGACACACCCTGTTCCTGCAGGAGCTGTGCGGCTTGGATGGACCGGTGCAGGCTGACTCCCAGGCTGACGATGGTTAGGTCGCTGCCAGAGCGCCGTATCACAGCTTTGCCGAAAGGTAACGGCTCCCACTTTTGGGGGACCTTACCGCGTATTCCATCTTCCGGAACATCAAACCGGATGGTCTGGCGCCCGCCAGAGCCTAAAAATTCCAGGAATGACTCGGAGAGTAGTTTGTGTTCCATGAAGATGACCGGCCCCTCGTTTTGCAGCGCAGCCAGCATCAATCCGCCGGCGTCAGCGGGAGTCGATGGCACGACCACCGACAGACCGGGGATGTGCGCCAGCCAGCCCCACAGGGATTGCCCATGCTGTCCGCCGTCACCGTAACCTCCGCCGCAGGGTGTGCGCACAACCAGCGGAACGCTCCATTGACCCCCTGAAAAAGTCTCGTTTTTTGCGGCATGATTGAGCAGCGCATCCATGGTCACTCCCAGAAAATCGACCATGTAGACTTCGACCACCGGGCGCAATCCTGCCATGGCGGCCGTCACACCTGCGCCTAAAAAAGCACTCTCGCTGATCGGAGTCCCGCGTATGCGTTTGGGGCCGAAACGCGTCAGTAAATTGCGACGCAGAAGCGGCACATCCTCGCCGTAAACAATGATGCGCGAGTCGGTCGCCATAGCCTGGCCGAGCGCATCGTCAATCGCTTCGCTAAAGTACATGGTTTTCATGCGGCACGCTCCTCGCTCGTGTTTGCCAGAACGCTTTGCAAGATTTCACGCACTTCCAGCTCGATTTCATCTTCCAGCTCGCGCAGGCGCTCAGGATCGCCCTGTAATTCCAGGCGTGCGCGTATCACAGGATCGTTTTCGCTCTCACGGCGCGGATCACGGAAGGTTTTTAGCATGGAGGCGAAAACGGACCCAAGGCCGGGCAGGCGCTCGAAAAACGTGGTCCCCTCCCGGCTTAGGAAGGAGCGCATCAGCGGCGCAGCAATTCCGGGAATTTCACGCATGGGATTGCGAATCGCGCGGATCAACTGGAAGCCCAGGAAGTGGCCTTCCAAGTGGACGCAGGTGGCATGCAGGAAAGCTGGTCCCTCTCCGCTGCGGGCGCCAAGGAGAGCTGTCTCAGCCGCCTGCCAGACGGTTTGCACGTCACGGCCATCGGCTTCGAAGGCTTTCAAGCCCATCGCCCTGGCTCGGTCAGCGAGATTTCCGCCGGTCACGCTGGCGGAGTCGGTCGTGATGGCCCAGTTATCGTCCTTGCAGACAAACAGGACCGGCAGTTTCCAGGCGGCAGCCAGGTTGAAGGCTTCCATCAGCATGCCCTGGTTCATCGCGCCATCCCCAAAGAATGCGACCGCCACTTTCCCAGGACGAAGGTATTGGGCAGCCAGTGCGAAGCCGGCTGCGGCCGGTCCTGAGGCACCGACGATCCCCGATGAAGCCGCCAGCTTGGATTTGGAGAACAAGTGCATGTGTCCGCCCTGGCCACCGCTCAAGCCGTCCGGGTGACCGAGCATTTCCTGCAGCAGTCGGACCGGGTCTACGCCGCGCATCAACATGGCAGACGTGGCGCGATGGTCGAGCGCCAACGCGTCGCCATCCCCAAGTTGTGGAACGATCCCGGCAATGACGCCCTCTTCTCCGGTCCCCAGGTGCATTTCGCCGGAGATCAAGCCGTCCTTCCAGATTTGCATGACGGCTTCTTCATAAAGACGGCTTTTAAGCATCAGGCGATAAAGGAACCATACGTCCGGTTGCATCCCCGCCTCCTTTGGCTAACTTATCGGAGAACTACTTGAAAAATTCGCGACGATTTCGCCAGGTCAGGGTGATCAATACCGGCCCCAGCAGAAGCAACAGGATAACGATCACCAGCTCGGTAGCGGCCTCCGGTGTAAACGGCACGAACATATTATGTTCCAGATCGTAGAGCAGGTCCATCAAACCGAGGAACAGTCCCGCACCGCCGGCCAGCAGTATGAACAGAAAGCCCCAGTCGCGCATCTTCCACAGACCGATCACGCCGATCAGGGCTGCGAAAGCCACCCAGCCATCTGCCAGCGGAAATGCCTGCTCAAAATTCACGTAAATCTGGTAATCGGCTGCCTCTGGGGTCCGCGCCTGGATGAATTGCGGGGCAGAGAACCAGGTCACCCAATAAAGGATGATCGCCAGGATGGCAAAAATGCCAATTCCAATCGCAATATTAATTTCTCGCGGTCGTTTCATCGTCTAACTCCTCAATGATCGTAGCGCACTTCCGGATAAAAACGCGACGGTCCGTCAAATAGCGAAGTATTTTGGCTCTTTAGGGTCGCCGCAAAGAAAGCGCGTTCGTAGTCGATTGTGATTTGCTCGGCGCGCTTTCCGTTCAGCGGTCCTTTCAGACCGAGCTGGTGTGCCAGTGGCGACAACATCGGTAAGTCACTTAAATCATAGTGTGATGTGCCGAGAATTGTGACGACCCGATCGGAGGGCGGCAGGTGCGAATATAACTGCTCGAATAAACGCGTGTTCTTTTCGGTCGGAAAAGCCTCACTGAAGATGAACAGGAAGGGTTGTTGCAGGCCGCTGTTTAGCACTGACTCGGAAACGGGAGTCATGAAAGCGTCCAACGTCAACCCGGCCTTGCAGCGCGGATCAGTCCCGCAGAATTGGATCGTCGCCCCGCCACCTGTCGAGTGGCCGAAAACGCCGACCCTTTCCAGATCGAGCATTCCGGTGAAATGTCCATCGGGATCGTTGGCGTTTAATCTGGTCAGATAGTCCAATGCGTAGGATAAATCGTCGGACCACTGGTTCACCAGCTGGCGGGCAGCGGCATCGTATTCTGCTTCTGGAGCACCTTTAGGCAGCGCCTTGGGATTGTTATAAGCCACTTGACCGTCCGGGAAAACCGTCACGACTGCGCCATAAGTGTGTTCCATGGCCACCACAATGTAGCCGTAGCTGGCCAGTTCCTGCATTTGGTAAGTATTCTGGGCGCGGAAGCCGTTCCAGCCATGTGAAAATAGCAGTACTGGATAAGGGCCAGCCTCAGTCAGAGGCGTGGCGTTTAGGTAGGATGAAGTCTTGACCAGGGTCAGGTGATCGAGGAAGAAATGCGGCAGCTTGAGATAATCGGCGATGCCTGGTGCGACGATCCTGGCATCCGGCATCCAGGGCGCGCGTTGGTCGTTCGGCCCAGGCTGAGCGGGATACCAGACTTGCAGCATGTATTTGCGGGGCTCATCGGTTCCAGAATACAATTCCCGGCGGGAGTTGTCGGTCAGCACGAAGGTGGTTGTGCCAACCGGATAAGGACCGGATGGTTGCGGAACATGCGGGACCGGCAGCAGAATTGGCAATGCCGTTGCAAAGGTCAAAACGATCAATCCAAGCGTCGAACCGGTTATCGTTCCCCGAGGGGAAATATGTGCTGGACGAAACAGGCTGATGCCTGCGACCAGGGCAGTGATCGCGACAATTACATAGATGGGAATCATCTGCCAGCGGTATTTCTCCACCAGCAGGTGTACTGGCGTCAGGGTAACCGCCAGGAGCGGCAGGGCGGCAGCGTAGGCCGGTCGCTTGGCGCGGGTCAAGATGGGCCACAGAAAATAGGCTGCGAGCAAGGCGGGAATGATGATTTCAAGCGGTCTCATACATACTCCTGTTGCACGATTTGGTCTCAGGCCAGGGGTGCTACGGTGGCCCAGACAGCGATGAAATGTGCGGCGGCGGCCAGCATGACGAAGATGTGCCAGACTTCATGGAAGCCAAACCAACCCGGTTTGAAATCCAAGATCTTGGTGATGTAAACGACTGCACCGAGCGTATACGTCACACCGCCGATGATCAGCCAGATCAAGGCAGTCGTTGGCAAGGCAATCAGCATTTGCTGGATGGCGGCGATGCATAACCAGCCCATCAGGATGTATACCCCCGCATTGACCCAGCGAGGTGCGCGGATGATGAATATCTTAACCCCTACGCCGATCAGCGCCAGCGACCAGATGATGATCAACAAGCCCCACTTCCAAAAGCCGCTGAAGGCGTTGATGCAAAAAGGCGTATAGGTCCCGGCGATCAATAAATAGATGGCGGAATGGTCGATCTTGCGCAGGATTTCAATGACCTTGGGTGTGGAAATGGTCAGGTGATAGGTGGCACTGGCGGCGAACATGGTAATCAAGCTGACGCCGTAAACCACCAGGGAGGTTACTCTGGCCGTGTTTCCCCAGCCGATGATGATCAGTGCGATCAGTCCAAAAGCGGATGCGATAGCCGCGCCCAGGTGAGTCAGACCGCTGATAGGGTCACGAAGTATATCAGAAAGCATGCGAGTTCCTTCAATATGGCGATTTGGGTTTGTCAGGCTGGCTTGCGAGCCAGGATGATCAACAGCATACTTGATTTTACATGAAGCTGTTCGATTTCCAGCTCGAATCCTGCTTTTTCAAACGGAAGTCTCAAGCGTTCAGCGACGACGTCTGCAGGGTCATTCGGAGCTTGTCCGGTAATGCGAAACAGGCCGGCTGCCAAGCGTTCCATCAGTCGCTGGCCGGTGATCCAGGCCGCAGGCAAAACGATCAGGCATCCACCGGGGACGATCACGCGCCAGCTTTCCGTCAATGTCCGCGAGTCGAATATATATTCGGAAGGGAAGGTCGCGAAGACAGAATTGAAGCTCTTGTCCGCACAGGGCAGACACTGGGCTAAACCGCGCACCAACCTGACATTCGCGTAACCACTATCTCGCAAGTGGCGTTTGGCCAGATGCCCCATTTGGCGCGATTCATCGAGCCCAAACGAGATCAAACCCCGGCTGAGCAGGAGCGGCTGTAAATGTCCGGGTCCGTGTCCCAGTTCCAGCACGCGTGGACCTTCGATGTACGGCAAAACACATCCGGTCCAGTCATTCCAGCGACCGAGCGAGACGGTTGCTGAGACGAGGTCGTAAGTCCGGGCCAGGGGATGGTAAAGCAAACGGAAGAAAGCGCGCAGTAGCGCAGCAAGCCAGCGCATTTCAGGGCAACAAAATAAGGGTTTGACCACCTGCAGTGATCAAACCCTTGCATGCAGACCGGATCAGGTTATGCCTCGGTGGATTTGCCTTTGGAAGTTTTCGAGGCCGGTTTCCTGGCGGCTTCGACTACATTTTCACCGCGTTCGCGGACTTCTTTGACAACACTCTCCCCGCGCTCACGGACATCTTTGTAAACACTTTCACCGCGCGCTCGTAACTCATTGGACAATTCTTCGGCACGCGCGCGTGCTTCTGCAGCGGCTGCCTCTGCGCGGGCGATGACATCTTCAGCAGAAGTCGCGGCCTTATCGCGTAATTCGATGCTTTTATCCTTGATCAATGCCCGGGTTTCCTCCCCGGATTGAGGTGCAAGCAATAATGAAGCAATTGCGCCGCTTAAACCGCCGACAATAAACCCTACCAGGAAGGCACCAAATTCATCTCTGTCAGACATGCTTTCTCTCCTTTCAAATATTCTGAATTATTTACGTTTCATTCCGATTAATTCTAACATACGTTGCAAGCCGGCCAAATAGCCGTTTAGTTTAATGACCGGTGCAACAACGTTTTCGCTTAAAAATGCAGTTGTGCCGCGCAGCGTGTGGACGGTCTCGTTGGTGGCCTCAAGGATCGGACGCACCTCGTTCTGCAGCAGGTTGATCAGACTGGCTACCTGGACAATCAGGATAATCAGCGCTGCACCAATTACCAGCGATTCGAAAGCCATGAAGATGATAAAGATATCGCGAATGCGTTCTGTAGGTGTACCGGGCTGCAGTAACGCCCAAACCGCGACGATGATCCCGGCCAAAAATAGGACGGCCAGGACAATCACCATAATCAGGATCGTCTGTTGGCGGCGCGCTGTTTCTTTCGATGTGGATTCTGCGGAAACAGGGATCTGTGGGGAGTTTGCTACCTCAGAGTTCATAGATTCATTATAGCATATCTCTTTCGGGTAATTTTAATCTCAATTTAACACCTACCCCTTGACCTGGGAAATGGATTCTGGTATGCTTAAACTACCGACCGTTCGGTAGGGAGTGAAGCATGACACGCGATGACATACTTGATGCTGCAGCACAAATCTTCCGTCAAAAAGGGTATCATGCTGCGTCGATGCAGGATATCGCCGAGGCGGTAAACCTCCAGAAGGCCAGCCTGTATTACCATGTTTCCAGCAAACAAGAGATCCTGATCAACTTGCTGGATCGCGCCCTCGAACTGCTCTTCGAACGTATTGCGGCAATTTCAACCCAATCCCTCCCAACCGACGAGAAACTGCGCCAGATGATGCAGGCTTATTTAGGCGCCCTGACCGAGCAAATCGACCTGGCAGCTGTCCTGTTGTTGGAGCATCGTTCCCTGGACCCAGAGTTGCATGCCCGCCACGTACCTAACCGAGATCGTTTTGAGGCTTTGTGGCGGGATTTAATTGGTCAAGGTGTGCAAGATGGCACCTTGACCTGCTCCGACCCATCCTTGGCCGCCCGCGCTCTGTTGGGGATGATGAATTGGACCATCACCTGGTATCGGCCAAACGGCCCAATGTCAATCGAACAAATTACAGATCAGTATGCCTCCCTCTTAATGAACGGTCTGCTTACTAAAAGTGAGTAAAACCGATGGCAGCTACGCATTCTTTCCGGCGATTTGAAACTTCAGGGGGAGCATATGTATTTCGCTTGCCGGTCGAGGCTTTTCCAAACTTTTGGGCTTATGCCTATTTGGTTTTAACGGACGATTTACGTGTGTTGATCGACACCGGATCGGGTAGTGACCAGTCGATTGCCAGCCTGGAAGAGGGGTTGCGACGGGTCAATGCTGAAGCCGGGAGCGACCTGCGCTTTACCGACCTGACACACATCCTGATCACGCATGGGCACATCGACCATTTTAGCGGACTGGTTTACCTGCGTGACCACACCTCAGCTCTGGTAGGGGTGCACGAACTTGACCTGCAGACCCTGACGCGCCACGAGGAACGCCTGGCGCTGATGAGCCGTCGACTGGAAGCATATCTCGAAACAGCCGGCGTCCCGGGTGATGAACGGGGTCAATTGATCCAAATGTACCGCTTTACCAAAGCCTTCTATCATTCAGTCCCGGTCGATTTTACGTACGAAGCTGTAGACATGCAGGTCGGTCCTTTTGAGATGATCCATCTCCCGGGGCACTGTCCGGGGCATGTCGCCATCCGCCTGGATGATGTCGTTTTTAGTGGTGATAACGTACTGTCGGGCATCACGCCGCACCAATCTCCCGAGGAATTGACACCCTATATGGGCCTGCGCCATTATCTTGAATCGTTGACTATTCTGCAGCATTGGGCGAAGGGTTCCCGCCTGATTTTGAGCGGACACGACGATCCGATCGGTGATTTACACGCCCGGGTGGAGGACATCCGCGGGCACTTGGCACAACGTATTCGCCAGGTACTCGACGCGCTCGATACGCCGCGCACGATCGCTGAGATCACTGGACAAATTTACCATGGCATGGCAGGGTACAACGAATTGCTGGTGCTGGAAAAAGTCGGAGCCTACGTTGAACACCTTTACCAGCGCGGATTGCTCGAGATTACCAACCTGGACGAAGTAGATGACAGTGGGAAGTTTGCGGCGGTTCGTTACCACCGTATCCAGGATGTTTTGGATAACGAGATCCTACCAAAGGAGAAGAGCTATGTATTCGTTTGAACCGAATGAAGAACAGCAAATGCTGATCGAAGCGGTCAACCGGTATGCAGCCAATGATCTGCGACCGGCTGGACACGATGCGGAGGAGGAGGGAAAACTTCCGCAAAAAGTGGTCAGCAAAGGCTGGGAACTGGGGGTCTTGCAAGCCTCCATCCCGGAAGCCTACGGCGGATTTGGGGAGCGATCCTCCGTAACGGGTGTCTTGGCGGCTGAAGAGATGGCCTATGGCGATCTGGCGGGGACGCTGGCCGTAATGACTCCTTCGCTCTTCGTGACGCCGATCCTGCTTGCCGGTACCGAGGCGCAGAAGCAGCAGTTCATCCCCCCGGTGATCGAAGCTGACTGGCAGCCTTATACTGCTGCCTTGCTGGAATATAAATTTGACTTCGACCCGAACGATCTGCAAACCAAGGCCAAGGCCGATGGCGCGGATTATGTGTTGAACGGCGAGAAAGCCTTTGTGCCTTTTGCCAAGGATGCCGAAGCCATGATCGTCTACGCCAGCCTGGACGGCCAGACGCAGGGATTTATCGTCCCCAGGGGGGCGAAAGGCCTATCAGTCGGTGAAGAACGAGAAAAGCTGATGAGTTTGAACGCGCTGCCGATGTACCGGGTCAAATTGGACGGCGTTCGGGTTCCCAAATCCAACCGGCTGGGTGGTGAAGCGGGACACGATTACAAACCGATCCTGGCTGCTCATTGGGTTGCTCAAGCGGCACTGGCGGTTGGCGTGGCCAACGCAGCTTTTGAATACTCGCGCGACTATGCCAAAGAGCGTGAGGCCTTTGGGGTCAAAATTGCCCAGAAGCAGGCCATCGCCTTTATGCTGGCCGAGATGGCAACTGAAATCGAAGCCAGCCGTGTCTTCAACTGGGAGGCAGCCTGGAAGCTGGATACCGGTGCGGAAGATGCCTATAAGCAGGCTTACTTATCGGCGATGGGCTCCATGGATATGGTGATGATGGTGACTGACCGTGCGGTGCAGATCCTGGGAGGCTATGGCTACATCCGCGAATACCCGGTCGAGATGTGGATGCGCAATGGACGCGGTTTTGCCACTTTCACCGGACTGGCGATTGTATAAGGGTATGAGGAGCTAGATATGTCAATTGAATTTGAAACCCCCAAACCGATCGCGCAACAGCAGTACGTGCTGAAGACGGTCGCTGAAAATATGATGCGCTCGGTTTCACGTGAGATGGATGAAAACGAGCATGAAATCCCGTATGGCTACATCGAGTTTATGCACACTGCCATGAAGGCCACGGGAGCCGGGTCGCTAGCCCCCAAGAGTGAAAAAAAGGAAGAAGATCCCAACAAGCCCAAACGTCCGCCAATTGGTTACCAGTTGCTGGCGCACATGCTGGAAATGCTTTCCTGGGGGGATGTGGGTATCTACCTGTGTACGCCGGGCGGAGGCTTGGGGGCAGCAGCAGTGCAGGCTGCGGCAAGTCCGGAGCAGAACCAGAAATTCCTGGCACGTTTTGCGGACGATAAACCGACTTTTGCTGCCATGTGCATGACCGAATCGGGTGCCGGCTCGGATACATCGGCGATCAAGACAAACGCAATGTTGGACGAGAAGACAAATGAGTGGGTCATCAACGGTGAGAAGATCTTTGTCACTGGCGGTCACAAATCACTCGTTCCGAATGAGAAATTCGGCAAAGGCTTTATCGTCGTCTGGGCCTCCATCGACCCGTCCGCCGGCCGCGCTGGCATGCGCGGTTTTGTCGTCGAGCAGGGCACACCGGGTGTTACGGTCACCAAGCTGGAAAATAAATTGGGCATTCGTGCCAGCGATACAGCGGCCATTTCGCTGGTGGATGTGCGTGTGCCCTATGATCATGTTCTCGGCAGCCCAACCGTCGAAAGGCAAACTGAAAAAGGGTTCAAGAAAGCCATGGCAACCTTCGATGCCACCCGTCCGTTGGTAGCTGCGACCGGTATCGGCGTAGCACGGGCAGCGTTGGAGTTCGTCAAGGAGAAGCTGACCGAGAACGGTGTCGAGGTCCGTTATGGACTGCCGCGCAACAAGCTGACCAGTATCGAACGGGATGTGATCGACATGGAGATCATGCTGCGGGCTGGCTGGCTGATGGTTATCAAAGCGGTCTGGATGGCAGATAATTCCAAACCAAATGCGCTGGAATCCTCGATGAGCAAAGTCAAAGCCGGTGATGTGACCACCAAGATCACACAGAAGGCGGTAGAGTTGATGGGGCCACTCGGATATAGCCAGGAATTCTTGCTTGAAAAGTGGTTCCGGGACGCCAAGATCACCGATATTTACGAAGGCACTGGACAGATCAACCGGCTGGTTGTGGCTCGCCAGATCCTGGGCTACAGCGGTCGTGAGCTTCGATAAATGAGGAGTTGGGAATCGTTATCCGGAATTCGAGATTTGTTACCGGATGCCGATTTCCCATGCGAAGGAGAGCAAACATGAAATACCACATTCAAAAAGCTGTGGTGGTGGGGGCGGGGACAATGGGTGCGGCGTTAGCGGCCCATCTGGCCAATGCCGGCATCCCTGTAACTCTGCTGGATATCCTTCCAAAGGAAGCCCCGGCGGGTGATAAGGCTGCCCGCAACAAGATTGTCAACGCTGGTCTGGATGCGGTCAAGAAATCCCGCCCGGCTTCGTTCGCCTCGTCCGACCAGTTCACGCTGGTTCAAGCCGGCAACCTGGAAGACGATTTTGGCGTAGTGGCTGAAGCGGATTTCATCCTGGAGGTCATCATTGAAAACCTGAAGATCAAGCAGGGTCTGATGGCGCGGATTGACGAGGTCCGCAAACTGACTTCCATCGTTGCCACCAACACTTCCGGGATCCCGGTTAAGGAGATTGCTGAGGGCCGCTCGGAGAATTTCAGGCAGCACTTCCTGGGTATGCACTTCTTCAACCCACCGCGCTACTTAAAGCTGCTGGAGGTTATTCCCACCGCAGATACTTTGCCGGAAGTGATCGAATTTGTCAGGCATTTTGGCGAGTACCGGCTGGGGAAGGGAACTGTCCTGTGCAAGGACACGCCCAACTTCATCGGCAATCGTGTTGCCTTTGGCACAGGTGCTTTTGCGCTGGATTACATCATCAGGAATGGGTATAGCGTCGATGAAGTGGACGCCATCACCGGTCCGCTCATGGGACGCCCCAGGACGGCAACCTTCCGGCTGATTGACCTGGTCGGCATCGATGTCTGGGAGCATGTCGGCAAGAATCTGACCCCGGCGATCCCGCATGATCAATACGCGATGCCATATCTGACAGCCGAAGCGCCCAATCAGTTGATCGCCACCATGGTCGAACGCGGCTGGCTCGGCAACAAGACCAAGGTCGGTTTTTACAAGCAAGTCAAGGGCGAGGGTGGCAAGAAAGAATTCTGGTCGTTGGACCTGAAAACGCTCGAACATACCCCGTCTGAGAAACCGCGTTTTGATTCGATTGGTAAGACCAAGGACATCGAAGACCTGGGCGAGCGTCTAAAAGCGCTGCTGGCTGAGAGCGATAAAGCTGCGGAGCTGGTCAAAGCCTTGACCTATCAGGGTTTTCAATATGCCTCGGTGCTATTGCCGGAAGTGGCTGACACCGGCAAACCGATTGATGATGCCATCACCTGGGGTTTTGGGCACGCAGCGGGTCCATTCGAGACCTGGGACATGCTGGGTGTTAAAGAGGTGGTCGAGCAGATGAAAGCTGCGGGCTACGCTCCTGCTGCCTGGGTGGAAGACATGCTCAAGGCCGGAAACAAAACCTTCTATCAATACTCCGGTAAGAGCAAGGTCGGTGTCTATGACGTCACCCAGAAGAAATACACCAAGATCGCGCGCACCCCCGGCTTGGTGCTGCTCTCGGAGTTGAAAGCCTCCAAGAAAGCCGTCAGCGAGAACGCAGGTGCTTCGTTATATGACATTGGTGATGGCGTGGGGCTGGTAGAGTTCCACACCAAAATGAACGCCCTCGATGATGATATCTTTGAGGTCGTGACTGAGGCCCTGAATCGTACCGAGACCGATTTTGACGGCCTGGTGATTGGGAATGAAGCGGATAATTTCAGCGCAGGTGCCAATCTGTTCATGGTAGTGGTCGCGGCCCAACAAGCTATGTGGGATACGCTCGACCAGGCAGTCCTCAAGCTGCAGAACCTGAACATGCGTATGCGCTACTCGCCAAGGCCAATCGTGGTCGCCCCGGCTGGGATGGCTCTGGGCGGTGGCTGCGAAGTGACCATGCACGCTTCGCGTGTGGTTGCCTCGCTTGAAACATACATTGGCCTGGTTGAGCTGGGCGCGGGTGTCATCCCGGCGGGCGGTGGCACGAAGGAGATCATGCGTCGGGTCATCAACCCGCCCATGAAAACGCCGGACGCCGAAGCCCTGCCCTTCTTGCAGCGCGCATTTTTGCAGATCGGGCAGGCCAAGGTGGCCACCAGCGCCGAAGAGGCCCGCCAGATGGGAATTTTGGGTGCCTGCGATCGGGTCGTGATGAATCGCGGCCATTTGCTGGCTGAAGCTAAACAGGAAGTGTTGCACCTGCTGGCCAGCGGCTACCATCCGCCGGCACCTGAGAAAATCTACGCTGCCGGGCGTGACATGCTGGGTGCGTTGCAGGTCGGCGCCTGGTCCTTCGAAGCCGGCGGTTACATCAGCCAATACGATTTGCAGATTGCTCAAAAACTGGCTTATGTGATGAGCGGTGGCGGTTTGACCAAACCGGCCTGGGTCAGCGAACAATATATCCTCGACCTGGAGCGTGAAGCTTTCCTGTCGCTGTGTGGTGAGGAGAAAACTCAGGCACGTATGTGGTCCCTGCTGAACACCGGCAAACCGTTGCGCAACTAGGAGGTATGCGATGACTAGAGAAGCTGTAATTGTAAGTGCGGTACGTACCCCGGTTGGCAAAGCCAAGCGAGGCTCTTTGGTCACGGTCAGGCCAGACGAGATGGCGGCCAGTGTGATCAAGGAACTGCTCAAGCGTACACCGAAACTCGACCCGGCCGAGATCGATGATGTGGTTTTGGGTTGTGCCTTCCCGGAAGGCGAACAGGGCATGAACATGGCCCGCATGGTGGCGCTGCGCGCAGGCCTGCCGGTCTCAGTTCCCGGCGAGACCATCAACCGCTATTGCTCATCGGGTGTCCAAAGCATCGCCCATGCGGCTTACGCGATCATGGCCGGTGATATTGAGGTAGCCATCGCAGGTGGCGCTGAATCAATGTCCATGGTGCCGATGGCGGGATATAAGTTTTCGCCTAACCCATATTTCGCCCAGGATTTGCCACGCTACTATACCAACATGGGTTTGACAGCTGAAAATGTAGCTGCAAAGTACAAGGTCACCCGCGAAGACCAGGACGTTTTTGCGTTGAATTCCAACCTGAAGGCCGCCAAGGCGGTGGAATTCGGGCTTGTTTGATCCGGAACTGGTGCCGCTTGAGGTCGAGATCGTCGAACTGGACGAGGATGAGAAGCAAGTCACGCGGACGTTCACCTTCAAGCGTGATGAGGGTCCGCGCGGCGATACCAGCCTGGAAGCGCTGGCCAAGCTCAAACCGGCCTTCAAGGAAGGTGGCACGGCCACGGCTGGCAATTCGTCCCAGATGTCGGACGGCGCAGCGGGCGTGGTGATCATGTCGGCGGAAAAGGCTGCCAAGCTGGGCCTGAAGCCGCTGGCGCGTTTTGTCGCCTTTGCAGTCGGCGGCGTCGAACCTGAATTGATGGGCATCGGCCCGGTGGTTGCCATCCCCAAGGCAC
This sequence comes from uncultured Chloroflexia bacterium, assembly GCA_963790075.1. Taxonomy (GTDB): domain Bacteria; phylum Chloroflexota; class Anaerolineae; order Anaerolineales; family Villigracilaceae; genus CAYOUV01. The sequence continues at coordinate 1,275,262 of CAWBNG010000004.1, forward strand.
TCAAGAAAGCCGGACTAAAACAGGACGAGATCGATCTGTTCGAACTCAACGAAGCCTTCGCAGCCCAGTCTTTGGCGGTGCTGCGCACGCTGGAACTCGATCAGGAGAAGGTCAACGTCAACGGCGGGGCGATTGCCCTCGGTCACCCGTTGGGCTGTACAGGTGCCAAGCTGACCACGCAAGCCTTATACGAGATGGGTCGCCGCAAGTCCAAATATGGCATGGTGACCATGTGCATCGGCGGCGGCATGGGCGCTGCGGCGGTATTTGAAAACCTGCAAAATTGATCATCCGGACCACGGTATTAATGTGGTAATTAACAGATAAGGAGACGATAAAATGCCACTCACGATTTCAGATTTAATGTCCAAGATGCCCGGCGCATTCCTGCCGGAGAAAGCCCCCGGCCTGGATGCGGTCATCCAGTTCAAATTTACCGGCGACGAACCCGGCGATTGGTATGCTGCCATCAAAGACGACAAGGTCGAGGTCAAGCAGGGTGTGCACGCGGCTCCCAAGATGACCCTGACCGCCGACTCCAGCGACTACGTCAAGATCTTCACCGGTGAATTGGACGGTATGCAGGCTTTCATGCAGGGCAAGCTCAAACTGGCCGGTGACCTGAACCTGGCCATGAAGCTGACCCAGATGTTCAAGATTCGCTAAGATAGTTCGTAATTTGGAAAAAATCGGCGACTGATCAGTCGCCGATTTTTTTGAATTCTTTACACCCCAAGCCACTGACCTGCCAGCTTGGGCAGCTGTCCCAGCAAGCCTTGCCGCAGGGTGCACTGCGGTAGCGATTCGATGAAATAGCGCCCGTACTGCTTGGTCATGACGCGCTTGTCGTAGATCACCACCACGCCGCGGTCGGACTGTGTGCGGATCAGGCGTCCGAATCCCTGGCGGAATTTCAGGATGGCTTCCGGCAGGTAGTACTCCCCGAAGGGATCCTCGTAGGTTTCGGAGCGGGCCGCGATCAGCGGGTCAGAGGGCACATCGAAGGGCAGCTTGACAATTGCTAAAACAGACAGGGCCTCGCCGGGCACGTCCACGCCCTCCCAAAAGGAACGCGTACCGAGCAGCACCGCCCGTTCGGTGGCTTTGAAGGATTCGAGCAGTGTGTTCGGTGAAGCACCCTCGCCCTGTTCGTAAACGTAAATTCCTTGTTGTGACAGCGGACCACTGATGTTCTGCGAACTGCGCTTGAGCTGGGCATAAGATGTGAACAGCACCAGCGCCCGCCCGCCGCTGGCGGAACACAGCTGTACCAGGCTCCGATCCACAGCCTGCTGGTATCCGCGGGCATTCGGCTCGGGGATGTCGGTCGGTAAGTACAGCAGGGTGGAGCTTTCATAATCGAAGGGCGAGCCGAGCGCGATCTCATCGGCTTCCTCGGCGCTCAGCGCGTTGCGCATGTAGTCGAAGGAACCGTGGGTGGTCAGCGTAGCGGAGGTCAGGATCACACAGGCTTTCTCGTGCCACAGGTATTTCTGGATCAATGGCCCGACCCGCAGTGGTGCGGAATTAAGGGACAGGGATTTGCTGGTCGGTTTGACTTCGATCCAATAGATTTGCGCTTCGGACGGCTCGGCGATCATGCCGCGGATGTTGGCCTCGGCCTCGCTCAGGCGGCGATAGAGGTTGCTAAGATCGCTGATCGAGTCTTCGATGGTTTCGAGCCCATCGGCGTACAGACTGGAGGCTTCTTTGTAGAGTTCGGACAGGCTGTTGAGCAGCAGCGCCAGCGTTTCCCCCGTCTGGTCCCAGGCCATTTCGACATCTTCCCAGCCGGGCAGCGTCCGCGTGGAGGGCAGGATGCGTTCCTGCCAGGCGTAATTGCTGGGCGGCTGCCCCTCGCGCTGAAAGGCAACGAATTCGCCCAGGATCACGAAGAACTCGCGCGCCAGTTGCTCCAGACGGAAGGCCATGTCGGTCGCGCGTTTGACCTGCTGCGCCAACAGCGCCTGCTCGGACGGGCGCAAGGCCTCGCTGGTCTCCATCAGCAGGCGCCCCAGCACGCCGGATGAGGAACCGCCGACCTCGCGCAGCATGCGCTCCAGGTCGAATTGCGTCAGGCGGAAGGATAGGGCGCTGGTGGTGGCTGATTCCAGGTGATGGGCTTCGTCCACGATCAGATAATCGTATGCTGGCAGCACGTGACTGCCGCTGGCCACGTCTGACAGCAGCAGCGCGTGATTGACGATCAGGATGTGCGCGGTCTGGGATGCCTGCCTGGCGCGATAAAAGGCGCAGGCACCGCCGGTGCGCTTGACGCAGGTTTCGCCACCGCAAGCATCATCCTCGGCCGAGATGCGCGTCCAGACATCCCGTTCGGCTGGACCGGTAAGATTGATCTCGTTGCGGTCGCCGCTGGGGTTCTCCAACTGCCAGACCAGCACCTTGGCCAACACGCGCATTTCTTCTTTGGTCGCCGGGCTGTGATGGCGCATGAAATCCAGGCGGCGCGGGCATAAGTAATTCGAGCGACCTTTGAGCACGCTGGCGCGCAATTCCGGCATTTCTGGTTGACCTCCGTCCAGGCCAATCGCGGCACGCAGGTCGGGAATGTCTTTTTTGATCAGCTGGTCCTGCAGGTTGATGGTATTGGTGGAGACGATCACCCGTGTGTTGTTCTGGACGGCAAACAGTGCAGCTGGGATGAGGTAGGCGAAGGACTTGCCCACCCCGGTTCCCGCCTCGACCATTAAGTGGCGTCCGGTTGATAAGGCCTCGGTCACGACTTTGAGCATTTCCACCTGTTCCGGTCGCTGCTCGAAGGCTTCAAAATACTGCGAAAACTGTCCGCCGTATTCCAGGATCGAGGCGATTTCTTCCGGGTCCAGGCCCATCGGTTCGGAAACGGGCTGGAGCGGGGGAATGTTCTTCTCGGAGGTTCCGGTCAGGGCTGCGGGCGATCCGCCACGCACTTTTTTAGCCTTCACGCCCTCGTGCGAGCGGACGCGCAGTACCTGTTGGAAGACCCAGGACGCATCCCACTCCAGCGGCTCGGACAAGCGTACGATCTCGGCCAGCAGGTCGAGTGGCAGTTCGCGGGCGCGCTGCTGCAGGCGCTCGAGCACGGCATGTGTGGTGTGGGCATCGTCCAGGGCGCGGTGGGTAACATGGGGCGGGACGCCCAGCAGTTGGCCGAGCGCGCCCAGGTTGTATCGGCTGGCGGAAGGCAGCAGCACCGCAGCCAGTTCGTAGGTGTCGATCACCTCGTTGTATGCGAACAAGCCGGCTCTTTGCAGGAAACCCAGGTCAAAACGCACGTTGTGGCCGACGACCGGCAGGTTCCCGGCGAAGGCTTCCAGCTCGGGTAAGGTATCGGCCAGCTGTGGTGCCTGCCGTACCATCTCGTCGCTGATCCCCGTCAGGTTGCTGATGAATTCGGGGATATGGCGACCGGGGTTGACCAGCGTCGTCCATTCGGCCTCGACGCGTGGCCCGTTGAAGCGGACTGCACCGATCTCGATGATGACGTCGCGCTCGGGGTCCAGACCGGTGGTTTCGATATCGACAGCGACGATGGCTGTCATAGGCGTCTTGCGCTCAAAGCTTGAATGGTCATGTTTCTAAATTCTCTCGAAGATGAACAAAAAATATTTAATAAATTATAGAACAAGTGTACCATGTAAACACAAATGTCACTGCGTGCTCCAAAAGAGCAAGGCAATCTCAAGTTGCATCTTGCGTGAAATTGCTCCAGGCGGGCTACGCCTGCGCAGTGACATTCCTGGTCTATTCGGGTAAAACGGCTGTGACTTTTTCAGCCTGGGCTTTTGGGAAAGAAATCTCCTTGGCCTGTTTGCGAATATAATCTTTGATCTTCTTGAGCGGCATGGCCGGGATTGGCGCTCCCTCGGTTTCCAGGACCGCTTTGTCTGAGGTAAAGACAAGCGCGGCTTTGATTTCAGGAATTTCATCCTCACTCATGTTTTTTGCCAGATAGCGCTGCAAGGCACCGATCTCTCCGTCAGCTTGTAATTCAGGGCGACCGATGCCCTCTTGCCCGAAGATGCGCATATAGCTGTGCAGCAGCCCGCTGGATTTCTGGCGGAATCGGTCTTTGGAATAGATGATCGTTCCGGTTTGGTACATGGGCAGTAGCACCCACACACCCGCTGGTCCGACCAGCACGTGATCTGCCGGTGTCATGTAGTGGTAAATGCTGTACTCGCCACTCAGACCTTTGAGGCCGGTATCGATCTGTTCATCCAGGCTTGGTTTGCGCCCCCAGCGATTAGTGAAGTAGAAACCAACCTGGGTTAGCAGAAAGCCGACCAGCAGAGCGGTCCACAGCCAGGTTACATATTCCGCAGTCTGGTTGCGAAGGCCCAAGACAAATCCACCCACGAGGACAGCCGCGCCAGCCAGGCTGGTGATCATGCCAAGCTGAGAATTGCGTTTAATCAGTTTTTCGTTCTTAATGATTTTCATCTGTTTGTCCTGATAAATTTATTTTTTCAAACTGTGTTCGATGGCAGCGCGCATCGAGTCGAGTACCCCGGCCTCAGCTGCATTCTTGGCAACGCGCACTGCGTTTTTAATGGCCAGCGCATCCGAGCGGCCATGGCCGATGAAGACCAGTCCGTTGACACCCAACAACGGTGCAGCGCCTTCTTCGCTCGGGTCGAGCACCTTTTTAATGCTGCCGAGCGCAGGTTTGACCAACAGGCCACCAATTTTGGTAGCCAGATTACCGTTCTTGATCGTCTCTTTGATCTCATCGACGATAAGTTTTGCTACAGCCTCGGATGTCTTGAGCATGACATTCCCGACAAAGCCATCGGTTACGGCCACGTCCACTTTACCGCCGATGACTTCCTTGCCTTCCACGTTGCCGTAGTAGTTTATATCCGCAGCCTTTAGCAGCGGCGTGGCGGCCCGGACCAGTTCATTCCCTTTGCCTTCCTCCTCACCGTTAGAGACCAGCCCGACCTTGGGATGTTCGACACCGCGCACTTTCTCGGCATAAATGCTGCCCAGGATAGCAAACTGCTGCAGATTCTCCGGTTTACAATCCGGGTTGGCGCCGATATCCAGCACAACGCAGGAGCCGGTAGCAGTTGGAAAGATCGGCGCTATGGCAGGCCGGTCCACCCCGCGCATACGTCCCAGCCGGAACAGGGCAGTGACCATGGCTGCGCCGGTGTTGCCAGCAGTGACAAAGGCATCCGCCTCGCCCTTTTTAACCAGATCGATACCCACGGCCATCGAATTCTGGGCATCCTTGTGGCGGGCTTTGAAGGCCAGTTTTTCGCCCTTGTCCTGCATTGTCAGCATTTCGGAGGCGTGGACAATACGGATTGGTAAAGCGCCCGGGTTCAGCGCCTCAAGAACTGGTTTGATCTTTGATTCGTCCCCAACCAAGATAATTTCCACCCCGTACTCACGCGCAGCCTGTAAGGCACCTTCCACATCCGGTTGCGGATAATTATCGCTCCCCATGGCGTCTACTACGATACGAGTCATAATTCCTCCCGACAGATTTTGGGCTTTGGGTTGACAGGCTTCTGAACGTGATTATAATACGTCTGCTCGCGCTGGTGCTGGAATTGGCAGACAGGCATGGTTGAGGGCCATGTGCCGCAAGGCGTGAGGGTTCAAGTCCCTCCCAGCGCATCAAAAACCCCCGTTAACACCAACGGGGGTTTTTAATTTGGCCACTTGGTGATGAGTTAAGTTTTCTGGCGCAAATAGCGGACGGCTTATTCTTCGATTTTCATCCTGCGCTCCAGCCAGCGTACAACCCCAGACAGCAAGAGAGTCATCGAAAGGTATAGGAAAGCTACCACGTTGAAGGTTTCCAATACGCGAAATGTGCTGGCTCGCCGCAGGCGCCCTAATTGAGTCAATTCGTTGACAGCCAGGACGGTAGCGAGGGATGAGTCCTTCAAGCAGGCGATGAAGTCATTGCCCAGGGGAGGTAAAACACGGCGGACAGCTTGTGGCAGGATGACGAAGCGCATGGCCTTAAAATACGTCATGCCGAGGGAGCGAGCAGCCTCCATTTGACCTTTCCCAATCGATTGGATGCCAGCCCGGAACACTTCTGCTTCATAAGCGCCATAGCCGATAGCCAGCGCGATGATGGCGCGTCCCTCCATCGGGATAACCCGGATGGAAAAATTCGATAAACTCTGGAACATACCCCAGGTCGGCGCAACGCCCATCCCCCACGTTCCAATCCCTTGCACTACCTGCACGAAGACCGGGAAAAGAGCAAAGGCGATATAAAGCAATAGCACCACCAGGGGAATGCCGCGGATGGTTTCAACATAGAGTGTTGAAATGTTAAAGAGAAAAACATTCTTAGACACACGCGCCAAACCTGCCAGGAGTCCGATCACAGTCGCGATGATGTAGGAGAAAAATGTTATCCGTAGAGTGGTATAGATGCCTTGGGTCAGGTAGATGAATGTATCGTTGTAATTCGGGGCGGCCAAAATCAGATACAGGAACAGGATGCCCAACCCGACCAGAACGATTGCCCACCACGGCCACTTCCCGATCTTTAACCTGCCAGTGGACATTTCGGGATTATCAATTCCCTTTACAGCTTCCATATTTCGCTCCCCGAACAGAATTAGATAAGGCAGGATGGAGGATTAACCCCCATCCTGCCAGAGTCAGAAACGGCGATATTGAAATGTTACTGGGTCAAGCCCCACTTCTTATTCAGGGTGTCCAATGTACCGTCAGCTTTCATGGATGCCAGGGCAGCATTGACCGGATCCTTCAGGTCGCTTCCGGGAGGGAACACAAAAGCCAGTTTCTCATCGGAGGTTATCTGGGCACCTACTTTGATTTTGCCTTCGTTTTCACCGATGTAACCTAGTGCGGAGACATTGTCGATTACAACAGCATCAATGTCGTTGGCGATCAGAGCTAACACAGCTGCGCCAAAGTCCTCAAAGGATTGAATTTCCTTGTCCGGGAAGGTGTCTTTGGCAACGATTTCGTTGGTCGTGCCAATCTGGGTGCCAACCTTTAGATCGGCGTTGGTTTTGAAATCATCCAGGGTATGGGTATCATCGGCGCGAACCAGCAACACCTGACCGACGGTCACATACGGATCGGAGAAGTCAACGATTTTGGCGCGCTCATCGGTGTAGGTAACGCCGTCAGCCAGCATATCAAATTCATTGGCCTGCATAGCGGGGAAGATGCCATCCCAGGCCGCCTCCTTGAATTCGGGTACGCAATTAAGGCGCTTGCAGATTTCGGTGACTGCATCGTAATCCCAACCGACGCCTTGATTCGTGTTCTGGTCAATGCTGTTGAAAGGCGGATAGGCGTTTTCCACAGCTACTGCGATGGTTTTTCCACCCAAATCGGGTAACCCAGAGGCTGGGGCTTCGGTGGCTGCTGGAGCGGGGGCCGCAGTCGGTGTGGCTGCTGGTCCACAGGCAGTCATTAAAACGCCTACGAGAACTAAAAAGCTGAGAATTAGGGAAAATCTTTTCATCTTCTCTCTCCTTTTGATGGTGGTACAGGCCGTTTCTGATGGCGACAGCGTCGCGTTTTCAAATCTAAGCATAGACGAATTTTTATTATTATGCAAGAGAATAGTATCAGTTTTTAGAAATTATTAATTTATTAGAGAAGTGGTAAAATGGTCCAACTTCAAAAGGAGGAAAGCATGCCCCCTGTCTTTCCAAGTGTAGAATGGCTCGCAAATTTCGAAAATAAATTGAATAACGATGACAGGTATGCCCAGATTGCCAAAAACTGGGAAGGTGATATCTGTTTCGTAATTGAGCCCGAGGATAATTTGAAGGAACAGGTTATTTTTTACCTCGATTTGTGGCATGGGAGCTGCCGTAAGACCGAAGTCCTGAGTGAATGTGGTGGGGATGATAAACCGGCTTTCATATTGAAGGCAAAATACAATAATTTTGCTCGGATTGTGCAGGGCAAGCTGGATCCAATGCAAGCCATGATGACGCGCCGTTTGCAAGTTGAAGGCAGTATGGCCTACATGATGCGGAATGTTCCGACCGTTCTCGATTTTGTCCGCTGTGCGCGCGAGGTAACAGACGAAATCGTCTGAATTAGAAATATTATTAATTTGTTTTTGCAAAATTAAGAGTGCCGGAGATCTCCGGCACTCTTAATAATACTTAATATACTTGGCACAAGAAATTGGGTATACTTACTCCAATTCAACCTGCCGATAGGGTAAGAATGCGAGAAGCGACATGACCGTACAGCGTTTTGAAAACGCGAAAGTTGTGAAAGAATCCTTAACCGAGCAAAAATATATCGCCAGTGATGAGATTGCAACCCTGGTATATCTCGCACAACAGCTTGGCAAACCACTTCTGGTGGAGGGACCGGCTGGGGTGGGAAAGACCGAGCTGGCGAAAGCCATTGCTGGAGCCACTGACCGGGAATTGATCCGTTTACAGTGTTACGAAGGCTTGGATGAAACGAAGGCATTGTACGAATGGGAATACGCCAAGCAGTTGCTCTACACCCAGCTCTTACGCGACAAATTGCAGGAAACACTGGCGCAGGCCAGCAGCCTGAGCGAAGCTGCCGATCGACTGGCAGCCGAGGAGGATGTTTTCTTCTCGATGCGCTTCCTGCTGCAGCGACCGTTACTCAGGTCAATCCTGAGCGAGCAGCCGACCGTATTATTGATCGACGAAATCGATCGTGCGGATGCCGAGTTCGAGGCCTTTTTGCTGGAAGTGCTGAGCGATTTCCAGGTCAGTGTTCCGGAATTGGGCACCTTGACTGCGCGCCATCGCCCTTTTGTGGTTTTAACCAGTAACAACACGCGCGAATTAAGCGAAGCCCTCAAGCGGCGCTGTCTCTACCTTTTCATTGATTACCCAAACCTGGAAGAAGAACTGGCTGTCGTCCGGTTGAAGGTTCCGGAGCTGGCTTCCAAGTTGGCACGCCAGGCTGTCGAACTTGTGCAGCGTCTGCGCCGGGCTGATTTGCGAAAATCACCCAGCATCAGCGAGACGCTGGACTGGGCCAATGCATTGGTAACCCTCAATGCCGATCAGCTTGATGACAAAACGCTATCCCAGACCATTAGTGTCTTGCTGAAACATGAAACAGATCTGGCCAAAGCCAAGCGCTTGATGCAGCCTCCATCCCGCCCTTCTACGCCCAACATCGACGAACTTGGCAGATTTTCAGGTAATTAAGGAAAGCTGGTAAGCGCATGGAAGGGCGTATCCTGAAACTAATTGCCGCCCTAAGGGCGAGTGGAGTGCGTGTCAGTCTGGCTGAGAGTGCGGATGCCTTCTCTGCAATCGATCAGTTGGGGGTACAGGATCGCGACACCTTCCGGCTCAGCTTGCGTGCGACTTTGATCAAGGATGCGCGCGATCTCGCAGTCTTTGACAAATTGTTTCCCCTGTTTTTTGGCCAGGGCGAACCCCCCATGAGCGACCTGTCTTCGGATTTGACTCCTGAAGAAGCCCGGCAGATTGCCGATGCCCTGCGGCAGATGAGCCAGCGCTTGCGGGCACGATTTGAAGGCCTGCTGCAGGGTAAGTCACTGACCCGTGAGGAACTGGAACAGTTGGCGCAGATGGTTGGATTGAACAATGTAGACGATTTGCGTTACCAGAACTGGATGGCGCAGCGAATGCAACGCGCGCTGGGATTTCCCGAAGTCCGCGAAGCGTTGGAAGAATTGATGCAAACCCTATCAGAAATGGGGATGGATTCCCAGCGCCTGGAGCAAATCCGGGATCTGATCCGGCAAAACCTTCAGTCGATAGGGCAACAAGTTGCGCAATTTGCGGGGGAACGAATTGTCGAGAATTTGAGTGAAAAGCCGCCGACCGAGGAATTGGATGATTTGTTGAACCGTCCCTTCGGCTCGCTTTCAGACCGGGAGAAGAAACTGATCCAGCGTGAGGTACAACGTTTGGCGGCTGCGCTGCGGACTCGGATCGCTTTGCGGCAGAAGCGCGCCAAGACCGGCCAGTTAGACGCTAAAGCAACCCTGCGCGCCAACTTGAAACATCAGAGCGTGCCGATCGAAATTCGCCATCGCAACCGGACGCGTAAACCGCGTATTGTCGCGATTTGCGACGTGAGCACCTCCATGCGTTTTTTTTCAGAGTTGATGCTCGGATTCCTGTATGCTTTACAGGGACAGGTGCGTAAAATGCACGCCTTCGCATTTATCGATCATCTGGAATATATCTCAACCGATTTCTCCGATGGAGAAACCAGCGAAGCTGTTTCACGCGTATTGACCCGCATGCCCTCGGGTTATTACAATACTGATTTGGGTCATTCGCTGCAGAATTTCACTCACGATCATTTGGATACGCTCAATGGCCGGACGACGTTGATCGTGGTAGGAGACGGACGAAACAATTTCAACGATCCTCGCCTGGATTTGTTCTCACAAATGGCTCGGCGTAGCGCGCGTACGATTTGGCTCAATCCTGAGCCGCCGGATATGTGGGGTTCGGGGGATAGCGATATGCACCAGTATGCACCACTATGCGATTCCGTGCTCCAGGTTCGTAATCTGGCCGAATTGACGGCTGCGGTGGACAGTTTGTTGGCCGCTTGATTGGCATGCAAACTGGTTTTTTCACGAGAGGGAAGCTATAATCGTGACTGAACCTTTAGATCCATCTATATGGAGTGGGAGCCGAGGTCATGCAACCAGTTTTAACCATCGATCTAACGACCAGGGAGGTTGGCGAGTATAACGTTCCAGGGCAATGGGAACGAGACTTTCTGGGGGGGGCTTCGCTTGCAGCTCGCCTGTTGTACAAATCGCTCACCCTTGAGCTCGATCCGTTTTCTCCAGAATCGCCTCTGCTTTTCCTAAACGGCCCTTTAAGCGGGACAGCTGGCCCGGCCGTGGGTCGCTTTGTGGTTTGTGGAAAATCTCCTGCGACCGGTTTGTGGGCCGAATCGAATTGTGGTGGTTTTTGGGGCCCGGAATTGCGCTTTGCCGGCTATGATGGGTTGTGGATCAAGGGTAAAGCCGAAAATCCGGTCTACCTTTGGATCAATGATGGGCAGGTTCAAATCCGGGATGCGCTTCACTTGGTAGGGCAGGATACTTATCAAACCCAGGAAACGGTCAAGCGGGAACTCAACGTGCCTGGTCTGCATGTTGCTGTGATTGGCCCGGCTGCAGAGAGTGAGGTGGTCTTTGCTGGAATTTTTTGCGATCACGGTCGTACCGCCGGCCGGACGGGCTTGGGCGCCGTGATGGGTTCCAAAAATCTCAAGGCTATTGCCGTCAGGGGGACCAAAAAGATCCCGCTGGCGGACCCAGAACTCTTCGGAGGATTTCGCTCGGCTGCTAATCGTGGTTTGCGCAGCGATACGGTGAGTCGGGTGGCGACAGAATTGGGGACCGCCGGAATTGCAGATTATGCCCATTACATGGGCAGTATGCCCAAGAAATACTATTCCCAGGGCACATTCGAGGTTGATAAAGTCTCGGGTGCGACGATGTCTGAGACCATCCTGGCCGGGATCAGTGCCTGCCACGGCTGTGTGATTGCCTGCGGGCGTGTGGTGCGCCTGGACGACGGTCAAAAACGCAAAGGCCCCGAATACGAGACCGTGGTGGGCTTTGGTCCCAATCTCTTGAACGATGACCTGTCGGAAATTACCCGTCTGGGCGAATTGTGTGATCGCTACGGTATGGACACGATCAGCACCAGCAATATCATCGGCCTGGCTTTTCATCTGTTCGAAATGGGAATAATCTCCGAAGCCGATACAGATGGGCTGACACTTGCGTGGGGCGATACGCAGGCTGTTGCGCAACTCATTCACAAGATTGCCAGGCGCGAAGGGCTCGGAGAATGGATGGCGCAAGGCTCGCGGGGTTTTGCCAGGCACTTTGGCGTGGAAGAGGAAGCCGTGCAGGTGAATGGGCTGGAAGTGGCGTATCACGACCCGCGAGGTGTGACCGGCATGGCTTTGGTCTACGCTACCAGTCCGCGCGGAGCCTGTCACAACAAATCGGATTATTTCCTGGTCGACTGGGGACAGGCTGATTCAGCGCTTGGACTGGATTTCTTTAATGCGCAAGCCGGGGCGGAGAAGACTGCCAATGTGGCTCGCCATCAGGATTTCCGAGCCATGTGCGACTCGCTGGTTTTGTGTCTATTTTCAAATGTCTCAGCGGAAACCATCCGGGATTTGATCAATGCTGCGGTCGGCCTGGATTGGACGATCGAGGACATGCTGCTTTCCGGGGAACGCAGCTGGAATCTAAAACGGGCGATCAACAACCGGTTGGGTTTGACCCGGGCGAATGACAAATTACCTAAAGCTCTGCTGGAACCCTACCCGGATGGTTATGCAGGTGGAAATGTGCCGGATCTTCATTCCATGCTGGAAGCCTATTATATCGTTCGCAACTGGGATCCGGAGACGGGCCGACCAGTTAAAGAAAAACTCTTGGCTTTGGGATTGGACGATGTTGCGAATGACTTGTGGGGATGATTTGGTAATATCTTTAAAATGAACGTGGAGGAAAAATGAAATTCGTATCCGTAGATGAAATGCATGCGATCGAGAAGGAGGCAGATGCCAGCGGCCTGTCTTATGCTCAGATGATGGAAAATGCCGGGCTTGGGTTGGCTAAGTCGATCCTGGAATTGCCCATCCGCGATGACCAGGAACTGGATGTCACCGGCCTGGTTGGTCCAGGCAACAATGGAGGCGATACGCTGGTTGCATTGGCGCACCTGGCCCTAAACGATTGGCATGTGCGCGCCTATCTGGTTAAGCGTAAAGCGGGCGGTGATCCGCTGGTTGAGCGCGTCAAACAGTCCGGCGGCGAGATTATTTTGGCTGAGGATGACCAGCGTTCCGAGCAGCTGGTGACGTTTTTGGAAACCAGTACGCTCGTGCTGGATGGCCTGCTTGGCACGGGCATTCATTTGCCACTGCGCGGGGAGGTTGCGGATGTGTTGGCTGCGGCTCAACGCAGCATTCTCGAAGCAGATTGGATCCCATTCGTCGTGGCAGTCGATTGCCCGTCTGGCGTCGATGTGGATAGCGGTGAGGCGGCCCCAGAATGCATTCCAGCTGACTTGACCGTCACAATGGCAGCCGTCAAGCAGGGATTGCTGCGCTTTCCGGCCTTCGATTTGATCGGTGAACTTAAGGTGGTCGATATCGGCTTGCCGGAAAAACTAAAAACATGGGAAGCGATCCGGCACGAAGTAGCAGATGAAGATTCGGTAGCGGCCATTTTGCCGGAGCGCCCGGCCGATGCCCATAAGGGTACCTTCGGTACTGCCATGGTTGTGGCGGGCTCAGTCAATTTCACCGGTGCAGCCTTGCTGGCCGGGAAAGCCGCCTACCGCATTGGTGCGGGCTTGGTTACTTTGGCGGTCCCGTCATTGTTGCATGGGGTGCTGGCCGGCCAATTCCCGGAAGCGACCTGGGTCTTGCTGCCGCATGAAATGGGTGTGATTTCTGCCAGCGCTGCCGAAGTCCTGGCGAAGAACCTTGAGCGGCCGACCGCGCTGCTGGTGGGTCCCGGCTTTGGGTTGGAAGATACCACCAAAGAGTTTATCCAGAATATGTTGGAAGGTAAGTACGCTCCCAAGAAGGCAACTGCGCGCATCGGCTTTGTACACGAGCAAGCCCAATCTCCAGAAGCTGATCGCGTTTCGCTGCCGCCAATGGTCGTCGATGCCGACGGCTTGAAGTTGTTGGCGAAAATCGAGAACTGGCCCAAGTTGCTACCCGCTCCAGCGGTCTTGACCCCTCATCCCGGAGAGATGACGGTCTTGACTGGCCTGCCCACCGCTGAGATCCAGGCTGACCGGCGGGGCGTGGCGGTCAAATATGCCAAGGAGTGGGGGCATGTTGTGGTGCTCAAAGGTGCGTTCACGATCGTGGCTGCGCCAGACGGACGGACGACTACCATCCCGGTCGCCACGTCTGCGCTGGCCCGGGCCGGGACCGGGGATGTCCTGGCTGGGTTGATCGTCGGACTGCGTGCTCAGGGTGTTGAGGCTTACGCGGCGGCGGTTGCCGGAGCCTGGATCCACGCTCACGCCGGGCTGTATGCGGCTGAGGCCTTGGGAAGTACCGCCTCGGTCATGGCTGGGGATGTTCTCGATTCCATTCCAGACGTCCTGGCTGATATTTCATAATCCCCTTTAATTAAAAAAGCAGAGCGAGTCGTTGACTCGCTCTACTGGATTCTGGTTAGCTATTCAAGAACTTTTCCAGAGACTCTTTGCTGATGCGATATGCATTGCCGAGTTTTTTAGCTTGTAATCCGCCATCCTTGATGGCTGCCAGCACATCTTCTTCCGAGACCTTTAAAAATGCGGCTGCCTCGGATGGGGTCATCACATCGGGCATATCGTTGGCGGCTGCGCCACTAGCTGCGGATTGCTGGCTGGCGACTGCACCCGAAGTGGCCTGCTGCATCAAATTGCCAATGCCCATCCCGGCACCAATACCGGCTGTCAGGCCAGCACCGCCACTGGGATTGGAGGCGGCGTCGCGCATCGCGTCAGCTGCCTGGAGCTGGGTGTAGGTTGCCATATCGAGCATGCCCATGTCGCGCAGTTCTTGAGCTGATTTATCGGATGGTTTTAAGTTGCCGATGTAGAACGATTTGAGCGCCATGCCGATGGCTGCGAAGTCGTCCTGTGCCTTGGCGCGTACGCCCGCACCGAGTTCCTCGGTCAGGGCAATCATCTCGACGACACTGTTCTTGGCGCCAGTTTCGCCAAGGATATCCTGCAGCTTGGACAGCAGCATAGTGCGCAGGCGCTCCTCGATCTCACCCATGCGGTAAGCGCCCTGCGTGCCGACAATCTGCGTGACGAACTGCTGTGGGTCGCTGATCTGGAAGGAATAGGTGCCAAAGCCCTGCAGGAGTGCTACACCCAGGCCCATGCCGGGGTTGCGAACGATGATTGGCTGTGGCGTGCCCCACTTGCGGTTAGCGAATTCCTTGCGAGAGACAAAGTAGACTTCGGCTGGGAAGGGTGTACGGTCGTTGAAGGCTTTGCCAATAAAATCGATCAAGAGCGGGATGTTAGCCGTGGCAATCGTGTGGCGACCGGGGCCGAAGACGTCCAGGGCGTTCCCATCACGGAAAAACACTGCGGACTGGGCTTCACGTACGATCACCTGCGAACCGATACGATAATCGCCGATCCCTTCTTCCGGGAAGCGATGGACGATCTCGTCCGCCATTTCGTTGGGGTATTCGATGACGTCAAAAATCCTGGCCATGTGACTCTCCTTATTATCTATTTAATCGCGATTTCATTATAGCCGAGGAAGATACAGTCTACAAGATATCGCTGTTCTATTTTAATTCTACGTACAGGTTCCAATTTAGTTGCTAAGCCTTCATCTGTTTGCCGGTCCCACCGTTGTGAAGCATGATGATCTCGGCCAGGATGCTGACAGCGATCTCCTCCGGCGTCTCAGCCTGCAGCTCAAGCCCGATCGGTGAGTGGACGCGTTTGATCTGTCCCTTGGGAATGCCGCGCGCTTCGAGCTCCTTGACAGTCGTCGCCCAGCGGCGTTTTGAACCGATCACGCCGATGTAAGCAGCCTGAGACTCGAGCAACGCTGGCAGCCCGGGTACGTCGGTTGTCACACCTCGTGTGGTTAGCACGATGTAGGTCTGGTTGTCAATTTTGAGTTGATCCGGTAATTCCGCTATTGGGACTGGATAGTAAGCATCGGCGTCAGGAACGGCCTCGGGGGTACAGAATTCCGGCCGGTCGTCCGAGACGGCCACGCGGAAGTTCAGCCAGTTCGCCAGATGGGCTACAGCTTTGCCAACATGTCCGCTGCCAATCACCAGAAGTAAAGGGGGCGGTAAGATCGGTTCCACAAACACCTCCACTTGTCCCCCGCACACACCCGGATCGCCACGCGCTGGATCGGTCATATTGTAGTGCAGCAATCGCGATTTGCCATCAGCCAGCACCGTCCCGGCTTCATTCCGGACGCGATTTTCCAGGTCCCCGCCGCCGACCGTGCCGATGAAGCTGCCATCGGGATAGACCAGCATCTTGCTGGTAGAATGGCGCGGTGTGGAACCCTGGCTGGATACGACCGTGCACAGCGCAGCGGATTCGTGATTTTGCTCGAGTTCAGCGAGTGCTTGATAAATGGATTTCATGCTACCCATTTTATCCGATAAACATTAAAGCCCTCAGGGTTGCCAGCGAGGTTGCCAATCCGGTTCCGGGTCGTGGGTTACCTGACGCGTGCTGTGACCGTCGAAGCGCATGATATAGATATCCGCCTGGTCAGCATTGCGTGTGGAATTGTAAGCGATCCAAAACCCATCCGGTGAGTAAGATGGGGCGGCGTTGTTTCCGCCATTTGTCAGCTGGGTGGTCTGGCCGGTGGCGCTTTCCAGGCGATAAATATTTTTATCTCCTGGCAAGCCAGCGTAGATGACCAGATCCTTGCTATCCGGTGACCAGTTAATACTGCCGCCGATACCCTGCAAAGCGTGGGAAATCCGTCGAGGGGCTGATTTGGGATTTTGAGCATCGAGCAGGAAGATTTCGTAAGCGTTGGGTTGGTCGACAGACATCGCCAAGGCGATCGTTTTGCCGTCAGGCGCCCAGGCAGCGCTGACAATCGTATTTGGGCCGGCATAAAGCAGGTGCGGATTCTCTCCCATGCGCTGCATGATCCACAGTGAAGACGGACCGTCAGCGGCGCGATTGAGGAAGATGATCTGCTGTCCATCCGGTGAGAAATCCGGCGAGAAGGCATTGCCAATCCCCTGGGTTAATTGGAATTGCTTTCGGTTCTCCGGAATAAGCATGTAAAGATCAAAGCTGCCATTGCGATTGGACGCGTATACAATCACATCACCTTGGGGGGAATATGTAGGGTAATAAGCGTTGCTGTTGGTTTCGATCAATTGCTCAAAACCGGTGCCGTCGGCGTTGATCAGGCAAATCTGGTTGTATTCTCCACGCGTACATGTGAAAAGGATGCGCCCACCATGTGCGCTGGTCGGACGCGGTGAGGCAGTAGGTGTGGGAGCCGGTGCCAAGGTTGTCAAACCTTGAAGCCGGTAGATATCAAGCGAATTATTTGGGGTTGGGACCAACCAGAATAGCAGTGCGAGCGCCCCCACGATCAGTAGGCTGCAGGGCAGGCGAAAATTCCGGCGTTTCCTGAATTGCAGGGATTTCGCTGGGTGTCCCCCGGGATCAGAATTTCCACTCCAGCTGCGATTCGACATATCGGCTCGGTCTTAATCGTGCGTCTATCGCTCCAATAAGCCCAGTACCACGGGCAGCAATTGTTTCTTGCGCGAGACCACGCCCTCAGCCAACCGCGTGCCGTCATTTTGCCTGGGGTAAGGCAAGTCGTTCAATTCGGGTGGTTCGTTGGTGACCAGGAAACGACTCGAGCCGCGCACCACATCCGTGACCATCAGCATGGCAAAATCGAAGGCGCGCTTTTCGCGCATTCCATCGAGAGCTTTGTTGAGCTCGTCCAGGTGGTCGGTGAGTTGCAACAGGTCGGTCACCTCGGCCTGGGCAATGGCAAAGCGATAGCCACCTGATTCGTATACCTTCAGGTCGGTGCTGACGATCTCTTCAGGCTTGCGCGACGAGAGGCCGGCGCCGGCGCCGAGAACCTGCTTGCCATAGGTTTTAATCGTCTCACCCGCCAGTGCACCTCCCTTGACGAAGGCCCAGCGCCCTAACCTATCGGCAGCCTTTTTGTCGCGATCGGTAGTGGTGGGTGAGGTCAGGATGAGGGTGTCAGCGACCAGGCCGGAGAGCAGCATCCCGGCGATCTGCGGTGGTGCGGACAGGCCGGCTTCCTCGATTTGCTCGGAGACCAGGGTGCTGGTGCTGCCGACGATGTCGACGGTAAATTTGATCGGCACATGCGTCGATGGGTTGCCCAGACGATGGTGGTCGAGAATTTCGAGCAGTTCGGCATCTTCCAGGTTGGCCAGCGCCTGGCGCGGTTCGTTGTGGTCGACCAGGATGATGTTGAGCCGCGGCGGGTTGAGCAGGTCACGCTGCCGGCAAACCCCAATGTACTGACCGGTATCATCTACCACCCAGAAGTCATCGCCCTCTTCGCGTAAGACCCGGTTGAGTGAATCGCGAATGCGTGCATGGGACTGGAACCTGGGTACATCGATATTGCAGACTTCGCTGCAGGGTATTTCCAGGATTTCAGCAATGCGCATTTCCTGACGATTGGGATGTGGGCCGACCGTCTGACCGAGATAATTGAACAAACTGGTGCCGTTGATCAGGCCGAATGGTGAGCCGTCTTCGTTGACAACCGGAGCCACACCCCAAGTGCGGGAAGCGATCGCCCAGCCGTCGCGCAGGGGAGCATCCGGGGAAGCTGTATCCAGCCGCCGGGTGACGGCTTCGAAGCGCGGTGAGGCGTCGTTTAATATCATCGGCGCTTCCAGTTCGAGGCGTTTCAAGACCCAGGATGTCTGGGGATTGGTTGCGCCGGCGCGGGCCGCGATGGCATCCAACCCATCCCGTTCGCGTAGCAGCCAGGCGTAGCCCATGGCAGCTGCGATTGAGTCCGTATCGGGGTTAACGTGTCCTATGACGAAAATACGCTCCATATTTACCTCGCTGATTTCTCGAGCGTATAAAAACGCGTGGTTGGGTAAGCCAGGTCGATATCCGCATGATTGGAAAAGGCGCGCAGAATATCTTCCCAGACAGCTTGCGTTGTGCCTCGGCGTTGGCGTGGTTTGCACAGATAACGGATCGTCAGCAATATGCCGGAGTCCAATACATTGGTGTATACAATCGGAGTAAGCTTATCATACTTGAGCAGGAACTTGCGCGTTGCCGTTTCGAATTCCCTGGCAGCGTCCTGGTTCTGCGAAATGTCGTGGGAATCCGCAATCTCCTGTAAGACACGCTTGGCTTTTTCCCAGTCGCTTTCGAAAGTGACCAGCACTGGGATTTCGTTCCAAATGAAATCTGGTCCATGCGTGTAGTTAGCAACTCCGTTGGTAAAAATCATGCCGTTGGGGATATGCAGAATGCGCCCAGTCGACTGATCCGAATCAACCCAGTTGCCAATTTCCATCATCGAGAACTGAAAAATGCGCTGGTCGACGACATCACCGGCATAAGACCCGATCTCGATACGATCCCCGACTTCAAAAGGCTTCCGCCAAAGAATGAAGATCCAGGCGACGATATTGGTGATCGGATCTTTCAGGGTGATGGCAATGCCGGCAGATACGAGGCCCAGATATGTGGCAGCATATTGCACTCCTTCAATCCATACCAAACCGACAGCGAGTACACCAAGGATCGAGAAGGAGTAGCCTAAAGATTTTTGCCACTGATAGCGCCGTTCAAGGTCGACAATGCGATGGGTCACACTGGCATGCAGGACACGGTGGATCAGCCAAAAAGCTGCTACGATAAAAAGCGAGACAAGCAGTTTTTGTTGCGCTGTCTGGTCAATCCCTAGATATGCCTGAAGCCAGTTACTGATGAATTCCATTTCGCGATTATCGCTTCCTTTATGCTTTGCGCTTTAATTCATTCCAAACTTTTTCCGGGGTGACCGGATTGTCGTCGATATTGACCCCGACCGCATCGAGTACGGCGTTGCCGACTGCCGGCGCGACCCCGTCCATCGGGATCTCCGCCACGGCTTTGACGCCGAACGGGTGGCTGGGTTCAAAGGTCTCCACGAAGATGGTGGTCAGTTCCGGCATTTCATCCGCCCGGAAGATGTGGTAGTTGGTGAAATCGCGTTCGATGGCCGAGCCGTCCGGGTAGTAGCGCATTTCTTCGCAGACGGCGTAACCTAGCGCCTGGGTCATGCCGCCTTCGATCTGGCCGGAAGCTGTCAGCGGGTTGACGATCACGCCCGAGTCGACCGCCATGACCAGCTTGTCGACCGTCACCTGACCGGTCTCGGTGTCGACGGTCACTTCGGCGAATTGAGCCCCAAACGGAGGCGGGGAAACTGGCGACATGTACGAACCAACCGCCATGATCTGTTCCTGGTCGTCATGGTGCAGCGCATTCAGTGCTACCTCGGCCAGTGTGACCGAACGACCGTCCGGAGCGGAAGCCCGGCGATCCCTCAATGTGATCTGCTCCGGTTAACCCCCTCGCCCAGCATTTTGGCGGCGCGGATCTTGATCCGTTCGGCCACCTGCTCGGCGGCTTTAACCGTCGCTGCGCCTGAAATGTAGGTGGTGGATGAAGCGTAGGCGCCCTTGTCGAAGGGCGTGAAGTCGGTATCGGATGAATAGCAGATGATATCCTCGAGCGGCACACCCAACACTTCGGCCGCCATCTGGGCCAGCACGGTGTCCGAGCCGGTGCCCAGGTCAGTGGCACCGATCAGCAGGTTGAAGGAGCCATCGTCGTTCATTTTTATCGAGGCGCCGCCCATGTCCAGATAGGGGATGGCTGTGCCCTGCATGACCATGGCTACACCGATGCCCTTGCGTTGATGTGGGCCAAGTTTGTGCCAGGCTGGGTCGCCATATTTCTGGTCCCAGCCGATGGCAGCCTTAGCCTGGCGGACGCATTCTTCCAACCCGACCGTGTAAATTATCTCAGGGCGCGGCTCGCGGCCCTCGCTCCAGGCGGTGCTGAACGGATGTAGCTCACCGGGACGGATAGCGTTCATCAGGCGGAATTCGAGTGGGTCCAGTTTCAGGGCGCGGGCGATCTTCTCCATGTGGCGTTCGACCGGCCAGTAGCCTTGCGGCACACCATACCCACGATAAGCGCCGGCCGGTGGATGGTTGGTATAGACAATGTCTGCGTAGAAGCGGATATTGGGTGCTTGGCGATATGCTCCCTCGCCGACATACAGCGCCATGGCTTTGTGACCGGTGTTGCCGGTCACGGTCAGGGCGTGACAGCCGTAAGCACCGGTATCCGTCAGGATGCGCATTTGGTTGGCGGTCATGGTGCCGTCGTTTTTAACACCGGTCTTCATCCACAATTTCATTGGGTGGCGCGAGCGCGAGGCGATGAATTCCTCTTCGCGCGTGTACTCGTAGATCACCGGTCGTTTGGTGGCGATGGTCAGGTGAGCGGCCACGTCTTCGATCAGGACTTCCTGCTTGCCGCCAAAACCGCCGCCGATGCGCGGTTTGATGACGCGGATACGCTTGACCGGCAGGTTCAATACCGGGGCCAGCATGCGGCGCGCATGGAAGGGTACCTGCGTGCTGGTGCGGATCACCAGCCGGTCGTCTTCATCCCAATAGGTGACCACCACGTGCGGCTCGATGTGCGCCTGCTGCACTTTCGGCACTTCATATACGCCTTCGAAGATCTGGTCGGCTTCAGCGAAGCCTTTTTCCACGTCGCCGATGTCAATCCGGATTTCGGCTGCCAGGTTGCGAGTCGGGTCCGAATCGGCGAAATTGACGAATTCCGGCTCGTCGTGCAGACGCGGCGCATCCGGCAGCATGGCTTGCTCGGGATCGAATAGTGCGGGCAGTTCTTCATATTCCACCTCGATCAATTTGAGCGCCTGTTCGGCGATCTCAGCTGTCTCGGCTGCTACGAAGGCCACGCGGTCGCCGACAAAACGCACTTTGTTGTCCAGCGAGAAAGTATCCAGCGGGCCGGGGATCGGGTCTGACTGTCCGGCAGTCGAGTAAACCACGCGCGGGATATCCTGCCAGGTCAGCACGGCTGCCACGCCGTCCAGGGCGCGGGCTTTGCTGGCGTCGATATGCTTGATGCGGGCATGCGCCAGCGGACTGTGCAGGACTTTGGCCACCAGCATGCCGCGCTTTTCGATGTCGGCTGTGAAGGCTGGTTTGCCCTGCACCAGCTTGACCGCGTCCACTTTTGGCTCGGATTTACCAACCGTTTGGTAGCCGTCCGTTTCCGGGGCGGTGACGATTTTGGGGGCCACGCGGACTTCTGTTAATGTCCCGGTCGGACCACTCACGAGGGGCGGCTCGGGCGTAGACGGGGTCGGTCCGCCCAGGTCGAGAATGCCGCCCAGTTCGATCGGGTCCACCGCTTCCCCGCGCATGGCTGCGGCAGCGCGCAGCACCGCCTGGACCGGTTTCAAGTAGCCGGTGCAGCGGCACAGGACGCCGGAAAGCGCCTGGCGGACTTCGGCCTCGGTGGGATTTGGATTCTGGTCCAGCAAGGCTTTGGCAGCCAGGATTTGGGCTGGCGTGCAGTAACCGCACTGGATGGCGCCGGTCTCGACGAAGGACTTCTGCAGTGGGTGCAGGCCCTCAGTTGTCTTCCAGCCCTGTTGGGGGTGCTCGCCAAGAGCTTCAATGGTGGCGATCTGGTGTCCTTCGGCCTGGGCGGCCAGCATCAATCCAGCATTGACCGGTCTTCCGTCCAGCAGGATGGTGTCCGCACCGGTTTCGCCATCTTCATCACCGAATTTAACGCCGTGATATCCCAGTTCCCGTAAGGTGGCGAGCAGCGTCTCGCCGGGAGCAGCGGATATGTCGTGAGGGATGCCGTTGATTTGCAGTGTGAGGTTCATCGTTACTCCGGTTTTTGGTTGACCATACGAGCGCTGAGGGCTGCGACGCCAGTCAGGAGGATGCCTGCCACAGCGACGATCAGGCTCTGGATGGTCGAAAGAAAGCCCAGGAACATGCTGGCGAAGTCGGGCAGCGTCCAGCCGATCAGTGCGCCGTTCAAGGCGTAACTCCACAGGATCGGCAGGGCCAGCAGGTAAAGGGTGACAAAGATCAGGCCGAGGGTTGTTTCAGCCGCATGCAAGGGTTGGGCTTTGAAATTCTTGAGGCTAAAGGAAAGGATCAACCAGGCCACCGTCAACGCCAGCAGGGAAATGAGGGCTGTCGTGAGAATAATGTCGGTTGAACTGGCGACCGAACTGAGCGAGTACGTCCGTCCGGCGAGCCCCGCATAGATGAAATTGAACAAAACCAGGTAAATGCCAGCCCCACCAAATAACCAGGCGACCATGCGGCTGCGCTTCCAGACCAGGAGGATGGCGGGAATGAGCATCAAAGTGGCGGCGAAAAGAAATCGCGGGGTACGCTCGTGCTCCAGCCGGGTGTTTTTAGCTTTTTCGATCAACCCTTGATAGTAGCCCAGGATGTCTTTTTCCCCGGTGTCCGGTGAGACCCGGTAACCGATAGCTTTTTGATAAGCGTCAGACAGGGTCATTTGCTGCTGGTTGAGCGCCTCCGCGATGGTTGCGGATTTTTCAGGCGAAAGTGCGAGCATCTCGGTCAGAACATTGCCTTGACTGCTTGCTGGCAGGTTGGTCCCGAGCAGCGCGGCGACCGTCGGCGCGACGTCCACCTGGTACATGTCGGGGTAGCGGCCGGGCTTGACGCCTGCGCCGGCCATGACGAACGGCTCCAATAATACAATCGGATCCTGACCGCCGTGACCGCCGCGGTCGATCTGGCCGTGGTCGGACAGTACGATCACGGTATCCTGCCCCAGGTCCAGGTTGGCAACGATCTCGCGCAGTAGATTATCGGAACGGGTGGCGGCTGCGTCCCAGCGCGGATCGCGCGGACCACCTTCGTGGTGTCCGGCGTAATCGACCTGGTCAATGTGGATCAGCACGAAAGTGTAAGCCCCGCTTTGCAGCCAGGGCAGGGCGTGGTCGACCACTTCGCGGTCGGCACGATCATCTTCGCCGGGTGTGTAAAAACTGGCATCGACCGCATCCTGCGGGATGAGTTTCTCAAACCAGTAGTACCCCGAAACGGCGGTCTTCAGACCGGCGCGGTGAGCGGCGCTGAAGAGATTGTCCTGGGTCCAGATGGGGATGTCGGCGTAGTCCAGGTTCATCGCCGGACCGTCGCTGAGGTACGGCCAGGCGCCGGTCATCAGGACCGAGTAGCCGGGTTCGGAGTAGGACGGCACCTGGCTGTGCATGCTGGCCCAGGCCGCCTGGTCCCGCAATTGATTCAGGTAAGGCATTACTTCCGGTTTGAGCGAAGTATCGGCGCGCAAGGCGTCGATCAGGACAACTACGACGCGCCGGGTCGTTGGTTGGCCGAGAGCCTGACCCGGCGCGGGTGGATTGGCATGTAACGGCGAGCGGAAGTTATAAAGCGAATCCATCAGGCCGGTAGCCCAGAAATAAGCGCCTCCAGCCACCAGCAGACAACCGATCAGGCCCAGGGTGAGCCAGCGATAAGATTTCATGAGATCAACTCAGGTTTTGCAGGCAGCGTTTTGCCAGCGTGGCGGCCACGTCGCGGCGGTAATCAGCGCTGGCCCACTCGTCAGCAGCTTCGTGGAAGCTGTCGCGGGCGGCGACTTCCAGTCCGGTGGCTTCAGTGCCATCCATGGCAAGTGCCGGGATTTTCCCGTACCCGCCCAACGCCAGGCGTGTACGCCCGGAAGGCCACTGCGCGACGGCCACACAGACGATTGGCCGGTCGGCGGGTGTGCGGGCAACGGATTCGAAGGCCAGCTTGACCTGCAGCGGGATTGTAATTTTGGTGATCAACCGGTGGCGCAGCAACTCTTCGCGCAGTGGCAACAGGTTGCCCAGCGTCACTTCTTCGTCCCCGGGTTGCAGGGTCAGTTTGGCATCCAGCGCCAGGAAAACTGTGGCCAGCGGGGAGCGCCCGTCGCAGGCGACCAGCGCACCGGCCAGGGTTGCGACCTGGCGCAGGTTGTAGTTGGTATCCAGTTTGATGGCTGCCTGTAAGGCAGCGGGAAGATGGGGGGTTGCGTATAGGGATTGCAGCGTTGCGGTCGCGCCGATCTCCAGGTCATTGCCGCGCTCCTGGATCGTGTCCAGGCCAAGGCTTTGCAGGTCAACAACAGCCAGGGATTCGCCCCCGCTGTGGTTAAGCACCGTCCCGCCGCCGAGTGGCAGGGTGCGCGGATCGGGGCGGGCGATGAGTTTAAAGTTTCTTCGATGGTATCAGGACGGTGGTATTCGTTGATCATGTCGGACTCCTATTGTATCTCTATTATACCTGCTTGAAGAAAAAGCGCCTCTCAAGCGAGAGGCGCTTTTTTAGTGTGGTCAATCGCTAACCAGGTGGTTTGATGGTTTCCACCTCCGGCGAGAGATATTCTTTCTGCAAAGCTTGTACGAGAATTTCGAACTCGTCGCCGGTATTGTAATGCCCGTAAAAACGCCACATAGGCTGGATGTAAGTTTGTTCACCGCTCGGGTCAGGTAGTTTGTAGCGAGGATCGTGGGTGTAGTAAACCAATTCGACCTGTTCGATCGCGGCTGTGGGAGGCTGGCTTTCATTTGGTGACGGTTCGTCGTAAGTTGGTATCCGGTCGGCGGTCGTTTGCATATCTACTGGTTGGCCATTCTTCGGATTGATGGCCATACTGGCACCATACATGCGCAAACCCGGATAGCCACCAAAAACTTCGCCGGGGATGACCAGAGCTTCAATCAAGATTTGATCACCTTGCCTGCCAACCATCGAGCCGTTTATTTCGCCGATGGGTGAAAGCTGTACGTAGGTCTGCCCGTCTTCCGTTGTAAAAAGGGTGGTGGGTTTGCCCTCGAGAGTTGTCGTTTCCTGCGTGCCGCGCAGGATTTGGAATTGCAAGTCCGGGAAGGGGATTTCATAGCGTTCCACCTGTAAGATGGACGGCGTATCCGGATTCGGGGATAATGTTCCCCACACGTCAATCGGACGATTTTGGTAAGCTTGCAAAGCCTCTAGGTTCTCGCCCTGTAAGATTAGGAAGGGATGAGGGGGTTGGTCCGCCACCAGTTTGTACTCAGCGCGCTGACTGCCGTCCGCTTGTTTGTAAATCACAATATTCAGGTTCCCGCGTAAGCCCTCAACTTTTTGCGGTTCGTTCTGGGTCGAATTGGGGATGGTCAATTCCTGACCGACATAGATGTTGCTTGGATTACCGATGTCATTGGCCTGTAATAGTGCATCCAGGCCGACACCAAAATCAGAAGCGATCTTGGTCAGCGTATCTCCCGCTTGCACGATATAAGTATTACTATCGATGCTCGTCTGCGATACTGTAGCGGTTGGAGGGAATGGGATTGGGGTTCCCGTCAAGTTCAGCTTGTAGAGACCGGTTCCGCTTCCGCCGCCACCTCCACCACCGCTGCTGCCAGGGGGAAAATATTGGATCAAGTTCCAGACCAGATTGCCGTTCACTGAGAATCCGCTGACCGTCAATTGTTGATCGGGAGTCATAGTGTCGAAGGGTAGGTCGGAAGGTGTATCGGGTAATTCGATCGCCGTTCCATCGTCGGCTTGCAAGATAACCTTGTTGCCTGCGCGCTGCAGCGTACCAACCAATGAGAATTCGGAGGCATCCGAAATTCTCCACGAATCCAGTACAAACCGCCGGATATTACCCGCAATCTGGAATTGTCCTGTGGCTTCCACTATTGTGTTGGTGGGTAGCGCGTCTAACCCGGCTAGATTACCGGTGGTCGTGAAATTTCCAATGGCGACGAAAGGCGGAATGCCGTCTTCTAGCGCCGGAAAAGACGTTACGCGACCGTAAAGAGACAGCGGTTGGTCCGTTGGGTACTGGCGCTGCCAAATTCGCTCATTGAGTTTCCCACCGGACCTGAGACTACTTTGAACGCCTGCCCCATTGCCGCTCAGAACCTGTTGGAAAGCTTCTTGAGCGCTGATGATCCTGAAATTCCCACCGACGGCAGTGTACGTAGGATGATTCGAGTTGACGCTCACAATCTGACCACTGTCGTTCAACGTGAACTCCAGACGGGCAGGTAGGTTGTAGTCGTAGCGGATCGGCAACCCGTCGGAGGTGAATGGGACAACATAATATTGCCCTTGGATTTGCCGCGCAGGCTCTAAGCGGTAGGCAAATTCGAAGCCATGTGATTTGAGGAAGGCGTCGATGATTCCACTTGCCTTGATATTATCGATGCCCTGGAAGCCAAGATCAAGTTTGCTGTAATCGGCGTAATAAGTAAAGAAATTCGCGGAGCGCAAATAGAGTCGCTGCATCCCATCCGTGACCATAAAACCCGAGGTGCCGGGAAGTTCACCGGGCACTTCGTAAACCCGGCCATCGATTCCCCAGCGTTGGGCCATGGCCAGCGCAGATTGAATCGTGGCCGGCAAGTCGGGTTGGATGATGAATACGTAGGCTTCGCCGAGCCCATCCGGGAGTTTTGCATCTAGGTATAAAGTTCCTCCATTCCAGTCGTAAGCTTGGCTGGAGGGTAGAGGTGTTTGGCTGGGTTGTTCCGGCGGTGGTACGGCTTGTGTTGAGGCAGGCGTTCCGGTACCGGATGTGGCTGGTTGCGGTTCGGGTGCCAGCGAGCGGATAAACCAATTTAGAGCCAAAGTCAGTAGGACCAAACCTAGCACCCAGCCGAGAGTCGGCAGCCAGTGCTCAATCCAGGTTTTTGCTTGCGGTTCGGGGGATTGGGCTTTCATGAGTCGTCTCTCCAAGTTGCGTTCGAAAAGGGGATCAGGTTCCATGCTTTGCGCCAGCGCTTCCAGGTTTTCGGCGAGCGACTGATCTTCCATCGGTAGTTGTTTCTTATCCATCATGATTCCACCTCCAGTGCGAGGGAGGTGCGCTCTCGTAAGTCATGCAGACCACGAGAGACGAGCATTTTTACGGCGGCTTCGCTTTTACGAAGAACTTTAGCCGCTTCGGCATAGGTCATGCCACTGAATAAGCACAAGACGATCGCTTCGGCGCGTTCGGGGCTGATTTGTTTGAGAGAGTGTGAAACGTTATCCAATTGAAGTCGCAGGGTGGCAGTCTGATCGGTTGATAAACCCGAATTCGGGAGATTGGATGCTGCTTCAAGCGAGATTTCAGGTTTGACCTCGCGGAAGTACAAGGCGCGTTTCTTAGCAGCGATGCCCATTAACCAGGCAGCGAAAGAGCCGCTACCGCGAAAGGTGTGAATGCCTTCCAGTGCAGCCAGGAAGGTTTGCGAAGTCAGATCCTCCGCATCTTTGACATTGCCGGTGTGCACCAGGTGGTAACGATAGACACGCGACACGTAGCGGTGATAGAGCTGTGCAAACGCATCCGCTGTCAGGCGTGCTTGGCGCGCCAACTGCAGATCGTCAGGGAAATGTTCGCTTGGTTCGGTCATACCGATGGAAAGAGCCTCCCGTCTTATGTACACGTTAATATGTTACAGGAAGCGCTTAAAAAGTAACAGGGAATTTGGTGAGGTGGGGATTACTCGAGCGGATAGACCTTCCAGCCTAATTGGTCCAGTTTCGACAAATCGAATTGATCGGGTGGTACGTTGATGTGCAGGGCGTTGGCCTCGGCCAGCAACTCGCCGGTCTCGGCATCGTAAATCCCGGCCCAGGCTTCGGCAGCACGGCCTTTATCCCGGCCGGCTTTGCCGACGATGCGTAATGGCTTGCCGACCGGCACGTTCTTGCGGTATTTCAATTCCAATTTGCCGGTGAACAAAAAGCGCGGATGCTCGGGATCGTCCCCCATCAGGGAGCGTCCGCTGATCTCGTCCAGGATGGCGCCGACGATGCCGCCGTGCAGCACGCCAGGATAACCCTGGAAATGTTCTGGCGCGGTGTAACTGGTCTCGATCACGCCCGGTTCGATTTGGTAGATGCGCAGCTTCAGTCCGATCGGGTTTTCAAGCCCGCAGACGAAGCAGTGACGGGAATTGGGTTGTAAGGCGGCCATGCTGCCTCACTTCTGCGCAAAAGTATCGATCAGCAGCTTGAAATTGCCTCCCACCGGGTACAGGATCGGGCAGGTGGCGCCGCGTTTGACATACTCGTTTACCTTGGTGCGCGCTTCCTCGGGCGTTCCCGAAGCGGTAATGCGATCGACCAGCCGGTCGGGGACCAGATGTTTGGCCTGGTTGATCTGTTCCTTGGTGGCCGGCCAGCCCAAAATGGACTGGATCTCGTGCACAACCTCATCCGATACGCCGGAGGCCTTGGCGATATGCGGTTGCTGGGCCATGTACTGGCATAAGAGCATCTTGGTATAGTCGATGGCGGTGTCGTGGTCGTGGTCGACCGAGCAGACGATCAGTTGCGGGCGGTCGAGGTCATCGAGTTTGCGTCCCGCTTTTTGGGCGCCCTTCTCCAGTAATTCAAGCGCACGATCGTTGTAATCGGGTGGAACGCAGTAGTTCATCACGCAGCCGTCTGCGATCTCGCCGGTCATTTCCAGCATCTTGTCTCCGGTAGCGCCGATCATCAGCGGGACATTGCGCGGCTCACGGCGTCCATGCACCACGTCCAATTCGATGCCCTCTACATTAAGAAACTCGCCGTGGAACGTAACCCGCTCCAGTTTCAGCAGGCGGCGCAGCACCTCGATCGTCTCGCGCATGGCGGTCAGGGGTTTACGGCGCTCGATGCCGACGTTCTTTGCCAATGGGTCCCACCAGGCACCAATCCCACAGATGACCCGGTTGGGAGCCAGGTCGTCCAGGGTCAGGAAGGTGGCGGCCAGCAGGCCGATGTTGCGGGTCCAATTGTTGATCACGCCCGAACCGACTTTGATTTTCTGGGTCACGGCTGCGTAAGCTGCCATCGGTACGATGGCATCGCGTACTAAACGTGATTCCGCCTGCCAAACGGCTTCAAAGCCACGCTGCTCGGCATAACGGACGTAATCCAGGCCGTCGCGGAGATCATGCGAATCTTGCAGATAGAGTGCTACTCGTTCCACGAATTAACCTCCATCACTCTTTTGGTTTTTCTGATAGTGCGGAATTGTATCATATTGGTACAAATCCCATTAAAAGCACTGTTCCCGTCATAACGCGGGAACAGTGCTGATTTTGTGATTGTGCAGAGATGGCTACAACCGTTTCCACATTTGCGATGCAAGTTCGCGCGAGCGGGCGGCGATGCGTTCTTCGTCCATGCTGAGGATTTGCTTGTTCTGCATCAGGATGTGGCCGCGGCAAACGGTGGTGTCCACGGTCGCATCCACCAGGCCGAAGATGAGATGCCCGAGGAAGTTGTCCGCGTTGAGCGGGGTGGGCGGCTGGTAATCCAGGATGGCCATATCGGCAGGTCGCCCTTCGGCCAGTTCACCGACGCGGATCCCAAACTGGCGCTCGACGATGTCGGCGTTGTTACCCAGAAGCATTTGCGGTGCTTCCATGAAGGCTACGCGCGGGTCACGGTTATCGAGGCGCTGGAGCAGATAAGCACAACGCATCTGAGCCAGCATATCCGACGACATGCCGTCCGAGCCTAATCCGACCAAAATGCCCTTTTCCAGCATCTTCAAAACCTTGGTCACACCGACCGCATTGTTCATGTTTGATTCGGGATTGTGGACCACGGCGGTTTTTGTGGCGGCAATGGTATCCATTTCAGATTCGTCCACGTGGACGCAGTGGACGAAAATGGATTTCTCGCCTGTGACGTTCAGCCTGTGCAATCGCTCGACGGTCGGTAAGCCGTATTTAGCGAGCGAGTCCTTGCGGTCAGCGGCATCCTCTGCCACGTGGATGTGGCAGCCGACTCCTGCGTCTTCGGCAATGCCAACGCAGGTTTCGAGCGTTTGGTCAGACAGGGTGAAGGATGCGTGCAGACCCATCATGGCTGCGATCTGACCGTCGCCCCTGCCGACCTTCTTGATGAAGCGTTCGTTTTCCTTGATCCCACCGCCGGGTTGGTTGCGGTCCGAGACCTCGTAGCATAGCGAAGCGCGCAAGCCGGCCTCTCGTACGGCATTTTCGATCAGGTCGAGGGAGCCGTCGCGCATGGAGGGGGAAGCATGGTGGTCAATGATGGTCGTGGTCCCGTTGCGGAGGCACTCGATCAGGGGGATCTGCGCCGAGAGTGTGATGTCCTCGCCGTCAATGGCTTTGTCCACTTTCCACCATAAGCGCTCCAGGATTTCCACGAAATTTGAAGCTGGCTCGCCGGGGATGGCCATACCGCGCGCCATGGTGGAATAAAAATGGTGGTGGGTGCAGATGAAGCCGGGCAAGATGATCTTGCCGGCGCATTCCACCGTGTCGGCATCTGGAAAGCGCTTCTTCAAGTCGGCCGCCTCACCAACCGCCACGATCGATTCCCCATCTGAGACAACCGCCCCGTTCCAAATGACGCGGTTGTGCTTGCCAAGCGATACAACAATCCCGTTTTCAAATCTGGTTGCCATGTCTACTCCTAATTTATTTTAATTCTCTACCAACATTTCAAGCTCGGCAGGGGTGCGTTCCCGCATGCTGATTGCGCCAACGAAGCACTTTTGAGCGCAGATCGAGCAACCAATACAGCGCGCCGGATCTGTGTATAAATGGCCCTGCTCGTCGAAACCGATTGCCAGGTACGGGCAGCGGACGCAGTTTCCGCACAAAACGCACTGATCCTGGTCGATGCTCGAAATTTTCTTGAGCGAGGAGAGCGCCATGAAGTCCGTGATTGGATCAGGCTGGGTGATCCCGATCAACTCACGCATGGACGGGATACCGCGTTCCTGCATCAGGAAGGCGGTGCCGGATTCGAGCTCGCGGATGATCCCAACGCCGTGTTTCATGGCAATCGTGCAGAATTGGACCGTCTTGACACCCAGCGCCAGGAAGTTCATGGCGGCTTTGTAATTCATCGGGCCGCCGTTGCCGGAGATTTCAATTCCCTCCGGAACGGCATTTGCCAGGGTCAGGTACGAGATGGGCGTCACGCCCTCGCCGCTCATGCCAACCACGACGCCCTCCTCCCACTTGCGCCCGGTAGCTGATCGGAATGCCAGGGTTGGGAAGGAATTCGCTAGTGTGATGCCAGCCTTCTTGTGTGGGTATTTGTCGAGCACGCTCCGAATGGCGCGCAGGATTGGCACGATGGAAGTGACTGCCGCAGTCAATTTGAACAGCTTGGGGATGTCCGGGTCGCCGACTTCCATGATCCAGTCGATGATCTTGGCGGTTAAGGCCGCGTTCTGGGAGACAATATCGCCCTCGGTGCCGTCGCCGCCTTGCGGGCAGGACAGCGAATACTCGATACCCATCGCCCCGGCTGCTTCCAGCTTTTTGGTATTGGACTGCCAGCCGGCCCGGTCGCTCTCATCGTGACCCGTAACTGGTCCGCCGGTGGAGCCCAGCGTCAATCGGTCAGGCCACTGCTTGACGAGTTGCTCGATCTCCCGGCAGACACGCTCGAGCGGGTGCCCGGAGACGTTGTCCGAGTTAGCGTATGTGTACGGATCGAAGCTGAACATATACTCGGATGGGATGTGGATCGGTATGTTGTCGAAGGCGGTTTTCATGATACCACCGGCCCAGCCAGCTTTGTAGGCTTTATTCATTTGTTCCAGGCCATCCGTGACCGGTGAAGCTGAGAGCAGATAAGGGGAACGGATTGCGCGTCCGAAGAAATCGGTCTCCAAGGATACCGGTACGGGCTCGAATCCTGGCAAGGCGTAATAGGACTTGGTCGCATTTTCGATGGCTGGTTTGGGCTGATGGTTTAGATAGGCATCAATTTCGAGCGCAGCATTCTTGCCCGAAGCCACCGCCTGGACAACCGTCTTCGGCCCGGTCAGTATGTCACCAGCGTAGAAGATGCCATCAGCGGGTTCGCGCGACAGGCCGGCGCGCAGGCCGATCGAGATGACGACCGCATTGATATCGGCGCACAGGCAATCGGTCCCGTCCACATCGCGGACATTAGCCGGGCTAAAGGGTTGACCTTCGGGCAGTTCGACCTTTAGGGTCTTGATTCCCCAGAGGCCTTGGGTGTCTTTAAGGACGCGCGTCACGCGCATACGTCCATTGACCTCGATGTCGTAATCCAACAAATCCTGCCGTTCACGCGCTGTAAGCGGCATCTCGGACAGTTTCTCGAGCATGAACATCCCAACTTGTCTGGCACCTCGCGCTTTGGCAGTGATAGCGCAGTCTACTGCCGTCGCACCACCACCGATGACCGCCACGCGCCCGTCGAAGTGATATTTTTGCGGATTGGAGAGCAGATCAACCATCTTGATTGCCAGGTCTTCGTTCTGGATGCCAAGCTCGATCGGCTTCCACAGCCCAACTGTGACGCAGATTGCTTCGTAACCCTGACCTAACAGGGATTTCGGGTCATCGATCCTTGTTTCGGTTTTGGTCCTGATCTGGCCAAGTGAGAGCAGAAATTCGATATCTGTCTCGACAGCGTTTTTATCCAGGCGGTCGTCGGGAATTAGATTCAGCATTCCGCCTAATTTCTTACCCGCCTCGTAAATGTCCACAGCGTAACCATTTTGTGCTAACGCAGCTGCTGCCCCGAGCCCGGCTGGTCCGCCGCCAACAATGGCTATCT
Source organism: uncultured Chloroflexia bacterium (assembly GCA_963790075.1). Taxonomy (GTDB): domain Bacteria; phylum Chloroflexota; class Anaerolineae; order Anaerolineales; family Villigracilaceae; genus CAYOUV01. The sequence continues at coordinate 1,308,452 of CAWBNG010000004.1, forward strand.
TCTTGCCGTTGAGTTTTGTCGTCGAGAATTTTGGAATTCCACCCTGGCGTTTTGCCATCTCAACCACGGCCGCCTGGATTTTCGGAATGTTGATTGCTCCATCAAAGTCCTTGCGGGTGCAAGCCGCCATGCACAAAGTGTCGGGACAAACCAATCCACAGACGCCGCCAAGTGGGTTGTTGCGCATGATCTCGCCGGCAGCACGCCGTATATCGGATGGATGCCCCTCGCGCGCGGCCATGATGAAATCAAACGGAGAACAGTTAGCCGGGCAAGCTTCCTGGCATGGTTTTTCTTCGCAATATTCGCACCTGTGAAGTTCCGCCTGAAGTTGATGATTTGTCAGTGTGAGGGCATTAATGCTTTCATTTCTCTTCATGGAACACCTCTTAACAAAAGGATTGTAAATTTGTGAATTGCTACACTATTAATTATAGCATCTAAAAAAACTATCGTCTTTATCCAGATCAGGTGCAGAGAAAAAATAATCGCTCGACATAACTGTCGAGCGATTTGACGATTGAAGACTGAAATTTGCGGGTTATTTTATGTCTAGCGATGTGTTACCGGGAGATGGTCTCGCAGTCGGTCAGGATGTTTCTTCAAGGATGAATGGTTTTTTGAAATTATGTCCCTCCATCTCTGCGACCATCTCGAGGTCTTCCGGTAGATCCAGGTCGAGGGCCAGGGAGGGCAGGTTGACTACCTCCAGGCGGGCCCCGGCGCGGATAGCGCGTTCGCAATGATGGGCGAAGGAGCCGGGACCAAACTCGTATTCGATCAAGCCCGAAGGGGAGATCAGCAGGGCATTCGTACCTTCTTCTCGCCGGTCCGGGGCGATTACCACCACCGGTGGGTTCTCCGCGCGCTCGATCAACGATAAAATATCCGTCCGCGTCAACAGCGGCAGGTCTGCAGGTAAGACCAGCACGCCTCGTGTGGCGTAGATCTTGGCGACCACAGTTGCTCGCTTGAGGGCCGTGTTCAGCTGAGGTGCCCCCTCTTCCTGTACTGTGCGTGCTCCATGGTCGCGGGCGATCGCCAGGGCTGCTGGATCGCGGCTGACCACCAGCACCTGTTCGATCTCTTTTAGATCTGTCAGGGTTGCCAGGGTATGTTCTAATAAATCACGGTTTAGTTTTTCACGTTCTTCTTCCGATAATGTGCCAGCCAGGCGCGACTTTCCACGCCGCAATGGTTTTACAGGGACAATCGCCCAAATAGTCATGGATATTTATATTCTCCCGATAAAGTTTAGCACATCTTGTGCCAGGTGTTGGCGAACTGTAAGGGAACTCATAAGTGTCTGGGTTACTAGTGTGCGCAAATTCAGGTTTTGGACGTCATTTTCCATTTCGGCATCGATTTTGTCCATTACGAAGCCGCTCAACAGGTCGTGGTAGTGATCCGCAACAGCCAGGGCCGATGGCTGGATGCCCAGTTCGGCGTACATTTTAGCCGCCGGTCCTTTGACCGTTTGACCGCCAATGATGGGCGATACAGCGATGACTTTCTTCGACTCGAGCTGGGACCGCAAGCCTGCTACCGCCAAAATCGGATCTAGGCTGACCCACGGGTTGGATGGGCAGAAAACAACTGCCTCGGCCTGTTGGATGGCTTCCACAACCCCTGGTGCCGGCAATGCGGTTTCGATCCCATGAAAGCGAAATCCCCTGACCCGTGGCTCGCATTGTCGGTGGACGAAATATTCCTGAAACGGGAGTTCGCCTTGATCGACGGTTTCAACCATCGTCGCGACAGGCTGGTCGCTCATCGGTAAAATTGTGTGTGTAAGGCCCCAGGCGCTACAGAATTCGCGCGTGATCTCACTCAGCGCTTGACCCTGCCGCAGGCGGCGGGTGCGCTCCAGATGCGTACCCAGGTCCCGGTCACCGAGTTGAAACCAACCTGGCCCGCCCAGGCGTTCTACGTTTTCGATCGCCTGCCAGGTTTCGTCTAGACGCCCCCAGCCGGTCTCCGGATTAGCCAATCCGGCCAAGGTATAGCAAACTGTATCCAGGTCGGGGCAGATGTACAGCCCGAGGTGTTCAAAGTCGTCCCCGGTGTTGACCACAACAGTCAGGTCTTCGGGTGGAAGGATCAAAGCCAGTCCGTGGGCAAGTTTGGCGCCACCGACCCCGCCTGCCAGAACTACAATTTTCATCACAAGAATTCCGCCCTTCCAAAAATCTATAGGAAGCGGCTGATTTCCTCCAGGGGTTGTAGTTTTTTTGCCTGTGGTACTTCGTCCGGATAGCCGATAAAAAATAAGGCCTGCGGCTGCCAGGTGTCCGGCAAGGACAGCACTGAGCACGTGGTTTCGGGCGCATATAGCGGCCAACAGATCCAATTACTCCCCAGGCCTTCAGCGTGCGCGGCCAGCATCAGCTGTAATCCGGCCACGGCGACTGATTGCGCGGCCATGGCGTGTTCTTCCTGCTCATCTTTGCGCACAGCACTGACGTCGCGGCAGATCAGGATGGCGGCTGGAGCCTGCTCCAGGCGGCGCAGGGAGCGGGTGACGCGCGCCTCGATCTCGTCGCTGGGCGCACCTTCTGCAGACATGTCGGCGTACATTTTATCGGTCAACGCCTTGCCCAGACGGGTTCTGGCCCCTGCATCCTGCAGGACCACAAAACGCCAGGGTTGCAGGTTATGCGCCGAGGGGGCGTATGTGGCGGTCTCGAGCAAGCGTCCGATCACAGAGGCCGGAAGAGGGTCGGGTTTGAAGCGCCGCACGGAGCGCCGTGTCCGCAGAAAGCGGCGCAGCTCCTGCGGTGCGAATTCATCGCTCATGTGTTAGTGCCGGTCAAAGCTCTCGGGCTGGATCTTGTAGATGACGCGTTGCATGCCCGGCGTGCGGTTCTGGTAAACGGGGTTTCCCAGATATTTTAGGGACAAGCGGTCTATGTGTGCCTCAGCTCCCTGGAGGGTTCGATCGACCACCTTGCCGCGGACCTGTACGTAGCGGTAGGGATCGTGGGGGTCCTGGATGACCAGGGCCACGTTTGGCCGGGCTTGCATGTTGTGGTCTTTGATACGCCCAGCGGCTGTGTTGATCAAAATGGATTCGTCTTCGCTATCGAACCAGACAGGCGTAACCTGCGGTGTGCCATCGTCCATGGTGGTGGCAAGAAAAACGAAGGCGCACGTTTCGTCTTTGAGCAGGTCTTGATATTTTTCAGGAAACTGCATGATTACCTCCGTAAATATGGATTGGGAATGAACTGGAATTGCATGGTTTTCGCATATAAAGCGTGACTGCCCTATAAATCGCGTGGTGTCTTACCGGGGGATAATTTGATCTTGGCCTCAGTTTTATTAATATCACACCTGGATGAGATTTCGGTTAAAACGTTCTCCGGTTGTGAGCCTTTGTATGGTCGGTGGGTTCGTTTGCGACTTAGCGGAACAAATCCTGTTCTTTGGGGCGCAGCAATTCCTTCAACGACCCTTCGCGCAGCGGATAGGGAAAGCCACGCACGTGAACGGCGGGCGTACCTTCGGCTGCCTGCCCCATGACCAGCGAGGCTGCAGCCGCCAGTTCGTCCCCCGCACCAACCTGGGTGATGCGCAGGGTGTAATTGAACAGGTCGGGTTGGCCGCGCAGATCGACCAGTCCGGGCAGGCCGGAAAAACCGATGGAAATACCGACCGTACCCTGCCGCCAGGCACGGCCATGCGAGTCGATGATCAAAACACCCAGCTGGACACCGCTGGCTTTTTCCAATTTAGTGCGCAAATTATAGGCTGAGGCGTTTGAGTCTTCGGGTAGCAACAGCACCCAATCGTCCGGCTGCTCTCCAGCACCAACGTTGGAATGGTCGATACCGGCATTAGCACAAACAAAGCCAGCCTTATGTTCAACGATCAGCGCGCCAGGGCGTGCCCGTAAGACTTCCCGGCTTTCCCGCAATACCAGTTCGACCATGCGCGGGTCTTTTTGGGTCGCGGCTGCCAGTTCCAGTGCGCGCACGGAGGGGACGATCGTGTTTAAGTCGACCATGCGCCCCTCGGCTTTGGAGATCACTTTTTGGGCAAAGACCAGGATGTCTCCATCTTGCAAGCGGATATCTGTACGTTCCAGCGCATGTAGCACAATACCACCCAGGTCGTCGCCTGGGCGGATGAGGGGGATTTCACGGAGAGGAGTGAGTGTCAATGTCATGGTAACAATGGTCTTCGTGGTTAATGCTTTGCGCCGGTGATCTGGATCCCGGCATGGGTGGAGCCGTATTGTTTGTTGATGTAGATCAGTACACTGGTCAGACCTTCCACGACAGCCGAGTTTTCGATTGGTCCTGCATCCCAGCCAATCAATCCTGCGGCTGCGACCAGCTTGAGGGTTTCGGTGCGAGCTTGCTTGCTCGAACCGGTTACTAGGACATCGCAAGAGATCATCTGGTCGTTCAACAGGTGTTCGTGGGAGATATTCTGGAAGGCAGAGGTGACTTGGGCTTGCTCCCCCAGGATTTCACGTGCTTCCTGAGCGGCACTCCCCGCAGGCGGCATCTGTACCTTGGCGACTTTGGGTGGGATCAGCGGAACGGTCACATCGATGAACAACTTGTCCCGAAGGGCATCCTTTAGCCCTTCCAGGGTTGCCCGGTGGGCAGTATACGGAACGGTCAGCACCACGATATCGGCTTTCTCAGCTGCCTGGGCGTTTTCCAAACCTTGCAGGCTGGCGTCCTCGCCCAACATTTGACTGATCTCTGCGGCGGCAGCCTCGGCTTTACCAGGTGTGCGCGAACCGATCAGGACACGATATCCGGCTTTAGCCCAACGGTAGGCCAAACCTTTCCCCTCCTTGCCCGTGCCCCCCAGAACGGCGATCGTCAGTAGCATCGATGGATTGGTCATAATACCTCCTAATTTTTGGGGTAACGTTTCCATGTTTACGGCATCTTTGCATGCTTATTGAAAATCAGTATCCAGTCCCTCTAAGATGAATTTCCCTGCGGAGCGGCCGCAGGGGTGTTGTTAATGTAATGCGGTTCGAATTCAGCCCAGACCGAATTCTTGTGGATGCGGCAGAGCTACACCTCCGACGGAAATCTGCCATAGCGAGTGAAATGCAGCTTCGCGCAGTTCGCGGTCACCACCGTACATGGCATGATAAAGTCCACCGACGACTCCCTTGCTGGGAGTGCGTTGGAGATAGGGTAGGGCGGCCAATTGGTCTTCGATCTCTCCGCTTTTGAGAGCCACGAGCAAGGCCTCGGTGGCGGGTGAACCGGGAGTAACACCCACCCCATGTTTTCCGGCGACACCGATCAGCCAGGCAGATTCAGAGGCTGGCGGTAGACGGTGGGGAACGCGTGGAGCGATTATTTGTTGGCTGTCGAGCATGTCAGTTGCGGCATTGCGGACGGCCCATTGATCGTCTTCTAGCTGCAGCTTACGCAACAATTCGACTGCCCATGGATAATCAAGGCGGGCCAGGCCATACACGACGGCACGGCGTACCAACAAATCCTCCATGCCCGCGCCTTCTTTCAGCATGGAGTACCCTTCACCCGGATGGTTGGATAGGGCTTCAGCGGCCGCGCGGCGCAGGTCTTCGTCACCACGCAGTAAGGAGGTTGCGACAATCTCGAGTGCCTGTGTGGTGCCAATGGCAGCCAGCGCCAGGCAGGCAGTTCGTCGGGCAAATGTGTCTGACAGGTTGAACAAGGCTTCAAGATGTTCGATGGACTTGGTATCTTGAATAACCCCGCTGCCAAAGGCAGCCAGGCGCGTAACGTCCGAGGATGGTGAAGTCAAAAACTGGCGGAAGAGGACCGCCACACTTGGATCCCGGCTGAGGGCAAAAGCCGCCATGGCTTGTCCACGCAATCCAAGGGGTAAGCCGTCTTCTTGCAGCAACGCTGCCAGGCTGACCATAACCTTTCCGCGCCAGGGTGCCTGGCGCGGGGCGTCGCGCAGCCAACGGCCAACGGTCAATAAACCGCGTTGTAATGGAGATGCAGAAGTCTCGAGTAATTTTTCTGCCAGCGGTGTAGCATTTCCGTGGGCAGCCAGGTAGCGCAGCGCCAGGACTTTGCCTGTCCAGAGCGGTTCGGACAACAGGGCCTCCGTGGCTTGATATCCGGAGAGTGCCCGTCCAGCTAAGTACCCCCCAAAGACTGAATGCGCAAAGCGCATGCGGTTTCGAGGGTGTGATGTCAGCAATCCGCTGTCGGCCATCTTGGGTAGCAGACCGGGAGCAGGCGCTTTTATCTTGTCTTTCTTTCTTTGCTTTTCTCCTTCCGCATCTTCTTCTGTTTCCTCAATCGGAAGCTCATCGGGCGGTTCAAACGACTTGACCCATTCGCGGGCGGCCTGGGAGTCGAAAAGCGGTTGGGAACTCAGGCTGACTTGCATGGCCAGCATTTCCAAAGCAGCGACGGGCACGTTTTTAGGGGATATTCGTCTTATGTGAGTTTCGATGGCGTCTAACGGGCCTGGTCCTCGGGTGTCACCCGCATAGGCGCCCCAAGCTGCCAGGGTCAGTTCAAGCGGAGTAAAGGCAAAGCATTCGGTTTCTAACCAGGTGTTGAGCAAGATTGGATCCACCTGTTCGGGTCCGTTCTGGGCCCAGGCTTCTACTGAGACAAAATTCTCCCAGCGCTCACCCCAATTTTGAAGAAACTCTCTGCGTGCCCGGGCATTCCAAGCCATAAGCGTCATGGGAGCGAAGTTCAATTTGACCAATCCATCGATATCTTCCGGGCAACCCGTGGTTACCACGCGAATTTTAGGATAGGTCTTGAGCAGCAAATCCAAATATTCGACGGCTTTGGTATTTTCATCCGGTGAAAGTTCGTCCAGACCATCAAGCAGCAGTAGGGCGCGCCCGCTGCGGAAGACGGATTTCAAGAAGTTGGGGATACGACCAAGATCGAGCATCGGGGCATGTTCGGAGATGATGTCGATCAGGGGATTGAGGACATCTTTCTCATCATTGACCGGCAGCTTTAGGTCCGCGAAGTGGACCAGGACGGGAACATGCTCGAGGAGATCTCCCAGGCTCGGATCGCGGTTGGCGGCCAGGGATGCCAGATATGCTAGTGCAACGGTCTTTCCCGAACCCGGTTGTCCCACGATAGCCAGGTTTAATCCGCCGGTTAATGCCTGCTGGATCGAAAGAGTCGCTGCGTTGTAGATGGCTCCGATCTCAGGCCAGGCGGGCATATACGGTAAGGTTTGTGAAACAAGATCCTCAATTGCCAGTGGAGCACCCGGTTCAATTACCGGCGGGGGGGCGAGCAAGCGCGGGGTGAATAAAATTTCTTGGAGAGAGAAAAGGGAAGCTGCCAGGTGCATTCCCTGCGCAAGTTTCAGGGTGTTTTGGCGATGATGTTCGTCAACGCTGGCCGAGGTGTGTTCTATGCTTTCTTCCCGCACAGCCAGCCTGTTTTGGCGAAATTCCTTGAGCAAAGGGCGTATTCTTCCCAGCAACCACCAGAAAATCGTCGCAGCGACGAAACCGATGATGAAAGACAGCGGATCGATGGTCAGGGAGGGGAAACGCGTAATCATAAGGTTAAATAATATTAGCTGGTATACAGGATCCGCCCGCAGGTGGGGCAAATGGCGATTTGGGTCGTCGAGCGCGCTGATTGTTGGTGAGCAGGCGTAAGTGTGGATCCACAAGCATCACAGGATCCGTCTGTGATAGTTGCAACTGCAAGACCGTTGTGATCAAGCCGCAGGTCCTCATACATTACCAGGGTATCTGCATCGAATTCAACCGTAACGGCCGCTCTTTCAGACAACAAGCGTTCCTGATCTTTTTTTAAAGCAGCTTGCTCGTCGGTCAGATTGGAATTTTGTTCAGCCAAGCGCTGACGAGTGGATTCGAGATTCGCTAGAACTTCTTGTTGGGCGGTTTCAGTGGATTCACTGGTTATCATTGCCTCCAATTGACGGTCTTCGAGCGTTTCCAGGTGGCGTTTGAGGGAAGCGATTTCGTTTTGAATATCCTGCAATTCTTTGGGATTTTTTACATTTCCACTGTAGAGGCTGGCTTCGCTCTGTGCAATCTTTGTCCGCTGGCTCTCGGCTTCGGCCTCGATCTGCCGTAAGGCTTTTTCGGATGCCAGGTGCTCTGCCTCGGCTTCAGCTAGGTGCCCCTTAATCTGCTGTATTTCTCGATTGTCTTCCAGCGTCTGGCGAATCGTCTCCAGCCTGGACGTGATCTGGTCGATCTGGCTGTCAATTTGCTGGAGGCGGTAAAGGCTGAGGGGACTGCTCATGTTTAGATTATATACGAACTCTGTCTGCGTGCCTCATTATATCTTTATTGCGACAGGTTGAAATAATTATAAACAGCCTGCGATATTTGCGCGAACAAGCCTGAGACCGGTTCCCATACGGTCTGAACCGGGTGGTAAGCATAGATGGTCAGGATGTAATTCCCTCCCGGTGTGTAGACAATGGCCGCGTCGCTGATATTGTGAATGACACCGGTGGCGGCATCGGCGACCCAGCCGTGTTTGTGGGCGACCCGCGTTCCATCGGGAACACCTGCCTGGATCAATGCGCCCAGCTTGTCTTCCACCAGGAAATTGATCATTTGCTTGCAGGCAGTTTGGGTTAGCTGATCTGGGAAAGCAGCGATCAAAGCCCCGCCGCCTGTCTCAGAGCACTGGTAAAGGTCCTCGAGCAGCATACCGATATCAGAAGTAGTCGTCTGGTTGTAAAGATCCGGGTCGGTGTATACATCCGTGCGCTGGTTGGCCGGCGTTTGAATGCGTTCGAGTAAGGGAGCTCCCGGCGCAAAGTAACCAGCCATGAACGTGTTTTGCAGGCCGAGCGCGCGCATGTCATCGGTCACGAGCAGCGGTCCGCGGACCGGATCAAGTGCTTCCATGAATTGGTCGGCTGGAGGGTTTTCTGAGAGACGGATCATTTTGACCAGTTCGTCCGAGGTTTTTTGGTCGACACCATTTTTGCCGAACTTGAGGAAATAGGAAATCATGATCGGGATTTTTGCGGTGCTGGAGGCGGTGAAGGGCACGTCCGGGTTGACGGAAATATCCCCTCCCTGATTCAGGGCAAAATGGATCTCCTGTCCGGTTTGCAGGTCAAGCATATAAACCCCAATTACCCCGTCAAACCCATTAACGGTGATCAGTTGTTCGACTTGTGTCTGCAAATTATTCAAGGATGGGCGAGTCGGGGAAGTTTGTTCGAACGAAAGCGAAACGACACGATTGCTGGGTGATTGCAGGGCATCCTCGATCAAGATCACGGCCCGGTCGATATTGAGCTCCAGTCCTGGCTGCCCGGGTGAAAAGGCGGTGCTGCCGGGAATCGGTTGGGCCGGTGTCGCCGGTTGATCGTAGCGGGAAGCGATCTCGGTTTGGAGATAATTTCGCAGCCGGTCCTCCGAGATGGAGAAGGCCAGCGGAATGGACGGAGCTGTCGCCTCTCGATTCCACAAATAATTCCAAAATCCTGCCCAAAAAGAACTGCCTGTGCGATTCTGGTCGGCTGCGGCTAACATGCGTTCCAGGTCCAACTCGAAACCGATCACATTTGGATCGATCTGGATCGTGGCTCCAGCGTACTGAACCTCAACCGGTAAAGAATAAATTTCCAGTACCCGGGCAGATGCATCGGATGGGGTTAGGCCGCCGACAGATACACCGGCAATGGTCATGCCGGGTGGATAATTGTTACGTTGACGGCTGTACCCCACCAATTGTACGATGGTTACGACTACAGCAGCAAAGAGCAAGAAGAGGGAAATCCAACGTTGTAGAAAGGAGGTGTTACGTCTATTCACGATGTCTCCACAGTGTAAGAGGAATTATTTATCGAAAGTAGGGATGCGGCCGTGAGCACATAAGTGATCCAGACTGTATCGGCCAAGAGCAGGTGGATGATTTGCATGGGGATGGGGGCCAGTAGAAGCAGATTCGTCAGGCCAGCAGAAAGTTGCAGCACGCCAACCCCAATCAGCAGTTGCATAAAGCGCTGCGACTGGCGATCTTGTTGGCGATACAGGTTGATGATCAGGTAAAGCGTGTATACGGCTACCGTGACGGCAATAAAGGGATGATAAACGCGCAAACGAAGCAAGAAGTGCGCTCCGGGTTGCAGGTCTTGTTGGATGCCTTCAGCCAGGGATTTGGCCGGGAAAAGCGTGTCGCCCAGGGCCGTGATGGCTCCGCTCATGCCGATCGCGAGCACCCCCAGCAAACCCAGTCCGAGCAGCCAAGGGAGGGATTTTCGCCCCTTTAGGCGGATATCCGCTCCACCCGAAGCCCAGTAGGCCGTCAGGGCCAAACTGCCGATCAGCAGGAAAGTGTTTGCCAAATGCAGCGCTACGGCAATCGCGCGGCCCGCGGACTGGTTTTGCGCAACCCATTCGAAGAGCACCAGGCTCGCCCCCAATAGAGCTTCGGTGAGGATGAAAATGCTGGAGGCAACCAACCCCTTGCGGGCAGGCTGGCCTTTGGCCAAGGTGCGTAAACCCCAGATCAGCATGGCCAATACCAGTAAGAGCGCCACGCCGCTCATCATGCGGTGGGTGAATTCAATGATCGTTTCGATGCGTTCGGGCCGGGGGATGACTTCGCCGTTACAGGTTGGCCAGTGACGTCCACATCCAGCACCGGAACCCGAGGCTCTCACAAAAGCACCCCAAAGGATGACGAGCAGGTTCCAGCCTAGGACGGCCCAGGTAAATTTGGAAAATCGGTTCAATTTCACGGGCCTCCGAAGGAAGCGCCTAACCTTAAATATTCACGTGACTTAAATCACCCGACGAGTATAACACAGTCACTTGACCACTGTGCTAGAATCAAAGCGTCGGGCATTTTACGGCAAATCCCTGCCGCGCGTGTTCGTTTTGTAAGCACTTTACGAATAGAAGGATGGAACTATGCTCCGATCATTCTTGATCTATCTTTCGCAAGCCGGTTGGGCGCAGCGTATGGTGACCGGTTGGTCTTTCGCGTGGAAGACGGCTTCTCGTTTTGTTGCAGGGGAATCATTGCAAGATGCCATTCGCGTTGTGAAAGAATTGAACGAACGAGGGATTGTGACTACACTCGATCACCTGGGGGAGCACACCTCCACACCTGAAGAGGCCAACCAGGCGACACAGGATGTTCTGGCGATTCTGGACGAGTTGAGTTGTTGCGACATCCGCTCGAACGTTTCCATTAAGCTGACGCAGATCGGTCTTGCTCTGGACGAAAGCCTGTGTGCTGAAAACCTGGAGCGCATCCTGTCCAAAGCCAAGAAGCACCAGAACTTTGTCCGCATCGATATGGAGGATACGCCCTATACCGACCAGACCATCGATCTCTATTTGCATATGCGCGAAAAAGGGTATGAGAACGTGGGCATGGTCATTCAATCCTACCTGTACCGATCTGAAGACGACTTGCGTAAATTGCTCGAAAATGGCACCCGCATCCGCCTCGTCAAAGGCGCCTACAGAGAACCGCCAGAAGTAGCCTACCCCAAGAAAGCGGATGTGGATGCCAATTATGATCTGTTGACCAAGATCATGATCGACTCATCTTTGGCTTTGGGCAGTAAATTAAGCAAGGATGGGCGCGTCCCGGCCATCCCGGCGGTGGGCACGCATGACGAAAAACGGATCGACTTTGCCAAACAATATGCTGCCAAGGTTGGCCTGCCTAAGGATGGGCTCGAATACCAGATGCTGTTCGGCATTCGCCGCGATCTCCAGGAAAACCTGGCGGCTGAAGGCTTTCCCGTGCGCGTTTATATTCCCTTCGGTACCCGCTGGTATCCCTATTTCATGCGCCGCCTAGCCGAAAGACCTGCAAATATTTGGTTCTTTATTTCGAACTTCTTCCGCAAATAAGCCTGTCCAACTCCCCGGCGTTTCAGAGCACCGGGGAGTTATTTTTATGGTAAAACATGCTTATGAAAGAACATCCGCTGGCAGTGGTGACTGGGGCGGCGCATCGCCTGGGACGCTCCTTTGCGTTGTCTCTGGCACGACAGGGGTATGCTATCCTGCTTCATTATCATCACTCCGTCGATGCAGCCAAGGCTACGTTTGAAGAGATTCGTCTCCTGGATGTTCCAGTGGAGCTTGTCCAGGCAGACTTGACGGACATCGCACAAATCGAATCCCTGTTCGCTGTGGTCGACGGCCTGTCCTTTCCTCTCAAGATACTGGTCAACTCGGCTGCGGTCATGCCGCGCGGCAACGTTCGTAGCCTGTCGATCCCCGAGTGGGATCTTGCCATGGACTTGAATCTTCGCGCCCCGTTTTTTTGCGCTCAGCAGGCTGCAGCCAGGATGGAATCGGGTGGTCTGATCGTCAATCTGAGCGACATCGGGGCAGCCAAGGCCTGGAGCGGTTTCCCGGCTTATACGGTGAGTAAGGCAGCCCTGGAATCATTGACGCGTGTCCTGGCCCGTAGCTTTGCCCCCTCGGTGCGGGTTAATGCCATCGCGCCGGGACTGGTTTTGCCATCGGATATACTCTCCCAGGAAGAGTGGGAAAAACTGGTCGGCCGCTTGCCTTTGAAGCGTGCTGCCCGTCTGGATGAGATTTCAGCGGCCCTGCAGTTTTTGCTTGAGAACGAATACATCACCGGCCAGACCATCACCGTGGATGGCGGTTATTCTCTCGTTTAGGAGATTTTAATGTCTGATTCGACTGTATTCCTGGCTGAGCGCCTGCGCATTGAAGGCGACAAAATGATCGAAATCTTTTCTGACCTGACCGATGAGCAGTGGCAGCAGACTGTTTACACTGAAGGCGCAACCTGGACCATGCGCAATGTGCTGGCACATTTTGTCACAGCCGAACGCGGATTCCTGAAATTATTTGAAAGCATCCGTACTGGTGGGGCCGGCGCCTCCGAGGATTTTGATATCAATCGCTATAATGCGACCCAGCAGGAGAAAACCCAGGATCTGAAACCGGCTGGATTACTTGGTCAATATATTGCTGTGCGGGCTGAAATGATCGTTTGGGTGACCGGGTTGGATCAAACCGAGTTATCAATCTACGGCCGCCATCCTTATCTGGGTGAGACAGCGCTGGTCGATATGATCAAGATGGTCTACCGACACAACCAAATTCACTATCGTGATTTCCGAAAAATATTGGGTGACTGACCCAGGAATGTCTTAGAATATAACCATGTCAAATATGCGTTTACTTTTTCGTTTTTCGCGACCCCTCAATCTCCTCCTGGCTGCCTTGACCTATGGACTGGGCCTTGGTCTGGCGCGCTACCTGGGAGTCACACTGGATGTCCCGGCAGCGTTCCTGGGAGGGGCGCTGGTCGTGCTGGTGATGGTTTCGACGAATTACCTTTCAGAGTATTTCCTTTTTCCTCAGGTGCCTTTCACTGCGCTCGAGACCCCCCGCCAGCATGCAGAATCGCGTCGATTGCTGCTGGTCGCCGGTCTGGCTTTCCTGGGCGCAGTTGCCGTATTGATCATTTCGCTCTTGGCGAATAATTCTATGTCCATGCTGGATGGGCTGTTCCTGGTCTTGATCCTGCTCACGTCCCTGTTGTACGCTGTACCACCCTTCCGTTTGGTGGACCGGGGGTTTGGTGAATTTCTCTTGGCGGTTTTGGTCGCCGATTTGATCCCGGCCTTCGGCTTCCTGTTGCAATCCGACTCGCTGCACCGGCTCCTTCCAATGATGACTTTCCCGCTAACAACTCTGGCGTTGGCATATTTCATCGTGTTGGATTTCCCAAATTTTCACGAAGATCTCAAATATGAACGCCAGACGCTGGTCATGCGCCTTGGATGGGAGCGTGCCATCCCGCTCCACAATATTTTAATCCTGTTCGCTTATTTGCTTTTTACTGCCGCACCTCTGCTCGGGTTTCCCTGGCAGTTGGTATGGCCGGCTTTCCTGCCGCTTCCTTTTTCGATCATCCAAATTTTGTGGCTGCGCAACATTTCCCTGGGGGGGCGTCCGGCCTGGAATTTTCTGCTCGCGACTGCCACCTCGGCCTTTGGCCTGACCACTTATTTGCTGACCCTGACTTTCTGGATCCGCTGATCCGGTGCTTATGCCCGAATTCCTGAAATTGCTGCCGCCTGATCAGGCCCGCCAACTGCTGCTTGCAGCGCTGCCCGTGTCTGAGCCTGGCTCTGAGGCGCTTGACACTCTCCAGGCTTTGGGGCGGGTGACCGCAGAAGACCTGGTTGCACCGCATTCGTTGCCTGAATTCCCACGCAGCACGGTGGACGGATATGCTGTCCGCGCCGCGGACACCTTTGGTGCCAGCGACTCGCTGCCGGCTTATTTGTCCCTGGTTGGGGAAGTGCCGATGGGCGGAACGCCTGACTTTGGTCTGGAAAAAGGACAATGTGGCCTGATCCATACCGGTGGCATGCTGCCGCCGCGTGCGGACGGGGTGGTTATGCTGGAATACACCCAAGCCTCGCGGGAAACTGAAATTGAGATCATGCGAGCTGTCGCAGACGGGGAGAATGTCATCCAGATCGGGGAAGACGTTGCCCAGGGACGGGTGGTCATCCCCAAAGGGAGACTGATGCGCCCGGCGGAGGTTGGCGGGCTGATGGCTTTGGGCATCACCAAGCTGCGCGTAGTCAATAAAGTCCGCGTTGGGTTGATCTCCAGCGGGGACGAGGTCGTCCCACCTGAAAAACGACCCGCCCCGGGACAGGTACGCGATATCAATTCATATACGCTGGCTGCGCTGGTGACGAAGGCTGGTGGGCAGCCAGTCACTTTTGGTATTGTTTCCGATAAATTCGAAGCCTTGCAGTCAGCAGCGGTCAAAGCCTTGGCGGAATGCGACCTGTTGGTTATCACGGCCGGGTCATCGGCCAGCACGCGCGATATGACCGCCGAGGTGATTGCGTCGTTGGGAAAACCAGGTGTGCTGGTGCATGGTGTCAATACCCGACCGGGTAAGCCGACTATTCTGGGGGTGTGTGACGGCAAGGCCGTGATTGGGCTGCCAGGCAACCCGGTCAGCGCGCTGGTCAATGGCTTTCTGTTCGTCGCACCGCTGATCGAGCGCTTATTGGGTGCGCTCCCGCGCCCGCAAGCCACCTTGCAAGCCACCCTGACGGTCAACCTGGCCTCCCAGGCCGGGCGCGAGGATTGGTGGCCGGTTAAGCTGGTGCCCTCCCCTGCCTCGAACCAGGGGGAGGCAGGCGAGAATGGTTCCTGGCGGGCCGAGCCGATTTTCGGCAAATCCAATTTGATCTTCACCCTGGCCGCCGCGGACGGGATGCTGCGCATTCCACCCTCCGCTACCGGTTTGGGCGCGGGTGAACTGGTGGAAGTGGTATTAATCTAATATTTCTCCGATCTGGTTTCCATCCTTCTCATCACCAATAGCACAATCACAGCAACTATTACCAGTAACACCGACAGTGCAATTGCTACGCCTAGGCTGCGTTCGAAGCCCAGGTAGATGGCCAGCGGCATGGTCTGGGTCACCCCCTCTAGATTCCCGGCAAATAACAGCGTGGCACCGAATTCACCAAGCGCGCGCGTCCAGGTCAGGATGCCGCCGCTGACCAGCGCGCGGCCTGCCAGGGGAAACATCACGAAACGGAATAACTGCCACTGATTGGCACCCTCTACGTGGGCGGCTTCTTCCAACTGCATCTCGATCTCGGCAAAGCCAATGCGGGCTGAGCGCACATACAAGGGCGCGGCCACGAAGGTTTGTGCCATCACCACGGCAGCGCTGGTGAAGGGCAGGCTGATCCCCATCAGGCTCAGTCCGGGACCAAAAACCCCGGTCCGCCCAAAAGCCACCAGCAGCGCCAGGCCCGCCACCGAAGGCGGTAATACCACCGGCAGGTCGATCAATAATTCCAGCCAGGATTTGCCTGAAAACTTCCAGCGCGCAAGCATATACGCCAGCGGCGTTCCAAAGACCACGGTCACCAGCAGGCTGATCGAACTGGTCAGCAGGCTCAGCTTGAGAGCTGAAAGGGCTGTCGGCGTCAGCGCGAAGGCCAGAAAATCCGGGTTCACCCCACGCGCGAATAAGGCCAGGATTGGCAGTCCTAGCAAGCCGACCAGCACCAGGCTGGGCAGCACGAAAAGCCAGTCGGTTCGACCGTTCCCGGCCATGTGTTTGAAAAATCGACTTAAAGATGGCATGGATTGGGAGGATTACGGGGGCGTGAAGCCCCACTTTTCCAGGATGGACTTTCCAGCAGGGGAAAGCACGAAATCCATGAATTGCCTCGCCAGTTCAGGATCCGGCGCGTGGACCAGAGGCGCGATGGGATATTCCGCGCTGATATTGTACGGGTCGGGAATGGCGATCTGCCCCACTTCCGGTGCGGCAACCGCGTCTGAGGTGTAGACGATACCGGCGTCGACTTCGCCCAACTGCACTTTGGCCAGCGCCTGGCGCACGTCGGTCTCATTGGAGACCACGTTGTCCATGACCTGGGCAGAGAAATTTTCACCATAAGCCGCATTAAGTTGTTCGAGCGCTTGCCGGGCATACTTGCCAGCCGGGACCTCCGCGGCTGCCAGCACTATTTTGACACCCGTTCGCGCCAGGTCAGATGGAGATTGGATGCCCGCCGGGTTGCCTTTGGGAACCACGACCACCAGTTTGTTGGTCAGAAAGATTTTTTGTTCCGGCTGTTGCACGAATCCAGCCGCGATCAAGGTATTCATTTCCTTGGTATTGGCTGAAGCGAATACGTCCGGACTGGCGCCCTGTTCGATCTGGGCCCGCAGGGTGTTGGAACCAGCAAAATTGAACTGAACCTTCGAACCGGGATGGCTGGTTTCGAAGGCTTGGCCGATCTCGCTGAAGGCATCAGTCAGCGATGCTGCCGCAAAGACTCTCAGGGACTGACTGGCAAGCCTGGGGGAGTCCGATCCGCAGGCGGAGAGCAGCAGGGCGAGAATCAACAGAGGAATAGTTGGTCGCATGATGCATCCTGAAATCGTATTGCCCGATTGTATCATCCAAGAATCAACAAAGTCTTATGAAGGTATAATAAAAATCATGTCCGTTTATCTACATGATATTCCGCTGCCCGAAGCCAAAACGCGCATGGAGAGTGCCCTGCGCCAATCCGGATTGTGGCGCGTGTTGGGCACGGAGGTACTCCCGTTGGACGAAAGGGTCGTTGGCCGTGTGCTGGCTGAGCCGGTCTGGGCAAAGGTATCGTCACCGCATTATCACGCTGCGGCCATGGATGGCTTTGCCGTGCGGGCGGTCGAGACGAATGGTGCCATAGCGACCGCTCCACTGGTTTTGAGGCTTGGTAAGCAAGCGCGCTATGTGGATACCGGCGACCCGTTGCCGGAGGGTTTCGACGCTGTCATTCCAATCGAAAATGTCGAAGCGCTCGACGCCCGAGGCGAGCTTAGCCCCGAGATACGTGATCCCAGCTCCCTTCGGATTCGTGCCAGTGTTGCTCCCTGGTCGCATGTCCGTCCGCTGGGCGAGGATATGGTGGCCACGCAACTGGTACTGCCTACAGGACAGGTCTTGCGCCCGGTGGACCTGGGCGCGATTGCTGCGGCAGGGCACATGCAGGTAAGCGTAACACGGAAGCCGCGAGTCGCGATCCTGCCGACTGGCACGGAGTTGGTCCCGGTTGGTAGCGACCTGAAGCCAGGCGATATCCTGGAATACAACTCATTGGTGATGGCCGCGCAGGTCAATGCCATGGGTGCCCAGGCAACGCGCTTCCCAATTACCCCCGACGATTTTAACTTGATCTGCCAGCACGTGCAGCAGACCGCGCAGGAGTTTGATTTGATCTTGCTCAACGCCGGGTCATCGGCTGGAGCTGAAGATTTCTCAGCGCGTGTGGTTGAAAAGCTTGGCACATTGTTGGTGCATGGCGTGGCTGTGCGGCCCGGCCATCCGGTAATCATGGGGTTCGTGAACCGGGAATCAAAGGCTGGGGAAGCACCGGATTCTCAACTCTCAACTCCCAATTCGCAGGTACCGATCATTGGAGTGCCCGGGTACCCGGTCTCGGCGGCGTTGACGGTTGAGATTTTTGTCGAGCCGTTGCTGGCTCGCTGGTTGGGACGGCGTCCGGCCGAACTGCCGACTGCCAGTGCCAGACTGACCCGGAAAATCACCTCCCCCGGCGGTGATGATGACTACGTCCGCGTGGCAGTCGGAAAGGTCGGTGAACGATTACTGGCTGCGCCGCTCTCACGCGGTGCCGGAGTGATCTCGTCTCTGGTGAGAGCCGATGGGCTGGTGGTGTTGCCACGTGGCACGCAGGGCCTGGAAGCCGGCGAAGAGGTCCTGGTGCATCTCTACCGTCAGCCGGCCGATTTGGAACGGACGATCTTTTGTATTGGCTCCCACGACCTGACGCTCGACCTGTTGGCCCAGTTCCTGGCGGAACGCGACCGGCGGTTCGCCTCAGCCAATGTCGGCTCGCTGGGTGGGCTGGTTGCTTTGCGGCGCGGCGCGGCACACTTGGCTGGATCGCATTTGCTCGACCCCGAGACTGGCGAATATAATCTCAGTTATATTAAACAATACCTGCCTGGCGTACCGATCCACTTGGTGGCGTTGGTTGGGCGTGAACAGGGTTTGATCGTGCGTCGAAAAAACCCCAAAAATATCAAAGTTCTTGAGGATCTGGTCGAGTCGGGAGTCGTATTTGTCAACCGTCAGCGTGGCGCGGGGACACGTGTGTTACTGGATTACCATTTGAACTTAAAGGGGATAGCCCCTGAAGGAATTTTAGGCTACAATCAAGAAGAATATACTCATTTGGGTGTTGCAGCTGCTGTAGCTTCCGGGCGCGCAGACTGCGGGCTGGGAATTGCCGCAGCGGCAAAGGCGCTGGACCTGGATTTTGTACCCTTGTTCCAGGAACGTTATGATTTGGTTATTCCAAAGGTATATGCCGGGAGTGACCTTCTTGCACCGCTCTTTGAAATCTTGCACGATGATAATTTTCGTCAGTCTGTGGCCGCATTGCCTGGATATGATGTGGAACCGATGGGAAAGTTGATCGCGGAGGTCTGAACAATGACTATTGCACTTGTTATTGATGATAATCGCGCCACGGCAGATGCCCTGGTTCAGATGTTGGAAGTTCTGGGTCTCACCGCCAGAACTGCGTATGGATCCAGTGCAGCGATGGGAGTATTGGCAGCCATGAAGCCCGAATTGATTTTGCTGGATATCAACATGCCTGGCGTGGATGGTTTTGAGGTTCTAGGTTATCTACAGCGTGAGCCGCGTTTGCTCGATGTCCCTGTGATCGTGATTTCATCCGAAGATCAGCGGGAAAACCTGGATCGCGCGAAAAAAGGTGGGGCCCGGGCCTGGGTTACCAAACCTGCCACATTGGATGCGCTCGAGGACGCATTAAAAAAGGCCGGTATCCTCGAGGAATTTTGATTAGGTGGAAAATTCCTATCGAGACCTTGTCAGGTCAGGCAGATAAAAACGTGCCTGACCTTTTTTCTTTGTATAATAGGCCGCGGAGGTAATGATGACAATTAGCGCTGGTGATGTGGCTCCTGACTTTGCACTTCCGGACGATACGGGTAAAGTCCGCATGTTATCCGAATTCCATGGGAAGACAGTCTTGATCTATTTTTATCCAAAAGATGATACACCGGGCTGTACTACTGAAGCCTGCAATTTTCGTGATGACTATTCAGCTTATGAAAAGGCCGGTGTCGTTATACTGGGTATCAGTCCGGATACGGTTAAATCCCATGTGAAATTTAAAAGCAAATACGAATTGCCCTTCCCTCTTTTAGCCGATGACGACCATCAAATCTGTGAAGCATACGGTGTTTGGGGTTTAAAGAAATTTATGGGTCGCGAGTATATGGGCGTATTGCGAACTACATTCCTGGTTGGCTCGGATGGGATTGTCAAGGATGTATTTGAGAATGTTAAACCGGCCGACCATAGCACTCAAGTGCTTGAAAGCCTGCGTACAGGTTAATTGCCGTGCTTCTGGTTGATCAGCCCGTTATTTTGTTTGCGCTGCCGGGGGGACTACTTCTCCTGATTGCCATGCTGGTAATTGTATGGCGGCGGGCTTTGTTTGGGAAGGAGAAATTACAGCAGGAACTAATTGCGACTCGAACTGAGTTGGAGCGAGAAAGTCAGTACAAAGACGCTTTAGTATCGCTCAGTCAGCTTTTACTGGAGGCCAGCGACGAAGCTTCCATTATCCATGTTTCGATGCGGGCTGCCCGCACTTTTTTGAAAGCCCAAGGTTGCTCATTTGTTCCATTTGACGAATGGCGGCAATCACTTTCGCCACTCACATACGGTTTAACCCCGAAAATTCACTCCGCGACATGGCAGGATCGTTTGGCAACCCCGGAAACGCGCCAGGTCTGTAAATTATGCCAGGAACGCCAGGGAGGCGAAAGATGTGTCCTGTTGACTGATATAGCTGAGCCACAGAATGTTTTTTGTGTTGCCTTGTGTTATGGCGGGCGAGAAGTAGGCGTGATAAATTTTTATTTCGATATGCCCCTCAATCTTAACCAGGTGGCACATCGCTTCCTTGGCGAAATGGTCCGTTCAGTGGACTTGGCGCTAGAAGCAATTCACTCCCGCCAACAGGAAATGAGCATCCTGCATTATTTGCAGACGACGGATACATCGCGAGAGACGCTACCGGAGTTACTAAGTTATTTATTGGAGAATATTCAACATGCTTTGGGTGTAGATTTTGTATCGGTTTGGGTGCCTGACAATCTGACTTTGAAAGCACCGCTATGGCTGCACTATCCTCAGGCGACATCGGAATTTCAATCGGCATTTAATCCCGCTTATCTGGAAGATTTGTGGCAAACTGTCAGTCTATCACGTCAAACCCTGGCGCTTGAAAACGTGAACCTGCAGGGCTCCACGCAGGTGGAGAATTGGCGAACATTACTTATCCTTCCGCTGGTCTGGCAGGATGAGTCACCAGCCGGCATGTTAATACTTGGAAATCACAAAACCTATACTTTTAAAAAGCATCAATTGCTGTTGTTGCAGACTGTAGCCGGCCAGGCGGCTCTCATGGTCCAGAATTCGCAACTGGTTGTCGAAATCAGTTATCAGGCAATTTTAGATGAGCGCAGACGGCTGGCACGAGAAATCCATGATGGCCTGGCACAGACCCTGGCTTTTTTGAAATTAGAAGCAGGACGGATGCAGAATTTTATAGCGCAAGGTCAAATGGAGCGGGTAGGCCAGACCTTGCGAGGCTGCTATCAAACCCTTTCGGACGCTTACTTGGATGCACGCCAGGCAATTGATGATTTGCATCGTGTTCCGGATGTACGTTTACCGGAATGGCTGAAAGCGACAGCGCGTGACTTTGAAGAACTCATGAATATTCCCGTACACGTGGATGCCGACTCCCTTTCTCACGATTTTTCTCCAGCGATCCAGGCGCAGTTGGTCCGCATTGTTCAGGAAGCCTTAACCAATGTGCGCAAACATGCCCGGGCACGGCATGTGATCCTGCGTGTGCAGCAAACCCAGGATTTGGTCACAATTGAGGTCCGTGATGATGGTGTGGGTTTTTCGCCGGAAGATGCTCCAGTAATTACCCAGCACGGATTGCGCGGTATGCGCGAGCGGGCAGAAATGATCGGAGCCGACTTTCAGATTATCAGCCGTGTGGGGGAAGGTTCAACGATACGGCTGGAAGCCCCGATCCGCCTTGAGGAGGGTGTGTGAGCGAAAAAATTCGCCTGGTGGTAGTAGATGATCACGTGCTTTTTAGGCGCGGATTGGTCGGTTTGTTATCCGAGATGCCTGAGTTCGAAGTGGTAGGAGAAGCGGGATCCGGCATGGAAGCATTGGAAGTAGTACGTTCCTCCAAGCCCCAAATCATCTTGTTGGATGTCAATATGCCGGGACTGAGCGGGATCGAAACGCTTGAGATGCTGCGAAAAATTGGAGTGGATGTACACATCCTGATGCTGACCATTTCCCAGCAGGATGACGATTTGGTCGGGGCAATTATGAACGGCGCTGACGGTTATTTGCTCAAGAATGTCGAACCCGAAACACTGCGCCAAACGCTGCTGCAGGTTGCCCAGGGACATTCCATTCTGTCGCCTGAGATGACCAGTAAAGTCTTCACTGTCCTACGTAATGCAAGAATTGAGCGGGCCGCAGAATTGCTCAGCGAAAGAGAGATGGATGTGTTGCGGTGCCTGACTCACGGCTTAACGACCGCTCAAATTGCCGAGGAACTCTTTATCTCTGAAAATACGGTCAAAACGCATATCCGTCACCTTATGGAAAAACTGGAAGTCAACAATCGGGCGGAAGCGGTGGCAAAGGCTGCACAACAAGGCATTATTTAGTTCCCAACCTATTTAAGGGTGATGACAAGCGGGTGATACCAAGATCACCCGCTTGTGTTTATTAAATCCCTCGTTTATAGAAGTTATATAAGTGACAAATAAGAGAACATTTGGTAAATTAGGGGAGCATTAAACGGTTTGTCTTATGTCCAATCAGCCCCAAGATCCCCGGCGCGTATTGATTGCTTCTGCCAACCCCTTGTTTCGTGAGGGGTTGCGTAAGGTTTATGCGGAGCGTTGGGGCGATTCGGCTGTCATCGTTGGCATGCCGGCAACCATGGAAGAAACACTCACGGCCCTGGACGAGAAACAGCCTGACCTGGTAATCGTCGATCACGATGACCAAACGATGAACCGGGACGAATTCCTCAACCGTTTTATGAGCGGTGAAGCCCCGATGCAGGTTGTGCTGGTTTCGTTAGGCGCTTCCGAACCGGTCGTGATTTATGATCGCCGTCGTCTTTCGTCTGCTCAGGCGGAAGACTGGTTGACCAATCCCTGGTCATGAGCGTTAAATTCTCAAGCGAGGAGAAACACCCATGCGACGTTTTGTATTCGTAGCAGCCCTGGTCTTGGTGTCGACCGTGCTGGTGTATGCCGGGTTGAATGCGATTGGCTTGATGCCCGTCGAGGCCAGTGCACAATCTATCTCCATCGACCATCTGTTCAACCTTGAGGTTATCGCGATCTCTTTTCTGTTTTCGTTGATCGTTATTCCTCTGGCTTACAGTCTAATTGCTTTCCGGCGCAGGCCTGGTGAAACCGGCGACGGTGCCCACTTCGAAGGCAATACCCGGCTCGAAATTTTTTGGACGGTTATCCCATTAATCACTGTGTTAGCTTTTGCTTACATGGGGGCGCAATCGCTGGGCGAAATCCGCCGAGTCGATCCGCAAGCTATGCAGATCTCAGTAACAGGCATTCAGTGGGCCTGGAGTTTTAATTACCCGGATTATGGTATTCAATCCAATGAATTGTACTTGCCTGTCAACAGGCAAGTACTGCTCAATATGACATCCCAGGATGTCATCCACTCATTCTGGGTGCCGGAATTCCGGGTCAAGCAGGACCTGGTTCCGGGCCGCACAACCGAATATCGGATTACGCCGACATTAATCGGGGATTATAAAGTCCGCTGTGCGGAATTATGTGGTACGTCCCATGCTTATATGCTGGCCCCGATCCATGTTGTCTCTGAAACGGACTTTCAAGCCTGGGTGCAGAAAGAACAGGCTGCTGTCGCTGCTGCGGCTACAGGTGCGCCTGATCCCGCGCGAGGTCAGCAGCTGTACGAGAGTGTTGGGTGTAAAGCCTGTCATTCGCTGGACGGATCAACTGGCGTCGGTCCATCCTGGAAAGGATTGTTCGGATCCGAGGTCGCATTGAATGATGGTACCAAGGTCACAGCAGATGAGGCCTACATTGTAGAGTTGATCAAGGATCCGGGGGCCAAAATTGTTAATGGTTTCCAGGCGGGCGCTATGCCGCAGTTCAACCTGACGGACGCCCAAATCAATGACATCGTCGCTTTCATCAAGACGGTGAAATAACCTGAGGAGGATCTGGCTATGAAAAAGTTATCGCCCGTCTTACGCGGCTTATCCCTTCTGGCCGTGGGTGCATTTGTGGGGTATCTGCTGGGGTTGGGGTTGGATGCCCTGGTTACCGGGGAAGTTCATTTTTCGGGGCCGATTAGTGGGTTGTTGGCGATGTTTTTCGGTGCAACCGCCTTCTTTTTTGGTGTAATCGGATATCGCGCAATTACGCGTGGCTTGACTTGGCAAGTAGTTGGCACACTGTTAGGTGCGCTTTTCGTGACCGGAATCCGTGTCTTGTTGGGGCTGAAACCATTTGACAAATTCTTTTTCAGCGAACCAGCCTGGGTATTCGGCGGGGTGGTCGGTGCGCTTTCCTTCCTGGTCGGCGTTGGGGTCTTGAATGACTGGTTCAAATGGGCGATAGGCGAGCAGACATCCAATCATCATGAGGATGCTCCCGGTTGGAAAAAATATTTCGGTGTCTCTTACGACCATAAGGTGATCGGTATTCAATACACTGTGACGGCTTTGCTTTTACTCAGCATTGGCGGTTTGTTTGCGCTTATTTTCCGTACCGAGTTGGCAGAATCTGGCCTGCAATTTCTGAAAACGACTTTTAATATATTCGATCAGAATGGCCTCCAGGTTTACAACACCCTGATGAGTTTGCACGGCATGGTGATGATCGTCTCGATCCTGATGGGTATTGCCGGTATGATGAATTATCTGGTGCCATTACTGGTTGGCGCAGATGATATGGCGTTCCCGCGCTTGAACGCTTTCTCTTATTGGGTGGCTGTCCCGGCAGCAGTCTTATTGCTCTCCAGTCTTTTCTTGGGCGGATTTGACACTGGCTGGACGGGTTATCCACCGCTTTCGGCTCGCGCTCCAGTTGGGATGCAGATGTTCTTCCTGGGCGTGTTTTTTGCCGGCTGGTCGTCCATTCTCGGTGGGTTGAATCTGATCGCCACGGTCGTGCGGATGCGTGCCAAGGGGATGATCGCCTTCCGCATGCCGATCTTCGTCTGGGGCGCAATTGCGACTTCGATTATCTCCCTGACAGCTACGCAGTTGATAGGTTTATCGTTCCAATTGGTCATGTTCCAACGCTTGTTGGGCATGGGATTTTTTGATCCGGCCAAAGGCGGCAACCCGGTTCTCTTCCAGCACCTATTTTGGTTCTATTCGCATCCAGCAGTCTATGTCTTCGTGCTGCCTGGTCTGGGTGTGATCAGTGAGCTCTTGCCCGTTTTTGTTCGCAAGCCGCTGTTTGGCTACAAATGGATTGCAATGTCCTCGCTGGCAATAGCCCTGGTTGGTTTCCTGGTTTGGGCACATCACATGTTCACCTCGGGCATGAACGAATATCTGCGAGTGCCGTTTATGTACAGCACGCTGCTGGTGGCTGTCCCGACAGGGGTTAAGTTCTTCTCGTGGGTTGGGACGATCTGGCAGGGGAAAATTACGACCCCGACACCAATGTTGTTTGTCTTGGGGGCAATCGTCGTCTTCTTGTTGGGCGGTTTAACTGGTCCGCCAAATGCGACCGTCTCGACCGACCTGCAGTTGCACGATACCTACTATATCGTTGGCCATTTCCACGACACGATGTTCGGCGGGTACATCTTTCCATTCTTCGCGGCGATTTATTATTGGTTTCCAAAAGCGACCGGGCGCCGCATGAGCGAAAAGCTTGGCAAGCTGCATTTCTGGTTGATGACGCCTTCTTTCCTGACCCTGACCCTGTCCATGATGCGGGTCGGTTTGCTTGGAATGCGTCGGCGGATTGCCGATTATGACCCGGCCTTGGGTTTTGACATATATCATTTGATCATGACCATCGCGGCGTTCCTGATTGCCACCTCGGTCGTGATTTTTATGTACAACTTCTTCTATAGCATCCAGCATGGGCAAGAAGCCAAGAATAATATCTGGGAATCTCGTTCTCCTGAATGGCAGGTGCCTTCACCCATGCCAGTGCACAACTATGATCAACCCTTCGAAGTAGTTGGGGAGCCGTATGATTACGGTCTGCCTGGCTCCGAATACATTCGGTTCATTAAATAAGGAGCGGGAGAGGATCCATGGAACACAACAAATCGTACGCATATCGCCTGGGTGTCAGCATATTTATTCTGCTGGCTTTCCTGACCGCTGCCGAGTTTTGGGTTGCTTTGACTTTCGCTTCGGTGCTAATTTTGATCGTGATGGCATTGGCAAAAGCCGGTCTGGTAATGTATTACTACATGCATGTTTACAGGTTGGCTGAGATTGAAAAAGATGCCGATCCGCATGGACATGAATACAAGACTGCGACAAATCGCCTGGGATTGTGGCTTTTTCTCCTGTCCGATTCCTTCGTTTTTACCGGCCTGCTGGTCACGCGTTTCAACCTGCTCGGTCTCACACGCCCACACCTGAATCAGGAATTAGGCTTGGCGGTCACCTCCGTGTTGCTGCTCTCTTCGTTTTTTGTTAATCGCGCCGAGGCGGCGATGGAACATGGAGACCGCAAAAATTTCCTGATCGGGATCAGCCTGACCCTGATCCTGGGGATCGTCTTCCTGGCCGGTGTGATTGGGATCGAATGGCCGTCAGCGATTGCCGAAGGGATCACGCCGGATTCGGGTGCGGGCGGCGCGGTCTTCTTCATGATGACCGGTATGCATGCTTTCCACGTATTAACAGGGGTCATCTTTTTGATCATTGTCCTGCGCAATGGGATGCGTGGAGGCTATTCGCAGGAAAAACATTGGGGCGTGGAAGCCGCAACTGTTTACTGGCACTTTATAGACGTCGTCTGGATCTTCTTTTATCCGGCGTTGTATTTGATTGGTGTTTTACTTTAGCGGTAGGGCGAGAGGCGCGCTGAGACGTCTCGGCGCGCCTCGCAATTCCGGTTGGAGTAGGGCGTATTTGTGAGAAGGAAAAATGAACTGGAAAATAGTTGTACGGCGGGTAACACTTTCAATGTTGGTGGGCGTAGTATTTGGCTTTTTGATAAGCGAAGTTGGTTTTCGGCTTCAAAAGAATGTCGAGACGCGTCCACCGGAACAGGTTGAATTGGTGATACCGGCGGGTACGGCGGAGCGGATTGCACGAGGGGAAAGCACACCCTCGCTCCCGGCAGAAATGAAATTCGTGGTTGGCGATACCCTGGTTGTCCGCAATGAAGATTTAACCACGCACCAGCTTGGACCGTTGGTGGTTCCGCCCGGGTCATCTGCCAGCCTGGTACTTGATCAGGAACAAAATTATGCCTTCCAGTGTTCCTTCCAGCCGACCAAATATCTCGGACTCGATGTACAGGAACCCCTGACAATCACTACACGACTGACCGGTGTTTTGTTTGGTGGACTCCCCATGGGTGCTTTGTTGGCAGTTTACAGCCTGGTAGCCTGGCCAATCAAAAAAGAGGTCGGAGGATGAATTTTCGGTTGTTTTTAAGTCGTCGCTGGTGGTGGACGACCTTACTAGTCCTAATAGGCACAGCGGTTTGCATTCGTTTGGGTATTTGGCAGCTCGATCGCTTGCATCAGCGCCGGACCTTTAATACCCACGTCGAATCTATGTGGGCATTGCCCGCTCTGCAATTGACGGCGACCTCACAGGTTGCGGTGACGACCATGGAATACCGGTCGGTTGAAGTAACCGGTAGGTATGATTTCTCGCAGCAAGTTGCATTGCGCAATCAGGTTTGGACGGATCAAAATGGCATTCCCCAGGCCGGATACCACCTGGTTACCCCGCTTTTGCTCGCTGATAGTGGGCCGGCTGTTCTCGTCGACCGAGGCTGGGTCCCGGCAAGTGGGAACGCTCAACCTGCCGACTGGCAAAAGTATGATCAGCCTGGGCAAATTACTTTGCAGGGAATTATTCGGTTAGGGCAAGCCAAGCCGGAGATGGGGGGCGTTCCCGATCCGCAATTGGCCGTGGGGCAATCCCGTTTGGATTTCTGGAACGTGGTCAACCTCGAGCGAATCCGGCAGCAAACTCCCTACGCGCTTTTACCAGTTTACATTCAGCCGAATCCCGACCCGGCCCGGAACGAACCGCCTTATCCATATCAGCCAACGATCGAGTTGACTGAAGGGCCGCACCTGGGATATGCCTTCCAGTGGTTCACGTTCGCCACCATAATGTTTGTCGGGTACCCATTTTATTTGCGTAAGCAAGAACCGGAGGCAGCAAAATGAAGTTTTCACTCTCCTCAGCTTTTTCAAAACTCGCACTGGCGACGTTGCTGGCGGTCTTCCTTGTGACCATCGCTGGCCGCATTGTGGCCACCAGCGGTGCGGCGACTGCCTGTGTTGTTTGGCCCGTTTGCGTGCCGCAGGGCTCGCTGGGCTGGATTCAGTTGATCCATCGCGCTATGGTCGCGCTTGCCAGCCTGTTGATAGCCAGTTTACTGTATCAGGCTTGGCATGCACTACGAGATAACCGGGTATTGCTGCCTTTGGCAACTGTGACAGTGATCCTCTACTTCGCCCAGGTCTTCGTTGGCGCGATGCAGACCTTACGCGGATTTCCCATTTATCTGTTAGTGCTGCACTCCCTGACCGCGGTCGCTTTGTGGATTGCGCTGGTGGGATTGGTTGTGGCAACTGGGTTCCTGTCACGCGAGGTGGTTGAATTTCCTCCCTTGAACATCCGTCAGCGTTCCAAGGACTTTCTGGCTTTAACCAAGCCGATCATCGTGGCTTTATTGTTAATGACCACCCTCTCTGGATTGGTGGTTGGTGGTAAGGCCTGGCCATCTTTCTCGCTTGCATTTTGGACCCTTTTCGGTGGTGCGCTGGCAGCTGGTGGTTCCAGTGCCCTAAACCAGTATATTGATCGAGATTTAGACAAGCACATGCAGCGCACGGCCAAGCGCCCATTGGCAAGCGAACGGATGACCCCGGCTGAGGGACTGGCTTTTGGGCTGGCGTTGTGCATCATCAGCTTTTATGTACTGGCTGGTTATGTCAATCTCCTGGCAGCTTTTCTGTCATTGATCGGGATTTTCTATTATGTGATTCTTTACAGCGTATTCCTCAAGAAAGCGACTGTCCAAAACATCGTGATTGGCGGCGGGGCTGGTGCCATCCCGCCCTTGGTTGGATGGGCGGCTGCGACCGGCAGATTGGATATCCCGGCACTATTCCTGTTCGCGATCGTCTTTATGTGGACGCCGCCGCACTTCTGGGCTTTGGCAATTGTCCGCAGCAAGGATTATGCTCGCGCTGGTGTGCCAATGTTACCGGTTGTGCGCGGAGAAAAAGAGACGCGTTGGCAGATTTTTGTCTATACGCTCGAACTCGTCGGACTAACGCTTATCATGCCAATTTTCAAGATGACCGGGAGTTTGTTCCTCGTCTCTGCCCTGGTGCTTGGAGTTGGTTTGATCTATGCTGCCTGGCGCGTTTGGATAAAAGGCGGGAATAAAATGGCCTGGCAAATGTACAGGTGGTCAAGTATGTATCTGGCGTTTATTTTCTTAGCGCTGATGATTGACGTACTGGTCTAAAAAAAGGCTTCCGAGGCATTCACTCGGAAGCCTTTTTTGTTCGAACCCAAGATATTAAATTAGGGGCTTTGCCTTAGAATGATCGCGGTGTTATCTTGATATAGGACCTGCCAATGTCCATCAGTTTGTAAAGCTTGTGAAAGTGGTGAGTTTGGCGGAATGATCGCCCAGGTTACATTATAGCGGCTAAGGATAGCCTCCCAACCATATTTTGCAAGGATGGTCTGCTCGTACTCGCGTACAAGTGTTTCGCCATAGAAATCAGTCTGGCTGTCAAGAAAAACAAGCTCTTGAGGCCATAATCGGTACAGCAAATAGCCTCCCCAATTAAACTCATTGAACATGTTTCCTTGCTGGGGATTTTCTATTAACCAATTGACGGCTTTGTCAGGAAATACAACTGGATTGAACTGGTTAAAAGATTTACCCGAAGCAGCGTAATGCACACCGAAGAATATGGTGGCGCTTAATGTTATGACGATTGGCCAGGCGATATTGTGCGATGAAGAATGCATCTCGGCAAAGACAGACTCGACTGATTTCCAGAGTTTTACTCGGTCCGGGATTTCGCGAATAGATTCGGCTAATATCGGGCAAGCAGCTATGGCAAAGAGCGGGATATTCCTGGCCATTAACAAACTTGTGATAGTTAGCCCGAGCAGCAGAAAACCATGCGTTGCCGATAGACGCTTCCGAAGCAATTGGATCACACTTATAATTAAGAGAAACAAATAGGGCCAGGTGTTTGGGAGAGAAAAAGCTGGAGGCATGGTTTCCGCGGTCCGGCTTAATATGAATCGACTGTTATTGTTTAAGATAGCAATCCAATTTTTCCAGCCATCTGGCGTGATAATTGAAGCCAGTAGAGAGAGTAATCCAACCATGAGCAATTTTTTGCCCACTTCTAGTGTGGATGTTCCCTTACCTCGGAGATAGTCCCAGGACCAACCGGCTAAGTATGCTGCCCAGGCTAATAAGCCAAAAACAAAGCCGCCATGTAGATTTGCCCAGCATAACATTAGTATGAAAAAGAGCCACAACGGAACCGGATCGCCTTTCCTCAATTTTTCCAGTCGTTCCAGCCAGATCGCCAGCAATAAAAACGTAAAAATGTGTGGGCGAGGAAGCCAGTGCAGGCTACCCGCGACGGCTGCCAATAGCGTTAAGCCAAGAGCAGTCAGCGGTTGCCCGCTACGTTGCGTTGTGTCTGTGTAGACAATCGCAAATGTGGATGCGATGACCAGCGCGCTCAGCAAGATATCCCCATCCAGCCCCGCCAGGTTGAAAGTAAGCGCAAAAAATACCTGTGAAAGCCACTCGTATGGCGGGCGCGCTTGGCCGTTTAATGTATATGAAAATAGGTCGTGAGTTGGGATAAGGCGATGGTTGAGAATGTATCTCCCAACTGTCAGATGGCGTCCCAGGTCGCTGTCGATGCTGAGCATACGGGGGCCGAGAAAAAGAATGCTGGCGAATACCGTGAAAAAGATAATGTCACGGAATCGGGGGAAGAAGGCCGGAAGATCCCTTTGCGTCATATTCATAAGTATAATGATGCAATAACAAAATAGCGACACCAAAAGGTGTCGCTATTTTGTTATTGATTATTTTACTCGCCCAAATAGTCACGCAATTTTCGCCGAATGGAAGGATGTCGCAGCCGGCTCAAGGCCTGGGCTTCAATCTGGCGGACACGTTCGCGCGTGACGCCCATCTTGCGGCCGACTTCTTCGAGCGTATAGGCTTGTCCATCCAAGAGGCCATAACGCAGTTGCAGTATGCGGACTTCGCGTGGGGGCAACCCGTTGAGCACTTCACTCAGGTGTTCCCGCAATAGATTATAGGTCGCGGTGTCATCGGGTGGGGGAGCTTCGTCGTCTTCGATAAAATCTCCCAGGACCGAATCCTCTTCATCGTCGGTCGGGGTCTCCAGCGAGAGCGGACGCCGGGCGACCTGGATCATGTTCTCAACCTTTTTGGGCGGAACTTCCAGTGCGTCAGCCAGTTCTTCGACGGTTGGTTCGCGCCCAAGACGCTGAGTCAACTGGTGCTGCACGCGCAGTAATTTGTTGATCTGATCACCCATGTGAACCGGTACGCGGATGGTGCGACCTTGATCGGCGATGGCACGCGTCACAGCCTGTCGAATCCACCAGGTGGCGTATGTGCTGAACTTGTGCCCGCGACGGTAATCGAATTTTTTAGTGGCGCGGATCAAGCCGATGTTGCCTTCCTGGATCAGGTCCAGGAAAGGTACCCCACGTCCCATGTATTTCTTGGCGACACTGATGACCAGGCGGGAGTTGGCTGTGATCAGATGCTCACGAGCAGCCCATCCATCTTCGATCAGTCGTCGAAGCTCCTGGCGCCGCCGTGGGCTGACATTTCCCTTGGCTAGCTCTTCGCGGGCCAGGCGTCCACGTTCGATCCGTTGGGCGAGTTCCACTTCTTCTTCGGCAGTTAGAAGCGGTACGCGGCTAACTTCCTTGAGATACAAGCCAATCGTATCATCCGTATCGATATTAGCCAGGTAATCGTCCAGAGCAATTTCTTGTTCGTGCTCTTGCTCGTCTTCCTCTACTGCTGCGAGCTCGTCCTCGGAAGGTTCGCTAACCACCGAATCTTCTACAAATGGAATACCTGCACTTAGGAGCGCGGCAAACGCCTCCTCTAGCTGTTCAACATCTTGCTCAGCTTCCGGGAAGAAATGTAGAATATCGTCAATTGTTACGTAGGTTTTCTGCCGCCCCAATTCGATCAAGCGCGCAATTGCTGGATATTCTTCTTCTTCTTCAACGATAAGAATTTTCTCCATGTCCATTCGATAGACACATCCTTTAATTTAAGCTACTGAAATGAGAATACACTCTTTTAGACGCAAAATCAAGTCCTTTTCATACTTGATAGTATTTTGATGTATTTAAGGCGCCACTGTCGCCGGTTCCGGCGATGGGGTGGTTTCAGGAGTGACAGTATCCGGAATAGAGGTTGCTTCCAGTGTAGGTATTTCAGTCGGACCTTCAGTTGGAGTTGCAGTCAAGGCATACGGCGGGGTTTTCAATAACATCAATAGGGATTCGATCCCGTTTTTGTCAACGATCGCTGGTGGATTATTATCCAGTTGCGCATAGTAACCCGAGCCGATCGGTGTTTGATCGCCAACTGTTAAGCTAGATTGTTTTCCGCTGGCGAATTTAAAGGTAAAAGTGTAACTCGGATCCTTTAAACCCATTGCTTCGGGAGAGGCGTTCCCGCCCTCAAGTGAGTTAACCACGCTTAAAGTAGTGACCTGCGTGGCTGATGATTCGGACAAACCAGCGTCCGCCGGGCCCATTTGAGGTTGCGTGATTGTCCAGGTACCATCTTGATTGCGTTCCAGGTCAACGGTTTGACCATCCTTGCTCACAATTTTTATTGAGTTGACAACGCCATCCTGTGGGGCGAACAAATAGACTGACGATGAAGTTGAGGTGGGCGTGCCCTGGTCGGGTGTTTTGGGATGATTTAGGAACCATGCCAAACCAACCAAGGCTGCCAAAATGATTAACAGAATTAGCGTGGATCGGCGAATCATTTCTAGCCTCTTCTGCGCCGTGAAATCCAAGCATATACAGCACCCAGGAGCACCAATCCTGGAAGAATGCAGATAGCTGTCAATGAGTCGCCAACCAGCTTGAATTCAGAAGGAACCTGGAAGGTGCGCTGGACAGGTTGTTTGGGAGTGATATTGATCAACGCTTCCTGTCCGACTGTCCAGTCAATCGTGTTTACGAATAAATCGCCATTTCCATACGTGTCAAAATACTGGTCGCTGATAAAAGATGAGTTACCAAAAACGACCAGGCGAGCATTGGTCTTCGAATCTTGCACCGCAAACGCCAGATTGACAGGACCTTGAATATCTTGATCTTGATTGAATTCAGGGATTTGTTTATTCTGCAATGCCTGAAAGTCGGTTTCACCCCAGGCGTTCGGTACGGTTTGGATCAGTGCGGTCTGGGTAATGTTTTCGGGTGAAGAGTCAGTTTGTAGGCTGCGCGCGAACGGGAAGAATGTCACGATACCATTCAACTTCTGGGTTATCGGATGGTTCGCGTATTGATAGGCGATCGCATAAGCGTAATTCTGGGAACTCGGATCGACAACCAGGTCGTTATTGAGCGTGATTCCCCAATCCTGGTTGAGCATTTCTGCGAGCGGATCCGTTGCGTCGTTGAATTTTGTCAAAATAGTCGGATCTTCCATCACGACCAACCCACCGCCCTTGGCCAGATAATCTTTTAGCAAACTGATTTCCTGATCGGAAAGCGGCTGCATCGGACCGGCAACGACGATGGCTTTTGCATCGTCCGGGATTTTGTTCTCAGCCAACAGGTTGAGAGTTTTGACCTGATAGTTTTTGTTGACTAACGTGCTGCGGGCGCGCGTGATCGATGTATCTCCGGTGTTGTTGACGTCTCGCTCACCGTGACCGGTCAGGAAGTAAACCGCTTTGGATTCCGGGTTGATCAGGCGGATCATTGCCGAAACAATTTCTTGCTCGGAAGCAAGCGCGGCGATCTCCTTTTGATTTCCCATCTCCAGGACGATCTTGCCATCACCGGTGACGCCAGCCTGACGGGCCGCCAGCGGATCGAGTTCGGGATCTATGAATTTGTAGTCAAATTTCCCGTTGCTGTTGGCTTTGATGTCATTCAGCAAGTTGCGTGCGGTATCAGTCGAGCGGCTCTGTGAAAAGAACGCCAGGGCTGTAACGTTTTCTGGAAGTGATTTGAGCGCATTCAGTGTTTCGGGAGCCAATGTGTGTTGTTGGTTTTCCGTCAGGTCCCAGCGTTGCGGATGTTGGAATACGAGGACGTTTACGACGATCAAGATACCAACAAACGCCAGGATCATAATCAGGGAATTGCTGCCATAGCGGGCCTGGCGTCCAGTTAAAAATTGCCGCACCTTGTCAGGGACAAGCAGGACGTATGAAGCCAAACCAACTACAACCAGAGCCGCACTGATGCTCAGGGCGATATTTGTCGACTTGATATTTACTGAGGCGAGAATCCCAAAGGTTGCCAGGGCTCTGACAATCCCAAGCAGGATGGTGGCCAGCAGGGCCAGCCCTGAGACCAAGAGACCGATCCAAGCGAAACGATTTGCTGACTTCATTAGCGCCACCTCCGCATTTCAACTGCCGATGTGCCAACGAATAAACCCAGGGCAGTCAGGCTTAGATAATAAGCCAGGTCGCCTAAATTGATTACGCCCGTATTCAATGAATTGTAGAAATGTTCATTCATGCTTAAATAACGAAAAAAATCAGCGCCGGTATGGACCACATCCGCCGGAAAGCCGATCAGCCACCAGAGGACGACGATGACAGCCAGAGTGGCAAAGAAGGCAGCCAGCTGATTGCTAAATAAGGCGGATATACCTACGCCAATCCCTAGAAATGCAGCCGAAACCAGGATAACGCCTAAATAGGCAGCTACCATTAAACCCTGGTCGATGCCAGGCGATACCATTCCATTCAATAAAATGGGGAATATCAAACTGACCAGGATGATGGTGAGTAAGAACAGAAATGCGCCCAACCATTTCCCTACTACAATTTCCCAGTCTCGTAATGGCGCAGTGAGAAGCAATTCCATTGTCCCCATGCGCTGTTCGTCGGCAAGCAAGCGCATGGTCAGTGCAGGAGCGGAAAGTACCAGCAGGAACACGAAGGGTCCGGTGATGATGGTGGCGTCTGGCGCAGAGCCCGGAGCAGAGAAAGCGTTTTGGGTAAAGAACCAAACATTGAGCGTAAACAGAACGCCCAGCGTGATCAAGATCAGGAAGGCCACGACATAAGCAATCGGGCTGATGAAGTTGAGTTTATATTCTCGTCGTGCTATGGTCCAAATATTACGCATGGTGACCTCGTTATTTCTCGGGCGACGCGTTGTCCCGGGTCAATTCAAGGAAAATTTCCTCCAAACTCATCCCGACCTGGCGCAGCTCCAGCAAGTCATAGCCGGATTTGATTGCAGTTCTAGCCACCTCGGGGCGAACATCTTGACCGGGTGCAAATTGAAATTCGAGCGAGCCGTCAGGTTTGGCGTTTACATTCTGGATGCCCTGAATTTTTCGAATTTTGCCTGCCAGCTCGTCACTGTCACCGCGCACACGTAAAAGGGCGGTTTCGGCTCCAACCAGACGGGCTTGAAGGTTTTCCGGCGTATCCTCAGCAATAATGTGACCCTGGTTGATGATCAATACCCGGTCGCAAATTTGTTGCGCTTCGGTCAAAATGTGCGTGGACAACAAGACCGTTCGCTCTTTACCGACTTCGCGGATCATATTCCGTACGTCCACCACTTGAGCCGGATCAAGACCGATGGTTGGTTCGTCCAGGATCAGCACTTCCGGGCGATGAAGTAACGCCTGAGCCAATCCGACGCGCTGGCGCATACCTTTTGAAAGGTTACCGATATAGCCTTCGGCGCGCTCCTCCAAACCAACCCTTTCCAAGACCTCATCTGCGCGTTCTTCTGCATCGGGCAGGTGCCTTAAGTCGGCCATGAACTTTAGATATTCGAAGACCGTCATATCGGTATAAAGAGGGACGGTTTCCGGCAGGTAACCAACGCGACGGCGTACTTCCAGCGATTCTGCCACGACATCGTACCCTGCTACAGTTGCCTGTCCGCTGGTGGGAGGCATGTATCCGGTTAAGATTTCGCATGGTAGTCGTTTTACCGGCGCCGTTGGGTCCGAGAAAGCCCAGGATTTCCCCTTGCTCGGCCTCGAAACTCAAGCTGTCAATGGCGCGACGCGCGCCATAGTCCTTTGTTAGTCCTTCGACTTTGATCATGAGTACTCCTTGGTCCGCAGAACTGACGTAATAAAAGGCACAGCAGCCAAGCGGCAGCGGTGCCAGGAGTGTGACCGGAATAAACTATATAACAAACGCAGGGGCAAAGTCAAGCGGTTTTGGATATTCTAATCAAATGCTAATATTCACAGTCTCAACAATGCCCTCCAGACTTGTTTTATCCCGACCAGGCTGCCTGCGATCATGGCCGCTCCGGTAAAACCCATGAATAAAGCACCAGGCGTATAGTTCGCCAGATACGCAAGCGACCCAATTTTTTCAAGCATGTCCGCCTGGCTGGCCGACATAAAGGTGAGTGCCTCCCAAAGGAAGAACCCGGCGTAGATCGCCAAACTAAAACCGGCAATGAAGAAAGAGAGTGCGATGGCAAACAAAATCGGACTTCGACGACGCGTGATTGCGTCCGCGTTTTCCACCGATAAGTTATCAACCAGTTTTTCGATTTCCCGCCACGTATGACCCGTGTCTTCGCAGACATCCTTAATGATGTCATTGCGAGCCTCGCCTTTGCTCAAACGCTGGATGATAGAGTCTGCCAGATCGGGATTTTCCACAATTGCCTCCGGTCGTGCTTACTAGTTTACAAAAAAATGACCTGTTTGGCAATCGAGCGCATATTGCGTTGCCCATCTTGCGATTTTGCTGTACACTAATTCACAAAACTACTCACTCAGGAGCAAACTATGGGTTATCGTTATGTCATCCTCGGTTCGGGCCGGCAGGGGACGGCTGCGGCTTATGACCTGGCTAAATTTGGTGAGGCCGAAGCGCTCGTCATGGCAGATATGAGTCGGGCTGCAGCTGAAAGGGCGGCTGAACGGGTTAACCGGTTGATCGGGCAAAACCTGGCTTCAGCCGTACAATTGGACGTGTCCGACTCGCCTGCCATCGATTCCGTTATTGCAGGCGCAGACGTGGCTTTGAGCGCCGTCCCGTACTATTTCAACTTGAAAATTACCCAGGCCTGTATTGAGAACGGAGTCAGCCTGAACGACATGGGGGGGAACACGGAAGTGGTCTGGTCGCAGCTTAAGTTGGACGCAGAAGCCCGGGAAGCTGGCGTGAGCATCGTCCCGGATTGCGGTATGGGACCTGGATTGATCAACACCATGGGCGTCTATGTGATGGACTTACTCGATAAGCCGCGCGAGGTCTATCTCTATGACGCGGGATTACCCAAAGATCCGACACCTCCCTGGAATTATCTCAGCACTTTTCACATTAATGGATTGACCAACGAATATGATGGCAAGGCTACCTTTATCCGCGAAGGCAAACTGGTTGAGATAGACACCTTTACTGAATTGGAATCCATCGATTTTCCTCCGCTGGGGCAAATGGAGGCTTTCGTGATCTCGGGTAGTATGTCGACAACGCCGTGGTCGCATCTGGGCAAGCTGGAGCGTTACGACAACAAGGTGTTGCGCTACCCAGGTCACTTCCACACCTTTGAAGCCTTTAAGCGCCTGGGGCTTTTCTCCGAGCAGCCGCTTGAGGTAAATGGGCAGAGCATCATTCCACGAGACGTTTACCACGCCCTGCTGGCTCCCAAGGTCAGCGCTCCCGCTATCCTTGACATTTGCGTCATGCGCGCGGTTGGCATTGGTGAGAAGGCTGGGAAGAATGCCCGGGTGACGGTTGATTTAATCGACGGTTACGATGAAGCTACAGGATTTACTGGCATGGAACGTCTGACTGGTTGGCATTGCGCGCTGATGATGGGTTTCCAGGCACGAGGCAAGATTACTCCCGGCGCACACCGCATGGAGAATGCTGTCCCGGCAAAAGATATAATGGAGGAAGTTCGCAAGCGGGGAATTAATTTTGAGGTTCGCTGGAGTTGATGCAAGTATTGGAGATATTATGACAAGCCTGCTCTACCAAACCGATAGTTACCTGAAAGAATTTGATGCCAAAGTAACAACGATTGATGGTGACAATCGCGCTGTTTGCCTGGATCAATCCGCCTTTTACCCGGGTGGTGGCGGCCAGCCCTGCGACCGCGGCAGGCTGACGGTCAACGGCCTGGATTTCCCGGTTGAAAAGGTCAAGAAACAAGGTAAGGATGTATTTCATTACCTGGGCGGGGATAGGCCCCTGCCGGATTTGTATGCGGACGCGCATGGTGTCCTCGATTGGGGGCATCGGTTTAAGCTGATGCGTACGCACACGGCCTTGCATATCTTGTGCGGCGTCGTATTTCGGGATTATGGCGCCCTGGTCACGGGCGGAAATATGGAACCGCTTCACGGGCGTATGGATTTTGAGTTCGAGACGCTGCACGGGGATTTGGTCAACGAGATCGAGACGGCGGTTAATCGGGAAGTCGATGCCGACCACGATGTCAGAGTGAAGATTCTGCCGCGCGAGCAGGCTTTCCAAATACCGGATCTGATCCGCACCAAAATCAATTTGCTGCCGGAAGGCATTTTAAAGGTTCGTACGGTTGAGATCGTGGGGTTGGACTTGCAGGCTGATGGCGGGACACATGTCAATAAAACCTCCGAGGTTGGCCGGATAAGAGTAACAGATTATAAGAGCAAGGGTGCGATCAATAAAAGAATTTATATAGAGGTAGTTTAAATGGATTATCGAAAAATTGGGAATACACAACTTAGTGTTTCTGCGTTATGTATGGGTACCATGCAATTCGGCTGGTCAGCAGATAGTGCCACCTCCCTGAAAGTTCTCTCGGCCGGCTATGAGAGCGGGATCAATTTCATCGATACCGCCGACATCTATTCTCGTTGGGTGCCGGGCAATAGCGGCGGCGAAGCTGAGACCATCGTCGGTAAATGGTTTAAGTCCAGCGGTCTCTCACGGGACAAAGTAGTCATCGCGACAAAATTGCGCGGACAGATGGGCGACACCCCTGCAGGGGAAGGTCTCTCGTCAGCTTACATTTCAAAGGCTGTCGAGGCTTCGCTGGAACGGTTGCAGACGGATTATATCGATTTATACCAGCCTCATTGGTCCGATCCTAATATTCCCATCGACGAGACCCTGCGTGCGTTTGAAGATTTGATCAAGCAGGGAAAAGTGTGTTATATTGGCTGCTCCAATTACAAAGCGGATGAATTACGGACGACATTAGCCACCGCAATACGCGAAGGCCTTCCGCGTTACGAGAGCCTGCAGCCGCATTACAACTTGCTGCACCGCCAGGAATTCGAAGAAGAGCTAGAAGAAATATGCAGCAAGAATGGTTTGGGGGTCATCCCGTATAGTCCGTTAGCTGGTGGTTTCCTGACCGGGAAATACCGCAAGGGGCAGCCTGTCCCTGAAAGCGTGCGTGCGGATCATTTAAAACACGCCATGACGGATGAGAACTTTGCCTTGATAGACAAAATGGACCTGCTGGCCAAAGGTAAGAAAGCAAGCATCTCACAAATTGCCCTGGCCTGGCTGCTGGCAAATCCGCTGGTCACCAGTCCGATTATCGGCCCAAACAAGCTCTCCCAATTGAAAGATAACCTGGCAGCTCTGGAACTCAAGCTGACGCCAGACGAAAAGCAAGTGCTTGATGATGCGACCGCATGGAAATAATCGCGCTTAAATAAGCAAACAGGCGGCTTTTGGCCGCCTGTTTGCTTATTTCACTGATCAGGTCAGGATCACCTGGCCGCAGTATTCGCACTTGTCCATTCCCAGTTCGAGCGTGCCACCGCAGTGTGGGCATTGGAAGGTTTCAACCTTAACCGGATAGCCTGCCTGCTTAAAGGCGGTCTCGTTGGCTGCCAATTCGGAACGGAGCTGCTTGAGGCGCGCCAGATAGGCATCGGCCGTCATTTCGCCTGACTGGCGCAGGCGTTCGACGTCGGCAATGTTTTCCTTGAGCATGCGCCGTTGCGCCTGCAGGCTTTCGCGGCTCTTGTCCTCAAGTGCGACTTTCAATTCGGGCTTGGGAGGTAGCGTTGCGATCACCCAGGCGATCACAATGATGATGGCCGAGACAATCAAACCAACGAGTAAGGGGGTGAACTGGAATCCGGGCAGCGAATTCAAGGTCAATCTTTGGATTTCTACGCTATTGCCGTCGGCAATGGCAACCATGCGTTTGTCGCCCAGTTTGCCGGCGTCGATACGCATGATCCCGCTCGAGTGCGAGGCCAGATTTTCGCGACCGCCGTCCCCACTAAAAACGGCCACTTGACCGCTATCATCCCCGACGACTGCTTCCTCAGCCCCGTCGCCGTTGATGTCGATCCCCGCAATCTCGGTGACCTTATCGGAGAGCGAGTGCGACCAGAGTTTTTTTCCGCTGTAATCGATCCCCCAGACACCGCCATTCTTTCCACCGGCAACGATTTCCAAGGATGACGGATCACCATTTAATTCGACCGCCCGCAATTCCGAGATGGCCTGCCCTAACGACAGCTTGTGGAGTTGACTGCCATCGGCGGCGTTCCAGATTGTGAAGGCGCCGTATTCACCACCGGTGATCACCTCGCTGGTGCCATTGCCATCCAGGTCATAGGCACGCATGCGGCGCAGGGTGCCGGCATTATCGTTCCACAAAGCGTTGCCTTGCGCGTCGATCACGGCCAGTTGACCGTCTCGGTTGGCGGCAACCAGATTTGTCTGCCCATCGATCTTGACATCATCCAGTCCGCGGATCTCATCACTGCCCAAACGGGTTTGCCACAGGGTTTGCCCATCGGGGCTTAAGGCTAGCAGATGCCCGCTAGCGTCGCCCAAGATGATCTCGGGGCCGGAGGCAAACTTAACCACGATTATCCGGGCCGGGAGTCCGGGTAGGTCGGCGCTGAAACTACCGATGGCCTGTCCTTTGCTGATCACGTCGACATTTGGCTGGCCGGGATGGAAGATGAGGATGTCATCCACGTTGTCGCCGTTGACATCTCCCAGGGTAGAGACGCCGGGGATTTGGAAACTGGTATTGAATGTCTGGTTGCCGTTCGCGTCGTAAATCGCGGCGCTATCCTGGTTCTGGATGAACAGGTCATCCTGGCCGTCGCCGGTTAAGTCGATGATTTTCATGCTCTGGGCTTGCGAAAACTTTTGGCTCCAGGCTTGTGAGGCCTCCACCTTTTGCGCGCGAATCATTCCGCTGAAACTGAGGGCGGCGGCTGCGCACATCACCAATAAAACCATGATGCCGGTAAGGATGATGGTTGTCGTAGTTCGTTTGCCCATGTCAGGCTGCCTTTCTTTGTAGGAGATTGTAGGCCTCACGCAAAACACCGAGTACGCTGTTGGCGGATACATTGTCGATGCCGGTGTTGGCAACCAGCGTAACCAGGCCCTCTTCTGTATCTAATTGGGAAATGGTGTATTCGCCGATAGTCTTATTGAGTTCGGCAGAGCCGTTGCGCACGATTTCATAGACCTGGGGATTGACGGCAATGCGCAGCTTGAGTTCCTGGTAGCTACCCTTGTGTTTGGGCGGTTTCCATTTCATCTTGCCGCTGATGGCGCCGCGTTTATAGTATCCCTTGCGCAATTTCGTGCGTTGTACGGCAGATATTCGTAAAATATTTCCGTCGTACATTTTGGCTTTCAGGTTAAGCCACTCATCGCGGAAGTATTGGGTTGTGCGCTCGCGCGTGTCCTCGGCTTCGCGCGCAACTTTGGATGGCTGTTGCGGCCCGGTTAAATCCACATGGCCCAGGAAGGTTCCATCGGGACGCAGGTCGTCACGCAGCGTATAAATAATTTCTTTTACTGTACCGAAGCGCGGTGGCAAGGACTGCATTTTATGCCTGCGCAACAAGATGCCGAACACGAATGCTGCGATCAGGCTCAGGATGCCTCCCAGGGTGAATACCAAACTCTTGTAACCAAAGATGCGCAAGGCAATATCGACCAGGATCAGGAAAATTCCGATCACGGAAATCAATCGTGGGAGGCGCTTCCACTTGACATTGGACTGGTTGATCGTTTGGATCTGCGCGACTAAATTGTCCATACCCTGGATAATGGACTTTGGCTTATCGCTCAGGGTCAGGTAGATAGGCGTAAAATCTTTAGCGGATACAGGTGCGGTTAAGGTCATTGGAGCCCTCGCTGTGGGATTAGGAGTTGGAGCAGCCGAAACCGGCTTAGACTCGATAGTCGGTGTCGGTGCATGGACAAGTGTCGGCATGTCGGATGTTTGATTAGCGGCCGGTTGGGTTGTTGTTTGGGTTGGGCGAGATGCTGAGCGTG
This sequence comes from uncultured Chloroflexia bacterium, assembly GCA_963790075.1. Lineage (GTDB taxonomy): Bacteria > Chloroflexota > Anaerolineae > Anaerolineales > Villigracilaceae > CAYOUV01. Next base: position 1,350,820 of record CAWBNG010000004.1, read on the forward strand.
ACCGTCGAACGATAATGAAAATTATTGCCACGGCTAGGACCGGGACAGCGCAGAACAGGCCGATTCCGATCACTGCAGAAATCAGGTAGAACAAGCTTTGTGAATCCATGCCCGGATCTCCCTAGTATAATGATTGCATGACGCGCGTGCTTTATGTTGCCTTCGATGTCGTACCCAGCCCGAAAGGGGCCTCAACACATATTCTTCATTTTTTACGCGGCCTTGTCAATAGCCAATTTGAGGTTCATTTATTTACCCCGGGTGATGGGATTTTACCTGCCGAGGAAATGTTCGAAGGTGCACAGGTTACACGCGTTTCGCCTGGCACTGATCCGAATTTCTTGACACGTGCAATTGCCTTTGGACAGGCAGTCATGTCCCATGTCGCCGCTGCGCGGCCTTACGACGTGGTCCACTACCGTTCGGTGTGGGGCGGACTACAGTTGGCACAGGCCAAGCGCACCTATGGCTACAAGACCCTCTTTGAAGTCAATGGACTGCCCTCCATCGAACTCAAATATCATTACCCGGGACTGGCCGAGAGCGAGTTACTGACCAAGATCAAAGAACAGGAACTGGCTGCCTTACATCTGAGTGATGCCATTATTTGCCCGTCCAATGTGACCCGGGATTACATTGCCAGCCTGGGAATTGATCGCAGGCACATTACCACCATCCCAAACGGAGTCAGCCCGAGCGATTTTGTGATCACCGCCCCTCCCGGACGGGAAGGGCGGGTCCCGGTTTTGCTTTATATCGGCACCCTGGCCGACTGGCAGGGATTGGACATGCTGATCCATGCTCTACCGCAAATTCTAGATAAACAACCGGTTCAATTGCGCATTGTTGGGCGCGGCCGTTCACGCCAGCGTAAAATGCTGGCCAAGCAGATCCGTAAACTTGGCTTGGAAGAACAGGTTACCATTCAACCGCCGGTGCCCCATCATGAAGTCCCGGCTTTGATTGCCCAGGCGGACGTGTGTATAGCACCTTTGGGAATGAACGATCGCAATGTGACCCAAGGCGCCTGCCCTATTAAGGTGTTGGAGTATATGGCTTGCGGCCGTCCATTGGTGGCTTCTAATTTGCCAGTGGTGCGCGAGCTGGTGCGCGAAGACGTGGATGCGCTGCTCTTCTCTCCGAACGATCCATCTGATCTGGCGCGCCAGGTGGGGCGCTTGCTCGAAGACCCGCAACTTGCACGTGATCTGGCTGAAAGTGCTGCGGCCAGGGTGCGGCACCAATTTACCTGGCATGTGGCGCAGAAGAAATTAGGGAAAGTGTACGCGAAACTGCTTGGCCAGCGCTGAATCTTAAATCCAGTAGCATTACAATCATGGTGACCGGTCATCGGGTAGGAGTGGAAAAATCCCGGCGACCTGTTCCGGAATGGCGCGCGGTTTACCGCTCTCGGCGTCGACGAAAACCCAATCTGTTTCTCCTTTGACCAGTAATTTACCATCTGACAGTCGTACGAAACGGTAACGTCGTAGCGACCGCACCCGTCGCAGGCTGGCGACCCAGGTTTGGACCTGAAGACGATCGCCGGTAAATGCTGGGTTGAAATATTCGATTTTATGCGACCGTACCACCCAGGTGGCTCCGACTGCGTGCATAATAGGGATACCGCCGAGCGAGCTGAAATGGCGGACAGCCGCATCCTGCATCCATTGTACGTAGGTAACATTGTTGACATGCCCGTTTTGGTCGAGGGTCTCAGGTGGGACGCTGAATTCATAGCTAAAGATTGGGTCGATGGATGGGTATTTGATCATGGTTTAGAGAATGCCTGGCGCTAGATTGTCAGTCCGAGCTTGCGATAAACGGCCAGATTTCCATCCAATTCTTTTTGAAGGGTGAAATCGCGCAGGATGGTTTGGCGCGCATTCTGCCCAAGTCTTTCCCGGCAGGCTTGGTCTTTGAGCAATTCGAGCATACCGTCTGCCAGTGCTTTTGCCTGCCCGGTTTCGACCAAACAGCCATTCTCTCCGTCGTGAATGACATCCAGCATGCCTCCGATCGGGGTAGTCACAATCGCACGCTCACAAGCCATCCCTTCCAATAGAGCGTTTGGCAAACCATCGTGCAGGGAAGGGATGGCCAGTATATCCATCAGGGCATAGTAGGCGGGTAAATCAGAGGGGGAGACATAGCCGGTGACATGAACATTCAGATTCGGGTGCTCTTGCAGGAAAGCTGAAAAATAAGCCTGGTCGTCTCCCGAACGCAAGTCGCCGACGATCAGCAAATGTGCTGGTAGATTTTTGGTGAGCTGCGCATAGGCATTTAGTAACGGCTTCAAGCCCTTCTTTTCACGCAACTCACCAGCGAAACCAATTACCGGCTTATCGTCAAGGCCGAGTTGCTTGGCAAGCGAGCTATTGCGCTGCAGCGGACAAAAGTGCTGCGCGTCGACCCCGTTAGGGATGAGACTGACTATTAGACCCGGGACCAGTGCGCAGGCCTTGTTCACCAGGCTGCTGGCATTGGTCGTGACGGCGCTGGCATGCTGCAAGGCATAAAGAATATGCGCCGCGCGCGCTGGGTCGAAAATTGCCCGGTCGAGGTCGTTGCCTCGGGCGCTGATCACACTTGGTAAACCGAGAAAATTCCCGGCGAAAGCGGATACGAATCCGGCCTGTGGCAGGAAAAAGGCATGCAGCAGGTCCGCGCCTTCGGCTTTATGCTGAGACGTGACACGATCAAACCAGTCGGCCAGTGTGTCGGCGGTCTGCTTGTGGGCGCCGAAGCGATGAACCCACACATCTTCGTGCTCAAAACAATATTCCTCGCCAGTCGGAAGGCTCGTCGTTGGCGCAAAGACCTTTACCGCATGCCCCGCGCTGACAAGCAGGCGCGCGAAGCGTCCGGCAGAGATTGCCAAGCCGCCGATATCTGGTGTATACTTTTCGGTAAGCAGCCAAATGTTTGCCATATTTTTCCTTGAGGTGACCCATGGCAGAGCAATGTGAAATGATTATCGGATTTCTGGTGCCGCACCGCTGTGAGCATCCAGCGCTTGGACATTGTTCAAATTGCGGTCGCGGATATTGCGAAACGCATATGGATCGTCAGTCCGGGAAGCTGGTGTGCCTGGCTTGCCAGCAGGGATTGGAACAACCGGTGGCTTTGCCGATCGCAGCTCAATCGTTCACCCAGGATGATATTGCCGCCTTCAACCAGGCCAGCATGTCGGACGATAACACCGATTTGTTTTCTGATTTGAGTTGACCAAAAAATTTCCTGGGACTTGGTGCGACGGCGAAAGCCGTCGTTTTTCGATTAATACGGTCCGATCGTTTCCCAGATCTTTTGATTCTCACCGATGAAGTCATCACAACGGCGGCAGGCAGCCAGCGCGGGTGGGTGCATGTGCTGGCGGATAACCTTGTAACCCGCGCCGTTCCAGATCTCAGTAAATGATTGCTTCTTCAAATCACCGAGTGGCGGGATTTGCTCGCGGGTCATGCAGCATACGTATACAAGACCATTGTAGTCGATCAGGCTGTGAGTCCAGGGGGCGTAGCAGGGATGGCGATTGTACCAGCCAAGCGCGTAACGGCCGGCGCGCGCCAGTTTGACTTCCTCTTCTGAGCGGCCAAAGGGATAAGCCTGGCGTTCATCCCGGATCAGGCCCAAGTTCAGGCTGCGATCCGCGATACGCGGTGCAATCTCAGCATTGAACAAGGCAATGTCCCGTTTTCGCATGGAAAGGTATTCGCCACAATGGTCGTCAACTGGGATCAGGTTGATGGCGTCCGCGCCGAGTTCCGCCGCCAGGTCAGGGAGCCTGGTCAGACTGGTGTAATTGAGCCGGCTGATGACGGTATTGATACGGATAGTAAGCTTGCCTTTATGAGCGTAACGGCGGAAAAGAGTCAGCGCCTTGGTGGTCTTTTTCCAGGCCCCGTTCACCCCGCGAACTTTATCATGAACCTTACGGATTGGTGAGTCGAGCGATAGGTTGACTCCCCTCAACCCGGCTTCGACCAATTTCTTGCTCTTGACTTTGTCGATCAATGTACCGTTGGTTGTCATTGTCACGCGGATGCCAGATCGGGTCGCGTACTCCACAAGTTCCGGGACCTGGGCACGCAACATTGGTTCGCCCCCAGACAGGTGGACCTTCCGGCAGCCCAAGTCAGCCAGTTCGCCGATAATTTCGTGGAACCGTTCCATCGAGATGGGAGCTTCGCGCTGCTCGCGCCAGTGGTTGCACATCTCACATTTGAGATTACAGCCGAACATCAACTTGATTTTGACGTACAATGGTCGGAAAGCGCGCCCTTCGAGAACGGTTTGGCGGAAGGCTTCTCTTTCATCGGCGATTTCATCGAGGCTGTACATAATTCATTCCCAGGCTATGATCGGGCGGACAAACCGGACTGACTTGGTGTAATTTTATCTCAAAACGGATAGTATGGTAGATGCGATTTAAAGCCGATCTGACTTTGTTCTTTGTGGCCTTACTGTGGGGCAGCGCATTCGTGGCCCAGCGTGTGGCCGGGCAGGAAGGCAGCGTGTATTTCTTCAATGCTGCGCGTTTCCTGCTTGGGGCGGCGCTCTTGCTGCCGTTCGCGAGCAGGCGATTGACTTTTTTAAAACCGCAAGGTTTGTGGATGCTGGCTGGTGGCGCAGTGCTATTTATTGCCAGTGCCCTTCAACAGGCGGGCATCCGCTACACAACCGCTGGCAACGCGGGATTCATCACCAGCCTGTATGTGGTGCTGGTGCCCTTGATTTTGCTGGCGGGCTGGCGGGAGCGCCCACACTGGCTGGTTTTTGTTGGGCTCGTGCTGGCGGTCCTGGGGGCGTTCCTGCTTAGTACCGGTGGAAAATTACGTCTTCAACCTGGTGATGGATTGGAATTTGCCGGCTCATTCTTCTGGGCCTTGCACGTGGTCATTTTGGGGAAGTTTGCTAAACGCTACGATCCGCTTTCGTTTTCACTCGGTCAATTTGTAGTTGCCGGTTTGCTTAACTTCTTGGCCGGGCTGTTCCTTGAGCAGTTTGGTCTCATCGATCTTGAAGTGGTCCTGGGTGCTGTCATCTACACTGCTATCGTCTCAATCGGATTGGGTTATACCTTGCAGGTTTGGGCGCAACGCCATACACCGCCAACCGATGCGGCGCTGATCCTGAGCCTAGAGTCGGTTTTCGCCGTGCTGTCAGGTTGGCTGGTATTGGGCGAACGTCTGGTCTGGATCCAAATTGCTGGTTGCTTTTTGATACTATCCGGTGTGGTCCTGGCTCAGATCCGCTTGCCGCGCGAGATCAAAGCCAATATCCCGGAAGTTGTATAAGTTCAGGTTGGATTTGTGCTAAACTAGAAAAAATCCTCGATGGAGTATTGCGTATGCCCGCAAAAGTAATTCTCAATCCCTATTCAGCACGCTGGGAAGCTCAAGCCCGTTGGCCGGAGGCTGGGGAGGCACTCAAATCTGCTGGTGTGGATTTTGAACTGGATATTTCCGATGGGCCAGGAAATATAACTGGTTTAGCCGAGAAAGCCGCGCGTGATGGATTTTCTCCGATTATCGCTGCTGGCGGAGATGGCACCATTGGGGAGACCGTCAACGGGATGGCCCGGGCGGCAAAATCCGAATCGGAACCCTTGGGGCCTTTCGGCGTGATCCCCTTGGGGACGGCAAACGACCTGGCCGATAACATCAGCCTGCCGCGCGATTTGAACGAAGCCGCTCGCGTCATTGCAGCCGGTAAAACACGGCGCATGGATTTGATCAGCGCTAACGGACAGGTTTTTGCCAATAATTCTGCCTTAGGTTTGGAGCCGATGATTACGATCATCCAGGCTGACATGGTCTGGGCCAAGGGCATTTTGCGATATTTATTGGCGGCGTTGACCGGTATCATGCGCAACCCACGCTGGGAAGCGGATCTGACCTGGCCTGAAGGCGAATACCATGGACCGCTTAGTCTGATCACCGTTGGAAATGGCGCCCGCACAGGCGGACTATTCTATATGACGCCGCATGCCGATCCTTTTGACGGAAAACTTACCTTTGTGTATGGTTTTCGTTCCGGTCGCCTGGCGATGCTGCGCACTTTGCCGCGCGCCATGAAACCCGGAGCTGGCAGTTACGTTGAGATGGAAGGGATCAACGAGATCAATGCAGATTGGGTGCGTATCCATCTGCATAGCCCGTCGCCGGCGCATACCGATGGAGAAATCTTCACGCATGCCATTCAAGATGTGGAGTATCGCGTCCAACCAGGCCGTCTGCAATTGTTGATGCCGGAATAATTATTATGCTGGGGTGGATTTATCTTTTGCTGGCCATTCTGACGGAAGTAGCCGGGACGATCAGTATGAAATTCTCGGAAGGGCTGACACGCTGGCTGCCTACACTTTTACTTTTCCTGTTGTTTGGCGTGAGTTTGGCTTTTGAAACATTAGCGCTAAGGCAAATCGATTTGAGTGTGGTCTATGCCATTTGGTCGGGCTTGGGGACAGCGCTGATCGCCATCATTGGGATATTATGGTTCAGGGAACCATCCACGGCACTGAAATTGATATCGATCGGTCTGATCATTGTCGGTGTGATCGGTTTGAACCTGACCATTGGAGCACATTGAGTGATGACAGGCCTGAAGCCTTCGTTCCAGCCTCTGACCACTGAGCGCTGGTCTGACTTTGAACAACTCTTCGGAGCAAACGGTGCCTGCGGGGGTTGCTGGTGCATGTGGTGGAAGCTGGCAACCAGAGACTTCGATCGTATGAAAGGTGAAGCCAACCATCAGGCCCAACAGGGAATCGTCGCCTCCGGCACAGTCCCAGGCGTCCTGGCTTATGCCGAAAACGAGCCGGTTGGCTGGTGTGCAGTCGAACCGCGGGGTAATTACCCTCGACTGGCGCGTTCGCGTGTCATGGCTCCGGTGGATCAAGCTGAAGTTTGGTCGATTACCTGTTTTTTTGTAAACAAGAGATATCGACGCCAGGGACTCACAGTTCAACTTTTGGGGGCGGTCGCGGAATATGTCAAGGCTCAGGGCGGGAAAATCCTGGAAGGTTACCCGGTCGAACCAAAAGATGACAGGCTGCCGGCAGCATTTGCTTATACCGGTCTGGCGTCAGCCTTCAGCCAGGCGGGCTTCGTGGAAGTGGCGCGCCGCTCGGCTACGCGTCCAATATTTCGTTTGCAGATTGGGGATTAGTCTTGGGATCCAAGCGCAGGCGAGCGCTACTCGTTGCGGGTCTATTGGGATTGCTTCTGTTGGTGTTTGCAGGCCTGGTCTGGGCCAATACCTTTCTAACAACCCGCCTTCCGGGCGGCGAGAATTTTCTAATCCCCTGGATGGGTGCGCGTGGTTTCTTGAACGGCAGTGGACCATATAGTTCCGGGATCGCGCAAAGCCTCCAAACTTTGATCTATGGCCGGACCGCCGTTCCTGGAGCCTACCCCTATTTTGTCGACTATCCATTCCAGATTTTACTTTTTTTCCTGCCATTTGGCTGGATTCAAAATTTCGTATTTGCGCGGGCAGTCTGGATGGCAGGCCTGGAACTGGCCTTGATCATCCTGATGCTGCTCAATTTTCGACTGGTGGACTGGCAGTTGCGGCCCCTGACGCTCGGGGTGGTTTTGTGTTTTAGCCTGTTTTCTTTTTATAGCGTTTTTCCTGTGATGCACAGCGAAGTAACGATTTGGTTGGCTGTTTTGTTTGCAGTCGCATTGCTGGCCTTGCGTTCAGGCTTGGACGAGGTGGCCGGCGCGCTGCTCGTTTTGACTGCCTACAAGTGGGAGGTAACCGGCCTCTTCTTGTTGTTCGTTTTCGTCTGGACCGTATCCCAGCGCCGTTGGCGCGTGTGGAGCGCTTTTTTGATGACCCTGCTGGTGCTACTGGCTATCGCTTTCATTCTTTATCCGGGTTGGTTTTTGCCCTATTTGCGCGCCGTGCTGGCTAATTTGCGCGCCGTGCACGGTTTTTCTCCTTCAGATTATTTTAGTCAGCACTGGCCCGCCATCGGAGCCAACCTCAGCCGGGGTTTGACCTTGGTGCTTGGCATCATCCTATTCCTGGAGTGGCGCGCCGCGCGCGGGACAGATTTCCGGCACTTTCTTTGGGTGGCTTGCCTGACTCTGGCTGCGACCCCCCTGCTCGGGTTCCGGTCCGAGCCGGCCAATTTCGCCGTCTTATTCCTGCCGTTGATGCTGGTTCTTCAGATCATTGATCAACGTTGGAACCGCACCGGCCGTTTGATATCCATGGCGGTGCTGATTTCTATATTTGGAGTCTGGTATTTGTACTGGAAGGCTTTAGAAAGCGGGGTGAGTAATCCGGAATTTTCTGTTTACCTGTTTTTGCCTGTTTTTCTATTTGTCGCCCTATACTGGCTGCGCTGGTGGGCTATCCAACCGCCACGTGTCTGGTATGACAGCGTCAAGGAGCTGCAGCGCAGTTGAACAGGAAAAGCTATTTGTTTCTGTTCGTTGTCGGTCTGCTGGTTGCTGTGGGGATTTCCAGCCTGCAGTCTTCGCCTGGATATATGGACGCGGATTATTATTATGCGGGTGGCATGCAACTGGCCAGCGGAAAGGGGTTCAACGAACCGTACATCTGGAATTATCTCGACAACCCGGCCAGCCTGCCACATCCCTCTAATACTTACTGGATGCCGCTCTCCTCGCTTATCGCGGCAGTGGGAATGGTTTTAGGCGGCAACTCCGCCTTCGCGTATGCGCGACTGGGCTTTATCTTGATCGCAGCGCTGGTGCCGCTCGTGACAGCTGCGCTTGCCTATCAGATTTCACCTAAGCGCGAGACGGCCGTCCTTTCGGGCCTCCTGGCAGTCTTTTCGGTCTATCACGCGCCTTTTATGGCTACCACCGATAATTTTGCCCCCTGCATGCTGCTGGGCGGATTATTCTTTCTTGCGCTCACTAAACCCAAGCGTTGGACGGGACTCTGGTTGGGGATCTTGGCCGGATTGATGAATCTGGCCCGCAGTGACGGGCTGTTGTGGCTGCCCCTGGCTGGGATTTCGTCCATGTACTTGTCCTGGGTGGAACGGGACGGAGCTCCAGTTCGCTCCCGATTCCGACGGTTCGTCTCGGCCTCGTTGGGTGGGCTGCTGTCGCTTTTCGGCTTTCTATTGGTGATGGGACCCTGGTTCTATCGTAATTTGACTATCTTCGGCACGCTACTGGCGCCGGGTGGAAACCACCTGTTGTGGTTGACCATTTACGATCAGACCTTTATTTACCCTGCCTCCAGTCTGACCCTGCAGACCTGGTTGCAGGCCGGCTTGGACGCGGCGCTACGGGTCCGCCTGTGGGCCTTGCGCCAGAATTTACTGAATGCTTTTGCCGCTCAAGGCAGCATTGTATTGTTCCCATTCATTTTATTGGGCCTTTGGCATGTGCGGCGCGACTTCCGCGCTAAACTGGCAATGATCGGCTGGCTCTTATTGCTGGTGACAGATACATTGTTGTTCCCCTTTGCCGGAGCGCGCGGCGGATTCTTCCATGCTGGGACAGCCTTTCAGCCGTTCTGGTGGGCGCTGGCTCCGCTTGGGTTAGATGCTGTCGTCAGTTGGGCGCGCCAGCGTGGCTGGTTTACACCTCAGGCGCATCGCGTCTTTCGGGTCTCGCTGGTCGCTTTACTGGTAGCCCTGACCGTTATGATCGTCCACTTGCGCGTTATTTCGCAAGGTTGGGGCGTCGAAGACCAACGTTATATCCAGGTCGAAGCATTCCTCCAGGCTCATGGCGCTGCTCCCGATGAGATTGTGATGGTACGCAACCCTCCTGGATACTTTATGTACAGCCAGCGCTCGGCGATCGTGACTCCTTACGGTACGGCGGACGTTTTCCTGGCTGCGGCCCATCGTTATGGGGCTAAATATCTGGTGCTTGAGCGTGAGGGTGCGCTGCCGCCCATCAAACCGTTGTACGAAAATCCGCAGAGCGATTCAGCCTTTACCTATTTGGGTACCGTCAACGGCGTCCGAATCTTTCGCATTGAACCGGTGATCAATGAACCTTGAAGGCCTCGATCGTAGGCGAGCGTGGCTCGTCCTGGCTCTGGCGGTGACTGTCAGTGTTGGGGGCTTTTTGGTTGCCAGTGCCCTGGTCTACCGCATCGGCTTCCCGCTTGATGATTCCTGGATCCACCAGACGTATGCTCGCAATCTGGCGCTGCGTGGTGAATGGTCCTTTTTACCGGGGCAGCCTTCGGCTGGCTCGACTGCGCCGTTGTGGTCGTTGCTATTAGCCTTTGGCTTTTGGCTGCATTTGTCCCCCTACATCTGGACTTATTTTTTGGGGGCGCTGGCCTTCTTCGGGTTGGGTCTCCTGGCTGAAACCACCGCCCGCCGTCTGGTACCCGTTTATCGAAGCCGCATTCCCTGGGTTGGGCTGTTCATGGTTTTCGAATGGCACATGGCCTGGGCTGCCGCCTCCGGCATGGAAACCCTGCTGCATGCCCTGCTCGTCACAGTTGTACTGACCGCCTTGATGCTGGATGTGCGGCGCTACCTATTTCTGGGGTTACTGGTCGGTTTGAGCGTCTGGGTCCGCCCGGACGGCCTGACCTTGCTGGGACCGGTCCTCTTGACAGCCTGGCTGATGGAACCGACCTTTCGAGGACGTTACCAGGCCAGCCTGCGGATTCTGATTGGTTTTGGGGCGCTCTTCGCGCCTTACCTGCTATTTAATTTGGTCCTGACTGGCACACCCATGCCGAATACTTTCTATGCCAAGCAGGCCGAGTATGTCGCCTGGCAAGCTAAACCGCTGCTTGAACGCCTGGGTGTCTTCTCGCTGCAGTTTTTTGCCGGACCCAGCCTGATCTTGCTGCCGGGTGCGGTGATTTGGCTGGTCTCAGCTTTCCGCCGCCGGGATTGGGGTACGCTGGCTGGCCTGGCCTGGTTCGTGGGCTATATCGGCCTGTACCTCTCGCGCCTGCCGGTTTACCAGCACGGACGCTATAGCATGCCGGCCATGCCGATATATTTTTTGTGGGGCTTGATGGCCTTTTGGGGCTTTGTCTCTGCAGGATTCAAGCAGCGCAATGGCTGGGCTCTCAGAACAGTCTGGAGCGCGGCGCTGTTGATGGCCGAATTGGGATTCTGGTTGATGGGGGCCAACGGCTACGCCCAGGATGTTGGGCTGATCGAAAGTGAGATGGTGGCATCGGCTAAATGGGTTGCCCAGAATGTTCCATCCGATTCCGTCGTTGCCGCGCACGACATCGGTGCCTTGGGTTACTTCGACCACCATCAGTTGGTGGACCTGGCCGGGTTGGTCTCGCCGGAGGTAGTCCCCTTCATGCGCGACCAGGATCGGCTAATCGCATATCTCGACCAGCGTGGCGTGGATTATCTGGTCACTTTTCCGGAAATCTACCCGGAGTTGGTCGCACACACACAGTTGGTCTACTCAACAGGTGGTAAATTCGCCCGCGAAGCCGGGGCACAGAATATGGGGATCTATCGCTGGGTAAATCCTTAGCTAATAATCGAAAACAAAACCGCCTCGCCAGGCGGTTTTGTTTTCGATTATACTTTTCATGAAGATGGGTTGGAACGGCAAAAGCCACCGAAGGGATTCGAACCCTTGACCTGACGATTACGAATCGTCTGCTCTACCAACTGAGCTACGGTGGCACTTTATGTGCGGCGGGATTATACAAGATTCCACCTAATCACGCAAGTTTTTGGTGGTTCGCCTCGTCTAAGATGTGACAGTCAACCACTTCAGAGGAATTTCCGTGCTACGCATTGCAATGCTCTCTTATCACACCTGCCCCCTGGCAGTCCTGGGCGGCAAAGATACCGGCGGAATGAATGTCTATGTCCGCGACCTGACGCGCCAGTTGGGCAAGATGGGCATTCACGTCGATGTCTTTACGCGTTCGCAGGACGAACACGTCCCGCATGTGTTGCACGATCTGGGATACGGCAATCGCGTGGTCCACATTCCGGCCGGACCGGAGGTGCCTTTACCCAAGCCGGAACTCTCGGCTTATATCCCGGAGTTTGCCGAACAAATAAAAGCCTTTGTGGCCGAAAAAGAGCTTACCTACGACCTGATCCACAGCCATTACTGGATGTCCGGCCTGGCTGCCGAGGTCTTGCAGCAAACCTGGGGAGTACCAGTCGTGCACATGTTCCACACTCTGGGATTGATGAAGAACCGCGTGGCCCGCAACCAGGACGAAATCGAAGGTTCGTACCGCATCGAAGGCGAACAGCGGGTCATCGCCAACGCCGATCGCTTGATTGTAGCCACCCCGGCCGAAGAGGCTCAGCTTGAATTCCTGTATAAGGCTGAAACACGCCAGATTTCCATCATCCCGCCTGGGGTTGACACGAGTCACTTCTATCCCATCCCGACTGACGAAGCCAAGGAATATCTGGGCATACCGCCTGAGAACCGGATGATTTTGTTCGTTGGGCGCATTGAACCGCTCAAGGGACTGGACACGCTGATCCGCGCCATGGCTTGCCTGCGCAATAAAAAAGGCGAAAGGCCGACCTACCTGGCGGTAATTGGTGGCGATCCGGAGGCCGCTCCCGAACAAATGACGGCTGAGATGACACGCCTGCAAAAACTGTGTGACGATCTATGCCTGGAAAAAATGGTCGTCTTCCTCGGAAAGCGCAGCCAGGACACCCTGCCTTATTACTACTCAGCCGCGGAGGTCCTGGTCATGCCCTCCCATTATGAGTCATTTGGCATGGTCGCCTTGGAAGCCATGGCATGTGGGACCCCGGTCATTGCTTCACAGGTTGGTGGATTGGCTTTCCTGGTACAGGACGGTCAGACCGGTTACCACGTGCCCAGCGATTCCCCCGAAGATTTATGCGATAAGTTGACCGCCATATTGGACGACCCGGACCAACGCAGGAGGATGGGACAGCGTGCTGCTGAATATGCCCACCTCTACAGCTGGGACAAAATTGCACACCAGATTTTGGAAGTCTATAAAGAGTTGTTGCAGGGAAGGCCGGAAGTGTTTGTATAAAGCAGCGGGGCTCGAGTACTCGAGCCCCGCTCAGTTTACTCTTTCATCTTGACATGGAACAGGGTGGAACCGTCGATCTCCTGGGTGCGCAGTTCGAATCTGTCCTTATAATTCCCAATCAACCGGGAAAGCTGACGGTGACCGTAAGTTCGCGGGTCAAAGCCTGGGTCGAGCTGATACAGCGCGTTTCCCATTACAGCCAGTGAAGCCCACCCGTCTTCTTGGACTGCCATCTCGAAAGCCTGGCGCAGGATCGGAATCGGTTCAGCCTCCACATCTTCCTTCTTCTTGCTGCCGTTTGTTTTTTTGGAACGCGTCCGGGTCACTTTCGGTTTTGCAACCAGATTCTCGGAGTAGACAAATACGTCACATGCGTTAACAAACGGCTTGGGGGTCTTTTTCTCACCCAATCCCATTACATAAATACCCAACTCGCGGATGCGCGTCGCCAGGCGTGTGTAATCGCTGTCGCTCGAGACCAAACAGAAGCCATCGACCACCCCCGAATGGAGCAGGTCCATCGCGTCGATGATCATGGCCGAGTCGGTCGCGTTTTTTCCTATCGTGTAACGGAATTGCTGGATAGGTTGGACCGCATGAAAATTCAAAACTTCTTTCCACGAGTTCATATTCGGTGTGGTCCAGTCCCCATAAATGCGGCGGACGGTCACCTGGCCGTATTTTCCGGCCTCGACCAGCATTTGTGGCAGCAGGCTGGATTGAGCGTTGTCGCCATCGATCAGGATGGCGATCTTTCGGCGAGGGATTTGTTCATCAGTCATAATTTGATTATACCCTTAAGCGGGTGATTTTGAAATTTCGCGTAGACACAATATTCAAAAGGATGGGTACTGAAATAATAAATATCTAGGATAAAAAAACCAAAGAGTCTTATAATCGAGAATAACCAAGTATTTTGTCCGTAACGGGCGAAGTGCTTAGCGCATTTACGGGTTTGAATTCAGGATGATCTAAAGGAGGTACGATGGCGATTGACCCGGTCTGCAAAATGGAAGTGGACGAGCAAACTGCGCAATGGAAATCGGAATACGAAGGCAGCACCTATTACTTTTGTGCACCAGGCTGCAAGGCTTCGTTTGACAAGGAGCCCGAAAAATACCTGAACAAGCCGGACGAGGGATAAACCTCAGGCCGGATTCTACGCCAAGAGCCCATCAAATTGACGGGCTCTTTATTTTTTGCGAGTCTTTCTGGAAGAGGGAGATCAATCCGGCCAACAGCGCTATCAGAGCGGTGATCTGGAAGCCAAGGCTGGTTCCACCGAACAACCCCGCTACAGGGTTTCCAGCCAGTTTGGTGGTTAAAATAGCACCAGCCAGACCGACACCCAGGACCATTCCGACCGACCGCGCTGAAGCCAGAATTCCGGAGGCGATCCCCTGGCGGTGCCTGGGAGCCGCTCCCATCAGGGCACTGTTGTTGGGCGAGATATAGGTCCCGGTGCCGAGACCGGTGATGCCCAGGCCGACTGCCGCCAGCATATAAGGCGAATCTGACCCGAGACGTGAGAGCAAGAACATTCCCAGACCCAGCAATCCCATCCCCGCAACGGTTGGAATGCGCGTGCCGAGGCGGTCGGAGAGTGTTCCACTGACCGGGGCGATGATTGCCATGACGATCGGTTGGACGGTCAGCAGCAGGCCAGCAGTGGCCGGGCTGAGCGAGCGGCCCTGGATCAGGTAAAAAGGCATCAAGAATAAGATCGTATAAACACAAATATAGTTCAACACTGCGCTGGCGGTGGTGACGGAAAAGGTCTGGCTGTGGAACAGGCTCAGGTCGAGCATGGGAGAGTCCGAGCTGCGTTCGATCCGCAGGAACAGCCACAGCATCAGGGCTGCGACCAGGAGTAAACCCAACACCAGGGGGGAGTTCCAGCCCCAATCTTGTCCCTTATTCAAACCCAACAACAGTGCTGTAAGACCGGTCATAAAGGTAGCTGCACCTGCCAGGTCGAATTTTTTACTTTGATCGGCTGGTTTATCGCGTGGGATGAAATACAGGCTCAATCCCAGGGCGAGTGCACCAACAGGGACGTTGATATAGAAAACCGCCCGCCAGGAGAATTGCTGCGCCAGCCAGCCGCCCAAAGACGGGCCAGCAGTCAGGCCCAGGTATGTCATTGTTGCGGAGAGTCCCAGCGCCTGACCGCGCTGCGAATCCGGGAAGTTGCCGGTCAGGATGGCCGGTGAATTGGATGACAGCATGGCGGCTCCAAAGGCCTGGATGGCGCGGAAGCTGACCAGCAGGAGGGCTGACGAAGCCAATCCGCAGAGTGCCGAACTGAGCACGAATATCGCAAACCCCCAGACATAAACTGATTTGTGACCGCGCAAATCCCCCAGCCTGCCAAAGGTTAGCAGCAGGCCGCTGACCAATAACAGGTAGATAGTGACGACCCATTCAATGTTAGCCACATTGCTCTTAAAAGCATCCCGAATTAGAGGCAGGACTGTGTTGACCACACTGGCGTCCAGGGCTGACATAAATGTCCCGGTGCCGATGGCAATCAAAACCCACCATTTGCGGTCGATTGATTTCATTGCTTGTCCTTGAAGAAGATTGGGCAAATATACCTTGTCGGCCCACAGGACGTCAAGCCAAAAGCCTTTACACGATCTTTATATTAGCTTCATTTATTCTTGACGGGCGAACTTTATAGTTGAGCTAAGCTCAGGTTTACAAGTACAATTAAGCCGAACCCTTTTGAAGGTGATTATATGCCGAAGACAAAAATCCTGGTCGTGGATGACGAGCCGAGCATCGTCAATCTGGTGACCGCGTATCTCAAGCCTGAAGGCTACGAAGTTTACACAGCCAGCGACGGCCCCTCGGGTTTGAAAGCCGCGCGGACCTACAAGCCAGACCTGATCGTGTTGGATATCATGCTGCCCGGAATGGATGGGATCGAAGTGCTTAACCGGCTGCGGCGCGAGTCGGAGGTTTATGTTATCCTGCTGACAGCCCGGACCGAAGAGACAGACAAGGTGGTCGGACTCTCGGTTGGAGCGGACGATTACGTTACCAAGCCGTTCAGCCCACGGGAATTGGTCGCGCGGATCAAATCAGCCCTGAGGCGCATCCGGGCCAGCAGCGGAGGTCAATCTTCCGAGGTATTGTCATTTGTCCACGTGCGCATCGATGATGGCGCGCGCCAGGTCACAGTGGATGACCAGGCGGTTGAGCTGACGGCGATAGAATTCGACCTGCTTAAAGCCTTGGCCGAGAACCGCGGGCGCGTATTGTCGCGCGAGCAGTTACTCGAAAAGGTCTGGGGTCATGAATATTTTGGGGAAATGCGCGTGGTGGACGTGCATCTTGGGCACGTTCGGCAAAAACTTGGTAACCCCGATTTTATCGTTACCGTGCGCGGCGTCGGCTATCGTTTCGAGGATGAACAGTTATGATCACTTACATTCGCGAACGTTTGGGCGTGAAGTTGTTCTTGTCATATCTGGGAGTGATTCTGATCGCGGTCGTGATCCTGGCTTTATCGACTAATTTTGCGCTTCCGACAGCTTTCAACCGTCACCTGGGCCAGATGGAACAACTCATGGGAAGCGGTGTCACGGGTGAGGGCGGGATGATGGGGCCTGCTGGTCGCGGTCAAGGGTTGGGGCGGGGACAGGGACAGCCAGGTCTCGGTCAGGGGGTGGCTTATGACCTGTACCTCAATTTTAAGGCCTCGTTTTTCGGAGGCGTTGACGCTGGCGGGTATCGCCGCGGCGCTGGCAGCGGTGGTGGTCAGCCTGATTTTCAGCCGCCGGGTAGTGGCGCCTGTGCGTGCCATGATGCGCGCCAGCCGGCGGATTGCCGAGGGCCAATACCGGGAACGCGTCGAGCATTCCGGCCCGGATGAACTGGGGCAACTGGCAGACAGCTTCAACCAGATGGCCGAAAAGTTGGAGCAGGTCGAGTCCATGCGGCGCCAGTTGATCGGGGACGTCAGCCATGAATTGCGCACGCCTCTGACGGCGATCAAAGGCTCGATGGAAGGTTTAGTGGATGGCGTCCTGCCGGCCACTGCGGAAACCTTCGAGCAGATTTATCAGGAGGCGGACCGCTTGAGCCGGCTGGTCAATGACCTGCAGGAACTAAGTCGTGTCGAATCCGGGTCCTTTGATTTGGATTTGCACCCGATTTCTGTTGAGGATTTGACCAAAACGACTGTCCGTCGCCTGGCTCACCAGTTTGAGAGCAAAGGTGTGATTTTGGAAACCGACTTGAATGACGATTTGCCGGTTGTTTCAGCCGACGAAGATCGCCTCGGGCAGGTAATGCTCAATCTGGTTGGGAATGCGCTGCAATATACGCCCTCAGGTGGGCGGGTGGTGATTCGCGCCGCTCGGCAGGGTAGTGAGGCGCGAATCGATATTCAGGACACCGGTGTGGGAATCCCTGCCGAGCATCTCCCGCATCTTTTCGACCGTTTTTATCGTGTGGATAAATCCCGTTCGCGCGGAGCCGGCGGTGGCAGTGGGATCGGGTTGACGATCGCCAGGCATATCGTCGAGGCGCACGGCGGACGCATCTGGGTCGAAAGCCGGGGTGCGGGCTCAGGCAGCACCTTCTCCTTCACGCTGCCGATCGACAAAGCGTAACGACGACGAATTGCTCCGAAGCTTTTATGGAATAGGCTCGAGGCTGCCAGCTTGCGCTGGGATCAGACCGGGTATGCCGATCTCCCGGCAGCTCTCTTTGGATAACGTGCCCGTAATATTTTGGTCCGTCGTGATATCCACCTGGATGGAAGTATCCTCTTTAAAACCCGTATCAACAGTCAATTTGAGCGTCACCTGATAGCCTATTGGCAACGTCGGAGCACATTTGGTTTTATCGGGATGCTGCCGGGCCTCGTCACTGGCCGAGAGAGTCGCGCAAAGATTGGTCAAATCCGTTTGGCTGCGATTTCCGATAACAGCGTAGACATTGGTTACCTCCCCCATGCCATGGCTGATATCCAGGCTGGTGTCACAGCCCAGGAGGTTAATCGCAATCTCCGCTTCCGGCGTCGCTGTGGCCGAAGGTGGTGTTGGTGTGGCGGAGGGAGTCGAAGTCTCCGTCGCTGGAAGTGCAGATGAGGTCAGGGTGGTCGTCGGCGTATCAGGTGTTAAGGATTCGGTTGTCGGTAAGGTGGCCAGCGTGGTTTCGGTGAGAGTGGGTGTCCAGGTTGCAGGGGCGACGTACGCTGTAACGAAAATGGGCGTGCCGGTAGGCGGTAAGGTAGGGTAGCCTGGCGGCAGAGGGCTGACCGTCCACACATCACAAGCCGACAGGCTTATACTCAACAGGATCGCGACACCAAGCAAACGCTTCATACGGCCCTCCTCGGGGTGCCCATATTGTACGATTATTGATAAAAGTATGCCATAAAAACAATCGCCGCAATTGCGGCGATTTCGCTATTGCGTGTATCTTCGGTCGTAATATTCAATCGTCTCGTTGAAACTTTCTTCAAGGTAAGGGAACCCATACCAGACGATTCCGATGCCGAAAAGAATGCCGGTCAGGATACGCATGTAGGAGTTGAAAGAACCGATGGCATCCCCCAGATAGAACCAGGCCGGAAAGGCATTATGGGTCAGCGTTGCCAGCCAGAGGTTGGTATAGCGGAAGCCCTGTCCGATCCCAGCGAAATCGCTCAGGAAGTGCGTACCGCCGTCCATGGCCATCGGCAGCAGGAACAAGACAAACCCCCAAAAGGGCAGTGGTTTGATCTTGTTGCGTAGCGTTGCCCAAAGCATACCAAAGACGGGGATACTTGTGTACATCGAAACCATACGATCCGACCAGGCGACCTTCCAACCCATTTGCGGATCGCCAATGAACTGGCGCAAAACCAGCGGATTGATCGTGTTCTGCCACGCAGCCTGGATCTGGCTCAGCGGGTACATGAACTTGGGTCCGAACAGGAAGAACGAACGCTCCGGTAACTGGTGGCAAAGGAAGGAATAGACGAAATAGATCACGCGACCCGGTCCGGTAAGACCCAGGTGCATCAGGAGCGGCGCCAGGAAAGGTAAACCGACGAAGACGAATAGGCCACCGATAACGTAGGTGGCCCAGTGTTTGCTGAAAGAATACATGTTCCGCTCGGAACGGCTGGAAGTTGGGAAGGGAGTTTCTGTCATGAAGGCGATCCTGTTTTGGGCTGCTGCCTCTTGTATTTTTCGAATTTTCTCTTATCGAATTGCCCGCATGATTCGAGAATTTGGTTCGGATAATTACGCAGCACTTTGTAATTCTACTTCCCGTATCTTATTTTTAGATTAAAACAAATCTTACAACTGCCCAGAATTGTCCCACTCGGCCAGTTGTTTTTTGTATCCCGGATCCTGGTAGCGTTCCAGCATGAAAGCTGAAGCATAGTCCGGCAATTGTTTCCCGGTTACGTGGGCGGCCAATAATTCTCCTGATGCACAAGATGCCATGATGCCAAATCCGGAAACCGCGCCAATCATGAAGGCGCCGCCGACCGGCATGGGTCCGATCAAAGGGCGGTTTTCCTGCGTCCTGGTGTAGTACCCGCCATCCAGAATTGGTCGTGGAGCCTTTCCGAAATAAGCGCGCAAGCCGGGTAGCATCCTCGACAATCCGCGCAGGGCCACTTCGGGATAGCTCTGGTCCAGCGGCGGCGGCCAGACTGGCTTCATCTTTTGCGTCTTGTACTCCCAGAGCATCAGCGTCATCTGGCTATCGCCAGCCCCTTCGGGGCGGGTATGCACCCCGGATGGAAAGAGTTCGGTTAACCAGCGTGTTTCTGGGTCTTCGGAGAGAAATTGCTTCTCGTCTTCGTCCCAATCGAGCACCTGTGGATCGTCCCAGATCAAGAGCGGCGCATCCCGCCTGATCACCCCCAGGTGATCTTTAAAGGCTACTTTAAGATGCAGCTCGGTCTCAACCGGTAAGTTTACTCCCAGCATTTCTCCGACGGGTTTGAAAAATGGCCCGGCAGCGTTGATAAAAACGGACGTATCGATGCGCTCCCCATTGCTCAGGCGGACAGACTGAACCCGATTGTTCTTTACATCCACGCCGGCTACCTGCGCGGATACAAACCGGACGCCCTGGCTGCGTGCCTTTTCTAGCAGGTTCATGCCCAATTGTTGGGCGGACAGCCACCCCGCCCGACGAACGTGCAAGGCGGCAATGGCTTGATCTGTCAGGTAAGGAAAATAATTCCGAATTAATTGCGAGCCGAGCAAAATGTCCGCGCCAACGGGTTGGGCGTGAAAACCCTCTGAAGCGGCGGGTTGGTAGCTGGACCCGCTTTGGGTGTGTATCCGCACGGGACCAGCGCCCAGGCTTGAGATCCGGTTCGAGCGTTCCTTCAACGCTGTGATTTTTCCCTCGTCAGCGGTGAGGTACAGGTAGCCACGCCGGTTCAGGTGAAAGACGTTTCTGCTCTCCTCCGCCAACTTCTCTAACAAGTCAATTGAGCGATTCATTAGTGCCAGCATAGCCGGGTCGGGCCACCAGTTGCGATAGCACTCGGTCGAACGGTCGCTGGTCAGGCTGAGCGGTGGAAGTTCGTCAACCAGCAGGATGTCTCTGACGCCAGCTTTGGACAGGAAGTAAGCCGTGCTGACACCGGTAATCCCGGCACCACAAATAAGCACATTGGCAGAAGCGGACATGCTCTCTATTATATGGGATGTTCGGTCGGGACTGCTATAATGTGACATTCAAGCGCGGAGCAGGCATGGCAAATTACCCTTATCTTGTGGCGGCGATTTTGTTTCTGGCAGCTTTTACCCAGAGTCTTTCCGGTTTTGGGTTGGCGCTGGTCTCGATGGCGCTGCTGCCTTATGTGGTGGGGATACACATGGCCACACCGCTGGTCGCCGTGGCGGCGGCTGCGATCGAGTCGGTGCTTTTACTGCACTATCGTCAGGCGCTGAATGTTCGCGCCATCTGGCGGGTTGTGCTGGCCTCGCTGGTTGGGATCCCATTTGGGATTGTTGGGTTGCGCTACCTGGATGAGCGCATTGTATTAATTGTGCTGGGGGTTGTGATTACAGGATACGCCCTTTACGCTTTGCTGGGCTTGCGCCTGCCTTCCATGCAGGGTTCGCTCTGGGCTTATCTTGTGGGATTCCTGGGGGGGATGCTGGGCGGGGCGTACAACACATCCGGGCCGCCGGTGATAGTTTATGCAGATTGCAATCGCTGGGAGCCAGGCGAATTTAAAAGCAATTTACAGGGATATTTCATCATCAATAGCCTTGTGGTAATGATCAGCCATTTATTTATTGGAAACCTCACGCGGGAGGTCTGGAGGCTGTTCGTGGTCTCATTGCCAGCGATTGGGTTGGGATTGTTGGCCGGTATGACTCTTGATCGCTGGGTAAAACCAGCTCTATTTCGGCGCATTGTGCAAATTTTACTGATCTTAATGGGTTTACGCTTAATTTTCTAAACATACTCCAGCAAGATGAACTGCTGAATTTTGTTAAGGCATTGCGGCCTCAAGTTCCTTTTTCGTCGGTTCTGTCAGCACCGACCCGTCCGGGAAAATGATGGTTGGCACGCTGCGAAAACCTCGATTAAGGTCTTTTACGAAGGTAGCTGCTTGGGAATCGTGGTCCACATCGACCTCAAGATAAGGGATTTTGTGTTCCTCGAAAAATGTGCGTGCACGGCGACAATCCGGGCACCAGGTAACACTGTACATCACGATTTGGGTTGGATGGGAATTGTATAAATCGTTCATCTTTGCCTCGATGGATCAGCCTACCTTGGGTTTTTAAAAAGCTACGAAAAGATGGATCCACATCTAGATTTTGAATGACAGGTTTATTCACCCAGGGATTGTAAATATTCGCGGATCATCAGTGCGGCAGTGGCCCCTTCCCCGGCAGCTGCCGCCGCTTGCTTGGTCGATCCGGAGCGAACATCGCCTGCAGCAAAGACACCTTCCATGCTGGTGTGCATTTTGTCTGCCACGATAAAGCCTCCGCGATCCAAATCTGCCTTGTCTTTGACCAGGTCAGTGTTGGGCGTCAGGCCAATAAAGACGAACACGCCGTCATATTTCCAGGTTTTTATCTCTCCGCTAGAGCGGTCTTCCACGATCACTTCTTCGAGTTTGTTCTTGCCATGAAATTCCTTGACAGCGTGATTCACGGTCACACGCATGTCGTCCCGACTGGCAACTTTGTCCCTTAATATCTGACTGGCTTTGACCTGGGGGGTGAACTCGACAATATCCACCTGCGAGGCAAACTTGGTCAGAAACAGGCCTTCCTCGAAGCCGCTATTTCCGCCGCCAATAACCAATACCTTTTTATCTCTGTAAAAAGCGCCGTCACAGGTGGCACAAAAATGGATGTTTGTGCCGATCAATTCTTCTTCGCCGGGGATGTTCATGCGGCGGTAGCTTGCGCCGCTTGCCAGTAGGACGGCTTTTGAGCCATATGAATTTCCGTCACTGGTTGTGACACACAAATACTGTCCCTCGCGGCTGATCTCATTGACTTCCTGGGCTTGCAGAATTTCGACACCAAAGCGTTGTGCTTGCTGTGCCAGTCGGTCGGCGAATTCCGCACCGGGAATGCCATTGACGAAGCCAGGGAAGTTTTCGATAATTGTGGTCGTGCCAATTTGCCCGCCAAGTCCGCCTTTCTCAATGACCAGCGTATCCAACCCTTCGCGCGACATGTATAGTGCTGCGGTCAGGCCGGCTGGACCAGAGCCGATCACGATCGAATCGTAATAGGTTCGCTTGGCTTTCGTTTGTAATCCCAACTTTTCTGCCAGCTTGGCATTCGAGGGTTCGACTAAAATTTCACCATCTGGAAAGACGATGGTGGGAATGACGTGTTTGCCGTCATTGATCTTTTCGACAAATTCCATTCCTTTGGAATCTTGCTCGATATCTACGGTAAGGTATTGCACGCGTTGCTCGCCGAAGAACTTCTTGGCCCGTTTGCAATCCGGACACCAGGTCGTGCTGTAGACAACAATCGAGAATGGTTTTTCCGTGTACAGGTCATTTGTGCTCATTGCTCTCCCTTTCGACAATCTTGATGATGGCATCTTCCGAAAATAAAGGATCGACCTTTAGTCCAAGATGACGGTAAAGTTCTCGTGGGACGCTGATATCTGCCAGATAAAGTTCGCCTACGAACGGACGCGCATCCGTGGTCAGCAAGCTGACTTTTGGCAGCGCCAGGCTGAGGGTTGCCTGCGCCTTGACGGTTGGTCTGCAAGGTGAGCCCGAGTTTGTATCCAATCCCGAAGGTGCATCCAGTGACAAAACCCTGACATCGGATGAGTTGATTTTTTCTATCAACCCGGCGGCTGCAGGACGCGGATTACCTGACAAGCCATAACCGATCAGCGCATCCAATAAAATGTCAGCCTGGTTGAGGGTAAAATCAGGTTCTTCCTGTATTCCCATTGTATTGAGAACGCGCCATTGATGAGCCGGGACTTCTTTGAGACCCCCTGCCAAACGCATGACGTGAACATCCGCTCCCCAGTTGTGCAGGTGGCGGGCAGCCACCATGCCTCCTCCGCCATTGTTCCCTCGTCCGCACACCACGCAAACTGTTTGGCCCGCGACCGACCCGCCCAGCAGCTGGCGGGTCAACTCGGCCAAATGAGCTCCGGCGTTCTCCATCATCTGGAGCAAAGAGATCCCAAATTTGTCTACCATCAATCGATCGACTTCGATCATTTGCTCGGTTGTCAGGGCGGGAATGTTGGGGGGCTTGTTCATTGGCGGTTTCTAGATGGGAAAAGAGGAATGTTTCTTACATTTCGTCGAATTATTCCCCGGCTGCCTTTTCCAGAATAGCGAACCCGATCTTGATTAACTGTTCTAATTCGTTGGGTGGGGCAGGGCTGCCAAACTGATCCATCTCTATAATGCGTAATAGCGCACCTCGCACACCGCTGGCGCGATGAGCCCAATAGGAATCGGCTGAAATTCGTTCCAAGCGATAAATGAGCATTTGAATGAGTTGAAGATTTGTGATTTCTGCGCACATAAAAAAACAAGTGCCCCCGGCGGGGCTCGAACTCACAAGCTACTGCTTCGAAGTCCCTACCCCTAGACACCTTGTAAAAGGTGCCCATATTCTGGGTCGGAGGCGATTATTTCGTGGTTTTCCCACATATATAGTGGGTTTGGATTTGTTAGAGTCCTGTGGTTTCCGTCAAGACCTTTATTTCTTATAGTATCTTTTCAAAAAGCAATTTAGTCAAGTTCCAATTCTTAATCTCGATGAATGCGATAAAAGCCAGATGATGATCTTTAGCATATCTCATGGTGTAAATTTACTGCAATTTTGCGAATGGTCGCACTGGGCATACTCAAACGAAAGTATCTTACCCATGCAGTACTTTCCTGTCCATGCGTCGCACAATAATTTTCCAATCGCCGGATTTAGATAAGGAATGTCTGTCTGTGGCTCGATAAATACAATTCCTTTATCGGTTGTTTCAAAACCCGTAAAGGCGTGTCCCACATCGTCACCGACAAATTTCACCAAGACAACCCACGCTTTGATGCGCTGTTTTCTGGCGTTCTCAACCAAATCTATTGCAAAATCCAGACAGACATAATTATTGGAATTGTACTCGTTCCAATTGGTATGATCGGTGTCCAAAAAACTTACCAATTGCATCCAGGTGACGGGGATATATAAGATTGAAGAGTGTGTCGGGGTGGAAAAAGTTGCTTTTGTGGCATAAGGCGTGAAGGTCAAGGATGTTGGAAGATGGGTTGATGTGGAATCGGCTATTGGCTTCCCAACACCTCGTCCGCTGGTTCCGATATACGAGGCGAATATAAAGAACCCAACAACTATCAGTATAGCAAATATGGGAAAAACAATAATATTAACACTATAGTCTGAGTTGGGGCGGTGGTTTTTTTTATGCATCTGACATGCTCTTATTCGACCACGCTAGAGATTTTTGTCTCAATATTTAAAACTTTGCATCAAAAAACAAATATCTGATGACCTGCCCCCAGTTTCTTAATCACATACAAAGATAGTCCAACTGGTTGGATCTGAGCGGATTGCACTTAGAACATAGCTGGAACTGGAGATCGATAACCCGAGGCATTTGTGTGGTCTGATGGTATTGTACTGCTTTCTCCACATCCGGATCAATTTCTAATCTGCTCCACCAGGTACACCAGTAGCTGGGTCGAGTTGAGAAACTCGTTGCCAAACGGTTCTTCCTGTATGCTGGGCTAACCTTGCCGCTGCGAAGATCTTCGTCTTCTCTTCTTCTGGCGGCTCACCGGAGACGGCTGCTTTGGCCAGGACACCTAGATCAGGGCGGTTGAAACGGTTCGCCACTCAAAGCTGTGTTCGGCCGCACGCCTGCCTTCTCCATCTGGCTCGAAGGCTGTGAAGGTGTGGGCCGTTTCGATGTATTTGAAGTTGTCCTTGGCTGGACATCTGACGATTATTCTGATGCGCACGCCCGGCGCGGATTTTATGGGTGGCCGCGCTCGGCACGCAAATGCTGGCGAGGTTGATCGCGGTTTATGGGCTGTTTATGACGCCCATCGGCTGGGGGGTTGGGCGCTGTTCGTTTGGAGCTATGCGCTAGTGTGGTTCCTTGCGAATGATCGTGTGAAACTGCTCGCGTATCGGATCTCTGACCCTACTAAAACCCCATTGCTGGCCAAGAAGCCGGCTCAAGCTTACAGCATAGATCGCCATATAAACCTACGAACTCTATGAGGCGCGAGATCGCAGTGCGCGTCCACTATGGGCGGGCCTGATCGGAAGCCAATGGTTTCTGATGGTTGCAGCGAGCCTGTCGCCCGATCCTCCCCTCCCCCAACTGGCGGAGACAAACACTCCCCGGCAGTGGGATGCGGTCGAGGGGTGTTCGATGTATGATGGATTCATGGCTGGTATTCTGGCCTATACCAACCGGGTGTCGGAATATTGAAATCCGGATTATTTGGTTGGAGGTATAAAATGGAAATTCCTTTAAACGCTCAAGTTGAGTGTACGGACGGCGTCTGTGGGCGCTCAGAGTATGTGCTGATAAACCCGGTGATCGACCAGGTTACCCATTTGGTAGTAAAAGAGGATTCATCTCCCAACACAGAGTACATTGTAAAGATTGATTTTGTGGCCGAAACCATAGCCGATACGATTCGACTACGCTGCAGCAAGGCAGAGCTGGAGAAGATGGATCCGTTTATCAAAACGACGTTTATCGAAGAGAAGGTGCCTGTTGGAGATTTAGGATATCATGGCGCAATGTATGGATGGGAATCACACTACTACATGCCCTATGTTACTCCTGAAATAACAGTGAAAGTGTCTAAGGAGCATCTGCAGATCCCACCGGGGGAGCTGGGGGTACGCCGTGGTACCCGCGTAGAAGCGACGGATGGCTATGTTGGCAAAGTCGATGAATTTGTCGTCAACCCGGAGAACAGCCACATTACGCATTTGGTGATGCGAGAAGGACATCTGTGGGGAAAGAAAGATGTGATCATTCCCCTCTCGGCGATGGGGGATACCCGCGAAGGTACTGTGTTCCTGAAGCTCGATAAACACCAGATCGAGTCATTGCCGACTTTCCCGGTGTCCCGGCGCTGGTCCTGATCATCGGGGCTGATGGATAATCCGCCTTCCTTTATTCGATTAATAAAAGGAGAAGATCGTGAAACCAGAAATTACGGATATTTCCTACAGTACAGCGCTCACTTTCGAACTGGTCACCCAATACGATTTGCTGACTCTGGGAGCGCCCATTTTTCCCTCATTACGGAAGGAATCAATCTATCTGACCGACAGGAATGCCAGAAGCGTGTTGCTGTTCCTTCAATATAGATTGAGCGAGCGCATTGTGGGTACTGCCTCGTCATTGAAAGACAATTGGGGAGTTCCCTATTACCGTTTCCTGATCCATCCAAAAAACAGGAACAAACGACACGAATTACTACTAAACCTGGAAGCTATGAATAATCTGGTGTACTACACCGCACCAGAGTTCCACACCAAGGCCGAATTATACGAATCCCTGATGCAAAGGACTTTGTTGACCAATTCCACATTCTGGTCACCGAAGGCAATCGGCTCCCTCTCGCAGGCAGAAAGAAACACGGTTTCATATAAACGCGGCACGCATTATGGCATATTGGAACCAGAAAAGATAAAAATCGAGGGCGTAACAAACGGCAATATGCTTCTGAGTGAGATTAAGTCCAGGTTCGAGCCAAATCAGCCGAAAGTATACGATAATGAAAAGTTAATCCATTTAGGTGACCAAATGCTGGAGAATTATCTTAAAGTCTTTCACACGTCAAAAGTGAAAAGATTAATTAACGACATTTGGAAAAGCAGAGATCGGATCGACCCGCGAGACTATTTAAGTCTTATATCCATATTGTTGTACGATTGTTACGTATATTTTGTCATGCGGTAACAACCCAGCAATTCTCAGTATGAATATGAGTGTGGAAGTCCTATTTTCCAAAATGGGCAAAAAATTAACTGTCGTGGGAAAAACCAAGCGCATTTTAGCCGTTTTGCACCTGTGAGTGGAAATATCCGTAAATATCGATTCCCATAATGAGAATTGCAGGTAACAACCACTTGATTATGGCAATGAAATCAATGAAGTGTGGATAAAAGATGAAGGAGTAACCAATGAAAAGCCTGACCTTGGAACAAATCAAGAATCTGGCACAACAAACTGCAAGTCCAAGTATATCGATTTTTCTGCCGACACACCGTGCCGGCCAGGATATGCGGCAGGATCCCATACACCTCAAAAATCTTCTTCGAGATGCTGAGAAGCAACTTCTTGACAGCGGGATGGGGTCTCGCGAAGTAAGTGAGCTACTCCAACCTGCGCAGTCATTATTGGATGATTCCGGTTTTTGGAATCATCAGTACGGTGGTTTGGCGATATTTATGGCCTCGGAAGATTTCCATTACTATCATCTTCCATTTTGCGTTGAGGAACTGCTCATCATCGCTCAATCCTATTACATAAAACCTGTTTTACCGCTTTTTACAAATAATGGGCATTATTACATCTTGGCCATCAGCCAGAACGAGGTCCGATTGTTTGAAGGAACACGTTACGGTGTGGGTCAAATTGACCTGCCGGATGAGACACCTGTGAGTCTGGAAGCAGCACTCAGGCTTGATGATCCGCAAAAGACCTTGCAAATGCACCCAGGCGGGGGAGGTGGAACGTTCCACGGGCAGGGTCCGGGCGAGGAGGAACAGAAGGTCTTGATTGAGCAGTATCTCAACCTGGTGGATACTGGTCTCAAGGAATTCTTCCGTGAGCAGCGGGCTCCGCTCGTCCTGGCTGGTGTTGATTATCTGCTGCCAATCTATCGTAAGGTCAGCGAATATGCGAATATCATGGAAGCAGGGATCACCGGAAGCCCTGAGCATTTACGTCCTGAAGAATTACAGGAACAGGCCTGGCACATTGTAGAAACCTATTTCCATCAAGAGACGAAAAAGACTGTGGAGCAATATCAACAGCTTGCCAATACAGACAAAGCAACAGATAACGTTGAGGAAATTGTCGCCGCCGCGTTCAATGGGCGCGTGGACAAACTCATCTTATCTGTCGAGGATCAAATTTGGGGCGCGTTCAATCCCAAAGATGGAAAAGTGATTCGCAGTTCAAATGGACAGAGTAAAAAATACAACCTCGCGCTATTGGATTTTACGGCGATGAATGCTCTTCAAAATGGCGGAACAGTCTGTGCCCTATCCCAGGCTGAAATGCCTACGGACTCGCCCATCGCGGCTGTTTTCCGCTATTAGATTTTGTAATCTGATTAAAACAAGAAAAACAAAAGGAGAAAACAATATGGGCAAAGCAAATTTCCCGGTTGAGTTTAATAACGAAATTGATGATGTGAAAAAAAGTGAGAATGAATATTACACCCTGGCCGTAGACCGACTTGGTAAATTGGCAGAAGGTCACAACGACATTTCAGGCGCGGTTGTTAACTTGAAGCAACCTGCCAAGGAACATCAGACAGCGTATATAAACGAAGTGACGATTGTCGTCTACATGGGATCGGATCAAATAGCAGCTACCGAAAAAGGTGAGCAGTTTCAAGCCACCCTGGATGGCGCTTTGGATGCTGTTGAACGACAGGTTCGTGAACGTCGTAAACAACAGCGGAACTACTAAACCACCCTTATCGATCACTTTAACGATAAAGCCAGTTAGGAAGTTTGCAGAAGGAGCACAGCCATGAAAGAACACCAGCCGTGGCAGTTTACCTGTAAAACATGCGGTGGTAATAAATTGACAGTTACGCGGGTTTGGGAAATCCTGGCCGGGCCCGATAGTGAAAGCTGGCAGGAATGGGGTTCACTTGAGGCTGATCATCATTGGCGTTTTAAATTTAAAGAAAAAGTGGAGGAAAAGCCGGACGATGGAGTTGAACGAGGAGACTTCGGTGAGTTTGTAAAAGACAACTCTTCTTCCAAACCGGAAGAGTATGAAATTTTCGAGCCGGAGGATAACCCGGGCAACGACAAGTTTTACGTAAATTGCACAAGCTGTGATCGCGAGATCGAATTCGGCTGGGAACACTCCAACCGTGGTGGGGGTATTTTCCCTGTTGAATGTTCTGACTTCGTCCCCGGAAAATTTTGGCCGGAGCCCAGATATTTGGATTCCTGGCAAAAGAAGGGTTGGCTCCGAGCGGGAGATGAGCATGTCTGAAAATAAAAATGCTGTCGAGATACATGGCTGCCTCGTCTGCGCCAGAATATTCAAGATCCTTGCTGTGTATGCCCCGGACGGCAAGCTGGTCGATTGTACCGTGACCAGCCCTGGAGGTCACTGTTTGTCGGATGGAGGACAACCGCTTGTCGCCTGCGATACCCACACAGTAGAGGATATTGAGGCCGCCTATAAAAGATGGCAGTCCAGGAATGACAAAGAGTTGGACGATGAACAAGATATCAAATAATTAGGTGTCAAATGGACTTCAAAGATTATTATGAGATATTGGGCGTAGCACCAAACGCCGAAAAGAAGGTCATCCAGCAGACCTTTCGCCAGTTGGCCCGCAAGTTTCACCCGGATGTAAACCCAGGCAATAAAGAAGCAGAAGAAAAATTCAAGACGATCAATGAGGCTTACCAGGTTCTTTCGGATGCGAAACAGCGTAAGAAGTATGATGAGTTGCGGGCTCAATACCAGCAATGGCAGCAGACGGGCGGCCG
Source organism: uncultured Chloroflexia bacterium (assembly GCA_963790075.1). Taxonomy (GTDB): domain Bacteria; phylum Chloroflexota; class Anaerolineae; order Anaerolineales; family Villigracilaceae; genus CAYOUV01. The sequence continues at coordinate 1,381,032 of CAWBNG010000004.1, forward strand.
CCAACAGGATTTCAACTGGCAAGACTGGTCAGCTCAACCGGGCAAAGGCGCGCGCGTCCAATACGCCAGTCCCGAAGACCTGGAAGACCTCTTCGGAAGCGCTTCGCCGTATTCCGACTTCTTCACCAATATCTTTGGTCAGGCGTACAGGAGCGGCAGAGACAGTGGCCGAGCCGCATCGCCCGGACCACGTCGCGGACGGGATGTCGAATACGAAGTCGATCTAAGCCTGGAAGAGGCTTTTCATGGCGCAGAGCGCCTGTTGGACATAGATGGACATCGCATCAAAGCCGGAATTCCACCTGGTGTGCGCACCGGATCACGAGTTCGACTGGCAGGTCAGGCGGAACCGGGCCAAAACGGCGGCCCGGCTGGAGATCTGTATTTGATCGTGCAGATCAACCCCAATGAAACCTTCGAGCGCGAAGGGGATAACTTACACATGGATGTACCGGTCGATATCTTCACTGCCGTTGCCGGTGGTGAAGTGCGCATCCCCAGCCTGGAACGGCCGCTGACTCTGAAAATCCCGCCCCGCACCAACGCAAACCGCACATTCCGCATACGCGGTAAGGGCATGCCCCACCTGCATGACACCAAAAAACGCGGCGACCTGTTTGCCCGGGTCAGGCTGGTGCTGCCCGACCCGTTGGCCGATGAGGAAGTCAGCAGCATACGCGCGTTGGCCACTTCCCGATCGAATCGTTCGAAAACACATCCTGATGAGGCAAAGATATGAACCCCGAAAATCACTCCCAAGAAAGATATTGGTATGGTCCATACGAAGGTTATGAGTCACGCTGCCAGCGCCGCTTACAGGAAGATCTGGGAGTCGACGAGGCTGCCGCTGAGACGATCCTGCGCCTGCGTACCCAGGTGCTTGAATTGCAAGCTCGCAATCGCCTGCTGGAAGCCGAACTGAGCGCCCAGGTTGCCAGCCAGCAATTGCGTCTGGCTCGTTACCGCGAGGTCTATTACGAGGCTACCTGGATCGAACTGGAAATTCAGGAATGATCTTGCGGAGGGTTCAATCAACATCGAAAAATACACCCAATAATTACAGGAAGCCTTACTTGCTGCTCAGTGACTGGCACAGGCTTATCAGCATTAGCTTGTCGAACCCCATCCATTTGCTGCTTGCGCTCGTTCTACAAGAGGATGGGAACGTCCGAGCCATCATCACTAAAGTATCCGGCGGGACACAGGCCATTCAACAAGAACTGAGCAACGAACTCGATAAGAGACCCAAGATCCAGGGTGCCAGTCTGGTAATCGGCCTATCGCCTCAGACGGCGGAAGTCCTGGCTGGAGCCGAACGCTATGCCAAGGCATGCAGGATGATTGTGTTTCCACCGAGCCTATCTTACTGGGTCTGGCAGATAGCACAAAAAGCAAACGCCTAGTTCAGTTCGGTCTGACCAAGGATGCTATTCTGTCTGCCTCGCAACAGGTGCGCGGTTCCCAGCGCGTCACCTCGCAAAACCCCAAAGGCACCTTCCAGTCGCTGGAAAAATACGGCCGAGACCTGACCGCCATGGCCCGTCAGGGCAAATTCGATCCGGTCATCGGGCGCGATGAGGAAGCGATTTCCCCACAGAGTTAATGGGATTAGATTTTTATAGGGTCCTGTGGTTTCTGTCAAGACGTCTTGTTTTCATGGTATCCATTCAAATGCCAAAACGGTCAAGTTTCAACTTGCAGCAAGCTTTATGTTTATGTAATCTACTGTCATTTTCCCAAGATCTCCGCTAAGTAGAAATCAGGTTCAGGGAGTACTATACAATTGAACCTGCCCTCCATAAAAATCGAGATTCTTGATTAATTTCATCTTCGACGCAAGCATTTGCGGGATTAGCCCCATTGGATCAGTATACGCGGTATGGCTGTATACCAGCCAGACTCTGTTATGTCCGCTTATCATTGAAACCAAACCAGGTATATCGCTTTCCGTCATCCTTGGTTCCAGAATGCCGCTATCAAACAGATCTAGAGGAATACCTTGTTTCTCTACCTGGATAAAATATAGCTCTTCATACGGTTTAAAATAATAATCGAACGGGATTTCCACAAAGTTGGAGTTGAAGAGGACCAGATCATCCTTTTCAGCGAATCCTGCAACATATCGGGCAGCCGTGTTCCAATCTTCTTTTTGTGCGAAGCGATAATAATCGCCGTCGGAAAACAGGTAGTTTGTACCTAAAATCCCTACCATCAAGACCATCAGAAGGCGAAATCTTAATTGAGCGATGCCAGCCGCCAGTACCAGGAATAATGGGATCGTTGTCCAGATCAGAGTTCGATCGTAAAAAATAGGCCGGCGGATGCTCACGATCAGCTCACCCAGGAAAGGGGTAGCGAACAAGACAGCCAGAAAAAAGAACATCGAAAGTTTTTTCCGGAAATACACCAGCCCGAAACAAAGCATCGCGCACAGGATCCACGTCATGACCTGGCTGATTTGACCGGGCGCAGATGCATTCAATAAGGCTCGAATCGTCTGGATCACGGTGTCCCAACCTGGTTTCGGAATCCAAAACTCCTGATAGACTCGGTTGGCTTGCTTGATAAAGACAAGTATCCAGGGACTCCATATTATGAAGATGCCGATCTGGGCCTTTACCCAGTTCCCAAAAGAGGGAGCCTGGAAGGCGGGTGGGGACCCCGATTTCTTTATCCTTTGAAAAAGCATTAGGCCAAGAACGAAGATATTGGTGGCTAAAGGGAAAAGGATTGCCGTATTGTGAGTGAGCAGGGTCGCAGCCGAGAACACGATAAACGCAACCCAAGCCAGGTCAGTTTCAATGACCCGGACAGACAACCAACGATGGCGGGATATCCAGGCTATCCATCCGATTTGATTGCGGGTATCAACCTTGTAGCTGAATTTCCCTTCAGCGTCCGGTTCGGCCAGCCCAGAGGCACGCCAGGCATGCAGATATTCCCGAAATTGGCTGCCGATAGGTTTAACGGAGCGTGGATCCGTAAGCAGTCTAGCCAATGCATAGATCGCCACGGCTGCATTGAATGTCAGGAGGGTGTACATGCGCGTTTCCTGGGCGAAGTAGATGCTGAAGGGTGAAAGGGCTAGGAACGCTGACGCCGCCAACCCCATCACCGCACCAGACATGCGTTTACCGATCAGGTAAATTATTGGGATCGTTCCTGCGCCGAATATTGCGGAAAGCAGGCGGGAATAATAGGGTGCATCCCCATTGAGTGCGATCCAGTAATGAAACAGTAGATAATAAAGAGGTGGGTTTTGGTCAATCTTGACGATCCAATGCAGCATATCGACAACACTGTGGTTAGCCAGCCATACGCTGAGTGTTTCATCCGACCCCATCCCTTTATTACTGATCAGAAGAGCTCGAAAAAAGCCACCAATCAATGTAATGGAGATTGCCAACCAGGGTGCAACCTCTTCAAGTTCGATATCTTCGTTCATTGTCTTTAGGAATCATGTTATTCATGGTTTGTGCCCGAAAGCAGGCTGTTTTCCATGTTCGACCATGGTTTGCCCGAATAAATTGATCAGGTACAGATTTATATCGGTTTGTATTTATTAATGGCACCTTGACCAGTGGCGAGCTTATTAAAAGTGGGGAAGAGGATATTCTGAAGACTGTGTATCCGACAAGCAGATGATTTAGCCTTTCCTGACCAAGCAGCAATCATGATCCAGGAGAACAGCTCAGATAGGAGTAGCGAATCGAGCTTTTTCGGTATGTGTCCTCTTACCGATATTATAATCATTTGTGATGTGTATCACATAGCATTTTGTGGGGATTGATGGATACCAAAAGAAGCATTCCCTTCTAGACCCCCTCTGAATTGAAGGGAATACCACTGGTTTTCGAAATGCCCCCGGCGGGACTCGAACCCACAACCTACTGATTCGAAGTCAGTGGGTCACTGTAACATATGTTCCATATGGTCCAATGACCCATATATATGTGCATCGAAATTCATCTTACCCCCATATATAGTGTATCCGCAAGAGCAAAAAATCCATAAAGACCATATGTTCTACACCAGTTGCAGTAAAATTGCAGTAAATTTTCAATCGTGAAACGGGGAAATCACAAAGAGAAAAAGCCGGTCGCTTGTGCTTAGGGCGATGATGAATAGCTCAGCTATTCATCATCGCCCGTTCCATTTCTATTTCATATAAGGAGAAAGCCATGACGATCTTAACTATCGCCAACCAGAAGGGCGGCGTGGGCAAGACAACCACCGCCGTCACGATCGCCCATGGATTGGCCATCTCAGGCCGGCGAACACTGCTGGTAGACCTCGATCCACAGGGGCATGTCGCCCTGTCTCTTGGCATGCCCAAGGACCCCGGTTTCTACCGCCTGATCGTGAATGAAGAACCCATCGAAAAGATTGCCGTGCCCACCAGGGAAAACCTGGACATTATTCCGGGTGATAAACGAACAGAAAAGGCCAAACGCGCCATTGTTATCTCGAACTTTCCAACCGAAACTATGACGCGCGCGCTCAAACAAACTGCATACGACGTGGTCATCCTCGACCTGGCGCCCTCGCTGGACGTGCTGCACGTTTCGGCTTTGATGGCCAGCGATTGGGTCCTGATTCCCACCAAGCTGGATGCCATGGCAGTAGACGGCGTCAACGAGGTTCTGCGCTCGATGGCTGAGGTGGTCGCACGTGGCCATCGTTTGGGATACAGCATCCTGCCGACATTCTTCGAGCGGACCACGCGCGAGACGGTCGTGCAGTTTCAAGCCCTGGTCGAGACCTTTGGGCAGCGTGTCTGGCCGCCCATTCCGCAGGACACAAAAGCGCGTGAGGCTCCCGCATACGGCAAGAGTTTATGGGAGTACTGCCCTCGCTCCCCGGTGGTTGAGGGCTTCGGAGATGAACATTCGAGTGGATACGTCACCACGATGGCGCGATTGATGGAGGTGTTGAATGGATGACTTGAAACGACGGCAAGCTGTCGACCCGGCAGTGGCCGATCTGCTCTCCGACATGGATCGCAAGAAACGCCTGTCGAGTCTCCCCAAGACAATGCAGAAGAAAGCGCGCAGGGACGCAGCCCGTCACAAAATCGGGCTGGACTTTCCACCCGCTCTGCATGAAGAGTTACGGCAAATCGCTGACCGGGAGAAGATCTCGATCTCCAGCCTGGCGGCATTTTTTGTGCGGCGCGGATTGGACGCGTATGGGGCTGGCCGGGTTGATCTGGAGCCTTATCTGCGCCTCTCGCGCAGCCCGCGCTTCGAGTTCGTGATTGACTTGGAGAAAAACCAGGATTCATGAAGGCAACGCCAGCCTTATACGGTAGCCTAAAGGGTAGCCTATACGGTAGCCTATACGGAACCCTAAAAGGGTAGCCTATACGGTAGCGTTTGCTTCAACAGGAAGGCCCAGGAGCGCGTTGGGATCGCTAAATGGGCTGCTGGTCTTGACCCAACCCGGGCCTTCCTTCACGGTCGCTTTGGAGAACTAGCATGGATTTCACCCGAGCATGGCAAATAGCACTTGGTCAGCTCCAAATGGAGGTGCCCAAGGCCAGCTTCGACACCTGGGTCAGGGACACGCGTGCCCTGTCTTTTGAGAATGGCGTCTTGACTGTCGGGGCGCGCAACGCCTACGCACGCGACTGGTTGGAAAGCCGCCTGACCAGCACGGTCTCGCGTTTGCTGGTCGGCATTCTCAATGCGCAAGTGAGGGTGCAATTCGTAGTCAATGACGAGAGTGACCAGGAACGCGATGAACAAGCGGACAGTGAGCCAGGCGGTTTTACTGCCGAGCCCGTGGACCTCACCCGCTATCGGGACGAGGTGCATCCCGACCGGATCGTCTTGCTGGATGCCTACTGCCTGCGGCTGCTGGAGCAGGGCGACATGACAGCCAAACAAATGTCGCTGTGGGTCGGTTTCCGCCAGGCGGTCTGGCACCAGTGGAAGACCGGTCAGGGAACCGTCCGCAACATCCCGCACTGGCGGGTGATGGAATTCGCCATGATGAGCCGCGCCTCTTATTTTCGGGAACTATCGGGCAAGACTTTCCTGGCTGGCGGCCACGTTGAACTGGTCCCGGAACCGGCACCGGTTCAATACCGAAGTACGGACCGCCGCATGGACAACGCCAATCGCTACCGGGTCCGGATGGCGCCCCGTCTGACGCGCCACGACTGCACTGCTTATCGAGCAGATCTTGAGAGCCGAAGCCAGCCTGGCGAAGACTCAGGAAGAAGCTGAGAAGGCTGTGCTCGCTGCCCTGAAGAGACCTGGCTGAACGTGACGTAGCGGATTGGATCAACCAGGAGGTGAAAACCGGCAAGGCCTGGCCCCGGTCCGTGCAAGAGATCGTTCGCAGAGTGCTCAGCCTAAAGGGCGACCTGTCCGAAGAATTCCAGCAAGCCTGTGAAAAGGTCTACGACCGGATCGTTGGCTCTTTCGGCAAAGTCTCGATCACGCATTATTTCCTGCGCGTGGTCGCGCCAACCCTAGGCTTCAGTCACGCCCAGGCCTGGGCCATTATCACGCTGCGCGATCGCTGCTGGTATGACCATCAGAGCCAGACCCAGAAAGAGTTCGCGATCGTGCGCGGTGGTCTCGATACCCTGGCGAGGTGGGTGGGCGCATCGCTGAAATCTGTTACGCGCTGGTTGGAGCAGCCCGAGTTCTCCGCCTTCGTGCGCCTGGCCGATATGGAGAAACTCGAATCTGCCGGACGAGTGGATCGCCTCGGGCACAAAGGTCTTCCTGGTCTACCAGCAGGAACCGCTCTTGAGTGAATTGTCTAATGAGCAAGAAATTGGGACAAAACGAGACTCTATTGCGGACAAAGTGAGACCCTATTTCGATCAAGATGAGACTCTATCTCTGACAAAACGAGACTCGATCCTGGACAAAATGAGACTGTATCTTGGACAGAGTGAGACTCGTTTAAATAACCTCATTAAACCGCTTTTAAACCTCAAACAACCTCATCAAGCCACCACCCGCAGCGCAAGCGCATTGCGAATTGGAGACGGTTTGGAAAAAGCGGTGGCGGTGGATTTTTCTTCCTGGGACGTTAACCGGATTCTCGAGATCAATCACGTGCACCCTAAGCTGCGGAAGAAACTAACCGGGGTCGACGCACACTGGCTGCTCTCCTGGCTGTTGTATGCCATGAGCCAGGCCGGGCGGGGAATCGAGCAGCCGCTGAACTACGCCCTCGACCGGCTTTCCAGGACCCCTGGCAAAGGCGTTGGTGGAGCCTACGACGCCTTTGCAAATCTGCCACCGGCAGAACTGATCGACCTGATCCTGGAACGCGCCCGGGATAGGGAGTGGAATGAGATCATGGGAAGAGGGACCAGCCGTCCGCGCTTGCTGTTGCCGATCCTGTTGGGCGAGGATGCGCTGAAGGCAAGCGAATATACCTCGTTTGATCAACGGAACGACATTTTGTCGTAAGGAGTGGGAACACATGAACCGCGTATTTTTGGTTGGCAATATCACCGGTGATATTTACTTTGACCATTTGCTCATCAAAGGCGTCGAACGCCCGTTCCTGCGGCTGATCCTGATGGCCAGCCGCCCCAGGGTGATCAGCGGGATGCGCATCACCTTGTGGGATGAAAAAGCGGAATTGTACTTCCCCTACCTCCAGCGGGGGTCGGAGATCGCGGTCCTGGGCTTTCTGCAGAGTCGCCAGTTCAAAGGAAAATTGGTGCATGAAATCGAGGCGGCGGACCTGCTCCTGCTGCGCCGCATCAACTGGGAACAGGGAGAGAGCGAACGTCATCCGGCACAACCTCACGCTGCCGTCTGGCTCAGAGAACAACGTCTTTATCGTCGGCAATGTGGCAGACGATATCTACTACGACCGTTTCAGGTCCACCGACGGAGAGTCGGACTACGCTTTCCTGCGGCTGATGCTGGTCAACGACAAATACCTCAATGGGCTGCGGGTCGTGGTTCGCGGTTCGCTGGCCGAACTGTCTTATCCCTACCTGCAGGCGGGGTCGAAGATCGCGGTGGACGGGCACATCCAAACCCGTTATCGGGAATCCGGGAGAAAGGTCGTGGAAGTAACGGCTGAACACCTTTCGTTCCTGGAGAACATTGATTGGGAGGCCGGGGAGGCAGCCCAACGCACCGGGAGGATTCTGGCGCCTGAACAGGAGGCTCCTGCGTGAGCCTCGAACTGGAAGTCTCCAGGAGTTTTGTGCGCAGCACCCTCATGGTTCTGGCTGTGATCGGCTTGACAGTTATTGGTTATTACTCCTCGCCCCAATCCGAGAACCATCAGCCGCTGCTGCTTTCTCCAAGCCTGGCCAGGATCCTTCGGTATCAGGGTTTGGCACAGAAATGGATTTCACAATTGCAGCAGATCGATGCAGACCTGGCTGGCCTGCTGGATCAAAACGAGACCGACCTGTTTACCCAGGACCAACAGGTGAGCCGCGTTTATGGCTGGCTGGCGGCGCTGCAAGTGGAGATGGACGGTACCGAAGTGCCGCCAACCCTGGAGACTCTGCATCAGCAGTTCACCCAGACCGTTAGCGCGTATCTGGAGGCTACCCGGTCGATCGCACAGTGGATCAGCGAGCCGACCCAGGCCAATCACTCCGCGGCGATCACGGCTCTAACAACGGCCTCACAATCCTTCCAGCACATCCGACAAAATCCCTGGCTGCAGGTTGGACCATGAATGTTCGCAACGTCACCGTCCGTCAATTGCAGGACAGCATCGAAGCCCATCGCAACCTCCTGGCGAGTGCTACCAGGAGAGCTGAGGGGGCGCAGCAGCAATTGATCCGAATCGGCCTTGAGTTCTGCAGCGGTCAATTCGACCAACTGCAAAAGAGCGGCACGATCCTGGAGCAGGCATCACCGGAGACGCTGGGGACGCTCATCATCAGCACGTTCAAGTCGAATTCTATCGGCCCAATCTCTTCAAGAGGTGAACTGGCCGGAACGCCTCGGTGAGCTCAGCAAAAAGATTGAAGCGTTACAGAAGGAAGTGGACATGCAAACGCAACGGGCGAACTTAGCGGAAGACAGAGTTCTGCGGCTGGAGAAACAGGCTTCCTCTTTAGACCAGAGTCTGGCTCACGAACGAAAGAAGAGACAAGATCTGCCCACAATGAAAAGTCCTGAACCGGCAGCCGGTCATTATGAAGAATGGTTTGAACTGTGGACGAAAAAGAAGGGCTTTGAACGGGACAAACAAATCGTGTTGCTGATTGGCCAAACGGGCTATTCGCGCCTGTCTGAGGTCCAGCAGTCCCTCGTCCGGAAAGGCATTCTTGCGGAGCGAACCGCCTATCGCGGTATCCAGGCTTGCCATGAAGAAGAGCTGATCGAGCGCCGGGGTGGTGTGTCAGTCCAGGGACGTCCGACCGATCTGGTGCTGCTTACCGATAAGGGCAAGTGGGTCTATACCAGGCTATCAGGTGAATCCCCGGCACCGGGAGAATACGAAGCGCTCTTGAAGGCGCACAAATCCAACCGGCATACGACCATGATCTTGAAGACGGCGGATTATCTCTCGGCGCTGGGGTTTGAAGTCGAGCGCGAGCCCCTGCAGATCAAGCTTGGAGAGAACCGCTATTCCCAGCCGGACCTGGTTGCCAGGAAAAACGGCGAAGTATTCTATATCGAAGTGGAGAGCGGCGAGCGCGCCGATCGGGCTTCCCAGCTTCACAAGTGGGAAAATGCCTACCTGGCCGGTGCCGGACGGATCTGTGTGGTCACCCCGCGGCTGGGCGTGATGAACACAATTCAAGGCAAGATCGTGCAATGGGCCACCGAGAACGGCAAAAAGCCCGAACTTTATCTGACCCACCTGAATGCGCTGAAATCCTGCCAGCCGGGAGAAAGCCCCTGGGTACGTATTCGCTGAGGAAATGTCATAAACAGGAAAGTCTTCCGTCAAGGAGCTAAAAATGGCTGACAAAAACCTTTTCCAACTGTCAAACAGGTTCCTTTCTTCTGGCACATGGCTGCAAGATCACTGTCCGAAACCCCGGCCAACTGACGAAAAGTACGAGTACCGTTTTAAGTCGAGTTCCTGACAGATCTGAGCCCCTGTGGAAATTTGGTTCTGCGAAGCTCAAATCTTCGCATGGGTATATGAAATCTATATTCGGGAGGCATATGCTATGAAACCTATCGGTATCTTTGTCATCAAGGCTTTTACAATTGTGATCAGGGTGGTATTCGTCGGTGCCATCTTGATGGTGTCAATTTCTTTGGCCTACTTAATCTGGAGAGCCAGCCAGCCTATGGAAATGCCACAATTCAATGATTTGAGTTATTACCAGCTCGTCAAGGAACGGCGTCAGGCTTACATCGACTTAGCCCAGCATTATCAAGCCAGTAATCCTGGCCAAGTAATTCATTACGAGGACTGTTTTCTCCCAGAATTGGGTGTTCAAATTATCGTGGCCCTTCCCACTGCTGGTTTCTACGTGTTAGCTGGCATGTATCCTGACTTACAAAAGTATATAAATCCACGAGACATCCAGAATGGATTGATGCCGGAACATGCCACCTGGTCCGGATTTCTTCCTGCCTGGTGGAGCACCTTTGAAAAATTCGTCTGGGGAATGGTAATCCATGCTCCGCATGGCCCCGTTCCGTATTGCCGGATTTCTCTGCCATGAATATCTAAAGTACACAAAGATTCCGTCTTTACCATGTCCTAGCATTGTTTGATAAAGAACACGGGATTGAAGCTTAAGGTGGTTAATATTGACGAAAGGTGGATGTCTATAGCGTACGACTTGGTGTAGCGTCTGGTATCGCACAATTATGCAGACTGTTAAAAAAAGACTTATAAACTCTCAATAATTCCCAAAATTCAGAGTGGCGATTATAAAAAGTGGAAGATTATTACAAGACAATCCAGTTGTGTCTTGATTTGGAGTACTATTCCGTGCTATCTAATGGACTGCGTACAGCTTTTGGACCTCGATTGAGGACATGAGTATAGATCATGGTGGTTTTTACATCCTTGTGTCCCAACAATTCCTGAATGGTACGAATGTCGTATCCATTTTGTAAAAGCTGAGTGGCGAAGGAATGGCGAAATGTGTGCGGGGTGACTGGCTTGTCTATTTTTACGAGCTGGGCAGCGTTACGAATTGCTTTTTGTAAAACGCCTTGGTCGAGATGATGTCGACGGATAACACCTGATAGTGGGTCGATTGAACGTTGCGAGGCGGGGAATATGTATTGCCAGGCCCATTCTTTTCCAGCATTTTTATATTTGATACCCAGGGCATTCGGCAGTGCGGTTTCTCCATAACCCTCGCGCAGGTCTTTGTCGTGCAGAGCTTTGACATCCTGCAGGATATGTTTTATTTCAATGGCAACCGAATCAGGGAGGATGGTGAGACGGTCGTCATCTCCCTTTCCACCACGGACGATAATCTGATGGTTCTCAAAATCAATGTCTTTGACCCGCAAACGCATACATTCCATCAGCCGTAATCCGCTGCCATAGAGAATTTTTGTCATAAGGCGCGGGGTGCCGCGCATGTGATTGATGACCGACATGGCTTCTGCGTGAGTTAGGACAGTGGGCAGACGCTTAGGGCGTGATGGATTTACAAGTCCTGGTGGCAGGATAATGTCTTGTTCCAGAACCATTCGATATAGAAAGATGATGGCGCTGAGCGCCTGGTTCTGGGTGGATGCGGCCACTTTGCGCTCTGTGGCGAGATAGGCGATAAATTCGCGGATTTCATTTGCGCCCATGTCTTTTGGGTGGCGTTTTTTATGGAAGATGATGTAGCGTTTGATCCAGTCCAGGTAGGTTTGTTCAGTGCGATAGGCGTAGTGCTTGGTGCGCAGGGTTTCGCTCACCTGATCGAGTAGTTTCTTGGGCTTCGACCCATCAAGATGAGTTTTCTGTATTTTTTTCGGAGATTTTGTAATTTTTTCTGACATTGCCAATCCTCTAGTGCGATGCTAAAATGAATGTGATTACTCAGCCAATTTTAACCTATCGCAGCCTATTGTCCAATTTTAGGCGTTTAGGCTGTGACTGTCTATAGTCCCTTAGGCGGTAAAACGACGGCTGAACACCGAGTTGAACGAACTTTTGTTCTATAAACAATGTAAGATGCCTGGGAAACAAAATGGCAGTGAGATCACCTGTCAAGTTCGAAGTCGCGGATATATTTCGCAAGCACTTGAAAGAATATGAGCAAGTGCACAAGTTGTCTTATGAACAGCGCCAGGCAACGCGGGCGATCATGAATTGCCGGACACCGGCATTGGGTGGCGTATTGAATAGTTGTAGCAATGGGTGTGGACATCAGGAGTTCAGCTACAAGTCTTGTAAAAATCGAAATTGTCCCAAGTGTGGAGCATTCGAAAAAGCACAATGGCTGGAAGCTCAGAAGATCTGGTTATTACCGATCCCCTATTTCCATGTGGTCTTCACGATCGATCATGTTTTCAATCCACTGGTCTGGTGGAATCAGGAAGTGATGTATTCACATTTGATCGAAACAGCCGCAAAGATATTGAAGGCATATGGTCAGCGGCATCTGGGTGGAGAATTAGGGTTCACGCTTGTCTTGCACACTTGGGGACAAACCCTACAGAAACATCCGCATGTGCATTGCATTGTGACAGGTGGTGCGCTGGTCAAGACAATTGAAGGATATCGTTGGCAGGCTGCCAAACACAATTATCTTTTTCCTGTGGAAGAATTTTCACGAGACTTTCGCGCTGCGTTTTGCATGGGCGTACAGAAATTGTGGCAAGCAGGCAGACTGAATACATGCGATGGCAATCTGGATGTGACCGGTATGTTGCGCAAAGCGGAAGCGACAAAGTGGGAAGTATTCATCCAGGCACCACTGTATGGACCGGAGAAATTGATCGAATACCTGGGCCGTTACGTTTTTAGGATTGCAATCAGCAATCATCGCATTCTGGGGGTGAAGCAGGGGCAGGTCACCTTCCAGTATTATGACTATCGTGAGGAGCATAGGTTCAAAGGTCAGCAAAAACAGATGACCCTTCCTGCTGTGAAGTTCATCGGTCGTTTTCTAGCACATGTACTCCCCAGTCGGTTTGTACGTATTCGGCATTTCGGCTTGCATCACGGGACTTGCCGCAAAAAGCTTCTGCAGGCTCGGCGCTTACTGGGATTGCCCATGCAACTGCCGGTGATCCTGCAATTGAAGTTGATCGAGTGGTTGAAGCAGATCCTACAGACGGAAACGGATCCGCGTCTGTGTCCAAAGTGTGGCCAGGGGATTCTGAAACTAGGTCGGAAATTTGGACCTGTGTTGGGAGTATTTGAAAAATGGAGTTTTTCTTCGCCTTGACTCGCCTTCAGAATATCCAGCCCTTCGGTGGGATGGGTGATTTGTGCATGATCTCCAAAACCAGCCTGTTTTTGCCCATCCGCAGAGTTATTGTGTGTTCTTATTGATGGTTTTTCCTGTAGTGAATGTCCGTCCAATAAGGTTTGATGCATTGATAAGGTTATAATTAACCAACGTAAACTCCATAACACGTTCGTCCAACACAGCGTGAAGCTGTCGGAACGGTGGCGGCGAGACGGCTAACTAGCTTGAACACTATCAGATAATGACTGATAGCAATGTTGTTTTTCGCCGCCATTCCGTCCGCAGCTTACGCTAACCGTTGGTGCGCCAAGCGAAGCTTGGCGTTTCTTACAGGGTGAAAGTCCCTGTTGAACAAGGCCTAACCAGCCATTCATACCGAGTGTTGCAGTTGTAAAGGAGGCGAAAGCCGAACGATACAAGTGAAGCGTACACAGGGAACCACATAGGCCACAAGGATGGCCGTACTTCCTGAAGACTTGATACAGCCCCGTTATTTGCGTCGGTGGCGAAAGCCACCCCAAAGCAGATGGCAATGACTTCAACGGTTCAGAAGCCAATACAAAGAGAGCGATTTGGTGAGCTCTTGGAGGGTCTGTCGGGGTCCATAAAGAGCGTGGCATGTGTGGAGAGAAACGTCAAGAACTTGGGAGACCCGAATGGTTCCTGCGCCAATTGTGCATTGGTTTTGTCCACCACAAGGGTGACAGGTAGGCATATCCGAAACGACAAGTAGGGTAGCCGATGGCCTTCGGGGGTCGGATCAGCTCATAGTACTCTGAGACGGGAAAGCCGTTCACACGGGGAAGGAGCTGACAGGGATACGCAACCCGCAAAGGAAACACAAATCGGACATGCAGGGCCGAATACCTTGTGCCAACCTCACTGCGGGAAACAAGCAATTGGTAGTCAAATAGGCTATCATACGGAAGCGAGTATCTCTGAAGAGCCCGGTGCGGTAGTTCCGCACGCCGGGATCTGTGCGGGGGGAGGGTGGGTAACTGCCCTCCCTACCGCGACGGCAGTTCCTTTCAAATTCATATTGATGATTTATGGATAAACGTCATTTTTACTGGACCAAATATGCACTGGTATTTTGTCTTGCCTTGTCTGCCTGCGCGCCTAGACAACAAATTAATGAATTGGTAACAGCAACAGTTACACCGAAATTGACAGATACGCCCCAACCCACGTTTACAGCAACTCCAACGCAAACTCCTCCATTCCCGAATAAATATGATTTTCCGTCTTGGCTAGCAGACCCTAATTATCAAGTCTTTGCAATGGTCACGGATGTTTTAGAAGATAGCAATGAGTTAACTTTTGTCAACGCAAATACACATGATAAGTTTTATATCAATGTACCCAATGCAAATATTTCACGGTATTTTTGGACACCAGATGGTAAAAGTCTAGGCTTCATCAAATCTGATTTTTTGGGTGTTTATTTGATTGACCTAAAAACTGGGAAAGTCACAGAAAACAGTATCCAAGAAAATGCTTCACAGTGTCTTGATGAGTATCAAAAAGTTAAACTGCCAGTCATAAGGTATTTTCGAGTTGAAAACTCAAACCCATCAGACCCATCCTTCTTCTGTTCAACACCACCTTTTCGTTTTTCTCAGGTAGAAAAAGACGGAAAACAAACCACAGTTTTGGAAATTCTCGAAACAGGGCAAAAGATTGAACTCTCAAGCACCAGCGAGAATGGTATAAGTTATAGATATGAGCTGTCTCCAATGCTTACCAAAGTAGCAATCTTGCAAGGGAATACTCCTGATCCAGATTTGATTTATCCAATGGGCACAAGCATTTCAATTTACAGCTTACCTGACAGCAAGTTAATCTCATCGTACAACGGTCAGTTTTGTTCATTAAAATGGTCGCCTGATGAAAACAAAATCTTAACTACTCAGACAGATGAAACTGCATGTTATAGCAATGCAGTTCCTACGGTTCTATACCCATCAAAGGGTCGTTCCCAGCGCCTAACTATGATTGAAAATGCTCAACATTCCAAGTATTCAATCTCAACTTTCAATTGGTCTCAAGATAGCAGTTTCATTTACTATACCTATGTCAATCCAGATAGAAGTGATGTTTGTCGTTATGATCTAACCAACAATAGTATATTTTGTCCAACGAGTGGTTTCGATGAATTGAAAGAGCGCAATGTTGAATATTACGAGATTTCTCCAGATGAAAAATTTCTGACCTTCTTATACGGTGATTCTTGTGCAGGTTGTGATTACTGGGGTGAGCCTTCGAGCGCTCTCATGAATATTGATGGAAGTGATATGTATTTTATTGGGAAGGAAATCTACCGTGCAGAAGTGAATTCTCCATATCCATATAACACTTTAGTGTGGCGTCCTCTGCCTAACCCTTGAGGCTTATAGTGCTAAAAACTGCCCAACACAGCGTGCACAGATGTAGTGGGAAGTCAAGATGTGGAAGGATTTTGTGAACAAAAAGACGAACCAAACGGATAGCAGTTCGGCTCGTCTCTTGTGTGGGGTATTCCGATTATAGCGTAAATTGGCTTTTGCCAGACCGCACAAACAACACAAAACCTCCGCCTTTGCAATCATGTGCAAAGCGTTGACACAAGTTGTATAATATTACTGAGCGACGAGCCCGCAAAACCCCTTCGTGGGTCTCCTTTTGGGAGTTCACATAATTGGGACGTCGCTCACTTTTTTTTCAGCAAAGCCGAAGGCGGGAGTGGGATCGGTTTCTTCGAGCCCCAGGCAATGCTGGTCAAATCACTTCCCATCTCCAGGACATCCAAGCGTTGACGCACAAATTTCGCTGTACTTTGACCAGCGGGACGATTTTCCTTTCCAACTTTGTAGGCAAACTTCAAGAGCTTCTGCGCCACCGCTGCGGGTTCTGCAAATCGATCCGCCACCTTTTTGGTCAGGATGTGCCACACCGCGACCAGCAGTTTGCGCGCGATCGCTACGATCGCTTTGTTGCGCCCCAAACGCGGCTCCAACCGCGCCAGTTCCGCCTTCCAATGCGGATGGTTGTTCGCGGCGACTTGTGCCGCTTCGACCAGCGCCACACGCAGATCGCGCCTGCCTGCTTTGGTGATCCGTCCTGTGCGGGTCGTCAGTCCACTGTCATGCACTCTGGCACCCAGACCCGCATACCCCACCAAGTATTTGGACTCTGCAAACCGCTGAATATCCCCGATCGCCGCCCAAACCGTCACCGCTATGATCACGCCAAAACCAGACAACTGCAGCAATCTGCTGATCTGTTCGTTTTCAGCTGCTATCTTAGTCATAACTTCAGTCAGACGCGCCTGTTGTTTTTCTGCAAATTGCAAGGTCTCTAGATCGCTTTGCAGGTTCATCTTTTCCAGTTGACCCAGCGGCAAAGCCAGCCACCATGCATTTTGTGTCGCTCGAAACGGATTCCCTTCCGGCGGAAGCAGGTGATGCCTTTGGATCACCGCATGCAGACGGTTCTTCGCCTGCGTTGAGAGACGCGTCATCTTTTGACGTTGCGCCACCAAGCCCCGCAACTCTCGCACTTCCTGCGGCGGCACCCAAATCCCCACCAACAATCCCTTGGCTAATAGCCGAGCCAATATCGAGGCCGCGATCTTGTCGTTCATCACCTGGGCTCTGGTGATCAGCGCCACGTGCGGCGGATGCACTACCATCACTGAGCCTGCATGCTCTGCTAGTTCATCATAGAGCTGCCAGGTGTTGGTCGTCATCTCCAACACCACTTCATCCTGCCGCGTGAGCGTCTTTTTCATCCACGCTTCGAGATGCGCCAGTTCGACACGCCGCGCTGGCAGCACCACTTCCAGGTTTTCGTCCACGCCCAGCGCGATCAGGTAATGCTTGTGGACATCCAGTCCGATATACCGTCCTGCACTGTGTTCTTTCAGTGTTCGAATTTCATCCATAGAGGTATACTCCTGTTTATGCTGGCTGGCCTGCCAGCGGAGGTCGGGCACGTTTCTTTTTTAGGGCCGCTGTATCACACACAGATGCGGGCTTGCTCTGAAACAGTGCAGAGCTTCCCAGTTAAGCGGATCCGAACGGGTCAGTCAAACACCCGAGCGGGCTTGTTCCTGATCGATCATGGAACTTCCCATGCACTCTCCGACTGGACCCTAACGCAGCGTTCCCGGGTACGCGTTCCCGTTCACTGAACAATTACAGCGTATCCAAAAACGTGCCCGACTGCAACCCCGTCGGATTGCGCTTTCATGCTAACACCCGACAGGTGGGATTCGCACCGCCAAAAAGGAGTAATTCTGTGCTCGAACAATTCCCGTCAAATCAGCGTAGTCTCGTCCCACCCACCTGCAGGTAACGCAGACCGTTGAAACTGTCGAAAAAGTCCCTTTTCAAAAATAATTTTTGAAAAGTGGGAGAGAAATGCTGAAAAGCGCCTGGTTTTGGGTGCCCCACACCACAATTTGGCAACATTTTAGTGATTTTTGAGCCTGTGGTGGGAGATTTTTATGCGCATTTTTCAAATCAAGGGTTTTTCGACAGTCTCGTTAGGCATCTGGATTAATATATGTACAACGAAGACAGTCGTGAACTTCCAGGTCCTTGGATTGATCACCCGGATCGCAATTGGGCATTTTTGGCTCATATGCTTCTTGATGAGATTCTCGATCAACTAAACGAGGCCCGTATTGTCCTTCCTCTCTTCAAAGAAAAAAGCGGGGCGAATACTCAATCTACCGAAACTGATAAAAGATTGTGTCTCGTCTATGCCAAGTCGTTTGTCTATGCCCTGGATGCAGCCGCCCAGATCGTTAGAGTGCTTGAGAAACAGGAACAATTACCTGCACGGGCAATCGATCAGTGCAAAAAATTCTTAGCTCAGTTTGGTGAGCTTCATGAGCTCCGCAATTCGCTTCAACATATAGAAGATCGTCTCCGCGGTATCGGTCGAGACCGTAAAAATATCCCTAGCCAATTCCTTGTACTTGGTGGCTTTCGTAACTATACTTACTTTGGTGCAACAGTATCTGATGGACGGTATATAGAGATTGAGATCGCCGATTCGGTTCTGATTCAGGCATATTCAATCATAGAAGATCTAATTTGGTGTTTTGACTGGCTAGGCCCTGGTGAGATACGACTTGAACGTCCGGGAGCCGATGCCTAACACCGCGTGCACCCGACCGCCTATGGCGGAGGTACGCTGGCGCAATTTGCAAAGCTTCATGCTATTATGGTTGTGTACCCTTGCCAGCACCGGCGGCGGGTAACGCAAACCGTTGGTGCGCCAAGCGAAGCTTGGCGTTTCTTGCAGGGTGAAAGTCTCTGCTGAACAAGGCCTAACCAGCCATTCATACCGAGTGTTGCAGTTGTAAAGGAGGCGAAAGCCGAACGATACAAGTGAAGCGTACACAGGGAACCACATAGGCCACAAGGATGGCCGTACTTCCTGAAGACTTGATACAGCCCCGTTATTTGCGTCGGTGGCGAAAGTCACCCAAAGCAGATGGCAATGACTTCAACGGTTCAGAAGCCAATACAAAGAGAGCGATTTGGTGAGCTCTTGGAGGGTCTGCCGGGGTCCATAAAGAGCGTGGCATGTGTGGAGAGAAACGTCAAGAACTTGGGAGACCCGAATGGCTCCTGTGCCAATTGTGCATTGGTTTTGTCCACCACAATGGTTACAGGTAGGCATATCCGAAATGACAAGTAGGGTAGCCGATGGCCTTCGGGGGTCGGATCAGCTCATAGTACTCTGAGACGGGGAAGCCGTTCACACGGGGAAGGAGCTGACAGGGATACGCAACCCGCAAAGGAAACACAAATCGGACATGCAGGGCCGAATACCTTGTGCCAACCTCACTGCGGGAAACAAGCAATTGGTAGTCAAATAGGCTATCATACGGAAGCGAGTATCTCTGAAGAGCCCGGTGCGGTAGTTCCGCACGCCGGGATCTGTGCGGGGGGAGGGTGGGTAACTGCCCTCCCTACCGCGACGTGCGCCAAGCGAAGCTTGGCGTTTCTTACAGGGTGAAAGTCCCTGTTGAACAAGGCCT
Organism: uncultured Chloroflexia bacterium; assembly: GCA_963790075.1. Classification (GTDB taxonomy): domain Bacteria; phylum Chloroflexota; class Anaerolineae; order Anaerolineales; family Villigracilaceae; genus CAYOUV01. The sequence continues at coordinate 1,400,405 of CAWBNG010000004.1, forward strand.
AACCAGCCATTCATACCGAGTGTTGCAGTTGTAAAGGAGGCGAAAGCCGAACGATACAAGTGAAGCGTACACAGGGAACCACATAGGCCACAAGGATGGCCGTACTTCCTGAAGACTTGATACAGCCCCGTTATTTGCGTCGGTGGCGAAAGCCACCCCAAAGCAGATGGCAATGACTTCAACGGTTCAGAAGCCAATACAAAGAGAGCGATTTGGTGAGCTCTTGGAGGGTCTGTCGGGGTCCATAAAGAGCGTGGCATGTGTGGAGAGAAACGTCAAGAACTTGGGAGACCCGAATGGTTCCTGCGCCAATTGTGCATTGGTTTTGTCCACCACAAGGGTGACAGGTAGGCATATCCGAAACGACAAGTAGGGTAGCCGATGGCCTTCGGGGGTCGGATCAGCTCATAGTACTCTGAGACGGGAAAGCCGTTCACACGGGGAAGGAGCTGACAGGGATACGCAACCCGCAAAGGAAACACAAATCGGACATGCAGGGCCGAATACCTTGTGCCAACCTCACTGCGGGAAACAAGCAATTGGTAGTCAAATAGGCTATCATACGGAAGCGAGTATCTCTGCCTGCGCCAGTACCGCAGGTACAGGTGAAGAGCCCGGTGCGGTAGTTCCGCACGCCGGGATCTGTGCGGGGGGAGGGTGGGTAACTGCCCTCCCTACCGCGACGGCGGCCGGCCCAAAAACAAGGAGAAAAAATGTCGCAACTAAAACAAGTTACTGATACCAATACTACAGATTCTCGCTGGCATTGGCTCTATAAAGTGGCTGGCATGTCAGCCCTAGTCACAGCCGTGCTAATCGTGGTCCAGATGATCGTCTTCATCATCTGGCCGCCACCCAGCACCGCCATAGATACCTTCAAGTTGTTACAAGAAAATGCGCTTGTGGGATTCCTGGCGCTTGATCTCTTGTATGTTATCGACAATGTCCTCCTTATCCCGATTCTACTCGCTCTCTATGTCGCCCTCCGCAAGACAAACGAATCATTCATGCTAATCGGTGCAGCTCTTGGTTTCGTCGGGATTGCCGCCCTCTTCGCATCCAACCCGGCCGCTAACATGAACTTCCTCAGCGGACAATACGCGGCTGCGGCCACGGATGCACAGCGCGCGCTCTTTCTCGCAGCAGGGGAAGCGATGCTGGCTGTCTACTCTGGCACAGCCTACCATATATCTTTGATCCTCGGATCCGTTGCATTGGTGATAATCCCCATCGTCATGCTGCAAAGTAAAATCTTCAGCAAAGCAACCGCTTATATGGGAATTCTGGCTAATGTACTCGCACTTGGCTTTTATGTACCCAAGATAGGCATCTACATCTTGCTCTTTTCTGTCATATTCTTGTTGGTGTGGTATATCCTGATTACCCGAAGACTGTTCCAGCTAGGGCGGGACATGCCGAAAGAAGAGTTGCAATGAAACTATCGAGGAGCGGTTGAAAGAAAAGCCGCCCAACACCGGCTCCACCTGACCGCCTTCGGCGCGGGGATGCGGCAGCCACTTGGTAGAAAAAGTGGTTTCCAGAGTTAGTTGTCTTGCTATAATCGGCGGCAGGTGAGCCAAACCGTTGGGCCTGTCGGGTAACTGGCAGACCTACCGCGATGACAGTCACATCAGAGTAGTGAGGCAAAATCCATGAAGAAATGCCCATACTGCGCAGAAATGATTTAAGATGAGGCCATCGTGTGCCGATATTGCGGAAGGGATTTGGTGGACGACGTCGAAACCAAAGTCAGGGATAGGAAAAACGGCACATCTGATAACAAGCAAAATATCACTCACGAACTACCCCATTTACCTTCCGACTACAACCCACCTGCCGATGCTATCGATTTAATTTATCGAGTTAGGCTCACGCAATTTAGGCAAGGTGCATGGAAACAACTCTTTAGCGGCGGTGCTGCCTACATGGCGCACAAATATAAGGGGAAGTTCAGTCAAGCTGACTTCGCTCGCTTGGAAAAAGAATTGCTGGAGTTTGCATGGCAAGGTTGTGATCAGACACCAGAAGGTCTCAGTGCTACCTTGAATAAACTAGCAGGTAAGGTTAGGAGTTCCATCCTATCAATTAAGTCTATGTACCGAGAGATAGCGACCAATGATGCATCCAATTTCCTAATTTTCCAAATACACAGACTATACTCACGGCAAAGCATAACGGATGACCTAAGGGTATCAGTAGAGAATCTATTCCAGTTCGCACTCACCAACGGACCATTAAGTATTCAAGGAACTCCAAGCGAGAGATTAGAAAAAGTTGATAAGGGTCTAGGTAGACCCGACCGCGAAATTCATTCGGACTTTAGGCAATTCGCCCTGAAAGAGGCACAGCAGCTAATCGCCAAGTTAGGCCCCAACCCAACCCAGTATGACTTTCCAGTTCACATGAAGGGGTTCATAGAAGATATAGACTTAATTGTCCAGCGAATTGTTTCGCTGGCAGAACAACGCTTTAAAGGCAATGATCCTGTAAAGAAAAGATTTACAGGCATAATAAGCTCGACTGAACTAGAGCAGACAATATCTGAAGTTGTCAAGGATGATCCGCGATACCAAAAGGAAACCGGCCGTTCGTTCGTAAACATTCGTGTCCATGATAGCCTTAGAGAGAAAAATTATGGTCTCTTAGCTGACGAATTCTTGCGGCAACAAAAGCTTAGGTAGCCTGTTCAGTCATATACGGGCTAACACTACGTCAAACGGACGGTGGAGATTCGGGCGCGATTTTGTACTGAGCGGGTGTAGATTTCTGGAAAAGAGGGTTCTCGTCCTACCCAACTGCGGGTAACGAAAAACGTTATTGTAATAAAAAATGCCTCGGCCAGGATGAGGGGGGCATCCTGGCCGAGGCAGGCGTTATTTTACTACTCAGTACATATTTGTCAAGCGTTTGTGACTAGTTGTTTGTGACTAGTGGCACAGAAAACACATAGGGGATTTGACGTGTTGATTCCAGTGAAGTTTATTTCGCGGCTTGTCATCCAACAAGAAGAGCACAGACAGCGGGATGCCTTGGAATAGGATTGTCACGACAGTAGGATGGAGCAGGCTTGCACGGCTAACACGATCAACGACATTATGAAAAAGAAGGTAAGAATGCCAGAGATGTTGCGCTGGTATTTGGTCTGCTTTTGGAGCTGCTCAAGCGCCAGTTGGTAGAAATCACTTTGGTCGAGCGTTTCTGTGGCAACGGGGCCCGAGGTTTCGCTGGTCGATGCGGGTGCGGGTTCGCGCTGCATGGGTAGCGGGGGCAGCCAGGGGGATTTCTTTTTCTCGGACATAAATTACTCCTTCATAATTTTTTATTTCGTCGTGATTTCAATTGACCAGGGGCCGGTGGCTTCGATGCTCAATAAAACGGTGTCCGAGCTAAGGATCACCGTGCCCGTGTAAGGCGCAATTTCGTTAATTACCAGATCGAGATGGGTTCCAAAACCCAAAATAATAAAGTTGCTCGAGGCCTGACTGGCATCTGCCTTTAACAAATCAGGAGTACCACTAGATAGAATCACGACATCGCTCCCGACCCCGCTGATCGTTCCAGGTATATTTTCATGGCGGGCATAATCCAGTGGTTGAATCTGAAATTCCCACGGGCCAGCTGCGGTTACGGCAAGGCGTGTGGTTTTCTCACCATCCAGAAAATCGATCGGTAGCGTGCCTTTGTAATTTCCGATCTCATTGATCAGTAAATCAATGAGATTTCCTGTATCACCATAATTCTCGACAATAAAGTTACTCCCGCCCTGGTAGGTTGCTTTCAAAATAGCAGGCCCATCCCACTTGGATATATCCAAGACCGAATCGCCAGAGCCAGTGAGTGTGATCGGATTGGGCGGGGAGGTGGGGGTAACTGTTGGAGCTGGCGTTTTTGTTGGAGGTTGAACTGTGGGAGTGTTTGTGGGCAATGATGCGACGGCAGTCTGTGTGATGGCTTGACGGGCTTGGGCATCGGCGGTCTGGAAAACTGCAGTCAGATCAACCGCGGGTGTGGCGGGTTTTGATGAAGGAAGAATGGCGATTAAAACTGAACAGGCGACACATATTAGGAGGAAACCGCAAACCAAGATGATGATTTTGGCGCCAGTGCTAGATTTCCAATAGTTGGATATGGATTGCATGATCTATTTCCCTTCTTTCTGAGTGCGATCTTTCGTAACTTCTTCGGGTGGCTGATCATAATAATCAATGGTAGCAAATATGGCGATCAAAAATAAGATGATTGGAATTAATGCTCCGAGACCAAGGTCATCTGTTATGGGATATCGCTTTCATCTTTTTCTGTTAGTCGAAATATATCCTCAGTACCAACCATATCCGGCAATGTTTGTGATGAAAAGTGGTTAAACTCATTTAATTTTTGCTTGCTGTGGGAATTTGGCAAGTATTTTAAAGTTGATTCTATTTGCGAATTCCAAAGATTTGCCCGACTCTCCTTTCATCCCAATCCCAAATGCGGTCGCAAATATACCAAGTCCACCTTGGACATTCTTGTCTTCTCCGACAGTTAGGAGAACATCAAACTCGATTTCACTAACCATTGGACCTTCATCAGTTCGCCCATAGTTTCCCAACTCAACGTAAGGACCTTTTTTCTCATTCGACCAGTTCACGTGCTTGGGGTTGATAATGGCTCCGTATTCCCTCGCGTTTTCTTGGGCAGTGGAGATTCCAATCACGATTTCAGTGAGAATTTGCGCGATGAAATCACCAAGCCTCATTTTCTTGATGTCGTTTTTCTCCATCACACTCTCTCCTTTCATTAACCCAGTGTGTCGCTCAATATAAGCATGCAATCGCATGGAAACATGATGCCATTACCATTTGAAACAGTCGTTGATACTGAATTTTGCCTAGATGAACTTTCCATCCAAGATCGTGCCCAACTGTATTTCTCAGTTTCCCTGTGAACTCAATAGCTATTTTTACCGTTTCGTCTCTTGGATTAATTCTATCGAGATCAGTTAATATTGTTGGCAATTTGCTATTGATCTTACCGCACATGAAACCCAATTTTGGGGCAAGAAGGTCAAGTAACTGCTTTAGGTCTTGTTTTTTCTTGGCATCAGGACACTCCGGATTCTGCCTGAGGATGCTCTCAAAAAGGACGCAGCCTTTGAAAAGATGGAGGAAAAAAGGTTCTGTAGTTCCCGGGCGAGGGCGAATATCGATTAGTTGATTACGACCATCCCATTCTAAGCCGAAGGTAATCAGGGGAGTTGCCAGGGATCTCAAATGTTCATTGCCTTGTAAGAGTGCTTTTCTTAGGAACTGTTCACGCAATTGAACTATGGTAAAGGGCGTTGCACCCGAGAGGCCATTGTAGTAGTCGATGCTTCTAACGATGATATTCTGAGCGTCTTGGACAAGATTGCGAGCAGCTTGATTCCGTGGTTCGCCGTTCAAAAGGAAAAATTGCATTGCTGGGCCATCTTCGAATTTGAGTTCTAAGTCTTCTGCAACAGCCGCATCTAGAAAAAATAGCGCACTTTCGTAATCATGGAGTTGGTAAGCTGCTGCACCAAGCCAATAAAAAGGAGTGCCTTTGGGTATATTTTTGTATTTTGTCTCATCCAACGAATGGCACTTGTTTAACAAAGCCATTCCTGTTCGAATAGTTGCCAATGGATCTCCCAAATACGGCACTAAAAACGGGTTAAAGAAGCGATCTGCATCTGTACCCGTGCATCTAGATGCTGCATCCAGGAAACTTTCGCGAAATTCTTCTTCGGTCATTACTTTGATCCAATAATAATTATCGGGCATCTGATCCGACACATTTTCGAAACCCAATGCGCGCTGACTGATCGCTACAGCCGGTGTTAGGCGCTGTAGTGTTTTAGCAGTGCGGAGGTTTCATCCTTTGCCATGACGCAAAGGCCAGCGACTTGCTCGTGCCTGCCTTCTTTGGGGAAAAAGATGTTGTTGGATTCGAAAGCTAAAAACTCGATGATTGGTAGTACGTCAAGCACAACCTTTGCCTTTGCCCTCATGTCAAAGGCGGATCCGGCTGGCACATAGTGGACGAAATCATTGCGGAAGGAATTGAGCTTCGCGACACTCTCATCTTGTGTGGAGTTGGGAACGAAAGGTTTGCTATTGGTTTGAAGCATCATTGTGTCTGACTTAATCTTTGCATACAACCTCATGAAATTATCGAGTTCTCGGGGCTTGTAAGAATGCTGCACCTTATTGCAGCCATCGTACCGGTTTTTGGCGGATTGCTTCTTAAGGACATTGAGCGCATTGGTGCCTTGAAGGGCGAGAACCATAAATCCCTGCAACGAGTTGTGCAAAGAGAGGATTACCCACTTCAAGTGATGTGGGATAGTAATCACTTTTGGAATACACTCGACGAGAAGCTCCAGTGAGCAAATCGCGTCAATCTCCTCGTCATAAATAAGTATGTAATGGGGAAGTGTCATATCTGCTATCATAGATTCCTAACGGCTGCTTATCGGTGGGTGCGGTTTTGAAAACCCTTCACTCTTTCATCGGAGGTTTACCTAATTGCTGAAGTTTGGCATTTAATTTGTTCTTTCGCTCGTTCAATCGCTTTGGTTGAACGAAAGTAAAATCGAATAATGATTCGAGTACATCCAATAACCATTCTGCTTCGCCTGGTTCAACATCTACTATTTCACCACTATGCAAATCTTTCAACGGGTGTGCACCAAAGTTGCCAATATTTCTTATGGCATCAATCGCACCCGCTAAATGGGTCGGTACACCCTGTTTTTGTATAAATTCGTCAATTTCATCTGCAAGGCTTCTCTTTTAATCTTGAATTCCTTTTGTAAAATATTTTGTAGCATTCGCCTACTTAGTGCAGCGCTAGCCTTCGGGCTAGTACCGAGAATGGCAGTTGCTTCAAGAAACTCAGTTTTATACGATTCGGGAACTTCATTCTCAACCGTTCTGAGTGAAAACTTTGGATAAATAATCTCCTCTGATTTCACTTCGGTCACATATGCCGTATATTCTGAATGAACTATTGTCCCATGAATAAGTTTTACAATCAATTTTCTGCAATCAGGGCATGTTTCAGCCGCAACTTCTGTTCCTAATGTAGGATTATCGCTATCCACAAAAGCAATTGTGGTTTCCCATTCGACATTGATTGCAACGTTACAATGAGGACATTTCATAATTTCCCTTATTTGAAGATGAAGCACCCAACTTGTTTATATATGGATTGCATGTCACTTCGTGGCACTCCGTAGTATCTTATAGGCAGACCGCATAAAATTCTAGCGCAACCAATGCGCGCTGACCGGTCGTTGCACGTTGTGTTAAGAGCTAGCAATAAGTCTCTCTGAAGTGGCCTCCGAAAGTAATTGAAGTAAGGAATCGATTAGATCAATAAATAATCGAGCCTCCCCTTCGGGATATTCAATTAGTCTGTGCATAGCGGGATTTCTTATGAATTGTATTGCACCCCGGTACAACATTCTAGCACCCTCTTGTTCACCAGGATATTGACTGAAGAAGACTCTAGCTCTATTGGGGGTGAGTAGCGCATCTACCAGCGCAACGCCATGTAGATCTCTATCTTCCTCACTCGCGAACCGTCGTAGGCGATCCTCCAAGACAACCCCTGCTTCTCTCACCAGAGTATCGAAAGGTGGAGACCCCAGCTGTGATAGACGTTGTCTCAATACCAAGTCTCGCACATCAAGATTCAGTAGGGTACTTTCCTTAGTGTCAAGTTTACTGCTAATCACTCTCTCAAGTAGGGGGGAATGCTTCGCCACAAAACGGTCAAATTCATCCTTGCCGAGGATGCTATATTTTATGAAGTCTCTCCTGATGACGGCCATCAGTATAGGGCCGATCTCTGTTTCTATCGGAAAGGCTACTGCACTGCCCCTTACTGTCCTAACAATCATGTACCCTGCATGTCGTCTCACCTCGACATTGCGGTCTTTCAAAAGCCTCTCGATATCTTTGCCCGAAATCGTATAACTGCGTTTTGCTGGCATGTGATTTCTCAATTCTCTCAATGTACCCAATGCGCGCTGACTGGCCGCTGCCAAAGTGACGGCAGCATGGCCAGGGCGGAGATGACCAGGTTGCCGGCAGCAACGCGGAACAGGGCCTGAGCGGGTGGCAAGCTGGCAGCGTGGACGAAAAGCAGCAGCTGCGCGAGCATGGCCGGCAGGATCAGGTCGACCGGTCTCAATGGCCGGCGCGGATGCGGATGCCTGAACTTGCGATCCAGCATGCGCCTGAGCATTTCCAGGCGCTGCAGGTTATTTAATTTCCTAAAAATCCCTTCCCAATCTTCATACATTTCAGCTTCTTGTTTTTACACTCGCTCTGTTTGTAGAACGAGCGTCTAAATCCCCCTGACGGTTTAGTGGGTGGCGGAGGCGGGTTTCGTGCTGGCGTTCTTTTTGTTATCTTTCTTGTCGGCTTCGAGCATGTTGAGGGCGGTCTTTTTGAGCACTTCCTGATCGCGGGGATCGAGCTGGTCGAGGATGTATTTCCAGTCTTCGAAGGCGACTTCATCGGACGGGCCGGGGGGCAACAGGCCGGCTTTGCGAAAGACCAGGACGGGGGAAACGTTCAAGGCAGCGGCGATGGCTTCACAGGCATCCCACTTGGGGAGAACACCGGAGCGAGCTTTGCTAATCACAGAATGGGATATACCCGCTTCTTTGGCAAGTTGATTGTCTGACCAGTTCCTGGTTGCAATCATTCCATCAAGCCATTCAATAAATTCCCGTTGTTTTTCCAAAGACATAAATACGTTCCTATAGAAACACTATAAGTCAGGAAATGGTACCCGTAGTGTCAATTATTGAAACTAAAGACGCAGATATATCATTGTGCTATATTATTCCTGCAAGAACAACTATTGAAACATCAGCAACCGCCTTGTTGTTTGATGTAGCACATGAGCGATGAACAAATTATCGAACTGAAAGGCGGGCTGGTAGCTTGGGCGGGATTCGAACCCGCGATCTCAGTCTTGACAGGACCGCATGTTATTGTTACACCACAGGATCAGTCCTTGTAAATGACCTCATCTATCAAGGAATCGAATATTTATTTCCAACTAACTAAAATTATTTTCCCCCAACTGAACAAGAAATGCCCCACGGAAACATGAGAAGATACTACAGACCAGGCATAATCATTATTTTCTCGAAAGCTTCTACTATCCCTCTGCACGGAGGGACCACTTGTAGGTAAATTGAGCGATAGATGTTTTGCTTTGCGGGGACTCACAATATAAATGGTGATTTTGCATTTCAGGACATCTTCGAATCGATCTACAATAATTTCATATACCAAACCCCGTAACACTCTCCTACGGTCGTCTATATCTCGACTTTGAAGCTCCTCGGCAAGATACATGGAATAGCTTGCCAACTCTTCGTCAGAGTAGTTCTCAAGCGGTTGCTCTTCTTTCTTTTTTATTTCTTCGATTTCCTTTTGAATGTCGGCTACTTCGGTTTCATGTTCGGCCAAACTATCCAAAATAGCCTTTGAGTGCCCGCTTTCGGCAATGGCAGCTGTAAGGTTTTCGATCTTCCTACGAAGCAGATTAATCTGCTTTTGTTTTTCTTGCCGCTTTTTCTTATACTCGTGGATGCCCTTTCCCTGCTTCGCCTGGGCCTTTCGGTAAATACCGATATAGAAATTCGGGTCTGTCAAAACCGACTGTAATTTATCCAAAATGCCTTGCTCAAAAGCGTAACCGGGGATGCGCGGTAAGTCGCAGTCTCGACGCCGGCGACCGCGACTACAACGATAAGATTCGATAGCATCTCCATATCGTTGGGGTGAGACCTGTCCATATAAAGGTGTTCCACAACGGCCACATTTGACCAGCCCACTTAGAAGATAATTTGAACGAATTCGGCGGGGATGGTTCAACAATCCTTTCATATGGCCGTGTTTAGCATTGCCCTTGCTGATCTTTTGCACGATGTCCCATATTTCCTTGTCAATGATGGGTTCACAATAATTTTCAATTGTAAGATCACCGTAAACGAGCGTTCCACGATAAAGAGCATTGCTAAAAAAGGTGGTGTAAGAGTTTAGCGAATGATAGATGCGAGTAGCGCGGTTGATTTCTTGCAAACTTGCGCCGGAAGCACGCATCTCAAAGGCTTTTTGGATACGCGGAATCCATTCCGGATCAGGTGCCCAACGGTTAGCAATTCGCTTGGTTTTATCGCGGCGTAAACCGAGCTCAACCGGTACGCGCATAAACCCCCGAGGGGGAGTACCAGGTACACATCCATGTTTTTCTACTAACTCATGTAAGCAGCGTTGGGCATCACGAGATGTCTGACGCTTCTTTTCCTGGTTGGCAATGTCGATTATCACTTCGACCACTTGTCCATACACACCTTCAGGGACTGGATCTGTCAGGGAATGAATCGTAATACCCCGTTTGCGGAGAGTAGCCTTGTAGTATTGGGAATCATCAAGATCGCGAGCAAAGCGAGCATAATTCCAGATGAGGATGCCATCTGGACGAGTCACTTAGTGCTTACTCATATCGATCATCTCGTTGAATTGTTCACGGGTTGTTGTAGAACCCCCGGAGCGTGCAACATCGGCAAATACCAGAGATAGCGCCAAGCCGTAATGCTTGCAATATCCTTCTATTTCGGCTTTTTGCTGCCCGACTGAGCGATCTTGCGATGGACCGCCAGAATCGCGCAAGTAAGCCCAGACAGAGGAGCCAGGTGGAAGTGTGGAAGGTGGAGGAATGTGATCAGGCATTGTAAAACACGAGTTTCTGTGAACTATGGATGGTGAATATGGATGCTTGCAAGATTAACCCACAGGAGATGAGCCAACCAGTGCAATTCAATACTCATTGTAAGGGATGCACCTAAAATGCCGGCAATGGCAATAAGAATGGGAGGGTGAGATAGAAATAACATAGCAACTGTAAATATAACTGTTATTACGGTCAGGCCCATCAATAGTGTCGCTAAACCAAATTCTGGACGTCGCTTTCGAAAAATGGTGATCAAGTATGTTGATACAGTGACGCCAGAAATGATCGTGAGCAAGTCCATTACGGTTGAGAACATCTGAGTATTAGCGATCAGCAAGGTTGCAATCAACGCAGCAACGATGATTACCGACTTGGTATGGATTTCAAGCGCATCTCGGAGACGATATTGGGCTTTTTCCAGCCGCCCCTTCGCGGAGCTAGCGCGAACCAACAACCCCGCATACGTCCGCCCGACGCCAAAGCCGATTTCGGCTGCGTCTGGACAGCGGTCTTCTCACATGGAACCCACTTACCATCCGATTGGGATGAGCGCTCAATCATACGATGAGAGGCGGACTGACTTCTGAAAATAAGATACCCGGCTCGAATTCAGATGATAGATCGCATATCACCCCAAGTCATGAATTATGAGCAAACTTATTCAGATGGCCGTCCCAGGATTTTATCCAGTTGCACCCGTGCTGGTTCATCAACCAACGCGAGGATTTCATCCCCTTCTTCAAGAATAGTGATTCCACGCGGGAGTACGATTTCCCCATTACGTATGATGCCAGAAATGATGCAATTGGTGGGTAATGACAAATCTCTAATCGCGACTCCAGCGGCACGCGCGCTAGGAGCTATCTTTTCTTCCACTAACGAATATTTGCCACGGCGCAATTTCAGCAGGGTCATCATATCCCCGATAGACATTTCTTCCGCGCTCAACCGCGCGAGGATTTCCGCCTGATTCAAAGCGACATCTACACCCATTTCCGGGGTGAAGAGCCAGGCATTTTTTGAATTATTGATCCTTGCAATCACACGGGGTACATTGAACTCGAATCTTCCAAGGGTGGTCACCACCAAGTTTGTTTCATCAGAACCGGTAACAGCCACCAGGACTTGCGCCTTTTGAATTCCCACCTCTTCCAATTTTGAAGGTGAACTTCCATCGCCCTTGACAATGGCTTCATGCGGAATCTCAGAAGTTAACTTTTCCAAAACTGCCGGGCGCTCCTCGATCACGCGCACCGTATGTCCGGTCTCCAGCAAGAACTTTGCCAGCTGCGAACCTGTGTTGCCACCGCCTACAATAATAACGAACATGCTTACCATCTCTCAAGCCCCAGCATCCCTTCCAACCTGGTCATCGCTGAAGGGATGACTGAGAGATGCACGATATCCCCCTCCCGGAATTCTGTGCCTGAAACAGGGATGAAGGTCTGCTCATCCCGGGTCACTGCAATGACCATGACTTCGCCGGGAATATTCACTTGGTTTACATAATGCCCACTCAAGCGTACCGGGATTTCAACCCGCAAAAGAGTCGTCCCCCCGTCCCTGAATATGGGCAATACATCCAGGTCGGTATGAGTCATTACCTCTACGATGCGCTCCGCGCCCCAGCCTGTGGTCGAGATAGTCGTCAGTCCGAGCCGCTGGTAAACCTCCGCCCGTAATGGATCATAAAGACGCGCCACCACCCTGGGCACATGGAAGATATTACGTGCGATGCGAGCGGCTACGATATTCGCGTTATCTGAAGAACTTGCAGCAACAAACCCTTCGGTATGTTCTATGCCTGCTTCATGGAGAACGCTTTGATCAAAACCAAGTCCGCGCACCACCTTGCCTTTGAAATCCAGACCCAATTTTGCGAGCGCGTTGGCATCATGATCGATCACGGTGACTTCATGTCCCTGGCTGAGCAATAACCAGCTCACCTGTGAGCCGACCCGTCCACAGCCCATAATGATAATCTTCATTAGCTTGCCTCCTGAAGGGAGTGAGTGGAAGCCTTTCCGTTACGCATCGTTCTTGAGCCGCGCAGGATAGCCTTACGAATCCACTCAACGGAATATAACACAAACGCGTTCAATGCCAACCCGAACCACATCCAACCTGGTAAAGGTGAGTGGTTGAATATTCTGGCAAGGAAGGGAACGTATATAATGCTCACTATTCCTGCCAGCTCAATTAAGATGCCAAGCCAGAGGTATCTGTTACTCAGCCAACCTAGCGCGGACCCTCGCATATGGTCGGAACGACATGCCAGAGCATTGCCAACTTGCGATGTAACCACGCTCGCATGGTAAACCGTGGCAGCTAAAATCACAGCCTGGCCAAATGACAGGGTCAACGAAAAATCAAACAGTTTTGCCAGTGGCGAGAGGAAAGGCAATCCGATTTCATCCGCAAAACCAGAGAAAATGAAAACGGAGAGGAAACCTGAAAAGCACAGTGCTGCTTCGATCGCGCCCAACCAAAAAGCTCGCAGCAATAAACTGCGGTCGAGCAGCGGCTGATTGCGCGGACGAGGTGGACGTCTCATTACATCGGGTTCTGGCTTTTCCATGCCGAGCGCTAGTGCGGGAAACATATCTGTGCCCAGATCAATCGCCAGGATTTGACGCACGCTTAATGCCAATGGTATCAAAGGCAGGTTTGCCTTTATGATGAACGGCATGATTTCCGGAATATTGCTTGCAAAAATATAGGTGATGAATTTACGGATATTATCGTACACGCCGCGGCCTTCTTCAATAGCTGTAACAATCGCGCCAAAGTTGTCCTGGGTCAGGATGATATCCGCTGCTTCTTTCGCCACATCTGTGCCAACAATTCCCATCGAAATGCCCACATCCGCTTTGCGTAATGCGGGGGCGTCGTTTACCCCATCGCCTGTGACGGCTACCACATCACCTCGGTGCTGGAAGGCAGAGACGAGTCTCATCTTGTGCTCTGGAGCCATGCGAGCAAAGAGTACCTCCTTCTCAAGCAATTCCTGTAACGCTACATCCGATAGCTCATCCAGTTCTGCGCCCGTCAAAATGATGGAATCAGGTTTCGTCAGCAGTCCCACACGCCGTGCCAGCGACTCGGCTGTCAGGCCATAGTCGCCCGTGATCATCACGATACGGATGTCCGCTTCGCGGCAGATCTGGACTGCCTTTTCAACTTCCGGTCTCGGCGGGTCTAGCATGGCCATCAACCCAAGAAAAGTAAGATCGTGTTCAACGTTTTCAGCGGTGTAAGCGCCTGAACGGGGAGGCAGTTCGCGCCGCGCCAGGGCCAGCACGCGCAAGGCGTTACGCGCATACCCGTCGTTCGTCGCCAGGATTTCAGCGCGCAATTCCGGGGTCAAGGGCACGACTTCTTCGTGGATCAATATTTTGGTGCACAGTTGCAAGACCTCCCGCGGCGCGCCTTTGACGAAAGCGAGCTCGTGATCAATACCCCGGTGGATCGTGGTCATCCGCTTGCGCCGCGCGTCGAACGGGATCTCGTGCAGGCGCGGGATGATCAGGCGGAGCGCGTCATCGGTTATTTCCGCTTTCATCGCTGCCACTTTCAAGGCGACCTCTGTCTGATCCCCAAGGCTCGTCCACGTTGGGTGTTCCAGAGAAGGTGGGTTGACGCGCGCATTATTACAGCACGCGGCTGCCTCCAATAAACACAGTAAATCCTGTTCCCAAATCTTGCCCTCGGGTTGTGGAATGAATTGTCCCTGCGGTTCGTATCCCACGCCAGTGATCTTGATTCTTTTGCGCGCCACCCAGATATCACGCACCGTCATTTGATTCTGGGTCAAGGTGCCACTTTTATCTGTGCAGATGACTGAAATCTGCCCCAATCTCTCAACCGTTGACAATTTTTTTGTCAGCACGCCTCGCTGAGCCAAGCGTTGAACTGCTACCGCTAATGATAGTGTCAGTGTGGCGATCAAACCCTCAGGTATCACGGCGACTGCAATCCCCAAAGCCAATAGGGTTACCTCCATCAATGGGAGACCGAGGGAAAAGAATCCGACTGCAGCGACGATTCCACCTATGGCTAAAGCTATCCAGGATGTGAGCTTGCTTAACCTATTCAGTTCTTTTTCAAAGGGCGTGGGTTCTTCTTCAATGGTCTGGGTCAGGTGCGCAATCCGTCCGAATTGGGTCATCATCCCTGTTGCATGCACAACTGCCCGTCCTGTACCCGAAGCGATGGAGGTCCCCGCAAAGATCAGGTTCGGTTGCTCCAGCTCGCTAATCCCGGTCTGGTACGAAGGGTCTGCCATCTTGCGCGCCGGGATCGCTTCGCCTGTCAATGTCGCATTATTCGTTCGCAGGCCATATTCTTCGATCACGCGTGCATCTGCCGGGATGTTATCTCCCTCTGCCAGCACTAGAATATCGCCGGGTACGACTTGGTTTGAAGGGATGTTGTTTTCTATGCCATCGCGAACGATATGCGCAAATGACGGCAAGATCTGGCGTAACTTCTCGATGGCTTGCTCAGCGCGGTACTCCCGCCAGAAAGACAGGGCGATATTCCCGAGGACGATGCTCCAAATAATGCTTGCCATAGCTATATCCCGCTGCAACAGGGTCACCAGGCCAACGACAAGCAACACTAAAGCATACGTGCGGCCAAGCTCACGCGCAAACTTTTCCCAGAAAGACGTCCTCTTTTGCTTTGAAAGCCGATTCTGCCCGTAAAGTGCTAGGCGGGTATCTGCTTCGGCGCTTGAGAGCCCGTTTGGGGACGTCTCCAGGTCTTCATATACCTCTGTGACACGCAAGCTGAAAATCGGGGTGGTACTCATGACGTTGGAAGCAAAATATGGGAGATGATCCGCGCTTCACATCTCCAATATGGATACTATTCTTCGTCTTCGCTGTGCTCAGTTTCCTTGGGCGCACCACCGAGTTTGGGCTCCGGTTTATCGAGATATTGATCCAAAAACGAGGGTGCATCGGGATGGTCCACATGTAGCGCATGATCGTAATCCCCGGCAGCGGCAGGGACAGGCTCATAGCGGATCGGGCGTCGCACCCCAAACAACTCGAAGAAGCGAGCCACTCCGATCAAGATGCGTCCGCGCAAAGAATGGCGGTATTCCTGCATCTTCAATGATTGCCACTCTACGATGGAAGCCATAGCGCCCTGAACGCGTGCTTTCTCGCGTACGATGCGGTGTATTTGTTTCGGCTCACGATAACCTAGCGGAGATAGCAGCAGCATATGAGCCAAAATCGCCAAAACTGTGAAACCGATCAGGGCGACCCAGCCTCCCTCATCCCATTTCCCGATCAGCTGGCCGAGGAATACTGCAAACGCGAGTCCGCTAGCAAATGTCGCAGCGGCTGTGCCCCATTTGCGCGCGCGGCCTGTAGTATTTTCAACAACGTGGCGACGAACTGCCAGTCCCATGACCATAATCGGCATGAAAACGCCCACCCCGTAAAACGGAATTGCCACAGTTGTCTGCCCTCGTACCAACAGCATGATCAACACGGAAAGTCCGAAGGTAATCGTGACCGAACGGGTGAACGTGCCGCGTGGATCGCGGTAGATGATGGCCTCCGGAATCTCACCGATGGCCACATCGCGCCATTCGGTAGCCTGCGCGTCCTGAAATGCGGTCATGGAAGCCGCCGCCAGCATAAAGACCGCCAATATCTGGTATGCCCAGAACAAGATCACACCGCCCGGGATTTGACCAAAGCCAATAAAAGCCATGTTGCCAACCAAGGTGCGACCAAATGTCCCGTCGAACACATTGAAACGTAAAGAGAAGAAAGTCAGGAAAAGAGTGGTCAAACCACCGTAGAAAAGAAAGGCAGTTTGCACGAAACGACCTACTCCAGATTTTCCGCTGTAGAAATTCCACAGTCCATTGAGGTGCGGCATGCGCCGCTTACCCCATTTGACCAGCTCTGTGTCTGCGTCAATGAAGAATTGAACGCCATTGGATACCGCCTCCAGGCCTGTCAGTGCAACCATGCCTTTCATGGAAGCGGTCAGCAGGTGGAACAAAGCCTGACCAAGCGAAACGGGTGCAGCGACCACATCCGATGGCGCCGGCGGGATGCCTTTGAAATGTGCGATCAACAAACCAATCGCCATTGTGAGGGTCAGAAACACAAAAACACCAAGCATCATGAAAACCACACGCGCAAACTCTCCACGCCCGCGGATGGTAAGATACCAAGTAACGGCTGCCAGGATCGCGCCAATAGCAAAATGCCAGATCCAATGCGCGTCATAAGCATTGATGATAGACAAGAGCTGATCCCCACCGGACAAAGCCGAGACCACAATGGTCAGGACGTAATCCTGGATCAAAGTCACAGCCACAATCAAACTCAAGGTAGGTTTTAGATACCGCATCGAGGCGGTATACGAACCGCCACCCTCGTTGAAGGGACCAAGCGAGTACATGTAAAGCAGGCCGAAGGTAAAGTTAGCAAAGGCAATGACCGCAACCGCAATGTAAGCAAGCCTTCCCTGCAAACCATACGGGTGTAAAGCGCTCATCATTTCGCCGGTGGCATAGTAATACGAGGTGAAATAATCTACGCCAAACAAGGCGATTGCAGCCAGCACGCCGATCTGGCCAGCGCCGTGGACGTGGACATCTTCCTGTCTCTCTCGTGGCGCGACACGCAGGGAAACGACAAGAGCAACAATTAATAGAGCGATGGAGAAAAACATGTGATGACCTGTTATTCGTTCTCGAATGCTTTCTCAAACAAGTCGAGCAAATAAAGTAAGTGTTTGCGAGTAGATGGACTTAAGCGCGTGTCCTGGCTGACTTTGACCTCTTCCTGGTGCACGGCGCGTACGACAAACGCCGGGACGAACATGATCCGTCCTGCGGGGATCACTTCGAAATTCGAGAAATCGATGCGGAGCTCCTGGTCGTCGAAGTAAGGCAGGCTCAGGCTGAGCCCCCGGTTCAGGCTTCTGACCGACGTCCTTTTCTTGATTTGAGCAATGATTTCTTTGGTTTGGAAAACCGCCAAAGCGCGCCCCTGGTTGACCAGTTGGCCGAGCATCCCATATCTCTTTTTGGTATACTCTTTGTCCGCGGAAATATACGGAGCCAGCGCAACCGCCAGGAACAACACTTCCATAAATCGCTGCATGGATTTGATGTGCGCCTTTGCCTCTTCGACTGACTTGACCAACAATTTCCCTTTTTCATCAAAGGCCACCCACTGCGGCAGGTAGAACTTACGCGCATAGGGTACAAACGGAACAAGCAATTCGCCGCGTCCTGCTTCTGTTTTCCCTTCTTCAACGATTGCATCGGTTGCTGCGGTGATCGCTGATTCCAGTTCAAGGATTTCATCCTCAGGGACAGAAGGGATCGTTTCTTCTTCATCTGCGAGTTTGTAGGAGACGCTGCGACCAGCGGGTAGCATGTTATAGACCATATGCAAAACGGCAGCATGGCGCAGCAAACCGGCCGCAACAGAGACGGCACGGTCCGGAGATTGCTCCAACTCATTGAGGGTATGGCGTAATAGCTTGTAAGATTCCAATTTGCGTAATCGACTGAATAAATTTCCAGCTGAGTAATTTCGCTGGCTCTGAGGGATGGTCACCAGCGCAGGGGATTGGCCGTTTTGTAATGGAAACGAAACGCGATCTGGAAGGGAAAACCGTACCTGTGATGCACCCTCTACGAGTGCTTCTGCGATGTGTTTTCCTTGTGCTTCCAAAAAGCGCTGTATGATGGCAGGCTGTGCCGAAAATAGGGCATGTTGAAGTTCGTATTCTTCAGTCAGCCGGTCCGACAAGAAGGATTGGTTGAGGTTTGTATGTGACATTCTTTACCTGTTAGAAATTCGAAATTGACTTTTGAGTTAACGAGTGCTCTAACCACCGTATCCCATTTAGTACATTTTCACCAACGGGTTCATTCGGCTGTTTCCGTGGCATGACTTTACATGCCAGGAAAATGATGGCTAGAAGGAATTCACCTATTATTTTTCGATAAAGCGGCGAATGGGGTTTTATGGAAACAGAGAATTCCACAGCAAGAGCAGGCCAAATTCGACAATGACAGACACTAACAACAGGGTCGTATGCGCCCAGTCCTTTGGCAACTGATCTATCATCACCTGCATCCAGAAGAAACCGGCCATGATGCCGATCGCCCCCAGCCATAAAATGAACTGTGACAGCAATCCTGAACGTTTATACCTGGGAGATTTTAAGGCCCGAAAGAATATAGAACGGCGCTTGAAAGCGGGAAGTCAATTCCTGGCTGATTGACCTGCCCTCGGTGCTGAGTTCATCTTTGGCCCGGATGACGATCATATCCCCAGGCCAGATGATCTCTTCCATTTTTTTCATCCAAGACACCCCACCTAAAACCATCGTGCTTACGGACACGCTTCTATCTTGGATAGCAGCCGTCAGCGTTACCAGTTGTCGACGTATCATTGCTTCTTCCAGGTGATCCGGACTTATTCCTATCAGCAAAACATGCGCGTGCATCGAAATTGCAAGCTTATAAACACGCTGCGCTAACTGGCCGATATTGATGTCAGCTTCCAACAATGGAATGACCAACCGCTCTGTAGGCATCGAGGTAGTATTGGCGTCAGCAGGCATGTGGTCTGGATATTTATCTGGGATGAGCGATTCTATGTTGTTCATAAATGCCTTTCTTTCCGGCTTTATCGTAACAAACAGGTATAAAACGGTGACAAAGGATTTGACCAATCCCATTAAGAAAAAATAAAAATACCCCGATGCGGGGCATTTCAAGCATGAGGGCTTAAGAGTATTAAACGTCTGCCAGAAAACGATAACCCACGCCAGGTTCTGTCAGGATGTATTTGGGCTGATCCGGATCTTCTTCTAACTTCTTACGAAGTTGGCGTACGTACACACGCAAATATTCAGTGTGGTCGGCATCTGCTGGTCCCCACACATGATTTAGAATGGATTGATGTGTGAGCACGCGTCCCCGATTAGATACCAGATAAGCCAGCAGGTTGAATTCTGTGGCAGTCAGTTTCACATCTTCACCATCACGAGTTACAACATGCCAGGCTATGTCGATCTTCAGCCGCCCAACTTCGACAATACTGGTCTGGTTCCCGTTTATCCGGGCCGAGTGGCGTAGCGCCACCCGCACGTGTGCAAGCAACTCTTCGATCCCAAACGGTTTGGTCAGGTAATCATCGGCTCCCTTATCCAGTGCGGTAACTTTGTCTCGTTCACTATCGCGGACAGACAAAACGATGATCGGGCATTGTGTCCATTCTCGCAACCGCGCACAGACCTCGAACCCATCCATATCTGGCAAGCCAAGATCAAGGATAATGATATCTGGCATACTGGTCGCGGCTAAAGTCAATCCATCCTCGCCACGATTGGCTGTTGTAACCTTGAAATTCTTTTCGGTCAAGATGGTTCGCAAAGCGCGCAAAATTTGTGGCTCATCATCGATAACCAGAATATGAGGTGATGTGATCATTCGCCCTCCAGCTCGGAAGGCAATCGATATGGTGGCACTCCATCCTGCGTGAGAGGCAGTGTAAAATTAAATGCAAACCCATCCTTGAGATTCTCACCCCAAATACGGCCGCCATGCGCCTCAATAATCCCCTTACAAATAGAGAGCCCCAGGCCAGTGCCTTTTACACGGTCGGCGTCGGTAACCCGATAGAACTTGTCGAATATCCGTTCGAGATGCTCTTCGGGAACTTTTGGCCCTTGGTTGCAGACCTGAACCTGTATCGAGTAACCTGGATATGAGCATGGACACGGATCAGTGTTCCTTCTGGCGCATATTTGGCGCTATTACTGAGGAGATTGGTAAAGACCTGCCCTATCTGCACATAATCTATAGGCACAAGTGGCAAATCTTCCGGTAAATCGATCGCAAGCTTATAACCGTCCGTTAGACCATGCATGCGGGTAAGAACGCTGCCCACGATCTCCGAGAGGATATTCCATTCCCGTTTAGGTTTTAAAACGCCAGCCTCGATGCGGGACATATCTAACAGATTACCAACAACCATATCCAGGTGATCTGCCTCATCGTTTATTGCTGCAAGCAGTTCATTCCGCGCAGATGAAT
The DNA here is from genome assembly GCA_963790075.1 of uncultured Chloroflexia bacterium. Lineage (GTDB taxonomy): Bacteria > Chloroflexota > Anaerolineae > Anaerolineales > Villigracilaceae > CAYOUV01. Next base: position 1,421,259 of record CAWBNG010000004.1, read on the forward strand.
CCCAACCGA